>NZ_JASJAP010000001.1 GCF_030066995.1 Erythrobacter sp.
GCGGGGGTCTCGGTGGCGGTCAGCCAGGGCTTTGCGATCGACCTTGGCTATCTGGGCGACTTCAACGACGGCTATAGCGGCCACTCCGCAAGAGCCAGCGTGCGCATCGCCTTCTAAACCAAGCGCCAACGCCAGCGCTGACACCAGCGCCAAACAACGCGCGCGCGGGCCACAACACCCGCACCCGCAACACTCCAAACACAAACGGACCGGCCTCTCAAAAAGACCGGCCCGTTTTGTGTTCTAAATCAGACTTTTGTTCCGCTTCGGCCACTCCCAGCTGCTGCTCGATAAATTCGGCCTGCTTGCGGTAGTAGAACAACTGGTTCGCGAGCTTGCGCCAGCCATGGCCTTCGTCGGGCATGCGGATGAAGGGGGCGGGCACGCCGTTCGAGCGCAGCGTCTTCACCATCACCTCGGTCTCATAGATGTCGATCCGCGGGTCCTTGACGCCGTGCGAATAGAGCACAGGCACCTTGATCTGGTCGGCTTTGCGGATTGGCGAGTTGACGCGGTAGAACTCGCGCCATTCGGGATCGGTGATGTCCCCGAACTCGATCCGGTCTGCCGCCTTGAGCGCGGGCGAGGCGACCTCCAGCCCGGTGATCCAGTCGGCCACGCCGAACAACGAGACGCCCGCTTTGAAGATATCGGGGTATTCGGCCAGCACCGCGTTGACCATGTATCCGCCGTAAGAGCCGCCGAGCACCGCGGCGTTTTCGGGGTCAACCAGGCCCTGCGCGCCCAGATAGTCCAGCATGTCGACCAGATCGGTGACCGAATCGAGCCGCTTTTCGCGGTCATCGAGCATGCCGTAAGTGCGCCCAAGCCCCGTGCTGCCGCGCACATTGGGCTGGAAGACAGCCACCCCGCGCGCGACGTGATACTGGGTCACGGGTTCGAAATTCGCCTGCGACTGGCCCGATGGACCGCCATGCACATCGAAGATCACCGGCGGCGCGTCTTCGCCAGTGCCCGCGCCCGGAGGAAGGTAGAGCAGCCCTTGAAGCTCAACCCCGTCGCGCGCGGGCATGCGCACCACTTGTGGGCGGACCAGGCGTTCGGGATCAAGCCCGGCAAGGTTGGCGGCGAACACCTTGTCCGCCTGACCGCTGGTGACATCGATCATCCAGATTTCGCCCGGTGTCTGCCAGCCATTGACCCGCACCATCAGCTTGGGATTTTCGGTGCCCTCGCAATCGAGCGCGTACTTGCCTTCGGGCAGGCCGGGCATGGCAAGCGGACGCTTCTCGATCGTGTGCCAGCCCTTTAGCGTGTCGAAGCCGTTGTCGTTCTCCTTCCAGAAGAGATACGAGCCGCCGTCGCCCGGTCCACAAAGCTGTAGGTTGCCGATATCGTGCTCGCTTTCAAAAACGCGCTCAAAGCTTCCGCTTTCCATGTCGTAAAACGCCAGCGTTCCGAATTCGCGATAGAGATTGGTCGAGAAATAGAAACCCTTCGAATTGGGAAGCCACTCAAAGCCGCCCAGCGTGTGGCTGGCATAGTCCTCGACCGGCGGTTTGCTGATCGTGGTCAATTCTTTGCTCGCCAGATCCATGAGGTAGAGGTTGTTCGCCGCCGCGCCCACGCTTTCGGTAATCAGCGCGTATCTCCCATCGGGCGAGATGGAACGCGCGTAGAGCCCGTATTCGCTTTCAAGGATCAGCTCGCTCTTGCCGTCGAGCGTGCCGCGATAGATGTCGAACACACCGGCCCCGCGCGCGGTGGAAGCGTAGACGAAGCTGCCATCCTTGGCGAAATCGCCAAAGCTGCGGAAATCCCCGCGCTTGGCGGGAAGCACTTCGGTCTCGGTGGTGCCGTCTGCGGATAGGGCGAAATAACCGGGTTGCTCGTTTCCGTCGCGGTCGGCGGAGAAGAACAGCCGGGAGCCGTCCGGCGTCCAAATCGGCGCGCGCACCCCGGTTTTGAAGGTTATCTGTTTGGGCTGATCGCCGGTTGCCGGCATCACCCACAATTCGGGTTGACCCGTCACGTCCCACGCAAACGCGATGGTCTCTCCATCGGGCGAAAGGTTCGCTGTTCCCGCGCCCGTCGCCAGAAGAAAGCGTGCAATATCAGCGGGGTACTCTCCTGCGCGCCCAATCGTGATGTCTGACCCATCGGGCTCCATCGCGTCGATCGAGAGGTCGGCGCCCTTGGCTCCTCCGAAGCTTTCATCGGCGGATTGCGCGTGGGCGCTTGCGGCAAAGAGAGCGCTCACAGCGGCGCATGCGCAGAGGACGGAACGGATCATAAAGCACCTCGACTTTTTGGAAGGGAAAGCCCTGCGCGACCATAGTAACTAACGACGAGCGTGCAATCTCGGGCCGTGCGCTTGTCGAGAAACCCGCCAAAACACTCGCCTTGCGCGCGCGAATCTGGCTAAGAGAAGGGCCTTGACGATCAACACACTGGAACAGCGCATGGGTCAACTCGGAAGTTTCAAAATTCAGCCAAGGGGAAGACAATGAAAAACGCCTGGAAGGCAGCCGTTTTGCTTGCGACGAGCGCGCTTGCCGCACCGATGCTCGCCGCGCAAGGGACGCAAACCCCCGAGGAGACAAAGCTGCTGCGCGATCCGGCCCTGTCGGACAGCGCGCTCGCCTTTGCCTATGCCGGCGACATCTGGATCGCCGCGCCCGATGGCAGCAATCCTGTGCGCCTGACCTCGCATCCGGCCGATGAGCGCGACCCGATCTTTTCGCCCGATGGCACCAGGATCGCCTACACCGCCAATTACGATGGCAACGATGACGTGTTCGTTATCGACGTGCGGGGCGGAGAGCCTCAGCGCCTGACATGGTACCCCGGCTCCGATGAGGCGATCGACTGGCTTCCAGACGGGGAAACGATCGCCATGGTCAGCACGCGCGAACGCCGCTCGGGCCGCTCGGGTCAGCTTTTTCACGTGGGCCTCGACGGCGAATTGCCCAAGAAGGTGTCCGAAGCGGTGGTCAATGGCGGCGCGTATGACGAGGCCGGGCGCGTCTTTGCGAACGTGCCCTCGCGTTCGGGCAACGCGGTGCTCACCGGCGGGGTCAACGGCTGGCGCGGCTATCGCGGCGGGCTGTCGCCTTCGCTTCAACTGATTGATTTCGAGGCGGGAACCAAGACAGAGATTCCGGGTGATCGCACCACCGAGTTCGATCCTGTCTGGATGGACGGCCAGCTCTATTTCCTCTCGGATCGCTGGAACACGCGCTCAAACATCTTCCGCTACGATCCGGCGAGCGGCGAAGTCTCGCAGATCACGCAAGAAGCGGATTGGGACATCCGCAACATGACCGCCAAGAACGGGCGGATCGTGTACGAAGCGGGCGGCACGCTCCACAGCCTCGATGTGGCGAGCGGTAGCACGACGCCGCTCTCGATCTCTCTGGTCGCAGATTTGCCCGCCCGGCGCGCCGGGTGGCGCAATGTCAGCGGTCAGATGACCTATGCGGCGCTTTCCCCGTCGGCCAAGCGGGTGGCGGTGACCGCGCGCGGCGAAGTCTTCACCGTGCCCACCGACAAGGGAACGGTGCGCAACATCTCGCAGAGCCCCTCTACGCGCAATTATTCGGCGATCTGGTCAACCGACGGGACGCAGCTTGCCTACATCACCGACGATGGCGCGGGGCAGTCGCTGGTGATCGAGGATCAGAGCGGGATCGAGCCGGCGCGCACGATCGCGCTGGGCGAGGACTTCTACGAGCTCATCGAATGGGGCAATGCGGGCAAGCACATCGTCTATTCCAGCAACACGCTGACGCTGAACGCGATGGACGTGGAAACGGGCACCAGCTGGCGGATCGCCACCAGCCCGCGTCGCAATGGCAGTTTTGATGCGGTGATCTCGCCCAAGGGCCGCTGGATGGCGTTCACGACGCGGGGGGGCAACAACAACGCCGCGCTCAACCTCTACGATCTGGAGACGCGCCAGACCTATCCGGTCTCGCGCGGCTATGCCGATGTGGGCCTGCCTACCTTCGCCAAGGACGGCAAGCTGCTGTTCTTCACCGCGTCCACCAATGCGGGCTCCTTTTACGCCGGTCTCGATATGACCACCCAAGACCGGCCCTACCGCTCGGCGCTTTATGCGGCGGTTCTGGAAGCCGATGGCAAGTCCCCGCTCGCGCCGATCCTCGCTAATGAGGAAGACGACGAAGACAAGAGCGAAGCCGAGAACGGCGAGAAAGGCAATGGCAAGAACGGCGATAATACCGACGGCGGGAAAGAGAGCGTCAAGGTTGATCCCAGCGGACTGGAACGCCGGATCGTTGCGCTGCCGATGGCCGAGGCGGGGTATGGCAGCCTTGCGACGGCGAAGGACGGTGCGCTGTTCGTGGTCGAACGGCCGCAGCCGGGCGCGGCGACCGGGCCGGGAACAGGGGGCGCGCGCTCGCGCCTGTTGCGCTTCGATTTCGAAGAGCGCGAGGCCAAGCCGGTGGGCCAGGGTATCCTCAATGTCTCGACCGACGCGGATGGCGACAAGCTGCTGCTGCTTTCGCATGAGGGCAACCTGCTGACCGCCGACGCGGGCGAGAAGGTCGAGCCCAAACCGATCAACATGTCGGGCGTGCGGATGTATGTCGACCCGTTGGAGGAATGGAAGCAGATCTTCGGCGATGTCTGGCGCATGGAGAAGGCGTATTTCTACGATCCGAACCTGCACGGGCTTGATTGGGAGGGTGTGCGCGCCAAGTTCGAACCGCTGCTGCCGCATCTAGGCCGGCGCGAGGACTTGAACGAATTGCTCGTGGAAATGACGGGCGAAATGGGCGTGGGCCATAACTATGTCGGAGGCGGGGACGTCTACGACAACAGCTCCGCTGCTCCCGGCCTGTTGGGCGCCGATCTCGCGATCGAGGACGGTCGTTACCGGATCAAGAGAATCTACACCGGCGAGGAATGGAATCCGACCCTTTCGGCCCCGCTCGCCGCGCCCGGTGTTGACGCAAAGGAGGGTGACTACATCATCGCGGTCAACGGCGTTGAGCTGACCGGCAGCGACAATATCTACGCCGCGCTCTCAGGCTCGCGGGGGACGCAGATCGCTTTGACTGTTGCGGCGACGCCGGGCGCTGAGCGGCGCACTTCGACAGTGGTTCCCACCGATGGCGAGAGCCTGCTGCGCCTATGGTCATGGATCGAGGACAACCGCAAGCGGGTCGATGAGGCGACTGGTGGCCGGGTTGCCTATGTCTACATGCCCAACACAGCCGGAGCCGGGTACACGCTGTTCAACCGCATGTACTTCGCGCAGACCGACAAGGAAGCGCTGATCCTTGATGAGCGGTCCAATGGCGGGGGCCAGGCAGCGAACTACATTATCGATGTGTTGAGCCGCAAATGGCTGGCGGGCTGGAAGGATCGCGAAGGGCTGGATTGGGCAACGCCCGGCGGCGGCATTTACGGTCCCAAGGTGATGCTGATCGATCAGGACGCAGGGTCGGGCGGGGACTGGATGCCCTACGCCTTCCGCGAGAGCGGGCTGGGCACTCTGATCGGTACGCGCACCTGGGGCGGCCTGATCGGGATCAGCGCCAATCCCGGCCTGATGGACGGCGGCACGCTGACCGTGCCGTTCTTCCGCTTCTTCGACACCGATGGCCGTTTTACGATCGAGAACGAAGGGGTTGCGCCCGATATCCGGGTGGAGCTCGATCCGATTGCGCTCGATCGCGGGCAGGACACGCAGCTCGAAGCCGCGATTGCCACGGTGCTGCAACAGCTGGAGGGGGCTCAGAGCCCGGTGAAGCCAGCGCCGCCCTATCCCACGGAAATCGGCAAGTAACCTTTGGAAAGAGCCGGGCGGTGCCCTTGCGCGCCGCCCGGTTTGACCGAAGCCCTAGGGCCGCACCTGACCGCTTCCCAGCACCAAATATTTGAATGTGGTCAGCTGTTCCAGCCCGACCGGCCCGCGCGCGTGCATCTTGCCGGTGGCGATCCCGATCTCGGCGCCCATGCCGAACTCGCCGCCATCGGAGAACTGGGTGGAGGTGTTGTGCATCACCACCGCGCTGTCGATCTGAGTCAAAAAGCGCCGGGCGACATCGGAGTTTTCGGTCAGGATCGCGTCGGTATGGCCCGAGGAATGCTCGGCCACGAAAGCCAGAGCCTCGTCCGCGTTCGCGACCACCTTGATCGAAGCGATGGCGTCGAGAAACTCGGTGTCGAAGTCGTCCTCGCTCGCCGGTTTGACGCGCGGGTCGATCGCCACGGCGCGCGCGTCGCCGCGCAGCTCGCAATCGGGCATGGCGTCGGCAATACCGGGGATGGCGCGCTCGGCAATCGCATCGTCGATCACCAGGCTCTCGGTCGCTCCGCAAATCCCGGTGCGACGCAGCTTGGCGTTGCGGACAATGGGGATCGCTTTTTCCAGATCGGCCTCGGCGTGGATGTAGGTGTGACAATTGCCATCGAGGTGCAGCAGCGTCGGGACCTTCGCGGTATCGCGCACCAGTTCGGTGAGGCCCCGGCCTCCGCGGGGGATGACAAGGTCGATGTGATCGACCGCGCCCAGCATCTCGGCCACGGCCTCGCGCGCGGTTGTCTGGACGCTCTGCACCGCCTCGCGCGGTAGCCCGGCCGCGTCCAGTCCGGCCTGCAGGCACTCGACGATCACACGGGTGGAGTGGCGGCTTTCCGACCCACCGCGCAGGATCACCGCGTTGCCCGATTTGACGCACAGCGCGCTCGCGTCCGAGCCGACATTGGGGCGCGATTCGTAGATCATGCCGATGACCCCGATGGGCACCGCCACACGTTCGATCGTAAGCCCGTTGGGCCGCTCAAAGGTCGCAAGCGTGCGGCCCACGGGATCGGGCAGCGCGGCGATCTGTTCGAGCGCCTGCGCCATGGCCTCGACGCGCCCTTCGTCGAGCATAAGCCGGTCGATGAAGCTCGCTGGTTTCGACCCGCGCACGCTATCGACATCGCGCGCGTTGGCTTCGACCAGCGTTCCGCTCGCCGCGCGCAGCGCCTCGGCCGCTTTTGCAAGAGCGGTGTTCTTCTGCTCGGTCGTAGCCGAACGCAGAGCGTGCGCTGCGGCTTTCGCCATTGCGCCAAGCTGCGCGATATGGATACGCGGGTCGAGGTTCTGGTCGGTCATGGGTGTTTCTTGCCGTTAGCTTTTGAGAGCCAGTGTGCGACACAAACGCGTCCAGCGCAATCCGAACTCGCCTTGCGCCTCACTCGGCGGGAGCAAGCCGCACCGATTCGGCGGTCGACTTGCGCCAGGCGAAAAGAGCGATGCCGATCATGGAGAGAAAGCAGAGGGCGAGCGTCTGGAGAGTGGCGGCGTTCATGTCGCGCGGGCCCGTAGCAAGCTTGCCAAAGCTCGGCCACTGACCGGCCTTGAAGGGTGGGCCAAGAGCGCGCGCTCCCTTTGGCGTCTCACGAGTGCTAACTCAATTCTCAGCGGACTGATTGAATTGTGTGGCCCGACGCTTTTGGGAGTTCACGTCAACTCTGCGCCCCCATGAAGGACGCTGATGCTCGATGACCCGGCTCAAGAAAGCTGACATTCACGCCGCTCGATTGGCCGCTGCGCCGATGGCTTTTGGTCAAGCGGTCGCGCAGCAAAGATCCTCTCGGGCGGCATTATGAGGGAGCCGTTGCCGTCTGCCCTGCCAAGCCAAGCCAAGCCAAGCAGAGAGCCTAACCAACGGCCAAGCGCAAATCGAATTCATCGGATTCAACCGGCTCTTTTGCGTCAATCTTGAATTCGGCGAATGATGTTGCAAGGTGCCTCGCCTCACTCCGCAGGTTTGTTGTTGCGGCGTTGGTCTCCTCGACCATGGCCGCGTTTTGCTGGGTCATCCCGTCCATGGCGTTTATGCCATCGCCTACCTTGCGCAACGCCAGCGATTGCTCTGTCGCGCCGGTCGCGATGGAGGACACCGAGTCGGTCACCTCGCTGACACGACCGATGATCGTTTCCAGCGCGCCTCCGGTCTCGTTCACGAGTTGAACGCCCAGCGGACATGCTTGGTGACCGAATCGACGCGCTCCTTGATCGCGCTTGCGGACTCGGCCGCGCGCTGCGCAAGCGCCCGTACCTCTGATGCCACCACGGAGAAGCCCTTTCCGGTTTCTCCGGCCCTGGCCGCTTCAACGCCAGCGTTAAGCGCGAGCAGGTTGGTCTGGAATGCAATAGCGTCGATCATTTCGTTGATTTTCGAGATCTCGGCGCTCGCGGCTTGGGCCTCATCCATAGCCTCAATGGCTTTTGCCACCACGGCCCCACCGCTCTCCGCTTCGCCGCGGGCTTCCACCATTGCAGAGCTGACTTGCGATGCAATATCGGCGTATTCCTCGACCTGTGAGGTCAGACGTTTCATCGCCTCCGAGGACGATTGCAGATGGGACACCTGCGCTTCACTTCGGCTCGCCAGATCATTGGTCGCCTGCTGGATTTCTCCTGAGGCAAGATCAATGGACTGGACGCTGCTCTGGACGCCCATCATCACTTGACAAAGGCGCTGCATGGCTTCGTTGAAATCGTCTGTCACATCGCGGAAGCTATCGGGCATATCGGCCAGACGGACGGTCAGATCGGCGTTGGCGACCGCCGCCAGACTTTGGCCAATTTTCGTCATAGCTTGCTCTCGCTCGGCAACGGACTTCTCGCGTTCCTGGGCCGCGTTGCGGAAAACGAGCATCGCTTGCGCCATTTCGCCAAGCTCGTCTTTGCGATCAGCCCCCTTTATATCCACCGAAGTGTTGCCCTGCGCCAAGACGGTCATCGTGTCGGTCATGCGAGCCACCGGCTGCGCAATCGAGCGCGTCAGCGAACGCGCCAGGAACAGCGCAAGGCCGATAATCGCCGCCGCTCCGATACCCAAAGCGAGCCATCCCACCAGAACAACCGTTTCCTGCCGGGCGGTTCGCTCCTCAACGGCGTTCTGGATCGTGTCGCGAACCTCCCGAAGCGGGAGTACGGCCGCGCTCACGAGGACCTTTCTGCCCGCTTGCCGAATGTCTTCCTGAGCGCGCGTGCGCGCGTCGGCCTTCACAATGCCGACATATTTGTCGCCCCAATCACGCCGCCATTTGATGGTCTCTTCACGCGATTCTCGGACAAGCGCTTGTAACGCCGGGTCATTCAAGCGTTCTTCCAAGAGGGGCGACACACGGTCGTAATCGTCGCGCCCCTCATAGTAGGATTTCAGATACAGCTCATCGCCGGTAACCAGGAACCCGCGAAGCTGGCTGTTCTGGCGAAGGAGCGAGGTTTCGAGTGTGAGCACATCAGCCAGAATTCCTTGGCTCTCGCTGTTGCGTGAAGTCACACTCGAAATCATCGACAAGCTCACTGCACAGAAAATCATGACAACCGCAGCCGCGCCAATGAGTATGGCGAACGAGACCCCCAAGCGTCGCGGAATTCGGAGTTGGTCAAGCATGATTTACTGTTCCCAATTGGTGTTGCAGCGCGGACAACGCTTGCTCTTCGCAAAGCCACTGAGGATTTGTCGAGGCAGCGTCGTTTAGGCCATCAGAACGAGAAACCGATCGAGGCCGTGACCGTGCGCCCGTTCATGACCTGAGCGTTGGTAAAGCCGCTCGCCGGAATGGCCGCCGCCTGAAGCTGCACAACCGCAAGCTCGTCGAAGACGTTAAACACATTGAGTCCAACTGTGACATTGTCCGCCGGTCGGTAGCTCACGAAAGGACTGACGAGAGTATATCCGGGCTGGACCAGGATATTGGTATCCTGCGTAAAGCTCTCGGTCGTGCCGTTCACAACCGCACCAAGGGAGATGCGGTCGAAGTCTACAGCCGGTCGGGCGAAGAATGTGAGATCGGGGATATGGCGCGGCGTGTTGCCGATGACATCGGGATTGAGCGTATCGTCGTCGATCGTCGCATCCGTGTACGTTGCGCCCACGGTGATGGAGAAGGGACCATTGCTGTAATTCCCCTCGAATTCGATCCCGGTAGCGCCATACAGCCGGTTAATCGGCAAGAGCACGGAATTGCCCTGGTCATCGCCACCAAGCTGAATGTTGCGTTCCTCGGTCGAGGCCCAGAAGCCGGTCACAAAGACCGTCACCGCGCAAAGATCTCAGTTTCGGTTTGGACCTATCCAGAAGACTGCGGGTCCTTTGTAGCTTAGGCGTCGGGCGTAATCGCTATGAGACCGCTTTTTTCAGTCCAGTCAGACCTTTCAGCGTTCTTTCAGTTGGTCGTTACGGTTTGAGAAGGTCTAGTTGGAGACCCAATAACGAGATAATTTGTCGAGTTGATCTTCGGGCTGTTAAACACGTTCGCAATACGCCTTCGGCCCGCCGCCTCCTGTCTTTTGACGGCTGCGAGGATATCTGCGGGCTCAATCACCGCTACCGGTATCCGACCGATGCTCGGATTAAGTTCTGATCGAAGCCATCCAGCTTTCATCCGGGTCGATCTGGCCCATGGCTGAGCGCCGTCATTTGACTTTTGCTCGATATACTCGGCAGCGATGCTGTCGAAGGTGTGCTCTGCGCTCAGCTTCGCCCGCGCTTTCTTTCGTTGCTTCTCAAGTGAGGGATCTTCGCCTTGTGCGATGAGGTCGCGGGCGTCGTCGCGGCCCTTCCTTGCATCTGACAAGCTGACATCGGGTACCGGCCCAGAGAGAGCTTTTTCTCTTTCTCAGCGACCCGATACTTCAAACGCCAAAGTCTACCACCGGTCGGCTGTACCAGGAGAAACAAGCCTTGGCTGTCGCCTAGCTTGTAGGGTTTCGCTTTTGGTTTGGCATTGCGTATCTGAAGATCGGTCAGCGGAATTTTGGGGCCTTTTCTTCACCCCTCTTCGGACTGGCCCCTGTATTTGGTCCCCAAACTATCCGATTGTCAGTGGCCGGAACTGAACTGGTGTGAACGTAAGGGCCTTGGACTATCGCAGTTTCATGGGACTTTCGGTGACCCGGTGAACCGACCTGAATTACCATGTGGTGCCGGCTGCAGGATTCGAACCCGCGGCCCCCTGATTACAAATCAGGTGCTCTACCAACTGAGCTAAGCCGGCCCTTTGCGTGCCTTTGGCGTGTGCGCCTGTGGCGATCAGACGATCGCAAGGCGAGGCTCGGTAGCCTCAAACCGGCCCCGAAGTCCAGATGGCCCTTGCACTTTCTGTGTTCGCCGAGCGTTTTTGGCTCTTTGTCGATCACCTTATGAAAGACCCTTGCCCAAGCGAGCCCTAAGATACATCTTAGAAACTCAAAGGGGGTCTAAGTGCACGACGATCGATTCAAAGACGCGTTTTTCGAAGCCAACCGAAAGTCCAAGGCAATCGCCTATCTCTTGTGGTTCTTTTTCGGGTGGTTTGGCGTCCACCGCTTTTACGCAGGCGAGACCAAGACGGGTATCATCCAGCTGCTGCTGTCGCTGTCGATCATCGGCCTGCCCGTTATGCTTTTCTGGTTGCTGCTCGACATTGTCCTGATCCCCGGCCTGATCAACGAAAAGAACCTGGAACTGCTCCATGCGCTCAATCGCGGCGATGGACCGGGAGTGGCGACAGAAGGGCGGGATACGCGCGATGACGGGCTTCTGGCCGATCCCAAGCGCCAGCGGATGCTCGAAGATCTGCGCGCGGCGGGCTATCGCAAAGAGCCTCGCGACCGCTCGTTTCTGTATCGCTAAAACTCCTGATTTCGCTACAGCGCGCCGAAGGTCCAGCCTTCGGTCCAGGCGATCTCGGCGGTCAGAAAGCGCGGGTTCCAGCGCCGCTCCTCATCGGCGACCTTGCGCAGCCACGCTGCCGTCAGCAGCGCGTCGGAGGAATGATCGTCGATCTCGCCCACCGCGTCGATCGGCGGGCAATCGAGGACGGACAGGGCCGCGTTGAGATCCTCGTGGGTCAAGAGTTTGGTGCGCGCGCCCAGATCGGCGGTCTCCCGGCTGGCAAGCCCGGTGTAGATCTCGACAAGGACGCTGCCTTTTTGCGGCGTCCAGCGATCGGGCACCGGGTCCATCGGCCACACGTTGAGCTTTCCGCGCAGCTGGTGAAGCATCCGCATGCCGGTCAGCGAGCTCTTGCCCACCTGAGCGGCCCCAACGAGGTTGAAATTGCTCACCGGACGGCATTTCTGCGCGCGCTGGGCGCCCTCGGCGACGCGGAAGCGACCCTCTCTGGTGATGGAGCCGGGCAGGAGAAAGCGGTCGCCTTCGCGGTTCTTCCCATGGCGGAAATAGCGCGCGGCGATGGCGTGTTCGATGAAGCTGTGCGCGCCCAGATAGGGGTCGTCGGCGCAGATTTCATCGATCATCGCCCACAACTTCTTGGCGCTGCGCGGGGTTTCGTCCCAGCCCGGAAAGAAAGCGCCCGCGTCCTGGTAGGGCAGGCTGATCCCGAGATCCGCTCCCACCAGTGTTTTGGGCGGCAGATCTGCGAGCACCTCCTTCACTTCGAGCCGCGACCAGCCGCGCGGCGGCGGCTCGACGAGCACCGGAGGCCCGCCATCGGCTTCTGCTATGGCCATCGCAATGCCCCGATGCCGCTCGCCCTTCGCGCCCGACCAGTCGAGCGCGAGAAAGTGATCGAACTTGGGCGGTTTCATGAAGAGCGCTCCTGGCCCCCGCGCTCCCGCCTCAGGCGGTCCCAGTGGTCGAGACGCCGCTTTACTTCGCGCTCGAAGCCGCGCTCGACCGGCGTGTAAAAGCTTTGCGGATCCATTCCTTCGGGCCAGTAATTGGCGCCCGAGAAGCCGTCTGCATCCTCGTGGTCGTAGGCGTATCCCGCCCCGTAGCCGATGTCCTTCATCAGCTGCGTTGGCGCGTTCAGGATATTGGCGGGCGGGCGCAGGCTGCCGGTTTCCTTCGCAGCTTTGAAGGCCGATTTTTGCGCGGCGTAGGCGGCGTTCGATTTGGGCGCGGTGGCGAGGTAGAGGCAGGCCTGCACGATGGCGAGTTCGCCTTCGGGGCTGCCGAGAAACTCGTAGGCGTCCTTGGCCGCAAGGCATTGGGTGAGCGCGTTGGGGTCGGCAAGCCCGATATCCTCGCTCGCAAAACGCACCAGGCGACGCAGGACGTAGAGCGGCTCTTCGCCGGCGGTCAGCATGCGCGCGAGGTAATAGAGCGCGGCCTGCGGGTCCGACCCGCGCAGGCTTTTATGCAGCGCGCTGATCAGGTTGTAGTGCCCGTCGCGATCCTTGTCGTAGACAGCGACGCGCCGCTGGAGGAACGCGCCCAGTTCCTGGCTGTCGAGCGGTTCGGAAAGCTGCGCGTTGTAGAGCGTCTCGGCCTGACCCAGCAGGAAACGGCCATCGCCGTCGGCGCTCGCGATCAGGGCCTCGCGGGCGGTGTCGGTGAGCGGCAGGGGGCCTTCGAGCGCCTCGGCGCGATCGAGCAAGGCGGCGAGCGCGGTGTGATCAAGCCGATCGAGGATCAGAACCTGCGCGCGGCTCAGAAGCGCTGCGTTGAGGGCAAAGCTCGGATTCTCGGTCGTTGCGCCCACCAGAGTGATCGTGCCGCGCTCGACAAAGGGCAGAAACCCATCCTGCTGCGCTCGGTTGAAGCGGTGGATCTCGTCCACGAACAGCAGGGTCTTCTTGCCCGCATCGGCCATGGCGTCGGCCTCGGCAAAGGCTTTCTTGAGGTCGGCGACGCCGGAGAAGACCGCGCTGATCGAGGTGAAGCGCATTCCGACGGACGCCGCCAGTAGTCGGGCGATGCTGGTCTTGCCCGTGCCGGGCGGGCCCCACAGGATCATGCTGGAGAGCTTGCCCGCCGCGACCATTCGCCCGATGGCGCCTTCGGGGCCGGTGAGGTGTTCCTGCCCGATCACTTCGGGCAGGGAACGCGGGCGCAGGCGATCCGCAAGCGGGGCGTCAGCGCGCGGTTTGTCATTGCGGCGCTCGTTCGCGGCCGGCGCGTCCTCTCCAAACAGGTCAGCCATTCGTGGAGGATGATAGGCGGTTGATGGAAAAATGCACCGCCAAAACGTTGGGACGCTTGAAACGATAGGCTGACGATATATCTTTAGGCTCATCCGAACTATCGAAAGCGCATAACCCGAAAGGAACCCCGATGACCTGGAGAAAATACCGCGGCAGCGGCTGGAGCAGCCTTGGCCCGATGATTGCGATGATGGCCGCGCAGGCCGCGAATGAGTGGGAAGAGGATACCCGCCGTCGTCCAAAGCGCTCCCGCCGCGACTGGAAGGACGGTGTCCCAGCGCGCAAACGGCGCGGACGCATGTTTGGCCAGGGCGAGCTGCGCCTGGCGCTCCTCGCGCTCATCAACGAGGAACCGCGCCACGGCTACGAACTGATCCGCGCGATCGAGGACATGACCGGCGGCGCCTACGCGCCGAGCCCCGGCGCGGTCTATCCAACGCTGCAAATGCTCGAGGAAGAGGGCCTGATCAAGCAGACCAAGCCCAAGGCCGACGACGAAGATGGCGAGACCAGCGGCAAGAAGCCGTTCAAGGCGACCAAAGCGGGCAAGGCCGAATTGAAGGACCGCGACGAGGAAGTCGAGGCGCTGATGGACCGGCTGGGCGAGCACGGCGCGCGCGCGGAGAAGGTCAAGGAGAAGTCACCCGACCTGTTCCGCGCCATGGGCAATCTGGGCAGCGTGCTCAAGAATCGCGCCAACGCCGGCAAGCTCGACAAGGCGACGATAGACGAGATCGTCGACATCATCGACGAGGTCGCCAAGCGGATCGAGCGACTTTGAAGGCTCGCTTCTAACCCCAAGCGGCAAGCCGGGCGCCCGCGTCCGGCTTGCCGGGGTGCGCCATCTGTGACTATCCTTCCCCGAACACCGGGTCGCGCTGTGGGAGGGGAAAAATGGAATTACAAAGCGAGGCGCGCCCCAAGACGCCTTGGCATCTCTGGGCGCTCGGAGTGATCAGCCTGATCTGGTTTGCAGGCGGGGCGAACGACTACGTCCAGACCAAGCTTGTTAACATGGACTATCTCGGCATGGCCGCAGAAACAGCCGGTGTGCCGGTTGAGGTCATCCTCGATTATTTCGGCAGCTACCCGCTCTGGGCCAATATCTGCTGGGCGCTTGGGGTGTGGGGCGCGGTGGCCGGTTCGCTGCTCCTGCTCCTTCGCAGCCGATACGCGTTTCACGCGCTCGCGCTGTCTGTGGTAGGGCTTTTGGGATCGACTGTATACGCGTTCATATCCGATATCCCGCCCGAGCTCGCCTCGACCTTCCAGCTGGTCTTCACCGCGCTCATCTGGCTGTCGGTTCTGGCGATGGCCTATTACGCGCTGGCCATGACAAGGGCGGGCGTCCTGCGCTAGCTGGGCGCGCCGTCAGGCCGCCTTCGATTTCGCCTTTGCGCGCGCTTCGGCTTCCTGCAGCGCGCGGCGGTCTTCGACCAGCTCGATATACATGTCGGCGACCGACTGGTTGATCGCCTCCCAACTGTATTCAAGGCTGCGTTTCTCGCCCGCCGCGCCGTGCCCGGCGCGCAGCGCGTCGTTGGTGCAATAGGGCGCGATTGCCTCGGCAAAGCGCGACGCGGTCTCCCCCGTTGTCTTGCCAGGCGGGACCAGCTGGCCGGTCTTTCCGTCGACGACCAGGCTTGCGGCTCCGGTTGCGCCCGCCGCCACGACCGGCAGACCGGAGGCCATCGCCTCCAGCGTCACATTGCCGAAGGTCTCGGTGATTGAAGGGTTGAAGAACACGTCCCCGCTCGCCAGCGCCGCGCCCAGCGCCTCGCCCGTCTTGAAGCCCGCGAATATGCCGCCGGGCAGCGCCTCTTCGAACCAGCCGCGCGCGGGGCCGTCACCGATCACCAGCACCTTGTGCGGAACCTGGCGCTTTCTGAGCTGCACGATGGTTTCGGCAAAGACGTCGAGGCCCTTTTCCATCACCAGCCGCCCGAGAAACACGATCGCGACATCGTCGTCGGACAATCCCAGCGAGCGCCGCCAGCTCAGATCGCGCTTCGCGCCCGCAAACACGCCGCGATCGACCCCGCGTGACCACAGGCCGATCACATCGTGCATCTCCATCGCCAGCAGCTCGTCGATCATGCTCTGCGAGGGGGCGACGAGAGCGTCGCAGCGGTTATAGAACCGTTTAAGCACGCGCACGATGAGGGGTTCTAGAAACGCCATGTTGTAATAGCGCGGATAGGTTTCAAAGCGGGTGTGAACGCTGGCGAGCACCGGAATGTCGTGATCCTGTGCCCAGCGCAAGGCCGCATGGCCCATGGGATCGGGCGAGGAGAGGTGGACGACATTCGGCGCAAACCGGGCAAGATCCTTGCGCGCTCTGGCGCCAAGGCCGGTGGGTATGCGGTATTCTCCGCGCCCCAGCGGCATGCCGATCGAGGGCGTGCCGATCAGATCACCGGTCGGTTCGAACGCGGGATCGGCCACTTTGGGCGAGTAGACCCGCACGCCTGCGCCTTTGCCCAACAGCGAGCCCACCAGCCGATTGAGCGCCTGGTTCGCCCCGTCTCTGGTGTAATTGTAGTTGCCGCTGAATAGAGCGATGCGAAGATCGGAAAAATGCATGAAGCCTGATTGAATTTCGGGGGTTGACGTGGGGATAGCACATTCCACCGTTCCCGCGCCAATCCTGATTGACACTTTGGCCCAGGGCACTAATGCCCCCCGTGGGCCACGCGGTCCCAACGCCGCGCGTGCTCTCTGCAAGGAGAGAATACATGACTGATTACACACGTGGGCTCATGCATGAGCCATCGCTCAAACCTGAGCGCCCCCAATTTTCTTCCGGACCCACCGTCAAGTTTCCCGGCTGGTCGCTCGACAAGCTGAAGACCGCTTCGCTTGGCCGTTCGCACCGTTCTGCGCACGCCAAGGGGCGGCTGAAACACGCGATCGATCTGAGCCGCGAATTGCTCGGCGTGCCCGACGATTACCTCGTCGGCATCATGCCCGCGAGCGACACAGGCGCAATTGAGGCGGCGATGTGGACCATGCTCGATCCCGCGCGCCCGGCAACGGTTGCCGCGTGGGAGAGCTTTGGCAATGTGTGGATCCAGGACGCGGTCAAGCAGCTGAAGCTGCCCAATCTGCAAGTCCTCTCGGCGGACTATGGCGAGATCCCCGACCTCACCACCATTCCCCAGCGCAACGATGTCGTCTTCACCTGGAACGGCACCACGTCCGGCGCGATGATCCCGGACACCGACTGGCTTGAGCCGGGCCGCGAAGGGGTCACGATCAACGACGCGACCAGCGCCATTTTCGCGCAGGAGATGGACTGGCCCAAGCTCGATGCCACCACTTACAGCTGGCAGAAGGTGATGGGTTCCGAAGCGCAGCACGGCATGCTGATCCTCAGCCCCAAGGCTGTCGAGCGGATCGAGAGCTACGATCCACCCTGGCCGCTGCCTAAACTCTTCCGCCTGAAAAAAGGCGACAAGATCAACGCGGGTATCTTCGAAGGCGCGACCATCAACACGCCTTCGCTGCTGGCAACCGAGGATTACATCGCCGCGCTGGAATGGGCAAAGTCAATCGGCGGACTGAAAGCCATGATCGAGCGTGCGGACGCAAACTCGAAGATCGTCAAGGACTGGATCGAGGCAACGCCCTGGCTGCGGAACATGGTCGCCGATCCGGCCAAGCGCACCAATACGGGCGTGTGCATGATGTTCCAGGGCGACTGGTATGAAAGCCTCTCGCCGGAAGATCAGGCCGCGGTGCCGAAGAAGATCGTCAAGATGCTCGAAGAGCGCAATGTGGGCTACGATTTCAACGGCTATCGCGACGCGCCGCCTTCCTTGCGCATCTGGTGCGGCGGGACGCTCGAGACCGAAGATATCGAGCGCCTCTTGCCCTGGATCGAGTGGGCCTACTCAACGGTCAAGAACGGCTGATCAGTACTCGTGAGCTCCTGCGAACGCAGGAGCCCATTTCCGTGCAAATTTCCAGTGAACCTGGGCTCCTGCGTTCGCAGGAGCGCACCAAGGAATTCCCAATGACCACCCCCCCAGTGAAACCCAAAGTCCTCATCTCCGACAAGATGGACCCCAACGCCGCGCGCATTTTCGAGGAGCGCGGCTGCGATGTCGATGTGATCACCGGCGAGAGCCCGGAAGAGCTCGCCGCGCGTATCGGCGAATATCACGGGCTCGCCATCCGATCCTCGACCAAGGTGACCCCGGCGATCCTTGATGCAGCGACCAACCTGAAAGTGATCGGGCGCGCCGGGATCGGGGTCGATAACGTCGATATTCCCTACGCAAGCGGGAAGGGTGTCGTCGTGATGAACACGCCGTTCGGCAATTCGATCACCACCGCCGAACACGCGATCGCGATGATCATGGCGCTCGCGCGGCAGATACCGGCGGCCAACACCCGCACGCAGAATGGCGAATGGCCCAAGAAGGACTTCATGGGCGTCGAGGTCACCGGCAAGACGCTGGGCCTGATCGGCGCGGGCAATATCGGCTCGATCGTCGCGGCCCGCGCGCTGGGTCTGAAAATGAAGGTGATCGCCTACGATCCGTTCCTGACACCCGAGCGCGCCGTGGAAATCGGAGTGGAGAAGGTCGATCTCGACTCGCTTCTTGCGCGCGCGGATTTCGTCTCGCTCCACACCCCGCTGACCGACGAGACGCGCAATATCCTGAGCCGAGAGCGGCTGGAGAACGCCAAGCCCGGCATCCGCGTCGTCAATTGCGCGCGCGGCGGGCTGATCGACGAGGCGGCGCTCAAGGATTGCCTGGAAAGCGGCCAGGTCGCGGGCGCGGCGCTCGATGTGTTCGTCGAGGAACCCGCGAAGGAAAACCCGCTGTTCGGCACGCCGGGCTTCATCTGCACGCCGCATCTGGGCGCCAGCACGACCGAAGCGCAGGTCAACGTCGCGCTGCAGGTCGCCGAGCAGATGAGCGATTACCTGGTGAATGGCGGCGTCACAAACGCGCTCAACATGCCCTCCCTGAGCGCTGAGGAAGCGCCCAAGCTAAAGCCCTACATGGCGCTGGCGGAGAAGCTCGGCAGCCTTGTTGGCCAGCTTGCGCGCGGCAACCTCACCAAGATCAGCGTCGAGCGCGAAGGCGCGGCAGCGGAGCTGAACGGCAACCCGATCACCGGAGCGGTGCTGGCGGGCTTCATGCGCCGCTATTCGGACACGGTGAACATGGTCAACGCGCCCTACCTCGCCAAGGAACGCGGGCTTGAGGTCTCCGAAATCCGGCACGAACGCGAAGGCGCGTTCAACACGCTGATCCGCGTAACGGTGGAGACCGACACCGGGCCGCGCTCGGTTGCCGGTACGCTGTTTGGCAGCGGCGGGCCGCGTCTGGTCGAGATCTTCGGCATCGGCATCGAAGCCGAGCTTGAGGGCCACATGCTCTACGTCGTCAACGACGACAAGCCGGGCTTTATCGGCCGGATCGGCACCTTGCTCGGCGATCACGGCATCAATATCGGCACCTTTAACCTGGGCCGCCGCGACGCAGGGGGCGAGGCGGTGCTGCTGCTCAGCCTCGACGACGCGCTTAGCCCCGAAGTCGTCGCCGAGATCGAAAAGGTCGAAGGTGTGAACCTCGCCAAGGGCCTGGTGTTCTAAGGGTCTTGCATTTGGCCGTCACCCCGGCGAAGGCCGGGGTCCAGATGCACAGGTTCGGGACTGGATCCCGGCCTGCGCTGGGATGACGAAACAGTGCCATGACCAACCCCACCGACCTCCTCCCCGTCGGTCTTGAAGACCGCCTGCCCGCCTCGGCCCGCGCGATCACGCTTGCCATGCGTGCCGCGCTCGACGCGGTCGAAGCGCACGGCTACGACCGCGTGCGCCCGCCGCTGCTCGAATTCGAAGCCTCGCTCGCCGCGCGCATGGAGGGGGTCGAGACGCAGACCATGTTCCGGTTCGTTGATCCGGCGAGCCTGCGCACGCTCGCCTTGCGATCGGACATCACCCCGCAGATCGGCCGCATCGCCGCGACGAGCCTTAAGGAGGCCGCGCGCCCGCTTCGCCTGGCCTATTGCGGCGACACCGCGCTGATTGCGGCGGGTCAGCTTGACCCCGCGCGCGAGCGCTTGCAACTGGGCGCCGAGCTGATCGGCGCGGACACGGTCGCGGCGGCGCGCGAGATCGTCGCGGTCGCGATCGAGGCGTGCCAGGCGGCGGGGCTCACCGGGCTTTCGGTCGATTTCACGCTCCCCGATCTGGTCGACACGCTTGCCGCTCAAGGGCTGACGCGCGATCCGGACACCATCGAAGCCATTCGGCGCGAGCTCGACACCAAGGATGCAGGGGGCCTGCGCGCGGTGGGCGGCGAGGCCTATCTCCCGCTGCTCTACGCCGCCGGGCCGTTTGCCGAGGCCTTGAGCAAATTGCGCGATCTGGACGCCGGCGGCGCGCTCGCCACCCGGCTTGACGGGCTGGAGGCGATCGCCGCGCGCGTCCCGGACGAGGTGCGCATCACGCTCGACCCGACAGAGCGGCACGGGTTCGAGTATCAAACCTGGTTCGGCTTCACCCTCTACGCCTCCGGCGTGCGCGGAGCGGCGGGGCGCGGGGGCACCTACACGATTGCGGGCACCGAGGAAGCGGCGACCGGCTTCACGCTCTATATCGACCGCATTGCCGACGCTGGCGCGGAGCCCGAAGCCGAGCGCAAGCTCTACCTGCCGCTGGGCCACGACCCCGAGCGCGCCGCCGCCCTGCGCGCCGAAGGCTGGCGCACCTGCGCGGCACTGAGCGCCAATGAGGATGGGGACGAACACGCCAGGGCGCTGGGCTGCACGCACATTCTGCAGGACGGGGAACCGACAGACCTTACCTGATCGGGAGCGCTTGACCCAAGGGCGCGCACAAAAAGGGCCGCAACACCTGATATGTCGCAGCCCTTTTTCGCGCGCTAGCGCGCGTCTCGCGCAGCGCTTACGCTTCGATGGGGTTGCTCTTGGTTCCACGAATATCGGTGTCGGCCTGCGCCTGGTCCATCCGCTGGAGCGTGCGTTCTGGTTTTAGATGCGACGTGTCGTCGGGCAGCTTGTTGTCAACCTTCGCAGCCTGATAAATCCCGACGGCCAGAGCAATGGTAAGGGTGGTGAACATTAAAATAGCAAAAACACTCATGATGGGCTCCTTTATACCTCCCGTACAAAGACAGACCGCGCAGCGTTCCGATTTGGCCGATCTGGTCGAATGACGGCGTGTGCAAAGCGTGACTAGGACTGAACGGTCCGTTGTGGGGGTGGTGAGCGGACATTCCGCTTGGCAGCCATTTCGCCATCTTTTAGCCTGACGCCAAGAGGAAGTCTGATGCTGAAGCTCGTTTTTTCGATCATTCCGCTGACCATCTTTGTTGGCTGCACTGCGGCTGCCGAGCCATTCCCGGCGGTAATCAAAGACGAAGTCAAGATAACCCTTCAGCGGACAGCGTGTTTTGGTAGCTGCCCAGACTACACGGTTACGGTAGATGGGCAGGGCAATATAGAATTTCGCACTAGGGGAGAGAACTTCCCAGGCGAGTTTGAAGTGCACCGTTCATTCTCCCATAACGACGGGATCTTGTTCTCAGGCGTTCACACCGACTAGATTGACCCAAGTGCTGTCGCTGAGTTGGTCGAGAAGTTTCGTGCAGCACAGTTTTTCAGCCTGAATGATGAGTATCGCGCTCAGATAACAGATAACCCAGCATACATTCTGACAATCGACACAGGTACGGCCTCAAAAACCGTTGTTGACTATGTTGGCGAAGAGGTGGGGATGCCCGAAGTGGTAACCCATCTTCAGGAGGCGGTGGATCAGACTGCAGGATCGGCACGTTGGGTTGATGGAGCAGAAGGCCTGGTAGAATGGCTGGATACGACCAACTTCGACTTCACCTCTAGTCGCGCCCGCCTTCTTGTGCTTGAGGGTGCTCTCGGTGACGCCGACGACCGCACAATATTGGACCTGATTGAGCGTGGCGCAGACTTAGAAGCTATGACCGAGCATCCGTGGGGCGATGACAAGGTGATTTTGGGTAAGGAGCTCTTGGACGCCGCAATTATCAGAGGGCGAGCGGATCTCTTTACACACCTAGCGAGAAACAAGTGGGTTGAGCGATCTGATAAGCGCCGCCTTGAAGCAATATTCTCAGACAATGCCGCTGGTTGTAGCGCTTTATTGGTTCGGGCATTTGCAGCCCAAGAGCTAGCTATCGACGCTATCGGCGAAGATGGGCAATCGGCTTTGGCAGCCCTATCCAGCGTCTATCTCTGTAATCGAGACGATCAGGGGTTGGTCGAGACCGCGAAGGCAATTTTGGATCTCGGCGCAGATCCGAACAAGCGGGACATCAACGGCGAAACCGCAATCTTCGATGTCGAGTATCTACCCCTTCTCGACCTGCTATACTCTTATGGGGCGACCGCTGACGTGATTGACAAAAAGGGAAACAGCCCGGCGCTGTCTTCATGGTCCGACGAAATAGTCTTGCGGCATCTGATGGAAGGCGCACCGCCTGTCGGACGCTATTACGATGGCCGAACTCTGAGAGAACAGATGAAGCGCCGTCCCATGCCTCAGGTTGAAAGGTGGTTGGACGCAAACGGCTTTGAATAGCAAAAAGTCTGCAACTAGGGTCGCAAGCCGAAGCTAGACTCTCGTTCCGCTCGACACCGCTTTTGCCTTGATTACTCAAACACCTCCGCCAAAAACGCGTCGATCGCCTCGGTCTGCGCTTTCCCGGCCACCACACCGATCTCGCGGTTCATGCGGCCGTGGTCGGTGCCGGTTATTGCCACCGCCCTGGCCGAGCGGTCCGCCTGTGTGAGAGCGTTCACAAGCCATTCGGCCTGCCATTTCGCGCTGGCGCGCTCGGCCACATAGAGCGCGAGCCAGTTGGGCGCGTCGGGGCCGCCGACATGGGCGATCGGGGACAGCGCCTTGCGCCGCGCTTCGTCAAAGCCGAAGGCGTCCTCGTAGATGCGCCGCGTCTGGAACTCGGCGTCCTCGATGTTCTGCGCGATGTCGTAGCCCGCGCCGTCCAGCAGGATCACGCCCTTGATCGCGCCGAACGCCTCGCCCGCATATTGCGGGTCGGTCGCCACCAGCGCTGCCAGATGCGCGCCCGCGCTGTGGCCCATCAGGACGATGCGCTCTGCATCGAAGCCCAGCGCGCCCGCTTGCCCGACCAGCGCCTGCACCGCCGCGCCGACATCGCTCGCCTGATCCTCGACCGGGTAATCGGGCAGCAAGCGATAGCCGGTGGAGGCGAAGTAGACCTCCTGCGCGCCGAAATGCGCGGGCTTCGTTTGCACGCGCTCGTGGCTGCCCATGCGCCAGCCGCCGCCATGGACGAACAGGACGAGCGGCAGCGGCTCGACCGCGCCCTCGGGCTCGTAGACGTCGACCTGCTGGCGCTGGTGCTCGCCGAATGAGACCGTGCGCGTGGGGCGCACCGCGCGCTGGAACGCGCCCGTATGGGGAGAGGCTTGCTGCCGGCGCTGCTGCATGCGCGCGCGCATCTCGCTCTGGCACTCGCTGGAGAGCTCGCTGGCTTTCTCGCGCAGGCAGGCCTGGATTTGCGAGCGGTCGCGCCCGCACAGTTTCGCGATTTCGCGGGCGCATTGGCGCGAGGGGCGGTTGCCATCGCCCTGACCTTGGCGCTGCGCGAGGATCGGCGTCGAGACAAGGATGAGCGCCGCGGCAAGCGTGGCGCCAGCGGCGAGGGTGCGGGCCATGGGGGTCATGCAAAGCTCCTTTTGAACGCTCCTTTTCAGCCGGGCGATACTCTTGAGCGAAAGCGGGCGCGTGCCAAGCGGTAAAATGAGGCGATGTTGGCGCTCGCAAGGCAAGGGGGCTGGGGTCGGGAATTAGGGGACGGGTCCGAAGATCGGGAACAGAGGTGCGCGGCTTTCCTACAGGAGCAAGACCTGTCAAGCTAAGCCGCGAGGGGCCATGCATGCGCGCTTTTGTCGACAACGCGTTTGCGTGACCCCAGGGATGCACTTTATCAACTAACTCGCCGGGAGGAGGGCGGATTTTGTGCGCTTTTCGCTTGAGCCTGAAAATTTTTCGGCGTGACATTTGCGCCTCGCTTGCTCTCGCCAGCGCAAAGGCCTAGCGCCCAGCCGCGAAGTCCAGCGGATGTGAAAAGGAAAGCATGGCCAACGTCACCGTGATCGGCGCTCAATGGGGCGATGAGGGCAAGGGCAAGATCGTCGATTGGCTCGCCAGCCGCGCGGACGCGGTGGTGCGCTTTCAGGGCGGCCACAACGCCGGGCATACGCTGGTCGTCGGCAACGCCACCTACAAGCTCAGCCTGCTCCCTTCGGGTATCGTGTCAGGCACGCTCTCGATCATCGGCAACGGCGTCGTGCTCGATCCGTGGGCCTTGCGCGAGGAGGTTGCCAAGCTTGAGGGGCAGGGGGTGACGGTCACCGCCGACAACCTCGCGATTGCGGACAATTGCCCGCTGATCCTGCCGATGCACCGCGATCTGGATGGCCTGCGCGAAACCGCCGCGGGCAAGGGCAAGATCGGGACGACCGGGCGCGGCATCGGCCCGGCCTACGAAGACAAGGTCGGACGGCGCGCCATTCGGGTGTGCGATCTGGCGCATCTCGACGCGCTCGATGCGCAGCTCGATCGTCTGTGCGCGCACCATGACGCGCTGCGCGCCGGGTTCGATCAGCCTCCGGTCGATCGCGAGGCTCTGCTTGCTGACTTGCGCGATGTCGCCGACTTCGTTCTGCGCTTTGCCCAGCCGGTGTGGAAGCGCCTGAAGAAGGTGCGCAAGGCGGGCGCGAAGATCCTGTTCGAAGGCGCTCAAGGCGTGCTGCTCGATGTCGATCACGGCACCTATCCCTTCGTCACCAGTTCGAACACGGTAAGCGGTACGGCGGCGAGCGGCAGCGGGCTGGGACCGGGCTCAACCGGTTTCGTGCTCGGGATCGTCAAGGCGTACACGACGCGCGTCGGCAGCGGCCCGTTCCCGACCGAGCTCGACGACGAGGTGGGCCAGCGGCTCGGCGAGCGCGGTCACGAATTCGGCACCGTCACCGGACGCCAGCGGCGCGTGGGCTGGTTCGACGCAGTGCTGGTGCGCCAGACCTGCGCGGTCTCGGGCGTCACCGGCATCGCGCTCACCAAGATCGACGTTCTCGACGGGTTGGACGCGGTCAGGATCTGCACCGGCTACCGGCTCAAGGGCAATGTCTACGACTACTTGCCCAGCCATGCCGCGGAACAGGCCGCGGTCGAGCCGATCTACGAAGAGATGGAGGGCTGGTCGCAGAGCACCGCGGGCGCGCGCTCCTTCGCCGATCTGCCCGCAAACGCGATCAAGTACATCCAGCGCGTGCAGGAGCTGATCGAGTGTCCGGTGGCGCTGGTTTCCACCAGTCCGGAGCGCGATGACACGATCCTGATGCGCGATCCGTTTGTGGACTAGGCACAAGCTCTGGGGCACTCGGCAATGGCCGGCAAAGGCGCTTTGGGGTATGCAGCACCGACATGAGATGGAATGGTCTTCTTTTTCTCGGCCTTGCCGTGGCCGCCTGTTCGGGCCCGCCAGAGGCGGTTGTGAGCGCGTCGGGTGAAGGCGTCCCCGCCCGCTCCGATGGGGCGGTTGCCGCTCGTTCCATTCCCGCGACCCAAGGCCGGCTCGTCGCGGACTATCTGCTGGTCGACAAATCGGATCGGCTGCTCATCGCCTATCGCGCCGGACAGCCGATTCGCGCTTACCGGGATATTCAGTTCGGTGATCGGCCCGCAGGCCATAAGCGCTTCGAGGGCGACGAGCGCACGCCGGAGGGGCGCTACACGATCGACTGGCGCAATCCGCAAAGTCGCTACCACCTGTCCCTGCGCATCTCCTACCCCAACGCCGCCGACCGCGCCTACGCCGCGCGGTACGGGCGGTCTCCCGGCGGCGACATCTTCATCCATGGCCAGCCCAACCAGCTTCCCGTCGGGCGCCTGCCCGGAGACTGGACCGATGGGTGCATCGCGCTCTCCAACGCCGAGATCGAAGAGCTGTGGCAATTGGTGCCCGATGGGACGGTGATCGATATCCGCCCCTAGGCGAAGCCAAGCGCAATCACTCGCCTCGCTCTTCTCTCAGCATCGCCACTTCGAGCTGAAGTCGTTTGATCTCGCGCAGCACGGTGAGCATGTTCATGCGCGCAAACAGCCATTCCTTGGCAAATCCCAGGATCACCAGCAGAGCAACGCCCGAGATCGCCCAGAGCGTGTGCGCGATCGGCTCGCGCGTGTTGATCACCTGCCAGATGACGAACACGAACAGCAGGCCCATCGCCACCGAGAAACCGAAGATCAGCTTGGCCCAGCCGCCCATCGGCCCTCTCCAGGTGTCGCCGATCTGCTGAAACATCCCGCGTTCGGCCTCCAGGCTGTCGAGAAAGGCGCGGTCATCCTCGCTCAGCGCTCCTTCGCTGAGCGCATGGCGGATGCGGGTGTCAGGGGTGTCGGTCATGCGTCGTCTCCTTCTGGCGTATCGGTTAGCGCCGCTTTCAATTTGCGGCGCGCGTGGAACAGGCGGCTTTTGGCGGTGCCTGTGGGGATGGACTGCGCCTCGGCTATCTCGCTGAGAGTAAGCCCTTCGACAAAGTGCAGATGGGCAGCGAGGCGCTGATCGGGCGGCAGGCTTTCAAAGGCTTGCTTGAGCGAGCGCTGCTCGTCCTGACGCGCCGGCTCGCGCCCCTCCGGCGCGTCCTCGACCGGGGCGCGGTGGGCGCTTTCCTTGATGGCGCGCCGCAGGTGGTCGGCTCCGCGCCGATGCAGAACCCCGAACGCATAGGCGCGAAAGCGAGCGGGATCGCGCAGTCTTCCCAGCCCCTTCCAGATTGCGAGCCAGCAGTCCTGCGAGAGATCGCGCGCGCTCTCGGCCGAGCCGGTATAGCGCCGCGCCGCGCGTGCCAGGCGCAAATGCCAGCGTTGGTGCAGCCGCTCGAACGCGCGCGCATCGCCTTCACTCGCCATAATCACGAGCAGTTCATCAAGAACCGCGTCGGGTCGAGGTGGGAGAGGGGCGCGATAGCGGGTCATTGACGAGAGAGTCTGGCTTGCCGTCCAAAAGGTTCAACTGTTCATCGGAAATCGACCAAAGATTGCTCTATTCTTGACTTAATCCCTTTTTGTTCTATTCACGTTCCATACTTGATGGAGGCGAGTCGATGACGCAAGCGGACTTTGAATACGGGACAGCGATGGCGGACAAGCCAGTTCCCACGCGCGTTTCTGTCTATGGGGGCGAGGGTTTCTGGCGGGAAGAAACTCTGGAGGATCTTCGCGCCGTTGGCTGCCGCACGCACGATGGAGGCGATCTGAGCGCGCTCGTTGATGGCCCGGTCGCTTCGCTTGGTGATGTGGTTGTTGTCGAGTGTCTTGGCCTGCCTTCCAACGAAGTGGGGTCTCTGGTGCGATTGAACGATCGCATTGCCGCATCGGGCGCCGATCTGGTTGTTTTGACTTCGTTGAGCGCGCTGGATGCGATTTTCTCGATCTTTGATCGTTCATCGCCCCAGATCCTGGTTGATCCGACCAGAGCGGAGCTCTTGATCGCGGTGGGGCGCGTCATGCCGGGTGTGCCTAACCGCCGCCTGCAAGAGATAAATGAGCGGGATCGCTCCACCCTGCTGCGCCTGGCCGAGCAGGTCGATACCATCGCGCGCGAGCTCGACCGGATCTCTGGGCTCGACACAAATGGCGCGGAAAAACTGAGCGACTTCAAACGCGATTTCCGACCCGCGAGCGCAGAGCCGCTAACCTTTGCGAGACCGGCAAACACGGCCGCTAGTCCGGCGCTTCCCGATCCCAAGCTGGTGCGTCAGATGATCGCCGGTCGACAGGCGCGCGCGCGGTTCTTCGATGGGGAGCTTTTCGCCGATCCGGCCTGGGATATGTTGCTCGATCTGACCGCCGCGCATGCGGAAGAGGCGAAGGTTTCGGTTACCTCGCTGTGCATCGCGGCGGGTGTCCCGGCGACCACTGCGCTGCGTTGGCTCAAGCAGATGGTGGAATGCGGCATTTTCGAGCGGGTGGCGGACGAGACCGACCGGCGCCGCGCGTTCATTGAGCTGAGCGAGGAGAGCCGCAACGCCATGGCGCGGTATTTCCAGATGGTGGACACACCGCTCGCTCGCGCGGCCTGAGCTGGGATTAAAGCGCTGGCGGGGGGCGCAGCACCACCGTTAGGCCGCCTTCACCAAGCCTCTTCGCTTTCGGACAGGGTTCTGGCGAAGGAGCGCTCGCATCGGCCTCGAGGCTTCGCAAGGGGCATTTTGCGTCTTCGCACACAAGCCGGATAGCGTCGGCGCGCGCGCGCGCGAGGATCTGGGCGGAGACCGATCCTTGAGCGCAAACGGCGTCGGCCTCGCCCAGCAAACGCGCCTGACGCACGGTAAGGTCATCGGGATCCCCGCTTGCAAGATCGAAGACAAACGTCGCCGTTTCGCCGACGCTGAGATTACCCTTCGACCAATCCTCAACCCGTGCGTGCGAATCGCCGTCCAGCGGATCGAGCGCGCCGCCTTCCCTTAAAGCTGCGTCAATCGCGCGGCGTCGCTCGGTTCCATCGGGCAAACGCTCCCGAAGAACGGGCCGCGCGGCCTTGAGCGCGCTCGCCAGCTTGCCGAGTGTTTGCGGCAGAACCCGCTCCAGCCTCAGCCGCACATGTTTGGCAAGCCCTGCCGAAGCCCCGCCGGTTCCGACCGCGATCAGCAGCGGGTCGCGGTCAAGCACGCTGGGTGTCGTAAAGTCGCACAGATCGGGACGATCGACCACATTCACCAGCATGCCCGCGCAGCGCAGGTTGATCGCCGCAACCTCGCACGCCCTGGCGTCCTCGAACGCGACGAAAGCCAGACGCACCCCTTCGTCAATGGCCTGCGCCTGATCGTCGATCACGACGCCGCCGGCTCGCTCCACCAGTCGCCGCTTGGGCTCGGCAGCCTCGCCTTCGCCCAGCACCAGCACTTTCTGCCCGGCGATCTGGTGGAACAGCGGAAGGCTCGCGATCTCAGCCATGGCTAGCGGATCAGGTGAGCCATTCGGGCACGCGTTCGGCGTCCATGATCGCGCCCGCCTCGATCCGGTCGGCCACAATCGCGTATTTGTCGCCGTCAACCAGCACTTCGGGAACGAAACCGCGCGAATTGTAGCTTGAGGCCATCGTTGCGCCATAGGCGCCTGCGGTGCGGAAGACGGCCAGATCGCCCGCTTCGAGACGGTCGGTCAGGCGGCCCATCGCAAAGGTGTCACCGGTCTCGCAGATCGGACCGACAATGTTCGCGGTCATGTCCGCGCCGCGCGGGGCCACCGCGACAAAATCGTGATAGGCGCCGTAGAGCGCCGGGCGCGCCAGATCGTTCATCGCCGCATCGACAATGACAAAGGGATCCTTGATCCCGCGCTTGACGCGCACGACGCGGGTGAGCAGCACGCCGGCGTTGCCCGCAATGACCCGACCGGGTTCGAAGATGAGTGTGACGCCCCAATCCTTCGTCACGCGCGCGACCATGGCTCCGTATGCGGCGGGGCTCGGCGGGTTCTCGCCGGCGCGGTATGGCACGCCGAGCCCCCCGCCCAGATCGACATGCGTGATCGCATGGCCCGCACCGCGCAGGCTGTTGACCAGATCGTCCAACTTTTCGAAGGCGCGTTCAAGCGGGGTCAGCTCGCCAAGCTGCGAGCCGATATGCACCGCCACGCCGCGCAGGTTCACTCCGCTCTGGCTGGCGAGCTTGCCGAAGATCTGCCCCGCCTGATCGATGGGAACGCCAAATTTGTTGTCGGCCTTGCCGGTCGAAATCTTGTCGTGGGTGCCCGCATCGACATCGGGGTTGATCCGCAACGCGCATTGCGCTGTTAGCCCCATGTCGGCGGCGATCCGGGCGAGTTCGAGCCCCTCTTCCTCGCTCTCGATGTTGAACTGGCCGATCCCCGCCTCAAGCCCTGCGATGAGCTCGGCATGAGTTTTGCCAACGCCCGAGAACACGATCTTGTCTGGCGCGACGCCCGCAGCCAGCGCCCGGCGCACTTCGCCGATCGAGACGCAGTCTGCGCCATATCCCTGGTTTGCGAGCACTCTTAGAACGGCGAGGTTGGGGTTCGCCTTGACGGCAAAGGCGATCAGCTTGTCGGGAACGCCGGCCAGTCCTTCGCGAAAGACCTGTGCGTGGCGTTCCAGTGTGGCGCGCGAATAGACATAGACGGGTGTGCCCACGTCGTCCGCGATGCGGGGCAGGGGAACGTCTTCGGCGTGCATGACGCCGTCTCGATATTCAAAATGATCCATAAGGGTTTAGTTATCCGGGGGAAGATCGAAGGGGTCGTCCTCACGCTCTTCGGAGCGGCGGCGCAGCTCGACGCTGCGCTCTGGCGCGGCGAGCGCGTCGAGTTCGAGCAATTGTTCAGCCGTGGGGGCGTTTTCCTCGCCGTCCGGCGCGCCATAGGGAGCGACGGGCAGGCTGGCCCCTTCCGCAGGGGTCAGCGCCGCCTTGGCTCCGCAGGCCGAAAGGGCAACAAGAACGGTCAAAGCCACCAGAGTTCGCATTACGCCTCCATTCCCAGCGCCGCCTTTGCGCGTGCCACCTGACTACGTACCTGTTCCGGAGCGGTTCCGCCATAGGAAGCGCGCGCGGCAACCGAAGCGTCGACGCTCAGCGCCTCGAATACCCGCGCATCGATCCGCGCGTCGATGGCTTTAAGGTCTTCCAAAGGCACAGCGTCGAGCGCAAGCCCCCGTTCCTCTGCCAGCCTGACCGCCGCCCCGGTGATGTGGTGCGCCTCGCGGAACGGAATGTCGGCCTCGCGCACCAGCCAATCGGCAAGGTCGGTGGCGGTCGCGTAGCCAAGCTCGGCCGCCTCGCGCATTCGGCCCACGTCGAAAACTGCATCGGCGATCATGCCGGTCATGGCCGCGATGCTGAGCTCCATCAGTCCGGCGGCTTCGAAGACGGGCGGTTTGTCGTCCTGCATGTCCTTCGAATAGGCGAGCGGTAGCCCTTTCATGGTGATGCTGAGCGCGGTGGCGCAGCCGATGACCCGGCCCGCGTGCCCGCGCACCAGTTCGGCGGCGTCCGGGTTCTTCTTCTGCGGCATGATCGAAGAACCGGTTGAGAGGCTATCGGGCATGCGCACGAACCCAAAGGGCTGGCTCGCCCAGATGATAAGCTCTTCGGCAAGGCGCGAAAGATGGATGGCGCACACGCTGGCGGCGTGGAGGTAGTCCAGCGCAAAGTCGCGGTCGGACACCGCGTCCAGTGAATTGGCGCTCGGCCGGTTAAAGTCCAGCGCCTTTGCGGTCATCTCGCGATCGATCGGAAAGCCGGTCCCGGCCAGAGCCGCCGACCCCAGCGGGCATTCGTTCAAGCGCGCGCGCGCGTCGATAAGGCGGGAACGGTCGCGCGCGAACATCTCGTAATAGGCCAACAGATGGTGGCCGAGCGTGACCGGCTGCGCGGTCTGCAAATGGGTGAAGCCCGGCATGATCGAGGCGGCGTGTTCCTCGGCGCGGGTGACCAGAGCGCGCTGAAGGTCGGCGAGCCCGGCATCCATCGCATCGATCGCGCCGCGCACCCACAGCCGAAAGTCGGTCGCCACCTGGTCGTTGCGGCTGCGCGCGGTGTGCAAACGCCCCGCAGCGGGCCCGATAAGCTCCGTCAGCCGGCTCTCGGTTGTCATGTGGATGTCTTCCAGATCCCAGTCTTCGGGCACGCCGTCCGCTTCGTATTCGGCGGCGATCCGGGCAAGGCCCCGCTTTATCGCTTCCGCGTCCTGGTCGCTCACGATACCCTGCGCGCTCAGCATCGCGACATGCGCTTCGCTGGCGAGGATATCCTGACGCCAGAGCGCCTTGTCGAAGGGAATGGAGGCGTTGATTTCGCGCATGATCGCGCTAGGTCCACCGGCGAACCGCCCGCCCCACATCTGGTTGGAGGCTGTATCCTTGGAGTTGGCCATGATCCGCTTTTCGCCCGTTCTTCTTCTCGCCGCGCTCTCGCTTGCTGCGTGCGATAGGGCTCCTGCCGAAGAGGCGCAACCAGACGCAAGCGCGGCAGGCACCGAGGCGCCAACGCCGCCGCCCTTGCCGGGGCGGATCGTCCGGGTGAAGGCGGGCGATACGATCCCGGCGATCACGGTGGTGGACCCGGACGGCGCCACGCTCGCGCTGGCGGACATCGACGAGCCGGTTCTGCTCAACCTTTGGGCAACCTGGTGCGCCCCGTGCAAGGTCGAAATGCCATTGCTCGATAATCTGGCAGCCGAGCTTGAGGGCGAGGTTCGCGTGCTGACCGTGAGCCAGGATATTCAGGGCGCCGAGAAAGTGGTGGCCTTTTTCGAGGCAGAGGGCTTTGAGAACCTGGAGCCCTGGATGGACACCGAGACCGAGCTTGGCGTGCAACTGGCCGATGGCGGTTTGCTGCCCACCACCATCCTCTACGATGCAAGCGGCACCGAGCTCTTCCGCGTCGCGGGCGATTACGAGTGGGACAGCGAAGAGGCGATCGCGCAAATCCGCAAAGCGATTAAAGCGTCTGACTAACCGAGCTTTAACTTCGCCGTGTCTACCTGTATCCCGGAAGCAGGAGAGGCGCCGATGTTCGAGGTGGGTGACAAAGTGGTTTGCGTGGACGCCAAGCCCAAGAGAGGGCTGGTCGGACCTCTGGTTCCGGTGCACCATCTCCTGCGCGAAGGGCAGGTCTACACGATCGCCGCGATCACCTACAGCACCAACCAGACGAGCTATGCCACGGGCCGCAAGACGCTCGCCTTCGTTCCTTCCGGGATCCTTAAGCTCGCGGGGTTAACGCTGCCGCATCCCATGACCGGCTTTTCCGCGTACCGTTTTCGCAAGGTTGACACGCGCAAAGAGAGCGAACCGAAACGCGCCTCGACAAAGATTCCCGCGCTCGCTTAGAATTTTGGCCGAAAATGGTGGGCGATGACAGGCTCGAACTGCCGACCCTCTCGGTGTAAACGAGATGCTCTACCAACTGAGCTAATCGCCCTCGGCCTATGCCGGAAGCGCGCTATCTAGCGGCAAAACTCTTAAAATCAATCGCTGATGTGGCGCGCGCGTCGCCGCGCGGCTACAGGCGCACCATGAACGCACCGCGAATCCGTGTTCTGGCAACAGGCGGCACGATTGCCGGAGCGGCAGGCGATGCGATCCGCCACGATTACAAGCCGGGACAACTGGGCATCGAGGAATTGCTCGACCGGGTGCGCGCGCTCGGGCCCTCCGCGCAGCTTTCCGGGACGCAGATAGCGAATATCGGTTCAGAGGACATAACCCCCGCCATCTGGGCCGCCCTGCACCGCGAGACGAGCGCCGCGTTGGACGACGCGCAATGCGACGGGGTCATCATCACGCACGGCACCGACACCGTCGAGGAGACCGCCTTCCTCCTCGACCTGACATTGCCCACCGCCAAACCCGTCATCCTGGTCGGAGCGATGCGGCCGGCGGATGCGGTGGGCTATGACGGTCTCAGAAACTTCGCCAACGCCCTGCAAGTCTTGCGTTCGGACGAGGCGGCGGGGCGCGGCGTGCTGGTGGTGATGGGCGACCGCGTCATCGCCGCGCGCGACATTCGCAAGGCGCGCACGCGCGGGGTGGACGCGTTCGAGGGCTTCCCGCGCGCGTCGATAGCTCTGGTGACACCCAGCGCGCTTGAATGGTTTGGCGCGCCCTGGCGTGTCGCCGAACCGGCGCGTTTCGCCTTTCGGCCCGATCTGCCCGACGTGCCGATCCTGTATGTGCACGCCGGGATGACCCCGGACTATGTCGGGCGGCTCGTCACACCCGATACGCGGGGGATCGTGGTGGCCGGGCTGGGCGAGGGCAACATGCCCGATCCGGTGCGTCAGGCGCTCAGGCTACTGGCCGCCGAGGGGCGTGCGATCGTGCGCTCAAGCCGCCTTGATGAGGGGCTGGTCGATCGCGAGCCGGAGGACGAAGAAAACGGCTTTGTTGCCGCTCGCGCGCTTGGCCCGCCCAAGGCGCGCATTCTTCTCCAGCTTCTGATCGCGAGCGGGATCACCGACCCGGCCGCGATCCAGAAAGCGTACGATGAGCGTTAGCCCCAGGGCGTGACGAGGTATTTCTCGCCCGTCTTCATCTGGCGATAGTCGAGGATCGCGTCTTTGGTGAGCATGCCTTCCAGATCGACCTTGGTCTTGTAGCTTGAGGCGAAGGTGGTCGTCAGGTTCTGCTGCACGCGGGTGCGCATCTTCACCGCGGTCTCCATCCCGGCCTTCGCGAGGAAGGGCGTGAGCAACCAGCCCTGGACGCACCATTGCAGTCCGTAAGATGGAGTGAGGATCGTCTCGCTGAGATCGAGACGACCGTATATGTACATCTTCTTGTCCTGGTCGGAGCCGTAGCGCGAATATTCGGTCATCCGGCTCGCGGCGACCTGTTCCATCGCCTTGAGCACGAGGTCGGTGTTGCGCCCGCCGCCGATCGGGTCGAAGCCCAGAAACGCTCCGGTTTCGGAAATCGCGGCGCGCAGCTGCGCCATGTAATCCTCGTCCGAGGAATTGACGACACAGGTCGCGCCTTGCGATTTGAGCAGGTCGACATGTTCCTGCTTGCGCACGATATTGACCAGCTTGATACCGTCTTCCTGGCATATCTTGTTGAGCATCTGGCCAAGGTTCGAGGCGGCGGCGAGGTGGACGATGGCCTCGTGCCCTTCCATCCGCGCGGTTTCGACGAAGCCCAGCGCGGTCATCGGGTTCACGAAGCTCGACGCGCCGGCTTCGGCGGAGTGATCGCCCAGCGGCAGGCACATCATCGCATCGGCAATCGCGTACTGGCTGTAGGCGTTGCCCGGAACACACGCGACGCGTTGGCCCATAAGCGCCTTGGCCATGTCGCTATCGCCGGTCGCAACCACGGTGCCCGCGCCCTCGTTTCCGGCGGGCAGGCGCTGCCCGTGGCGGTTCTTCTGCCCGGTCAAGAAGGGCTCCGGCATGGTGGCGACCACTTTGCCCGGCGAATAGTCCGCGGTCTCGAAATCGGCCGCGCTGGTGAGGATTGCGAGGTCGGAAGGATTGATCGGCGCCGCTTCCATTTTGACCAGCACCTGATTGCCGGTCGGCTCGGGAAAGCTCTCCTCGCTGATCTCAAGCGTCAGCTTGCCGTCGGCGTTGAGGGTCGTAAACAGCTGTTTTCCGGTGGTGGTCATTGTGGTTCCTCTCAAGATCGTCATTGCGAGGAGCCGAAGGCGACGCGGCAATCCAGTGCGCGTCGCGTTGGGCTCTGGATTGCTTCGCTACGCTCGCAATGACGCGATGGCTAGGGCGACATAAGGTCAATCGGCGTCGGGATATTCGGCCGCGACGAAGTAAAGCCCTTGCGGCGGGGCGTTCAGCCCTAAATGGGACCGATCGCGCGCCGCGAGCGCTTGTCCGATGCGGGCCTCTGGCCAGGAGCCTTGGCCCACCAGTTTGAGACAGCCCACCATCGAGCGCACCTGATGGTGAAGGAAACTGCGCGCCTCGGCGTGCACGCGGATTTCGCGGCCCAGCTCGGTGTCGCACGCTTCGACATCGAGGCGGTCGAGCGTCTTGACGGGGTCTTTCGCCTGACACTGGACCGAGCGGAAGGTGGTGAAGTCATGGCGCCCCACCAGCGCCTGTGCGGCGCGGTGCATGGCGGCTGCGTCGAGCTCGGGCGCGACATGCCACACGCGGTTCTTGGCCAGCGTCAGCGGCGCGCGGCGGTTCAGGATGCGGTAGACATAGGACCGCCCGATGCACGAAAAGCGCGCGTGCCAATCCTCGCTCACCACCTCGCAGGCGGTGATCGCAATCGGGTCCGGGCGCAAATGCGCGTTGAGCGCCTCGGAAAGGCGGAACGGGTCCATGTCCTTTGCCAGATCGACATGGCTGCGCATGGCAAGCGCATGGACGCCGGTATCGGTGCGCCCGGCGCTGTGCAGCACCGCCTCTTCGCCCGTGACCCGTGCGATCGCCTCTTCGATCGACTGTTGGACACTCGGTCCGTTCTTTTGACGCTGGAGCCCTTGAAACGGCGTGCCGTCGAATTCGATGGTGAGCGCGTAGCGGGTCAAGACAGGAGGCCTCCCGCCTCGACAGGCCGACCGCGCAAGAATGACCGGCGGTCCATCGCTGGCTTGCCCGCGCGCTGGAGTGTGATCGGGCGCAGCGCCGCTTGGCCGCAGGCAATGGTGAAGTCCTGATCGAGGACTTCGCCAGGCTGACCCGCCCCCTCGACCGTTTCGGCCAGCAACAGCTTCACTCGCTCGCCGTCCAGTTCGAACCACGCGCCGGGAAACGGGGAGAGCCCGGCCACATGCCGCACCAGCTCGGCCGCCGGTCGCTTCCAGTCGATCCGCGCCTCGGCCTTGTCGATCTTCGGGGCGTGCGTGGCCAATCCGTCGTCCTGCGCGAGAGGTGGGTAGGCGTCGAGATCATCGAGCACCCGAACGATCGCCGCCGCTCCCAAATCCTCCAGCTCGTCGAACAGCTCGCCGGTGGTCTTGCTCCCAATCGGCGTGGTCACGGCATGGCGCATGGGACCGGTGTCGAGCCCGGCCTCCATCTGCATGATCGTCACACCCGTCTCTTCATCGCCCGCCATCACCGCGCGGTGGATCGGCGCCGCCCCGCGCCAGCGCGGCAGGATGGAGGCGTGGATGTTGATGCAGCCGTGCCGGGGCGCGTCGAGCACGGCCTGCGGCAGGATCAGGCCATAGGCCGCCACCACCGCCACATCGGCCTTGAGAGCGGCAAACGCCTCCTGCGCCTCGGGCTTTCGCAAAGACCTGGGCGTGCGCACTTCGATACCCATCGCCTGTGCCGCAGCCTGAACCGGGGAGGGGCGCAGCTTCTTGCCTCGACCTGCCGGGCGCGGCGGCTGGGTGTACACCGCGGCGATCTCATGCCCAGCCTCGCGCAGCGCAACCAGCGCCGGCACCGCGAAATCGGGCGTTCCCATGAAAACTACGCGCAAATCTCGGCCCCTGGCAAAACAAACCGCTCGTGCTGAGCTTGTCGAAACACTGTCTTTTCTTCTAGCGCAGCCCATAAGAAGAAGTGCAGCCCTTCGACAAGCTCGGGGCGAAGGGAATTTATGTCGAAAGAAATCGATCAGCTTTCCGCCGCTCTGGCGCGTTTGCCGGGTCTGGGCCCTCGCTCGGCGCGGCGTGCGGTGCTGTGGCTGGTCAAGAACCGCGAGAGCGCGCTGCCCGCATTGCTGGAATCGCTCGCGATCGTCTCCGAGACGCTGGTCGAGTGTTCGATCTGCGGCAATGTCGACACCACCGATCCCTGCCAGATCTGCGCCGATCCGCGCCGCGATCCGCGTGCTTTATGCGTGGTGGAGGACGTCGCCGATGTCTGGGCGCTCGACCGCGCCAAGCTTTTTCGGGGGCGCTATCATGTGCTGGGTGGGCGGCTGTCTGCGCTTGATGGCGTGGGCCCGGAGGATCTCAACATCGCCAAGCTGCTCGACCGCGTCGGGGCCAAGGAAGAAGGGGGCGGTATCGATGAGGTCGTCCTCGCCATGAACGCAACGCTCGAAGGGCAGACGACGGCGCATTACCTCGCCGAGCGCCTCGAGCCCTACGGCGTGCGCATCACTCAGCTTGCGCACGGCCTGCCGGTGGGCGGTGAGCTCGACTACCTTGATGAAGGCACGCTGGCGCAGGCGCTGCGGGCGAGAAGGCCGATGGGGTAACCGAATTGCGAGTCCCCCGTGCAGGCGGGGACTCACTTGAGCTTTCGCCCACATGTTCTTATTTCCAACTCATGGCTATCCGCGAAATCCTCGAAGTGCCGGACCCCCGGCTCAAGACCGTCTCCACCCCCGTCGAACCGGACGAGTTCAACGCTGATCTCAAAACCCTCGTCGAGGACATGTTCGAGACGATGTACGCCGCCCCCGGCATCGGCCTCGCCGCCATTCAGGTCGGCGTGCCCAAGCGTCTGCTGGTGATGGACCTGCAACAGCCCGACGAAGACGCCGACCCCGTCAAGGACGAGGACGGAACCGAGCGTCAGCCGATCAAGAACGACCCGCGCGTGTTCGTGAACCCGGTGATCCTCGATCCGGCTGACGAGTTTTCCACCTATGAGGAAGGCTGCCTCTCCGTGCCCGAGATCACCGCCGACATAGATCGCCCGGCGACCTGCACCGTGCGATACCAGGATCTGGACGGCGCGACCCATGAGGAACGCGTCGAGGGCCTGATGGCGACCTGCCTGCAGCACGAGATGGATCATCTCGAAGGCATCGTCTTCATCGACCATCTTTCCCGCCTCAAGCGGCAGATGGCGCTCAAGAAGATCAAGAAGCTGCGCCAGGCCGCCTGATTCGCCTCCGAGTCGCGGGGGGTTTCGTTCATGAAGTGCATGCGAAGGACCACGTATTTGCGTGGGTTTGCGGCGTTTTCGCACCGTGCGGCGACAGCGATTTTGGATAAACGCGCCCGAAGACAAGGCTAGCATCCTGCGGACAAGTAGGAAAATGGGGCTGGTGTTCTTGATACGTTCCGCATAGACTGAGGCGATGGACCCGGTGATTCTCTCGCTTGCCGCGCTCGTGATCGGCCTTGTTATCGGGGGCGTGGGCGCTTGGGTTGCGGCTTCGCGCCCGGTGGCGGAGTTGCGCGGTCGGTTGAGCGAGGCGGAGGAGCGGGCGCGCGTGTCCGAGGCGAGTCTGGGCGAGGCGCGCATGGAGCTTTCGGCGGCGAACGAACGCGCGAGCCGCAGCGACGCTCTCGCCAGAGAGCTTGAAGAAACCCGCACCAAACGCGCCGCTTTGTCCGAGCGGCTGGCCGAGGTCGAGGCGACCGCGAGCGAGCGCGCCAGGGCGTTCGAGGAACAGAAGACGGCGCTGATCGAGGCGCGCGAGGCGATGCTGAGCGAGTTCAAGGCGACCGGCGCCGAAGTCTTGAAAGCCAATCAGGACGAGTTCCTCAAACGGGCCGAGGCGCGCTTCAAGGAGAGCGAGGCGACGGGCGAGGCCAAAATCAAGGCGCTGCTTTCGCCGGTGGGCGAGCGGCTTGAAAAGTACGAACGCCAGGTCGAAAGCCTTGAGAACCAGCGCAAGGACGCGTTCGGGCAATTGAACGGCCTGATCGAATCGATGCGCAAGGGTCAGGAAGAGGTCCGGCGCGAAGCCCAGAGGCTAGGCAATTCCCTGACCAACGCGCCCAAGGCGCGCGGGCGCTGGGGCGAACAGCAGCTTAAGAACCTGCTCGAACAGGTTGGGCTCGCGCAGCACACCGATTTCGAGCTCGAAGCCTCAATCGAAACCGAGGAGGGGCGCTTGCGCCCAGACGCGATCGTGCGCATTCCCGGCGGCAAGGTGCTGGTGATCGATGCCAAGGTGTCCTTGAACGCCTATCAGTCCGCATTCGAAGCCGACGCCGACGAGGCGCGCGAGGCGGCGCTCGCCGATCACGTGCGCTCGATGCGCGGCCACGTCCAGCAATTGAGCGCCAAGAGTTACCAGTCGCAATTCGAGGAAGCGCCCGATTACGTGGTGATGTTCGTGCCGGGCGAGCACTTTGTCGCTGCCGCGCTCGAACACGATCCGCAGCTGTGGGATTTCGCCTTCGAGCGCCGCGTGCTGCTGGCAACGCCCACCAACCTCGTCGCCATCGCGCGCACGGTCGCGCAGGTGTGGCGGCAGGACGGGCTCGCGAAAGAGGCGCAGGACATCGGGCGCATGGGCGCAGAGCTCTACGACCGCCTACGCGTCGCCGCCGAGCACTTGAAGCGCGTGGGTGGCGGGCTCGACAGCGCGGTCAGGAATTACAACAAGTTCGTCGGCAGCTTTGAGCGCAACGTGCTTTCGTCCGGCAAACGGCTGGCCGAGAAGGGCGTCGAGGTCGGCAAGCGCGAGATCGAAGAGGTTCCGCTGGTCGAAAGCACCCCCAACTACAACGCCGCCGACGCCGCGGAGGTTGAGGCCGAGTTCCCGCTGCTGGGCGATAACGACGCGGGCGAGTACGACACTGGCGATAACGACGTGGGCGATAACGAGGAGGCGCCGGGCAAGGACGCGGCGGAGTAGGCAACGCGTCACCCCGGACTTGATCCGGGGTCCAGCTTACGTCTGCGTGCAGGCTCAAGAAAGCCCAGATCCCGGCTCGGGGGCCGGGATGACGACCGAAAAAGAGGGAGCTACGATCTCACCATCTCACCCCTGCGCCAGCTGAACGTCGAGACGCGCTGCAATTTTCATGCCCGCGCTGCCTCTGCTTCATTTGGGCCTACGCCCACCCGAACATCACCGCGCCCCGCCGCTCACCTGGTCCACCCCCGCCAGCACCTCATACGCCAGCACCGCGCCCGCTACGGCGGCGTTGAGGCTGTCGGCACGCCCGCGCATCGGCATGGTCACACGCAGATCGCATTCGGCCTCATAGGCCTCTGGCAGGCCCTGGGATTCGTTGCCCACGAGAATGAAACACGGCGCCTCATAGGCCGCGCCGCGATAGGGGACCGCTTCGCGCAAGCTCGCCGCGACCAATTGGCCGGGGCCAGCGCGCAGCCATCGCACGAAGTCCTCCCAGCGCGCCTGCGCAAGGCCCTGTGTGAACACCGCGCCCATGCTGGCGCGCACGGCTTCGGCGCTGAACGGGTCGGCGCAATCGTCGATCAGGATCAGACCGCCTGCGCCCACCGCATCACCGGTGCGCAGCATGGTGCCAAGATTGCCCGGATCGCGCAGATCCTGCGCCACCAGCCAGATTGCCGCCGCCTCGCGATCGAGCCGCTCCAGCCCCGTCTCGAACTCGTCGAACACGCCCACCACGCTTTGCGCGTTGGATTTCCCGGTGATCTTGGAGAGAATGTCGGGCGTTGTGGTGATAACCTCGCCGCCCGCACTCTCAACCGCGCTTTCCAATTGATCGATCAACGCGTGGCTATCGCGCCCTTGCGCCATCACCAGCTGGCGCGGAACCGGGCCCGAGGCGCGCGCGTCTTCGAGCAACCGCAGCCCCTCGACGAGGAATTGCCCGGCGCGCTTGCGGTGCTTCTTGTCGCGCAAGCTTCGCAGGTACTTGACCGTGGGGTTGGAGAAACCGGTGATGTGCTTGCGCATGGCTATGTTGCTGGTCCCGTGGCTGACCCGGTGGCTGGCCCTGTAACTGGCCCCGTGACTGATCCCGTAACCGGCCCTGTAACAGGCCCTGTAACTGGCCCCTTGGGCCTATTCCTCACCGAAACCGTCTGCGATCAGCGCCACCAGATTGGCGAGCACGCTGTCCGCGCCTTCGCCCTCGACGATCACGTCCACGGTGTCGCCCTTGGCCGCGCCGAGCATCATCAGGCCGAGGATGGAGCCCCCCGCCGCCTTCGCCGCATCCTTGGCGACCGCGACTTTCACATCGCCGTCGAGCGCGGACACCGCGCCCACGAACTTCGCGCTCGCTCGCGCGTGCAGGCCGCGCTTGTTGACGATGGTCACCGATTGCCGATGTTCGCTCACGCTCGTTCTGCCCCCGCTTCTGGTCAGGCCTTGGCCGTCGATGCGGCGGCTTCGTTGTCCTGGCCCAGCAGTTCGCTGGCGACGGTGATATAATTGCGGCCCGCTTCCTGCGCGGCTTCGACCGCTTGGGTCACGCTCATGGTCTGGCGCGCTCCGGCAAGCCGGATGAGCATCGGCAGGTTGATCCCCGCAATAACCTCCACGCGCCCCGCTTCGAGCAGCGATATGGCGAGGTTGGAGGGCGTGCCCCCGAACAGGTCGGTAAGGATGATCACCCCCTTCTCGGCCTCGACCTCCTCTATCGCTCTCGCGATTTCGGAGCGGCGCTGCTCCATGTCGTCACTGGGGCCAATGCACACGGTGGCGATCGCGTCCTGCTTTCCCACGACGTGTTCCATCGCGTCTACGAACTGCTCGGCCAGGCGGCCGTGAGTGACCAGGATAAGTCCAATCATGTGAAAGGGTGGGTCCGTTTCCTCGTTTGGGCGCTCGGCCTAAACGCATTTCCTCGTGTTGCCATCGCGATCGATGCCCCGCTTACCGAGCTTCCCCAACAAAGCTCTTGCGTCACAATCCCGGCGAACGCTCGATTTCATCGGTCGCGCGCGACCCGAGATTGCGGTGGCGGACAGTGGGCGAAAATCCGGCCTTGCGCAAGTCCCGCGCCATGCGTTCGACGGTGAAGACCGAGCGGTGTCTCCCTCCGGTACACCCGAAGGCGATGTGGACATAGGCTTTGCCTTGCGCGGCGTAGCGCGGGAGGAGCGTGGTGAGCAGGTCGAAGATCTGCTGGAACGTGGTGTGGAAGGCCGGATCGCGCTCGATATGCTCGCCCACCGCCGCGTCCTGACCGGTCAGCTCGCGCAGCTCCTCGATCCAGTGCGGGTTGTCGAGAAAGCGCATGTCGAACACCATATCGGCAAGCGGCGGCGTGCCGCGAGCAAAGCCAAAGCTCGACAGCGTCAGCGTCATCGCCGCTTCGTCGGTGGCGGCGAACAGCTCGCGGATATGGTTCTGGAGTTCGTTCGAGGTGAGGGCGGTGGTGTCGATCACCCGGTCCGACCAGCGGCGCAGCGGCTCGAGCCATTCGCGCTGCGCGGCAATGCCTTCCTGCACCGGGCGCCCCCGGGCCATGGGATGGCGGCGGCGGGTCTCGTTATAGCGCCGCTCAAGCTCGCCGCCCGCGCAATCGATGAACATGAAGGTCACCGCGATATCGGGGCGCTCGGACAGCTCCTTGGCCAGCGCGATGATCTCGGTCGGGACAAAGCCGCGCGTGCGCGAATCAAAGCCGATGGCGAGCGGGGCGACCCCGCGCTGCGCGCCCGGCGCAAGCATCGCGGGCAGCAAACGGATGGGGAAGTTGTCGATCGTCTCCCAGCCCAGGTCCTCCAGCACCGCCAGAACGGTCGACTTGCCCGCGCCCGAAAGCCCGGTGACCAGCAGCACGCGCTGCGGTTCGCCCGAGGGTGTCGAAGGGTTGGCGCTTGGCATCGGCCCCGCCTTCTGACGCAAACGCGCGCGGAGAAAAAGGGGCTTTTTTCGCGCGGGTTCAGATTGAGGGGAGGCCATGGATCCGGAGCGCGAGGCGCGCCCGCATGGCCGGGGCAATCGCGCCGGGCTCAAACGCGAGGACGGGGACGAGGCAGCCCAGGATCTCGCGGCTTTCGGCGCGTTCGGGCAGGCGCTCGCTTGCTTCGCCGAGCGCAAGGATCAGCGCGAGCGGCGCGGGCTCGGCGACGGGCAGGCGCGCGAGGCCCACGCCGCGCGCTTCGATCAGCCCGGCAATGTTGGGCGGCGCAGAGGCGACGAGGCGCGCCGCCGCGTCGATCTCCTCGCGCGTCAGCGTCACGCCATCATCGCCGATCAGCTTGGCTCCGCTTTCGATCAGCGCCAGCGCGAGGCTCGATTTGCCGGAGCCCGGCGCGCCTTCGATCAGCAGCGCGCGGCCCTCGAGCGAAACCGCGCTGCCCTGAACGATGCAGCTGGCGCTCGTCACGCGCTGGGGAGCCGCAGGCGCAGACTTGCGCCCGGTTGCCCGTCGGGCCGGGCCTTTGCGCTCAGCGTCCCGTCATGCGCTTCGGCAATCGCGCGCGCGATCGCCAGGCCCAGCCCAGAATGGTTGCCGAAATCCTCGCTGTCGGGGCGCACCGAGTGGAACCGCTGGAACACCTTTTCGCGCGCGTCCTCGGGAATGCCGGGCCCGTGATCCGAGACAGTCAGCGTCACGCATTCGCCATCGTTGTCGATCTGCACCTCGATCGGAGCGTCCGAGGGAGAAAAGGACACCGCGTTGTCCAGCAGGTTTTCCACCACCCGCTCCAGCCGCGCGCCCACGCCCATGACGTGGGCGGCAAAGCCGCGGGTGTGAAGCTCGATCAGATGGTTCTGATTTTCCGCGCGGTGTTCGCGGCTGCCGATGATCGCGCGCACCAGATCGGCGAGATCGATCCGCTCCAGGGTCGCGCGGCTCATCTCCGCGTCGATCCGGCTTGCGTCCGAGATCTCGCTCACCAGCCGGTCGATCCGGCGCACGTCGTGGGTGGCGATTTCGGTGAGTTCGTGGCGAAGGGCGGGATCTTTGACCCGTGGCAGCGATTCGATCGCGCTGCGCAAGCTTGCGAGCGGGTTCTTGATCTCGTGCGCGACATCGGCAGCGAAGCTGTCGACCGCGTCGATGCGCTGGCGCAAGGCCCCCGTCATGTCGGAGACCGCGCGCGCCAGCAGGCCGATCTCGTCCGAGCGCTGCGGCAGACGCGGCACTTCCACTTCGCGCTCGCGGCCCTGTCGCACCCGCACCGCCGCGCGGGCCAGCTCGCGCAGCGGGGTCACGATCGTGCGCGCCAGAAACAGCGAGAGCAGCGCGGAAGCCGCCAGCACCACCAGCACCGCAATCCCCAGGGTCGAGCGGGCCGAGCGCACGCTCTCGGTGATGTCGACCGCGTTGCGCACGGTCAGCAGCGTCGCGCCGTTCAGGCCCACCGGCGCCGCCGCCGCGATGACGGGCGAGCCGTCGCGCCAGTCGTAAAGGCCAATCTGGCTCAACCCCTCTTCGCGCGCGCGCGCGAGCTCGGGCCATGCGTCGGCCTGCTGCGCTTCGGGCTCGACATAATCGGGCACCGGCTCGGCGCTGACGATCGCGTCCACCGCCGTGTCGAGCCAGCGCGCCAATTGCTGTTCCCAGTCATCGTCCTCGATGTTTTCGAAGGTGAAGGCCGGTTCGTCGAGCGCAAAGCTGTCCGCCACCAGCGCGCCGTTCTCATCGAACATGCGCAGCCGCATGCGCTGTTCCTTGCCGATCTGGACCAGCAGCGCGTCCTGCCGCTCGCGAGTGGCACCGGCGAGCGCTTCGGCGGTGATCTGCGCCTCGATCCGGGCAAGCTTGAAGCGTTCGTTGATGAGCTGCGTGCGGTATCCGTCGAGGTAGAACAGGCCGCCGCCCAGAAGCGCGAGCGGCAGGATGTTGACGATCAGGATCCGCGCGGTGAGGGCAAAGCGCCCGGTGGTGCTCAGCCGCTCCCCGCCGCGCGCGACCGGTGTGTCCTCACGCCCCGAAAGGTCGGTGTAAAGCGCTGAGGGCGCGCGCGCGCGGGTCGGGTCCGACGGTGCGTTCATGGCCCGTCACGTGTCGTTGAAGCTGTAGCCCGCGCCATACAGCGTATCGATGGCGGCGAAGCTGTCGTCGACGACGCGAAACTTGCGGCGCATGCGCTTGATGTGGCTGTCGACGGTTCGATCATCGACAAACACATCGTCCGGGTAAGCGGCGTCCATCAACTGGTTGCGGCTCTTGATCACGCCGGGGCGCGCGGCGAGCGCTTCGAGGATCAGAAACTCGGTCACGGTCAGACTGACGGGCTTGTCGTTCCAGGTGACGTAATGGCGCGCGGGGTCCATGAACAAACGCCCGCGCGAAAGGCTCGCATGGGCCGGTTCGCTCGCGCCTGCGTCGCCATCGTGCTCACGGCCCGGCTCGGCGCGGCGCAGGATCGCCCGGATGCGCGCGATCAGCAGGCGCTGGCTGAACGGTTTGGCGATGTAATCGTCCGCGCCCAGTTCCAGCCCCGCCTCTTCGTCGCTTTCATCGTCCTTGCTGGTCAGGAAAATGACCGGAAACGAGGACGTTTCGCGGACCCGGCTGAGCAGCTCCATGCCGTCCATCTTCGGCATTTTGATATCGAACACGGCCAGGTCCGGCGGGTTCTCCAGGAGAGCCTTCAAAGCGGTCTCTCCATCGGAATAGAGCCGCGTCACGAACCCTTCGGCCTGGAGCGCGATTGAGACGGTGGTGAGGATGTTGCGATCATCGTCGACCAGAGCGATTTCGCCGGCCTCCTCGCGCCCGGCAAGCCGAGACCGGTTTGCGCCTTGCGCCCCTGGAAGCGTGTCCGATGCCTCGCTCCCCGCGCCTGTACAGGCGCCTGCACCGACGCCCGCTAGGGGCGAGGTTTGCGTTTCGGATTGCGTTGGCGCGTTGACGCTGACCATGGCGTTTTGTCCTCCAGTGGGACAGGTCTAGCCCGATCATCTGGACAAGACAATCGACGCGCGGCGCGCGCCGCGCGCGGCGCGTTTGACGCGGCTTGGGCGCTTGCCTATGCCCATGGTTATGGGGACAGCGAGTGCGACGACTCGCTTGCGCTTTTCGGGATCTTCGGCCCGATCACAAGCGCAAGAAGGCGATCGCGTCTCGAAGCCTCGACGCGCTTTTATCCGACGATCTTGAAAGGATATTCCCTTGATCCCGCTCGCTCATTCGCTTGGCTCGCAAGGTATTCAAACCTCGGCTGAAATTCGCCCGAACTGCGGCACGGCTGCGCTTGTCGAGGCGTCTCTGGCGGCGGGCGAGGGCGCGCTGTCGAAAGACGGAGCCCTGGTGGTGCAGACCGGCGCAAAGACCGGCCGCAGCGCGAAGGACAAATTCATCGTGCGCGACGCCACGACCGAAGACACGGTGTGGTGGGGCAAGGTCAATGTCGGGATGTCGCCAGAGCACTTTGCGGCGCTCAAGGCGGACTTTCTGAAGGCTGTTTCAGAAAAGGACACGCTCTATGTGGCGGACCTGTTCGGCGGCTCTCAGAGCGAGCATCGCGTGAACGTGCGCGTCATCAACGAGCTTGCCTGGCACAACCTTTTCATTCGCACCCTTCTGGTCCGCCCCACGCAGCAGGAACTGGCCGATTTCGCGCCCGAATACACGATCATCGATCTGCCCAGCTTCAAGGCCGATCCGGCGCGTCATGGCACGAATTCGGAAACGGTGATCGCGGTCAACTTCACCGAAAAGCTGATCCTGATCGGCGGCACCAAATACGCCGGCGAAATGAAGAAGAGCGTGTTCGGCATCCTCAACTACCTGCTTCCCGCAGATGGCGTGATGCCGATGCACTGTTCGGCCAATATCAGCGCGGACGGCAAGACGAGCGTGTTCTTCGGCCTGTCGGGGACCGGCAAGACGACGCTGAGCGCGGACGCGAGCCGCACGCTGATAGGCGATGACGAGCACGGCTGGTCTGACGAGGCGGTCTTCAACTTCGAGGGCGGCTGCTATGCGAAGATGATCCGCCTGTCCGAGGAGGCCGAGCCGGAGATCTACGCGACCACCAAACGCTTTGGCACCGTGCTGGAAAACGTCGTGATGGACCCGGTGACGCGCGAGCTGGACTTCGACGACAACTCGCTCGCGGAGAACACGCGCGGCGCCTATCCGATCGACTTCATCCCGAACACCTCGGAGAAGAATCTGGGGCCGGTGCCGAGCAATGTCGTGATGCTGACAGCCGACGCGTTCGGCGTGCTGCCTCCGATCGCGCGGCTCACGCCCGAACAGGCGATGTACCACTTCCTGTCGGGCTACACCGCCAAGGTGGCGGGCACCGAGATCGGCGTGACCGAGCCGGAGGCGACCTTCTCGACCTGTTTTGGCGCGCCCTTCATGCCGCGTCACCCCAGCGTTTACGGCAATCTTCTGAAGGAACGCATCGCGCGGGGCGGGGTGCAGTGCTGGCTGATCAACACCGGCTGGACCGGCGGCCAGTACGGCGTGGGCAGCCGTATGCCGATCAAGGCGACCCGCGCGCTGCTCAACGCCGCGCTCGATGGCGAACTGGACGCCGCCGAGTTCCGGCGCGATGACAATTTCGGCTTTGACGTGCCCGTTTCGGTGCCGGCTCTGATCGCGAAGGGGATCGATCAGACGATCCTCGATCCGCGCAGCACCTGGGCCGACAAGGAAGCGTACGACGCCGCCGCGCAGAAGCTGGTTCAGCTGTTCATCGACAACTTCGCCGAGTTCGAAGCGCATGTCGATGAAGGCGTGCGCAAGGCCGCTCCGGCCGCGGCCTGACCCTCAGGCGCGTAACAGGAAGGAATATCGCGCTTTTTTAAGAGCGCGCCGCCTCTTTTTCGCGCTCTTTCGCGTACCTCGTGACCCCAGGCCCGGCGCTTTGCCGGGCCTTTCCCCTGTTCAACGAAGGTACAAGACACATGAGCATTCTCGATAGCAGCCTGAAATCGATCGCTGGCGGTCCAGACAGCGTTGCGAGCCTCGCCCGGCAGGCCGGTCTTGATCCCGCTGCGGTGGAAAAGGCGCTGATGGTGCTCGCTCGGGCGAGCGTTGGCCAGGGCGACACGATCCAGCTGGCCGCGGCGAAGACCGGTCTTGGCGCGGACGCGCTAGGCACTCTGGTTTCGCCGCTTGGCGGTGAAGAGGCCCTGCGCGCCATCGTCGATGGTCTGTCGGTTGGGCTGGGCGAGCTTGGCCGGGGCAATTTCTTCAAGGACCTCATACCCGGCATGGGCTGACGCGTCGCCGCGCCATCGGGCGAGGCCACCGTCAAAAGCTTCGCTTGCGGTCGTGGCAGCGGGGCCTTTGATCTGTCATCGCTCCGGGCTATGCTGTGTGCCAAGCAAAGGGAGGCTGACCCATGAGCATGTTGAATTCGATACTGAAAAACATCGGCGGCGCGCCGGATGACGTGGCGAATCTCGCCGAGCAGGTCGGGATCGACCCCGGCCTTGCCGAAAGGGCGATCGCGGTTCTTGGCCAGACTCACCAGATGGACGGCGACACCGTGGAGCTCGCCTCGGCAAAGACCGGCCTTGAGACCGGCGTGCTCAGCCAGATTGTCGAGCATATCGGCGGCGAGGGCTCGCTGATGGAATTCGCCAACGCGATCAAGAGCGATCCGTCCTCGTTCATGGGGCTGCTCGATCAGGATGGCGACGGCAGCGCGCTGGACGATATCGCCGACATGGCCTCAAGCTTTTTCGGCAAGAAGTAGAGGCGCGATTGCAGGGCCCCGAAATCGCAGGGCCCGCAATCGCAGGGCCCGGAATTACAGGGCTGACGCGGCGCTCTAGTCCGCCTCGTCCTGGTCCATGTCCCCTTCGACCGGCGCCGCCGCGCCGTCCTCGGGGTCGCTGGGGTCCTCCTCGTCGCTGTCATTGACAAGCGTGGCGCGAAGATCGCTGCTCCCTGCGATCATGGCCAGGGTCTGAGAGGAAAGCGCCGCGCCCTCGGGAAGCTCGGCAAGCTGCTCGACCAGGTTCTGCGCGCGCACTTTCATCGCGCCGCCATGCGGGTTGTAGGCGATCGGTTGGAGCGAGTTGCGGGCGAGCGCAATCTTGCCTTCACGCAGTTGCAGCATCGCCACCTCGAACCACAGCGACTGGTCGAACGGCGCCAATTGCGCCGCCCGCTCAAGCGCCAGACGCGCCTTTTCCGGGGGATCCAGCCCGCGCTCGGTAAAGCTGCGATAGTAGTAGAGCAGCGGCAGCGGGTGGTTCACCTCGACCCGGTTGAGCCTGGCAAACGGCTTCATCGCCCGGTCATAGGCGGCGTCCTGCTCTTCATCCTCGGCCTCGCGCGCCATGCGGAACAGCGCGAAGCCTTTCTGAACATAGGCGTTGGCGCGTGTTGGATCGAGCGCAATCGCCCGGTCCGCCGCCGCGATCGCTTGCGCGTCATTGCCCGCATCGTATTCCGCTTCGGCCAGCGCGGTCTGCACGCCCGCATCGTCCGGATATTGCGCCGCCACCGCGCGCACCTCGGCAAGCAGTTCAACCGCCTGCTCGGAAGTAACCCCCCGCTGCGAGCGCATGCGCAGCGGCATCATCTTGGCCTCGCCCTCGGGAAGCTTGCGCATCGACACCGGACTGGCGTTCAGCTTTTCCGGCGGGAGGGCAAAGGTGAACATGCGTCGCTGCCTCTGATAGGCTGCGAGCTCACGTTCAAGCTGGCCCAGATCGCCAAACACATCGCGCGCCGCGTCCAGCGAAGATTGCCCGCGCACAATCGCACGGCCGTAGTCCGCCAGTTGTCCGGCGCGCTCGGGTTCGAAGGTCAGATAGTGATAGAGCAGCCAGCTGCGCCCGTAGAACGCGTCATAGCCGCGCCCGCGGTTTTTCTCGTAGAGTTCCTGGTCAAACAGCTCCTCAAGGCTGACATCGTTGGCGTAAAGCAATTCGGCGCCGCGATGTTGGGCGGGGCGACCGATCAACACCGTTCCATCCCGCTTGAAAGTGGCCGCGGCAAAGAACTCCGCCGCGCCTTCATTCAGCCAGAGCGGGAATGCGAAACGCTCTTGCGACATCATGAAATGGTGCGTGTATTCGTGAAGCAGGACGATGGTGGAGATGTGCGGATAGCCGTTCGAATTGCGGATATTCTGCACAAAGGCGCGGCTGGCGGCGGCGCGCGGAATGTAGAAGCCCGAAATGTACCGGTCGCCCGTGCCCGCAAGCTTGCGGATATCGCGGCGGCTGCCGGCCACGAAAATCACCACGCGATTGGACGGGGTGATCTCTTCGGTCTTGTGGCCGGTCACATACTCCATCGCGCTGTGATAGCGCTCAAGATTTTCGGCGTAGCGCTTCAAGTCCTTTGGGCTGTCATCGGCGTAGATGACAAAGTGTTCGCTAGACGCTTCGTACCAGGCGGCGATAGCCGGGCCGGTCATGAAATGAAGCGTCACCAGCCCAAAGACCAGCCCAAAGACAAGGCGCAGCGCGGTCGCGAAGCTTTTCAATCGGTGCATTCAATTGCGCCCAGACTTTTAGTGTTGGAACTGGCCTGCATACGGTCCCAGCATAGCCTGAAGGACGCCTTTGGCTAGACTGTTTAGGTGTTCGCCGCCTCTTCTTTTAAGCTGTCGAGATAGCTCCAGATCTGGCTGACCACCACCGAGCCCTCGCCCACAGCGCTGGCCACCCTTTTGACCGAGCCAGATCGCACATCGCCCACCGCAAACACCCCGTCGGTTCCGGTCTCGAACGGACTCGCGCGCCCCACCGCCTCGCCGGTCAGGACAAAGCCTTTCGCATCGGTTTCGACGAGCCCGGAAAGCCAATCGGTGTTGGGCGCAGCGCCGATCATGATGAACAGCGCGCTGGTGTCGATCGTGCTCTCGCCTTCGGGGGTCGTAAAGGTGACGCCGCTCAGCCAGTCTTCGCCGTGCAGCGTGGTGACCTGCGTGTGGTAGTGAATGGTGATCTTGGGATCGGCTTCGAGGCGGCTTGAGAGGTAGCTCGACATCGAGGCGGCCAGCGAGCCCGAGCGCACGACAAGATGCACGTGTTTGGCCGTGCGCGAGAGGAACATGGCCGCCTGCCCGGCCGAGTTGCCGCCGCCGATCACCACCACTTCGGTGTTGCCGCAAAAGCGCGCTTCCATCTCGGTCGCGGAATAGAACACGCCGGCGCCTTCGAGCTCGCGCAGTTTGTCGAGCGGCAGGCGGCGGTACTGAACCCCGGTTGAAACCAGAATGGCGCGCGCGCACACCTCCTGCCCGTCTTCGAGCGTTGCGCAGAACGATCCGTCCTCACGCCGGGCGAGGCCTTCGACCCGGCGCGGCATCGCAAACCTTGTGCCGAACTTCATCGCCTGGATCTGCCCGCGATAGGTCAGGTCCGCGCCGCTGATGCCGGTGTAAAAGCCCATGTAGTTCTCGATCCGGCTCGACGTGCCCGCCTGGCCGCCGATCGCGGTGTCCTCGACGACGAGCGCGTTCAGGCCTTCCGAGCCCGCATAGACAGCCGCCGCCACACCCGCCGGGCCGCCGCCGACAATCAGCAGATCGTAGTCGGTCCGGGTGCAGATATCGAGGTCGAGATTGAGATACTGGGCAACCTTGCGCGGCGTGGGGTCTTCCAGCTTCTCGTCCGTTCCGAGGATAACCGAGGGCTGATGACCGGTCAGGTCGCACACGCGGTTCGTCTCGGCGTCCCTTGCGTCCATGTCGTAGCTTTGAAACGGAATGCGGTTGCGCGAGAGAAAGCGCTCGACCTGCTGCACCGCCGGATCGCGGTCCGCGCCGATGCATTTGACCGCGCCGTTGGAAAGCTCGAACTGCTTGCGCCGCCGCGCGGCAAACACGCGGATGACGTGATCGGACAATTCGGGCACCCGGCTCATGAGGTCGAGCATGGCTTCGCGCGGAGCTTCGATCACGCGCGTGTCGATGGCGGCGCGCATGCGCATGTAATTGGCACCGCGGTTGAGAAACGCGATTTCGCCCATGAACTGCGTGGGACCGAGCGAGGCGTCGAGCAGACGCTCGTCGGTGTAGGGATTGACCACTTCGATCTCGCCTTCGAGGACGTAGACGAAAGTGTCCATCGGATCGCCGATCTCCGCGACAACCTCGCCCGCTTCGTATTCGCGTTCGTTCCCGATGGCGCAGATCGCGTCGACATGAGCCTCGGCAAGCGGCACGCGCCGCATGGTTTCAAGGTCTTCGCCAAGCTGTTCCATTGTGGCCGGGTCTCCTTACGTGCTGGCCCGCGCGCCGGTTTGGGGGGAGCGGGGCGCTTGCACCATGGGGTATTTGGCGGACGGCTTCAATGCGGCATGCCCATGTCGGATGTCGGATGTTGGGGGGCTGGCGATTTTGCCTGCGATGTTTCAAGGAAGCGCCGCGGCGCGCGAGAGCCGCAGCCGTCTTGCCAACACGTCCAGTGAGGAGCGCGCGGGAGCGATGATGAATGTGGTGCTTTCGCTGGTAATGCTGGCAGCCTTCGCGCTGGTTGGCGGGGCGTTTGTGCTGTGGCGGCGCACGGGCGAGGCGAAGCAGCCGGTGCTCATGCTCATCCTCGCAGCGATTGCGGTTATCAACGTCCTGATCTGGACGCTGCCCGACGCTGAGGGCAACGCGCCGGTCGATCTGGTGGGCGAAGAGGCCAGCGAATAAGCGCCGAGGACGCGCGCCCGGTAATGGGGGCGCGCCAGACCTAGGGTATCTCCCAGGCGACCGAGCTTGAATAGGTGCCGGCGATTTTCTCACCCTCGGGACCGCGCGCCGGATTGAAGCGCGCCCGGCGGGTGAGCAGGCGGCAGGTCGCGCCATCGAGCACGTCGTGCCCCGTGGACCGGGTGATCGTGCAATCGCTGACACGCCCGCGCGCGTCGATCTCCAGCGTGAAGCTCGCAACCCCGCTGCGCCCTTCGCGGATCCAGCGCGACCGGTAGTCGCTCTCCGTGATCCAGCTTCCCGGATTGCCGCGCGGTGTGGCTGCGATCGGATCGGGCAGGCTCGGGGCGACGGGTGGTCCCGCGATCGGCCCCGCGATTGGCCCGGCACTGCCGGGCAGCGTTATGGGGTTGCCGATGGGCCCGGAAACCGGCGCAAGGTCGATAGTCGGGCCATCGAGGATAATCACGGGCCGTTCGGGCACGGTCGGCTCGCGCGTTGCGGTCGGCGTCTGCGGTGTCTTGGGCGCGGTGTCCGGCTTCTCCGGAGGGGGCGGCGGCGGGTCGATCGGGATCGGTTCGAGCGTCACGCCGGTGAGCGGCTTGTCGGGCTCGGGCAACACATAAGTCACCGCGAGCCCCGCGATCAGCATGGCGCCGACACCGGCGGGGATCGCCAGCGCGCCCAGCAGCGCGGGCGCGTTAGGGCTTCGGGATTGAGCGACGTAGTTCATGAAGGGCGCTCCTTTTGGTCGTTTCGTCACGCGAGCGCTCAGAGGGTAAGGGGAGAGCGCTCGCCAACGAGGCTACCGGCATAACCGTCTGTTTCAAAACAGTTTCGAGTTGCGCTTTGAGACCCGTCGCACAACGCAACGGGTGTGCGGATTGAAACTCTCTTGTGTTTCATGAAGCCGCATCCGCGGCTTCGCCCTCGGTGCTGTTCCCTATGCCGAATCTTCGGCTTCGGGGCAGCGTAGTTTATCCTGAGCGACTGCCGCAGGCAGGCAGTCGAAGGGGGCGCGCGGTCGCGCTTGCGAAATCGTAGATTTCGTTATCGCGCGCTACCTATCCGCATAGCTCACAGACACCTGGTGCTATTCTGATAGGCAGGCGCGGGAGACGGTTTGCGACAGCAAACCGCAAGGCCAAGGGCCGCCCGCAGCGGGTCCGGAGGGGAAGATTCCCCGGAGGACGTCTAGCGAGGACGCTCCCGCAGATGCGGGAGCGCAGCACAAATACTCCTATTTGATCGGACAATCCGGCGAGAGGCGGAAATCCAGATAATTATCGACGCTCGCCATCATGTCTTCGATTTCGTTTTCGAAGAAGTGGTTCGCGCGCGGGATTTCGTCGTGGTGGATGGTGATGTGCTTTTGCGTGCGTAGCTTGTCGACCAGCTTCTGCACCGCGCTGGGCTGCACCACCGTGTCCGCTGCGCCTTGCACGAAGATACCGCTCGCCGGGCAGGGCGCGAGGAAGGAAAAATCGTACATGTTCGCCGGCGGCGCGACCGAGATGAAACCGCGCACTTCGGGGCGGCGCATCAGCAATTGCATGCCGATCAGCGCGCCGAAGGAATAGCCCGCGACCCATGTGGTCTGCGCTTCGGGATGGATCGACTGCACCCAGTCGAGCGCGCTCGCCGCGTCGGACAGTTCGCCCACGCCGCTGTCGAAGCTGCCCTGGCTGCGGCCCACGCCGCGAAAGTTGAAGCGCAAGGTCGCAAAGCCGCGATCCACGAAGGTCTTGTAGAGCCGCTGGACGATCCGGTCGTTCATCGTGCCCCCGCCTTCAGGGTGCGGGTGGAGGATCATCGCCACCGGCGCGCGCGGGCGGGGCGGGGGAGAGAAACGGCCTTCAAGACGGCCTTCGGGGCCGGGAAAGATCACTGACGGCATGAAATAACCTTGCTGGAATGAGTGGCGCCACACACCGGCTGGTGCGCGCGAACGCACGCTCTATATACGAGCGGTTACGCATTTCGCAATTTTTTAAGAATCGTTCTCAATAAGCGCTCATGCAACGCATTTATCTCGATCACGCCGCCACCTCCCCCCTGCGCCCCGAAGCCAAGGCGGCGATGGAGGAGGGGTTTCGCATCTGGGCCAATCCGTCGAGCCCGCACGCCGAGGGCCGCAAGGCGAAGGCGGCGCTGGAGGACGCGCGCGAGCGGATCAAGGCGGCGCTCGGCTGGGACGGGGAGCTGATCTTTACGAGCGGCGCGAGCGAAGCGCTGTGGATCGCACTCAACCGCTCCAAGGCGAAGCGGCGCGTCGTGAGCGCGGTGGAGCACGACGCGGTTTTCAGGGCGGCGCCGGATGCGGAGGTGGTGCCGCTCGATGATATCAGGTGCGGTCCAGACCTCGACCATATTGAAACCAGCCTAGAACGCGATGGCAACGCTGTCGTCGCGCTGCAGGCTGTTAACTCCGAGACGGGCCTTTGCTTCTTTCAGGATCATGGCTTTACGAACACCCGCGACGTACATGAATTGGTGCGTAATAAAGGTGGGCTGCTGGTATCCGATTGCTCACAGGCGGCTGGGAGGGTCAAGCTACCCAACGCAGACATGATCGTGATATCCGCACACAAGTTTGGCGGCCCGATTGGGATTGGTGCCTTGCTAGTGCGTGACTACGCCATGCTTGAGCCCATCGGGGGGCATGAGCGCGGCTATCGTCAGGGTACGGAGAATATGCCCGCCGCCTTGGGCATGGCCGCAGCGCTCGAGTGTTGGATGCCTGGCGCTAATCCATCGACCAAGAGCCACGAATTTGAGAGCGCGCGCATCGAATACGCTAGCTATTTCGAAACCGGTTATGAATGCGGCTACATTGTTCCATTCGTCCATCCCACGCTATCCGCTCAAGCCCTACTGATCCGTCTCGACGCCATGGGCTTTGCCGTTTCCGCTGGCAGCGCGTGCTCTTCTGGCACGCTCAAGAAAAGCCGGGTGCTCGATGCGTTCGGCGTGCCCGATGATGTCGCCGCGCGCACGATCCGGGTGAGCCTGGGCTGGTCGACCACGCCCGAGGAGTTGGAGCGCTTTGCGGAGGCATGGGGGTCGCTCGTCTAACTCCCCTCCCTAGAGGGAGGGGCTGGGGGTGGGTGCACCGCGCCCGCCATTCGCGCCGAGCACCCCCACCCAACCCTCCCCCTTGAGGGGGAGGGCTTTTTAGGGCACCGCGCTGATCTCAATGATCTATCTCGACTACCAGGCCACCACCCCGCTCGCGCCCGAAGCGCGCGAGGCGATGCTGCGCTGGCTCGACGGGCCGGGCGGCGTGGGTTTCGGCAACCCGCATTCGCCGCATCGCATGGGACGCCAAGCCGCCGCCGCGATCGAGCTGGCGCGCGACCGGGTGGCGGCGCTGTTTCCGCCGGGCGGGCGCGTGATCTTCACCAGCGGCGCGACCGAGGCGCTCAACCTCGCGATCCGCGGGTCGGGCGAGAAAGGCACGGTCTCGGTCTCCGCCATCGAACACGCCGCCGTGCTCGACACCGCGCGCGATGCGGGCAAGCACCATATCCTCAACGTATCGAGCGAAGGGCAGTGCAACACCGGGCAGGACATTCCCGACGATACGCGTCTGGTCGCGGTGATGGCGGTCAATAACGAGATCGGTGTGGTCCAGCCCACCATCGACTGGCACCGCAAGGCCAAGGGGGCGGGCGCGCTGTTCCTGATCGACGCGGTGCAAGCCTATGGTCGCATCGAGATCACGCTCGCGGACATGATCGCGGTGAGCGCGCACAAGATCCACGGACCCAAGGGCGTGGGCGCGCTGTGGGTGCGAGACGGGGTGGAACTGGAAGAGCAGCAAACCGGCGGCGGGCAGGAGGCGGGGCTTCGTTCCGGCACGCTCTCCCCGGCGCTGATTGCGGGCTTCGGCGCGGCGGCGCAGGTCGCAAAAGAGCGCATGGGAGAGGACGCGGCGCATATCGAAGCGCTGTGGACCCGCGCGCGCGCGCTGTTCGCCGGCTGGACGCTCAACGGCAGCGCCGAGGCGCGCTGGCACGGCAATCTCAACATCCGCAAGGACGGTCTCGACGTGAACCGGCTGATGTCCGAGGCGCGCAGCGTCATGTTCTCCGCGGGCAGCGCGTGTGCGAGCGGATCGGGCCGACCAAGCCATGTCCTGAAAGCCATCGGGCTCAGCGACAAACAGGCCAAATCCTCGATCCGTCTGGGGTTCGGGCGCTACACCACGCTCGAAGAGCTTGAAGAAGCGGCCAAACTGATCAATAATGCTGCAGCGCAGCAATTGTGAGGACTCTTCAAGCCGTTCATGCCCGTCAGCGTCACTTTCATCGATCCACGCGGCCGAAAGGTCGTGGCGACCGGCGAGCCCGGCGACAGCCTGCTGCGCCTTGGCCAGGCGGCAGGATTGCCGCTGGAGGGGACGTGCGAGGGTCAGATGGCGTGTTCGACCTGCCACGTGATCGCCGCGCCCGAATGGTTTGACCGGCTGCCGCGTTCCTCGGAGGAAGAGGAAGACATGCTCGACTTCGCCGCCGGCGTGCGCCGCACTTCGCGCCTGTCGTGCCAGATCGAACTGACGCAGGAGATGGACGGCCTGACCGTCAGCGTCCCCGTAGAAAGCACCGACGCGCGCGGGATTTAGGCGCTGCTTACTGTATCGGCCTCCGGGCGAGCCTCACGAAGATCGGTCTTCCAGAACCTCAGCCGATAGCCGAAGCGGTGAAGTATGAGGCGCAGAGCGACTAGCAGAACCGCCATCGGTGCCAGTGCCGTAATCGCGTAAATGATCGCGGCAAGGCTCATCCCCAAAGTGGAACCGACCGATTTAAAGGCCTGTATGACCGGGCGCACAAATCCCACCTGCGTCTCGCCATAGCTTGGCTCATACTCAATCCGGACATCGCTGAAGCGAATGCGATTGCGGTACCTCTCCAAACGCGACCTCGTGGCGTCAACTTCTTCATTGACTTCAGCGACCGCCGCTTCCGCCTTGACCAGTTCATCGACGCTGCCGCGCTGGTTGCGAAGGATTTCGGTCAGCTTGCCGCGTAGAACTAGGCGAGAGCGCAATCTGGCTTCGGCATCGATGATCTGCTCAGAGAGGTCTTCCCCATCCTTGACAGATGAAATGAGTGCGCCGCCCAATTCCTTGGCCGGAGCGTTGAGTCTGGCAGCGAGGTCACCCGCTTCATCCGCTGCGATCTGCATCCTCAGTTCGCCATAGGCGTCGTAGCTGTCCGCGCGCGCTTGGGAGGTTCGGATCACGCGGCATTTCTCGCCCATTTCCTCGCACAAAGCGACATGGGCTTCCTGAAGCTTGGCCATAGTGTCAGATGAGATCCGAAAACCAAAGCCATATGAATAGGCGATTTGGCTTTGTTGCCCCGTCGGTTCGCGTGGGCCGTTCGTGGGCCCTGGAGCTTCGTCTAAACTGGCTGTAGCGACCCGTGCGACACTGGTCTCTGCGGGCGCCGCGAATAGATCGAATAGCGCTACGCTCTCCTGCGCCTGCATGAAACCGAATTGGTTCTCGGGAGCTTCGGCGTAGTCCCCGTCAGGCGGCTCGATCTGCGCGATCATATCGCTGGCTTTGTTTGGCGGCTCACTTGCGTTGCATCCAGCAAGGGCCGCGAGCAGCAGCGCGGGGGCAACACGGGCAAAACTCTTCAACGCCATGATACGCCTTTTGAAGGTTAAAGGAAAAGCGTTGTGCAAGATGAACTTAAAGCGTTCTTACCGCAAGCGAAGCGCTTGTCGTCGATCCCGCGACCTGAACCTCAGATAAACGCGATCCTATATCTTGGGGAAATTTCCCAAGTGTGAGGATTGCGACCGCGTTGGTCACGCCGGCGCTTTCCAGAAACCCCCGAATTCTCCCCTTTTTCGAGTTTGGCACGCGCTATGCATCGTGTTGGGTGTCCAGCGGGACGGTCCCGCGAAACACGAAAAAGGAAGACACGATATGACCAACACCGCCAACAGCTTCTTCGCCGCCGCTTTCTCGGTTGTCCTTTCCGCTGGCCTGTTCGCCTACGCGATCATCCCCGCCAGCCCCAACCTTGTCGTCTGATTGATCAGACCCGAGCCCACGAAGGAAACGAAGCCATGACCCTCACCAACAACCTTGTCGCCGCCGCTTTCTCGATCGCCATCTCCGCCAGCCTGTTCGCCTATGCGATCGTCCCGGCGAGCCCGAACCTCATCGCCTAAGCTCCACGCCGCAGACCCTTTTCCGCGCAAAGGAATTCGACATGCCCGCCGCCAAAGATCTCTTCGCCGCCGCCTTTGCTGTCATGGCCACCGCTGGCCTGTTCGCCTACGCCTTCGTTCCGGCGGCCCCCTCGATCATCTGACCGCCAGCTGCGCGCCCGCCTCCCCGCGCACCGGTTGCAAACCCTGTGGAAACGGCTCTCCCCGCACCGCACCCGTGTTGCTAAGCGGGGGCCATGGCCGATCCGACCGACCCAGATTCCACCGATCCGTTCGATCTCATCACCGACGCGCCCTTCGATGCGGCGCTGTCCGAGCGCTACCTCGTCTACGCGCTTTCGACGATCACCGCGCGCTCGCTGCCCGACCTTCGCGACGGGTTGAAGCCGGTCCACCGTCGCCTGCTGTGGGCGATGCGGGGCCTGAGGCTCTCGCCCGACAGCGCCTTCAAGAAATCCGCCGCCGTGGTCGGCGAGGTGCTCGCCAAATACCACCCGCATGGTGACGCCGCCGCCTATGACGCGATGGTGCGCCTGGCTCAGCCGTTCGCGATGCGTTACCCGCTGGTCGAGGGGCAGGGCAATTTCGGCAATATCGACGGCGATAACGCGGCCGCCTATCGCTACACCGAAGCGCGCCTGACGCGCACCGCGATCCAGCTGATGGAGGGGCTGGATGAGGGCACGGTCGACTTCGCGCCCACCTACAACAACGAGACCACCGAGCCGGTGCTGATGCCGGGCCTGTTTCCCAATCTGCTCGCCAACGGGGCGAGCGGGATTGCGGTCGGCATGGCGACCAATATTCCGAGCCACAACGTCGCCGAAGTGATCGACGCGACGCTGGAGCTGATCGACAATCCGCATGTCGAGCACGCCCGGCTGATGGAGCTGATGAAGGGGCCGGACTTTGCGACCGGCGGCCAGCTGATCGACAGCGCCGAGGTGATTTCCCAGGCCTATGAGACCGGGCGCGGCAGCTTGCGTTTGCGCGGGGTGTTCGAAGCGCCCGAGGCGGCGCAGCCAGAGGACAAGCGCGCCGGGATCGAGCGGTTGGGCGGGGGGCAGTGGCAGCTCGTGATCTCGGAAATTCCCTACCAGGTCCAAAAGGGCAAGCTGATCGAACAGATCGCGCAGGCGATCGCCGACAAGAAGCTGCCCATCCTCGAAGATGTGCGCGATGAGAGCGACGAGGCGATCCGCATCGTTCTGGTGCCGCGCAGCCGCAACGTCGATCCCGAGCTTTTAAAAGAGTCGATCTTCAAGCTCACCGACATGGAGACCCGCTTCGGGCTCAACATGAACGTGCTCGATGCGACCCGCACGCCGATGGTGATGGGGCTGAAAGAACTGCTCCAGCACTGGACCGCCGCGCAGATCGAGATCCTTCAGCGCCGCACGCGCCACAGGCTCGATCAGATCGCGCAGCGTCTGGAACTGGTCGAAGGCTATATCATCGCCTTCCTCAATCTGGATCGGGTGATCGAGATCATCCGGACCCAGGATGAGCCCAAGCCGATCATGATGGCCGAGTTTGTCCTCACCGACCGGCAGGCCGAAGCGATCCTCAACATGCGGCTGCGCTCCCTGCGCAAGCTGGAAGAGATGCAGCTGCGTCAGGAGAAGGACGATCTTCTCGCCGAGCAGGATGAGCTTAACAAGCTGCTCGACAGCCCGGCGCGTCAACGCACGCGGCTCAAGAAAGACCTGCGCGCGCTTCGCAAGGAATACGCCGAAGACACTGCCATCGGCGCGCGGCGCACGCGGATCGAGGAGGCCGAGCCCGCGGTCGAGTTCAGCATGGACGCGATGATCGAGAAGGAGCCCGTCACCGTGATCCTGTCCGAAAAGGGCTGGATCCGCGCAGCCAAGGGCCACGTCGATTTGCGCCAGGAATTCAAGTATAAGGAAGGCGACGCGCTCGCCTTCATTCTCCACGCGCAGACGACCGACAAGCTGTTGATCGCAGCGGGCAATGGCCGGTTCTACACGCTCGGCTGCGACAAGCTGCCCGGCGCGCGCGGCTTTGGCGAACCGGTGCGCACGATGATCGACCTCGAAGCGGATACCTCGATCGCCAAGATGCTTGTCCATAAGGAAGGTGGACGCCTCCTACTCGCCGCGAGCAACGGCAAGGGCTTCGTCGCCGAGACCGCCGAATTGCTCGCCGAGACGCGAAAAGGACGGCAGGTCGTGAACCTCAAAGGCGGCGCGACCCTGCGCGTGATCCGGGAAATTGCGGGCGCGGACGATCACGTGGCGGCGGTGGGAGAGAACCGCAAGCTGATCGTCTTCAATCTTGAAGAAATGCCGGTGATGGCGCGCGGTCAAGGCGTTCAGTTGCAGCGCTACCGCGACGGCGGGCTGAGCGATGCGACCACCTTCGTGCTGTCCGAAGGGCTAAGCTGGCGCATGGGCGGCTCGGGCGAGCGCACCCGGACCGAGACCGAGATCGGAATGTGGAAGGTTGCGCGGGGTGCGGCGGGGCGAATGCCGCCAACGGGCTTTCCCAAGACAAACCGCTTCGATTGAGCGGCGCGAACGGCCAAAGAAAAGGCGCGGGAATCGCATCCGATCCCGCGCCCCTTTTTGTATGGTGACTTTGTGTGGCTTACTCAGCCGCGCCAGTCGTCGCGCTCGCTGCGGAAGCGCTGGTCGCGCCGCCCGCAAAATCGACGAGGTCGCCGCTCGCGGTGCGCACCTCGGCGCCCTCGGGCACTTCGGTGGTGAACTCGTCAAGCTGCTCTTCGGTGAACAGAGCCATGAGCTGGCCCGAACCGTCCAGAGCGAAATGCTCGCGCTTCAGGCTCACCAGACCTTCGCCATGCTTGAGCAGGATTTGATCGGCGGCTCCATCGATCGCCAGCACGGTGCCCGCATATTGCGCATCGGCGCTGGTGGTCTTCGCGCCGACGACCAGAGCGGCGTTGAGCTTCTTTTCCGCTTCGGCGGCCTGCGCGGCCATCATCCCGTCGATCTGTTCCTTGGTGGCGTTGATCGTCCACTTGCCTTCGCGCTGCGCGTAAGTGCCCACGGGGAGCGGAGCCTTGTACGCGCCAGTGTCGAGGATCGCGGTCGCGCCGTCATTGCTTTCGATCGTGCCGACCGTGCTGTCGTCGATCTGGCTGTAAACCGTGGTGCCCGCGTCCTGCGCGTTCGCAGCGAAGGGGGCGAAGAAAGTGGTGGCAACCAGGGCCAGTTTCGCAAGCTTCATTGATCAGTCACTCCGTAAATTCGTATCGTCGGTTTGGTCACGCCGCCGCTTGAGCCGGGAGAGGCCGGCCGGCGTCCTCAGTCCAACTGGGTCTCCAGTCGAACCGGTACGCCAGAAGCATCGTAACGCGCGATAGTCGCGCCGGTGCACACAGCCATCCAACAAGGGCCAAGCTTATCTTGAGCCCGCCAGGTTGACCGGCAAACCGGGGATTGCGCGTACCGTGTCAATGACCGAGACGCGCGTCTGGTTCCTTAAGCGAGTCCGGGGCCTCGTGACAAGTGTGTTGCACGTGCGAAGAGATGCCTTGTCCCAACTGAAGCGCGGCTTAACGAACGTCTTGACATTGCGCGCTTATGTCTTGCGCAATTCCTCATCGAGAAGGGCGGCAACGCGCGCAATATCCGGAAAGCCCTCCGCAACCCAGCGGCGCTCGATCCTTTGCAGAATTCGCGCGACCTGCGGCCCGGCGGCGACGCCGCGCGCGACGATCTCACCGCCTTTGAGAGGGAAGGTGGGCGGGGTGAAACCGGTCAACACGCCCGCATCCTCGCCCAGCAGGAGCAGGCGGTCCTGAGCGAACGCGACACCCAGCCTATAGGCCAGCGCTTTTGGGTTTGCCGGATCGTCCGCCTGGCGGTCCGCCGCGCTCACAAGCCGGGCGCGCTGGGCCTTCGACAAACGCAGCCGCGCCGCGCAGGTCTCCGCGACTTCGGGCGAGGGCGGAAGCAGCGCGGCCAGACGCCGTATCGCGTTGCGCGCGATACCCTGTTCGCCCTCGGCCCCGATCAGCGCGCCCAGATGCTCGACATGCTGGCGGCAGGCTTCGGGCAGGATCACACCCAGCACGCCGCGCTCGCGCATGCGCGCGATGGTCGCGTGCGGATCGGGCAGGGAGAGAAGCTTGATCAGTTCATCGGCGATCCGTTCGCGGCTCAGGCCCTTCAGCGTATCGGCCATGGCCGCGCACGCGTCTTCGGCGACAGGGTCCAGTTCGGCGCCAAAGCGCGTCTGGAAGCGGTAATAGCGAAGGATGCGCAAATGATCCTCCGCGATCCGCTCCTTCGCCTCGCCGATGAACCGCACCCGGCGCGCGTCAAGGTCCGCAATCCCGCCAAAATAGTCTTCGATCTCATGGCTTTCCGGGTGGGCATAGAGCGCGTTGATGGTGAAGTCGCGGCGCGCGGCGTCCTCCCGCCATTCGGTCGCAAAAGCGATCGTCGCGCGCCTTCCATCGGTCGCAACATCGCGGCGCAGCGTTGTGATCTCGATCGGGCCGTCCTCGAACACCGCCGTCACCGTGCCGTGGTCGATGCCGGTGGGGACGATGCGAATGCCCGCTTGCCCGCATCGGTCGATGACAGCGGCGGGCGTGTGCGTGGTCGCGCAGTCGATATCGTCCACCTCGACGCCAAGCAGCGTGTCGCGCACCGCCCCGCCGACCCAGCGGATATGATCGGCGCCAAGCGCGCGCGTAAGCGCGGCAAGGCCGGGCCGGGTGGTCCAGGAAGCGGCGGGCAAACGGTTCGTCACGCGCCGCCGTTAATCGCGAAGCGCGCGCACATCAATCCGGCGCGCCAGATTGAGAATGATCGCCGCGGTCACGCCCCAGATCCGAAAGCCTTCGAAATCCATCTCGTAATAGCGCCGCCATTGCCCTTTCCAGTGGACCTCGCGTTCCTCCCAATTCGCGCGGGTGAGCAGGAGATCGAGCGGGGCTTCGAACCAGGCTTCGACCTCGCTGGGGCTGGGCGTCAGCGGCAGGTCCGGCGGCACCACGCCCAGCACCGGTGTGACCAGAAAGCCGGTACCGGTGTGGTAGAGATCGCTGGTTCCGATGACGCGCACCCGATCGCGTGGCAGAGCCAGTTCCTCATCGGCCTCGCGCAGGGCGGCGGCGACCGCGTCCTCGCCCGCATCGAGCTTGCCGCCGGGAAACGCCACTTGCCCCGGGTGATCGCGCATGCCGCGCGGGCGCTGGGTGAGGATGACGCCGGGCCTCTCGCGCTGTGTCACCGCGATCAGCACGGCGGCGGGCGTTGCGCTTCCCTGCGCCAGATTGGCGTCGGTGAGCAGGTCGGGCACCTCGCGCGCGTGGCCTTCCTCATAGAGGCGCGATAGGCGTTCGAACATGGCCGCCATTTCTGGCCTTACGAGGCGATCAGGGAGAAGATCGCCCCCTGGCTCGTCACCAGCCAGTCGTCGCCGCTCGTCTCCAGCGCAATCTCGGCAAGCTGGGTGTAGGTCGAGCGGTTCAGGCGCGCCTCGCAGCCGCGCCGAACGTGCAGGTATATTGCGGGCACTTCGGGATCGCCGGCCACGCGAAGGGGGTTGTCGGGTCCGGCAATGACGTCCTCATCGGTGTTGAGCCGAAAGGCGATGTCGCTGCCTTTCATCACGCAATCGGTAGCGATGAAGGCCGCATCGTCGACTTCGATGTGAAGCTTCTCGAACGGGCTCAAGAGCCAGTGCTGGCCCGCTTCGTCGCGCGTGAGCAGGCCGGAAAAGGCGCGCACCATGGCGGGGCGATGGATGACCCCGCCCTCGTGGTACCAGGTGCCATCGGCGGCGATGCGCATGGCGCTCTCGCCGATCTTTTGGGGGTTCCAGTCCTCGACCGGCGGCAGCTTGCGTGCCTCGACCGCCTGCGCGATTTCGGCGAGCGTCATTTCAGCGAGATAAGGCGGCGGGTCGTAGGGCACGGGGTCTATAACGTCAGCCGCGCTTGCCGGGTTCCGTAGCGCTTTTGTCGGCCATTTCAGGCCCTTCCTGCCACGGCGCGAGCATGCCTTGCGCGGGCATGGCGGGCAGGGCCTGCCCCCGCGCCAGCAGCCGTTCAGGCTCAAAGGGGCCGGGGCATTGCCACCCGCCCGTCATCGCCGCAGAAAAGCCCCAGCGAGAGTAATAGTCCGCATCGCCGATCAGCACCTGCGCGAACGGCGTCTGTCCTTCGGCGGCGAGCCGCGCTTCGGCGTCGAGCATCGCAGCCATCAGCCCGATGCCAAAGCCTTCGCCCTGCCGCTCGGGCAGGACCGCGACGGGACCGACCATGATCAGCGGCAGCGCGCGCGCCTGGGGGTCCACCAGGGCGATGGGATAACACTGGATCGTACCCACCAGCCTTTCATCGGTGTCGAGCGCGGCAAAGCTGAGCGCGGAGAGCCAGTCCATCCCCGCGCGGATGCGATAGGCGGTGCGCGCGTGGCGGTCCTCGCCGAACACGCGGTCGAGCAATTCCTCGACCATCGCTTGCGGAACGGCGGTGAGCGGGATCAGGCTTGAGGTGTTGTCGTTGTCAGGGGTGTTGGCCATGGCGGCGCGTGTCTAACTCACATCGTCACTTTCAGGATACGGCCATCCTTGCCGTCTTCGGCCAGCCAGATCGCACCATCGGGGCCCTGCTCGATCGAGCGCAGGCGATTGTCGAAGGCGTAGCGTTCCTCTTCGCTGGCCGCCTCGCCGTTCAGCGCGACGCGCACCAGCGCCTTGGTCTTGAGCCCGGTGATCAGCGCCTGGCCGTTCCACGGGCCGAACATCTCGCCATCGTAGATGATCATATCGCCCGGCGCGATGACGGGCGTCCAATGGATCGCGGGCTTGATGAATCCGTCATCGGCGGTGTGATCGGGGATGTCCGAGCCGTTGTAGTTTATGCCGTAAGAGCGGGTGGGCCAGCCGTAATTGTTCGCGCGCTCAACGCGGTTGAGTTCGTCGCCGCCCTTGGGGCCGTGTTCGACCTCCCACAGCGTGCCGTCGGGCGCAAAATCCATGCCCAGAATGTTGCGATGGCCGTACGACCAGATTTCCGGCGGCACGCCGTCCTGGTCGGCGAACGGGTTCCCCGCAGCGGGCGTCCCGTCGAGGTTCAGGCGCACAATCGTGCCCAGCGTGTTGGTCAGATCCTGCGCGGGCGTCTGCTTCTGGCGGTCGCCGCTGGCGACAAAGAGGTATTGTCCATCGGGCGAGATTTGGAGCCGGTGCGAATAGTGGCCGCGCCCGGTCACCTTTGGCCCCTGACGCCAGATCACTTCGAGCCCTTCGATTGCGCAGCTCGCCTCACCGGTCTCGTCCTTGCACCGCAGCAGGCCTTTGCCCACCGCCGCGCCGCGCGTGTTGTCCTCGCCCGCTTCGGCCCAGCTCAGATAGATGGTGCGGCCATCGTCGCGCTCCGCTTCGCTTTCAAGGAAGGCGATGTCGCCCAGACCGCCCTGGCCGCCATAATCGACCTCGGGCGTGCCGGTAATGGTCACGACTTCGCCCGTGTCGGTTTTCATGAGCTTGAGCGCGCCGGACTTTTCCGTGATCGCCAGCGTGGTGGTGCCGGGCAGGAATTCGATCGCCCAGGGCTGGTCGAATGCGCCCATGGGCTCCACGCTCAGACCAGCCTCAGCCGTCGGCACGCCGGGGGTATCCCCATCTTGCGCCAGCGCACAGCTTGCCAGCGCGGCGGCGGAAAGGGAGAGTGCAAGGGGCAGCTTGGAGAGTGTTTTCATGACAGCGAGTGCTCCGGTCTTCGATTGGGATACCCGACCGCTTGTCATCGGTGTTGACGAAGCGGGGCGCGGGCCGCTTGCCGGACCGGTCGTGGCCGCGGCGTGCGTTTTGGGCCTGAAAGATGGCGAGGCCGTACTCCCTGGCCTGAACGATTCCAAGAAATTATCGCCCAAGCGCCGCGCAGGCCTCGAAAAAGCGATCCGTTCAAGCAGCGTGTTCGCGATCGCGGTTGCGGAACCGGACGAGATCGACCGGGTGAATATCTTTCAGGCGACCATGCTGGCGATGACGCGCTGCGTGGACGAACTGGCGCACGCTCTCGCGGCGCCGCCCGAAATGGTCTTGATCGACGGAAACCAGACGCCCGAGGGGCGGTGCGCAGACTGGCGATGGCCCGCACGCGCGATTGTGGGGGGCGACGGGATCGAACCGGCGATCAGCGCCGCCTCCATCCTCGCCAAGGAGCATCGCGACCGCCTGATGATCGCCGCGGCTGAGCGTCATCCGCAATATGGCTGGGAACGCAACAAGGGGTACGGGACCAAGGATCACATGGAAGCTCTGCGCCTCCATGGTCCAACGCCGCTGCACCGGCGCTCTTTCGCGCCCGTCGCGCAGGCGACGCTTCTTTGAAAGGCGACGCTGTTCTGAGAGGCGATGGGGAGGCTTTGCTCAAACCCCGCGAGTGCCCTAAGCGCCCACAGCCATGCTGAACGCGATTCTTCTGAGCCTTGCCGGTCTGGTTGGCCTGGCCGTTGGCGGCGAACTGCTGGTTCGCGGCGCGGTGGGGATTGCGCAAAAGCTTGGCGTCTCGACGCTTGTGACCGGGCTCGTGATCGTCGGCTTTGCAACCTCGATGCCCGAAATGGTCGCGAGCGTGCAGGCCGCGCTTTCGGGATCGCCCGAGATCGCCTGGGGTAATGTCGTCGGCTCCAATCTGGCGAACACGCTGCTCATCCTTGGCACCTCCGCGCTCGTCATGCCGATCGCGCTGACAGGATCGGGGCGGCGCGACGCGGTGGTGGCCTTGGCCGCGACGCTGCTTCTCTGGGGCCTCGCAGCCTCCGGGGCGGGCGCGCAGTGGATCGGGATCGCGCTGCTGGCGGGCATCCTCGCCTATATCGTCTGGCGCTACTTTTTTCCCGGCGAGAGCGCCCTCGAAGAGCCGGGGCAAAGCGCCAAGGTGAACGGCTTGCTGGCGGGCAGCCTGTTTGTGGCCGGGCTCGTCATCCTCGTGCTGGGTGGTCAGGCGCTGGTGGAAGGGGCGATCGCGCTGGCGACGATTTTCAAGGTGCCCGAGACCGTGATTGGCCTGACCGTCGTCGCGGTCGGCACCTCGCTTCCCGAATTGGCCGCCTCGATCGCGGCGGCTCTGCGCGGCAAATCGGGGCTGGCGCTGGGCAATGTCGTGGGATCGAACATCTACAACATCCTGCTGATCGGCGGCGCCACCATGAGCATCGCGCCGCAGCCCTTGCCGGAAGACCTTCTGGCGCTGCAATTGCCGCTGCTCGCCGCGAGCGCGGCGGCGCTGCTGGCGCTGTTGTGGTTCGCCAAAGGGATCGGACGGCTGCTCGGCGCGGCGCTCCTGATCGGCTTTACGGCCAATGTGATCCTCGTTTTCGTCCTGCCCGGCGAGGCCGCGGCCGACGCAACCCAAATCGGGCAAGTGGCCGAGTCTTTCCGGTAACACCCCCTTATCTGGAGTCCGTCACGCCGCCGGGGACTCAACATCTAGTGGGGTCACCTTTCGTTCCGCCGCAAGCGCTGGGGCGTTGACGCCCTATTAACCATAAGCCGCGAAAACTCTTGGCTTGACGAGGGTACCAGTTGGACTCACCCTGTGGATAACTTTGATGCGTGCTGTCAGCGCGCGAGGCTTTGAGGACAATTCGTGGGCGTGATCGAGACCAGAACCAGGCGGGCCAAGACCCCCGGGGCCAAGACCCCCGAGGCCAAGACCCAAGGCGCCAAGACCGCTGTTCAGGCCGAACTGGACCTGCAAACCCGCCTGCCCACAGGTCAAATCCTCTCTGGCGACTGCATCGAGGCGATGCGTTCGCTGCCTGATAACTCGATCGACTGCGTGTTTGCCGATCCTCCCTACAACCTCCAGCTTGGCGGCGACTTGAACCGGCCCGATGGCTCGGAAGTCGACGCGGTGACCGATCATTGGGACCAGTTTTCCAGCTTCCGCGCCTATGACGAGTTTACGAGAAACTGGCTGACCGAAGCGCGCCGGGTCCTGAAACCCGATGGCGCGCTGTGGGTGATCGGGAGCTATCACAACATCTTCCGTGTCGGAGCGATCCTGCAGGATCTGGGCTTCTGGATCCTCAACGACATTGTGTGGCGCAAGACCAACCCGATGCCCAATTTCAAGGGCACGCGTTTCACCAACGCGCACGAAACGCTGATCTGGGCGAGCATGGGCGAAAAGGCGCGCTACCACTTCAATTACCGCGCTATGAAGACGCTGAACGACGAGCTTCAGATGCGCAGCGACTGGGTGCTGCCGATTTGCGCGGGCCAGGAACGCCTGAAGGAAAACGGCAAGAAAGCGCATCCGACGCAGAAGCCCGAAGCGCTGCTCTACCGCGTGCTGCTCGCGACCACCGAGGCGGGCGATGTGGTGCTCGATCCGTTTTTCGGCACCGGCACGACCGGCGCGGTCGCCAAGCGTCTGGGCCGCGAATGGATCGGCTGCGAGCGCGAGGATTTCTACCGCGAAGTGGCAACGAAGCGGATCGCCAAGGAATTGCCGCTCGATGAGAGCGCCCTGAAAACGATGCAGAGCAAGAAGACCGCGCCCCGGGTCGCCTTCGGGACATTGGTCGAAAACGCGTTGATCCCGCCCGGCACAAAGGTGTTCGACAAGAAACGCCGCTGGATTGCGACGGTGCGCGCGGATGGGTCGCTGGAGATCGACGGCCAGAATGGCAAAGCCATGTCGGGCTCGATCCACGGCCTCGGCAAGGATTTGCAAGGCGCGCCGAGCTGCAACGGCTGGACCTTCTGGCATTACGAGAAGGGCGGCGAGGTTCTGCCCGTGGACGCGGCGCGCCAGCTGTTTCTGCTCGCCAACGAGGACTGAGCGGCCTTCCAGGTTTGTGGCGTTGTTGTAACGCTTTGTGACGAAGCTGAACCTCCAATTAATTGAAATTTCAACGTAATTTCTTGTCGCTTGGTTGCAGTTCATTTGCATCCGCAGCGCAAACCTGCTCGTGCCCGCGCATGGCTCGGGCCGGGATCCGGGCCGAATTGGGGGCTTTCATGCGCGGCGCCTCGGCTCCGCGTGTCACTAAAAGGAGGCCAAAAATGCCACACAACACGTTCACCTATCTCGTCGCTTGCAGCGCCGCCGTTCTGGCGCTCGCACTGCCCGCGCAGGCCAAGGCGGAGGGGCCGTATATCGGCCTGAGCGGCGGCGTCGCGCTGCCCGAAGACAGCCGCAACGCCGGTCAGTTCGATGAAACGGTACCCGCCACGGCGGACTTCGACGCCATTGCGGCCGACACCACGCTCGACTGGAACACGGAGTACGACACCGGCTTCGCTATCAACGGCCAGGTGGGCTACGCCTTCGACAACGGTTTGCGCGTCGAAGCCGAGCTTGCCTACTCCAAATACGATGTCGACACGCATAGCGGCCTCACGGTCGGCGGCGCCGATATCGACACGGTGGATGTTGCGGTTCTCACCCGCGAACCCGCGGACGCGTCCAACCCCACCGTTGGCGAGGTCATCGCCGACGGGCAGGGCGACGTCACCAATGTCGGCCTGTTCGCGAATGTCTTCTACGACATCAACACCGGCAGCGGCTTCAAGCCCTATGTCGGCGCGGGCGCGGGCTATCAGTGGAGCGATGTCGAGTATGAGCCCTCGAGCGTCGATGTGGCGGACGACGAGGATGGCGCGCTGGCCTATCAGCTGATGGCCGGCGCAAGCTTCGAGGTGACCGAGCGGATCGAGCTGTTCGGCCAGTACACCTGGCGCGATTCGTTCGAAGACACCGATGTCGCGCTGAACCTGTTGCCCGCGACGCTGGGCGTCGAGACCGGTCAGTCGCTGGTGACTGCGGGCGTGCGCGTGAAACTGGGGAGCTGAGTGCGCGCATCGCCAACTGCGCTAAACGAAGGGGCCGGGCCGCGTGGGTTCGGCCCCTTTTCTTTGCGTTCAACGCGTCGCGGCGCGCGGGCGACTGGTGTGATTTTGCGGGTGTGCTAGCACGCAGCGCGAAACTCGGACCCGCCAGAACCACAAAAGCCAGAACCACAAAAGCCAGAACCCCAAAAGCCAGAACCCCAAAAGCCAGAACCCCAGAAGCCAGAACTCCAGGAGGACGCGCGCTCATGACCCTTTCCCAACCGCTTACGCTGCCGTGCGGGGCGCAGCTTCCCAATCGCCTCGCCAAGGCCGCGATGACCGAAGGGTTGGCCGATGCGCGCGGGCTTCCGACGCCCGAACTGGAACGGCTCTACGGCGTCTGGTCGGATGGCGGATGCGGGATGCTCTTGTCCGGCAATGTCCAGATCGACCGCGATCACCTCGAACGCCCAGGCAACGTCATTCTCGATCGCGAACTGAACGCCGAAGAGAAGGCCGCCTTTCAGCGCTGGACCGCCGCCGGAACGCGGGGCGGCAACCATTTCTGGGCCCAGATCAGCCACGCCGGGCGCCAGACCTTCGCGATGATCAACCCGCATCCCAAGGCGCCTTCGGCGGTCAAGCTGGGCCTTCCCGGCGGTCAGTTTGGCGAACCGGTTGCGCTGGAGGACGCGGAGATCGAAGACATCGTCGAACGCTTCGCGCGGGCCGTGCGAATCTGCCGGGAGGTGGGCTTCACCGGCGTTCAGATCCACGCCGCGCACGGCTATCTCATCTCGCAATTCCTGAGCCCGCGTTCCAACCGGCGCACCGATCGCTGGGGCGGCAGCCTTGAGAACCGGGCGCGGCTGCTGCTCACCGTGATCGAGCGATCGCGCGCCGCCGTCGGCCCCGCATTCCCGATCAGCGTCAAACTCAACAGCGCCGACTTTCAGAAAGGCGGATTTGCCTTCGAAGACAGCGTGAGCGTTGTCGGCTGGCTGCAAGAGCGCGGCGTCGATCTGATCGAGATTTCGGGCGGCACCTACGAGCAGCCCAAATTGCTCGGCATTGAGGGGATGGAGCCCGCCGAAGATCCGGGGGTTGCCGCTTCGACGGTGGCGCGCGAGGCCTATTTCGTCGATTTCGCCAAAGCCATGAAGGACGCGGTCGATGCGCCGCTGATGGTCACCGGAGGGTTTCGCAGTCGCGCGGCTATGGAGCAGGCGGTCTCCAGCGGCGCAGCGGATGTGATCGGGCTTGGCCGACCGCTGTGCGTCGCGCCCGATGGCGCGCGGCGAATTCTGGAGGGCGCGGACCGCCTGCCGAGCGCGGAGAAGAATCTCTCACTGCTGCCCGGGGCTCTGCGCTTTCTCGAAGGGATCAAGACCGTGCGCGCCATGGCCGGTTTTGCGACGCAGTTCTGGTTCTACATGCAGATTTACGCGCTCGGGCGGACCGGGGTGACCGACCCGCAGCTCTCGGTGTTCAAGGCGTGGCGATCGGTCGAGAAGGAACACGCGCAGCGATTAAAGGCAATGCGCGCGGCGTGAGCGGCGGCAAAGAGCGTCGCATAACCCCGTTTCGCGCCTGTCCTAGGGGTGGCGGCTTCGCTAAACGCGTGCTCATGAGCAACCCTTGCGTCAACCATCATCGTGCTTCGCCCTTGTCCCGGCGTGCGCATAGCGGGCTGTTTTCGCGCCCAGGACAGTGTGCCGGGTGTGTCAGGCGTTCTCCAGGAGCGATGAGTTGAGCGCCACCGTCACCGTTCAGCCGATCGGCACGGCGCTTTCGCCGCAGGCTGAGGAGGGCGCGGCGATCCGGCTCGGCGGCAGCCTCGTCTACGCCAGCCGGTTTGCCATGACCGTGCGCGACGGCGCGAAGGTACTCGAACGGCGGCTGTTCGGCGCGCGCGAGGCGATGCAGGCGATCGGCTCGCTGGACGGGCCGCTGGGCCAGGAAGCGGAGCGGCAATGGGAAAACCTCGCCAAGGTTCACCCGCCCCTGCAACTGGGCGAGCGCACGATCCGCTTGGATCAGCCGCAGATCATGGGTATCCTCAACGTCACGCCCGACAGTTTCTCCGATGGCGGCGATTTCGACGCGGTTGAAGCGGGCCGCGCGCACGCCGCCGCCATGCTGGAAGCGGGCGCGGCGATCATCGATATTGGCGGCGAGAGCACGCGTCCGGGCGCTCAGGCGGTCTGGGAGGGCGATGAGAAGGACCGGGTGCTGCCCGCGATCGAATACTGCGCCTCCATGGGCGCCGCGATCAGCCTCGACACGCGCCGCGCGGGCGTGCTCGAAGCCGGTCTTGAGGCGGGCGCGCATATGGCGAACGATGTTTCGGCCATGCGCTACGATGACCGGATGCAAGAGCTTGTGGCGGCAAGCGGGTGCCCGGTGGCGCTGATGCACGCGCCGGGCAAGGGCGACGATCTGCACGAGGGTGGAGATTTTGAAGATGTCGTCAGCGCAGTTTTCGAGTTCCTGAGACACGCACGCGAAAAGGCGATCGCGGGGGGCATCGCAGCCGATCGCATCATGCTCGATCCGGGTATCGGTTTCGGCAAATCGCTGACAGACAATCTGGCGCTCTTGAACGCCTTGCCGCTTTTTCACGCGCTGGGCTCTCCGTTGCTGGTCGGGCTCAGCCGCAAGCGGATGATCGGCGCGCTCTCAAGCGAGGAAGCGGTGGATCAGCGCCTTGGCGGTTCGATCGCGCTCGCCACCGAGGCGATGGATGCAGGCGTGCACCTTTTGCGCGTCCACGACGTCGCTGAAAGCGTGCAGGCGCGCAATGTGTGGCGGGGCCTGCGCGACGCGGCGCTGACCGATTTCAGCGGTCTGCCCGAAGAGTAAAGGGGGCCGTTCGTCTCCAAGCCGTCACGCAGGGCAGGCAACACGGCGAGCGCTATCGAACGAAGGGGACTGTCCATGGCTCGTTTCACCCAGCTCTTTCTCGCAAGCGCCGCGCTGGCCCTCACCGCGACGCCCTCAGCGGCGGACCAGAGCGCGCCGGACACAGTCACCCTCTCGCCCGACGAGCTGCTGGCTCCGTATTACGCGCGGCTGCGTCAAAGCACGGTTTTGCCCAATGCGGGCGAGGGCCCTTCGCTCAGCCCGGCGCAAACGCTCACCCGCGTCGCCTTTGGCAGCTGCAACCACCAGTCGGCGAGCCAGCACATGTGGGACGAGGTGCTCAGCGCCGACCCGCAGCTGTTCCTGATGCTGGGCGACAACGTCTATGGCGACAGCGCGTGGGACGGGGACGCGGCGCTTGAAAGCCTGCGCGTGTCCTACGAAGAACAGGCCGCCCATCCCGAATGGCAGCGCCTGCGCAAGGGCGTGCCGATGCTCGCGACGTGGGACGATCACGATTACGGCCTCAACGACAAGGGCGCGAGCTTCCCCATGCGGCGCTGGGCCGAGGCGATGTTCGAGGAATTCTGGGGTTCATCCGATGCGGTGCGCGCGCGCGATGGCATCTACGACAGCGTCACCGTGGGTCCGCAGGGACAGCGGGTTCAGATCATCCTGCTCGATACACGCTTCTTCCGTTCGGATCTCAAACGCATGCCGTGGAGCAACGAGCGCCCGCCGCTTGGCGTCTATGTGCCCGACACCGATCCCGCCGCAACCGTGCTGGGCCCTGAGCAATGGCGATGGCTGGAAGCGGAGTTGGCGAAACCAGCGGACCTGCGGATCGTGGCGTCCTCGATCCAGATCATCACTGAGGCGCACAATTTCGAGAGCTGGGAGAACTTCCCGCTTGAGCGCACCAGGCTGTTCGACGCTCTGGCCTCGCGCGAGGAAAGCGGGCTGGTGCTCTTGTCGGGCGATCGCCATTCGGGCGGGGTCTACAAAACCGAGCACCAGGGTGAGGAATTCTGGGAGATCACCAGTTCCTCGCTCAACCGCGCTTATTGGCGCAGCGCCGAGGAGAACTCACAGCGCGAGCCTGATCCAAGCCGCGTTTCGCTGTTCTACAACGTCGAGAATTACGGTATGGTCGACTTCGATTGGGCCGAGCGCGAGGTGACTGTGACGCTCAAGGACCGGGCGAGTGAGACATTGACCGCGCACGCCTATGCGTGGTGACGGCGCGCGTTCGTGGTCAAAGCGTAAAGCCGCCGTCCGAAACAAGCACATGGCCGGTGATGTTCGATCCGGCGTCGCTGAGCAGATAGAGGATGGTGCCCGCAATTTCGTCTGCGGTGGCAAAGCGTCCCAAAGGCGTGGTTTTGGCCATGCGCGCAATGGTCTTGTCGCGGCCAATCGCTTCGACCGAGCGGTTGAAGTCGTCCCCGGTCTCCCAGATCGCGGTGTCGACGCCGCCGGGTGCAATCGCGTTGACGCGAATGTTGTCGGGCGCGTTCTCCATCGCCGCGATGCGCGCCATATGCGCGACGGCGGCTTTGGCGGGACCGTAGGGCCCGATCATGGGCACGGGCTTCACTCCGGTCGAAGAGGCGGTGATGACAACGCTGCCGCCTGTGTCCTTGCCGCCTGTGTCCTTGCCGCCCGCCTTGATCGCTCTGAGCGCGCAGCGCAGCGTCAGGAACGCGCCGTCAAGATTGACATCCATGACGCGGCGCCACTCGGCAAAGGAGAGATTGGCGACGGCGCCGTACCCGCCGACCCCTGCGTTCACGACGGCATGATCAAGGCCCGTCAATTGGGGTTCAAGAGCGTTCCACATGGCCTCATCCGCGACCGATCCGATAACCGGCACAACCTCGCAATCGAGCGCCAGCGCCTCGATGCCGTCAGCGCTTATATCGTTCAGGAAGAGCTTGGCGCAGCCACGCTCGGCCAGAGCTTTCGCGCAGGCCGCGCCAATTCCCGATCCCGCGCCGGTGACGAGCGCGCTGCGCCCCGAAAAATCCATGATCCCATCCATGCCGCGAAGCGCTAGGCGCTGGCGTGCAAGCGATCAAGCGGCGTTGTCGATCCCAAGGTCGGACAGCTTGCGATAGAGCGTCGAGCGCCCGATGCCGAGCCGGCGCGCGACTTCGGTCATCCGCCCGCGATAGTGGCCGATGGCGAGGCGGATCACGTCGGCTTCGATTTCTTCAAGCGGACGCAGATTGCCGTCTTCGGTGTAAAGCATCACGCCCACGCCTTCGTGCAGGTGCGCGCTTTCGGGCACGTCCTGCTCGCCCAGCATTTCCGAGAGCTGGGGGAAGCTTTCGGCGGTCAGGGTGTTGCCGTCGCAATAGACCGCCGCGCGAAACAGGACGGATTGCAGCTGGCGCACATTGCCCGGCCAGTCATAGGCGGCGAGCAAGGCGAGCGCGCTGTCGCTCACCGACAGCGGCCGCAGACCCGGCTGTTCGCCGATGCGGGCAAGGAAATGGCGGGTGAGGCCCGGAATATCCCCTGTGCGCTCACGCAAGGGCGGCAGCGTGATCCGGGTTGCGCCCAGCTTTTCAGCGAGCTTCGCGTCGAACTTGCCCGCCTTGACCAGCGCGCCGAGCGACCCGTTGCTGGCCGAAAGCAGACGCACATCGACGCGAAAGCCATGCGCCGCGCCAACCGGGCGGACGATGCCGCTTTCGAGCGCTTCGGCAAGCCGTTCCTGCACACTTGCCGCGATGCGATCGACGTCATCGAGCAACAAGGTGCCGCCGTCGCAATGCTGCATCGCGCCGATCTGGCGATCGAAGGCGCCGGGAAAAGCGTTGGGTTCGTGGCCGAACAGGGTCGATTCGAGCGAATTCTGCGGCACGCTGCCGACATTGATGATGCGCAAGGGCGCCTTGGCGCGCGGCGAGGCGGCGTGCATCGCCCGCATCAGCATTTCCTTGCCTGTACCGCTTTCTCCCTCGATCAGCGAATGCGCGTGCCCGCGCGCGGCCTTGGCGGCCTGGGCCAGCGCGGTGCGAAACGGGGGCGCGGTTCCGATCATCGCGTCGAAATCGAGGGTCGCCGACATCTTCTCGGTCAGCGGGGCGAGCTCGTCGCGCGGCGATTCGCGGTGCGTGACGGCGCGCAGGGCCTCCATCAGCCGGTCGGGCGATATCGGCTTGATCAGATAGTCGCTCGCGCCCGCGCGCATCGCCTCGACGGCCAGCAGCGGAGAGGCGCTGGTGGTGAGCATCAGGATCGGAAGCGCGGGGCGACGCTCCTTCAACTCGCGGATCAGGGCGCAGGCGTCATCGCCCGGAACCCATTGATCCAGAAGAATAGCCGACAATTGCATGCCTTCGCGCGTGCCCAGCGTGGCGATCGCGGTGTCCGGGTCCTTCGCAACGATTGTGCGCCAGCCATCGCGCGCGGCAATGGCCGTTATGAGCCGGCTTTGCGCTGGCTCATCATCAATCAGCATGACAAGGCGTTGGTCTGCGTCCGACATGGCGCGGCGCCCGTCCTCCCAGCAAATCCGGGCGTGAAACAGGCCCGGGGTGAAACGAGGCACACGAGATAGGGCAGTTAAGTAAAGACGGGATTAAGGCTGATTGTCCCCGCCGATGAGGAGGCAAGGCGGTTGCGCAGGGCTTGAGCTAGGCCGCCGCCTCCGATACGGGCGCTTGCGAAGCATCGGGGCGCGAATTCGGCAACTTTTTGCCGTTTGCGCCGTTTGGGATCATCAAGAGGGAACACCACGCCTATGCCAGGCCAGGATTTCGAGCAGAAGGGTAAACTCTACGGCGGCTTCATGAGCACGCTCAAATGGGTCATCCCGATTATTGCGATCATCGTTTTTATCGTGGTCGCCGCGATAGCCGGATAAATCAGCCGCAAAAGGGGCCAAGCTTACGTGAAGATTGCTGTTCTGAAAGAGCGCGCACCGGGCGAAACGCGGGTTGCCGCGACGCCGGAGACGATCAAGAAGTTCGCAGGGCTCGGAAACGATCTCGCCGTCGAAAGCGGCGCGGGGGTTGCAGCGGCGATCTCCGATGCCGCTTTTGCCGAGGCCGGAGCCAGTGTGGCGAGCGCCGCAGAGGTGGTGAAAGACGCCGATATCGTGCTGGCCATCCAGGCGCCCGATGTCGCGCTTTTAAAGGGCGCGAAGCCGGGCGCGATGGTGGCGGCCCTGTTCGATCCTTTCCAGAAGGGCGATGTGGTCGAGGCTTACGCGAAAGCCGGGCTTGAGGCGCTGTCGATGGAATTCATGCCGCGCATCACTCGCGCGCAAGGGATGGATGTGCTCTCAAGCCAGTCCAACCTTTCGGGATACAAGGCGGTTCTGGCGGCAGCGGACACCTATGGCCGCGCCTTTCCGATGATGATGACGGCGGCGGGCACGGTTCAGGCGGCCAAGTGCTTCGTCATGGGCGTGGGCGTCGCGGGTCTGCAAGCCATCGCCACCGCGCGGCGTCTGGGCGCGCAGGTTTCCGCGACCGACGTGCGCTCGGCCACCAAGGAGCAGATCGAGAGCCTGGGCGCGAAGGCGATCTTCGTCGAGGACGTCGAAGGCATCGAGGGCGAGGGCTCGGGCGGCTACGCGACCGAAATGAGCGATGAGTACAAGGCGGCGCAAGCCAAGCTTGTGAGCGAACACATAGCCAAGCAGGACATCGTCATCACAACGGCGCTTATTCCCGGACGCGCGGCGCCGGTTCTCATAACCGACGCGCAGATCGCGACGATGAAGCCGGGCAGCGTTATTTACGACCTCGCGGTAGCCCAAGGCGGCAATGTCGAAGGCTCGGTCGCCGACGAGGTGGTCGAGAAGCACGGCGTCAAGATCATCGGCTATTCGAACACCCCCGCGACCTTGCCCGCCGACGCCTCGGCGCTGTTCGCGCGCAACCACTTCACCATGTTCCAGGCCTTCTGGGACAAGGAAGCGGGCAAACCGGAATTCGACGAAGAAATCGGCGACGCAATCCGCCTGACCAAGGGCGGGGAAGTCGTGAACGAGAGGCTGAAGGGGTGACCGAAGTGAAGAAGGGCATCAGTTGGCTGGCGCTTGCTGCCATACTTCTCATCGTCATCGTGATCTTTGCGTACAGAGCCGGCTACGTGCTGGGCAGCGACATGGCTGAACGTGACAACAGGGCGGAGGCCGTCGAATAATGGACTTTATCTCAATCCTCTCGATCTTCGTGCTGGCGTGTTTCGTCGGCTACTATGTAGTCTGGTCGGTCACCCCGGCGCTGCACACGCCCTTGATGGCTGTGACCAACGCGATTTCCTCGGTGATTATCGTCGGCGCGCTGATTGCGGCGGCCGAAGCGGATACGGCGGTGGCAAAGTATCTCGGCCTGTTCGGCGTGGTGCTGGCGAGCGTGAACATCTTCGGCGGCTTTGCCGTGACCGAGCGCATGCTGGCGATGTACAAGAAGAAGGAGAAGTGAGGATGGGCACACTCGCTTCCGCTTCCATCAAAACTGTCACCCCGGCGCAGGCCGGGGTCCAGTCCCTGGGGCACCGCATCTGGATTGGCTTCGCTCGTCTTCGACTCCCGGCCTTCGCCGGAATGACGGCTCTGATCGCCACCCCCGCCCACGCCGCCACCGGCGACACCGGCACGCCCGCCTGGGCGATGCTCGCCTATCTCGTTTCGGGCGTGTTCTTCATCCTTGCGCTGCGCGGGCTTTCCAGCCCCGCCACGAGCCGCGCGGGCAATCGCTATGGCATGGTCGGCATGGTGCTGGCCGTGGGCACGACGCTGATCACGCACGAACTTGCGACCTGGTACGAAATCGCCATCGCGGTCGCGATTGGCGGTGCGATCGGCTTTGTCATCGCGCGGCGGATTGCCATGACGTCCATGCCCGAGCTTGTCGCGGGCTTCCACTCGCTGGTTGGTCTCGCCGCCGTTGTGGTGGGCCTGGCGGCGTGGCTGAACCCCGGCGCGTTCGGCATTCTCGACGAGGCGGACCAGATCCTGATGGTCAGCCGGATCGAGCTGGGTCTGGGTATCGCCATCGGCGCGATCACGTTCTCAGGCTCTGTCATCGCCTTCCTCAAGCTGTCTGGCCGGATGAGCGGATCGCCGATCCTTCTGCCCGCCCGCCACGTGATCAATCTCGGCACGCTGGCGGCTATCCTTGGCATTATCGGTTTCTACGCCGTCTCGCCCGAGGGCGCCGCAGGCGATGGCTGGCAAATCATCGCCATCACCATCCTCGCCTTTGCCATCGGCTTTTTGTTGATCATCCCGATTGGCGGCGCGGACATGCCGGTCGTCGTCTCCATGCTGAACAGCTACTCCGGCTGGGCAGCCGCGGCGATGGGCTTCACGCTCGGCAACAGCGCGATGATCATCACCGGCGCACTGGTCGGCTCCTCGGGCGCGATCCTTTCCTACATCATGTGCAAGGCCATGAACCGCAGCTTCATCAGCGTGATCGCGGGCGGCTTTGGCGCGGATGACAGCGCGGGCGCGAGCGGCGAACCGCGCGAACAGCGCCCCTACAAGCAGGGCAGCGCTGACGATGCCGCCTTCATGCTGGAACAGGCCGAAAAGGTCATCATCATTCCGGGCTATGGCATGGCCGTGGCGCAGGCCCAGCACGTGCTGCGCGAAATGGCCGACGCGCTCAAAGAGAAGGGCGTGGACGTCAAATACGCGATCCACCCGGTCGCAGGCCGCATGCCGGGCCACATGAACGTGCTGCTGGCCGAAGCGAACGTGCCCTATGACGAAGTGTTCGAGCTGGAAGACATCAACTCCGACTTTGCCCAAGCCGATGTTGCCTTCATCATCGGCGCGAACGACGTCGTGAACCCGGCGGCCAAGACCGACAAGGCCTCGCCCATTTACGGCATGCCCGTGTTCGACGTGGACAAGGCGAAACAGGTCTTCTTCATCAAGCGCTCGATGGGCGGGGTCGGCTATGCGGGCGTTGACAACGACGTTTTCTACATGCCGCAGACCGTCATGCTGCTGTCGGACGCCAAGAAGATGGTCGAGGAAATCGTGAAGGCTCTGGACTAGGCTTGCGGCCATGCTGCGGGGCCTGATCATCCTGACCCTGGCCATTGTGCTTGGCGCAGGCGCGTACTTCGTCCTGCGCGACGACGGTGTGCTTGAGCAGGTCACCGCTGAGCGCGTGGAGCAGGCGCTGCTCGACAACCGCGTGCCAGAGCCCATGGCGGCGTGCATGGGGCCGCGCCTCGCGGATCGGCTTTCGATTGGCCAGTTGCGCGCGCTCGAACGCGCCAAGCCCCAAGCGGGCGAAAGCACGCTGCCCTTGTCGACCGGCGAAGCCATGGCGCGGCTCAGGCGGATCGACGATCGCGAGGCGGTCGAGCAGGTGGTGATCGTCGCGGGTGGCTGCGGTTTCGATCTGATGATGCAGGGGTTCTGACGCCTCTTCCAAGCTCGCTTGCAATCCGTGGGCACCGCGCCACAATACGCCGCGTTGGACAGGGAGGCCCCGACATGATCCGCACACTTCTCGCGACCGTGTTGTTGGTCGCATCCTCGGGCGCGATTGCCATGGATGGCCATGAACACGCGGGCGCCACTGACGCGGCAGGCGAACGGGTTGGCACCGAATACATGGTGTTCGAAACCGGCGTGACCGGCGAAGCGCACGAGCAATTCCTGCGCGGTCTCGCGCTGCTGCACAACTTCGAATACCGCCGCGCCGCCGCCGCTTTTCGCAAGGCGCAGACGGCTGATCCCGATTGGGCGATGCCTTATTGGGGCGAGGCGATGACGCATAATCATCCGCTGTGGGAGTATCAGGATCGCGAGGCCGCGCGCGCGGCGCTTGCAAAGCTCGATGCGACGCGTGAGGGACGCCTTTCCAAGACCCGCTCAGCGCGCGAGGCGGCGTGGCTGGACGCGGCCGAGACGCTTTACGGGGATGGCGGCACCAAGGAGGAGCGCGATCACCTTTACCTTGCGAAGATGCGAGCGCTGCTGGAAGCCGATCCCACCGATATCGACGCGCGCGCCTTCACCGGGCTGGCGGTGCTCGGGACATCGCATGGCGGGCGCGATATTGCGCTCTACATGGAAGCGGCGGGCGTGCTGGAGCCGGGCTTTATGACGCACGCAATGCACCCGGGCATCCTGCATTACCTCATCCATTCCTATGACGATCCCGTCCACGCGCCGCTGGGTGAGCGGATGGCGGAACGCTACGCGGGCGTCGCGCCCGACGCTGGCCACGCGCAGCACATGATCAGCCACATCTACCACGCGCTGGGCCAATGGGAGGCCTCGCAGGAGGCCAATGTCAAAGCCGTGGCCGCAGCGAATGCGGCGCGCGGCACGGCCTATCATTGCGGGCACTATAACGAATGGCTGGTCTACGCGCTGGTGCAGCAGGGCAAGGATGCGAGCGCGAATGTCGAGGCTTGTCGCGAACAGGCGGGGCAGGAACTGGCGGCGAGCAAGCGCCCGCCCACCTCGATCGCCCAGCGTTCGGCGGCCACCAGTTTTGCGCGCATCGCGCTTTATTCGGGTGTGACCAGCGGCGATTGGGTCGAAGGCTTTGACTGGCCTGAAGACCAATTTCGCCGCGCGCAGTTTCACATGGCCAACGCCCGGCTGCTGCAAGCGCGCGATGACGCGCAGACTGCGGCAAAAGCGCTGGCCGAAATGAAGCGCGTGCACGCGGGTATCCTCGCCGCTTTGCCCGCCGAATACCCGGACGAGACGGGCCTGCAGGCCTGGAACGCGCGCGGAATCGCGCAAGGTGAGGCCATTGTGAAGCTTGCCTCTGGCGACACCGAAGAGGGTCTTGCCGCGCTGCGCGCCGCTGCGGAGGCGGAAAGCGCGCTTCCGGTCGTCTTCGGACCGCCCGTCATGGCCAAGCCGAGCTGGGAGTTGCTGGGCGAGGAATTGCTGGCGCTTGGCCGCAAACAGGAAGCCGCCGAAGCGTTTCGCGCCGCGCTTGCGTTTGCTCCCAATCGCAAGCTGTCGAACGAAGGACTCGCCGCCGCGACGGTCGGCTGACAGGTCTCTTGACGCTCGGTCCGACCGGTGGCCTTGCTTTCGGGAGGGCTCCTGGGCCAAACTGCGCACGAAATTCTGGGAGGGATTGGACCACATGATCAGAACCGTTTTTGCCGCCGCGCTGCTGGCCACAAGCGCTATCGCAGCCGCCCCGGTTCTTGCCGACAACCACACGATCGCGCCCGGCGAAGGCGCCGCCCAGCGCCTGCAAGAGGCGCTGATCCTCGCTGAGCCGGGCGACACGATCACGCTGGAGGCTGGCCGCTACGCGCTCACCGACGGCCTCAGCCTCGATGTCGAAGGCGTGACCATCAGGGGCGCCGGGATGGAAGGCGAAGGCGCAAGCGTCCTCGATTTCACAAACCAGCAAGGCGCGGGCGAGGGGCTGCTCGTCACCTCGGACAACGTCACCCTGCGCGATTTTGCCGTGGAAAACGCGAAGGGCGATGGCATCAAGTCCAAGGGAGCGGACAACATCATCTATCACGGTCTTCGCGTCGAGTGGACCGCCGGGCCGAAAGCGACCAACGGGGCCTACGGCATCTATCCGGTCGAAAGCTCGAACGTGCTGGTGCAGGACAGCTATGTGCGCGGCGCGAGCGATGCGGGCATCTATGTCGGTCAGTCCGAAAACATCATCGTGCGCCGCAACCGCGTGGTCGAGAACGTCGCCGGGATCGAGATCGAAAACTCGAACCACGCCGAAGTGACCGAAAACCTCGCGACCAGAAACACCGGCGGCATTCTGGTGTTCGATCTGCCGGGCCTGCCGCGCGTCGGCGGCGGTGACGTGCTGGTCGCGCGCAACGCGGTGATCGACAACAACACCGACAATTTCGCGCCCGAGGGCAATATTGTGGCCAGCGTGCCGGCGGGCACCGGCGTGATGGTGATGGCCAACACCAACGTGCAGATTTTCGACAACGCGCTGATCAACAACGACACCAGCCATGTCATGCTGATCGCCTACACGCAGGAATACAGCGATGACCGCTATCAGCCGCGCGCGGTGGATGTGGCGATCGGTGGTAACGTCTATTCAAGCGGCGGCACGAAGCCCGATTTTCCAGGCGGCGACACGCTGGCGGCGGCGGTGGGCGGAAAGCTGCCTCCGATCCTGGTTGACGGGCTTCAACAGGGCCTGACGGTGACCGACGAAGTGCCGGTGCTTTCGCTCGGCCTGACCAGGGTGGGGCAGCAACTGGCCGAGGCGTCGCCGCAGCCGTGGTCGCAGGCGGACGAGGTTTCATCCAGGCAACTCGCCGCCGTCTCGCTGCCCGAGGACATGGAGGCGCGCCTCCAGTGACACCGGGATTTCGATGGCTGGCTGGCGCCGCAGCCTTGCTGAGTGCGAGCATCGCGGCCAGCGCGCTACCGCCTTCGGGTGTCAATCACGCGGTGATCCTGGGCGAAGAGGGTTCGCCCCGGTTCCCGCGCCAGCTCTCGGACTACGGCTTCTTCCGCGACGCGAGGGGCCGGGAACCCGCCGCCAACCTCATCCCCTATGAACTCAACACCGCGCTCTTTTCCGACGGGGCGGACAAGCTGCGCTACATCGTTCTGCCCGACGGCGCGTCGATGCGCGGCGGCTCGGAGGGCGGCTTGCTTGACCTTCCCGTCGGCAGCGCGATCATCAAGACCTTTGCCTTTGGCGAGGGCGAAGACCAGCGCTACATCGAAACGCGCGTGCTCCTGCACCGCGCCGATGGCTGGCTGGCGCTGCCTTACATGTGGAACGAGGAGCAGACCGAGGCTCGCCTCGCGCTCGTCGGCGCGCGCATGGAGCTGACACGACCGGACGGGCGGACGATCAGCTACCAGATTCCCAACAAGAACCAGTGCAAGAACTGCCACCAGTTGAACGACGCGGTAACGCCCATCGGTCCCAAGGCGCGCAACCTGTCACGCGATTGGCTCGACGCGCAAGCGGCGAGCGGTCGGCTTGAGGCGGTGCCCGCCGTCCACGACACGGTCCCGCACTGGGAGGCGAGGGCGGACAGCGCGGACCTTGACGCGCTTGCGCGTGGCTACCTCGATGTCAATTGCGCGCATTGCCACCAGCCCGGTGGCAGCGCCTCGAACAGCGGGCTCGATCTGCGCTGGGAGCAGGGCGATCCCCACGCCATCGGTATCGGCAAGCCCCCGGTTGCCGCGGGTCGCGGGGCGGGCGGGCACAAGGTCTCGATTGCTCCGGGCGATCCCGACGCCTCCATTCTCGTTTACCGGATGAGCTCGGCCGAGCCCGGCGTTGCGATGCCCGAACTGGGCCGCTCGACCAATGATGACGAGGGCGTCGCGGTGATCCGCGACTGGGTTGAGAACATGGAGCCGGCCTCTTGAAGTGGTTCCTTCGTATCGCCGGTGTGCTGATCGCCGTGCTGGTGGTGCTGTTCCTCGTCTTCCGCACGCCAGACACCGACCCCGAGGAAATGCGGGCCAAATATGGCGGGCCGCCTTCGCAATTCGTGACGATCGCAAGCGGCCTCGATGTGCATCTTCGCGACGAGGGCACGGGAGAGGGGCTGCCGATCGTGTTGCTCCACGGCTCCAACGCGGACCTGCACACCTGGGAGCCCTGGGTGGAGCGGCTGAGAAAAGCGCACCGCGTCATCCGCTTCGATCAGGTCGGCCACGGCCTGACCGGGCCGGACCCGCAAAGCGATTACAGCCGGGCCAACTTTGCCTCCGACATTGCCGAAGTGCTCGACGCGCTTGGGGTAGAGCGCGCCATCATCGGCGGCAATTCGATGGGCGGCAAGCACGCTCTGGCCTTTGCGGTTGGCTATCCCGAGCGCGTCGCAGGCCTGATCCTTGTCGATGCCAGCGGCGCGCCGATGCCCGAAGAGGAAGACGACGGCGACGAAGACACCGGCAATATCGGCTTCACCATCGCCCGAACGCCGGGCATAAATGCGATAGTCGAGCAGATCACGCCGCGCCCGCTTATCCGCCAGAGCCTGGAAGAGAGCGTGTCCAACCAGGCGGTTGTGACGGAAGAGGTCGTCGATCGGTATTGGGAATTGCTGCGCTATCCGGGCAATCGCGCCGCGACCATGGGGCGCTTTTCCACGCCCTACGATGGTCTGACCGAAAGCGAGATTGCCTCGATCGGCGCGCCGACCTTGATCCTGTGGGGTGACGAAGACCGGTTGATCCCGGTGTCGGCCGGGCGATGGCTCGACGACACCATGCCCGACAGCGAGTTGGTGGTCTATTCGGGGATCGGCCATTTGCCGCACGAAGAGGCGCCCGAAGACACACTCGAGGCGGTCGAAACCTGGCTCGCTAACCTCAAAGTAACCAACTAAGCGTCTTCGCTGATTGACATATTCGTCCCCTATGGACGCGAGCCGAGGAACCTCGCTACACCGCTCCTGAGCGATTAGCGGATTCGAGGGACAGCATTTTGCGCAAGCTTGGGATGATTGGCGGCATGAGCTGGGTTTCGACCGCCATCTACTACGACCGGATCAACCGCATCATTCAGCGTCGCGGCGGGCCAATGGCGAGCGCGCCGCTGCTGATCGAGAGCCTCGATTTTGCGCAACTCCACGCGATCCGCGATGACAAGGACTGGAAACGCGCGGGCGAGGTTCTGTGCGAAAGCGCGAAGCGGCTGGAAGGTGCGGGCGCGCAGGGCCTGATCATCGGCGCCAATTCGATGCACAAACTCTACGATGAGGTCGCGGCCGCCATCGAGATTCCGATCCTGCACATCGCGGAATATGTCGGCGACGCGCTCAAAGCGTCCGGGCACAAGAGCGCCGCCCTGATCGGGACACGCAACGTCATGACCGAGAGTTTCTATCGCAAGCGGCTGGTGGCCAAGGGCATCGATCTGTTGCCGCCGGACATCGCGAATGTCGAAACCCTCGATAAGATCATCTACGATGAGCTGATGATCGGGAAGGTCACCCGCGATGCGCAGCGATCCTTGAAGACCATGATCACCAACAAGGCTCAGGAAGGGGCGGAGGCCATCGTGCTTGCCTGCACCGAGCTTGACCTGGTGGTGGACGTCGATGCCAACGTGCTTCCGGTGTTCGACTCGACCCGAATTCACTGTGACGCGGCGGCGAACTGGATTCTCGACCAGCAAACTGGGTAGCAGCGTGCAACTTGTCGCTTTCGTACAACGGTTGGTCCGAAGCGGGGAATGCACGGCGTGCAAGTCGAAAAAGTCTGTCCTAGGTCATGACGCACAAACTTGTCACTGAATAGCAACAGGCAGGTTTCGGGTCATCGGGTCGCACTCCGAGGATCCGAGGGGCCACTCGCCACCCCCCCAAAGCACCCGGCGAGTGGCCCCTTTTTTTGTCCCGCATTCTTCACGGCGCGCGCTGTCCACCTTTTACCGAGCGATAGATCAGGGGTTCACGTCCTGTTCCCGTTGAGCGGGACGGCGTGGGGGCTTACGTCAAGAGACGTGACGCACCGGGCCCCCTTCGCAGCAAACCCCGCCGCGCATGGCGGACGCGAATTTGCTCGACCGCGCGCGAGGGGAGCGACCGAATCCTCTTTCGGCGGGGAAGTGCGCGGCCCGCGATCGGACTTTCAACGCGACCGCGACCGCATCATCCATTCGATGAGTTTTCGCCGGCTCAAGTCCAAGACCCAGGTGTTTATTGCGCCCGAAGGCGATCATTACCGCACTCGGTTGACCCACAGCCTTGAAGTCGCGCAGATCGGGCGCGTGATTGCGCGGGCGCTTGGCGTGGACGAAGATCTGACCGAGGCTCTTTGCCTCGCTCACGATCTGGGCCATCCCCCCTTCGGCCACGCGGGCGAGGATGCGTTGAGCGAGGCGATGCAGCGCTTTGGCGGGTTTTGCCACAACGCGCAGGCCTTGCGCACGGTTATGCGGCTTGAAAGCCCCTATCCCGAGCACGATGGTCTCAACCTGACCTGGGATCTGCTTGAAGGCCTGGCCAAGCATAACGGCCCGGTGGCCGCGCCCAACTGGGCGCTGGCCGAACTCGATGCCGCGTTTCCGCTGAAACTCGGCGACTGGCCCTCGCTCGAAGCCCAGATTGCGGCGGTGTCCGACGATATCGCCTACGACAATCACGACATCGATGATGGGCTCCGCGCCGGTTTTCTCGATCTTGATGACCTCTTGCAGCTGGATTTCCTCGCGGATCAGTGGCGGAGCGTCGAAAAACGCTTTCCCACCGCCCCGCGAGAACGCCAGTTGCGCGAATTGGTGCGCGACCAGATTGGCGTTATGGTAAATGATGTGCTGGAACACACGCGCAAGGCCGTTGCCGGGATGGAGTCGGTGGCTGACATTCGCGCCTGTGGACGCATGTTGGCCGGGTTCTCTCCCGCTATGGGGCAATACGAACGGGCGCTTAAGAGGTTCATGTACGACAAGCTCTATTTCCACCCCGAACAGGTCGCCGCCGCCGAGCGCGCGCGCGACGTGGTGGCGCGGCTTTTTGCGGCCTATTCGCAAGACCCCTCGCTGATGCCGGAACGCTGGCGGGAGGGCCTGTGCGAAAACGAACCGGAGCGCTCGCGGCGGATCGCGGATTTCATCGCCGGGATGAGCGATCGGTTCGCCATGGAAGCCTGCGCACGGATTTACGGCACGCGGCCGGTTGGGCTGGTCAATGTCTGAGGGGCTGAAAGAGGGGGGGCTGCGCGGCCGAAGAGCGCCGGAATTTGGCAGCAAGTCCAAGACGTTCAAGCCGCCCCAGCGTATCGGCCTTGTCGGCGCGACCGGTCTGATTGGAACGACATTGATCCGGATCTCAAGCGCCGGGAACGTGGCCCGCATGGTCGGAATTGCGCGGCGCGAGCTCAAGATGCCGGAAGGCGCGCGAATGGAGCTGTTCGTTGCCGACCCTGAGAAATGGGGCGAAGTCTTCACCGCAGTGCAGCCGCGGTCCTTCATTTGCGCGCTCGGGACCACCTGGAGCAAGGCCGGAAAGAGCGAAGAGGCCTTTCGCGCGGTCGATCAGGATCTGGTGGTCAAGACGGCCAAGGCCGCCAAGGAGGCCGGGGTCAGCAACATGGTCCTGATCAGCGCAGCGGGCGCCGATCCGACCTCGAAGAATTTCTACCTTCAGGTGAAGGGCGAGACCGAGAACCTTGTGACGAAAATCGGCTTCAAACGGCTCGACATCCTGCGACCCGGCCTCTTGCGCGGGCGGCGAGTGGGCGATTTTCGCCCCGTCGAACGCATTGCGCTGGCGCTGAGCCCGGTGATCGAACCGGTTCTTCCCAGCAAATACGCGATGTATCATTCGGTTGAAGTCGAGCTGGTCGCCGAGGCGGCGCTGGGCCTGGCGATCCGCAAGGCTGCGGGCCGCTTTACGCACGACAACGAAGCCATGCGCCGGGCCGCGCGCGAATGGCGCTCCAAAGGGCAATAGCGCGCGCGTGGCCTGGGGCCTTGTCTTCAACGCCGTGAACCTCGCAGCGCTGGTCGCCTGGGCGCTGTTGATCCTCGCGCCGCGCTGGCCGGCCCTGCTTTCCGCCATCTTGTACCTGGGCATTGGTGGGCTGTGCACGCTCTACGCGGTGCTCCTCATCAGTGTGCTGGTTGGGGTGATCCCCGCGGGCGCAAACGGTTCGGCGGGTGGCGCGGATTTCACCACTATCGAAGGCATTCGCGCGATCTTCGGCAGCGATGTCGGCGTGGTGATCGGCTGGACCCACTATCTTGCCTTCGATCTGTTCGTCGGTCTTTGGATTGCGCGCGATGCGGACGCCAAGTTCTTCTCTCGATGGGTGCAGGCGCCGGTCTTGCTTGCCACCTTTCTGGCAGGCCCGCTCGGGCTGATAATCTGGCTGCTTGTTCGCGAGCGGCGGGCGAGGGCAAAGGGACGGTTTCAGTAAGGGAAAACCGCTGGACGAGCGCCCGCGCGCTGCTACTCTTCGGGCAAAGAGAACCCAGAGAAGAGAGAGATGCGGCCATGGTGACGAACCCCACCAAAGACTTCACGACATTCGATGAATACCTTTCCTACTGGGGTGCCGAGCGGCCCGATGGCCTTGCCTTCGAAGACGGCGAGCGGCGCACCACCTACTCCGAGGCGGACCGCATCACCCGGCAACTGATCGCCTTCCTTAAAGGCAAGGGCATTTCAACGGGCGATCGGATCGCCTGGCTTGGCAGGAATTCCGACCAGTATTTTCTGTTGCTCTACGCCTGCGGCCGAATGGGCGTGGTCTTGGCCCCGATCGGCTGGCGTCTGGCCCCGCCCGAGATCGGCTATATCCTCACCGATACCGGCGCAAAGCTCGTCATCGCGCAAGGCGAGTTCCTCGAAAGCGCCAAGACGGTGAGCGCAGGGTTGGAAAGCGGCCCGCAGGTCTTTGCAGCGGACGAAACCTTCCGCGTCGCCTCCATGATGGAGCCTGCGGCCCCGAACCCGCCTGATCCGTGCGCGCCCATCCTGCAGCTCTACACTTCGGGCACGACGGGCAATCCCAAGGGCGCCCAGCTTTCGAACCGCAACCTGTTCGCCCTGCGCAAGCCCAGCGTCGAGGCGAACCTGCCGTGGCAGAATTTCGAACCGACCGACTGCATCCTCGCCGCGATGCCGATCGCGCATATTGGCGGCACAGGCGTCGCCGCGCTCGCGGTTGCCAACGGGGTAAGGGTTCATGTCCTGCCCGAGTTTACACCGCAAGGGGCGCTGGCGGGGATCGAGAGCGGCGCAACGCTGATGTTCCTCGTGCCCGCCGCGATCCAGATGATGATCCAGCATCCCAAGGCGGCGCAGACCGATTTTTCAAACCTGCGTTTCCTGATGTACGGCGCCGCGCCCATGCCGCTGGAATTGCTCAAGGAAGCCGTGCGCACCATGCCCACAACAGGCTTCATGCAGGTCTACGGGATGACCGAGACGACCGGGGCGATTTCGCTGCTGCCGCCCGAGGACCACGATCTGGAAGGCAACCGGCGCATGCGCTCGGCCGGCAAGGCGGTGCCCGGCGTTGAGATCGAAGTTCGCGGCGAAGACAACAAGGAGCTCCCGCGCGGCGAGATCGGGGAGATTTGCGTTCTCTCGCCCTCCAACACCGCTGGATACTGGCAACTTCCCGAAGCGACCGCAAAGACCATCGATCCCGACGGCTGGTTGCACACAGGCGATGCCGGGATCATGGACGAGGACGGCTACGTCTACATTCAGGACCGGATCAAGGACATGATCATCTCAGGCGGCGAGAATGTGTATCCGGCGGAGGTCGAAAGCGCCATCTATGGCCATCCAGCCATCGCCGAAGTCGCCGTGATCGGCGTCCCCAGCGAGAAATGGGGCGAAGAAGTTAAGGCCTGCTGTGTCGTCAAGCCCGGAATGGAGGTCGATCAGGACGACGTCATTGCCTATACGCGCGAACGCATCGCCCCGTTCAAATGCCCCAAGAGCGTTGATGTCATTCCCGAAATGCCGCGCAACGCGTCGGGCAAGATTTTGCGCCGTCAGTTGCGCGCGCCCTTTTGGGAAGGGCGGGAACGGCAGGTCAACTGAGGCCAAGGCTGCGGCTGCCGTGAAGAAGCATGCGCCCGCCACCCTGCGCAATCGCGAGGCAATCCTTGAGGTCCTGCGCAAGGAATTGCCCGAGAACGGCACCGTGCTCGAAATTGCAGCAGGGTCGGGGGAGCACGCGGTGTACTTTGCCGGGCGCTTGCCCGCGCTCGATTGGCAGCCGAGCGATCCTGACCCCGAAGCCATCGCCTCGATCGCGGCCTATCGCGAGGACTATCCGGGTGAAAACCTGCGCGCGCCGCTCGAACTCGATGCCTCAGCGCCCGATTGGCCGGTGGCGCAGGCCGATGCAATCGTGTGCTGCAACATGGTCCATATCAGCCCGTGGGAAGCGACCGAGGGGCTGTTCGCAGGCGCCGCCCGAATCTTGAGCACCGCCGGAAGCCCTTTGGTCCTTTATGGCCCGTTTTTTGAGCAGGGGATCGAAGCTGCGCGCTCCAACCTCGCCTTTGACGCAGGGCTAAGAGACCGTAATGCGCAATGGGGCATCCGCACTGTTGAAGCGATGGACGCGCTCGCGGAACGCCAGGGCCTCGCCCGCAGCGCACGCCGCGCCATGCCGGCGAACAATCTGACGCTGGTCTATCGCCGCCCCTGAGCGCGCGCTTGCCGCGCTTAGTTGATGGCTTCTTCGCCCGCTTCGCCGACCGATTTGATATCGTCGCCCAACCCTTTGACAGTGTTGCAGGCGCTGGTGGTGATCAGCAGCACAGCGAGCATGGCGGCGCTGACGAGAGGGCGGGTCTTTGTAAGGTTTTGTGTCATGGCGCGCGATTACTCCGACTTGGCTGCCGCTTGCGCTTCGAGTGCGAGCAGACGTTCTCTATATGCGATGAGCGCCCCGGCGCCGATAATCAAGGGGGCTCCGATCCACAGGCTCCCCGGTGGCGCGCGGTCGAACACGTAATATCCGTAGGCGCTGGCCCATAACAGCGCGGTGTAATCCATCAGCAGGATGACGGCGGCTGAGCCGAACCGCAGCGACATCGTGAGCAGGATCTGCACCACGCCGCCGGTGACAGCCGTGGCGAGGATCAGGCTCCAGGTGATCCAGTCATGCGGACCGATGAAAAACGGAAAAACAATCGTCAGCGCGGGCAGGCTCAAAGCCGTGAACCAGAACACGATCCCCCAAGGGCTTTCGGACTTGTTGAGATCCTGAATTTGAAAGCTGATCACCGCCACCAGGAAAGCCGCCCCCAGAGCGACGGCGATGCCGGCGCGCGTAACATCCGCGCTCGCCCCGGCTGGCTGCATCACGATGAAGACGCCTGCGAAGCCGAACACGACTGCGAGGCTGCGGAACCGTCCGATCCGCTCGCGAAAGAACAGGACGGCTATCACGACAGCGAAAAAGGGGGCCGTGAAGCCCAGAGTGGTGGCCACGGCCAACGGCAGAAGCAGCACCGATCCGTAGGTGAAGACCATCCCAACAAGACCCAGGGCGGCGCGCGCGCCATGCGCCCGCAGGCGGTGCGTGCGGACCAGCGCAAACCGGCCGAACAGCGCGAGCCCTGCGCACAACACGACGAAAGTGATCGCCTGGCGCCAGAAGATCAGTTCAACCAGATGAGCGCCGCGTTCACCCGACAGCTTGACGAGCATGCCCATGGTGGCGAGCGCAAAGGCGGCGATAAGACGGACGCCGAGCGCAAGAAACGGGCGGGGGCGAGCGATCGATCCATCCATCTGCGCTCAGCGCTTGGCGCACAAGCAGGGATTGCGCAAGCGCCCGGCGCGCCTAAATCCGTTCGCGATGGATGCACTTACCCAATTGGCGCTCGCGAGCGATGCGGTTCAGGTCGCCGTGATCGGGGCCTTGTTCTGGATTATGGCGGCCTTTTGCGGGCTGATGGAATGGCGCCGGGGGCGCAATCGCTCGGTCGACCGGCTTGAGAAAGTGGGCTGGGTTCCCTGGACGCCGATTTTCCTGATGTGCGCGATGATTGGCGGTGGCTGTCTGGCGATGGGCCTGCCGGGTGTGCTTGGCAGTTCGTGAGCTGATCTCCCAGTCGTCCCGCAGAGATGCGAGGGAAGGATCAGGTGCTCTTTCCTACACCACCCTGAAAATGGCAGAAACGCTGGTGTTCTTTGACAATCGAAGCCCAAATCGGCGCCAAACCATGTTGGATAAGTGTCAACTTAGCCTTTTCTGGCATAAGTAGATGAATTATATAGATAGTTGATCAAAAAACGCGGGTGACAGGGTGTCACCTTCGTCAATTTCGCTGTCACCGCGCGAAAAAGGCCGCGAGCCTCCACGAAGGCGCGAGCCTGTTGCAAGGGTAGCGTTTGGCTTTCTCAACTCCACGCCTTCGCCGGGGGGGCGCGCACGGGGTTAGAGGCACGCCTCCAGATACGCCTGGTCGAACCCGAATTGCCGCGCTTTTTCCAGCGTGTAGGGACGCAGGCCCGATGAGCGGAATTCGCCGAGAATCTTCCCGTCTTCGCTCTCGTCGAGATATTCGAACTTGAAGAGTTCCTGCGTGACGATGACCTCGCCTTCCATCCCGATCACTTCGGTGATGTTGGTGGTGCGACGCGAACCGTCGCGCAGGCGCTTGACCTGCACGATAAGGTCGACCGATTCCGCGATCTGACGCGAGATCGCTTCTTTCGGGATCTTGATGTCGCCCATCAGGATCATGTTTTCCATACGGCCCAGGCACTCACGCGGGGAGTTGGCGTGGAGCGTACACATCGAGCCATCGTGGCCGGTGTTCATGGCGGCGAGAAGGTCGAAACATTCCGCGCCGCGAATCTCACCCAGGATGATCCGGTCCGGACGCATACGCAGGGCGTTCTTCACAAGGTCGCCGATGGTGATCGCGCCCTGGCCTTCAAGGTTGGGGGGGCGCGTTTCGAGCGGCAGCCAGTGCGGCTGTTGCAAGCGCAATTCGGCGGCGTCCTCAATCGTCAGCACGCGCTCGCCCGGGTCGATCATCTTCGACAGGGCGTTGAGCATGGTGGTCTTACCCGAACCCGTACCGCCCGAAATAACGATGTTCATCCGGCACGCGCCCGCGATCTTCAGCGCGGTGCACATCTTGTCGGACATAGAGCCGAATTCCTTGAGCATGTCCAAGGTGATCGGCTTCTCGGAGAACTTACGAATGGAGATCGCGGTGCCGCGCAGCGAAAGCGGCGGCACGATGACGTTGACACGCGAGCCGTCTTTCAATCGGGCGTCCGCCAGCGGCGTTGTCTGGTCAACGCGGCGGCCGACCTGGTTCACGATGCGCTGCGCGATCTGGAAGAGGTGCTGTTCGTCGCGGAACCGGATCGGCGCGATGACGAGCTTGCCCTTCTTTTCGATGTAGGTCTGGTCCGGGCCGTTGACCATGATGTCGGAGACGTCCGGATCGTTCAGCAGCTCTTCGAGCGGACCAAAGCCGAGCAGTTCATCGATCAGAACCTTTTCAAGCGCGAACTGTTCGCGGCGGTTAAGCGTGACCTTCAGTTCGGCCAGCACCTCCATGATGATCGGACGGAATTCTTCGCTCAGCTCTTCCTTGGAGAGGGTCGCGGCGGCTTCGGGATCGACGCGTTCGAGCAGGCGCGGCAGCACCTGTTCCTTGATCTTGTGAACGCTCGCTTCGAACCCTTCCGGCGCGCCGCTTGCGGCCTGCACGGCGGCAGCGCGTTCGGCGAGACGATCCATCGCATCGGCGGTGCTGCCCTTGGCCGGAGCCGCAGGGGCGGCGGATGCGGCTGGCGCGGCGGACGGCTTGGGCTCGTCGCCCTCGCCGGGAAGCGGGGGGAACTGTTCGCCGCCTTTGGTCTGATCAGAGGCTCGACCGCTGCTCTTCATCGGACGGGCTACGCCGAAAGCGGGCCTGCCGCCCGGCTTCACTCCACCAGCGTTACCCTTTTTCCCGAATGCACTCATGCCAAGCCCCCAGGCTTCAATATATCGTCCGCAGCACCTCAAACGCCTTTTGGCGAATGGCACCTCTCGAAGAATGGTGAATATGCGGGAAAGCTTATTTTTTCCCTAAGGTGTGCTTTCGAGCCGCGTGCCTCTTACCGGGTGGCAAAGGGGGAAGTTCGCGCGGTTTTTCCGAGGCTTTGCGGCCAATCACGTAGAGCCGATGGTCGATCCCGCTAAAGCCTTCGGGCACAGCGGCGTGGGACGCGAGGAGAAGCAAACAGGCCAGCATCATGTGCCGAAGCCCGATTGGATAGACGCCAAGGGTGAAAGCAAAGGTGAAACCAAGAAAAGCCGGAGATCAGCAGGCGATGCCAGGAAAAACCGGTCGTCAGGTGCCATCACAGATGCACCACAGCAAACCAGGCAAACTCCGCGATCGGCTTAACCAGCGTCTTCCATTGCGGCGAGATACCACCCTGAAATGGCATCGGCAGGCTGTCCATTTTCAGGAACCATGAAACCACGTCTGACTGCATGGCCGTGGCCTTGCGGGCGCTGAACATGCAGGGCGCGGGCAGCGCGGTCCATTCCGCAAAAGCCGGAGCCGGCAAGCCACACCCATTGGGTACGCCGGGCGCCGAGTGCCAGAAGGACGAGAGCCACGCCAAGCGTTGTGCGGCATGAAAACGGCGAGGCAAACAGGATGGCCACTTGATCCACGACAGCGCACACGGTCGCGGCTGCGGGTAGCACCCAGGCCATCGGCAATACCGCGCTCAATGTCTGAAGCAACCAGCACCAGGCAGGAGGATGCCCTTAATAGCGAAGCCCGGCCAAGAGCTACGCTTGCAAAGAGGCGTCGCGCTCGAGAAGAAGAGCCTGGTATTCATCCCGCCAGGGCTGGTGGGTCCAGATGAGGGCATATTGCAGCGCGGCGAGCAAGCTGATAGCCAGCGTCCTCGCCGTAGTGCGACCCAGAGCCCTGTCGAGGGCGCAAAAACCTGCGTTCACCGCGCTTGCGAAGGATAGGGCCGCCGCCGATATAGGGTACGTTTAGCGCCAATCTGCTAAGGAAAGGCATCTCACCCTTGCGCTTTCCTCCAACCCATATTGCACGTTGACCGTTTGGTCCCATAAGCAAGGCAGCGTGACTGTCCAGAAATCCCGCATTGTCGTTTTTGGCGCGTATGACGTTCGTAAGCCGCGCGTGCGCTTGCTCGTCGACGCGATCAGGCGCGCCGGGGCATTGCAAGATGATATCTTGGTTCGGGCCTGGGAGTTTGTGCCGCAAACCAGCGTGCCTTCGCGCATGAGTTTGGCTAAAGTGCTTTTCCGCATGGCGTTGCGCTACCCTGGGGCGTTGCTGCGCCTGATCCAAAGCGGTCGGGGAGGAGCAGTGCTGTTGCCTTATCCTGGTATTCTCGAGATTATCCTGATCGCCCCGATCGCACGGCTGCTGGGGCGGCGCTTGATCCTTGATGCCTTCCTGCCAATCCATGACACGATCGTGGGCGACCGAGGGCTGATTGGTGAGGGGGTGGTTTCCCGGCTGATCTGGTGGTTCGAAAAGGCGGCTTTGAGCCTCGCTGATATCATCATTGTCGATACCGACAGCCATGGCGAGTATTTTTCGGATGAGTTTGGAATCGATCCAGGCCGGTTTATGACCGTCCTCGTAGGAGCGGAGCCGCTGTTCACGACCGATCGCAAGCTTCTCCCCGTCGACGATATACTCGAAAACGACGAACGGCCGATCGTGCTTTTCTATGGTCAGCTTATCCCGCTGCACGGTGTCCCGACGATCATCAGGGCCGCGCGTGAATATGAGGGGCCGGATGCGCGCTGGATTATAATCGGGCGCGGCCAGTTGGAGCCGCTTGTCGAGCAGGCACTGGCCGATGGCGGCGAGGCGCTCGCCAGGCAACTGACCTGGATCAAATGGGTCGATTATGAGAAATTGCCGAGCGTTATTGCCAAGGCGCGGATCTGCCTTGGCGTGTTCGGCGCATCGGAAAAGGCCGCGCGCGTGATTCCGAATAAGCTTTTCCAGCAGGCAGCGATGGGCAAGCCAGTTATTACCCGCGCAAGCCCCGCGGTCGATCTCCTTGCCCGAGATTTTCCTGAGATGGTAAAGACTGTGCCAGAGGATAACCCGAAGGCTCTGGCGCGAGCAGTCGCAGAGATGCTTTCAAACATCGAGGTAACCCCTGCATTTGTGTCCGGGCTTACCCCCGATGCGGGTGTCGTTACTCTCCTTGAACGGCTGTCTGCGGGCGATTGAAGAGAAAGGCACCGCCAAGGAGGAAATCGGAAGCCGTCATGCCTGCGCGAGACAAGAGCGCTATCGCCAACGCTTGGCTGGAAGGAAGTATCAGTGTCAGCAAGACGATCATTGTGCCTTCTCTCGCACCGAAACCAGCAGGTGCGATGAAGACTAAAAAGCCTGCACACCATGCCAGAGCATAAATTCCAGCCCCTTGTAGGATCGAGAGACCGCCCGGATCAGCGCCGAGCGCGCTCGCTATGAAGACCAGGTGAGTGCCTGCGGCCATCCACGCTATTAAAGCCAGCAAGATTGATCCAAAAACTGACCAAAAACTGACCGTGAAGCCGATATTTGCGACCCGCATAACTCTTTGGCGAACTGGCTCCCAAAGAAAAAGAGCAGCCACGATCGTTATCGACATGAGTGGCGCCCAGGCGACCCCGACTTTCTGACCATGGGAATACAAGGTTGGGATAGCGATGAAAAAGCCACTTCCGAAACCAATCATCGTTGCGACAAGCATAGTCGCGATAGCCAGTGACCGATCCATTCCTTCGGCTTTTGCGAGTTCAGCAGAGGCTAGGAATGACCAGAATGAGCCAGGCAGGTATTTTCCTAACTGCCCTGGGAAGAATATGCGAGCAGACGCGATCCAGCCAGGGCCGGACTGATGATCGGCTATCAGCATTCTCCAAGAACAGGCGGTAAGTATGATATTCAAAGCTGCGAATGCCATCGCCAACGCCAGTAAACCTGGATCCGCCCCTGTGAGCAATCGCGTCAGTTCGTTTACATCGGAGCGGATGACCGTCCATGCAGCAATGAGAACCACAATCAAGAAGACGGCTTTCACCACGGTAAGCAACGTCCTTTGAGGCGTTTGATTTCGGTCGTAGGCGCTCATGGCGCACGGCTTCTCATCGCGGTACGCGCGCTCTCGCGAGCAACCCGACGCCGCGGTCTGGAAAACGTTTGCTCAACTCGCAAAGCACTGGATTAACCAATTTCATGAGCCCTCCCAAAGGCCCCTCCGGTTGGAGTATCCTACCAGACGACGCTGTACGCTTTTCAAATACCTCATCGTCGACCTCGGCAAGACGTCGTTTTGCAATGCGATTGCGAAGATGCTCCAAAAGTGGTCCGACGGGGAAACCATAATGCGTGATCTCTACATCCTTCATGCCGCTCTCTTCTAAAAGACACCTGAGGTCTTGCGCATCGTAGCGGCGATAGTGACCTACCATTTCGTCCCAGGCGCCATAGCGATGACGGTATGCCGGCGCGCTGATAACTATTTGGCCGCCGGCTTTAATCCTCTCGCCCCATTTTTTGAGAGCTGCTGCATCATCCTCTATATGTTCAATAACTTCGAACGCGCAGACACAGTCGAATCGAGGAAGTTCGGGGAAAGCCTCAACACCAATGTTGCGGACTTCAAGGCTCGGGCCTTCTAGGCGCCGCGCAATCATGAAAGATGTCTTGTCAGGCTCTAGGGCGGTGACATGGGCACCCCTAGCAGCCATTCGCGCCGCGAAGGCTCCCCGACCGCAACCTATTTCCAAGATGCTCGCACCTGCGCCAGGAAGCATGGTGCTCGCCGCCTCCCAACGCATCGCTGCGCCCGGTGCTAGGGGTGGAAGGATGCTGACTCTTGGCATGCCCAGTTCACTTCCGATATTTTCGAACGCAGTCATCATCAATAGTCCGCAAGGAGAGCGGATAGAGCTGTTTCGCTCGCCACCGGCTCGCCCGCTGCGGCCCAGCGAAGTGTCACCTCCTGCGCTCTGGTACGAGCGAAATCGTAGCCTCCGCGATCGAGATCTAGGATGGTTCCGGCGAGGACAGCTTCGCCATCGTCGACAAGGCCCGTGCGTTCAACGCGATATTGGCCTGGAACGGCAACCGCTTCATCAAGCTTGCGATTACCCGCTGCGATCTTGGTTTGTGCTGAACGGTCGCGAACGCTTGCGAACTCGCTGGCTGCCAGTTGGTTTTTGATGCTCTTCTGCATGCCTAATAGTCCGTGAACAGGTCCGAGACGGTCAAGTTGCTTGCTGTGGGCTTTCCTGCCTTTGCCCAGCGCAAACTCGCGCTCCCTTGTCCTGAGTTTACGATCGAGTAGCGCGCCCGTTCGAGGTTTACCTGGGTGCCGACCGGATAGACTTTTTCGTCGATCGTCAAGGCGTTGACCTCGACGCTATACAAACCAGGCACAGCAACATACTCGTCCACCAGGCTGCTTTGTGCAGGGATAGTCTTGCCCGCTACATAGATCATCCCACTATGTTCAATGAAGTTATTTCGAAGGGTCTTCTCATCTTCAGGCAACAGACGATCCCCTTTTGGGTCCGCCGCGAACACATTATGTAGGGCGAGCGAGTTCTTGATAAGGAGGGGAACTGGGTTCTCTTCAAGAGCGCGAGAGTAAAGTGGTCTACCTTCGGCAAGGTAATCCGAAAGGGCCCAACCCGATGCAAAGCCTAGCACCGCCCGAGGGTAATCGCCGAGTACACCGCACTCATCGATAAAGTAGACCGGCTCAGGAAAGACGGCTCGCAATTGTTGTTGGAAGAGCCTCTGATCGCCGAGCGGTTCGCGGGGTTCTGCGAACCACAAAGCGACCGCGTTCAACGTCAGCATGGCGCACACCCCGACCGTCCCATAGCGTTTCGCGACCTGCTCAATCACGGGAGCAAGCGCAATCGCAACCGGAGGCAGAAGAAACGTGAAATAGTAAGGAAAGGCGTTGCGATAGAAGGCCACCGAGAGCAGCGGGGCAGCCAAAAGCGCCAAGGTCAGTTTAGTGGATTTCGTTCCTTCGCCTCTTATCAGCCAAACAATAAAAACAATGACTAGCAGGGCGAATAGGGGAGCGAGTAGGACTTGCTTGAGGAGGTAGCGGCCCTGAGGGAACAACCCGGCGGTGAACATCCTTTGAGCAGACGAAGTAAGCGTTTCGGAGACATAATCCGCTGTTTCTCCTCCAAAGATGAAGAAGAAGGTAGAGAGGGCAAAGCAAACTATCGCAGCTCCAGCGATTTTGAGGCCACGTGATGGGCGAATTGAGAGTTCTCTTTTGCGGAGAAGGATTGCCCCGAGAAAACAAGGCGCCCACAGCACTGATTTGATGGTCGACAACACGGCCAGCACGAGTAGAGCGAATAATAAACCGCAATTGATCAGATTCACGCGCCCACGCAGTCCAAGCGCGAGCGCGCTCATTAACAGTGCGGCCGCGATGACATCGGCCCGCAGAGCAAAACCATTCGTAAAGGCGTAGCCAGCGGTGAGGTAAGTAAGGCCGCATAGTAAGGAGACATGGACCGATGCGAAACGCCGCGCGGCAACATAGATCCCCCAGACCGTAACGACCTGAAAGACAAGGATAAAGGTGCGTATAAATATGATCTGGTCAAGCGTCGGAATTGCCAGATGTGTCACCCAGCTGAACAACGGCACGAAGGGTGTCTGCAAAAACTGGACTTCCTCTCCACGCACTGACGCAGTGATAAGCGAGTAGTGCCATAGTTCGTCCCAGTTGATGGTCTTTACGAAGACCAGATGCAGTTGCAGGCCGACGACGATCCCGAGCGCCACGAGGATGACGTGCGGTATGGAAACGATTTCGGAACTTGTCCTTTTGGGGTTCGCTACCGCTACGCTCATTGCGTCGCTTCCTGTCGTTCGAACAGGTGTTCGTGCGCATCGTCCGGCAAGGTAGACGCCTTGGCTGCGTCAAGCCTTTCCTCTAGCTGGCGCAGCTTCAGCAGGCTGGCTTCGAGCAGCTTACGGTTGGTAGCAATTAGATCGGCGAGAATGCCCAGCGTGGTCACCAAGACACCAACAGTAAATAGAGCTCCACCGATTACGAGCGACTGGACATGCCCGCCGCCATCACCGTTTGCAAAAAACCAGAGGAAGCGCCCAATTGGGAAAAGGCCGATCAAGATAGCCATCAGTCCAAGCCCCGCGAAGACACGAAGCGCGTTAAACGTCGTGTAAGCGCGCAGGATCGTCACTCCGGTCTGCTGGATAAAGCTTGGGATTGACGTGAACAGTCGCGACGGTCGCGTGGCGGCGTGCGTGCGGATTGGCACAGAGGTGATTGCAAGACGTTTACGTCCTGCCTGGATGAGCATGTCGGTCGTGTAACTAAACTCAGTGGTGATGTTGATCCGTTGCGCGGCCTCTCGGCTGATCGCGCGAAAACCCGAAACTGCGTCGGTTATATCGGTGGCGGACAGCGTTCGCACGACATAGCTGCCGAGCCTCTGAAGTAGCCGCTTTCCACGCCCAAAATGTGCGTTATGACCGACCGAACGATCACCAATGCAAATGTCCGCCTCGCCTGCAACCACCGGCGCAACGATGCGGGCTATATCGGCGCCTTCATATTGGCCGTCAGCGTCGGTATTGACGACAATGTCGGCGCCTTCGGCAAGACATTTTTCGAGGCCTGACCGAAAGGCGTCGGCAAGCCCCCGATTGCAGCGGTGGCGCACAATATGATGCACTCCCCACCGCCGCGCCACCCCTGATGTATCATCTGCACTGCCATCATCAATGATACAATACTCAATAGTATCAATGCCTTCCAAGACACGCGGCAGCTTGGCCAGAGTTTCCGGAAGCACCTCCGCCTCGTTCAGGCAAGGAATTTGGATGATGAGCTTTGTCATGGTAACTTGATCGAAGCCCCCGTTAGGCGAAAGCTGTGCGCCGTTGTCGTGAGGTGTTACCGGGGGGAATTTAATCAAACGTAAACCATGAGCCAGACAGGTGTTGTGTCACGATACTGACACCAGCAATGCGTCCGTCGGTTCGCCCTTCTCTTGAATTCTTCAACCCTACATTCATCGCCTTCGGGCTAAAGGCCCGCTAACGAGCGCTTCAGCGGGTCCGTGATCAGGGGGACAAACACAAGACAATGTGCGGAATCATTGGGATTGTAAGCGGCACGGCGGTCGCTGATCGGCTCGTGGATGGGCTGCGCCGGATGGAGTATCGCGGATACGATTCCGCCGGCATCTGCGTCATCCACGATGGCGCGCTGGTCCGCCGCCGCGCCGAGGGTAAACTGGCCAATCTTGTCAGCGTTTTGCGGGATGATCCGGCCGACGGCGTGATCGGCATTGCGCACACGCGCTGGGCAACCCACGGGGCGCCAACAGCCTCGAACGCGCACCCGCACGCAACGAGCGAGGTGGCCATCGTACACAATGGCATCATCGAGAATTTCAAGGAACTGCGCGCCGAGCTTGCCGGGGAAGGGCGCGCGTTTGAGAGCGAGACGGACAGCGAAGTGGTGGCGCATCTGATCTCAAGCCGGATCGAAGCGGGCGACACCCCGCAGGATGCGGTGCGCGCTGTCCTTCCGCGTCTGCGCGGTGCCTTCGCGCTGGCGATCACCTTTCGCGCGCACCCCGACTTGCTGATCGGCGCACGGCTCGGCTCGCCGCTGGTCGTCGGTCATGGCGCGAGCGAGAACGGGGGCGAGATGTTTCTGGGTTCGGACGCGCTCGCGCTCGCTCCGCTGACGCAGCGCATTACCTATCTCGAAGAGGGCGATTGGGTGATCGTCAGGCGCGGCAGCGCGCAAATCTTCGACGCGCAGGGGCGCGAGACCGTACGCGCGGTGCAACCTTCAGGCGCTTCGGCGGCGGCGGTCGAGAAGGGCAATTATCGCCATTTCATGCAAAAGGAGATTTTCGAGCAGCCCACCGTGGTGGCGCAAACGCTGAGCTCCTATCTGCGACGCGAGGACAACTCGGTTGCGCTCCCGCAATTCGATTTCGACATTTCGAATGTCCGGCGGCTCACCATCGTTGCGTGTGGGACGTCGTATTACGCCGGCATGGTGGCCAAGTACTGGTTTGAACAATTCGCCCGCGTGCCGGTCGATATCGATGTGGCGAGCGAGTTCCGTTATCGCGAACCGGTTCTTGAAGAAGGCGGTCTGGCGCTGTTCATCTCGCAATCGGGCGAGACAGCCGACACGCTTGCGGCGCTGCGCCACTGCAAATCGGAAGGGCAGGTCATCGCAGTGGTGGTCAATGTGCCCACCAGCACGATGGCGCGCGAAGCCGACCTTTTGCTCCCGACGCACGCTGGACCCGAGATCGGCGTCGCCTCGACCAAGGCGTTTACCTGCCAGCTCGCCGTGCTTGCGGCGCTCGCGGCGCATATGGCGGTCAAGAAGGGCCTGCTGGATCGCAAGGCTGAGGCGGAGATTGTCGGCCATCTCCTCGAAGCCCCGGCTGCGCTGAACGCGGCGCTGCATCACGATGACGATATCGCCGCGATGGCGCCGCTGATCGCGCCGGCGCGCGACGTGCTTTATCTGGGGCGAGGGCAGGACTATCCGCTTGCGCTTGAAGGGGCGTTGAAATTAAAGGAAATCAGTTACATACACGCCGAAGGCTATGCGTCGGGCGAGATGAAGCACGGGCCTATTGCGCTCATTGATGACGACGTTCCGGTGGTGGTGATCGCGCCTTCGGGGCCACTGTTTGAAAAAACGGTGTCCAACATGGAAGAGGTGCGCGCGCGCGGTGGCAAGGTGGTGCTCATTTCCGATGCGACGGGTCTTGAACAGGCCGGCGAGGGCTGCTTGGCCACAATCGAGATGCCCGTGGTCCACCCGCTTATCGCGCCGCTCGTCTACGCCATTCCGGTGCAACTGCTCGCTTACCACGTGGCGCTGGTGAAAGGGACCGACGTGGATCAACCGCGCAATCTGGCGAAGTCGGTGACGGTCGAGTGAGCAAGTTACCCAGCCTTGCGCTCACATCGTTCCATCGACCTTCTTCCAGTGGGCGTAAGCGTGCCCGCCAGGCGCCAAGACACCATGTCGCTGCGACCGGTTAACCCGCCTGTTCTGAAGGGATAATCAAACCGTCCGAGCGCGTATCGCCCGGCGCGCAGAGCTTTACCGGGTTCTAACCTTTCCACTCTAGCCGTGCGAGGTGTGAATACGCACGCCCAACCCGTCCAGGAAGCGCCAAGCCGTTTGTCCTATGCCGCTGTGCTTGGCCTGACCGGCGAAAGCGACAGCGATTGGGCGAAATTGCGCGGGATGCAGTACGCGGCGCTGTCGGACGTCACGTTCTTTCGGGTCTTTGCCCATGCCATCCTCGCCGTCTTTGTGGCGCAGATCTATCTGAAGACCGCGCCCGCGCTCTGGTTGGCCGCCTGGATCATAGCTCTGGCTGCGGTGCACGTTGCCGGAGCGCGTTTTGATCGAACCCTCGCCGATGTCGATCGGCGCAAGATCACGCGGGGGGAGTTCTACCGTCAGTCGCTGACTTCGCTGCTGTCGGGCGCCCTTTGGGGCGCCGCGGTCTTCATCTTTGGGCCCCTGGGTTCGTTCGCCAGCCTGACCGCCTTGCTGATGGTGATCGCGATCATTGCCTCGGGCGCTATCTACTTTCGCACGTCCGCGCCGCTTGGCGCATCGCTCTACGCAGCGGTCTCTGGCGCTGCGGTGGCCGTGTATCTGGCGCAGGAAGGTCTCTGGTTCGCGGTCGCAGGCAGCGCGGTCTTCACGGTTACGACGGTGCTCGGCGCGGTGCAGGCCGGCCAGACCTATCTTGAGGTCCGCCTTTCGCAACACGCCATCATCGAAAAGGAAGAGGTCGTCTCGCTCCTTCTGCGCGAGTTCGAAGAGAACGAGGCCGATTGGCTTTGGGAGGTCGATACAGCGCGCCGCCTGCGCGGCGTCAGCCCGCGGTTCGCGTTTGCTCTCAATTCGATCCAGAGCGAGGTCGAAGGGAAGCCTCTGCTTGAATGCATCACCGGGCGCAGCTGGGATGAAGGTCAGTATCCCGAAAGCCTGCACGAGCTTGCCAACAAGCTGAAGGATCGAGAGAGCTTCGCAAATCTGGTTGTACAGGTTTCCATCAAAGGCGAAGCGCGCTGGTGGGAGCTCTCCGGAACACCGCTGCGCGACGAGCGCGGCCGCTTCTACGGATTTCGGGGTGTGGGTTCGGATGTGACCGAACGCCGCCAATCCGATGAGAAAATCGCCTACCTTGCGCGTTTCGACACGCTCACTTCGCTTCCCAACCGCTTGCAGCTGACCGAAGCTCTGGGCGACGCGCTCCGGTTCTCGGAGCAATGGCGCTCACGCTGCGCGTTGCTGATGGTCGACTTGGACCGGTTCAAGGCGGTGAACGATTCGCTTGGGCACCTGACCGGCGACAAGCTGCTCGCTCAGGTGTCCTCGCGCCTGCAAATGCTGATGGATGAGAACACGATTTGCGGGCGTCTGGGCGGAGATGAATTTGCGATCGTGATCCGCGAGGCGACCAACGCCGAGCAGGTCGAGAAATTGGCGCGCCGCGTGATCGAGGCGCTTTCCGAGCCCTATCAGGTTGAGCAGCACACGCTTTACGTCGGTGCCAGCGTCGGCTCCGCTTACGGCCCGCGCGATGGCGAAAGCGTTGAGGAACTGATGCGCAACGCTGACCTGGCGCTTTACCGCGCAAAGGATGTGGGCGGGGGTGAGCACTGCCGGTTCGAGCCGGTTCTCCACGCGTCCGCCGAGGAGCGGCGCAAGCTCGAAGTCTCGCTGCGCAAGGCGCTGGGACGCGATGAAATGGTGCTGCACTATCAGCCCGTGGTTGACGCGCGCAGCGAAAGCATTGTGAGCTTCGAAGCGTTGGTGCGCTGGAACAGCGCCGATCATGGTTTCGTAAGCCCGGGAAAGTTCATTCCGCTCGCCGAGGAGACCCGGCTGATTGTTCCGATCGGCAAGTGGGTGCTGCGTCAGGCCTGCATGGAGGCGCGCTCCTGGCCCGAGCACATCAAGGTCAACGTCAACGTGTCACCCGAGCAATTGCTCGAACCGGACTTCCATCAGGACGTGGTCGATGTTCTGGCGGCGACAGGCCTGCGCCCCGACCGCCTCGAGATCGAAGTCACCGAGAGTATCTTCCTGCGCGACGCGTCCGTGGCGCGCAGCGCACTGGAACAGGCCATGGCGCTGGGTTGCTCGGTCGCGCTGGATGATTTCGGAACCGGGTATTCCTCGCTCGGTTACCTGCGCAAACTGCGTTTTTCGACCATCAAGGTCGACCGCACCTTTGTCCAGGGCGCTTCGCAAGGCAGCAACGAAAGTCTGGCGATCATCAACGCGGTTGTGGCCATGGCCAAAAGCCTCGACATGACGACCACGGCCGAAGGCGTCGAAAGCGAGGAAGAAGCGGAGCTCATTCGCAATCTGGGCTGCGACAAGATCCAGGGCTTCTACTTTGGCCGGCCCATGTCGAACGAGGAGGCGCGGCGCCTGTTCAATACCCCCCAGGCGAAGCGCGCCTGAGCGCTTACGATCGTCTAAGCCGAAACGAGGCTTTCGACCACGTTCTCGAACAGCCGGCGCCCGTCCGCGCCGCCAAGGCTTGGATGCGCGGCCTGGGCCATGGCGCGCTCGGGATGCGGCATCATGCCGAGAACCCGGCCATTGGCGCTCAGCACCCCTGCAATATCGCGCTGCGACCCGTTTACTGGCTCGCTGTAGCGAAAGGCGATGCGGTCCTCCGCCTCAAGCGCTTCCAGAGTGGCTGCGTCGGCGAAGTAGTTTCCGTCATGATGCGCGATGGGAACGCGAAGGGTTTCGCCCCTGGCAAAGCCGCTGGTGAACGGCGAGCTCGTGTTCACCACCGTCAGTTCCACCGTGCGGCAGAGAAAACGCTGGCCCGCGTTGCGCATCAGAACGCCGGGCAGAAGGCCGCTCTCGCACAGCACCTGGAAGCCGTTGCACACACCCAGCACGGCAACACCTCGTCCAGCGGCGGCGGCAACGGCGCGCATGATCGGGCTCTTGGCGGCCATCGCCCCGGCGCGCAAATAGTCACCGTAGGAAAAGCCCCCGGGCAGCGCGATGAAATCGAGGCCTGCGGGAAGATCCGCGTCGCCGTGCCAGACACGGGTGGGCGCGTTGCCCGTGACGGCCTCGATCGCCACCGCCATGTCGCGGTCACAATTCGAGCCCGGAAAGGTGATGACGGCCGTTTTAAAGGCCATCAGGCGGTCTCCTCAGAGAGCGTTTCGATGGCGAAATCCTCGATCACCGTGTTGGCGAGAAGCTTTTCGCACATGTTTGTGAGTGCGCTTAGCGAGGTTCCTTGCGCCACATCCATTTCGATTAGCCGACCGATACGCACATCCTCGACCCCTTCAAAGCCCAGTCCTTCCAGCGCGTGGTGAACCGCGCGCCCCTGCGGATCGAGGACGCCGGGCTTGAGGCGGACATGGATGCGAACTTTCATGGGCGAGGGGCCTTCTTGGTCGAGCGCCTGCGGATGAGCGCGGGTTTGTTCGCGAGCGCCCTTAGCGCGCTTTTCTCTCGCGCGCACCCTGCCTTGAGACAGTTTTACTCGGCGCGCTGGCGTGGGAACAACGTCTTGCAGGCTTAAAAGTGTCACCGAACTGCCACATTGCGCGCCAGATCGTCACGAGAGCGTCCCCTTCACGCGCGGGGGCCCGGCTTGCGCCTCGCAAGAATCGCCGAATTCTGGCAGCGCCTGCGCCGCGCCTTTTCTCATCGCGTAAAAACCAGGGGCCTGTGTCATGTCGAATCGTCTGTCTATCGTCCATGCGCTCTGGACGAGCACCACCGCAATCACCGCCGCGGCTTTTGCATTCGCCGCTCCCGCCGCTGCGCAGGACACCGAAACCGCTGAAGCCGACGATGGAAAGCTTCCGTCGATCATCGTTACGGCCAACCGCCGCGAAGAAAACCTGCAGGATGTGCCGGTCTCCGCAGAGATTCTTGACGAGGGTCGGATTGACGCGGTGTTCTCAGCCGCGGGTGACATTACCGCGCTCGCCGGTTCGGTCCCTGGCCTCAATGTCGAAAGCTCGAACGGTCGCGTTGCGCCGCGCTTTTACATTCGCGGCCTTGGCAACACCGATTTTGACCTAGCCGCCTCGCAGCCCGTTTCGGTTCTGCTGGACGAAGTCGTGCTTGAAAACGTCACGCTCAAATCCTTCCCGATCTTTGATGTGGAGCGGGTTGAGGTGCTGCGCGGCCCGCAGGGCACGCTGTTTGGTCGCAACACGCCGGCGGGTATTGTCAAGATCGACAGCATCAAACCAAGCTTTGAGGATGACGTCCAACTGGGCCTGAGCTTCGGCTCGTTTGACACGATCACCGCAAACGCCGCTATGGGCGGTGGTATCGTCGAAGAGACGCTCGCGTTTCGAGTCTCGACCCAGTTTCAGCGCCGCGGCGACTGGATCGACAACGATTTCACCGGCGAGCAAGACGTTCTGGGCGGCTTCACCGATATTGCCATTCGCGGTCAGCTGATGCTGACGCCGGACGAAAGCAACCGGTTCAAGGCGCTCGCATCGGTCAATTTCCGCGATCTCGATGGCACTTCGACCATCTTTCGTGCCAACGTGCTCGGGCCGGGGAATAACAATCTCAACGAAAACTACGACCGTGGCGCGGTTTCTTTCGACGCGGGTGGTGGCAACCCTTCGGAATACCAGCAACTCGGCGCAACTCTCAATCTGAGCTATGAATTTGAGGGCGCAACGCTCACCTCGATTACCAGCTATTGGGAAAGCGATGGCTTTTCACGCGGGGATGTCGACGGTGGCAACCTGGTGACGGGCCCTGGCTTCATCCCGTTCCCGTCCGACACGCAGGACTCGATCGATCTGGAGCAGTACACGCAGGAAGTGCGCCTCGCTTCGAACGGTGAAGGGCCGTTGAGCTGGCAGATTGGCGGGTTCTACTTCAGCAGCGATTTCGACGTCACAACAGTGGGGTTCGATTTCCCGCCGCCCGTCACGGTCAATCACACCAACGATGCGTGGGCTGCTTTCGGCCAGGTGTCTTACCAGCTTAACGAGATACTCCGGGTGACGGGCGGCCTGCGCTACACCGACGATGAAAAGGATTTCATCGTTGTCGAAGGCGCCCCGCCGCAGCCCGTTTCGGTGCAGGATGATAATGTAGACTGGGATATCAGTCTGTTCGCCGATGTGTCTGCGGACACCAGCCTTTACGCCCGCGTCGCCAACGCGTTCCGCGCGCCGACGATCCAGGGCCGCGATGTCGCATTCTTCAGCGCGCCAAGCGTCGCTGAATCGGAGAACATCACCAGCTATGAAGTCGGCTTCAAGAGCGAGCTGGCCGACAACGCCATTCGCATCAACGGCGCGGTGTTCTACTACACTGTTGAAGATCCCCAGTTCACCGCGGTGGGCGGAGAGGCAAACCTCGTCCAGCTGATCAACGCCAATGAGGGCGAGGCCTATGGCTTCGAGCTCGACACTGCTTTCCAGTTGACACCTGAACTGCTCTTCACGCTGGGCGTTGCGTACAACAACACCGAGATCAAGGATGACAGCCTGGCGGTTGGCGTTTGCGCTCAGTGCACCGTGACCGATCCGACGGTCGAGATCGATGGCGTCACGCGGGCGTTGGTCGACGGCAACCCGTTCCCCAACGCGCCCGAGTGGAGCGGCGACTTCACCGCGAGCTACACGATCCCGGTTGGCGACAACGATGCGTTCTTCATCTTCACCGACTGGGTCTATCTGGGCGACACCAACTTCCTGCTTTACGAGAGCCAGGAATTCAACGCCGACAGCCGCATCGAAGGCGGCTTGCGCGTCGGGTACCGCGGCAATGACGGTGAGTACGAAATCGCTGTGTTTGCTCGCAATATCACCAATGAAGACAACGTGCTCGGTGTCATTGACTTCAACAACAACACAGCGTTTGTGAACGATCCGCGCGTGATCGGCGTGTCGGTCGGCTTTAATTACTAAGTCGAAAAGACGGGGCTCGCCTCACCTGTTGTGAGGCGCGCCCGCGTTGCAAGACAAGGGCTGGCGGGAGGCGACCTGCCAGCCCTTTCCTTTGGCCTTCAGGCGCGTGCTATTCGCGGCCTCCCGCCTCAGCGAACTCGGCAGTCGCTTTGGCCTTTGCAGCCTCGCTGGGTGCAACGATGAAAGTCACTGCGGCCTCTGGCTTCAGGTATTGAGCCGCCGCCGCTCGCACGTCCTCGACGCTGACCGCCTTGAGCGTATCGGGATAGGCGAAATAGCGATCAATTCGCTCAGGCTCGCTCTGAGCGCGCGCGGTGAGGGCGGCGTACCCGCCCAGACCTTTCAGAGCGTTCTCATGCTTTTCCAGCAGGGGCTTGCGGGCGCGTTCGAGCAGATCTTCGGTGATGGCGTCGCCCGCCAGGTCGGCCAGCATGGCAGCAATTGCAGCGCGCGCTTCCTCGATCTGGCTGTCCTCAAGCGCTACATTAATCAGGATTGTACCGTAATCACGATAATGGTGGCTTAGGTTGACACTGGCGCCGGGGGAGTATGCCTGGCCAAGCTCTTCGCGGATGCGGTCGATAAGCTCCAACTGCAGCACGCGCCCCAGCATCTGCAGGCGTACTGTCTCTTCGAAATCGGTGTCGTCGGTCGCGGGCCAGAACATCCGCAAGAGCGCCTGATCGGCTTCGCCGTCGTGCTCGATGACGCGGGTTGATCGATCCTGGGTAAAGCCGCGGCTGCGCGCCTCGTCGCGCGGCCGGAATGCATTTTCGCGTTCGGGAAGCGCGCCAAAGGTCGAAGCAACGGCGGCGATCGCGGCGTCTTCCTCGACGTCGCCCACAATCGCGATTTCGATTGCACCGTTGGCCAGTCGGTCGCCGATGACCGCTTCCAGGCCATCGTAGTCGAGCGCCTTGAACGCGTCCTGGGGTTGCAGTGTGAAGCGCGGATCGGCGTCCGACAGCTCGCGGCCCTGCACAGCGCTGAGGGCTCGGCTGGGGGTCGAACGGAGCGTCTCGAAGAAGTTCTTGATCCCTTTCCGGAACTGTTCGACGCCCTCGGCCCGATAGCCTGGATCGGTCAACAAAGCGGCGAACAATTGCATTTGCAGGTCAAGATCGCGCGGGGTTGTGGTCGCCGACATCACGAAGCTGTCGGCGTTGGATGCCAGACCGAAACCGACGCTGCGACCGGCCAGAATGGTCGAGAGTTCATCGACACTGTGCGCCCCCAGCCCCCCTGCGGACAGAGAGCTCGCCAGATAGACCGCGAGCGGGTCCTCCCTTGTGCTCATCAGATTGCCGCCATCGATCGACACGCTCACACTGATACGGTCTTCGCGAATGTCTGTTGTCTTGAGATTCAATCGAACAGCGTTGTCGAAGACGACCTGCCGGATACCGAGCTGCTCCTCGGCCGTGTCCGTGACGATAGCGCCGGGCTTTCCGAAGTCGGTGTAGGCAAACTGAGTAGACCCGTTATCGGTCGGCGGCGTGATCGGCAAAGCCATCCCTGCACGAAAGGCTGAGCGCAGCGCGTCTTCGCCGCCCTCGGGCGCCTCGCGCCCCTGAAAACGGATCAACGGATCGTCAAGCCGTATGACGTGCTCCTTGAAAGCGGCATACACGCTTTTCGGCGTGATCTCGGGCGCAAAGGTCTCGAACAGTTCAAGGCGGTGCTCCGGCGTGGTGGGAACAATCTCATCGCCCACAAGCGACAGCGCTGCGCCGACAAAGGCCGCGTTGTTGCGCGTGTCTTTTGCCTTTACCGCGTTTTCGAGGGCTGAACGTCGGCGGGCGAGTTGCTCGTCCACCTCGGCCTGCGTGAAGCCATAGGTCAGCGCTTCATTATAGACCTGGACGGCGGCCAGCACGCCCTCGCGCCAGGCGCCATCGACGCTCGCCACATTGATCCCCGTCGTCCGCGCGTCTTCGAAGAAGTTGCCCTGGCTGAAGTTTGCGCCCCGGAAAGGCGCGTCTTCGGCCCGTGCAAGACGGGCAAGGCGACGATTGACGATCGCGTATCCGATCCCGCGCAGCGTGGCCCGCTTGCGGTTTGCGATCGTGTCCGGTTCATCGCGCCATTCGCCGAACTGGACGATCGAAACGCTCTCTGAAAGCGAAGGATCGGTGTAGATATCCGTTAGGCCTTTTTGCGTGATATCGACCGGGCCCGTGACGGGCTCTTCGGGAGCGGAAGGGCCCGTCCAGCTTGCAAACCGTTCGCGCAGCTTGGCTTCCATCATCTCGACCGGGTAATCGCCGACGATGACTATCACCGTGTTGTCCGGCACATAGGTACGCTCGTAGAGGGCGCGGATCGTCTCGGAACTGGCGCTCTCGATCACGTCGAGCGTGCCGATCGGCAAGCGCTCGGCAAACCGGGCCTCGGGCGCGTAGAATTCGAAACCGTCTTCTTGAGCGCGCTGCTGGTAATTGCGCCGGTCGCGCCGCTCGGCAAGGATAACGCCGCGTTCACGCTCCACCGCGTCTTCGGCAATGGTAAGCTCGCTCGCGGTTTCGCGCATCAGCATGAGCGCGGTGTCAAGCAGGTCTTCATCGTTGCGCGGCAGGTTGAGCATGTAGGTCACCGAATCAAGGCCGGTGCCCGCATTGGTATCGGCCCCGAACGCCAGACCTTTGCGCTCCAGAAGCTTGATCATCTCGCCTTCGGGAATGCCCGTTGATCCGTTGAAGGCCATATGCTCAAGATAGTGCGCGAGACCACGCTCGGTGTCGGTCTCCTCCAGCGATCCGCTGCCGATCCGCATGCGCACCAGAGCGGTGCCTTCGGGCGTCGCGTTCTGGCGCAGTATGTAGCGCATTCCGTTATCGAGTTCGCCAAAGGTGTATCCGGGATCGACCTCGATATCGCTCGTCTCGAAGGCCCATGTCGGCTCGGCGCGCTCCGCGCGCGCTTCCACGTCCGGGTGATTCTGAGCGGCAAGTGAGTGTACAAGGACGGAATTGGAGAGAGCCAGGAACAGGCTTGCGACAAGCAGGTGGATGCGGGTGATCATGGGGCGGCTTTTACTCTCCTAAAGGCGCTTGTCGCATTTTGGGCGCGCAACGTAATGCCGATGTAACGCATGAAAGAGCACAAAGGCCCCCACGCCGCGCTTCACTTCTTCAGCATATCCGCAGGAAGGCACGGAGGGTTTTGTCCGGTCCAATCCACCTCATCCGTCGCTGGCACAGGCCCGGTCCCGTTCCAGGTGTCGGTTTCCTCTCTTGGATAATAGCCGATCACCGCCATCGAGTTATCGAAATTGGCAAGCCGTTCATTATCGCGCGCTGCCCGCTTGGGGGTGATCTCTGTCGTTTCCGTCCGGCTTGCGCGAACCATGCGGATGGTCCGGTCGTTGCGCTTTTCCATTGCGCGATAGAAGACCCGTCCGAACAGCATCGTGTCGAAGACGGTGTTGAAACTCCACTTTTCGAGCTCGGTCTCCTCAGGGAGGCGGACTGTGGTCGCAAAGCATGAATATTGCGGCGATTGCCAATAGGGCGTTTCGCTAAGGTCCCCTTCGGCGCGCTGGCGGCGATCGGGCGGGTTGAACCCGCCTCCGGGCAAGCGGAAAGTGTAGGTGCCGTCTTCTTCGGCTTCCCAATCGACAGGTCCGGTGCCTACGATTTCAAGGACACTGGCCTGTGTTTCCTTGTCGAACCGGTAGGCGACCTTGTCGATCGAATCCCATTCGCGGTTGCCGACAAGCTCGCTACGGAACGCCGCTTCGAGTTGGTTATCGGTCACTGCGGAGAAGCTGTAATATTCCTGGAGCGCCGATGGGCCGCGGCTGACAATGATCTCGGTTTTCTTCGCTGGCTCGTCGAAGCCCGCGCGCGCATCGATATCGACGATCCCCATTTGCTGCGGGAGCTCGAAGGGGCGCTCCGGCAAACGTTCCAGCGCCTTGCCGTTGGAAGCGAGCGGCAGCACCGATTGGTATCTGAAGAAGGGCTCGTCGCGCGCCTCGATCACCGCGGGCAGAGTCCCATCGAGCCAATAGTCTTCGCCATCGATCCGCGCGCGCACCAGAACGTGATCGAAAAGCCCGGGATTGGCGAGCCTGTTCGGATGGCCATCGGTTGGGATCGTGTTGGCAACCAGCACTGCCTCGGCCTCGATCTCCAGTTCGCGCAGCAGGGCAAGCAGCATGGCCGTCTTGCCTTTGCAGTCGCCATAGCGCCGCTCCCAGGTCTCATCGGCGCTGGCGGGGGTAAAATTGCCGCCGTTGAGACCGACATAGACATAGCGGACCTGCTGCTGGACCAGCTTGAGCGCCGCCTGCGCCTGCGCCAGTTTGCTCGCATTCTCGGAGGCTATGAACGCCGCCTCTTCACGCAAGGGGGAGTTGGCATCGAGCTGTGTTGCTACGTCAAACAGGTCAAAAAAACGCCTCGAGACCGCTTCCCATGTCGCAAAGTCGCTATATTCGATGATCCGTGCCCAGGAGTAGCGCGGCGGAGCGTTGCGCGGCGGCGCGATGGCCTCGGGGTTGTCAAAACGCACAGTGATCGCGTTGTCGGTCCGCTCGGCCACTTCCTTCAGATCGTCCGTGAGTTGGATCGCGGGTTCCTGCCCAACCTCCCAGGACAATTCGAGCCGGAAGCGACCCGAAGGCGGCGCGTCAGCGAGGAACAGGAGCCCGTGGCTGGCTTCCTTGAGGGTCGGGTCGTGAAGAGGGACGGTGTAGGCGAACTCAAGATCGTCCCCGACGCGCAGATCCGGCACGCGCAAAGAGGCTGTCAGGTTGCCATCAAGCATCGCCTGTTCGAGCTGGTCTTCCCGCCGCAGGATCTCGAACTGGGTGCTTTCGAGCACATCGATGACCCGGCTGCCCCGATGGATCCGGACCGCATGCACTTGCGCGGGACCGGAAGCGGGGTTCCAGGCGAACGCGATATTGCCCAATTGCAAGGCCTGTGGCTGAAGAAGCCGAAAGAGCTGGCTCTGATAGGAGCGTGCTCCGGTCTCGGTCAGGCGCGCAATGGTGTCTTGCCGCCGCACAAAGATTAGCCCTTGTGCGTCCTCGGGAACGGGAAGCGGTTCGGAATCGCTCGCCCACTCTGGCGTAGGCGCGATTGGCACAGAAGAAGCGTCTTGGGCTTCGCTGGGCTGCGCGTTCAGCGTAGATGCAAACGCGATCGGCGCAGCCACGCTCAGCGCAAGCGCAGCGGCGATCGAGGGGCGAAGGGACATGAAGGCGGCTCCACAGGGTCGCAAAGCGTTGAGAAATCAAACAAGACTAACCCGAAAGGTCGGCGTAAGCCAGAGCTCGGTTTGTGGCGAAGCGTCGCGGGGCGCGCCGATCACTTTTTGGGAGGAGTGCCACGCAGGCGCGAGCGGTGGCTCGAGAGATCGAGCACTTCGCCCGGCTGGTTGTCCTCGCCCTGCAAGAGGCCAAGGCGTCGGGCAACTTCGCGATACGCCTCTTCTTCACCGCCCATATCGCGCCGGAAGCGGTCCTTATCCAGTTTCTCGCCGGTCGCCATGTCCCAAAGGCGGCACCCATCCGGGCTGATTTCGTCGGCCAGGATCACGCGGCTGTAGTCCCCATCGTAAAGCCGCCCGAATTCCAGCTTGAAATCCACCAGGCGAATGTTGATCCCTGCAAACATGCCGACAAGGAAATCATTGATGCGGATCGCCATCGATGAAATGTCGTGCATCTCTTCGTGGCTTGCCCAGTTGAAGCACGCAATGTGTTCTTCCGCGACCATCGGGTCGCCCAGCGCGTCATCCTTGTAGTAATACTCGATCAAAGTGTGCGGCAGCGGTTCGCCTTCCTCGATGCCGAGCCGTTTCGAAAGCGATCCGGCGGCAACGTTGCGCAGCACCACTTCGAGCGGGATAATCTCGACCTGTCGCACCAATTGCTCGCGCATGTTCAGACGGCGGATGAAGTGGGTGGGTATCCCGATATGCGAAAGCCGCGTAAAAACGTGCTCGCTGATGCGGTTGTTAATCACACCCTTGCCGTTGATCGTACCGCGCTTTTCCGCGTTGTTCGCGGTCGCATCGTCCTTGAAATACTGGATCAGCGTGCCGGGTTCGGGACCCTCGTAGAGGATCTTGGCCTTCCCTTCGTAGATCTGACGGCGACGCGACATGCGTTGGCAACCCCTTGGGGCTTGAGTGGCGGCAACGGATGGTGCCCGGGGGCGGAATCGAACCACCGACACGCGGATTTTCAATCCGCTGCTCTACCCCTGAGCTACCCGGGCATCCGCTGCGGCGGCGGTGGTCATGCAGAGCCACCGGCGAGCAAATGAGAGCGCGCCTATGACGAAGCCGCACCCGATTGGCAAGAGGTAAATCGGTGTCAGGCGTGTGTGGCGAGAAGCGAGCAGGGGTGCACCGGATCAATCCTGCTCGGGCCAATTCGCGCTTGCGATCTCTTCGGGGCTCGCCGGAGGACCTGGGACCGCGTATCCATCCCCGAACCAACGCGCGAGATCGCGGTCCTTGCAGCGCTGCGAACAGAACGGGGTAAACTCGGGCACGCGCGGCTTCGCGCAGATGGGGCAAGGCTTGGCGGCGCTTCTTGTCATAAGTTCAATATCTGAGCGCTCGGCGCTTCGAGCGCAAGAGCCGGGTCGGTCTCGATCCGCACTTCTCGCCCCGTCCGGCGAGCGAGCTCTTCGATCCATTCAGGCTTCAGCTTGGCCCTCAGCGCGGGATGGACACGAAGCAGCAGGACCGGGCCGCTGCCCGTGGCGCGTTCCGCGACGCGCAATGCGTAGCGCGCGCACAGGCCGGGGCGAGAAGTGGCAAACCGGTGGAGCAGCGATGGCCCCTCAAGCCGCGCGACGATCTGGACAAAGCCGAAGCCGTTCATCGCCGTGCGCTCATGCGGCCAATCAGCAAGCGCATCGCCAAGCGCATCGTCCACACAGCGGCGGTCGGCCTTCGCCTCAATCGTCGGGAAATCGATCCCGATATTCCCGCCTAGGTCAAACAGGCATAGCCAGTTCGCAATGACGGGCACAGCGGCCAGCGCCAGCGACTTGGGATCGCCCGTTCCATCCACATCGATCAGCGTCATCGCCGGGGTGACGCTGAACACCAGCGCGCCGCCTGCGAAAGGCAGTTCGCCCGAAGCGGCGGCTTGCCAGATGTCTTCCCAAATTTCGCTGGCAAAGCCGCGGCGCACCTGGGCACCCGCCAACCATTGGGCGCCTTCGTCTGCGTCGCTGGCGCGGCCCTGAGCGCGCTTCCAGCGCCCTTTCTCGGCGATGGCGGCGCGTGTGACAGTGATCGAGAGATTCTCGCCTTCGGTGATGGCGCTGGGCAGATGATCCACCAGCAGCTCATGCCCTGAAGCCGTGACTGCCGTGCCGCGGGCCTTTCCGGCCAGTTTCGCAGTCAGTTTTGCGGTCAAGACCTGGCCTGCGAAGAGTTCTCCCGGCCATAGCAGCTTGGCGGCCAGAATCTCCCCTCCCGCGCACAAGAGCGCACGGGTCTCTCCGATGCCGTGTTCGACACACCAGTTCGAAGCTGCAAACTCAGGGCGCGGATCAGGCAATGGCAAAGCCCGCTGATTTTAGTAGCGCGCGCGTTTCGTAAAGGGGCAGGCCCATCACCGAGGAATGGCTGCCGCGCATCCACTGAATAAGCGCTTCGGCCGATCCCTGGATCGCGTAGCCTCCGGCCTTGCCCCGCCATTCATCGCCCGCGAGATACGCGTCAATCTCTTCGCGCGAGAGCGATTTAAAGCGCACGATGTTTGCGCTTAGCCGCGAGGCGACCGAGCCATCGGGTGCGCGCAGGACCACGCTGGATAGCACAGTGTGCCGCCGCCCCGAGAGCAAATCGAGGCACGCGCGCGCTTCGTCCTCGGCCTCGGTCTTGGGCAAGATGCGCCTTCCTGCGGCTACGACCGTGTCGCCAGCCAGCACATAGCCAGCCGCCTCTACCGCGCCTGCTTTCTCTATTCCCATCCGCAGGGCGTAATCGCGTGGGCGTTCGTTCTTTAGCGGGGTTTCGTCGATATTGGCGGGTTGGACGGCGTCAGGCGCCAGGCCTAGGCGGGCCAGCAAATCCTGCCGGCGCGGCGACGCGGAGGCGAGGGTCAGATGAAGAGCGCTCACGCCCGTTCACCTGAATTGTTACTGCGGCCCGGGACCGCCGCGACCGGGCATAAAGCGGTAGGTGATGCGCGCCTTGGTGAGGTCGTAGGGTGTCAGCTCGCACAGGACTTCGTCGCCCACAAGCACGCGGATTCGGTTCTTGCGCATCTTACCGGCGGTGTGCCCCAGCACTTCGTGGCCGTTCTCAAGCTCTACCCGGAACATCGCATTGGGCAGCAGCTCGACCACGCGCCCACGCATTTCGAGGAGTTCTTCTTTGGCCATGTAATCCCTTAAATTGGTTGCGACGCAAAACGTTCCGTCGGTCTGGGCGCGCCGTTTAGCGATCACGAGAACAAATTGGAAGCCTCGTGCGTTAGGTGGGTTGTCATCCTTGGCTGTGCGCATTCCGTAACTCACGCTCGTGCCAATCTCAGGTGCAAACCGTTACACGCCAAGCGCTTGTGAGCGCGGGCGCATTGCTGAAAAGGCTCACGCATGATCCCGAAATCAAAAAGGCGCTGCGAGCTGCTGGCCAGCGCGGGCCTTCTCGCTCTGGCTGCAATGGCGAGCCCGGCCTCGGCTTCTGCCAGCAACGCAATCGACGACTCGGCCCCGTCGAATGAAGCTCAAGCCCAACCGCAGAGCGATCCAGCCCCCGAAACGACCGTCCAGCAAGCGCGCGAGAGAGAGGATCCACAGACCGACTTCGGCACCGATAGCGGCGGTGGTCCGGGGACCACGCTCGACGATGAAGACGGCGGCGAAATCGTTGTCCAGGGAACCCGTTTGCGCGGGCAGCTCGATGTCGAACAGGCGCCGCTTCTGGAGCTTGGCGAGGAGGACATAGCAGCCGAAGGCGTCGCGTCGATTTCCGATCTTGTCCAGCAGATCCAAAACCAGACGGGCTCGGCGCGGGGGCGCGGCGGCGGTGGGCGGCCTGTCATCCTCGTCAACGGCATTCGTCCCGGCAGTTTTCGTGAGCTTTTCCAATATCCGCCCGAAGCCCTGGCCAAGGTCGAGGTGTTTCCCGAAGAAGTCGCTCAACGCTTTGGATTTCCGCCCGATCGCCGGGTCATCAACCTGATCCTCAAGGAAAACTACGCCAGCCGCGAGGTTGAGTTCGAGTTCGAAGGACCAGCGCGGGGCGGCAACCTGACCACGGAGCAGGAGTTCGGCTATCTCAAGATTGCCGATGGCGGCCGGTTCAACTTCAATTTCACAGCGCAGGATGTTTCGCTCCTCAGCGAAGACGAACGCGATATCGAGCAGACCCCCGGCTCCACGTCAGACCTTGCCACCGATCCCGACCAGGCCGAGTTTCGCAGTCTGATCCCGGACAGCCGCAGCCTGGATGCCAATGTGAGCTGGGCAAAGGCCTATCTCGAAAGCGGCCTCTCGCTCTCGGCCAACGCCAACTACGTTCGCGCAGACAGCCGCAGCCTCGACGGGCTTAACACCGTCACGCTAACCAATGATCTCAACGACCCCGACGCGGCTGTCACACGCACCTTCGGCGAAGAGGACCCGCTGGAACGGCGCACGGCAAGCGACACCATCTCGCTGGCCGGATCGTTGACCAAGCCGGTCAACGCTTTCCGCCTCACCTCCACGCTCGATACCACCTTCAGCGAAAGCACGACCGAGATCGACAACCGCCTTGCTGACGAGGATATCGAAGCGTTGCAGGAGGCCGCGCTTGCCGGGACGCTCGCGTTGGATGATCCGTTGCCTGGGACCGCCGAGAATGGCTTCGAAACGGCGTTCTCGCGCAACTGGACGGCGACCAATCTCAACACGGTGCGCGGACCTCTGGTCGATTTGCCGGGCGGTGAATTGCTCGCAACATTTGACATCGGCTACACTTGGAACCGGATCGAAAGCGCGGACACGCGCACGCTCGACGATGTGCAGCTGACGCGCGGCAATATTCAGAGCGGCGCCAATTTCGTGATCCCGATAACCAGCCGCCGTAACGGCTTTGCCGATGCTTTGGGCAGTTTCACACTGAACGCGCAAATCGGGTTTGAGGAGTTGTCGGACTTCGGGACACTTGGCGATTATAACGTTTCGCTCAACTGGGCTCCGTTCGACAGCCTCGATCTGTCTGCAACCTACATTTATCGCGAAGTGGCACCCGCGCTGCAATCGCTCGGCAATCCGCAGATCACCAACCTCAACGTTCCGGTGTTTGACTTCGTCAACGGTGAGACCGTGCTGGCTGACGTAACGACGGGCGGAAACCCTGACCTACCCGCCGAAACTCAGCGCGACTGGAAGTTTGCCGTCAACTGGCAGCTGCCCTTCGTCGAGGGTACGCGCTTCACGGTGGAGTACATTCGCAACCGTTCCGACAATGTCACCAGCGCGTTTCCTCAGATCACCGAAGAGATCGAGGCGGCGTTTCCCGACCGCGTGACACGCGACGCCAACGGCACCTTGGTGGCCATTGACCAGCGCCCGGTGAGCTTCGACGAGACGCGTTCCGATCGATTGCAGTTCCGCCTATCCGCCCGCGGCTCGATTGGCGGCGGTCGGCGTGGATTTGGCGGACCTTCGGGCGGGCCTGGCAGAGCGCAAGGTGGCCCTCCTTCAGCGAGCCGTCCGCCGGGGGCAGGTGGACCACCGGCCAGTGCGCGCGGTGGCCGAGGAGGCTTTATGGCCGTGCGCGAGCGCGTTTGCGCAGATGATGGTCTGGAGACCTTGAAGCGAATTGTGGAGGCGGTCGAGAACGGGGACGACCCCTCAACAATAATACCTGGCGTCGATGTCCAGCGGCTGGAGGGCTTCCTGTCGCGCGTCCGCAACGACGTGGGCGAGATAACGGATGCAGCGCTGGAACAATTTCGTAGCCGGATTTGCAGTCTTGATCCTTCGATGTTCGCTGGACGCGGTGGTCGGGGCGGTCCGGGTAGTCCGGGGCAAGATCCGATGGTCCCTCAGGCTACAACACCGACCCAAGGCGGCGAGGACCCCGCGCGAGCGGAGCGCCTGACCGCTCTGAGAGCGCGGCTGTGCGGCGAAAATGGGCAGGAGGAAATGCGCAACCTCATCGCCATGATTGAGCGCGGAGACGATGTCTCAGGCATCCTTCCCGGCGTCGATCCCAGTTTCCTCATGATGGTGATTGATCGATCGCGCGATGCCGACGGCAACATTCCACCGCAGGTTCTTGACCGCTTTCGCTCGCGCATCTGTTCAGCCGAGGGTCCTCCGGGTGGTGGCGGCGCGCCTGTAGCTGGGCGACCGAGCACGGGAGGTGGCGCGCGAGGCGGCCGGACGGGCGCTGCAGGGCCCGCTTTCAATCCTTTGGCTGGCGGCGGTCGGCGCGGCTGGCGTTACTTCGCTAACCTGACACATACGGTCGAACTCCAGAACGAGATCTTCATCGCCCCCGGCGTGCCTGTGCTTGATCAGCTCGATGGCGACGCAACCAGCGCCTTCGGTTTCCCGCGACACACGTCGCGGCTTGAGGCGGGCATTTTCGGCAACGGCCTGGGCCTTCGCCTCTCGGGTCGCTACACCGGCGAAACGCGCCTCGATGGCTCGGAGACCGCGGGAAGCGGCGATCTGTTCTTTGGCGATCTGGCGACCTTTGACATCCGTCTTTTCGGCAATATCGACCAGCTTGTCGGCAGCCAGAACCGGGCGCTGAAGAATCTGCGCGTCTCTCTGCGGATGGACAACGTCTTCGACGCGCAACTTGCGGTGCGCGACGAAAGCGGGGAGACCCCGATCAATTACCAGCCGTTCCTGATCGATCCCGTGGGCCGCTTCATCGGGATCGATATCCGCAAGCTGTTCTGACCTTTGCGCTCGCCGAATCGCAGGTCAGGAGTGTAGCCGCGGGAACATCCAGCTTTGCGCAGGCGCAGGCTCGAAGGGTGCCCACTCGCCCTCAGCCTGCGCCAGGCGATCGGCTATGGCGATCATCACGCTGGGGTTCACACCCAACCCACAATGGCTCGCAAAGACGCGGATGTTCTCGCTGGGAAAGCCGTTGGTCTTGTCCGGGTCCTGAACACTGCCGCGCCAATGGACGACGCCATCGGTCTTGGTCAGAACCGACGTGGTGGGCACCGGCGGCGCAATATCAAGCCCGCGAAATTGCCCGTCGCGGATTTTCTCCGGTTCATCGCCGTTGAAGAACTTGAACAGCCTCGCAGCGTTAGTGTGCGCGCGGTCATCGGTGATCGGGCTGCCGAGACTCATCACCAGGCGTACCTTTTCCGGCTGCAGCTTGGCCAATTCACGCGCGAGCACACCGCCAAGGCTCCAGCCGATAAGCGAGACCTTGCCTCCGCTCTCATCGCAAAGCCGATCAAGCTGTGCTTCCAGCTTGGTGATTAGCTCTTCGTTGACGCGCACATTGCGGCCAGAATCCCAGCCATGCGCGTTGTATCCAAGGCTGCGAAGAAGACCGCGCATCGGAATGGTGGAATTGTTGGTCGCCATAAAGCCGGGCAGGGTCATCACCGCGTGGCCATCGCCCTGCGGGAGCCCGGTCATGAAGGGTCGCGACGCATAGAAGGCCCCCAGCTCCAACATCGCGCGGCCCTCGGAAAGGGTCCAGAAGCGGTGCGGCGGCTTGGGCAGCTCGGTCGGCAATTCCTGCTTGAGCTTGCCGTCATCGACGATGATGCTGCCGGGCATTGGTGGGATGGTTGTCCCATGGGGTGCCGCGCTGGCCATTACTTGCTCTCCTCCGTGATGCGAGCCGCCGTGGCTTTGGCCGGCTTGCGTTTCGCCGTGGATCCCTTCGCGGCGGTCTTGCGCGTCGACTTGCGGGGCGTCGCTTTCTTGGTCGCGGCCTTTCGGGCCGCCGGTTTGCGCACCTGTTTGTTGGCCAATGTTGTAGCGCGCGAGGTCTTAACCCCGGCTTTCCCGACCGTTCCGGCGTCCACCGCTTTCGCTGCAGCCAGCATGTCATCGAAGCTTTCCTGTAAGCATTCGGCGTAAAACTCGGGATCGGGCATGATGTCGCGGCAGGCGGTGAAGCTGATGATCGCCTCATCGACATAGGATTGGACGACATGCGCAAGGCCGAGGCCGTCGGTCAGACAGATGAGCGAAAGCGCCATGCTCTCCATACGTGCGCCGCTCGAATAAATCGGCACGGGAGGGCCGGGCACATTGGTGACGACCGTGTTAAAAGGCATGGCAAGCCGGTGGGCCACGCTTACCCGGCTAAACAGTTGAGCGCCCAGAGCCATGTATAGGAGCGGATTGACCTTGCTCACTTCCGTCATGGTGCGCGCCCCGATCGCGTTGGTCATCGCCTTTGAATTCTTGGTCTGCGAGAAGACGTATTCGAGCCGTTCCGCCGGATCGGCGATATGCGAACCCAGCGGCGCGATCATGGCCGAGACCTGGTTGCCCATATCGCCTTTCTCGCCTTCTGAACGCACCGAAATGGGCGCCATTGCGGTCATGGTCGACTTTGGCAGATCATCCTTGGCGGACAGATATTTGTTGAGCGCGCCGCCGACGATCGCGAGGGCTACGTCGTTGATTTTCGCATCTGGCAAAAGCGCGCGAATTGCCTTTACGTCGGCCAGCGGGAAAGAGCGTCCTTCCACCACGCGATGCGCCGAAATCGAGCGATTGAAACGCGTGCGCGGCGGAACGATATCGCTGGTCAATTTGAAATCGCGGGTGATCAGTCCCTTGATCGCGCTCGCCACACCCGGGACGGCTTGCGCCGCGACCTGCGCCTGCTTGAAGGGGTTCACTACTGCGTTGATATAGGACTTGCCCAGAAGCTCTATCGGGCCGGGGACTTTCTCGGGTTTCCAGTCGTCAGGCTGATTGGGCGGAGCGGTATTGGGGCTGATCGTGTGCAGCGCTTCCATCAGATCGATGCCGCTCATGCCGTCAATCGCTGAATGATGGACCTTGGTGACCATCGCAAAGCAACCCGGCGGAAAGTCGCGGACGTTTTCGAGTCCTTCGACCACCGTGAATTCCCAGGGCGGGCGGGTTAGGTCCATCGGGCGCGCGTGGATGCGCGCGGTCTGGATACACAATTGCCGCCAGTCGCCTGGCTTGGGCAGCGCCACGTGGCGGACATGGTATTCCAGGTCGAAATTGGGGTCTTCGATCCAATAGGGGTAATCGAGATCGAAAGGCACGCGCACCAGGCGCTGTCGGATCGTCGTTGACAGCCGCATCCGGCTTTCAATGAAGGCGAGGATATCCTTGAATCGCACGAAACCGCCCGGCGCGGTCTCCGGATTATAAATCAGCAGGTTCCCGATATGCATGGGTGAATTGGGCGATTCCATCGCTACAAACGATGAATCCATGCCTTGCAATTGCCGCAAGTTGTTCTCCTGTCCCCGTTTTCGCCCGTTCTTGAGCTCTTTTGCCAAGAGGTAAGGCGGTTTTGGGCCGCCTGCAAGGTAACGCGCGGGTCAACCTCTTAGACGGCCAGCGCCCGCCCGCAGGCCACACCGCTCGCCCAGGCCCATTGAAAATTGTAGCCGCCCAGCCATCCGGTGACGTCGACCGCCTCGCCAATCGCATAGAGGCCGGGGACACTCCTGGTCTCCATGGTTTGCGAGGACAGCTCGGCTGTGGAGATACCGCCAAGGGTCACTTCCGCCTTGGCAAAGCCCTCGCTTCCGCTTGGAGTGAAGCGCCAATCGGCGAGCCGCTGGGCCGCAGCGCGCAGCGTCTTGTCGGAGGTGTTGCCCAATTCCCGAGCAATCTCAAGCCGATCCGCCAGAGCGTCCGCCAGCCGGTCCGGCAGGTGTTCCCGAAGCGCTGTCTTCAGCGTGGCGCGCGGGCGATCCCGCTTGGCGGCGAGGAGCCAATCGGATTCCGCAGCCGGCAGGAACGCTATGCCAATGTCCTCGCCAGGGCGCCAATAGGACGAGATCTGCAAGATGGCGGGGCCCGAAAGGCCCTTGTGCGTGAACAGCGCGGCCTCTTCGAAACTGGTCTTGCCGTGGCTCGCGCGCACCGGCGCGGAGACCCCGGACAGGTCGCGAAACAAAACGTCTTTTCCGCCGAGTGTTAGCGGGACGAGGGCGGGGCGCGGCTCAATGACTTTGAGGCCGAACTGGCGCGCCAGATCGTAAGCGAAGCCGGTGGCTCCCATCTTCGAGATCGACGGACCACCGGTGGCGATCACGAGACCTGGCGCCGAGTAACGGATCCCGTTGGCCGAGACTGCAAAATCCCCGCCGTCCTTCGTCACTGCGGTCACATCCGCCTCGCAAATCACATCAACACTGGGCCCGCATTCGTCGAGCAGCATCTCCACGATCTGTTTGGCCGAGCCATCGCAAAATAGCTGCCCCAGAGTCTTCTCGTGCCACGCGATCGCGTGTTTCTCGACCAGCGCGATGAAATCGGCGGGGGTGTAGCGCGCCAGCGCGGACTTTGCGAAATGCGGGTTGGAGGACAGATAGTTGCCCGGGCCAGCGCCAAGATTGGTGAAGTTGCAGCGCCCACCGCCGGAAATCAGGATCTTCTTGCCCGGTTTCGCCGCTTTTTCGAGCACCGCAACGCGCAGGCCACGCTGCCCGGCGACGGCGGCGCACATCAGCCCGGCGGCGCCCGCGCCCAGAATTATGACATCGTATGATTGCACGCGATTGCCGATAGTGGGGTGCGCGCGGATTGCCAACGCACCCTCGCAATCCCTATCTGGAAGGCATGTCGAAAGCTGAGGCAGGCTCCCCCCACGACCCACGCGGGGCCGAGCGGTTCAACGAGAGCCGCGCGGCCTACACCGTCGCGTCCGCGCAGCCCAATCTCGAAGCGGGCGTGGAGGCGATCCGTAACACGCTCGCCACGCTAAAACCCGTTCCGGGTGTCTACCGGATGTGTGATGCACGGGGCGATGTGCTCTATGTTGGCAAGGCGCGCAGCCTTAAGGCGCGGGTGGCGAATTACACTCAGGTCAATCAGCTCACGACCCGGCTTGAGCGTATGGTCTCGCAGTGCCGCTCGATGGAAATCGTGACGACGAATTCCGAGGCCGAAGCGCTGCTGCTGGAGGCGCAACTGATCAAGCGCTTTCGTCCGCCTTTCAACGTGTTGTTGCGCGATGATAAAAGCTTTCCGTTCATTCTGTTGCGCGCCGATCACGAGTTTCCCCGCATCCACAAGCATCGCGGCGCGCGTCGGGCGAAGGGCAATTACTACGGGCCGTTCGCGAGCGCCGGGAGCGTCAACACCACGCTTAACGCCCTGCAGAAGCTCTTCCTTCTAAGGTCTTGTACGGATAGCTTTTTCAACAATCGTGACCGGCCCTGCCTGCTTTACCAGATCAAGCGCTGCTCGGCTCCGTGCGTCGGGCGGATTGATGAGGAGGGCTATGACGCGCTTGTCAAACAGGCGAAGGACTTCCTCGCGGGCAGGTCCAGTCAGGTGCAGGCTGACCTCGAAAAGCAGATGGCGAAGGCGGCCGAAGAGCTCGATTTCGAAACCGCCGCGATCCTGCGCGATCGCTTGCGCGCGGCGACCTTCATTCAAGGCTCGCAGGCGATCAATGCGCGCACCGTCGGCGATGCGGATGTGTTCGCGCTCGCCAGCAAGGGCGGCCATGTCGGCGTCCAGGCCTTCTTCATTCGCGGCGGGCAGAACTGGGGGCACCGCGCGTTCTTTCCGAGCCACACCAAGGACGTGGACGAGGGGCAGGTGCTCGCCGACGTCATGCTGCAGTTCTACGAAGAAGTGCCGCCGCCGCCCACCGTGCTGGTTGATCGGGAGCTGCCCGAAAGCGCCCTGATCGAAGCGGCCTTGTCGGAACTTGCGGGAAAGAAGGTCGTCATCGCGATCCCGCAGCGCGGCGACCGGCGCAAACTGCTGCAGCAAGCCGAGCGCAACGCCGTCGAAGCGTTGGAGCGGCGGCTCGCAGAGAAGGGCACCAAGGCCAAGGTCAACCGGGAACTCGCCGAGTTCCTCGAACTGGACGAGCCGCCCGAACGGATCGAGGTGTACGACAACAGCCATATTCAGGGCGCCAAGGCGGTGGGCGCGATGGTGGTCGCCAGCCCTGATGGTTTCGAGAAGTCGCAATATCGCAAGTTCAACATTCGCGAAGCGCAGTCGGACGACGATTTCGGGATGATGCGCGAGGTGATGCAACGGCGTTTCCGCAAGTTCGCGGAGGGCGTCGAGCCCGCTGAGCCGGGCTCGGGCAAGAAGGGGCACGAGACCATCCTGCCGGATCTGCTCCTGATCGACGGGGGCAAGGGACAGGTCTCCAGCGTGATGAACGTGCTGGAAGAGTATGGTCTGGCGGATGAGTTTGCCGTCATCGGCATCGCCAAAGGCCCGCATCACGGGCGCGAAGGACGAGAGGTGTTCCACTTTCCGGACGGGCGCGAAAAGACGCTTCCCACCAACTCGCCGGTCCTCTTCTACGCCCAGCGCCTGCGCGATGAGGTCCATCGCTATGTCATCGGCGCGCATCGCGCCAAGCGCTCCAAGGCGATCACGGCAAGCCCGCTGGATGAGATCCCCGGCATCGGCCCGGCCCGCAAACGCGCGCTGCTCTTGCATTTCGGCACAGCCAGCAAGGTGCGCGCCGCCGCTCTCGAAGACCTGCAACGCGCGCCGGGGGTGAGCGAAAAGGTGGCGCGCCAGATTTACGACTTTTACCATGCGGGCGGCTAGTCGCTTTCAAGCGACTGATCCACCTTATTGCGCGATCCATTTGCGACGAGCCTCCGTAGAATCCCCCGAAAACCGAGCGATTTGAACGGTCTGTTTCCACACCTGATATTTACCTTACTCCGATATCCCATGCTGGTGTTGAGGAACGCGCTTTGTTTGATCTAGTTCGCAAGACCTTCGCGACGCCGCGGGTGCGTCACTGCGCCGTCGCTATCGCGCTGGCGGTTCTTTTTGCGCTCCTGACACTTTTGCGGCCGCTCGATGTTGCGCTTTGGTCGACGCAAACAAAGCTCACATCTTACGAACCGAGCGGGTCGATCGTCCTTGTGAAAGACGACGATGGTGTCGCGCAAAACTCGGTGATTGTAACCAACACTCTTTTGCGCGAGGCACTGGAGCAGCTTCAGAATTCGGACGCCCATCGGATTGTCATCGACACTCCGCTGCGCAAGAGCAACGATCCTGTGATCGACGATGGGCTTCGTGCTGCGATCCTCGCCATGCGTGATCGTGCGCTGATCGCCACACCGGTCGGCGACGGCGCTTACGTCTCTGGCGTACGCCACCAAAATGCGGGCATCTTCGGCAACGTCGCACCGATCGTAAGCAGCGATCTGGAGACTGACTTTCTCGACTTTGTTTGGTCGATAGAGCCGACCTACGGCTCAGGAAGTGAGAGCCACCCAGCGCTCTGGACGGTGCTTGCTGAGAAACAGCGCACGCACGGTGCGATCTATCTCGATTACTCGCTCAAGGCGGCGGCGCTGCCTGTCGTCCAGATTTCCGATCTCGCAGCCGGCAAAGAATCCGCGATCGAGCAGGTAAGCGGAAAACAGGTCGTCATCGCCGCGCTTGCCGGCGACGAACGTGTGTTGAAAGCGCCAGACGGACAGGATTTGAATTTTTCCTCCGCTTACGTCCATATCGTTGCCGCTGAGACCGCGCTGGGTGGCGGGGGCTCTCTCATCTCGACAAGGTATGCAATCCCCATATTCGGCGCGGCACTGCTCTTGCTGGTGTGCGCTCCTCTGAGTCGGCGATGGCGGCGTGTTGGCTACGTTGCCTGGGTGGGCCTGTTCGCCGTTGCATTCGGTCTCGGGACGATCCTTGGGCATAGGGTCATGTTGGTTGATCCTTTTGTGATCGCGATCGTGTTTGCCTTCATGCGGGCCTCGGCCAATTATCGGCGCCGCCATCTCTACATTGACGCTCAGAGCCGTCTGCCCAATTTTACCGCGTTTCGACGTCATGTTGAGGCGCAAGGCCTGCTGGAAGAGCACGTTCTCGTTATCGCGAAGGTCGCCAGACTCGATGCGATCTTCGCAACTCTCAAAGGTAATGAGCAGGGCGAATATCTGCGTCAGGTCGCAAGCCGCCTGGCGTTGGGCGAGACCGGGGCCATCGTCTTTCACGACGGTGGAAAATACCTCGGTATGGTCTTCAAGCGTTCCGACTACGCCGATTTGCAGGGCCATTTGGAAGGCTTGCGCGCCATCGCCTCGCAGGCGGTCATGGTCGATGGCACCCCAATCGATGTGGCTATCACGATTGGCGTTGATCAGTCTTTCAACGGCGATGTTTCAAACCGCATCAGTTCAGCGATCGCCGCAGCCGACCAAGCTCGCGAAGCCTATCGTCCCGTGTTTATCATCTCCGACTTTCAGGCTGACAGCGAGGAATGGGATCACTCGCTGCAATCGCGTCTGGAAAACGCGCTTTCGGAAAACCGGATTTCGGTGAAGCTTCAGCCGAAGGTCGATATGCAGTCGGGCCTGTTTGTTGGCGCCGAGGCGTTGGCTCGGTGGACAGACCAACAGCGCGGGGAAATCCCGCCGGTTCGTTTCATCCTTCAATGCGAGCGGGCGGGGCGCCTCGACGATCTTACAAAACGGGTGATGGAAAAGAGCATGAAAGCCTCCATCGCGCTCGCCGCCAAGAACCTTCCGGCCAAAATCTCTGTCAACGTCTCGGCAATACAGTTTGTCGACAGCCGGATCGTCGACCTTGTCGAAATGGCGCTCAGCGCAACCGGAGCCGATCCTGAAAACATCATGATCGAAATCACCGAGACCGCGCGCGTCGAGAACCTGGTGCGCGCGCGCTCGATCATGGAAGAGATCAAGGCGTTTGGCGTTGAGTTCTCGATCGATGATTTCGGTGTTGGAAGCGGCAATCTTGACGCGCTTTACGGGCTGCCCTTCGACGAGATGAAGATTGATCGCATGTTCTCGAACGAGGTCACGCGCTGCCCACGAGCAAATGCGGTGGTGGCTTCCATGCTCGAGCTCTCGCGCGCCTTTGGCATTCGGAGTGTGGTAGAGGGGGTTGATCACCTCGCAACCTTCGAAGTGTTGCGCGACATGGGCGGGGATCTTGCGCAAGGTTTTTGCATCGCCCGCCCGCAGACCCTGCCGCTCTTGACCGAGACCTTGCGTCTTCAGGCGACCAGTCAATTGCGGAGATTGCCTTAGGGTTAATACTTTACAAACAGGAATGGTTAAGCTAATCCTTGCGGGAATTTAAACCCAAAAGGAGTTTAGACATGGGCCGTTCAATCTGGGACTGGATCTTCCGTTAAATCGATCCGAAAAGCGATTAGAAGGGCCCTGCGTTGCAGGGCCCTTTTTCGTTTTAGCGTGTGTTTTCAAAGGCTTTCGAGAAGTCCGTTGTCGTGGGAGGACCGGGGGAAACCCCAACTGGACCGCCTTACGCGTTTCACCTAGCTTGATGATCAAGCCTTTAGGGACACATTTCCCAGGTGGGCGAATCGCAGACCAACGAACTCCTTGACGCCATGCGCGCGCTGCAGACGGCGCTCGACCGGCACGATTTCGCCGTCAGCGCGGCGCGCTCGATCGGGCGCAGCGATTGGCGTTGCCTGCAAGCGCTCGTCGCAGCAGGGGGTCTTTCGCCTCGCGCGATCCAGCAGGAGCTTGGACTGACAAGCGGGAGCGTGACCGCGCTGATCGACCGATTGGAAGACCGCCATCTCGTCGCCCGCCGACCAGATCCCGCTGATCGTCGCGCCATACGGGTTGAACCCCTAGAAGCGGCGCACCGCCTTGTTGTCGATGCGTCGGTTTCCTTGTTCGAGACCACCGACCGGCTGAGTGAGCGGTGGGGTGGGGAGCGGACCCGATCAACCCGGCAGGCCTGTCATGATCTGGCCCGTCTCGTCGAATGGGCTTCCCAGCGCGTCTAGGGCCTCAAGATGTCCAAACGCAGAAAGAACAAGCCCCGCTGGCCATAACGGCGCAGCGGGGCTGTGTCTCTTCGCCCGTAATGTGGGGGGCGAAAGCCGCCTAGTTCGGGTAGGTCCAGGCCGTGCCGCGCGCCAGGTTCTCGCTTGCGAACGCCCAGTTGAGCTTCCCGTCAACCACCGCGTCGAGATAAGCGGGGCGCTTGTTCTGGTGATCGATGTAGTAGGCGTGTTCCCAGACATCGATAACAAGCAGCGGGTTGAAGCCGCTGTCGGCCAGCGTGTCGCCGTCATGCGTCTCTTCGATCGAGAGCTTGCCATCCTTCTCAGCCAGCCAGACCCAGCCGCTCGCGAAGTGACCAGCGCCGCGGGCTTTAAGCTGCTCTTTGAGCTCATCCATCGAACCGAACGCTTCCTCGATCTTGGCGGCCAATTCGGCCGAAGGAGCGGTCTCTTCGTTGGTCATCGAAAGCCAGTAAAAGCCGTGATTGTAGGTTTGGGCTGCGTTGTTGAAGAGCCCCTGATTGCTGCCGCGCGCGGCGACGACGATCGCCTCGAGCGCGGCGTCGGCGTGGTCAGTCCCGTCAATCGCGGCGTTCATTTTGTCGATGTACGTCTGGTGGTGCTTGCCGTGGTGAAACGACAGGGTCTTTGCCGAAATAGCCGGGTCAAGATCGGCGTAGGGGAGATCGATGAGGTTGAAAGCCATGACTGCGTCTCTCTCTGTTTGCTCTTGGTGGGTTCCCCTTAGCAATGCGCGTCGCAAACAAAAGTTGCAATTTTGCGCCGAGGGTTCCCGCTAATGAGGGCCAAGACATCGCGATAGGCTATTCGCGTGCGTTATCGGTCACTTATTGAGCTGTGCCCTTGCCCAGCGGCACAGAGTTAGCTAATCGAAGGAAACGATGTGGGGGTGGCAAATCAAACGAATACGGGACCACGCGATGGATCCCGATCTTCCTTACAAGAGCTTTGCGCTCTTTCGGAAGTCAAAGCGTATCAAGCGCGGGGACATTGTTCTGATTGACCATCCTGAATACGGCCTTCTTGTCCGAAAGGTCGCCGCTATAAGCATGAATGGGCGTGTGGGACTACGCGGTGTGTCGCGCGCGACGAGCGGGGCCCGACGCCTTGGCAACTTGGATCGCGACCTGGTCGCGGGCAAGCTGGTTTTCAGGATGATTTGGGCCCGGCTCCTACCGCATTTCAAGAGTTCAATAGGATCCCGAGACCCTGACCCCCACGGCATGGATGAAGCGTCCCCGGCCGAGTGATCGTCCTATTGCCGTGGGCGACGCCCTCCCCGCGTTACGCTACACCTCGCAGCGATTCGAGTTTGAATGCCGCGTCCGCGCGCAATTGATCGTGCTGGACCCAGGTCGAGTGCACCCCGCTTGAGATCTTGTGCGGCAGGGCCGCGCGCGCGATGGGGCCCTTGGTGATATCGCTGGCATCGAGGATCGCGAGCTGCGATGCGCCGATGTTCTCATCGATCAGAAAGGTGACAAGGTACGCGTCATCCTCGGCCCTCCCGTCCTTGCGGGGCACGACGGGGCTCTCGCTGGCGAACACGCCCTCGGGCAATTCGTAGATTTGCTCTTCCCCTGTCTCGGTGTCGTGACGGATATAGCCGTTGAACAGGAACCAGCCTGGCTTGGTGGTGGTCGACCATGTGTAGCGGTTGCACTTCATCAGAAAATCGGGGTTGATCATCCCGAATTCGACAATCCGTTCGGACAGACGCTCTTCGCGCGTCTCGCCGGTCTTCAGATTGAAGCGCCAGCGATGGAAGCGACACTGGAAGGAGTGTTCGTCGACATAGGCCATCATGTGGCTGTACTCGCCCGCTTCCTCGATCGGGTCGGGCATGGGCTTGTCCTGGAAATACCCCTCCAGGATCACCTCATCGCCATCCTCATAGGCGTTGGTCCAGTGGAGGACATAGGTCGGCGCGGCCTCGAACCAGCGGATGTCTTCAGGTTGGCCATGGCGCGGGATCAGCGCAAACCGCGTCGGCACGCCCTCATGGATGCGCGCGGCGTGGATGTTGCGCTCCAGCAGTTTTTCATCCCAGAAGAGCGGCATGTCGTTGAGGATCGACCAGTTCCGGGTGATCGCCATATCGTGGGGGAGGCGCGGGCCGGGCAAGGGGATCGGCACGTAATGCGCAAGCGCTCCGCGGCGATCGACCACCCCGTAATGCATGTAGGGCGGATGCTTGGAGTAGTTGAAAAACATCAGCTCCCCGGTCGCTTCGTCGACCTTGGGATGCGCGGAAACGCCATCGAGCGGTCCCCACGGCGCCTTGCCCAGATTGTCGAGCGTAACGGGATCGATCATCCACGCCTCTCCGCATTGATAGAGCGTTGCGTAGGCGATGCCGGCGTGGACGATTATATCGGTCGAGCCTGTGTCTTTGAGGCCGCCATGCGCTCCGAATCCAGGCCGCTTTGACGTGCCATGCGGGTCCATCAGCCCGCCCCACAGGCTCTCGCCCGCGATCTGCTCGGCCGCGAAGCAGTGCGTGCACACGAAGCGATTGCGATAGCTTGCCTTGCCGCCTGATATGCTGACCTGATGTATCATCGCATCGCCATCGAAGGGATGGTGACGTCCGAGCGGCTGATGCACCGGGTTTTCGGTGTTGCGCAGATAGACACCGTCAATGTCATCGGGGATCGCGCCCTCGATCACGTCCAGCTCGTCCACATCCACTTCCTCATGAACCGGCGTCCAGGGGCCGGACAGATAGGGGTGGTTGCTGGCCTTGAGGCTGGTCTTGACCGGCTTGTGGCGTGTTATCTGCATGCGAGACTCCCTCTCTCCGCCACGCAGGATACCGTCCCGGCCCCTTCAGGAAAACCCTCGCCAAAATTTGACCATTATCAAAGACCAGGCCTAGTCAACCGCACACACTGACGGCGTATCAAGGGAAAGAGGACCAATCCTATGAAAGCGATCCTACTTCACGTCTCCGGAGACTCCTGCATGGAGGCCCGCCTGCAGGTCGCGCTCGACATCGCGCGGGCGACCAAGGGCCACATCACCTGCTTGCAGGCCGTCAATTTCGAAGTCTTTGCGCCGGGCGATTTCTACGGTTCGGCGATGGCCGCTGCGATCCCGCAGATCAAGGAAGCCGCCGAGCAGCTGCGCGCGCGGCTGGAAAGCCATCTCGTCAATGAAGATGTCTCCTGGGATTGGCACTACACCAACGCGCAGCCCGAAGCGGCGCTTCTTGAGCAATCCGCCCTGCACGATGTGATTGTGCTTGGCCCCAACGATGTGGGCGCGGACGGCACGCGACAGGCTTCCAACATGGCGGGATCGCTCGCTCTAAAGGCGCCCGTCCCCGTCCTGGTCGTTCCCGGCGATTCGAAAGGTTTCGATGTCACCGCTCCGGTGCTGGTCGCCTGGAACGGTTCGGCCGAAGCATGCGTTGCGCTGCGCCAGGCGCTTCCGCTGCTCGCTTTGTCGGACGCTGTCTATCTGGCGAGCGTCGAAGAGGTTTCCGACAAGAACCGTTTCGACTTTCCGCCGGTCGAGGGCGCGCGCTATCTGAGCCGTCACGGGGTGGAGGCCGAACTCGTCAGCCTGCCGCGTGGCGATGCGAAGATCGCCGACACGCTGTTTTCCGCAGCGCAAATGCGTGAATGTGGGCTGATTGTGATGGGCGCTTACGGCCACTCACGCCTTGCCGAAATGCTGTTTGGCGGGGTGACACGGCGCTCGCTGACGGATCCGCATCTGCCAATATTCATGGCGCATTGACGAGACTGCGCGTTACCCATCCTTGCGTCGGCGTTTGCGCATCATGCCTTCCTGCGCGACGCTGGCGACGAGTTGCCCTTGAGCATCGAAGATACGCCCGCGATTGAACCCGCGCCCGCCGCCAGTCCAAGGGCTATCGGTGACGTAGAGCAGCCACTCATCCGCGCGCGCCTGGGCGTGGAACCACAAGGCGTGATCGAGGCTCGCGCCCACAAGCTCGCCGCGCATCCACGATAGCCCATGGGGAAGCGCGCTTGTGCCAAGAAGGGTATAGTCGCTGGCGTAAGTGATCAGCGCGCGGTGCAAAGCGGGCGTGTCCGCCTCGCCAGTGATCGGCGCGGCGGTGCGAAACCAGCTGTGCGCGTGCGGCGCCTTGGGTTCGGAGTTCATCCAGTGAAGCCGGTCCACGGTCCGCATTTCGATCGGGCGCGGGCGCAGCATGAGCGCGCGCTGTGTCTCGTTGAGGCGTTCGCCCATCTTGTCGACCATGGCGCGGCGCATCTCCATGTCCGATTTAAGCTCGTCGGGCCCGGTCACGTCCGGCATTGGCGCGTCAAGATGCTCCAGGCCTTTCTCGGGGACCTGAAAGCTCGCGGTAAGGTTCAGGATCGGCTTGAAACTCCCGTCCTCGCTTTCCTGCGCCGCGACCACGCGCCGGTTGGCAAAGCTGCGCCCGTCGAAATCGCGCTCGATCCGGTATTCGATGGGCGGACCTTCGACACCGCCGCGCAGGAAATAGGCGTGCAGCGAATGCGCCTGCTTGGTCTCAGGGATACTCGCCTGGGCGGCCTGAAGCGCCTGGGCTAGCACCTGCCCGCCGAACACGCGGCCCATACCGCCCTTCTGCGGGCGGCCACGATAGATGTCGGATGCGCGCTTCTCGACGGTCAGCAGTCGGACAAGGCCTTCGACCAGCTCTTCAGGAGTTGGGGTGTCGCTCATGCGCGAAGCCCATGCGCACGAGGGCTCGCGGCGTCAAGCTTCCCCGCAGCGCTCTCAAGGGTGTCCGATAGCCGCGCATAAAAAACCCCGCCGAGCGCCTGGCCCGGCGGGGTTTTCTTCTCACCCTTTTTGGAGGCGGTGCCTAGTGCGCGCCGCCCGCCAGCGCCGCGAGCAGCAGCAGCGCGACGATGTTGGTGATCTTGATCATCGGGTTCACAGCCGGACCGGCGGTGTCCTTGTAGGGGTCACCCACCGTGTCACCGGTGACAGCCGCCTTGTGGGCGTCCGAGCCCTTGCCGCCGTGATTGCCGTCTTCGATGTACTTCTTCGCGTTGTCCCAAGCGCCGCCGCCCGCGGTCATGGACAGCGCGACGAACAAGCCGCCGACAATCACGCCCAGCAGCAGCGCGCCAAGCGCGGCGAAAGCGTTGTCCTGGCCAGCGAGCCCGTAGATGACAAAGTAGGTCACAATGGGCGCGAGCACCGGCAGCAGCGACGGCACGATCATCTCCTTGATCGCGGCCTTGGTCACCAGGTCCACCGTGCGCGCGTAGTTCGGGCGGCTGGTTCCGGCCATGATGCCCGGATCGCCCGCGAACTGGTCGCGCACGTCCACCACCACGTCGCCAGCGGCGCGGCCTACGGCGGTCATGCCCATCGCTCCGAAGAGGTAAGGCAAGAGCGCGCCGAGCAACAGGCCGACGATGACGTAGGGGTTCTCAAGGCCGAAATCGACGTTGGCATCTGGGAAAAACTCGCGAAGGTCGGCGGTGTAGGCGGCAAATAGGACCAGGGCAGCCAGTCCTGCCGAACCGATGGCGTAACCTTTGGTCACCGCTTTGGTGGTGTTGCCGACCGCGTCGAGCAGATCGGTCTTTTCCCGCACGCTCTCATCCAGTTCGGACATTTCGGCAATGCCGCCCGCGTTGTCGGTCACAGGACCATAGGCGTCGAGCGCGACGACCATGCCCGCGAGAGCCAGCATCGCGGTCGCGCCATAAGCCAGACCGATAAGGCCAGCGAGCTGATAGGCGCCGATGATCGCCGCGATGATCACGATGGTCGGCAAAGCGGTCGATTCAAGGCTGATCGCGAGACCCTGAATCACATTCGTGCCGTGGCCCGTTTCGGAAGCCTTGGCGATCGAACGCACCGGGCGAAAGTTCGTGCCGGTGTAGTACTCGGTGATCCAGATGATGATGCCGGTCAGCACGAGGCCGATCAGCGAGCACAAGAACAGATCCATGCCGCTGAACTCAACGCCGCTGGGTCCGGCTCCAAGAACCGTGTTCATATCGCCCAGCGCGTATTGCGTCACAAGATAGATCAGCGGGACCGCCAGAACGGCGGTGACGACGAAGCCCTTGTACATCGCACCCATGACGTTGGTGCCCGAACCCAGACGCACGAAGTAGGTGCCGATGATCGAGGTGACGATGCACGCGCCGCCGATCAGGAGCGGAAGCGCCATCATGGGAAGCAGCAGGTCGCCCAGCGTTTCGGAGAAAAGCAGCGCGGTCAAAACCATGGTGGCGCCAACGGTCACGACGTAGGTTTCGAACAGGTCCGCCGCCATCCCGGCGCAGTCGCCAACATTGTCGCCGACATTGTCGGCGATGGTTGCGGGGTTGCGCGGATCATCCTCGGGGATGCTGGCCTCGACCTTACCGACAAGGTCCGCGCCCACGTCCGCCGCCTTGGTGAAGATACCGCCGCCCAGACGCGCAAAGATCGAGATCAGCGACGCGCCAAAGGCAAGACCGACAAGCCCGTCGATCACCGTGCGGCTGTTGGCGGCCAGCTGCATGGGACCGACGAGGACATAGAAGAACACAGCGATGGCCAAAAGCGCGAGGCCCGCCACCAGCATGCCGGTGATAGCGCCCGCGCGAAAAGCGATTGTGAGACCTTGTTGCAGGCCTTGTTCCGCCGCCGCAGCGGTGCGCACGTTTGAGCGGACGGAGATGTTCATCCCGATGTAACCGGCTACGCCCGACAGAACCGCGCCGATGATAAAGCCGACCGCCGGAACCAGCCCAAGCGCGACGCCGACAATGATCGCGGCGACCACGCCGACCATACCGATCGTGGTGTACTGGCGGTTGAGATAGGCCTGCGCGCCTTCCTGAATGGCGCCCGCGATTTCCTGCATCTTGGCGTTGCCCGCGCTCGCGCTCAGGACTTGCCGGCTGGTGATGAGGCCGTAGACAACGGCCAGCAAGCCCAAACCGATCGAAATCAGTATCAGATTCACGAATTGATCCCCTCTTTCACAATTCTTGCAACTTTTTTGGAAGGCTCCCCGAGGCGCCGCGCCAATTTGTCCCTCAGCCCGATCCCACGGAGCGCGTGGGCGAGACCTTAGGGTGTTGCAAAGGGCTGGCAATAGCCAAAAGGCACTCCAGCTCCCCTTTTTCCGCGCTTTTTGCGCCTTTTCGGGACGCGCTGGGCGTCAGCCGTGTCGATAACCCAGCGAACCGGGCTCGGTGAGCGCGGTGCCGCCAAGGAAAATTGGCGCGTTGGCCTCGGGCTCGACCGTGCCGATCCGGGTGGCGGGGACTGGCAGGTCGCGGTTGGGGTCGGCGGTGAAGAGCAGCTCGTAATCATCGCCCCAGCGCAGGCATTCATCCATACGCGCGGTGTCGGCCACCGGAATCGTCTCAGGATTGAGCCGGAAAGTTACCGCGCTCGCGCTGGCCATGCGCCACCCATCGAGCAGCAACCCGTCGGAGATATCCATCATCGCGCTGGCGAGCGGCGCTAAGCTGCGGCCTTCACCAAGGCGCGGCTGCGGCCGATTGAACGCATCGAGATGCTGTGGATGGCCTTCAAAACCAAGCATGGCGCGGCCGACTATACCGGTGACATAAAGGGCATCGCCCGCCTTCGATCCCTTGCGGGAAGGCACGGGCTTGTGGGTCGCTCGCCCCACGGCGGTGATCCCGAACGTGCTCGGCCCGGTCGCGGCAATCGTGTCGCCGCCCAGCAGAGGCACGTTGTAGACAGACAGAGCCTCGCGCAGGCCACTCAGGAAACCCGCATCATCGCGCCCGAGCGACACGCCAACGAGCGCGCCAACCGGCTCGGCGCCTTTCGAAGCCAGATCCGACAGGTTCATGGCCACCAGTTTCCAGGCCACATCGGCCATGCTCGCCTTGGGCTCGAAATGAGTACCCTCGGCCATCATGTCATGCGTGAGGATCAGCGTTTCCGACCCGAATTCGATCACCGCGCAATCATCCACAAGCCCGCGCGCGCCGGGGTGTAGCGGCATGGCGCGCAGCCCCGCGAGAAACTCAAGCTCGTTCATAAATCCCAGTCATCCCGCTGATCCCTCGGGAAGCTTTGTAGAACGAAGCGCGGCGCTAATAAAGCGCGCGCATCGGCCATTGGACCAAGGTCTAAGGGGCTGTCAGGCGCGAGCCTCTTTGGCCACGGCGTCGAGAACGCCGTTCACAAACTTGGCTTCGCGGTCATCGAAGAAGGCCTTGGCCACATCGACATATTCGCTGATGGCGGCGGCTTGCGGCACGTCAGCGCGCGCAATCAGCTCATACGCGCCGGCGCGCAGAACCTGCAGCATCGTCTTGTCCAGCCGTGCAAGCGTCCAGCCTGCGGCAAGCCGCGCGCTCAGCAGCTCGTCGATCTCCTCGCGCCTTGCGGCCACCCCGCGCACCAGATCGTCGAAGAACTCGACTTCGGCTTCGGCATAGGTTGCCTCGCCATGGTCCTCATCGTCGATTTCGCGGCCCAACCGGTGCTGGTGGAATTCGTTGAGCAAGACACCAAGCGCGGTGCCCTCCATCTGCTGTTGGTAAAGAGCCTGGACCGCAGCGAGACGCGCGGTGGACCGAGCCTGAGACCGCGGAGGAGTGGTTTTGGGAGGCGTGCTCATTTGAGCCGCACTTCCACCGACTTGGCGTGGGCGGGCAGACCTTCGGCGTGGGCCAGCGCCGCAGCGGCCGGGCCGATCGCCTCCAGCGCGTTCTGATCCAGGGCGAGAAAGCTGGTGCGCTTCATGAAATCGAGCACCGAAAGTCCGCTCGAAAAGCGCGCCCGGCGGCCGGTCGGCAGGACATGATTGGGCCCGGCTACATAATCGCCAACCGCCTCGGGTGTCAGTCGCCCGAGAAACACGCTGCCCGCGTGCCGGATATCCTTGAGCAGCTGTTCCGCCAACCCTGCATCGACCGCGAGCTCGACATGCTCGGCGGCGAGGCGGTTGGCCAGCGGCGGGGCTTCGGCGGCGAGATCGTTGACCACGATGATCGCGCCGTGTGAGTCCCAGCTCTCCCTGGCGCGCTTTCCTGTTTCAAGGGTCGCGAGCAGGACATCAACCGCGTCTTCCACTTGGCGCGCATAGCCTTCGTCATCGGTGATGAGGACGCTCTGCGAGGTCGGGTCGTGCTCGGCTTGGCTCAGCAGGTCCGCGGCAGTCCAGTCGGGATCGTTCTCGCCATCGGCGACCACAAGGATTTCGGACGGCCCGGCCACCATATCGATGCCAACGACGCCATAAAGCTGGCGCTTGGCTTCGGCGACATAGGCGTTGCCCGGTCCGGTGATTACATCGACCGGCTTTATGCGCTCGGTCCCATAGGCAAGCGCTCCGATCGCCTGAGCGCCGCCAACGCGCCACATCTCGTCGATCCCGGCGATATGCGCGGCGGCAAGCACAATCGGGTTCGAATTGCCCTTGGGCGTGGGCGTCACCACCACCACCCGCTCAACCCCCGCCACGCGCGCAGGGATTGCGTTCATCAGGAGCGAGGAGGGGTAGGCCGCGCGCCCGCCGGGCACATAGAGCCCCGCCGCGTCGACCGGACGCCAGATCGCGCCGAGGCGCGCGCCCACGGCGTCGGTGTAGTCGCGGTCATCGGGCACTTGCGCTTCGTGATAGGCGCGCACGCGCGCAGCCGCGAGTTCAAGCGCGTCGCGAAGGTCTTGATCGATCTCGCTATAGGCCTGCGCCATGCGCTCTTTCGTGACGACCCAGTCCGCGTCCTCGACCAGAGCGTAACCGTCAAACCGCTGCGTCAGGTCCACCAGAGCCTTGTCGCCTGTTCCCTTCACATCGGCGAGGATCGAGGAGACTTGTCCGGCAACATTGCTGTCCGCCTCGCGCCGGGCGTTGACGATCCGGGAAAAGCGCGTTTCGAAATCGGGATCGAGGGTGGAAAGCGTGTGCATCAGGCCGCATCCTTCGTGGCGCTCTTTGCGCGCTTTTCGGCGTCTTCCCGAAAGGCGGATACTAGCGCGGCGATCCGCGGATCGGTCTTGAGCGCGGCGCGGTTGACGATCAGCCGCGCCGAAATGTCGAGGATACGACTGGTTTCGACAAGCCCGTTCTGTTCGAGCGTGCGACCGGTGGAGACGAGATCGACGATCTGGCGCGCCAGGCCCAGAAGCGGCGCAAGCTCCATCGCCCCGTTCAATTTGACGCACTCCGCTTGCACGCCTTGCCGCTCGAAATGGCGGCGGGTGAGGTTGGGGTATTTGGTCGCGACGCGAAGGTGGCTGGCGGCGGTCTCATCGGCGTTATCCCCTGCGAGCCGAGCGACCGACAAACGGCAATGGCCGATATCGAGGTCTACAGGCGCGTAGAGATCGGCGTAGTCAAATTCCTCGATGACGTCCGAACCCACAATGCCGACCTGCGCGGCGCCGTGCGCGACAAAGGTCGCCACATCGAAGGCGCGCACGCGGATAAGGCGCATGTCCTCGCGGGTCGTATCGAAAGAGAGCGCGCGGTTGGTCTTGTCGAAAAAGCCATCCTCAGGCACCACGCCCGCGCGCGCCATCACGGGCAGCGCTTCGTCAAGGATGCGCCCCTTGGGCACAGCAAAGGTCAGCTGCGACGGGTTATGAACGGTGTGCGTGGAGGTCATTGCGGGAGCGCACTTAGGGGCTCGCTGCGCAAAGGGCAACGATGATGGGAATCGAGAAACCGCAGTACCAACTGATCGACCCGCTGGCGAAGGGGCCGGATGCGGTGCGACGCGCCTTCGCGAACCAGGTCGCCTATTGCCGCGACAATCTCGCCCCCAACACCGCGACTGTATGTTTCGCCTTGCTCGAATTGCTCGATACCGATCGTGGTGGAGCTGTCATGGAGGCGGTACGCGCCTGGGAAGGGCCTGCGCTGGCCGACGCGCTACCATTGCGGGTCGTCGGCGGCATCCACGCCTTACACCTGTCTGGAAAAGAGCCGTCGCTCGCTCCGATCTATGCTGGAGCGGGCCCGCTCGACGCGACGGCAAGGATTGCGGACGCTCTGGAGCGCCACGAGGCGGACCTGCATCCCTGGCTCGATGGGCCGCCGCAGACCAATGAAGCGGGGCGATCCTGGGGTTTTGCCGCAGCAATGCTCTGGCTTGCCGACCAGGGCCTGCCTAGCCGCTTCGCCATGCACGAAATTGGATCAAGCGCTGGGATCAACCTGATGATGGAGCGCTTCGCCTTCGATCTGGGTGGCGTGACGTTGGGCCCGGCTGAAAGCCCGATTGCCCTTGCGCCCGAATGGCGCGGGGGTGCCCCGCCGGATCATCCGGTGCGGATTGTGTCGATCACGGGCTGCGATGTGGCACCGATTGACCTTACCGATGGGGAGCAGGCGCTCCGGCTCAAGGCGTTTGTCTGGCCGGAACTGACGGAGCGCTTTGCGCGTATGGACGGGGCGATCGAATTGGCGCATCGATATCCCCCACACATAGATCGATTGCCCGCGGGTGACTTTGTGGAGAAGGCGCTTTCGGACGAGGTCGAAAGTGGTACGACCCGAATGCTGTTTCATTCAGTGGTCTGGCAATACATTCCTGCCGATGAACGGCGCGCGATCACCGATGCCATCGCGCAGGCCGGGGCCGCAGCGCGCGCGGATAGTCCGCTCGCCTGGGTGTCTCTCGAAGCCAACCGCGACACTCATCGCCACGAGCTGAAGGTCCGCTATTGGCCCGGCGGGGAAGCGGAAGCGCTGCTGGCCACCGCCCACCCGCATGGCGCGTGGGTCGAATGGACCGCGCGGTAAGGCGGCGCGGCGCTCGCGTCTGCGTCCGGGAAGATCGCCCCCGGCGCTACCGGGTCGTTCAGTTACAACCCGTGCAGCCGCAATCGCAGCAGCCGCTGCCGGATACGCAATCGGTGCAGCCGCATTCGCACGTGCTCAGACAGATATGATATACCATAGCAAAACTCCTTTTCTTTCAGAGCTTTACACTAATTTTCATCGGTGCGCCAGCGAAATTGGAACTCGAGCTCGTGCATCGGCCCCTCCTGCTCGTGCTCGATCGAAAACTCAGTGCCTGCCGGAACGCAAAGACGCTCTCCCGCCACCTGTATTTCGAAAGCCTTGTTCTCGCGCAGGGCTTCGACCAGCCGCTCCAGCTTGGCGATGTTCTGGTCTCTCGAATAGGTCTTGGTGACGTCTCGGCTCGTATCGGTCATGGGGCGACTCCTCGAATATGGGACGCCCGTCTAGTCGACTAAGATTGCAGGAATTGGTCCATCGCAGCGTTCACCGCGTCGGGAGCCTCCCACGGGACGAAGTGCCCGCAATCGGGTACTTTGACGATGGTGAGCGGATCGATGATCTCGTCCAGCCCCTCCAGGTTCTCCGACGGCAGGGCAAGGTCATCCAGCGCCCAAATGACAAGGGTGGGAATGGTCAGCTTGGGAAGATCGAGCGGCGTGTAATCGGCGGGCACCTCGAACGGCTCGTCCATGGTGGGCACCACCATCGGGCTGGCGCGGTAATAGTTGATCATGCCGAACGCCGCGTCGCGGTTCTGCCAGTCGCGCAGCAGTTCGGCGCGCTCCTCGGGCTCCATTGCGCTTGGTTTGTCCCACTTGACTTCCTTCTGCATCAGGCCCGTCAGACCGCGATCCTTGATCAACGGATCGTTCGCGGTGTCGCGAAAACCGCGAATATACTGGCTGGCCTCGCGCTGGCGGGGATGCGTGTAGAGCAGTTTCTGGAAGATCGCCGGGTGCGGCGCGTTGGCGATGATCGCCTGGGTCACGCGCGCGTGCTGGCCCGCCAGCGCCACGCCCCAGGCGATCGCGCCGCCCCAGTCGTGGCCCACGATCGTGAACTGCGCGATCCCCAGCGCGTCAGCGAGCAGGAAGATATCGCCGATCAGCTTGTTGGGCGTGTAGGCCTCGACATCCTGTGGCTTGGACGACTGGCGATAGCCGCGCTGATCAGGCGCGATGCACCGGTACCGGTCCTTGAAGTGCCGGATCTGATGGCGCCAGGTGCGGTGGCTTTCGGGAAAGCCGTGCAGGAAGATCAGAACCGGCGCATCGACCGGGCCTTCATCGACGCACATCAGGTGGATGCCATTGGCAAGGTGAACGCGTTTTTGTTCCATGGGGCTTGGCTCTCTTGGGCTCAGCTTTGCGCTTCCATCTTGTCCATGTAACCGCTCGCCACCATCGCAGCGACCTGATCGAACAGCGCATCGGGCGTGCGGCGCATTTCGCCCATCGACAGCTCGAAACCCTCGGCGACGATGATTTCGCGGTCGCCCTTGGCGATAGCGTCGAGCATCGTCTTGGCCGCGTCATCGGGGGGGATGCCCTCATCGATGGCCTTGTCCGACACTCCGCGCGCGCTTCCGTCCGCATTGAGAGCGTTGCGGCTCACATTGGTGGCGACCGAGCCGGGATAGATCACATGAACATCGACGCCGTTGATCGACAGCTCTCCGCGCAAGGCGTCCGCGTAGCCGGCCAGACCGAATTTGGCGGCGCAATAGGCGGTGCGCATCGGCACGCCGACCTTCCCGGCGATCGACGAAATGAACGCAAGCGCGCCAGATCCGCGCTGCGCCATGTGGCCGATGATTGCCTGCGAGAACGCGATCTGTGCGGTGAGGTCGATAGCGATGATATCGCGATAGACCTGCATATCGGTCTGGAGCGCCCGGCTGCGCTGCGAAACGCCGGCATTGGCGACCGCCAGGTCGACGCCGCCCTTCCACGCAATTGCTTTCTCAGCGGCGTCCGCGAGCGCATCGTCGTCGCGAACGTCGAAGGGGAGGATCAGCGATTCGCCGCAATCCCCGGCAACCTGCGCGAGCCGGTCTTCATCCCGGCCCGAAAGCACCACATGACCGCCTCGGCTCGCAAAATCGCGCGCCAGCGCTGCGCCGATGCCCGAAGACGCTCCGGTGATCCACGCCACCTTGTTCGTGTAATCCATTTCCGATCCCTCTCCCTCTTCAAGCGTAGCGATACCAGACGCCGCCGCCAGAGCAATCAGCGATCCCAGGCGGTCTCCATCAACTGGCGCAAGGTCTGGGGAAAGATGGCTTCAGGCCAGTTGTCCAGCTCCTCGGGCGCAAACCAGCGGTGCTGCGTCATGACCTTTTTCTCCAGATCGGTGTGATGGGCGGTGGTGATCCCCTCGCGCTCCACCCGGACGAGAAAATAGCGTTCGTCGGCCTGTACCGATTCGCCTTCGACAGTGACGAATTGCGGCGTGGTCTGAGCAACCTCTTCGCCCGGATCGGCGACGATGCCGGTCTCCTCGAACAGCTCCCGGCGCGCGGCCTCCTTGAAGCTTTCGTGCGCATCGCATTCGCCGCCCGGTGTGACCCAGAAAGGCGGTCGGTCCGCCAGCTCGAACCGGAACAGCAGAATGCGCCCGGCGCCGCTTATCACCAGACTGCGCGCGGCGCGGCGGATGCGAAGCGTGGGCTTGGAACTCATGCCCGGCCTCTATCCTTCCGGCGCGCTCGCCTTGATCGCCACCGCGTGCACGCGCTCGCCCACGATGTCGCCCAGCGCCGCGATCACCGCGCGCTGGCGGGCGAGACGGCTCATGGATGCGAACGCCTCGGCCTCGATCGCAACCGTGAAATGCGATTCGCCTGACCCGTCATCGCCCGCATGGCCCGCATGGTGCGCGCTATCGTTTATGATCTCGAGGCTGGTGGGGGCGAAGGCCTGCTCAAGCAATTCGCGCATTTCGTCGGCAACCGGTCGGCTCATTCTTCGCAGTTTCCTTTTTTGCAAGCGGGAACGGGTTGGAATTTGGGAACCAAGACGCCATTCTCAAGAGCTTATGGCCTCAAGCAAGTTCCATGGGCGTTACGAAACGGTGGATCGGCAGTGCGATTGGCCGGGCTGCACGAAGCCCGGTGAATTCCGAGCCCCCGGATACCGTCCCAACGGGTTTGACGGGCCGGGCGAATATCGCTGGTTCTGCCTGGACCATGTGCGCGAATTCAACGCGGGCTATGACTGGTTCGAAGGCATGAGCGCAGACGAGATCCTCGCCGCGCAATCGCCGATTTCGGGCTGGCGGACGGAAAGCGCGGCCTTCTCCCCGCGCGCGGCGGTTGATGGGATGCCGCGCTGGGCCGATTTCGACGATCCGCTGGAAGCCATTTCCGCGCGCGCCGGAGGCATTCGCAGCCGCGCCGAGCGCACCGCTAAGATGGCGATGTCCGGGCAGTGGAGCCGCGAAGAAGCCGAAGCGCTGGAGACCATGGGTCTGGGCTCGGATACCGACAAACGCCGCCTGCGCCGCCGCTATTCGGAACTGGTGCGCCGCTATCACCCGGACCGCAACGGCGGGGATCGCAGCTTCGAAACGCGCCTCAATAAGGTCGTAGAGGCCTACCAATTGCTCCGCAAAAGCGCCGCGCTCGCGTGAACGCGCTCAGACCTTTTGGCAAAAGAACACAACCCTTAGAGTTTCCTCAAAGCCGACCGCCGTGTGAAAAGCGTGGCTGTCTTCGTTACCGATCAACGCGTTCGATGCGAACTCGGTTGCCCCCCGTGCGCGGCCCCACTCGCGCACCGCTGCGCTGAGGGCGCGCGCGATCCCCTTGCCGCGCTCGGTTGGTTTGACATAGATCCCTTCGAGAAAGACAACGGGCGAGGTCGAGCACCCCTCGACATAGTCGCGCCGCATTGTGGCTTCGGCAAAACCGCTCAGGGTGTCATTGCTGGCTGTTGCCACGAACGCGGCCCTGTCGGGGTTTGCACCGAGGTACCATTCGCGCAAATCCTCGGCGTGTGCTTCTTTTGTGTCTTCGGGCCAAAGCTCGGCGCGCAAGCGCGACCATTCATCGACGTGCTCCCCGGTTGCTTCGAGTACGATGGTCACCCGTCCTGCGCTTGTTCGATCAGCTTTGCGTCAATGCCTTTCGCCTCAATGTAAGCCGGGCGGTTGGTCAGCCGCTCGCCATAGGCTTTGAAGGCGGGCAGGTCGGGCAGGGTGCCGAATTGCAGACCCCAAGTAACCTGGCTGCCGACATAGGTGTCGGCCATGGTGAAGCGGCCTCCGGCGGCGAAATCGTTGGTCTTGAGCCACCCCTCCAGCGCCGAGACGGCGAGATCGAAGGTGCCAAAGCCAGCCATTGCCGAGCGCTCAGCGCCGACTTCCCAGCCCATGCTCTTGGCCATGATCGCTTGCTCCAAAGGCCCCGCAGCAAAAAACATCCAGCGAAAGTATGAAGACATTTCATGGCTGTCGGGCAGAAGGCCTTTGCCGGGATGGGTGGCGGCGAGGTAATGATTGATCGCGGCGGCTTCGGTCACAACGTGATCGTGCGTGCCCCCATCGTCTTGGCGATGATGATGGACGAGCGCGGGCACTTTGTTCATCGGGTTGATCTCACGATAGCTCTCGGGCCGGGTCGCCCAGTCCATCAGGACGTGCTCGTAGTCCGCGCCCGCCTCGTGCAGCGCCCAGCGCGAAATTTGTCCCCGGCTCATGGGGACGGTGTAGAAGGTGAATTCGGCCATCGCTTCAGCGTCCTTTCGTCAAAAGCGGCTCGAACTCGCCGAAGATCAGCCGCGAGCCGTCGAAGGGCGGATCGCCTTCGGGGTAGTCTTCGAACCCTTCGCCGCGTTCCATCGCCCCTTTGGCTTTGTCGAGCGTTTCCTTGTCCGGCCAAACGACCCAGCCCGCGACGATTTTCTCACCGTCCGGCGCGGCCACCGCCTTGCGCAGATCGGTGGTCTTGCCCTCGGGCACGTTGCTCTCCCACAACTCCACGACTTCGAGCGCGCCGTGATCCATGGACCATTTGGCCATGTATTCGGCGGCTTCGATATAGGCTTCGCGATTGGCTTCGGGCACAGACAAGACGGCCACGGCGATATACATGCGCGCTCTCCCTCCAGGTAGCGACCCCGAGAGACGGTATAGCCGATTTCCGCGCCGTGGGGCTTAGTTTTGTTTGAACGCCCAACGCAGGGTCCGGCCCACGCCCCAAGTCGCCGCGCGCGCTGGCAGGGCAGTGAGGACCGGGCGCTGGAGACGCAGCATGCGCGCCGCCCAGCCAGGCAGCATTGCGACCGCTTCGGCGCCGATCATGGCCTGCACGCCGGGGGGCGTTCCGGGCGGCTTTTGACTAAGCACCAGTTGCGCGACCTCGCGCGCTTCGGGGCTGGTCTTCAGATCGTGACGCAATTCGCGAAAGATCGCTTCGGCCTGTGCACGGTTTTCCGGAACGGGGTCCGCACCCAGGGCTCGCGCAATCACGGCAAACTGGCGGTAATATTCGTCCTGCTCGGCCCCCGGCATATCCGGGCGGACATGGCGCAGATAGCCTGCCAAGAAGCTTTGCGCCTCGACAACGTGCACCCACGCCAGCGTGCGCGGGTTTGTCGCGTTGTAGGGGGTCCCGTCCGGCAGCGTTCCTCCGATGCGGGCGTGGATGGCGTTCACCGCCTTGATCGACGCCATCGCCCGGTCGCGGTGTCCGAAGGTTGTGACCGCGATGAAGCGCGCGGTGCGTTGCAGGCGCCCATGCATATCCTCGCGGAAATTGGAATGATCGAGCACCCCCTGGAGCGCGTGTGGGTGGAGCATCTGGAGCAAAAGCCCGCGCACCCCGCCGGTCATCATGCCCACCAGATCGGCGTGCACCATGCGGATGGGCGAATTGGGCTCGAACAGCGCGTCGGGCGATGGCGGAACGGGTTTCTGGCCGTTCGAGGAATCGTTGAAAACGCCGCGCACCTGGTCGACGACTTTCAAGCGCAAGGATTCGATCGGGCTCGCCATGGAACAAAAGTAATCGACCCGATCGGATTTTTCGAGCCTTTTGGGGGTTTTGCGAGGGCGGCGCGCTTCCCATGTCTCCTCGCATGGAACTCAACGCCGACTTTTCCAAACCTGTCTTCACGCACACGAACGCAATCGAGTGGCTGGCTTCCCCGATGCCCGGCGTCGAGCGGCGGATGCTCGATCGTGTTGGCGATGAGGTGGCGCGCGCGACCAGCATCGTGCGCTACGCGCAAGGGAGCGCCTTTCCCGAACACACCCATGGCGGCGGCGAAGAATTCATCGTGCTCGACGGCGTCTTTCAGGACGAGCACGGGGACTACCCGGCGGGCACCTATGTCCGCAATCCCGTCGGCACGCGCCATGTGCCAGGCTCCGAGACGGGCTGCACGATCTTCGTGAAGCTATGGCAGTTCGACCCCCAGGATCAGGAGCCGCTCGCGATCGACCTCAATGCGCTGAACCTGCAGGCCGATCCGCAGCGCCCCGGCGTGACCCGAGCGCCTCTGGCCGAGCGCGATTATGAGCGCGTAGCGCTGGAGCATTGGAAGGCGGGAACGCGCGTTTCGCTCGTGGGCGAGGGCGGGGCGGAAGCGCTCATCCTTGACGGCGATGTAAGCCATGAGGGCGAGAGCTATGCGCGCTGCGATTGGATTCGCCTTCCGGCGGGGCAGGCCGCGGGTCTGGTTGCCGGGAAGACAGGCGCGCAGCTGTGGATCAAGCGCGATCATCTGCGTCATATCACCACACCGGGCCAAGTTGCTTAACGCAACCCTTGCAGCGCGCCCAATCGCGTTCTAACCGGTGCCTCGCAATGAATTCTCCCGCTACTCCCAACACCGCTGGCGCCGAAGCGCTACCTACACAGCCCGATCACACGATCGACGTGCGCGACACGTTCGGCGTCGATGTCGACTGGCAAGTCCCTGCCTTCGCCGCACCGACCGAACACGTGCCCGAGATCGACAACGACTACGTGTTCGATCCCGACACGACGCTCGCGATCCTGGCGGGCTTTGCGCATAACCGCCGCGTGATGGTGCAGGGCTATCACGGGACCGGCAAGTCGACCCATATCGAGCAGGTCGCTGCGCGGCTCAACTGGCCGAGCGTGCGCGTGAACCTCGACGCGCATATCAGCCGTATTGACCTGGTCGGGCGCGACGCGATCGTGCTCAAGGACGGGCTTCAGGTGACCGAGTTCAAGGAAGGCATTCTGCCTTGGGCGCTTCAGCATCCCGTCGCGCTGACCTTTGACGAATACGACGCGGGTCGCCCGGACGTGATGTTCGTGATCCAGCGGGTGCTCGAATTCGACGGCCGCCTGACGCTGCTCGATCAGAACCGCGTGATCACGCCCAACCCCTATTTTCGTCTCTTCGCGACCACCAACACGGTCGGTCTGGGAGATACGAGCGGGCTGTATCACGGCACCCAGGCCATCAACCAGGCGCAGATGGATCGCTGGAACGTGGTTGTCGCGCTCAATTACCTCCCGGCCGAGACCGAGCAGCAGATCGTCAAGTCGAAGACGCCCGAGACCGAAGACGCGGTGATCGCCGACATGGTCAAAGTGGCCGAGCTCACCCGCCAGGGCTTCATGAACGGCGACATTTCGACCGTGATGAGCCCGCGCACCGTGATAACATGGGCCCAGAACGCGGCCATTTTCAATTCGCTGGGCTTTGCCTTCCGCCTCTCCTTCCTCAACAAATGCGACGAGGCCGAACGGACGCTGGTGAGCGAGTATTATCAGCGGGTGTTTGGCGAGGATCTGCCGGAAAGCGCGGCCAGGCTCGCCTGAGTCGCGCCACACGGGTCAGCCAGCACTTCGACTCCTCCCCTTACGCTACGACATCCTGGCTTTTCTGTCCGCAGCCCGGTGAAACGGGATGAGGCCTTGCGTTTCTGCGACCAGTGGTTTCAATTGTAACAACACGTGCTCTCAAAAATCTTATGATAGTCTGGCGAAACCGAGGTCCACTCGACTTTCGCATTACTTGAAGTGGGAGAACTATTATGACGAGACAGAGTGCAATTCTTGCGGCCAGCGCCGCTCTGGCCTTCGCCTCACCGGCAGTGGCTCAATCCTCGTCGTCGCATGCGTCGGCGAGTTCATCTGTCAGCAATTCTGGCCAGACCAGCGCTTCTGTCTCGGTCTCGACATCGGGTAACGCGACCGCGACGGCAACGGCGACCAACCCCAACGGGACCATTTCGGCCACGTCCGTCAACGGCACCACAGTGACTTCGACGGACGTGACCGTACCGACCTATTCGACCGGATCGTTCACCGATGATGTTCAGTCCTTCTTCGATTCCTTCATCGCCTTGTGGGAAGCCGCTTTCGGCTGATAGGACTTCGAAAACCATCCAGACCGGCGGCGGCAAGCGCTCGCCTGCCCACGCCGGTCGATCGGTCCAAGAGCGCGGTCGGAATTGATCCGGTCGCGCTCTTTTTCTGGAGCGGAGCGAAGGCTTGCGAGGAAGTGTAATAGCCTGCTAACACACTCGGGATGGCCCTGTTCGACCGATTCCTTCGGCGCAAAGCGCACGATGCCGAGCGCGCGCAGGGCAACGATTACTACGCGCTCTACGACAGCCAGCGTCCGCTCGACATCGAAGACGAACTGTCGGAACGTCCGGCGCCGCGTTTCTCCGCAGGTTCGCCCGATTATGATGACTGGGATTCGCGCCTAAGCCAGCTGGATGGCGCTGTCGCAACCGAAGAGCAGCGGCGCGCGCCATGGTGGCATAAGTCGCATTGGACGTATCGCAAGAAGCGCTGGTGGGCGGTGCGCATCCTTGCAGCGATGGCGCTTGGCTTTTTTGCGATTGTTGCCTGGCTGGCCATCACCGCCCCGCTTTCGAAGAGCCTGGAGCCGATTGCCGCCCCGCAGATTACGCTGCTGGCAAGCGACGGAACACCAATAGCGCGCTCGGGCGCAATGGTCGCGGAGCCGGTTGAACTCGAGGACCTGCCGCCGCATGTGACGCAGGCTTTCATCGCGATCGAGGACCGCCGGTTCTATTCGCATTGGGGCGTTGATCCGCGCGGAATTGCGCGCGCCGCGTGGACCGGTCGGGGCGGCGGCTCGACAATCACGCAGCAGCTTGCCAAGTTCACATTCCTCACGCCCGAGCAGAGCCTCAGCCGTAAGGCGCGCGAGGCGCTGATCGCGTTCTGGCTGGAAACCTGGCTGACCAAGGAGGAGATACTGGAGCGGTATCTCTCCAACGCCTATTTCGGCGACAACCAGTATGGTCTTCGCGCCGCTTCGCTCCATTATTTCTACCGCCAACCGGAAAACCTGCTCCCGCAACAGGCCGCGATGCTGGCGGGATTGTTGCAGGCCCCTTCGCGCTACGCTCCGACCCGGCACTACGAGCGGGCCAAAGCCCGCATGGATCTGGTGGTCGGGGCGATGGTCGAAGAGGGCTATCTTACCCGAGTGGAGGCCGATGCGCTTCCCGCGCCGCGGATCGATTCGCGCACCCGCAACGATCTGCCCACCGGCACCTATTTTGCCGATTGGGCGCTGCCGATTGCCCGGCGCCAGACCGAAACCGGATACGCCAGTCAGGTGCTCACCACCACGCTCGACGCGCGGCTTCAGGCGCTGGCCAGCCGTGTCGTTGCGCGCGCCGGGCTGGGAGAGGCGCAGGTGGGCCTGGTCGCGATGCGTCCCACCGGCGAAGTGGTCGCGATGGTCGGCGGCAAGAGCTATTCCGAGAGCCCCTTCAATCGCGTGACGCAAGCGCGCCGCCAGCCCGGTTCCACCTTCAAGATGTTTGTCTATCTCGCCGCACTGGAGGCAGGCTGGGACGTGGATGACACGATCCCCAACACGCCGATCGAGGCCGGCAGCTATCGCCCCAAGAATTACGGCGGCAAGTACACCGACGAGATCACTCTGGAGGAGGCGCTCGCAACCTCCAGCAATGTCGCGACCGTGCGGCTGTTCAACGAATTGGGCAGCGAGCGCGTCATCCGCACCGCGCGCGCCATGGGCGTGACCTCGCCGCTGCCCGAGGGCGATCCGAGCCTGGCGCTCGGCACCTCAACCATGACGCTGCTCGAACTCACCAGCGCTTACGCTGGGCTCGCCGCGAACGAGTTTCCGGTCGAACCTTACGCGTTCGAACCCGAAGAGCCGAGCTGGGGCGAGTGGCTGTGGGAGTTGTTCACCACCAAGGAGGACAGCGTCTCTTCGACCGTGCACGCCGAAATGGAGCAGATGCTGCGCCGCGCGATCAACAAAGGTACGGGCCGGGCGGCGACCTTGCCGATTGCGAATTACGGCAAGACCGGGACAACGCAGGATTCGCGCGATGCTCTGTTCGTGGGTTACGCGGGCGAAGGCGAGGACGAACTCGTCGTCGGCGTGTGGGTCGGCAACGACGACAATTCCTCGCTCGGCAAGGTGACAGGCGGCACGCTCCCGGCGCGCATCTGGAAGGATTTCATGCGCGGCGCGCTCTCGCTCAAGGCCGCGCCCAAACCCAAGCCCACAAGCGCGCCCGATCCGCAAGGCCCGATCCAGCCGTTTGACCTTGAGGATGGGGCGGTGATCCCGCTCGATGACAATGGCTCGCAGATCCGCCTCGATCAGGACGGCATCACCCTTGATGCGGAAATCGACGGCGTGCCTGTGCGTTTGCGAATCGACGAAAACGGTGAGCTGGTCAGCGAGACAGACGAGCCCTAGGGGCGCTCCGCGTTCCGATCACGCCATCAGGATGTTCATGACAGCCGTTGCAATCGGGCGTTCGCGATTGTCCTGCCAGGCCTCGACCCAGACATTGGCGTTGCGCCGCCCGAGCCGGGTGATCCGGCCCAGCGCGTAGGTTTGTTTCTGCTTTCCGGCCGACAGATATTGAACAGTGATGTTGATCGGTTTCAGGATCGGATCGCGCCCTTCTTTCAGCAGCACGGTTCGCAATGCGGCGTAACCGGCATTCTCAAGCAGACCCGCCGTCGCGCCGCCGTGAAACGCGCCGGGGCGCCCTTCGACGTTCGGCCCGAAATCGACCGTGAGCACGGGCAATTCGTTCTCCAGCCGGTCGATCGCAATGCCGAGCGAGCGCGCGTAGGCGGGCAGGTGATCGCTGGGCGGGGTGTCAGCCATTCATGTCCGCTTTCTGGCGCGGATCCTTGCCGATCGTCATGAACACGCCCGCGACATGCGCCACCGGATCAGTGATGTCCCCATCATGGGCCACGCCCCTCACAAAGGCGGCGGATCGCGTCGTGCGATAGCATTCCACCCGGCCAAACACGCTTGCGCCCTCGCGCGCCGGGCGCTGATAGTCGACCCTGAGATCGAGCGTCGCCACCGGTACAAAAGCCGCGGTGGTTTGCCAGATCGACATCCCGCTTGCCATGTCCATAAGGCTCACGATCGGGCCGGAAGCCAACACCGAGCTGTGCGGTTCTCCCAGCAGATCTTCGCGCCAGGGCAGTTCAAGTTCGACCCAGTTTTCCCCGGAATCGCTGTAGCGCAGGCCCAGCCAGCCGGGATGCCCGCCGCGAAAGAAGAACTCGCCCGCCTGCGCCGCGTCGAAGCGCGCGGGCGCCTTCGGGCTGGAAGGGGGCGTGGGTGTGTCGCTCATGGCATCGCCGCCTTGGAGGCGGAATTGATTTATTACAATATCTTAATTTCACGCGCGCCTTCGGGCGCGTCACTCTCCCCTTCGCGCCGCGGCATGTCGCACGGCGCGCACACAGGGGAATTAACCATGAAACTTCCAAAGATTGATATCAGCGCGGTGCCCGGCCTTGAGAATGGGCAGGGTCTGTTCGGATCGCTCCAGCAGTCGAGCGCGCCCTATCAGGACGGCGTCGTCGACATCATGGTCTACGTTTACGACGTGCTTCCGCCCGAAGCAGTGGTCTGAGGCGGAATAGGGAGGGGAGGCGCTATGCGCGTGCATCCTTCCATAGCGGCGCTGCGAGGGGACAACGCCTCGCAGCGCCTCGCCGCTGGCGCGCGGGCGCAAGAGCGCAGCGCGGCCATGTGCCGGGTCCGCGAGGAGTGGTTGGCCCAGCCCGAGGTCCACCGCGTCGAGCGCGATCTTGAAGCCTACGCCAACGGCGCGGGGCTGGAGGCGTGCCCGTTGCTCCTCAAGCTTGTGATGGACCACACGGCGGCAGACGAATTCATCGAAACGCTGTGCGCGCGTGTCCTCGCGGCGGTTGAGCGCCATCCGTTGGGAGAGGCGCCGTTCCGGTACACCGCCGCGCATGGTCTCACGACGCTGCAACTTTTCAAGAGCGCTGGGACAACCCTGAATCTGGCCGCTTACGAACCATTGGGCAACCGACCCGCGCCCGATAGCGCCCTGTTCGCCGACCGCGACGCGCATGAGATTGTGCTGCGCGGCGAGGCGGAGGGCATCGTGCACACATGGTCCGGGGAAGGCGCGATAGGCTCGCTCCCGATGCGCTGGACACGCGGCAACACGGTCCGTTCGCGAGCGCGGACCGAAGCGCGTCAGGTGCTTCGCGTGGAGCGCACTCTGCTTGTCCTCCAGCTTTGCCGCGCGCCCGCAAATCCGGCTCCCACGCGCGAGGTCGATCTAGCAACCGGGCGCACGCGGAGCCTTGCCAGCGGGGACAAGTCAGCAAGCCAGGCGCTTATGGCGCTGAGCGTGCTGGGCGCGCTCGGCGATGAGAGCGCGCTGGGCGTGATGGAAGAGACTGCGCTCAACCGTTCGGAAGACAAGGATGTGCGCTGGGAGGCGCTGCGCCAGACTGTGTCCTTGGATACGGCGCGCGGGATGGCGTTGCTTGACACATTGGCCGCGCGCGCTGTGGACGCTTTGGCGCGGCCAGCCAGGGCTCTGCGCGCTCAGTTGCTCAGTTCGCAGCCCGGGTTGCGCGCGCTGCTTGAGGAGACGCCCTGATGCCGCTCGTGATCGACAATCCCTCCCGCGAGAGCTGTTCGCTGCCCGAAGCGATCGAGGCGCTCGCCGAACTGGGTTTCGATCCGCGCGACGAGGGCAATTGCCGCGAGGCTGCGCTCTGGCTCCGTCGCTTGACCAACAACCGTGAGTTTCTGGCCAAGCTGCTGATTGACCGGCTTGCCGGCCGGCTTGGCGGCGGCGCGGCGGTCGAGATCGAGAGCGGCTACGGGCCTCAGGCCATCGCGTTGTCGGGCCTTCGCGGCAATGCGCGCGGCTCCATGTTCCTGCGCGCCAATATCTGGCCTTCGGAAATCGACCTGTGCTTCAAAACCAGCGGCGCGGAGAGCTTTGTCTACGGCGTACCGCACGATCACAATTTCTCGTTTCTCACCTGCGGCTATTGCGGGCCCGGCTATCGCAGCGACTATTACGAATACGACTATGAGGATGTGATCGGCTATCCGGGCGAGGATGCGGGGCTTCGGTTTGTGGAGCGCAGCGCGCTTGGCGAAGGCAAGCTGATGCTCTACCGCGCGCATGTCGATGTGCATTCGCAGCTTCCGCCCGAGGCGCTGTCGGTCTCGCTCAACGTGATGCATGTCGATCCCGCGCAAGGCTGGTTCGACCAGTACGGTTTCGATCTGGAGCGCGGGCAGGTGACGCGCGTTCTGAGCCCCAACGCGGCCGAGGCGTTCCTGCGCGTAGCGGTGGCGAGCGGGACGCACGAAGCGCTCGATTACGCGCAGTGGGTGGGGACGAGCCACCCGAGCGAGAGGCTGCGATTGGCGAGCTTTGAAGCGCGGGCGGGGCTTATGGCATCCGCCGAGGCGAACGCGGTATGGCGCGAGGGTGAGGCGTGCGGGAGCAGAATGGTCGCGACGGTCGCAAGACTGCGGCGCGCCGGCCTTCAAGATTAAATCACCCCGCCAGCCAGCCGGTCGATTGCGCCTTGCAGGATCACGGCGGCGGCGTGGGCGTCGATCGCTTCGGCGCGCTTGGCGCGGCTTGTTCCTTGCGCGATCATCGCTCCTTCGGCGCTCTGAGTGGACCAGCGCTCATCCCACAGCAGCACGGGAAGGGCGAAAGCCTCATCGCAATTGCGCGCAAAGGCGCGGGAGGCCTGCGCGCGCGGGCCTTCGCTCCCGTCCATATTGCGCGGAAGACCAAGCACCAGCCCGGCCACACCGCGCTCGGCGATCAGCGCGGCGAGCCGTTCGCGGTCGCGGCCCCATTTGCCCCGACCCAGCGTCTTGTGCGCGCTCGCAAAGCGCCAGCCCGCGTCGCACAGCGCGGTGCCGATGGTCTTGGTACCCAGATCGAGGCCGAGCAGAACGCCCCCTTCGGGCAGCGCTTCGGCGAAGTCGAGGGCGCTATCGGTAATCAGGAGGCGGTTTCCGCTTCAGCCTCGGACGCGGCATCAGCGCCAACCAGCGCTTTGGCCCGGCGCACCACATCGGCCTGCGTGTTCGCCCAGAACAGCGGGTAGTCGTAGACGTGGTAATTGTTGCCCGGCAGCACGTAGGAACCAAGCTCGGGCGGATCGCCGATCATCAGCAGTCCGCGATCATCGCACCGCGCGGGAACGCCGGCAGGCACCAGTTCGCCGTTCTCGATACTGTCATCGGGAACCAGTGTGCCAAGGTTGGCGCTGGCAGGCGCCGCACCGCCGAACTCGCCCGTCAAAGGGTTGGTGCACAATATCTGGCTGTCGCCCCGCAGCGTTCCGTCGAAGCCCATGGACGCTGCGTAAGTATCGATCACGGCGGAAGGATCGGCGGGCTCGGCAAAGCTTGACCAGGACATGAGGCAGCCGGTCTGCAAGGCTGTGGCGCAGGCTGGGATCGCCATAACGGGCAGATCGTGCTCGACCGAGACCGGCCAGCCCACCGCGTAGGCCGCGACAAGCCGCTCTGCCACGGGGCCGGGCATCACCTCTTCGCGCAGCAGGCGCAAGAGATGCAGCGAGCCCTGGCTATGCCCCGCGAGCACGACCGGTGTGTCCTCACCGATTGTGTCGAGGAAGAAGCGATAGGCCTCGCGCACATCGGCGTAGGCCGCGTCGATGGCCGCTTGCGCCTCGGGTTGGTCGGTTAGGAACGCGCCCATGGTCGCCTGGCGGTAGCGCGGCGCCCAGATTTGGCTGGCGGCGTTGAACGGACTGGCCATACCGCGCACGTAGACCCGCGCCAGACGGTCGGTTTCCGCGTCGCTCTCCTCGCCAATCGAAGCGTTCCAGTTATCGCGGCTCAAATAGCTCGTCGGATGGATGAAGAAGACCGCGAAATCGGGCGCTTCGGGCGCGGCGCCGGGGGTGCTTGGCGCGCGCTGGGCGCCAGGCTCCGCGCCCACCTGCGGCGCGTAAGCGGGCTGCCAGCGGGCCGGATCGCTTACCCCCTTGCCCGGACGCGAGATCCACAGCGCGGGGTCTTCGTAGGCGTTTGCCTCAAGCGGTTCCTGCGGGGTGAACTCGGCGCTGGGCACGAACACAAAGCGCGCAATCTCCTCTTCGTACATCGCATAGCCGATGCGGCCGACAAGGAAGATGACGATGCAGACAGCGATGAAATAGAGGAATTTCTTGGCCATGGGCGGGTGCGGATCGGTGCGGGTAAGCGTTTTTGGCGACCGTTACTCGGTGGCAACCGTCTCGGATTTCGCGGGCCGCAACGTGGTCCACGCCCGGTCGCCGCGAAGGCTCGTAAACCAGCTGATCGGGTTCCAGGTGGTCGACCCGTCGAGACTGAAGGTGATGAACTCCGCGCGCCCGCCGACATTTTCGAGCGGGATTGCGCCGCCGAGCCCGCGCGCCTCGGCAGAAGCGCGGCTGTCCGCGCTTTCGTCGCGGTTGTCGCCCATTACGAATACGTGGCCGTCCGGCACGGTGTAGGGGCCGTGGTTGTCGAGCGGCTGGTTGTCATGGTCGATCACCAGATAGGACGCGCCATTGGGCAGCGTTTCGCGATAGGTGGGTGGTTCGTAATAGGCTTTGCCGGATGCATCACGCTCCAAGAAGCGCGAGAAATTGGAAAGGCACGGCGATCCGTTGCACAGCAGGTCCGGCTCGAACGGGATGCGCGCCGGGGGCACGACCTCGCGTTTGACCATCTCCCCGTTGAGGATGATGCGCCCGTCGCGCACCTCAATTACGTCGCCGGGCAGCGCGACCACGCGCTTGATGTAATCCTCGTTGCGGGTCGGGTGCACCGGTATCACGATATCGCCGTATTCCGGGGTTGCGGGCAGAACCCGCCATTCCCCGCGCGGAAGCATATGGAAACTAGCCGAAGCCCAGGACCAGCCGTAGGGATACTTGCTAACCACCAGCCGGTCGCCGACATACAGGTTCGGCATCATCGAGGTGGATGGGATGTAGAAGGGCTTGGCCACCAGGCTGTGAAACGCGAGCACGGCCAGCAGCATGAGCGCAAGGCCGCGGATTTCAGCGAGCCAGTTGACCTTCTCTTCCGCGTCTTCGGCGCCATCGCCGGTCGCCGCTCCCGAAGCGAGCTTCGCAGCGCTCTCGCTCACCGGTGAGGCCGCGGACGAGGCGACGGGGGTGTCCTGCGGGGACGATGCGGGGGTGTCGGATTGGCTCAAGTTCTTCTTTTCTTTTGCGTTTTTGCGCTTAGCGCGCGGGGTTTCGTGGCGGGTGGGTCAGCGCGCAAGGTGCGCCTCGATAATGACAAATGCCTGCGCCCATGGGTGATCGTCGGTTAGGGTGAGATGAATGTGCGCCTCATGCCCCGCGGGGATCATTTCTTCAAGCCGCTTTGCCGCGCCTCCGGTCAGCGCGAGCGTCGGGGCGCCACTGGGAGCGTTCACAACGCCAATATCCTTCATGAAGACGCCCCGCTTGAACCCGGTGCCCACCGCCTTGCTGAACGCTTCCTTGGCGGCAAAGCGCTTGGCGTAGGTGCCCGCGATGGTGAAGGGGCGGCGGCGGGCCTTGGCGCGCTCGACCTCGGTAAAGACGCGCGCTTCAAACCGCTCGCCAAAGCGCTCAAGCGAATTGGCGATCCGCTCGATATTGCACAGGTCCGATCCCAGGCCGATGATCACACGCGCCCCCTTTCTATCCGCCCCGCGCCATCAGCCCGATGAGCAGGATGAGCGCCATCCCATGCAGCATCACCTGGCTCTTGAACAGCGGATGGGCGAGATCGCCACGCGCAAATCGCAGGGCGCCGACATAGCCAAACATCTGCAACACCACCCAGCCCAGCGCAAAAGTCAGAAACGCGCCGCTTGCAAAGGCGTAGCCAAGCAGGCCGATCGCGGTGAGAAACAGAGTCGCGGCGGCAAACGCCCAGCGGGTCTGCTCTTTGGTCAATTCGGGCGGAACGCCAGGTGTTTGAGGAGGTTCGCTCAACGCGCCGCATCCATCAGATCGCGCATGCGCCGAATCGCGGCCTCCAACCCGGTGAACACCGCCTCGCCGATCAGGTAGTGCCCGATGTTAAGCTCGGCGATTTGCGGAATGGCGGCGATGGGTTGGACGTTCTCGAAGGTGAGGCCATGGCCCGCGTGCGGTTCGATCCCGTTCTTGGCCGCGAGCGCGGCCATGTCGCTTATCCGTTTCAATTCGCTTGCAACCTTCTCGCTGTCGCCATCGAGCGCGGCGTGCGCGTATTCGCCGGTGTGGAACTCGACCACAGGCGCGCCCAGGCGCAGAGCCGCGTCGAGTTGTCGTTCATCGGCCTCGATGAAAAGCGAGACGCGGATACCCGCCTCGCGCAACTGGTCGACGATAGGCACCAGCGAGTTGTGCAGGCCCGCCGCGTCGAGCCCGCCCTCGGTGGTGCGTTCCTCGCGCTTTTCGGGGACAATGCACGCCGCGTGGGGTTTGTGGCGCAGCGCAATGTCGAGCATTTCGCGCGTGGCGGCCATTTCGAGGTTGAGCGGGAGGTCGGTTGCGTCCTGAATGCGCGCCAAGTCCTCATCGCGGATGTGGCGGCGATCTTCGCGAAGATGTGCGGTGATGCCATCGCCGCCCACGCTCGCGACGATCTCAGCCGCGCGCACCGGGTCCGGGTGATCGCCCCCGCGCGCGTTGCGGATTGTTGCGACGTGATCGATATTGACGCCGAGGCGCAGCGCGGGGCTGAGCGGGTTTTGGCTCATGGCTGGGGGATCACTCCTTGCGACTGCCTGGCTTGGTGACAGCTACGGCGGCGAGCTGCGGCGGGATGTCGGCTTCCTCGTATGTAGGGAAATCGAACGCGGCGAGCGGGTAGAAGGGGACGCCGAGATCGACGCGGCCCAGCGAGCGGTCGATCAGCGCGCATTCGGCGATGACTTCGCCGCCTTCCTTGGCGACGGCGGCAATCGCTTCGCGGCTGGAGAGGCCGGTTGTCACGACATCTTCGACCATCAGCACCCTGGCGCCTGGCTCCAGCGCAAAGCCGCGGCGCAGGTGGAAAACGCCATCGGGCCGTTCCAGAAACATCGCGTCCTTGCCGAGCGCGCGTCCGACCTCGTGGCCGATGATAAGCCCCCCCATCGCCGGGCTGACCACCACGTCGACCGCCTCGCGAAGGTCGCTGGGGATAGTCGCCACTACCGCCTCGGCCAAACGCGCGGCGCGCGCTGCGTTCATCAAAACCCGCGCGCATTGCAGGTAGTGCCCGCTATGGCGACCGGAAGACAGTTTGAAATGCCCCTCCAGTAACGCTCCGCTGGCGCGGAATTCCGCGAGCACATCGTCCATGGTCATGGTCGGAAAAGCGGTGTCGGTCATTCGGGGTGCGGATCCATTCCGGGTCAGGGAGACAGGCGAAATTGCGCAAGCGGCATGCCCCCTTGCATAAATTTCTCCCTAGAAGCGCTTGAGGGTGTGAGCAAGCGCGGCTAATGGAGCGTCACCGTCGGCCGAAGTGTCGATGGACCGCCCCCGATGACGGATCGGCTTGAAAAGAGCAGGACGCGGGGCGTGATGGGATTAAAATTGGATAGCATTGGGCACATTGAGATGGGTCAACAACTCGGCCGGATTAAGGTCACCCTGCTTGCGCTGGCGGCGCTTCTGAGCGCGGCCTTTGCGCCTGCGGCGCTCGCGCAAGACAACGAAGCCCCCACCGCGCAAGAGCTTGCGGAAGGGGCCGAAGCGGTGGCGGAGGCGGTCGCCCCGCCCGCCTACACGCCGATGGCGCCGACCCTCGACAAGGGCATGCCGACCGACCCGCGCGCCGACACCGAAGGCGCGATGTTCAAGTCGCTGACGTTCCAGGACCAGTACACCGAAACCGGCGCCTACGCGCTGTGGATGCACGACTACTTCCTGCTGCCGGTGATCACCTTCATCAGCCTGCTGGTGCTTGGCCTGCTGCTGTACACGATCGTCCGGTTCAGCCGCCGCGCCAACCCGCAGCCTTCGAAGACGACCCACAACACCGCTATCGAAGTGATCTGGACGATCCTGCCGGCGGCCATCCTGGTCGTTATCGCGGTACCGTCGATGACGCTGCTGGCGCGTCAGTATGAGACGCCGCCCGAGGACGCTGTTACGATTAAGGCGATCGGCTATCAGTGGTATTGGGGGTACGAATATCCTGATCATGGCGGCTTCGAAGTCGTCTCCAACATGAAGTCGGCCGAAGACGCGCTTGCCGATGGCGAACCCTTCCAACTGGCGGTGGACAACCGCATGGTTGTGCCGGCGGGCGTTCCGCTGCGTATCCAGACCACCGCCGCCGATGTGATCCACGCGTTCTCGGTGCCCTCGCTGTGGTTCAAGCAGGATGCGATCCCGGGGCGTCTCAACGAAAAGCTGCTCACCATCGAAGAGCCTGGCGTCTATTACGGGCAATGTTCCGAGCTGTGCGGCACACTGCACGGCTACATGCCGATCGCCGTGGAGGCCTTGCCGATGGACGAGTTCGAGGCGTGGATCCTCGAACAGGGCGGCGAGCTCCCTGGCGCAGCCGATGCGGAGCCTGAGGCCCCGGTTGAAGAAGCAACCGCCGAAGGGGCGTCGGGCAACTGAGCGCGCGGCCTGCCATCGAAGTTTTGACTGTTAGTTGCGAAGCGGAAAGTATCTGAACCATGGCCACCACTGCTGAAGGTTTCCAGGCGCATCACGATGATCACGCGCATGGCGCGGATCACAAGCCGGGCTTCTTTGCCCGTTGGTTCATGTCGACCAATCACAAGGATATCGGCAGCCTCTACCTGATCTTCGCGATTATCGCGGGGATTGTCGGCGGGGCGATTTCGGGCATCATGCGCGCCGAGCTGGCCGCGCCGGGCATTCAGTATCTGTGGTGGTGGGCCGGTTCCTCGCCCGATGATCTCGCGGCGGCGGGGCACATGTGGAACGTGTTCATTACCGCGCACGGCCTGATCATGGTGTTCTTCATGGTCATGCCGGCGATGATTGGCGGGTTTGGCAACTGGTTCGTGCCGCTCATGATCGGCGCCCCCGACATGGCGTTTCCGCGCATGAACAACGTCTCTTTCTGGTTGACGGTGGCGGGCTTTTTCAGCCTGCTGTTCTCCATGTTCGTTCCGGGAGGCGGCGGCATGGGCGCTGGCGTTGGCTGGACGGTCTACGCGCCGCTCTCGACAACCGGTGCGCCCGGCCCGGCGGTCGACTTTGCGATCTTCTCGCTGCACCTCGCCGGTGCGGGCTCGATACTTGGAGCGACCAACTTCATCACCACCATCTTCAACATGCGCGCGCCGGGTATGACCCTGCACAAGATGCCGCTGTTTGTGTGGTCGGTGCTGGTCACCGCCTTCCTGCTGCTGCTCGCGCTGCCGGTTCTGGCCGCCGCGATCACCATGCTGCTGACCGACCGTAACTTCGGGACGACCTTCTTCGATCCGGCCGGTGGCGGTGATCCGGTTCTCTACCAGCACCTGTTCTGGTTCTTTGGCCACCCCGAGGTTTACATCATGATCCTGCCGGGCTTCGGCATGATCAGCCAGATCGTCGCGACTTTCAGCCGCAAGCCTGTGTTCGGCTATCTCGGCATGGCCTACGCCATGGTCGCGATCGGTGTTGTAGGCTTCATCGTGTGGGCGCACCATATGTACACGGTCGGCCTCGACGTGAACACGAAGATGTACTTCACCGCCGCGACGATGGTAATCGCCGTTCCGACGGGCGTGAAAATCTTCAGCTGGATCGCGACGATGTGGGGCGGCAGCCTTGAATTCAAGTCGCCGATGGTCTGGTCGCTGGGCTTCATCTTCCTGTTCACCGTGGGCGGTGTGACCGGCGTTGTGCTCGCCAATGGCGGCATCGACGACAATCTGCACGACACCTATTATGTCGTCGCGCACTTCCACTACGTGCTTTCGATGGGCGCGGTGTTCTCGATGTTTGCCGGCTTCTATTACTGGTTTCCGAAGATGAGCGGGCGGATGCATTCCGAGCTGCTGAGCCACATTCACTTCTGGCTGTTCTTCATCGGCGTGAACGTGGTGTTCTTCCCGCAGCACTTCCTGGGCATGCAGGGTATGCCGCGCCGCTATCCCGACTACGCCGAAGCGTTCACCTTCTGGCACGAGATCAGCACGCTGGGCTACTGGATCACCGCGGCCTCGCTCATCCCGTTCTTCGTCAATATCGGCTACGCGCTGTTTGCGGGACGCCAGCCCGGCAACAACCCGTGGGGTGAGGGCGCAACGACGCTCGAATGGACGCTGTCGAGCCCGCCGCCGTTCCACCAGTTCGAGACCCTCCCCGTGATCGAGGATCATCACGACTATCACGATCACAGCTCGGGCGCGGCTCCGCAGCCAGCGGAGTGACCGGGCAGCCGGGGCGTGAGGCAATGCCCCCGGTTGTCGAGAATACGACAAGGGGAGCGCGCCTCGCAGGGGCGCGCTCTTTTTCGAAAGCAGATTTAGACCGACTATGACCGCAACCCAGAGCCCGACGCAGATCCAGACGCTCCCGGCGGAGTGGCGCGACTTCTTCGCGCTGACCAAGCCGCGCGTGATGACGCTGGTGATCTTCACCGCGATCTGCGGTCTGCTGGCCGCGCCCGGTTCGATCCACCCGGTGCTGGGTTTCACCGCTGTGCTTGCCATCGCCATGGGGGCGGGCGGCTCGGCGGTCCTCAACCAGTGGTGGGAAGCCGACCTCGACGCCGGGATGAAGCGCACCGCCAAGCGCCCGCTGCCCACCGGCCGCGTTCGGCGCGAGGACGCGCGCGATTTCGGGCTGTTCCTCTCGGGTGTCTCGATCTTCCTGATGGGCGTTGCGGTCGGCTGGCTCGCCGCCGCGCTGCTGCTGGCCGCGATCCTCTATTACGCGGTGATCTACACGATGTGGCTCAAGCCCACGACCCCGCAGAACATCGTCATCGGCGGCGGTGCGGGCGCGTTCCCGCCCCTGATCGGCTGGGTCGCGGTAACGGGCGAGGTGACAGCGATGCCGATCCTGCTGTTCGCGATCATCTTCTTCTGGACCCCGCCGCACTTCTGGGCGCTCGCGCTGTTCGTGAAGACCGATTACGCCAAGGTCGGCATTCCGATGCTGCCCGTCGTTGCGGGCGAGCGGGTGACGCGCAATCACATCTGGGTCTACACGCTGGTGCTTGCACCGATTGCGGTTGCGCCGTGGCTGATCGGGGGGACAAGCTGGATTTACGGGACCACCGCCGTGGCCCTCTCTTTGCTCTTCATCGCGCTGGCGCTGCCGGTAGCGCGCCGTGACACCGCCACGAACGCGCCCGATCCGATGGTCGAGGAAAAGCGCCTGTTCAAGTTCAGCATCGTTTACCTCTTCGCGCTGTTCGCCTCACTCGTCGCGGACCGCGTTCTGGAGACGCAAGGGTTGATCGGCCCCGGTATCCTTGCCGGAGGTATCCTCGGATGACGCCCGAGGAAGAAGCCGAATTCAAGCGCCGCCAGAAAGCGCGCAACCTGGTTGTGGCGGGCGCGCTCCTGTTCTTTGTCGTGCTGTTCTACCTAATCACCATCGCGCGGCTGGGGTCGCAATAATGGTGGGCGTGGCTCTCGACCCTCAAACCCAGCGCGCCAACACGCGCACGGGGCTCATGGCCTTCGCGCTGGCTTGCGCCATGGTGGGGCTCGGCTTTGCCTCGGTCCCGCTCTATCGCCTGTTCTGCCAGGTCACCGGTTTTGGAGGCACCACCCAGATTGCCAGCGAAACCGAGGCCGCGCGCGCCGCCGCGGCTGCGACGGGCAAGACCATGTCGATCCGCTTCGATGGCTCGACTGCGGTCGACGTGCCGTGGAGCTTCCGGCCCAGCCAGCCGACCGACACGGTCACGATCGGTCAGCGCGACATGGCCACCTATGTCGCGCGCAACGATGGCGACTATCCGATCACCGGCACGGCGACCTTCAACGTCGAACCGGCGCAGGCGGGGCTCTATTTTCACAAGGTCCAATGCTTCTGTTTCACCGAACAGACGCTGGAGCCGGGACAGGAAGTCCAGATGCCGGTCGTCTATTATGTCGACCCCGCGATCCTCGAAGACGACTTCATGGCACACGTCGAACAGATCACATTGAGTTACACTTTTCATCGCGCGAAAGACCCCGTATCGACGGGCGATGCGCGTAGCGTAAACTAAACCACTGGCCAGCGACGGGAAACGCACAATGGGCGGACAAGTAAACCACGACTATCACATTCTCGAACCCGATATCTGGCCGCTGATCGGCTCGCTTTCGGCGCTGACCTTCACCAGCGGCATGGTGCTCAATTTCTATCCCGACCAGTTCGGCGTTGTGGGACCGGTTGTGATGTGGGCGGGCCTTGCGGGCCTGCTGGCGACCTTCTTCTTCTGGTTCCGCAACATCGTGATCGAGGCGCAGCGCGGCGACCACACCCCCATCGTCCAGCTGCACATGCGCTATGGCATGATCCTGTTCATCGCCTCGGAGGTGATGTTCTTCGTCGGCTGGTTCTGGGCGTTCTTCGATTTCTCGCTGTTCCCCGCGCCGCTCGAATACCTCGCCGACAGCGACACCACCGAGAACCTCTTCATCACGCAGGGCGACACCAGCCTGGGCGAGCGCGTGCCCAATGGCATGGAAGTGCTCGACGCCTTCCAACTGCCGCTGCTTAATACGATCATCCTGCTGTGCTCGGGCACGACGGTGACATGGGCGCACCACGCGCTGATCCACGGCGATCGCACCGGCCTCAAGCAGGGCCTGTGGGCGACGATCGCTCTGGGCGTGATCTTCAGCTTCATCCAGGCCTATGAGTACAGCGTCGCGCCGTTCGGCTTTGGCGGCAACACGTTCAGCTCGGCCTTTTACATGGCCACCGGCTTCCACGGCTTTCACGTTCTGATCGGTACGATCTTCCTCGCCGTGTGCCTGTTCCGCGCCTATCAGGGCCACTTCACGCCGCGCCAGCACTTCGGCTTCGAAGCGGCGGCGTGGTACTGGCACTTTGTCGATGTGGTCTGGCTATTCCTGTTTGTCGCCATCTATGTCTGGGGCGGCTGGGGCGCGCCGGTCCATTAATGTCCGGGAGCGCGTCTCCCAAGAACACCAAAGGGCAGCCCGGTCTCATCCAGGCTGCCCTTTTCGGTATGTGCCCCCGGTGCGGCGCGCGCACCTTGTTCGAAGCGCCCGCGCAGGTGGCGGGGACATGCCGCGCCTGCGCACAGCCCCTGGCGGAGTTGGAGCGCGGCGGGCGACTTGCCGGGCTTCTCACCTTATTGATCGCCGCCTTGCTGATCACCGCGGCGATTGCACTCGACGAATACGCCCGTCCACCCATCTGGGTGCACGTCATCCTCTGGGCGCCGCTGACCGTGGGCGCGGTGCTCGGCGCGTTGCGCCTGTTCAAGACAGCGAGCGTCTATCGCCGATACGAAGCCGCGCAGGCCAAGCCATGATCCAGCGTCTTCCTCTCATTCCGACCGTTCTTGTAACGGCGGCTGTCCTTACCATGGTCGCGCTCGGTATCTGGCAAATCGGACGCGCGCAGGAGAAGGATGCGCGGATCGAGGCTCTGCAATCCCGCCCGAACGCGCCCGCCGCGCCTTATCCCTACGGCTCTTCGAGGGACGAGGCGCTGCTTTACCGCGTGCTTGAGGCGGAGTGCTCGCGGGTCCTCTCGTGGCAGCAGATCGGCGGCAAGGACGCGCAGGGGCGCACCGGCTGGCGCCAGATTGCGACCTGTCTGAACGAGCCATCGGGAGCGACATTTCTCGCCGATATGGGCGTCAGCGGCTCTCCGAACGCGAGCATCGAATGGACCGGTGGCGCTGTCACCGGTGGCTCGATCCTCGAACCCGACACGCGCGGCGTCATCGCCCTCATCCTGCGCAAACCGCGCGAGGGGCGCCTGATGGTGATTGCGCAAGACCCCGCACCGGGTCTCTCCCCGTCCAAACAGCCCGAACCGCGCGCCGAGGGAAACTCCTCCTGGGCCTACGCTGGCCAGTGGTTCTTCTTCGCCATCACCGCGCTTGTGATCTACGGCTTCGCGGTTCGCTCGCGTCTTTCGAAAACCACTTAGCGCCGCGACCCGCTTGCCCGCCGGAAACCTCGCGGCTAATCCCCGGACGCCTATGCAGTACATCTCCACCCGAGGATCGGCTCCCACCCTGGACTTCGAAGGCGCAACGCTGGCGGGGCTCGCCAGCGATGGCGGCCTTTACCTGCCCAGTGAGTGGCCGCGTTTCACACCCGAAGACATCGCCGCCATGCGGGGCCTGCCCTATCATGAGCTGGCTGCGCGGGTGATGGAGCCGTTTGTCGCCGGCAGCCTGACGCGCGAGGAACTGAGCGCGCTCACCGAGGCGGTCTACGGCGATTTCGGGCACAAGGCGGTGACGCCCCTGGTGCAGATGGACGAGACGCACTGGCTGCTTGAGCTGTTTCACGGCCCCACGCTCGCCTTCAAGGATGTGGCCCTCCAATTGCTCGGGCGATTGTTCGAGACTTTCCTTGAGCGCAGGAAACAGCGGCTTACCATTGTCGGCGCGACCAGCGGCGACACCGGCTCTGCGGCGATCCGCGCGGTCGCGGGCCTGGAGCGGGTCGAGATCTTCATGCTGCATCCCAAGGGGCGGGTGAGCGAGGTCCAGCGCCGCCAGATGACGACGGTGCGCGCGCCCAATGTCCACAACCTTGCGATCGAGGGCAGCTTTGACGACGCGCAGCGCCATGTGAAGCGCATGTTCGGCGACACGCATGTGAACGGCGTGCTCAACCTTGGCGCGGTGAACTCGATCAATTGGGCGCGCCTGATGGCGCAGGTCGTCTACTATTTCTACGCCGGGCTCCAGCTCGGTGCGCCCGAGCGCGCGGCAGCCTATAGCGTGCCGACGGGCAATTTCGGCGATGTGTTTGCAGGCTATGTCGCGGGCTGCATGGGCCTGCCGATTGAGCGGCTGATTGTCGCAACGAACATCAACGATATTCTCCACCGCGCTCTGAAGGACGGCGATTATTCGGCCGGGGAGGTGACACCCACCCAGACCCCGTCGATGGATATTCAGGTAAGCTCGAACTTCGAGCGGCTGCTGTTCGATTGCGGCGGGCGCGATGGCGCGGCCATGGCCGCGCAGATGGCGGGCTTTGAGAGAGCGCGCGCGATGCAGCTTACCAACAGCCAGCGCGAAGGCGCGGCGGCGATCTTCGCCAGCGCCAGCGCCGATCCCGACGCAACTGTGCGCGCGATGCAATGGGCGCAGCGCGGCGCGGCGCAGGTGATCGATCCGCACACCGCCGTAGGCCTCCACGCCAGCCTTGCCTTGGTCGAGGACGGGACGCTTGAGCGCGGCGTGCCCGTCGTGACGCTAGCGACCGCGCATCCCGCCAAATTCCGCGACGCTGTGGAACGCGCCGTGGGCGTTCGGCCTAGCCTTCCCACGCGGGTGGGCGATCTCTTCGGGCGCGAGGAGAGCTTCAGCGAGATCTCAGGCGACTATGAAGCGAGCCGGGATTTCGTGCTGGAAAACGCCGCCGGGCGCCTCGATTCCGCCTCCGCCACAGCCTGATGGCCGACCTGCGCCGCGACCCTGTTCTCATGGAATGCCACGGGTGGGACGCCTATCGCTTGCTCGACAGCGGGGCGGGGCGCAAATACGAAGCGTTCGGGCCGCAGCGCTTCATCCGCCCGGAGCCGCAGGCCCTCTGGCAACCGCGCCTTTCCCAATGGCCGGCGGCGGGTGAATTCATACCGGGTTCCGATGAAGATGGCGGCGGGCGCTGGGTGATGGAGCCGGGGGCTGCCGAGACGCGGTGGACCTTGCGCTGGCACGAGGTTTCTTTCACCGCGCAGCCCACGCCGTTTCGCCACCTGCAATTCTTCCCCGACATGGCCCCGGTGTGGGCATGGATGGGAGAGCAACTGGCGGGCTGCGAGAGCGCGCAGACGATGAACCTGTTCGGCTATACCGGGCTCGGTACGCTGGCTCTCAGCGAATTCGGGCCGGTCACCCATGTCGATGCGTCGAAGAAGTCGGTTGCGCAGGCGCGCGCGAACGCCGCGCTTTCCGGGATGGAGGACCGCCCGATCCGCTGGCTCGTCGATGACGCGGCCAAATTCGCCGCGCGCGAGGTGCGGCGCAAGAAACGCTACGATGGCATTATCCTCGACCCTCCCAAATTCGGTCGCGGGCCGAAGAACGAGACCTGGCGGCTCGAAGAGGGGCTCCCCGGCCTGATCGGCGATTGCGCGAAGCTGCTCGACGCGGACAGCCGTTTTCTGTTCCTCACCGTCTACGCCGTGCGCATGAGCAGCGTGGCGCTTGCCGGTCTGCTGCACGAAGCGCTGGGACACCTTCCCGGTCTCATCGAGCACGGCGATCTGACGGTGCGCGAGGAGGCGATTGAAGGCGCGCAGGAGCGCTTGTTGCCCACAGCCATCTTCGCGCGCTGGAGCAATCCGCGCTAAGGGCGCGCGCACGATGACCATGACCGATTCTCTCACGCTCGAAGTCGCCGATCTCGAAGTCGATTGTCTAACCGGCATCTATTCCGAGGAGACCGGCAATCCCCAGCCGCTGCGCATCACGGTGCAGGCGCGCTACGATGTTGCGGACCGCTACGATCCCGAAACGCCGCTGGACGCGAGCAAGAACTATATGCACCTCAAACACGCGGCCTCCGATGGCCTGCCGCCCGGCGTCCATTTCAAGCTGATCGAAGCAGTGGCGGATCACATCTGCGAGACGCTGTTCGTGCAGGACCGACGGGTTCAGGCCGTGACGGTGAAGATCATCAAGCTCGCCATCGCGGAAGGCAACGAGAAGATCGGCATCACCCTCCACCGCGAGCGTCCGGCGGATTGATGGGCGCGGCGCGGCATTTCGAGCTGAGCGCGGGCGAGGGTTCACAAGGGCGCAGTCCGCTGGAAGCGCATGAGGCGTTCATGATGCGGGGCCTTGGTCTGGTTCGCCAGACGATCCAGAGCCCGGACGTCGCCTCGCTGACGATCACACTCCCGCCCGCCGGTTCCGACCACGACGCGTGGCGCCGCGCCCTCGCGGGCGATCTGGCGCGTGAGTACACGCCCAAGCGGGTCAACATTGCCGCCGGCAAGGAAGGCAAAGCACTGGACACGATCCTTGCGTATTTGAGGGATGCGCCCGGCGTCACCGGGCAGTATATTCAGGCGCATGACTGACATTCGGCAGCGCGATGTGATGGATTTGGCGCGGACGGCCCCCGCGCGCCCTCTCGTCGACGCCTTCCAGCGCCGGATCACCTATCTACGCCTTTCGGTCACGGACCGCTGCGATCTGCGCTGCACCTATTGCATGCCCGAGCGCATGACCTTCCTGCCGCGCAAGGACGTGCTGACCCTGGAAGAGCTTTACGATCTTGCGACTGGTTTCATCGCGCGCGGCGTCACCAAGATCCGCATCACCGGCGGCGAACCGCTGGTACGGCGCGACATCGTCGATCTGTTCCGCGCACTGGGCCGCCATCTCGTCTCGCGGGGCGGCGCGTTGAAGGAGCTGACCCTCACCACCAACGCAACGCAGCTTGGCGCGCACGCCGAGGATCTGGCCAAAGCCGGCGTGGAGCGCGTCAACATCTCGCTCGACACGCTGGATCGCGAGCACTTCGAGCGGCTCACCCGGCGCGACGCTCTGCCACAGGTGCTGGAGGGGATCGCGGCGGCCAAGGACGCGGGGCTCAAGGTCAAACTGAACGCGGTGGCCCTGAAGGGCGTGAACGAGGACGAGATCGAGGGCCTGATCGCCTGGGCGCACGGGCAGGGGCACGATGTGACGCTGATCGAAGTGATGCCGCTGGGCGATGTGGAGGAGGAACGGCTCGACCAGTATCTCCCGCTCGACGCAGTCAAATCGCGGCTGGAGCAGCGTTGGACGCTTGAACCCAGCGACGCCAGCACCGGCGGCCCCGCGCGTTACTGGGACATTGCCGAGACCGGCGGGCGCCTTGGCCTTATCACCCCGCACACCGGCAATTTCTGCGAGGGCTGCAACCGCTTGCGCGTGACGGCGACGGGTCAGCTCTATCCGTGCCTGGGCGGGGCGGAGCGCGTGGACCTGCGCGCCGCCTTGCGCTCGGATGAGCCAGAGAAGCAGGTTGCCGAGGCTCTCAATCGCGCGCTCACGATCAAGCCCGAAAAGCACCATTTCCGGATGGACCAGCGCGGCGCCGCGCCGCACCTGCCGCGCCACATGTCGATGACGGGAGGCTGAGCGGAGATGGCGGTGACAGTCCTTTTTCTCGGACCTTTGCGCGATCTTGCGGGCGAGCCATCGCGCAAGGTTACCGCGCCGCTCGACTGGGCGGGGCTCTTGCAAGCGGTGGGGCCCGAGGTCGCCGCGCAGCTGGGCGAGGAACGCGTCAACGTTGCGTGCGCGGGCCGCGTTCTGGGCGACAAGACCGCGCTGCAGGCCAAGGACGGCGACGAGGTTGCGTTGCTGCCCCCGGTCTCGGGCGGCTGAGCGGCACGTTACGATCGCCATGAAGGACGTCCGCCTTCTTCACCAGCCGTTCCTTCCTGGTAGCCTGATCGGCCCCTTCACCAACTCCAATCCGGGGCTGGGCGGCGTGTGCACCTTTGTGGGCGAGGTTCGCAGCGGCGATAGGGACGACCCGCAGGGGCCGGTCGAGGCGCTGGAGCTTTCGCATTACGAACCGCTCACGCTTGAAGGGATGCAGACCCTCGCGGACGCCGCGCTGGAGCGCTTCGATCTGATGGGCCTGCTGATGGTCCACCGCGTCGGCGTCATGCATCCGGGCGAACCGATCGTCTGCGTCAGCGCCGCCGCCCGCCATCGCCGCGGGGCCATCGATGCGGTCGATTTCTGCATGGACCACCTCAAATGCGCCGCTTGGTTCTGGAAACGTGAGCGTCGCGCCAGTGAGAAGGGCGGCGAGTGGCGCTGGATCGAACCACGCGCGGACGATTACGCGGATCTGGAGCGCTGGAAGTAGCGGCCTGCACCAGTGCCCCGGCGCGTTTGATCCAGATCAAGGTCGCGCTCCGCACGCCTGGTTATGTCTCCTCCTTGTAAGGAGAAGCCTCATGACCGATCAGATTCAAACCCGGCTCGACAGCGGACAAGCGCGTGTGGTGGAGGGGCCGGCATCGGCCAGGGCTCCGCGTCATCAGGTTGAAGTGGATCAGAATTTCGGCCTGCCGACCCGGCTCTTTGGCGTGACGGTGGCGTGCTATCTCGGCTTTCTGGGCCTGATGCTGGCCTCGTTCGCCGCGCCTATGCTGGCGATCCCGATGGTCATCTTTGCCGGCTTCATTGTCGCTGGCTTTGGCGTGCCGACAATCTGGACGCGCCTCGCCGGAAACAAGACAAAGCCGCTTTCCTACGGTCAGTTCCAGAACGAGGGTGTGATGACCCACACCGGTCGCTGCGCCCCGCGCGATGCGGCGATCCAGATGCTGATACTTCCCGTCCTGATTGTGTTCTGGGGCATAGCGATTGCGATTATCGCAGCTCTTGTCGGCTGAAGAGTCCTTACCTCACCGGCCCGACAAGTCTGCGAGAAGCGCGGGATCGAGCACATCGATCCCGCGCTTTCCGGTGCGTTTGATGGCGCCGCTTGCTTCGATATCGCCCAGCTTTCGGCTGACCGTTTCAATCGTCAGGCCCAGCATGTTGGCGATTTCGCCGCGTGTGAGCGGCAGTTCGAAATGCGCCGCCGCGTGGCATGAGGACTGGCTGGCGGAGCGGGAAAAATCGTGCAGCAGCGCGGCCAGGCGGGTTTCGGCCGAGGCGTGACCGGTGAGTTCGAGCAGGCCGCGCGTTGCCAGCAAATCCTCCTGGCTGCGGCGAAGCAGGGCCCGGGTCAGAGCGGGGTAACTCTCGATCGCGGCTTCGAAATCGCGCCGCGCAAAGGTGCACAACCGGCTCTCGGTCAACGCGACCACATCGTGATGCGCAAACGGTGCGAACAGCTCGCCGATAAAGCCGGCGGGGTGCACGAGCGCAAGGATCTGTTCATTGCCGTCCGCGTCGATCGCCGAGACCTTCAGCGCGCCGCTGACCAGCGTGGCGCAGGCGGCTTCCTCATCGCCGGCGGCAAACAGCATTTCGCCGCGTTTCAGCACGCGCGTGCGGCCCGCCGCCACCATCGCCTCGCGCTCTTCCGGCGTCAGCACCGCGCACGCGGCGGTTTCCCTCACAGGGCAATCTTCGCAACCGAGTTGAACCGTGGCCATGTGCGTGTTTGTCCCGTCCCGTCCTGTGTGTCTAGCGGCTCAATTCCGCGCCCAACTGGGCGAGAATACGCGCCTGCCTCTCAAGTTCTTGAAGCAGGATCGTCTGAGTTTCGGCGATGCTGGCAAGATCGCCTTGCCCGGTGCCCGTCTCCGTGCCGCTGGACGCCTCGCTCGACGCTGGCGCCGCCTGCGCTACTCTCGCGGCGAGCCAGTCGAGGTCTGCGAGCGCGAGCTGCCCCTCGTTGTGATGGGCTGTGAGATCGGCAAAGCGCACTTCGGCGTCGGCTCTTCGCCGCGATTCGGCGCTGGTGCCGGACGCGGCGCGCACCAGCGCGCGAGTGGGTTCGACATTAGCGGTAAACGCTGCGCCAGCCGTCTGCGCACGCGCGTCGATGGCGGCAAGCCGCGCGCCGATTTCCCGCGGCATCGCTTCTTGGCCCGCGTCAAGATCGGGCATGGCCGGCACCGCGACGGTGGGAAAGCGCGCGGTTACGCGCGTGCCGGTGGCCGTCTGCTCGCTCATCGTGGGCAGGGCGAAGGAGGGATAATCGGCCGAAGAGCCCGCGCACGCGGTGACCGCACAGGCGCACGCGAGCGCGCCGCCAATCTTCGCGGGCAGGCCTTGAAAGGCGGTGAATTTGGCCTTGTGAATCATGATCCCGGTTGGCTCTAACACGCGCGCTCGCCGCGCGATAGACACCGTAACGCGGCGCTTGTAAGGCAAACTGGACACCCGCTCCGGAGCTTCGGGGCGCTCGGCGCGAGCAACTTGCGAAGCGATAGGCGTTGACTTGGCCAACCCTTTCCCTTAACGGCACCCATCTTTCCGGGGCTGCTTGTGACGCGGCACCGCAATGGCGTTTGGTCCATGGGCTTTCGCGCTCGAGGCTGAACACACACGCAAGATTGAGAGTTTTAAAGCCATGTTCGCGATAGTGCGCACAGGCGGCAAGCAATATCGGGTTGCCGCCGGAGACAAGATTGCCGTTGAGAAGCTTGCTGGCGAGGCCGGTGAGACGATCACGCTGGATGACGTGCTTTTGGCGGGTGAGGGCGATTCGATCGCTGATGCGTCCAAGGTTACCGTGTCGGCTGAAATCATCGCTCAGGCCAAGAGCGAAAAGGTCGTCATCTTCAAGAAGCGTCGCCGCCACAATTACCGTCGCAAGGCGGGCCATCGTCAGTCGATGACGCTCCTGCGCATTACCGATGTGGGCACCGGCGCCAAGAAAGCGCCCGCCAAGAAGGCGGCGGCTCCCAAGACGAAGACCGCAACGGCGGACACGCAATCCGAAGCCAAGGCTGCGCCGGCGAAGAAGGCTCCGGCCAAGAAGGCTCCGGTAAAGAAGACGGCGGCGGCTGACACGAAACCGGCGGCGAAGAAAGCCCCGGCCAAGAAGGCCCCCGCAAAGAAGGCTGCACCGAAGAAGTCTGCGCCCAAGAAGGCCAGCGACGATTCGGCCGAGACGAAGTAAGGATCAGGACCCATGGCACATAAGAAAGCAGGCGGTTCATCGCGCAACGGCCGCGATTCAAACCCCAAATATCTCGGTGTGAAGAAGTTCGGCGGCCAGAGCGTGGTCGGCGGCAACATCCTCGTGCGTCAGCGCGGCACCAAGTTCTACCCGGGCGCCAATGTTGGCCTCGGCCGCGACCACACGCTCTTCGCGCTCGAAGACGGCGTGGTCCGATTCCACAAGGGCAAGCTTGGTCGCAAATACGTGTCGGTCGACATGATTGCGCAAGCAGCCGAATAACCGGACGTTCCAGACAAGAGGATCGTCCAACGGGGCGGTCCTGGCCGACGTTTTCAAGTCGGCGTTGATGAGGGAGAAGGGCCACCCCGATTGCCGGGGGAGCCGTCTCCCTCTTCGCGTATCTCCCTCGTCTCGTCGTGTAATATTATGTCACGGCCATGAAAACGTCACGCATTTGCGTTATAGATCGCGCAGCGGGGCGAGAGAGGACAAACCCGTGTTCCATAGAAGCCCAAGACTGCTGTTGCGGCCCATCTGGCCTGAGGATTGGAAACTGGTGCTGGGCGGTATCGCCGACGAGGGGGTCGTGCGAAACCTGGCCCGAGCGCCTTGGCCTTACAAGGAAGACGACGCGCGCAGGTTCACCGCGCTGCCGGTTGAGCCGCATGTCCCGCGCTTCCTGATCACCCGCGCGCGCGACGCCTCGCTGATCGGATGTATCGGGATCGAGCGCAGCGACGCCTTCGAGGGCGGGCCAGATGATACGGTCGAACTGGGCTATTGGATCGCGCGCCAGCACTGGAGACGCGGCTACGCCACCGAGGCGGGCCGCGCGGTGCTCGAGATCGCCCGCACGCTGGGCTACACTCAGGTGATGGCGATGCACTTTCTCGATAATCCCGCCTCGGGCCGGGTGCTCAAGAAGCTCGGCTTTTGCGCAACCGGTGTCGTGACCCAGCGACATTCGTGCGGGCGCGGAGGCAAGGCGGCGGCGCGTGAGTTCCGGCTCGATCTGCAGGACGCTGGGGTAAGCGTGCAACAGGCCGCCTGAGCGCTGTCTGCCAGCGCGCAGGGCTTGCTTGTCCAAGCCCGCGATTGCGCCTAGGGAACAGCGAATGACGGCTCGCAAACGGCTAACGCCCGAAGAATCCCGTGCCTCCGCCCTTGAAGCGGCGCGCGCGCTCCTCATCGAAACCGGCCCGCAATCGGTGACCTTGAAGGCGGTTGCGACCCGGATCGGGCGCACGCACGCCAATCTGCTGCACCATTTCGGCTCCGCCTCCGGCCTGCAAAAGGAGCTGGCCGGACACCTGGCGCGCACGGTGTGCGAGACGATCAAGGAGGCGGTGCACGCGAGCCGCGCCGGGCTGGGCTCGGCGCGCGAGGTTGTCGATCTGACCTTTGATGCGTTCGACCGCGAGGGGGCCGGCGCGCTTACCAGCTGGATGCTGCTGACCGGAAACGAGGACGCGCTCGCGCCGATTATCACCACCATCCACGAACTCGTCGATGACATCGCGACCGAAGAGGCGGGCGGCAACGCCGAAGAACAGCAGGTTCATCGCAGCACGCTCAATCTGGTGTTGCTGGCGCTGGGCGACGCGCTGATCGGCGCGGCGCTGGCAAAATCGCTCGGCCTTCCGCGCGACGCCGCGCGCGAGAGGGCGCAGCAGGCGCTTGAGGCCTCGATGGATCGCTATCAGTCGGCGACCTAAGCTTTCCTAGTCCGCGATCCCGGCCCGCTGCCACTCGGGCAGGGCGCTTGTATCAAGGTCAGCCACGCGCAAGTGATCCACCGCCAGCCCGGCCTCGGGATAGGCGGCTTTCCGGCGCTTCTCGTCCGACACCTCCAGCGGCACCACGACAAGGCGCCGGTTGACCTTTTGCCGCCAGTTCATGCGCGCGGTGTTCTCCTGCCCGACATAGCAACCCTTCTCGAAGTTCACGCCGTTCAACTCGACCGCGTTGGTCTCCAGCCACAGGATATCGCCAAGCTCGCCTTGCCCCTCCGGCACGCCCAGCGCGAGCCGATGCGCTTGCCACGCGGCGTCGGCGGCTTCGCCTTCGCCCGCGCCCAGCCAGCGATAGCCAAGCTCGGGCAGACGCGGGTCGGGTACGCCGCCTTCGACCGGGCCCGCCGACCAGTGGACGCCCAGCGTCTCATCGCGCGCAATGTCGATCTTGCGGCGCAGACGGTAAAGCGAGAGACGCTTTGCCAGATCGTCCGCCAAAGCCGCCTCGCAGTCGATGAGCAGCGCGTCGCCATCGTCCCACACCAGAAAATCGAACATCGCCTTGCCCTGCGCGCTCAGCAGCGCGGCGTAGACCGGCAGACCGCCCGAGGCGCTGCCTGAGACATCGTTCGTCACCAGACCCTGAAGGAAATCGCGCACATCCTCTTCCGCCTCGCGCGGAGAAAGGCGGATCACGGCCCGCGAGGTCAAAAGTGTGGCGCTCATCTAAACCCTCTTCAAAATCGCTTCAGCCAGGCGCTCACCGAGCTGTGGGCCTTGCACCGGGTAGAGATAGGGTTCGATCAGCTCGGCTTCCATAAGCGCCAAGGACCCTTTCGGGCCCCCATCGTCCATCCTGAGGGCATCAATGCGCGCGTAGAGCGGGGTTTCGAAAGGCACCGCGTCGAGCATGGCCTTGGCTGCGCCGAGCTCGTCGGCGCTGGGTTCGTACACCTCTTCGCGCCCGCCATAGAGCGATTGGGTGCGGTAATCGCCCTCGGCCGCTCGCTTGACCAGAGCGTGGCTCAAGACGCCGTCCACGAACACAAAACTCAGCTCCCCCTCGCTCGTTATTGAGGGGAGGAAGGGCTGGATCATGGCGGGGTGTTCAAACCGCCAGTCGCGGCCGGGCAGGCTTGATCGCGCGACCAGTTCCTGGCCTAGCGCGCCAGCGCCCACCTGGCGTTTGACGACAACGCGGTCGCATTCGAACACATCGAGCGCCTCGCGCACGCTTTTCTCGGTGACGGCCTCGCGCCACAGCGTGGGGATGGTGCGCGCGCCGGCGGCCTCCAGCTCTTGCAGATAGGTCTTGGTGAGGTTCCATTGCACGAGATCGGGCGGGTTGCACACCGCGATCCCGCGTGCGGCGAGCGCTTTCAGCTTGGCGAGGAAGACCCTGGCCTGATCCTGATAGTTCCAGGCTGTTCCCAGCAGCGCGAGAGCGATCCCGTCAAACGCCTCCATCGGGGCTTCCCAGTCGATCACACGCAGATCGAGGCCGCGCGCGCCAAAAGCGGGCTCAAGCGCCTCGATCATCCGATCGTGCTCGAACGCGTCGCCTCTCCTCTCCCCTGAACTGGGGACGGTGGTCGAACAGGCGAGAAACGCAACGACGGTCATGGGAATAGGGCTCTAGGCGCGCGGATGTGGACTGGAAAGCCCCCGCATCAGGGCCTAAGTGACAGCCATGGTTGACACTCTCACCATCCGGCGCCCGGACGATTGGCACCTGCATTTTCGCGACGGCGACATCATGCGCGGCGTCGTGCCCTACACCGCGCGCCAGTTTGCCCGCGCCATCGTGATGCCGAACCTGACGCCGCCGGTGACGAGCGCTGCGATGGCGCGCGAATACCGCGAGCGTATCCGCGCCGCCGTGCCGCAAGGCGTGTCGTTCGAGCCGCTGATGACGTGCTATCTCACCGATACGACCGATGCAGACGATCTGGCGCGCGGAGCGGCTGAGGGCGTCTTCACCGCGGCCAAGATGTACCCGGCCAACGCGACCACCAATTCGGCAAGCGGCGTCACCGATGTCGAAGGCATTTACCCGGTGTTCGAACGCATGGAGGCCGAAGACATCGTGCTGTGCATTCACGGCGAGGTGGTCGATGCGGATATCGACGTGTTCGACCGCGAGGCCGAGTTCATTGATCGATACCTTGCCGGCATCGCCCAGACTTTCCCGAACCTACGCATCGTGTTCGAGCACATCACAACATCGGACGCGGTCGAGTTTGTCAAAGCGGGCAGCGAGAAGATCGCCGCGACCATCACACCGCAGCACCTCCACATCAACCGCAACGCGATGCTGGTGGGCGGTATTCAGCCGCACAATTACTGCCTGCCCGTCGCCAAGCGCGAATCGCATCGGCTGGCGCTGCGCGCAGCGGCAACGTCGGCGGACCCGGCGATTGCGCGCAAATTCTTCCTGGGCACCGACAGCGCGCCGCACCTTCGCGGCGACAAGGAAAGCGAGTGCGGGTGCGCAGGGATCTTCGGCGCGCCCTACGCCTTGGAGAGCTATGTCACCGTGTTCGACGAGGAGGAGGCGCTGGACCGGTTCGAGGCCTTTGCCTCGCTCAACGGACCGACTTTCTACAAGCTGCCGGTGAACGAGGAGACGGTCACGCTGGAGCGGGTCGCCATGCCCGTTCCCGCCGAGCTGCCGCTGGTGGGCGAGACCATCGTGCCCTGGCATGGTGGGCAGATGCTGGGCTGGAGGTTTGTCGGCTGAGCCTTGTGGATCTGCGGCGTCTAGGTCGCTAGCGCTTCGCGCTTGGCGCGCCGGGTGCGCACCCACAGATCGGTGGCAAAGATCCCCACCGCCGTCCAGATCAGCGCAAAGCTGGCGAGCTGCACAGGCTTGAGCTCCTCGCCGAAGACGAACAGGCCAAGGAAGAAGACGATGGTGGGCGCCAGATACTGGATGAAGCCCAGCGTTGAATACTCCATGCGCCGTGCGGCGATCGCAAACAGCAAAAGCGGCACGGCGGTGACGACGCCTGAAAAGACGATCAGCACACTTGTGGTGAGCTCGGTTCCGAACGATGGCCCCGCTTCGCTGAGCGCGTAGGCGTAGGCGATGGCGCCTGCAAGGGGAAGCAGGATCGCGCTTTCGATCGTGAGGCCCGGGAGCGCTCCCACCGCAACCTGTTTGCGAACAATGCCATAAAGGCCAAAGCTGAAAGCGAGCGAGAGGCTGATCCACAAGGTGGTGAGCGCGCCCATCGCCAGCAGACCGACCGCCAAGGCCGCTGTTGCAACCGCGACCCACTGCCATTTCGACAGGCGCTCGCCCAGCAGCATAGTGCCAAGCAGCACGTTGAGCAGCGGATTGAGATAATAGCCGAGGCTGGCGGCGTAGACGTGCCCCTCGATGATCGCCCAGATGTAGACGAACCAGTTCGCCGCGATCAGCAGCGCGCTCGCCAACAGCATGGCGAGCACGCGCGGGCTGGCAAGCGCGGCGCGGATCTCGGGAAACTGGCGCCGGAACGCGACGATGAGAAGGCACAAAGGCAGCGTCCAGATGATGCGCCAGCCGACGAATTCGAACGGCGGGATATGGCGCACGAGCATCAGGTAGGCCGGCAGGAAGCCCCAGATGATGTACGCGCCCAGCGCCTGCGGCAGTCCCGAGGGTGTGGGCGGGCCGGAGGGATTGTGCGGGCCGGAGGAAGCGGCGCTGGAAGAGGGATCGGATGGCATGCTCCGCCGCCCTAGGGGCGGGGCTTCGCGGGCGCAATAGGGGGCGGGCCCTGGATAATTAGTCAGGTTTCTGGTTCTTTTTCTGAACAAGCGCTGTCGCTTTCGCTGTCAACGCGTTCAGCTAGACCGCTCTATAGATGAACAACATCACCCGCAGGAGCTTGTTCACAGGGCTCTCCCGCATGCACTTGATCAACTTGGGCCATTTCCACCGATGGTCTGGGCGCGGCTCCCACCAGCCGCGGAAAGCGCCTCCATGCCGATTGGCATGGGGGCGTTTTCGCATGCGGGGGAGGGTGAAGGCGGCTCTTTAACCCTTGCGTGGCACGATGCACCCATGCGCTTTGGAACCGGTCTTGGCATTCTGGCTTTGGTGGCTTCTCTCTCGGCGTGCGGGACACAGGCGCCTGCGCCCGAGGATGCGGATGCGAGCGCCGTCGACCCTCTGGTCGCGCGCGCGCTTTTCGCCCCGCTCATGGTCGATCCGGACCTCTCATACGCCAACGAGGCCAACGCGGCGATTGCGATCAGGCACGATCACGCGCTGCCTGTTTTCGCAGGCAGCGCGCAGTTGGCCGACCGGGCGCGCGAGGCTTCGCGGCTGGCGCTTCTTGAGGACGGTCCGATCCTCGACTTGCCACCGGCGAGCAAGGCGCCGGGCGGTGTCTCGCTGGCCGAGCGGTACAGCGTGAACGCCGTGCTCGATGCGGTGGGTGCCCCCGATGTCTGCCGCAAGGGCGTGACCCAGGACTTCGCCCACGCGGCGAACACGCCTGGCATCGCTGCGATCATGCCGCACGGCATGGTCCATATCGCCGCGGCAAGCGCCGGGCGCGAGTGCGAGCTTAGCCTGGTGCGCTATGTCACACCCGCCTCAATCCCCGATGCGCTGCAATTTCATTACACGATCGCCGTGCGAGAAGGGGCGCAGCTGCAACACGTCACGCAGCCCGAAGCGGGCCTGACCGGTTACGCGCGCGCGGCACAATTTCGCGTGTTCGCGCGCGAGGCGCGACACGATATGACCGCCGTTGATGTCGTCACGTGGACGCGGCGACCAGCGCCTACTCCTTGATACCGACCGCAATGCTGGCGCGTGGCTGGTCCATCTCGGTGCTGGCGACCGGATAGGCGCAGTAATCGGCGGCATAGTAGGCTGCGGGGCGATGATTGCCCGAGAGGCCGATCCCGCCAAAGGGCGCTGCGGAAGAGGCGCCGTTGGTCGGGCGGTTCCAGTTGATGATTCCTGCGCGAATGTTGGCCCAGAAACGCCCATAATCCTCGGGTGTGCCGCCGATCAGCGAGGCGGAGAGGCCAAAGCGCGTGTTGTTTGCCTCTGCAATCCCGGAATCGAGATCGGGTACTTGTATCACCTGAAGGATCGGGCCGAACAGCTCCATATCCGGCCGCTCGGGCACAGCGCTTGTATCGATGATGCCGGGCGTCAGGAAAGGTTTGTCGGCGTCCGGCTGGCGCAAGGGGAGAAGCGCCTTGCCTCCAGCGGTCACCAGCGCCACGAAGCTGTCGTTGAGCTGCGCGGCGGTCTGTGTATCGATCACAGGCCCCATGAAGGGGGGCGGATCGTCGAGCGGATTGCCGACCATGAGCTTTCGCGTGAGCGGGATCAGCGCGCTGACCAGTTCGTCGTAGACGCTTTCCTTGACGATCAGGCGCCGCGCGGCCGTGCAGCGCTGGCCGGCGGTCGTGAAGGCGCTTTGGACGATCAGCGCGGCGGCGTCCTCGATCTTGGGTGTGTCGATAACGAGAAGGGGGTTGTTCCCCCCCATTTCCAGCGCGACAATCTTGCCCGGATTGGCGGCGAGCTTGCGGTTTATCGCGACCCCGGCCTGGGCCGAGCCGGTGAACAGAACACCGTCGACGCCGGGATGGGCGACAAGCGCCTTGCCTTCATCCGGCCCGCCGACCACCAGCTGGACCACGTTTTCGGGCAGGCCGGAGGCCTTCATGCACTCCACCAGCATCTCGCCGGTTGCGGGCGTCTTTTCCGATGGTTTGAACAGGACCACGTTCCCGGCGATCAGCGCGGGGATGATGTGTCCGTTGGGAAGATGAGCGGGAAAGTTGTACGGCCCCAGCACCGCCATCACCCCGTGCGGCTTGTGGCGGACGGCCGCCGTTCCCTGAAGCGCGCTGTCGAGCTTCTTCTTGCCCGTGCGCTCGGCATAGGCGTTGATGGAAATCTCGACCTTGTTGATGACCGCGTCGACTTCCGTGCGCGCCTCCCACAAGGGCTTGCCCGCTTCGCGCGCAATCAGCAGGGCAAATTCGTCCGCCCGCTTGCGCACCTGGTTTGCCACCCGCCGCACCATTTCGATCCGGTTGGTAAGCGGCTGCGCGGCCCAGGATGGCCAGGCGCGGCGGGCGAGGCTCACCGCCGCTTCGACGTCGCTGTACGCACCGCGCCACAGCTCTTCGCCGGTCGCTGGCTCGTACGAAATGAGCGTGTCGTTAGCCAAAGTTGTACGGACCCGTATGTTTGCCGATCTGCGGACGCCTTGCGCTTCGTCCCGATGCGTCTCGGCGATGGCATCGGACACGCCGGGTTAGCATACTGTTCTCCCCCTTTTACGCCACCAGCCCTAAAAGGCACGAACGGGAATGGGAAGGAATTTCCCTTTGTGTTTGTGGATATTGCGATCTCAGCCGGGTTGGGCGTGGCCTGGTGGAGCGGGCGGGGTTCCGTACGCATCACCCATCCGCCGAAGCGCCGCCACCTTGTCATTGAGGGGCGCCCAATCGTCGTGTTCATCGACACGCGACCAGATCGCTTCGACTTCCTCGATCAGCATGGATTGCGGCGCCTTGTCCGACCAGTATTCGTGATTGTGTTCAACCGCCTCGTATTCGCGCAAGGTGACGCTCAGTTCCTCTGGGGCCTCGTCAAGTCCGCGCGCTCCGCGATGGGCGAAGAAGAACGCATCCGGCCCGATATTCTTCTCGCGCATGGCCTTCTCGCAGTGCGCCAGAAGGCGATTGTCGGCTTCCAGACCGCGCGATCGAACGCCGAGACGCCAGCACCAGCGCCGGGCGATCGCTTCCATGTAGAGCGCGCCAAACCGCTCGAGCGCAAACACCAGCGGATCACTCTGCGCCAGTGGGCGCAGCGCCACGGCCAACTGCCCGCAATTCCAGTGCAGCGCTTCGGGCTGGCGGCCAAAGGCGTAAAGCCCGCCCTGATCGAAGTAGGCCGCGGTGAAGGACGGATCCCAGCTGGGCAGCCAGCGCCATGGACCGTAGTCGAAGCTCTCGCCCGTTATGTTCATGTTGTCGGTGTTGAGCACGCCGTGGACGAACCCGGCGACCATGTAGCTCGCCGCGAGATCCGCCAAGCGCTCGACCGCCTGATGCATGAGGCGCACCGCCGGCTCGTCCCGCGCGGGCGCATCCTCGGGCGGGGGCGGGCCGGGAAACTGCGTCAGGCAATAATCGACCAGCGCGGCCAGATGATCGTTCTCCTGAAGCGCCATGAGGCGTTGAAAGGTGCCGATGCGGATATGCGAATGGCTCAGGCGCACCATCACCGCAGAGCGGGTGGGGGAGGGTTCGTCGTTGCGCCACAATTCTTCGCCGGTTTCGATGACGCTGAACGTCTTCGACGTGTTGACGCCCAGAGCTTCAAGCGTTTCGGTTGCAAGGATTTCGCGCACCGCGCCCTTGAGCGTGAGGCGTCCGTCTCCACTGCGGCTGTAGGGTGTCTGCCCCGAACCCTTCGTCCCCAGATCCATGAGGCGGTCATCGCGACCGCGCATTTGCGCAAACAGGAAGCCGCGACCATCCCCGATTTCCGGATTGTACGTACGAAACTGATGCCCGTGATATTTGAGCGCGAGCGGCTGAACCAGGTTGCCTTCAAGCGGCTCGAACCGCCCGAACCGCCGCGTCCAGTCCTCATCGCTCAGATCGCCAAGGCCAACGCTTTGCGCCGCCCGATCGTTGCGAAAACGAAGGCGCGTCTCGGGAAAATTGGCCGCCTCAACTGGGGCGCCCAGCCAATCGGCAAGCGTGTTGATCGCGGGGTCGGGGCGATAGCTCGCCGGTTGCGGTTTGTCGCTCATCGCCCAATAGTGAAAGAGCGAGATGTGGCTTGCAAGCCGCGAGATATCCTGCGCAAGACCATCGGCGATTTTTGAAGAAGAGGGACACCGCCGCCAATGGCCCAAAGCTATGACGAAAAGCGCTGGACCAGCGCGGACGGGCTTGAGCTTTTTTATCGTGACTATGCGGGCGCTGAAGGGGCCGAAGCGCGCGTTCCGGTGGTTTGCTTGCATGGGCTTACGCGCAATTCGCGCGATTTTGGTGAATTGGCTGAACATATCGCGGCGCAGGGCCGCCGGGTGATAGTGCCCGAAATGCGTGGGCGAGGCTTTAGCGACTACGCGCCCACGTCGAGCAGCTACAACCCGCTGCAATACGTGGCCGATGTAGAAAAGCTGTTCCTGGAGCAGCAAATCGAGCGTTTCATTTCGGTCGGCACCTCCATGGGAGGACTGATGACGATGTTGCTCGCTGCGGTAAAGCCGGGTCGTCTCGAGGGCCTTGTCATGAACGATATCGGTCCCGAGGTGGAGCTGGCCGGTCTCGAGCGGATTGGCGGCTATGTCGGGCAGGGGCGCAGCTACCCGACCTGGATGCACGCGGCGAAATCGCTCCAGTGTGTGCATGGCGAAGCGTTTCCCGACTGGGATCTCGATCAATGGCTGGAAATGGCCAAACGCACGCTTGTCGTCAGCCAGAACGGGCGCATAAGCTACGACTATGACATGGCGATCGCCGAGCCCTTGTCGGAGCCCGGAAACGCGGCGCCGGACAATCTGTGGACCGCCTTTGAAGCGCTGGCAGGAGTGCCCATGGTGCTGATACGCGGAGAGCTTTCGGATCTGTTGTCGCCCGAAACGGTCGAACGAATGGCCAGGATCAATCCCGAAATGAAGCTCGTAGCGGTCCCTCGTGTCGGCCACGCGCCCACGCTCGACGAACCCGAAGCGCGCGCCGCGATCGATGGGCTTCTCAGCGCGTTGGCTTGACGCAGCGCAAGGGGGTGACGAGCGAAATGAACGGCGCGAAGTCCGGCGGCCCGCTGCGTATCCTGCATTGCCATTCGACCTTTGCCGCGGGCGGAAAGGAACGCCGCTCGGTTGCCCTCATGAACGCGTTTGGACAGGGTGCGGAGCATACGATTGTCTCTGGCGACCCCGATGAGCTGGGCGCGCGCGCGCTGCTCGACCAGCGGGTTGTGGCGCGCTTTCCCGACGACTTTCCCAGCCTTTCAGGCCGCCCCACACCTGGACGGCTGGTGACAATCGCTCGCGCGCTCGAAGGTTTCGACCTGATCCTCACCTACAATTGGGGCGCGATGGATGTGGTGATGGCGCACACGATGTTCGCGCAGCCGTTTAATCTAGCTCCTCTGATCCATCACGAGGACGGCTTTAACGAAGACGAGGCCGAGCACCTGAAAGCGAGCCGCAACTGGTACCGCCGCGTTGCCTTGTGGCGCACGGGCGACCTTGTGGTGCCGAGCCGCGCGCTGGAGACCGTCGCGCTCACCAGGTGGAAGCAACCGCGCGAGCGGATCACGTGTCTCCCCAACGGTATCGATACAGCCGCGTTTGCCCGGAAGCCCGATCCTCAAGCGCTGCGCGTCGTCAAGCGTGAGGGAGAGCGTTGGATCGGCACGATCGCGGGGCTTCGCCCGGTGAAGCAGCTCCCCGTTCTGGTTGAGGCGATGAAGGACTTGCCCGATAACTGGCACCTGATCATTCTTGGCGATGGGCCCGAGCGCGGCCCCATTCGCGAAGCGGCGACGCGGCACGAGGTCGATCACCGCGTCCATACACCCGGCGCCATTGACGATCCGTCCCGGGTGATCGGGTTGTTCGATATCTTCGCGCTTTCCTCGCGCAGCGAACAATTTCCGCTCTGTGTTGTCGAGGCGATGGCGGCGGGCCTGCCCGTTGCCGCGCCAGCGGTGGGCGACATCGCTGCGATGGTTTCGCAGGAGAACAGCGAATACATAACACCTCGCGGTGACACAGGCGCGCTCGCCCGAGCGCTTGAGGAGCTGGCCGGCGATCCCGAGGGGCGCGCCGAGATCGGAGCCGCCAATCGGGACAAGGCCCGCGACCGTTACGACGAGGCGCGCATGATCGAACGGTATCGGGCGCTGTATTCAAAGGCGGCCGGGCGCGCGCTTTGAGCCGCGCTCCCATTCGGTGTTTCGCCGGCCTTAAGCGCGTGTTCAACTGCGCCGCGCCATTTGGCCGCGTTGAGGGCCTCCACGCGATCGATTGGCACAAGACGCATCGCTGCATTGCGCGCGGCGAGGCCACGCATTAAGGCCGCGCGCAGCATGGCTTGAACACAATGAGGACAAAAGGCTCTCGTGGCGCTTACTCCAAAGAATTCGAACGCAAACGATCCCGACGCACGCAAACTCTCTGCAGAGGATGAGATTGCAATCCGCGAGATTGACGAGGCGGTCCGTCAGGACGATGCGGCGGAATTTGTGCGCCGATATGGCCTTGTCATCGGCTCTGTCCTTGCGGTGGTCCTGGTGGGCCTCGGGGGATACCTTTTCTGGGATTCCCAGGTGGAAGCCGCGCTGGAAGCGGAATCCGAGCAAGTCGTCTCTGTGATCGATTACGCGCAGGCTGAGGATTTTCCGTCGGTCAAGGAGCGCACAAGACCTTTGCTCGATTCCGATACGCCGGGCGTGCGTACGTCAGCGCGGCTGCTCCATGCAGCGGCTGCGCTGGAGTTGGGAGAGACGGCGCGCGCGGTCGAACTCTACGCGCAGATAGCGGCGGATGAGAAGGCGCCTCAGGCGATGCGCGATCTGGCGCGTTTGCGGGAAGTCGCGACCAATTTTGACGATCGCGAGCCTTCCGATATCATCGCCAGGCTTGAACCGCTGGCCAAGCCGGGCGGCGCTCTTTTCGGGAGCGCGGCCGAGCTTTCGGCAATGGCTCACCTCGAAGCGGGCAATCGGGAAGAAGCGGGCGCGCTTTTCGCCGCGATCGCGAAAGATGACACGCTGCCCGCGACCCTGCGCGACCGCGCCCGCCAGATGACAGGCCAGCTTGGTGTGGATGCGGTTGAAGATGTTGAGGAAGTGCTGGAGGAACAGGGGATCGCTCCACAGGAGCCCGCGGCGGGATCGGCCGCAGGCGTCCCTCCGGCGCAATAGGAACACATGGACGGAAATCTGAGGATGACGACGACACATAATGGGATGAAGCGAGCCGCTCGCGCGGTTTTGCTGGCGGCGACCTGCGCCGTGGCGGTGACCGGCTGCGCGGGCAACGGTCTGTTCAAAAGCTCCAAGCGCCTGACGCCGACCGTGGGGGACCGCACGCCGATCCTCTCTCGCATCGAAAGCGGAACGGTGGTCGATCCGGCGCTCGCCGGTGTAACGGTCGTTCTGCCTCCGACTGTTGCGAACAAGGAGTGGTCGCAGGTCGGCGGCGCCGCGTCGAAGTCGTACGGGCACTTGCAGCTCGCTGAACTGCCAACGAAAGCCTGGACAGCCAGAATCGCGGGATCAAGCAACCGGGAGAGGCTTGCAGCCGCCCCGGTGATCGGCAGCGACAAGCTCTTTGTCGAGGGGACGGATGGCGTCATCCATGCCTTCAACAAGAAAACCGGCGAGGAAGTCTGGCGCCGGGCCGAAGAGGAAATGAGCGACGACATGCGACCCAGCGCGTTTGGCGGCGGGGTCAGCTATGACAACGGGATCATATACGCGACGAACGGCGCAGGCGAAGTGAAAGCCAAGAACGCCGCTACGGGAGAGCGCATCTGGAAGGTCAAACCCGCCGGGCCGCTGCGCGGATCGCCGACGATCGCGTTTGGCCAGGTCTATGTGATGACGCAGGACAACCAGATCATCTCGCTTGATGCGAGGAACGGGGAGGTGTTGTGGAACAGGGGCGGCTCCTCGGCGCAGTCGGGCGTGTTCGGGGTCGCCGCGCCGGCGGCGGGGCAGGGCACGATTGTCGCGGGCTATTCGAGCGGCGAACTGGCGGCGTATCGTTATGAGAATGGCCGAGAATTGTGGGCGGACGCGCTGGCGCGGACCAATATCTCCACGCAGGTGAGTTCGCTCACCGATATCGACGCGGACCCCATTATCGATTCCGGACGCGTCTACGCGCTGGGCCAAGGGGGTCGCATGGCCGCGTATGAGCTTGTCACCGGGCAGCGCATCTGGGAGCTGAACCTTGCGGGTATCTCAACCCCAGCGATAGCCGGCGAATGGATTTTCACGCTGACCGACGACGCGCGATTGCTGGCAATTGCCCGTTCGACGGGCCGTGTGCGCTGGATCACCCAGCTCAAGCCCTTCCGCAACGAGGAAAAGAAAAAGGGCCCGATCTTCTGGACCGGCCCGGTCCTCGCTGGCGGCCAGCTTTGGGTCGCAAGCTCGCAGGGTGAGGTTTGGCGCGTCAGCGCGGGCGAGGGATCCGCGCAGCTTTTTGCCGAACTGGACGATCCGGTCAGTATTGCCCCGATCGTGGCGGAAGGGTTTCTCTACGTGCTTGACGACAGCGGGACCATCCACGCCTGGAATTGACCGGTTAAGGCTGCCCCGCGGCGGTGTCAGTATTCGGGACAGGGCCTGATATCGTAGGGCCCGTCCAGCTCTTGTGCGCTAAGCGCTCGGGCGAGATGGACCATCGCAACTCCACCGCGCTGCCCGGCTTGCCCGGCGTGTTACAGATAACGCCGGATGACGCGCCCGCGTGCGCGCCTGAAAGCGACGTCTCCACCGGGGTTGGCCTTGCCGGGCTTCTGGGATTGGCTGTCTGGGTCCTGTTCTGTCGCACGTATCCCCTGACCGCCGAAGTCCTGGGGCTGCCCGGCCCGCGAGAGCCCTTGTCTGGGCCTCACGCCGCGCTGATGGCGATGGTCTTCACCGCGGGGCCGATGGCGATCTGGAGCGTGGCGGTCGACCGCGTGCACCTTCGGCTTTCAACCGGCCTCGATTGGAGCCTCAAACGCCCGCTCGAAGACGTTCTGCCCATTTCGGCCGTCAAGATTGTCGGACTGTGGTCCACTTGGGGCGCGCTGGCGGCGCTGTTTGGCTTGGGCCGCTGGTACTGGGAGGGCAATTACCTCTTCGCCATGCACACTCTGGGCTACGCGCTCGCAGCCATGGTCGCGCTCAGCGTGCCCTACGCCATCTGGCTTGATCGCTACATGGTCGAGCCTCGCGATGCCGCGTGGCATTTTGGCGCGCGGCTGCTGGGGCGTGACGGGTGGGAGGCCGAGCCTATCAAGAAGCACTGGCGTGCCTGGCTCATCAAGGGCTTTTTCGGCGCCTTCATGATCTCCATCCTCCCCGTTGGTTTTGCGATCGTCGTCGAGGCGCAGCCCGCTCAGATCATCGCTAACCCGGTCGAGCTCGGCATGCTGCTGGTGACGCTGCTGTTCATGATCGACGTGCAGATCGGAACGGTGGGTTATCTCTTTACCCTGCGTCCGCTCGACGCCCATATCCGCTCCGGCAATCCCTTTCTCGCCGGCTGGGTAGCGGCGCTCCTATGCTATCCGCCGTTCGCCTGGGGCGTGTTCGGCGCGGGCGGCGTGCTGAATTACGAAGTGAACGGTGCGAAGTGGGATTACTGGCTGATGGGTAGCGATACGATGCTGTGGCTGTGGGCGGCCTGGATTGTTGCGCTCACCGCGCTCTACGCGTGGGCGACCTTCATCTTCGGTATCCGCTTTTCCAATCTGACCTATCGCGGCGTCATCACCAACGGCCCCTACCGCTTTACGCGTCACCCCGCTTATCTGTCGAAGAACCTGTATTGGTGGTGCTTCTCGATGCCGTTTCTGGCGATAGGCGGATCGCCAGCGGACGTTGCGCGCAACTGTTTCTTCCTCCTGTGCGTCAACGCGATCTATTACTGGCGCGCGCGCACGGAAGAGGCGCATCTGTTGGCCGAGGACGCCAAATATCGCGCCTATCACGCCTGGATGGAAGAGCACGGGCTGATCACCGCTCCGCTGGCTCGGTTGAAGCGGCGCGTTCTTGGTCGCCGGGTCTCGGCCTTGGGCTTCACGGCGTCCAATCCACACACACAACCCGCCGAATAAGGCCTATATCAGCGGCGCGCCGTCGTCGGTCTGGAACTTGAGCACCTCGGTGATCGTCACATCAAGCGCCGCCAAGGCCTTTTGGAAGGCCGCCATATGCGGGGTCCGGAAGTGCGCGGCGAGCGCGGCCTCATCGACCCATTTCTCGGTAATTCGCAGGACGTGGGGGTCGAGAACATCAATCGCGTAAGCGTAGTCGATGCAGCCGTCCTCTTCGCGAGAGGCGGTGATCATCGCTTCGAACGCCTCGCGGCCCGCGTCGATCGCATTAACTCCCAATTTGGCCGTACCGATCACCATCAGCATGGTCGCGCTCCTCTCCTTAGAACGAGTATCTGTAGACGTGGCTGACGTCTTCGCCCCATTCGCGCTCATAGGCATCGAGAAGACGTTGCGCGGGAACCTTCCCGGATTTGACGATCTCGTCGAGCGTTTCGAGATAGCCTGTCTCGTTGTCGCCGCTCGCGTTGAGCTGCGCGCGCGCGGCGAGCCCCGAACGCGCGATTGCGAGGGCTTCCTTGCCGAGCTCTTGCAGCGTCGCACCGCTGGGCGTCTTCGCCGCGAGGCCATATTTGGGCGCGTCGGCGCGCAGCGCTTCTCGCTCCTCCATCGACCAGCCTCTGACAAGATCCCACGCCGCATCGAGCGCGCTTTGATCGTAGAGCAGTCCCACCCACAAAGCGGGCAAAGCGCAAATACGACTCCACGGCCCACCATCCGCGCCGCGCATCTCCAGAAAGCTCTTGAGTCGCACTTCCGGGAAAGCGGTTGAGAGGTGGTCCCACCAGTCGCTGGGCGTCGGGCGCTCGCCGGGCAGAACCTCCAGCTTAGCGTCCATGAAGTCTCGAAAGGAGAGGCCGGCGGCGTCGATATAGTTCCCGTTACGAAAGACGAAATACATCGGCACATCGAGCATGTACTGGGCCCAGCGTTCATAGCCAAAGCCGTCCTCGAAGACGAAGGGCAGCATGCCGGTGCGGTGCGGATCGGTGTCCGACCAGATATGGCTGCGATAGGAGAGGTATCCGTTGGGCTTGCCTTCCGTGAACGGGGAATTGGCAAACAGCGCGGTCGCCAGCGGCTGAAGCGCAAGGCCAACGCGGAACTTCTTCACCATGTCGGCTTCGGAGGAATAGTCGAGATTGACCTGGATGGTGCAGGTGCGCAGCATCATGTCGAGCCCCAAACTGCCGACCCGCGGCATGTGGTTCATCATGATCTTGTAGCGCCCCTTGGGCATCACCGGCAGCTCTTCGCGGGTTTTGTCGGGCCACATGCCAAGCCCCAGAAAACTGACCCCGTACCGCTCGCCGATCTCCTTGACTTGCGCCAGATGACGGCCCGTTTCCGCGCAGGTTTCGTGCAGGTTTGAAAGCGCCGCGCCGGAAAGCTCCAGCTGACCGGCAGGCTCAAGGCTAACGGTGCCGTCGGGGCCTTTCATCGCGATCACATTGCCGCTTTCGGTGATTGGCTCCCAGCCAAACTCGCTCAAACCCAAGAGGATATCGCGAATGCCGCCCGGCTCGTCATAGGACGGCGCGCGGCGATCGGAGCGGGTGTAGACGAATTTTTCGTGCTCGGTTCCGATGCGCCAGTCAGGCTTCGGCTTTTCGCCCTTGATCATCGGAGCGACGAGATCGTCCAGTCCTTCGATAATCGGTTCCGGTTCTCCGGAGGTTTCGCGTGTGCTCATGAAAGCCCTCTGTTTCCCGCGTCGCCCTAGGCAAGCGGGAGTGGGGAGGGAAGCCCAAATTGGCTACGGCGCGCTAAAGCCCAGCTAATGCCGCTCCCAATCTCCGCTTGTCGCCATCCACACCGACAGCGCGGCAATGGCGGCGGTTTCGCCTCTGAGAATCCGCGGTCCGAGCGAGATCGCCTGCGCCTGGGGGTGAGCGCGGATGGCGGCGCGTTCGGCGTCGTCAAAGCCTCCTTCCGGTCCGATGAGCAGCGCCGCCGAACGCGTTCCAGCGAACGCCTCGGCTGCGGGCACCCCTCCTTCTTCATCGGCAAAGAACAGCGCCCGGTCGTCCGGCCAGTCGCGCAGCAGGGTGTCGAGCTTCGCGGGCGATCCAAGCTCGGGAAGCGCGGTGCGCGCGCATTGTTCAGCGGCTTCGATGGTCAAAACGCGCGCGCGATCCAGGTTGAGCTTGTCGGCGACGCAGCGGCGGGTGACGACTGGCTGTATGCGCGCCGCGCCCAGCTCGGTTGCCTTTTCCAGCACAAGGTCAAACCGGTCCTTCTTGAGCAGGGCGGGGCAGAGCCAAAAGTCGGGCACACGCTCACGCGGGCGCAGGCGTTCGACCACTTGCAGTTCGACCCGGCGCTTGTCCACGCTCGCAGCGCGCGCCGCCCATTCCCCGGTGATGTCGTCGCATACAATCACCGCGTCGCCCGGCGCGATGCGCATGACCTTGCCGAGATAATGCGCCTGATTGCCCTCGATCCGCACCTCTAGGCCTTGAGCCAGCTCCTGCTCAACGAACAGGCGCGGTGCGGATTTGGGCGGCCAGGCAGGAGTGCGCGGGACAGGGTCATTAGCCATCCCTTTCCCCTAGTCTTGCGCGGCGCTAGAGAGCAAGGTCATGGCTGCCTGTCCGTCTCCGACCTTCTTCACGCCCCTGCACAGGGATCCGCTGGCGTGAGCGATACGATTGTCCCGGATACCGAGCATCGCTCCCTGATCGAGCGCCTGCCACAGCTGCCGCGCGACCTTGCGCAGCTGGCGCGCTTTGATCGCCCGATCGGCTGGTGGCTGTTGTTCTGGCCCTGCGCTTTTGGTGTCTGGCTGTCGGGAGCCGGCGTGCAGTGGCCGCTGCTCGCGTGGCTCTTGCTAGGAGCCGTGGCGATGCGCGGAGCGGGGTGCGTGTACAACGATATCGTCGATGCCCGGCTTGATGCGAGCGTTGCGCGCACCGCGGCCCGCCCGGTCGCGAGCGGTCGGGTTTCCAAGAGGGTCGCCTGGCTCTGGCTGGTCTGCTTGTGCCTGATCGGCTTGCTCGTGCTCCTGCAATTGCGCTGGGAGGCCCAGCTTGTCGCGTTGTCCAGTCTGGCCCTGGTCGCCGCCTACCCCTTCATGAAACGCATCACATGGTGGCCGCAGGCCTGGCTTGGCATGGTGTTCAACTGGGGGCTGCTGGTGGGCTGGAGCGAAACCGGCCTTGCCATTCTGGGGCATCAGCACTGGGACGCCATCGCCGCGCTCTACGCGGGCTGTGTGACCTGGGTGATCGGATACGACACAATCTACGCGTTGCAGGACCGCGAGGATGACGCGCTGGTCGGCATCCGATCCTCCGCTTTGCGCATGGGCGCGAAGGTTCACGCCGGGATCGCCGCCTTCTACGCGGCCACGATCGCGCTGTGGGCGCTGGGCGTCTGGCTCTACAGGCCCGATCCGCTGGCCTTGGCAGCATTGCTGCCGGTGGCCACGCACCTGCTTTGGCAGGTTGCCACCCTCGACCCCGAAGACCCCTCGAACCCGCTCGATCGTTTCCGGTCCAACCGCTGGGCGGGCGCGCTCATGGCGGCGGCGTGTTTCGTCATCGGTAACGCGCATTCCTGATGTGCAATCTCTACCGCATGACCAAGAACAAGGATGAGGTCGCCAAATGGTTCGACCTTGTCGACAGCGTTGGCGGCGCCAACTTCGCAGCGGAGGTCTATCCGGGCTATCCGGGGCTGGTCGTGGCCGACGGGGCGGTAAAATCGATGACCTGGGGCTTTCCGCTGGTGATGAAGGGCAAGAACGGTCAGCCATTGAAACCCAAACCGGTGAACAACGCGCGCACCGACAAGCTCGACAGTTTCTTCTGGCGCCACTCCTTCGAGCAACGGCGGTGCCTCATCCCCGTCAGCGCCTGGGCCGAAGCGCAAGGCCCAAAGGGCGCCAAGACCCGCACGTGGCTTTCTGTGCTCGATACCGAGCTGTTCGCGGTTGCCGGCGTGTGGCGCGACAGCGACGAATTCGGGCTGTGCTATTCGATGGTGATGACCGACAGCGCGGGGTCCGCTGCGCACGATGTCCACAGCCGCATGCCGGTGCTGCTTTCGCCCGAACAGTATGAAAGCTGGTTGTTCGCCGCCCCCGATGAGGCGAAGAGCCTGTGCACCGCATGGCCGGGCGCGATTGCGATTGATCGCACCGATCAGCCCTGGACCCGCGGTGTCGCTGTTCAAAAGAACCTGTTTTGACGGTCGTTTCGCGGTGAGTTGCCCGGAGCGTCGGCTCGCGCACTCGCGGCTCTCTATCGAGAGTCCGGTGCCGACCTGCTGCTTTCTGAGGCGTCGTGTCCGGGTCCGACCGACCGCATAAACGGGCCCGCCTCTCGCAGAGTCGCGCAGCCTGCGATACAATTCCTTACACGAGAGAGATCGTAAGGCGCCTTGCGGACCGATACGGTTCGCCTCTGCGATAGGAGCGTTTCATGCGTGGCTTTAAACCCTCACAGATCAGGCTTTTCTTGATGCTTGTGTGCGTTTTCCCCTTTCTATCGGTCAATTACGTCATCGCACCCAGCGCGGCGCACGCCCAAATGGGGGGAATGCCGCCGGGTGGAGGCCCCCCGGGTGGCGGGCGCATGCGCCGCCCACGCATGCCTAAACCGCCCAAGCCGATTGCGGTGGAAGAGTACAACAAGGTTGTCGCGCGCCAGCACAAAGAGGCGGACACCGATCGCGATGGCTTTCTGACGGTGGCCGAGGTGCGCGATGGCGTTGCAAGGCTGGCGCAGGAAGCGATCCGCACCCGCTTCGAGGGGATCGACACCGACGGCAACGGCACGATCACCTACGCGGAGTTTTCCAGCTGGCAAACGACGCTGGGCTCGCGAGCGCTTTCGGATCGAGCCGCATCGGGCGTGCGCGTTGAAATGATCCCCACTTCCCTTCCATTCGATGTCGGCAGCGGGGACAGCGCGCGTCTGTTTCGCCGTATGATCCAACCGCTCAATCCGGTGATGGTCTCCCAGTCGGACCAGAACTATGACGGCCAGGTTTCCGTCGAGGAGTTGCAGACCTTTCAGCGCAAGCCCTTCAACATGGTGGACGCCAATTCGGATGGGTTTATCGATTTCATGGAGATGCAAAAAGCGGGGCCGGGCATGGGTCAACGCCGCGCTGGAATGCCCGCCGATGGCATGCCGCCTGGAATGATGCCACCCGGGATGATGCCACCGGGTATGCCTCCTTCGCCTGCGCCAACCGCCGAGGCCGATCCGCCCGCCGAGGCGCCGCCGTCAGCCGAACCGGCGGATGACCAATCCGAGACGACGGGCAGATAGCTTCGATAACGGAACGGCGATCCCAACCGCCTTGGTTTGCCGACGACGCACGGCGCGGCGGGCCCAATGGACCAGTGCCTGAGCCTCGCGGTTCAGTGATCCGGGCCGAGATCGGGATCAAGATCGCGGGGGCGCGCGAAGTGCACCAGGGTCGCGCAACGCGCCTTCAGGTCGCTCCAGCGGTCGATCGCGCATTCGAGGACCGCAAAACTCGCGGTCGGAAACTTGATTGCCGCTTCCCGGAAGAGATCGTTTTCGCGCGCCGGATTGACGAGATTGAGTATGGTTTCCTGAAGGCCCGGATTGTGTCCGACGAGCAGAATGGCCTCGGGCTCGTCCGCGCTCCCCTTGGCCCCGATCACATCGACAACCGTCTCGGCGCTGGCCAGGTAGAGCCGCTCGTCAAAGACGGGTGAAAGACCCAGCCGGGCAAATTCCAGCGTCTCGCGAACCCTGGCCGCCGGGCTCGCCAAGGCAAGGCCCCAGCTGATATCCTCAGCCACGACATGTTCCCCCATAAGCGCCGCACCGCGCCGACCACGCGTGTTGAGGCCGCGGTCGAAATCGCGCTTCACCGCATCGTCCCATTCCGACTTTGCGTGGCGCAAGAGCCCCAACCGTTTCATTCCGCGCGTTTTCCCTAAAGCCAAGGCCTTCACTCTAGCCGCCGCCTCCAATCGCACAAGTAATCATGAACGCGGCCAGGCCCTCTGAGCTGCGTTGGCGCGGGGATGCGGCAGCCTCGTGACAGAGGAAAGCAGATCGTTTCGCAACGAGGCCGCCGCCGAGCCACCTTGAGGAGTGGGCGGCCCTGAAAACGCGGGCCTCTTACGCCGCAGCGAGCGCGCCAACGCCCAGCCACAGGCCCGCCGAGGCGCTGGCCGCCAGCAGCGCGCTCAAAAGCACCGCTGCCTGCTCCGCGGGACGCCCTTTGAACGTCCAGCTCTCAGGCCAGCCAAGCGGCTTGGCGTTTTTGCGGAACTCCTGCTTGTAACGCGGGTGCTCGGTGCCCATCCAACGGTCCCACCACGTGAAGTAGAACCCGTAATTGTGGCCCGAGGAATGATGGAGATCGTGGTGCGTGGTGGTGCTGATCCAGTCGAGCCAGGGCGTGTCGACCCAGCCGGCCGGAAAGATCTCATGCCCGGTGTGCGCCATCACGTTGCGGATGATCATATGCCACAGGAAAAGGAACACCGCGAAGGCGGCAATGGCGTAACCGGTCAGGCTGATCGCCAGCAGGAACAGCGGCATGAAAGCCGCCTCGATCACCGCTTCCCAGGTCGAAAAGCTGTAGGCCGTCCACGGTGTAGGGGTGCGCGACTTGTGGTGGTGGAGGTGGGTCGCGCGGAACAGCGTTTTCGAATGCATAGCGCGGTGCGCCCAATAGAAATAGGCATCGTGAACCAGAACGACGATGACGAAGTGGAGCGCGATCGTGATCCAGGATGCGTTGTCCTCCTCAAAGCGGATCACGCCGGTCTCGACGCCGATCAGGGTTGCAAGTGTGGTCACGCCGAAGAAGAACACGGTGCGCAGCGATGACAGAACTTCGCGGGTGCGGCCAGCGCGGCTTGCGCGGCGGGTCTGGATACGACGCGCCTCGGCCCAGCGGCGAAAGACCAGCAGGATCAGGCTCGCTACCCCGGCGGCGATGAGATAGCGCCCGAGGTCGAAATAGAACACATTGGCAAAGTGCTCGGCGATGAGATCGGTGAAGTGGGTGATGGTGGCGTCGGTCATTGCAAAATCCTCCTTCGAGCGATGGAGGATGGGATGCCGCGCTGCGCTGCGCGTTTCCCCTCAGCGATGAAAAACCATGCTCATTTTCGAAAATGAGTCGCTTTTTTCAGTTTTGCGCAGGGGATTGCTTCGAATCCAAGCGTCTGAAATCACTCGGTGTAGTGCCCGTTTCGGCCCGAAACGCCCGGTTGAAGGTGGCTAGCGAGTTGTAACCCAGGTCCATCGCGATCGTCAGGATGGGCACGTCGACGCTCTGCTTGTCGACCAGCTTCTCGCGCGCTTCGGCGATCCGGTGGCGGTTGAGGAAAGCGGAAAAGTTGCGATAGCCCAGCCGTCGGTTGATAAGCGCGCGAAGACGATGCTCGGGCGTGCCCAGTTGATCGGCCAGCGCGGCGATGGTGAGCCCGGTGATGCGATAGGCGCCCTTGTCCATCGCGCCCATCAGCTTCTCGTGCAGGACGGATTCGGACGGCGTGAGTGTGAGCGGCGGCGGCGTCTCAGAGAGCGGTTCATCGTCCGTGCGCTGCCACAAGAGCTCCGGGTCTGTGCGCAGCAGCGCGAGGCCTGCAAACAGGATGAGAACGAGGATGAGCGCCGCGTTTAACAACTGCACCCAAGGGATCGCCATGGCGGTTGCGGTCAGCATTTCGAAGACGAGAATGCCGCCCGCCTGCGCGGCGACCAACAAGGGCAGGACCAGCCGTACCACGCGGCGCTTTTCGACCAGATCGTCCTCACGGTCCATCAACGCGACGCGCACAAGATCGACGATCAACGCCAGTGAAACCAGATGCACTCCGTAAAAGCTCGCCATGGCCACCGGTCCCCCGTACCAGCCCAGGAGCCAGCCTATCAGAAGCCCCGAAACCGCCAACAAAACGACCCGTCGGGGCGGCTCGCGCTCGAACAGCTGGCGCGCGAAGAGCCAGATCCAAAAGGGCGGGGAAAGCGAGACGAGATCAACCCACGGGTCAATCCATCCTGACGAGCCGATCAGCGGGGTGGAGTTGATGAGATAGCCGACCGTGCCAACAACCAGGCCGACGACGCTTAGGCGGACTTCAGAGCGCATCTCGCCTTCAACAAGAAGCGCCAGAAGCATAAGCGAAGCGCCGATGGCAACCAGCCGCACCAGAAGGTCTAGCTCTTCGATCATGCGAAACCATCTGGGATGCTATCACCCAGGGGTCCAGCGATTTGAGCGTCTTGGGGCAAGGAGCCGGGGCCCGTCGTCTCGCCGATCAGCCCGTTTTCGATGCGGTGGAGCGCTTCGTCGAGCGTCACGCGGCGTACCGTTGCGCCCTTGGGAAAGGCGGTAAGCAGGCGGCTGGGGAAGGCTGAGGACAGCGCCACAAAATGCCCCTGGTCCTCGCGCCCGCGGATCAGCCGACCGAACGCCTGCGCCAATCGCGCGCGGATGATGCGGTCATCGTAGGCGCTGCCGCCATTGGCGGCTCGGCGCGCTTTGTGGAGGATATCGGGGCGCGGCCAGGGCACCGCTTCGAGCACCACGCAGCGCAAGGAACGCCCGGGCACATCGACACCGTCGCGCAGCGCGTCGGTGCCCAGCAGGCTGGCGCGCGGATCGTCGCGGAAGATATCGACCAGAGTGCCGGTGTCGATCGGGTCGACATGCTGGGCGTAGAGCGGCAGGCCTTCGCGCGCCAGACGGTCCGCGATCCGTCCGTGCACCGCGCGCAGCCGCCGGATGGCGGTGAAGAGCCCCAGGACCCCGCCCTGGCTCGCCTCGATCAGCCGCGCATAGGCTCCCGCAAGCCCCGGAAGATCGCCGCGCTTGATATCGGTGACGATCAGCACCTCGGCGCGGCTGGCATAGTCAAACGGACTGACAGCGTTGGTCAGCATGGGCGAGCTTTCGACATGCGCCGCGCCTGATCGGGCGATGGCGGCGTCCCAAGCCTTGCCCTCATCCTCGATACGGTCGGTCAGCGTCGCACTGGTCAGCATCACGCCGTGCGATGGCTCCAGAACCGTGCGGGCAAAGGGCTTCATCGGGTCAAGCCAGCGGCGGTGGATGCCGACATCGAATTCGCGCGCGTCCGAGCGGTCGACCGCAAGCCAATCGACGAATTCGGGATCAGCCGGACCGCCGAGCCGCTCCAGCAGCGCTCCCCACGCGCTTAGCAGGTCCACCCGCCAGCTCAGCGAGTGGCGCGCGCCATCGATCCGGGCGCGGCCCTGGCCATCGAGCCAGTCGGGTGGATCGGCCATGATCGCTTCCAGCCGCCCACCCAGTTGAATGAGCGGCGTGCGGATCGCTGCGAGCGCGGCGGCGGCGGCGCCAGCGGCTTCGATGATTTCGCCTGGCAGCCCGCTCGCTTCGGTCTCGATGCCGTATCCGGCCTCCGCGCCGCCGCTTTCGTCGCGCGCGTAGACGGTCTGGCGCGCGTGGGCGAGCAGCGTTTCGAGTGGCCCGCACGGGTCTCCTTCGGCAAGCCGCCCCAGCCAGCCTTCGCTGGGTAAGGCCTTTCCCGCCTCGCAGGCTGTCTCGATCGCTTCACCGCCCTGCTCGTCATAGCTTGCGACATCGGCCAGGCGCGCGGACAGGCCCCGGCGGCGGCCGCGATTCTTGCGTTCCGGACCCATGATCCAGCGCCGCAGCTCGATCGCTTCCTGTCCGGAAAGCGTCGCGGCAAAGGTGCTGTCGGCAGCTTCGAAGACGTGATGGCCCTCGTCAAAGACCAGGCGCGTCGGGCGTTGCGCATGGTCGCGTCCTCTTGCCGCGTTGACCATCACGAGAGCGTGATTGGCTATGACCAGATCGGCCTGCGCGCTGTCGCGCCCGGCGCGCTCGATGAAGCATTTGCGGTAGTGCGGGCAGCCCGCGTAAATGCACTCGCCGCGCTGATCGGTGAGGGCGGCGATCCCGCGCTTGCGAAACAGCGTGCCAAGCCAGCCGGGCAAATCGCCGCCAATCATGTCGCCATCGCGTGTGAACGCTGCCCAGCGCGCGACCAGTTGCGCAAGGATCGCCGGCCGGCCCTGAAACCCGCCTTGCAGCGCGTCTTCGAGGTTGAGGAGGCAAAGATAATTCTCGCGCCCCTTGCGCACCACGACCGGCGGCGTGCCGTCGGGACGTTTGAGCGGCCAGGCGCGGCGGCTTTCCGCGCGCAGCTGGCGCTGCAGGTTCTTGGTGAAGGTCGACACCCACACCGTTCCGCCAGAGCCCGCCGCCCACAGCGAGGCCGGGGCCAGATAGCCGAGCGTCTTGCCGATCCCCGTCCCCGCCTGGGCGAGCGCGATATGCGGCGCCTCGGCCTTTGAGCGCGGCGCAAAAATACGCGCGGCGTCCCTTGCGTAGTCGCGCTGTCCCTCGCGTTTTTCCGAGCCTTCGCCTGTCAGGTGATCGAGCTGCGCGAGCACGTCGGCGGGCGGCAGCTCCACCTGCCGGGGCGGGGCGCGTTCGCCCGCTTCCTCCCATTCCGGAAGAGCGGAAAAGAGCCACTTTTCCGCCTTTTCGGGCCGCGCGACATGGGGTTTGAGCGCCTGCGCCCAGGGCCAGCGCAACCGTTCGAGCGTTTGCAGCGCGGACCACGCGCCGGCGCGCTCGAACCACTCGGGATCCTCCACCGCGGCAATCAGAGCGCCGGCCGCGTTCTGAAGAAATTCCGGGACGGCCTCGTCGCCGTCGGGCTCTTTCATATCCAGCGCCTGCGCAAGGCCGCGCGGGGTCGGCACGCAAAAGTGCGCGGGGTGCACAAAGGCGAACAGCTCCAACAGGTCGAGACCCGAAAGATCGGGATAGCCCAGCCGGTTGGCAACGAGCGGCGCGTTCAAAAGCAGAACGGGCGTATCCGCAGCCGCCATGATCGCTTCGCCCTTGGACACGGCACCGGTTTCGGAGTTGGCCTGGCGCAGCCAATTGCCGCCATGGCTGGCGTGCAGCGCGGGGAGGGGCAAGGGGCGTGACGGGAGCGGATCGGGAGACGAGGACACGGCGAGCGCGAAAATGGGCAAGGTCATACGATAAGTAAACGATTTGCGTTCACTCTCGCCCGGATCGTCCACTGTGGAGGGGTGTTGTTCATGCGTAATTATGCCGGAAGACTGCGTCGGGCCCGTCTTGGGTTGGCCTTTTTCGCCGTGTGCCTTGCGCACCCCTCGCTGTCCGCGCAGCCCGCGCCTGAAGCACAGGACACTCCAGACGCAGAGGCCGCACCGTCGCCCGATCCCGCATCGAACGCCGAGGCCGAGCCTGCGGTCTTCCAGAAACCCGAAGTTCAAGCGGCGGCCAAGGTTATTCAGGGCTCGCTCGATGCCTGGCGCGCCGGGAATTTCGAGGGATGGATCAAGAGCTTCTCGCCCGATGTCCTGGTGGTGTCGGACCAGATGCGCATTGTCGGTCGCAAGGAATTGCGGGCGATCTACCGGTTCCTGTTCGATTCCGGAGTGCCCGAGCCGCAGATACTGGAAAGCGGCTGGACGGGTCAGCGCGTTTACGTTCGCCAGCAGGAGTTCATCGCCAAGGGGACGCCCTCGGCGATCACCTACGCCGAGTATGAGGTCAAGGACGGCCTGATCACGGCGGTCTACGCGCAAATGGATTAGCGGCAAGGCCGCCCGCGCAGGAGTGTTCAGGACGGCGCTCTGAAGGGCGCAAGGAAAGGAGATCGCTTTCCTACTTCTGGTCGCGGTTCTAGCCTTGCCCCATGGTTTTCCCGCGCGCTTCTCTGCCTATTTGTGATTGTGACCAGCGTGCTCGCGGCCGGTTTTTCTGGCCCAGGACAGTGTTCCATGTGTTCCAAGCGTTCTCCACGTGCGATGAACCGAGCAAGACCGAAGAAATAGGCCGCCTGGGAACCTATGGCGCTTTTGGCGCTTGCAACCGCGTATCCGCGCAATAAAGACGCCCCACGATGACAGACACCGCCCTCCTCGAAGCCGCACGCACCGCCAAGGCCTGGCCCTTTCAGGAAGCGCAGCGCCTCGCCAAGCGCTTGAAGGATGGCAAACCGGGCGGCGAGCCTGTGCTTTTCGAGACCGGCTATGGCCCCTCCGGCCTACCGCATATCGGTACGTTTCAGGAGGTTCTTCGCACCTCGCTCGTGCGCCGGGCCTATGAGGCTTTGACCGGTCAGCCCACGCGGCTGGTCGCCTTCAGCGACGATATGGACGGCCTGCGCAAGGTCCCCGACAACGTGCCCAACAAGGAGCTGCTTGAAGCCAATCTCTACAAGCCGCTCTCGCGCATTCCCAACCCCTTCGACACCGAACATGAGAGCTTTGCAGCGCACAACAACGCCAAACTGCGCGACTTCCTCGATCGGTTCGGCTTCGATTACGAGTTCGTGAGCTCGTCCGATCGCTACAATTCGGGCGCGTTTGACGACGCGCTGCGCGGCGTCCTCTCCAACTTCGACGCGATCATGGACATCATGCTTCCAACCTTGGGAGAGGAGCGTCGCCAGACCTACTCTCCGGTCATGCCGGTGAGCCCCTCCACGGGCGCTGTCCTGCAAGTGCCGATCGAGGTTGTCGACGCCGCCGAGGGGATCGTGCGCTTCACCGATGAAGACGGCCGTGTCGTGGAACAGTCGGCGCTTGGCGGTATGGCCAAGTGCCAATGGAAGGTCGATTGGGCCATGCGCTGGGTCGCGCTGGGCGTGGATTACGAGATGTACGGCAAGGACTTGACCGATAGCGGTGTGCAATCGGGCAAGATCGCGCGTGTGCTCGGCGGCAAGAAGCCCGAGGGCCTGATCTATGAGATGTTCCTGGACGCGAACGGGGAGAAGATCTCCAAGTCCAAGGGCAATGGCCTGTCGATCGAGGAATGGCTGACATACGGTTCGCAAGAGAGCCTGGGCTTCTACATCTTCGCCAATCCGAAGAGCGCGAAGCAGCTCCACGCGGGCGTCATCCCCAAGGCGATCGACGATTACTGGCAGTTTCGCGAGCGCCTGGCCGATCAACCGCTCGACAAGCAGTTGGGCAACGCGGTGTGGCACCTGCTGCGCGCGAACGAGCACCATGACGGACCGGAGGCACCGGGGGCAGGCGACACGCTGAGCGTGCCGTATTCGCTGCTTCTCAACCTCGTCAGCGTTCTGGGGCTTGAAGCGACGCCCGAGAACCTCGCCGAATACGTCGCGAGCTACACGGGCCAAGCTGTGACCGATCCCAAGTTGATGAAGCTGATCGAAGGAGCGGTGAACTACAACCGTGATTTCGTCGCTCCAACGCTGGCCAAGCGCGCGCCAGCGGGCGGCGAAATCGAGGCTTTGAAAGACCTTGATGCAAGGCTCGCCGAAGCGGCGCCGGACGCGAGCGCGGAAGACTTGCAGACCATGGTCTATGAGATTGGCAAGGTCGAAGCCTACGGTTTCGAGACCCTTCGCGACTGGTTCCGCGCGCTCTACGAAACCCTGCTCGGAAGCGAGCAGGGGCCGCGCATGGGCAGCTTTATCAAGCTTTACGGAGTGGAGCCGACAAGAGAGCTGATCGCACAGGCGCTTTCTCGTTAGGCTCGCTTCGCGCGGGTGGCTACGGCCTCACAACAAGGATCGCTTTCCTACAGGGGTCAGACGGGCTTACTTCCACTTGCGCGTGCGATACCACTTTGTAATCACGTATTTGCTTCCCCTGATGACAGGGGTGCCTGCGTGCATCGTGTCCTCGTTGGGCGAGCCGTCTTCCAGCGCGTTGTTCCAGATCATCAGGACGCCGGGCTTGGGCGTGATCTTGATGCCGACCTTGGTGAAGTGCGTTTCGCCGCCTTCTTCGACTGCGTTGAGAAAGGCCATCGTTGTCCATGACCTCTGACCGCCGCGCTTGCGCTCGTGCTCCCAGTACTTTTCGGTGGTGTAGAACCAGTCGTTATGCGGCTTGAACTGCTGGCCGGGAAGGTAACGCTGGGCTTGAATGGCTTCCCCGATGATCGGGTTCACGCCCAGCAGATCGTCAATCCGGCGCGAAACGCCTTTGACGAAGCTGTCATGCGGGTCGAGATCGCCAGAATAGGAGGTGCGAAAGCCGCTGTCATAGCCGATTTCGTGCAAGGACGAGGGGCGCGCGATCATGTCGGTCATCAGGCACAATCTCTCGCATTCCTCCTTCGAGAGGAAGTCGCCCACCGCAAAGATTTCGGCCTTATCGGTATCGATCCTGTAAACGCCCGGATCCGCTGCGAGCCGCTCTCGGACCGACTTGCCGATCCGCTTGAGCGCGGCCGCATCGGGGAAGTTCTTGGTAGCCATGCGCGCTGCCTAGCAAGAGGCAACGCCTACCAAAAGCCCCCGCCGACCGGAGTCGGGCGGGAGCTTGCAGGGGGTTCGTCGAGCGGCGTTGCTGACCTACCAGAAGAAGTTCTCGATCACATCGACTACCTCGCCCGTATAGACGTCGACCAGCAGCACGTCATCGTAGTAGCGGACCCAGCGATAGGGCCCATAGACCGGCGGCAGGCGGAACGCCCAAGGGTCGTTTATGAAGAACCGGGGCTGGAAAAACACGCTGTCCAGGAAGAAACCGATGCCAATCGGGCGATAGAAGTGCCCGCGGAACGGCGCGTGATAGCGACCAAGCCTGAAGAGGCCCCGATTGGCGCGGCGGAAATTGCGCCATCCAAAGCGTCGATCGGCCCGCCAGGCGCGGCGGTCCCAACGGCGGAAATTGCCGTTGGCAAAGCCGCGTGCAAAGCCTCTGCGCTGACCGGCGCGAAACGCGTTGCGGCGAATGCGGCGGTCATCGAAGCGGTCGCGGCGGCGCTCGTTGCGGACGCCCGCGCGAAAGCCCCGGCGTTCGGCGTTGCGCCGGATTCGGCGATTCTCAGCCCGGTTGCCGCGCCGCTCCGCGCGAACGCCGTCACGAAAGCCCCGGCGACCGGCCCTATCGACCCGGCGATCGGCCCGGCGGTCGGCTCTGCGCCCTTCGCGGCGGTCGAAGCGGCGGTCAGCGCGGCGATCAAAACGCCGGTTGTCCCGACGCTCCGCTCGCGCCCGGTTGCCGCGCACTTCGCTGCCGAACACCCTGCGGTTCTCACGGAAATCGCCACCTCGGCGGGCTCGGTTCGCGCGGTTGTTCGCTCGCCGATCAAGGCGACCGGCGCGGTTCTCGCCGCGTCTTTCTATGCGATTGGCGCGATTGCTGCTGCGGCGATCCACGCGGTTTGCCGCCCGGTTGTTGCCGCGGCGCTCGAGCCGACCTGCGCGATTGTCTCCGCGCCGCTCGACGCGGTTTGCCCGGTTGCCGCTGCGCCGCTGCGCGCGGTCAGCGCGGTTGGAGGCGCGTTCGCCAGACCGTGCGCCGCGATTGCCGCGCCGCGCTTCGCGACGGTTGCCGCGATTGTCGGACCGTGCGCGCTGGCGGTTGCCGCGATTGTTGGCGCGGTTGCGCTGTCGGTTGGCGCGTTCGCGTGGTTGCGCTTCCGCTGAGCCGGCGCGGGCCTCGCTTGCCGCGCCGAGGGCGCTCGCCGCTTTTGCGGACGTGGGGGAAATCGCAAGAGCAAGCGCGGTGGCGATGGCCGAAAGCGCGCTGCCCCTGAGCAACAGGGTCAGGTCCATAAATGCCTCCAGTGTTGCCGTTCCACCACCCACGGCTTCGTTGGTACAATGTGTTACAAAGCGCTGTCTGACGGTTTCCTTAACCGATCTTTCAGGCTCGCGTTCATGATTAGAGGTCTTTGTCTGAACGAAATCTGAAGCGGCGAAAGGCTTGAAACCTTGCTCTTTGTCGTGGCTCCGCCCACATCGCGCCGCATGTTTGACCAACTCGACGATGTCCATGTGGACCTTACAAATCGCCTGATCCGCGCCGCGCGCGACCGCAGGAGCCCGATGCACACTCCAGCGGTCGTCACCAGCGATGTCGACGCGCGCACGATGGTGCTGCGAGAGTTCGATAGCCAGGCCTGGACCCTGCGCTTTCACACGGATACGCGCGCACCCAAGGTTGCTCCGATCGAGGCGGACCCGCGCGTCGCGGTGCTGTTCTATGACAAGGGCGCCAAGATCCAGATCCGCGCGCGCGGCACGGCGGCGATCCTGCGCGATGCCGAGGTTACGCGTAGCGCGTGGGAGAACGGTTCCAACTTCGCGCGGCGCTGTTATATGGGCGATGGCCCGGGAGTGGCCGCCGACACGCCGACCTCGGGCCTTCCGGAAGAGCTTGAGGGCACAGAGCCCACCGACGAACAGCTTCAGCCCGCATGGGAGAATTTCGCGGTCCTGCTTGTGACCTTGCGCGAGCTTGACTGGCTCTACCTCGCCCATACCGGCCATGTGCGAGCGCAGTTTGCACAGGGCGACAGCGGGGCCTGGGAAGGGCGCTGGGTTAGCCCTTGAGTCTCCTGCACGACCAGTCCCGCGTTTACAGGCACTTAGCCGAGAAATGGACCGCATGTTACACCGTCGTGGGGAAAAAGATCTGGCCTCGACCGACGGCGCAGAGTGAGGCAGGAAACCGAGATACTGGGCGGGATGTGGGGCGGTTTTCCACTCATCGCGCTCAAGTATCCGAGTGCAATTCCTCCATGAGGTAACACAGACAATCCTGGCGGATAACGCGCTCTTGCGTCGTCAACATGGCTGGTACGACCGATCTTGAAAGGGTTAAGCGTCCATCATCGCTCTGAAAGAAAGCGCCGGCAACATCGTCGCCGTTTTCATCGATAACCTCGAACGGCATGGGGTCGTTGGTCAACCCAAAGTTGAAATCCCTGTGCAGCCGCTCGAAATTGTGCAGGTCGAGATCGTCATTGAGGGCAAGCCAGGGCCTGTTGGAAGCGCGTTTGAGGGCTACGTCGCTGCGCACCCGCACCTGAGCCAGCGTGTGGAAGAGCGTGATGGGTTCGGCGTCCCGGCGGGCTTCCAGATTTTGGAGTGAAAGAACGGTCTGAACCAAGCGCGCGGCTGCTTCAGCGTTGGCCTCAACGCCGGATTGACCACATTCGACAGTGAGCGCCGGGATCAGATCGCGAAATGAAGCTGTCTGGGTACCCGGCAGTCCGCGAAAGAGCACTGCGCGCGACGCGAAGAGCGAGGCCAGCGTCATGACCCGTTCGTCCTCAACGCAGATCACGCCATAATGGGGATTGCGCCCGGTGTTGTTGTGGATGTCGATAGCGGCAAAGGCGTTTCGTTCGATGACGCGGCTGTGAACCTGAGCCATCACGCGCGCCTCAGCGGAGCTCTTGTGGTCAACACATCCCGGCCAGACGCGATTGTAGTCGGGTTGCCCTTCGAGTCGTCGAACGCCATCTCTTGCCGCGCTCACATTGCCAATCAGGATCATGAGCGGCCTTGGAAGCGCACGCGATGCAGCGGCCCGCAGAACCTTCTGGATGGCGACAAGCCCCGAATCCTCGTTCCCATGCATAAGGGCAGAGACGAACAGCGGTGCACCCGGTTTCCCTTCGAGTTCGATCAGCGTCGGGCCATCCAGAATCTGATGCAGGTCCCGAGCGCTTGCTTCGAGCAGCCCGTCGGGTATCGAGGATGTAACGCGAAGTGAGGTCATCCGCAGCGCGCCGCCTAATCGGGCCACTCATGAACCGGCAGGCCGGATTTCTGGTTCGCCAGGTAGTCCGCCGTCAAGCGGTGGAAGTCGCCGTGGCGATCGAATTGCGCCAGTTGCCAGTTCGCACCGTTCTTTCGTGTCTCCAACCGCATCGACACAGTTGAGATATACTTGTCGATCAGGTGTTCAGCCATACCCAGCTTGCGAAGACCGCGCTCGGCAAGTGCGATCACGTCTTCGAGCACGCTCGCCACCGGGCGGCGAGCCTTCTTGCCGAACCACTCGATTTCAGCGCCGAGGCCATCGCGTGCAGCCGCGTAGAAGTTCGACCGAGCCTTTTCGAAAGGCAGCTCGGCGACCGCCGCGTCAATATACCCGCTGATTTCCTCGACGGCTCCGAAATACAGCGCTGCGTTGGCCATCATGTCCAGAACGCTCGGCCCTGCCGGCATGACGCGCTGCTCTATCCGAATATGCGGCTTTCCATCAGAGCTGCGCCCGACCAGCGGCCTCACCCAGCGCCACAAGGTTCCGTTGTGTAGCTTCAGGCATGCGAAATCAGCGTCGGTCTTCGCGGCGTCGCACATTGGCAGCAGCACCGGGTATGCAGAGAGATTCTCTTCGAACAATTCGATCAGGTGCTCGTTTGCGTAACCGGAACCAAAGGTGACGCGCTGAAGCTTTGTCGGCTGAGCTAAGGCCTGTTCGAAAATCGGTATGCGCGTCTCGTGCCACAGTGGTTTGCCAAAGAGAAAAGGCGCGTTCGCCGCGATGGCGACCAGCGGCGCGCTGAGCGACAAGGAAGCGTTGTAGGCGGACACCATCTTCCGATCGTCCAGTTGGAGGTGGAGCTGCAACGAAGTTGTCGCAGCCTCGGCCATCACATCCTCGTAAGCGGCGTTAAAGCCCGCGCCGCCCTTGCTACTGTCAATGTCGAAGGAGATCGGCGCACCGCCCCGACCGCGCATCGCTTCTCGATTTAACGCGGCATAGCGATTGGAAGGGGTCATCATCTCTAGCGAGAGGTCTTCTTCGCGCAGAGTTGGCAATGTGCCAATCGCGATAATCGTATCGACATCTTCGTGCGCATTGGTTGCGCAATGACGCATCGTCTTGCTCAGGTGCGCGTGCATGCGCGACAGCCCTTCGCCCGCAATCTCCTCCACCGGCGTGTTGATCTCGATGTTGAAGCGAGACAACTCCGCCACGACGGTGTCGTGGTCCAACCTTTGAAGAAAGCTCTGATTATGCGGCGCTGGAAAAAAGTTGTGGTCAATCAACCAGACTTCCAGCTCAAGCCCGATGAGCGGGCCCTTGTCGGAAAGACCACCCTCAGCCTGTATCCGGCGAAGCAAAGCCGTCTCGCGCGCGAGACGCTCCCGAAAGGCTTTGAAATCGTCTTCTCCGAAGTGATCCTTGGCAATCTCTTCGCCCATGGCCGCCCCATCAAGACCTCAAGTGTCGCCTCAGCGCGTCAGCTTCTTATAAGCCAACCGGGTAGGCCTGTCCGCTGCGTCACCCAGACGACGCCGCTTGTCTTCCTCATACGCTTCGAAGTTGCCCTCGAACCACTCGACGTGGCTGTTACCCTCGAACGCGAGGATGTGCGTTGCGAGGCGGTCGAGGAAGAAGCGGTCGTGCGAGATCACCACAGCACAGCCGGCGAAGTTCTCGATCGCGTCTTCGAGTGCAGCGAGGGTTTCGACGTCGAGGTCATTGGTCGGCTCGTCCAGCAGCAGGACGTTGCCGCCTTCCTTGAGCATCTTGGCCATGTGGACGCGGTTGCGTTCACCGCCCGAAAGCTTGCCGACATTCTTCTGCTGGTCGGGGCCCTTGAAGTTGAACGCGCCGACATAGGCGCGGGTCGACATGTCATGGCCGTTGACCTGCATGTAATCGAGCCCGTCGGAGATTTCCTCCCAGACATTGTTGGTGGGCGTCAGGTCGTCGCGCGACTGGTCGACATAGCCGAGGCGCACGGTATCGCCGATCTCGATCGTGCCTGAGTCGGGCGTCTCCTGCCCGGTGATGATCTTGAACAGCGTGGACTTGCCCGCGCCGTTGGGGCCGATCACGCCGACAATGCCACCGGGAGGCAGCTTGAAGGAGAGGTCTTCAAACAACAGCTTGTCGCCATAAGCCTTGGTGATGTTCTTGGCTTCGATCACCTTGCCCCCCAGGCGCTCGGGCACCTGAATGACGATCTGGGCTTTGCCCGGCTTGCGGTCGGCCTGCGCGTCCTGAAGCTGTTCGAACTTGCGGATACGGGCCTTCGACTTTGTCTGGCGCGCGGACGGGGTCTGCCGGATCCATTCGAGTTCGCGGGAGAGCGCCTTTTGGCGACCTGACTCTTCGCGCGCTTCCTGTTCGAGACGTTTCGCCTTCTTCTCCAGATAGGTCGAATAATTGCCTTCATAGGGGTAGTAAGAGCCGCGATCGAGCTCGAGGATCCATTCCACGACGTTATCGAGGAAGTAGCGATCGTGGGTGATCATCAGCACCGCGCCAGCGTATTCCTTGAGGTGGTTTTCCAGCCATTCGACGCTTTCGGCATCCAAGTGGTTGGTCGGCTCGTCGAGCAGCAGGATCGAAGGCTTCTGGATCAAGAGGCGGGTGAGCGCGACGCGGCGCTTTTCTCCGCCTGACAGGTTCTCAACCGAAGCGTCGGAAGGCGGGCAGCGCAGGGCTTCCATCGCGATTTCGAGCTGGTTATCGAGCGTCCATCCATCGACCGCATCGATCTTCGCCTGAAGCTCAGCCATCTTCTCGCCCAGCGCATCAAAATCCGCATCGGGTTCAGCCATCTGCGCCGAGACCGCGTTGAATTCCTCAACAAGATCAGCGGTTTCGCGCGCGCCGTCCTTGACGTTCTCGAGCACGGTCTTGGTTGGGTCAAGCTCGGGCTCCTGCGGCAGATAACCCACGGTGATGTTCTCACCGGCCCACGCTTCACCAGAAATATCGGTGTCGATACCGGCCATGATCTTCATCAGCGTGGATTTGCCCGCGCCGTTGGGGCCAACAATGCCGATCTTCGCGCCTTGGTAGAATTGCAGGTTGATGTTGGAGAGCACGGGCTTTTGGGCGCCGGGAAAACTCTTGGTCATGCCCTTCATCACATAGGCGTATTGCGCGGCCATTGGCTTATTCGTCCTTGATCGAGATAGGAAATCTATCGCCTCGGCTAGCGGGGCGTCTTGGGGGCTCAGATAGGCGTCCGGGGTGAAGGGGGCAAGGCGGGTTCGAAGCCAACGGCTATTCGGCCATCGGAGCGCGCTCATCTTGCCGTCTGCGCTGCCGGTAAAGCGGCTCTTAACCTTCTCGGCGTAGTTCTGTCTAAAGGGAACAGGACGGGTCGATGCAAACTCAGATACTTGGGCTTTTGACCCCGCTTATGGCGCTGTTCTTTGCCGCAACTTTTGCGGTGATGTGGCGGGTGGGGCGATTGAAGCGATTTGTCCTTCTGTTCGCGCTTGCCCACGTCCTTGGCGCTACAGGATTTCTCCTCACCCACGCCTTGCCTTCGGACGCCTTCTATGTGTTTCACCTGACGCAGGCGTTCTACTTTCTTGGTTCCGCCGTCATTCTCTTCGCGGTGTGCGAGCGCGCTGGACAGCGGCTGCACCTGGGCAGCGTTGCGGTCATCTATGTCATCAGCGCGAGCGTCCTGGCGATAGCTGTTTCCCTTACAAACGACGTCGCGCCTCGGCTGATTATCGTGAACACGGGTTACGGCGTGCTGTTCGCGATGGGTGTAACCACGCTTCTTGCCGCGCCCCATCGCGGTGTGATCGACAAGGCGATCATCGCAGTGATCGCGTTTCAGGCGGCTGACTTTCTGGTCAGGCCCAACCTCACCCTCCTTTTCGAAAGCTCCATCCCTGCGCACGCGTACCGGGAATCGGTGTACTATTCGCTGATCGGCCTTGTCCTGGGGATCAAGAACGTGATGCTGGCGATGGTCCTGATCGGCGCGTCCATCTATGACTGGGTGACAGCGATCCGCGAGAGCGGCGCGCGCGACCCGTTGACCGGGCTCCACAATCGGGCGTCTTTCGAGCAAACCATGCGCGCTCTGATTCCGCGCGCCGAGGCCGAAGGAACCCCTCTCAGCCTGGTGATCGCGGACATCGACAACTTCAAACAGGTCAACGATATCTGGGGACATCAGGCTGGCGACGGCGCGCTTTCGGGCTTCGGCAACCTCGTCGAAGAGATGGTTCGTGGTTGCGACACCGCGGCGCGCGTCGGCGGAGAGGAGTTCTGCATCGCGGTCTGGAACTGCGACAACGACGCGGCCGGGCGATTGGCCAATCGTATCCGGCAGGCATTCGGGCGGCTCGAACAGCCTTGCCTGGGCGATCATATGCGTCTGACCGCCAGTTTCGGCGTGGCCACGGCCCGAAAGGGGGAAACCTATGGGCGCCTGTTCGAGCGCGCGGATGCGGCGCTTTACGAGGCAAAGCGCGCGGGCCGCGATCGCGTCGTGTGTTCTCTCGTAGAAGCCCCTGCCGCGCCACAAGAGAAAAGCCAGATGGTCGAGCGTGCGGAGGATAACCTCGATGAAGTGCAAACGCAGGCGGGCCTGGTGGTCAACGGCACTGCCGCTCGCGTCTAGGTAATCTCAAGTAAAGAGCCTTTACGATCGTATAATCTGCTCTTTGCAGACGATTAACCTGCCTGTGCGATTAAGAACACGGCACTTTCCATGGGTTCTTAATGCAAGCGTTGGTCCTCACCTTTATAATTCCGGCGACCGCTTTGATTTTTGCGGCCGTCTTTGTGGGCCTGTGGTGGCAGGACCGCTCGCGCGTGCACGTCGCCGCCTACGCTTATTGCTACGCGGCGCTTGGCGCGGGCGTCATGATCAATATCTTTATCCTTCAGGCGGTAACGCCCTTCGGGATCGTCGCCTATCACCTGCTTTCCATGTCCGGTCTGATCGCGCTCTTGTGGGGCACGGCGCACCGGGTGGGCCTGAAGACACCGATCCGCGCGTACACGGCGAGCGTGGTGTTCACCGCTGGCATCCTATGGGCTGCGATATCGGCGGGAGAGCGCGACGCGATGATGATGGCGCAGAATATTAACTCGAGTCTGCTCATGGCTCTTGCGGCGCAGAATCTCTGGCATGCGGGCTCACGGCGCCTTGGCGACCGCGCGGTCGTCTGGACACTCGCGCTGTTCTCGACTTTTGGCTTTATCCGGCCCCTGCTGACGGTGTTCTCGGATACACTGTTCGGACCGGGAGAAGAGGGCGCGGCCTTGCTGCTGGCCGTCCATGTCCTTGTGCTGGCTGTCTTCCTGACCCTCCAGGCCCTGGCCCTGATCGCAACGGTTGTGTCCGACAGCAGCGCGTCCGAGCGCGAGGTGGCGGCTATCGACCCGCTGTCGGGGTTGCCCATGCGCGCCATGTTCGAGCGCGAAGCGCTTGCCTTGAAAGAACGCGCCCGCGAACGCGGCGTCGCGGTCAGCGTGGTGATCGCAGATCTCGATCATTTCAAGCGAATCAACGACACTCACGGCCACGCTGCCGGCGATCGGGTCATCTCCACTTTCGGCAGCTTGCTGGCTGGTGAAATTCGTCCGCATGACATCTGCGGGCGTATAGGCGGCGAGGAGTTCTGTATCATCGCCTACAAATGCGAGGGCGACCAGGCGCAGTCCCTGGCAAACCGCTTGCGCGCGGCAACCAACCGGATGATGGTGCCCTGGAACACGCAGGAGCTTGGCGTAACGGCCAGCTTTGGTGTCGCCCAGTGGGATGCGCATGAATCGTATTCGGACGTCTTCAAGCGCGCGGACGCGGCGCTTTACTCGGCCAAGCGCGCCGGTCGCGATTGTGTGATCCGCTCTGGGGAAGACTCCTTGCCGGAAGCGCAAGGCGAGATCGAAGCGGTCGAGACAACCAAGCCGGGACAAAAGCCCGACGCGGCTGCGGCCTGAGGCCCACAGCCAATCCCGGCGCTTCGTTGAAAGAAGCGCGACGCAGGCTCAGGTTCGGATAAAGCCACCGGGCGCCGGGCGGACCGGCCTTGGAAGAGGCTTACCAACGCGCGGGTTTGGATCGAGCCCAAACTGTTCGACCGCGGCGTTCATCGGCCTCCATCGCCATCGCGGATGGTGGCGCCTCCTTCGCGGCGCAGGAATATGCCTGCCCCCGGTTGCGGCGAACAATCTGAAGCAGTTCCCCGTCCCATCGCCGCTCGTATCCACCCTGGATGCAAGCGGACCCGGGCGCGCGTCATACTCCGCCCATCGTCGCAGCAAGTCAGCTTTCGGGTTCTCCGGTGTCCTTTGGCCAACCCGCAGTCCGTACCCCAACCGGTTCGGCGCAACGCTCGCTTTGCTCCTGTCGACATGCTCACAATGATCGCCGGAGCCGTGGGTGGGTTCGCCAAGGGATTAGGCACACAGCGATTGAGCCGGGATGCGCCTTTTGCGAGCGGTGGAACCGTCAGCCGAAGCAGCGTCGGCAGCGGTTATCGCGCCCATGACGCGGCCCCGGCGTCCTCGATTGTGAAGCGCCTCGCGCCGCACCCGCCGGTCAAGCCGCTATGCTCGGGGCGAGAAGCTGATGCGCGTCGTATTGGTCATGCGAAGCGAGAGAGAAGTGTCCGACCGATTCGCCCAATCGCTCGGCTTCGCTGGCTAGCGAGGCCGCGGCTGCCGTGCATTGCTCTGCCATCGCCGCATTTTGCTGGGTAGAATTGTCGAGATCGCGCACCGTAGTTGTAATCTGCGAGATGCTGGTCGCTTGAATCTCGGTGCTTTCGGCTATCGCGCGGATCGAGGTCTGAAGCTCCGTCACGCCCTTGGTGATCGCGTCGAAGGATTCGCCCGAGCGCTTGACCAGGTCGACGCCGGAACTGACATGCTCGCTGCTGGCGCTGATCAGCCCTTTCACATCGTCCGCCGCTTCGGCGCAACGTTGTGCAAGCGCGCGCACTTCGCTGGCGACCACCGCAAAGCCTTTGCCCGTCTCACCGGCTCTTGCGGCCTCAACGCCAGCGTTGAGGGCCAGAAGGTTAGTCTGGAACGCGATCGAATCGATCACGGAGATGATGTTATTGATTTCCTCGGAGGACTTCTCGATCTGGTCCATGGCGCTGACCGCTTGCGCGACGATGGACGATCCATCGTCTGCTATCTGGGTCGCAGCGGCAATGGTCCCGCTTGCAGAATTGGTTGTGGCTGCGGTGTCCTGAATGCGCTGATTGGTCTCGGCAATGGCCGCCGCTGTCTCTTCCAGATTTGCAGCCTGTTCTTCAGTCCGCCGGGCCAAATCATCCGATGCGCTGCGGATTTCGGCAGAGCCGGTTCGGATAGTCCGGACATTCTGGACGACAGCGCCGATCGTCTCTTGCAGGGTTTCGATGGTGGTGTTGAAATCCTTTTCGACCTGCTCGTATTCGTTCGGCAGCTTGACCGGCTCGATAGCCAATTCGCCCGAAGCGAGGCTCGAAAGCGCGCTCCCGAGACCTTCGTTCACGGACGAGACTTTGCCCTTGAGGTCAAAGAAGTAAGAGGAAAGCGCCACTTCGATGTCCAGCAAGGAGACTTTGATGAGCGCCACGACGCGCCGAGCTTCCGCTCGCTTCCAAGGGAGAAAACGTTTCCACCCCGGCGCAACGATTTCTTCGATCAGATGCTCAAGCAGACGCGCGTAACTTCCGACATACCACTTTGGCTCAAGCCCGATGCGCGCATGGACCGCGCCGATATGGGCCGCTCTGTCGCGGAATCGGTCGTCAACGCCTTGCTCGAAAACGGAAATCCAGTGATTGGACTGAGCGTTTCTTGCCCGCCTCATCATCTCGGGGTTCTCGAACTTTGCCGCGAGATTCTCGCGAGAGGCAAGCTCGGCGTAGAAAACATCGAGCGCGGTATCGATTCGCTTGCGTACCGCTCGGCTTACGCCCTTGTACGCTGGGTCGCGAGCTTTGATGCCGTAATACTCAAGCCGTTCGCTCAGAGGGCGGTGAGCCATAAATCAGTCCTTCGCTTGCTATTCGTTCAGTTGCTGCCGCGCGTGTCAGGCGGCCTTTGCGGTGTGTTGATAGGCAGAAAGGCCAAATTCGTTCTTTGATTCGCTGGTGCGGAAACCACTTATTGAGCGGGCAAGGCTCTCCGCTTCGCCCGCGAGCGATACCGCGGTCGCCGTGCATTCTTCGGCCATCGCCGAGTTTTGTTGTGTTGAGTGGTCGAGAGAGCGCACCGCGTCGCTGATTTGCGTGAGCGTTTCGGCTTGCGCTTCGCTGCCCGCTGCAATCGCATCGAGAGACTGCGCCAACTCGCTGATGCCCTTTGTGATCGTCGCGAACGATTTGCCGGACCGTTTCACGAGGTCCGCTCCCGACAGGACGTGTTGGTTGCTTGCGTTTACCAGCGTCTTCACTTCTTCTGCCGCTTCGGCGCAGCGTTGGGCCAGGGCGCGCACTTCGCTCGCTACTACCGCGAAGCCCTTGCCCGTCTCACCGGCCCTCGCAGCCTCAACGCCAGCGTTCAGCGCCAGAAGATTGGTCTGGAAAGCGATCGAATCGATCACCGAAATGATGTTGGTGATTTCCTCGGAAGACTTCTCGATCCTTTCCATGGCCAAAACAGCCTCGCCGACGATTTGTCCGCCATCCTGAGCCTCGCCATTGGTCGACGCGACCGTGGCGCGAGCCGCCTGAGCGGCTCGGGCTGTCTCGCCCACGCCCTGGGTTGTCTGCCCGATGGCGGCGGCGGTTTCTTCTAGATTTCCGGCCTGCTCCTGGGTGCGACGCGAAGGATCGTTCGACGCGCTGCTGATCTCGGCGGTGCCCGAGCTCATTGCTCGTACGCCCTCCACGACCTCGCCAATAGCTTTGTCGAGCGAACGGACGCTGATGTTGAAGTTCGTCTCGAATTCGCGATACGCTTCCGGCAGATTCTGGACTGCGACCGTCAAGTCGCCGCGGCTGAGATGTTCAAGATTCTCCTTAAGCTTCTCAAGAGCCGTTCGCTGTTCGACGCCTGCGGCCTCCCGCTCGGCGGCGACTTTCGCTTCCTGATCTGCCCGCTGGGCACGCGCCTCGCTGAGCCCGGCGACAAAATCTTCGATCCGCAGACACAGGATGATCAGCACACCCGTTTCCATCAGCACGATCGCGGCGTGCAGCGCGACGCGCGCAAGGCTCGCGCCGTCGGGAAACACATAGGCGGGCGCTGCGAAATTCAGGACGAGGTGATGCAAAGCCGTCACCGCAGTTGCGGCCAGAATTGGGCGCCAATCGGCCATAATGGCAGTCACGGCTAGGAAAGCGAAGAAGATCATGTGCATATCGAGCGACCAGGACGTCTCGCGCACGGTCGCAAGGATCAGCGCTGCGTAAATCGGAAGGGTTCCCGCCACGATTGTTCGCGCCGCCGTATCGTGCCTGCCGGACAGCGCAAACAGGCCGGGCAACACCGCGAGGACGAGGCCTACGAACCCAAACACAACTCGTCCCTGCCACAGGCTGACCGCGAGCAGGATCAGAGCGCTCGCAACACAAACGCCGGCGGTCGCCTGGACACCTTTGCGACGCAGATCTTCAATCTGAGTCATCTTCAGGTCGCCCTTGGTCGCCGTGTGACCTCGCTCTTTGAGCAGCCGGGAACATCCGAAGCGATCGGAACGAAGCCATAGGAGAGCGACCGCGCGAGGCTAAGCGCACGGGGGGCAATCACAATGGCTGACGCGCTCTTAGGGTCGAAAGCGAGAATCTGCGCATCTTCTTGGCTGGCCCAGACCGCTGCGTTTGCCGAGGCCTTTTCTGGAGGCAGCAGTGCAATTTGCACCAGACGCGTCGCCGACCCCGGTGCCGGGCAAAAGACTGCGATCAGCAAGGCGGTAAGGGACGCCAGACCGTGCGCAAAAATGGGCAGGGCGCTAGTCATCGCGACACCCTCTCAGCTGATCCCGAAGGCCCTCGATGGAGACGGCTTCGATTGCATCACCGGGGGAGGGCGCGCCGACCACATCGGCGAGCTGTCCAAGCGTTTGAGCGATGCGGTCCACGCCCTGAAGCTCGTCAAGGTGGCGCGTCGCGATATCCGTATCAGCGCAAAGCGTCGCTCCCAAGGCTTCGATCTCTACAGAAAGAGAGGTGAGAGTGTCCGCGATGCTGAGCGCTAGGTCGTGCGGCAGCGTCGCAGGCATCGAGGCTATCCTCTGGATCACGCGGCGAGCTCCAGCTCATCGTCTCGCATCAGTTTTGCAAGATCGAGCACCATGACCATCTCCTCGCCGAGCGGCGCAACACCGGTCAAAAAGTTCGTGATGGTGTCTTCGCGCCCCGTCTCGGGCTGCTGCAGGTCCTCAGCGGAGATCGAGACAATGTCGTTGACGTCGTGGACAATCAGGCCGCGCGACTGATCGTCCAGTTCCGTAACAATGATGGGATTGCGCGGGGTGGCGTCGGTCGGCGGCCAACCGAGCCGAACAGCAAGGTCGACCACAGGCAGCACCGCGCCTCGCAGATTGACGACGCCAGCCACATATTCGGGCACGCGCGGAAGGCGCGTCACTGGAGACCAGGCCCGGATTTCGCGGATTGTCATGATGTCGAGCCCGAACAGCTGGCCAGACACCCCAAAAGTGATGAGTTCATGTCGCATCAGCGTGTCGCTTCCTTCTTGTCTTGTGCAATCCAATCAATGGGTCACGCGTCGCAGAGCCGTTGTGAGCTTTTCCGCGTCGAAGGGTTTGACGATCCAGCCCGTCGCCCCAGCGTTGCGCGCACGCCGCTTTTTCTCATCCGAACTTTCGGTGGTGAGCACTAGGATCGGGCGATCAGCGTGCAGCGTGGACCCGCGCAATTTTTCGATCAGGCCAAAGCCGTCGAGGCGCGGCATATTGATGTCGGTGATGATGACATCGACCTCGTTCTCGGCCAGCCATTCCAGCGCTTCCTGTCCATCCTCGCACTGCTCAACCTGAAACCCACGGGACGCCAGGGCGCTGCGCAGCAACGCGCGCATTGAGGCGCTGTCGTCTACGGTGAGCACGCGAACCGCAGCGGGCGCTGCCGCAGAGCTTGGGGCGTCGGATGGCGATGTATTGGCCTGATGCATTGGGGGCTCCAGCGTTTCGTGACTTGGCGTCATGGAGAGTGTCTTTGGACAAAAAGGACCGCTGAGTGTCTGTGCGGGCTAGAATAGCTCGACATTGCCAAGAGCGGATTGTGGTCGGACCAGTGGTTTGTCCTTAGGCGCGGCGACCGGAGCGACCTCCCGGCATCGCACAAGGCCTGATGCAGGCCGAAACTGGATACGCCGCGCTCTGGTCCCTTCGAGATCCTCAAAGACCGTCTGGATTCCCTCGCGCGCCATGAAATGCCGGGCAAAGGACGCGTTGGCGGTGCCAATCGGACCAAGCTCAGGATTAATACTTGCCCCCCCATAAAGACGGCCCTTGAGACGCGACTTGTTCGCGCCGAGTTTCAGCATCTCATTGATCAACAGCTCCATCAGATAGAGGCCGTAATTGCTGTCGAACGTCTCGTTACGGGCTGATTTGGGAGGTTCAGCAAGAAGAAAGTGGTTCATGCCGCCGACGCGCGCGACAGGGTCGAACAGACAGGTCGCAACGCAGCTTCCGAGGATGGTGTTGAGCTCATGCGCAGGATCGCTGCTCGCGAACGCTTCCCCCTGAACGACCGTTCTCTTCTTCAACGTCGCGTCTAGGGGCGTGGGATTGTCAGCTGTTTGGGGTCTGGTCGCGGACATTTGCCGTCAAGCCTTTTTCTCGAGGAGAGGAGACGAGGACACGCGGGTGGCCGGCGCATCGCCAAAGACGCTCGCCGCGATCCGATCGATGGGCAAAACATCTGCAGCCGCGCCCAGCTCAATCGCAGCGCGCGGCATCCCGAAGACGACGCAGCTTTGTTGGTCCTGCGCGATCGTGTGGGCACCCGCCTGTTTCATCGCCAGCAATCCATTGGCTCCGTCGCGCCCCATCCCCGTCAGGAGGATACCAAGCGATTCCTTGCCAGCCTGAGCGGCGGCTGAGGTGAACAACGCATCGACGCTTGGCCGGTGACCGCTCACCGCGTTGCCCGCGCGCAAAGCGGCCCGAAACGGGGCGCTCGCGACGGACGAGCGCGCGACCATTAGGTGACGTGCGTCCCCCGGCGCGATGAGGACTTCGCCGCGTCGCAGCGGGCGATCGGCTTGCGCGAGCGACACATGCGGCGGACAATCCTGATCGAGCGATTTGGCGATCGCGCCAGCAAATCCGCCGTTGACATGCTGCACGATCAGGGTGGGGGGGCAATTCTCGGGAAAATCCGACAGCAGCGCGTGAAGAGCTTCTACACCCCCGGTCGAGGAACCGATGCAGATCAGCGCTGGCTCGTAGCCTGCGCCCGTCTTGCGCGAGGTCGACCGAGCGGCGGCCGCGCGAGATTGACCAGCCCCTCCTGAAAACGATGTCCTTGATTTGTGGGGGGGCGACAGCGTGACCTGAGCGGCCTCGCGCACCAAATTGGCGAGCAGCCCACCATCATCGTCCTTTATCGAGCGGGTCGCGGTCGACTTGGCGTAGCAGCCAACGGCGCCGATCCGCATCGCGCGCGCGGTCGCTTCGGCGCCGGGGCCTGTGGCGCCCGATACGATGATAACGGGCGTGGGGCGCAGCTCCATGATCTTGGAGAGAAATGACAGGCCATCCATTCCCGGCATCTCGATATCCAGCGTAACTACGTCGGGATCGAGCGCCTTGATCAGCTTGCGCGCCTCGGCTGAATTCTGGGCCGTCCCGATGACCTCGATATCGCTCGCCTCCGTCAGTTTGCGAGCGATCAGCGTGCGCATCAAGGCGCTGTCATCGACGATAAGCACGCGAACGCTCATGCCCCGGCTCCTACGCGCTGGTAGATCGTCGGGCCCACGCACCGCAGCAGCGCGCTCGCTTCACCGGTTACCCTTTCGGAATGGCCAATATAGAGAAAGCCGCCCGGTTTGAGACGCTGCGCAAGCCGCAGGACAAGCCGCTCCTTCGTTGGATCATCGAAGTAGATCATGACGTTACGGCAGAAGATTACGTCGAACAGGCCTTCGAAGGGCCACGGGCGAATGAGATTGAGTTGGCGAAAGCGCACCATTCGGCGCAAGCTCGGCCCGACCACAAGACTGTTCTCATCGCGCTGGCACCAGGCCGCGCGCAATTCCTTTGGCACCGAATCCAGCGCCTCGGCGGGATAGCGCCCTTCCTGGGCTGATTTGACCGCGTGGTCGGCCAGATCGCTGGCAAGCGCGACAATATCGCGACGGGCGAGCGCCTCGCCCGCTTGGCGATCGTTGCCGAGCAGCACCATCATAAGGGTCCAGACCTCCTCTCCGCTGGAGCAGCCCGCCGACCACAGCCGAACGGCTTGTCGTTGCTCGGCGCGCGCTACCAAGGCCGGACGCACCTCCGATTGGAAGTGTTCGTAGTGGTGCGGTTCGCGATTGAAGTAGGTGTGGTTTGTGGTGAGGGCCGAAATCGTCCGGGTTTTGAGCGCCGGATCGTCGTCCAGCCTGTTCAGGAAGGTCTCGAACCGCTCCGCCCCGCTTTGCCTAACCAGTGGAGCCAGGCGCGAATAGGCAAGCATGGCCTTTCGCTTCGTAAGGACTATGCCGGCCTCAGCGTGTACCAGTCGCGCAATCTGTTCGAAGTCGGCAAGCGAATAGAGTTGCGGGCTAACGCCGGGCACGACGCTGGTCGGGTTTTGTCGATTGCGCCCTTCTTCCATTGCTGTGGGGATGGTGTTCGTCATGCGGCGTCGGCAAGCGCGGTCCCGCCTGCGGATCCTGAGGCGCACTGTACGAGGTAATCGACATCCACGATCAGTGCGACTTGCCCGTTGCCAAGGATGGTCGCTCCGGCGACGCTGTCGACCGAGCGATAATGCGCATCAAGGCTCTTGATCACGAATTGTCGCTGGTCGGTGATTGCGTCGACGAGCAGCGCGGCCCGCCCGTGGCTCTCGGTTTCGACCAGTACCAGGACGCGCTCCGAGGGTGCGGCCTCTATTTCCCTCGCGCCGATTGCGCGGGCAAGCGAGACGACGGGCACGAAGGCGCCTCGCGCATTGAGCATCTGGCGCTGGGTACCCAGTCCCTTGATGTCTTCTGTCGCCGGGCGAAGGCTTTCAATGACATGCGCCAGCGGGATCACTAGGGATTGATCGCCGACCTTCACGATCATTCCGTCCGAAATCGCAAGGGTCAGCGGCAGGGCGAGTGTAAAGGTCGTCCCTTCGCCGGGCGCTGACTCGATCGCGATGCGCCCGCCCAAATCCTTGACGTTCTGCTTGACCACATCCATTCCCACGCCGCGGCCTGAAATGTTGGAGACATTGGCTGCGGTCGAGAAGCCGGGCGCGAAAATCAGCTGGTTGACCTCCTCATCCGACAGCTGGTCATCGGCGGCGACAAGGCCGTTCTTGATCGCTTTGCCAAGCACCTTTTTGCGGTCAATTCCGCGCCCGTCATCGCTGATCTGTATGACGATCCGGCCCGCTTTCTGCTCGGCCGAAAGCGTCAGGGTGCCCTCGGCTTCCTTGCCAGCCGCCGTGCGCTCCGAGGGAGTCTCGATCCCGTGATCGACTGCGTTGCGAATGAGGTGGGTCATCGGCTCGGAAAGGCGCTCGATCACGGTCTTGTCGAGTTCGGTGCTTTCCCCTGTCACCTCAAGTTTCACGTGCTTGCCGGTGCTTCCGGCGAGTTCTCGGAGCAGGCGTGGAACGCGCCCGAAAACCGAACTGATCGGCTGCGCGCGAAAGGCCATGGCGTGCTCCTGAATGTCGCGCACCAGCGTGTCGAGCATGGCCAGTTCCTCGACATGAGCGAGATTTTCGTTCTCGAGGCGCTGTGTCAGCATGGCCTGGGCAATCACCAACTCCCCGACCCCGTTGATGAGTTTGTCGAGTTTGTTGAGATCAATCCTCACACTTTGTGACGCAGGCGAGCTTGAACTGCGCGTCGGCGTCGATTTCGGACTTTCGGCCGGAGCCGCGGCCGCGGTCGCGGGCGTGGGTGAAGGCGCGGAAGACTGGTCCTCTTTGGCTGTCGACAAGCGGGTCTCCGGAAGGGCGGCATCCGACCCAAAGGCGAGAGAAACATCCTCGCCCGCAAAGTCGAACAATTCCTCCACGCTCTCGCGGCTCACGCTTCCCGGGATTGAGAAAGTCCAACCCAGATAGCCTTCCTCAACCTCCAGATTATCGATCGCAGGGACGTCGTTGACGTGACATTCGAGGCATTCCCCGCCCATCGCGGCGAGTTCGCGCAGCCACAGAAGGGGTTCCCCGCCGTTTGCCATCGCCCCTGCGTGCGGACGGATGCGAAGTATCCACACCTCCGGTTCGGATTGCGCCGAGGGCGCCGCCGTTTCGTCATCAGCTTGGTGATCGCTGCCATCAGGACCGGCCAGTTCGTCCAGCAAAGCGTCAAGGTCATCCAGCGGATCGGCGGCTGGTATCGAGGAAGCCGGTTCACGTTCGGCGCTGGTTGGTGTTACGATCTGCGATGGTTCCGCGCGCGCCGCCTCAAGCCGTTTCATCAGGGCGGCGTCATCGGGAGCTGTAGACCCCTCTCGCGCCGCTTCCACATGGTCGCGCAGCAGATCGTTGGCGAGAAGAAGGAGATCGATAATCTCGCTGCCCAGCGCCACCTTGCCTTCGCGGATGTCGCCCAGCAGGTTTTCGAAACAGTGCGTGTAGGCCTGCAACGCTTCATGGCCGAAAGCTCCAGCGCCCCCCTTGATCGAATGGACCCCTCGAAAAATCGCGTTGATTGTCTCATCGTCATGCGTGCCCGCCTTGCAGCGATCGAGCCCGGCCTCGGTCGCCTCTAGCGCCTCGTCGCATTCGACGAAGAAGATTTGCTGGATATCATCATCGTTCATCACGCGTTCTCCGACGTGATCTGACCTTCGAGACCGGTGAGTTCCAGCGCGCTGCGAAAGGCCTCGCTGGATGCGGTGATCACAATCCCGCCATCGCTGCGAGCGGCCGAAACAAGCACTTGCAGCACGGATTGGCCGATGCGCTCGACACCGCTTGCATCGATGCCGAGCGGCGCGGGGCCAAGGGCCTCGCAAAGCTCGTTACAGAGCGCGCCGGCGCTTGCCCGGTCGCATGTGGCTGGAAGTGTTATGGTGTTCATGAAGGCGGACTCTCGACAAGGTGGAAAAAGATGCAATTCTCAGCCGCGTCGGATCAGAATTCGCTCCAATCCTGATTGTCAAACTCGGGTTCCGGTTGCGCAGAGGGCACCTCTAACGGCGCAGATATGGGCGCGGGTTTGGCAGCGGGCGCGGGTGCGGCAGAGGGTTTCAGAGTAAGGTTCCCCAGCTTCTCGACGTGTCCGGGAGCACTCGTAGGCGTTCGTTCGGGGGCGTTGGCTAGCTCAGCCGGCGGCTCCTTGACCGAAATCGCGGCAGCGCCTTTCGCGGCCTTAGAAGCCACTGTCGAAGCCACCGTCGGAGCCACACGAAACCGGGAAACCAGTTCCTCCAGCCGCGCCGCTTCGTCCGAGAGGCTGCGCGATGAGGCGGTGGTTTGCTCCACCATCGCCGCGTTTTGCTGGGTCATTGTGTCCATCTGGCTGACTGAGCTGTTGACCTGATCAAGGTTCTCGGCCTGCGTCGCGGCCATATTGGCGATCTCATCGATTTGCGCGGTCACGCCGGCGATATGAGACACCATCGTTTCGAGCAGTTCTCCGGTCTCCCCGACCAGGCTTACGCCGTCCTTGACGTGGCTTGTTGAGGTGCCGATCAATTGCTTGATATCGCGCGCCGCATCGGCGCTGCGCTGAGCCAGGGCTCTGACCTCGTTGGCAACCACCGCAAAGCCCTTGCCCGATTCTCCGGCGCGAGCGGCTTCAACGCCTGCGTTGAGCGCCAACAGGTTGGTCTGGAAGGCTATTCCATCGATGACATCGATGATCTGCGTGATCTGGGAAGAGGATTCCTCGATCGATGCCATGGCTTTGACCGCTTTCTTGACGACTATCCCACCATTGCTTGCGTGGCTGTTGGTCTCGACGATCGAAGCCTGAGCAACGCGCGCGTTCTCCGCTGATTTCTTGACGAGATCGGTCACCTCGCCCATCGCCGCTGCGGTCTCTTCAAGACTGGCGGCTTGCTGGGTGTTGCGGGTGGAAAGATCGTCGGAGGCGTTGCGGATTTCGTTGGCTCCTCCATTGACGCTTTGTGCGGATTGGCGGACCTCGTTCATTGAGCGCGCGAGTTCTTCCACCGACCGGTTGAAAGTCTGGCGGATAGCGTCGTGGGCGTCGTCGAAGCGTTCGTTTATGCGAGAGGTCAGGTCGCCCGCCGCCAGTTTTTCAAGCGCTTTCGAGAGTGTATCAACGATGCCTTTCTGCGCGCTTTCACGCTCGCGGTCCGCGATCAAGGACTTTCGGAACACTTGTATGGCGTCGTGCATCGTTCCGATTTCGTCTTTGCGGTCCGAGACCCTGCGCGCGACGTTGAAATCGCCAGCGGCCAGGCGCCTCATCGTGTCTGCGGTTTTTTCCAGCGGGGCGAGCACATGCTTTGCAAGAATCCACGTTGCAGCGATCAGCGCGCCTGCGAGCAAGAGCGCAAGGAAAGTGAGAACCGAAGATACAGCGGTCACGATCCATGCGCTGCTCGACGCCAGTTCGTTCTGCGCTTCGGCGGTTGCTTCGACGAGTCTGTCGATCTTCGCGCGGTGTCGACGATAACTGGTGAGCAGATGATTGAGCGCTTTGTCCACGCGCACCTGGTCACCGGCAACAATAGCCGGCTTAAGCTTGTTATCGATGACGTCCCAGAATTCGGTGGAGTCTGTCGCGAGCGCTTCGGCGATCTGGGCCTTCAGGGGCGCTGGCAGATCCGAGGCCACCCAGACCTTCCCTCTTTCCTCCATCTTGCGCTCAAGCGCACGCAGCCTAATCTCGTTGATTCGGTAAGATTCCGGGTGAATGGCCATCACATTCGCAAGCGCGAAAGCTTCGACAAGATAGAGCGGGGGTGGATTGATATCCGCGTTAAACACCGACAGCTCGCGATTGCTTTCATGCAGCGGTCCGCCGAATTTGATCTGGCTGACACCAAGGGCTGCGACAGCCAGCGACGCAACCAAAAGCGCGATGAGCGAATAGGCGCCAAGTTTGGAGAGTCTTGCGATACTCATTGCGTTAACCTTCCGGCTGGAAACGATGGGCGAGGGCCGCTGCAATAAGATCAGAGACTTCAAGGAGCCTTGGACACGAACCTGCGCGCAATTCCTTAGGAAGATCGACAGCAAAAATTCGCAGACGCTCGCGTAGCTGACCAAATTAATATGTCTGCCTGTGTAGGTCTGAGGCGCTTGTGCACGCGCGCCAGGCTGGAACGGGCCAACCTTTTGGGAAAGCTCATCCTATGCCCGGTACCAAAGTGATGGTCGTCGACGATTCCGCCGCGATGCGCGCGCTGTTTTGCGACATCCTCGACAACGCCAAAGGGGTAACCGTTTGCGGAACGGCGTCCAACGCGGATGAAGCGCGCGACAAGCTCGCCGAGCTCAACCCGGACGTGCTCACTCTGGATGTTGAGATGCCGGGCAAGTCGGGAATGGACTTCCTTGCGGAACTGATGGAGGAGCGACCCATGCCGGTCATCATGCTGTCCAGCATCACGCAGGCCGGCACGGGGACCGCACAGCGCGCGCTCGAACTGGGCGCGGTGCATTGCTTTCCCAAGCCGCTTCATTCGTCTCGCGAGGAATTCGACGCGACCGTCAAGGAACTGGGTGGCATCGTGATCAAGGCAGCGAACGGTGAACTTCAATCAGGCGGTGGTTCACAAGAGGCAGGTGCCGCCGCGGATTACTCTCCCGGCGACAAACTGCTCGCGCTCGGCTGCGGTCAGGCGGGATTGGAAGCCGCAAAGGGCCTGCTTGCCGCCTTTCCTTCCAATTGTCCGCCGATCGTGTTGGTTGTCGACGCTGAGGCCGAGCAGGTCGAGCGGGCCATAACTTCGATGCGGGGTTCGCTGGCGTGTGAAATCGAGACCGCAGTCGATGGCATGGCGCTGACACCGGGCCGGGCCTATGTGGCTTATGACCGTTCGCGTCACGTGATCATCGAAGCGGGCGAGCCCCCCAGATTGCGGCTGGTGGAACGAGATCCCGTCTCCGGTTTCCGTCCGTCCGCCGATCTTCTGCTGGGCTCCATCGCGCGCGCGGGCCTTCCGGCTGTTGGCGGTCTTCTGTTGGGCGCAGGCAGCGACGGGGCCAAGGGGCTCCAGATTTTCTCGGCATCGGGTCACACAACCTTTGTGCAAACGCCACCCGACTACGCCCCTCGCGACCGATATGAGGCTGTGCGCGTGCTGGGCCTGGAAGCGGTCGAGCTGAAGGCCGAGCAAATGGGCTCATGGTTGCTGGAGCGCACGGCTGCCTACACAGGCTAGCCGCGCGCCTTGCAATAGGTGGATCTTGGAAATTTCAACGGGGACAGCGTTGAAAAGATTGGTCGGGGAGACAGGATTCGAACCTGCGACCCTCTGCTCCCAAAGCAGATGCGCTACCAGGCTGCGCTACTCCCCGACATTATCAATCTGGGCTCACAACAGCATACCGGTGGGCCCGGCAGGATTCGAACCCGCGACCTAGCCGTTATGAGCGGCCAGCTCTAACCGCTGAGCTACAGGCCCGTGACGGTATGCCTATGGCGTGTTGCCGTGAAGCGCCCCTACAGCGCTCATCTTTCGCTTACAAGCGTGCGGTACTGCCGTTGCTCAACCTTTTGTTCGGGCCGCCTCCAGAATCTCCGTCAAAGTCACGCTGGCAACGCCGCGCTGCCGTAGATAGGCATAGACCGCGCGCAGCCATTCATAGATCGCCTCCACCTCGGCAATGTTGCTCGCATACGGCGTAAAGCCCGGCGCCAAACTGGGCGAATGCAGGGAGAGGACAAGCAAGGGCAGGCCATCGTCGAGCGCAATGTCGATGCCCCGGATCGCCTCATCGACGCTCACCCCTTCGGGCGTCAGCGCAATGCGTTCAAGCAAGCGCATCCGGCTGAACGCCCCGAACAAGGTCGGGATGTAGCGCTGGAGCCGATGAAGCGTTCGGCCTTGCTGGCGCAGCACGCCCCAATAGACAGAGGTGACCGGCAATTCGAGCAAGGACCGCGCGCCGTCCACCCAGTAGGGCGCGGCCGGATGGTTGGAGAAATCCGGCCCGCCTTGCGCGCTGTAATCAAACAGGGTGCGCACCGATGTGTCGATCGCGAGGCCCGCTTGCGTCAGGAGCGCGGCCGTTTTGGCTCCAACGCCGTAGCGTCCGGCCCGGTATGCGAGCGGCGCGACTTCGAACACCTCCTCGATACGATCTCGAAGGGTGTTGAACTTGGCCGCTTCAAGGTCTGGCGAGAGATTTCCGGCGAAGGAATTGAGCGTCGTCACTTCTTCCTCAAACGGCGGATTGACCCAGGGATGAAGCTGCACGCCGACTTCGGCCACGCCTCCATCGAGCGCGTCACGGATGATCTCGACGGCTTCAGGCGACTGCGTGATCGGCCAGTCGATCAGGTAGACGGGATGCGCTCCGATCTCTTCGCAGAAGCCCTGAAATCGGGCGAGTTCGCGAACATGCTCAAGGCCATACCCCTTGCGCTGGAATGGCGCCGACCAGTCGAACTCTTCCTCCGTGTCGATGGTCAGCAAGACGCGTTGGCCAAATCCCTGCGGGAAAAGAACAAGGTCCGGGTTCGCTGGCGGCTGCGCCAAAGAGCTGGCCGGTGATTGCTCGCTGTCCGCTGCCATCGGCCTGATCTTCCCCCTCGGTGCTCGGCGTGTGCGGTTGCGAAGCCAGTTTGGTGCGAAAAGCCGCAGACGCCGATCGGCTATTGACGTCCTAAGCCTTGGTCAAGGCAATAGGGTCTGCGACGACTTCCGCCATAGGCAGCGAGAGCCTCACGCGCCCGTCTTCGCGTGAAAGATCGCCACCGCTTGCGCGCGCTTCGGCCCGCGCCAGACGCAGTGCGAAGCCCGCACCAAATCCGCCGACATTGGTTGTGGTTTCGCTGCCTATGGATCCGACAGCGAAGATATCGTCGCATTCGCGCAAGGAAAGCGGAAGATCGCACGTCAACACTGCACGTTCATTGTCGACGGCAAGCTCGGCCCGCAGCGCCTCTCCCGACCCGCACGCTTCAGAAAGTGTGGCCATCAAACGCCAGACAAGCCGCTCGGTCTCCTCATTGTCGAGCGGTACGCGCAGCTCGGCGTCGTCCTCCATAGCCACTTCGAGTGCCGCTCCGCGCCGACCCAGCACGGCCGCCAATCGCTGGGCGGCCTGGCGGATCACGACCGCGAGATCGCTTTCCCCTGGTTCGACGGCCATCGCGCCGATTTCCAGCCGCGCCAGTCGATCAAGTTCTTCGAAACCGGCCAGAATGCGCGCCGCATCCGCCGCGATGGCGGCCGCCAAGGCGCGGTAATCATGCGGCGCTGGACCGAAGAGCTGTTGCTGGATGACCTCGGCGTAACCCTGTACCGCAGTGACAGGCGTGCGCAGCTCATGCAGCAATTGCCGGATGCTGTCCGCTTCCTCGGCCGCCTTGGATCGGGCTTCGTCCGCGTCGTCCAGTGATCGGCGAAATCGGCCCACATAACCGGTAAAATGGCCATCGATCGTGAAGCGTGGTTGCGCATCGACGTTCCACTCGCCGGAGATTGGCTCGGCCCCAGCCAATTCGGTGCGCGCCTGAACGATCGGCTGACGCCGCTGGAAGGCGCGTTCGAGGGCGGTGTCGCTGGCCGCGGCGCCAAGCGTCGAGGGTGTAATCAACCGCTTGCCGATCACCATCGGCGCCACATCGGTCTCGGCCCATTCGATGCGTCCAGCCGCGTCGGCGGAAAAACCGAAGCCAGTGGCGCGTCGGCGGTTCGGCGCGTCGGCTTCGCCGAGAGGCAGGCGAGGGCTGCGCTCGCTGTCGGTCAGCGTTTCGTCGTCGGTCTCCTCGCGCGCGCGCTTAAATTGCGCGATGCGTTCGACCAGCGCGGAGATTTCGCTGCGACCCGTTTCAATGGGGTCGGACGAACGGCTTGCAAATTCGCCTGGAGAGGGATCGCCGGTTTCGTTCTCGACCACGGCATCAAGGTCGAGGTTGAGCGGAGACGCGCCGTAAGCATCGCTCTCAAAGGCGCGTTCGGAATCGTCCCGGCCTGGAGGCGGCAGCCCGCGATCATACACTCCGAGGCGATCAAGCAACGCCTCGATATCAACCGGCAAGTCCTTGCGTAGCCTTAAAAACCCGCGCGCGCGCACAGGCAGGCGAGGTATCAAGGCCGACCAATCCTCCGCGCTCAGCTCCGCGCGGTTGAGCGCGGCTGACACCACCTCCGGTTCGAAGTCCGACAGATGCGCGGCGAGGTCTGCGCTCCGGAAGCGCCAGCTTGGCTCGCGAATCATCGCAGCGCGATCGCTGGCAGGCAGGCTTCGACCCAGCGCGTCCATGCGCAACCAGGCGGCGGCGATCAGGCTCGCATCGGCGCGTTCGTACGGGCCAAACTTGCGATTGCCCAGGATATCCAAGAGCTGGCGAAACTGCGTGCGCTGCGCGGCTTCGCTCGATCCTTCCTGACGCAGCACGGTCGAGAGGCGGTCGTCAATGAACATGCGATTCCGCCTCCTTTCCGGTCAGACTGCGGCGATGAGGCACTGAGCGAGCGCAGAATAAGGCGCATTCCAGCGCGCAGCTCATGCCGATTCTCTTGAGAGATATCAGGATGCGTGATTTGCTACAGCTTGTCACACTGCCTGCGTTGCAAAGCGGGACAATTGCTGGCAAACCTAATTTTATTAGCTAGAGCGACGATACACCGAAAGTGTTCTTGCCTAGTTTTGTTACGGCGGACCCGATTTCGCCCGAGAGTCGCATTCAAGTTTCGGAGAATGAGCAGCCCCATGGCCAATCTGGATGAGATCGACAAACGTCTGCTCAGTGAGCTGCAGGCGGAAGGCCGCGTGACCAATGTCGAGTTGGCGCAGCGCGTGGGCCTGACCGCGCCGCCGTGCTTGCGCCGGGTCCGCGGGCTTGAAGAGGACGGCGTCATTCGTGGGTATCACGCCGATCTCGATCCCTCAAAGCTTGGCTTTGCCATTACGGTCTTTGCGATGGTGAGCTTGAAGAGCCAGGCGGAGAGCGCGTTAAGGGAATTTGAAGAGCATATGCGTGGTCTTCCCGAGGTGCGCGAATGCCACATGCTCAATGGCGAGATCGATTTCATCCTCAAGATCGTAAGCGAAGACCTGCAGAGTTTTCAGGAGTTTCTGACTGGCAAGCTGACACCGGCGCCTAATGTCGACAGTGTGAAGACTTCTCTGACGATCCGCACGGCAAAGCATGAGCCCGGCGTGCCGCTGTGACGCTGCGACGCGGTGACGCCGCGCCTTGATCGCTTGCTAGCCCGGTGCGCGTCGATATTCGGGCTGTGCCCCATTCAGGGCCGAAGTCTTTGATCGCTGGCGTTACTGTCCCCACACAGACACGGTGGCCGTTTTGAACCGAGGTCGTTAAGCTCGCCTGCGAACGGTGTCGGCCAAGCCCAGGCCGAAGGAGGACCCCCGCCCCGCATGGAAGGCCATGTTCACATTCCCTATGTGCGCGAAGTGCTGCTTTTCTTGTTGGCAGCGGGCTTCGTGGTGCCCGCGCTTCAGCGCGTTGTCAGCCCGGTCATTGCCTATTTCATCGTGGGGGCGGTCATCGGTCCCTTTGGCCTTGGCCTTCTGGCACAGCGGTTTGAGCCCCTCTCCTGGTTTGTCATCACCGACCTTGAGGGCGTCGCCGTGCTGGGCGAGCTGGGCGTCATCTTCCTTCTGTTCGTCATCGGTCTGGAGCTCTCTTTCGAGCGATTATGGGCGATGCGGCGGCTCGTTTTCGGCTTGGGAAGCGCGCAGATTATCGTGACCGGAGCGGTGATCGGCGCGGTCGCCTATTTCTGGGGCAACTCGGTGACGACCGCGATAATCCTGGGCGCGTGCCTGGCCTTGTCCTCGACGGCGATCGTCACTCAGCTGCTGATCAGCGGCGGACGGCTTGGAACGCCCGCTGGTCAGGCCACCTTCTCGATCCTGCTGATGCAGGACCTTGCGGTGGTCCCGATCCTTTTTGCGGTCAGCGTTGCAGGCGCAATGGGAGCGAGCAATGTCGCGCTCGGATTTGGTCTGGCGCTTGGCGAGGCGCTGATCACCATCGCCCTGATCTACGCCGTGGGACGGCTTGCGCTGCGCCCGCTTCTGCAATTGGTCGCGAGCGCGGACAGCCGCGAGGCGTTCGTGGCGATTGTCCTCTTGCTTTCGATCGGCACCGCAGCGCTGACGGGCTATGTCGGGCTTTCGATGGCGCTTGGGGCTTTTCTGGCCGGATTGCTGGTGGCCGAAACCGAGTTCCGCCATCAAGTGAAGGTCGATATCGAGCCCTTCAAGGGGCTGATGCTTGGTCTGTTCTTTCTGTCCGTGGGCATGGGGATCGATGGCCGCGCGATTCTGGCCGATCCCGTCTGGGTCATCGCCGCTGCCGTTGGGCTGATCGTTTTGAAGATCGGGATAAACTTTGCGCTTTGCACAGCGTGGAGCCTGCCGCGACACCGAGCCTCTGAAGTCGCGATAACGCTTGGTCAGGCGGGCGAGTTCGGGTTTCTTGTCGTCGGCCTCTCGGTGACGGTGGGTTTGCTCGACGCGCCGGTTGCCCAGTTCATGTTGGTCGTAGTCGGGCTTACGATGCTGGCCACACCGGGTCTCGACCTGCTGGCCCGGCGCACGGCGCGTGTTCTCAAACAGGCCGATGAAGGCGATTTTGACGCGCCAGCAATTGGAGAAGAACTCGAAGGGCACATCATAATCGCCGGATTTGGACGTGTGGGTGAGACCATTGCCGGCGTGCTCGACAAGCAATGCATTCGCTATGTGGCGATCGAGAAGGATCCCGCGGTGGTAATGGCGGCCAAAAAAGAGGGACGCCCGGTCCGCCTCGGAGACGCGTCGCGGCTTGATGTGATGAGGGATGCGGGCCTTTCCAAAGCGCTTACGATTGCGGTGACATTGGCGGATCGCGAAGCAACGGAGCACCTGACTGCCGAGCTTCGGCGCCTTGCGCCCACCCTCCCGATTTTTGCGCGGGCCCGTGACGCCCGGCATGCAAGCCGCCTGAGTGAACTGGGCGCCTCGATGGCTGTGCCGGAGACGGTGGAAGGAAGCCTGCGCCTTGCTGAGTTGCTGTTGATCGAAACAGGCGCAAGCGATGAAGTGGCCAATCGCTGCATCGATCTCGAACGGCCGCTTGAGGAGATCTGAGGCATCGCGCGATGCAATTGGGAAGAGGAGGCTATCGATGTACAAGCAGATTGTCGTTGCGCTCGACCGGGAGGATCCTGTCGGCACCGCGCTGATCGCCGAACGCTGTCAGGCCCTTGCTCAGGAAGGCCCGGCGCGCTTCACGCTGGTGCATGTCCGTGTGCCCATCCCGCCCGCCTATCTCGATGTTCTGCCGGCTCAATGGCAGACCACGCAGCGCAACGAGGCCGAGAGCTGGCTCAGCGCGTGCGCCCGCGAGCATGGCCTATCGGACCGATTGCACGCGGTTCATTCACCTGAAGGCTCGGTCTCCGTGGGCGTTATCGCCGTCGCGCGTGAAGTTAAGGCCGACCTGATTGTGCTCGCCGCTCACAAGATGGACCTTCAAAGGCTGGTTCTCGGGACCAGCGCGCTTGCAATTGCGCGCGACGCCCCGTGCGACGCGCTGGTCGTCCGGGCGACCGAGACCTAGCGTTCAGCGCGCCGGCGCGGTCAGCCTTCGCGCTCCTCAAGCCATTGCTCCAACCACTTGATCGAATAATCGCCGTGCAGCACGTCGGTCTGATGAAGCAGTTCCTGATGCAGCGGAATGTTGGTTTTCACCCCTTCAACCACCATTTCTTCCAGCGCGCGGCGCAGGCGCATGATGCAGCCCTCTCGCGTGCGGCCATAGACAATCAGTTTGGCGATCATCGAATCGTAATAAGGCGGGATTCGGTATCCGGCGTAAAGCCCTGAATCGACGCGGACATGCAGGCCGCCCGCGGCGTGGTAATAGGTCACTTCCCCGGGTGAAGGGGCAAAGGTGAACGGATCTTCCGCGTTGATCCGGCACTCGATGGCGTGCCCACGAAATTCCAGCTCTTCCTGCTTCACCGATAGCGGCTTGCCCGCGGCGATACGTATCTGCTCACGCACCAGATCAACGCCGGTGATCGCTTCCGTCACCGGATGCTCCACTTGCAGGCGGGTGTTCATCTCGATGAAGTAGAACTCTCCGTCTTCCCACAGGAATTCGATCGTTCCCGCGCCGCGATAACCCATGTCGCGCATGGCTTTGGCGCAGACCTCGCCCATGCGCTCACGCTGGGCGCTGTCGATGACCGGCGAAGGAGCCTCTTCAAGCACCTTCTGGTGGCGACGCTGAAGAGAGCAGTCGCGTTCGCCCAGATGGATCGCGTTTCCATTGCCATCGCCGAACACCTGGAATTCGATGTGGCGCGGATTGCCGAGATACTTTTCGATGTAGACGGTTGCATCGCCGAACGCGGCTTTCGCTTCGGAGCCTGCCTGGCTCATCAGCGTCTCAAGCTGGTCCTCGCTCTCGCAGACCTTCATCCCGCGCCCGCCGCCGCCGGAGGCCGCCTTGATGATCACGGGATAGCCGATCTCCGCGGCTATCTTCTTGCCTTCATCAGGCTCCGACACAGCGCCGTCAGAGCCCGGCACGAGCGGCAAACCAAGCTCTCCGGCTGTCTTCTTGGCCATGACCTTGTCGCCCATCGTGCGGATATGCTCGGGCTTGGGGCCGATCCAGGCGATGTCGTGCGCTTCGACGATCTCGGCAAACTTGGCGTTTTCCGAGAGGAAGCCATAGCCGGGGTGGATCGCGTCGCACCCTGCGACCTCAGCGGCCGAGATGATCGCGGCGTGATTGAGATAGCTTTCCGCAGCGGGGGGAGGGCCAATGCACACCGCGTGATCCGCCAGGCGAACATGCATAGCCTCGGCGTCTGCGGTCGAGTGCACCGCGACGGTTTCGATCCCCATTTCGTGCGCGGCGCGGTGAATGCGCAGCGCGATTTCGCCGCGATTGGCGATCAGGATGCGGGAAATGGTCATGGGTCTGGCTTACCCGATGACCACAAGCGGTTGGTCGAACTCGACCGGTTGCGCGTTGTCGACCAGCACCGCCTTGATCGTGCCCGCTTTGTCGGCGGTGATCGGGTTCATCACCTTCATCGCCTCGACGATCAGCAGCGTGTCGCCCGCCGCCACGCTGTCGCCCACCTTTACGAAATTGGGCTTGCCCGGCTCCGGCGCGAGGTAGGCGGTGCCCACCATCGGCGACTTGAGCGCGCCAGCGGCGTCGGCTGATCCTTCTGCGGGCGTTTGAGCCGATGGGGCGGTCGCGGGTGGAGCGGCTGGAGCCGCTGCGACAGGAGCAATGGTGGCAGGCATGGGCGCGGCAGGGGCCGTCGCTCCGCCGCGCGCGACGCGGATCTTGCGGTCGTCATCCTCGACCTCGATCTCGGTGAGACCTGTCTCATTCAGAAGCTCAGCCAACTCGCGCACCAGCGCGGTGTCTACATTCATGCCGGATCTGGACCCGGCGCTTGGCTTTTTGTCAGCCATGCATACCCCTTGTTATCGCTTGTCGAGCGGGTTGGGCTGGTGACTATTCACGCCAATTGCGGCTGGCAAGTGGCAATTGGTCACAATTATCCCGCGCGTCGTCGCGCGGCGGCCCAAGCCGTCACGCAAATGTTGCGGCAACGTGTTCCAGCGCAAGCCGGTAACTGTCGGCTCCGTGCCCTTCGAATGTGGCGGCGGCGGCCTCGCCGATATACGAGGTATGGCGAAAGCTCTCGCGCTCTTTCGGGTTGGACAGATGGACCTCGATCACCGGGGTCGCAATCGCGCGAGCGGCGTCGAGCAAGGCGATCGATGTGTGCGTGTAAGCGCCTGCGTTGATGAGAACCGCCTTGGCGCCTTCAGCCTGCGCCTCGTGCATCCAATCGATCAACATCCCCTCGTAATTGGTTTGCCGCATATCGATGGCCAGCCCCAATTCGCGTCCGCGATCTTCGAGCATCCCCGCGATTTCATCGAGCGTGGTCGACCCGTAGATAGCGGGTTCGCGCAATCCCAGCAGGTTGAGATTGGGGCCGTTGAGGACGTAGACAGTGTCGGTCATGCCCTCGCCGCATAGCGCCCCCGGACGCTGTGGCAAGACTTCAGCGCATGGCGGTTGCGTGGTTCAGGGGTGCGTCTGGACACCGGACACGCGCACGCTCGCCCGGCGATCCTTCCCGGACCGGCGATCCTTACCGGACCGGCGATCCTTGCCCTCGAACGGCTTTTGCTCCTTGCGGCGATCGCCTTTGCGGCGGTCGTCACACGCGTCGTCGCTGGCCTCCTGGCCGGGGCGGGTGTCGTATTCCTCGTTCGCCATCTCAAGCTCCAAGCTTAGGCTGTTTCCGCGGGATAATACGACAAACACAACAAGGTTTGGTTAACATCTCGCTGCGCTCGCCAGCTCGCATCGGCGGCGCTCGGGCCGTTTAGCTGTCCACGCCCTTGACCTTGCCCCACTGACGCGCCGCCGTGTAGCCGAGATAGCCCGTGCCAAACAGCGCGTAGAGTGGCTCTGGAAGGCCGTTCAGATAGGCGTTCATTCCCGATGCGATATCCGTTGCGGCTTCGGGTTCGAACGCCGCGAGCACGCCCATGGGCAGCGCCCAGAGGATCATGATGTACATGATGTAGAGGAAGCTGGGCCGCGCGCGGCTGGTCCAGGGATCGCGCGAATTGGCCTCCGCGACAATCGCCTGCAAGCGCGCTTCGATCAGCCGCATTTCCTGTGTGCCCTCAAGCTTGATGAGTTCCAGCTTGGCCTGAGCCCGCGCGCCTTCGTCGGGAATGATCTTGTCGATTATCGACGTTATGGGGCCGATCAGAGTTTCGAGGATAGCCATGGGTTCGCCGCGCTCCTGTAATGCGTGAGAGGCGGACAACTAACCTATTTGGTTCGTGTAGGAAAATCAGGGGCTTTCTTCGGCCTCGGCGAGCAGCCGCTGGGCCAGAACAAGATGCGGCCGATCGAGCATCGCGCCATCGATCGCAATCGTGCCGGCGCCCGGATTATCGGCGAAGGCCTGAACCACCGCTTGCGCGTGAGCGATTTCCTCGGCTGAGGGGGTGAAGGCGATGTTGATCGGATCGATTTGCGCCGGGTGTATCGCAAGCATTCCGCGAAAGCCCGCCGCCCGGCAGCGCTTGGCGCGGCTCGTCAACGCCTCGAGATCGCGGAATTCGGGTTGCACGGTTTCAATCGGCGCCACGCCGGCGTTTACCGAAGCGATCAGGCACAAACTGCGCGCGAGCTCATAGACAGGTGCGTATTCGCCATCGGAGCCGCGCTGCTCGCTGGCGCCGAGCGCTGAGGAGAGGTCTTCCGCTCCCCAGCTCAGCCCGACGACCCGCTCGCGCCCAGGATAATCCTCTGCGTATTCGCGCGTTGCATACATAGCGCCGGGCGTTTCGGTGATGATCGCGGCAATGCGCGTTGAACCCAGCGCCAGACCGTGCGCCGCCTCCAGCGTGCTGAGGTGGTGGTGCAACTGGGTTACATGATGCTTGCCTTCAGCCTTGGGCAGGAGCACGCCGCCGGGAGCAGCGGGCAGGATGGCGGCGAGATCAAACACGGCGTCGGGCGTGTCCAGCGGATTGATCCGCACCCAGACGCGCTGGCAGTCTTCAGCCGCGCCCAGCGTTTCGGCAACCATCTGCCTGGCGGCGGGCTTGTTGGCGGGCGTCACCGAATCTTCCAGATCGAGAAGCGCAATGTCGGCCGCGCTTGCGATCGCTTTGGCCATCTTCTTTTCGCTGTCGCCAGGTGCGAACAACCAGCTGCGCGTCTTCAGCGTCATGTTTCTCTCCGTCCTGCCCTGAGGGGTAGGCGGGCTAGAACGAGCCTTCAATCTCGAATGTGATGATGGTGCCGAAATTGCGCTCGCGGGTTTCGGAGAAGTCGACGATCCCCGCGGCGCGATCCACGAAGACGGTGCGTTCGAAGCGGTTGTCGCGATCGAGCACGTTTGAGATTGCAAGGCGCAGCGTGGCGCCGCGCACGTCCTTGTTCTCAAGAAACACGCCCGCAAAGGCGAAGCTGTCATTGCGCACGGATATCTCGTCCAGGCGCACATTGTCGGCGTTGTAATCCCAGTTGAAATCGCCGCCAAAGGCCCAGCTGGTGCCCGGCAGATCGTGCCGCAGGTCAAAGCCCACATCGACGATCTGATTGTTGCTCAATTCCCGTGTGGTTCCAAGCAGCGGATCGCGCACGGAACTGCCCTGCAACGCCAGCGAGACATCCACCCGCGTGCCGCGCCATCCCAGCCCCTCGGACAGCAGGGTGAGATCGGTTTCGACGCCGTAGAGCTGCGCAGAGGGCAGATTGCCCGGCGCTTGCCCACCGCCCTCGATCGGTATCTGATCGACGATATCGACGATGTCTTCGTAAAACGGACGCAGATTGAGCGTGCCCACATCGCCAAGGCCGATATTGGCTTCGACCTCCAGCCGCCAGCTTTGCTGCGGCACGAGATCGGCGTTGGTCACATCTGTGCGGTCCTGATCGAGATCCACCGATGCGATGAAATCGAAGAAGTTGAGTTGCCCGACCAGCCGTTCCAGACGCGCGGCGATGTTGACACCCTCTTTGACCTTCCAGTCGAGCGCGACAAAGCCCTTGGGCCGGTAGAATGTTCGCGTCTGCCCCTGCGCGCCGCTTTGGCTGATGCGCGAATACTCGCCTGCAAGCGAGAGCTGAAACTGCAGGTTGGAGGCGAGCGCGCGGCTGTAGGTTCCCTGCAACTCGGCGCGGTCCTCATCCACCCGCGAAGTGGCGCCTTCAAGCTCGACCGGAACGAATTCGCCGGCGGCATCAAGCTCTTTCAGGGTGCTGTTGATATCGAGGAAGTTGCGCACGCCTTCACCGGCGATCAGCAGGTCGCCACTGAAAGCCGGAAAACTGTACTCGGCACGCGCGATCGTCTCGCCTTCATCCGCGTCGCGGGTGAAGCGCGTGCCGACCGCGTCGCTGCCATCGGCAAAGGATGTCACCTGCGTCGAAACGGTCGGACTGTCTTCGTAGCGGTGGTAGCCTATCAGCTTGAGCTTGCCGGGACCAAGGGCGAATTGGTAATCCGCGCCCACCTCGAAGTTGAACTCGTCCTCCGTGTCTTCGAATTCGCGCGTGCGGTCGACCGGATCGATCGAGCCAGAGCGTTCGGAGATCTCGGTCTCACGCCGGAGGAATCCGTTCACTTCGCCGGTGAGATTGAGGACGTTACCGTTATCGGCGAGGCGCGTGTAGGAGCCGGACAAGCCAAACCGATCCCTATCCTCTTCGCGCTGTTCGTCGCGCGTATCGACCAGGTTGCCCGCGCCATCGAAGACCAATTCGGGGCCCTCATCGCCAAAGCGCCCGGAATCGTTCTCGAACGCCAAGGTCCAATCCGTTTTTGCGCCGCCACCCGCGATCGCAACGCGACCTTCCAGCAGGCGGGGGTCGGTCCCGAAGGTGCGGATTTGCGGCGCGTAGCGATACTGGCCGCTGACCGATCCGCTTCCGGACGTGATTACGTTGAGCACTTGTCCGGTCAGGCCCCCGATATCGAGCGTGGCTCCATCCACCAGTTCGAGCCGCAGCACCTCTTCGGTCGGAATGCGCTGGAGCGCGGCGACCGGCCCGTTGGATTTGCCCGAGATACGGCGCCCATTGATCAGGACGTTGGTGTCCGCCTGTCCAAGGCCGCGCGCGCCGTCGCCTTCACGGATCTGAAAGCCCGGCACCTGCCGAGCCATGTCGAGCGCGCTGCGCGGGGCGAAGCGGGCAAAGTCATCCGGGGTGTAGCTGCGACGGGCAACGGTGCCGCCCGCCTTATCCTCCATTTCTTCGCCTCGCTCGGCGCTGTCCTGTGCGGAGACCTGTCTTTCCTTGGTCTCCGCCGCGCGAGCGCCTGTTGGCGCCGCCGTCAAAGCGACCGCGAGCGCGAGGAATGCGCTGGTGCTGGCAGGCTTGTTAATACTCATCGGAGACTTCGTAATAACCACAGAGATAGGGGAGAGTTCCGTGGATGCTTACAACGCCTTTACGAAGCGATAATCGATGAACCCACTGGTCGGGAAGACAGGATTCGAACCTGCGACCCCCACACCCCCAGTGTGATGCGCTACCAGGCTGCGCTACTTCCCGACACCAGTGGAGGCGCGGCCTATAAGGCTGGCTTGGGACCGTGGCAACCCGGGAAAGCAGGCTCCACTCGCAAACCGCTAGCGCGGTCGGACACGGGGGACGCCGCGCCATCGCTAGAGTTGCGATATTCCCACACCGCGCGCACGGCGATTGCCCGGTGGTTGAAACGCTGCTAGGCGCGCCCACCTGAATCCGGAAGTAAGGGGAGGGACGACGGCCTTCGTGTGACACACCGAAGACCCGCGCGTCATGGCCCGTATCCAATCCGCTGAATAAAACACTGTAACAGGTCAACGACCCGATGCTTGAAATCATGATCGCAAATGGCGCGGCGGCGGCTGAACCGCCCGCATGGCTCACATTCATGCCGATTATCGGCATGGTCGTGATCTTCTACTTCCTTCTTTTCCGCCCGCAGATGCGTCAGCAGAAAGAGCATCGCGAGAAGATCGCGGCCGTGAAAAAGGGCGATCAGGTTGTCACCGCTGGCGGTCTCGTCGGCAAGGTTGCCAAGGTGGATGACGAGTATGTCGAGATCGACATCGCCAAGGACGTTCGCGTCAAGGCGATCAAGCAGACGATCGGCGATATCATCCCGCCCGGCGGCAAACCCGCGAACGATTAGGAGCGATCGCAGTCGGTTTCGCCTTCACCGCTCGCGCTTCCGCCCTTCAGGATAAAGACAAGCACACGCAATGCTCGATTTCCCCCTTTGGAAGAAACTCTCGCTCTGGGTGATGACCCTTGCGCTTGCGGCGCTGGCCGTACCGTCCCTGATGGGGGCAGGTGGGGTCGGTGACGCCTCGATGTGGGAAGACATGCCTCAGGTCAATCTCGGCCTTGACTTGGCAGGGGGCTCGCACCTTCTGCTGGAAGCGGACCGGGAGGATGTGGCGGCCCAAAGGCTTGAAAACCTTGAAGAGAACATGCGCCTGGCCATGCGCAACGCGCAGCCGCGTATTCGCATTGGCGATATCTCGACCGCCGATGGCCGCCTGTCCTTTCTGCTCGACAATCCGGGCGATGTGGACCGCGCCCGCAGCGCTCTGGAGCCACTCATCGCCGGGCAAGGCATCACAAACGACTGGGACCTCAATTTCACCGACACGCAGCGCGTTGTCCTGAGCCCGACCAGCGCGGGCATCGATGCCGGGGTTGACGAAGCGATGAACTCCGCAGTGGAGGTTGTGCGTCTGCGGATCGACAATCTCGGCACGCGCGAGCCGACGATCATTCGCCAGGGTTCCAATCGTATCGTGGTGCAGGTGCCGGGGCTTGAAGATCCCGAAGGCCTCAAGGAGCTGCTGGGCGAGACCGCGGTGCTCGAATTCAAGCTGGTGGACAAGGACGCGTTGCCCACCAACGTGCAGGCGGGCATTGCTCCTCCGGGAAGCGAGATCTATCCCTTCTCAGATGAGAGCGATTTTGCCGGTGCGTCGCTCGCTGTTGAGCGGCTCGGCGGCATTCGCGGGGACAATCTGACGAGCGCTAGCCCGGGCAAGGACCCGCGCGACAACCGCGACGTGGTGAACATCACGTTCGATCCCCAAGGCGCGACCAAATTTGCCAAGCTGTCCACCGAAAATGTCGGCGAACGGTTCGCGATCATTCTCGATGGCAAGATCATCTCCGCGCCCGAATTCAACGAGCCGATCCTGGGCGGTTCGGCGCAGATTTCGGGCAATTTTACCCCGGAGAGCGCAAAGAAGCTCGCGAACCAGCTCGATTCCGGGGCTTTGCCGGTGGAGCTGACGGTGGTCGAGGAGCGCACTGTGGGACCGGACCTTGGCGCGGACTCGATCCGCAAGGGGCTGATCGCCATGCTGATCGGGTCGATTGCGGTGATCACGCTGATGATGGCGACCTATGGCCGGTTCGGCATCTACGCGACCGTTGCGCTGGTCTTCAACGTGCTGATCCTGCTGGGTGTGATGGCCGGCCTTAACGCGACCCTGACCCTGCCGGGCATTGCCGGCTTCGTGCTGACGGTCGGTGCGGCGGTCGACGCGAACGTGCTGATCAACGAGCGCATTCGCGAGGAACGCAAGCGCGGACGCAAAGTGCTCGCGGCGGTCGAGACCGGCTACAAGGAAGCGAGCCGCGCGATTTACGATGCGAACATCACCAACCTGATCGCGGGCGCACTGCTGTTCTATTTCGGCTCCGGCCCAATCCGCGGGTTTGCGATCGTGCTGGTGATCGGGTTGGCGACCACCGTTTTCACCGCGCTGATGCTGACGCGCATGTGGGCCGCGGGCTGGCTGAAGAGCCGTCCGGCCGACATTAACATCTGATTTGAGGCCAAGGCGCTAAGCTCATGAAACTGCTCAAGCTTGTCCCCAACGACACGAACATCCGCTTTCTCAAGCTGCGAGTGCCCTTCTTCGTTGTCAGCCTCCTGCTGATTGTCGCAAGCTGGGGCCTCGTGTTCACGCAAGGGCTCAATTACGGTGTCGATTTTGCCGGGGGTCAGGAAGTGCGCCTGACCTTCGAGGATCAGGATGAGGCCCCGATACCGGCCCTGCGCGAACTTGTCGGCGGGCTCGGCTATGGCACGCCCGTGGTGCAGGAATTCGGCGCGCCCAACCAGGTCTCCATCCGCGTCCCGCTGCCCGAGGAGGTTGAGGCAACGCCGGGCGCGGCAACCGAGATCGGCAACGCGGTGATCGCCACCATCGCGCAGGAATATCCGGGCGCGCGCACCGATGGGAACGACACGGTTTCGGGCAAGGTCGCGGGCGAGTTTCGCGAGGCAGCGCTGATCGCCCTGATCGCCGCCATGGTCGCGGTTGCGCTCTATATCTGGATCCGGTTCGAGTGGCAGTTCGGCGTGGGCGCGCTGTTTGCCCTGTTCCACGACGTGTCGCTGACGCTGGGCCTGTTCTCGGTTTTTCAGCTCGAATTCTCGCTTCAGATCATCGCCGCGATCCTCTCGATCATCGGCTATTCCTTGAACGATACGATCGTCGTCTACGACCGCATCCGCGAGAACCTGAAGAAGTTCCGCAAGATGCCACTGCCCGAGCTGCTCGACCTGTCGATCAACGAGACGCTGGCGCGCACCGTCATGACCTCGCTGACCCTGCTGGTTGCGCTGCTTCCGCTCTTGCTGTTCGGCCCTGAGAGCCTCTTCGGTCTCGTCGCCGCGATCACCGCCGGGCTGTTCATCGGAACCTATTCGAGCGTCTATCTTGCGAGCCCAATTCTGATCTGGCTCGGGGTCGATTCCAACAGCTTCGTACCGCAGGAAACCGAGATCGAGCGGCAGGAAAAGGCTGCCCGCGATCGGTCCCGAGGCGTCGTCTAGGCGATCAGCTGATCGTACCGCGCCGCCAGCTCGTGCGCGTGCGCGGTCCAGTCAAAGCGCTCCGCAATGGCCGCCACCGCCTGCGGGTCGGGCGGATCGGACAGAACCGCCTCAACCCCGGCGGCGACCGCAGCAGGGGTGCGTTCGACGAGGCGCCCGGCCACCCGGCTCGCTATCACATCGCGCGCGCCGCCGACATCGCAGGTCACCACAGGCGTGCCGCAGGCGAGCGCTTCGACCCAGACGTTGGCCAACCCCTCATTCGCGGTTGGCAGCACCATGATGTCGGCCGCTGAAAGCAGGAGCGGCAAGAGATCGTGATCGACAGACCCTGTGAAATGGACCCGTTCGGCAAGGCCCAGTTCGCTCGCCAGATTTCGCAGCGTCGCCTCTTCCTCGCCCTTGCCAACGACCAGCAGCCGAGCGTCCGAATGTTCCGGCGGCAGGCGGGTAAGCGCTTCGATTGCGATGTGGTGCCCCTTGCGCTTGATCAGCGCACCCACGCTTGCAAGGATCGGCGCCGCATCGGGCAGAGCAAAGCCCAGCTCCCGGCTCAATTGCGCGCGCAATTGCGTGTGGCCAAAGGGGCGAAACCGGTCGCGATCAAGCCCGGTGTGGTGGACGGTGAACCCGGATCGTTCGACACCAAGGCGCGCTGCCGCCTCGTCCGCCAGCGCGGCGCTGACGGCAAACAGGCCAGAAGCTTGCTGGGCGGCCTCGCGCATGGCCTTCCTGGCAAAGTCGAAACGGCTCCAATAGGTGATGTCGCTCCCACGCGCCTTTATCGACAGGGGCTTGCCGAGCGAGCGAGCCAGAATGGCTGCGGCGGGACCGTCCGGGAAAAAGAACTGCGCATCGACAAGATCAACTGGCGTGTCAGCGTGGATTGCGCGCGCGATGGGAAGCGCGGCGCTGGCCACCGCATCCGGGTTTCGGCGCGCACCAATGCGCGGGATCAGCGTGAAGCGCGGGCGGTGGACGGCAATCCCTCCCTCTTCGGCCTCTTCGGGAAGGTCCATGAGGCCGCGATAGCGGGATGATAGCCCGCCTATGCCGAGCGGCGGCAGGCCCAGCGGATTGATAACGCTGACGGTCCAGTGCGTGCGGGAAGCAAGGTTTTCCATTGAGCGCGCGACAAAGGCGCCGAACCGCGGATTGGCGGGGTTGGGGTATAGCGTGCTCAGGACGAGGACGTGCGGCATCGTGGGGCGCAGCTAGGGCGCGGCGCTTGGCGCGGCACTGGACTTGGCAATGGGCGTGATACCGGGCGCGTTGCGAAGCCGGGCGCCGCCAAATCCCCTCACAGCCTGCGCACCAGCATCTCGGTCACCCCAATCCAGGGCGGACTGTCGATGACCTGCTGTTTTTGCCCGCTTTGGACAGGCAGTACGCCGACCAGCGATCCGTTGGTGTCGATCAGACGGCCAAACACGAACCGTCCCCCCGCACGCGGGACCAGGCAGTCGCGATTGATGGCTCGGCCAGCATCGCTTGCTTCGATCCGGCGCAACCAGATGAGATCACCAGGGCGATACTCGCTGATCGCCGCGGTCACTTCCATCACCATCATCAGCGCGGAGTTCGACCCTTGTGCGAGTTCGTGCGGGAACAGCGCTTCGCGCGGGGCTGGAAGCGCCGCGGCCTCCCCATGGCTTAGTTCCGCGATCACGCGTGGTCGGTCCTGCGCTTCGGACCGAACGAGCGTTTCGGGATCGACGCCAAGCGCGGCGCCAATGCGATCCATCCATTTGGTCGACAGCGTGCGCGTCCCGGTTTCAAGCCGCCCAATCGTTTGCGCGGTGGTGGGCGGCTCGCACGCCGCGGCGAGATCGGCGAGCGTCAGGCTCTTGGCGCGTCGGATTTCGCGGATGCGATTGATCATGGAATACCCCTTGAGCGGCTCTTTGAACCAAATCGGTTTCCCCTTTCCTACAGAATGGCGTCTTTGGCAAGGCTTGCCGCAGCCCAACTCCGGGCCGCTTGAAAGGGAGACACCATCATGAAGCGCCACCTTGTCGAACGCGAACTCACGTCTGAAGGACCAAAGCGCAGCGGTGGGGCGCGCGGAAAGCGGCGCACGGTCACGGTCAATCTGGGCGAATCGCCGATTGCGTGGCTTCATGCGCGCGGCCATCTGGAAGACCGCCTGTTCAGCGCCGGCGAAGCCCTGCGCGGCGATTATGAACGCTCCCAACTCTCGCCCAACGTCACCATGCGCTGGGATCCGGTGCGGGTGAAGACCGGCAAAGGAGCAAGCGCGGATCGGGGCCTGTCGCCAACCGAACGTCAGATAGCCGCCAAACGCCGCTTTGACGGCGCGATTGAAGCGGCGGGCAAGGGGCTCGACGACATTCTATGGCGCGTCGTGTGCGCCGGTGAAGGATTGCCCGATGCCGAGAAGACGCTCGGCTGGCCCGCGCGAAGCGGCAAACTCGTGCTACGGCTCGCGCTCGACCGGGTTGCGGACTTCTATCGGATAGCGTGAGAGAGGGTCCGCGCCCACAGCTTGTCGACAGGCGGAGAAACCGGCTCCCCTCCCGCATGCGGGAGGGGCAGGGAGTGGGCCTGATTACGCGCCTGCGGTCAATAGTTCAGGCTTCGCCGCCTTCGCAGACCGACCTAATCGGCCAGCTTGCCGGTCGCAGCGCGATAAACGCCGATCGGGATCAGGGCTGTGAACATAATTCCGAACAAAAGCGTGAAGAAAGTCGGCTCAAAATCGCGGCTAAGCATAAGCGCACGGCGCATGCCCGGCGCATAGGCCCATTCCGGCACCGAGCCAGGAACCCACCAGACATACAAAAGATAGGGGCCCCAAACCGCCAGAAGTGCAAATGCGAGAAGAAACTTGGTTAGCTTTGACATAGACTTCTTACCCCTTACCCAGGTTTCGCGCTTATCCGTGCGAATACTGAAGAAAGGGTCAAAAGGCCTGTGCTTCGACGCCTTTGATCGTCAAGATTGGCGGTTCTTGCCGGGGCTATTCGCCCGTCCCATAGAAAAAGCGCTCTTCAACGACCTTGCCGTCTTCGACAGTGTAGACGCCGACCTCTTCCATCTGCGAGCGCTCTCCTTCCATGGTGACATCCATGCCGTAACGGACCGCGAATTGATTGCCGAAGACATAGGGGCCTTCGGTGGTGGTCGAATGCACCTCGGTGTTTTCGAACCACCAGGCGTGTTTCTGCAGCAATTGGTCGCGGCCCTCGACGCGCGTCATCGGCCCATCGCCGGGTTCGAGACTGACGATATCTTCCGACCAGAACGCCTGATAGCCTTCGGCGTCGTCATCCATCACCTTTTGCGTGAAATCCTTGGCAATTTGTTCAATCGACATTGTCGCTCTCCCTCTTCATCCTTGTGCAATCTAACGCCGCCGCTTGGCGGAGCAATCGCGGCGTTCGGCGTGGAAGATTATTCGTCTCAGGACAGTGTTCCAAGTGTTCCAGGCGTTGCGTACGCGCGACGAATCGAGTGGGTCACGCGCTCAAAGCCGCGTGGATGCGCCCGCGCACGGAGGGCAGTGTGTCGCTTTCGAACCACGGGTTCTGCGCCATCCAGAGCCGCGCGCGCCAGGCGGGATGGGGCAAGGGGAGGTAGGGAGCAAGCTCTTGCGCCCTGCGCACCCGATCGGTCATCGACCAGCGCCGGGTGGCGGGCAGATAGTGGCGTTGCGCGTAGGCGCCCACCAGCAGCGTCAGACGGTCGGGTGGAAGGGTGTCGAGCACGCGCCGGTGCCAAAGCGGCGCGCATTCGGGGCGGGGCGGCGCGTCGCCCCCGCGCGCCTTTCCGGGATAGCAGAACCCCATCGGAACCAGCGCGACGGTGTCCGGATCGTAAAAGGAAGGCTTGTCCATGCCGAGCCAGCCGCGCAGCCGGTCTCCGCTGTCATCGTCCCAGGGAACGCCGCTTTCGTGCACCCTGGAGCCGGGGGCTTGCCCGATGATGAGGATCCTGCTGCGTTCGGAGAACTGGACCACCGGGCGCGGACCGAGTGGCAAGTGAGCGGCGCAATGGGTGCAACCGGCGATCTCGCGTTGGAGGGTCTCGGCGGCCGCGCTCACCCCTCGACCCGCTCGGCGAGCTCCAGCCAGCGCTCCTCGGCTTCGTCCTTCTCGGCGCGTGCGTTCTCGAGTCCCTTGGAGATCGTGGCGAAACGCTGCGGGTCCGTGGTGAACAGGTCCGGGTCCGCCAGGATCGCCTCGCCCCTGGTGATGGCCGCTTCGAGCTCCTCGATGCGCGCCGGGAGGAGCTCGTAATCGCGCTGGTCCTTGTATGAGAGCTTGTCCGACTTGGGCGCAGCGGGGGCCGGCGTTGGTGCAGGCGGGGATGTTGGCGAGGCGCTTTTGGGCTTGCCGGTTACCGGCTTGCGGCGCTTGGCCTGCCAGTCCTCGTACCCGCCCGCGACAACGTCCACGCGGCCCGATCCATCAAGGCCAAGCGTCACGGTAACGGTCTTGTCCAGGAAATCGCGGTCGTGGCTGACGATCAGGACAGTCCCCTCGAAGTCGGCGATCACCTCCTGCAGAAGGTCAAGTGTCTCCAGGTCGAGATCGTTGGTCGGTTCATCGAGCACCAGCAGGTTTGCCGTGCGCGCAAACTCGCGCGCGAGCAGCAGGCGCGAACGCTCACCGCCCGACAGGATGCCGACCTTGGTGTCGACGATCTTGGGATCGAACAGAAACTCCTTGAGGTACGCCTGCACGTGCTTGCGGCTCCCACGCACATCGATCCAGTCGCCGCCTTCAGCAAGGATGTCGCGCACGCTGGCGCCGGGTTCGAGGAGCTTGCGCTGTTGATCGATCATCACACCGCTCAAAGTGCGGGCGTGAGTGACCGTACCCTCATCGGGCTCCAGTTCCCCGGTGAGCATCTTGAGCAGCGTAGTCTTGCCCGCGCCGTTGGCGCCAACAATGCCGATCCGGTCGCCGTTCTGGATGCGCAGGGAGAAGGGCTTGATGACGGCCCGGTCGCCAAACGTCTTCGAGATGCCCTCCGCGACGATGACCGACTTCGACTTGAAGTCCTCGTCATTGGCAAGTTTCAGCCTGGCTGCGCCGCTTTCGGAGATCATCGCCGCGCGCGCCGCGCGCATCTGGTTCAGCTTTTCGAGCCGCCCCTGATTGCGCTTGCGCCGCGCGGTTACGCCGCGTTCAAGCCAGTGCGCCTCGATCTTCAGCTTCGCATCGAGCTTCCCCGCCGCCCGCGCTTCCTCGGCATAGACCTGCTCTTCCCACGCCTCATAGCCGCCAAAGCCCACTTCCTTGCGCCGCAACGTCCCCCGGTCGAGCCACAGTGTGGCTTTTGTCAGGCGTTTGAGAAAGGTGCGATCGTGGCTGATGGTGATGAAGGCACCAGTATAGCGGCTGAGCCAGTCTTCCAGCCAGTCAATCGCGCCCAGATCAAGGTGGTTGGTCGGCTCGTCGAGCAGCAGCAGGTCCGGGTCCTGGGCCAGCGCGCGGGCGATCGCGGCGCGGCGTCTTTCGCCTCCGGAAGCGGTCGCGGCGTCGCGCGCCATGTCGATATCGAGTTGGCCTGCGATCGCTTCCACTTCATGGGCCGCTGGCGCGTTCTCTCCGGCGAGCGCGAAGTCCATGAGGCTTGCAAAGCCCCTGAAGTCAGGCTCCTGCTCCAGGAAGACGATCCGCGTGTTCGGCTTTACCCGCCGTGTGCCACGATCCATTTCGATCCTGTCATCGATCAGACGCAAGAGCGTGGTCTTCCCCGCGCCGTTGCGCCCGATCAGCGCCAGCCGATCGCCGGGCAGGACATGCAGGTCGATGGGCTCCGCGCCTTCGCCCGGCTTTGGCCCGCCAAACAGCCAGCGCCCGCCTTGCTGGAGGCCAAGCCCTTCAAGACTGAGGATCGGTGGTTGCGCCATAGGCTGCGCCACCTAGGAGCTTGCAAGGGTGCAAACAAGCCGGTTCAGTGCCGAGCAAGGCGAGGATTGCCAAAGGCGAGCAGGAGGAGGGTACCCATCATGATCCGCACAGCCTGTGTTGCTGGCCTGCTGACGCTCGCCAGTGTCGCTCTGACCCCCGCGCAAGCCGCCGAGATCGAGATCGAGGCCGAGGGGCCGGTCATTGAGCTCAACATCTACGAAAGCGTCACGGTCGAACCCGACCTTGCAACCATCGGAGCGGGCGTGAACACCGAAGCGCAGACCGCTGTCGAAGCAATGCGCGCCAACGCTGAGGCGATGAATGCGGTGATCGATCGGATCAAAGCCCTCGGCGTGGCGGAAGAGGACATTCAGACCACCGGCATCAACCTCAACGCGCGTTTCGACTACGATCGTCAGAACCGCGAGCAGGTCTTTCGGGGTTATCAGGTTTCCAATCGCGTGCGCGTCAAATTGCGGGAGATCGAGGAGGTTGGGGCCACGCTCGATGCGCTTGTCGCGGCTGGCGCGACCGATCTCGACGGACCGCACTTCTCGATCGAAGACGACGAGGGCGCCAAGGAACAGGCGCGCAGCCGGGCGCTTGAACGCGGGATGGAACGCGCCCGCGCCTACGCGGCGATGCTGGGTGCGGAGGATGTCCGCGTTCTGGAAATCAGCGAAACGCTGCAAGGCCAGTCACGCTTTTCGCGCGCGGCTGTGGCCGAAGCCGCGGCGGACGAGATCGTTCTGAGCGCGAGCCCGGTCCAGCCCGGCCGGGTAAGCACCGGTGTTTCGCTGATCATGAAGTTCGAGGCGGTTGGGGCGGAGACGGCCGAGCCAACCGGCGACGACTGATCCGCCGTGCGCGGTGACTTTGACCCTGGTTCGTCTCTGGACGCAAGATCGACCGCCATTCACAGCTTGTTCAACGCGCATCCGATAGGCATGACAGTCTTATGAAACCGCATCGCACCTGGCTGTTTGCTCTTACCGGCGCTTTCGCGTTGGGCGGATTGGCTGCGCCTGTTGCCGCGGACGTTGTCGTCAAGACCTCCTACTTTGCCCAGTCCAAACAACGACATGATCAGGGTGAAGCGCGCAAGGAAATGAAGGCGGGCAACCAGCTTTCGCTGCGCGAGATCGAGAAGCGCGTTCTTCCGAAGATGCGCGGCGCGGAGTATCTTGGTCCGGCTTACGACGCGGCAGCGCATGCCTATCGCCTCAAGTTCATCAAGGATGGCCGCGTGATGTACGTCGATGTCGATGCCCGCACTGGTCGGATAATCAACCGGTCCCGGTAGCGCTCGGTTCCTCGCTTGACCTTGATCCTTTGAACGCTCACCACTCGTACGTATGTAAGCAATATCTGACGGGGAATCATGCGAATCCTGATAGTTGAAGACGAACCCACGCTTGGCCAGCAGCTCAAATCGACGCTTGAGCAAACCGGCTATGCGGTGGATTTGTCGACCGACGGTGAAGACGGCCATTTCCTTGGCAGCACAGAGGATTACGACGCCTGTATCCTCGACCTTGGTTTGCCTGAGATCGACGGCTTGAGCGTTTTGGGTATGTGGCGCAAAGAGGGGCGCAACTTCCCCGTGCTGGTGCTGACCGCACGCGACAGCTGGTCCGACAAAGTCGCCGGGCTTGATGCGGGCGCGGACGATTACCTTGCCAAGCCCTTCCAAACCGAAGAGCTTATCGCCCGCTTGCGCGCGCTGATCCGTCGCGCCTCGGGTAACACGTCGTCCGAGCTCACCGCCGGCAACGTCCGGCTGGACACACGCTCGGGCCGGGTGACGCTCGACGGGGAGCCGGTGAAGCTGACCGCGCAGGAATACAAGCTGCTTTCCTACCTGATGCACCACAAGGGCAAGGTCGTCAGCCGGACAGAGCTGATCGAGCACATTTATGATCAGGACTTTGATCGCGATTCCAACACGATTGAGGTCTTTGTCACCCGTATCCGCAAGAAACTTGGCGCAGAAGTGATAACGACGATCCGTGGCCTCGGTTACAGCCTCGACGACCCGGCAGACGCCCCCAGAGCGTGAGGACGCGCCAGAACCGGTGACGGTTGCGCCCGTGTCCGGCGGAGACGCGGCGCACCCTGCTGAAAGCGACAAACACACCCACGCCGTCGCCGAGGATCATCCTCGAGGCAGTCTGGCGCGGCGGATGGGGCTTATCGCGACCGGGTGGATCATGGTTCTGCTGTTGGGTGGCGGGCTTGCGCTCGACCGGACCCTGGAAGGACAGGTCCAGGACAACTTTGACGAGCAACTCGAATACATCCTGACCGCGATGATCTCGTCGGCGGAGATCGATCCATTGGGCGATGTCTATTTCGAGTTGCGGCTAGGCGATCAGCGCTTCCTCGAGCCGGGAAGCGGGGTTTATTGGCAGGTGAGTGGCGGCTCCTCGCTTCCCTATCCCTCGCGCAGCCTCTGGGATCGAGAGCTGGAACTGCGCGACGTCGTTGGACCGGATGGCGAATTCCCGAACGGGCCGATCTTCTACGATTCGGACCAGTTTCCCGACGAACCGCTGCGGATCGTGCAGCGTACGGTGGTCTTGCCCGGCAGCGAGACGCGCTGGACGTTCGCAGTTGCCAGCACACAGGAAGAAACCACCGAACAGTTGCAGAATATCCGGCTGATCCTGATTTGGAGCTTCGCCGTACTCGGGCTCGGCTTGATCGCCATGGCCATGCTTCAGATTCGCTACGGCCTGTCGCCCTTGCGGCGGGTGCGCGCGGCTATATCGAAGCTTCGAACGACCGGAGATAACCGGATTACCGAGCCGCTGCCCGCAGAGGTTCAGCCTTTGGTAGAGGAAGTCAACGCGCTGCTCGACCACACTGAGCGGCAGGCTGAGGAAGCGCGCATGCACGCGGGCAATCTGGCGCACGCCCTCAAAACTCCGCTGACCGTCCTCACGAACGCAGCCACGGCCCATGATCCCGATATTGCAACGGCGGTGTTTCGCGAAACCCGCGCGATGCAACGGCACGTCGATCACCACCTTGCCCGGGCCCGCGCCTTGGGGCGCCGCGCTGTCGGGCACGCGCGCACAAGCGTGCACTCTAGCGCTGAGGCCGTGGAGCGGGCGGTGGAACGGCTGTATCCGAATGTCCGTTTCGATATCGCCGGTAATCGGGAGGCCATGGTCGCCATTGAGCGACAGGATCTGGATGAGATTCTCGGGAATCTGATAGAAAATGCCGCGAAATACGGCGGGGGCAGCGTGTTCGTGACGATCGACGCGGAGCCGGGATCGAAGCAATGCCTGATCTGGATAGAGGATGACGGCATGGGCATTCCCGAGGCCGAACGCACACGCATCTTCGGTCGCGGCGCCCGGCTGGATACCGGCAAGCCGGGCACCGGGCTTGGGCTCTCGATCGTACGCGATGTGGTTGAGATTTACGGCGGCTCCGCGCGACTCGATGAGAGCGAGGATCTGGGCGGGCTCCTTGTGGAACTGAGCCTGCCCAGAGCTTAAAGTTCGGAGTTCCGGCTCACTTCCCGCGCGCGCTTTCGTGGTGGCGGATCACCTCGTCGATGATGAAACGCAGGAATTTCTCGCTGAATTCCGGATCAAGATCGGCCGCCTCGGAAAGCGCTCGAAGGCGCGCGATCTGACGCTTCTCGCGGTCGGGATCGGCTGGCGGCAGGGTGACCTTCGCTTTGTACTCGCCCACAGCTTGCGTAATCCGAAACCGCTCGGCGAGCATATGAATCAGCGCGGCATCAATGTTGTCGATGCTCTTGCGATAGACCGCGAGAACCGGGTCGGCTTCGCTTTCATCGGTGGGCGCATTGGCAACCGATGCGGGTGATGGGGTTTGCGTCTCATGCGCCATAGCCTTGCAAATACGCAGCAATTGAGAGCTTGCCAAGCGCTTGACCGCGCCCCTAAGGCTTTCATCATAATGAGCGCTGACGTCGTCCCCCTGCCGCGCAAACGGCCTTCGCTTGAGCCCATGCTTTCGTTGACCGCAACGGGGATGAATTCGGTCAACTCGGTCATCCTTGACCGAATGCAGAGCGAAATCCCACTTATTCCGCGGCTTGCCGGTCATCTTATCTCGGGCGGGGGGAAGCGGTTGCGGCCCATGCTGACGCTCGCTGGTGCCGAACTGGTCGGCTATAAGGGGGAACGCCATCACAAACTGGCGGCGGCGGTAGAGTTTATCCACACGGCGACGCTTCTTCATGACGATGTGGTCGACGGCAGCGAGTTGCGCCGGGGCAAGGCGGCGGCCAACATCGTGTTCGGCAACCCTGCTACAGTGCTGGTTGGCGATTTCCTCTTCAGCCGCGCGTTCGAGCTCATGACCGAAGACGGATCCTTGCGCGTGCTCAGCATCCTGAGCCGGGCGAGCGCTGTGATCGCCGAGGGCGAGGTATCGCAGCTCACCGCGCAGCGCCAGATCGAAACCAGCGAAGAGCGGTACCTGCACATCATCGGCGCCAAGACCGCAGCATTGTTTGCGGCCGCCAGTCAGATCAGCGCGGTCGTTGCCGAATGCAGCGAAGAACAAGAGCGCGCGCTCGAAGCTTTTGGCCGCAACCTTGGCGTGGCTTTCCAACTTGTCGATGACGCGATCGATTACGATTCGGACGCGGCCGAGATGGGCAAGGACCAGGGCGATGACTTTCGCGAAGGGAAGATGACATTGCCGGTGATCCTCGCCAACGCGCGCGGCGATGCAGACGAACGCAAGTTCTGGAAGGATGCCATCATCGGCCATCGCACGTCGGATGACGATCTGGCTCACGCGATCGCGCTCATTAAGAAGCACAACGCGGTCGAAGACACTCGGGCGAGGGCACGGCATTTTGCTCAAAGGGCAATCGATGCGATCTCCATTTTCCCCGACGGCAAAGCGCGCCGCGCCATGGGAGAAGCGGCTGAGTTCGCGGTTGCTCGAGGCTATTGAGCAAGCCAAATTCTAGTCGCTATTCGACCGGTCATGAGCGCCGATCTTCCCATCAGGGCTGTTCTTCCAAAAGTCAGCGACAGCTTGCGCGAAGACGGCGCGGCCGTCCTCATCGCACCGCCGGGAGCGGGCAAGACCACGGCGGTCGCTCCCGCTCTGCTCGCAGAGCCGTGGTGCACAGGCGAAGTCATCCTGACTTCCCCGCGCCGTGTGGCGGCCCGCTCGGCCGCTGAACGCATCGCGGAGCTCTTGGGTGAAAAGGCGGGCGAGACGGTCGGATACCAGACCCGGATGGATAGCAAGCTATCGGCTCGCACACGCATTCGGATCGTGACGGAGGCCATTCTCGTCAACCGGTTGGTGGCCGATCCGGAATTGCCCGGTGTATCGGCCATCCTGTTTGATGAGGCGCATGAGCGGCATCTCGAAAGTGATCTTGCTCTGGCCTTGGCGCTTGAAAGTCGGGCGGTGCTGCGCGAGGATCTGCGCTTGCTGGTAATGTCGGCCACGATTGATGGCGCGCGTTTTGCTCGGCTGCTTGGAGAAGGCGCTGCGACTATCGAAAGCGCAGGCCGCAGTTATCCGTTTGAAATTGAATGGCTTGGGAGCGACCCTTCGAAATCGACAGAAGCGCAGGTGGTGGCTGGGGTCATGCATGCGTGGCGCGCCTCGCAAGGCGATATCCTAGCCTTTCTGCCCGGCGTGCGCGAGATCGAACGGACGCGCGAACGGCTTTTGGAGCGTTTGCCCGACGCTCTCATTCTCCCGTTGCACGGCCAAGTTGAACCCGTAGGGCAGCGCGCCGCTATCCGCCGTGACCCCCATGGTCGGCGCCGCGTCGTGCTTGCCACCTCGATCGCCGAGACCTCGATCACCCTGGATGGCGTTTCGCATGTGGTGGACAGTGGGTTGGCGCGATACGCCGAATTCGATCGAGCGGCGGGGACCACGCAGTTGGTGACGCGACGAGCCAGTCAGGCGGCCGCAGCGCAGCGAGCTGGACGCGCCGCGCGGCAGGGTCCAGGCGTCGTTTATCGTCTGTGGGAGGAAGCCGGTCACGCGGGGCGTCCGGAATTCGCGCCGCCCGAGATCGAGACGGCTGACCTGACCGCGCTAACCTTGCGCCTCGCGCGATGGGGAACGCACGATCCTGTCAGCCTGTCCTGGCTCGATCCACCACCTGAGGCCTCGATTGCCGCCGCTCGAGCCAACCTTGAGGCGATGGGCGCGATCGACGCAGCTGGCCGTATCACCGCTCTTGGCGAGGCGATTGTTTCCATGCCCATGGCGGCGCACGAAGCCGCAGCGCTTCTGCACGCGGGCCAGGCCGGATTAGCGGCTGAGACTGCAGAACTGGTCATGCTGTTGCAAGAGCGGGGCCTTGGTGGACGAAGCGAAGATCTGCTCCAGCGGCTCTCGCGCTGGCGCAGCGAGACTTCGCGTCGGGCGGACACCGCGCGACGGATCGCGCGAGGCTGGAGCGAGCGAGCGCAGAAGCTAGCGGTCGACATGGACAGCGCGATTGAGCATCCGGCCGAAGCCTTGGCGCTCGCGCGGCCCGATTTCGTTGCCCGGCGGCGCGATGCGAAGGGCGAGCGTTGGCTGAGCGTGGGTGGTCGCGGCTTCACTCTGGACCCCGCTTCCCCGTTGGCGCGGGCGGAATGGATGGTGATTGGCGATGCTCAGGGTGCGGCCCGTTCGGCGCGGATCACGGGAGGGGTTGAGCTCAGCAGCGCGCAGATCGAGCGGCTGTTCAAGGCCAAGCTGGGCGAGCGATCCGTGGCCAACTGGAACGCCGAGAAGAACCGCGTTGAAATGCGCCGCGAGCGGCGGCTGGGCGCGATTGTGCTTTCGTCAGACCCTGATGGTGAGCCTGATAATTCGGTCATATTGGACACCCTCTTGCAGAAGGCGCGCGAGCGACTGGCAGAGCTGTTTCCCGCCGGATTTCTGGATCGAGCGCGTTTCGCCGGTGTTCAGGCGCTTTTGCCTGACGCGCTCTCCTCCAACGCCGAATTGTGGCTAACGCCTATTCTTGAGGGGAGGCGAGACCTGAATGTCGACCCTAAGCAGGTCGTCGAGGCGGCGCTTGGGCTCCTCGACTGGAACACGCGTCAGGCCTTTGAACAGAGCGCGCCTGCGTTCTTTAGCTCGCCAGCAAACACTCGGCATCCGATCGACTACACTGGCGACGATGCGCCAAGTGCAGAAGTCCGCGTACAGGCGCTCTTTGGCCTCGACCGGCACCCCATGATCGGCTCGACGCCGTTATTGCTAAAGTTGACGAGCCCCGCTGGTCGCCCCATTCAATCGACACGCGATCTGCCTGGCTTCTGGCGTGGCTCCTGGTCCGATGTGGCAAAGGACATGAAGGGCCGGTATCCCAAGCATCGCTGGCCCGACAGGCCATGGCTCGAAAAGCCGAGCCTGAAGACGAAAAACGCCTTCAATCGCGGCTGAGATTCGATTATTGGCGGCCGCGCAAAGGGATCAAAGAGCCATGGCAGCGTTAATTTACCAGATACCCAAGAGCGCTATGCAATCGGGCAAGGCGAAGACCGACACCTGGGTGCTTGAGTTCGAGCAATCCGAGGCGCGCCGCCCTGACCCGCTTATGGGCTGGACGGGAAGTGGTGACACCCAATCGCAAGTGAAACTGACGTTTCCGACCAAGGAGGCCGCCAAAGCTTACGCCGAGAAGCATGGTGTTGTGGCACGGGTGCACGCAACGCCAACCAAAAGGCTCAAGCTGCAGTCCTATGCCGATAATTTTCGCTGATTGATTTTTGCCGGCCGCCTCGCCATATGCTGTGTCGGGAGTCGGGTGGACGTTTGCGTTCGCTCACCGGGTCAGGTCCGGAAGGAAGCAGCCCAGGTGAATTGCGGCGGGTCGCTCGGCTCCTCTTCGTTCTCGCAATCGGCGTCATGACAAATGGGCCAATAGGGCCTAGCGTTGATCTGTGACCGATTCCGATCCTGATCTGCCCGAGACCGAGGAAGAGACCGCCCCCAGCGCCGCTGAGCTGGAAGCGGCTGGGCAAAACTCCATGTTTGGAGATGCGCCGCCCGAACCGGTGCAGGAGCCAGCGCCAGAGCCAATGAGCGCGGACAGCAAGCCATCGGCTCAACCCTACCGTGTGCTGGCACGCAAATACCGCCCGCAGACCTTTTCCGAGCTTGTTGGCCAGGAGCCGATGGTCCGTACGCTCGCCAACGCGATCGAGCGCGACCGGCTGGCGCACGCCTTCCTGATGACCGGGGTGCGCGGGGTGGGCAAGACTTCGACCGCGCGTCTGATTGCCAAGGCTTTGAACTGCATCGGCCCGGACGGGAAAGGTGGCCCTACAATTGATCCGTGCGGAGTGTGCGAGAATTGCGTCGCCATCGCCGAGGGACGCCACATCGACGTCATCGAAATGGACGCCGCCTCCAACACGGGTGTCGACGACGTTCGCGAAATCATCGACGCGGTACGCTACGCGGCGGTCTCGGCGCGCTTCAAGATCTATATCATCGACGAGGTGCACATGCTCTCGCGCAACGCCTTCAACGCGTTGCTTAAGACGCTGGAAGAGCCGCCAGCGCATGTGAAGTTTCTTTTTGCCACCACCGAGGTCGAAAAACTGCCAGTGACCGTGCTTAGCCGCACGCAGCGCTTTGACTTGCGGCGCATTCCGGCGAGCCTCCTTACCGAGCATTACGCCAATGTATGCAGGGCCGAAGGCGTGGAAGCGGAGGACGAAGCCCTGCGCATCATTGCCAACGCGGCGGAAGGCTCGGCGCGTGACGGGCTCTCGATCCTGGATCAGGCAATCGCGCATGCGGATCTGGAAACCTCAAAGGCAATTACAGCCAGACGTGTGCGCCAGATGCTTGGCCTTGCCGATAAGGGCGCGCAGCGCAGAGTTCTTGAGGATATCTTGCAAGGCGACGCACAGGCTTTGCTGGTCGGCGTCGATGAGCAATACGCGCTCGGTGTTGAGCCCCTTGCGTTGATGCGCGCGCTTATGGACCTTGTTCACAAGATCACGGTTGCACAAGTCTCGGGCGCTGAGCCGGATGCGCCGGGCGAAGAGGAGCGCAGGGCGCTTGCTGAATTCGCCGAGCGGCTGAGCGCGGGACAACTCCATCGCCTTTGGCAATTGCTTCTGAAGGGTCACGAGGAAGTGCGCGCCGCGCCCGATCCGCTGGTTGCGCTGCAAATGGCGCTGCTGCGCGTGCTGCACGCCGCCGACATGCCCGATCCCGGCAGCCTCGCGCGCCGCATCGAGGAGATCGGCGCCGGAGCCGCGGCTAAGCCAGTGGCCGATCGCGCTTCATCCGCCGACCATCCCACCGCTTCGACCACTGAATCAGCCGAGCTCAATTGGGCACAGCTCGTCGAGGAAATCGATCAGGCGGGCCAAATGCACGCTGCCGAAATCATGCGTTCGCGCGTGCGCGTTCTTGAACTCGCACCCCAGCGCCTAATATACAGCCGGGCCGACGATTTTCCCGATGATCCAGGCCCCGATGTGCGCGAGGCCTTGCTCAAGTTTACCGGCAAGCGCTGGCAGGTCGAAAAGGGTGACGGAGAAGGCGCGCCAACTCTGCGTGAACAAGCCGAAGCCGAGGCCAAGGCGCAGCGCGAGGCAACCTTGTCCGATCCGCTTGTGAAGGCCGCTTTTGCCGCCTTTCCGGATGCAGAGTTGATCGAAACCCCGCCGGCATCTGAAGACGCGCCCGCAAAGCGTTCGGTTTCCGGCACACCATGAAGATGAGAATCAGGAGCCCCAAGCCATGAAGAGCATGGAAGAAATGATGCAAGCCGCGCAGCAGGCTGCGGAATCGATCCAGAAGCAGATGAACGACATGCAGGTGAAGCTCGACGCGATCGAGGTCGAGGGGACGGCGGGCGGAGGCCTCGTCACCGTGCGCGCCACCGCCAAGGGCCGCATCCTCGGCGTTTCGATCGACGACAGCCTTATGAAGCCCGAAGAGAAGGGCATCGTCGAAGACCTAGTCACCGCCGCCTTTAACGACGCGCGCGACAAGGCGGACCGAGTGTCGGCGGAGCAGATGAAGGAAATGCAGGGTTCAATGGGCCTGCCGCCGGGGTTTAACCTGCCGGGTATGGGGTAAGGCGTTATCCGGATATAGAATGGCAAAGGACACAAAGCTTCATCCGTGCCCTTGTTGCTCCAAGTTGACCATTTCGGAGCTGGGTGGTTAAGAGCTCTGTGAAGTCTGTGAAGTCTGTGAAGTCTGTGGATAGGAGGATGACCCTGTCCAGAGCGCTGATCCTACTTTTGCAGGGGAAGCAAACGAAGAGACCTTGATTCAAGCTCGCGCGAGCTGGCTGAAGAGTCAGGTAGTCAACGACTAAACCCAGGTCGGCTTCAGGAGACTTTAAAGCGAGTTGCTTTACATCCGAACCAACGAGCATCCACAGCTTCCTGGCGCGCACCATTGCGAGGCTAGGTAGCGCTACCCATATTCCTTTCAAAGGCACGCTCAAATGGCGGCTATGGATGTATGAATATGACCGAACAGTTCCCTCTTCTCCCTTTGCGCGATATTGTCGTTTTTCCCGGCATGGTCGTGCCCCTGTTTGTGGGCCGCGAAAAGTCGGTGGCCGCGCTCGAAGCGGCTATGGACGCCTCGAAGGACATTTTCCTGCTCGCGCAGCTTGACCCCAGCACCGACGATCCCGAAGGCACGGACCTCTACGACACCGGCGTGGTGGCGCAGGTTCTTCAGCTCTTGAAGCTGCCAGACGGCACCGTGCGCGTTCTGGTCGAAGGCACGCACCGCGCCAGGCTGTCTGAGCTGACGACTCGGGACGGTTACGTGATGGCCGATGTCGAGTTGATCGAACCCGAAACGGTGGCCGGCAGCGAAGTCACCGCGCTGATGCGCCAGGTCGTTGAGCAATTCAGCGAATACGCCAAGCTCAACAAGAAAATGAGCGATGATGGCGACAAGTCCAGCGGAGACCTTTCGGACGTGGACGACGCCGGTCAATTGGCGGACACGATCGCTGCCGCGCTGAGCGCCAAGGTTTCCGACAAGCAGGCGCTACTGACCGAGCCAAGTCCCTTGAAGCGCTTGGAACTGGTCATGGCCTTTATGGAGGGCGAGCTTTCCGTGCTGCAGGTCGAGCGCAAGATCCGTGGGCGCGTCAAACGCCAGATGGAGAAGACCCAGCGCGAATACTATCTCAACGAGCAATTGAAGGCGATCCAGAGCGAACTGGGCGGCGGCGATGGCGATGACCTCGACGAGATCGCCGAGCTGACCGAAAAGATCGAGAAAACCAAGCTTTCCAAGGACGCCAAGGAAAAGGCGACCGCCGAGCTAAAGAAACTCAAGGGCATGCAGCCCATGAGCGCTGAGGCGACCGTGGTGCGCAACTATCTTGACGTTCTCCTTGGCCTGCCCTGGGGCAAGAAGAGCCGCGTCAAGAAAGACATCGCCAAGGCGCAGGAGGTGCTCGACGCCGATCATTACGGGCTTGAGAAGGTCAAGGACCGGATCATCGAATATCTCGCCGTGCAGGCGCGCACCAACAAACTCAAAGGTCCGATCCTGTGCCTTGTCGGCCCTCCGGGTGTGGGCAAGACCTCGCTTGGCAAGTCCATTGCCAAGGCGACGGGCCGCGAGTTTGTGCGCCAGTCGCTCGGCGGCGTGCGCGACGAGGCCGAGATCCGCGGTCACCGACGGACCTATATCGGCTCTATGCCGGGCAAGATCGTCAACAACCTCAAGAAGGCGGGCACAAGCAATCCGCTCTTCCTGCTCGACGAGATTGACAAGCTTGGCCAGGATTTCCGCGGCGATCCGGCCTCCGCCTTGCTCGAAGTGCTGGACCCTGAGCAGAATGACAAATTCCAGGACCACTACCTCGAACTCGATCTCGATCTCAGCGACATCATGTTCGTGACCACGGCGAACAGCCTCAACCTGCCGCAGCCGCTGCTCGACCGGATGGAGATCATCCGGCTTGAAGGCTACACGGAAGACGAGAAGGTCGAAATCGCCAAGCGCCACCTACTGCCCAAGCAGATTAAGGAACATGGCCTGAAGGACGGCGAGTTCGAGCTGACCGAAAAGGGCCTGCGCGACCTCATTCGCTATTACACTCGTGAGGCAGGTGTGCGCACGCTGGAGCGTGAGATTGCGCGGCTGTGCCGCAAGTCCCTGCGCAAGATTCTGGAGAAAGAGGCGAGCAGCGTTTCGATCACGCCCGAAAACCTGGGCGACTTTGCTGGCGTGCGCAAATTCAAGCACGGCACGTCGGAGGAAGAGGCGCAAATCGGCGCTGTCACCGGGCTTGCCTGGACGAGCGTGGGTGGCGAGCTGCTGACGATTGAAAGCGTGACGACGCCAGGCAAGGGGGAGATCAAGACCACAGGTAAACTGGGCGAAGTGATGACCGAGAGCGTCGCGGCTGCTTTCAGCTTCGTGAAGTCGCGCGCGCCCGCATACGGTATCAAGCCGAGCCTGTTCCAGCGGCGCAACGTTCATATCCACCTTCCCGAAGGCGCGGTGCCCAAGGATGGGCCGAGCGCGGGAATCGGGATGGTGACCTCCATTGTATCGACACTCTCCGGCGCGCATGTGCGGCCCGATGTGGCCATGACCGGGGAGGTTACCTTGCGTGGGCGGGTGCTGGCCATTGGCGGTCTCAAGGAAAAACTGCTCGCGGCGCTTCGCGGCGGGATCAAGACCGTGCTCATCCCTGAGGAGAACGTGAAGGACCTCGCTGAGATACCCGACAACGTCAAGGATGGCCTGGACATCGTTCCGGTCGCGCATGTCGATGAGGTGCTGGAGCGTGCGCTTACCGATATGCCGACGCCGATTGAGTGGAGCGAGGCGGACGACCTGGCAAGCCAGCCCGGCGCACAGGCGGGCGAGGGCTCGACGGGGTCAGGCGCGGCTACCGCGCACTAATCGGCTGAACGAATTCTTCTTCGATTGGAGGGGAAGAGCGGGTCGCTGGGCTCGGCTCGTCCTTTCACGCGTGCGCAAATGTTTCCCGGCGCTTGCTGTCGAGCGCGTCGAATTTCATCACAAAAGCGCCAAGAATGGCTGCAAACCGCCATTTCCGCTGCGAATTGTCTTTGACAGCGGCCCGGAAACGCGTGCACTCTGATTCTTCTGGCAAAGCCGATTCACCCATAAACTCACCGCATCAAATTGAGGGGAACCACGAATGAACAAAAACGATCTGATCAGTGCCGTCGCTGAGAAAAGCGGCCTCTCGAAGACCGATGCGTCGAACGCCGTTGAAAGCGTTTTTGACTCGATCACGAAGGCGCTGTCGGGTGGCGATGAAGTGCGACTGGTTGGATTTGGCACGTTCTCCGTGGCGAAGCGTAAGGCCTCGACCGGGCGCAACCCGCGCACCGGCGAGCCGATGAACATTCCGGCCTCAACCCAGCCCAAGTTCAAGGCCGGCAAAGGCCTCAAAGACGCGGTGAACTAATCAAATCCGCCTTGTCGGCGCCGCGCCTCGCGCTGAGCTATTCTGACCTCGCCGGTCCATAAAGGTCGGCGGGGTCTTTCCATCGGAAGCTGGGCCGGGCTTACTGGCCGAGGTCAATCAGGGCTGTCGGTGCGGCCTTGGAGCGCGGACCGATTTCCCAGGTCAGCTTCTCGCCCGTCCCCGTCGCGCTGGCGCCTTCATCGGTGTTGTTCGCGCGAATGGCCATTCCGCCGGTAGTGACGATCGTGAAAGTGCCTTCGGGTGCGGGCACGTCGGGCATAGTCTCGTTGCCCGCCTCGGAGCTTTCCGGCGAAAGCGCGGCCAACCCAGCCATGCCCGCAAGGCCGCCCATCATCGCGCCCAACGGATTGTCGTCATTCTGCTGGGAGAAGCCCGGAGCATTGACCCGCACCAGATTGCCATCGCGCAGGAAGATCTGGACGAAGGGATTGGTGGTGGGCACATCCTCGATCAGCGGGAACAGAAACTCGTGCGTAAGCTTGCCCTCCAGTCGATAACTCACGTCGAAGACGCCGTTGCCCTTGTCCACGACACGGTCCCAGCCCTTCTGGCGCTCGATCAGCTTGACAAACTTGGCCGTCGCTTCGGGATCGTCGGCGTCGATGCCTCCCAGCAAGGCCGACATTTGCTCGGCCTGCTGCGCGGCTTCGGCGGCGCGTTTTTCGGCATTCGCTTCCCAAGCGGCGCGCTGGCCTTCCAGCTCATTGCTGGTGCATTGACGCTCCTCGAACGTGCCATCTATGTAGCATGGCTCTGGTTCGAATTCTTTCGTCGCCTCTCCCATCTTCGCCAGTTGCGAGAGCCCAAGGAAGAAGATCTCGCCCTCGTATGAGAATGTGAAGCCCCGATCCGGTCCCAGCTCAAGCTCTGATACGAACTTGCCCGGCGTGATGAAGCATCCCGTCAAAAGCAGCGAAAGGCTCGCCAGCGTGGCGGCGGCCAGCGCACGCAGCGGGCGGCGGATCTCAGTCGGCGCGTACATAGTTACATCCCCCCAGGGTTTGCATCACAGCCCGTTCTAACCGCTCCGGGTTGCCACGGCGTAAAGAGCCACAGCCGCCGCGTTGGATACATTCAGGCTCTCGATATCCGAGGTGATAGGCAATCTGGCAAGCGCGTCGCAATGGTGCGCGATGTTCTGTCGTATGCCTTCGCCTTCGGCTCCCAGCACCAGCGCGACCGGTCCGCTGGTGAGCGCATCCGCAAGCGTTTCCTTCGCTTCGCCGGCAAGCCCAATGCGCCAATAGCCCGCATCCGCAAGGTCATCGAGGGCGCGCGCGAGGTTGACCACGCGCACCCAGGGCACCGTCTCCAATGCGCCCGAGGCCGATTTCGCGAGGACGCCTCCTTCGGGCGGCGCGTGGCGGTCCTGCGTCACGATAGCCGCCGCTCCGAAAGCCGCAGCGGAGCGCAGGATGGCTCCAACGTTGTGCGGATCGGTCACCTGATCGAGCACGACGATTGGCCGTGTAGGATCGCCATCGGCAATCTCATCGAGAAAGGTTGCATCCAGCGGTTCGCATTCCAGCACGAGGCCCTGATGCGGCGCGTCCTTGGCGACCAGCCGCGCAAGGTCCTGAACATCCGCGTATTCAACCGGGAAGTCGGGCGGCAAATCGCCGTCCAAGGTTTCGATTCCCTCGCGTGTCGCCCACAATTTGCGGTGCTGGCGACGGGGGTTCTTGAGAGCGGCTTCGACCGGGTGGCGGCCCCACAGACGCACATGGCCGGCGGTGGCGCGGCCCGATCCGCGGCCGCCCTTCATCCGCCCCGCGCGCCCTCGCAGCGCACGCTTTCTCTCTCCCTTGGCCATTCGATCCCCTCTGTGCAAAAGATGCGCTCGGACGCCGCGCATCGTGAATAATGGCGCTCCACTGCCAGCCGCCCCATTGACAGGCAAGGCTCGGTTCGCCAAAGCGCGCCTCTCGGCGAACGGGGTAGGGTGTTTAGGCGCCTGTCCCGCGCTCGGTTGGCACGACGCCCAAGCGTTCCAATCGCTCCTTCGCGACGTGTCGTGTGGACAGGTGGCCGAGTGGTTAAAGGCAGCAGACTGTAAATCTGCCCGCGCAAGCGTACGCTGGTTCGAATCCAGCCCTGTCCACCACCGCCCTTTCTCAGCACATCCCCGAAAAGCCCTAGAAATCCCAGAAAACCAAGGGTATTCTGCCTTCCGATGGCCGCCCCTGTTCGCTGTTATTTGCCTGCAACCGGCAGTGAGTGTGGGGAAGGTGTGGGGAGGAAAGTAGGCTTCCCCACACTCCGGCTCTCTCAATTGGCCTCCAGAAATGTGGGGAACGAGAATGGGCAAACTTACAGCGGTGGCGGTCAAGGCCGCTTTGGCGAATCAAGGCACTTATCAGGATGGTGACGGTCTTTTCCTGAAAGTTGGAAAAACTGGTGCGGCTTCCTGGCTTTTGCGTCTCCAACGCGATGGCAAACGACAGGACATTGGTCTTGGAAGTGCGAAGCTGGTTACGCTCGCGGAAGCGCGCTCCAAAGCGGCGGAGTTGCGAAAGGCCGTAAAGGTCGAGAAGCGCGACGTGCTGACGGAGAGGAAGGACGAGGAAGCAGCCAAAGTCACCTTCCGCGAAGCGGCTACTCAGTATCATTCTGAGAACGAGGCAGGCTGGAAAAGCGATGTTTACGGTCGCCAATGGCTCGCCAGTCTGGAGAACTACGCCTTCCCGAAGCTGGGCAACATGACGACCGGCGGGATCACCGCTGCCGACATCATCTCCGTCCTTACGCCGATCTGGCAGGAAATCCCCGAAACCGCCCGCCAGGTCCGCAACCGGATTTGCGCGGTGCTCGACTACTCCCACGCCAAGGGTTGGCGCTCGACCGAGGCTCCATCGGGCAATAGCAGTCTGAAGGCGGGGCGAGGGCTGCCCAGGCAGGTCAAGAAACCGACCAACCGCAAGGCGATGCCATACGTCGCCGTTCCTTCGTTCCTGACCGCGCTGCGGCGCAAGCCATCATATTCGCGCCTTGCGCTGGACCTTCTCATTCTGACTGGTGTTCGCTCGCAGGAAGTGCGGCTCGCGAAATGGGACGAATTCGATCTGGACCAGCGCCTTTGGACAATCCCAGCCGAACATATGAAGCGCAGCAGGGCGCACATTGTGCCGCTGTCAGAGGCAGCTCTGGCGGTGTTTGTGAAGGCGGACGCAATGCGTCTTGAGGGTGCCGAAGTGGTCTTCCCCGGCATGACCGGCAAGGCGATGTCCAACATGACGCTGCTCAAGGTCATGCGCGACATGCAGGAACCGTTTCACGTCCACGGTTTCCGCTCCAGCTTTACCGACTGGGCTGCCAACGAAGGCTTCCCCAATGCGGTGGTCGAAGCGGCGCTGGCGCATAAGACTCCGGACGCGGTCCAAGCAGCTTATCGCCGCACCACCTATCTTGGCACGCCGGATAATCCCGGTGCACGGGTGGAGCTGATGGAAGCTTGGGGCAGATATTGTACTGGGACGAGTTCCACGAAGCCGTAAGATCGCCGGCCACTCATGCGCACCGACTGCAAGCTCAGATGACCGCTTTTGGGAAGGTCGGTTGCCAAAGCCCTACGACCGGAATTGGGGGTGAAAGCGGACTCAGGGCTGACGGGAGAATATTAGGACGGTCAGGCTTTCTGGCTTTTTAGATTATGCTTGCCCTACCCTTCTTCTCAGGTGCATTTAGATTTCGACGCAAAGGCCATCGTGGGAGCATATTACTTCAAGCTCTGAGCCGCTGCGAGTCAGCTCTTCATATCGGATCGTCTCGTCATGCATTCGCTGGATATCGGCGTCGGAGTAGGTTGGCTCGTGGTGAAACAGCGCTAGCCGTTTGGCACCCGCCTCATGGCACAGATCCACGGCGACGATGTTGGATGAGTGGCCCCAATCCTCCTTGATCGAAACGCTGTCGGCGAGTGAATACATTGTGTCGGCAATGACGAGATCAGCCCCTGCCATGAAGTCGACCATGGCTGACTCCTGGCCCATCTTGTCGATCTTGTATTCTGCGTCCGTCGAATAAACCACAGTGCTTCCTTGCGCGTCTCGGAAGCGGTAGCCGTAGCTTACATGGCTGTGAGCTTGATCGATCAATCCCACTGTCAATTCACCGACCTGATACTCGGTGCCGGGCGTTAGAGTGCAAAACTCAATATCCGCTTTGAGCCACTCAAACGGGACGGGGAACGAGATTCTCTCCTGCTGCCGTCGAAGCGCCTCTTCGGCATCGACATGCCCTGCATGGATGATAACTTTCGCGCCTTCTACAGATGCTGGTGTGAAAAACGGGAATCCCATGATGTGGTCCCAATGGAGATGCGACAGAAAGAAATGCCATTCCTTTGGCCGCTGATAGCCAGCCAGTCGGCGAAGTGTATCTAAGCCAAACTCACGCAAGCCTGACCCCATGTCGCACACTACAAAGGCTCCTCTTCCGGCGTCCACCTCGACGCAGCTGGTCGCACCACCATAGCCTTGACCAACAGCGAATTTGAGTTCGTCGCGTGCAAAATTGAGCGCCGCTTGTTTATCTACAAAAGTTCGTCCGCTTGCTTGAAGCAAGGCATCCGCGATCTTGTCCGAATATATGGAAGCAGGAGGTGCAACGGGTAGAGACCCTCGCGTTCCCCAAAACCGGATCTGCATGCTCACCCCCGTCTATGCTCGCCACTACGCCGCTTGCATGTATCCATCACATAGAAATCAAAGTTGCGTTCGATGACAAGCCTTTCATGGGTGGCTGTAGTTCGACCTGAAAGTGAAACACGAACGAGTGCTGTCAGTCCAACGCGAGCTGGTCTCTGGCAGACAAAGAGACCGCTAACCACACGTAAGCTCAGGCCTTCCGGCTTTTCTACTCTGGCGAGGCGGATGAGCATCCAATTGCCGTACCTCAATCGACTCCGACTTCAATCGGGTCCATTTGCTATGACGGTGCTACGGGTCACGGCGAAGCTTTCAAAAGGTGATGGGTGGGGCTCCAACGTATTCGCATCGTACGGCCATTGTCTCGCTACCTCATTCCGGAATCTGTTCGATTGTTCTGGCCAGCTCGCCCGACGGGACTAGGCGCTAACAGGGCTGCTTGGCACCTCGCTGGGTGTTAAAATTGTTCTGAGTTCACTGCTAACGTTTTCGCCTATGTGACTATCGTATTGTAGCCAAACGCCAGTTATCAGTAATGCCCAGAGGAGGCTAAAAAGCGAACCGACGAGAAAATATTCTGCGGTTGCTTGGTCATCGAGCTCCTTAAAGCGAGCTACAGTTTTTAGCGCGATTACAGCGGCAACAATTTCCAAGCTTCCCGAAATGATCCCAACTGACAGCATAATGCGTTCGAGCCAGCCGATAACTCGACCAGCCCTAGCTATATCCGTAGTATTTGTCGGATCGTTTTGCAGGCCTGTAGCGCAAAAAAGACCCTTGCAGGCCCAATTACCAACTGTCCCTAGTAAAAGGAAGGCTGCAAGCGTATACAGAACAACATGTAATGCGGGCGACATAATTTCATTCGAGCCCTTTATCAATACTCTTGAGTAGCTCCACGATTGCATTCCATTGCCTGGCATAGAGATCAAAATTTCCGGAGCTTCGCACCTTGTAGACACTATGGGCCGAAACTTGCCGATGCCGTGCAACTTCGTCTACACTCAGACCCCCAAGTAGTTGAGTGATATCGTTTAGCTGTTGTTTGGTCCATCCTTTCTCTATGGCGGTCAGGGTGGCTCCTAGGGCTTCTAGGGCTAACTGGATTGCTGGACGATTGGGTATAAAGAAGCGATAAAGATTATCCGAACGTTTTTCATCGAGGATGGCACGAGTATCAGCGAGTCCCGGTCCCATCATGTTCCAGGCTCGCTTGCGGTTAATTGGTGTTTCAAGCCTTGCTAGTCCCAATGCGAAGCGGCACTCTACACCCTGCTTTAGTAGCTCTAAGCGTATTGTGCGCATAAGAGTGACGCCGTCGGCAAGCGTCTCAACAAGGCCTTGAAATTCGTCTCCCAGGGTGATCGTAAGTGGTGAGGCGATCGTTGATGCGTGATGCTTATTCTGTTGCGTGACAACCTTGTTGAGGATGTCATGGAGTTGTGACGGCGAAGCAGCAGCTTCGCTTCCAACTATGTCTCCCATTAGGATCGCATATGAATGCCATTCGTCTCGGTCTTTGAGGGTCATTTGCACTTAATGACCCTGAAATGGGTCAAGGTCAACCATTAGCCCAATTTTGGGTCAAAAGATGCGTAGGCCCGATCTTTGCGCCATGGTTCAAGGGTGCTTGGGTTCTGCGCCACAGGATCGAATTAGGAGACGACTATGAGTGTTCCCCTTAGTCGCACGAGCCTCGGAGATTCTCCGCTCTTGGACATAAAATCTCGGATCGCTACGTCTTAGCCGTGGGCGCAAGGCTGCCGGCCTGCCAACATCCGCAATTGGGTCGTAAGCTGAATGGCAGCTTCTAAGCCTTCACCATTCAAAAGGGGACAGTCCGCAATCGGCCCAGTTCGCGTCATCGGTAAACGTCGCATTCTGGGGGTGAAAGCTGACATATCTCATATGCCTGCAGTCAATCATAATTAGCTTGCGAGAGAGGTTGCGACGTAGAGCACCATCAAATTTCGCCGATGACGACTGGATCACCTTCGAACTGCTGCTCCAGTCAGTTTGTCTCAAAGAAGCGCTTGGCCTGGTCGATGATATGCTCGTTGTCCAAGTCTTCACCGACGGCGCAAGCAACCGTGCGACTGATATGCGCGTAGGGAAGCCCAGACTGCTCGTGCCAAGCGTTGAACGCAGATTGGATTGCCGCCAAATCGCGTTTTGAAGAGGGATTTTCGGCGATGTCGCAGCCAGCATATTTGAGCGCTGACACGACATCTGGCGTCAGAACGAATGCGTCCCAACCCACCATTCTGAGGACCCATTGCCCTGTCTGCCCGCCTAGCCTTCCACCACATTTCTTGAGATGAGCCATCAGCCCAATCTGATCATCGCTTGGCCAACCGGCGAGAAATTGGCCAAATGAGCCATATCTCTCGGCAACATCGGCCACAAAATAGGCATTGCTGCGTGTGGCTCTGATCTTCGGCCCACTTCGAACAATCCGCTTGTCGTGAGCGTATGCGTCCCATTCCTCATCTGAAAGCCCTGTAAGCGCATCAACGTTGAAGACGAGGAAAGCTTCTTCGAACTGAGACCACTTCTTTTCCACCACCTCCCAGCTGAACTGCACGCGGTTCACGACCTTGGTCATGCAGGCGAGGACAAGATCGTCCGACAACTCCGCAAGCTCAGTCTTTGTCCTTACCCTCGGCATTAACGCATCAAGAGCGCCTTGACCGCCTTTCCTTTCGACGGCGGCGGCCTGGAGATTGCGGAACTGCATGAGCGTGTTGTCTATCGCTAGCGTCATCCATCATTCCTCGGATGGCAGCCGGTCAAGCCAATCGGAGAGCGCGCGGCCAAGCCCGTGAGGGCTGTCCTCTTGAAAGAAGTGCAGGCCCGGTCCCGCCACTCGCGTCTCCATATTGGAGAAATTCGCCTCATAATACGCAATAACTGGGGGTGGCGTAAGCGTCCCTGGCTCCGCCCGAACGAACAGCTTCGGCTTATCGGTCTGGGTCATCCATTCGCCGTTTGCCAAAACAGCTGCGGTCGCCTCTGCTGGCTCGCCACCGATCGGAACTTCACGGGGCCATTGCAGAGTGGGGCGACGACTATCTGGCGTCATGAATGGCGCGCGATACGCTTCTAGCTCTTCCTGCGTGAGACCGCGTATAACCAAGCTTGGAAGCATCTGCTCGACGAAGAAGTTGTTCTCCAGGACCATCTCCTCGCCGACACCGTCGGTTCGAAAGTTTCTGAAGACCTCGCCGAGTTCTGGACCCATTGCTTCATAGCTAGGAGCCGGAAAGGCCGGAGGCATAACGGCTTCCATAAAGGCAATTGCACGAACATTGTCCTCATTGAGGCGCGCGTAACGCATCCCGAGGACCGATCCCCAATCATGCACCACGAGCGTGACATCCTCGAGGCCCAGTTCGCGAATAAAGCCATCGACGTATGCCGCGTGATCGCCGAAAGTGTATCCAATATCAGCCTGCTCGCTATCCCCCATGCCAATCAGATCAATCGCGATCGCCCGATGGTTGTCAGATACGTACGGAATGACGTTGCGCCAAAGATAAGATGAAGTCGGGTTGCCATGAATGAAGAGCACAACCGGCCCTTCGCCCACATCGACATATGCAATCTTGTGTCCGTTAACCTGAATAGCCTTCTTTTCGAATGGGAATGATGCGGAAATTGTATCCTCATCAGTCGCGGCGATAGTTTGATCGGATGGAGCGCTGCTCAGGTTAGTCTCGCTGTAAGCGCAGCCTGAAAGAAGGGCCGCCGCGCCGAGAAGGAGTGGCCACCGCAACTTCTCGTTGGTGGCCGATGCAGTTCCAAGCCAGCGGTCGGTCGATTGCTTTTTGGTTTCTCTCATCACTCGGGTTTCCTCTTGCGTCATCTGGCCTACTGCATCTCTCAGAAGGGCTGGCTCGGGTTTAGGAATTTGGCACCGCATAGATGCGCAAGGTCACGGTCCCGGCCTGTTGGCGAAGGGGGACAAGGCTTTGGTACGCTTCCGAACGATACCAAGCCAAAGCCTGCTCAACCGACGCAAACCTGACTACAGAGATAAGGCCGTGATTCGCGTCACCGGCCAGCGTCTCTGCAAGCCTTCCACCAACGACAGGCGCACCGCCGAATTCGCGAAGCGTGGCTTGCGCCTGCGCCGCGTATTCGCGGAACTTTACTGGATCTTCGATAGCGACTGTCGCGACGACGATGGCTGCAGCAGGATTCTCCTCTTGCGCAACGGCTGGCGAAGCGAAGCTGATTAGTGCGAATGCAAATGCTAAAAATAGACTCTTCATAATGCGCTCCTCTCAACCCGCTTTGTAGATTGCCATCGAGACATCTGCAGCTGCATCGCGAATGGGGCGCAGTGCCTGATAGGCCTCTGAAGATGACCACGCCTCGGCCTTCTCAAAGCTCTCAAACTCGACGACCGCGGCCATCATGTGGTCTGCCTCACCAGCCAAAACTTCAGAGAGCTTCCCCCGTGCCACTGGTTTCCCGCCAAACTGAGCCAGCGTCGGTCCAAGGCCTTGCGAATACTCCTGAAACTTGGCGGGGTCTTTGATTGAAATTCTTGCGATGACGAATGCACTCATGGCTTCGGCTCCTTCTCGACGTTCTGATTTATGGTCGGACTACGGGATGGAAAACCTGCCCATCCATGTAACCCGACATCTGTCGGGATTGATAATTACAAACGTCGGGTTATAATGCAAGACGAAAATTCTCGCATCGGCGAGGGGTGAAGAGCGACAACAGGATAGTCACATGCCGCGAGCCAAATCATTCGAACGCGAGGAAGCGATCGAGCTAGCCAAGAAGGTGTTCTGGAAGCACGGCTATAATACGCTTGGTATTCGTGGGATCGAGCAAAAGACTGGCCTTGGCCGGTTTGCGATCAACAATCAGTTTGGTGGCAAGGAAGGCCTTCTTCTCGGCGCACTGGAGCAATACCTTGCTGATGGCGACGGCTACATCCTTGAGCCACTTCGAGAAGGGCAGGATCTGTCGGCTGTCGAAGCAGTCATAATGAGCCTCGTGGAGGAAGCCGATGACAGCTACCTTCCCTATGGTTGCCTTGTTCTCAACACTGTGATTGAGAACTCCTCGCGCCCAAGCGAGAAAGTGAAAGAACGCACTGACGAATTCTACGCGGAACTCAGATCGACTCTAAGGGCGTACTTTGATCGCCTTAAGCAGTCAGGAGCTATCTTACGCGACGTTCCGACATCGGAGATGGTTGAGTTTGTCGTCGGCGCCACGATTGCCATCAACTTCATGAATAGAGACGCCGGAAAGGTCGCTGCAGGCCTAGGGTTCGCAAAGTCGGCCGTTCGGACCATCAGGGGATGGGCCGCCCCTTAGCGCGCGACCCTTATGCTCTCGGCGAAAACCACCCATCACCCCCTAACTAAGCTCGACCGGGACCATCCGAGAATGTCCGCAATTGGGTCGGAAGCCGAATGGCAGGAAATATCTCAGAGAAGAGTACAGCGGACGCGTCAGGGCGAAATTTCTATTGAGCAACTGACCGACCGTTCCTTCTTATGCGCCTTCTCCTTGCACCGATCCAGCGCCTCGCGGTTTGCGCTCAGTATACTGTGGGCCGTCATCAGCTCTTCAAAACCTTTCGGATTTTGTGTCTGGATAAGCCGCATTCCCGCTTCCACGATGGTCGGTTCGCCTAGAGTCTTGCGAGCCATCCGCTCGGGCCAATGCCAGCTTTCGGGCATGTTGCGCGCGATGGTGCCAGGCAGGACCGACCATAGCAGGATACCGACCAGCACTCCAACGCCTGCAAAGCGCCAAGCCTGGCGCTTTCGTTCGGCCTCATCGCGGACACGCCCCGCAATCGCATTGATCTGCATGGTGGCGCTGTCGAAGTCCTTGCGGCCCTGCCGAAGCAAGTCGCTGGTATCGCGCAGCATGTCATTCGAGGCGCGTTTGATCTGAACTGCAACGTCTTCCGGCGTCAGTTCGAAAGCAGGCTTGCTGCCAATTGTGCTTAACGTCTTGGAGACTTGCGCCAGCTCATCGGCCATCTGGCTGAGCGTAGTAGTGTAGTCCGGGATCACGATGTCGGCTCGCTCCCTGGCCATGTTCTGGACGGTATGGCGCACCAATGCCATTTCGCCTTCGAGACGGGCGAAGGCTTCCGTCGCCGGATCGGTTTCCGTCACGGCCTCCGGTTCCGAGCCCGGCGCGGGCGGTTCCTCGACTTCGAGGTCCAGCTGCACTTCTTCGATGTGGTCGTCTTCCATGTCGTTTCTCCTAAATGCCCATGTCGAAAGCGCGGGTGCGCTCGCGGGTGAGGGTTGCGGTGAGTTCATTGGCGATGCTGCGTTCGGGCTTTGGATCGATGCCAAGTTCGCGGGCCTTGCCGCGCAGCACGACTTCGACCTGCGGATCACGTTCAAGCCCCTTCGCCAGTTCGTTTTGCTTGGCCGACACGCGGGCAGCGCCCGCGCGATCACCTTGCTGCTCAAGCTGTTTGCGTGCCGTGCTCAGCCCCTGCCAGTCACTGACAAAGCGCTCGGATCGCAGCGCCGGATCGGTGCGCACGGCGGCTTCGTCCTGCATGGCGCGCATGGCTTCCTGGCTGCGCCCGCCAGCGGCCTCTGCGATCAGCTTAGGATGCCGCTCCAGCGCTTTGGCGAGATCGTTGGCTGCATGGGGGCGGATCGTATCGAGCGCCTTTCCGGCCTTTGCCAGCGCGTCCTTCTGGTGCGGGAGCACGGGCAAGCCCTGGGCCTGCATCGTGCCGATATCGCTAAGCGCGCGAGCGTAACGTTCGACCGCGCGGCGCTGGTCGTTCTGCGTGCTTGCCTGTGCTGGAAATGGTTCGAGCTGGCGGGCCTGCGGACGGAAGTTTGCGAAGATCGATTTGGCGCGTTCGGGCACTTGCCGAACCATCTCCATGACCCGCTCGCGGAAGCGGATGCCCCGCAGTTCGGCGAAAGCCTGCTCGGGCTTGTAGTCGCTCGCCATATCCTTCCCACGCTCGCGGCTCAGCGTGCGGACAAGTTTCGACTGATCGGCGAAGTCATCGCGGCCATAATGCAGCGCCAACCCGTCGCGATGGCGCGACATGGCGACATAGGCGGAATGGCTGTCCATGCCCGGCGTGGCGAGCACATGGGCGCGGTCCACCGTCATGCCCTGCGCCTTGTGGATCGTTGCCGCGTAGCCATGATCGATGTGGGCATAATCCTTGGTCTCGAACGCGACTTCGCGGCCATCGTCGGTCTGCACCGCCATGCTTTGCGCGCTGGCCATCGCGACCGTGCCGAGTGTCCCGTTCTTCACTCCAAGCCCGCGCTCGTTGCGCAGGAAGATGATGCGGTCGCCTGACGCAAACTGGCGCTCGCCACGCGCCGCCTTGATCGTGGCATCGGCACCCAGTGCTCCAGCCGCACGCATCTTATCGCGCGCCATGTGGTTCAGCTCGCGCACCTCGTCATTGGTGTGGGTGAGGATGATCCGGCTGCCGCTTGGGCTGGCTTGCCGCTCCTCATTCCAGCGCTCAATCAGCGTCGTTCGTGCATCCTCTCGCGTGTCAGCGACATGGGCCATGCCGCGTTCCTCGTAGCTCCGGATTGCCTCGCCAGAACGGCCCGTGGCGAGATGCCGGGTTGCATCCTGCTGCCATGCCGAAAGCTGGCGACGGACCTCGCTGATCTCGACCCCGCCGTGGCGCTCGTGGATCGCGCGGAAAGCCGCGCCCGCTTCGATGGCCTGAAGCTGCTGCTGGTCGCCAACCAGGACAACTTTCGCGCCTTTTCTAGCGGCATAGGAAAGCACGCGCTCCATCTGGCGCGTGCCGACCATGCCCGCTTCGTCGATGACGAGCACATCCTTAGCAGTCAGCTTCTCGCGTCCCTTGCCCCATTGATGCTCAAGGCTGGCGATGGTGCGCGACGCGATGCCGGAGCCGTTCTCCAGCCCCTCGGAAGCAATGCCGGAGAGGGCAGCGCCGCGCACATTGTAGCCAGCGCTTTCCCATGCTTTACGCGCCACGCCGAGCATCGCGCTTTTGCCGGTTCCGGCGTAGCCAACGACAACCGCAAGGCCGTCCTTCTTGGTGACATGCTCGAAGGCGGATTTCTGTTCGCCGGAAAGGACCAGGCCGCGCCTCGAAGCTCTAGCGAACGCGGCATTCCGTTGGACATCATTGACGCTGTGTCTTGTGTGCGCGGCTAATGTGTCGGCTGCATGTTGCAGCCGCTGTTCGGTCTCGATCATTGCGCGTGACGTGAACCGATCTTGCCCGCGTCCGTCTTGGCCCAAGGTGATCAGATCGTGCGAGGCGCGCACCGCATTGTAGGCCTTGTCGAACTGCTTCTTGCCGTCGCTGTGCCGGTGAACAAAGGCAGCAAGATCGCGCTTGGTGAACGTCGCTTGCTGGTGCGTGATCGCATCCAGTGCCAGAGCCGGATTGGCGATGATGCGCTCGCCATTGCGCTGGGCGATGGCGCGGTGTTCCTCGATCCGTTCGGCTTCCAGTCCGCGTCCGCCAATGCGCGAGGCGGCGGGACCGATCTTGTCTTGCGGCTCCAGCGCAATCCCCTGCGCTTCCAGGCTCCGATGATCGATCCGTGCATCGATGTCGCGTTCGGCCAGCGCCCGGTTGACGTGATCGGCCCAGCGCCCGCGCCATTGTTCAATGAGGGCGGTCTTGTTCCAGTCGCGGACCTTTGCGCCAAAGCCGTCTCTAGTGACCTCGCGCATCGTCAACATTACGTGTGCGTGTGGCTTGGCTTTGCCGTCCTCCCCAATATCCCAATGCACATTGAGATCGGCGATCATGCCTTTCTCGACGAATTCGGCTTTCACGAACTCGCGCGCCAGCTTGATGTTGTCCTTCTTCGACAGTTCGCGCGGCAAAGCAAACTCGACCTCGCGGGCGAGCTGGGCATCCTTGCGCTTCTCGGCGGCCTCGACCGCATTCCACAGAGTTGCGCGGTCGGTGAAGGCTTCGGGTGCGCCTTTGGGTAGCATCACTTCGGAATGAAGGACGCCTGCCTTGTTGGTGAAGTCATGGGTTCTGTCGATCCGCTCATCGTGCAGTTGTTCTCCTGCACGATAGGCTGCCGCCGCCACGGCACTGCGTCCGCTCGACCTTCCGATGACCTTTGCGCTGAAGTGAAAGATTGCCATGTCGGCAATCCAGTTACACTCCAAACGCCACGTCGGCACGACGTATAAGCGCGCCCTCTCATGATAAAATCCTGTTCGGGACTAGGCGGTATCACACTGTCCCGGCGACCTTACTGCATTGGATTACAAGCACGATTAAGATGGCTCCATCACACCAACGATGGAGATGACCCATGCGCAAACCTCGCGATTTTGATTCGGAACTGAAGGCACTGGCCGACAAGGCAAAGCAGTTGAAGGAACGCCGCGTGCGCGACCTCGGTGCGCTGGTCACGGCAACCGGAGCCGACGCGCTCGATGCCGATGTCTTGGCAGGGGTGCTGCTAGATGCGGCTTCCAACACCGACAAGGCGACCGGGGAGGGCTGGCGCAAGCGCGGCGCGGCCTTCTTTCAGGGCAAGTCACGCGGCAATTCGAGCGGAGCTAGCAAACAGTCGGAAGGCACTCTCCCGCTCAACGGCGGCGCGGCATCGACTTGAAGCGGCAAAGGCAAGAACCGACATGCGCGAATGGAAGGTCAAACGACGGGAACGCACCCGGCAACTAATCGAGCTGGGCGGGCTGGTCGCCAAGGCCGATTTGGTCGAGCTGACCGACGATGATCGCGCCGCGCTCTACGGCGCGTTCCTCACCGTTGCCGCCAAGCTGCGCGGGCCTGATGGCGCGCAAGCACTGGTGCTGTTCCGGCGCAAGGGAAAGCGGGCGTTTGAGGCGGAGCAATCGAACGATGGATAGCGGCGCAGTCCGAACGGCAATTGGTGCGCTAATCCCGTCCTAAAATTGAGCGGGTCAACTCAGCCAATCCGCTAGCGTCTAGGTGAGCGGACAATGCATCTTTCTGCAGCAATTCCTCTGTCAAATGTGGGTGGAATTTCTCGAACAAAAGGTTCGGTGAATGAGCAAATAGGTCCACCTCTTTGCCATCTGCCAGAGCTGAAAGTGCGTCGATCAACTCCGGACTTTCGTCCTTCCCAAACACTTCCAGAAACCCATCGTGTGTCTGCACGGTGAAGCCGTTGGCGCGTAGGCCGAGTGCCAAGGTCGTTGTCCGAACGGAACCCGTTTTGGTCGCTATGACAGCAGCGTTGTCGCTGAGCTGCGCAATCCTTCCGGGGCCAAATTGCAGTTGGCCGTAATTGCTGCGTGCCTCTTCGAGCAGCGCCAGAGCAGTCACATCGAGATAGATCGGGCGCTTTTGTCCTTGTAGAACGTCGAACATTCGCTCGATCACCCGGTCATGGATGTTGCCAGGGTCGCCTCCAAAGATGGGCGGCACTCCGGCTTTCGCCGGTGCAACCAGGATGACACGATCCCGGTCGAGAACTTCCTGCACCAGCCAGCGCCTGCCCGAAAAGATAAGAAGCATTCCGGGCGCAATCATGTTGTCGATGGGGAGTGTTCCAAGCTCCTTACCGCCGGAAATCAGCCGGTATTCCTCGGGTGTCTGGAACACGGCATAGAAGCTATAGTGCTCGACCAGCTTCTCGCCATTGGCACCGAGCAGCAAGAGTCCGTCACTGGTTTGCTCAATAAGCGCGACCTCAGGTTGCCCGAGTGCTCGCAAAACATCCAGGAACAGCTGGGTATCGACTTGGCGGAATGGTCCGATTTTGCATAGGATCCCGTATAGTTGTTGTGCACGTATTCCGCCCCGCTCGGCGATCACCGAGAGGACTTGGTGAACTAGGGTCGAAAGGTGCAGGGCCTCGCGTTGCGGCGGTTCGCACCAGCCTTCCAGAAGCAATTCGATCATCGCAATGGCCCGCACCATGCCAAGGCGAAGACGGTCAGAAAAATTGCTCGTCGGCGTAAGCTTCGCCTCGACTGCGTATTGCCGAAGGATGGCTGGCTTGCCCGGTCGCCGCCCTGATCGGCCAAGCATTTGCCTGAGCGATGCGACGCTGAACGGTGCGCCAATCTGGCCGACACAGGTTACATCGCCAATATCGATCCCCAATTCCAGCGTGGAAGTGCAGATGGCAGTCGTCGGCGCAGTACCGTCTTTCAGGCGACGTTCGACGAAGTCTCGATGCTCGCGCGATAGGCTGGCATGGTGAGGGTAAAACTCCTGCGGCAGATGTTCCTTTTCGCAAAGTGCGCGCAACCGATCTGAGTAGATTTCAACTGCCTGACGCGCACCGCCAAAGACAAGATTGTCGCTGCCTCTCAGGTGTTCGAATAGATGCTGCGCAATGGCATCCGTCGCTGAAGGGCCTTCATCGTCCTTGTCGCCAGCAACGTAGCCACGGAGCTGAAGCTGCAATTCGGCTGATCCGCCTTCGGCAATGACCTGTTCGACTTCACTGGGGCTGTCAGGACGAAGATAAGCCTTCGCCAGCTCCATATCTCCGAGTGTGGCCGACAAACCAACCCGGCGAATAGGTCTCTTTAAAGCAATTTCGAGGCGCGTGAGAAGCGAACGCATCTGGATGCCGCGCTCACTTTCGAGGACCGAATGCAATTCATCGAGAATGACTGCGCGCGTTGCGCCAAACAGCCTCGGAATCTCTAATCCGCGTCGAATGAATAGGGCTTCAAAAGACTCCGGGGTGATTAGCAGCACGCCCCTCGGTCGCTTGGTAGCCTTGGCCTTCACCGATGACGAAACGTCGCCATGCCACGGCGTGATAGACAAGTCTGTATCGCGACAAATTTCTTCAAGTCGCCGCGCCTGATCGGTGATGAGCGCCTTCAGTGGTGCGACGTACAGAACATCAAATCCGGAGTCCTCACTGGGTTCATCGAGCACCTGGGACAGTAGCGGGAGGAATGCGGCTTCAGTCTTACCTCCGGCGGTGCTGGCAGCGACAATCAGGTCACGATTGCCGTCCATAAGCACGTGCGTTGCGCGCGCCTGAATATCGCGCAATTCATTCCAGCCTTGCTGACGTATCCATTTCTGGATTGGTCGAGCCAGCTTGTCGAATGCCGCGCTCACAGTCGGAAGCTGGCTAGCTCGTCGCTCTCGGGAACAGCGCCAACGCTCTCATCCACGTCGCTCATGTCGTCACCGGAATCCTCCGCCACGTCGAGTTCTTCGATGAGGTCCGACCATTCGACGCCGGGGTTCTGTTCGAGCACCGCCAGAAGATTCACGAAAGCCGTGACCGTGTTCCGGGGGGTTCTGAAATATGCCTCCCCGATCCTGTCCGAACAGTGTGCCATAAACGCTTCCAAGGCGTTGTCTGGCAGGATTGCTTCATCGCCCTGCATGACGGCGCGAATGTTGGCTAGGAGCACAAACAGGTCTTCAGGCGTAAGGCTGGCCAGTCGAATGACCGGCCCGGAGAGATCGACCAATCCGTCACGCGCAAAGGTGTTCTCTGCGAGGCGAGACTGGAGGGCCTCATAGCTGTAAAGGCCGCGCCGCGTATTCATGAGGAATTCCGGCGTTCCTCCCATGAGGAACCCAAGGTTCTCCGCGCTGCCTTGGAGCACGTCGTTCAGAATGCGCAGGATTTGCTCATAGTTCGCATTGCGGGCTTGCGATGAAGTCAGCTTGTAGAGGTTGACCATCTCGTCGAGTCCAACGAGCAAGCCCTTGTAACCCGCTTCACAGACGAATGCCGACATCAGTTTGAGGTGGTCGTAGACGCTGGCGTCATTGACGATCGTGCGAACACCGAGAGCCTTGCGAGCATCGGTCTTGGTCGCAAATTCACCACGTAGCCAGCGGATCGCTGCCGATTGTAGCTCTTCATCGCCGGTTTCGTGTCCCTCCCAATACCGGCGGATCACCTGCGCGAAGTCGAAGCCACCTGTCAGCTCCTCGAAATGAGCAAGGCGCTGGCGAATGACCTCGTCTGTCGATTGTTCTTGTGCCTCGGCATCGTGCTGGGCCTGGCTGACAAACCGTTCGACAACATTCGACAATGCACCGCCATCTGGCTTGGTACGGGTGGAAAGATTTCGCGCCATCTCCGCGTAGAGGCCCCGCGCTTGCCCGCCGGTCGCGTGGATGCGTCGATCCGGGGCAAGGTCGGCAAACATGACGACCAGTCCCTTTTCGAGCGCCACAAGCCGGATGAGGTTCATGAAGAAGGTCTTGCCGGAGCCATACTCGCCGATGATAAAGCGAATTGCAGAGCCGCCATCGGCGATCCGGTCCATGTCCTTGACGAGTTCTTCGATCTCACGCGCCCGTCCGACCTGGATGTGCCGAAGCCCCAATTTGGGAACAACCCCTGCCCGTAGCGCCTGCACAATAGCGTCGCGTTCGCGCGGTTTCAGTCTCGACATGAATTATTCCCCCTTCGCGATCTTGGCCTTCAGTGCCTCGGCTATGTCCGGCGACACGTCATATCCGTCATATTCATCGAGCAGGGCCCCATCGAATTTATCGAAAGCCCACTCGTTGACTACCTCAAGCGCGCCAGACGGCATGAGGCCTTGCTTGCAGACGATCTCGTCAAACTCTTCGTCGGTCCAGTGTTCGCGCTGGATTATCTCCTCAACAAGCATTGCGTGCTTGGGATCGAGGCCAGCCATTGACGATGGAAGAGCATGTGCTGCGATGGCCTCGTCGCTCACGTCTTCGTCGGTCGAGAATATCTCGCCCAGAACACTTGAAACGCGCTCGGTGTCATTTCGAATAGCGGCGATACGCGCTGCATCGAGCGAAGCGGCTTTGGCTTTCGGCTCGTCCGGTATTTGTTCGCCTGTTGCTTCAGCTTCGGCGGCTTTGACGCGAACAGGGCCGTCTGGCACGTCGCCAGCATGGAGGTCGGCGTAAACGAGGCCAGCATCGATTCCCAGAGCCTTGTAGATCTCCTCGATGCAAGCCACTTCTTCAGACTGAATCACGCTGTCAGCGTGCGCGATTGCGACTACCGCAGCGCGCAAGGCCAGATGATGCTCAGCGTCCGCATCTTTCAGCTTGCTCCGCAGCCATGACATGTCTGGTGGAACATCGAGATACCAGTCGAGGTTGGCGTAGAGACGCTTTCGCTCCAGCTCCTTCAGCCCAGTGGTTGTCTCGACCTTGTCACGCAGTGACCTGCGTTCCGCTTCCACAAGTTTGCTGTCAGCATGTGCAACGAAAGTTGCCAGTGCCAATTCGAACAATTCAGTCCGATAGGCCGGGGAGACCTCTTCAAGCTGTTCGACCGGCTCGCCCAGTTCGAAGATCACGACTGGTTCGTCGATCTTCGGTCCACGCAGTGAAAATCTTGGGTCGGGAGCCATACCGAAGCCGATCCGGGCGAGTGCATCTGCTGCGCCAGTCAAGTTCCGCTTACCCAGCTTCTCCGGCGTTTCCCCTTCTAGGCGCGCGATCACATCAAGTGCTGGGACCAGCCCGCCTTCGGCTACTTGTTCGCGCGCCCATTCCTTGAGTTCTTCCAACTCTTCTGACGGGAACAGACCCCAAAGCTCGGCTGGTAACAGCGCCTGTGCTTCTATGCTCCCACGGCCATCTGGATTTCGTCCAAGATATCGGCTGAACTTGTCGAGTTCATCTATAGCCTCATCTGCGATCTTCTGCGCTTTTTGTAATGGGGATCGAACTTCTGAGACATCAGGGATTTGAGTGTCGCCCGCTTGGCCAGTTGAAGGAGTGAAGTCCCCCGTAAACTCTCCTGACGCCGCACGGTATTGTAGTTTGAGTTTCCGCTTAGGCTTTCGGACCTTTAGCCCTTCGGGATACTTCGCAGAAAACTTGTGCTGGAATAACGCCCTGAATTCGTCGGAGCACCTTTTCGCTGGGGTCCGCAAGCGGGTTTCAGGGTGACAGACGAACCAAAGGTACATCCAATCAGCGTTGATTGGGCTGTCATTCACAATCAGAGTTCCAAGAACGATTTTCAGGGCAACCGGCAGATCCCAGCTGCGGTTCTCCAGTATCGAATTTTTCAGTTCGTCATCATCGACGGAGACGCCTTGCATGTTGGCAACACTGGCAAGGTCAAGAAACTCACCAAGATACCGTTGGGCAGAATAGTTATCGCCAAACAACGCTTTCAAGCGCCGCACTTCCGCTATGATCTGCTGCTTTTCAAAGTCATCAGGGCTATCAAGGAGGAAACGTCGCTCCAGCCCGTAAAAGAATATAAACATGTAGCCGACGTTGACAGACCCATCAGAGCGATCTGAACTCAGCCAATCGAGATAGGTGGCTCGACATACAGCGGGGATGTTAGAATATCCGGGCCAATACGACATTTGTGTGCCGTGACGGTCTTCACCAGATTTCGCTACCGAAAGGGAAGGATCGATGTAGGCTCGGCACGGTTCGCGATAATACGAGGAACCTACTTTTGGAGGAGTGCCAAAGTAGACCATGCCATCGATCACCCGGCCTGCAAATTGTAAGGCTTGCCCCTTAGGTATCCAGCCTCGGGCACTTCGAGGTGTCGGCCGCCGTGACGATTGTTCTGCCTTTGCCTCTTTTTTGAGAAGCTTGTGACGCAGTTCCTCGATGCGTGAATAGCCCCGATCTTCATTCTTAGGTCTTGCGTTCTCTGACACTGCAGGATGAACGCCTGCCTTCGGCTGATCCGAACTTTCGACAGGCGGACTCTCTGGAACCCTTCCAAAACCTTTCCTCGTGGAAGCTTCGGTCTTCGCTACATCGCCGTCCGTCTTGGATGTCAAATTCCGAGACGCAATTTCAGCCACGCGCTCGGTGTTTTTCGGGTCGAAAATCGACGTATCGTCACCAAAAAGTTTCTGGCGAAGCTCTTGCGTTCGAGATGGCTCCGAAACACGGTTTTCCTTCGTTCCGTTGATACCTCGACTATCATTCCCACCTTCTTCGGTTGTTAGCTGCGCAGTTTTGCTATCTCGAGATCGCGACTGTTCTTCGTACCGATCAGTGCGGATTTGCCGCTTTCGCAAGAGTTGAGCTGGCTGGTGTCCGACTTGCTTATGCTGAGCGGTTTTGTCCGGATGCCTTTTTACCAATCTGCGCTTTTCGTACCACCACACGAAACCGATTGGCCCAAGAAGGGCGAAGAACGTTTGGATGCCCTCAGGAAAGGCGCCCAACCCAATCGCGGCGATTACTATGCATGCGAAAAAGCTCGCAATATAAAGCACGGAAATCCGGACGATTTTCCAAATGAATGACATATGAGATTTGTGTCACTATTCGAAGCGAGCGTCACGATCTTTTTCGTTGCTCCAAAAAAGGCGGAATCTGCTCGTCACGGGGAGAGGCTGAAAAGGTAAGTTACCTTCTGCAGTCCAACACGACTATCGTGATATCTCTGCGGCGATCTGGAGGAAGGCGATAGCGCAGCATGTCAGCCATTGCGCTGGTATCATGCGGAGCTGGATCACCGTCTGGATGCAATTTAAGGCGCCGGCCGGTTGCACTCGGTACGTCGCCGAACCAAAATACTAAGTAAATTCCGAGGCCGTTGCTGCGCCAATCGCGCAAATAGAGATCAGCAAGTTGCCCTTCGGCGGCGTCCCAAACCTCGTCATGCCACTGCCCCTTTGCTTCGAGAGGAAGCTGAATCTGACCGATAGCAAAAGCAAGGTCAGCACGCTTGCCGGCAGGCATATCGGCTTCCGTCATTCGGAGTACGTTATAGTTCTCAAGCTTTGGAGAGATCAGCCCAGCCAGTCGATCACGGCATTCATTTTCTGTCCGCGGTTTGCCTTCATCGGTCCAGAAAAGATCGACAGTGTCGAGGTCATCGCCACGTATGGCGGCCTGCGCTTCTTCTAACGTTTCCAGCACCAAGACTTTGAGATCAACTGCGGTGGCAGGCGGGCCGTCGGCCAGAAGCTCGCTTAGATCTTGGGGAGGAAGCGGTACAAACAAGCGCCCGGCCACTGCTTGCTGCTGGCTAGCCTCGGCGAGGCGCAACTTTGGAGTGTAGCTATCGGTTGGTGCATCGGCGAGTGATCCAAGTGCTCCGATAGCAGCAGGCTCAATTTCTCCGGCTATACGGTCGATCAGCCCCTCTAAGAAATTAGTCGCATCGTAACCGTTACAGTCTCCCGAACCTGATCCTTCCAATCTCTCATGCGGCCAGAGTGTACGAAATGCATCAATGATCCACGCTGCAGAATCGACGCTTGTCCAGCCAAGCGGACCGTGACGTTCAGGCTGGAACCGATTGCGCAAAAACCAAAGAAAATCAGGATGGTCGGTGGCGAGAGTTCCGAGCGCATCTTCGACTTCATCGAAGCGCGTCATGATATCAATCGCCAACCATGTCAGCATTCTGTCGATGTCGGGAAAAACGCGTTCGTCGCGCGCTCGCGCAATATCAGCGAGAGCCTTATGCTCGCTTGCAGAGACTAAGATGTCGATAAGCTCAAGCTCTGTGACTGCATCAATATCGGGGCAATTACTCAACCACTTCGCTGCAAGCGGTATGGCAGCGGTGCGCCATTCAGGTTTCCGTGCCATCATGTAAAGGCCAGGAATATGCCGCCGATTGGCCACGATGGAAGGCCCAAGCCACTCATCAATGAAAGCTTGTCGCTCTTTAGGATTTCCGATTGTTTCAGTTTCCAGGCGTTGAAGGGCTTGACCCAGTAACTTGTGGTTGAGAGCATAAGATCCCTCGTCATGACACACCATTAGCATCGCGAAGCGGCGGTCTTGGGCGAGATCCTCATACCCGCAACCAGCGATCTCACGGGCAACCATCGCCGCATAAACCACATAGCGCCATCGGCAGTACCCACCCGACGCTAGGCTGTTGGATACCGCCTTCGGGTCGAGTAGTAAGCTCGCTTTGAGAAAAGTTTCTAAACCCACCAAGAGGATGTCGGCAGTTGTTTCATCACACCATTCGATGACCCGCTTATTCGGATCGGATGCGTGACTTTCGTTGCCTATTCTGCCGAGGTAAACCGACGCTGGTTTGAAAAGAGCATTTACGTCACCTGATCGCAGGGCGGCAGCATCCTCACCATAGCGTCTCCGCCGCCACTCTCTAGCGACCCTGCGCGCACGCGCTCGTTTCGCAGCCTCCTTCTCTTGGCGCTTTTCCCAGTCCTGCTTGGGTGGATTGATCAGCTTGCGAAGGAACGCTTCATATTCTTCATCGCCTGACACAAACCGAGCGACAAATGCATTCGCCTCTTCTGACAAATCGCCCGCATCAGCTGTGTAAGCTATCCGAAGACAATCTTTGAAGTATCGACGGACAGCCGGTTGAAGGCGATTGGAATAGTCACACTCGAACAACAGTCTTTGCGCATCGCCCGGATACGATATGAGTCCGACATGGTTCTTCGCAAGGTCGTATTCAGCGCGCCAAAGCTCTTCCTCCGACAGTGGAACTTTGAGAGCGTAGTCCTGAACGGCTCGACGCACGTCTTCGGCATTTCTCAGCGCTTCAATAAGGGGGCCGATATCATCACTGCGATCCCTATCCAGACGATCAATCGCTGATAGCCAGGACCATATGCGAGCGGCATCGTTTTTGCCCGCATGACCTGTGTTGAGCGATATGGCTACAAGCCCTGCCATGATCCTCGCAAAGTCAGATCGCAGCGACCAATGAAGATTTGGATCCATCCCGATATAAGCGGCGAGCCCATCAAGAATGCTGGGAGCCGAGGCTGCGGGTATGCGCTCAATAAGTGGCTCACTCCATCGCAGTGTGCGCGATCGTTGATCCCTCACTTTGGGCCAAGGGGAGGCGAGTAGGCCAAAATCTGCAACAATAACCCTGACAATCAACTCGCTCGGAAACGCAGAAGTCGATTTTTCGTATAGGCGGCGCGCGATCCGGGTCGAATCCTCATCACCCAGATTCGATAGGGTTCGCAGCCTTTCTGCTAACTCTGGCTGATCCCAGAAGTCGAAAAGTGCATCTACAGCTTCCGCACGTTCATGATAACTGAAGGCTCGATTGGCGAGAATCTCTTCAAGCTCAGGTCGCAGATCTCGCGCCAATTGCGTGCCGGCGAGACTCTCAATTATCAGACTACGAGTGTGAAACGGTATGGTTTCAGAACAGATCAGCTCGCGAACAGGGTCGGCGAGGGATTTGCGCATCAATCCGCCAAGGGGGGCACTACCCCAATCCGATGCGCGAAACCATTCACTCTTCTCGCCAAGCGCTACAAGGCTATCCAGCAAGTAACGACCCATTGTGTCGGACAAGAGCGAAACATCACCATGCCTGATGAGACCGTACGCATCTGTATCGATAGCTGCCTGGGCAAAACGATCATCATGATACACAAGCCAAGCGTGCAAACCGCGCAAACTCGCTGGTACATTGCCGCCAGGCGTCAATGCCTCGTACAATCGCCGGCGCACCCTTTTAGTTCGGCAAGTTTTCGATAACCAACGTGCGCCTAAGAATTCAGCGATAACGCGGTGCAACGGTGCGGCTTTACCAACTCCAATCGATACGAACAGCTTAGAGCTCAAGACAGTTGAGATATGAGTCGCCAAAGGCAGCTTGGCGATATCGCCGAGAGCCAACTCGTACTGCGCCGAGGGCACAGCACCTGTGTCTGCTATGGCTTCGAGACCAGCAATTAGGATGGCCGCCATGGCTGCTCCCGCAGCATCCAAAGCGCTCTCAAGGTCGAGTTCTGCGAGCGCACTCGGCGCCCGTTCGGGGTCGTGCTCGACAACTAATTGTGCCGTGGCAAGGTCGAACAATTCTCCGCGTGTTCTAGGTAATCCGGTTCTTTTGCTCGCGACGCTGCCGATCAATGAAAGGGTCAATGGATTTTGATAAAGCTCTGCCAAGCCCACGTTGTCGAGATGGTTCAATACCTTCTCCGGCTCGACGCTGCTGCATTCAATGCGCAGTAACTCCAGCGCTTCAGTCCACTCCAAGGGGCTTAAGCGGCAACTCAGCGGCTGTGCCCATTCGACTCCGCGCGCGGCAAATGCGGTCCATTCTCTGCTTCGGCAAGCCGCAACAAATCGCGATGCACCGGACTCGCGAAGACGAGCGAAAACTAGCTCAAGCGCATCGCCGTCTTTACGCGAGGCCAATTCGTCGATCCCATCGACAAGGATCACGCCGCCTTCCACAAAAGATGCGGGGGAGCTGCTGTGAGAGAGGGTGCTGGCACGGACTGGCGTTACGCCGATCTCGTCGCCCATCATTTTTAGCGTTTTGCTCTTGCCGAGGCCGGGTTCTCCCAGAAGCACGATCGAGCGCGCATGATGCGCGCAATCGAGATCGCTCATTTCGTGCGGTTCGCCGTTAAGCTCGTACTTGAGGCGCCGCGATATGTACGATTTCTCAGGCCCTTGCATTAGGAAGAAATGGATACTGTGAAGGTTAAGCGCAAGCAGACTGCGCAGGTAATGCACTGGTCGCGCGATTGTGTAGATATGAAGAGTATCTCGGCTGAACTTGGCAAGGCAAGAACGTCGGCTTTCGGCCTTTTATCGCGCAAAACCGGACCGTCCGCAATTGGCCCAGTTTCAGTAATTGCGGGCGGCCAGGTTCGACAGCAAATAATTCTGTCGCTCATGCAAATTGGGAAATCAGCAAGGATAGGGCTAGCGGTACATATCTAACCGGATTCGCGCAAAATCGAGCAACATTGGCGCGGAAATTCGTCGTCGCCGTCGCAAATAAGCGCATGTCTGTCGCAAAATCGGGTGGAGCGAAGAAACCTTCCGAGCCGAGGGCATCGGAACGGTTTGTCCGCAAAAATCCCAAATCGTCCATAATCGTTTCAAATCGTCCAAATCGTTGAAGATTAGCTCGAATCCCAACTCGGACTGACCCTTGCGTCGCAACAAAAAGTTCTCATTATGTTCCGTAGAGGGGCTGCCAATGTCAAAGTGAGAACGCCCAATGTCCAATACAGAACGCATCATCCGTTTGAAAACAGTGCTCGGCCGCACCGGCCTTTCCCGCTCCACGATCTATCGCAAGATCGCCGAAGGCACTTTCCCGTCACAGGTGAAAATCAGTGTGCATGGCGCAGGCTGGTACGAGTCTGCCATCAATCGCTGGATTGCCGATCCCGCGCACTATCGTGAAGAGGAACCGGCGGAATGATCGGCAATCAATCTGTCGAGCCGATCTGCGTCCGGGTCAATGACGCTGCCCGCATGATCGGTGTCGGGCGCACAAAGCTTTATGAGCTGATCTCCTGTGGCGAACTCGAAACGGTCAAGATCGGCAAGGCAACGCGCATCACGACAGCCAGTTTACATCGACTGGTGGAGCGGTGTCGGGCATAAAACCGACCAAGCCGCGAGCTCGCAATTGGACAGTGTCAGAACGTGCCATTATGTTGCGCTCAGGCGCTCCGCGAACCGCCCATTTATTCAGCTTTTTGGTCAAAACGCTGAACCGAACCACCGTTAAATGAACGAAAATGTGGGGGAGAGTGTGGGGGAAGCCTCGCGCTCATTCCAAGAACAGAATTGATATCAAAGGGTTATTTTTCCGGTTCGATTCAAGCCCTGACCCTTTCTCAGAGCCGCTTCTTGAAACGTCTCTGCCCCCCTTGGGGCAGTGCTGCGCGGCGTTCAGACCTTTGAGGCCGCTTTCTTGATCGCGCGGCGGATGCTCATATAGGTCGCGCAGCGGCACAGGTTGGTCATGGCCGCGTCGATTTCGGCGTCGCTTGGGTTGGCGTTTTCCGCGATCAGAGCGGTGGCCGCCATGATCTGCCCGGACTGACAATAGCCGCATTGCGGGACGTTGTCCTCGATCCACACTTCGCGAATGGCTTCGGCTGCGCGGCCCTCAATACCTTCGATCGTGGTGATCTCAGCGCCCTCGAGCGAGTCGTGCGGCAGCACGCAAGACCGCGTCGGGGTGCCATCGATATGGACGGTGCACGCGCCGCATTGCGCGACGCCGCAGCCAAACTTGGTGCCGGTCATCTTCAAGTGGTCGCGCAGGACCCACAGCAACGGTGTTCCGGGCGCGGCGTCAACCGGCTGTTCCTGCCCGTTGATCTTCAGCTTGATAGCCATGTCTTTCTCCTCGGGTCAGGCGATTTGGGTGTCGGCGTTCGTTTCGCTGGACAGAGGCAGGCGCGAACCGCGCGCTCCGATCAATGGCAGGGTGCGAAGACGCGTCCCTGTCGCTGCGAATATGGCGTTGGCGAGCGCGGGCGCGGCGGGGGGCGTGCCCGGTTCGCCTACTCCCGCTGGCGGCTTGTTCGATCGGATGATCTCCACCTCAAAGGCGCGCGGCGCTTCGGCCATCTTCATCAGACGCCAGGAGGGGAAGTTGTCCTGCACAATCGCGCCGTTCTTGGCCGTAATTTCGCCGTAGAGCGCGTTGGATAGGCCGTAAAGCGTGCCCCCTTCCATTTGCGCGCGCACGTGGCGCGGATTGATGACCGTGCCCGCATCAAGCGCGACCCAGACGCCCGGTATCGCGAGGTCGCCCTCCGGGCTAACCTCAACCTCAACGACCGTCGCGACGTAGGCCAGGAAGGACCGGTGCACCGCAATTCCCAGACCGTGTCGATCGGGCAGTTGGCGGCCCCATCCGGCCATGTCGGCGGCTTTGTTGACGACAGCTTTCAGGCGCGCGGTCTCGATCGGGTATTCCTCGGACGAGCCTCCGTAATTCCCGTATTCCGCGCCCTCGGATGCCGGATCGATGATCCGGTCTGGCCCAATGAGTTCGAGCAGGTAATCCTTCTGATCCTTGCCCGCCGCGTGGGCCAGCTCGCCGGCAAAGCTCTGCACCGCGAAGGCGTGGAAGACGTTGCAGACCGAGCGCAGCCACCCGGTGCGAACGTGCCCTCTGGCCTCTCCCGACTCCACTCTGAGATTGGGTATCGCAAAGGGTACGTCGGTCGCGCCTAGCCCGAGCTCGCCGGCGCTGGGGCTTGTGACGCCGTTGGCAAAAGTCGAAGAAATCGATGGGAAGGTCGTGCGGTGCAGATAGCTGGTGCAGTTTCCGCTTTCGTCGAGGCCTGCTTCCATCCTCTGCGCGCTCACCGCGTGATAGAAGCCGTGGCGTACATCGTCTTCACGCGTCCAGGTCACTTTGACCGGCTTTCCGACTTCCTTCGCCAGCAGCGCGGCCTCGATCATGAAGTCGGGCTTGGACTTTCGGCCAAACGCGCCGCCGAGCCAGGTTGGCGTGACTGTTATCTTTTCCTTATCAATTCCAAGAGCCTCGGAGAGGGCGTTGCGCGTTTCCTGAGGATCCTGCACGCAGCCCCAGCACTCCAGCCTATCGTCGGTCCAGCGCGCAGTGCCCGAGGGCGGCTCCATGGGCGATTGGGTGAGATGGGGGGCGTAATACTCGGCCGTGATCGTCTTCGCTGCCGCGCCAAGGCCCGCGTCAACATCGCCGCGCGAGCGCCGGACTGTGCCTTCGCGGCGCGAGGTTGCTCTCAGCGCCTCTCCAAACGCATCGGAATCATAGGCCGCGTTCGGGCCATCGCGCCATCCCAGCTTGAGCGCGTTGCGCCCCTGAATGGCCGCCCATGTGTCCTTGGCGATCACCGCCACCCCGCCCATCGGTTGAAACAGAGCGGGCGGGCTGGGATCGGGCAAGCGCACCGTTTGCAGCACGCCGGGCACTGCAAGAGCTGCGGTTTCATCGACGCTGCCGACGCGCCCGAAGACCTGAGGTGGACGCGCGATAACCGCGTAGACCATGTCGGGCACATCGACATCGATCCCGAATTCGCCTTCGCCGCGTGTGATCTTGGGTATGGTAAGTGAGGGCACTTCCTTTCCGATGAAACGCCATTCTTCCGGCTCTTTGAGGGTGACGGCGTCCTCGGCGGGTACCGGGAGCTTGGCCGCCAGTTCGGCAAGGTTGCCGTAGGAAAGCGTCTCGCCGCTGTCCGTGTTGCGAATAAGGCCCGCCTCAGCGGTGCACTGCGACGCGTCGACTTCCCAGAACAGCGCGGCGGCCTGTGTCAGCATCTGGCGCATGGCCGCCCCTGCGGTCCGAAGGCGGTGGAAATTGTAGCGCACCGAGCGCGAGCCATCGGTGTTCTGATCGCCGTAGCGCTCATGCCCCTCGGCCTGGACGATGGCGACCTTGTCCCAGTCGGCTTCAAGCTCATCAGCGACGATCTGCGCCATCGAGGTCCAGACCTGCTGGCCCATTTCGGAGCGATGGCAGGTGATCTTGACCGTGCCGTCTTCCTCGATCGCGATCCACAAAGAGGGCGTTGCGTCGCCCCCCTTAACCTCGGTCAGTGGGCTTGCGCCGGGATCGCCCAGATCGAACGCATCGGCGTCCACCTCGGGTTCGACGTAGGAATTGCAGCCAGCCAGAGTCAGGCCGAGCACGAAGACACCCGAACCGCCCAGAAAACCACGCCGGGCGAGATGGGGACTCAGATTGGTGAGCGATGCGTGTCCGCTTGCAGAGGATCTGTCGGCCTCGCCCCCTGGAACAATTCCCATTTCGCGAAGAAACATGCCGCGCTCTCCTTTTGTTCGATCCCTCGCCCCGCGATTCAATCAGGGGCTTTGCAATGGCCCTATTCGATCGCTGGTGTAGCAGGCGTCCACCAATTGATCGAATCCACATCATGCGCGGACGTCCATACGCCGTTGGGTGAATAACGGATCGCGCCGCTGCCTTCGGGGCGACCCACGCGGGCGATGATCTCGCCGGTGCTGGCTTCGAGCACTACAAAGGTCTGGTCCTCGGTGGTGCGCAGCCAGACCTTGCCATCAGCGACATCGATATCGCCGTAGAGCAGGCTGTCGCCCACCTTGGTGCGTGCGATGACTTCGAGGGTGTCGGGATCAACCTTGGCGACCGTCCCATCACCCTGTTCCTGAACCCAGACCGCGCCTTCGCCAGCCGTGAGGAAGCCGGGCTGCGCGCCGAGCTTGACCGAGCCCGTGACCGCGTTGGTTTCCGGGTCGATGCGCTGGAGCAGGCTTTCTTCGCTGGCCACCGCCCACAGCGCGCCCTCGCCGAAGGCAAGGAAGAATGTGCCGGGCGCGGTTTCGATAGCGGCGATCACGGTGTCGGTCGTTGGATCAATGCGCGAGATCACGCCATCAGCGTCGGTCGGTACCCACACCGAGCCCGCGCCGGAGACCACATTGGTTTCGCCGCGTGGCTCGGCGAGGCCGGTGTCGAGAATTGCGTCGATCTCGGCGGTTTTCGTATTGATCTTGTAGACTTTCAGCTCGGGGCAGCTGGCTTGCCAGATGAAGCCCTCAGCCAGCGCCATGGTGCCGCACGGGCGCGGCATGGCTACCGAGGCGATCTTGCCGTCGGTCGACCATTGTTCAACCATGCCCTCTTCGCGCGAGGTCGCGTTGGTGGCCCATACCGTATCTCCATCGATCACCAGGAAGTCGACAAAGCCCGGCACTTCGATGACCTTTTCGTCGAAAGCAAGTTTGCCGGGATCAGGGGGCGCGGGTTCGGAGGCACAGGCGCTGGCAGCGAGGAAAAAGGGCAGGGCGAGCGTTCGTCTCATCAGTTTACTCCCGGCGTGAGCCGCCGCTTACGCAGCGCTTTTCGCATATCGAGGCACGCCCTCCCGGACATCTTGATTTTGGAAGCCTTGGCTTGGCGCAAGGCCCTGGACGCAGCATATGGATATTACCAGAGATGACAACGGTAATAACTTTGCGATGGACACCGCGGTCGAATAGCGCGATGTTGCGATCGCGAAAGGAAACAATTCATGGTGACTGCACTGCGCCGCCTTCTCTACCTTGTGACGATCGGCTTCGCCATGGCTCTGGCTTCGTGTTCTGAATCGCCTGACGAGGCCGAGCTTGAGCGTAACACGTTCAACATTGGCTGGTCGATCTACGCGGGCTGGATGCCTTGGCCCTACGCCGATCAAGCGGGGATCGTCGACAAGTGGGAAGAGAAATACGGCATCGAAATCAACTTCGTGCAGGTCAACGACTATGTTGAATCGGTGAACCAATTTACCGCCGGCCAGCTCGATGGCGTGACGGTTGCCAACATGGACGCCCTGACGATCCCGGCGGCGGGCGGCAAGGACACGAGTGCAATCATCGTGGGTGATTATTCGAACGGAAATGACGGTATCTTGCTGAAGGGCTCAGACAGCATGGCTGCACTCAAAGGCAAGCAGGTCAATCTGGTCGAGCTTTCGGTATCGCATTATTTGCTCGCGCGCGCGCTCGAAAGCGCGGACCTCAAGATGGTCGATGTAAACACAGTCAACACTTCGGACGCGGACATCGCGAGCGCGTTCACCTCGCCCGACGTCACGGCCGCGGTGGCTTGGAACCCTCAACTCGCGACGATGAAAGCGACGCCGGGGGCCAGTCTTGTCTTCAGCAGCGCGGATATTCCGGGCGAGATCGTCGATCTGCTGGTGGTGGACACCGGTTTGCTGAAAGCCAACCCGAAACTGGGCCAGGCGCTTGCGGGCATCTGGTACGAGACCATGGCGTTGATCACGCAAGACACGCAAGAAGGACAGGCCGCGCGCGCGGCGATGGCCAAGCTGGCGGGGACGGACACCGAGACCTTCGAGGGTCAGCTGGAGACGACCTATCTCTACGCTGACCCGGCGGCGGCGGTGGCCGCGACGTCCAATGAGGCGATGATCGAAACCATGACACGGGTGCGCGATTTCAGCTTCTCGCAAGGGTTGTTCGGCCAAGGCGCCAATTCAGCGGAAGCCATTGGAATGGAGTTTCCCGGCGGCAAGACGCTGGGCAATGAAAGCAACATCACGCTTCGCTTCGACGCGACCTACATGCAGATGGCGGCGGACGGCGAACTCTGATCGCTGCCCCCGGTTCGGGCGGCATGCGCGATAGGAGAGCTATGGACTGGCTCAAGAGCCCAGGATGGCGCGGGAACAAGGTGCTCCTTGGCCTGTTGCCGATCCTGATTTTGATCCTGCTCTACGTGGTGGTGGCGGCCGATCGCAACGCGATCAATCCAGCGGAAAAGATCACGCCCATGCCGTCGGCGATGGTGGAGGCGATGGCTGGGCTGGTGTTCGAGAAAGACCAGCTTTCCGGTGAATACCTGTTCTGGTCCGACACTCTCGCCAGTCTTCAGCGCCTTGGCCTGGGCCTGCTTATCTCGACGCTCAGCGCGCTGGTTGTCGGGTTGCTGCTCGGCGTTTTGCCAACCTTTCGCGCGACCTTCGGGATGACCGTCACGAGTATCGCCGTGATCCCCCCGATTGCGCTTCTGCCGATCCTGTTCATCGTCTTTGGCCTCGGCGAGACCGCGAAGGTGGCGCTGATCGTGGTCGGCATCGCGCCTTTCATGGTCCGCGATCTGGCCGCTTACATCGCCTCGCTCCCGCGCGAGCAGATCGTCAAGGCGCAAACGCTGGGCGCGAGCACCTGGCAATTGATGCTGCGGTTTGCGTTGCCACAGGCCATGCCGCGCCTCATTCAGGCGCTTCGCTTGTCGCTTGGCCCGGCATGGGTGTTCCTGATCTCGGCTGAGGCGATCGCATCGGATGTGGGCCTTGGCTATCGCATCTTTCTCGTTCGCCGTTACCTCGCGATGGACGTGATCCTTCCCTACGTTGTCTGGATTGCCGTTCTGGCCGCGACGATCGACTGGTTGCTCGCGACAAGCAGCCGCCGCCTTTACCCCTGGGCGCAGGGACCAAGCCATTGAGCGCGGCGCTATCCCTTCGTAATGTCTGGGTCGAATACGGCGACAAGATCGTGCTCGAGCGCGTCAATCTCGACATCGATGAAGGCGCGTTTGTCTCGGTGGTCGGCCCATCGGGCGCAGGCAAGAGCAGCCTCTTGCGGCTGGTGCTGGGCCAGGACGCGCCCTCACGCGGGACGATCACGCTCGATGGAAAACCGTTGCAGCCCAAATGCACGCCCGATCGCGGCGTCGTGTTTCAGCGCTATTCGGTGTTCTCGCACCTCACCGTGCTGGGCAACACGATCTTCGGGCTCGAATGCGAACAGGCCACTTTCACCGGACGGCTGTTCGGCGCACGGCGCAAGGCGGCGGTCGAGCAGGCCGAGGACATGCTCAAGGCGGTGGGGCTGGGCGATGCAATGAATCTCTACCCCGCGCAGATGTCGGGCGGGATGCAGCAACGTCTTGCCATCGCGCAGGCGCTGGTGAAGCGCCCACGGATCCTGTTGCTCGACGAACCCTTTGGCGCGCTCGATCCCGGCATTCGCGCGGACATGCACTCGCTGATCACTCGGCTGTGGCGCGAGCATTCGCTGACCATCCTGATGGTCACCCACGATATTCAGGAAGCGTTTTCGCTGGGCACGCGGGTGCTGACACTCGACAAGTCGCGCGTCGACCCGCACGCGCCGGGTCGCTTTGGCGCGACGGTCGTCTACGACCTCACGCTCGATAGAAGGCTCGCAAGAGAGGCCAGGCTCGCCGCCGCGCAAGTTGATGAAACACATCCGGGAGCGGGGGTTTCAACCAGCCCTGAGCCTGTTTCCGGTATTACGATTGACAAAATAAATAACACCTGAGAGGACAATCGCCATGGCATCCGATCCCGCCAGTCTTGCTCGCCTATCGATGAGCCTTCCCGCCGAACTCCTTCGGCATCTCGACGCAATGGTCGAAGAGCGCGATATGCCCTCGCGCTCGCAGATGATCGCCCAGCTCATCCGCCGTGCAGTGGCAGACCACCAGGCCGAACGGCACCCCGAAGAGATGCTCGCGGGCACTATCACGCTTGTCTATCGCGGCGATCAGGGCGGCGCGCGCCAGCAGCTTGCGAGCAAACAGCAGCAATTCCTGAAGGAGGTCATCTCCTCCCAGCACGTCTTTCTTGAGAACGATCAATCGCTTGAGGTCTTGCTCGTGCAGGGTCCGGCCCAGCGCCTCGAAGACCTGTGCGACGCGCTGCGCAGCGTGCGCGGCGTGCGTCAGTTGCAGCTTGTAACCACCACATCGCTTCTCCCGCCGCTGCATGAGCAGGGTCACGATACACCCACGCCCAGAAAGGGAGTCGCTGCGTGACGGCCAATTCGCCCGGTCCAACCCTCGCGGATCCGATCGCGGCCAAGGAGCACGCGCGCTCGCTGGGCAGCACACTGGTTGAATCCATGCCGATCCTGCCACCTCGCGCGGATGATCTGCCCGAGGGTGTTTCGCAGGACGATCTCATCTGGGAAGAAACCATCGCCGCCGGCGGCTACGCGATCCGCCGGATCAATCGCGGCGGGCGGCTGCGTTTGATCGACCTCAAAGGCGATGCCTGCGCCAGCTTACAGATTTTCAACGCCGAAATGCCGACCGAGCGGCTCAATATCGCCGATACCGTCAAGGTCCAGTGGAACGGCTATTTCGGCGTTGGTGAGGGGAAGGCCAGACTGTTCCTATCCGATATGGGCCGCGTGCTGATGAGTATTCTGGAGGACACGGCGGGGACGCATGATGGCTTTTGCGGCGCGTCGAACGAGGAATTGAGCGGCGCCAAGTATGGCAAGGGTGAGAAGAAAGGGCGCTACTTCCTGAACACGCGCGACCGCTTCCTGCTGGGCGTTGGCAAGCACGGTCTGGGCCGCAAGGACGTGCACCCTTGCGTCAACCTGTTCAAGGGCGCGGTGATCGAGGAAGACGGCTCCATCACCCCGCAGATCGGACCGTTCGAACCGGGCCGTCAGGTAATCCTGCGCGCCGAGATGGACCTGATGCTGGTGATCGCCAATTGCCCGCATGTGATGGACCCGCGCGAAGAATGGACCGTCACCCCGCTGCGCGCCACCGCCTGGCGTGGGCCGATCACGCCGGAAGACGACCCCGTTCGCAACCACACACCCGAGGCCTATCGCGCCTACCTCAATGTCGAAGACTATTACCGCCGCTAAAGGAGTGAATGACGTGACCACCGACACTCTGACGACCGACACCCCCGCTGGTGACAAGGCGCTCGAAGGCCTGAGCGGCGCAGTCATCTACGATGAGACCGTGCCCGCGCGCCATTTCTGGGTCCATCCGGTCAGGCGCGGCGAGACTTTGCGCATTGTCGATCTGGAAGGCAATCAGGCGGTCGATCTGCTGATCTACTCCGAAGAAGACGACACCGAACGCTACAGCGCGCAGGACACGGTCGCGGCCCAAGGCAACCTGTTCCTGCGCAAGGGCTCGATCCTGCGCTCGAACGAAGGGCGCGCGATGATGACCATCACCGATACCTCGGTCGCCTATCACGACACGATCGGCGGGGCGTGCTCGGTCGAATCCAACGCGCTGCGCTATGGCCACTTTACCAAGTCGCAGCACGCCTGCGTCGAGAACTATCTGAAGGCCAGCCTGCCCGAAGGGCGGACCAAGCGCGACATCGTCTCCAACATAAACTTCTTCATGAATGTGCCCGTGATGGAAGACGGGTCTTTGGGCATTGTCGATGGTATCTCCGCCGCCGGGCTCACCGTCGATGTGCGCGCCGAGATGGACGTGGTGGTGATGGTCTCGAACTGCCCGCAGATCAACAACCCGTGCAACGGTTTCAATCCCACGCCCGTGCGGATGATCATCACCACATGATGTGGATCGGTTGATGAACCGCGATACGGTTCTTGTCGCCAATCGCGGGGCGATCGCGACACGGATCATCCGGACGCTCAAGGCCATGGGCCTCAAATCGGTGGCGATCTACTCGGACGCCGATGCGGGATCCCTGCACGTGGCCCAAGCGGATGAGGTTGTGCGCGTCGGCCCGGCGCCCGCTGCCGAAAGCTATCTCAACACAAAGGCGATCATCGCCGCCGCCAAAGCCACGGGTGCTGGCCTGATCCATCCAGGCTATGGCTTTCTGGCCGAGAACGCCGAGTTCGCCGAGGCCTGCGCCGCGAACGGCATTGGCTTTGTTGGGCCCACGGCTGAGAATATCCGAACCTTTGGCCTTAAGCACTCGGCGCGCGCGCTGGCTGAGGCAAACAGCGTCCCGCTTGCACCGGGCACGGACCTGCTGACCGACGCCGAAGACGCGGTGAGAGCGGCAAACGCCATCGGCTTTCCCGTCATGCTCAAGGCCACCGCCGGGGGCGGGGGTATAGGAATGCGGGTGTGCGAGAACGAAGCCGCCGTGCGCGAAAACTTCGAAAGCGTCGTGCGTCTTGGCAAAGGCAATTTCGGCGATGCCGGCGTGTTCCTGGAGCGCTTCATCCCTGAGGCGCGCCACATCGAAGTCCAGGTCTTTGGCGATGGCGAGGGGCGCGTTGTCCCCTTGGGCGAACGCGATTGCTCGCTCCAGCGCCGCAACCAGAAGGTGGTCGAAGAAGCGCCCGCGCCCGGTCTGTCGGACGAGTTGCGCGAAGGCCTGATCGCCGCCGCCGTGCGGCTTGCCCAGGGGGCCAGATACCGCTCAGCCGGGACAGTCGAATTCCTCTTCGATGCCAGACGCCGGGAATACTACTTCCTCGAAATGAACACCCGGCTCCAGGTCGAACACGGCGTCACCGAGGAGGTGATGGGCCTCGACCTTGTGGAGTGGATGATCCGGGGCGCTGTCGGCGACTTCGCCATGCTCGACGCCGGCCCACCAGCGCCGCGCGGGCACGCCGTTCAGGTGCGCCTTTACGCCGAAGACCCCGCGCTCGATTACCGCCCGACGACGGGCACGATCACCAATCTGGAATTCCCCGCCGAAATCCGCGCCGACACGTGGTGCGAACCGGGCAGCGAAGTGAGCGCGTGGTACGATCCCATGATCGCCAAGCTGATCGCGCACGCGCCGGATCGCGAGGCCGCGATTGGAGCGATCCAGGCAGCGCTCGATGACAGCCGGATCGGCGGGATAGAGACCAATCTGCGCTGGCTGCGCGATGTGGTGCGCCATGCGGGGTTCGTGAGCGGGGAGGTTCACACAAAGCTTCTGGAAGGCGTCGCCTACGCGCCAGCCAGTTTCCGCGTCCTCTCCGGTGGCGCTGCGACCTCGGTGCAGGATTGGCCCGGACGCCAGGGGCTTTGGGATGTCGGCGTGCCACCCAGCGGGCCGATGGATGACCGGTCGTTCCGGCTGGGCAATCGGGCGCTGGGCAACCCGGAGGGCACAGCGGGGCTCGAAGTGACGTTTACGGGCCCGGCGCTGGTCTTCAACGCGCCCGCGCGGCTGTGTCTGACCGGGGCGGATTTCGGCGCGAGGCTGGACGGCGAGCCGGTGGCGCGTGGTGCGCCCTTCGATGTCGCCGCCGGCCAGACCTTGGCGCTTGGCCGCGTCTCGGGCGGAGGCTCGCGCGGCTACATCCTGTTTGCAGGCGGGCTCGATATCACCTCCTACCTTGGCAGTCGCAGCACCTTTGCGCTGGGCCAGTTTGGCGGGCACGCCGCGCGATGCCTCGTTGCGGGCGACACGCTGCATCTCGCGGGTGAGGAGATCGGCGAGGCGGCACCCCCCGAGGCTGCGCAGGACTTTTCCGACAGCTGGACGGTCCGGGTCATGTATGGTCCTCACGGCGCCCCCGACTTCTTCACCGATGAAGACGTGGCCGCGCTCATCGATGCGGACTGGAAGGTTCACTACAACTCGAACCGCACCGGTGTGCGCCTGGTCGGGCCAAAGCCGCGTTGGGCGCGCAAGGATGGCGGCGAGGCAGGGCTGCACCCGTCGAACATTCACGACAACCCTTACGCAATTGGCGCGGTCGATTTCACGGGCGATATGCCGATCATTCTGGGGCCGGACGGGCCTTCGCTGGGCGGCTTTGTCTGCCCCTTCGTGGTGATTGCCGAGGATCGCTGGAAGATCGGTCAGCTCGCGCCCGGCAATCGGGTCAAGTTCGTGCTGGTCGGCCTCGATCGCTCGCCAGCGCGCGAATTCAGGGACTTATCGCCCATACTGCACGAAAGCCCTGCGCACGGCGCTCGCCCGCACACGGTCTATCGCCAGCAGGGCGACCGCAATATCCTTGTCGAATACGGCCCGATCGTGCTCGATCTTGAGTTGCGGATCCGCGTGCACGCCCTGATGAGCGTGCTGGAAGGCCAGCGGCTTGAAGGCGTGATCGATATCGTGCCGGGCATCCGCTCGCTCCAGCTGCACTTTGATGGCGAGGCGCTCGACCAGCCGCGCGCGCTTGCCGCGCTGCTGGAGGCGGAGGAGAAACTGGGCGATCTCGACGATTTCTCGATCCCCTCGCGCATCGTCCACCTGCCTTTAAGCTGGCGCGATCCGGCGACGAGTGAGACGATCGAGAAGTATATGGGCGCCGTGCGCGATGACGCGCCCTGGTGCCCGGACAACATCGAGTTCATCCGCCGCATCAACGGCCTTGAAGACGCGCTCGCGGTCGAGGATGTGATCTTCAACGCGAGCTATCTCGTGATGGGGCTGGGCGATGTCTATCTCGGCGCGCCGGTCGCAACGCCGGTCGATCCGCGCCACCGCCTCGTTACCACCAAATACAACCCTGCGCGCACCTGGACCCCGCCCAACGTTGTCGGGATTGGCGGCGCGTATATGTGTATCTACGGAATGGAAGGGCCGGGCGGTTATCAGCTGTTCGGGCGCACCATTCAGGTCTGGAACACTTACCGCCAGACCGATGCGTTCATCGAGGGCAAGCCGTGGCTCTTGCGCTTCTTCGATCAGATTCGCTTCTTCCCGGTCAGCGCCGATGAGCTGACCGAGTGGCGCCGCGATTTCCACAGCGGGCGGCGGTCCATCCAGATCGAACAGTCCACCTTCAGCCTGGCCGAGCACCGCGCTTTCCTGGCCGACAACGCCGCTTCGATCGAGGCCTATGAGAGACGCCGACAGGCCGCCTTCGACGCCGAGCGCGCCGCCTGGGAGGCGAGCGGCGAGTTCGACCGCGTCTCGCAGCTTGTTGAAGTGGGTGTTGACGGCGCAGAGGCCGCAGCGATCGATATCCCCGAGGGCGCGCAATTGATCGAGGCGCCGTTTGGCGGCAGCGTGTGGAAATTGCTGGTGGGCAAGGGTGACCGCGTCGAAGCGGGGCAGACGATCGCGGTGATCGAGGCCATGAAGATGGAAAGCCCGCTCGAAAGCCCCATCAGCGGCACGGTCGAGGCGCTTTACACAGCGGAACGCCAGCCGGTGGAACCGGGCGCGGCGATGCTGGCGCTGAGGCCGCAGGCGTGACCGATTTCAGCCGCCTCAGACCCGCCGAGATTGCTTTGGCGGTCCAAAGTGGCGAAAAAAGCGCGGTCGAAATTGCGCATGACGCAATCGCTCGGATAAAGGCCTACGACGCAGTGCAACCTCAGGTCTGGATCAGCCGCGCGCAACCTGAGACCGTTATCGCCGCAGCGCGCAATGTCGATGAGCGCGTCGCGGCGGGTGAAACGCTTCCCTTGGCCGGTGTGCCCTTTGCGGTGAAGGACAATATCGACGTTGCCGGCTTCGAGACGACCGCCGCTTGCCCGGCCTTTGCCTATTCGCCCGAAAATTCGGCGCCGGTCGTCGAAAAACTGCTCGCGGCGGGCGCGATCTGCGTGGGCAAGACCAATCTCGATCAATTTGCCACCGGACTTGTTGGCACGCGCAGCCCCTATGGCGCGCCTGCCAACGCCTACAACCGCGATTTTGTAAGCGGCGGGTCGAGTTCGGGATCAGCGGTGGCTGTGGCCGCAGGCCTCGTCGGCTTTGCGCTGGGCACCGACACGGCGGGGTCGGGCCGCGTGCCGGCGGCCTTCAACCATCTGGTCGGGTTGAAACCCACCAAAGGCCGCTGGAGCACGAGCGGTCTTGTGCCCGCGTGCCGGACGCTCGATTGCATCACCGTCTTGACCGACACGCTCACCGATGCGCGGCTGGTCGATCAGGTTGCGGCGGGTTTCGACGCGAACGATCCGTATTCGCGGCCGCTCGAAGACCGCAGCCTGACGGTTCGGCGGATCGGCGTCCCTCGCCCTGACCAGCGCGCCTGGTTTGGCGACGCCGCTTCTGAATATCTTTACGGCAAGGCGCTGGATACCCTCGTACGAAGCGCGGAGCTGGTCGAGATCAACATCGAGCCGCTCAACGAGGCGGCGCGACTGCTTTACGAAGGCCCATGGGTTGCGGAGCGCTCGGCGGCGATTGAGACGCTGCTTGTCGGCAATCCCGAGGCTATCGATCCGGTCGTCCGCGAAGTGGTCGAGCCGGGGCTGCGCATTTCGGCGGTCGAGGCTTTCAAGGGCGCGTACCGCCTCGCCGAAATCCAGCGCGAGGCCGAGGCGATGTGGGAGGCGGTCGATCTGCTGGCGTTTCCAACAACGGGCACGACCTATCGCATTCGCGAGCTGGCGAAAGCGCCTGTCGCCCTCAACAGCCACTTCGGGCGTTACACCAATTTCGTCAATCTGCTCGATATGGCGGCGCTCGCGGTCCCCGCCGGTGCGCGCGAGGACGCCACCGGCTTCGGCATTACGCTAATAGGGCCTGCGCACAGCGATCACGCGCTGATCAACGCCGCTGAAACCTATCTTGAGGCGGCCAATTTGCCGCCTGCGCCGCCGCTCGATCTGGAGGGAAGAATGGAAACCGTGAAACTGGTCGTTGTTGGTGCCCATCTGAAGGACATGCCGCTCCACTGGCAATTGACCTCGCGCGATGCGACGTTCGTCGGGGCGTTTGAAACCGCGCCGACCTACCGGCTCTACGCGATTGCCAACAGTGTCCCGCCGAAACCCGCTCTGGTGCACTCGAACGAGGGCGCGGCGATCAAGGTTGAGGTTTACGAGTTGGGGGTCGCCGAATTTGGCAGCTTTACCGCCGAAGTGCCCGCCCCGCTCGCGATCGGGACCGTGACGTTGGCCGACGGATCAAGCGTTAAGGGGTTTGTCGCCGAGCCGCGCGCGACCGAAGGGGCGGAAGACATAACTGCGCTTGGTGGATGGCGAGCTTATATTGATAAATCGCAATCCTGAAACAATGTTTCGTTAGTGCGTCAAATCTGCAACAAATCGATTCCTATTCGGCGCCATTGTGGAATGTTACGCTTGACGCTTTCCTTAATATCGATACCTCTTGGGCTCTAAGCACGAACAAAAACGCGCACGGGAGAGGGATCAGGACGTGTCGACCACCTGAGCGGGTTGGCGCGGCTTCGTTTCTCTGGGCCAAAAGCCCGTCGATCAGGGGTGATCAAGCATGGCCGGTGTGCAGGTCGGAAATCGAGTGATCGGAGCGGACGCTCCCGTGACCGTCGGCTGGGACAATATCGGCCGGGTCGAAGGTGGGCCGATCAAGCAGTTCGTCTTCACCTATTTTCAGCCGTTTTGCCTCTTCGCCATGCTGGCGTTTGTTTATTGGGGCCCCAACTCCCTCGTGGTTGCCTCCACCATGTTCATGATCGGGCTGGGCTTTCGGGTCCTTCTGCTCGGGCTTGAGTGGGTTAATCCGCGATACGACAGCTGGAAACTGACCTGGAAAGAATTCGCGACCGACGTCTTCTACGTCTCGCTTGGCTACACCGTCCTTCGCATGGTCGATCACTATATCGGTGACGGCGTGATCGTTGGCGCCATCCAGGGCTGGCTTTCGTGGGAGGACTTCACCTGGTTCACGGGAATGCCTTTGCTCGTTCAGGCGCTGGCGATCTCGATGATCTTCGATTTCGGGCAATACTGGATGCATCGCGGGATGCACAATTGGTACCCGCTCTGGCTGACCCACGCGCCGCATCACTACATAACCCAGCTCAACATCAACAAGGGCGCGGTTGGCAATCCGATCGAGTTGTTCCTGATCGGGCTTGGCGTGGGTGGCTTCTTCGACTTTCTGCCGCGCGCCTTCCTTTTGGCGGGCGCGATCGGGATGACCGTTTCGATCTATCAGCACATCAATGTGCGCTTCAACACGCCGGCGTGGTGGCGTTACATCTTCAACACGGTTGAGCATCATAGCGTTCACCACTCGCAGGACTATGAGGCAACCCGCAGCAACTATTCGGCGACCTGGATCATCTGGGACCGCGTGTTCGGCACATGTGTCGATGGGGAAGCCGAAGTGCTCGGCATGGATGGGGGACGGCGGATGGATATCCGTGAGACGATGCTGTTCCCGTTCAGTGAAGCGCTTCGATCATACAAGGGCGCCGCGCAGCGAATGAGGGCTGCCGGCACACCGAACAACCAGGGGCAGGGGCAACAAGAAGAACCAGCTGAATAAAACAGGGAAAGCCGCGCTGATCGCCGAATAGCGGCGATCTTGCGCCTTTTTAGAACAAGGAGACCCGTGTTCGACCCGCGCTTGCGGGAGCGTGGATCCTTTGGTCCGCGAACGAAGAATTGTGGAGTGCATGAAAGTCCGAATGCCTTACATCGATAGCGTCTGGCGCGTGAAGAGCTCGATCGAGCTCGACGAACCGTTTGCGGCGAGTGAGGTCTTTGGTCGGCTTGATCCGCTCCTGCGAACTCAAGGCACCGAATTCACGATTTCGGGCGACACGCTGACCTATCAAAAGACGAATCCCGCCGCGCAGGACAAGCTGGCCACCTTTACCGCAGGAACCCTTTCGGTCGTCGATCACGATGGCGCGAAGCATCTAGCCTATGATGTCACCAGCACCGCGCTGTTCTTGTGCTTTCTTGCCCCTCTCGCGTTCCTCGCCTTTGGCGGGTTTGCCTGGCTGATCAACGAAATCGAGAAGCCGGCCGTTATTGCCGAAATGGCGGAGAAGGAAAAAGAGGAAGCCGAAAGCGAGGGCGAGGCCGATGAGGTGATCGAACTCCACTGGATTGACCAGCTTCTTGGCGCGCCTGCGCCCAAACAACCCGGCGAAGAAGATCAGGACAAGGCGGCGCGTGAGGGGCGCGAAGACGAAGTCGAAGGCAATCATTCGCCGACGACGGCGTGGGTGTTCGCTGGCATCTTCTTCGCCATCTACGCCGTTGGCCGCGTGCTCGAGCCGTATCTGCTCAAACGCACATTTCGCGCGGCCCTCGCAGGGCCGGCCGGCGATCAATTCTCTCAGAACTCAACAGAAAAGGAAGCGGGCAGCGCGCTCGCTTCAACAGGGGAAGAACGGTCGAACTAGACTAAACTTGAAAGGAAAAACAGGGGGCTAATATGAATTACAAATCAAACACATACGGTCGGAAAGGCTTTTTGTCGGCTTCGTTGTTGTCAGTCTCGGGTCTTGCTTTGATGGCGACCCCGCTGAGCGCGCAGGAGACGATTACGAGCGATAACGAGGCAGAGGAAGAAGAGCAAAGGATCGTCGTAACCGGTTCGCGCATCGCGGTGGACTCGGCTACCGCTTTAGAAAGCCCGGTTCAGGTGATTACCGCTGAGCAATTTTTGCAAGCTGGTGAAATCGACATAACACAAACGCTTCGTGAGATTCCGGCGCTGCAAGGATCGGATCCTGCGACCCTTGATAGCGCGCAAGGTTTGGCGCTCTCGGGCGCGAGTACGTTAAACTTGCGCTCTCTTGGGTCGAACAGGACGCTTGTTCTTCAGGACGGTCGCCGCCACGTGCCGGGCGTTGCGGGCACAGCCACCGTCGACGTTGGTGCGATACCCACGGCCCTTATAGGGGAAGTGCAGATCCTCACAGGTGGCGCCTCGGGCGTGTACGGTGCAGACGCTGTCTCGGGTGTTGTGAACTACATAACTCGAACCGGGCGCGATTTTGACGGTCTCGAATTTCGGTTACAAACGGGCATCAGCGACGAGGGGGACGCAGAAGAGTTCCTCGGCTCCATCGCTGGTGGCGGCACTTTTGAGGATGGACGCGGTAGCGCTGTTTTCGCGCTCGAGTACTCGCACAGCACTTCCGTTCTCGCGGGTGATCGTGATTTTGCGGCGGGAGAGGGAAGCGCGGCCTTTGGGCAAAGCAATGACTTCCTCAACGAGCAGCTTGGATTGGCTCCGGGGACTGAAAACGCCTTCATTCCAGACCGCACCCTTCCGGTCTCCAGCACATCAGGCATCATTGCGATCGATGGGTTCCCGTTCGATAGGCTCGCTTTCGGCCCCGAGGTAGCGACAAACTTTAACCCAGCGACCGACACGGTCCCGACCTTCACGGGAACCGACATTCCCATCCTGCAGATTATTGATCCGGAGACCGGAGAGCTTCGCGCGTACAATCCGGGTATATCGACCAGCGCGTTCAACGCCAGCGGCGGCGATGGTATCCCAATTAACGATCCGACGCTTACTCTTATTCCCGAGCAGACTCGCATCGTCGCGGCGGCCGGTTTCGACTACGAGATTTTTGACAACATCACGTTCTTTGCTGATGCGAAATTTCAATACGTAGAGACAACCGACACGTCGGGTATTCCGTTCGCGGATGACCTTACACTAGCCGCAGATAATCCATTTCTCACTCCGCAGCTTCAGTCCCAATTTGACGAGTTGGACGCCTCGTTCGCTGGCGTCGCCAGGGACAACCTAGCTTCGGACACAGGTCGCGGAACCGACATAGAGCGCTCAACGATCCGCGCATCAGGGGGTCTGCGCTGGGATTCACCCGACAGCAATGTAACCTTCGAAACAAGCTACACTTGGGGCCGTACACAGGTCGATGATACTGGACGGAATCAGCGGATCAATGACCGCTACTTCACTGCGATCGACGCCGTTGCACTTACCGAGGACAACGTGAATGGCACCGATCCAATATTCAATTTCGAAAGCGGCTCTGGCACGCTAACGGCCCTTCGTGGAAATGAGTATATCGAGATCAACGAGGGCAACGCGCAGGTAGGAGATATCGTCTGCCGCGCCGAAGTAACCGGTGTGCCAGCGCCTTCCAACCAGCCCTTTCTGGTTGGTGGACCGCCGACTTATGAGGAAGGGACGGTCATCAATGGCGTAGATGTCAGCGGTCGGACCCGCCCGGTGACTTTCCAGATTGGCGATGGTACCTGCGCGCCCATCAACTTGATTGGCGATTTTGAGGGCCAAGGGCTCGAGTTTTCGTTCGTTGACATCAATCAGGACACAACCATTGAGCAGCAGCAATTTCTCGCGGTTCTGTCTGGTGATACCGAGCACTTGTTCGAACTGCCTGGCGGCCCTGTTGGTTTCGCGGCCGGTTTTGAGTGGCGGCGCGATGCATCGCAATTCACGCGCGACAGCTTCGAATCGATCGAAGGCCGTGTGATTGAGAACGTGAACGCTCCTCTTTTCGATTCGCCAGAGAACGGTGAAACCATTCGTGTTTGGGAACTCTTCGGAGAGGTTCGTCTTCCGGTTCTTGGTGGCATCCCGTTTGTCGAGAATCTGGAGTTTACGGCCGCAGGGCGTTATTCCGATTACAACACGATCGGCACAACAGAGACGTACTCATTTGGCGCTCAATACAGCCCGGTGGATTGGTTGACGTTCCGCGGTACGCTCTCACGTGCCATCCGCGCACCAAACATTAGCGAGCTCTATGCGCCGCAGGGCGTGGCCCAGATTGGTGTGGATGCCGATCCGTGCGATGATGGCAACATCAACAACGGGTCCAGCAATCGCGTTGCAAACTGTCTGACGTTTGTTGATGAAGGTTTCGATTCCGCGAACTTTCTCACCGCCTTCTCCACCGGTACCGATGGCGGCAACCCCAACCTGACCGAAGAGACGTCCGACAGCTTCACGATTGGCGGTATCTTCCAGCCCCGAGGCATACTGGGCGGCGCGCTGGACAATCTCGTCCTTATTGTCGACTACTACGACATTGAGATTGAGGACGCGATTGGAAGCCTGACGGGCCAGCAGATTGCCGAGGCCTGCGTCGACCTGCCTTCGACAGACAACCAGTTCTGCGATGCGATCGAACGCGACCCTAATCGCGGCGGCGCGATTGTTGGCTTCACGTCCGGTAACATCAACCTGGAAGTGCTTCGTGCACGCGGTGTTGATTTTGAGGCTCGGTATGCTTTCGATGCGCCATTTGGTGACGGGGACTGGGGCATGTTTATGCTTAGAGCCGCGGGTACGCGCTTCCTTGAGCGTTTCACCGAAGGAGATCCGGTCATCCAACAGACCATCGCCGACGAAACCGACCCCCTTCAGCAGCAGTTGCTTATCGTCGATCAGGGAAGCGAAAGCGACTTGCTTGGAGTTATTGGCGTGCCGGAATGGATCGTTAACTTCAGCGCAAACTGGAAAATCGACCGCCTGAACATCGGCTGGCGTACTCGCTGGGAAGACTCGAGCCTCCAGATTTCAAACGGTGACGCAACAGACGCGGTTATTATCGATGGCCAAGCTGTGCTTGTATCGAACGAAGGTGTGCTCGACGAATCGCAGTTGAACACTGGTGACGGATTTGAGCATGACATCAACATCACGTTCGAAGCGACCGACAGGCTCCAAGTCTTCGGCGGTGTCAATAACTTGTTCGACGCAGAGCCGTTCCTGGGCAGCCTCTCGCGTCCCGTGAGTCCCCGCGGTCGTTTCTTCTTCTTGGGTCTCACAGGCTCGTTTTGACGCGGGGAAGCTGGCCAAGGCCAATTCCCCAAACAAAAGAGGCGGGGCGGAGGAGCGATCTTCCGCCCCGGCTCTTTGGTGGCGGGGTAGCGAGAGCTGGGATGCGGGAAACGGTCCGATGTATCGGTGATCACACCTTCCAATCCTCAGCTCGCGCCTCCCTCGCTCTTGAAGCCTTTCAGCCGCCGCTTTAAAGCCCGCGCCCCATGGCAAGCACCGCACCCACCAAAGCCGCGACCGAGATCGCATTGACCGGACGTCCCGTCATCTCCGCCACCGGGCTCTTCACGCCCGAGGAGACGATCACCAACGAGGAACTGGTCGCCAGCTTCAACTCTTTCGTCGATCGCCACAACGCCGCCAACGCCGATGCCATCGCAGCGGGCGAGGTTGAGGCGCTGGCGCATTCCTCGGTCGAATTCATCGAGAAGGCGAGCGGTATCAAGGCGCGCCATGTGATGAGCAAAGCCCCCATTCTCGATCCCGACACGATGTGTCCGCGCCTTGACGAACGGCCCAACGAAGAACTCTCGATCATGGCCGAAATCGGCGTCATCGCCGCGCGCCAGGCGCTCGATCGCGCGGAGCGAGCCCCCGAAGATGTCGATGCGGTGCTGTGCGCGGCCTCGAACATGCAGCGCGCCTATCCAGCCATGGCGATCGAGATCCAGCAAGCGCTCGGGATCGAAGGCTTTGGCTTTGACATGAATGTCGCGTGCTCGTCAGCGACTTTCGGCCTTCAGACCGCCGCCGACTACATTCGCGCGGGCAACGCCAAGTCGGTGTTGGTCGTAAGCCCGGAAATCACCTCGGGCCACCTCAACTGGCGCGATCGCGACAGCCACTTCATCTTCGGCGATGTGGCGACTGCCGTGCTGGTCGAGGACGCGGCGATAGCGCCCAGGGAACACTGGGACATTCTGGGCACCAAGCTCAAGACGGTCTTTTCCAACAACATCCGCAATAATTTCGGTTTCCTCAATCGCGCGCATCCGGAGACCGCCGGAGCGCCGGACAAGCTTTTCGTCCAGGAAGGGCGCAAGGTTTTCAAGGAAGTGGTTCCGATGGTCGCGGAAATGATCCTTGAAGAAGCGGAGCGGCTCGAGATCGACGCAGCGGGAATGCGGCGTTTGTGGCTGCATCAGGCGAATGCGGGCATGAACCGGCTGATCGCGCAGCGCGTGCTGGGTCACGAAGCGAATGCCGATGAAAGCCCCACCGTGCTCGACACATATGGGAACACGTCGAGCGCGGGCTCGATCATCGCGTTTCACCTAAACAGCGATGATCTGGTCGCCGGCGACACCGGGCTTATCTGCAGCTTTGGCGCGGGCTATTCGGCTGGCGCGGTGTTTGTGCGCAAAGCGGCCTGAGGCTGCCTCCAGCATCGAACGGCCCGCGAGCTTCGTGCCAGCGCGCACCAAGCCAAGCGCTTACCCGAGAATTCAAGGAGGGTTGCGCCGCTGGGGGCAGCGTCTGCGGCTCGGTTGATGCGCTCGCGGACCTGTTATGCCCGCCCGATGCAAACCCGCTTGCTTGCCGGGCGCGCGGGGGCGTCCTAAGTGGGAGGCATGGCAGGTGAAATTCTTGATAATCAGGGGCGCGGCGATGCCGTTTGGTCATGGCCGCCGATCCACCCCGAAGGTCGCAAATTTGGCGTCATTGCGCTGGGTATAAGCCTGGTGCCGCTGTTCTTTGGCTGGGTGTTTGCGTTTGCGCTGATGCTGGGAGTGTCGGCGTGGGTTTTCGCGTTCTTCCGCGATCCCGAGCGCGTTGTTCCGCAGGCGGAGAGCGCGATCGTTGCGCCCGCCGACGGGCTCGTCTCGCTGATCAGTGTCGTCGAACCTCCGCTCGAGCTTCAGGTAGAGGACGGTTCGGGCACGCGCGGGCTGCCTCCGGGCCCGGTCACGCGCGTTTCGATCTTCATGAGTGTGTTCGACGTGCACATCAATCGGGCGCCGATTGCGGGAACCGTGCGGCGGCTGGTCTATATGCCGGGCAAGTTCATGAACGCGGATCTCGACAAGGCAAGCGAAGAGAACGAGCGCCAGCACATTCTGGTCGAGCGCGGCGACGGCGCGCTTGTGGGCTTTACCCAGATTGCCGGGCTGGTTGCCCGTCGTATCGTGCCGTTCGTGAAGCCGGGCGACACGGTTGCCAAGGGTCAGCGGGTCGGTCTGATCCGCTTTGGCAGCCGGGTCGATGTCTATCTTCCCGCCGGGACTGACCCCAAGATTCTGCTTGGCCAGAAGGTCATTGCCGGTGAAACCGTGCTGGCCGAGATTGGCTCCCAGGGATTGCTGGAGGGGATTGCCCAGTGATCCTCGCGCCAAGGTCTCCAACTTGAGTCGGCTTCCGTCTCGCAAGAGCCGGGCAAACCTGGTCTCGCGCGTCGGTCCCAAGGCCGCAGAGGATGAGGACGACGAGCGGGTCGTCGGCGCCGGTTCCGGTCTCACGCTGCGCGCCATGCTGCCGAACGCGATCACCGCGGCGGCGCTGTGCTCTGGCCTGACTGGTGTGCGCTTTGCGATTGATGGCGCGTGGTCTTACGCGATCCTCGCCGTGGTGCTTGCCGCCGTTCTTGACGGTGTTGACGGGCGCATCGCGCGGTTGCTCAACGCGCAGTCCCGGTTCGGAGCGGAGCTCGACAGTCTTGCGGATTCGCTGTCCTTCGGCATGGCTCCCGCCATCATCTTGTTCCTGTGGTCGCTCAAGGATCTGGAACGCTTCGGCTGGTTCGCGGCGCTGGCCTTTGCCATCTGCTGCGCCTTGCGCCTTGCCCGTTTCAACGCTCAGATAGATACCGATGACCAACCGCACAAATCCGCCGGTTTTCTAACCGGCGTTCCTGCGCCTGTGGGAGCAGGCCTTGCCTTCGCGCCGTTCTATCTGTGGCAGGAAACCCAGCTCGATTTCTTTCGGGATCCGGTGCTGATGGCAGTGTGGGTGTCGGCGATCGCCGCGCTCATGATCTCGAACATGGCGACGCTTAGCTGGGGCGCTGTGCGACCAAGACGCGGTATTCGCCTGTGGCTGATCGCGCTCCTCACTCTCGTCTTTGCCGCGCTCTTGCTTGAACCCTGGTGGACCCTTTCCGCGATCAGCGCGACCTACCTGCTGTTAATGCCTTACGCTTTGTTCAAGTATGGCGTTATCAAGCGCCGCCGTGCGCGCGAAGCGACCGAACTCAGCCCGCGTCCCGAATAGAACCCCCCGCAGCCTTGCCGGTCGCGTCTCTCGTTGCCGCGCGCTGCGCAAAGTGACGCCGATAAGGCTCGCTGCGCAAACGCATGCTTTGCGCCGCCACCTGCGGCACGAAGCCAGCGTCGAGCAGCGCCCGCTCGGACTTCAGCGCGCTGTACAACAGACAAAGGCGCACCCAGCTGTCGCGAAGGCTCAGCGCAGCAGCGAGGGCTGCGATCGTGAACAGCGCGGAGATAAAGATCGAAAGCAGCATGGCGTTGGTCCTTTCAAGGTTCATCGAAGCGTAAGGGGGGTGTTGCCCTGTGGGTTCCGATTTTGTTCCGCCCGTGTGTTCACCAACTGTTCTCACGCGTCAAGTCTATTTGTTCCGCTTGTGTTCCAACCATGCGGTTTGCACTAGATTTTGTGGATCAGCGCGTCTAAGGCCGCGCCCTCGTTGGAAACGCAGCGCGAATCACGTTCGCGGCTCTGACGAAATTCACATGGAAAGCATCACATACCGGTGCCCCAAAGCGCTCCCGACCGGGATCTCCGCCGACAGGTTCCAGCTTTCCAGAGGACGAACCGGAAAGGAATTGAACTATGGCGGCCACCACCGTCACCATGCAGCAATTGATCGAGGCCGGGGCACACTTCGGCCACCAGACCCACCGCTGGAACCCGCGCATGAAGCCGTACATCTTCGGCGCGCGCAATGGTGTTCATATCATCGACCTGTCGCAGACCGTGCCGCTCTTCGCGCGTGCGCTCGATTTCGTCGAGCAAACCGTGCGTGCAGGCGGAAAAGTGCTGTTCGTCGGCACCAAGCGTCAGGCGCAGGAGCCGATCGCCGAGGCTGCGCGCGCGTCGGGTCAGCACTTTGTGAACCACCGGTGGCTGGGCGGCATGCTCACCAACTGGAAGACCATCTCGGGCTCGATCAAGCGCCTGAAGACCCTCGAAGAGCAGCTTTCGGGCGACACCAGTGGCTTCACCAAAAAGGAAGTCCTCCAACTCACCCGCGAGCGTGACAAGCTTGAGATGTCGCTCGGCGGCATCCGCGATATGGGCGGCGTGCCCGACGTGATGTTCGTGATCGACGCCAACAAGGAAGACCTCGCGATCAAGGAAGCCGCCGTGCTTGGCATTCCGGTGATCGCGGTGCTCGACACCAATGTCGATCCGACCGGCATCGCGTTCCCGGTTCCGGGCAACGATGACGCCAGCCGTGCGGTGCGGCTCTACTGCCAGGCGATCGGCGATGCGGCGACCGCGGGTCGCGGCGGCGCGGTTGCGGATTCCGGCGCGGATGTTGGCGCGATGGCTGAGCCACCGGCTGAGCCGACCGCTGAGGCTCCGGCGGAAGAAGCCCCGGCGGCTGGCGCCTAAGCCTCGGCATCTGCCTCACGACGCGTCAATCGCGCGTCACATTTACAATCTAGCGCGCCGGACACACCCGAGGGGTGACTAATGTCCGGCGCCCCCAACACCATACGAAAAGGACCAATCCCCATGGCCAATTTCTCCGTCGCCGATGTGAAGAAGCTGCGCGAAAAGACCGGCGCGGGCATGATGGACGCCAAGAAGGCCTTGACCGAAGCCGATGGCGATATCGAAGCCGCCGTCGACGCGCTGCGCGCCAAGGGCCTCGCCACCGCTCAGAAGAAGTCAAGCCGCACGGCGGCTGAAGGCCTTGTCGGCGTTGCCATTCAGGGCACCAAGGGCGTGGCCGTCGAAGTCAACTCCGAAACCGACTTCGTCGCCAAGAACGACAAGTTCCAGGACTTCGTGCGCAAGACCACGGCGGTCGCGCTAACCATGGACAGCGACGATGTCGAAGCGCTCAAGGCTGCGCCCTATCCCGATGGCGGTACGGTGGCCGACAAGCTGACCGACAACGTTGCGACGATCGGCGAAAACCAGCAGGTGCGCCGCATGCAGACCGTCACCGTCTCGCAGGGCGCGGTCGTCTCCTACGTGCACAACGCCGCCGCCGAAGGCCTCGGCAAGATCGGCGTGCTCGTGGCGCTCGAAGGCGACGCTTCGGCAGACGTTCTTGCAACACTTGGCACCGATATCGCTCAGCACGCAGCGGCCATGTTCCCGCAGGCGCTGGACGCTGAGGGTCTCGATCCCGCGATCATAGAGCGCGAGCGCGCCATCGCTCAGGAAAAGGCCGCCGAAAGCGGCAAGCCCGAGAACGTGCAGGAAAAGATGGTCGAAGGCGCGATCAAGAAATACGCGAAGGAAAACGCGCTTCTGAGCCAGATTTTCGTGAAGGACGGCAAGGCCACCGTGGAACAGCACGTGGCGTCCGTCGCCAAGGAAGCCGGCGCGTCGATCAAACTTGTGGACTATGTCCGCTTCCAACTCGGCGAAGGCATCGAGAAGGAAGAAAGCGACTTCGCGGCAGAGGTTGCTGCTGCCGTTGGTGGCTAAGGCTTGGCATCTGCCCCCGATTACCGCTCGTGCTGAGCGTGTCGAAGCACCGCCCTTTTTCGATTTGAGCGCAGCGCTCGAATTGATGAACGGCCGTTGATCTCCGGTCAGCTTCGCTTCCGACACGCTCAGGGCGAGCGGTTTTTTGTTTTTCGCAGGTTCTCAGGCTTACCCTTTGCGCATCCGGATGAGCCTCGCTAAGGGCTGCGCCAACGATATTCCCGGCCAAAGAGCACCCGATCCATGCCCATGCCCGACATCAAGCGCATTCTCCTGAAGCTTTCGGGCGAGGTGCTGATGGGCGAGCAGGATTACGGCATCGACCCTGAATACGTCGCGCGGCTTGCCGAAGAGGTGAAGGCGGCCAAGGATACCGGGCTTGAAGTGTGCCTCGTCATCGGGGGCGGCAACATCTTTCGCGGGATTTCGGGCGCGGCGCGGGGGCTCGATCGCACGACGGGCGACTATATGGGCATGCTCGCAACCGTCATGAACGCGCTCGCAATGCAGAACGCGCTCGAACAGCTTGGCGTGCAGACGCGGGTGCAGAGCGCGATCCCGATGTCTTCCGTGTGCGAGCCCTACATCCGCCGCCGCGCCGAACGGCATCTTGAGAAAGGGCGGATCGTCATCTTTGCCGCGGGCACCGGCAATCCCTTCTTCACCACCGACACCGGCGCGGCTTTGCGCGCGGCGGAGATGAATTGCGACGCGCTGCTGAAAGGTACCAGTGTCGATGGGGTCTATGACAGCGATCCCAAGCACAACCCCGAAGCCACCCGTTTTGACACAATCACTTACGACCATGTCCTCAGCCAGAACCTGAAAGTCATGGATGCGACCGCCGTTGCGCTGTGCCGCGAGAACGACATACCGATTGTCGTCTTCTCGATCCGGGACAAGGGCAATGTCGCGCGCGTTCTGTCAGGCGAGGGCGTGCAGACGATAGTACAAAAGGACTGAAGAATGCCTCAGTATGACAAAGCGGATATCGAACGCCGCATGGCCGGCGCTGTTGAAGCGCTCAAGAGCGATCTTTCGGGCCTTCGCACGGGCCGCGCCAACACCAGCCTGCTCGATCCGGTCCAGGTCGAGGTTTACGGCTCGATGATGCCCTTGAACCAGGTCGCTACCGTCTCCGCTCCCGAACCGCGTATGCTCAGCGTGCAGGTCTGGGACAAGTCGAACCTCATCGCGGTCGAGAAGGGCATCGCGCATGCCAATCTGGGTCTCAACCCGATGATCGATGGTCAGACGCTGCGACTGCCGATGCCCGATCTGACCGAAGAGCGCCGCAAGGAGCTTGCCAAGCTCGCCGGGCAATACGCGGAGAAAGCGAAGATCGCGATCCGCAACGTGCGCCGCGACGCTATGGAAAGCCTCAAGGCCGACGAGAAGAAGAAGGAAATCTCCGAGGACGAGCGCAAGCGTTTGGAAGACGAAGTTCAAAAGCTGACCGACGCGCATGTCGCGCAGACCGACGAGGCGGCGGCGAAGAAAGAGCAGGAAATCCTCACTCAATAGGCTATGCCGGACGCCAGGTCCGCGAATGTAACGTGTCAGGAGGGGGATTGGAGCAAGCTCGCGATCGCAGCCGGGCCCGCAGCGGCGCTAGGCATGTCGCCATTATCATGGACGGCAACGGTCGCTGGGCGAAGCGGCGCGGTCTGCCGCGCGCGGTTGGACATCAGCGCGGCGTGGAAGCGGTCCGGCGATTGGTGCGCGGGATCGAGCCGCTGGGGCTCGACTGTCTGACGCTCTACGCGTTTTCGAGCGAGAACTGGAAGCGGCCTGACGAAGAGGTCGATGACCTGATGAACCTCATGCGGCGCTTCATCAAATCGGACCTGCCCGAATTCGTCGAGAACGGTGTGAAGCTCAAGATAATCGGCGACTGGCAATCGCTTGCGCCCGATATTGTCGCGATGCTTGAAGACGCGCTGGCGCAGACGGCGGGTGGGCATCAGACGCTTGCTGTGGCGCTTAATTATGGCGGGCAGCACGAGATTGCGCGCGCGGCGGCCAAGGCCGCTCAGGCGGGCGAAGTGACCACTGACGCGATCGAAGCGCAGCTCGACACCGCCGACCTGCCGCCGCTCGATCTCCTGATCCGGACCAGCGGCGAGGTGCGCCTTTCGAATTTTCTGCTGTGGCAATCGGCCTACGCCGAGATGCTGTTCGTCGACACGCTGTGGCCGGACTTCAAGCCCGAACACCTCGCCGAAGCGCTCGATAACTTTGCCGGGCGGGAGCGGCGCTATGGCGGGCGCTGAGCCTGTGAAAACGAAGTCCGATCTGCCGATCCGATTGGCCTCGGCCCTCGTGATGGTTGGCATGGTCGGCGCGGTCCTGTGGCTGGGGGGCTATGTCTGGATAGGCTTCGTCGTGCTCGTCGCCGGACTTGTATTGTGGGAGTGGAACCGGCTGGTGCGCGCTGTAGGCCGCTCGCCGCAGGCTGAAGTCTTGTGGCTGTTCCTTGGCGCGATGTATGTGACCGGCGCGGCGCTCGCGATGATCCAGGTGCGGATCAACTACACCGCCTTGGGTGTCGCTTTCACCTATCTGGCACCGGTCATCGCGGTGGATGTTGGCGCCTATTTTGTTGGACGCGCGATCGGTGGTCCGAAGATCGCGCCCAAACTCAGCCCTTCGAAAACCTGGGCGGGGCTGGGCGGGGGCGCGGCGGCGGCAAGCTGTGTTATCATCGCCGTCGTGGTCAGCGGCTGGGTGCCGGACATGGGGGAAACGGCCAGCGTGACCGCAATCCTTCTTGCCATCGCCGCCGGTGTCGTGATCGCTGTCGTCGCGCAATCGGGCGACTTTTTCGAAAGCTGGATGAAGCGGCGCGCGGGCGTCAAGGATTCCAGTCATCTCATTCCAGGGCATGGCGGCGTGTTTGATAGGGTCGATGGGTTTCTGGCGGTGTTCTTCGTGATCTTTTGCGTGAATGTCGCGCCCGGCCTTGCAAGAGGTTCGTTTTAATGGCGCGCACGCTCACACTGCTGGGAGCCACGGGGTCGATTGGCGCCTCCACGCTCGATCTGTTGCGTCGCAACCGTGCGGATTGGCAGGTCGAGGCGCTCACCGCCAATTGCAGCGCGATCGAGCTGGCAAGTCTTGCCCGCGAGTTTGGCGCAAAGGCGGCGGTGGTTGGCGATGAAAGCTGCCTGCCCGAACTGCGTGAGGCGCTTGCGGGCACCGATATCAAGGCAGCTGGCGGCGAACAGGCGCTGTGCGAGGCGGCAGCGCGCCCCGTCGATATAACCGTTGCTGCCATTGTTGGATGCGCCGGGCTGGCGCCCACCATGGCGGCGGTCGAGACCGGTGGAACGGTGGCTCTGGCGAACAAGGAAGCGCTCGTTTCGGCGGGCGATATTCTCAAATCCGCGGTCGAGCGCGCGGGCGCGACGCTTTTGCCGACCGACTCCGAACACAACGCGATTTTTCAATGCCTTGCCGGTAATGACATTACGCAGGTGCGGCGGATCCTTCTGACAGCCAGCGGTGGGCCGTTCCGCACTCTGGACGCTGAAGCGCTGGAGTCGGTCACGCGCGAACAGGCGCTCAAGCACCCCAATTGGGACATGGGCGCCAAGATCACGATCGATTCCGCGACGATGATGAACAAGGGCCTTGAATTCATCGAAGCGCATCATCTGTTCCCCGTGAGCCTTGAGAACATCGAGATCGTTGTCCACCCGCAAAGCATTGTTCACTCGATGGTCGAGTATCACGATCGTTCGGTGCTGGCGCAGCTTGGTCCTTCCGACATGCGCGTGCCGATTGCCTCGTGCCTGGCTTATCCTCAGCGTATGGAGACGGCGCTTCAACCGCTCGATCTTGCCGCGATAGGCACGCTTACGTTCGAGGCACCCAACGAGACGCTTTTTCCCGCGACGCGCATATGCCGGGAAGCCATTGAAATGGGGGGAGGCGCGCCTGCGATACTCAACGCGGCGAACGAATTCGCGGTTGCGGCGTTCCTTGACGGTCGCATCGGTTTCCTCCAGATCACGAAACTGGTGGAACAGACCCTCGATCGGTTGAGCGCTCAGGCGCCGGGATCGCTGGAAGAGGTGCTCGCCATCGACGCTGAGGCGCGCGCCAAGGCCCGAGAGCTATTAGAGACGCACCGATAGAGAACCCGCTTGTTTGAGACGCCCCCTTTCTGGATGTACATTATCGGCTTTCCGCTGCTGCTGGGGCCGTTGGTGACCGTCCACGAACTTGGCCACTATCTTGTTGGTCGCTGGTTCGGTGTGCACGCGGAAGCGTTCTCCATTGGCTTTGGCAAGGAGCTGTTCGGCTGGACCGACCGGCGCGGCACGCGCTGGCGGGTCTCGGCGCTGCCGCTGGGGGGCTATGTCCAGTTCAAGGGCGACATGAACCCGGCAAGCGTGCCCGACGGGGAGGCCCGGATCGAAGAGGGCTCGTTCCAGACGGCGAATCTTTGGAAACGCGCGCTGATCGTGGCGGCGGGACCGGTGACAAATCTGTTGGTGGCGGTGGCCATCCTGGCCGGTTTTTTCGCCATCCTGGGCAAGCCGTCCTATTCCGAAGCGTCGACCACAGTGGCCGTGTTTGGCGAGGAATCGCCGGCGCGCGAGGCTGGTATCGAAATCGGCGACAAGATCGTGGCGATCGACGGAACGCCAACCCAGACCTTCGACCAGATTGTCGAGAACGTCGCGCTGTATCCGGACCAGAACCTGTCGGTCTCCGTGCTGCGGGGCGATCGGTCACTGACCTTCGATGTGCGCACACTTCGGGTCAATGACGATGACGGCTTTGGCAATAAGGGCGACAAGGGCATGATCGGCGTGGGGCCCGATCCGAACTCGCTCGACGTGATCTGGGAACCTGTTTCGCTGCTTGCGAGTGTTCCCATGGCCATCGACCGGTGCATCAAGATCACGCAGATGATGATCACCGGGATCAAGCAGGTGGTTATCGGTCAGCGCTCGATCAAAGAGCTCGGAGGCCCTGTCAAGATCGGCAAAGTGGCGGGTGAGCGCCTGAGCCTTGGCCCGGTTCCCTTCATTGAGCTGCTGGCGCTGATCTCGCTTAATTTGGCATTCATTAACTTCCTGCCAATCCCCGCGCTCGATGGCGGGCACCTTGCGTTCTACGCTGTCGAGGCGGTGCGGCGTAAGCCGGTTGGGCCGCAGGCAACCGAATGGGCGTACCGCACCGGCATCGCGCTGGTCTTGACTTTTATGGTGGTCGTCACGTTCAACGATGTGACATCTCTGCCACTGATCGGAGGCCTGTTTGGCAGTTAACCGGGGAAACGCGACGAACGGCCCGCCGCTTGGCCGTTTGGCCGCTTGATTGCGCCCCTCGCATCGGGCAGAGGCGAGGCTAGCTTAGTTTGGACGTGGGCCAAGGGGTCGGCCTGAAACGCCTGCTGATCGAGGCAGGCACTCAGGGAACGGTGTTCCCCTTAAGGGTCGGGGCAGGGCTCAGGCGACGCAAAAGACGGGTTGGACGGGAACTTTTACGGACATGGATCGAAGCAAGGAAGCGGGCGTGTTGCCCGCCACTTCTGCCGGAAGGCTCGCGATTGCCCTGACCTGCAGCTCGATGCTGGCAGGTGTGCCCTACGCCGCGCTTGCGCAGGATGAGCCGACGCTCGACGGGCAACCGGTCACGACGCCAACTCCGACGCCGACCCCGACCCCGGCGCCTACCCCCGCGACCCCGCCAGCGCAGACACCCGCACCAGCTCCACAGCCGACGCCTGCACCGGCCCCTGCCAGCAACGTCATCCGCACGATCAGCGTTTCGGGGGCCGAGCGCCTCGAGCCGACCACGATCTTGTCTTATATCCGCCTTCGCGTTGGTGATGAGTACACGTCGGCCGCGGCCGACCAGGCGCTCAAGGACCTTGGCGCGACCGAGCTGTTCAGCAATTCCTCGGTTCGCAACGAGAACGGGAATGTCATCATCACGGTGACTGAGAACCCGGTGATCAACCGCATCGTGCTGGAGGGTAATGAACGCCTTAAAGCCGACAAGATCCTGCCTGAGATCAAGCTCTCTCCGCGTCAGATCTTCACGCGTTCGAAAGTGCGCGCCGATGTCGCCCGGATAATCGAGCTCTATAAGCGCCAGGGCCGCTTCGCTGCGACGGTCGAGCCCAAGATGGTGCAATTGCCGCAGAACCGCGTGGACGTCGTGTTCGAGATCAGCGAAGGGCCCAAGTCCAAGGTTCGCCAGATCAACATCATCGGCAACGAAGAGTTCTCCGATGGTGAACTGCGCGGTCAAATGGTCACCAAGCAGGCGCGCTTCACACGCTTTTTCAGCTCCAACACCAGTTACGACCCGGATCGTCTGGCGTTTGACCAGCAAAAGCTGCGCCAGTTCTATCTGACCGAAGGCTACGCCGATTTCCGTGTCGTCTCGGCGGTCGCGGAACTCACACCGGATCAGCGCGACTTCATCATCACCTACGTGGTCGAAGAGGGTGAGCGCTACAAGTTCGGCGATGTCGATGTTGAAAGCCAGCTGCGCGACTTCGACAGCGACCGGATTGCCGCCGGGCTGTCGATGAAGTCCGGCGACTGGTACAACGCCAAGTCGGTGGAAGACACGGTGGAGCAGCTTTCCGAGCTCGCCGGTCGGTTCGGATACGCCTTTGCCGATGTCCAGCCGCGCTTTGATCGCAACAAAGACGATCTTGAAATGAATATCACGTTCGTTCTGCGTCAGGCGCCGCGCGTCTATGTCGAGCGGGTGGATGTCAACGGCAACACCCTGACCCAGGACAAGGTGATCCGCCGCGAATTCCGCTTGTCCGAAGGCGATGCGTTCAATTCCATCGGGGTGGCGCGGACCACCGCGCGGATCAATTCGCTCGGCTATTTTCAGGAGAACTTCGAGGTCAATCAGGTCGAAGGCTCGGCCCCGGACCGCATCATTCTGGAAGCGAACATCGAGGAGCAACCCACAGGAGAGCTTCAGTTTTCCGCCGGTTTTTCTTCGATCGAACAGTTCATCCTCGCCGCCTCGATCCGCCAGCGCAACTTCCGAGGACGCGGGCAGACGATCGGGCTTTCGGTCAATTATTCGCAGTTTTCGAACCAGGCCCGGGTGAGTTTCACCGAACCTTATGTTTTCGACCGCAACATCTCGGCCGGGTTCGACATCTACCGCACCGATTTGAACAGCGGCGGTTTTGTCGGCGATGACTTCATCACGACGTTCGAGCAGGTGACCACGGGCGCGCAGCTTCGCCTGGGCGTCCCGCTAACCGAATTCATGAACTTGGTGGGCAGTTACACCTTGAATTACGATCAGGTGTCTCTGGATGAGAGCCAGTTCTTCACCGATCTCGATGGCGATGGCGTCGCGACCTGTGATCCGCTTTTGGCCGGTCGCTTCCTGTGCGACGCCCTGGGCAACCGGTTGAGTTCGATCCTTGGCCTCAGCCTCAATTACAACTCGCTTAATTCCGCCTTCCGTCCCACACGCGGGGAGCAGATCTCGCTCAGCACCGAATTCGCCGGGCTTGGCGGGGACGTGCGCTACCTCCGCTTCCGCGGTCGCGCACGCAAGTTCTGGGGCCTTGGCAATAGCGGCTTCATCTTTTCGCTCTCGGCGGAAGGCGGAACGATCATCCCGCTGCAAGAGCGCGAGGGCGAAGGGGTGGACGATATCCTCCTGACCGACCGCTTCTTCCTTGGCGAACCGCAAATCCGCGGCTTCGACATTCGCGGCGTCGGCCCGCGCGTCCTGACGCAGTTCTATCAGCTGGATGCGAACAACAACGCGGTCCTCGATGCCGATGGCAACCCGGTACTGCTCACGGAGCGCAACCAGACCCGCGATGACGCTATTGGTGGCCGCAATTACTACCTTGGCCGTGCGGAGTTGGAGATTCCCCTCGGGAGCGGCGCGCGTGAGCTCGGCCTCAGGCCTTCGCTGTTCCTGGACGTCGGCTCGCTTTGGGGCGTAACCGAGCCCGTTCTTCAGGATAACCCCAATGGCATTCAAGCGACCGATGCAACCACAGGCGAGCCGCTCTTTTCCACCACGGTTGATGCCAACGGAAACACAATCGTAGACGAGAACAACGACGTGGTCCGTGTGCTCACCACTGCACCGGTGGACGTCAATGGCGATCCCAATCGCCGCGAAATCCTTGCGAACTCCAACATCCGCGAAACCTTCCTTGGCAATTCACCATCTCCGCGCATCACCGCCGGCATCGGGGTCAACTGGAACTCGCCGTTCGGCCCATTCCGGATCGATATCGCCCAAACCATTCGCAAGGTTGAAGGCGACGACGACAAACTTATTCAGTTCAACGTAGGAACCCAGTTCTAATGAAAACACTCACCAAACTGCTCGCTGCCACAGGCCTTGCGGCCACCGCGCTGGCGTCTGTTCCCGCCTCGGCTCAGGTCGATGGCAAGATTGCAACGGTCGACACCGCGCGTGCCATCATCGGCACCAACGCGCTGCGTTCCGCCTATGACCTCGTCACCACCACCTACAAGGCGCAGATCGATCAGCGCACCGCCAAGCAGCAGGAGGTGACCGAGCTGCTGAAACCGTTTGACACGGATGGGAATGCCCGGATCGATGACGCGGAGCTTCCCGCGCTTCAGCAGTCAGACAGTTTCGCGCAGTTTCAGCGGCTTGAGGCCGAAGTGCAGTCGCTCGGCAATCAGGTGACCAACGCCCGGATTTTTGCGGTTGAGCAGATCTTCGCGCAATACGCCCCGGCCCTGGAAGAAGTCGCCAACGGTCAGCAGGTTCAGATCGTCTTCCCGCTTGATGCGGTGCTGTTCCGCGTCGCGGACGCCGACATCACCACTCAGGTTACCGAAGCGCTCAACGTCCGCGTGCCCAGTGTTGGCGTTGTCCCACCCCAAGGCTACCGTCCCTCGCAGCAAGGCGCCGGCCTGTTTCAGGAGATCCAGCAACGCCTGCTCACCGCGCAGCTGATCCAGCAGCGCCAGCAGCAGCAAGAGCAGCAGGGCAACACCGAAGCGCCAGCGGGCCGCTAAGGCGAAAGGCTGGCCAAGAGGGCAGGGCATGGACAAGCGCGCGGCTCCATCCGAACCGATTGTGGACTATGACATTCACAAGGTGCTGAAAGCCCTGCCGCACCGCTACCCGCTGCTTCTCGTCGATCGCGTCAAGCGTCTTGACCCGATGGAGCGCATCCACGCGGTCAAGGCAGTCAGCATGAACGAGGAGTTCTTCCAGGGGCACTTTCCCGGGGCTCCCATCATGCCGGGCGTCTTGCAGATCGAAGCGCTGGCGCAGTCGGCGGGTATCCTGGGTATGGAATCGCTGGGGCTTACCGGCAGCGACAAGATCGTGCTGTTCATGGGGATCGAGAACGCCAAGTTCCGCGCGCCGGTCACGCCGGGTTGTCTGCTCGATCTCGAGGTGGAGCTTACGCAGTCGCGCCGCGCGGTTTACAAGTTCAGCGGCAAGGCGAGCGTGGAGGGCAAGGTGACGTGCCAGGCGGACTTCACCGCGATGATCGCCGATCCGCCGGAAAGCTAAGTCTATAACCCGATCGGGCAAATTTTCTTGCTTTTGGCGCGTTTCCGCACTAGGCGCGCCGCTTCCCAACAAACAGCTGGCGCGGTCGGTACCGGGCCGAGGCTATGAAGGATGAAGACCATGAAGGCCGAAGGGCACCCCGACTATCACATGATCACGGTCAAGATGACCGATGGCACCGAGTTTCAGACCCGCTCCACCTGGGGCAAGGAAGGCGACGTCCTCGCGCTGGATATCGATCCGACCAGCCACCCGGCGTGGACGGGTGGCAACCGCCAGGTCCAGGAAGGCGGCCGCGTGGCTGCGTTCAACAAGCGTTTTGGCGGCCTTTCGCTCAAGAAGTAAGCGTTTCTGGCAAAGACCGATTGAAGAGGGCGGTTCGGTTCGAGCCGCCCTTTTTCTTTGCGCTCCGCGCCGGTAAGGACCGGCCATGGGACCGTGGTTCTTTCTCGCTGGCGCTATCGCACTCGAAGTTCTGGGCACGTTCTTGCTCAAGCTTTCACAGGGTTTCGAGAAGCAGCCCTGGGGCGTCCTTTCGATTGCGTGCTATTCGGCCTGTTTCTGGTTTCTCGCGCCCGCCATGAAGGCGCTGCCTGTAGGGATTGTCTACGCGATCTGGTCCGGCGTCGGCATTGTTGCAGCCAGCCTGATCGGTGTCTTCGCGTTCGACGAGCGTCTGGGTGCTCTGCAATTCGTGTTTATCGCGATGATCCTTATCGGAGCTGTGGGTTTGCAGGTGACGGCAACCGCAGCCCGTGCCTGAGGGCGGCTCACCCCCACGGCCTTTCCCGATACCACTTGGTGATCACGTATTTGGTGCCTTTTCGCACCTTCATCCCGTGGTGGAGGGTGTTGGGGTTCTCGGCTCCATCGGGACGTCGATTGTTCCAGCACACCAGCTTGCCGGGCTCTGGCTGAAAGGTCTTGCGCAGCGCCTTGAAGCGGGTCGCGCCGCCAGCCTCCACCGCGTTCAAGTAGATCATGAAAGTCCACGTGCGCTGGCCCGAGACGGCGCAATATTCCTCCCAGTCGGGCCCGCCGGGTGTGAAGTAGTCGGTGTGCGCCTTGAACTCCTGCCCAACCGCGTAGCGTTGGCCCTGCAATGGCTCTCCATAAGCCGGATCAAGGCCCGACAGCGCCGTTAGTCTGCCTTCGAGCCGTTGCACGGCGGGCTCTTGCGCCTCCAGATCGCAGGTCTCCGAAGTCCGGAAATACTCATCGCCATTCTCATCCGCGACCGTGCTGGGTCGGCGGTCGCGATCGATCAGGGTAATCAGCGCGTCGCACAGATCAGGCTCGATGAAATCCCGGCACTGGAAGATCTCCGCCTTCGGGGTGGGAAGGCGTTGCACCCCGGCGCGCTGGGACAGGCGCTGCGCGCAAGAATCGGTAGCAATCTGCATGCGCCTGGTTTTAGTGGTCTCAGAATGCAAGACCAGATGGCAGCCCACGCTATCTCGCGCCACGTGAAAGATAATTACGTTTGCCGATTGATCGCACAGTTTTCGCTTCCCTTGAAAGGCGCTTTGTGCAACACGCTCGCGCCCGCTCTTGGCGGTCTTGACCCTCCGTTAGCCATGCGCAATGCCCCTGGCTGCGCGCACGTGATGGTCATGAGGCCGACAGCGTTGAGCGGGGCATATGGCGATCGTAGCTCAGTTGGTTAGAGCGCCGGTTTGTGGTACCGGAGGTCGGGGGTTCGAGACCCCTCGATCGCCCCATTTCTCCCGCTTATTGAGGTCACTCACGCTGTTGTTGCGTCCTGCGCGCGCGCCAAATGTAGGGTGAAAATCGCGTATGACCGCTTTCTGGACCGAACCGGATTTTGATGATCACGAGCTTGTGCAGGTGGTACGCGAGCGCCAATCGGGTCTGACGGCGATCATTGCGGTCCATTCAAGCCATCTGGGACCCGGCGCGGGCGGCACCCGTTTCTGGCATTACCCCAATCCCAAGGACGGCCTTCGCGACGCGCTGCGATTGTCGCGCGGAATGAGCTACAAGAACGCGATGGCGGGGCTCCCGATGGGCGGGGGCAAGGCAGTTATCCTGGCCGACAAGGCGCGCGCAAAAACGCCCGAAATGCTCGCAGCCTTTGGCGATACAGTCGAGAAGCTCGGTGGCCAGTACGTCACGGCGGAAGATGTCGGCATGAGCGAGGCGGATATGGTCGCGCTCTCTCAGCGCACCGCGCACGTATCGGGTCTTCCTGTGAGCGGTGAAAACGCGGCCGGAGGCGATCCCGGGCCGTTCACCTCCTACGGCATCTATCTCGGTATTCTCGCAGCCATCCGGTACAAATTGGGCAAAGACAGCGCCCGGGGCGTTCACGTGGCGGTTCAAGGGGTCGGCAGCGTTGGCGGCGGCGTTGCGCGCCTGCTGGCCAGGGACGGCGCGAAGCTGACGCTGGCGGATATCGACGAGGGCGCCGCGCAAAAGCTCGCGCACGACCTCGGCGCAACAGTCGTTGCCGCTGACGCGATCATGACGACGCCGTGCGATGTGCTCAGCCCCAACGCGCTGGGCGCGATCCTTGATGAGCACAGCATCGCCGCGCTCGACACCGCGATCGTCGCGGGCGGGGCCAACAACCAGTTGGCGCGCGCGCATCACGGCGAACCTCTGTTTGCGCGCGATATCCTTTACGCGCCTGATTACGTTATCAACGCCGGAGGCATCATTTCGGTCGCCAGCGAGTATCTCGCTCGCCGTGAGGGCCGCGTGGGATCGGTCGAAGAGGTCAAGGAGCGCATCCGTCAGATCCCGGGCCGGCTCGAAGAAATCTGGCAGGAAAGCGCCTCGACCAGGACTTCGCCGGATATTGTCGCCGACCGAATGGCGCAGAAACTCATCGGGCGTGGCTGAGATATTGCCGGGCCGCTTGCCTGTTCGTGGGGCTGTCTTGCGCATTTTGCGCTCGTGCACAGGGTTGCGAGTGGGCGGTTAGGCACTAAAATGGTGCCCGGGATTTGAATATCTGTGCACATCTATGCCAACCCGAAGCGCTTCTTATCGCTCGCCTCCTGGCTCACCCCGTTGCTGTTTTTCAGCGGGCTCGTCCTCGCGGGCGGCGTAATTGTTTACGGGCTCGCGCCGGAACTGCCCGCGTGGCTGGTTGCGCTTGGCCTTCAGCCCGTGCCACCCGACCGGCTGATGGGCGAGACGGTGCGCATCCTCTTCATCCACGTGCCCGCCGCCTGGCTTGGTATGGGCGGCTGGACGGGCATCGCCCTTTCTTCAGCCGCGCTGCTTATCTGGAAGCACCCGTTGGCCGCGCTGTCGGCACGCGCGATTGCGGTGCCGGGGCTGATCTTCACGATCGCGTGTCTTGTTACCGGATCGATCTGGGGGCGGCCGACATGGGGCACCTGGTGGGTTTGGGACGGGCGGCTGACCAGCATGCTGGTCCTGATGTTTCTCTACATCGGATATCTCGCGCTCGCCCAAGCGACCGCGCGCGAAGGCGCCTCGCCGACGATTGCGGCGATCTTTGGCCTGGTGGGCGCGATCAATATCCCGATCATCAATCGCAGTGTGGTGTGGTGGAATTCGCTGCACCAGCCGCCCAGCATCACCGCGGGCAAAAGCGCGATTGATCCGACATTTCTGGTTCCGCTGATGGTCGCTGTGCTCGGCTTCTCCTTGCTGTTCGGCGCTATCGTGCTGATGCGAATGCGCGCGCTGATCGCCGAGCAACAGGTGGAAGCGCGCCTGCGTCGCCGCGCGCTCGAAGACGAGCCGATCCCGGCTGCCGGCGGCGCGATGGAGCCCGCCTGATGCTGCGCGAAAGCCTGCCGCAATGGGATTATGTCCTCGCTGCCTATGCGGTGATGGTGCTCGCCATGGCCGCGATGATCGCCTGGAGCTGGCTCGCTATGCGGCGCGCGGAGAAGCGACGCGACGCGGTGAAGCGCCGATGACGCAGGCCAGCGCCCCGATGAAAGCAAAGCACCAGCGCATGACGCTCGTCGTCCTTGCGTTGCTGGCCATTGTTGCGGCTGGTCTGATCGCCGTCTGGGCCCTGCGGAACCAGGCGAACTACTTTTATCTGCCCGAGGAGATGGCCGCGACCCCGCCGCAAGTCGGACAGCCGGTGCGGCTCGGCGGGATGGTGCAGGCCGGCTCGCTAGAGACGCTGGCCGATGGCGTCACCGTCAGCTTTGTGGTCACCGGAAACGAGGCAAGCGCCATTCCCGTGCGTTACAGCGGCATTCTGCCCGATCTGTTCGTCGAAGGCTCCGGCGTGGTGGCGGAAGGCAGCCTGCAACAGGACGGCACCTTCCTGGCAACCAATTTGCTGGCCAAACACGATGAGAACTACGTGCCCAAGGAACTTGAAGGTCTGGATGGGCACAAGGCCGAGCAGAAGGTGGCCGAGACCACGCTTGGTCTGTGAGCGAGGACGCGCGCTGAATGCTTGTTGAGATCGGACACGCCGCCCTCTGGCTCGCCGCGGCGCTGGCGATTTTGCAGATGGTCTCCGGCGCGCTCGCGCTGCGCGATGCACCCGGTGAGCCTTCGCCTTACGCGCTCTACGCGCGGCCAGCGGCCGTCGTGCAGGCGCTTCTGGCCGCTGTCGCCTTTGCAACGCTGCTGCACGCTTTCGCGGTAACAGACCTCTCGGTGAAACTGGTTGCGACCAATTCGCACTCGATGAAACCGTTCCTCTACAAGCTGACCGGCACGTGGGGGAACCACGAGGGATCGATGCTGCTCTGGGTCACTGTGCTCGCGCTTTCGGGCGGTCTTCTCGCCTTTGCCGAGCGTCGCCTGCCCGAGCGCACCATGTCCGCCACGCTTGCGGTGCAGGGATTTGTGGCCCTTGGCTTTTACACATTCCTGTTGCTCAGTTCGAACCCTTTCGAGCGGTTGCCGGGGCCAGTCGCGGAAGGAATCGGGCTCAACCCGCTCCTGCAGGATATCGGCCTCGCTGTGCATCCGCCGACGCTCTATGTCGGCTATGTCGGCCTATCGGTCGCCTTCAGCCTTGCTATGGGCGCGCTGATCACCCGCGAAGTGAACCCCAATTTCGCCAAGGTCATGCGCCCCTGGGTGCTTGGCGCCTGGGTGTTCCTGACCTTCGGCATAACCGCGGGATCCTATTGGGCCTATTACGAGCTGGGCTGGGGCGGCTGGTGGTTCTGGGACCCGGTCGAGAACGCCTCGCTCATGCCCTGGTTGGCGGCAACGGCCTTGCTCCACTCGGTCAGCGTGCTGGCCGCGCGCGACGCGCTGCGCACCTGGACTATCATGCTCGGCGTGGTTGCTTTCTCGATGAGCATGCTGGGCACCTTCCTTGTGCGTTCAGGGGTACTCACCAGCGTTCACGCCTTCGCGGTCGATCCGGAGCGCGGAACTCTGCTCCTGGTGCTGCTTGGCCTATATATCGGGGGAAGCCTCGCCATTTTTGCCCTGCGCGCGAGTTCCATTGCGGAAGGCAAGCGCTTCACCGCGACCAGCCGCGAGGGCGCGCTTGTGGTCAATAACGTCATGCTTTGCGCAATCCTGGCGATCGTTTTGCTGGGCACGCTCTACCCGCTGCTAACCGAAGCGTTCGATGTGCGCGTCTCGGTCGGTCCGCCCTATTTCAATCCGGCCAGCGCCATATTTGCGATCCCCATGTTCATGGTGATGGCGGTGGGGCCGCTGCTGCGATGGAAAGACGATAGCCCGGCGCGCATTGGTCCCGAACTCGCCCTGCTGGGGGCTATCGCCCTTGTCGCTGTCGCGCTCGTCGCGTTTCTTGGCGATTATCCGGTGCTGCCGACCCTTGGCCTCGCGCTCGCCGCTGCGCTGGCGGTGGCAGCGCTATTGCCGTTGAAGGGACGTCGTTTGACGCGCGTACCGACCGCGACGTGGGGCATGGTGATGGCGCATTTTGGCGTTGCGGTCGCGTTGTTCGGCATGGCCAGCGAAAGCGCTTTCACGCAAGAGCGCCTCGCCGCCATTGCTCCGGGTGAGATCGAAGAAATCAGCGGCTGGACCGTGCAGCTCGAAAGCGTGGACCCGGTGTCCGGCCCCAACTGGACAGCCATGGAGGCGCGCCTTTCTGTCAGTCGGGATGGAGGCGAGCCCGTCATCCTGAGGCCGCAGGCGCGCAATTTCTGGTCGCCCGCTCAAGCCACCAGCGAAAGTTCTTTGCTCACCCGCTGGGATGGCCAGCTTTACGCTGTTATTGGCGATGCAGCCGGAGTTGGCGCGGACGGCAAGCTGCGCTGGCAGCTGCGCGTCTGGTGGAAACCCTTCGTCACGTTCATCTGGTATGGGGGGCTTCTGATCGCCTTTGGCGGCGTCCTGGCCATTGTCGGCCGGGTTCAGGTCGATCTCAGGCGGCGAAAAGCTGTGCGCGTGGGAGCCGAACGCCGCGATGAGAAAGCCGCGCTCGCTGGCTCGCGACCGGCGGCTCCGGAGCCGGCGGAATGAGCGGCGCGCAGGCGACATCACCGCGCAATCCGCTCAACCGGGTCTGGGTCTGGGTGCCGCTCATCCTGTTCATCGGCTTTGGCGCGCTGGCGGGCTTCATGCTGACCCAGCCCAAGGACGACCTCGTGGTAAGCCAGATGGTCGGCAAACCGCTTCCCGCTTTCGATCTTCGCCCCGCAACGCAAGGGCTGCCGGGCGCAAGCGCCGACGACTTTCGGGACGGTAAACCCAGGCTGCTCAACATCTGGGCGAGCTGGTGCTTGCCCTGCATCGCCGAGGCGCCCCAACTCGAAGCCCTTAAGGCCAGCGGTGTCGAGATTGTAGGCATCGCCATTCGCGACCGGCCCGAGGACGTCGCGACGTTTCTTGAACGCCATGGCAACCCGTATAGCCGCATCGGCGCGGATGATCGGTCCGAGGTTCAGCTTGAGCTTGGCTCGTCGGGCGTGCCCGAGACCTTTGTGATCGACGGGCAGGGTATCATCCGTCACCAGCATATCGGCGACATCCGGGAGAGCGATGTGCCAACGCTGCTTGAAAAGGTGAGGGAGGCCCAATGAGCTTGCCGCGTACCCTAGCTCTCTTTCTGTTGTTGATCGCAGCGCCACTGTCGGCCCAAGACGCGGTGCCGCCCGCGCCCTACGCTTACACGCAGCTGGAAGACCCGGCGCAAGAGGCGAAAGCCACCGCCTTGATGCAGACGCTGCGCTGCCTCAAATGCCAGTCGCAGAGCATTGCCGACAGCGACGCGCCGATGGCCGGCGACATGCGCCACCAGGTCCGCTCGCGCATCGCGGCGGGGCAGGAACCCGCCGAAATCCGCGCCTGGCTGGTGGATCGGTATGGCGATTATGTCAGCTATCAGCCTGAAGTGAGCGCCACCACCTGGCCGCTCTTTGCCATCCCGGCGCTTTTTTTCGCCATAGCCTTGCTCGTGCTTGCGCGGCGGCTGGGGCGCGAACGCTCGGACGACACGAAAGCGGGAGACGCTGTGTGATCGGCTGGATCGCGGTCTTGGCGGTGGCCATTGCAGCCTTCGGGTTTGCCGCTCTTGCGCTGCGTCTTCCGCGCGAAGGTTGGGCGGTGTTCGGCGCGATCCTTCTGTTTGGTCTTTCCGGCTACGCCTGGCAGGGCTCCCCTACGCAGCCAAGCCGTCCCAAAGCCAAAGTGGCCGAAACCCCGCAATCGGGCGAAGCGATGGTCGAGGCGCGGCGCGCGCTGTTCGACCCCGTTCGGCGCAAGCCCGATTACCTCACTCTTTCGGACGGCTACGCCCGGCGAGGGCGCTTCGATGAGGCGGCCAAGGCGCTGCGTTCGGGCCTGAACACGAACCCTGCTCATCTCGAAGGCTGGCTCGCGCTCGGCATGGCTCTGGTGGGCCACGCGGACGGCAACGTCACGCCCGCCGCCAGTTACGCCTACGCCCAGGCGCGCCAGCTCAACCCGGCCAACCCGGCGGCGGACTATTTCCTGGGCTTCTCCTACCTTCAGACCGGTCAGATCCGCGCCGCGCGCGAAGTTTGGGCAAGTCTCCTCGACCGCTCGCCCGCAGACGCGCCCTGGCGTCCGGAGCTCGAAGCCCGCATTGCGCGCATGGACGAGATGATCGCCAACGCGCCGATGCTTCAGTAGCGATACGGTGCACGCCTTGAGACCCATGTTGCAGCCGCGAAGGCGCGGTGCTAGGGGCGCACACTTCGCGTTCGGGAACACGCGCAGCAGGGCAGTACCAGTTAGGAGGCTTCAAAGGGGCCTCAGGTCGGGAAATCCAATCTGAATGAGCGACACGACATCCTCCCACACGCCGGTATCGCATCCCGACAAGAGCGGGCACGGCCACGGCGCGTCCAAGGCCGCTTTGGCCGTGGGGGCGATCGGGATCGTCTTTGGCGATATCGGGACCAGTCCGCTCTACGCCTTTCGCGAGACCTTTGTCGGGCCGCACCCGCTCGCGCTTGACGCACCGCATGTGCTGGGTGTGATCAGCCTTATCTTCTGGTCGATGACGCTGGTTGTGGCGATCCAGTATGTCACCATCCTGATGCGCGCGGACAATAAGGGGCAGGGGGGCAGCCTTGCGCTCGTCGCGCTGATCTCGCGCAGCATCTCGAAATCGAAATACGGCTGGATCGCGGTGCTGCTGGGCGTATTTGCGACCAGCCTGTTCTACGGCGATTCCATGATCACCCCTGCCATTTCGGTGCTGTCCGCGGTCGAAGGCCTCACCGTCGTTGATCAGGGGCTCCAGCGCTACGTCATCCCGATTGCGCTGGTCCTCCTCATCTTCCTGTTCCTGCTTCAGCGGCGCGGGACCGCCAAGGTCGGCGCGCTGTTTGCGCCGGTCATGATCGTCTATTTCACGGTCATCGCCGGGCTGGGCCTGTACCAGATTGTCAACACGCCCGAGATCCTGTGGGCGCTCAACCCCTATCACGCGGTGAATTTCTTCGTGCTGGATGGCTGGCTGGCTTTCCTTGCGCTCGGCAGCGTTGTCCTTGCGGTTACCGGGTCCGAGGCGCTCTATTCGGATATGGGGCATTTCGGGCGCGGGCCGATGCGGCTTTCCTGGTTCGGCTTTGTGATGCCATGCCTGCTGCTCAACTACTTTGGGCAAGGCGCGATGATCATCAGCCTGCCGCCAGAGCAAGCCGCGCAAGCGATCCAATCGCCCTTCTTCTTCCTCGCAAACGAGGAATACCGCCTGCCGCTCGTCCTGCTGGCCACGGTCGCGACGTTTATCGCCAGCCAGGCGGTGATTTCGGGCGCGTTTTCGATCACGCATCAGGCGATCCAGATGGGCTACATTCCGCGGCTCTCGATCCGCCACACCAGCGAGACCGAAGGCGGGCAGATCTATATTCCCGTTGTCAATTGGGCGCTGATGGTGGCGGTGATCATTCTGGTCCTCACCTTCCAGAACTCCTCCAATCTCGCGAGCGCCTATGGCATCGCCGTTACCGGCGCGGTCACTATCGACACGCTGTTAATGGGCGTGCTGTTCGTGGGCGTTTGGAAGTGGAAGTGGTGGTACGCGGCCCCTGTTGTCCTGATCTTCCTCATCGTCGATGGGGCTTACTTTGCCGCGAACCTCACCAAGGTTCCGCAAGGGGGCTGGTTCCCGCTGCTGATCGGTTTCATCGCCTTCCTGCTGCTCACCACCTGGGCGCGCGGGCGCAAGCTGATGCGCGAGCGGATGAGCGAGCACGCTTTGCCGATGGAGATCTTTGCCAAGAGCGCCAAGAATTCGGCCACCCGCGTGCCGGGCACGGCGATCTTCATGGCGAGCCAGTCTTCGGGCGTTCCTTCCGCGCTGCTCCACAACATCAAGCACAACAAGGTGCTGCATGAGCGTGTCGTGATCCTGACCGTCGATATTCAGGACGTGCCCTATGTCGATGCTTCCGAGCGCTGCGAATATGTCGATATGGGCGATGGCTTCTTCCGCGCGGTGCTGCATTACGGATTCATGGAAGAGACCGATGTGCCAACGGGGCTCAAGAACATGGGCCTGTATTGCGGCGGCGAGTTCGAGATGATGCACACCAGCTTCTTCCTCAGCCGCCAGACGCTCTTGGCGAGCGAAAAGCCCGGAATGCCGATATGGCGCGAGAAGATTTTCGCCTGGATGCTGAGGAATTCGGCGAGCGCGATGGATTTCTTCAAACTGCCCACCAACCGCGTGGTGGAGCTGGGCAGCCAGGTCGAGATTTAGGGAGCGCCTTCGGGAAACTGCGCGTTATCAATGAACGCGAAGAACTGCTCATAGATGCCTTCGACTTCTTGAGGCTTCGCTTCCATTTTTTCGATCGCTTCGGCGTATTTGATCCGTATTCTAGCGACGTGCTCGGGCTGTCCTTGCTCTTGCGCTTCGGCAATCGCTTTTGTGGACTGGTCTTTCACCTTTGTGATCGCTGCGGCCCAATCGTCCAGAAATTGCGCCTTCTCCTTTGCGAGCATCTGCCGCAATTCGCGGCGGATATCAGCTTCGGGAATGATGGTCAGGGTCACATTCATCTCCTTGGACAGCGCGTGTTAATTGGCTAATACACTAAGAGCGTACAAATCTGGAGTCTCAGCCCAAATGCCCACAACCGTCGATTTCAAGCGCTGCGTCAAAGACTACGCCAAGCTGGAAGGCGAAGCGACCATTAGCGTCGGCACCACCGGGTTTGCGGGCGATGGGGATCGATTGTTCCTCAACTTCGATGACGCCAACGGTTCTCGGGGCATCCTCTTCAGCCACGAAGACGCCGAAGCCTTCTTGAAGGCGGCAATGGCCGCCTCTCTGCGGCTGGGATACGATACGGCGGGCGACAGCTAGGCGGGTTGGCCCACCACCAACCGCAGCGGCCCATCGAAGAATGGTTCCGTGCGCCATTGGCCGTACTTCTTGTCCCACGCGCCGCTTTCAAGATCGGCGGACAGCGCGCGGACAAAGCGCTTCACCGCCGCGTCAGGCACCAGGCTCCAGCTTGAGCAGGCGAGCCGCGCGTTGGCGTCGAGAAACATCTCGGGCCGACCGTAATAGGCCTCGTTAAACCCATCGCGGCATTCGAGCGGGATGGGCACGGGTTCGACGGTGACGTCGCCGCCTAGCCCTTCGATCAGCCGCTCGATAGCCGGAAAGCGCCGCGCTTCGTTTGTCCGAACTTCGGGGATGTAGTCGCTGAGCCAGTACTCGTGCATGCGCGCGGGATCGCACACCAGCAGAACCACCGGCCCGCGCGTGACGCGGCGCATTTCGGCAAGGCCCTGTTCGAGGTTCGACCATTGGTGAACCGTGACGCTCGCCATCGAAGCGTCGAACGCGTTCTCATCAAAGGGCAAGTCCTCGGCAACCGCATCAATCGCCTGGGACAGGTGCGCTGGACGCTGCGCGCGCATCGAGGCGGAGGGTTCGACCGCCGTCACTTCGCGGTCCGTAGGCTCATACGACCCCGCACCAGCCCCGACATTGAGCACGGTTTGCGCGCTGCCCAGAGCCCGATGGATTTGCGCTTCTATGGTCGGATCGGGTCGCCGATAGTCGCTGTATGTCCCGCCGATCTCGCCATAATCGACATCGCCCGCGCTGCCATCCCTGCGGCGCTTAGCGCTCATTTCGGCCCGATCACCGTGATCTCGGTCTGGCGCCCGTCGAGATAGCGTACCGTCTCTCCATCGAAGAACGCGTCTTCCTCGGTGCGAAAGTCGACGCGCTGGCCGCCCCATTCGGGCACGGGCGCGTAGCTGGTAAGCTCGATGGCCCAGGCGGTGTTTGCGCGCACCAGGTCTTGCCCGCGCGGGTCGGGCTCCTGATTGTCCCAGAAGCCGATCGATGGCCCCGCGCCGTGCCCATGAACACCGAGCGGGTGGGTGTAGATCGACGGGTCGAGACCCTCTGCAATCGCCTGTTCGCGCGATTTGGCGAGGATCGCGTTGCCCGACAGGCCCACCTCGAAATTGGCAGTAAGAATGTCCTGCACCCGGTTCGAATTCGCAAGTCCCGCCTGAAGCCCGGCGGGCACCTCGGTCTCGCCCGGCTTTAACACGTAGGCCAGATGCTGGGTGTCCGTGTTGAGGCGCAGATAGGTGATGCCGAAATCGGTCCAGACCAGATCGCCCGGCATGATCACCGTGTCACCGTCCAGGATGCCCTCGGCGCCCTCGCGCTGCACGCCCAGGCTGGGGTGAAACCATGGTTCGAGACCGAGCGCCTTGAGGCGCTCGCGATACCACCACTGGACATCCGCGCAGGTGGTCTTGCCCGGTGTTATCACACGGTTCGAGAGCGCCTGTGCGATAATCGAGTGGGCGATCGCGACGAGGCTCGGATAGCGCTCCAGCTCCAACGGCGTGCGCGTTTCCAGCCAGCGGGTGCTGAGCGTTTCGCCCGATACGATCCGCTCGCGAAAAGCGGGAGCGAGCGCGCTCATCATCGCATCGTACTGGCTCTTCGTCATGCCATCGGCAAAACGCGTTGCGTCCGAGACGTTGATTGCGATTTTCGCCGGATCGCGCGCGGCGATCAAGTCGGCGACCGCTTGCCACTGGTCGGGCTCCGATGCCGGGTCCCACGCGGGCTGAAACAGACCGGCAAGGCCATAGCGGCTCACCGTAAGCCGCTCGATAGGCCGGCCTTCGCCAGGATCGTGAAGGATCAGAATGGTCCGCCGCCGCGCGCTCATGCTCTTTGCATCGAGCATGGAGGCGGTGACAGGGTCTTCGAAATATTCACGGCTCATCAAGAGCCAAAGGTCAACGCCTTCCTCGCGCATGATCTGCGGAAGCAGCGTGTCGAGCCGCTCGGCAAGGATGCGATCGATAACCTCGGCGCGTTCGCGAAGGGGAAGGGGCTCGATCTCGATCAGGCCATAGTCCTGCCACGGCGGCTGAGTATCACTCTGGGCAAAGGCGGCGGGCCCGCTTGAAAGAATCAGTGCGACCAGCGCGGCGGTAAGTCCCAGTCTTTGCTGCATGTCAGCTCCCCGTAGGCGGCTCTTCTTTCACCACATCGTCGATCTCTTCCAGCGCGAGCCCGTGCTTCAAGAGCATCGGGAGATTGGCGAAGGTGAAGACCAGACTGAGCGGCATGAACACCCACAGCTTTGCCCACAGCCAGCCCTCAAAGCTCATGGTGGCCACGAGCGCCTCGTTAAGCGCGGCGAGCGCGAGGAAGAACACCCCCCAATTGCGCGAGAGCTTGAGCCAGCCCTCTTCGGTGAGCCCCTCAAACGCGGCTTCGAGCAGGATCCGCAGCAGCGCGCGGCCCATGAACCAGCCGCCCAGCAGCGCGACGCCGAAAACGCTGTAGATGATGGTCGGCTTCAACTGCACGAAGCGCGGGTCGCCAAACAGGATGGTGAGCGCGCCAAAGCCCACGATGAGCGCGGTCGAGAACCACAGCATCGGCGAAATCTTGCCCAGCTTCCACTTCGAAACGCCCAGCGCGACGACGGCAGCGACCATGAACGCGCCGGTGCCGTTGATCACCGCCTGCAATTCGGCCTTCGGGTCGGTTTCGGCGGGCGCGGTAAAGCGATAGACGGCAAGGAAGATCAGCAGCGGCCCATAATCCACCAGCAGGTTGAGCCAGCTTGAGCCCGGCTTTGAACTCTCGGTGTCTGCCATCAGGCGACCCCCGCAATCACGCGCGCGACCAGATCCGGGTCGAACGGGCGCAGGTCTTCCATCTTCTCACCCACGCCAATCGCGTGGATGGGCAGGCCGTATTGCTCGGCGGCTGCGACTAACACTCCGCCGCGCGCGGTGCCGTCAAGCTTGGTCATGATGAGGCCGGTGACGCCCGCGACCTCCTGGAACACGTCAATCTGCGAGAGCGCGTTCTGGCCGTTGGTCGCATCGAGAACGAGGACAACATCGTGCGGCGCGTCCTCGTTGAGGCGGCCCAGCACCCGGCGGATCTTGGCGAGTTCGTCCATCAGCTCGCGCTTGTTCTGCAAGCGTCCGGCGGTGTCGACGATCAGCGCGTCGATGCCGGTCTCGGTCGCCTGCTTGACCGCGTCGAACACGATGCTCGCGGGGTCGCCGCCTTCGGGGCCTTTGACAATATCCACTCCCGCGCGCAGCGCCCAGGTCGCCAGCTGGCCGATCGCGGCGGCGCGGAACGTGTCTCCGGCCGCGAGCAGCACGCCGTAATCATCCTCGGTGAACAGATGTGCGAGCTTGGCGATCGTGGTCGTCTTGCCCGAGCCGTTGACGCCGATGACTAGGATCACCTGCGGACGAGGGAAGGCGGTGATTTCGAGCGGCTTGGCAACCGGGCGCAGGATCTCCGCGATCTCATCGGCCACCGCCTGCTTGAGCTCGTCCTGCGTGATCCGGTCGCCGAAGCGCTTCTCCGCCAGACGCTCGCGGATGCGGCCCGCGGCCTTGGGGCCAAGGTCGGAGACTATCAGCGCATCCTCTATGTCATCGAGCGTCGCGTCCGACAGCTTGCCGCCGCCCGCCAGCCCTGCGAGGTTGTCGCTCAGCCGCTCGGAGGTCTTGCGAAAGCCGCCAAGCAGCCGCTCGCTCCAGCTGGTCTGCGTTTCACTCACCGCAACAGGCCTCCAACGACTTCGCGCACTTGCACGTCAACGATCTCGCCCGCGCTCACGCCTTCGGGCACCGCGACGCGGGCGTAGGAGGGCGCATAGCCCGTCCCGTCGCGTTCGGCGAGGACGCTCAGCGTTTCGCCCACAAATCCGCCGAGCCAGCGCGACCGCCGGGCCGCGACCGCGCCGCGCAGCTCGGCGGCGCGGGCCTTGATGATGGAGCGTTCGACCTGCGGCATGCGCGCGGCTGGTGTGCCAGGGCGGGGCGAATACGGGAAGATGTGCCCGTGGACGATATCGAGCTCGTCGATGATCGAGAGGTTGGCGGCGTGGTGCTCTTCGCTCTCGGTGGGAAAGCCCGCGATGAGGTCTGCGCCGATCGCGATGTCCGGACGCGCCGCCTTCAGCCGCGCGACCAGATCCACCGCGTCACGGCGCAAGTGGCGACGTTTCATGCGCTTTAAAATCAGGTCATCCCCATGCTGGAGCGAGAGGTGCAGGTGCGGCATGACGCGCGGTTCGTGGGCGATCAGATCGAAGAGCTTGGCGTCGATTTCGATCCCGTCGACCGACGAAAGCCGCAGACGAGTTAGTTGATGAAACGCATGCGAGAGCGCTTCTATCAGGTCACCCAGAGCCGGTTTTCCTGCAAGATCATGTCCCCAGCTTGTAAGATCGACACCTGTCAGAACAACTTCCTTAGCCCCTTCATCAAGGTGTTTTTCGACCTGTCGCAACACCTCCGGGATCGACAGCGAACGGCTTTTTCCGCGCCCTTGAGGGATCACGCAAAAGGTGCAGGCGTGGTCGCATCCGTTCTGCACGGCCACGAAGGCGCGCGTGCGCGTTGGCGGCAGCGGCGCCTCGGGCGCGGGGGCGGGCGCGGGCGCGGGCGCGTTCCAGGCGCGCGGATCGAGCTTGGCCTGGTTGGCGATGAGCCCATCGACCTCGGGCATCGCGGCAATCGCGTCACGCTCGATATCCGCCGCGCAACCGGTCACGATCAGGCGGGCATCCGGGCGCTCGCGCCGCGCGCGGCGGATCGCCTGCCGGGTCTGGCGCACCGCTTCAGACGTGACCGCGCACGAATTGACCACCACCACATCGCCCGCATCCGCCAGCATCTCCTTCATGCGCTCGCTTTCGGCGATGTTGAGGCGGCAGCCCAGCGACACGACCTGAGGCATTGCGTGAGGAGAGGAGGGCGCGCTCACGCGTAGTCCTCCCATTCGAAATCGCCGCGAAAGGCCTCTGTAGCAGGGCCGGTCATGCGGATTGTGGAGCCGGTCTCGCCCGCCGGGTCCCAGGCGATCGCCAAATCCCCACCCGGCAGCGTCACGCGCACCGGGCTTGCGGTCAAACCCTTCGCAATCGCAGCGACCGCCGTGGCGCACGCGCCGGTGCCGCAGGCGCGCGTCAGCCCCGCGCCGCGTTCCCACACCCGCAAGGTCAGGTGGTTCTCTCCCGCCAGACTGGCCACGTTCACGTTGACCCGCTCGGGAAACAGCGGATCGTGTTCGATTTCGGGGCCGAGCCGCGCGAGATCCACCGCCTCGGCGTCCTCGACAAAGAAGATCGCGTGCGGGTTGCCGACATTGACGGCCATCGGGGCTTCGAGGGTTTCCCAGCGCACCGGCATGGCGGCGGTGTCCATCGCGTAGGCGAGGGGAATTGCCTCCCATTCGAAGCGCGGCGTGCCCATATCGACGCTCGCGCCGCCTTCACCGGGCTCCAGCGCGATCATCCCGCCAGCGGTTTCGACCCGCACAGGCCCCTCGCACAGCAACGCCACCGCGCGGCTGGCGTTACCGCATGCCTCCACCTCGCCGCCATCGCTGTTGAAGATGCGCATGCGAAAATCCGCGCTCTCGCTGGGTTCGAGCACGATGACCTGATCGCAGCCCACGCCCTTGCGCCGGTCCGCCAGCGCGCGTGCGGTCGCCGCGTCTATATGGGGCAGATCGGACAGGCGCGCGTCGAGCACGACGAAGTCGTTGCCAAGGCCGTGCATCTTGATGAAGGGGACGCGCATAACAAGGGGCGCATTTATGCGCGCACGCGCGAGCCGTAAAGGGAGGGGTGTAAAGGGAGGGGTGTAATGAGAACGGGCGTGAAGCGCGCGGGCGAGAAGCAGGGCGAAACCGGCGAAACGCGCCAGGCCTGCTAGCTTGCCCGGCTACGAACCTGTCCTGTGTCACCGGGCTCGGGCTCAGCGTCGCCTTCGATCCCGGCCTTCGGCGTTTGCGTTAGTGCGGGCTCCCCCTCGCTGAGCTCGCCGAGCAGGCCTTTTTCGCCCAGACGCTCGCGCACCTCGTCGGCTGGCTCGGGACGCCCGTAGAGATAGCCCTGGCCCTTGAGATCGCCCATCCGCTGAAGCGCGGCAAGGATTTCCTCATCCTCGATCCCTTCGGCGGTGATGGGCATGTCGAGCCCGCGCCCAATCGATACGATCGCATCGACAATGCGCGAATTGCCCATTGGTGACGCGAGTTCGCTGATGAAGCTGCGATCGATCTTGAGCCGGTCGAAGGGCAGCGTGCGCAGCTGCTCAAGGCTCGAATAACCGGTGCCGAAATCATCGAGGCTGACGCGCACCCCCTGGTTGCGAAGCGAGGTGATCATCGAGCGGACAAGACCGATATTTTCGTGCAGGCAGCTTTCGGTGATCTCGATATCAAGCCGGTGCGGCGGGAACTGGGCCTGCACCAGTCGCTTCAGAAGCTTTTGTGCGAACCACGGATCGCGCAGCTGCACGGGCGAGATGTTGATCGACAGCGTGATATCGTCGGACCATTCGTTCGCGTCGATAAAGGCGCGATCCATCAATTGGTCCGAAAGATCGGAGATGACGCCCATTTCCTCGGCGATCGGGATGAAGATTTCGGGGCTGACAAGGCCGAACTGCGGTGAGCGCCAGCGCGCAAGCATTTCGAAGCCGACGATCTCGCCCGTTTCGATATCGATCTGCTGTTCGTAATAGGGCACGAACTCACCCTCGGTGAGACCGCGGCGGATGCCGGTCTCCAGCTCGTTGCGAAACCGCAGCTCGCTTTCCATGCTCGGCTCGAACCAGAAGAAGCGGTTCTTGCCTTGCTTCTTGGCGTGGTACATCGCGATATCGGCAAACTGCATCAGATCCGCCGCGCTGTTCACCAGCGGGTTGAAACGATCCTTTTCATAGTCGGTCGCCATGCCGATCGAAATGGCCAACTCCATCGAATTGGTCTCGGTCTCGATCGGGCGCGAGAGCTTTTCGTAGATGCGCAGCACCAGATCTTCGACGCGTTCGGGCGTGGCGGGATCGTAGGGATAGGTAAACCCGAACTCGTCCCCTCCGATCCGCGCCAGATTGACACCGCCCGGCAGCACTTCCTGCACGCGGCGCGCAAACTCCAGCAGGACTGCATCGCCGACGGTGTGGCCATGCATGTCGTTGATCTGCTTGAAGTTGTCGACATCGATCAGGACATAGGCCAGCGCTTCGCCATTGGCGTTGGCTTCGTGGCGCTGGCGTTCGGAGTGTTCGGCCATGGCGCGGCGATTGAGGCATCCGGTCAGCGGATCGGTCGCGGAAAGCCGACGCGCGTCGCGCTCGGCCTGCATGCGAATGGCGATTTCCTCGCGCAGCTGGCGATAGCGACGCCAGCTGAAGATGATCAGCGCGATGTTGAGAAACAGGGCGGTGGCCAGCAAATGGCTGGGGGCCTGCGTTCCGGTGTCGAACGAGCGGATCACGTCGGGAAGGACGGTTCCGCCGGTCGCGACGAACAGGCAGATGGCGCACACGGCAATGCCCAGCGCCACGAGGTCGCGTTCAGCCTTGATCTGGCTTTCGTGCGGAGGGGGAAACATCCTCTCTTGGTGCTCCACAGTGGTGGTTCCCTCCGTGTTTGTGCCCATAGTCCCCATGGCCACGTTGCTGGCCCTTTCCTTTGTGCGCGTTCGACCGCGGTTAAATGCCTACAAACGCGTGAAAATCGGGTTAATCGGGTGCCATCGGCGTCGCTCAAGGGGTGACAGCTGCGGCGCTGGGCCGCTAGGGCTCTGCGATCGCGCCATCCCGAAGGAGCCCAATCGAGCCATGACAAAAGCGCCCGCAAACTACTGGCTGATGAAATCCGAGCCGTTCAAATACAGTTGGGACGACCTCGTGGCCGAGAAGGAGGGCGTGTGGGACGGCGTTCGCAACCATCTGGCCAAGAACAATCTTCTGGCAATGAAGGTGGGCGATGAGGCGTTCTTCTACCACTCGCGTGAGGGGCTGGAGATTGTCGGCATTGTCACGATCACGGTCGAAGGCATCCTCGATCCCACCGATGAGACCGGCAAATGGGCTGCGGTGAAGATCAAGCCGAAGCGCAGGTTCGATCACCCGGTCACGCTCAAGGCGATCAAGGCGAGGCCCGAGCTTGCCGAATGCGAACTGGTGCGTCTCTCGCGCCTCTCGGTGGCTAGGATCACGCCCGAGGAGTGGGAGATCATCTGCCGGATGGCCGAAGGGTAGCGAGCGCTCTTCTCGCCCGCAGCTCGGGTCACAGACCGGCTTTGGCGCGCAGGCCGCTGACGCTCGCGCCGCTCGCGGCCAGCTGCTCGACGTCGATCACCATGTGGATGAAGCGCAAGCCTTCGCGCGCTTTCGCGTCGGTCAGGGCGGCTTTGAATTCATCGGTCGTCTGCGCTCGTGCGCTCCAGGCGCCATAGGCTGCGGCGAGCGCGGCGAAGTCGGGGTTGGAAAGCTGCGTGGCGCTGACGCGGCCGGGATAATCGCGCTCCTGATGCATGCGGATCGTGCCGTAGGCGCCGTTATCGACCACCAGCACCAGCAGATCGAGGCCGTACTGGGCCGCGGTGGCCAGTTCCTGCCCGTTCATCAGGAAATCGCCATCGCCCGCGACCGCGACGACGGTGCGGTCGGGATAGCGCAGCGCGGCGGCGATTGCGGCGGGCAGGCCGTATCCCATCGCGCCCGCGGTCGGGGCGAGCTGCGTCGGGTGCCCCTCATAGCGCCAGTAGCGGTGCCACCAGCCGGCAAAATTGCCCGCGCCGTTGGCGATGATCGCATTGGGCGGCAGCGCGTCGCGCATGGCGGTGACGCACGCGCCCATATCGAGCGCGGGCGGCGAGGGGGAGGGGGTGTGCGTGGCCCAGTCGAGCCATTCGCGGTGCGCCTCGGCTCCGGCGTCGAAGGGAATGATCGCCTCATCCTCCCACAGCGCGGCGGCTTCGGCGAATTCATCGACCGAGCAGGCCAGCGCCAGATTGGTGCGATAGACGCGGCCCAGTTCATCGGGATCGGGATGGACATGGATCAGCGTCTGATCGGGGTGATCAAGGCTCGGGACATCGTAGCCATCGGTCGTCGCCTCGCCCAGCCGCGCGCCGACCGCGAGCACCAGGTCCGCCGCCTTGACCCGCTCGACAAGCCTGGGGTTGGGGCCGTAGCCGAGATTGCCCGCATAGACGGGGGAAGAGGGGGAAATCGCGTCCTGGCGGCGAAAAGCGGTCGCAACGGGCAGGCCGATCCGCTCGGCAAAGCTCTGAAAATGCGCGCGCGCCTTGGCGTTCCAGCCCGCGCCGCCGATGATCGCAACTGGGCTCGCCGCGTCGCCGATCAGCGCGATCAGGGCCTGCATGGCGTCCGGGCACACAGCCTGCGCAGGACGGGTTACCAAGGGGCGAGGGCGCAGCGCGGCGGGCACCGTCTCGCGCAGCATGTCCTCGGGCAGCGCGAGGACCACCGGACCGGGCCGCCCGCTTATCGCAACCGAGTAAGCCCGCGCGACATATTCCGGAATGCGCAGCGGATCGTCGATCCGCGCCGCCCATTTGCAGATGGGGCCGAAGAAGGCGGCAAAGTCGATCTCCTGAAACCCCTCGCGGTCGCGCATTCCCCGCGCCACGTCTCCCACGAACACGATCATCGGCTGCGAATCCTGATGCGCCACATGAACGCCGATGCTGGCGTTGGTGGCGCCAGGTCCGCGCGTGACGAAGGCGACGCCGGGGCGCAGCGTCTCCGCAGCGCTCAGCGCGCCTTGCGCGCAGGCCATGAAGGCCGCTCCGCCCTCCTGCCGACACGTCACCGTCTCGATCGCCGGGCGCGTGTGCAAAGCGTCGAGCACCGCCAGAAAGCTCTCTCCCGGCACGGTGAAAATCCGGTCCGTGCCCTGCTCGGCGAGACAATCGACCAGCAGTTCAGCCGCGCTGCGCGGGGTGTCGTTCATAAGCGCTCTCCCATCCCGTTCGCGCCTCTAGCCGCGCGTTGACGCGGGCGCAATTCGATTGCGCGTGTGGCTGATGACGGGCGGAACGCGCGCGGGCAGAACCGCGCTTCGACTGGCTCGGGAGCCTCGGCTGGGGATAGCGCCCAAGGCTAACTGTCCCACTGTGCGACAGCCAGAAACGGCGGGCTGGGCAAAAGTTAAGAAAGTGTTAACGCGTGGTCGCATGAGCACAGGTACCCCCGCCAGCCTCACCGGCGATCTGATCGCCGCTCCCGACCAACCGCGTGCGAGCGCGCACGATAACGACAATCCGCTGCGCAAGGCCTTTCGCCGCTGCCTCGTTTTGACCGAGGAGAGCGCGAGGCATCCGTTTCGCCGCAGCCTGCCGCCGCGCGTGAAGGCCGATTTGCACGATATCCCCGCTGAAAGCCTCTGGCGCCTGACGATGGAGGACGTGCGCGGCGCGGCCAGTGTCTATGTCGCGACAACGGCGGCCATCCTCGCTTTCATAATCTAGCCGCCGGACAAGACCGGGGCGCAAACAAAGCCAGGGTGCGGACCAGACCAGCCGCCGGACGCGCAGCCTATTCGGCGGCCTCCGCCTTGGGCCGATCGTCATCGTTGTGCGCCGGGCGCTCCGCGCGCTCGCGCGCTTCCTTTTCGGCGGTGAACAGCTTCCATCCCAGCCAGGCCGAAAAGACCGACATCGCTGCGGCGAGCAGCAATTGTTCGGCGGTGGGAAGGCCCACCAGGGTCAGCAGCACGGCCATGACCGAACCCACGACCATGGCCAGCGAGTTGACGATGTTGTTGGCCGCGATGGTGCGGCTGGCCGCGTCGTGCTCGCAGCGGGTCGTCAGAAAGGCGTAGAGCGGCACGACAAACATTCCGCCCGCAGTGGCAATGCCAAGAAGCATCAGCGAAAGCGGTATCGCCAGCGGCTCGAGGATCCAGTCCTGAACCGCGAGCAACTCGTTCGACGCGTCCGCCGGCCACGCGCGGCACACCAGGTAAAAGCCGACGATGAAAACGCCCATGAAAACCACGGATATGGGCGAGTGGCGGGCGGAGACCTCGCCCTTCAAAAGCGCGTTGATGCCAACCGATCCGATCGCAATGCCGATCGAGAAGATTACGAGGAAGAGGCTCGCCACCTCCTTAGAGGCCATGAGCTGGTTCTTGGCCAGCGGCGGGAACTGGATGAAGAGCACCGCGCCGATCGTCCAGAAGAAGCTGATCGCCAGAATCGCGTACCAGATTTCGCGGTTGGCCTTGGTGTCGAACACCAGCTTCCAGCTCATCACCAGCTGGTCCCACATCACCATCGGGACGAAGCCGACAATCCGTGCCGCGCCCCTCGGTGTCTTTTCCAGCCAGGGTTCAAGCACCGGATAGTGCATCTCGTGATCGCCCTGCGGCGGGGCTTCGGGAACCCAGCGGCTGACGAAATAGCCGATAAAGGCGGTTATGATGATCCCGATCATCGCGTGTTCGACGCGGATGAAACCAGCGAGGATCGTGCCGGTCAGGATCGCGATATAGGTGCCCGCTTCGACCAGTCCGGTGCCGGGCAGCACCTCGTCGGGTTTCAGATGTTGCGGGAGGATCGAGTATTTGATTGGCGCGAGAAAGGTCGATTGCGCGGCGGCAAGGAAAACAACGAACAACAGCAGCGGAATAGCCACGGTGTGCACCATGATCCCCTGCCACGCCATGAACAGCCCCAGCGCGCCAAGCGAAGCCCAGAAAATCTCGAACAGTTTGACGCGCCGGATAATCATCGCCTTGTCGTTCGTGTCCGCCAGCTGGCCTGCGAGCGCGGAAAGGATCACGAAGGGCAGGATGAAAATCCCGGTCGAAAGCGCGCTGAAGACGCTTTCCTTGGCCTCATCGTTGTACACCGAATAGACCACGAACAGCACCAGCGCGGTCTTGAAAAGGTTGTCGTTGAAGGCGTTGAAGAACTGCGTGACCATCAGAGGCAGAAAGCGCTTTTGGCGCATGAGGTGCGTCGAGGTGGTCATGTCAAAGCAGTCGGGAATGCGGCCCCTTACCTCCGGTCAAATAGCGCGAACGCCAGCCGGTACAAGCCTTGAGGTGGCGGGCTCGCAAGGGTCCGTCTCATTTGTGCACGGTTGATTGCGCTGGAATGCGGCTTGGTCTTTTGCGCGGGCGCGCGGCGCGCTAGGGGCTGGCGTGCCATGTTGACCGTGCCCAATATCCTGACGCTCAGCCGCATTCTGGCGCTGCCTTTGCTCGCGTTTTTCCTGTGGTGGCCGCACTGGCAGACCGGCTATGCAATCGGCTTTGTGCTCTACTGCCTGATCGGGATCACCGATTTCTTCGACGGGTATCTGGCGCGCGCGCAGGGGACCGTGTCGAAGCTGGGCATCTTTCTCGATCCGATCGCGGACAAGATCATGGTTGCCACCGTCATCCTCGTTCTTACCGCGCAAGGGTATCTGCGCGGGCCCTATGTGGGCGACTTTCACGTCATCGCCGGGCTCATCATCCTGATGCGCGAGATCGCGGTTTCGGGCTTGCGCGAATTTCTGGGCGGCATTCAGGTGTCGGTCCCGGTCTCGAAGCTGGCCAAGTGGAAGACCACCTTTCAACTCATCTCTCTGGGCGCGTTGATCGCGGGCGGGGCGCTGCACGGACAGCCGTGTCAGGAACTGGGTGATCAGTGCAAGACGATCGCGGAAAGCTGGGCGCATGTCGTCGGGCTCACCACGCTGTGGGCGGCGGCGATCCTTACATGCATCACGGGGTGGGATTACCTGCGTGTGGGCCTCAAGCACATGGATTGATCCTCTGCGTGCGCGGAATTGACAAGCGAGCGCGATCCGCGCTGTCTTACCTGCTCCCATCTTTCACAGGAGGAGACCCCTATGTTTGCCAGCATCGCTCTGATCGCCGCCGCACCGATCGCTCCGTCCGCGTCGTGCGAGGCGGTGACAACGCTCAATGTCGTCGATATCCAGCCCGGCCGCGCCATCGAAGCGCGGCGCTATTACGAAACCGGCTGGGCGGCGGCGCGCAAGGTGGCGCTCGAACGCGGCTATATCAGCGACTACAGCCTTTTGGTTTCGCAAGCAGGGCAAAGCGAAGAGCCCGAGATCGTGCTGATCACCCGCTATCGCGACAAGCGCCAGTTCGCGGCGGGGGAGGAGCGTTTTCAGGAAATCTTCGCCGAACTCGATCTGCCTCAACCGCTGCTTGTCGATGGCCTGTCGCGCGATGCGATCCTCGGTCCTTTCCGGGGCGCCGACGATTATCGCCTGATCTTCTCCAGCGGTGGATCGTGCGCCATCCCCGGCCATGAGGCCTCGTGAGTCTGTCATCTCTTGCGGCGAACACAACACCGGTGACTAACGACCGAACGCCCGTGCGCCTCACCTGATCGGGTTCGCGGGCTTCCCTCCCTTGACCGTTCATCCGGTTGACAGGTTTGTAAAGCAACAGGCCCCCGCTTACCCAGCTAACGTGGGTCGAACCCCGCTTGCGGCACGCGGGCGCGGGGGGGAAATTTGGACTAAGGAGATTATTATGCGTGCGATTATGAAGGCCCCTCTTTTGACAGGGACTGCGGCCTTTGGCGCACTGGCTCTTGTAGCAGCGGCGCCCTCGGCAGCGCAGCCCCAGCCGGTTGACGCAACCAACGAAGATGGCGTTCTGGTGACCGGTTCGCCGCCGGCCGACCTGTCATCCTTTCCTGAAGGCCCCGATATCGAAGGTTTCGTGTCGGCGCGTTCGGGCAACAAGGTCGAAGTCACCCAGGCCGATGGCACGAGTTCGATCGTGACCGTAGGCGAGGGTACCGAAATCAAGGCGAGCGGAGGCTTTCTGGGCCTCGCGCGCGACGAGCTTGGCATGGACCAGATCCTCAACGGCATTCCCGTCAAGGTCGAGACGGTCCAGTGGGGCAGCGGTCTTGTTGCCAGCAAGGTCAATCTGAAGACGCGCGATCTCAAGACCGCGCAGATGATCCAGACCGGCACCCAGCAGAAGTTCGCTCAGCAGGGCGCGAAGATCGGCGCCAACACCGAGGCGACCGTGCGCAACGCGGCGGCGACCGAGGCGCTGCGCGGACGCTTTGGCGACATCGACAAGTACAACATCAAGGGCACCACCAACGTCTATTTCGACACGGGCAAATACGCGCTCTCCCCGTCGGCGCGCGCCGAGCTGTGCGATGCTGCGCAGCAGGCGGAGACCAACGAGAACGCCCTGCTTCTGGTGGTCGGCTACACCGATTCGACCGGCAGCTATGAGATCAATCAGGAGCTCAGCGAGAAGCGGGCGGGCCGCGTGGTCAACTATCTGCAGCAGCAGTGCGGCTGGAAGCCGTATCGCATGCTAAGCCCGACCGGCATGGCCGCCTCGGACCCGACCGCGGACAATTCGACCGCCGAGGGCCGCGCGCAGAATCGCCGCGTTGCGGTGAACGTGCTGGTGAGCAAGAGCGTCGAAGAGATGTAAGCTTGCGCCCTACGCGAACGCTTAGAAAGGGGCGGGCCAGCAATGGTCCGCCCCTTTTGTTTCGGAGCCCGCGTTGACCTGTCGGAGGTCAGGCGAATTCCAGGCCCAGCGATGAAGGCAGGTGCGCGGAGGGCGAACTCGCCATCAGCAGGGCAAGCTGCGAAATTCCGTCCACCGCCAGCTCAACCCAGATCAGGGCGAAAAAGGCGATCACGCCGAGCACCGCAATCGCTCGCGCGGTCGGGCCGTGGATCCGCTCCGCCGCGATCTGCACGCCGAGCGCGGCGGCAAACAACATCACCCCCATGACGACGAAGCTGCCCGGCATCCAGTCGAAGCCTCCTCCTTCGCCGCCGCGCAAGCGCGCAGCCGGGTTGGCAAGGGTCAAGGTCAGGGGAAGGGCCAACAACACCCCTGACGCAAGCGCGGCCTTGCGCAGGCGACGGACGGTGACATTCAGCATGGCGACATTCTCCAGTGCGACGGAAGCCAGGGTTTCCAGAAACATCCAGGCCAGAAACGCGGCGGGCGAACGGCCTGCATCGCGTCGTTCCCGATCAAGGTCGGCAAAGGTCTGCGCCATGCTCTCGCCAAAACGATCGCGAAATCCCTTCGGGTAGAGCCGCAGCAAGGCTTTGTACCATTGATGGTATCGCATCGGCGCCGACCTTTTGCTTAGACCGGCAGTGCCGAGAGTTGGCGCTTGCGCCCGATCGAGACCACATTGCGATAGCGTTTGAGCTCGGCCGCCAGAACGGCGCTCCCGGCGCTGGTGATGCGGTAGTAAATGCGGCGCTGATCATCGAGCGCCGGGTCAACGCGGCTTTCGCTCTCACTGATAAGGCCCGATTTGGTCAGCCGTCCGAGCGCTCCATAGAGCGTGCCCGGACCCATCTTGACCGTCTCGGCCGAATCGAGCGCGACCTGTTTCATGATGCCGTATCCGTGGCGCTCCTCCTGCGCGAGGGCGAGCAGGATATGCAGGACAGCGGGGGTCAGCGGTGGGGTGGGATCGGTGCTTATGACGGCTCTCACTATATCGTTGGGCGATACAGCAAATATATCGGCGAACGATATAAGTCAAGCGCGACGGGCAGCATAGCGACCTGGCGAGTCTTCGACAGGGCGTGGTGGTATAAGTCCATGACCGCGCACATCGTTTCGCCGTGTGCTCGGCATCCAGAACCTGACCAGCATTCACATGCGCTCGATCAGCGCGATCGAGCGGTCGAGGAAAGCGCGCACCTCCTCTTTCCCGAGCGGCTCGGTGCGCGCTCCGCTGCGACGGGAGAGCGCTTCGGCGACAAGGTCTTCAGCAGGGTGTCTGTCTAACCACCGTTCGCCGCCTTGCGTTTTGGACACGATCCGCCCTGCATCGGCTGCGTATACCGATCGCGCGGCGTTGAGGACGGCGTTCGCATCCCACAAAGGAGCGGCTTTTTGCGAGAGATTGTCCTGGTGCCAGCGCAGTTCCGCGATCACCGCGCTGCGCAGCCGGTGGCGAGGGGTGGGCGCGAAGCATTCAGCGGGTGGCGGTCCGACAAGCGCTCGCCCCTGTTGCCGGCAGAGTTCGGCGTGGATGACAAGGTCGCTGCATGTCCCCAAGGCTTCGACCTGCGCGCCCCAGATCGCGCCGGTCGAGAGCGCAAATTCGAGCGGATACGCGAGCACGGGCGCCTGAGCGACGTCAGAGCGGCAGACAGTGAGTTCCAGCCCCACAGCGGGCACGGGGAGGGTCGAATGCGAAAGCTGAGCGATCAATCGATCGCGTTCGATCTCGCTAAGGGGGCTCGAAACAAGGCCAAATACGTCAAGGTCGCTGCGATCCGGCTGGTAATCCCCCTGCACCGCCGAACCGTGCAGATAGAGCCCGGCCAATTTGGCGCCAAGGATCGCCTCGAAACGCCCGGTGATCTCGTCCAGATAGGCCTCGACAATCGGGGGCAAGCTCGCGGCGAAATGTGGGGGCAAGCCTCAGCCCGCCCGCAACTCTTCCGCGAGCAGTCGGAAATCCGCTTCGCGCGGGGAGTTCTTGCGCCACACCAGCGCGATCTCGCGCTTGGCGGTGTCGCTTTCCAGCGGGCGGGTGACGACATCGGTGCCCGCGAGAATTCCCGCATCGATCGCCATTTCCGGCAGCATGGTAAGGCCAAGGTCATTGTCGACCATCTGCACCAGCGTGTGCAGGCTCGTCCCGATCATGGCCGCGCTTGCGCGCAGTTCGGAACGGTTGCAGGCGGCCAGAGCGTGGTCGCGCAGGCAATGCCCGTCTTCCAGCAGCAGCAAGCGCCCTTCAGAGATGGCCGGTTCGATCATCTCGGGCGGGATCGCGGCCGGTGGATCGCGCGGGTCGTCTTTGGGAAAGGCGACAAACAAGCGATCATCGGCGATGTGTTCGGTTTCCACATCGCCCGTGTCGAAGGGCAGGGCGAGGAGCACGCAATCGCACCGGCCATGCTGAAGGCTTTCGATCGCGTCCTGGCTGGTCTCCTCGCGCAGCATAAGCTGAAGCTCGGGCCGTTCGCGCTTCAGCCGCGGCAACAGGCGCGGGAGGACGAAGGGGGCAATCGTCGGGATCACGCTCATGCGCAATTGGCCCGACAAGGGCTTGCCCGCCGCCTGAACCAGATCGGCAAGCTCCTCGGCCTCGCGCAGCAACCGGTTGGCTTTGGCGACCACCTGCTCGCCCAGCGAAGTGAAGCGCACCACCCGGCGCGACCGCTCCACAAGGGTCACGCCCAGCAACGATTCCAGTTCGCGAATGCCCGCGCTCAGCGTCGATTGCGAGACAAAGCTCGCATCCGCCGCGCGGCCAAAATGCTTGGTCTCGTGCAAGGCAACGAGATATTGCAACTGCTTGATCGTGGGGAGGTAGGTGGACATCGCCCCTGCCTCTACATCGTCATTGCGAGGAGCCGCAAGGCTCCGCGGCAATCCAGAGCCGCAGAGCTCCAACGCTCCGGATTGCTTCGCTACGCTCGCAATGACGAAAGAGAGCTACTCCGCCGCCAGCGCGTCTTCCATACCCGATTGCATGTCGTCGATATGCGCCATGGCCAGCTTGCCGTTTTGCACCGCGAAGGCGAGCCGGCCCTCGACCAGTTCGAGCGCATCCTTGCCGAAGACATCGTAGCGCCAGCCTTGCAGCACTTTCAGATCGCGCACGCCCGCCGCAAGCGCTTCCATCTCGTCCGCGCGCGTGAGCAGCCGCGCGGCGACGTCGATCTCTCGCGCGCGGATCTTTAGCAGCAGTTTGAGCAAATCCGCCACCAGCGCGCCCTCCTTGCCCAGCGGCGCGCCGCGTTTCATCTTTTCGGGCATTTCCGATTTGGGCAGCGGCTCGGCCTCGGCGATCACGCGCAGCATCCGCTTGCCGATATCGTTGTCCTTCCACGCCGCCGAAAGCCCGCGCACCTTGGCAAGGTCCGCCTGTTTCTTTGGCGGGTGGCTTGCGATGTCGGCGAGCGTTTCGTCGCGCATGATCCGTCCGCGCGGAATGTTCTTGTGCTGCGCCTCGCCTTCGCGCCACGCGGCGAGCGCTTTCAAGCGACCCAGCACTTGCGGGTTGCGCCCGGGCGAGCGGATCCGCTTCCACGACGTGTCGGGATCGATCACATAGTTGGACGTGTCCGCAAGCTTCTCCATCTCCGCATCGAGCCACGCACCGCGTCCGGTCTTGATCAGCTTTTTCAGGATCTTGGGAAAGATTTTTGAGAGATGGGTTACATCGCCGATCGCGTATTCGATCTGCCGGTCGGTCAGCGGGCGGCGGCTCCAGTCGGTGAAGCGCGCGCCTTTGTCGATCGTGATGTTGAGCCAGGTTTCAACGAGGTTCGCATACCCGATCTGTTCGGACTGGCTGATCGCCATCATCGCGATCTGCGTGTCGAACACGGGGTGCGGTGTCTTGCCGGTCATATTGACGATGATCTCAACATCCTGCCCGCCGGCGTGGAAGACCTTGAGAACGTCCGGATTGTCGGTCAGCAGATCGAGCAGGGGAGTGAGATCGATGCCCTCGGCCAGCGGATCGATCGCAGCGGCTTCCTGTGTGTTGGCGATCTGAACCAGGCACAGCTCGGGCCAATATGTGTTCTCGCGCATGAACTCGGTGTCGACGGTGACGAATTCGGAATCCGCCAGACGCGCGCACAAGTCCGCCAGCGCGTCGGTGGTGGTGATCAGATCGTGTATCTTCATGACGTCTTCTTGTCTTTGTGAGCGGAGTGCCACTCTCGGGTGGTTCCCAAAGCCATCGGCAAAAACCGGGCCGCCTCTCCCTTGACAAAGCGTGAGCCTTGCCCTGTTAGCGCGGGCCTATTCGGGGCGTGCGATTGCCCCTTTTTTGGCTGGCGCACCGGCGCCGTTGGCTCTTTGAGCCATACCCTCGAACAGGACAAGAGTTTAGATGCACCTCTATCGTAGTCACACTTGTGCCCAGCTTTCCGCCCCAAATGTCGGCGAAAGCGTCCGCCTGTCGGGCTGGATGCATCGAAAGCGCGACCATGGCGGGGTGCTTTTCATCGACCTGCGCGACCATTACGGGATCACGCAGATCGTGGCGGACGAAGACTCGCCCGCGCTCGCCGTGCTGGAAAAGCTGCGCCCCGAAAGCGTCGTCACCATCGACGGCGAAGTGAAGGCGCGCACAGCCGAAACGGTGAACAAGGACCTGCCCACGGGCGAAATCGAGGTCTTTGCCCGCGCCATCACCGTTCAGAGCGCCGCCGAAGAACTGCCCATGCCGGTGGCCGGTGAGCAGGAATACCCCGAGGACATTCGCCTGAAATACCGCTTTCTCGATCTGCGCCGCGAGACGCTGCACGCGAACCTGATGACGCGCACCAAGATCGTCGCCGATATCCGCGAGCGCATGAGCGCGGCGGGCTTCAACGAGTTTTCGACCCCGATCCTGACCGCGTCATCACCCGAAGGCGCGCGCGACTTCCTTGTGCCGAGCCGTCTGCACGCCGGGCACTTCTACGCGCTTCCGCAAGCGCCCCAGCAATACAAGCAGCTGCTCATGGTGGCCGGGTTTGACCGCTATTTCCAGATCGCGCCGTGCTTTCGCGACGAAGACCCGCGCGCCGACCGCCTGCCCGGCGAGTTCTATCAGCTCGACCTCGAAATGAGCTTTGTGACGCAGGAAGAGGTGTGGGACACGATGGAGCCGGTGATGGCGGGCGTGTTCGAGGCCTTTGCCGATGGCAAGCCGGTGACGCCTGCGGGGGAATTTCCGCGCATCCCCTACGCCGAGGCCATGCTCAAATACGGCACGGACAAGCCGGACCTTCGCAACCCGCTGATCATCAGCGATGTCACCAGTCATTTTGAAAAGTCGGGCTTTGGCCTGTTCGAGAAGATTGTCGGCGGGGGCGGGGTGGTCCGCGTGATCCCGGCGCCCGGCACGCATGAGAAGAGCCGCAAGTTCTTCGATGATATGAACAACTGGGCGCGCAAGGAAGGCTACGCTGGGCTTGGCTATGTGACCCGCAAGGGCGGCGAGTTCGGCGGGCCGATCGCCAAGAACCACGGCCCCGATCGCATGGCCGAACTCTACGCCGAGCTGGGGCTGGGCGAGAACGATGGCCTGTTCTTCGCGGCGGGCAAGGCTGCGGACGCCGCCAAGCTCGCGGGCGCGGCGCGCATCGAGATCGGCGAGCAATTGGGTCTGATCGACGAAGATCGCTTCGATCTCGCCTGGATCATCGACTTCCCGTTCTACGAATATGACGAGGATACGAAGAAGGTCGACTTTTCGCACAACCCGTTCTCGATGCCGCAGGGCGAGCTGGAGGCGCTGGAGAGCAAGAGCCCGCTCGAAATCAACGCCTACCAGTACGATCTTGTGTGCAACGGCTACGAAATCGCCTCGGGATCGATCCGGAATCACAAGCCGGAAACGATGGTGAAGGCGTTCGAGATTGTCGGTCTGTCCAAGGATGACGTGGAGCGCGAGTTCGGCGGCATGTACCGCGCGTTCCAGTATGGCGCGCCCCCGCATGGCGGGATGGCTGCGGGCGTGGACCGGATCGTGATGCTGCTTGTGGGCGCGAAGAACCTGCGCGAAGTGACGCTGTTTCCGATGAACCAGAAGGCCGAAGACCTGCTGATGGGCGCGCCCTCGCGGCCCGAGCTGGCGCAATTGCGCGAGCTGCACCTGCGCGTGGTCGAGCCTCAGCCAAGGCCTGCCTCGGGCGAAGCCTGACCCTTTCGGGCAAAAGAACGGGCGCGCTGCGAAAACGCGGCGCGCCCAGGTTTGTTGGACATTATGTTGTGTAGGGTCGGGGCGGAGCGTCGCGGAGGAACTCTCCCATTCTCTCCGGCGCGCTCGACGCCCTAGGCGATGGTCCCCGATCGCCGTTTCCTTGGTGTTATGCGTATTGCTTTTCGAGCATCGCGCCAAAGCGTTCGCCTTCGCGAATGTCGCGGAACGCGTCGCGCACAGTCAGGCGCATCGAGGCGTCGAGCGAACTCTCGTTGGCAAGGGCGTTTTCAAACTTGGTGGCCAGATAGCTCTCGCCTTCCTCAACGCGCGCAATGATCGCATCGTCGCCCTGCGTCAGGGTATCGGTGATGGTCAGGAACATTCGGTGCGTCTCGCCCGCGACGCTGGCGCTCGTGATCGGCGCTTCGCTGTTGGCCTGGAGGGCGTTGTTGAGTTGCTCGAGCGTCTGCGCTCGCGTGTCGCGGCGGCGCTCAAAAGCTTTCTTGAAGGCGGGTTTTTCAGCCGCTTCGGCCGCCTTGCGGTAGCCTTCAACCGAATCGTAGGTGGTTTGGGTAAGGTCTTTCAGCAGTTCAATAGTCTTCATGGGTCTCCTTGATAGGGGTCGATGAAAGCGTCGCGACCTCGAACAGGCCACTTTGTATCGCGCTTTCAATAAATTAACGGCTCACCCGGCGTATCGATCCGTTCGGTTCGACAGACCGGACGTGAGCTGCGATGAGGTGTTATATTACCGTCGTTTGGGCCTCGGGCAGCTTTGAATGCCCGCCTCAACCCGTTTCCAGCCCGGCCAGATAGGCCTCGACATTGCGGCCCAGCGCGTCGATCCGATAGCCGCCTTCCATCACCGTCACCGTTGGCAGATCGAGCGAATGGATCGCGGCGCCGATGCGGTGCATGTCGGGCGTGGTGAGCTTGAATTCGGAGATCGGATCGCTTTCGAAGGTGTCCGCGCCATAGCTCACGATGAGCGTGCGGGCGCCGAAGCGGGCGATGCGTTCAAGCGCCTTGTCTAGCGCGGCGCTGTAGGCCGGCCACGTCGTCCCGCGCGGCAAAGGCTGGTTGAACGTGGTGCCCGCGCCCTCTCCTTCGCCGGTCTCATCGGCGTGGCCCCAGAAATAGGGATAGTCGCTCTTGGGATCGGCGTGGATCGAGGCGAACAACACCGATCCGTCCTCGTAAAAGATGTCCTGCGTTCCGTTACCATGGTGGTAATCGACGTCCAGGATCGCAACCGGGCCACGCCCGGCATCAAGAGCGGCCCGCGCGGCGATGACGGCGTTGTTGAGGTAGCAATAGCCGCCAAAATAGTCGCGCCCGCAATGGTGGCCGGGCGGTCGACACAAGGCGAACGCGCAGCGCGCCTCACCGGCAATCACCGCCCCCATAGCGCTCAAGGCGCTTTGCGCGGCCCAGTACGCCGACGTCCAGGTGCCCGCAGAAATCGGCGAGGCGGCGTCAAAGCCATATTGGCCCAGGCGCGCGTCGATCCGGTTGTGCTTAAGGGGGCGGCGCCCGCGCACTGGAAAGGCGTAGCCGATCGCGTCGTCCTCGCGGCCCTGCGCAAGCCATTCATCGTGCGCGCCGCGCAAGAAACGGACATAATCGCCTGCGTGGACGGCGAGGATCGGTTCAAGCCCATGATCGCGCGGGGGCGAGGGGGCCGGAAGCGCGGCCAGGATCGAGCCAAGGCGTGCGGGGCTCTCGGCAAAATCCATCCACTCGCCGTTATTGAGCTCGCGCAGCGGCGCGTGCGCTTGCTGGTGTTCGCTGTAAAAGGTGAGCATGGTTTGCGCCGTAACCGGGCAGGCACGCGATGCGAATGAAAAAATGCGAAAGGATGATCATGCCGAGCGTGACGCGCCGACATACCCTGAGGATCAGTCTGCGCGCCGGGCTTGGTCTGGCGGGCTGCGCCCTGCCGCTCGCGGCGTGCCAGGGCGCAGCCGAGGGCACTGGCCGGGGCGGGAGCGGGGGCGCGGGCGCTGGGGCAACGAAGGCGCACGTGATGGGCACGATCCATGGTCGCCACCGCACCAGCGAGGCCTATTCGCTGGACGTTCTCAGGGCCGCAATCCTGAGGGCGGACCCCGATGTGATCCTGACCGAAATCCCGCCCGACCGGGTCGCGCGCGCTCTTTCCAGCTATCGCGAAACCGGGGCGGTCGATGAGCCGCGCACGCGCGTCTTCCCCGAATACACCGACGTCATCATTCCGCTGGCCCGGCCGCAGGGCTGGCGCGTCGTCGGCACCGCCGGGTGGACACCGGCCATCGCGCGCGAGCGCCGCGCCGCGCTCGCAGCGATCCGCGAAGACCCGGCGCGCGCGGCGCAATGGGAGGAGCATCGGACGGCGCGGCGCGAGTTGGCCGAGGCGATGCGCGGGCGCTCGGACGATCCGCTCTTCATCCACACGTCGAAGTTCGATCGTCTGGTCGCCGCTTCGCGCGAGCCTTATGCGCGCCATTTCGACGCGGATCTTGGCGCGGGCGGGTGGACAGCTATCAACGCGGCGCATCTTGCGTTTATCAACGCCGCGCTCGATGCGATCACGGGCCACGGCCTTAACGCCCTCATCACTTTCGGGACGGCGCACAAATACAAGATTCGCCAAAGCCTTGCGCAGCGAAGCGACGTCGCTTTGGAGGACACGCGCGCCCTGTTTGTCTAGTTCGCTCCACAAGCGGCTTGCGCGCGGCGCTATCTTGACTTGCGCTTAACCGTACCGACCTTTAGGGGCGAGGGGAATTTCCACATCCCAGACTTAATGAGGGAACCACATGAGCGATACTGCCGACCGCGTGCAGAAAATTGTAGTCGAACACCTTGGCGTCGAAGCCGACAAGGTCAAACAGGACGCCAGCTTCATCGATGATCTTGGTGCGGACAGCCTTGACATCGTCGAACTCGTCATGGCTTTCGAAGAAGAATTCGGCGTTGAAATCCCCGACGATGCGGCGGAGAAAATCTCCACGGTCGGCGACGCGACAAAATATATCGACGAGCACGCGGGCTAACCCAGCTCCCGCGTCAGGCGCTCGCTGAGGCGGGCGAAGGTTTCGCAGGCCCGAGCCCGTAAGAGGGTCTTCGGGCCTGTAGCGTTTTGAAAAGAGAGAAGCAGATGCGCCGTGTTGTCGTAACGGGTCTTGGTCTGGTCACCCCGCTTGGAGGCGATGTCGAGACCTCCTGGAAAAACCTGATTGCCGGCGAAAGCGGAGCCGGGCCGATCACCCGCTTCGACCCCGAAGCGCAAAAGTGCAAGATCGCCTGCGAGGTGAAGCCCAAGGATCATCCCTGGGGCTTTGATCCGGACAAGCGGGTCGACAGCAAGATCCAGCGTCAGGTCGATCCTTTCATCGTCTACGGGATCGATGCCGCCGGGCAGGCGATCGAGGACGCTGGCCTCACCGATATGACACAGGCCGAGAAAGAGCGCACGGGCTGCTCTATCGGGGCAGGGATCGGCGGTCTTCCGGGGATTGAGCTCGAAAGTGTCAATCTGCATGAGCGCGGACCGGGCCGGGTCAGCCCGCACTTCGTCCACGGTCGCCTGATCAACCTTGTCACCGGGCAGGTGCAGATCAAGTATGGCTTTATGGGACCGAACCACGCGGTGGTGACGGCGTGCTCGACCGGGGCGCACTCGATCGGGGACGCGGCGCGCATGATCCAGATGGACGATGCCGACATCATGCTGGCGGGCGGGGCCGAAAGCACGATCAACCCGCTCGGGATCGCCGGATTCGCTCAGGCGCGCGCGCTCAACACCAGCTTTAACGACCGCCCGACCGAAGCAAGCCGCCCGTATGACAAGGCGCGCGAGGGCTTTGTGATGGGCGAGGGCGCCGGGATCGTCGTGCTCGAGGAATACGAACGCGCCAAGGCGCGCGGCGCGACGATCTACGCCGAAGTGACCGGCTATGGCCTGTCGGGCGATGCCTACCACGTCACCGCGCCGCACCCCGAAGGCAAGGGCGCCGAGCTTTCCATGCGCATGGCAATGAGGAAGGCGGGGCTTGAGCCGGGCGATATCGACTATGTCAACGCGCACGGCACCAGCACCATGGCCGATACGATCGAGCTGGCGGCGGTCAAGCGCGTGCTGGGCGAGACCCTTGGCGGTGCGTCGATGAGCTCGACAAAGAGCGCAATCGGGCACTTGCTCGGCGGCGCGGGCGCGGTGGAGGCGGTGTTCTGCATCCTCGCCATGCGCGACGGCGTGGTTCCGCCGACGCTCAACCTGCACGATCCCGACGAGGGAACCGAGGGTATCGACCTTGTCCCCCTCAAAGCAAAGACGCGTGAAGTGAACGCCGCGCTCAACAACAGCTTCGGCTTTGGCGGCACCAACGCCTCGCTGATCATGCAGAAGGTTGCGGGGTAAGGGCGATGAAGCGAGGCGGGCTTCTTCTGGCTGGCCTTGTCGCTCTGGCGCTTGTTGGCGTGCTGCTGTCGCGCTCGTTTCTGGGCGAAGCCAGCGTTGAGAAAGAGACACCCTTTGTCATCCCGGCGGGCTCTTCGCTGACGGCGGTGGCGAGCAAACTTGAGGCCGAAGGGCTGATTACATCGGCGGATGGCTTTCTGCTGCACGCACGGCTCTTCGGCTCCTCCGATCCGATCCAGGCGGGCGAGTTCAAGCTGACGCCGGGCATGGATCAGGGCGATATTCTCACCGCCTTCCAGTCGGGCGATGTCATTCGCCATTACGTGACGATCCCGGAGGGTATGTCCTCGATCCTGGTCCACGAGCGTTTGTTGGCGACCGATCTGCTGACCGGCGAGATCGAGGTGCCGCCCGAAGGCTCGATCCTTCCCGACACGTATTCCTACCAGCGCGGGGCCTCGCGCGCCCAGCTGGTCGAGCGGATGCAGAAGGCGATGGACCAGGCGCTTGCCGAAGAATGGGCCCGGCGCAGCCCCAACGCGGCCGTCGAGACCATGCGCGACGCTCTGATCCTTGCCTCGATCGTCGAAAAGGAAACCGGCAAACCCGAAGAACGGCGCCAGATTGCGGGGCTCTATTCGAACCGCGTTCGCACCGGCATGTTGTTGCAGGCCGACCCGACCATCATCTACCCCATCACCAAAGGCAAACCGCTGGGGCGCCGCATTCGGCAATCAGAGATCGCGTCGGTCAACGGCTACAACACCTATACGCGCGTGGGGCTGCCGGTTGGCCCGATCACCAATCCCGGGCGCGAGAGTATCGCTGCGGTGCTCGACCCTGCGCAGACGGGCGCCTTGTTCATGGTCGCCGACGGCACGGGCGGCCACAAATTTGCCGAGACCAACGAAGAGCACAACGCGAATGTCGAGAAATGGTACCGCCTGCGCCGCGAGCGCGGCGAGATGTGATGGGTCTCGATCGTGTGAAGAGGCGCCGCGGGAGCGGTGAAACGCAGCCGCTATGGCCCAGCCTTTCATCCTGACCGCCGCTCTGCCGCCGGACATTCAGAGCTGGGCGGAGGGTTTGCGCCGCGCGCATTACCCGCCGACACGCAATCACCTGCACGCGCATGTCACGCTGTTTCACTCTTTCGCCCCGTCGCTGCTGGACGAGCTGACAGACTTCCTTCCGCGCGTGAGCGGCGAGTTCGCCGCGCCTACCGCATCGATTTCTGGCATCATGGATCTTGGTACCGGCACCGCGATCGCCCTGGCCTCGCCCGATCTACTGGCCCTTCGCGCCATGATTGCGGATCATTTTCATGGGAGCCTTACCGAACAGGACCTCTACGAGCCGCGCCCGCACATCACGATCCAGAACAAGGTGACGAAGCGCGAGGCGAGGGCGCTCCAGGCGAGCCTCGCCTCGGAGGTCGAAGCGCGCGCGGATCGCGGGGCGTTTGCGTTCCCGGCGCTTGAGCTTCACCTTTATCGCGGCGGTCCGTGGGATCTTGTGAAGCGCAGCGCGTTTCGTGGCCGCGCGCGGCCTGGTTGAACACCGGCGCGACGAAATGCGAAGGCGGGTGCGCGCAAGCGGTTGACCAAGCGCCAACAGGGTCCTAAACGCGCCGCTCGCTTGAGGCACCTGTGCCTCGCGACAAGCTCTTTTGCGGCTCGCATGGGGCGGAGTAGCTCAGGTGGTTAGAGCAGCGGAATCATAATCCGCGTGTCGGGGGTTCAAGTCCCTCCTCCGCTACCAATAATTTCAATATTTTAGTGAAGTTTTGGAGTTCTGAGCCTAGCGTTAGGCTCGGGATAGGCTCGCGCGCCTTACGTTACGGAATCCTTTGTATTTCTTGACTTGAGAATTTTGCAAAAGTTTCAAATGTCAAGCAATACTTGAAATCTATGTTTGTAAGGCGGCTCTAGTGTGATATTTATACACATATTGGTCGAGTGATTCGACCGAGTTTCCGCGCTAACCAGAGCGCCGTCGTCGGGTCGGCATCCGACGTCCTCTTTCTAACCTACCCGCTTCGTAAGCGGGCAAGCATGGAGGGCGTTCGTCATGATTACATCAAAATAAAATCCCTCCGGCAGCAAGCATGAGCTCGCTGTCCGAAGGGATATGTTTGCTTGAAAGTGTTGGAGCACTCTCAAGCTCAATAGGAAGCTACTTATGACAAATGAAATTACTGGAGAAATCAAATGCGAAACAAGAAGCCCCTTGTGGGCATTTTATCACTCTTTGCGGCCGCCTGCCACCATTTGGACGTAGCCACGAAGCTGTTCGTCTCAGCCTTTGCGGGTTTCGCCGTGACCAAGGCCGGTGGCGCTGCGTTAGGGACTGTGAACGCGGTTCTAGCGCTTAGCTACGTTGTGTTCTTTTGGCACTGTTGGGAATGGTTTTCCAGATTCCTTGTATGGTTTGGTCAAGTAAGCCGGAGACTTCAAGAAACGCTGGAGGCATTGATCAAGAGGTTCGCTCGTGCGTCAATGGCACAGATAATCAGATGGATGCGCAGAATTGGAGGGTGGTTCAAATAGTATCGCGGCTGATCCGGTTCCCTGAAAGGAGGCAGGGGGCTGGTCCGTCTTCCATTACTACTACAATTCGATCTTTGATCCGGAAAGGGTCGCCAATCGGGGTGTTCACCGAACCATTACCGAAGCCTTGCGATTTCATCCAAGAGAGTTCGAAAATTGGCCCTAGCGTCACCGCAGGTCAGGCCACCCGCGGCCAAATTGGCTTCACGAAGCCAGTTTTGTGGCTCTATTGAAGGGTTTTGATCATCCATCGTGCGGTTCGAAGTCGCCCAAATGGTGATTTCGCGTTTGAGGCCAGGTTTGCCAAATCGGTAGTTCAATACAACGTTTTTTACGCGTTCGAAGAATTTGTCGATCATGGCGTCAGAAATGCGGTTTTGGGAGAGATCATCCAGGTTTTCTCGCAGTGCTTCCCGTTCATGCGTGAGCTTGTCGCGCTGTGATTGAAAGGTCTCGCGATCAATCAGTTCGTCAAGGAAGGCGTTGGTAAGGCGCTCCAGTCGAGCAGAGATCTGATCAATCCGGAAGGTGAGTGCTCGCACCTCTTCATCTTGAGGCCGTGAACCAGATTGTCTCTTTATCTCATCCACCAGCCAGTCGGCCTTTTCTGGCGTCAACTTATACGCTTCGAGCATATCCAAAATGAGCATGTCGAGCCGATCTTCGCGCACAGACTTTGCTGGGCAGCCAATTTGGTGGCACCGGTAATAGACGCGGTTTTTCTGCAGCTCCCCCGTCAGGAGTCCGCCACAATGCGCGCAATGGAACAGACCGCGAAACGTGTGATTGTGCTTAGTGACCTTCTTACCAACCTTGCCTGATTTGATCTGCTGCACCTTCTCAAAGAGCGATGCTGAGATCAGCTTCTTGTGCTTTCCCTGATAGGTGACTCCAGTGGTGCGCAGGCGCACCGTGCCGCAGTAGAACGGGTTTTCGAGTATCTTTTCCAGACTGCTGCGTGAGACCACGCGGCCTTTTCGTGAGCGGAAGCCGCGCCGCTGCATCTCTTTTTGGAGCGAGCGGAGCGAATACTCACCGCTCGCATACAGATTGAAAGCCTGCTTGATAAAAGGTGCCTGCGCTGGATCAGGGATTTTCAGCTCGGCTTTGCCTTGGCTCAAATAGCCCAAAGGTGCTGGGAAGGGATACAATCCCATATCGATTTGCTTCTGCTGCCCTTTACGCACTTCATCGCTTAGATTGCGGCTGTAGTCAGCAGCAAAAACGGCTTGGATGTCAGCCGATAGCCGACCGCCACGGGTGCCGAAGTCCAGATTTTCAGTTGCGACATGGATTTCGATACCGGCGTCAGCGAGTTTATGAACTTCGCCCCAGTCGGTGTAATTGCGGGCCGAGCGGTCGATCTTGTGGACAATGAAACCTCGCGCACGCCCGCGCTTGAGGTTTTTCACCATCTTGTTGAACTCGGGCCTGCCCGTCTTACTCGCTGTGACCGTTTCTTCATACCAACCGATGATCTGCAAATCGCGGCGATCAGCATATTGCTCGATCACATCTTTTTGTGCGTCCAAAGAGACGCCCTCGCCTTGGCGCAGTGTTGAAACGCGCACATAGCCATAGCAGGTGGTCATAGATTTTCGGAGTTATTGTCGGACTCTATCACAGCCTCGAAATCTGTCGAATCGTCCGTCCACGGCCAAGTGCCATCGCGCATCATCTGCTCGTATTGCCGCAGGCAGATTTCCAGATAGGCTTGTAGGTGTGGATCATAGGGCATACGCGGGGTGGGACTTAGATTGATAAGAGTGCGGTGTAGGGAGCGTCGAGAACGAGAACGCTTTGCGCTTGTGCCCGTCGACCATAAGTTGGGCAAAGCCTCGATAATTCGGCAGTTGCGGAAAATAGCGCGGTTCAATGTCTCCGAACTGGCGGGCAATCAGAGGGGCATCCTGCGCGCCGATACGCAGCGATATGAGCGTGCCCGCATTGCCGATGATGGCATCCACTACGGCTTTGTCGGCCTGAGTGAGAAACTGATGCGAAGCGCAGAGCCCAAGCGCGTATTTTCTGGTTTCTGACAAAAGGTCGGCCACGCTGCCAGTGGTGAAGGCATGAAATTCATCGGCGTAGACGAAGAATGGTCGTCGTTCTTGTTGTGGCAGATCGTGACGGCTCATCGCCGCATTGATAAAATTGGTCATCACAAGGCCGCCGACGACATTTGCGATGTCGGCGCCGACGCGGCCTTTGGCCAGACTTACCAGCAATACCTGGCCTGCATCCATAATCCGGCGAAAGCGCAGCGGTTTCTCCGGCGCGCATAGCGATTGACGCACGGTCGCGTTGGCTAGAAAGGCACTCAGCTTGTTGGCAATCGGTGCCACACCATCACTGGCGGTTAGATAGTTCATCCTGGGAAACTCGACTGTCCAGAATGCCCGCAGCTGCGGATCAGTAAGACGCGCTACGACCGCCCGGCGAAAGTCCTTATCGACATAAAGCCGCACGATCTCGCTCATATCCGATGCAGGTTGATTTAAGAGCGCCAGAACAGCTTGGCGCAAGAGATGCTCCATGCGCGGCCCCCAGTTACGATCGCCCCATTGTTTCTTGAGCGTTTCGATAAAACCGGATGCGATGAGGGGCCGGAGTGCAGCGGGAACGCAGGTGATCGGATTGTAACCATAGGGGCAGGTCGGATCGCCAACCCGCCAATAGATGAGATCGCGGTCGATAATCGCACAAAGTTCATTGGTCAGATCGCCGTGTGGATCAATGAGGCAAAAACCGGTTCCGTTTGCAGCATCTTGCAGCGCCATATTTTTGAGCATGGTGCTTTTGCCCGTCCCGGTCTGGCCGATTATGTATTGATGCGAAAGCCGATCCTGCGCGGTCACACCAAAGGGGCGTGGTCCTTCGCGAGTGTCGGCAAGTCCGAGTGTTATGGCGTTCATACAACTCAGTGTGCGGGAGAGAGGCGTGTCTCGATAGTGCGGTTGGCAGCAGGCCATGTGGCCTGATGGGCACTCGCACTAGACGCGCTTTCCACAGGCGCGGTATTCTACCCCCTGGGGAACGAGGCTGTATTACCTCCGACGCAGTGAGAGCTGCCATCCGGAAAGGTGACAACCTTTCCGAAGGAGCGCGCGCCTCTCGCACTGTGTCGGAGGGATGACGGGACAGATAGCCCGCTTGCCACGAAAATGGGGATTGGGAATCTCACTCGCACTATTGCATTTACCGTGCGCACGATAAGCTTTGCAGTGGGCTTATCAGTTTAATCAAACCCAAGACATGAATACACAATTTGCGCATGATCTGTGTGCGGCTCGCCAGAAGGCAGGCCTTACGCAGCGCGATCTCTGCATATTGCTTGAGATTGGCAGCAAGGACATAGCCGCGCTCGAACAGGGCGTCGTCCAGCCAAGCCCCGAGCAATTGTGCCGATTATCGATCATTTACCGCCGTTCTTTCACCGAATATTATGAAGGGCTGATGCGGGCAGCACGCGAAGCTTTGTTTCGCAGCCTGCCCGATCTGCCGGAACATAGCGGCGATGAGAAAGCCGAATTTAATCGAGACAACACGCTGAAACGACTGGATAGGGAGCTGACCGCCGCCTTAACCCGTCACCATGCAAAGTCTTAGCTATCTGGCCTTTGCCGCCGGGTATCGCCGGATCAGCTTTGTGCTGATCGAAGATGGATTGCTGGCTACCTGGCACACTTCGAACATCGCGGCCAAAAGCCCGGACACTGCACGCGAATTTGCAAGCGAGTTCATAAATTTGTTCCAGCCAAATGTGATTGTGATGGAGAAACTTGAGACCACCAAGCGCAAAGGCAGAAACGCACGCTTGCTTCTGGAGGAGATTCACGGGCAGGCAGAGCAAGCTGAGGGCCACTTTCTCTCGCTCAAGCGTGAAAAGGCCTTTCGCAACCGACAAGCAGAAGCGGAGCATCAGGCGCAAACGGTGTCGGCACGCAGCGAAGGTGGCAACCAACCATTCTTGGCGAGACGGTTAGCCACCTCATCCGCGAGATCGGCTTTTGCCAGTTTGCGGCAGTTCTCGGCTGCTGCCTCTCCGCATTCCTCACGCAAAAGGTCGAGCAAGGCCGATTTGGTCATCTTCCCAAAGAATGCTGCATCGGGTTGCCACTTGGCAGCCATATCGATGCCAAGGCGCTGCTGGATGTCACTTGGCAGAGCGCTGGTCGCATCAACCAGCGTAGCTACCAAAGAGGCAAACAGTTGCTGTTTGCGGTGAGCATCCCACTCCGCGATTTGATCGAGTATGTTGCCGCGCTCAAACTCTGCCAAAGCCTTGTCAGCCGCGTCCTCCGCATCGACGAAGGTGATTCCAGCGAATAGGTCCGCGTCCACCTGCACGGGCGAAGCAGCGGTTCGTAGAGCCAATGGTGAATTCACCGCACAAGCGAGGCGATCCTCAATCAGAGCCACAAGCAAAAGATCGAAGGCCATGTCGGGATTGCCACATAGGGCCTCACGCACGGCCAGCAATTTGATACGGTGGATGGCCTCGGTCAGTTTGCGGCTGAACCGCTCGGGCTTGCCATCGTCCGCCTTCTTGCTCCGCTTGGCTTTACGCAGAGACACCGGCTGAATGGTAAGCGCGCCGTTGTAGCCAAGAAAGATGATGACCTTTGCGTCCTCCTTCTGCTTGTCCGTGAAGCAGCGGCGGGCTTGCTCGATCCTGCCAAGTTCATCGTCGATGGCGCGCAGGTCAGCATTGTTCCAAACCTCGGCTTCGGGGTCCGCCTCGGTGATGGCTTCCGCCTTGGCCTCCAATTCTGCAACCCGCGCTGCTTCCATCGCGGTCAGATCACACAAGCCTTGGGGCCGGATGTGATTTAGCGCGTAGAAGTTGTCGGGTTGACGCTCGACAATCTCAACCTCCGGCCATCTGTCTGCCAGCCATTCCTCGCGCAACGTATCCAATCGCTGCCATACCAACGACCAGACAAGTTCGGCATCGTCGGCAAAACCGCCTTCGTCACCGCTGAACAGATCGCGCGTTATCGTCCCGCCTGCTTCGATGTATTTCGCGAAGGGCACAAGATCGAATAGTCCGCTGTCCGTGGCGATCTTGTCATCGGTGAGCGCCTTGCGAACCATGTGGGCGCTATTGCCAAACTCACCGAAGAGGCGAAGCTGACATTCCTGATCGTCGGTCAGCGTGTAGGCTTTGGCCGTATCTAGCCCGATTTCGTCCTTGGCCAGTGAAGCTCGGATGTCGGGATGCAGGTTTGCCAGCGACAGGATGCGGTTCACATGGGCTGGGGTAACGCCAAAGCGTGCTGCAATGTCGTCACTGGCCAGTCCATCCGCTGCCAGCTTGCCATAGGCCTCGATGGCGTCGGCGGGGTGCATATCGTCGCGTGACTGGTTTTCGGCCAGCGACAACTCGAGCGCTTCCTTCTTTGGCCTGATCGACACTGGCACCACGAAGTCTTCGGGCAAGCGGCCCTGCTTTTGCAGCAAACGGATAGCCTCCAATCGCCGCCCGCCAGCGACTACGGCAAAGCCACTGCCGTTCTTGTATGCGACAAGATTATGGATGACACCGTGCGCGGCAATGTCTTCGGCCAAGGCCTCAATATTCCGACGCTTCGATTTGCGGACATTGAGCGGAGACAGCTTCAAGTTGGCAGGGGCGATGGTGGTGATGGTCATGTAACAGGTCCTTTCCTTGATATTGGGGTGATGGCCCAAACGGCCATCGGCCCTGCCCTTCGGCGAGAACGGGATGGGGAAAGGAAAGCATGAAATGCCTCGGGGTGGTGCGGACGCAGCCCGACACCGTCGGGCGAGTCACGGCCCGTGCATTTCATGCTTTGGAAAACGAAAGGGCAGCGCCCTTGGTGTTTTCCATCAAACAAAAAGACGCGCGGCCATGATATCATGGCCGCATTCCGTGTTCTTCAGGGCTCGCCTGCACGGCTCCGGCTGCAAGTCATGTTGCCGGATTGTGCAGGAGAGCATTTCATGGACAAGGAAAAGAACCAAAATGAGAAGGTTGGGCGCATCCGACGCCTCAACGACCGCTTCCGCCGGTCTGGCATCGGTGGCGACATCCTCATCACGCCTGGCATCCAATCACTTGGCGATGAAGGTCTTCAAAAAGTTGCCGCCAAGGTGGCCGAATTCGATCAGTTCGATCACGACAATGACCCGCATGGCGAACACGACTTTGGCGCGTTTGATCATGACGGGCAGCGCATCTTCTGGAAGATCGACTACTATGGGCCGGACCTGATGTCCGGCAGCGAAGACCCGTCAGACCCTGACGCAACACGCCGCGTCCTCACCATCATGCTGGCTTCAGAATACTGATGCCCGGCCCATCATGGCACCGCTTCGGCGGTGTCATTTTTCCCTACTGACTCAAGGGTGCCCCCACGGCGTACGACCGAGAAGGCGACCAACCACTGTTCGTTTCTGAGCGTGAGACCACGCAATCGAACTCGAACCCCTGCAACCTGATTGATCGATAACAATCACTATGCAAAGCATGATTGCTATAGCTTTATCTCGTCAGCGTCATGAGAACGCGGGCAGACATCAGAAAGCGGCAAGCAGCAGTTGCTCGACTTGCCAACGCTTCCGGGCTTAGCAACCCAAAGGTGAGCCAAAGATCAAGTAACCGATACCGCGCGGACTGCTCGCATTGGGATAGTAAATCTGACCCTAACGGGACGTGGAGCTACTTTGTGTTCTTCGGGGTATCGCAATAATGTCGGTCACACTTGTCTTGCATCGCCTCCTGTATCTTCTAAACGAAAGAGTTCAGGGGTCACACGAGAATCATGAACACGATGGAGTCCGATCACTCGGCGGTGCCTGCCGACGAGGCACTTGCGAGTTTCGTCATGCTTGCGCAGTTCCTGGGCACGCCCGCGGAGCCCGCGCAGATCCATCACGATCGCGGGCGGGGTGATGAGCCGTATACATTCGACGATCTGATCCGCATCGCGAAGAAGCTTGACCTGATCGCGCGCCGGAAAAGCGCTGCGCCGGACAGCTTTCCCAAACTGCCGCTGCCCGCACTGGTCAGGCTGGCCGATGGTGGCACGGCCATCCTGCTCAAGGTCGATGACAGCGGCGAGACCGGCGTGCGGCATATGGTGCTCAAGCCCGGCGCTGAGCGACCCGAGATTTGGGACGAGGACCGCGTCTACGCCGAGTTCGAACTCGAGGGCGGCAAAGCCGACCTGCTCATGATGACGAGCCGCGAGCATATGGCGGGCCAGAAGCGCGCTTTCGATATCAGCTGGTTTATCCCCGCCCTCGTCAAGTATCGCCGCCCTCTGCGCGATGTGCTGCTGGGATCATTTTTCTTGCAGCTCGTTGGACTGGCCTCGCCGATCTTCTTCCAGCTCGTGATCGACAAGGTGCTGGTCCACCAGTCGATGACGACGCTTGAAGTGCTCGCCATTGGTCTCGCCACAGTGCTGGTGTTCGAGACGATGTTGTCAGGCCTCAGGCAATGGCTCTTTGCGCACACAACCAACCGCGTCGATGCAGAGCTGTCCGCCGCTCTCTTCAAGCACCTTGTTGCGCTGCCGCTGAGCTATTTCGAGGCCCGGCGCGTGGGCGACAGTGTTGCGCGCGTGCGCGAGCTTGAAAACATCCGCAACTTCCTCACTTCGAACGCTGTCACCGTGCTGATCGACCTGTTCTTCACCATCGTGTTCTTCGCGGTGATGTATCTCTATTCTCCGATGCTGACGTTGATCGTGGCGCTGACGATCCCGATTTATGTTGCGATCTCGGTGTTCATCACGCCGCCTTTGCGCGCCCGGCTCGATGAGAAGTTCAAGCGCGGCGCGGAGAACCAGGCCTTCCTCGTCGAGACTGTCACCGGTATCGGTACGCTCAAGTCGATGGCGGTCGAACCTCGTATGCGCGACCGCTGGGAAAAGCAGTTTGCAGGCTACATCAAGACGGGCTGGGACGTCACCGTGCTCAGCACCTGGGGCAGTCATCTCATCCAGCTGGTGAGCAAACTCACAACCGTCGCGATCCTGTTCTTCGGCGCGCAGGCGGTGATTGCTGGGTCGCTGACGGTGGGTGCGCTGGTGGCGTTCAACATGCTCTCCGGCCGTGTAGCGCAGCCGATCCTGCGATTGTCACAGCTCTGGCAGGATTTCCAGCAGGTGCGCATCTCGGTCGACCGGCTCGGTGATATCCTCAACTCCCCTGCAGAGCCGGAGCACAATCCCAACCGTGCGAGCCTGCCGCCGATTACTGGCGCGGTGGAGTTCGACAAGGTCCGCTTCCGCTATCGCCCCGATGCGCCCGAAGCGCTGCGCGGCATCAATCTCAAAATCGCGCCGGGCGAAATGCTCGGCATTGTCGGCCCGTCAGGCTCGGGCAAATCGACTCTGACCAAGCTCGTGCAGCGGCTTTATGTGCCCGAGCAGGGGAGGGTGCTCGTCGATGGGACGGACCTCTCGCTCGTCGATCCCGCATGGCTGCGGCGGCAGGTGGGCGTCGTTCTGCAGGAGAATATCCTGTTCAACCGCTCGGTGCGCGAGAACATCGCACTGTCAAACCCAACGCTGCCGATGGAGCAGGTCATCGCCGCCGCTGAGCTCGCCGGAGCGCACGAGTTTATCCTCACCCTGCCGCACGGCTATGACACCGTGATCGAAGAGCGCGGCTCGAACCTTTCGGGCGGCCAGCGCCAGCGCCTCGCCATCGCTCGTGCGCTCATCACCGATCCGCGCATCCTCATCCTCGATGAAGCGACCAGCGCGCTCGATGCCGAAAGCGAAGAGATCATCCAGAACAACCTCAGTCGCATCGCTGAGGGGCGCACTGTGATGATCATCGCACACCGTCTTTCGGCTGTGCGTCCATGCGATCGCATCATCACCGTCGAAGCGGGCGAGATCACCGAGATGGGCCGCCATGAAGACCTGCTGAAGGCGGGTGGGCGCTACGCGCAATTGCATGCCAAGCAGACCGGGATGGCTGGACAGAACTCAAGACAAGGCGCGCAGCAGGGCGAGGAAGTGCCAGCATGAGCGTGCTCGCAGACCGCTTCCCCACGCTCACCAGGCACCTCTCTGTCTTACGCGAGAGCTGGAGCCAGCAGAACGAGGCGGACAAGGCCTTCAAGCCAAAGGAAGAGCACGAATTCCTGCCCGCGGCGCTTGAGATCATGGAAAAGCCCGCGAGCCCCGGCCTCAAATGGCTTCTGCGGCTTATCTGCGCGCTGTTCGTCCTTGCGCTGCTATGGTCGGTCTTTGGCCGGATTGATGTGGTCGCGACCGCTGCGGGCAAGACCGTGCCGGGCGGCAATGTGAAGATCATCCAGGCCATCGAAATCGGGGCGGTGCGCGCAATCCATGTGACCAATGGCCAATATGTCGAAGCGGGTGAGCTGCTGATCGAGCTCGACCCCACGCTCACCGAAGCTGATGAAGCGCAAAGCGGGCAGACGCTGCTCTCCGCTCGCATCATCCAGGCGCGCAACGATGCGCTGCTGGCGCACCTGCGCGGGCGCGAGCCCCGCTTTGTTGCGCCTGAAGGCGCTCCGCCCGATATTATTGCAACCGAACAAGCTTTTGTCCGCAACGCTGTGGCGCAATACGAAGCGCAGCGCGCCTCGCTGATCCAGCAGCGCAGCGAAAACGAGGCCGAGCTGGCCGCCGCAAAGGCTGAGACCGCCAAGCTCGAAGAGGCGCTTCCTTACATCGACAAGCAGATGAATGCGCGAGCCGAACTCGCCGAACGTGGGTTCTACTCCAAGCTTCAACTACTCGAATACGAACAGCTGCGCGCCGAACATATCCGCAATATCGAAGTGCAGGAGGCCAACCGGATGCGGGCCGAGGCTTCTATCCGTCGGATCACAGCTGACTTGCAGAGCTTGCGCGCGGGCTTTGGTCGCACTGCCGTTACCGATCTGGCTGAGGCCAATGATCGCGCGAGTATGGCCGCCGAAGAACTGCGCAAAGCGGAGCGCCGCCGCCGCTTCCAGGAGCTACGAGCGCCTGTTGACGGCGTGGTGCAGCAGTTGGGCGTCTCGACCGTCGGCGGGGTGGTGCAGCCCGCGCAGCCGCTGATGGTGGTTGTGCCGTGCAGCTCAGGCGATGCAACCAGCGCGGCAAGCTGCAACAGCGGCATCACCGTCGAAGCCTTCGTGCAGAACAAGGATATCGGCTCGATCAGCGTCGGCCAGCGGGTCGCGGTGAAGCTCGAAGCGTTCAACTTCACCGATTACGGCCTGATCGAAGGCACGGTCGCCAATATCAGCCGCGACGCTATCGACCAGAGCGAGGCACCCGCAGGCTCGGTGCGCGATGAGAACGGTCGTCCGGTGCAGCCCGGCCTTGTCTACGCCGCGACCATCGAGCTTGCCTGCGCAGCAGATGATCCCGGGCGCCACGAACTATGCGACAAAGTGCGCCCCGGCATGTCCGTCCAGGCCGAAATCAAGACCGGGCGGCGGCGGATCATTCAGTATCTGCTTTCGCCGATCAGCAAAGCTATGAGTGAGGCAGGGCGGGAGCGGTGAGACGCGGGTGTTGTAGTTACTGCACAGTTATTGCAGTCGCTTTCATACAATTTGCGCCAACAGACCAGATTGGCTTACCGAAAGGCAAGCAGCCGGTAGCCTTACTTTTCTACCGATTTTTCGATGACGCAAATATTTCACGTTATATTCCATTGCTTTTGTCTGCTTCGTCTGGCTATCTAAGGCTATCCAAGACCGGATAGCGGTCGACCTTGGGAGGGGTAGTGGGGGAGCATCTTATTCGGTTCAGTGCGCGAGTTTTTTCGCACTGGTCGCTTATCCTCATGGCAAGAGAGCGAAGTGTTGCTGCGAGCACACCTGGTCTGCCTTGTGCTCTGAAATTACGGGGCGTAAGGCGTGACGCCCGCGTTTTTTGCCATAGATAGCCCCATGCTGAAGAGACGCTCTAACGGTGAGGAGGCATGATGGAAGCACTTAGAAGAAGTACTGTAAGTATCGTAGCCGTCTTTGTGATTCTTACCTTGAGCGCCATCGCCGTAGCTTGGTCTCGAGACTCTGAAGCGAGTGTGCATCAGCCGAGTGACGCAGGCTTAAATGAGGATCGCTTTCGCGAAATAGTCACGCGGACCCAAGGCAAATCGATGGCAGATTATTGCGGTCATGATGCGAAAGTTAATTTTCGCACGCGAAAAGATTATAACTCCTTTGAGGTCGAATTTGCAGAAGGCGCTGACTGTAGGATTACGTCACGGAGAGTGGCATCGGCTTTCGGGGCGTTGACGCAGAGAGGGTTAAGAGCGTGGATTCTCGATTCCGGCACAGTCGCCGAGTATTTTCAGAAATGCGCTGATTTTTTATCTGAAAAAGACCCTGAATCCAAAGTCTCGTTAAAGTTTTTCGATGCCGAGCGGGTTTTCACCGACTTCCCGTCGAAATGTCCTGGGCTGCCTCCAGGAGAGCTTGATGAGGTTGCTCATATTGCTGAACGTCTCGACGCTCTTGGGGGCGCGAATTGGCAAACGGTTGAGCTTGAGGGTTCATGGTACGAGGGCGCCGAGTGGGATGCGGTGCCGATATTGTGGGGAGCGCCGCCATTCGATCGAATGGAATTGGTGTGTATCACAGCGGGAGTTGTGAATGAGCCCTTATTTCCAATAATTGTCGATTGCATAGGGGGAATTAAATGACTTCGGGTGACATCAATGGTTGGAAGAGAAAAATCACCCTAAGTCCTAGTTGGAGGGAGCCAAAATATAAAAGAGCGCTTGCACGGATTGAGTCCTTACTCAGAACAATTTGGCAGAACGATGCCGGTAGACTTCAATAAAGGCGAGGTAATGGATGATCATTCAGTATTTTTCGTCGCCAATAGGTCAAGTAATCAGTGAGTCGGGCAAGGAAAGATGATTATGCATTCGCAGCAAGAAGCAAATAAGCAAGATTGGAAGACTTGGAGGGCTCATCCAAACCTGAGTCCGACTGATTTTCCGGGCCTTTTCTACACCACACTTCTAGCACTACTGTTTCTTTCACCCGGGTCTTGTAAACTTCCTGATTCTTCAAGTTATAAAGCGGTAGATACGGTCATTTCGCAGGATTCTATTTCCATAAAAGGCATAACCTTTATTGAATTGTCTGAATATATTCACGCAATTAATTCTTGCAAATTATTTCAGGCTATACCTGGTTTAAAAATTGAAGAAATGGACGAGTTAGATGTCTTTGAAATGCACTTTTCAAGATTAGTTGACAGAAGCGATGGTTCCAATATGGTTTTCGTAAAATGCATTGAGAAAAGAATTGGCGCCCGACTTCATGATTACTCGAGTTTCGATCTCGAGGCTTTCGAGATCATTGTTGGTTTTCATGTTTCAAATCTGCGCTCATATGGCTTCGCATCAATTGGCCCGAGCTTGATGATCTTTGATGGAAATGTACGAAGCTTAGGGGTGTGAGATGACAAAACTAGTATTTGGCCCCAACTTTAGTGAGGCTGACAAAGCTGTCGTAAGGCAGGCATACAGGGCATTGCTATCGACAGCCGCGGGGCGGATCGTAGCTGCGGCGCTTCCGCCGGAGATTTTGTTTCAGAGGTATCATGGGCCCGGGCGATCAGAGTCCAATCCTACCCTCAATAGAATCACCCTGACCGACGATGCTTTCAGTCGTGATGCAAGCAACAATCCCTCATACCAGTCGTTTTCCACGATTTGGCATGAAATGATTCACCAAATCCAGACACGAAATTTCCTCGACCAATCAATAAGATCGTATCTAGAAGGCGCGAGGCAGACTTTATCCAATTTTATAGACCACCCAGATTATCTATATGTTGCCGCGCCGCTGGATGATGCCTCGCTAAAGACCGAAGAGACCATTGCACAGCAAATCACCAACCTACTCTGGTCGTATGGGTACCACCGGTCGGCCGACAACGATTACTATCTCCCACACGATGATGCTGCCCCACCTTCGGGAGAGGCGCAGGATACCATTTCCGCCGCCGAAGAAGCTGAGCTGCGTGGGCTAATTGCGCAACTTCAGCAAGAGAAGATTTCACCCGAGCAACTCGTGCAGAATTTTCGCCAGTACGAGAAATATATAGCTAGAGCGAAGGAAAAGGGTTTCATAGGAGAAACGGAGGAGTTTAACTTAGAGATCAAGGCGGAACGTCGGTCGAGAATACTAAAATTTCAGCGCGAGCCCGGAAATCAGAGTCCGAACAGAATAGGTAGTGATAATGAGCTAGCAATTGAAGTTTTCGATCAGGAAGGCGACTCTATCGGATTGATCATTTACGCTATTGATGAGAATGGGGATCTCGTTGAATCGGCTCGTCTTTTTGACGTATACGAGAGAGACGCGGAGGGGAATAAGAAAAAGGATACGCATAATAATATATTACCTCCTGTCGGAGAGGTAATGAATTCCAACGGATTGGAGGTTTATTACGGGTTCGATAGCGGAACTCGCGATAGGATTTCCGTTGATATTCGAATTTCAAACAACCCTCTCGGGGTCGAGTTTTCGAATGTTGGTTCATTAATTGGCCAACAGCTAGGATATAGAATTGCCGGAGGAGACGAATTAAGTGGGGTTTTAACATCTTCTATATTGATGACTTTTGGTGATAATTTAGGCGATGTTTTTGACGGGCTATTTTTTAACAACAATGGGAAGGCGAATGGTTTAGAAGAAGTAATCGAAGTTGGATTCTCAGAATTTGGAGATGAGCTTTTTGAGAACTTTGTCAATTCCGGCGTTGGAGCGCTATCGGCTTACATTTCCGCGGAAATTGTCAATGCTGTCGGTATTGATGGTGTCGGAGGTGAGTTAGTCAACTCGGCTGCAAGCGGTTATTTGTCAGCGATCCTTGGCAACTTGGCAGGCATTTCGTCGAGCACAGAAACACTCAGCCAAACTATCAACAGTGTGAATCCGCTAACGATCGCAGGTTCGTTCATAGGGAGCAAACTCGCGGCGGAAGTTCTTTTATTCGATACGATTGGTGGCCAAATTGGCTCGGCAGTCGGATCAAGCCTCGGTGTTATCGGAGCAACCAAGCTCACTACCCTCTCGAGCGGTGCCGCTTCGAGTAAGTTGTTTGGCGTGTCGCTCGGCGCCGCAGCTGGCCCCGTAGGCGTCGCTATTGGTGCGTTTGCTGGATTCTTGCTGGGTGGCCTGCTTGGCTCAGTGTTCGGCGGAACGCCTCGATCAGGTGCTGATGCCGGGTGGGATGAGGGAGAAGGTCGTTTCGTCGTCAAAAATGGTTATGCTCGGAAAGGTGGCTCCAGACAAACCGCGGAAGCTATGGCCGGCGTTGTCGCAGACACCTTCAACATGGTTCTCGATGCCACCGGTGGTCGCCTTGCTGACCCTTCAGCCATAACCACTGGCAACTACGGAATGCGGAAAAGTGATTTCGTGTATCGCCCGACGTCGACGAGGGATAAACGCGCGATAACGTATCGGGTCTCTAGTAAGAACAATGACTCAGCCTTTAGCGAACTCACTGGGTATGGCATCTGGAAAGGTCTAACGGATCCTGACTTCCAGATTATTGGAGGCTCCAATTACATCAAGCGCGCTGCGTATGCGACGTTTGAGCTAGGTGGCATGAATGCGACCAACTTTGACCAAGCGGTACTCTTGGGCAATATCTCATCGGCGCAGTCCTATGAAGCATATCTCGCAAATAGTGCGGTGATTAATGCGATCATAGCGGGCGAACCGGATTCAGTCTTTGCAGCAGAAACTGCGTTAACTTTAGTTCGAGCCGAGGAGCTGGGCCTTACGAGGCGTCATCGTTCCGACTGGTTCGGTGGGTTCAACGGCCTGTTAGAAGAGGGCCAAGCCAATGCTGCTAAGGTGGATTTCGGCTTCGACTATGATCCACTGAGCGACCAATTAAGCCGTCTCGTCGGTGTGGGTGACTTCGTGTTGGGCGACACAATTGACATTGCTGCACAGGTATCGATCGAACGACCTGACGGAGAAGCGACCACTCAAATCATAGATCTGCGATCTGGCCAGCTCGCAGACCAGACCGGCTTTTTAGTTAATGGTGAATTGCAAGATGGCATCGCAGCCGCCGGGGCGGACTATGATGCTGTAACAAATGTATCCCGGAGTATGTCCGGTAGCAATCTTAGGGCGCATGCAGCTATCACAACCGATGCAAACACTGCTGGTGAAAGCGTAGAGCAATTGCGCATTGTCCTTGGCGACGGTTCAAATTCCTATCTGCAGCGCAGCCAAGCAAATGTCACGATCGTCGACTCTTCAGACAAAGCGTATCTCTTGGTGGGACGTGCCTACGCAGCAGAGGCTGATGGCCACCTGACATGGCGCGTCAGCCTCTCCAAAGCGGCGACTTCTTCAGTGACATTAAGTCTGGCCCTCTCTGAAAATGGTGCAGAGGCGGGCAGCGACTACAATGACAGTCTGCAAGTTTCGGCAAATGGAGTATCTGGTTGGACGACTGCAGGTTCTCTTACGTTGGGACCAGGTGTGACTGAGTACTTTGTCCGGGTTCCGATCACCGCTGACAATACACTGAACCCTACCTATGATCCCTATGAATTTGATGTTGATGGCTTGGTCATTCCTGGATCAGGAAACGGCGAGCGTGAATTCAATAATGTCGAGGGGAATGAGAAGCTTATCCTGAGCGCTGAGGTGACGTCGGGAGCGCAGCATCTCCAAAACGGCGATCAGACAATCGCAGGCCTGGGTACGATCGTCGATGGATCAAATGACGATCCTTTAGTTTGGATTGATGATGTCATTGTTCACGAGGGATCAATGAGCAGTGCCAGTATCGCCCGAAGTAGAGCGGATGGCACGTCAACAGTTACCTATAGCACTGTAGATAATCGCCAGCTTGAGATACCAGTTGCAGCGACGGTGGATGCAGGTGGAGGAGACGACACTGTCCACGCATCCGATCTAGGAGACAACATCCTAGGCGGTGATGGAAACGACACCCTTTACGGCGGGCGCCTAGATGACTGGCTACTCGGCGGCGATGGCAACGACATTCTCGACGCCGGTGCACAAGCCAGCGGTCTAGGAGGCGATGGCAACTATCTCGATGGTGGGGCGGGTAACGACACTCTGAAAGGTCGGGAAGGCTCAGACTGGCTTGATGGCGGCGATGGTGAGGATGACCTCAATGGCGGTGCAGGAGGTGACATCCTCACAGGCGGCGCCGGCGACAATGACGAACTTTTCGGCGGCGCTGGTGATGACACCTATCTCCTACGCCTCGGAGATGGGGCTGATGTCGTTACTGAATTTGATCCAACAGCAGGCCTCACTCAATCAGAGAATGCGTTTCTAACATGGGACAGCTCTCAGGACCAGTTCCTTGAGAACTTGAATTCGACGGTCAGAACCCAAATCGAAAGCCGTTTCAATGCTTCCGCACTCCTGAATGTCGGGGCATTCTCCGGCTTCGTTGCTGGTCAGTACGCGATGACCAGTAGTAGTGGGAGCGGTCTCCATAGCCGGGATTGGTTCGGCTATTACACTCCTGGAGTTTCCGATCGTTCGATAGGCGGTGGTGACGACAGCGTTGTCCTTGGCCAGGGCATCTCCATCGGTGATGTTCGCTTACGGCGTTCTGAGATAAACGGTGCTGCGGGCGACGACTTGATAATCGAGGTCGTCCCTTCGGATGGCAGCGCAGTTCAGGACTCACTCACACTTCAAAACTGGTTCTCAAACCCGTTCGACCGCATCGAGTGGCTGAAATTTGCTGACGGCAATGAAATCCGGATCGGTGACTTCACAAGCTTTGTGAATGGCACGAACGGCAACGACACGCTGATAGGAACGCTTGGTAATGATTTTGTCTTCGGAGGCGGAGGCGACGACACTCTCTATCTCTTGGCAGGCGATGACATTGGCAACGGCGGTTCTGGTGCTGATGTGGTGTCGGGCGATAGCGGCGATGACTTGATCGTCGGCGGCAGCGGTCGTGACTCGATCACAGGCGAGGCCGGCAATGATACGCTTTCTGGGGATGGTGGCGATGACGAGATTTACGGCGGTGATGGAAACGACCTGATCTCGGGCGGTCGCGGGAACGACTGGCTGGTTGGCGGAGCTGGTAACGACATTTTCAAATACAGCCGTGGCGACGGCCGAGACGTTGTTGTAGACGAGCTTGCGGGAACTTGGGCAACAATCTGGACGGCAGCCGGAGACTGGGCACCAGGCTATGACGTCGCATCAGATGGTACCATCACAGCTCCTGACGGCTTCGTATTGCGTGAGAACGTGGGCACATCTAGTGAACCGTCTCTAAGATGGAACGGTCGGTTAGAGTATGACAGCCTTAATGAAACGCTTAGGTTTTTCACTCCCACCGGAGGAAACACCATAGTCTCAGATCAGGGCTCCGACACGATTGAGTTTGATCCGACCATACATCTCAAAGACTTGGTACTCGAACGCGGCGGCGATGACCTCATTGTTCATATCTCCAGCGATGAAGGCGCAAGCGGCGCTTTCAATGGCGAAGACAGTATTCGGATCCGCGATTGGTTCAGCAGTTACGCTCCTAGAAGCATTGAGAAGTTTGCCTTCTTCAGCACTGGGATCCTCGATCTTACCTCCACAACTATAGTTGCGGGCACGGCAGGCGATGACGCAGCCCTTGGCGGAAGCAGCGGAGTCGACTGGATTACCGGTGGCCTTGGCGACGACACAGTTTCCGGCAGCGGTGGTGATGATATCCTATCGGGCAATGGTGGCATTGACACGATTGACGGTGGAACGGGAGACGACGTTATCTATGGGGGTGACGGAGATGATATCCTTCAAGGAGGAGCAGGCGCAGACATCTTGATCGGCGGTGCTGGTTCCGACTGGGCCTCCTATGAGGAGGAAGCAATCGGGGTTGAAATCAATCTGGCTAGCGTCGACCTCGCCACAGGTGCTGCTCAAGGCGACTCATTCTCGTCAATCGAGAACTTGAAGGGTGGCTCGGGCAATGACGAACTCGGCGGAGATTCGGGAGAGAATATCCTCGAAGGTGGCGCCGGGAACGACATCCTAAGTGCTGGTGCTGGCGATGATACCTATGTCTGGGAAGGTCTGGGTGACGGCCAGGACATTATCCGGGAAGGGCAGAAAATAATTGAGACTGCCGTCGATGCGAACGGCAACATTAGTTCCGAATTCCAAGGGTATTGGAAGAATGTTGGGTCGACGACAATTAACAATGGTACCGGTGAACCGGATCCCGGTACAATTTGGGAATACAGAATACGCGAAATTGCTGGAAATGAAGATGTATTCATACATGCTAATCGGGTCACACGAGTAGAGGGCTTAGGGCCACCTCCAAATGGCCTAAGCACCTACCCCGGCGGTTGGCGCAATGGGTTCGTACAGCCTGATGCTTCATCACCGGCAACGCGCGAGATAATTGATACGTCAGAGGATGGTGGCGAAGACACTCTTGAATTGGGCCTAGGCATCCAGTTTCAGGACCTCGCCTTCTCGCAGTCAAACCAAAACCTCATCATCCAGCATTCTAGTGGTTCGCAGGTCGAAATCGAGGGGCACTTCGCGCAGGCGACCGGAGCTCAGATTGAGTTCTTGCAGTTCCACGATGGTTTGAGCGCTCGTCTAGACAATTTGAAGTTTGGGTCGGGCGGTGGAAGTGAAGATGACCTGATCCTCAGCACTTCAAACGTTACGCAGCTATCCGGAAATGACGGCGACGATGTCATCTTCGGCGGTAGCGCGGCCAACGTTATATACGGTGGCTCGGGCGACGACGTGATTGAAGGCGGTGCAGGCGCAGATACATTGTACGGCCAAGCTGGCGCGAACGACACCGTTAGATACGCAGGGTCAACGCAGGCTGTACAAGTTAATCTCGGCATACAGGCACAAAGCAGTACGGGAGACGCGTCAGGCGACGTCCTTAGCGGCTTCGAGAACGTTCAGGGCAGCTGGACCGGTAGTGACACGCTTATTGGCGATGCCGGCGATAATCGTCTCTTCGGTTTCGGAGGCGGTGATTATTTGTCTGGAAATGGCGGCGCAGACGTTCTGGTCGGCGATGATGGCAACGACCAACTGCTGGGAGGATCTGGTGAGGACAATCTATCGGGCGGTGCTGGAGATGACCATCTTCAGGGTGGCACAGACAATGACCTTCTCAATGGCGGCGATGGCCATGACAAACTGGAAGGCGGCGACGGGAACGATACACTGATAGGAGGTGCTGGCAACGAACGAACCTTCGGCAGTTTTGCTGGCTACATCTGGGGCGGTCGCGGAGATGACATTCTCGACGGCGGTGCTGGAATTGATGATCTTCGCGGTGGCGAGGGCAATGACACGTTGATTGGTGGCATTGGTGACGACGTTCTCTACGGCGACCAGGGCGATGATGTCTTTGTTTTCGGACGCGATGATGGGGCGGACGCTCTTCTCGACTCGGTTGGCCTCAACTCTTTGGTGTTCAATGATGGAATCACAAGTGGCGAGCTTTGGATAACCCGTGAATCGACCGCTAGGCAGGATCTGCTGATCGGTGTCATTGGCGGCGACACATTTCTTCGAGTGAATGGCAATTCGCAGATTGAGAAGATCGTGACTGCCGATGGAAGCCTCTTCCTTGGCGAAGGAAAGGTCAATGATCTGATCAACGCAATGTCTCTTGAGGGTGCGGCCACGCCTGATGAAATGCCGGAGCAATTTCTTGACCAAATTGAGGCGGCGTGGTCACCGACTGAAACGCCAGCTCCTCGAGCGCCTGACACTCCTCAACGAGTTTTGGTCACCACTCTGTCAGCGAATGCGTTCAACAATGATCTTTGGCCCCGCATCGCTCCGACCGGAAAAGCAGAAGAAAATCTAGTTGCAGAAGAGGCTTGGCCTCGCGATGTGGACGGCCTGCCCGCCGCTGGTAACCTTGGGCCTGGTTGGACTTCTTCTTACGTGGGCGAGACGTCTTGGGCACGCACCGCGAGTCCGTATGCAAGGTCTTTGACTACCTATCTCAGTGATGACGAGGTTGTGTCTCTCAAAGCTGGCCAGACGGGGCTCGCCGGAGCAGCAGGTGGTGGAGCTCAGAGCAACCCTTTCACGATCGACAAAGCCAAGACCTACGAATTCTCGGTCTACTTCAAGGTCGATGAACTCGACAAACACCGCGTTTACTTCGGTCTTAGTGGCGACGTTGAGTGGGGACGAAATATAGGCGCGGACAATCCCAACCCCTACGTCTTGTCCTCCAACAACATGCCGTCTGCGGCGAACGGCTATGAAGCCGACAAATGGTACAAAATGGTCGGATATGTACTCCCTGACGACTCGGTCCAGGAAGGTTTGGGTGCCTATGGCGGCGTGTACGACACCGAGACTGGTGAGAAGGTCCAAGAGCTTGAGCATTTCGTGTGGGATGCATCCCGTACACTTACGACGTCGAGCATTCGCTTTTTCAACTTCAACGATGAGTCCACGACAGGCCAGTTCACGCATTTCTTCCAGCCCGAAGTTCGCGAGGTCATCGATACCAGCTATATGCTGCGCGAGGGCGACCGTCTGAACACGTGGCAAGACAGCAAGTTCATTGGCGCGACCTATCTTGAAGGCAATTCACCGGTAGCACCTTATGACCAAGATGGTGAGACGCGGTGGACGGAAGTGCAGGGACCAGATGGGGAAACCGCTGTCGTTCTTGAGGCCGGTGAATTTGACGGAGCTGCCGATGGTGGCGGAAGCTTCACCAACACCCTGACGATAGATACATCCAAAACCTATCGCTACGTGCAGTATTTTCGCAAATCGGACATCGATAGCCAGTCATTGAATATCGGTGTCCTGGATCGACGGGCAGGAACAGGCGCTACCGCTGGAATGAAGCGCGTGTCCTCGGGCATCGAGACGTACTACGGATATTTTGTAAATGGTGGTCATGGACCATCGGGTTGGCAGCAAAATCTGGTTGAAGACGAATGGTATATGGCTGTCGGCTACTTTTTTGCCGATGGCGCGCTGCCTACCGGCGCTGCTGACATGGGCGGCATCTATCGTGTTTCGGATGGTTCAAAGGTCACAGCGATTAACACCGAGAACCATCAATGGACCTCGAGCGTATCAAGTTTTGAAGGGCAAGGCTTGTTCTTCACGCACGATGGTACATCTCAGTTGGGATGGACAACCCAGTTCGGAGCTCCGACGTTTGGTGTAATTGATGACGCTGACCTTTCGTCCTACGAGGCGGATCCGTTCGGTAAGTCGACACGGTGGTACGGTGAAACTGTCACGATTACATCGGGCCAGATCACTGCTGGTGTCACCGACTCCGACAATTTGATTTCGGACCTTCGGTGGGCTCTTGATCCTGATGGCCAACCACAGAATGGTGAGGTCGTCTCGGTCGACGAGTTGACTGGGGAGGTCGAGTACCGTCCCTTCGCTGGTGCTTTGGGGCTCGATAGCTTCTCGCTGGTTGCGATCGATCCCGATGGCAATCAGACTGTGGTGCCGATCGAAGTTGAATTGACACTTGGAAACGTGAACCAGGCTCCGGTAGTTCCGCCTCAAGGGTATCGTATCGAGCTGGCAGAAAACTCTGCTGGGAATGGAATTATAATTGGTGTGTTGACGGCCACAGATCCGGGCGAGGCGATCGAATACCTGTTCGACAAGTCGCTTATGGTTACGATGGACAATAAGAACTGGACATTCTCTGAGGACCGGCAGTTTAAGATGAATGCGGCCAATGGTCATGTATTCCACAATGAGGGCATATTTGACTACGAGAGCGGCCCGCAGAGCATGATTTATGACGTGCGGGTTCGGAACAGGTTCGGCTCGACTGATTCCAGGTCTGCGTTCACGACACTAGAAATCGCCATTGCTGATGTTGATGAGCTTCATACGCTTACTGATGCGAGCGTTGATGTGTTGCATTTCCCGACCGCGCTTGGTCCTCTTGTGCCTGTTCCAGACGAGGATGGTTTTGCGATAAACCTATCGAAATTGATGCTTAACGATCCCGAGGGGCAAACGCTGAGCTGGTCAATTGTCGGAGGAACAGCCAATCATCCATTCACACTAGGCATTGACGGTGTGCTTTACCAGACGGGGTCTGCGACTGGCGCCACTACATACTCGCTAACGGTTGAAGCGGAAGATGCACTGGGTCGGAAGGTCAGCGGGGTTCTCTCAGTTGCCACGATTGGAACGAACACTGAGAATCCAGATGTTCCGGTCAATCAACCCAATGACAACGATGATGATGACTACGGCGATTTCATTGAGATCATCGATCCATTGTTTGATATTCCGCCAGTCGTTCTCGATCTCGATGGTGACGGTGTAGAACTGCTTTCAATCAATGCGGGAGTCCGCTTTGATATGGATGCAAACGGAACGCTCGATCGAACTGGGTGGTTTTCACCTGACGATGGCATTCTCGCGTATGATGAGAATGGTAACGGTGTTGTCGACAATGGAAATGAAATCAATTTCCAACGATTTGTGGAAGGGGCTTTTTCGGATTTGGAAGGGCTGGCGTTCTTCGACACAAACGGCAACGGTCTCTTCGACACCGCCGATAGTGAATGGGGAAGTTTTGTCCTGTGGCAGGATACCAATAGCGATGGGGTCTCGCAAGCAGATGAACTCAGCACGCTTGATGCGGCCGGCATTACTTCGATTAATCTGACCGGCCAGCAGACTGGCGCGATGCCTGATGGCCGCGACAATACACTTTATGCGACCTCCTCGTATCGCACCGCTGATGGCAATACAGGTCAGGTTGGCGACGTCTTCTTTGTGTTCGATCCTGCGACCGAGGACGATGGCGGCTTCCCGGTGGGCGATGATGCGAGCCCACCGCCAACTAGCGAAGGCGGCGATACTCCAGGACAACAGGAGGACCAGTTTCCTGGTCCGGATGGAAGTGGCGCTGATGCCCCATCGTTTGAGTTTGGCAGCCTTTCCTATGGCACTAAGAGCAAAAGATATCAGCTTACTTCCAGGTCGGGTTCACTCTTTGTCGGACCGCGAGGTACTGGTGCGATAATGGATCAAAGGGCTGGTGCCATTGCTGGCCCAAGTTACTTCGCATTTCGCAACCGCACGTTCGGTATGCTGAGTGCGGTGGTACTCGATCTTGACGGAGATGGTATCGAGACACGTCGATACAAAAAGACAAGAGCTGCATTCGACATGAATGGAGATGGATCTCGCGATAATGTCGGATGGACAACAAGCAATGACGGCTTCTTAGTCATTGATCGCAATGGGAACGGAGTTGTCGACGACGGTACAGAGATGGCGTTCCTCGATAGCACCGGAGCGCTGCAAGTCGGGCAAGCTGGGTTATTGGCTCTCGACACGAATTCCGACGGCCTAGTCGACAGCAACGATGAGTTGTTCGATCAACTCACTGTATGGGTAGATGCTAACAGGAATGGCGTTACCGATATCGGTGAAATGCAGCTGCTCTCAAGCCGTGGCATTGGATCAATCTCGCTGTCGTTTGCTGCTGTTGATGAAACAAAGAGATTCGGACGCAATCTCACGCTTTCCACCACTGTGTTTACGCGAGTTGATGGCTCGACAGGAACGGCCGGAGATGTTGCCTTTGGCTTTGTTCCAGAGGAGGCTGCCTCTCAAACACTCCCTGGCATGCTGAGCGGCTTGTCTGATGGGATGTCCAATCTGGCAGGACTGCCGATCGAAGACATTTCGATCGATGATTTGCTCGGCAAATGGAATGAAGGTCTCAACGTCCGTGATGGAGATAATCCATACGTTGGTTTGCCAAGCGGTCCGATCCCCCTACCTGCCCATAATGCCGTACCGCGCGAACAAGTCGCGATGAACACACAGACCTCAGACAGCGATGCTACCGAAACAGATTCACAGTTCTATGATGTGAAAGATGCTGAAGTGGCATCTAAGATTGCTTTGCTTCGACAGGAGCTTGCGGCATTTGGCGGCCGAACTTCCATGGATGAAATATATGAACGTCAAAACAGTGCAAATTCCCCATATGACTTCTTCGCTTGATGGGGGATCCAAAGATGGCTGACGAGGCTCCACCGACCGTATCTCACCTGTTAGGTGAGATGGCATGGCTGATGACTCAGTCGCCTATCCACAAAGCAATGCCGATCGACGCCCTTGAATGGTTGTGCATGCCAGCACTTATCAAGCGACAGTTCTATCTGTTTCGTGATCAAGATAAACCGATAGGACTCGCGCTTTGGGCAAAATGCGACGAGGCAGCGGTCAAGAAGCTAGAGGGTGGGATGATCGAGCCCGAGAACCGCCTTTCACTCAATGAATGGGATGGCGGCGACCAGATCTGGCTCGTCGACTTGGTTGCGCCCTTTGCAGATGATCAAAACAAGCAGCGTGAAATCATGATCGCGGATCTAGTTTCCGGCCCCTTGAAGGGACAAGCTTTTCGCTTTCATCAGACTGACCCGAAGACCGGCAAGCGTACTGTTCAACAAGTGGACTCGGATGCTGGAGAGAAGCTTAAAGTAGCTGTTGAGGCAGCAACGGCGACGAAGCAGTAGGTCGCAGAAATGCTCGCAAGAATCATAACCTGTTGCACGATGCTTTGGTTCACATCAGCTTGCGCATCGACTGGATTGGGAATTTCCGGTGATGCTCTACCGGCTGAATTGTTGCCGACATATGAGCAAGCAAGGCTGGGGGGTAAGCAGGCTCAGTTTGAATTAGGGGTGGCGTTTGCTGAGGGCGACAGTGTGGAACGCGACTGTAGTAAGGCAAGGCGTCTCTTGGGCCTTGCTGCTGCAGACACTGGTGGGACAATATGGGTCTATTCTCCTCCAGTTGGAAATGGGACACGCGGGCGCGTTATTCCAATCAACCAAGGCCCAAAACAACCGGGTCTCAAGAGCGCAAAAGAACTACTGAGTGATCCCTCGTTCTGTCGCGATGGTGTTTGAACCGCTGATGTGTGCGCGAGTTCCAGAGTACGATTTTTCAACGCACCTAAGTCTATTAACGAAATCACAGTCGTTCGCCGCGAGTTGAACGAGCAATGGCCTGCTTTGCTACGCCCTGTGTCCGCTACGCCGCCTATTGCTTCAACCGCGCTGATGCGCAAAACAACAGCCCGGCTCTAGTCCCAGCTGGAGGAAAGCTGGGGGTCACGTCATTAGGCATGAAGTTTGCCGCTTAGGAATGTTTGCTTTCAGCTACGAAGCACTTGGTCTTGGAAAGGAAGGCGAAGCGGAAGCTCATCTCACTCCATCGGATCGACCAAAGGGACATCTCCAACGCTTGACACCCATCTACTATTGAGGAGGCCAGGAATGGGCGCACGCGGCCCCTTCACCAGCTCGAAAGCATGATGCGCCTGAAAAAGCTGATAGCTGTTTCCGCTTGGATAAAATTCACGGGTCACCTCAAGCATTCGCTCAACTCGCCGCTCGCTCGTCGTCACGTTAAGAACCAACATCGGCGCACTGAGGGTGAGATGCTCCCTATAGCTGCCGCATTCGATGTAATCCTCGTACTGCAGTAAGTGCCGTTTGAAGCTCTTGCGATGATTGGTCGAGGAGCGCAGCGGCTCAGTCGCGCGATCGGCTTCCAGCGCGAAGAAGCGGTAGCGACTTCCTTCAGGCGTAAGGTATTCAAGCCCGAATACTGCATCGGGGATCAGGTCCTTCTGATAGGTCATATCATCCTCGGGGTCGTGGACTTCGGTCGGCCAGCGCAGCGAGGCATTTGCGCGGGCTAAAATCCTGGACTGCGGGATATAGTTCACATCGTCGCGAGCCCAGCAAGCCAGCTCGAACGATGCGGTGATGCAGCTCACCATGAGGCTGTGCCGGTAGGGTCCAGATCGCCTCGGTTCGATTGCACATCCGATCTTGCGTAGCGCTGAGACTGATGCCGGCGAAAGCTCGTATACGATCGGCTGATAGCGCGCGTCCATGGTACTGAACTGCTGCGCGGGCCGGGTCAGATAGGCGCCGCCATCGGGTGTATCGCTCTCGTTGAACAGATCGGTGAGCCGTTCCTTGCCACGCTTCTCGGAGCAATGCGTGCCTTTGCAGAATTCGAGCAGAAATGTGGATGGCAGCGGACCGTGCTCGGCCAGCTTTTCGAACCAAAGCAGATCGCGCGGCTGCGGCGTAATGCGCTTGCCGGTCGATTGCGGCCTCATTCGACTTCGACGTCCAAGTGCATCTCGGCTCGCTTTGGTGGGCATGGAACGGTCCTCCTGCGGGATAGGGGACCGTCCTTCTATGCACGCCCGCGCCGCCTGTAACCGTGCGGCATTTTCCGGCAGGAGTCGAGGCGATCAGCGATGCGCTGCCATGCTCACGGCAGAAAAGTCACCAGGTCTCGCCGGGCGTCGTATCGACGTCACCGGGCCTTCGAGGAGCATCGCTTTCCGAATTCTTGGTCGGTGGCACTGGAGGCGCAGGCTTCTGCGTAGAGCCGCCACCCGAACTCAGTGGCCGCCTGCCAGGATCAGGCGATGGAGGCTTCGGCGGTGGAGACTTTGGCGATGATGGCGGCCCACCACCCTCTGGCGCATCCGGGCCACCGTCCCCGCCCGCGCCGCTATCATCCTCTGCATCGTCTTTGCGGACCATGGAATGATGGACCGCATAACGCCTGCGCATCGTTCCGCGCAGAGCCTCGCGATCCCATTCGCTCATCACAGGCAGGTCTTCCATATGTCCAAACGGGAAACTGAGCGGCACGGCGTGCTTGGTCACCCCTCGGATATGCGCTGCGAAGCTGCCCTTGCCTTGCGCTTCAATGAAAGCTGGATCGGTGTAGAGCATGGGGGCGAGCGACCGGGCATCCTTGGCTGACACACCGCCTGCGAACTTGATCGCGGTGTTGGCGGCAAAGGCTTCCTGCAGCTTGGGTTCGAGCTGTCCGAGATATTGGTGCGCGAGCACCATGCCGACATTGTACTTGCGCGCCTGAGCCAGGATCAGGCCGATATTGCGGTCGAAGTAGTCCTGCGCCTCGTCGATATAGACCATGGTCGGAATACGCTTGCTTGGATGCAGGACCGAGCGCTCTTGCGCGGCCTGCGCGATCATCGCGATGAAGAAGCGACCGAAGATCTCGGTGCCCTGCTCCTTCAAGAGATCCTTTGCGGTGTTGATCAGGATGACCTTGCCAGCGTTCATTTCTTCGAAGAGATCGAGCTTCGAGCGGGGATGCGAGAACATGCGCTCGAAGGTCTGGTTCTCTAGAATGCCCCATAGGCGCCGCAGCACCTGTTTCTTTGTCTGCTCGAACTCGCGGGATGCAAACTCGGTTTCGAAGAAGTGCTTGGCGGTGCCTTCGAGCTTGGCGATGTGCTCGGCGAACCTCACCTCGCTTCCAGGCTCCATCAGCTCGCGCAAGGTGTGGATTGTCGCATCCGGAATGTGCAGCATGAGCCGTGTGACATAGCGGAAGATCACATTCTGCTTTTGCGTCATCTGCGCATCGAGCAATGTGCCAAGCACGAAGTCGTAAAGCTCCAGAATCGAGTTTGTCAGCCGCTCGCGCTCAAGCGGCTCATAGCCGTCAAGCCGCTTCTGCCCGACATCGAACAGATTGAGCGAGACCGGGTATTCAACATCGGTGGGATCGATCAGCACAAGTCGATCCTCCAATGCGCCGCCCGGACCAAACACGTCTAGCTTGGCGATGTTCTTGATGAGATCGCCCTGGCTGTCGAGGACGATCAACGAGCGCTTTTCTTGGCTCATCGCCTCCAGGTCCTGCGCGATCAGATATTGCAGCGTCTGGGTTTTGCCGTGGCCCGAACCGGCGACGATGTGCTGGTGCTCGAAGCGAGATTTGGTGGGAATGGTGAAGGTGAGCTTCTGATTGAACAGATCGGCCAGCGGTGTACCGCCAAGATAGACGCCAACCAAGTCCTCCGGCGTCTTGGCATCCGATTGTTCGGGCCATTTGGGCGCGCGTTTGAAGCCTTCCGGATCGGCCGGATTGCCGCCCGAGGCGGCAATGAGGTTGCGATGCAAGCGACCGGCGAGCTGTGTAAGCAAACCAGCGTCGAGGAGTTCCTCAGCAAAACCGACGCCGAGCATCGCTTTCACCGGCTCAGCGACATTGCCGAGGCTGCGCAAGAGATCGGTCGGGATCGCAATGCCGTCCTCGTTGCCCGATTGCTCCAACAAGGCGGGACAGGCCTCATAAATGGGCGCTACGAACGCGCGCGCGGCCCGCGCGAGAAGGCCGCAATTCTCCTCGAAATTGTCGAGAAGGGTGCGCTGGCGCGAGACCTCTTCACGGATATCCCAAAGCTCGGCAATCGTGCGCGTCCGGCTCCAATCGACATCGGGCAGCACGAAAAGGTCATCGCCTGAGAAGAGGCCGCAAATCAGATAGAGGACGATCTCGGCTTGAGGGCGGCCTTGCGGAATGGAAAACCCGTCACAGACATCTTCCGCGATGACTTGAGCCAATCGGAGCCTCGCGGTGTCCGAGCCGAGGCTTTTCTCTTCAAGCGTGGCTGCAACCTCATAATAGAGCCGCTTCGTCTCATCGAGTTCGCTCGAACCGAACAGCCCATGCGTGAACGCATGGACGCGCGCGCCGACGCGCCAAACCATTTAGGGGAACACCTTCACGATGAAGGCCTTGGCCTCTTCGGGAGGAAGCACGATCACATCGCGGTGCTCGACCCCATCCCAGTGCTTGGCGCTCTCAACCACTTGGCGCAGCGCCTGGCACATATATTCGAGGACCGCCTCTTTCTTCGCAAGCTCAACGATACTGAAACAATTGAAGCTGCGACCGTGAAGCAGATCTTTCATGAAGATCGTCTGGCGAAGCTCGTTGATGCACCAATAGGTGGCGACGATGAACACCAGCAGTGCTACCGCGCCTGCGGGTTGCCACCCAAAATCAAGAAGGAAGAACAGCGCCAGAAAGGTGACGATCGCGATCCCGAGCCCGAAAGACGCGCCCACCCTCCAAAGCCCCGTGTCATCGCCAATCAGGACCACCGACTTATCGATGTCGTAACGTTCAATCAGAGTCCTTTCGTCCTCGTTGACTTCGAGCATCGCCCAAAGCTTGAAGGTTACCTTTCCAAAGAATCCGGGGCGCTGCTCCCGCTTCAACAAGACTTTCATGTATTCCCCCGATTGAACGCCTCACGGGAAGGCGAGGCGCAGTTCAAGCGGGGTCCGGGACCCCGCGCGTTCACAGTCCTTTTCTGAGATTGTGAGGAAAAAGATCTTGAAGTCATTCTGCATCCCCATTGCGCGATGCGACGCCATGTGCAGTCATGCGCGAGCTTGGATGGGGATCGGAACCAGAAGCCGATGGGGATAGAGAAAGCCACATGCGTATCCCCATCGATTAATTAAAACCTAAGGCTGCACAGCCGATGTCAGGCCGATAGAAAGGTCTAAAACCGCTCTCCTGATTTCCGACCACATCGATAAAGAGGGAGTTTCGCTGATCATCGACGGTAATCGCGTAGCTCTGAAACCAGCTGCGCCCCTCCTCGGAGAAAGCGAAGTTGTAAATGGGCTTGCCACTATCATCGGCAGAGATGCTGCCAAGCGTAGCGGCGCTGCCGTAGTACTGCATCGTGCGCGGCCCAATCTCGATCTCATGGTCGGCATCGAAGCCGCGGCAGGTGTCCATCGACGACCAGGTGCCATGGGCAAAGTCTGGAATTGCTGCCGAGTCTCCGACTGCATCAACCTTGAGCGATTGAAGATTGCGGCCCCAGACGTACTCACCGTCACCAAGCTTGAGCCATTGCGCATCGGGATCGAACGCCATGACCTCTCGAGCGGTCACGAATGATCCTTGAGAGAGACTATAAAGGACCTCGGTGCCCTGGCTTGTGGGGAAGGCCCGCACATTCGCAGGCCCGGTAATGGTGTAAGCGAGCGCCTCAGTCATATAGATGTCCTCGTAGCTCGCAAAGTCGGGAAGCCCCTCGGCGGTCAGCTTCGGACCCTCCGGCTCGCCCGCAAAAATCGCTCCCACTCCATTCGAGATCGGATTGCTGGTGAAGGCGACGAGGAGAACCGCAAGCAGGATTGCCCCACCAATGACCTGCTTGCGGTTCTCGGGCTGCCTCGTATAGGTCGTGAGCGCGGCAAGACGTTCAGATAAACCACCGGTCACACCAACCAGTACCGTGCCTGCACGGGTTCCAAACGAGGCGCTGCGCGAGGTCAGCGTACCGCAGCTCGGACAAAACGCTGCCTTGTCTCGAAGCGTTGCTCCACAAGCGTGACAATCCAAATGAGCCCCCTTCAAAATCCCCAATTGGGTGATCGAGGTATAAAACCTCGATCACCCGCTCCTATTCAGGAGTGCCGGACAGGTTTGTCTCGGGCTTCCAGGCGTGTCTGCAGCCAGTCCAGCACTTCGTCCTCAACCCACCCGACCCGGCTAGGGCCCAGCTGTACCCGCTTGGGGAATTGGCCGGCCTTTTCCAGGCGTGCGATGTGTTGAGGCGAATACAGAACGAGCTCCTTGACCTGACGCTTCGACAAAATCCTCATCACGATGTCTCCTTGATTAAAGAGCATCGCGATGCTCGAAGGTTGGCAAAAGCCCCCGAGGCGCGAATAGGTTAGTCGAAGTAAGTCAAAGCGCAAGTATTGCTGGAAATCCCGCGCCAGTGTTCAGATTCTCGCCTGCGTGCTCAGCAGTGTTTCATTTCGCCTTGAGCAAGGGAATCCAAGCTTCAAGAACACAACATTGCAGCGATATGCTCGTCATAACTCGATACTGCCTCCCGCATTTCGTCGAGATAGCTATGCCGGTTATACACCGCTGCCACCCCACTGATGGTGCCAGAAACGTGGTTCAGAAGCTTTTCCGTTACATGTATCGGCGTGCCCAGCTGCGCCATTGTTGAGCTGTACGTCCGACGGAGATCATGGAGCACATACGGCTCCACACCCGTTAGCTTCCCATCAAATACCTGCTTGCATTTGCCCCAGCCATTAAAGTGCAATGCTTTCTCAGTGCGACCTGGAAATACGTACTCTCCTTGCTCAGGAAGATCGGAGATGATCGCGGCCACCCGCTCACCATAGGGCAACACATGCGTCCGGTGGTTCTTGGTGAAACTGGCGGGCCAACTGATGGTGCGTTCGTTCTGATCAATCCATTCCCAGCGCAAAGCTCCGATCTCTCCACGCCGTTGGCCAGTATAGGCCAGCAGCTCCACGATTGGTCCGAACGGCCAGGAATACTCACGCGCCATCATGATGATTGCCCTAAGCTCATCGTTAGACAGAACACGCTCCCGCGCCTGCTGGCGGGTAGGGGCCTGCATGGTCCCAATCGGGTTCTCACGCATATGCTCTTCACCCACCGCCCAGTTGAAGAACACCTTAGCAGCAACAAACGCGTGACGCTGCTCCGATGGACGATCTTTGAGCTTATTGAGCTTCTGCTGCAAATCAGCGCGCGTAATATCTGAGAGCCGCTTTCGTCCAAAAGCGAAGTGTCTGGTCAGTAGACGACGATAGTCTGCCACCGTGCGTTCACGGTTCTTTGCGCTGCTCGCTTCGAGATACAGCTCCAGCGCCTCCACAAACGGAGGAGAGGGACGTTTGTCTATAAGTCCAAGGGTTAGACCAGCTTGCAGCTCTTTTGCTTTGTCTCGGGCTTGTTTGAGACTGAGGGTGGGATAGCGCCCGATAGTGAAGCGTCTACGCTCCGTGCCATGTACCACCACGAAGGTCTTGGTTCCGCCTTGGCTGATCCTAAGGCCAAAGCCCGGTGTACCGTCATCCCAATAGGTGGTCTGACCCTTCGCTGGCGGGGCAATGGCCTTGATGGAAAGATCGGTAAGAGAGGCGGTGGGCATCTTAGGCTCGCTATAGGCTCAGGAATATGGGGCGTATGGACGGAATGCATGTTCCGCTATATCACCATGAAAAATCTGAATCTACGTACTTTTTCTCCACTAATGAAACAGCATGAGCTGCCATGTTTAGGCTCATCTCCTGAATCATAATCCGCGTGTCGGGGGTTCGAGTCCCTCCTCCGCTACCAAAACTAATGTCCGTTTATGGTCGCTTATGCCCGCATGGGTTCGGATTTTCGGGGCAACGCGCTGATTAAGATAACAGATTTTATGACAATTGGGTCCGTATGCGTCCGCATGGTTCCGCCTGAAGACGGGGGTACCTGGGGGTACCTGGGGGTAATTTGGGGGTATCGGCGGCCTTGGCGAAATAAGGCGATACCCCCAATTGACCGCTCGAGCGGAAATATGATTTTCTTCGTTATTACAGGAGTTTATGGACGACTTCGTGAAGTCATCTCATCAACGAAAGTCCCAGTTCTTCCTCGGAGTTCGTGTCCGTCCGAAGGACACGAATACCGCAGCCTTAAAATCTAGAAGATACAATAATTTATTGTTATAAATTATGCCAATCCAATGGTCAGAAATCTAGTGCTTTGGTGCGCTGGATTTTCTTGAGTGCATGGAGACTATTTCTTGAGCCACTTATCAATGAACATCAGCTTATGATGCTGTGGACGGCTCTCAGAGGTCAGAAGCTGAATTTCCGCTAAGGGGCCGTTCCCATCCAGTCTGCTTTTAGGATTCAATTCGCCATTAGCAGACATTGGCAAGCGGCCCGGCTTACGCCATCAGGGTTAGCATTGAGTGTGTCTAGTCAATCGGCGACTCCGTTGCTCGAGTCGTGGTCATTGGTGCGAAAAGTTGTACATGAGCGGAAGACCTTGGGCCGTCTTCCGCTCAAGATGCGCTTCCTAAATTGAGTTTACGAAGGTGCGTACGGAAGCGATGACTGGTGGACGAGGATGCGCAGATCGCCTTCTGCGTCCTTGATATAGGCGATTGTATATTCAACCTTCGTTTCGTCGCCACCAGCCGCAGGGGTGAAGAAATAATTCCCCATCGCCACAGCCATGTTGCAATTGTTGTTGACGATACCCGCGTTCTGCCAGCGCACCTTGCTCCATGGCTTGATCGCAAAGCCGTTGTCTTCGGGATATGAGGGGTTGCCGCCAATGAAGTAGGACAGCGCGCCGTCAAACGAGGCGCGGAACTGATCAACCGCGGCAAGCGTCGGCTTAAACAAGACGAGGCTCAAATCGTAAGCGTAGTGCGTGTTGATGTGGTCTGAGGCCGCGGCCTCGTAATCGCCACCCGCGCTGTACACTTCACCGATTTTGACAATGCCCGCGCCCCACGCCTTTTGCGCGGCGACCACTTGCTGCTCGGTGATGCATTCTTCGCTGTAGATCGGGACGACATTCACGTCGGTTCCAGCGTCTTGCGCGAAAGCGGCGGTGGTGGATGTCAGAGCGGTGGCAGCCAGACCGGCACCGAGCGTCGCAGGCTTAAACACGTTTTTCATCACAGTTCCTTCTCAAAACTAAATTCGCCTTGCTTCGAGCGACCCAGCCTGAAAGACTTGGACAGCCGCAGCGGAAATCGCGGGTGGAAGCTTTGAGGACCACGTCCCAGAACCACCTCCCCATCAAAGCTTTTCCCTACGCCTAAGGTGAACCGAACATCGGTTGCCACGGCTTGAGATCACTTTGACGGCGCCGAACTATCAATAACGCGGCAATCTGAAAAATAGAAATATATTTGGGCTTTGTTCTATTTTATAGAACAAATAGAAATCGACTTCGCTCCCATCTGAAATTCTATTTTCTAGAACATTTTCTCAAAAACAATGTAATTTTATAAAACTCCAAGCGCGATCATAGAGCGCCGGGATTGCTCCACCACACCTGGGACACCCGATGGAATTACTTCTCGATTTTGCGCAGACCTTCGCCACGCAATTGCAAAAACCGGCCCTTGCCTTCTTGCTGGGCGGCATGGCGCTCGCGGCTTTCGGATCGAAGCTGAACATCCCGGATTCGATCTACCGCTTCATCGTCTTCATGCTCTTGATCCGGATCGGGATTGAAGGCGGTATCGAAATCCGGAATGCCGAAATTAGCGAGATCGCGCTGCCCGCCCTCATGGCGATTGTGATTGGTGTCGTGGCCGTGCTGCTGGGACGGGTCACACTCGCAGCCTTGCCGAGTGTGAAAACCGAAGATGGCCTTGCCACCGCGGGCCTGTTCGGCGCCGTCAGCGCATCGACCATGGCAGCCGGTATGCTCACGCTTGAACAGGACAATGTCTTCTTCGAAGCCTGGGTCCCGGCTCTGTACCCCTTTATGGACACGCCCGCGCTGATCGTCGCCATCGTTCTGGCGAGTTTTGCCACCCAAGAGCAATCCGGTGGCGGCGATAAGACGATACGCGTGTGGCCGATCATTAAGGACAGCCTGCAAAGCTCGGCCTTGTCGGCCTTGATCCTCGGGCTGGTACTGGGCCTGATCACTCGGCCTGACCCTGTTTATGAAGAGTTTTACGATCCGCTTTTCAGTGGGTTTCTCTCGGTTCTCATGCTGATCATGGGGATCGAAGCGTGGTCGCGCTTGTCCGAACTCGCCAAGGTGGCGCACTGGTTTGCGGTGTATGCGATTATCGGGCCGTTGGTGAACGGCTTTATCGGCTTCGGCCTTGGATACTTAGCGCATATCGCGACGGGCTTTAGCCCTGGCGGAGTCATTCTATTGGCGATCATCGCGGCTTCGAATTCGGATATATCCGGCCCGCCAACTTTGCGTGCAGGCATCCCCACCGCCAATCCCAGCGCCTTTATCGGGTCGTCCACCGCCATCGGCACTCCGATAGCGATTGCGGTCTGCATCCCGCTGTTCCTCGCGCTCGGCAAAGCTGTGTTTAGCCTCTAATCTGGCGATGGTTTCGCCTAAGCTCTCTCCAACATGAAAAGGATCTAACATGGCCCCGATTACGCCGCACAAGGCAGCCAAGGTTGTCATCGTCACCGAGAAGCTGATCGAAGAGAAGATCGAGAAGATCATCCTAGATGCGGGCGCAACGGGCTACACCGTGCTTGATGGAAGTGGAAAGGGCGCACATAGTCTGCGCACTCGCGATCGACCGTCGGTTGTGGCGGGCTTCGCGCTTGTTCGGATTGAAGTGATCGTTGCAGACCGGGCGATTGCCGATTGTATTGCAGAAAATGTTTCAGACGGCTTTTTCGAAAACTATTCCGGCATCATCTATTTGGATGAGGTCGAAGTTTTGCGCCGCGAAAAATTTTAGAGAGTCTGTTCAGATAATTCCGATCTCGATAGCGATATGGCCTCGTTGCTACTAAGCTTGAGGAATGGCCTGGATCCATGTAACATGCGGCCCATTTCCCGGCGTACTTTTTGCGCCTGGCTCGGCTGACAAACTCAATGACCGGTCTTGAAGTGTCCCGGGATTTCTATGATCAACCGTTGAGGGCTAAACCCTTTCTTCGCAGCGATTTGCTCTAGCCGACAAACAAGTTCGGGTGCCGATGCCCACTCGAGTTTGCGCCTATTTCTATCAATTAGAGGGACATCCCCTGACGCCGGTTTGATCGCATAAGCAGACAAAGACTCGATACGGCTGACTTCGCCTCTTTCCTCCAATCGACCTAAGGTTCGATATACCTGAGCGGGCACAACAGCGTGACCGATCACAACCGACCGCGAGGCGATACTATGTGCGCTTAACGGGAAATTCTCTTCAGCAAGAATATGCAGCACAGTTGCATCAATCTCGTCGGCTGTCCGACGTCTCGTGCACCGAGAAGCCGGTAGCGGCGCCAAGTTTAATTGCGCATTTGCTGATCTATCGGGCGCCGTCACACTCAGAGCTTTGTTGGGTTGGGAAGACCAGCATACACAGCGTCAGCATCAAAGGCTCTCTCGCTTTCAATAGTCACCAGTTTCGCAGGCTTGGTTGAGTCAACCGAGCCAAGATCAACTTCGCGATAAAAGCAGGATTTGAAACCGACATGGCAGCTCCCTGGACCCTCAATGTCCACATAGAGAATAAGAGCATCCTGATCGTCATCCATCAAAATCCTCTCGACGCTTTGGGTAAAACCGCTGTGTTCACCCTTGCGCCACAAGGCTTTTCGACTGCGCGACCAGAAATGCGCTTGCTTGGTGCTAAGCGTCAATTCCAGCGCCTCTGCATTCATGTAGCCTAGCATCAGCACTGACTGGTCTTGCGTGTTGATCACAATCGCAGGGAGCAGGCCGTCCGCATCAAAGCGAGGGGCGAGCTCGTCACCAAGTTCAACCTGCTCGACGCTGGTGCGCGTGGCAAAGAGTGTTGTCGTCTGAATCATATCTTGTTTTGACCGTGGTCGCCTTTGTCTCAATAGTCGTCTTTGTCGGTATCCGTTCGCGCCAGAACGTGGCCGCGATTAATCAGCATTTAAGCCTCTTGTTTTCAAGGGAGGGACTGGATCATAGCCCGAGCCTCCCCATGGATTACACCGCAATAGGCGCCAGACCGACAAGACGCCTCCCCGTAGCAAACCATGACGCGCAAGCGCTTCTGCTGCGTAAGAGGAGCAGCTTGGCTGAAAACGGCAGTGCGGCCCAGTCAGCGGAGAAAGCCAACGCTGATAGAAGCGGATGAACATGATCAGAAGTTTGGTCATGCAGTCCGCCTCCATGACGTGCCGTCAGCCGAATCATCCAAGTGAATGCCCATCTCACCTAACACGTTTCGCAGACGATCTGCCTCGGCGAAGTCGCGTGCGGAACGGGCTGCTTCGCGGTCAGCCACTAGCTGTTCGATCTTGGCAATGTCGGGATGATTGTCGTTTGCACCGGTGAACCATTCCTCAGGATCAGCGTCCAGCAATCCGAGTAGGCCGCCAGCCTCGATCATGGCAGCCTTTATGGCCGCGCGATCCTCGGGATTTGAGGCTTTGAACGCGGATTTCGCGAGACCGAACAGCTCAGCAAGCGCGGCTGGTGTGTTCAGGTCGTCCTCCAGCGCAGCGTAGAACGGCTCAAGATGGTCTCCTTCGTCGGTCGGCTCGACTTTCGTCAGTTCGCGTATGGCACCATATAAGCGGTCGAGGCCGCGGCGCGCATCGTTAAGGCTGCGTTCGGAGAGGTCGAGGGGGCTGCGATAATGCGCCGACAACAAGGCAAAACGGATCGCCTCACCTGGCACTTTTTCGAGCAATTCGCGTACCAGCTGCACATTGCCCAGAGACTTGGACATCTTGGCACCGTCGATGGTTACAAAGCCGTTGTGCATCCAATATCGGCAATATTCAGTGCCCGGCCACGCGCAGGAGCCTTGCGCGATCTCGTTTTCGTGATGCGGAAAGATCAGGTCCTGTCCGCCTCCATGGATGTCGATTGATTTGCCCAAATGCTGACCGATCATGGCCGAGCATTCGATGTGCCATCCAGGGCGTCCGCGGCCCCAGGGGCTGTCCCATCCGGGTTGATCGTCGGAAGATGGCTTCCAAAGCACGAAATCAGCCGCATCGCGCTTGAATGGTGCGACTTCTACACGGGCTCCCGCTCGCATCTCATCAACGCTACGCCCTGAGAGTTTGCCATAATCCTCGAAGCTGAACACATCGAAGAGCACATGGCCCTCGGCTGCATAGGCATGCTCATTGTCGATCAAAGCTTTGATCATCTCGATGATGTCGGTCACGTGATCGGTCACGCGCGGTTCAATGTCCGGGGCCAGCACGCCAAGGGCGGCCATGTCTTCGTGATAGGCTTTTATATACGTCCCTGTGATGGCGCTGATCGGTTTCCCGGCCTCTTCTGCGGCCGCGTTAATCTTGTCATCGATATCGGTGAAGTTTCGCGCGTAGGTGACGCGCGGATAGCTGCGCTTAAGCACTCTGTAGAGAACATCGAACACGACTGCCGGACGGGCGTTTCCGACATGCGCATAGTTGTAGACTGTCGGCCCACAGACGTAGAGCGTAACGTGATCAGGGTCGGCCGGGACAAACGTCTCGCGTTGCCCACTGAGGGTATTGGTAAGGGTGAGAGTCACTCGGCAATCGCACCTTTTTGAGATTCAGATCTTGATTATGATATGTTGTATCATAATTCAGTGCAACAACGTCTCCTAATGCTCCAGGCACGATACTTGGGGCCTTCCGAAACCATTTCGAACTCCGCGTCCATGCGATCGACCTATTCCTCCAGACAGGCGGGCCTCGATCTGAAGATCATAACTGGAAAGGGTCAAGCCGTAACCGACCATGAATATGCTGACAGAACTCCCCGACGTCTCCTCCTCTGATCTTGTCCCCATCCAAAGCCCCCTGGCTTGGGTCGGAATGGAGAGTATTGATCTTCCCTTGCCCATTGGAGAGCCAGGCGCATGTGGCGAGGTCCATGCGACCGTCGACGCGCAGGTCGATCTGCCGTCCGGCGATGTAAAGGGCATTCACATGTCGCGGCTCTATAACCTCGTCGATGCGCTGGCCGATGGGGATGCCATTACGCCCCGCCATTTGCAGAGCCTGCTTCAGAAGATGGTCGAAAGTCATAGCGACTGCGGCAGCGGCAACGCCCGGATGCGGATTGCGTTCGAGCTACTCGTTCGTCGTCCAGCGCTTGTTACTGAGGGATTATCGGGCTGGAAGTCCTATCCGGCGGTCATCGAGGCATCGTTTATCGCAGGAGTCTTTCGATGCCATGTGCAGGTGTGCGTGGTGTATTCGTCTACGTGCCCTTGTTCCGCAGCGCTGTCGCGGCGCTTGGTGCAAGAGGGGTTCTTGGAAGCCTTTGGCCAAAAGGAGACGGTGTCACCAAGCGATGTCGCCGCATGGATCGACGAGAATGCATCACTTGCCACTCCGCATAGCCAGCGTAGCGAAGCGAGAGTAACAGTCCATACCGACCAAAGTGCATCTGGCTTCGGTATGCTCGCCCTCATAGACCAGATCGAAGAGGCGGTGGGCACCCCCGTGCAGACGGCCGTAAAGCGCGCAGACGAACAGGCTTTTGCAGCTCTAAACAGGCAAAACTTGATGTTTGTTGAGGACGCCGCCCGCCGGATTGAAGCTGCCATGGTCGGCTATCGGAACCCCAGGACTTACGTCCGGCACGTGGAGAGTCTCCATCCACACGACGCTGTCGCCTGGGCGGACCAGCGCGTTAGGGGTCACATAGAATGATCAACTCATGATTGCATCATCCCCTGCGCTCGTGCTTGCTGGCGGCACAGTCCACACTCCAGCCGGTTCCGCTGTTGCCGACGTTGCGGTGCGCGGCGGCAGGATCATCGGCATTGGTAGTTACCGCGATGCAGAGCGGCGGATAGACTGCACTGGGTTGGATGTATTACCCGGCGTGATCGACTCTCAGGTGCACTTTCGTGAGCCCGGATTGGAGCACAAGGAAGACCTAGAGACTGGCAGCAGAGCAGCGGTCTTGGGCGGCATCACCGCGGTTTTCGAAATGCCGAATACGTCGCCCAACACCGATAGCGCGGATAGGGTCGCGGATAAGCTGAAGCGCGCGCACCACCGCATGCACTGCGATCATGCGTTTTTTATCGGAGCAACCGGCGCGAACGCCGAGGAATTGGCCGAGTTAGAGCGCATTCCAGGCACAGCGGGCGTCAAAGTGTTTATGGGCGCATCTACGGGCGATCTGCTCGTTGCAGATGACGAAGTACTAGCGCGTGTTCTGGCTAGCGGTTCTCGCCGAGTGGCCATTCATGCCGAGGACGAAGCGCGAATGCAGTCCCGTCAGGATTTGCGCGTCGAGGGTGATCCGGCAAGCCACCCCGTTTGGCGCGACGATGATAGCGCGATGTTGGCGACCAAACGCATCATCAAGCTGGCAGGAGAGGCGAAGCGCCCCATTCATATTCTCCACATAAGCACGCCGGCTGAGTTTGAATACATCGCCCAGCATCGCGATATCGCGACCTGCGAAGTCACTCCGCAACATCTGACGCTCGCAGCAGAGGGCGCCTACCCAAGGCTTGGTACGTTCGCGCAGATGAATCCGCCTATACGCAGCAAGGCCCATCGCGACGGCCTTTGGCACTGGGTTAGCCAAGGCGTGCCCGATGTAATCGGCTCTGACCACGCCCCACACACGCGCGAAGAAAAGGCCAAGTCTTATCCGGCTAGCCCGAGCGGCATGCCCGGTGTGCAAACCTTGCTTCCTCTGATGCTTGACCATGTTGCCAATGGCCGGATGACGCTTGAGCGGCTGATTGAGATGACAAGCACTTCGGTACAGCGCGTTTTCGGACTCGTTGGGAAAGGCCGAATTGCGTTCGGTTACGATGCCGATTTCACCGTTGTCGATCGGAGGGGCACCTTCACGATCACCGAAGACTGGTTGGCCAGTCGCTGTGGTTGGTCGCCTTTCACCGGCATGGAACTAAAGGGCCGCGTGGTCGGTACCATTGTGCGTGGCCATGCCGCCATGTGGGAAGCCGAACTTGGCGACGCTGCACAAGGCGAAGCGCTGCGTTTCGCATCGGCTCTATAGAACTGCAAGCAACTGAACTCTCGACCTACGCTCTTTAAAGAGGTTCCCCTATGAACGCCCCGCACACTCTCCAATTGCCTGACCACGACGCCCCGCATGCCACGGCGCGCGCGCGTTTGAACGAGCTCGCGAAGTCGGGCATTGTGATGAAGGATGGCCCCTACGGCACTGCAATCCAGGCCGAAAACCTGACCGAAGAGCAGTATAAGGGCGATAGCGGCCTGACGATGGATCAGAAGGGCAATAACGACCTCGTGAACCTCACCCAGCCGCATGTGATCCGGAAAATCTGCGACAGCTATATCGATGCGGGCGCGGTGGTGCTCGCGACCAACACCTTCAACGCCAACCGCATCAGCCAAGCCGATTACGGCGCAGAGCATCTGGTTCACGAGATCAACCTGTCTGCGGCGAAGATTATCCGTCGGGCTTGCGACGATGCCACCGCTAAAGATGGCAAAGAGCGCTTTGTGTGCGGCGCTATGGGGCCGACCAACAAGACCCTCTCGCTTAGCCCTGACGTTGAGGATCCGGGCTATCGCGAAGTTACCTTCGATCACGTCAAGGAGGTCTACAAGGAGCAGGCCGCCGCGCTGCTTGAAGGTGGGTGTGACTTCATCCTGATTGAAACGGTGTTTGACACGCTCAACTGCAAAGCGGCCATTGTCGGGGTAAAGGAGCTGGAGATGGAGCGCGGCGCGGATGTGCCGATGTTCATCTCGATGACGGTCACCGACATGTCTGGCCGCAATCTTTCGGGCCATACGGTCGAGGCGTTCTGGAACACAATCCGTCACGCCCGCCCGGCGGCGATGGGTCTCAATTGCAGCTTTGGCGCGGAAGGTCTGCGTCCGCACGTTCAGACGCTTGCAGAAACAGCTGACACGCTCTTGTTTGCTTATCCTAATGCTGGGCTGCCTAACGATCTAGGCGAATATGACGAGCCACCCGAAACCACGGCCAAGTTTGTCTCGGCCTGGGCGCGCGAAGGCTATGTGAACATCGTGGGCGGTTGCTGCGGCACCACGCCCGCGCACATCGCAGCCATCGCTCAATCGGTTCGTGACGTGAAGCCGCGCATGAAAAATGAAGCGGAGCCGGCGATGCGACTTGCTGGCCTCGATCCCTTCAAGATCGCTTCATAGCACGGCGAGAAGCGCGCCCTCGGAGTAGCAATCTACCCAGTGTCCGCTTCCACCCTCAATCTCGGTTGTCTCTCGATGGCTTGGTTTGGGCCGCTAGCCGAGACCGTTCGCTTTTTGGGAAATCGCACTACAGAAGCGGACGCGTTGCAGAAATAGAGAGCCCGACTAACTTGTCCGGACGAATGGACCGAGTTCTCGTCACTTCCCGGTGTCACTGGCTTAACTGGCATCCATTTTTCGCCAATGATCTAACTTGCGATCGTTTTTCAAAAACTCGTTCACCCAGCGAGCGGAGTAGGTCGGGATGGTTACTCGCTGCGCCGCCTTGAAAGTCACCGTCCTGGATGGTCTCAATCGTCCATCTTTTGTCGATCGGAGACGTTCTTGCTTGGAAATCTCAAGCACTCAGCACAATTCCTTTGGGGCAAGGGGCCGCGACGCGATCGCATCAAGCAGCATAGCGCTTTCGGAAATGGGAAGATCCGCCTCTTCGCCTAGCCCATTCGTAGGCGGCTGCATTGTTAACGAGTCACCCTGCCAGGCCGCATCAGAAGCTCCGCTCCAAACTTGAATGATCTTTCTTCGAGCCTCGGCTTGCCGACATCGACGACTTGGGGTCGCACTAAACAGAGCTTCGAGGTCGAGTTTCCACCGCTTGGTGGCATCCTCCAAGCTAAGTGCTGAGGTAATGTCCTGCGGCGTGATCCAGTTATTCATGTAAAGCCCCTTCGTTTCGCTAGCACTTTACGTCTCTCAGCCAACCCCGCTAAGTCGCGAACTATGTTTGGTCCCCGTACAAATGACCCAGTCTCTCCGTGCAAGAAGGTATCCAAGCCTTCAGGCAACGGGCAAGTCTTCGTGGGCTGTGGAAGGACACTCCACGAGATCGCGGGTTGGTCGAATTTCTCCACGCCACGCAAGATTCAAGTGATCGACGATGTGGCCCGACTAAAGAGAAAAATGGCACCATCATGGAGCGAATGAGTCTTTTCCTAGGCGGTGCGAGATCTGGTAAAAGCCGCTTAGCGCTTGCCTCCGCCGAAGCGTTGCCAGGCCCGCACATTTTTGTCGCTACGGCGCAGCCTTTTGACTATGAGATGAGAGAGCGGATCGATAAGCATCGGCAAGAGCGTGATGATCGGTGGCGAACAATTGAAGCTCCGCTTGAACTGGCCTCGGCTGTTAAAGAGGCTGGCTGTTCGAGCGTGGTGATCGACTGTTGCACACTTTGGCTTTCCAATGTGATGCTCGCAGAGCGCGATGTTGGAGATGAGGTGAAAAAGCTGCTTTCGGTTCTTCAATCCTCATCCGGGAAGATTGTTCTTGTGAGCAATGAAGTTGGTTCGGGAATTGTACCCGACAACAAGCTTGGCCGGGATTTTCGGGATGAGCAGGGACGGTTGAACCAAAAGCTCGCCGCGTTAAGTGATCGGGTGGACCTGGTTGTTGCCGGCCTCCCATTGCGGATCAAGGGCTGAGCGCTTCAGACAATCGGGTCAGAGCATCAGAATTGGGCAGTCCAATCCGAAGATGCTGATTGTCGTCAGGAAAGCGCCGCACCGCGATCCCCCTGTTTGCGAGTGCTTCCCACACTGCTTCCGAATTGGACGCGCGCACGAAGCGAAAGAGATCGGTCCCGCCCATTTCCTCTATTCCAGCCTTCGCTAAGAGGCGTGACAGTTCCTCGCGCGCCGCGCTGAGCTTCAACCGTGTAGCATTCTGCCATTTTAGGTCCGCATAGGCGTTTGCCCCGAGCGAAAGCGCGGGACCTGAAACGTCCCAACCTCCGAGTCTATCGGCAAGTTTGGAAAGGATCTCGGATGGACCAAGCACAGCCCCCAATCGCACTCCGGCAAATCCAAAGAACTTTCCAAAAGAGCGCAGAACGATGAGCCCCTTTTGGCCAGCCAGACGGGATATGCTCAGCGCGGGTTTAAGATCGGCGTATGCTTCGTCTAAAATCAGCCATCCACCCCGGCTTGCGAGTTTTGAACGCGCCTCTTCGATCCGTTCGGGTGGCCACCGGGTTCCATCAGGGTTGTTCGGATTGACCAGCACGACGACGTCTGCATCGCCAAGATGATCGAGCGGGTCGTTTACCGCTTTGACGTTGGCTCTCGCTGCGCCCCAGCTTTCCGCGTGATCAGCATAAGATCGACCGCGTAGGATGACGCGTTCCTTCTCAAGAATTACCGGCAACTGCCGGATAACCAGCTCAGTGCCAGGAATGGCTCGGCAGTACGCGCGGTCGCAACCAAATGCTTTAGCCATCGCAGCCTCGCATCTTTCACGATCTCTCGCCGTTGGCAGTCTGGTCCACGCCTCCGCTGGGATGGGTGGCATTGGATAAGGAAAGGGATTGATACCGGTAGAGAGGTCAATCCAGGGCAAGGGCGCATCGGGAAAAGCCGCCGCCATGGCGTCAATTCGGCCCCCATGGCCCTCGAGATCCAAAAGGTTCTCCTTCAAAGCGCCCATCCAATACCTGCGAGCAGGATAGCCAAACCCACCATGCTTAGGCGATATAGCGAAAGGGCTCGACTGAGGTCAGCCATGGTCGGATCGGATGCTTCCGCGTTAAGCCAAGGTTCTTTGGATGTCTTCGCGCCATACAATCTGGGGCCAGACAACCGTATGCCCAACGCTCCAGCCATCGCGCCTTCTGGCCACCCTGCGTTCGGCGAACGATGAAACTTGGCGTCGCGGAGCATCACCCAGATCGATCGGGTGGACCCCGCGCACAAACCGAACAAGAAGCCGGTCAAACGCGCTGGCACCAGATTGGCCGCATCATCGAGTCGGGCAGCGACTTTACCGAAGGTTTCGAAGCGTTCGTTGCAGTGCCCGATCATGGAGTCGAGCGTGTTGATAGCCTTGTATGCAAACAGGCCGGGCAGACCGAAGATCACGCCCCAGAAAATCGGCGCAGCCACGCCATCGGATGTATTCTCCGCCAAGCTCTCAATAGCTGCGCGAGCCATAGCGGCTTCGTCCAAACTGCCTGTTTCGCGCCCGACTATTCGGGAGAGCGCTCTGCGCGCCGGAGCAAGGTCATCGGCTGAAAACGCGCGCTGTACCGCCGCTACGTGCTCGTAGAGCGAATGCGTCGCGATGAGTGTGGACGCGATCACCGCACTGATTGCGAAACCCAGCGGCCCCACAGGAACTATCTGCGTAATGGCCCACGCGAGCGCCGCCGCGAGAACCACCACAGACACAGTGACCACGCCGCCCAAACCAATGCGCAGCCACCTAGAAAGCGATGTACGATTGCCTTAACGCTCCAGCTTGGTCACCAGCCATCCAAACCAGCGCACCGGGTGCCCAATGCGGCGGTCGAGCCAATCTGGCCAGCCCATCGCTGCCTCAATCGCGAGCGCGGCCAGCATCAGCCAGGCAAACACTATCGCGCCATCGCCAGTATTGCGTCGATATCGAGCGATGCCTCAAGCCCGTGAGCCAATTCATCGAGCGCGGCCTCGACGTCTTCCTCATATCTGAGCGTGCTGGCCCTGTCGCTGCGCAGATCGCTGAGCCAACGCGCGCGAAACGCATCGCTTGCAAAGACGCCGTGGAGATAGGTTCCGATGATCTGACCGCCTTTAGCAACAGCTCCGTCCGGTGAGCCATCGTCCAGAGTGCTGAATGGCTGAGCAAGAGCCGGGCCTACCGAGTGTCCGGTATGGATCTCATACCCGCTTAAAGGAATTTGCTCTTGGACGGTGATCGCCTTAATCGGCCGAACGACTTTTTCGCCGGTCATCACCGTTGAAATGTCCAGCAGCGCAAGACCTTCGGCGTTTCCCGCTTTGCCATCCGCGCCGCTTGGATCATCAATGCGCGTACCCAGCATCTGAAAACCGCCGCAAATGCCAACCAGATGCGCTCCTGTTCGAACACTAGCTAGAATGTCGTGATCCCATCCCTGCTCGCGCAGCATCGCAAGATCGGTAAGGGTCGACTTGGTGCCGGATAGAATAATCGCATCAGCCTCGCGCGGGATTGGGGTGCCGGGCGGAATAAAGCGAACTTCGATATCCTCCTCGGCGCGCAATGGATCAAGATCATCGAAATTACTGATGCGCGAGAGCATCGGGACGGCGATGACGATGTCGGTGCTGGGGCCTCTGCGCCGCTCAAGCACGACCGCGTCCTCAGCGGGTAGCCGCGACGCGCACGAAAGCCACGGGACGACGCCAAGGCACGGCCAACCTGTCTTGGTCTCGGTGAAGGTGACGCCATCGTCGAACAGCGCGGGATCGCCTCGGAAGCGATTGATCGCAAACCCCTCGATCATTGCGTCATCCTCGCGATCAATAACTGCCTTCGTCCCGACGACCGCCGCAATCACGCCGCCACGGTCAATGTCGCCGATCAGGATCACAGGAACATCGGCCGCGCGCGCAAAGCCCATATTGGCGATGTCGCCCTTTCGCAGATTGACCTCGGCTGGGCTTCCGGCCCCTTCGACCACGACAAGATCGTAGGACGCGCGAAGCCTCTCAAACGCGTTAAGCACATCGGGCAAAAGGTTCCCGCGTTCACGCATGTAACGCGCGGCCTCTTCGCTTTTCAGCGGAGTGCCGTTCAACACGATTTGCGAGCGGCGGTCGCCCTCGGGCTTTAGCAGCACCGGGTTCATGTCTGTCGTAGGCTCGATGCCTGCAGCTCTTGCCTGGAGCGCTTGGGCGCGGCCTATTTCGCCTCCCGACAGGCAGGCCGCGGCGTTGTTCGACATGTTTTGTGGCTTGAAAGGAGCGACTTTGATACCGTGCCTTTTCGCGATCCGACAAAGGCCTGCGACGAGCAGCGACTTGCCGACATCCGAGCCCGTTCCCTGAAACATGATCGCGCGCGCTGCCATCCGATGATCCGACTAGGCTGGACCTAAGATTTCGAGCGAAATGGCGCAGTCGCCCGCCGCATTGACCCGCGCTTCGACACCGAACACGGCTTTTAGGCGGTCAGAAGTGATGGTGTCTCGCGGTGTCCCATCCGCAACGATCCGACCGTCTTTCATCCAGATCAGCCGGTCCGCGTATCGCGCGGCCAGCGAAAGATCATGCACGACGGTCAGCAATGATTGGCCTTCGCTTGCCGCCTTCGAAAAGATCCGCAGGACTTCATGCTGGTAGCGGGGATCGAGCGCGGCCACCGGCTCGTCCGCCACTAGAAGCGGAGTTTCCGCAGCCAGAGCCCGCGCGAGGTGGACCCGCGAGAGCTCGCCGCCTGAAAGCGTATCCGCCGCGCGTTCCTCAAAGCCCTCGAGATCGCAGGCAGCGATAGCGCGGGCTGTTGCCACCTCGTCCTCAGTGGAGAGGCGACCCGGAGCCGCGCCATAGGCGAAACGCCCAAGCGCAACGATATCTTGAACGGGTTGTGGCCATACCAATGGGCGCTGTTGTGGGAGATATGCAATCTTGCGGGCACGCTGCACCGGGGCGAGTGTGGTGACTTCCTGGCCGTCCAGCATTGCCCGACCGCTATCGGATTTCAGCAAGCCGAGAGCGAGCCGCAAGAGCGTGGTCTTTCCCGCTCCATTCGGCCCGACAAGCATAGTCAATGCACCGGGCTCCAGCGCGAAACTCGCGTCCGAAACCAAGGGCTCGCTGTTAACGGCGTAAGTGAGCCCCTCGGCGACAAACAGGCTCATGCCAGCCTTCGCCGCGATGCGATCCACACGAAGATCGGAGCGCCAATCAAGGATGCGACAACGCCAAGTTTGAGCTCATTGTCGGTCGGAAGCAGCCGCACCCCGATATCGGCCAAAACGAGCAGCAACGCGCCAAGAATGGCAGAAGGAATAAGAAGCCGCGCTGGATCGTATCGAACAAAGGGCCGAACCAAGTGCGGCGCGACTATTCCGACAAATCCTATGGACCCCGCCAATGCCACAGCCGCGCCTGTCGCCAGACCCGCGCCGATGATTACGCCTAGCCGCTGCATCTTCAGATTGAGACCGAGTCCTTCCGCCGTCTCTTCCCCAAGTGCCAAAGCCGAAAGACCGCGACGGGTAAGGAGCATGACGATGATGCCAGCAAGCAGAAATGGCGCTGCGAATGCAATATCTTCAAAGCTACGATTAGCAACGGTTCCAAGCATCCAATTGACCATGTCAGTCAAACTGAAGGGGTCAGGAGCCAAGTTCATCAGCAACGCCATAAGCGCAGCTGAGAAGCTCGAAAGGCCCACACCGATTAGAATGAGCGTTACGACCGACCGATTACGAAGCGCTGCGGCGGCAACGATAAGCGTCGCGAGAAGGGCTCCCGCCACAGCGGCAGCCGGCAAAACAAGCGGACCTGCGGTCGCCAACCTGAAATGGAGCACGAAGGTCGCGAAAAGCGCCGCCGTCGCGGACACGCCCAAAATACCGGGCTCAGCCAGCGGATTGCGCAACAGGCCTTGTAGGGCCGCACCGCTCATACCAAGGGCTGCGCCAACAATTGCGGCGGTCAAGCTGCGTGGTAAGCGAATTTGCCAGACGACCAGTTGGTCTCCCGCGCTGGCTTGGAATGCGATAGCGCCAAGAACGCGCTCAAGTGGTAACGGAACCGAACCCAGCAGCAACGATAGGATCAGAGCTGCGAGAAGACCGCCCGCCAGAACGCTAGAGAGACGTGTCATGCGCCGCCATTGGCCTGTTCAGACATCCTCTCAACCGCTTCAATCAAGAACCATCCCCCGCACGACGTCCAAGCGCCTTCTATGGCGGATACCGGCAACTCGCGAAGCTGGGCCTGCGCGACCGGATGACGCGCCGCGCTCCAGCTGTCGACATGGTTGGTCTTGCTTTCAAAGAAAGCGGCGACGATTAGATCGGGTCGCTCATAGGCTAGGCGCTCAAGCGGGAGTGGGTTCCAGCCGTTCCGGGTTTGAAAGTTGGAAAGGCCCGCAGCGGTCATAAGCTCATGGACGAGCGAACCCGGTCCCGTGGTGACACCCACCGGGGTCATATACAGCGCTTCCGGGTTTTCGCTCGCCTTTGCCGCCAGCGCTGCGAGGCGTTGGTCCATGTCCTCAATGACCTGTTTCGCCGTCTTCGGTTGACCAAGCTCACCGCCGACACGCACCACCTCTTCGCGCACCTGGTCGATGGTTCGAGGAAATCCGATCTGCACCACCGGCACGCCCGCGCGTTCCATGAAAGCCATGACATTTGGATCGCCGCCGTAGGAACGCACGATTAGGTCGGGTTCCAACGCCAGCACATCCGCCGTACGCGGGCGAACCTGAGGCAGTCCTTCCGCTTCTTCGCGCATGTAGGAAAAACGTTTATCCGCACCCGGCGACAGCGCCAGAATATCGCTATGATCCGCGAACCGCAGAACATATTGGTCCGCGCAATAATCGAGGCTGATGATCCGACGCGGCGCCTCAGAGCTATGCTCGACGGGCTGCGAACAGCCGACAAGCGTAAGCCCAAGAAGCGCCGCGAGGATCAACCGCATGAGCATTACATCCGATAGCGCAAGCCGCCGAACACGCCACGACCTGGCTGGCCATACAGGAAGATCGTCTCGTATTGTTCGTCTGTCACATTCTCTATCCGTCCGAACAGTTCGAGATTCTCTGTAATGCCATAGCTTATGCGCAGATCGGCAACGACATAGCCATCAAGCGGAGTGGTGTTCGAGGAGTTATCGAAACTGTCCCCCACGATCAGGATCGTAGTGCCGATCCCAAGGCTATTTTCCATGCGATAATCAGCCACAAGGCTGGCGGTCTCTTCGGCTCTGCGCGCAAGACGGTTACCTGTTTCATCGTCAAAAGCATCAATGATGGAATAATTGAGCGAGACATCGAAACCGTCCGCCGGTTGCAGCGCAACGCCAAACTCCCAGCCATCTGCGCTGGTGCTCGCAATGCTATCATAGGTGCCAAAGGGACGCGGATTGTCAGGATCGTTGCATGCCGGAAGAGGATTGTTGAAGCACCCAACAAAGATGATCTCGTTTTCGGCGTTACGCTCAAAATAGGTTACGCCCACTTGAGCGCGGCCATCAAGGAAGTTGTGGGTGATGCCAACGTCCCAGCTTTCCGATTCCTCGGGATCGAGATCGGAATTGCCGAAATCGCTGAAGAGCTGGAATAGCGTAGGAGCCTTAAAACCTTCGCCATAGCTAGCCCGAACCACGGTGTCGCCTCCATTGGGCGAATAGGCGCCGCTGGCAGCGAAAGTTGTCGCGCTACCAAAGGTCTCGTGATCGTCATAGCGGACACCGCCTGTCAGCGAGAGCCCTTCGATCGGCGTGACATTTAGCTGTCCGTAAACCGAGTTGATCCAGACTTCGGGTGCGATATCACCGCTGCTGTAATCGGATTCCTCACGCTCGGCACCAAACACCAGCTCAACTGAATCAGCGGCATCAAATACACCTTGGTATTCAAAGCGACGGTTTTCGCCATTGGATTCAAAGGTCTGTGTATCGGTATCGCGATTGACATTGTTACGATCAATATTGGTGTATGCAAAGCCGAGCCGATTGCGGAAGCGACCATCGAGGAACGAGGCATTTAGGCCTGCATAGCCAACAAAATCCTGCCTAAAGGAGACTTCATTGGTGTCTTGCAGACCGCTCGCACCAAATCCGTCAATCTCGGTCTCGCTATCGGCGTAAAAGCCGCGCAGATCGATGGAGATGTTGTCCGCCAGCGCGATATCGAGTTTGCCGTTTACTCCGGCGCTCTCAAAACCATCTGCTTCTTCGCCGCCGCGCTCCTCATTGAATGCAGATATACCATCGGTGCGTGCAAAGTTAGCGCCGAGGCTGGCAGACACTGGGCCGAATTTGCCCGAAATATTGCCGACCAGATCAACTGTATCGCGCGCGCCATATTCAGCGCGCGCAAACGCGTTCAAGTCTTCAGTTGGCTCGCGGGTAATCATGTTGCCCACACCGCCAATCGCCTGGCTTCCGTACAGCACGGATTGCGATCCGCGCACCACTTCGATGCGCGCAATGTTGCCGGTGAGTAGCGGTCCAAAGTTGAAGCCACCACCCGGCGAAGAGGGATCGTTGAGCTTGATGCCGTCAATCAGGACAACAGTCTGATCGCTTTGCGCGCCGCGGATTGAGACACCCGTGTTCGTACCGATCCCGCCATTGCGGTTAAAGGTCACTCCGGGAACGGTGCGCAGCAGGTCCAGTGCTTCAGTTGGTTGGCGATTTATAATCTCCTCTTCTGCTATCACCGTCACGGATTCGCCCACTTGAGAGATCGCACGGCTTGTGCGGTTTGCGGTGACCACGATTTCTTCGGAGTCAGGGATTTCTGCACCCTGACGATCCGTCTTCGCATCATCAACCGTCTGAGCGAGAAGAGATGCTGGAAGCAGCGCAACTGCTGAAGCCGCTGCAAACAAAGAAACTGCGTGTTTCATATCTGTATCCAAAGTCATACCGCGCGAGGGCTCCGAAACCCACACGGCGCATTCGACAGTTGGTCTGCCAAGTGTGCTAGCACATCGTGGCGTCGGAGACCGACCTGGCTGTCGTTACTTCGGAAAAACTTTCCTGTCCCACTGGGCTGGACCCGGCCCCGGACGAACGACGCGATGGCAGGTCTCCTGGCTCACCGATCATCACCATCGAACCGTCTTCCCAGCTTCGCCCGTAAATGGACGAGGCCAGTGACATAGTGGTTCGAGGCTCCCAGCTTACAGTTGCGGGCACAGCGCCGGTCTCACACCGGCTTCCCTCTTAGCTTCAAGCGCCTTCGCACTTGCAGCACCATCTGCCTGCGCCCTTACCCAGCGAGGATTCAGGTGTCAATTTGGCTTCATTCGCTATTGCTCCAGACGGCGCTAGCGCTTGATAATGTGATCTTTGGACCAGATGCGGTCTTGCCAGCCATAGCGCTCTAGCTCTGGATCGTAGTGCTCTTCCTCAGGATACCCGACGCACAGATAGGCGATCAAATCCCAATGTTCGAGCATGTTTAAGCAATCGGATATCCCAGACGGATTCAGGATCGACACCCAACCAACACCCAAGCCCTTAGCCTTGGCAGCCAGCCAAAAAAGATCATGATCGCGCACGCAACGGAATTGTGCAGTGTCGCGGCTTGGGTTTGCCTACTAGGGCCTAAACCCTGCGCGGGCCGGGTGTCGCAAAAAACCGCAAATTGCAGCGGGGCCTTATCCAGCCCGGCCAATTTGAGGGAACTTTAAAGCTTTTGTTTGTCCTCGGGCATGGCTGGCTGTTACCGACCGATGGTGCGCCTTCTACCAGATGGAAAATCTAATCGAGGATCCTCTGCTTGACCGGTCTCGTTTGGAAGCGCCGCACATCACGGCGGCGAGCGACCCATTCACGCAGAACCTCGAACTCGGTATCCAGCATGGCGAATCGGCGGACTAGAAGTCGATGCCTTGCTGCGCGCGTATGCCCGAGTGGAAGGCGTGCTTTACCTCGGTCATTTCGGTGACGGTATCGGCGTATTCCATCAGCTCCGGTTTCGCATTTCGACCGGTCAAGATCACGCTGGTGTTCCCGCGTGTTTCAAGTGCGGCAATCACGGCTTCGGTCTCCAAATAATCGTAGCGCATGGCGATGTTGATTTCGTCCAAGACAACCAGCGCAAAATCGCCGCTGCTAATTAGGCTTTTCGCCTTCTCCAGAGCTTTTTCGGCCGCTTCGATATCCTGCTCGCGATTCTGCGTATCCCACGTGAAGCCATCGCCCATCACATGCCAGTCCAGCTTATCGCTGAAGCGCGAAAAGAACTGCTTCTCTCCCGTCTTCCATTTGCCCTTGATGAACTGCACGACCGCCACTTTCTGTCCCCAGCCAAGCGCTCTGGCGATCACTCCGAAGGCCGAGCTGGACTTACCCTTGCCATCGCCCGTGTGAACCAAAACAAGTCCACGCTCAGGATCTTTAAGCTCTCGGCGCTTCTTCGATTGAGCCTCCTGGAGCTTTTTCATTTCTTGTTTGTGCGTTTCGGGATCGCTGCTTATCATTGGTGTGGGCCTTTATCAGAGCGGGGGGGGCGTCGAATGTCATACTCTGCGCATAGCCAAGTCTCATTTCGAGCTCGCCCTCATATCCAAAAGCGGCATGCGCGCAACGCACAACGCCCATATGCGTAACGGCCAGGACGTCGGCTTGGTCATATGGACACTCATCGAGATAGGATCGAACGCGGACCGTCATCTCGTCAACGCTTTCCCCACCATAAGGTTTTGCGCCTGTAACGTCAGCCGCCCAATCATCAATTTCACCTCGGGGAATGTCGTCCCAAGCGCATCCTTCCCGGCGCCCGAAGTCGATCTCCTGCAAACGTGGATCGATCTGGAGCGGACGGTTGAGGCGTTCGGCCAGCCTGCCCGCCAGCGCCGCGCAGCGTGAAAGAGGGCTTGTGTCTATGCGAACGAGAGATTGAGGAAGAGTCTCGCTGAGTTCGCTGAGCTCCACCTCGGACAGGACCCGCGCTTCGACATCCAACTGGCCATAGCAAACGCCAAGCTTAATCAGTGGCTCGCTATGCCGCAAAAAAATCAAAGCCATGCGGCGATCGCCAAATAGATGCCCAGTTCTGAAACCTGCTGGACAGCCCCAAGGCAATCGCCCGTGTAGCCACCAAGTTTGCGCTCAAACAGCAGACGGGTAAGAACATGCCCCACGCCAAGCCCCGCAAGACTGACTAGTACAAGCTCGGCTGAAAACCAGAAGCCAAAGGCCGCGAGCGAGGCGATGCTTGTAAAAGAGCCAATCAGCAGAGCGCTGCGCGATATGCCTTTCGCAACCGGTTTTGCAGTCCCCTCCGAGCGCGAATAAGTGCTCGTCGCTATCACAAGCACAGCGGACATCCTGGAAAGGCCTTGGGCTAAAGGGAGCGCGGCGAGCGCAACGAGAGGCGCAAGCGCGGAGAGGCTGACGATTTTGAGCCCAAGAACGACAAACAGTGACACCGCTCCAAAAGTGCCCAACCGGCTGTCTCGCATAACTTCGAGCATGCGTTCCTTGGTCTGTGCGCCGAGACCGTCGAACAGATCGGCAAGTCCGTCTTCGTGAAAAGCGCCGGTCGCCATGAGGGTCGCCCCCAGGGCGATGAGCGCGCCGATAGCAGGCCCTTCAATCATGTGGCCTATTGCGTATCCAACAGCTCCAATGCCGCCAATCAAAAGGCCGACGAGGGGATAGAACGCGGGTGCTTGCGCGAAATTCTCTTCGCTCAAGTCCATGGTTGGAAGCGGGATACGCGTAAGGAAAATCCACGAGGCACAAAAGGATTTGAAGATATTTTTCACTCGTCGCCCGATCGACCAGATACCCCTGCATCCGCAAAACTCGCCATGCCAAACAGAGACACGCTGGCCCTGATGATCGGGACGGCGAGCAACGCGCCGGTGCCTTCTCCAAGTCGCATCTCAAGGTCAAGCAGCGGCTTTGCCTGTAGCCATTCAAGCAGTGTTGCGTGTCCCTGCTCGGCAGACCGATGCGCGTAGACCATTGATGCTTCGCATTCAGCAGCAAGGGCTCGCGCAAGCGCCGAGGCAGCCGTCGCAATAAAGCCATCGACCACCACAACTTTCTTCGACGCAGCCGCACCGATGATTGCGCCTGCCATGGTGCCGATCTCAAAGCCGCCAACTTCTGCAAGTGCATCGATAGGAACCAGTTGCCCCGTCCGAGCTGCCGCGCGTTCAAGAATTGATTTCTTGTGGTTTAGCCCGGCATCATCGATTCCAGTCCCACGTCCGATGAGGTCGGCGATGGAAATTCCGCTCAGCTTGTGCGCGAGCAGCGTTGCCGAAGACGTATTGGCAATCCCCATCTCGCCAAAACACACGATAGTGCTGGCAAGGGATTGCCCATAGGACTGCCCCTGGCTGATGGCTTTTGCTGCAACCTCTTGAGTCATCGCCGGGCCTTGCGCACTGTTTGAGGCGCCCGCTCCAAGTCGCATGTCAATCAGGTCTGTCCCGTTGACCAAAAGGCTCTTTACCCCGCAATCGACCACAGAAACTGGGATGCCAAGTTCCCCTGCAATCGCGTTTGCCGCAGCGCCATTCGCCAGAAAATTCGCAACCATCTGGCCCGTCACTTCCTGAGGGAAAGCCGACACGCCCTCCTCCGCGATGCCGTGGTCGGCGGCGAAGATCGTAAGGGAGGCAGTGAACTTCTCAGCTGAGGATTCGCCAGTCACTGATGCAACGCGAACTGCGAGTTCTTCTAAGCGCCCCAACGAGCCAATGGGCTTGGTCTTCTGATCGAGCAGTTGTTGTAAGTTCTGTGCATTCATCGTGCGCGTGTCTAATTCAATATTGTATTCTGACAAGTTGATTGCTTTGCTGTCCGCCTGCTTGAGCTGACGTCGATTGAGCCGATTTTGGTATGTCGGCTTCTGACTGATCGAGGTCGAAGAACTGCCATCTGGCTCACTACCCAATTACACCCTAGGAATGCGCGTGACTTTGTGCGGACCAACACCTAGACCACGGTCCTCGATGGGCACGAAGCTGCATATCAGAACTTGTCTGAAGCGAGCCTCGCTGACCTTGCTGCTTGCGGGGCTATGGCTGAATGCTCTTGCTCCAGCAGGATATATGATCACGTCGTCTCAAAGTGCCTGGCTGGTGGTTGTGCCGTGCCCCGAGATGCATCCGTTGGCGCGAGCTTTGAAGGCCCCAACTAAAAGCCAAATGACCATGAAGGGCAAAAGCACGGAGCATGCCCATATCAGCCACGCCCACATGGACCATCCCGGGTTGGAGCACGGCCACGACGAAGGCCCGTCAAGCAAGAAGTGCGACTTTGCTGGTCTTACCAAGTTCGCGACCGGCGCTGCGAATCCCATTGTATTCGCGTTGGCCATCGCCTTTGCGCTCTTGCTCGCCTTTGCTCCGCGCGGGCCATTGCAGCTTCCGCGTCTTGTCAAACTTAGGCCGCCGCTGCGCGGTCCGCCCGCTTACGCATAAAAAACACTCCATAATCTGCAGCTCCTTGAGAGCCGCCCGTTTCTCTGCGCCCAGGCTTTTAAGGCTTGGCGCGCACGCGTAAGGAATATCTATGAAAACCCTGATGACTTCGGCGCTGCTCGCCGGAACGCTATCTTGCATAGCGCCTCCTGTGCTGGCGCAGGATCAAACTCCAGAAGAAGAAGAACGGAAAGACGGCGGGTGGACCCCCGGCGACATCACTGTGACCGGTGACCGCACGACATATGCGGTGGATCAGGCCGGCGTTACCCGCACGCCGATCCCATTGCTGCAGATCCCTCAGTCGATCCAGGTCATCACCGATGATCTGATCGAAGACCAGGAACTGGTGACGCTTGATGAAGCGTTGCGTAATGTTTCCGGCGTCGTGCCTTCGCTGCCATCGGAGCTGGTGCTCGCCAACCCGATCATACGCGGTTTTGAGGGAGAGATCTTCACCGATGGTCTGATCGGCTATGGCGATACGGCGGTAATCGATCCTGGCAGTCTCTGGAATGTCGAGCGGGTCGAGGTCGCGAAGGGACCCACTTCAACGCTGTTCGGCGGCGGCACGGGCTCGCCTGTCGGGGGACTGATCAATGTGGTCTCAAAGACGGCCAACGGTCAGGACGTCGCCAAAGCGCGCGTGCGTGGGGGCAGCTTTGATACCTATTCGGCTGCGATCGATCTGGGCACCGCGCTGACCGATGCACTGTCAGTCAGAGTGATCAGCGAGTATCAAGACGCCGGCGACGCAATTGATGAGGTGGAAATTGAACGCATTCTTGTCTCGCCAAGCGTGCGCTGGGCTCCAACATCGGACACCGAAGTCATCGGGCGCTTCACCTATACCGAGGTGGACCAGCTTGAATATGCAGGGCTGCCTGCAGAATTTCAGAATGATAACCGGGTTGATCCCTATCGTTTTAGCGGAGCAACGAACGCGCCCAACACCAATGTTCAGAATCTGACAGCGCAGCTCGAATGGACGCAGGTGCTGAATGAAGGGCTGAGCTTTCATCTGCGCGGGCGCCGGTATGAGAACGACTTTGACGAGTTTGCTTCCTCGCCCTTTTTCGCCTTCTTCCCCTGTGGTGAAGCGTCTGGCTTGAACGAGACATCTTGCCTGCAAATTCGCGGGCGGCTTCCCGCGAGCGTCGATGAATGGACCGTCGATGGCTCGCTTACAGCCGAGTTTGCTACGGGAGCGATAGAGCATGTCGTCCTTGGGGGCGTGCAATGGGATCAAGCCGATTACGAAGCGGCGACCGGGTTCGATTTCGCCAACCCAGTGGCTTTCGATTACGCCGACCCGGGTTCGGACTTTGACTTCTTTCCCATTCCCGAACTCAACACCTTTCTCGGCAATCGCTACGAGACCTTCGCCATCTATGCGCAAGATCAGATCACCATCGCCGATAGTGTCCATGTGCTGGCGTCGCTGCGCTATTCGGCGCTTGGCATTGAAGAGGTCGTTGGCGGTGCAGGTGCTCACGAGACCTATCATGAGTGGGACCCGCGCTTTGGCATCACAATCGATGTGACCGAAGGGGTCAGCCTGTTCGCCGGTTATGCAACAGGCTCGCGGCTTTCGCTATTCTTTGTCGGGACCGATGGCGAAGAGCCCGTGCCTGAGCGGTCCGAGAGCTTCGAAGCGGGAGTAAAGTTCGAGCTGAAAGAAGTTGGCTTATCCGGCACGCTCGCCGCTTACCGTATCGACCGCACGAATGTGCCGCTTACCGATCCGACCACGTTCATCACATCGATCCAGGTCGGCGCGCAGCGCAGCGAAGGGTTCGAGGCCGATCTGATCTTCGAACCAACGCGCGCGTTCTCGCTCCTTGCCAGCTACGCCTTCACGGACGCTCGCGTGACCGAGGATGTTGATCCCAATATCGTTGGCGATCGCTTGCCCCGCGTCCCAGATCACAGTGGCCGGATTGCAGCACGCTATCGCGTGCTGGCGGGCGCGCTAGAGGGCTTAGAACTTGGCGCAGGGCTGACCGGGGTGAGCGAGACGGTCATCACACTCCCCAACAACGCGGAGGTTGATGGCTATATCGTTGCGGACGCTCAGGCGAGCTACACGATCGGGCGCGCCCGCATTGGTCTGCGCATCGATAACCTTTTCAACGCCGACTACTTCATTCCCTATCAATACTTCGCGCAGGACGTGGTGCGCCCGGGCAATCCGCGATCTGCATTTGTGACTCTTGGCTTTGAGATATGAGGAGCAGCGATATGCAACGCAGAGATATGATCCGCATGATGAGCGCGCTTGCCGCCACCGGCGCTCTGGCGGCACCGGCGTTTGCCCAAGGTGATGCGAAGCCGACCAGCCCAGATGGCGAAACGCTGATGGATATGAGCAAAGTGCCGCCAAGCTGGTTTGGCAATGAACAGGTCGCGGTCATCATTTATGACAACATGACGGCGCTTGATGTGATTGGCCCGCAATACTTCCTGTCGGGGCTGTTTGGCGCCACCGTCCATATGGTGGCCAAGACCGACCAGCCGATCACCAGCGATAGCGGGATCACGATCACTCCCACCGCCACTTTCGAAACGTGCCCGAGGGCTCTCGATATCCTGCTTGTCGGAGGCGGCGTCTCAGGCACGCTGGCGGCGATGCGCGATGATGTCACGCTCGATTTTCTGGCGGACCGAGGCAGCCGGGCGAAGTGGGTGACAAGCGTGTGCACCGGATCTCTTTTGCTGGGTCAGGCGGGGCTCCTGAAAGGTTACCGCGCAACCTCGCACTGGATCGGTCGCCCGCTGCTCAACGACTTTGGCGCGATCGAAGTCAATGAGCGTATGGTGTTTGACCGTAACCGTGCCACCGGGGCGGGCGTTTCCGCCGGCCTCGATCTGGGTCTTGAGCTTATGCACCGAATGCGCCCGCTCGATCTCGCGCAAGCCATGCAGGTCATGGCCGAGTACGCGCCCGAACCCCCGCTTGATTTCGGCACGCCTGAGAAGGTGCCTTCGGACGTTCTTGCAGGGATTGAGGGCCGTCTGTCCGGCTTCACCGATGCAGTACGCGCGACCGCGCGAACGGCCCGAATTTGACCCAATATGAGAGATACAATCGATGACTATAAACAGAAGAGCGCTGCTAGGCGGAATGACTGGCGCGGCGATGCTTGCCCCATTCCTGGCGATAGAGCGCGCGATGGCTCAACATGCAGAGCATGGAGGTCATGGGTCCCAGGCCGGGGCGACAGGATCTCCATCGCCCGCAGAGCAGCAAGAGATGGCTGCGCGGCACGATCAGATGATGCAGGAGATGTTTGGCGACAATCTCTTCAAGAACGAACAGGTCGCAATGCTGCTCTACCCCGGCTTCACCGCCTTGGACCTTGTAGGGCCGCACTATTTCTTCGCCTGCATGTTTGGCGCGAAGGTCCATCTGGTGACAACCGAAGCGGACTTAGAACCTGTCGCCTCAGACCTTGGCCTGGCGATCGCACCGACAATCACTTTGGAAGAGACGCCCAGTGATCTTGACGTGCTGTTCCTGCCCGGTGGAACCCGCGGTACGCTCGACGTGATGAAATCGGAGCGTGTTTTGGGCTGGGTCAGTGACCGAGCCTCGCGCGCAAAACACATCACCAGCGTGTGTACGGGTTCGATGATACTCGCAAAAGCTGGCCTTCTCGAGGGTAAAAAGGCCACTTCACACTGGGCAACTCTCCCCGTCCTGGCAGACTACGGTGCAATCCCGACCGACGAACGCGTGGTGCGAGACGGAAACATCCTGACAGGGGCCGGCGTCTCGGCGGGGCTCGATTTCGCGATCGCGCTGGTCGAACAGCTGCGGGGACGCAAATACGCCGAAGCGCTCGTACTCCAGGCGGAGTACGCGCCCGAGCCATCAATCAAAGCGGGCAGCATCACAGATGCTTCCGCCGATGTCGGGGAGATGATGGAGCTGATGTTCAGCCCGGTTGCCCAAGAGTTCAAAGCCTTGGCCTCTGGCTAAAACACTCCGCTGCAACCCTTCTTTAGGATGGTCGATGATCGCTAACCAGACAGCAGAGGTGACTTCCCACGAGATGTCCACCGATCGCTCCAGTGCCCCTACAACAAGCGCGCGCCTCGGCACGCTTGATGTCTTGCGGGGCGTCGCCGTGCTTATGATCTTTGTGGTCAACATCAAGATGATGGCAAACGGCTACAACCATTACGTCACCCGATCACTCTGGGAAGGTGAGGTGGCGGCTTGGATCGCGTTTGTCCAAGGCGAGTTCATTCACGGCCAGTTCGTCACGATCTTCACCGCGCTTTTTGGCGCCGGGCTCGCCCTGTTGCTCGCGCGAGATAACCCGGTGCAGATGCGCGTGGTGCTCCGCCGGCTGTTCTGGCTGGCCGTGTTTGGGGGGCTGCACCTGATCTTCCTACGCGAAGGGGATATCCTGATCTGGTATGCGTTAGTGGGCTTTCTCGCAGTTCCCTTTGCCCAGCTAAGGGCAGTGACTCTCTTGGGTCTGGGCTTCGCTCTACAAATCGCCGCCTATACTCACTACACCCTATTGCCAATCGCAGAGCCAGGGCCTGCCGCTGTCCTCTGGTCGTCCGCATCACAGGCGCATCTGGAAGTGGCTGACATCATGCTCGGTTCTGTCGGAGACCAGGTTTCGGCTAGGCTACATGCAGCGTGGTACTACATGATCGATCTGTTTTTGGTGGGCGGTGTCTGGATCGACACGTTGGGGGTGATGTTGATCGGGATGGGCTTGCTCAAAACCGGCTTTTTGAGCGGAGAGCTCTCGCTGAATACGTACGCGATCTTGGCAGTCGCCGGCCTTATTGTCGCTGCATCCGAGCATGTCCTTCCGCTTCTGGCCGCAGGTGAATCCGAGTTGGAGAAAGCTGTGCTCAATGTATCAGGTTACGCTCATCGCTTTGGCGGAGCGCTCGTCTGGTCGTCACTGATCGTTGCGGCCGTATCGGCCGGATGGCAGGCGAAGGCGCTGGCAGCTGCAGGCCGCACCGCCTTCACAGTCTACATCCTGCAATCGGTGATAGGTCTGGCCCTTTTTTCGGGCCTCGGGCTGGGTTTGTTTGGGCAGCTGTCTCTCGGCGGCTTAATGCTGATCACGATCGGGGTGTGGGCCTTCTTCCTGATCGCCGCACCGCTCTGGCTTGCCCGCTACCGATTTGGGCCGTTTGAGTGGGTGTGGCGCTCTTTGACCTATGGTCGGCGACAGTCATTTCGCCTGGTGTCGTCGAAAAGGCAGTAGCTGTTCATCGCTCTCAGCGTTCCCGAGCACGGATGGCACTCTAGTACTGAGCATTGCACGCCACTGCCAGAAACCGCTTTTCTTAGGATGCGGACGCCAGACAGAAAGAGGCCGGCGCCCAATAGCAGTCAGATTTCGGTCTTTTCGGCGAGCGTCAGAGCATCTTCGATATCGACGTCCAAGTATCGCACAGTGTTATCGATCTTGGAATGACCCAGCAGAACTTGGATTGCCCGAATGTTGCCCGTGGCTTTGTAGATGATTGAAGCCTTGGTTCGGAGCAGCGAGTGGGTGCCATATTCCTCCGGCGGCAAGCCGACAGCTGTTACCCACTCATCTACAAGTCGTGCGTATTGTCGGGTGCTCAAGTGGCGAATGTCCGCTTTCGGTAGCTAAGATCTGGAATGGCTACGTCTTGGATTAGGGCGCAAAGCTGACACTAGACCGTTATCGGTTGACGGTTTCGGGGGCGGGGAGGCGCTATCGGATCAGCGGTGTTAGATAAAGTTGGCTGACTGAATAGGAGCTGTGACGACCCGTTCGAACATCATGTTCGCTCTGCGATTTAATTGATATTTCGTCATGTGACGCTTATAGAAACGTCAGGAGACGTGATATGGCAATTCTAGCAATTCAAGAAGTCGAAGCGCTGGTCGGCTTGCAAACCTTCTCAAACGAGAATGATCGAGGTCGCCTGACAAGCGCAGCAGTCAAAGCTGTGCTGCGACTTACTGATGCTTGGGGTACCAGCAACGCTGAAGGGTCGGCGCTCCTCGGTGTATCACTTAGCACGTGGGACCGTATGAAAGCGGGGACTTGGGAAGGGACTCTAAGTCAGGATCAACTGACGCGCGCCTCTGCGCTTATCGGGCTGTTCAAAGGCCTCCACCTGCTGTTTGCGAACGACATGGCTGACCGTTGGCCTAAGTTGGAGAACAAAGCACCTGTCTTTGATCGGATGTCGCCCGTCGATGCGATGATCGAAGGTGGTATTCCGCGCATGCTTGAAACCCGGCAGTATATCGACGCGCTTCGTGGCGGGCTCTGAAGAGCAGCAAGAACCGCCACTGACCCGCGAGGCTTTCGAGCGTACTGTGCGTCTCGTGAGCAGCGCGCGGCTGCGCGACGCCGTGATGTCACCGCTCGCTGACGATGAGGAAGAGCTTGCGCTGCTGGCCGAGATAGAGGGCGCAACCAGCTCACGCTTGATTGCCGAGGAGCGCGGTACAGGCGGTGTATCTCCGGACGAACTCGTACACGGAGTGCCGCATGCGAAGTTCATCAATGCCAGTTTTGCGTATGCCAAACCGCGCGATCCAAACCGGTTTAATCCGGCTGATCGCGGCGCCTGGTACGCGGCTCTCGACGTCGAAACCTCAATTGCAGAGGTTGGCGTCCATCTGACACAGGCATTGGCTGATGCTGGCGATTTCAATGCGGTCGTCGAGTATGGCGAGATGATTGCCAGCATGTCGGGCGTCTTCGTGGATCTTCGCGATATGCCAGATCACCCGGCGCTCAACCCGAACAAAGAAGAAGGATACGCCGTTGGTAACGCTTTGGCGGCCAAAGCTCGCGGGGAGGGCCACAACGGCATTATCTACCCTTCGGTACGCCATGCAGGCGGCACCTGCATTGCGGCTCTTTGGCCGAATGTTGTGCAATCGGTGGTCCAGGGTGAGATGTACCGACTTATCTGGAACGGCAGTGCGGATTTTGAGGTTCGCGGTCTCTAGCTACAAACCAATCAGACGTCGTTTCTGCGGAACTTCAACTATCGAGACGCCCGGAAGTTCAGAGAGCGCCGAAGCCATGAGATCCACATCCACTGTGGCGTTAAAGGAGGCAAAGAACTAGGCGGGTTCACACTGTCCCGGCGACCTTACTGCATTGGATTACAACCACGATTATCATCACTCCATCACACCAACGATGGAGACAACACTTGCGCAAGCCCCGCGATTTTGATTCGGAACTGAAGGCACTTGCCGACAAGGCAAAGTAGTTAAAGGAACGCCGCGTGCGCGACCTTGATGCGCTGGTCACTGCAACAGGAGCCGACGCGCTCGATGCCGATGTCCTGGCAGGCGCACTGCTCGATGCTGCGGCGAATACCGACAAGGCAATCGGGGAGGGCTGGCGCAAGCGCGGCGCGGCCTTCTTTCAAGGTAAGTCACGCGACAATTCGAGCGGACCTCGCCAACAGCCGGAAGGCACTCTATCGCTTGATGGCGGCGCGGCACAGGCTTGAGGCGGCGAAGGCACGAACAGACATGCGCGAATGGCAGGTCAAACGCCGCGAACGGACCCGGCAACTGATCGAGCTGGGCGGCCTGGTTGCAAAAGCCGATCTGGTCGAACTGACCGACGATGATCGTGCTGCGCTCTACGGAGCATTCCTCACCGTCGCTGCCAAGCTCCGCGGGCCGGACGGAGCGCAGGCGCTAGTGTTGTTCCGACGCAAAGGCAAGCGGGCATTCGAGGCGGAGCAATCAGGCTGATCGGCAAAGGAGAGCGGCTCCAGACTCTGCAAATGGGGTTAGCGGCAGCTTAGCGCCCTAAAGTCGGACTTTGGAATGTGAGATTGCCCTTACCGAAAGCGGACATCGTGCTTCAAACGCAACCGTGTTGGAAAGTTTGAGCGCAACGCACGCAACCATGGCCGAAGCGTCATCTGTTAAGTTAGTTAGAGCATGAGCACCGCCCGTGTCGGTCCACCAAGTGCTTCGGGGTGAGTATGGCACTAAACGGCAAAGGCTCGAAAGGCTGTCAATCAACACGAATGACTCAATTCAAAGCTGCGAGCTCACAAACCTCTCGCAACTCCCGACCTAGCCTACATAGGCGGTCTTGACCTGGGTGAAGAACTCGCGAGCGTAGCTGCCTTGCTCGCGTGCGCCATAGCTGGAACCTTTGCGCCCACCGAATGGGACATGTGGATCGACCCCGGCCGTGGGCAGATTGACCATGACCATGCCCGCTTCGGCATTGCGCTGAAAGTCTCGCGCCGCGCATAACGAAGTGGTGCAGATACCGGCGGAAAGGCCAAAGTCGGTGTCGTTGCAAGTCGCCAATCCCTCATCGTAATCGGCGACGCGGATGACCGAGGCAACCGGCCCGAAAATCTCCTCACGGCTGGTCCGCATCTTGTTGTTTGCTCCGACAAGTAGGGCGGGCGCCTGAAAGAATCCTTCTGTATCACGGTTGAGCCGCTCTCCGCCGATCACTTCAGCGCCGTCTTCCGCTCCCCGTGCGACAGAGTTGAGATTGCTATCAAGCTGGCTCTGCGAGACAACGGGGCCGATTTGGGTGGCTTTTTCCAGCGCGTGCCCAACCTGTAGACTTTTCATCGCGGTTATCAGCTTGTCGATAAAAGCGTCGTGGACCCCGTCGGTGACGATGAGGCGCGAGGATGCTGTGCAGCGCTGCCCGGTCGAGAAGAACGCGCCATTCAACGCGCAATCGACGGCGTTATCGATATTCGCATCATCCAGCACAAGCAGCGGGTTCTTGCCTCCCATCTCGGCTTGGACTTTTCGGCGCAATTTTGCACATGCCTTAATGATTTTCCCGCCGACGCCAAAGGAGCCGGTGAACGTCACGGCATCGATTCCGTCGTGACCGACTAGCTCAGCGCCTATCTGTCCGTTGCCCTGCACAAGGTTGAATACACCCTTCGGCAAGCCGGCCTCATCCAGAATTGCGGCGAGCGCATCGACCGTAGCCGGGGTTAACGATGCCGGTTTCATCACCACGGCATTACCAAAGGCCAAAGCCGGGGCCAGCTTCCAAACGGGAATCGCGATCGGAAAATTCCATGGCGTAATCGCGCCCACCACGCCCAAGGGCTCGCGGGTGATTGAGACATCTACTCCCGGGCGCACAGAATCGATGACTTCGCCATTCAAGCGTAGCGCCTCACCAGCAAAGAACTTGAGCAACTGCCCGGCGCGCGCCGTCTCACCGATGCCCTCGGCCAGTGTCTTGCCTTCCTCTCGCGCCAGCAGCTCGCCAAGCGCCTGCTTGCGTTCAAAGACCAGATTGCCCGCGGCGTCGAGGATGTGCGCACGATCCCAGATAGAAGTCGCGGCCCAGGCACGCTGCGCGTTCCGCGCCGCCTCTACAGCGTCATCGAGGACGTTTGTATCGGCCATGTGCGTGACCCCGATAAGGTCGGAAAGATCGGACGGGTTGCGGTTCTCCAAAGTGGCCCCGCCCCCTCGGAGCTCGCCTGCGATGCGGCTCTTATAGATGTCCATCAAAGCTCTCCCACATGAACAACGGTTGCGTTCGCAGGTTCGATGACGACCGGGTTGGAAAGGGGTGATCCATAATCCGGCGCACCAATCTCCATGACATCGCCATCGGTAAGTTCTACCCCATCCGCGAAGCTCAGAACGGCCGTGCCGAGAAAATGGATGTGTAGGTCGCCCGGTCGACAATGACGCTCATACTTGAAATGATGATGCTCGAGATTGCCGAGCGAATGGGTCATATTCGCCTCTCCCGTTGCGAAAGACCTTTGCCAGACCGGTGCGCCGTGTCGCACGATCCGGGCTGTCCCGTGAATGTCGCGCGGTGGCAGACCAAGCCTCAGGGCTGGGCCAATACTGCAGGGACGCAGTTTGGAATGCGCGAGATAGAGGTAGTTTTGCTTTTCGATTGTGTGATCGGAAAACTCATTTCCGAGCGCCGATCCGATCCTCTGCGGCTGACCGTTTGCATCGACAAGATAGATCATGGCGAGTTCGGGCTCTTCCCCAGGCCCTTGTCCAAACGCGGGAGAGACCAGGGCAGCACCGGGTGCAACAACGCTCGCTCCATCGCCTTTGTAAAACCACTCTGGCGGTGTTCCAGGCTTTGATGTCGCTGCACCGCCCTCCAAGCCCCATTGAAACAATCGTGCGGTATCCGTTTCCGCCTCCGCAGCGGCGCTGGCGTGCATCTGATCGCGAGTTTCGGCGCTGCCTTTGTGAGTTAGTCCAGTGCCGCTGACCAGACATCGGTACGGGTCTGGATGCGTGATGGGTGGCAGCAAGCGCTGTTCTTGTGCCAAATTCTCCGCTTTGAGAATCGCGCCCTGAAAATGGTGGCTCGCATCTTTCAACGACGTTCCACTCGTTGCCATTATTGCATTGATGAAGGTGAAGGTCGAAAGCCCTTCAGTGTGCGTTCTGACTTGATCTGTAATAGGGTCAAGTAAGCCGCAGACCGGCTGATCTTGATCGCTCGTGAATTGTACCAACAGCATGGCAATTGCCCTCGCAACCCGACCACATCGGGCCGCATATTATTATGTCAGATGTATTGACTTAATTGTCTGACAATTGCAAGCTTCTGGCTTATATACAGCCCGCTAGGTTTTGGACATGACCGCTTCAGTAACGCCGCTTCGGCGTCCGCGCATGCATGACGAGTTGAGTCGTCAGCTCGGTGCCATGATCGTCAATGGGGATGTGGCGCCAGGGGAAACGCTCCCCAATGAGATGTCGCTTTGTGAGCAATATGGCGTGTCGCGCTCGGTTGTTCGCGAATGCCTGCGTGTCCTGGCTTCAAAGGGCCTATTGGTTGCGCGAGCGCGCGTGGGGACCATCGTTCAAACGCCGGACCATTGGCAATTGATGGACAACGATATTCTAAGCTGGATGGAGTCCGGGCCTGCGCTTGAGAAACTGTTGAAGTCATTGATAGAAACACGCTTGCTGATCGAGCCAGAGGCCGCCGCAATGGCGGCGCGTCGCGCCCGCGCCACAGACCTTGTTGCCATCGAATCCGCGCTTGATGATATGGCCTTAACCGAAGCGGATCGTGATGCTCATTTTGATGCGGACTTTGCCTTTCACGCAGCGATCATTGCCGCCAGTGGAAATGTCATCTTTGGCCAATTTCTTGGGGTCATCCGCAAAGCCTTGATCGAGAGTTTCAAACGCAGCTCGCGTCGCACCGCTCAAAGGCAGGTCGCGCTACCGCGCCATACCGCCGTATTCGATGCCATTCGGGCGAAAGATGAAACAGCCGCGCGTTTGGCGATGACGGAATTGCTGGATGAGGCCAGAAAAGTACTTTTTGCGGAACCAGAGACATGACCACACCTCCGGCGAAGCCGAAACGCCGCTCGCAGGAATGGTTCGGCCAGCTCAGCAAAGATGGGTTCTTGCACCGCTCTTGGATGAAGAATCACGGTCTGCCCGAAGACAGCTTTGATGGCCGCCCGATTATCGGGATATGCAACACCTTCTCCGAGCTGACTCCTTGCAATGCGCATTTTCGGGGGCTGGCCGAGAAGATCAAGGCTGGCGTCTATCAGGCGGGCGGAATACCACTGGACTTCCCGGTCACTTCGCTTGGTGAAACCAATCTGCGCCCCACAGCGATGCTCCTGCGCAATCTTGCTGCCATGGATGTGGAGGAATCAATCCGAGCCAATCCGATTGACGGCGTTGTTCTAATGACCGGCTGCGACAAAACCACCCCATCTTTGGTCATGGGGGCGCTCTCCTGCGATTTGCCATCAATAGTCATTTCCGGCGGCCCCATGCTCAATGGTCGCTATATGGGCCGCACCGTCGGTTCTGGAACAGATGTATGGCGATTGTCCGAAGAAGTTCGCGCTGGCAAAATCTCTCAAGCTGAATTCATGGCCGCGGAAGAAGGCATGTCGCGTTCGGCCGGCCATTGCATGACGATGGGCACTGCCTCGACTATGGCCAGCATGGTGGAGGCGCTGGGCCTTGCGCTTCCTACCAATGCGGCAATCCCAGCGGTTGATGCGCGCCGAGAACGCCTCGCTTGGCTCACGGGTCGCCGGATTGTTGATATGGTGCGCGAGGATCTGAAACCTTCCTCGATCGTAACTCGCGCGGCATTTGAAAACGCGGTAATCGTCAACGGAGCGGTGGGCGGCTCGACCAATGCCGTCCTGCATTTGCTGGCTATGGCCAAGCGCGCCGAGGTTGATTTCAGCTTAGCCGATTGGGACAGGATTGGCTGCGACATTCCGTGCCTCGTTGATCTTATGCCATCTGGTCAGTTTCTCATGGAGGACTTCTACTATGCTGGCGGTCTTCCTGGCGTGATGAGTCGATTGAAAGATAAGCTGCATCTTGATGCCGTTACAGTGACTGGTCAGACCTTAGGCGAGAATCTTGCGGACGCGGTCGTTTATGATGACGCCGTGATCACTCCTTATGACCAGCCTTTTAAGCCGCATGGTGGTATTTCGGTTCTGACGGGAAATCTTGCACCCAATGGAGCGGTTCTAAAACCGTCGGCCGCCAGCCCACACCTGTTGAAACACAGCGGCAAAGCGGTCGCTTTTGAATCCATCGAAGACATGAAGGCGCGCATCGATGACCCCGACCTTCCGGTCACAGCCAATAGTATCCTCGTGCTAAAGAATTGCGGTCCGCGCGGCTATCCTGGGATGGCTGAGGTTGGGAACATGCCCCTGCCCAAGAAGCTTCTCGAGCAAGGCGTGCGCGATATGGTGCGCATCTCCGATGCACGTATGAGCGGCACAGCCTATGGCACAGTGATTCTGCATTGCGCTCCTGAGGCTGCCGCTGGCGGCCCCCTCGCTTTGGTTCAAACGGGCGACACTATTTCGCTCGATGTCGAAGCACGGCGCCTCACTCTGGAGGTGGAAGAGGGCGAGCTCGCCCGCAGGCGCGCGGCTTGGCAGGCGCCCGAGCCGGCAATGAAGGGCGGATATCAGAGCCTCTATGTCGACCGGGTTACGCAGGCTGACGAGGGCTGCGATTTTGATTTCCTGCATGGCAGGCGTGGTGCTGCGGTCCCCAGAGAGAGCCACTGATTAGCAGGGCACCTTCTCCCGAACGCTCATGAACCAATACCTCTGTGTGACAAATCTGTCGCAATGGGGGCAATTTGGCCTCCCTCCTCATCTATCCCGCTGGATACATTCTTGTGAAGCGCTGTGTGGTCATCTATCCAGCGGGATAAAAATATGCCGAGTGTTAAGTCATCGGCACGCGTGGAGGGAGAGAACATCGTGAAAAAAGCATATCTTTACGGGATCGCCGCCGGGGCAATGATATGCGCAGCCGGACAGCCTGCGCTCGCCCAGCAGGAAGAAGTCGACGCATCAGCCGAAAGCCCGAACACTATCGTGGTAACGGCGCAGCGCGTTGAACAAGATATCCAGGATGTGCCGATTTCCGTCACCTCGATCGGCGCGGACGACTTGAGCGTTCGCCAGATCGACAGCTTCGAACAGCTACAATACGTGGCACCCGGAATCTCGTTCAACGCCGGGGTTAACGCCAGACAATCAGCGACAATTATCCGCGGGATTGGCACCAGCCTATTCAACTCTGGAATTGAAGGCAGCACCGCCATCGTTGTCGATGGCGTTGTTCTGGGACGCGAAGGCGCTGGCCTGCTGGACTTTTCCGACCTTGAGCGGGTCGAAGTCTTGCGTGGCCCGCAGGGCACATTGTTTGGCAAGAACGCGTCGGCAGGGGTTGTCTCTTTCGTCACCAAGAATCCGACCGATGAACTAACGGTCGACGCATCCGCTTCTTACGGCAGCCTCAACGAGGTCAATCTTTCAGGCGCGATTTCCGGACCTGTTTCAGATGGGATTTCTGCAAGAATTAGCGGCTTCATGAACCGCCGCGACGGTATTGTTGAAAACATCAATCCCGACGCGTCGCAAACTGACCTTAACAATCGCAACGACTTTGGCTTTCGTGGGAAGCTTGCGATCGATCTGGGGGGCGGTGCAGATCTCGTGATCGGTGCCGACTACAGCCAGCGCGACGACAGGTCCGGCGCGCTGACAGCACGGAGCTTCTCGGACGGCAGCCCAGGCACCGGTATCTTTGGCACAGGCATCCCCTTGATCCCCAGCCTTGCTACGGCGGCTGGCATCACGGCGTCTCCAGAGAACGACCAGATTGCCAGCGAGGGTGATTTCTTCGCCGAGGCTGAGGTGTACGGCATTTATGTCGAGGCGAGCATTCCGGTCGGAGATCATGAACTGGTCTCGCTTACATCATACCGCGGTTGGGAAAGCCGCGACAACAATGATGCTGACCTGGTGCCCCAATTGTTCTTGGAAGTGAACTCAGGGGATTTGACGCAGGAGCAATTCAGCCAGGAGTTCCGGCTGGTGTCGCCGCAGGAGGAGCGCCTGCGCTATCTGTTGGGTGCCTTTGCCTTCGTTCAAGAGGTTGTCGACAGGCAAGAGGCGATCGGCACGTTCGGATTTGACGCTCTGGGTCTAATTCCGCCAGGAACCACAACCGGCAGCACGATGAATGCGACGACCGACGAAACGAATTTGGCTCTGTTCGGCCAAGGCGAGTTCGACGCGACCGATAATCTGACACTGATCGCAGGATTGCGCCTGCTCTATTCCGATGTTTCTTCGACGATGCTTCGCCAGCAGGTGGACAGTGCGCCTAGCGGTGCGATCGTTGTGGGACCACGCGCATTCGGCCCAACCGAAGCGACACCCCTCACAGCGGGCGAGGATGACGTTGCGCTGGTCTGGCGGCTGGGCGCCAAGCTGCAACCGAATGAGAACACCAATTTCTTTGCCACAGTCACACGCGGGTATAAGTCCGCCGGTACGAACACCAGTTTTGATACACTCGAAACGTCACCCGGGTCAGGTGAGTTTGCGACTGTTGCGCCGGAAATTCCAACCCAGTTCGAACTGGGTGTTAGGTCGCGCACTTCAGACGGTCGTTTGACGGCCAATCTCACTGGCTTTTATACGATCATCGATGACTTTCAGGCGCAATCGCTTGTGCCAACGGATTCAGGGGCAACAGGCTTCTCGGTCGTCAATGCGGGCTCCGTCGAAACCTATGGCTTCGAAGCCGAACTGACAGTCATACCGATCGAGAACTTCACGCTAAGCGGGACTGTCGCTTACACCAAGGCGACTTACCAGGATTTCGATCAGGCTGAATGCTATGCATCGCAGACTGAGGCAGAAGGCTGTATGACGGATGCCGACGGAAACCGGTTTCAAAACCTGGATGGCGTTGATCTGGGCCTATCGCCAGACTGGATCATGAATTTTGTGGGCCGCTATGATTTCGATGACATCGGGAGCGCCCGTCCTTTCGCGCAGGTCGGGCTGCAATATCGCAGTGAGACCTTGTCATCCAACAATGGCAATCCGGACACTCTGATTGACGCCTATGCGCTGCTTGATGCGCAAATCGGCACGACCTTGTGGGACGGGACGGCCACTTTGACCGTGTTCGGTCGCAATCTGACGGATCAGAACTTTGCAACCGCTATCGTTCCGGGTGTCTTCGATGATGGCGGCACGGCTCAGTTCGTGACGGTCGAAGCCCGGCGGACTTTCGGTGTAAGACTGGCCGTTCAGTATTGATTGCTGTGGGTCAACAAGGCAGCAATCGGAGAGGCTGCGCAGGCCAGCGCGGGTTCATTCGTCTATCGGGCAGAAGATGTTGACGATTGTCTCGGCGTGGGCCTGCACAGCCTCATCTGTGGTGCAATCATAACCGTGCGCGATCTGGATTTCTTCCTTTACCGCGAACATATTCTGGCAAGCTCCGGTGATGATGTAGAGAAGCGAAACCGAGGGGGCCTCTTTCGGAAAGACCCCACTTTTCTTCAGGGTTTCGAGCAAGAGCCGGGCCTTGCTGTGGCCTTCGCGCATATATCGGTTGATCGCGATTTCCAGTCGATCCGAGGCAGCCACGGATTCGTGCAGCATGATCCGGGCATGCTCGGGATGGCGCGCGCAATAATAGACATACTTTCGCAGCCATTCGCGAAAAGCTTCGCGATCACCACGGGCCAGTCGCTCGCTCTCTTGGGCGGTGACAGCGATTTCCCGGTCCAGCCGCTTGAACAAGAACTCGACTGCGGCGAGCCAGAGTTCGTCCTTGGTCTTGTAGTGATAGCGAATATTGCCATGGGTCAGGCCGACCCGCGCCGCGATATCGCGCAACCGCGCCCGTTCGAACCCTTTCTCAGCAAACTCTTCCAGCGCGCTTTGCAAGATGTCAGCCCGAGAGCGTTTGGAATCGTACTTCTTCTTAGCAGATCGCTGGCGCAGCTTTTCCATACAGCTCGGGCTACCATACAGGTCTGCCGCCTCGCAATGATCCCGCGAGAAGGAGGCTAAGCGATGCCCAGATCCCCGAAAGTCCCTTTTCCATCGCGGCTGGGCTTCGGTATCGGCGATTTGTCGTTCGTACTGATCTGGCAGGGCACCGCGCTGTTCCTGATGTATTTTTACACCGACGTCATGGGCATTGCCCCTGCTGTTGCCGGCGCAATCTATCTTGTCGCCATGATCTGGGACGCGATCACGGACCCTATCATTGCAACCCTTGCCGAACGTGCGCGGGTCACGCGCTGGGGCAAGTATCGCCCGTGGCTCTTGTTCGGGGCTGTGCCGCTGGCCGTCAGCTATCCGCTTGCGTTCTCTACCCCCGGCCCGCTCGAGATTGATCCGGTTGTCTGGGCTCTGGTCACGCATTTGCTGCTGCGCACGGCCTACACGCTGGTGAGCATGCCCTTTAACGCCTTGCAGGCCCGCCTGACTGACGACGCGCAAGAACGCGCGGTGCTGGCGGGATTCCGCATGGCTGGTGCCGCGAGCGGCGGTCTCATGGTCGCGGTCATGACCCCGGTCATGGTCTCGCTTTATGGCCCAGGCCGAGAAGCCGATGCCTATTTTGCCGCAGCCTGCCTTGGCGGGGTGATCACGTTCGTCAGTCTCGGACTATGCTTTGCCTTCATGCGCGAACCTCATCGCGAAGATGACCATATGGAGCGCCCTCCTTTCCTGCAGGATTTGGCTCAGATGGGGCCGCTCTTCCTGCGCAATCCGCCGCTGATCCGGGTCTTCTCGGTGATCATCCTCGGCTCTGTCTGCATCGGCATGTTCAGCAAGAACGTCCTCTACCATTTCAAGTACGACTTGGTTCAGCCCGATCTGGTCGTCTGGGCGCTTACCTTGCCTGCTATGTTGCTGATCGCGACTGTCCCCTTCTGGGTTTGGCTGGCTGGCAAACGGTCCAAACGCGATGCCTTGGCCGGCGGGATATCGATCGCACTTGTCGGCTATCTCGTGTTCTATTTTTATTCGGGCGCAAACATTGTCCTTATCATGACGGTCATTTGCGTCATTGGCTTCGGCGTAGCCGCTTTACCGGTAATGTATTGGTCCATGCTGCCCGACACCATTGAGTATGGCGAAGCGATGCTCGGTGTTCGCGCCGAGGCGAAGACATTTGGCTTCGCCGCCTTTGCCCAAAAGGCGGCGATCGGGATCAACGCTCTGCTCTTGGGTCAGCTTCTGGGCTGGGCCGGGTTTGAAGCCAATGTTGACCAAAGCGAGGCAACACTGGCGGGAATGAAGGCCATCATGGCCCTGATCCCTGCGCTGGGCTGTGTTGCCATTCTGCTCATCATTCGCGGTTACGAACTCGACCGCGCTCGCCACGCCGAATTGGTTGAGATCGCCTCTGCTCACCGTGAACAAGCAAAGACATGAGCAACGGCGGCCGCTCAGAAATGCCGAGCGAGATCGTTCAGCGCCATCAACGTCTGCGGAATAATGCTGATATGGCCTAGCTCGTCGTAGATCCGCAGGTCTGCATGCGGGATCAGGCTTGCCGTATGGTGCGCCATGAAGACCGGGATCAGGGTATCTTCACCCCCGTGCACAAGGATAACTGGGCACTCGATCGCGCCGACGTCAAAGCTTCTCCAGCCCGGCCCGTGCGGCCCATCGGCAATTCGGTCATCGACGAAACCCTGCACCCCAAAGGCAAAGTTTTCCCGGCGGTTCGCTTCGGCGTTGGCCAGCATCGCCGGATCGGCAAGAACCGCCATGTCGGCTTTCGAAAGATCGGTGAACAGTCCCAGCATTTTGCTGCCATCCTCGCCGAAGCGATCCTGTGTCAGAGAGATCGCAGCCTCGCGATCGGGAGCGTTCCAGACATCATGGTTCCAAACCCCAGGCATGCCTTCTGCCGCAGGAGCGTGATGCATATCGGTGTTAGCACAGCTTGCCACAACACCGGCAACGCGCTCGGGCGCGTTTGCGGCGAGTGCGAGCGCATATCCTCCGCCGGTGGAGATTCCGGCAGTCAGGAACCGCCCAAGGCCGAGAGCATCCGCAACGGCAAGGGCATCGCTGCACCATCCGCCAATCGTGCGTCCGGGCTGCGGCGTTGACAGGCCATAGCCTGGCCGGTCGATGCCGATCAGCCGCAAATCAAGACTCGCATCGGCTACGCCTGCTGCCGCGCCCGCAGGTTCCTTCCGGCTCCCCGGCCCGCCATGACACCACAAGACGGGCACACCGCCAGGTTCGCCATAATCACAATAGCCGACTGTGCGTCCATCCGGCATCTTCAGAGTGTGATCGGCCACGCGTCGTGAGGTCCTTATGCTGGCGTCTGTTCCGAAACCAAGGCGTCGCGGTAGGGGGTCAGATTCCATCCTGGGTACCGCAATTGCGCGCGTTTCAGTGTCGTCTCGCTCCAGAACGCATGGCCTGGCAACGGCACGCCGAAACAGGCGAGTTGCTCAGGGCTCGCATGATCGAATATCTTGTTCCAAGGCTTCTGAATATCATTGGCCCACGCATGAAAGGCGATGTTCTCATCGCCTGCACGCTTGAAGCACGCCATCACCGCATAGCGACAGCCATCAGGCGCCGTCATATTTGTGCCGCGGTGATAAACATCGATGCTGTAAGGCAGAATGCTTCCGGCGGGCGACGCGGCGGAGGCCGCCACCTCTTTCAGCGCGCTTTGCATTTCAGCTTGATCGCTAGAGCCGAGAGACAGAGTGTCCTCGGGTGCCGCAATAGGCGCGGCGCGGCTTTTCGGCACGTAGTGTGTTGGCCCGTGGGCTTCGGTAACATCGGTGAAATAGCAGATAATCGTCACGCATTTCATATGCGCCTGCTCTGACGGCACGGTCAGCGTATGATTTACAAAGTCGCAGTGAAAGGGCTGATCATAGTCCGCGTCCCCTGTAAACTTCGCCCAGGCCTGGCATTGATAGAGATGGACAGCGTCGGTTCTCAGGAAATCCTTGGCCAAATTGATGAGCGCTGGATGCACGCCGATCAGGTTCAGCGCGGGCGAGCAATCAAACGGTATCGGCTGCAATCCCGTGAACTGCGCCAGGTCGAATGTGCCGATCTTGTCGCCTTTCGTAGACGTTGCAGCCGTTTCTGATTTCGATTTGGTGCCGAACACAGCTTCGAAGTCCGCCCGAACGGCGGCAACCTCGTCAGGCGTGAAGAACCTGTCGATGAGAACGCCGCCTTCTTGGGTCCAGGCCTCAACATGTTCCCTAGAATGACGGACGCTCACACTGTTCCCCTCATGACCGAGTAACCCGAAGTGTTGATTCCCGCCCGAAAGACACGACGAAGGCCGATGCACTTGCCCTTGCCGGCGGACTGGAGTGGTTTGCGCCTATAATGCTTAGAAGCTCTCATTTTATGTTGCTCTATGTGTCGGCGGATCATTTTATCCAGCAGGATAGGAAAATTCATACGACCCTGACAAGCGAAATCTGTCAAGCTCAGGTGAACGACCCGAGCCCGATATTGACTGCGCAGTAAAGTGTCTGCTCTCCCGCCTGGTCAAAGACTTTAACCGACGGAGTTTCGAAACGAGGCCGCTTTTGGTGATCTTGAGCATAGAGCCGACCTTCCGCTTCACATCCCCATTACTCTCGCATGGAACGCGAGAATCCAGTCATTCTTCCTCTTAAGTAGCGGTTGGCTGCACGGGCAAAACGGTCGAGGTCAAACCTTCCGATAAGGCGCTCAACCCCGTAGCTGCATAAGCGCATGCGTCAGGGTATTCTACGTGGCCATCGCAGAGCGACGGGTCCGAGGCATATTCGCTGGATCTGCGCTGATGCAGATCCAGCGGTTGCCAGTTAACGCGGTTTTCTCAAACGCTTCTCTATTGGGGCTTCCATGGACAGTGCCTTTATTCATCCCGCGCCCGATTGGACACCTACTCTGCGGTGGGGAGATTCAATTCCCATGAAGTGGGTTCGTGTGTCTGACGGATTGTGGTTCGTGTGGCCGCCAAGACAGTTTTCGACCGAAGAACCCAACGGCCTGAATATTTGGCGAAACAACAACGGTCGGGACGATACTTACAAGCCCGATCGACCATCCCACTTTGCTTCAATGGACTTGCCCGCGCCCGAGTACTGCATTCCTGAGAAGCCAGTCAGCTGGCACGGCGATCATCAAGCAAGCTGGGATAGCTACCCCGATGGACGAACGTTCGTGAAATTGAGTAAATTTGACGTAGCCTTTGAGCGCGCCAAGGTCAGTTTCCGGTTCGCGCGTAGTTTTCTTAGTCATGAACTGGGCTACTACTACCCAGAGTTCATAGACAGCCCGCCCATAGCGCCCGCGTGTAAATGGGCAGCGGGCAATTTCGGAGCACGTTCTTCTCCAAATGCTGAGCAGAGAATCTGGCATTATCCTACCCCGGATGGCCGTCGCTGGGTCGGAACCTTCGATATCGAACCGGAAGGCCTGACTTTTCATCGCCTCTCTGAGCTGCCTCCGCCATTTCTGCCCTCGGATAAGGAGGTTGCAGCAGAACTCGCTACGATTGAGGAAGAGAAGAAATGGGCTGGCGACCTCTGGCCGTTATCTCAGATGCAACGCGATATGGCAGAATCTGACGAATTCATGGAGCTTATCAGAGTAGATGATTTTGCTCGGCAATTTCGTCTTTTCTTTATGAATAATGAAATGGTCCATTTGCGAAGCGGAAAGAGGGTTAGAACGACAACGGATGATACGGGAGCTTGGCTACTCGCTGATCTCCGTTGCTATCATGAGCGTTGGCAGCAATGTGACCACTATCCCAGGGAAGGGGAGGATCCGGCTGCACGCGATACGATTGTTCGGTTGTTTGCAGAGGTTGGCTATGCACCTTTAGAGGTGGAATTCGACGGGGACGCTTACCTTGAAAGACTACGGTCCATTTGGGAGACAATGCCTCTCAAGGTGAAGCGGGTAGTGCTCGCCGAAGATGGCAAGGTTCAGGCTCTAGTGCTGGCGTGGGCGATGGGTGAGTTCTGGTCTCAGGAAAATGGTTGGATCACCGAACTGCAAGACGGTTCCAGTGAAGAAATTCGATTGAGAGGCGGTCATATCCCTGATGCTATCAAGATAGCGCAGATGGTGGAGGAAGGTCTGCTTTCCGACAAGAGCACATAGCTCTCGAATGTCGGGGGGTGGGTCGCTAGCCGAATGACAGTTTTCAAGTATCTTTCGACTACAAGCGGACAGTCTGCAAACGGCCCAGATTATGCCGTTACCGAGCATCGGGCGAGATCGGAATTGGCGGATTGCGAAGGTCGATTGGGTTGAACATAGGACACCATGCGGCAACACCACATCGCGAATATTGAGGTGGCCGAAAAGGTGGACCATACTTCGCAACATGACCCAAGATACTGAGTTTGTTGAACGTTTATAGGGAAATGGTGCCCAGAAGAGGACTCGAACCTCCACGCCCTTGCGAGCGCCGCCACCTGAAGACGGTGCGTCTACCAATTCCGCCATCTGGGCACGGGTGCGGTCGCAACTTGCTGCTGACGAACCGCGGGTAGGGGCGGGCCGATAGCGATCTTCGCGGCGTTCTGTCAACCGAATATCGCCCTGGTGCTGCCATCGCTAAGGTCGACCCCTTGCAGCGGGTGACGATTTTTTCGCCACGCTGCGATAGCGAGCCGGGGACTGCTCAAATCTACCGCGACCACGATTGATTTCGCGTCGATCCTGGTCGAGTGTACGTTGCAAGTTGTTGGACGAGGCGAATTGGAGAACGCAGTGACGACGCGGCGCGACCTGCTCAGATACACGGCTCTTGGAGCAGCGGCTCTGGGAGTGCACGGCGAGGCCCTGGCCAGTCCCGCGTTCGCAGCGCAAGCTGAAGGCGCGATCGCTCTTCCGCCGCCGATCTCCAACGCCGAGCGTCAGGACCGCATCAAGCGCGCTCAGGCTCTCATGCAACAGCAGGGCATGGCCGGCATCGTGGTCGAAGCGGGCACATCGATGCTTTATTTTTCGGGGCTCGCGTGGGGACGGGGCAGCCGCCTGACCGCGCTGGTCATCCCCGCCACCGGCGCGCCGGTCATCGTCTCGCCTGCCTTTGAAGAGGGCAAACTGCGCGAGCTGATGGTGGTGGATATGGAAGTGCGCACCTGGCAGGAGCACGAAAGCCCCTTTGCCCGCATTGCCGGTGTCCTTGATGACCGCGGGGCAAAAGGCGCGATCGGGCTGGAGCGCACGACGCGGTTTTTCGTGACCGAAGGCCTCAGGTCGGATGCCCCGGATCGCGCGCTGGTCTCAGCCAATGCGGTCGTCTCGGCGCTGAGACAGATCAAGAGCCCGCGCGAAATCGCGCTGATGCAGGCCGCGAGCGATATCACCATGGCGGCCTATCGCGACACCTACGCGCAGATCGAGACGGGTATGACGGGCGGCGATGTGAGCGCGTTGATGGAGGCGGCGACCCGGGCGCGCGGCGGACGGCCAACCTTTACCCTGGCGCTCGTCGGAGAAGCGAGCGCTTATCCCCACGGCTCCAAGAAGGTTTACCGCCTGAACGAAGGTGAGATCATCCTCATGGACTGCGGCTGCGATGTGCACGGTTACAAATCCGATATCTCACGCACCTGGGTGCACGGAGAGCCGAGCGCCGAGCATCGCCGGGTCTGGAACACGGCGCGGCGCGGCCAGGATATCGTGATGGAAACCGCGCGGATCGGCGCGCCGATTGGCGCGATCGATGACGCGGTGCGGCGGTACTATGAAAGAGAGGGTTGGGGCCCGGACTATACGCTGCCGGGCCTGTCGCATCGCACCGGACACGGCATCGGCATGGACGTGCACGAAGACCAGTTTGTGGTGCGCGGTAACGAAACCCCAATCGCTCCGGGGATGTGTTTTTCGAACGAGCCGGGCATTTATCTGCCGGGCCGCTTTGGCGTGCGGACCGAGGACTGCGTTTACATGACCGAAGACGGTCCGCGTCTTTTTACAAAGCGCGCGCCATCGATCGATCACCCGATGGGCTGAACGCCTTGGGCCGTGCGAGCCTTTCCGATGAAAAGCCCCGACCGGTGAAGAGCAGGACACCGAGCCGGGGCTTTGGAAGGGGCTTGGGGGAAACAGCCCTTTACGTGTTGGGGGCGAGAGCGGAAACTGCGCTCAGCCGCCGCGCATCGCGGCGCTGGTGCCTTCCTCGATCATCGCAACCGCCTTGGCGCTGGCTTCCTGGGCCGGCGTTTCGCCCGTCTTGATTGCGTCCGCCATCTTGAGCAGCTCTCCGGCAATGGTCGTGCCCACTTCCGGGTTTTGCGCAATGATGATACCGCCGTTCTCGCGCATCACCTCGTCCCATTTCGCGCGCACCGCAGCCCAGTAATCCTTGGTCTTGTCCCAATAGGCCTCCGCGGCCTCAACGTTGTAATCGTCGAAGCGCTCATAGGTGTTGAGCACGTATTCCTGCACCACCGGGACCAGTTCGCCCGAACCGTCTTCGGCCGGCATCATCTTGGTGTTGTCCTGCCAATGGATCCAGCCCTTGGGTGTGATCTGGTGGCGGTTGATGCCCCTGTAGCGATCGTAGATCGGGTCGCGCACCGCGTCGCGCCGGGCGAGGGGGCGCATGGTCCAGTTCGAGCGCCAGCGCTTGACGCCGTTGGTCACTTCCCATTCGCCCCATCCCGCGTAGCGCGGGCTGTCATCGACCTGATAGACCGTCTGCGACCAGCGCCCGGCCCGCATCGCTTCGGGAACGTCGGTCAGCTCCCACGTGTCGCCACCGGAGAAGGTGAGGATTTTCTCGGGCTCGTACTGCCAATCCTGGCGCCAGTGCTTGACGACATAGGGTTCATCCGTCGTGCCCACGACCAGCAAGTGCTGGAGGACGATCTTGGTGCCCGTGTCTTCGATCACGCGGACCGATTCGTAGCCGCCCGAGACCTTTTTATCGATCGGAGTGTAGCCTTCCATCCAGGCGGTCGATTCCTGCATGTCGAAGGTGACGGCGAAATCGCCTGCCATCGAAAGGATCGTTTCGCGATCGGCCTCGAACGCGGCTTTGGCGGCGTCATCGCTGCGCACGATCGGGTCATCGGCAAGCGCGGGCGCGGGGGCAGCGGTGAGGGCGATGGCGGCAAGGCCGCTCGCAAGGAGTGTTTTCGATAGTTTCAGCATGGCAGCGTATCCCAGTTCCATTTCGTGCTATTGCGAATAATATACAACAAGTGGGCGGCGCTTAAAAGCCTTTTGACCAGGTGAGCGCCGCCTTGAAGTTGCGTCCCGGTTGGCTGACTCCGGCGTTTACGACCTCAAAATCGCGGTCCGCCAAGTTGTCGACCCCCAGATCGACGCGGAAGCCTTTGAGCGGGCCGCTTTCGGGTTCGAACACCAGATAGACATCGTTGACGACATAATCGTCGCGCACGTCCTGTGGTTCGTTCACCTCGTCGAACGTGGCCGCGTAGATGGTGCGAAGGCCGAGACGAAAACCGCTGTCGCCGACGCGGGTGCCCACATCGACGAACAGCGTGTCGGGTTGAAGCACCCCTTCCAGAAACTCGCCTGTATCTTCGTCCACGCCATCGATGCTGGAAAAGTTTCCGCGCGCGTAGAAGTAGTCAGAGGCATAGGAAAACTCGACTTCGAAGCCGTCAATCTTCGCGTTGCGGATGTTGACGTTCTGGCTGGTGTTGCCGAATTCCGGGCCGGAGCCGCAGGGTTGGACAAACGGGCTTGCGACAAAGCAGCCGGCGGGAACATTCACGTCGAGGCCGATCAGATTGTCGACTTGGCTGTTGTAATACGAACCCTTGACCGAGAAGCGGTCGCCACCGCTCACAAGGTTGTCGAGCTGGAGGCCTATCCCGAACTCGTAGGTTTCGGACTCTTCCGCTTCGAGATCGGGGTTGCCGACGAAGGTGTTAGTCACAAAGCTTGGCCCCATCGGGCCGGCGGGCGCGGAGAGATCGGGGATGACGAAGTGCGCGCCGTCCGCGAACGCTTCGTTGAACGAAGGCGCGCGAAAGCCCAGCGAGTAGTTGCCGAAGAAAAGCAGCTGCGGGATTGGTTCGTATGAAACGCCGATCTTGGGAGAAAGTGCATCGTCGTCGATCTCGAAGCTGTCGTCTTCGGAGGTCGACTGGAACGAATCCCAGCGAACGCCGGGGATGACGCTTAATTCACCGGGAATGGGACCGAGCGAGGCGAGGGTCAGCTCGGCCTGCGCGAAGACACCGACAAACTCGGTCTCTGCGTCCGGCACGCCGCCGCGGGTTCCATCCACCGTGTCGGTGTCGATCCCGGTTTGCTCATCGCGGTAATACTCTCCGCCATAGGTAAGGGTAAGGTCAGAGCCACCCCCCAGATCGAAGCGCGAGCGGTTGTCGATCAGAAAGCCGATCGTCTCGACCTGCCGGTCCGCGATACGGTCACTGGAGACCTCATCCTCTTCGACCGAATTGTTGGTGTAGTATCCCACCAGATTGAGGTCGATGAAGCGGGTGTCGGGATTCCAGTTGAGGCCGATCTGCGCGGTTTCGCTGGTGATATCGCGAAAGACGAGCTCGTTATCGGGTCCGGCCAGATTGTTGCCTTGCGGGTTGCTGGGATCTGTCGAATCGCTGTTGTAGCTTGCGAAGGAGCCGGTGATTTCGAGCGCGTCGCTGGGCCGCGCGGTCAGTTTGAAAAGCTGCGAGACAATCTCGTCATCGGCGGGAAGGGTGGTGCCGTTGCCAAGATCTATGCTTCCGGAGTCGCGATAGGTGACGTTTCCAAGCGCGTCCCACACGCCATCGGAGGATTGCGCCGCGCCGGTTACGCCAACGCGGAACTCATCGTTCACGCTTTGGAACCCGGTGTTCAGGCGAACGCCGAAACGCTCTCCCTCGTCGAGCATATCGTCCGCGGTGATCGTGCGGGTGGCGATCACTCCGCCAAGCGCGCCCGAGCCGTAAAGAGCCGAGCTGGGCCCGCGCACGACTTCGATGGTCTGAACGAGTTCGGGGTCGAGGAAGAAGCGGCCATCATGGCCCGAAATGAAGCTCTGGCGCGCGCCGTCCTGGAAGATCAGGACGCCGTTGCCCGAAAGCCCTCGGATCGACGGCGCGTCGCCTGTGCGGCGCGGCCCGCTCTCGAACGTTGCGCCGGGAATCGCGACAAACACGTCCTGCAAGCTGCTGGCGTTGAAATCGTCGATCACTTCGCGTTCGATCACGGTCACCTGGCCGGGAAAATCGAACGCGGTTGTCGGATTCCTTGTGGCCAGGACGGTGATCACCGGGTCTTGCGGTTCGGCCAGCTCGCCGTCGGCCTCACGCTGCTGGGCGAGGGCAAGCTGACTGCTGGCGCTGAGCGCCGCGGTGAGAGCGAGGCGCGAGACAGTGCGAAATCGAGTGCTCAAGACGGATCCCTAATTGCGAATGATTCACAAGAGGAAGCCTCAATATGCGAATGAGAATGATTGTCAACAGCAGCTCAAGAGAAAATGCGAATTAATTGCAAGTTCAATTGCAAGTAACGCCTGGCATCGGCGCACGCGCGTTTCGCTCACGCAATGCACGCGCGATCACACGACGCGGCGCGGACCCGCTGTGCGGTCGCGCAGAAGCCCAGCTTCGCGCAGGACGTTGGTCTTGAGATCCATATGCGCCGGGCGGCTCGCCCGCTTGGCCAGAACCCTCGCGATGCGCGAGACCATATAGGCCGGATCAAAGGGCTTGCGAATGAAGTCCTGCGCACCCGCGTAGATCGCTTGTTCTTCATCCCGCGCGCCGTGCATGCCTGTAAACATTACGACCGGCAGGTCGTAGAACTGCGGGCTTCCGCGCAGCTTTCTCAAAAGCGTGACGCCGGACATGCCGGGCAAGTCCTGGTCAAGCAGAAGAAGATCGGGGCGCCTCCGGTGCGCGACTTCCCACGCCTCTTCGCCGGTGGTGACCCAGCCGCATGCGTGACCGACATCGATCAGCGCCTCCGAGGCGAGTTCGGCAATTAGTTCGTCGTCATCGGCAATCAGGATACGGGCCATGGTGTGTTCTTTTTCGTCCGTTTCGAGGTCGGGGGCAGGATGTATGGTTACCCGCGCGCTTACCAAAGCCATCTTGGCACCGACACCGTTGGCACTACCTACTTTGACGTTGCCGTCGCGGGCTGAGCGCTGCAGACGGGCACCCATGATTCGAGACAACCAATCCGACTCGTTTGTCCCTACCCAGGGCATTCACAATCTGCGCGATTACGGCGGATGGACGGTGAGCGGTGGCGGGCGGGTAAAGCGCGGCCGGCTGTGGCGCTCGGGCCAGCACCGCGACGCGACCGATGCCGATCTCGAAGCGTTCCACGATCTCGGCGTGCGCACGATCATCGATCTTCGCGGGCTTAGCGAGCGTGAGAAGTTTCCCTGTCGGCGACACGACGCGTTCGATGCTGACATCCTCGCCTATGCCGGCGAGACCACGAATTCGCCGCCGCATATGGGCGATGGAGAACCCGTCACCATGACAGCGCAGCGCGCCTTTGACCGGATGATCGCGGTCTACACGCGAATGCCGGTCAACCCGGCTATGGTCGCGATGTTCTCGCGCTATCTCGAAGCGCTGGAGCGCCGCGACGGGGGCAGCCTTGTGCATTGCTTTGCCGGCAAGGACCGCACTGGCATTGCGGTGAGCCTGCTGCTTCATGTTCTGGGCGTTCACCGCGACGATGTCATCACCGAGTTTCTGCGCACCAATGAGGCGCCAACCAAACACATCCTCGAGCGCCAGTCGCTCCCGCGCATGCGCGAGGTCTACGCGGGGATCGAAGACGAGGCGGTCGAAAACCTCATGAATGTGCGGCCTGAATATATCGCCACCTATTTCCAAACGGTCGATCGCGAATACGGTTCGCTCGAAACCTACCTCGCTGATACTTTAGGTGTGGATGAGACAAGGAAAGCTCGCCTGCGCGAGCGCTACATCGGCTAAGGCTGGGGCTGACAACCGCGAGGGCGCCCCCCATATGCGCGCCACGAATGCATCAGGCACACAAACACGAACCCTACGAGACGATCTATGGCAACCCACCGCACGAAAATGCTCATCATTGGCTCCGGTCCTGCAGGCTATTCCGCAGCGATTTACGCAGCGCGCGCCATGCTTGAGCCGATTGTGGTCCAAGGGCTTCAGCCGGGCGGTCAGCTCACGATCACGACGGATGTCGAGAACTATCCCGGCTATCGGGACGTGGTCCAGGGCCCGTGGCTCATGGAGGAGATGAAGGCGCAGGCCGAGCATGTCGGAACGCGCATGATGTACGACATCATAACCTCGGTCGATCTCGAAGGCGGCTCTCCGTTCCGCGCGGTGGGCGACAGCGGCGATGAGTATATCGCCGACACCATTGTCATCGCCACGGGCGCGCAGGCCAAGTGGCTGGGCGTTCCGGGCGAGCAGGAATTGGGCGGAAAGGGCGTCTCGGCCTGCGCAACCTGCGATGGTTTCTTCTATCGCGGTCGCAAGGTGGCTGTGATTGGCGGGGGCAACACGGCGGTCGAGGAAGCGCTCTACCTCACCAACCATTCCGACGATGTGACGCTGATTCATCGCCGCGACGAGCTTCGCGCGGAGAAGATCCTGCAGGACCGGCTGTTCAAGTCGCCCAAGATCAGCACGCTGTGGAACAAGACGGTAGAAAACTTCGTGGCGGGTGAGGATGGATCGCTCCATCACCTTGTGCTCAGGGACACGCAGACCGGCGAGACCTCAACGCTCGAGGTCGATGGCGCCTTTGTGGCGATTGGCCACGCACCCGCGACCGAGCTGTTCAAGGGCAAACTGGCGATGGATGACGCGGGCTACCTCGATGTCGAGCCCGGCACGCCCAAAACGGCGATCCCCGGTGTGTTCGCAGCCGGAGACGTGACCGACCATGTCTACCGCCAGGCGGTGACGGCGGCGGGCATGGGCTGCATGGCGGCGCTCGACGGTGAGCGGTACCTGGCGACGCTGGAGGACACTCCGGCAGAGGCCGAAGCGGCGGAGTAGGCGCCGGTCGCCTCACGCGGCTCGGATGAAGTTCGATCCCTGCAACTCGGTGCCCGCGCCGAAGACGATCATCGCGGCGTTGAAGATGAGCGCGATCAGCACAAGGCTGGAAATCGCGAAGAGAACGAAACGCACGATGACCTTGTTGGCCGTCACCTGGACGAGGCTGTGCGTGATACGCAGGCCGACATAGATCCAGCCGAGAAATGCGTTCATCCCGTCGCCGGCTCCAACGATGGCCAGAACGATGGCGACCGCGTAGAACACGGTCGGCTGCTCGTGCAGGTGGTTGTAATTGTGCGCCTTCCACTGGACCTGCGGCGGCAGCTTCTGATCGAGAAGCGTGGCCTTCTGCGCTTCGTCGGGCTCAATTTGCGCGCGCTGCATTGCCGGAAGCCGGGTCGCGTACATCCACGCCCAGATGATCATGGTCCAGATCATCAGAGCCACGACGGGTTGCAGGATGTCCATGCCCATAAGGATGATGCTTTCTCTCATGAATGCGCTCGCTCAGGTCGGCAGCGCGGAGGGATCCGCAAAGACGGTGACGATCACTGCCCGTACAGCCAGAACGGTCATCGCAAGCGCGCTCAGCAAGAAGAGTGCAAAGCGCACCGGTATCGTGTTGATGAGTATCTGCCAGAACGAATGCAGGATCCGAAGGCCGACATAGATCCACGCGGCAAAGATGTCTGCGGCGCTCGGCCCCATGATCGCCAGAATCACGACCGCGGCGTAGAACAGCGTGGGTTGTTCGTGCAGATGCGTATGGTTGTGCGCGGGCCAGTTGGCTTTGTCCGGAATGACCCCTTCAAGATCGGCGCCGCGAACGCCCGCTTTGCCGGGAAGCTTCGACTTGTCTTGGACCTTGGCGATTGCTCCGAAGCGCGAAGGGATGATCCAGAACAAGACAATGATGGTCCACAAAACGAGCACCGCAGCGGGTGCGAGCATCTGCGCTTGCATACAAAGAGACCCCTAAATCCACTCGTCCCGCTCCCTGCGAGAGGGCGAAGCGGTTGTCAATTGCAACCGACCATGGCGGCTTCTAGCGCGCTGCGCGCATCACATGCAGCTGGAAATAGCCCAGCTTGCCGCGTTGCGAACAATGTGTGAGCCCGCGCGCGGCCGCGATCCGCTCGCAAAGCTCGGGTAGCGCGCTGCGGGTTTCGACATGGAATTTCGCGAGCCAGGCGTGCAGAGCTTTCTCCAGCGGGGAGGGCAGCCCGGACAGATCGCCAAAATCAACGACATGCAGCTCGCCGCCCGGTGCCAATTGCGCCGCAGCGTGTTCGAGCGCGCCTTCCCAATCGGGGATCATCGAGAGCGAATAGGACAGGATGATCCGGTCAAACCCATCTTCGCCCAGCAGCTCTTGCGGGTCGAACGCGCACGCATCGCCAACCGCCAGGACGGCATCGGAGCCCAACGCCTTGCGCGCGTTCTTGAGCATTTCCTGCGAGATATCGAGCCCGTAGAGCCGCACGCCCGGCCACGCTTTGGCGATCTTGGCCATGTTGCGCCCGGTGCCGCAAGCGACTTCCAAAACGCGCATCCCAGGCTGCGCGTTCAGCCCCTCGATCAGAGAATCGCGCCCGAACAGGTAGTACTTGCGCGTCAGGTCATAGATGTGACGCTGGCCCTTGTAGACGCTGTCCATCAGCGCCGCGTGGCCCGCCTTCTGGCTTGTAGAGACCATCAGGCGAGCTCGTAGACGTGCACACCGCCATAGATCGAGGAGCGATCGCGCGCGGTGAGGTCCGCCGATGGCTCTTCGAGATAGCACCACTTCGAGAGGATCGCGTTGTCGAGGCGTCCCGGAAGCATGGTCGGCACCGCCGCCGTGCGGAACAGCACCCGGGCGCCGGGCCGCGAGGCGCGCGTGATCCGGCCCCACAGCTCGTCCAGCTGGTCGTTATTCATCCAGTCCTGCGCGTCGAGCAGCACAAAGCGGTCCATCGACGCTTCGTCGCGGTCCCCGATCCAGTGGACCATATTGGCGCGCACCACATTCAGCCGTTCGATCCGCTCGCGCATGATCTCCCAGTTCCGGCGCTGGAGATAGGGCGGGAGCGGCGCGTCCATATCGCGCGCGTAACCCCGGCCAAAGGCCTGCCAGGCGAAGTAGTTGTCCTTGATCTCGAAATCGCAGGCGAGCTTTTCGAGGCGGCGGCGCAGCACCTCGGCCATACGCTCATCGCCCGCAAGTTCGGCGTATTGGGCGGGCGGGATGCCAAGACCGAAAAGCGAGGCGGGCTGGTCGGTCAGCCAGCGCACGAACTTCTTGTCGAAGACCGGCGCCAGCTCGCGCTCGAAAACCTCGCGCTGCTCTTCCAGGGTTTGGGCCTCCAGCAGTTTTGCAAGATCGACCTTGTAGAGTTTCGCAAACAGATGCGCGAGGCCGATGAAGTTGCCCAGCAGTCCGCGCTTGTAGATGCCTTTGGTGAAGTAGCTGATGCGCTTGCGGCCCTTGATATCGCGCTTTTCCCAATAGCGTCGGCTTTCAGCGTCAAGGTGCGGCGCGATCATCTGCTCATAAACGGTCTTGTTTTCCTTGTGGTCGGCGTGGCCGAAGAAGCGTTGGAAACGCTCGTAATTGGGCAGATGCTTGATCGCGGTGATCTTGAGCTGACCCAATGCCACATGCGCGCGGTTGAGATCGACAGCGGTCACGCTTGCGGGGTTTGCGGTCAGATAGGACAGCGCGTTGCACGATCCGCTGGCGATACTCATCACGCGGCTGTCAGGCTGGATGGCGAGGCCTTCCATGTCGACCACCGGGTCTTCCCAGATCTGCGCGTAGACGAGGCCGTTGAAGGCGAGCGCGAACGCCTTGTCGAGCAGCTTGTCCTTGGCGCTTGCGTCCTTGCGAACAACTGCGTCGGCGATGATACGCTTGGGCTGAACGGTCATGTTGTCGGGGGCCTTTGTCACGATGCTAAACCTTGTGTCTATGCGCGCTGCGTGTCTGATGTGTGACGCTTTCCACAGTCTGGCTCACGCGGGTGTGTGTTCAGCGATCGTCTTGGCGAAGGCTTTGGGATCGGCGTTGCCTCCGGTCAACATGATGACGCTTCGCGCGTCCAATGTCACCTTGCCGCTCAGCGCCGCCGCCAAAGCCGCCGCGCCGCCGGGTTCGAGCACCATTTGGAGGCGCGCAAAGGCCCATCGCTGCGCGGCGCGCACCTCATCGTCGGTAACCGTGATCCCGGGCTGCGCGCGCCCTTTCAACACTTCGAGGTTGACCGGCTTGGTCGCCGTGGGTTGCAGCGCGTCGCAAATGGTTCGCAGCGCGTCCTCGCCCGCCTGCACGATCGCGCCCGTGGCAATCGCTTGCCCCATCATGTCCCAGCCTTCTGGTTCGACGATGTGGATGGCCGCCGCGGGGCAGGCGAGGGCAAGGCCCGCCGCGAGGCCTCCCCCGCCGCAGCATGCAACGATCCGGCTTGGGCCGCCGCCCCCGATCTGCTGGGTAAGCTCGACCCCGGCGCTTCCTTGGCCCTCGATCACCCACGGATCGCCGAAGGCGTGCACCAACGTGCCCCCTCGTTCCCTGATCACCTGAGCGGCCACCGCGTCACGATCCTCGCCCGGGCGTTCATAGAGCACCACTTCGGCCCCGAGCGCGCGGGTGTTGTCGAGCTTAACTCTGGGAGCATCGCGCGGCATCACGATCGTTGCCTTTATGCCGAGACGCTTCGCTGCCCAGGCCACCCCTTGCGCGTGATTGCCCGAAGAGACCGCGACCACTCCGGCCTGGCGCTCAGCGCGGGACAGGTTTGACAACCGCCACCACGCGCCCCGAATCTTGAAGGCCCCGATCGGTTGCAGGTTCTCGGCTTTGACGAAGCATTCCACTCCGCCGATCTCGACCGGCAGCAGCGGCGTCATGCGCAGGATTGTCGAGACGCTTCGCGCCGCGTCCAAGGTGCCCTGATGCGACGGCTTGCGCTGCCCGTTCATGTCCATATCTCGCTCCGTTCGTCGTATGTACAGAACGCCTGGAACACATGGAACACTGTCCTGGGCCGAAAAAACCGGTGCGGTGGAGACCCCGTCGAGAAGCGGCGAAGAGGCTGCGAAGGATGGTTCGAATGGCGTGTCATGTCCACGGGTCTAGACGGGAGCGCGGACGTAGGAAACGCCGGATCGTTTGAGACCGACAGCGCGTTGCCCTAGGAGCTGCGCAAGATTCGAATTGGAAAGGGCCGTTGGATGTCGAAAGTGCTGGTAGTCGGGGCGGGGGGCGTAAGCTCGGTCTGCGTCCACAAAATGGCGATGAGTTCCGATATTTTCCCGGAAATCCACCTCGCCAGCCGCACGAAATCAAAGTGCGACAGCATCGCTGCGGCGGTGAAAGATCGCACCGGGGTCGAGGTCGCGACCCACGAGATCGACGCCGAAGAAGTCCCGGCCATGGTCAACCTGATCAAGAAGGTCGAGGCGTCGCTGGTGGTCAATCTCGCGCTGCCTTATCAGGATCTGCCGATCATGGACGCGTGCCTCGAGGTCGGCGCGCACTATCTCGACACCGCGAATTACGAGCCCAAGGATGAGGCGAAATTCGAATACAAATGGCAATGGGCCTATCACGACCGCTTCAAGGACGCCGGTCTCATGGCTCTGCTCGGCAGCGGATTTGATCCGGGCGTGACGAGCGTGTTCACCATGTGGCTCAAGAAGCACAAGCTCAAGACCATTCGCCAGCTCGATATCCTGGACTGCAATGGCGGCGATCACGGCCAGGCCTTTGCGACCAATTTCAACCCGGAAATCAACATTCGCGAAGTCACCGCGCCCGCGCGGCACTGGGAGAATGGCGAATGGGTCGAAACGCCCGCTATGCAGGTTTCCAGCCCGTTCGATTTCGAAGCGGTGGGCACGCGTCAGGCCTATCTGATGTATCACGAAGAGCTGGAAAGCCTTGCCAAGTTCAACCCGGAGATCGAACGCGCTCGTTTCTGGATGACGTTTGGCGATGAGTACATCAAGCACCTCACCGTGCTCCAGAATGTCGGCATGACGGGGATCGAGCCGATCCTGTATCAGGGCAAACAGATCATTCCGCTGCAATTCCTCGCCGCCGTGTTGCCCAAGCCGGAGACCTTGGGCGAAACGACCAAGGGCAACACCAATATCGGCGTGATCGCGACCGGCGAGGCTTTGGACGGTTCGGGCGAGAAGACCTTCTACATCAACAACATTTGCAGCCACGAAGCCGCCTATGAGGAAACCGGCAACCAGGCGGTGAGCTACACCACCGGTGTGCCGGCGATGATCGGCGCGGCGATGATGGTGCAGGGGGTGTGGAGCGGAGAGGGCGTCTTCAACATGGAAGAAATGGACCCTGATCCCTTTATGGCGATGCTGGGCGAGCAAGGCCTGCCATGGCAGGTAAAGGAGCTGGATGGGCCGGTGGATTTCTGATGAGACTGGCAAGCCTCGTCGCTCTTCTCGCCTCGCTCTTCTTCGCTTTGACGATGACGTTTGGAAGCGTGGTGGCGGCACATGCACAAGGTCGAGTTGCCGAGGCTTCTTCGCGTCCAGAAGCCGAGCGAGCGGCGTTCGCCATCCTTGCCACACCGCACTTGGGAGCGATCGATGGCTTCAAGCCCGAATTTGTCTCGCCCGTTGTTGAGCGGATTGTTGCATGGCAACCGTCGGTTATCGGGATTGAAGCGCTTCCGCCTGAAGAGATCGAGGCGATGCGACAGAACGAGGCTTACAGCGAAGTTGTGGCCGCGTTTGTCGGTGAGGAGCGCCTTTTGCAGGCAGAACAAGCGCAGCAGGCGACTGGATTGTCTGCGCTTGAGGCTCAGGCGATTGTCGAAGGCTGGACCACACCGCCATCGTCGCTTGATGCGGATCAGCGGCAAGTGCGTATCCTGAACGCGCTCGCTGCCTATCGACCTGAAACGGCGCTTCTTTACTGGGACGCTGAGAGCAAGGCTGGACTTGGCCAGAGTGTCGCGAGCTATCTCGCCAAACTGGCGGCCTCGGCGAATGAACGCGTGAGCGTGGCTGTCGCAAGCGCGCGGGCGCTCGACCTTTCATCGCTTGCACCGATCGATAGCCATCTGGACAAAGACATCTACCTTGCTGTTGTCGACGATCTGCAGGATGGCCTTGTTGCGGATCCGGAAGCGGCCAGCGTGACACAGCGTCCCCCCTACACGACACAAGACGGCATCACTCGAGAAGCGTTAGCGCAGCAAAACCTGCTTCCTCTCTACGCATTCCTGAACAGCCAGGAGTTCGGACGCGCTGACGTGACCGCGCAGTTTGACCTGTTCAACCGTGTGGATTTTGCCAATCGCACGGGCCGTGTTCGTCAATCGAATTGGGATGAACGCAATTTGCGCATCGCGGCCAACATCCGACGGGCCAGTGCAAAGCGGCCTGGCGAGCGAGTGCTGGTTCTGATCGGTGCCGGGCACAAACCCTTCCTCGATGAATTGCTCGCTGTTTCGCTGGATACTCGAAGCGTTGATACTCAGGCTTTGCTTTCAGTTGACATCGATCCTCAGGGATAGCGGCCGTTCCTGATCACCGTCTGGCCGTGACAAAACAAAGCTTACGAACCATCGCCGAGGGCTCCACTTGAGATGAAGAGAAACGCAATTCTCTCCCGCCGCGGTTTCATCGGGGTCGCCGGTGCCGGGGCTGGGTTAGCCGCCACCACGCGGCTTTCAGCACAGGCGACAGGCGCCGCATCGGGCAAGGCCTCCGGCCCCTTCATCCTCACCACCTGGGACTTTGGCCCCGGCGCTAACGAGGAAGGCTGGCCGATCCTGTCAGGCGGCGGCTCGGCGCTCGACGCGGTCGAAAAGGCGATCAACTATGTCGAGCTTCTGCCCGATGAGTATTGGGTCGGCTATGGCGGCGTGCCCAACGAGGTTGGCGAGACAACGCTCGATGCCACCATCTTTTGGGGACCAACGCATGACTGGGGCGGGGTAGGGTGCCTAAAGCGCGTCAAGCGAGCGATCTCGGTCGCGCGCGCAAGGTGATGGAGGAGACCCAGCACACGCTGATCGTGGGCGACGACGCGACCCGTTTCGCCGCGCGCATGGGTTTTACCGAAACCTCGCTCACCAATGTCCGCTCGCAAACCCGCTGGGAGGAATGGGCAGCCAAGGGCGAGCCCACCGACGCCTTCAACCCCGAACCTTTCGACAAAGACGAATTGCGCGGCCACGACACGGTTGGAACCATTGCATTGGATGCGGCGGGTAATCTCTGCGTCGGCTGCTCCACCAATGGGCGCGAGTTCAAGATACCCGGGCGCGTTGGTGACAGCCCGATCCCCGGCGCGGGCGCATACGGCGATCAGGAGGTGGGCGGCGCGGTTGCCACCGGAAATGGCGATGTGATGATGCGCTTTCTGCCGTGCTACCAGGTGGTCGAGCTGATGCGGCAGGGCATGCCGCCCGATCTTGCCTGCCAGGCCGCGCTCAAGCGGATCACTGATCGTGGCTACAAGTTCGGTGGAGGCATTGCCGCGATTGGCGTCGATGGCCAGCATGGCGGCGCGCAGGCGGGCTGGGATGATGGTGGTTTCAGCTATTCGGTGCGCGATGCGAGCGGCAATTCAAAGATATGGGTTTCGCCGCAGCCTACACGCTAGCTTGGTCCATCCACCGCCGGCGGTACACAAACCAGCCCAGCCACATTGCGCCGTATAGCCCGAGAGCCGCGTAGATCGCCGGCATGGGGTTATTGAGCGAGCTGACCGACCCGGCGTAGGCGGCGATCCCCATATAGGGCGTAGTCCCGAGGGCCCAGAACAGCGCGAAGCGTGCAAACGGCATGCGGGTCATCCCCGCCATGCACGCGGTTACCTCCGGCAGGATCGGGGCGGCGCGCGCAAGCAGGATCATGCCAGGCCCATGCGCGGTGAACGCGATCCGCATTTCCCTTCGCTGCACCTCATCGCGAATGACCCGCGCTAGGGCGGCCTCGCCCCACTTCAGGCAAATGGCATACCCGACAAAGGCGGCGAGCGCCGAGCCTGCCATCGCCGCGAGAAACCCCAGCTCGAACCCGAGGAAGTATCCGCCCAGAATGACAATGGTCAGCGTGGGCACAGCCACGAACAGATCGATAAAGAGCAGCGCAATAACCACCGCCATCACCGTCCAGGCAGAAAGGGTGCTTGCCGTCTCAAGCCATATCCGGACGTTGTCCTCGGTCAGGATGCCCAGGATACGGCCGAGCACAAAGGTCGATGCAAAGACAAGCGCGATCGTGAGCATCACCTTGAGCAGGGTCTTCATGCGTCACCTTTTTGCATGATGCGGTTCGCGAGCGAGGGCGAGAGGCGGTTAATCGCGCGCAGCAGTTTGACCTTGCCGATATCGTTGTCCGCTACGCCCTTCTCGATCCCGCCGATGATGCTGTCCGCCACGCTTTGCGCGCTCAGTTTTCCGGTGCCGCGGCCCTCGGTCATCGGCGTATCCACGAGCGGCAGGAAAGCCTGCAACACGCTAACCTGGGTCCCCTCGAGTTGCGCCCGCAGCCCGCGCGAGAAATTGTCCAGTCCTGCCTTGGTGGCGCAATAGACCGCGGACTCGCGCTTCGGGACGAGGCCAAGCCCGGAATTGACGTTCAGGATGAAAGCCTCGGGACGACGCCTCAAGGCTTCGAGCAGCCCCGCAATTATCTCGATCGGGCTGGTGAGGTTGATCGCGATCTCTGTCGCGATGGTCGACGCGGCAAATTGCGAGTCGGTGAATCTCGGCGTGAACTGCACCGCGGCGCAATTGATCAGGCCATCGATCCCTTGAGAATACCGCTGCCTGCATTGCGCAATCGCGCTGGCAACGCTTGCGGCATCGGACAGGTCCGTCTCGATCTGGGTGAAATACCGAAGGTTCGCGACCAGCCCTTCTGGCGGTGCCGAACGGGACAGGTTGATGACGGTGTTGTTCGAACCCAGCCTGCGCAGCAATTCGAGCCCGATGCCGGAGCTGCCGCCGGTCATGACGATGATTTTCTGGTCAAGTTTCATGGCTATGGGCTATTGCCGTGTTCGGGCTCGCCGTAATTAACCGAGGTTCATTTGTCGCGATTTCAGGAACTTGTCGTCGAACATGGTCGCGAGATCGAGCTGCAACCGGGCGATCACCTGTTCGCACAAGGGGAGCACGATTCGCGGGTCTTCATGGTGAAATCCGGGCTGCTCAAGGCCTATTACATTCGCGTCGATGGCAAGGAGCACATCAAGTCTTTCCTTCCGGAGGGCTCGATCATCGGCAGCATGGTCTCGCTTGTCGATGGTGATCCGTGCTCTTTCAGCCTGCAGGCGATCGAGGCCTCGCTCGCGGTGGCTTTGCCTTACAGCACCGTCCAACAAGCGGCCCAAAGCGATATAGAGCTTGCCAATGCGCTGATTGCTTTCCTTTCAACCTATGGCAAGCGCAAGGAACGTCGCGAATACGAATTGCTGAGCCTGTCGCCCGAAAAACGCTACGCCATCTTGCTCGCGGAGATGCCGGGTATTGTCGAACGCGTGAGTCAGGCCGATATGGCGGCCTATATCGGCGTGACACCGCAGGCTCTCAGCCGGATCAGGCGGCGCATGTCCAGATAATCTCGCTTTCGTCGGAGCCCAATTCCCAATGCAGACCCAAGCCGGTGATCCGGGCGCGTTCGCCCATTTCGACTTGTCGCGTGTCGATACGCCCGCTTTTGTCGTGGACGCGGCCAAGTTGCGGAGCAATTGCCAGATTTTGGCCGACATTCGCGACGAAGCGGGCTGCAAGATCTTCGCCGCTTTGAAGGCCTTTTCGATGTGGTCGACCGCGCCGATCCTGGGCGAGTATCTTGATGGCGTTTCGACGAGCGGTTTGTGGGAAGCGCGGTTGGCGAGCGAATTCTACGACGGCGAGATCGCGACCTATTGTGCCGCCTACAAGCCGCAAGATCTCGAAGAAGTGTGCCGGCTCTCCGATCACGTTATTTTCAATTCGCCGGGGCAAATGAAGCGCGCCGCGCTGATCCTTGATCATGCCGCGACCACTGGCGGCGATGTCTCGGTGGGCCTCAGGATCAACCCGATGATCGCCACTGGGGAGGTGCCCAAATACGATCCGTCCGCGCCAGGCTCGCGGCTCGGCTTCCCGCTCGATCAGTTGACGCAGGAGCATATGGAAGGGGTCGAGGGCATTCACTTCCACAATCTGTGCGAGCAGACCTTCGAGCCGCTGCGCCAGACGTGGGACCGGGTGTTCGACGCGATCGAGCCCTATTTCGGGCAGCTCAAATGGATCAATATGGGCGGCGGGCATCACATCACCCGCGCCGATTACGAGCGCGAGGAACTGGTCGAATTTCTAAAGGACGCCGCCGAGGATACCGGCGCTGAAATCATCCTCGAACCCGGCGAAACGGTGGCGTTGGACGCGGGCATTCTGGTGGGCACGTTGCTCGATACGATGTTCAACGAAGGACCTGTGGGCATCACCGATATCAGCGCGACCTGCCACATGCCCGACGTGCTTGAAGCGCCCTATCGTCCGGCCATGCTGGGCGAGCTCACGGACGACAGCGTGCCCATTCGCCTGGGCGGCCCGTCCTGTCTGGCGGGCGATGTGATCGGCGAATACCGGCTGCCGGTGCCCGCCGAAGCGGGCGCGCGCTTCGCCTTCCTCGACCAGGCGCATTATTCGATGGTGAAGACCAACACTTTCAACGGGGTGCAATTGCCGAGCCTGTGGCTGTGGGACTCAGAGACCGACGCGCTCGAATGCGTCAAGCGCTTCGAATACGAGGATTTTCGCGACCGGTTGAGCTGACGCGCCAGCGCTAGCGCTTGCGGCCGAAGGCGCTGCGGTGAACGCCCGTGGCCGCGTCCAGAGCGCGCGCGTTATCGGGGCCAGCCGAGCCGATCGCGCGCCCGCGCTCGTTCTGGTTGATCGCCAGGGCAAGCTTGGCAAGGCTCCCGAACTGTTCCGCCGCCTCTTCGACCTTGCGCCGATCGTCCTCTTCGATGATGGACCCGCTTTCGAACAGCTTGCCGCTCTCAACCGCGATGACCACCTCGCCGCGATGGAACAGCGCGCGCACGGCATCGCCCTTGAACGCGCGCTCCAGCGCAAGCAGGTGCTCGACATAGGAGGGGTGAGCGAGAACCCGCGCTTCGACCGGATCGTCGCTGTAAAGGTCAAACACGTCTTCGAAGGCGGGATGCACCTGATCGACCCGCGCAAGGTGATGGCCGGCAAAGCTCACCTCGTCCTTCGCGCCGCCAAGCCCAAGCCATTTGCGATGCTTCCCGGCGCGCTGAAGCAGCGTTGTCGAGCGAAAATCGCGGCCAAACTCCATGTCGATCAGGGCGCCGCGAAAGACGGTTACCCAGCGCCGGTTCTTGCCGCTGCCGCGCCTTCTTTCCAGATGCGTTTCATAAAGGCTGAAGCGGTGATTTTCGAGCCGGCCAAACCATCGATCTTCCAGCTTCTTGCGGTCGTAACCTGGCACCAGACCGTAGGTCTTTGCAGCCTCGAATTCCGCGCCAGCCTCAACGTCGTGCGCGTAGGAAATGCCAAGGCTCTTGGCGATGCCGGAATTGATCCCGACCTTGATGGCCTTCGTCGCCTGGGCGATCGGCAAATAGCCCCAAACGCCAACACCTGCGACAGCCGCCATCGTCACGATCGCACGAAAGGCCCCCAGACCGCTCGGCCCGAACCACACCAGCGCGAGCGGTATCATCGCAAGCGCCGCCCCCCAGGTCCAGCGCCACCGCGCCTTCTCGCGCGCGGCGTCGCGCATGGCGGACTGGTCCGCCAGCCATTGGCCCAGTTCACCGGCCATCAGCGCGTTGACATCCGCTCGCATTCGCCCCCTCCTGATCCGCTTTCGACAGCCGCGCCGGGCGGATCGCCTTCCTTTAACCTGTTTGCCCTAGTATACCTACCGAAGGTTAAAACAGGGGTGTGATAATGGTCGAAATTTTTGGTTGGTTCTGGACCTCCGCGCTGCTTGTCATTGCCGTCGTGGTCGTGTTCCTGATCATCGGGATCTACAACCAGCTCGTCGGGCTGCGACAGAATGTGCGTCAGGGGGTCGCTGATATCGACGCGCAATTGCGCCAGCGTCACGATCTCATTCCCAACCTGGTCGAGACGGTGAAGGGCTATGCCGGGCATGAGGCGAGCACGCTTGAGGCGGTTATCGCCGCGCGCAACGCGGCGGCCGATGGCGAACCCAACAGCGCCGCCGAACAGGGGCTGAGCGCTGCCCTCGGCAACCTGCTGGCGTTGGGTGAGGCCTATCCTGAACTCAAGGCGAGCGCCAACTTTCAGGACTTGCAGCGCGAACTGGCTGACGTTGAGGATAAGCTGGCCGCCGCCCGGCGCGCCCTCAACGCGGCTGTGGCTCGTTTCAACACCGCGCGCGAGGCGTTTCCGGCGGTGCTGTTCGCTGGTCTTCTCGGTTTCAAGCAAGCCGATTTCAACCGCCTCGACGACAGCGAGCGCGGCACGGTCGATCAGACACCGCGTGTTGCGTTCTGAGCGAATGCAGCCGTAACCGGAAAACGCGCGGAACCATTGCGGCGCGCGACGATTTTTCTTGCAAAGCGCGGGTGACGAACATACCTCGCGCTTCCGCTGCCGAACCCTGAAAAAAGGGTGGGGACACTTAACCGCAAGGCAGCCTCAACCGTTTGGTTCAACAGCTAAACCTCTGGGGGTCCCTTGAGTTGCACACCTATCCTGACGCTCGATCTGTAGTCCGCGCCCTAGCGCCGGACGAACCGGTCATCCTCAATCGCCCGCACGCCGCGCGCCGCGCCGCCCGCTTCTTCATCGAGAAGTTTCCGGGCAAGGTGCTCTACGCGGTCAAGGCCAACCCCGCACCCGATCTGATTAAGATCCTGTGGGAGGCGGGCGTCACCCATTACGATGTCGCCTCGATCGCCGAGGTGCGCCTTGTGCGCGCGTGTCTGCCGCAAGCCCAGCTGTGCTTCATGCATCCGATCAAGACGAAGAGCGCGATTCGCGAGGCCTATTTCCAGCACAAGGTGAAAACCTTCTCGCTCGATACGCGCGAAGAGCTGGAAAAGATTATTGAGTCGTGCCGCGATCCGGAAACGGGCGAGGAGGCGCGCGATCTGCGCCTGTGCGTGCGCCTGCGCGTTTCGAGCGAGCACGCTCAGCTTAGCCTGGCCGCCAAGTTCGGTTGCGATCTGACCGAGGCTCCGGCGCTGTTGCAGGAAGCGCGCCAGCACAGCGACTGGCTGGGTGTGTGCTTCCACGTCGGAAGCCAGGCGATGACGCCGTTTGCCTTCGTACAGGCGCTCGATCGCACCCGCGCCGCTATTGCCGAGGCTAGCGTGGTGATCGACATGATCGATGTCGGCGGCGGCTTTCCGAGCGTCTATCCCGGAATGGAGCCGCCGCCGCTCGAAGACTATTTTGCGATCATCAACCAGCATTTCGAGAACCTGCCCGTCGCTTACAACGCGGAGCTGTGGTGTGAGCCGGGTCGCGCGCTGTGCGCCGAGTATTCGTCGATGATCGTTCAGGTGACCAAGCGCCGCGGGCAAGAGCTTTTCATCAATGATGGCGCTTACGGCGCGCTTTACGACGCGGCGCATGTCGATTGGCGCTTCCCGGTCGAGGCGCTTGAGGACGATCTGCGCGACCCGATCGAGGATTTCGCCTTCTATGGGCCGACATGCGATGATGCCGACTTCATGGCGGGCCCCTTTCCGCTGCCCGGCGATATTCAAGCGGGCGACTACATCGAAATCGGCATGCTTGGCGCCTATGGCGCTGCGATGAAGACCGGTTTCAACGGCTATGGCGATGCTCTGAGCGTTGTGGTGGAAAATGAGCCGATGATGAGCCTGTTCGATGGCTCGCGCGAGCGTCCTGTGGCGGATAACGTGGTGTCGCTTCGCTAGGGCGCACCGGGTAGTTCATCGGAATCCCTGACCGCCCGGCGCTCGTCCAAAATTTTTGACAATTGTCAAATCAGCTGGACGTTTTGGTGCTAGGGTGTTTTCAAGACTTGAGGAGGCATCATGACAAAACCCTATATCCTTGTTGCCACGGACTTTTCTTCGCGCGCTGACCGCGCCATCGATCGCGCGCTTCAATTGGGCCGCGACACCAAGCAGCCGATCCGCTTTGTCTATGCCATGGAAGCGGCCAAGAAGAACGCGCCGACGATGGAAGAGCTCAACTGGCGGATGGAACAGTGTGTCGGCTATCCGGCCGGGACCGATCAGGGCGGCGGCCCGATCGAATATCTCTACCCGGAAGGCTCACCCCCCGTGGCGATTGCCGAGGCCTGCGAAAACTCCGATGCCGGGATGCTCCTGATCGGACCGGCTCGGTATAACTCCTTCGGGGATTTTTTCCTCGGGACGGCGGTCGATTACGTTCTGCGCCACACCACAAAGCCCGTCTTGATCGTCAAGAAGCGCACCCGCGAGGCGTACAAGCAGATCGTCGCGGGAACGGACTTCTCACGCGGGTCCGCGCACGCCATTATCGAAGCGGCGCGCATGTTTCCCGAAGCGAGTGTTCATATCACGCACGCATGGCATGTGCCTTTCGAGGGGTTTCAGCGCGATGGTTATGTGGCGGACGAGACGCAAGGCATCGACGCCAAGCGGCTTGAAGAGTTCGTGCAGAAGCTGGCAGAGCACGAGCCGCGCCTTGCTGAGGCCACCACAAGCCTGGTGCGGGGCGGCGCCTATGACGCGGTAAGGGAAGCGCTCAAGATGTATCCCGACGCGCTCGTCGCGCTGGGCAGCCACGGTGAGACGGGCTTCCGCAAGGCCACGCTGGGCAGCAACACCAGCGATATGCTGCGCTTTCTGGATTCGGATATCCTGGTGGTGAACACAAAGGGCGCGGCGAATTAGGCGGTTGCCGGTCGATCTGCCAAAAATGACCCGAATTTCCTTTTCATAAACCAACATGACCTAACGCATGCCCTTCGGGAAAGTTCGAAGGGTTTGCGATGTTTGGAAAGAAGCAATTCGGGCGCAAGAGGGTCGCCGAGCCGCAGGCGCGCCAGCGCGTCCAGCCGCGCTCAGCGCCTCGGCATCCTGACTTTCCGCAACCCAGTCGCGACGACGATGGGAAGGTCCGCGCCATTCCAAAAGCGGTCTTCGAAGGTGAGCAGGGCAAATTTCTGCGCGACCTGGGCTTTGGCCCCGATGATGAGAGGAACATCATCCCGCAGGCCGAAGATTTTGATCGCATGGTGCAGGAATCGCTTTCCCGCCAAGAGGAACGCCGCTGCCAGTTGGAGGCGAGCCTGTTGGAGAAATACGGACATAACCAGATCCGCCCGTTCTTTATTTGCGGAGAGGGCGTGCTCAACACATCGTTTGGCAACTGGCTGATCCGCGCCATGAAGCTGATGCCTTACGATGAGTGGAACACCACCTATCTGCCGCTGGACGAGGCCACCGCATCGGCAATGGGCCTGCCGCTCCACCCGCAGCAGAGCATCGGGCCAATCGATGAACTGATCCTCGGCAAGCTGCGCCCGATCATGGACAATGTGGAGGTCGCGCGCGGCAGAAGCAAAGAGGCAATGGCTGGCGGCTACGATCCTGAAAAGGCCGACCAATTCCTGAAGTATATCGATGACCAGCGCGAAAACATCGTGGGCTTTGTCGAGCAGGTCAAACCGATGATCATCGAACTGATCGCCGAAGTCCAGCAGGGCCAGAGCTAGTCAAACCCCACAAACCGCACCGCTTCTTCGATTGGTTTGCGGTTGGAATAGACCTGATTGGCGGGGAAGTCGGGGTCGGGCCAGCCCATGGCCACCGCTTTCATGATCACCTGATCGTCCGGGATTCCTGCGTGTTCGCGCACCACCGGGCTTTGCATGATGCCTTGTGAATTGATCACGCAGCCAAGCCCCTTGGACCACGCCGCGTTGACGAGCGCAGTGGTCGCCGCGCCGCAGTCGAACGCGGTGTCATCGCTGGTCGAAAGTTCGCGGTCATAGGCGACGATCACACAGACCGGCGCGTCGAACTGGCGAAAGCCGCGCAGCACCCAGTCCTGGCGCGCCTCCTTGTCGTCGCGCGCTATCCCCATTTCCGCGAACAGCTGCTTGGCGACCTCGATCTGGCGCTCACGATGCACCCCGGCGAAGGGTTCGCCGCGGCGGAATTCCCGGCTGTCCGGCTCGCCCGCCAGAATGCGCTCGGTGTTGCCCTTGCGAATGCGATCGAGCGGCTCGCCCGTGATCACGTGAAAGTGCCAGGGCTGGGTGTTCATGCTGGTGGGCGATCGCATCGCCATGGCCAGGATTTCGGCGATCAGCTCCTTGGGCACCGGCTTGTCGAGATAGCCGCGAATGGAGCGGCGCCCGTGCACGACTTGCGCAAAGGTCTGGTCTGGGTTGCCGAGTTCAAAGGCCACGTGTCTCTCTTCCGAATCCATGCGTTTGCGGAGAGCTAGCGCAGCACGGCGCAGGCGCAAAGAACGCTACGGAACGGACCGCTTCAGGGGGCAAAGTAGGGCTTGTCGCCCGCGACCGTCACCCGTTCCATAACGCGCCGGGCCGGGAAGTAGTCGGAGACCGCGAGATGCTGGCACACGCGGTTGTCCCAGAACGCGATCGAGCCCGCTTTCCAGCGGAAGCGGCACTGGATCTCCGCGTCGGCGGCGGTGGCGAAGAGGTGATCGAGCAGCCAGCGGCTTTCGCTGGCGGACAGGCCTTCGATATGGCTGGTGAAGGCGGTGTTGACGTAGATCACCCGCTCGCCGGTTTCGGGATGCGTGCGGATCACCGGGTGGCGCATGGGTGGGTACTTGTCGTGCAGGTCCTCGGGCGCCTTGCCCAGCCGTTTGGCAAAGACGCGCGCGATGTCGTGGACGGCGGTGAGGCTCTCGCAATGGCGCTTCATCGGCTCGGACAGGCGCTCGTATGCGAGGTGCATGTTGGCGAACAGCGTATCGCCGCCGCATTCCGGCACTTCGCGCGCCAGCAGGATCGATCCCAAGGAAGGGCATTCGCGCCAGGTCACATCGGAGTGCCACTGATTCTCCTGGCCTCGACTGTCGGGTCCGTGCGCGATGCGCAGAACCTCGGGATTGGGCTGGTCCTTGGGCGTGGCCGGATGGATTTCGAGATCGCCAAAATGGCGCGCAAAGGCGATGTGCTGTTCGTGTGTCAGATCCTGATCGCGAAAGAAGATCACCCCGTGCTTCAGCAGAGCCGCGCGGATATCGGGCACGCACTCGGCAATGTCGGGCGCGCCCAGATCGATCTCGAGTATTTCAGCACCAATCGCGGGCGTCATCGGCTTGATAGTGAGCGCGCCTGTGTCGAGCTGCGCACGATCAAAGGTGGTGGCCATCATCTCTCTCCCATTCCGCCGCCTGCTGCGTGGTTTGGGCAAGAGTGTGCCTCCCTAAGCCGCCTCGCGCAAGCTCAGGTCCAACCGGTCCCAGATCTCGACCAGCGCCTGCGTCAGCTCGTCCATCATCTCTTCGGTGTGGTGCGGGCCGGGGGTGAAGCGCAGGCGCTCGGTGCCGCGCGGCACGGTGGGGAAATTGATGGGCTGCACATAGACGCCGTATTCGGCGAGCAGGATGTCGCTGATCTTCTTGGCGTGCACCGGATCGCCCACCATCAAAGGGACGATGTGGGTGGTGGAATCCATCACCGGCAGACCCGCTTCGGCAAGCTTGAGCTTGAGCATCGCGGCCGCCGCCTGCTGCGCGCGGCGCTCCACGCTGGAACCCTTGAGGTGCTTGACCGAGGCCAGCACACCCGCGACCAGAACGGGCGAGAGCGACGTCGTAAAGATGAAGCCCGGCGCATAGGAGCGGATGCAGTCGATAATCCGCTTCTCCGCCGTGATATAGCCGCCCATCACACCGAATGCCTTGCCCAGCGTGCCCTCGATAATGTCGATCCGGTGCGCGGCGTTGTCGCGCTCCGAAATGCCACCACCGCGCGCGCCATACATTCCGACCGCGTGCACTTCGTCGATATAGGTGAGCGCGTTGTACTTCTCCGCGAGGTCGCAGATGGCGTGGACCGGCGCGGTGTCGCCTTCCATCGAATAGACGCTTTCAAAGGCGATCACCTTGGGCGTCTCGGCGTCCTCGGCGGCCAAAAGCTCTTCGAGATGACGCGTATCGTTGTGGCGATAGATGCGCTTCTCGCAGCCGGAATTGCGGATACCGGCGATCATGCTGGCGTGGTTCAGCTCGTCGGAAAAGATCACGCATCCCGGCAACAGCTTGCCCAAAGTCGAGAGCGTTGCATCGTTCGACACATAGCCGCTGGTAAAGAGCAGCGCGCCTTCCTTGCCATGAAGATCGGCGAGTTCGTGTTCAAGCTCGACATGCAGATGCGTGTTGCCGCCGATATTGCGCGTGCCGCCGGAGCCCGCGCCGACATCGTGCAGCGCCTCTTCCATAGCGCCGATAACCTTGTCGTGTTGACCCATGGCGAGATAGTCGTTCGAGCACCACACCGTGATCGGCTTTGGCCCGTTATGGCCGTGAAAACAGCGCGCGTTGGGATAGGCGCCCTTGTTGCGCAGGATATCGATGAAGACGCGGTAACGCCCCTCTTCATGGAGGCGATCAATCGCAGAATCAAAGATCTGATCGTAATTCACGTCTTGCATGCTCTTGCTGAGGCGCAGACCGGGCGGGGCTGCGCGGTGATCCCATTGATCCTTGTCATAACCTGTGACGCACAGAAATGTTTCATGGGTTAATTAGGTCATGGTGATCGGTAACGCCATCGCGATCTTTGCAAGCGATCGGCCCGCTTGGGCAAGAGCTTTGGCTAGGCGTTGAAACTCTCGACCGGACCAAACCCGCGCTCGGCCAAGGCAGCTTCCAGTCCTGCGGCGGTTTCGACCGGGCCGGTGACGACAAATCGGTTTGCGGCCTGCGGGGCAAAGCTCTGGCCTTCGACAAGATGGGCGATGCGCCGCGCGATGCCCTGCGCCCCGTCGACGAGCGTAACCGAGGACCCGAAGACGTGCGCAAACTCGTCCGTCAGCAGCGGGAAATGGGTGCAGGCGAGCACGATTGTATCGACCGCACCGGGCGACGGTGTCCCGGCTATCTGGTCCGCAACCCGCTTAATCGGCGCCAAATCGACGGGCCGACCGCGCAGCTTGGCTTCCGCCAGTTCGACCAGATCGGGCGCGGCGATCCGAACGAGGCGCTTGTCCGAAGCAAAGCGCGATTCAAGATCGTCGACATAGGGCTGGCGGATGGTCGCTGCCGTCCCGACCAACGCAATGGCGCCGCTGGAGGTGACGCCCGCCGCCGGCTTTATCGCCGGAACCGTGCCGACAATCGGTATCTCCAGAACCTCGCGCACCATGCCCAGCGCAATCGTGCTCGCGGTGTTGCAGGCGATGCAGGCAAGGCGCGGCTGCCAGCGCTCCGCCATTCGGCCCAGCAAGCCTGCAACACGCGCGGCGACCTCCGCCTCGGTCTTCTTGCCGTATGGTATGCCAGCGTAGTCCGCCGTGTAGATCACCGGCGCGGCGGGCAGGGCTTCGCGCAAGGCGTCGTAAACGGTCAGCCCGCCGACACCGGAATCGAACAGCAGAACGGGTGAGGATGGGATCAAAATGAAGCTTTCCGTTCGCCCCAAAGTTGCCGATACGCTTGTCGAAGGGCCGTACTTACTTTTAGAGCAGGTTCAAAGAGCAAGAAGAGCGGTTTGACACGCCGCTCGGGCGAGAACGGGAGTGGATGGGATCATGAACCTACTTATCGCAGCCGCGCTCGGCTTTGCGCTCGGGTCAATCCCCTTCGGCCTAATCCTCACCAGCCTCGCCGGTCTCGGCGATGTGCGGAAGATCGGCAGCGGTTCCATCGGCGCGACCAACGTGCTGCGCACCGGGAACAAGGGGCTCGCGCTCGCTACGGTTCTGCTCGACGCGGGCAAGGGCTTAGCCGCGGTCCTGCTTGCCGGGACGCTTTGGCCGGGAACAGAGGGAGTTGCAGCGGTCGGAGCGGTTGCGGGCCATTGCTACACGCCGTGGCTTGCATTCAAGGGCGGCAAGGGGTTTGCGACGGCGGCGGGCGTGTGCGGCGCGCTGTACTGGCCGCTGTTCCTTCTTTGCGGCGCCGTCTGGGCCGGAGCGATAGCGCTCACCCGCACCTCCTCGATCGCCTCGCTCAGCGCGGTCAGTTTTGCAGCGGTTGCGGCCTTTCTGGCCCCATTTCTTGGTCTCGATGCGCTCGCGCCGTTCTTTCTCCCGTTCCTTGCGATACAGATCATCGTGGTGATCAAGCACAATGAGAACATCAAGCGGCTGTTTGCGGGACAGGAACCCAAGATCGGATCGGGCCAGAAGGCATCGAAGCCTTGAGCGTCTCGCAGGACGAAGCCTTCGCGCGCATTCGGCTGCTTCGCTCGCCCAATATCGGCCCGGTCAGCTATCGCATGATGCTCGCGCGCTATGGCGACGCCGAGGCCGCGATTGACGCGCTGCCCGACCTGGTGACGCGGCGTGGAGGCAAATACACGATCACGCCAAAGGACAAGGCGGAGCGAGAGATCGAGGGTGTGATCGCCGCAAACGCACGCTATCTGTTCCACGATCAGCCCGAATACCCGGCGCTGCTGGGAGAGATTGAGAGCGCGCCGCCGATCCTCACGTGCCGGGGCGATCTGACGCTGGCGAGCGGCCCGTGCGTCGCGATGGTCGGAGCGCGCAACGCCTCGGCCGCGTCGGTAAAGCTGGCGCGCGATTGGTCCGCGCAACTGGCGCAGGCGGGCTTTACCGTGGTCTCGGGCCTTGCGCGCGGGATCGACGGGGCGAGCCATGAAGGGGCTTTCCCCAAGACCATTGGCGTGATCGCCAGCGGGATCGATATCGCGTACCCGCCAGAACATGGCGACCTTCAAGAGCGGATCGCCACTAGCGGCCTGCTGATCGCCGAACAGCCGCCGGGCACCGAGCCAAGGGGGCGCCATTTCCCCAGCCGCAACCGGATCATCGCCGGGCTGGCCAGCGGCACTCTGGTGGTCGAAGCCGCGCCCAAATCGGGCACGCTTATCACCGCGCGGCTGGCGGGCGAAGCGGGCCGCGAAGTCATGGCCATTCCCGGTTCCCCGCTCGACACGCGCTCTTTGGGCGCCAATCAGCTGATCCGCGACGGCGCGGTTCTGGTCCAGTCGGTCGATGACGTTATCGAACTGCTTGAAGGCTTTACGGGCGCGCCCCGGTCCACGTTCCAGTTGGGCGAGGATAAGCACCCCTTTGATTATGCGGAGCTTCGCCAAATGGAATGGGGCGAGGCGAAGGCCGATCACAGCGGTGATGTTGGCAAGCTTCTGACCAAGGCGCCGATCGGGGTCGATGAATTGATCCGCCAATCGGGTGAAAGCGCGGCGAGGGTACACATGATGCTGCTCGAACTGGAGCTTGCCGGAGAGCTTGAGCGGCACGAGGGCGGTACGGTCAGCAGGGTGGGTTGACGCGCTCACGGCATCACCTGACGTTCATAAAGCGCAACTTATCCCTGAATAAGTGCGGCGCTTTTGGGCGCGTCGGGGAGGCTTTTTCATGCGGAAATCGGTTGGTGTTCTGTGTTCGCTGGCGCTGTTGGCTCCGGGATTTGGAAGCGCTTCGTTTGCGCAAGACGCGCCGCCCGAACCCGCTCCGCGCGAGGGATATTGCCGCCTGCCCGCCGCGCTTCCGGATCTTGGGCCCGAGACCGAAAACCAGAAGGGTCAAGAGCGCCCGACACGCGCGAGGCGCGGGGCGGAGGTGGACAGCGCTGTGATGGCGTCGCCTCCACCGCCTCCCGCCGCCATGGCAGAGAGCGCATCGGACGGAGATAGTGTCGTGGTAACCGCCTCTCGGATCGGGGGCGACAGCGCATCTGACGAAAGCCTTTCACCCAGCGTGGACTCACCGGTGGCAGGCATCATCCGCCCGCCCATGCCACCCAGGCCGCCCGGACCCACGCCGCAATCGGGCCTTCTCACAGCGGGCGAGCACGATGATCTTCTCAATCCCGAACTCTACGCCGACTATGTTCGCAAGAGCAATGTCGGGCAGGAAGTGCGCGATTTGCCGCGCGTCGACACAAGCCGCATGCTCACTGTCGAAGTGCGCGACGCGAAGGGGCAGGCGATGCCCTTCGAGGCGGTGGAACTGCGCTGCGCGGATGGCAATTCGCTCAAGTTTGAGACCGTGGCTGACGGCAGGGTCGTGTTCTTTCCCGAACATGATCGATTGAGCGAGGATGTCTGGATCAGAGCGGGCTCCAGCCGGTGGCGAAAGGTGCGGGTTTCACAGGAACCGGGCAGCCAGACGATCACGATTACCCACAAGGCTCCCACCCGCGCGGTGACCAGGCTTGATCTGGCGCTTGTCGTCGATGTGACCGGCTCGATGTCCGATGAGCTCAGCTATCTTCAGGCCGAGCTGGCCAGCATCGTCGATGACCTGAAAGACCGGCACAAGGATCTCGATATTCAAATCGGTTTCACGTTCTACCGCGATCAGGGCGATGCGTTTGTGACCCGCACCTTCGGGTTCGGATCGGACATCATCGGCGCGCAAAAGCACCTCGCCGCGCAGCGCGCGCAGGGTGGGGGCGATTACCCCGAGGCGATGCAGGAGGCGCTCATTCGCGCGGCCGGTCAGGAATGGCGCGAGAATGCGGTGAAGACGCTGCTTCTGGTGGCGGACGCCCCGCCGCACAATCACGATATTGCGATGACCTGGCGCGCGGCGGAGCACCTGCGTCAACATCGGGTCCATATCGTGCCCGTGGGCGCATCGGGCGTTGCCGACACCGCCGAATATGTGATGCGCGCGATGGCGGCGATGACCCAGTCGCGCTACACTTTCCTCACGGAAGACAGCGGGATCGGCAATCCCAAAGCGCCTCCTGCGATCGATTGCTATCTCGTCACCCGGCTCGACCAGCTTCTGCGGCGAGTGATCGATAGCCAGATTTCCGGACGCCGGATCGAACCGGAAAAGGACGAGGTAATCCGCAGCGTGGGCCAATACGACGCCGGACGCTGCATCCTGCCACCGGACTTTGGTCAAGAGGCCTGATCGCTGACTGAGCAGGAGTAATCGAGGCGATGTCCGTACTCTGGTCAAAGCGCAGCGTAAGCGAGCGGTGCGTGGCCGCAATGGTAGTGTTTCAGCTTGCCTTTTGGTTGGCGGTGATCTGCGTTCCAGGCGCACCTATGGACAGTCTCGGAACCTTCGCCATCACTGTCATCGCCATACTTGTGCAGGTCTTGCTTGTGTTCTTTGCCGCCGTGTCGGCTATCGCCATGCTGTTTTGGGGCGGGGCCGAATTCAAGCCACTCTGGCGCCGCCTGATCGACAAATTCCTGCCCGCTGCGACACTGATCGGGGCTTACATTCTGCTACAAGCGCTTTAGATGGCCCTCTTGACGCGGCGAGGAAACCCCCGCCACCCTCGCGCGTACGCACACGTGTAAGGACCCCGCAGACCCACCATGCAGCTTGTCATCGTTGAATCGCCGGCCAAGGCGAAGACCATCGAGAAGTATCTGGGCAAGGACTACAAGGTTCTCGCCTCTTACGGTCACGTCCGCGATCTGCCGCCCAAGGACGGCAGCGTTCGGCCCGACGAAGACTTCGCGATGGACTGGGAGGTCTATTCCGACAAGCGTAACCGCGAACAGGTCAAAGCCATCGCCGACGCGGCCAAGGGGGCGGACAGGCTGGTTCTCGCCACGGACCCCGACCGCGAAGGCGAGGCGATCAGCTGGCACGTGCTCGACCTTTTGAAGAAGCGGCGCGCTCTGCCCGCCGAGGTTGAGCGGGTTACCTTCAACGCGATCACGAAGACGGCGGTGACCGAGGCGATGAAAAGCCCGCGCAATCTCGATCAGGATCTGATCGATGCGTATCTGGGCCGCCGCGCGCTTGACTATCTGTTTGGCTTTACGCTCTCACCGGTGCTCTGGCGCAAACTGCCGGGCGCCAAGTCTGCGGGCCGCGTGCAATCGGTGGCGCTGCGCCTGATCGTCGAGCGCGAGCGCGAGATCGAAGCGTTCAAGCCAGACGAATACTGGTCGGTCCTTGCGCATCTGGAGCACGATTCGACACAGTTCGACGCGCGTCTCGTCAGGTACAAGGGCGAAAAGCTCGACAAACTCAGCCTTGGCCACGAAGGCATCGCGATGGAAGCCAAGACCGCGGTCGAAGCCGCGCGCTTCACAGTCGAGGAGGTCGAGAAGAAGCCTCTCAAACGCAACCCGGCGCCTCCCTTCACGACCTCGACCATGCAGCAGGAGGCCGCACGTAAACTCGGCTTTTCCGCGAGCCAGACAATGAGCACCGCGCAGCGCCTCTACGAAGCGGGCGCGATCACCTACATGCGGACCGACGGCGTGCAGATGGACAATTCCGCTATCGCGGCGTGCCGCCAGGCGATCGGCGAGCGTTACGACGCGAGCTACTGCCCCGAAAAACCGCGCTACTACGCCACCAAGGCCAAGAATGCGCAAGAAGCGCACGAGGCAATCCGGCCGACGGACTTTTCGAAAGACCGCTTTGGGAGCGGGGATGAGGCGAAGCTCTATTCGCTCATCTGGAAGCGCGCCATGGCGAGCCAGATGTCGACCGCTCAGCTTGAGCGCACCACGGTGACGCTGCGCGATGCGACCGGCCAGCACGAACTGCGCGCGACGGGGCAAGTGGTCGTCTTTCCCGGCTATTTCGCGGTCTATCAGGAAGGCATCGACGACAAGGAAGAGGATGAGGACGGCCTGCTTCCCTTCCTCAAGAGCGGCGACATGCCCGCCAAGACCGGCGTCGAGGCGACCCAGCACTTCACCCAGCCACCGCCCCGCTTCTCCGAAGCCTCGCTGGTCAAGCGGCTCGAGGAGCTCGGCATCGGGCGGCCTTCGACCTACGCCTCGACCATTCAGACGCTGCGCGACCGCGCCTATGTGCGCGTGGAGAGCAAGCGCTTTTTTGCCGAGGAGAGCGGGCGGCTGCTGACCTCTTTCCTTGAACGGTTCTTCCCGAACTACGTCGCCTACGATTTCACCGCTGAACTGGAAGACGAGCTCGACATCGTTTCGGACGGGCGCGAAAACTACAAGGATTTGCTCGGAAAGTTTTGGCGCGATTTCAAACCGAAAACCGAAGAGGTGATGGAAAAGCTGCCCTCGGAGGTGACCGAGGTTCTTGACGAATATCTCTCCGATTACCTGTTTCCGCCGCGCGCGGACGGCAAGGATCCGCGCCATTGCCCGCTGTGTGAGCAGGAAGGGCGCGAGGGTGGTCGTCTCTCATTAAGAGGCGGGCGGTTTGGTGCGTTCGTCGCATGCCGCAACTACCCCGAGTGCAAATACACCCGCCGCTTCGCTCAGCCGGGTGCCGATGGCTCGGACCCGGCCGAAGACGGCCTGATGGGAACCCACCCCGAAACCGGCGCGCAGATCCATCGCAAGTCCGGTCGCTTTGGCCCCTATGTCGAAATGGAAGTCGAGGACGCGAAGAAGCGGGCCTCGATCCCGAAGGACCTCGACGATTTCGATCTCGACTGGGCGGTGAAGTTGCTCGACCTGCCCCGCATCATCGGCGCGCATCCGGAGACGGGCAAGGAAATCGAAGCCGCGATTGGTCGCTACGGTCCTTACCTTCGCCACGATGGCAAATACGCCAAGCTGTCGCACACACGCGAGGTGTTCGAGACCGGTATGAACCAGGCGGTCGTGCTCCTCGCGGAGGCGGCTAACCGCAAGGGTGGAGGGCGGCAGAAGGCCGAGCCGATAAAGACCTTGGGCGAACACCCGACAAGCGGCGGGGAGATCAGGGTAATGCCCGGGCGCTACGGCCCCTACGTTACCGATGGAACCACCAACGCCACTATCCCCAAGGAGGTGAAGCCGGAGGATGTAACCGCTGAACAGGCGGTGGCGCTGATTGACGAACGCGCGGCCAAGGGCCCGGCCAAGAAGAAGCGCAAGAAGGCGCCCGCCAAGAAGAAGGCTGCGGCCAAAAAGCCGGCATCGAGAAAATCGCCGGCGAAAAAGAAGGTCTCCGCAAAATAGTGTGCGTCCAAAAGGGCTGCGATTTCCAGCCCTTGGCAAGTCCAGCTAACGGCGTGTAACCGCCTATTTACCAACAGCTTAGCCGCGTTGGGAATTCCTTTAGTATTGTCCCTTAGACCCGATCACAGACCAGGGACCCAAGCTGTGATCGAAATCGAAGTCCAGAACGAGACCCATCAGAGCCAGGCACGGATCCGCTTTGCCGCGGTGCCGCGTATCGGCGAAGGCATTCGCCTGCGCGAGCCCGACGGTATGTGGGCGAGCTATGATGTTCTGGACGTCTGGTACCAGAAAGCGGAATTCGGCGATGTCTGGATGCCGTATCTGCATGTCCGGATCACGCCTGGCGAAATCAAAGGAAACCCGAGCGGCGAGCAAGAGGGCGCTGACCACGCCATCGATGACGCTGGCCTGCTCTACGAAGAGGCGGATGACTTCGCCTCATTGCACGGGGAGACGGAGCCATTCAACATCTGATCAAACGCCGCAACGGCCCCAAGCCGAGCCCTGAGACCGGGGCGCAACAGGAACCGGGCGCATCCCGAGCGGAAGCGAAACCATCGCTGGCCGAGCAACTCGGCGAAGAGCCTGAGAACGCGCAGCCGGTTGAAACGCCCGCCGATGTCGAGAAAGCGCTGGGCGCACCGCCGCGCCCGCAACCGAGTGAGGCTCCCGCAAGCGCGCAGACCGACGCGGTGGTGCAGGCCGCCAAGGCCATGCGTGACCGTTTCGACACGGAAACAGCGTCCTCGGCCCCGACCGCCAAGGTCTGTCTGATCGTCGATGACAGTCGCGTGATGCGTAAAGTGTCCTCCAAGATCGCCAAGTCGCTGGGCTACGTCCCGGTCGAGGCGCAGGATGGCGAGGAAGCGCTCGCGCGCTGCAAGAAAGCGATGCCCGCTTTGGTGTTGACCGATTGGAACATGCCCGAGATGGACGGGATCGAATTCGTGCGCCGCCTGCGCGCCATCCCGACGCCGAAAGAGCCCATCGTGGTCTTCTGCACCTCCAACGGCGAGGCGAAAGACATCCACGAAGGGATCGGCGCCGGGGCCGACGATTACATCGTGAAGCCGTTCGACGAAGGCGCGCTGAGGGCCAAACTGGAGAAGCTGGGGCAGGGGTAGCGCGCCGTACTCTCCGGCCTCCCTCAACGTCATCCCAGCGAAGGCTGGGATCCAGGGCGTCGGCTCGCGTTAATTGCAAACCGAACGTGAAACCGCTCTGAATCCCGGATCAAGTCCGGGATGACGGACTACTTGTTCATCCGCCGATAATGGTCATAGCGCGCTTGGAAGGCTCGATGGTGAGCGTCCCAAGCGGTCCTCGTATCGTACCATCCAATTGCGGCACCTAGCGCGATCGTTGCAAGTCCCGCCCACCAAAAACCGATTAGCGGGATTAACAGTTCTACGGCGAGCACCGCCAAGAATGCCCCAATTCCGTATTGGATCGCCGGGCCTTTTGGTGTTTCCATTGGCAGTGGTTTGTCTCGGTCCGCGTCCCTTTTCGCAGGCGCGTATGCTTCCACATCGACCGCGCCCATCACTTCACCCAATCCAGCCCCATTTCCTCGAACACCTCCTTATCCTCGCTCCACCGCTCCAGCACCTTCACATGCAGGAACAGGTGCACTTTCACACCCAGCACCTCGGCCAACTCCTTGCGTGCCGCTTCGCCGATGGCCTTGATCTTCTGCCCGCCTTTGCCGAGCACAATCGGTCGCTGCGTTTCGCGCGCAACTACAATCTGCTGGTGGATCTCCAGGCTCCCATCAGGGCGGTGCTTGTAAAGCTCGGGCCGCACCGCGGTGTCGTAGGGCAGTTCCTCATGCAGTTGCGCGTAGAGCTGTTCGCGAGTGATCTCGGCGGCGAGCAGGCGTTCGGAAGCATCGGAAACCTGGTCTTCGGGATACATCCACGGCCCCTCGGGCATCATCTTGGCGAGCGCTTCCTTCATCTCGGGAACGCCTTCGCCGGTTAGCGCGGAGACGAAGAATATCTCTTCGAAGTCGACGCGCTGCGAAAACTCCTGCGCGAGCGCGAGGAGCGGCTCCTTCTTGGCCTTATCGACCTTGTTCAACACCAGAATCTTGCGCTCTGGCCGTTTGTCCAGCGCTTCGAGAATGGGTTCCAATTCATGGCGGCGCTGCTTGATCGGATCGACGATCAGCAGGATCGCGTCCGCGCTCACCGTGCCCTCCCACGCGGCGCTCACCATCGCCCGGTCGAGCCGACGCCTGGGCGCGAAGATACCGGGCGTGTCGACCAGGATCATCTGCACCGTCGCAAACAAAGCGATGCCCAGCATTCGCGCGCGCGTGGTCTGCGCCTTGGCGCTGGTGATCGCGACCTTCTGGCCGACGAGCTGGTTTACGAGAGTGGATTTGCCCGCGTTGGGCGCGCCGATGACGGCGACGACGCCGCACCTCTTGGGTACCTCATTTCCAATCACCCGAACTCCTCCATAAAGGCTTCAGCCGCGCGCTTTTCCGCCTCGCCCTTGCTGCTCGCCGTGCCGCGCGCCGCGCCCAGCGACGCGATCGAGACCTCGACGGTAAAGCGCATCGCGTGATCCGGCCCGCTGCGATCGATCACCTCATAAGAAGGCATCGCGCGTCGGTTGTGCGCCGCCCATTCCTGAAGCGCGCTCTTGGGATGCTTGGCCTTGCCCGCATTGCCGATCAGCTCTTCGGCCCACAGGTCGTAGATGACAGCGCGGGCGGCGTCATAGCCGTGCTCAAGGAAGCACGCGCCGATAAGCGCTTCCATCACATCGCCGAGAATGTTGTCGCTGTCCGCCCCGCCATCCTCGCGCGCCTGTTTGCCCAAGCGAACGTGATCGGGCAGGCCGATAGCGCGAGCGATGCGCGCGCACGTCGCGCCGCTGACCAGGGCATTCAGGCGCTGAGACAGCTGGCCCTCGGGCGCGTCGCCCGCGCGGTAGAGCCAGCTTGCGACCGCAAGGCCCAGAACCCGGTCGCCCAGAAATTCGAGCCGCTGATAGTCGCCCGTGTCCGCGCGCGCGCTCTTTGGCGACACGCTGCCGTTGAAACTGCCATGGGTGAGGGCGTCGAGCCAGGGCCTTTCATCCACCACGGCAAACCCCTGGCCGGTGAGCCACGCGCGGGTGTCCTCGGGTAGCTGTGCGGACTGCGAACTCATTCCTCGCCAGCGCTCACAAACCCGTGCCGATCCGGTCCCAGCGCGCGGCGGTGAACCATGTCCACGGCTTGATCCACTCCGCGCTGCCATCGGTCGACCAGACGATGAACTCCGCGCGTCCGACCAGATTGACGATCGGAACCATGCCGACCCCAAGCTGCGCCTCGGCGGGAAAACGGCTGTCAGCGGACCGGTCGCGGTGATCGCCCATCACGAACACGCTGTCGTCGGGTACGGTGACCGGAGCCATGTTATCCTGCGGGATCATCGCGAAATCGAGCACACTTTGCGTGCGACCGTTCGGCAAGGTTTCCCGCGACCGCTCGATCAGGCAGTCGGGCTCACCCGAAAGCCCGCGCTCGCGCCACTCGCCTGACGGGCATCCATCGATCGCGGTCAAAGGGATGGCAAAATTGCCTGCCTGTTCTTGCGCAAGGGGCGTGCCGTTTAGCACGACGCGTCCGTTGACCATCCCGATCGTGTCGCCCGGAAGGCCGATTACACGTTTGATGTAGTCTTCCTGACTTATCGGGTGTTTGAAGACAACAACGTCCCCGCGCTTCGGCGCGCTTGCAAGGATGCGTCCCGGGATAAGCGGCGCGTTGAAGGGCAGGGAATAGCGTGAGTAGCCGTAGGGCCATTTGCTCGCGATGAAGTAGTCGCCCTGCCACAGCTTTGGCAGCATGCTGTCGGACGGGATCGAGAAGGGCGAAAAGATGAAACTGCGCAATATCAGGACGGCAAGGACCAGTTTTACCAGAAACCAGGCGAAGCCCAGAAGGCTGTCGGGTTTCTGGACATCAGAGCCGGGAGCGGTGGTGGCTGATGCGGAGGATCCGTTCCACGCTCCGGCTGCATCATTCGTCGCTGACCGGGACATTGGATCAGTTTGGGGCTTAACATCCATCGAGTGCACCCTTACGCGCGCATTGATCATCGCGCAAAGGGGATTGCGGCTTCATGGTGGATCCGGTCAAGACAGTCGAAGAGGCCTGGCAAGGTCTGAAAACGCTTGAAACGCGAACGCTGGGGGCGTTGTTCGAAGCGGATGGCAAGCGCGTTGAAAAGCTGACGCGACGCCTCGAATGGCCTAGCGCCGAGGGCGAGACGGTAGGCATGCGGGTCGATTTTTCCAAGACCCATCTCGATGACGCGGCGCTCGAGGCCTTTGAGACCCTGGCTGAAGCGAGCGGCTTTTCGTACAAGCGCGAGGCGTTGTTTTCGGGCGCAATCGTGAATTCCACGGAAGGACGTCCGGCAAGTCACGGTGCGATGCGCGGCAGCGGGACCGAGGCGGACACCGAAGAGGCGGCGGCGCTCCTTGCGCGCATGGGCATGCTTGTCGAGGCGATCCATGAAGGCGTTCTGGGCGAAGTCAAACATCTCATTCACATCGGGATCGGCGGGTCCGCCCTTGGCCCGGCTCTGGCGATCGACGCTTTGACGCGCGATCTTGCGAAGGTCGATGTGCACGTTGTCTCCAACATCGACGGCCTCGCGCTTGAGCGTGCTTTTGCCGCCTGCGATCCGGCCACCACGCTGATCGCGATCGCGTCGAAGACTTTCACGACCATCGAGACCATGACCAACGCGGCGAGCGCGCTTGCCTGGCTCGAAAAGGAAGGCGTCGCCGATCCGAGCGGGCGCGTCGTGGCGCTTACGGCCAGCCCTGAAAGAGCGGTCGAATGGGGCGTTGACGAAACGCGTATCCTCCCGTTTCCGGAGAGCGTGGGCGGGCGCTACTCGCTGTGGTCGAGCATCGGATTTCCCGTTGCGCTTGCTATCGGCATGGAGGAATTTCGCGAGTTTCTCGGCGGTGCGCGGGCGATCGACACCCACTTTCGCGAGACCGATGGCCGCGCCAACGTGCCGTTGCTCGCGGCGTTCGCCGATCAATACTATGCGCGCCTTCGCGGTTGTCAGACGCGCGCTGTGTTCGCCTATGATGAGCGTCTTGCTCTGTTTCCCGCCTACCTTCAGCAGCTTGAGATGGAATCGAACGGCAAGGCGGTGAGCGCTGAAGGCGAGCCTGTCGATGACCCTACTGCCGTTATCACATGGGGCGGGGTGGGCACCGACGCGCAGCACGCGGTCTTTCAGCTCTTGCATCAGGGCACGCATCTCGTGCCGGTCGACTTCGTTGTCAGCGCCGCGCCAGGCGATGCCCTTGATCCGGTTCATCATCGCACGCTGGTGCTTAACTGCCTTGCGCAAGGCGCAGCGTTGATGGCGGGCAAAGCGAGCGAGGATGCAGCGCGCGCCTATCCGGGAGACCGTCCCTCGACGCTGTTCCTGCTCGACGATCTCGACCCCGCGACGCTCGGCGCGCTGATTGCATTTCATGAGCACCGGACGTTTGCGAACGCTGTGCTGTTGGGGATCAATCCGTTTGATCAGTTCGGCGTTGAGCTCGGCAAAGCTATTGCCAAACGTATCGACGCGGGCGAGGGGGATTTCGATCCTAGCACCGAGGCGGCGATGGAAGCGGCTGGATTGCGCTGAACGACAGAAGGTGGGCGCGATCAGGTGTGTGTGAAGCGTTCTTGACGACGAACTGCCTTTTTGTCGGACAAACGCCGCGAGTGCGCTGGGTTCAGGCCATCGAAAGTGACATTCCGGCCACGCTCATTTTGTCACGGATTGACGTTCGAGCCTCCTTCGAAGGCGAGAAGGGATGATTCCAAAGCGCGATTCGCCGGTTTGTGTGTCATGACTTCGATCGCGTGACTCGTTTTGGAATCATCGTGGCACGCTCAAGGGATGCGGTTCGCACAAGCGGCACACCTTTGTACTTTTGTTTCGTGAAGCCGCAGTTTTGTGACCCAATTTGCACCCCTTGGGGTTTTGCGTATTGTTGCCGCAATCTTAACGGAACCAATCTCGGAAGGTCGCTCTATGCCCGCCATGTTAACTCTTCCCGTTGCCTGCGCGGCGCTCGCTTGCGGGCCGGTTGACCAACCGGCAGGGTTGAGAGCTCCGATCGCTTCGCCTGTGCCTGAATCGCCCGCCGTCGCCGCGAAGCCGACCCCGGCCAAGATGGTTGCTTTTGATGGCGGCTTTGACTTCCTGAAGGCGTCCCGCCGCATGCGGGTCTGGCGGCCAGCGGTGGAGCTTGACATGACGGTCGACACGCAAGGGCACGCATCGGATTGCGAAGTCGTGAACCGCTTCCGCAAGAATTACGTCAACCAGAAGCTGTGCGAAATCGCAATGGCCCATTACACCTTCGAGCCGGCGCGCAACGCCCAGAACGAGGCGGTCGAGGGGTCATATCGCGCGCATTTGTCTTATGAGGATTTGAGCGAGGAATTTGATTGATCCACTCAATTCTCGATCGCGTTTCGAAAGCGACACGGATAGGGCTGGCGGTTATTGCTGGCGCTTTTTCGTTCGCCGCCTTGGCCGAGGAACCTTCAGGCTGGATGGCGGAGACAAGCGATGGCCGCTGCGTCTTGCAGTTCCATCGCCCAGCGGGCGCAGTCCTGTTTGAACTGGAACTCGACAGCGCGGATCGATCCTACCGGATCAACGGTGCTATCCTTGAAGGATACAGCCGCGCTCAGATGCGGGACCTGCGGATAGCGGTGCGCGTTGATGCGCAGGACCTCGTCTTGACGGACAGCGGGGATGCGCTTGGAGAATACCTTCAGAAGACGGGAACGGGCACTCCCATTGGTCCGTTTTTCGCCGTGCTCGATGACAGCAAGGCTGAGCGCCTCGAACTCACAACCGGCAGCAAGGTGCACGCCCTTACTATGACGGGGTACGATCAGGCCCGCGAGGAGCTGCGCGAGTGCATCAGCGCGTTTCTTACCGTCGCAGATCCGGGTCGTGGCCCTCGCCTCATAGCGTTTGACGGCCTGAGCGACCTCAAGGCTGCGGCGTGGCGTCAAAGGCTCCTCTCACAGGATCTGCACGCCACCCTGACGGTCGATCCTGAGGGCAAGCCGACGGATTGCGCGCTCTCGCGGCGGTTCCGGCGCAAGGCGACGCGTTTGGCTCTGTGTCGCCCGCTGCTGGAGACGATGGTGTTTGACCCGGCGCGCGATGCAAGCGGTCAGCCCGTCGAGGGAACGTACAAAACCGCCATCGGGTTTGAGATGATGATGGGCAGCGACGGCTACCTTAAGGATTAGGTCGGGATTGACAAAAGCCGCTGCTGCACCCATTTGCCGCGCACTTCCGGACCATGGGTCAGCGTGAAGCGGCGCACGGCTTTTTGGCCAGACGCGCCCTGCGGCTTTCCGGGCGATATTCCGATACAACTTCCCTTTTCACGCGGGCGGTTTCTTGAACACCCCCGCGATCGTTGGCGCGACACTGTGTCCGCCCGGCGCCGCGCCGATATGTGCGAGCTTAGATGATACAGTTTTCCGACCTTGGGCTCTCGCAGCCCGTTCTCCAGGCGCTTGACCTCAAGGGCTATTCGACCCCGACGCCGATACAGGAACAGGCGATCCCGCCAGTCTTGGAAGGGCGCGACCTGCTGGGCATCGCCCAGACGGGAACGGGCAAGACCGCCGCGTTCATGCTGCCGGGCATTGACCGCCTGCGCGAAGCGGACAACCGGATTCCGTTCAAATCGTGCCGCATGCTGGTGCTCGTCCCCACGCGCGAGCTTGCCGGGCAGATCGCCGCAAGCGCCAAGGATTATGGCGCTCTGGCCGGATTGAAGGTCCAATCGATCGTCGGTGGCACCAGCGTCAACAAAGACCGCAACAAGCTCCATCGCGGCACCGATATTCTTGTCGCGACTCCCGGCCGCTTGCTTGATCTCATAGATCAGAAGGCCTTCAACTTATCGGGCGTTGAAGTCCTCGTGCTCGACGAAGCCGATCAGATGCTCGACCTTGGCTTCATCCACGCGCTGCGCCGGATCAACCAGCTTGTGCCCAAGGAGCGCCAGACACTGTTCTTCAGCGCGACGATGCCCAAGCAAATCCGCGAGCTTGTGTCGGGCTATTGCCATAATCCCGTGCAGGTCTCGGTCACGCCCGAAAGCACCACCGCCGAGCGCATCGAACAGTTTCTTTTCATGGTGCAGCAGGATGAAAAGAGCGCGCTGCTGGAATTGATCCTTTCCGGACGGCACCGTGTTCCCGGTGAGTTCGATCTCGTCCTGATCTTTACCCGCACCAAACACGGCGCTGACCGCGTGGTGAAAAGACTCAGCCGAGCGGGTATCCAGGCCAACGCCATCCATGGTAATAAGACGCAGGGTCAGCGCTTGCGGGCGCTTGATGAGTTCAAACGCGGCAAGACCAAGATTTTGGTCGCAACGGATGTCGCCGCGCGCGGCATCGATATCCCAGGCGTCAGCCACGTCATCAATTTCGAACTCCCCAATGTGCCCGAGCAATACGTCCACCGCATTGGTCGAACGGCGCGGGCTGGCCGAGACGGGGTGGCCATTGCCTTTTGCGCGGAGGATGAGCGCGCTTATCTCAAGGACATCCAGAAGACCACCGGCGCCAGTCTCGACCGGCTCGATCTGCCTGAGAACTTCCGCGCTGTCGTCGAAGGGGTGGGGCCGACCAAACCGCCGCCGCGCGGGGCCACGCGCGTTTCAAAGAAGAAGGTGAGAGCAAAACCTGTGGGCTCTGCCAAAGGCAACGATGCATCCAAGCGCAAGCCCGCCGCCAAGCATCCTGCGCGCAAGGGGAAGCCGCAGGGCAAGCGCCCCGGCGCGCCGGGCGGTGGCCAGGCGGGTGCCGGACGGCGTCGAGGCGCTGGCGGTCGAGATCGACGCAGTCGGCCTGGCGGCGGGCGCCGACAGGGTTGAGGCGCCCTGATCCCAAGGGCGTTCACCTTACCTTATCTTAACCGCGTGGATCCTATCTCTCGGACCGCCAAACGAGTGCCGGTCAGGAGCAATAGGAGTCGCGCGCGCCATGATCAGGACGGAAACCACACTGGTTGTCGGCGCAGGTGCGAATTGTGAAATCGAGATGCCCGATGGGGCGGAGCTTCTCAATCGTATCGCCGCCGGTTTCGATTTCGATCGCTTGGGGTCGCAAGTCCAGACCCGCGACATGGTGGCTTTGGCCGCCATCTTCGAAGAGAACGCCGAGCGATTGGGAACCACCTATGACGCCCTTCTGGAAGCGGGCCGCACAATCAAGCAGGCAAGCCGCGTCACCACGTCCATAGACGCGGTTCTCGAACAGTATGGCAGCAACAACGCCGACGTCATCGCGGCGGGCAAGATTGCGCTCGCCTATTACACCCTTCAGAATGAGGCGAAGTCGACGCTCGCGGTGGAGCCGCGTGATGCGGGCGACTTGCCGCTGCGCGGTTCGGAGAACTGGCTGTTCCAACTCGGCCAGCTGATCACGAAAGGCGTGCCGCGCGCGCAGGCGGAAACCTGTTTCGACAAGCTTTCGATCGTCTGCTTCAATTACGACCGCGCGATCGAGCACTACCTGCCCTGGGTGGTGAGCATGGCGTTCGGCATGGACATGGAAGAGGCGCGCTTGCTGGTCGGCACGCATCTGCGCATTGTTCACCCCTATGGCAGCCCTGGCACGCTTCCCTGGATCTTCGGCTCGGGCGAGCCGTGCGAATGGGGGAATCAGGAGCCCGAAGACTGGCTGGCGCTCGCCAAAGGTTTCTACACAGCCTCGGAACGCAACCGCGATAAGCGTTTCTCCAGTTTTCTCATGGCGGAGATCGCGTCGGGCAAACGGCTCGGCTTCCTTGGTTTCGGCTTTGATCCGATGAACACCTCGATGCTGTTCGACCGAGTGCTCGACCACGATCCCGATGTGATGGTCGCGCTGACCGGCATCGGAGAGGGCACCAAGAAGGCGGTGCATTACCTGCTGAAGCGCAACACGGGCGTTCAAAACCCCGATCTCATTCAGATCGAGGATACGAAATCGTATCAGCTGTTGCAGAACAACGGCTTGTTTCTCGAAACCTGACGGTTGGCTTCGACACCAAGCGCGGCCATACGGCTTCCCGGAGATCTACCGGAGCGCGAACCATGGCCGAGCAGGACTACGATTACGACCTCTTCACGATTGGCATAGGCTCAGGAGGTGTGCGCGCGAGCCGTATCGCGGCAGCGCATGGCGCGAAGGTCGCAGCCGCCGAGGAGTATCGGGTCGGCGGGACCTGCGTGATTCGGGGCTGCGTGCCCAAGAAGATGCTGGTGTACGGCGCCCATTTTGCCGAGGATCTTGAGGACGCTACCCATTTCGGTTGGACAGTTGAGGGCAAGAGTTTTGATTGGGTGAAGCTGCGCGATCACGTGCAGAGCGATGTGACCCGGCTTGAAGGTCTTTACGGCGAGACCTTGTCAAATCACGATGTGACCGTTTTCAAAGAGCGCGCGGAGATCACTGGCGATCATGAGATTACGCTCGCCTGCGGCCGGGTTCTGACCGCGAAGTACATCCTGGTGGCCACCGGAGCAACGCCGCACAAGCCCGAATTTGAAGGCAACGAACATTGCATCACATCGAACGAGGCGTTCCATCTCGATGAGGTGCCCAGGCGCATCCTGATCGCCGGTGGCGGCTACATTGCCAACGAATTTGCCGGTATATTCAATGAGTTCGGCAGCAAAGTGACGATCGCCAACCGCTCCGATGTGATCTTGCGCGGCTACGACGCGGCTCTGCGCGACCGGCTTCTCCAGATCAGCCTCACCAAGGGAATCGAGTTTTGCTTCAACGTCGACTTTGAATATGTCCGCAAGCAGGACGACGGAACGCTGCTCGTAAAAATGACGGGTCATGACGAGCGCGTGTTCGATCAGGTAATGATCGCCACGGGCCGCGTTCCGAACACGGATGGGCTGGGTCTGGAAAAGGTGGGCGTGGAGCTTGGCGAGAATGGTGAGATCAAGGTCGACGCGTTCTCGAAGACCACCGTCGATTACATCTACGCGGTGGGCGATGTGACGGACCGCGTGCAGCTGACCCCGGTCGCCATTCGCGAAGGGCAGGCGTTTGCCGACAGCGTGTTCGGCCCTGGCGAGCCCTACGCGGTTGACCATTCGTGCATTCCCAGCGCTGTCTTCAGCCACCCCCCGATCGCCGCTGTGGGTATGACGGAGGGTGAAGCGCGCAATCGCCTGGGCAACATCCGCGTTTATCAATCCGATTTTCGTCCGATGAAGAATGTGGTCGCCGGGCGCAGTGAGCGCGGGCTTTACAAGATGATCGTCGACGCAGCGAATGACAGGATCGTCGGCGTGCATATGATCGGCCCCGAAAGCCCGGAGATCATGCAGGCGGCAGCCGTTGCCGTGAAGGCTGGCCTGACTAAAGCCGACTTCGACGCGACCACGGCGATCCATCCGACCATGGCCGAAGAACTGGTTCTGCTTAAGTAGTTCGCAGCGGAAATGGCAGGGCAGTCTGTCGCCAGCGCGCGAACGGGATCGAACCCTTGGACGCTCGACTTCGGGCCTATGTCCTTTATCGTCGCGGGTGCTTGTCAGGCCGCAAGGCGCTCGGGAGCAAAGTCGCTGAAAGCGAGATCCAGCTCCGCTAGATCCGCAGGGAAAGCAAGCCCGAGAACCGCCGCTTCCCCCACGCGTGAAAGCGCAGGCGAGGTCTGGAAGCCAAACCCGCCTTGGCCCGCATACCAGAAGAAGCCCGGTGCACCGTCCGCTTCGCCGATGAGCGGCAGTTCGTCCCTTGCGAAGCTGCGCAGGCCCGCCCATGAGTGTTCGATGCGCTGGATCTTGAGCGAGGTTGCGTTGACGATCCGGTCAGCGGCGATGGCAATGTCAAGCTCATCGGCGGCGGCGTCGCAGGGCGCGCTCGGGGTCTGGTCCATCGAAGAGGCAAGCAGGCGACCCGAGCCTTCGGGCAGGATATAAAACCCCTCGCCCACCGTCTTGACGAACGGCCAGCGCGAGACATCGGTATCCGGCGGACCGGCAAGGGTGATCACCGTGCGGCGGCGCGGTTCAATCTCGATTGGCGTGCATCCTGCAAGCTTGGCGACCTCGTCCACCCAAGCCCCCGCGGCGTTTACGACGCGCAGGCACCGAAATGCGCCCCGGGTACTCGCGACCTCCCATTCGTCACCGGAGTGCTCTAGCGCTGTGACCCGCGCGCCAGCCACGATATCGCCGCCGCTTGCCACGATCTCGGCAATGTGGCGCTGCAGCATCGCATCGGTGTCAAGCTTGAGCGAGCCTTGGTCGAGGATCGCGGCATGCACCTTATCCGGCCCGGTCGAAAGCGCCGGGAAGGCCTGGGCCGCCTGTTCCCCCGTCAGCCGATCGAAGCGGCATCCGAAGCGTTCGTGCACTGCGGCCAAGTCATCCAGCGCGCCCATCTCACATTTGCGCGCAATATGCAGCGCCGGGTGGATTCTTGTGATCGGATCGCCTGATTTGCCGCGCGTCCTCTCGAACTCGCGGAGGCTTGCCGCGGTCAGACTGCGCACGATCCGCTCTCCCAACCCGAAATGCGCGAAGGCGACGCTGCGTCCGGAGGCATGGTAGCCGGGCGCGCTCTCCGCTTCGAGCACGGTCACGCGCAGACTTCTCGAGAGCCGCGCGGCGAGCGAGAGCCCGGCAATTCCTCCACCGACGATCAGGCAGTCCGTTCGTGTCGCCAAGCGCTTAACCTTCCGCCAATACGTTGACGCTTGCCGCTTGCTGAGGCAACGCCCTTCGCGATTGTTGCTTAAGGCAAGGGAGCGAGAATGTCCGCCAATATCGCCGAAATGGAACGCCGCCGCGAAGCCGCCAAACTGGGTGGCGGGCAAAAGCGCATCGACGCGCAGCACGCGAAGGGTAAACTGACCGCGCGCGAACGGCTCGACGTTCTGCTTGACGAAGGCAGCTTTGAAGAAGTCGACACCTATGTCGAACACGACTGCGTCGATTTCGGGATGGAGAAGCAGAAGATCCCCGGCGATGGGGTTGTGACGGGCAGCGGGACGATCAATGGCCGCCTCGTCTATGTCTTCAGCCAGGACTTCACCGTGTTTGGTGGTTCGCTGTCAAAGCGCCATGCGGAGAAGATCTGCAAGATCATGGACACGGCAATGAAGGTCGGCGCGCCCGTCATCGGCCTCAACGATTCAGGCGGCGCGCGCATTCAGGAAGGCGTGGCCTCGCTTGGCGGATATGCGGAGGTCTTTCAGCGCAACGTGCTCGCGTCGGGCGTCGTCCCGCAGATCAGCCTAATCATGGGCCCGTGCGCAGGGGGCGCGGTGTACTCCCCGGCAATGACCGATTTTATCTTCATGGTGAAAGACAGTTCCTACATGTTCGTGACCGGCCCGGACGTGGTGAAGACCGTCACCAACGAGGTGGTCACGCAAGAGGAACTGGGCGGTGCGATCACGCACACGACCAAGACTTCCGTCGCCGATGTCGCCTACGAGAACGATGTCGAGGCGCTGCTCGCGACGCGGCGTTTCTTCGATTACCTGCCGCTCTCCAACCGCCCCGAGGCGACCGGCGAGATGGGCCCGGAAATCCCCACGAACGATCCGTGGGACCGTCTGGAATACTCACTCGACACGCTGATCCCCGACAACGCCAACCAGCCCTATGACATGCATGAGGTGATCCAGAAGACCCTGGACGAGGGGGATTTCTTCGAGATCCAGCCCGCGCATGCGGCGAACATCATCTGCGGCTTTGGCCGGGTGGAAGGACGCACGGTGGGCGTTGTCGCGAACCAGCCCATGGTGCTGGCGGGCGTGCTCGACATCGCCAGCTCCAAGAAAGCCGCGCGCTTCGTGCGCTTCTGCGACGCGTTCGAAATCCCGATCGTGACTTTTGTCGATGTTCCCGGCTTCCTGCCCGGCACCGCGCAGGAATTGGGCGGCATCATCAAGCACGGCGCGAAACTGCTGTTCGCCTACGCCGAGGCGACCGTGCCCAAGATCACAATCATCACCCGCAAGGCCTATGGCGGCGCGTATGACGTGATGGCCTCAAAGCACCTGCGCGGAGACTTGAATTACGCCTGGCCGACTGCCGAGATCGCGGTGATGGGCGCGAAAGGCGCGGTGGAGATCATCTTCCGCAAAGACCGCGATGACCCTGGAAAGATCGCCGAGAAAACCAAGGAATACGAAGACCGCTTCGCCAACCCCTTCGTGGCGGCGCAGCGGGGCTATATTGATGAGGTGATCCACCCGCACTCGACCCGGCGTCGTGTCGCGCTGGGGCTGCGGAAGCTGCGGTCCAAGCGGTTGGAGAACCCCTGGAAGAAGCACGATAATATTCCGCTGTGATTGTTAAGCTTATCTGGTCGGCCCTGGTAATCGTCCTCGTCGCTTTTCCGGTTCGGTCGTCGCTGCGTTCGCTTGCAGGCGGGATTGCTACTAATCAGCTTGGGCCCTTCTTCGAACCAGTGGAACGCGAAGCGCAACCGATCAGTTTCAGCCTATCGGTTGGGATTGGGTTTCTGACTGTTCCCTTTGCCGTGTACTTGATAGCTCTCGCATGGGTTGGTGTGTGAACGTACCTCGAACTGCCGCAACCCCCGTCATTGCGAGCCGCGAAGCGGCGCGGCAATCCAGATCGTTGTGCGCGAAGCTCTGGATTGCTTCGCTACGCTCGCAATGACAAGTTAGGCGTCTAGATGGCCTCCGAGAAACTTCCGTGTGTCTACATCATGGCGAGTGGGCGAAACGGAACGATTTACACGGGCGTTAACTCCGATCTGCCTAAACGAGCGTGGCAGCATCGTGAGGGGCTCGTCGAAGGGTTTGGCAAGAGATACGGCTGCAAGCGGCTCGTCTGGTTCGAACAACACGACACGATGGATGCCGCCATCTTGCGCGAGAAACAGATCAAGGCGGGTAATCGAAAGAAGAAACTCGCTCTGATCGAAGCCGACAACCCGATGTGGCGCGATTTGTTTGAGGATGTTGCACAGGGCTAGAATTCGCGTCATTGCGAGCCGCGAAGTGGCGCGGCGATCCAGAGCGTCGCGCGAAGCTCTGGATCGCTTCGCTGCGCTCGCAATGACGAGTGAGGAAATAAGAAATGAAACTAGGCCGAATGAACCACGTGGGATACGCCACCCCTTCTATTGAAGACTCCATCGCGCATTATCGCGACGTCATGGGCGCGACCACAATCCACAAGCCTTTCGATCTCGAAGCGCAGGGAGTGAAGGTCTGTTTCGTCGATACGCCAGGGGAGGACGGCACCGACGGCACCCAGATCGAGCTGATCGAACCGCTCGGCCCCGACAGCCCGCTCACCGGCTTCCTCGCCAAGAACCCGCTCGGCGGGCAGCATCATGTCTGCTTCGAAGTGCCCGATATCGAAGAGGCGCGCTCGGAGTTCGAGGAGATGGGCAAGCGCATCCTTGGTCCCACGCGCATCGGGGCGCACGGCACGCCCATCTTCTTCGTCCACCCCAAGGATATGCAGGGCATGCTGACCGAAATCATGGAAACGCCCAAGGACGACGCGCACTGGTCGAACTAGATACTTTTTCCCACTCCTTATCGTCACCCCCGCGCAGGCGGAGGTCCAGCTGACCTTTGTGTTCGGCCACCGGGCTTAGCTGGATTCCCGCCTTCGCGGGAATGACGAAGGTAGATTGGGCATTGCCAAGCTGCGCCAATCGCTCCACGAGTTGCAAAACGAAACCTCTGGGAGAGAACCGTGACCTTTGAACACATCCGCGTCGAAAACGATGGCCCCCTGACCACCATCACCTTGAACAAGCCGGATCGGCTCAACGCTATGGCACCGCAAATGGCGGACGAAATCGGGCAGGTCTTCTATGATCTGGGAGACGCGCGCGCAGTCCTGATTACGGGCGAGGGCAAGGGCTTTTGCTCGGGCGCGGACCTCGCGGCTCGCTCCACATCGGACAGTCCCAGCAATAGGGGCGGATCGCACCAGGCGCTCACTCAGCATTACAACCCCGCGATCAACCAGATCCTGCGCGCCGAAGTGCCGGTGATCTGCGCGGTCAACGGACCGGCTGCGGGTGTGGGCTGCTCGCTCGCTCTTGCGGCGGATTTCACCATCGCGGCGGAACGCGCCTATTTCCTGCAGGCTTTCGTCAATATCGGCCTTGTGCCCGATGGCGCTTCGACCTGGTTGCTCACGCGCGCGATCGGCCGCGCCCGCGCGACGCGCATGATGATGCTGGGGGAGAAGATTGGTGGCAAGCAGGCCGAGGAATGGGGCCTTATCTACAAATGCGTCGCCGACGAATTGTTGATGGACGAGGCCCGCGCACTTGCGGAGAAACTCGCCAACGGCCCCACGGTCGCGATCAAGCATATCAAGCGCAATATTGGTCTTGCGCTCGACGGCGGCGTGAGCGACGTGATGCTCGCCGAAGCCGAGGGCCAGCGTGTGGCCGGCGCCACGGCGGACGCGATGGAAGGCGGCATGGCCTTCCTGCAAAAGCGCAAGGCTGAGTTTAAGGGGGCGTAGTTCTCGCATCCGCTCGCCCTGAGTTTGTCGAAGGGCCGCACTTCCCTCTATCCGCACCGCAATAAAGAAGGGCAGGGCTTCGACAGGCTCAGCCCGAACGGGTATTGAGACAAAATGACCGACAAACCGACCCCCGCCGATTGGCAAGCGCTGGCCGACAAGGAATCCAAAGGCCGCGACCTCACGACGCAGACTCCGGAAGGATTCCCGATCAAGCCGCTCTACACGGCGGAAGATCACGCGGATTGGGACCCGGGTCTGCCCGGTTTCGCTCCATTCACGCGCGGCGTGAAGGCCAGCATGTATGCGGGGCGCCCGTGGACGATCCGGCAGTATGCGGGCTTCTCGACCGCCGAGGAATCGAACGCTTTTTATCGCCGCAATCTGGCCGCTGGGCAAAAGGGCCTCAGCGTCGCCTTCGATCTTGCCACCCACCGGGGCTACGATTCCGATCACCCGCGCGTTGTCGGCGATGTCGGCAAGGCGGGCGTAGCGATCGACACGGTGGCGGACATGGAAGTGCTGTTCGACCAAATCCCCTTGGACGCCATGAGCGTGTCGATGACAATGAACGGGGCGGTGATCCCGGTGATGGCCTTCTTCATCGTCGCGGGCGAGCGTCAGGGCGTGGCGGTCGAAAAGCTCTCCGGGACCATCCAGAACGACATTTTGAAAGAGTTCATGGTCCGCAACACCTATATCTATCCGCCTGAGCCGAGCATGCGGATCATTTCCGATATCATCGCATACACCTCGGCCAACATGCCAAAATTCAACAGTATTTCGATCAGCGGCTATCACATGCACGAGGCCGGAGCGACCGCGGTTCAGGAGCTGGCCTTCACAATTGCCGACGGCAAGGAATACGCCAAGCGCGCGATGGCGACTGGGCTCGATATCGACGCCTTTGCGGGCCGTCTGTCCTTCTTCTTCGGCATCGGCATGAACTTCTTCATGGAGATCGCCAAGCTGCGCGCTGCGCGAACGCTGTGGTACCGCGTGATGGACGATCTGGGCGCCAAAGCCGAACGCTCCAAGATGCTGCGGACCCACTGCCAGACCTCCGGCGTCTCGTTGCAGGAGCAGGACCCTTACAACAATGTCATCCGCACCACGATCGAGGCTTTGGCGGCGACACTGGGTGGGACACAGAGCCTGCACACAAACGCCCTAGACGAGGCCATAGCGCTACCGACCGACTTCTCTGCCCGCATTGCGCGCAACACGCAGCTGGTGTTGCAGGAAGAGAGCGGGATCACGCAGGTTGTCGATCCGCTGGGTGGCTCGCACTACATTGAAACGCTGACCGCGACGCTCTTCGAGGAGGCCGAAAAACTGATGGCCGAAGTCGAGGAAGCAGGCGGGATGACAGCGTATGTCGATTCAGGCGCGCCCAAGGCGGCGATCGAGCGCGCGGCGGCGGAAAAGCAGACCAGGGTCGATCGCGGCGAGACGGTGATTGTTGGCGTAAACAAGTACCAGTTGGCCGAAGAAGAGCTGATCGAGACCCTGGATATCGACAACGCGAAGGTTCGCAAGGATCAGATCGCGCGGATTGAGAGGGTGCGTGCGAACCGGGATGAGGCCGCATGCCGCGCCGCGCTCGCCGCGCTTACAGAAGGGTGCAAGACCGGGGGCAATGTCCTCGAACTGGCGGTGGGCGCCGCGCGTCAGGACGCGACTTTGGGTGAAATCTCCAGCGCCATGGAAGAGGTGTTCGGACGCCACAACGCAACGCCCAAGCCGGTCAGCGGCGTCTACAAGACCGCTTACGAGTTCGACCGGCGCTGGGAACAGGTCACCAACGGCGTCGACGCGGTCGAGCGTCGCCTGGGTCGCAAGCCCCGCATCATGATCGCCAAGATGGGTCAGGATGGCCATGATCGCGGCGCGAATGTCATCGCGAGCGCGTTTGGCGATATGGGTTTTGAAGTGGTCTCCGGTCCGTTGTTCCAGACGCCGGAAGAGGCTTGCGCAATGGCGCTTGAGAATAACGTCGACGTGGTTGGAGCGTCCAGCCTTGCGGCGGGCCACAAAACTCTGATCCCCGAGCTTATCCGCCTCCTAAAAGAAGCCGGTCGCGCTGACATCAAGGTTACGGCTGGCGGCGTGATCCCTCCTCAGGACTATGACTTCCTGCGCGAAGCGGGCGTCCAGGGTATTTACGGCCCGGGCTCCAACGTGGTCGAGTGCGCGGCGGATATCCTGACGCTGCTCGGCCACAACATGCCCCCACTCGAAAGCGTAATCGATGAGGCTGCGGAGTAGCTTCGCTCGTACCGTTCGTGCTGAGCTTGTCGAAGCACCGCTCTTCCTCCGAGCGACGGTCTTGAATTGAGAACGGCCCTCCGACAAGCTCAGGGCGAACGGAGTTGATGAGTTGACAGACCTTCCCCCCGAAACGCGCCCCGAAACGCTAGCCGTGCACGCCGGATGCGAGCCCGATCCGACCACCAATGCGCGGATCACGCCGATCTATCAGACCAGTTCTTACGTGTTCGACAGTGCGGAACATGCCGCGAACCTCTTCAGCCTAGCCGAGTTCGGTAACATCTATTCGCGCATCATGAACCCCACTAACGATGCGCTGGAGAAGAAGATCACCGCGCTCGAAGGCGGCGTTGGCGCTCTTGGCTGCGCTTCGGGCCATGCGGCGCAATTGCTCGCCTTTCACACCCTGATGGAGCCGGGCTGCAACATCGTCGCGGCCAAGAAGCTCTATGGCGGCTCGCTCAATCAGCTGGGTGAAGCGATCCAGAAATTCGGTTGGGAGGCGCGCTTTGTCGATGCCGATGATCCCGAGAATGTGCGCGCCGCGATGGATGACAAGACCCGCGTCGTCTTTATCGAAAGCCTCGCCAATCCCGGCGGTGTGGTCAGCGATATCGCCGCGATCGCTGAGGTTGCGCATGAGGGCGGGGTGCCGCTGATGGTCGACAACACCATGGCGACGCCGGCTTTGTGCCGTCCGTTCGAACACGGCGCGGATATTGTCGTCCACTCTGCGACCAAGTTCCTCAACGGCCACGGCAACGCCATTGGCGGGCTGCTGGTCGATAGCGGCCAATTCGATTGGAAGGCGCACGCTGACAAGTATCCCTCGCTAACCAAGCCCAATGGATCGTATCACGGAGCGGTGCTGGTTGACGCGCTGGAACCGGTTGGACCAATCGCCTTCATCATCGGAGCGCGCGTTCTAGGGATGCGCGATCTTGGACCGGCGATGGCGCCGATGAACGCGTTCCTCGCGCTGACGGGCATGGAGACGCTGCATCTGCGGATGGAGCGCCACTGCGCGAACGCTTTGGCGCTGGCCAAATGGTTGGTCGAACAACCGCAAGTGGCCTGGGTCAATTATGCTGGCCTGCGCGACAATCCCTATCATGAACTGGCGCACAAATATCTGGGTGGCCGCGCGGGATCGGTGTTCACCTTTGGCCTAAAGGGAGGCTACGAAGCGGGGGTGCGGCTTGTCTCAAACGTCAAGCTTTTCAGCCACCTGGCAAATATTGGTGACACCCGTTCATTGATCATCCATCCGGCCTCGACCACTCACAGCCAGCTTTCCGAGGAAGAGCTGCTGGCCGCGGGTGCGGGACCGGACGTGGTGCGTTTGTCGGTCGGCATAGAGCATATCGAGGATATCAAGGCGGACCTGGCGCAAGCTCTAGCTCAGATTGGGTAGGGACAGTCTGTGGCGTATCTGCTCCGCGCGATCGTCTTCTTCGGTTTTATGGCCTTGGGCCTGTGGGGCCTTGCGAGTCTTGCCACCCCATGGAACTGGGTTGCTTTGCTAGGGGCGTTTTTGATCGGAGGGTCGGGATCCATGATCGTGTTCAAGCGCCTGGCGACAGACAAACAGATCAAAGAGGATCTCGAAGCGCGCCGCCTTGAAGATTGAACCGTGGGTTTCGGCTTCGGCGTCAATGAACTGCTTCCCAAAGCACGCGGAGGAGGGCAGCTCAAAATGGGGCTCGTGCGCTTGCGCGAAGAGGAGTGGTTGCAGCCCAATCCCGATCTGGCCGGGCGACGAAAGGGTTTTGCCGAATGGCCAGAGGGTGTTCAGATTACGCCGCAGTCAGACGCGCCGGGCCGTGAACTGGCTGCAATGCTGGGTGTGCCGATTGCGTTCGATCAGGCGGCGCTGCCCCAAGTCGCTCATCACACGCACGAAGACCTTTGCTTGCTTACCCAGTCTACTTCGGGGGAACCTTATCGCCTGATTGGCGCGGCGGTCGCGTGGCCGACCGATTGGCATCCCAAGGACAAGTTGGGCCTTACCCTGCGCGCTCTTCACGCGCCGATTACGGGCTATGAAGAACAACTCGCGACGGGAGTAGACCGCTTTATGAGCACGCTAAGGCCGGGGCTCATCTTTGGCCGGTGCAACTGGTTCATCGCCCCAACGCCCGAGCGAAGATGGCTGGCCGAGGGCGACGCGCAAGACCAATTCGGTCACGTCACGCCCGAGAACGCGGGCGAAACTCTGTTCGTGCGGACCGAGCGGCAGACCCTGCGCCGCCTGCCCGAAACCGGCGCGATCCTGTTCACCATTGGCGTATATGTCGAACCGCTCGCTAATCTTACCGCCGAGAACGCACGCAAGCTTTCGCAGGCTGTGCAGACCCTGATCGACGGAGAAGGTGACCGGCGCGGTGCTCTGTCCTATGCAGCGGCATTGAACGAATTCGCTCACCAAAAGGTGCCAACATGCTGAATGCTTATGTGACACTTGTTCTGCTCGCGGCCGCCGGACAAGGGTCTTACGCGGTTCCTCCGGGCTCCGACTGGAACTGCGAAGACCCGACCAGCCAGCAGGAAATGAACTGGTGTGCGGCGCGCGAATATGAGGCGGCGGATCAAGCGCTGAATGAGCAGTGGTCGATCGTGCGGGCCAAGATGAAGGCGCGTGATGCGAGTTTTGAGAAGTACCAGCCCGATGGCGATGGAAGGCCCGGTCATTTTGAAAGCCTACTCGAAGCGCAGCGCGCTTGGCTGACCTATCGCGATGCACATTGCCGGGTTGATGGTTACTCCGTACGCGGCGGCTCGCTTGAACCTATGTTGGTTGCGCAGTGCAAAACCTCGCTCACCAAGGCCCGTACGCAGGAACTGATCGAGCTTGCAAACAGCCCCGACTGATCATCGCCCTTTGTTTCGACCGGACACCTGTGGTTGCCTGACATCAGCCAAGACGGCATAGGCACCCACAAACGTCAGAAGGTCCGGGAGAGCCCCCTTTGTTTTCGAAAATCCTGATTGCCAATCGCGGCGAGATTGCTTGCCGGGTTATCACGACCGCGCGCAAAATGGGTATCGCATGCGTGGCAGTGTACTCCGACGCCGATCGCAACGCGCCGTTTGTGCGGATGGCGGATGAGGCGGTGCATATTGGCCCCTCTCCAGCGGCGGAAAGTTACTTGCTTCCGGAAAAGATCATCGCCGCTTGCAAGGAGACAGGCGCCGAGGCGGTGCATCCGGGTTACGGCTTTCTGTCCGAGCGGGCGAGCTTCGTCGAGGCGCTGGAGGCCGAAGGCATCGCTTTCATCGGTCCGCCAGCCGGCGCCATTGCGGCCATGGGCGACAAGATCGAGTCAAAAAAGCTCGCGAAGGAGGCGGGCGTAAACGTCGTTCCCGGTTTCGTGGGCGAGATTCGCGACACCGAACACGCGGTCGAAATCGCTAACGACATCGGTTATCCGGTGATGATGAAGGCCAGCGCCGGGGGCGGTGGCAAAGGCATGCGCCTCGCCTACAGCGAAAACGATGTGCGCGAGGGCTTTGAGGCGACGAAACGCGAAGGGTTGAGTTCCTTCGGCGATGACCGGGTCTTCATTGAGAAGTTCATCGAGAACCCGCGCCATATCGAGATCCAGATCCTTGGCGATAAGCACGGGAGAGTCCTGTATTTGAACGAGCGCGAATGCTCGATCCAGCGGCGTCACCAGAAAGTGGTCGAGGAAGCTCCATCGCCCTTTGTGACCGAGCAGATGCGCAAGGCGATGGGCGAACAATGCGTGGCTCTGGCCAAGGCGGTGGATTACCATTCGGCGGGAACGGTCGAACTGATCGTGAGCGGCGCCGACAAGACCGGCGAAAGCTTCTACTTCCTGGAGATGAACACGCGGCTTCAGGTGGAGCATCCCGTCACCGAGGCGATCACGGGCATCGATCTGGTCGAACAGATGATCCGGGTGGCAGCGGGAGAGGAGCTTAGCCTGACCCAGGACGATATCGGCATTGATGGCTGGTCGATCGAAAACCGGGTCTACGCCGAAGATCCCTATCGCGGTTTCTTGCCGTCGACCGGCCGCTTGGTCGAGTACTCGCCTACCATTCCCGGCTTGACCGAGGATATCGAAGTCGCAGGCAAACCGCGCCGCGGCGTTGCTCATGGCGCGGGCAGTGTGCGTGTGGACGATGGTGTGTTCGAAGGCGGCGAGGTCTCGATTTATTACGACCCGATGATCGCCAAGCTGATTACCTGGGCGCCAACGCGCGAAGAGGCTGCGGACTTGCAAATCGAAGCGCTCGATGCGTTTCGGATCAAGGGTGTGGGCCACAATGTCGACTTCCTCTCGGCCATCATGCAGCATCGGCGTTTTCGTTCGGGCGAACTCACCACAGGCTTTATCGCTGAGGAGTATCCGGATGGGTTTGTCGGTGCTCCCATCAGTGAAGACTTCCAACGAAGGCTTGCCGCAATCTGCGCAGGCAACGAATTCACCTGGCAAAACCGCGCACGCAGGATCTCGGGACAACTTGATGGCGACGTCGGACAGAGCGGCGTCAATCGCGTGACCACCGACTGGATGGTCAAGATCGGGGACACGCGGCACGAAGTCTTTTTGGGAGAGGGTCACGCCGTGGTTGACGGGCATCGCATTGAGGGTGGCTGCGATTGGATGCCCGGTATGGTTGAGGCGAGCGCATGGCACGACGATGGTGAACGTTTCGGCCTGATCGTGGAACGCGATGGCGCGCACTGGGAGGTGACGACGCGGGGGGCAACCACCCGCGCTCTCGCGCTTCCGCTGAGCCTCAAAGAGCACGAAGGCCGGATGATCGAAAAGGAACCGCCCGACCTTTCCAAGATGCTGATTTGTCCGATGCCCGGCATGCTGGTCAAATTGCATGTTGGCGAAGGCGAAACGGTTCAGCCCGGTCAACCGCTAGCGACCGTTGAAGCGATGAAGATGGAGAACATCCTTCGCGCCGAGAAACAGGGGGTCATCGCCAAGATCAGAGCGGGTGAAGGCGAGAGCCTGGCCGTTGATGCGGTGATTCTCGAGCTCGACTAGAACCGAATGACGGGCCGACGGTTTGCAAGGTCTGATCGGCAGACAAGGCCCGCGTTAACACTTTTTGCGTAGAATGTTCCGAATTGATCCGCCGAAACGTCTAAGTGGCTGATTTTCATTATCGCCGGGAATATCGGTGGGCGAATCTGCACAATAGGGCTGGCTAATAATCTCCTAATCGATGACTATTCAGCATCGGAACCGAGTCGATTCGTAACTTCTCGGTGTCCGACAGCGGTCTTTGAGGAGGAATGGAAATGGCTAGAATCGGACGGGGTTATTTCGATCGCAAGGGTCAGTTTTTCCGCACCCCGCGCGAAGCAACGGCTAGCGATCTGGCCGCCTTGCTTGGGCAGATTGGTGATGGCGAAAGCTTGGCCCCCGGGATTGCGCACACATTGCTTGAACGTCGCTCGGATATTGAGGCGCTCTTTTCAGAGCACGACGCCATGATGGCTGAGGGAGCCGACGATTCTGTCATCACGCCGATCAAGGCGACCGTGGCCAACCTGCAAAGCCGCACGGCCAGCTAATTCCCCATTCGCGAAAGAACCTTTGATGCAAGCGCTTCGGGCGCTTGCTCATGGGTCTCGATCTCCAAATTGTAGTCGATATCCTTGTGCAGGCGGGCCTGTTGCTCTTGCGCCAACCCGATGATGCGGTCGCCGCGGTCGCGCTCTCGGCGATTGAGGATGTCCAGAGGCGCATCCACCTTGACCACAAGGCTGGGTACAGATCTCAGTTTCGAGCGATAGTCCTCGATCGTCTCGCGGTCGGCGACCTCATCAACCACGACGTTGAAGCCTCGCTTTGCCAGCCGTGCAACAAGATGACGCATTTCCTCAAGCAGCGCCGCGCCAGATCTCTCGGTGGTGATGCAGGGCAACCTCTTCGCGCCGCGAACCAATTCTACGATGGGGAACCAATCGCGTTCGAATTCCCGACCTTCCGGAAGCGTCGCGATAAAAGCGTCCATCGCGATGTGTAGCCAGGTTTCTTCCGCGCTTTTCTGGATTTGCCGCGCCAGCGTCGTTTTCCCGGCGCTGCTGACGCCGTTGAGGATTATGACGCGGCCGGTCATTCCTCGATCAGGGCGACCGCGCGGATCCAACCGGCGCTGGCGCGTTCGATCTTGACCGGGAAGCAGCTGAACATGAAGCCATGCGAAGGCAGGGTGGATAGGTTGGTAAGCTTCTCGATCTGGTAATAGGGGCGGATCCGGCCCGCCTTGTGCCCTTCCCAGATGATTGACGGGTCTCGCGTTTGCGCCCAGCGTCTGGCCGTATGGCTGAAAGGCGCGTCCCAACTCCACGCATCGGTGCCGACGACTTCGATCTCACGCTGGGTCAGCCACAAAGTGGCTTCCGCGCCAAGTCCAACGCCCTGATCGGTAAAGGCCTCGGTCCCGTAGACCGCGCCTGATTGGATAAGGACGATATCAAGGGGCTGAAGCTCGTAACCAATTGTTTCAAAAGCGCCTTCAAGCTCCGCCGCTGTGACCACATGACCGCTGGGCAAGTGGGAGAAGTCAAGCTTCACACCGGGGCGGAAGAACCGGTCAAGCGGGGCTTCATCGATGCTGGGCGCGGGCGATGCCCCGGAATGGGTTGTCGAGTGATAATGCCACGGCGCATCCATATGGGTGCCGTTATGCGTCGAAAGTTCCAGTGTCTCGACCGCCCAGCCTTCGCCGTCGGGCAGATCGTCTTTCTCCAGGCCCGGAAAGAACATCGCAATCTGCTCCCACGTGCTTTCGTGGGTCATATAGGTCACTCGGGGACGCATCACTTCGGGGTCGGATATCACGTCATTGGTGATCGGGATCGATAGATCGACAAAGCGGGTCATGCGCTCACCCTGGACCGGAGTTGCTGATCGAGGAAGTCGGCAACATCGCTGAGGATAACATCGTGCGCCACGTAGGCCTCGCCAATGGCGCGCAGCAACAGGAAGGGGAGGGTGCCCGCGTCCATCTTCTTGTCGTGGCGCATGTGCTCAACGAGCCGCGGCCCGTCGGACTTTAGCTCCAGCGCGCTTATCTCGGCGCGTAACCCCGCAACCGCGATACCTGCGGCAACGCGCTCGGCATCCTCGTCCGAAAGCTCGCCACGCCGCGCGGAATACCGCGCCGCCAGCACCATGCCGAGCGCGACCGCTTCGCCGTGCAAGAGCGTGTCGGAAAATCCTGTCTCCGCTTCCAGAGCGTGGCCGAAAGTATGGCCCAGATTTAGCAGAGCGCGGCGCCCGGACAATTCGCGTTCATCCGCGGCAACGATACGCGTTTTGGCCTCGACGCTTTTGGCGACCGCTTGATTGAGAGCCACCGGGTCGTGGCTGATCACCGCTGAGGCGTTGGCGGAGCACCAATCGAAGAATGCGGCGTCGCCAAGAATGCCGTATTTGATGACTTCGGCAAAACCCGCCTGCATCTCGCGTCTCGGCAAGGTTGCGAGCGCGCCCGTGTCCGCGAGTACAAGCGAGGGCTGGTGAAACGCCCCGATCAGGTTCTTTCCGCTCTTTGCATTTATGGCCGTCTTCCCACCCACCGAGCTGTCAACCTGGGCGAGAAGCGTCGTCGGCACCTGAATGAAGCCGCAGCCGCGCTTCAGGATGGCGCTGGCGAACCCAGTGAGGTCTCCGACAACGCCGCCGCCAAAGGCGATCACCTGATCGCCGCGTTCGACGCCCAGATTAAGCATCCAGTCGGTGAGTGCCTCCAGATTGCGCCAGCTTTTGGAGCCTTCGCCCGGTTCGACGGAGAAAAGCGCCACCTCCTTGTCCGCCCGGCCCAGGGCCTCCTTCAAGGTTTCTCCATGGTGCGCCCAGGCGTTGGCGTCGGCGACAACCGGAACTGTTGCCTTGCGCAGCCTCTTGCCAGCGTATTGCGGCAAGCGGGCAATCAGATTGGTGCCGATAACGACGTCGTAGCCGCGGCCGGCAAGATCGACACGGACCGTGCGAGCGTCACTCATGAAAGGTAATCCTCAATCCCCTTCAGGATCGCGTGCGCCGTATCCGAGTGGGGGCCGTCTCTGCTTTTCACTCGGACAGGCGCTTGGGAGTAGGCGGGGCTGCGTTCCTCAATCAGCCGTGAGAGGATTTCGTGAGGGTCGCCGGTTTTGAGAAGGGGGCGGTGGTTGCGGCGCGAGGTGCGCTCTACCAGCGTTTCGACATCGCAATCGATCCAAACGGCGATGCCCCGATCAAGAATAAGCGCACGCGTTTGCGGGTCGATGAAGGCCCCGCCGCCGGTTGCGATAACGCCGTGTTCTTCCTCCATCAGTCGGGCGATCACCCTTCGCTCACCGTCGCGAAAGTAAGCCTCGCCAAACTCGTCGAAGATTTCGGCTATCGAACGTCGAGCTGCGTCCTCGATGGCGTCATCGGCGTCGATGAAGTCGCGGCCCAAAAGCGCGGCGAGCCGCCGCCCGACCGTGGACTTTCCTGCGCCCATCAGTCCGACAAGCACGACCGGCTTGTGAATCCGCTTGGTCAGCCGTGCGATTTCCTGCGGTGAAGAGCATGTGTCGCCGTCAGGCTGTTTATGGCTCGTGTCAGTCATTGATGTGACGCCTATAGATGGGCTAGAGCCCGCGCAATATGCTCAAGGTGTCGCCCCGACCCAAATCGTCTTTTGCCTCAGGGCCGGTTGGCTCCCGGCGGCGCACAGGCGCTCGACGCAGCGTGATGCTGTTGGGCGCCGGTGGGGCGATGGCCTTGCTCGTTGCGGCGTATATCGATGGCGGCGAAGAGCCCATACACGCTATTGCCCAACCGCTTGCTGTACCGGATCAAGGGGCGTCCTCTTGATGCGTCGCGCTTTGCTGGCTGCTGGCGTTGCAGGAGCGATCGGGGGAGCGCTTGCAAGCGGCCTCGCAGTGGCGCAGCGCACACCGGAGTCGCTTTTGCCTCCCGGTTTCGATGACCCCGAGCCCACCGCCACCCCGACTCCCGCGCTGCCGACTGCGGCCCCTGTTTCCCCGCGGCCAGCGCGACCTGCGACCGCTCCGCCAGCGCCCGGTGACGCCACACTTCAAGGACCGATCACACTTCCTCCGGTATCCGAGTTAACCGATGAGGAACTGCGTAATCTTCCTAGTCTGGAAGAGCTCGAACAGCTCACGACCGATGAGCTGGACGATCTTTTTGGTCTGAAGCCAGAATACGACATTCCACCAGCCGCGCGTCGAACGCTTGCGCAGGTGGGGGTGATTGCGCCGGTCGAAGGCGGATTTTCAATCAGAAGTCTCGCCAAACAACCCCCCGCTTTGGTGCGCGCGGCTTTGGCTGGAACGCAGACGCCGCTGGTTTCGCGCTGGGGTCACATCCTCATGCGCCGCGCTGTCGCCAGCCGGTTGCAAGCGCCTGAGGGTATGGACCCGGTCGCGTTTGCGGCACTGCGCGCAGGCGCGCTCAATCGTCTGGGAGAATACGCGGTCGCGCGTGCGATAATACAGGACGTTGATACCGCAAATTGGACAGACGCGCTGGCGCAAGAGGCCCTTACCGCTTTCGTTGCCGAGGCGGACCCGGTTGGTCTTTGTCCTTATGTTCGTTTCCAGGGCACGCCTGACGTGGACGGGGATAAAGGTGTACAATGGACCATGATCAGCGCCATCTGCAACGCCTACGCAGGCGAGGGAGCGCTCGCTGGCTCCCAGCTGGACGCCGCGCTCAATAACGAGATAGCGCCCGCGATCGACATCTTGCTGGCGCGCCGCTTTGCCGGGGCCGCAGGGCGAGGGCAGCGAGCGGTTTCAATCGAGTGGGAGGGCGTGGAAGAGCTCAACCCATGGCGGTTTGCCTTGGCCAACGCGGTGGGCGAGCCGGTCCCCGAACCACTGCTTGCGGACACACCTTCCTATTACGCGCGAGCGGGGGCAGATGCGCCAATGGTCCCGCTCGCGCAGCGCGCTGACTACGCCGCCCGCGCAGGGGAGGAGGGAATCTTTTCTTCTCAGGCGCTGATTGACCTTTACAGCGAGATCTACAGCGATTCAGCGATCGGCGGGGTTGTTGGAGATCGCGCGCGCAGCCTGCGCCTGGCTTATCTTGCCTCTGAGCCGTCCGATCGGATCGATGCGATGCAAGACCTCTGGGGCGATACGCAGAGCGGCGATACCCATTGGGCGCAAGTCCTGACCGCCTATGCCTCGGCCCGCATACCCGCCTCACCCGACCACCGCGATCAAGCGGGTCAGCTGATCGCCTCTATGCTGTCGGCCGGACTCGATCGCGACGCTGCCAGCTGGCAGCCGGTGGTGTCGCAAGGGAGCCTGGGTTGGGCGCTCCTTGCGCTGGCTAATCCCGATGGCGGAGCGGCGTCGCGCGAGGGGTTGGACGCATTCTTCGATGCTGATCGGAGCGCGCAGGCCCGCAAGTCGCGCTTTCTGATCGCCGGATTGGCCGGGCTTGGACGGCTCCGCGCGCCCGATCGCGCCGACTTCGAAGACGAGCTGTCACTTGGTCTCGAACGTCAAACCCGCTGGGCGCGCATGATAGGCCGCGCGGCAGAGGTCGAAAACCCGGCTCTTGTGGCGCTGCTTGCCGGGCTCGGCATGCAAGGTGAGGATTGGTCTCAAATGACGCCTTTGCACCTCTACCGGATCACAGCGGCTTTGAACGACGTTGGGCTTGAGGCTTACGCGCGCATGATTGCGGCCGAGGCGGTCGCTCGGGCCTGACGCTGACGCGCGTATGTCCGCATCAACCGAGGCCTTTCTCGACATGTTAAGCGCCGAACGCGGCGCGGCTGCCAACACCTTGGCGGCGTATCGTCGCGATCTTGAAGGCGCTGAGGAGCTGATCGGAGATCTGGCATCGACGCCGCGATCGAGCGTCGCCAGCCTTGGCGAAAAATGGGCTCAGCTCGCGCCGTCTACGGTCGCACGCAAGGCTTCCGCGTTGCGGCAGTATTTCGGCTTTGCCGTTGATGAGGGGTGGCGCGGCGATGATCCATCCGGCGCGTTGCCCAATCCGCGCGCTCGCCGCCCTCTGCCAAAAGTCCTCAGTCATGAGTCCGTTGAGCAACTGTTCGAGCGCGCCGAACTGGAAGCGGGGTCCGGCCGGCCCGCAGCCGTGCGTTTGCTGGCCTTGCTTGAACTGCTTTACGGTTCCGGCCTGCGCGCAAGCGAGCTGGTGGCGCTTCCGATGGTCGCCTTGCCGCGCGACGCGCCGGTTATGACGATCGAAGGAAAGGGCGGGGCAAGCCGTATGGTGCCCGTGAGCGACCGCGCGCGCGAGGCGGTTGGCCGTTGGATTGATGCGCGACCTCAGCGACCGGCATCCCCCTTCCTTTTCCCTTCACCCTCTAAGAAGGGAGGAGTGGCAAGGCACCTCACGCGAGTACGCCTTTTCCAGATGCTCAAGGAACTCAGCGCGCGGGCCGGGCTCGATCCGGCGCAGGTCAGCCCGCATGTCCTGCGTCACGCGTTCGCCACGCATCTGCTTGAGGGTGGAGCGGATCTAAGGATGCTGCAAACGCTGCTTGGCCACGCCGACATCGCCACCACGCAGATCTACACTCACGTGGACGCGGCCCGCTTGGTCAAGCTCGTCAATTCGCGTCATCCCCTTGCGGCGTAAGCGGGTTCGCATTAGCGCGCTTGCATGATTTCCTATCTCGACTTCGAGAAACCGGTTGCCAGCCTGGAAGAGCGCATAGCCGAGCTTCGCACCGTCGATGCCGATGACAAGGTCGATGTTTCGGCCGAGATTGCGCGGCTTGAGGGCAAGAGCGCTGAACTGCTGGCAAGCACCTACGCCTCGCTCACGCCGTGGCAGAAAACGCAGGTCGCTCGCCATCCGGCGCGCCCTCATTTTCGCGACTTCGTGGCCCACGCCTTCGAGGATTTCGTCCCCTTGGGCGGTGATCGTACCTATGGCGATGACCTTGCCATCATGGGGGGATTTGCCCGCCTGAACGGTCGGCGCGTCGTCTTGATCGGGCACGAAAAGGGGCACGACACACAAAGCCGGATTCAGCACAATTTCGGAATGGGAAAGCCTGAGGGATACCGCAAGGCGATCCGGCTCATGGAGCTCGCCGGTCGTTTTGGGCTGCCGGTCGTTACCCTGGTCGATACGTCGGGGGCGTTTCCGGGCATTGAGGCGGAAGAGCGGGGCCAGGCCGAAGCGATCGCGCGCTCGACCGAAGCGTGCCTTTCCCTGCCTGTGCCAATGGTCGCCGCGATCGTGGGCGAGGGAGGATCGGGCGGCGCGGTCGCGCTCGCCAGTGCAGAACGTGTCCTGATGTTTGAACACGCGGTCTACTCGGTGATCTCGCCCGAGGGGTGCGCATCGATCCTATGGCGGACAGCGGACAAGGCGCCCGAGGCGGCCGAAGCGATGAAGGTTACGGCGCAGCACTTGAAGCGGCTGAAGGTCATCGACCGGATCGTCAAGGAACCGGTTGGCGGGGCACATAGAGATCCGGAAGCGGCGAGCAAGACGCTCGGTAAGGCGCTGAGCGAAGAGCTTGGCGCTTTGTCCCGGAAATCGAGCGCGGAGCTGATACGCATGCGAGAGGAGCGCTTCTTGCAATTGGGGGGCTAGGCCGCGGTAGCGGGGAACTGCCCCGACATGCGCTTTGCTCACTTGAGCGATCCTATCTCGGAACCATGCGAGCGCTTGGCGCGAATAGAGGCGAGGCAACGATGAGAGGGAGTGCACTTATGCGTCTGAAACGTCGGACATTCTTGGTTGGCGCGGCGACGCCGCTGGCGCTGGGTTTGAGTGGGTGTCTGGGAGCCGGAGCGCCTATCCCCTCCGCGTCCACACCGATCACGCCCGCCGAGGCGCAGCAAGGCGCGGATTACCACCCGCAATTGCTGGCTCAGTTTGGCGGCGAGATGCGCGGGCCGCTGGCAAATTACGTCGAGCGTATTGGCCTTGATATGGCCGCGCAATCGCAACTTGGTGGCGCGCGCCAAAGCTTCAACGTCTCGCTCTTGAACAGCTCGGTAAGCAACGCCTTTGCCGTGCCCGGAGGCTACATTTACACAACGCGTCAATTGGTGGCCCTGATGAACAACGAAGCCGAACTCGCGGCTGTTCTGGGGCACGAAGTCGGGCACGTGGTTGCCCGGCATTCGGCCAGACGCCAGCGCAGCGCGCAGCGCAACCAGGTGCTTGGCGGCCTGGGAGCTGTTCTCTCGACCGTTCTTCTCGGCGACAGTCAGGTGGGAGACCTGCTGGCGCGGGGCGCAATGCAAGCACCGCAATTCATTACGCTTGCCTATTCTCGCGAGCAGGAGGAAGAGGCCGATCGTCTTGGGATCGACTACCTCAGCCGAGGCAATTACGATCCGAACGCGATGGCGAGCCTGCTTCAGCGCCTCGCCCGGCAGGTCGAACTGGACGCGCGTATTCAGGGTCGCGAAGACGCGCGGCCTCCGGTTTGGGCAAGCACGCACCCCGATCCAGTTGACCGCGTGCGGCTTGCCACGCGCTACGCTACGGGAAAGCCTGGGCGGATTCAGAACCGAGACGCCTTCCTCGCGGCAATCGATGGTATGATCTATGGCGATGATCCCGAGCAGGGGATCATAAAGGGCTACCGCTTCATTCACCCCAACCTGGGCTTCTCTTTCAGTGCCCCACAGGGTTTTTACATGCTCAACTCAAGCCGCGCGGTAAGTATAAATCCCAATGGAAATGGTGGGCAGACCGGCCAGGCTCAACTGACAGCAGCGCGTTACTCCGGAGATCTCGAAGCGTATGTTCGCGAACAGTTTCGAGCCTTTGACAGCCAAAACAACGCGCTCGCTCCGCAGGAGTTCAGCCGCACGCGCGTAAACGGCCTCAACGCGGCCTATGGGAGCGCGCGCGTTCGGAGCGGAAACAGTCAGGTTGATCTTGTCATATTCGCCTACGAATTTGGCCGCGATCGTGCGTTTCACTTTGCAGCGCTCGCGCCCGCGGGCCGAATCGGTCCGTTTAATCCCATGTTTCAATCGATGCGGCGGATATCGGATCAGGAGGCGAGCGCCGTTGTGCCCTTGCGAATCGATGTTGTGACTGTTCAGCGCGGGGACACCGTGAGCGGATTGGCGCGCCGCATGGCGTTCAGCGACAATCAGGAGGCGCGTTTTCGTGTTCTGAACGGGCTTGGATCGGGCAACACGCTTCGTGCCGGGCAGAAGGTGAAGCTGATTGTGCGCCGAAGGTGACGCGATGCCAAAGCAAGATTCAAGACGCGCAAACAAAAAGCGGCGGGGAAACCCCGCCGCTTTCCGTTTCTTGTCCACCTTGAAGGTGAACCTGGCTCTCGACCAATTAGGTCGGGCAGTTAGACTGATCGTCAAGGCAATCCGAAACGCCCGTGAAGGTCGTGTCAAGCGAGTTGCCGAGGCTCTGCATGGCGGTGATCGCCGCAACGGCGATAAGCGCCGCGATGAGGCCGTATTCGATGGCGGTGGCGCCCTGCTCGTCGCGAGCAAGCTTGTTGATGAAGTTCATGTTCAGTCTCCTGGTTTGGTCTTCGGTACCCGTGCTCGCACGGCTAACCCTTGCGAACATTTGTAGAGATACGGGGCAGCTCTTGAAAAATTCCTAATCCGCAACCTTTCAAAAAGCTTAATTGCCCTGCATCACTTCGGTCGTTTTTGCCTCGACGCGATTCCATTGTTCCGAGTTTGCGTTGGCGACTGCCTGCAACCCTCCGACCATTGCAATCACGATGAGGCTTATGATCAGTCCGTACTCCACGGCGGTTGCGCCCCGGCTGTCGCTTCCAATGCGCGTTAGGAATTTCGTCAAAACCATGGGAACACCCGTTTGTTACGTTTACTGACGCGCTCTGAATCGGCTCTGCGCCTTAAGAAAGTGTTGAAAGGGCTCTCCATGTTGGAAAAAAAACCGACATGATTGCGAACGGATTGCTGGTGGTTGCGGGCGCGTTGCAGCGGGCAGACGCCCGATGGCTGATGCATCAAAGGCCTGTCGAAAAGCACCATGGCGGCCTATGGGAATTCCCGGGGGGCAAGGTTGAACCCTCTGAAATTCCACGCGAAGCGCTGTGTCGCGAATTGGCTGAGGAACTGGGAATCCTCGTGGCGGCGGAGGATTGCGCGCCTCTCTTTTTCGCCGAAGAGAGATCTGATGGGGCGAATCCGGCGATTGTCATCCTGCTTTACAAGATTACGCGCTGGCGGGGCGAGCCGCGCGCGCTCGAAGGGGAGGCAATCGACTGGTTTGGCGCCGCTGGCGTGTCCAAACTTGCAAAGCCACCGCTCGATTCTGAACTTGCGGCAAGGCTGTTTGGCCAATGACCGCGCGCTCCTCAAGCCGTCCATTTCCCTTGGCCGCTAGCTACTTCGATCCCTGTCACTTATCTTGCATCTTTACGCATTCAGGGATTGCCAAGCGTGCCGCGCCCACTTATGAGCCGCCGCTCACGCGCGCCAGTAGCTCAGCTGGATAGAGTACCTGACTACGAATCAGGCGGTCGGAGGTTCGAATCCTTCCTGGCGCGCCAAGAAAGCCCATCCCTTCGGGGGTGGGCTTTTTTGGTGGGTCAAAGGTAAGGAGGCGGGCTTTCGAAGTCGCAGCGTAGCGGAGACGACGAGAGAGCGAAGCGAGCGAGGCAATCCCTCCTGGCGCGCCAAAAAAGGGGATTGGCCTTGCAGGATCAGTGCCCTTTTTGGCTTCCACCCTCAGCCGGTCGATTCCGGCGTCGCGCAAATCTCATGATTTCAGGGGGATGCAATTTCTCTTTAACACCCTACATATCGCAGCGGGCGGCCATCGACACACCGCAATCGTAAATAGAGCCCCGGGACACAACGACGCAAACAGCGTGGAACCCGATGAAGCTTAAGCGATTTTTACCATAGGGATCACGTCGAACACCTGGGAGGGGGGACTCGCACCATGTCACTCCCCGCATGATAGAAAGACCACAGCTAATGAACTACATTCACGAACACGACGAGTTTGATCCTGACAATCCGCTCAACAAGCCCGACGTTCCTGAGGACGTTCAGGAGGCCGTGCGAACACTCATCCGTTGGGCCGGAGACGACCCGACCCGTGAGGGTTTGGTAGATACTCCCAAAAGGGTCGGGAGAGCCTGGCTAGAGTTCTGCCGAGGCAATCAGGAAGATCCGGCAATGCACCTAGCTCGCCAGTTCGAAGAGGTGGGCGGATATGAAGAGATTGTGATGCTCAAGGACATTACGTTCAGCTCGCATTGCGAGCACCACATGGTCCCGATTACAGGCGTCGCGCACATTGCCTACCTGCCCGATAAGAAGATCGTTGGTGTGTCCAAGCTGGCGCGCGTTCTGCACGGTTACGCCAACCGTCTGCAGGTGCAGGAACGTCTCACAGCTGAGGTTGCCGATTGCATCTGGACTCACCTCGAGCCGCGCGGTGTCGCGGTTGTCATCGAAGCGGCGCACGGTTGCATGACCGGTCGCGGTGTCAAGGTGCCGGATGTAAAGATGGTGACCAGCCGCATGATGGGTTGCTTTCTTGACGACCATCGCAGCCGCAAAGAAGTGATGAGCCTTATGGGCTACTAAAAGCCAACGCCCCTTGCGCAAGTTGCTCAAGGGGCGCTAGCTTTCTGAGTGTTGGTGGAAGGGATGCACCGGCAGGATTGCCTATTCAAGAGCAGGAGTGTGCTGATGTCCCCTAGAAGAGTTCTTTCGAGTGCTGCGCTTGCAGTGTTGCCTTTTTCTCTCGCCGCGTGCGGCGGTGAACCGGCGGCGGAAGGCGAAGCTCCCGCGCCAGCAGCCGATGACCCTCCAGTGATTGAGCAGCGGCAAGAGAACTTCGAGACAATCGGCGACTCGTTCAAGGCGATCCGCACACAGCTTGAAGGCGACAGTCCGGACATGACCGTCATCACCGAAGCCGCTACGGACTTGAACGCGGCTGCGCTGAAGGTGGAAGGCTTTTTTCCCGAAGGCACTTCGGTCGATGATGGTTATGACACCGAAGCGCTCGCCGCGATCTGGGAAAAGCCAGAGCAATTCGCCGAAGCGCATCAGAGACTTGTCGATGCGAGCGCTGAGATGATCACCATCGCCCAGGGTGGCGACGCGGTCGCGGTGGCAGATCAAGTGGGCGTCGTTGGCGGCTCGTGCAAGAACTGCCATGACAACTTCCGCCTCGACACCGACTGAGACCCAAGCGGGTACGGAGGAAACCACCGATCCGGGCGGGCCCGGCTTCGTAACAGACCCTTCGGTGCGCGTGTGGGATCTGCCGCTAAGGCTCACCCACTGGAGCTTTGCTTTGCTGGTACCAGCGCTCTGGTGGTCGGCCGAGAATTCGCAGTGGGCCTTGCACAAGCGATTCGGAATTGCGCTCCTTGGGCTGCTCGTGTTCCGCCTCCTATGGGGCTTTCTGGGCACCCGCACCGCGCGCTTTCGATCCTTTGTTAAGGGACCGGGAGCCGTCCTGGCCTACGTAACCGGTCGAGCGGGTGCGGCAGCCGACAAGATCGGCCACAACCCATTAGGGGCGCTGAGCGTGCTTGGCTTGCTTGCGGTGATGATGGTGCAGGTTGGCTCAGGCCTGTTTGCCGGCGATCCGTTCGACGGGGCCACCGGCCCTCTCAACCCTCTGGTCGGTGTTGCGACCGCCGACGCGCTCACCGAATGGCACGAATGGTTCTATTGGGTCGTCCTCGGATTCGTGGCGCTGCATTTAAGCGCGATCACCTTTTACGCGGTCGTGAGGCAAAACGATTTGGTGAGCCCAATGCTCTCGGGGCGAAAGCTGTTGAAGGGACGGGAGGAAGAGAACGAACAGACCTCATGGGTCCGGTTCCTTGTTTCAGGGGCGCTGGCTGCCGCTCTGGCCCTGTGGGTAGCCCTCGGTGCGCCCGGCCTCAGCTGACACGGCCCGATCCGCGCACTTGATCGCGCCTCCGATTGCCGCGACAGCGCTTCCATGACTTCGACCAATCACAAAGTGGTGCTGAGCGCCCAGCAACTCGTTGACTTCTTTGCCGAGGCCTTTCCGGGGCATGAGCAAGACCCCGAGCAGTTCGCGGTCATCGAACCGGGTTTCGTCCGAATTCGCCAACGTCCGCAGACCGCCCAGCTGCGTCCTGGCGGAATTGTTTCAGGCCCGACGCAGATGGCGCTGGCCGACCGCGCCGCATATGCGGTGATTCTGGCGCATATCGGGATCGTCCCGATGGCAGTGACGAGCAATCTCAATATGAGCTTTCTGCGCGGTGTGCGAGCGGAGGACTTCTTTGCCGATGCTTACCTCATCAAACTCGGACGGCGTCTCGCGACGGTCGATGTGAGGTTGTGGCAAGACGACGAGAGCGTGCCGGTTGCGCAGTCTACGGTCACTTACGCGCTTCCTGATGGCTGAAGGCCACAAGAAAAGGGCGCCTTGATCGGGCGCCCTCTCCTCGGTCACGGAAGGCCGAAAGGCCGAATGACTACATCTGATCGAGCATGTATTCCGCGCTCGACACCTTGAAGTCGCCCGGCGCCTCGACGTTGAGCTGTTCCACGACGCCATCGCTGACGATCATCGAGAAGCGTTGGCCGCGTGTGCCCATGCCAAAGCCCGATCCATCCATGGTGAGGCCCACTGCCTCGACGAACTCGGCGTTGCCATCGGCGAGCATGGTGATGTCGTCCGAGCCAGCGCTCGCGTTCCACGCGCCCATCACGAAAGCATCGTTCACCGCTGTGCCGACAATTTCGTCGACGCCCTTGGCTTTGAGCTCGCCGGCTTTCTCGACAAAGCCGGGCAGGTGCTTGGCCGAGCAGGTCGGCGTGAAAGCTCCGGGCACGGAGAAGAGCGCGACCTTCTTGCCTGCAAAGAACTCGCCGGACTGCACCGGCTGCGGGCCTTCAGCGGTGGCTTTGATCATTGTCACATCGGGCAGCTTGTCGCCTACTGAAATGGGCATGGGGGTCTCCTTAAGGTTAGATAGAAACGGATCGGTGGAGCTATACGCGTGTGTCCTTAAGCGGCAAGAATTACAGATATAAAGATAACTTTATATTTGCCTCTCACTGGCCGCGCCGCTAGGGCGCGCAGCAGAGTTTACGGAGATACGCCATGGCCACCGCCGCGCCGACCAACGCACAATCGCATGAATACATCATCAAGGACATCACTCTCGCGCAGTTCGGTCGCGATGAGATCGCGATAGCCGAAACCGAAATGCCCGGCCTGATGGCGCTGCGCGAGGAATACGGCGACAGCCAGCCCTTGAAAGGCGCGCGCATCACCGGTTCGCTCCACATGACGATCCAGACTGCCGTTTTGATCGAGACTTTGGTCGCGCTGGGCGCCGAGGTGCGCTGGGCAACCTGCAATATCTTCTCGACGCAAGACCACGCCGCCGCCGCCATCGCCGACCGCGGCATTCCGGTCTTTGCGATCAAGGGCGAGACACTGGCAGATTACTGGGATTATGTTGGTCGCATTTTCGATTGGTCGACCACGGACAATCCCGATCTGACCGCCAACATGATTCTCGACGATGGCGGCGATGCCACCATGTTCGCGCTGTGGGGCGCGCGGATCGAGGCGGGCGAAGAAATGCCAGCCCCGGCCAACGCGGAGGAAATCGAGTTCCAGCGCGCGCTCAAGGCCTTTGTCGCGGCCAAGCCTGGTTACCTCACCAAGAGCGTGAAGACCATCAAGGGCGTTTCGGAAGAAACCACGACCGGCGTCATGCGCCTCTATCAGATCGCCAAGCAGGGCAAACTTCCGTTCCCGGCGATCAATGTTAATGACAGCGTCACCAAGTCGAAGTTCGACAACCTCTACGGCTGCAAGGAAAGCCTAGTCGACGCGATCCGCCGCGCAACCGATGTGATGCTTGCGGGCAAGGTCGCCTGCGTTGCGGGCTACGGCGATGTCGGCAAGGGCTCGGCTGCCAGCCTTCGCGACGGCGGAGCGCGGGTCATGGTCACCGAGATCGACCCGATTTGTGCGCTTCAGGCCGCGATGGACGGCTACGAGGTCGTCTCGATGGAAGACGCGGTCAAGCGCGCCGATATCTTCGTGACCGCCACCGGCAACGAAGACGTGATTACCGGCGAGCACATGAAGAATATGAAGAACATGGCGATTGTTTCGAACATCGGCCATTTCGACAGCGAGATCCAGATTTCCGCGCTCGACAATTATGAGTGGAAAGAGATCAAGGAGGGCACCGATATGGTCACCTTCCCTGATGGCAAGTCGATCCTGGTGCTGGCCAAGGGCCGCTTGGTCAACTTGGGATGCGCGACCGGCCACCCGAGCTTCGTCATGAGCGCAAGTTTCACCAACCAGACGCTGGCGCAGATCGAGCTGTTCACCAAGTCGGACGAGTACGACAACGACGTCTACGTTCTGCCAAAACATCTCGACGAGAAAGTTGCCGCGCTTCACCTGGAAAAGTTGGGCGTGGAATTGACCAAGCTCAGCCAGAAGCAGGCCGATTACATCGGCGTGCCGGCGGAGGGTCCGTTCAAGCCGGACCACTACCGCTACTGACCGGGTCGCATGACGCGAAAGGTCACCGCGCAGGTCGGTGTATCCCAGTCTTAACGTGCCGGCCCCAGCTTTTCGGGGCCGTCGTGCTGTCGCTTTGCCGGGGCTTTTCGCGTTGACCCGTGTTGCATCGCTGCGTGCGTGGGAATAGCGCGGTGGCCATGGAAATCACCCCGCTAGCTGCGGCCGTCATTGGCCTCGTGCTCGCCGCCTGGACCGTGGCAGCGGCGGTGTTTGCGCTGCGCGCCAGCGGGCAGGTGCGGCGTGTCAAGGGACTTCAATCCTCGCTCAAGCGGATGCAGGCGCTGATTGAGACCGCGCCATCGATTCCCATGCTGGTGCGCGTGGATGGCCGTATCGAAGCCCCCGAGCGTCTCGCGCGCTGGCTCGGGCTTGCGGAAATGCCTGAGTATCTTTCCGAATTGGCGAGTGGAGGAGACGGCCTCACCGCCGATCAGGTCGAAGAATTGAACGATCACGTCCGGCACACGCAAAGAAGCGCCGCTCCGTTTCAGATGTCACTGATGCTGCCGGGCTCTCGGCGCAGCCTCGCGCTGCATGGTGCGCTGGCCGATCCGAACGTGTCTCCCGCCGGGGCCGCGCTGGTTTGGGTGTTCGATTTTACCGAGAGCGAAGACGAGCTGAGCCGTCTGCGCCAATCGACCGCGCAGGCGGAAGCAGGCTTTCGCGCACTCCTTGGCCTGATCGAAGAAGCGCCCATGCCAATGTGGTTTCGCGGGCCGGATATGGCGATCCAGCTGGTGAACCGGGCCTATGTCGAAGCTGTCGCGGCGGGCAGCGCGGACGCAGTGGTGCAGGGTCGGATCGAACTGCTCGAAGATCACAAGGGCCGCAGCCCCGGCGATGTTGCGCGCGGTGCCTTTGAGCGGCAGGAAAGAACCGAGCGCATTGTGGCCTCCACCATTCACGGCGAGCGGCGCACGCTGAAAGTGAGCGACCTTCCGCTTGGGAGCGAGGGCGTTGCGGGGTATGCGATTGATATCGAAGAGCAGCAGCAGGTCCGCCGCGATTTTCGGGCCTACCGCGCCGCGCAGCGCGCCATGCTCGACCAGCTCTCGATCGGCGTGGCGCAGTTCAACGACGAGGAGCGGCTGATCTACGCCAACCTCCCGTTTCGCCGCCTGTTTGAGCTAGGCGCGGATGTGGGCGACGGCAGCGATGAGGGCGCGATGGCGTTTGAACGTTTCCTCGCCGAAGCGCGGGAGAAGAACCGCACGCCCGAAGTGCGCGATTTTCCAGAATGGCGACGCGAGCGCACCGGATGGTTCGAGCTTGAACGGGCGCATGAGGAAAACTGGCCGCTTCCCGGCGGCACCCACTTGCGGATTGTCGCCCAGCCCATGCCCGATGGCGGGCTGGTGCTGATCGGTGAGGATCGCACAGAGAGCCTCGCTCTCTCTGCGACGCGCGACACCCTCTTGCGCACCCGCACTGCCACGCTCGACAGCCTGTTCGAAGCGCTCGCGATCTTCGCCCCCGACGGCTCCGTTCAACTGTGGAACCGCCGGTTTGCGCCCACCTGGGGGCTGAACGCGGAGTTTCTCGACAGTCACCCAAGCGCCACCGAACTGCTCGATGCTATCGGCGACAACCTGGTCGATCCCAGCGAGACGGGGCAGATCGGGGCCGTTGTGCGCGCCGCGACGCTCGACCGCCACGAAGAATCGGGGCAGGTCGAGCTCTCTGACGGGCGCAGCTTGCGCTTTGCGGGCGTGCCTTTGCCCGACGGCAACGGATTGCTGACAGTGCTTGATATCACCGATTCGGAGAAGGCCGAAAGGGCGCTTCGCGAGCGCGCCGCCGCTCTTGAAGAAGCCGACAGCGTCAAGACGCGTTTCCTCGCCAACATGTCCTATGAATTCCGCAACCCTCTCACCACAATTCGTGGCTTCGCCGAGATGCTCGCAAGCGGGGCAGGGGGCGATCTGAGCCACGAAGCGGGCGACTACGTGGACGCGATCCTGACCTCGGTCGATCAATTGACAGAGCAGGTGGAAAACGTGCTCGACCTGTCGCAGAGCGAAGCGGGTCTGATGCCGATCTCCAAGGAGAAGATCGAGCTTCTGCCGTTTTTGACGAAGCTGGTGCGCGAGCGCGAAGCCGCGATAATCGAGGCCGGGCTGGGGCTCGATCTCAAAGGCAAGAAGTCGCGCATCGCGATGGCCGATCCGCGGCAATTGGCGCGCGCAGTGGGAAATCTGCTCGACAATGCGATTAGCGGCACGCCCGAGCAGGGCCATATCCTGATCGAGGTGCCCAAGCCGGGCGAGGACGAGGACTGGAGCGCCTCGATCGTCATTTCGGACAACGGCCGCGGGATCAGCAAGGCGACGCTGGCCGAAGCGCTGGGCGCGGGGCGCGAAAGCGCTGAAGGCGAGCGCGCGACCCGCAGCGGTCTCGGCATCCCGCTGGCGCGCCAGCTGATCGAGGCGCAGGGCGGTCGCCTTGAACTCACCAGCAAAAAGGGCGCGGGGACAACCGCGATCATTCGCCTGCCATGACCGCTGGCGAACGTGTCGTCTTGCCCGATCTTGCCGCGATGGAACGCTATGGCGCGCGTATCGCGAATGCACTGCGCGAAGGTGATGTGGTGGCACTCTCGGGCGGATTGGGTGCGGGTAAAACAACGCTGGCGCGCGCCATCATCGCCGCATTGGGATATGCAGGCGAAGTCCCGTCTCCGACCTTTACGATCATCGAGACCTATGACGCGCCGCCCTTGCGCATTCCGGTTGTGCACGCCGACTTCTATCGGCTCGAAGACCCTGCCGAGGCGAGCGAGATTGGCCTTGAGGACTATCGCGAGGGGGCGGCGTTGATTGCCGAATGGCCCGATAATGCCGGCGGCTTCGCACACCAGGCGGGATGTCTCGAAATCACACTTGAAGTCGCGGATGAAGGGCGGATTGCGATTGCGAGGGGCGGGGCGGATTGGCTAGGGCGGATGCCATGACCGACAGCGCGCGTGAGCTTCCCGAAGGACTGCACGATTTTCTGGGCCGAGCCGGGTGGGGCGAGGCCGCTGTCGACGTGATTCCGGGCGACGCCTCGTTTCGTCGGTATTTCCGCATTGCGAGGCCCTCGGGCGACAAGGCCATGCTGATGCACGCCCCGCCACCGCGTGAAAATCCCGCGCCCTTCCTCAATGTCGCCCAGTGGCTCCACGCCCACCAAATGCGCGCGCCGAAAATCTACGCCAGCGAGCCGGAGGCGGGCTGGGTCCTGCTTGAAGACTTCGGTAACGACCGGATGCGCGATTGGCTCGACGCGCATCCGGAAGCCGAAGAGGACGCCTACCGGGCCGCGATCGACGCGCTGGTCGAGCTTCATCGGCGCCCCGCTGGACCGTTCAGCGCCTATGATATGGACGCCTATCTGCACGAGGTGCATCTGCTGCCGCAATGGTACGCTGATGCGCAGGGCCTCGATGTCGATACGGTCGGATACGAAGCGGCGTGGCGCGAGGTGCTCGCCCCGCTGATCGACCGGCAGGGCGCAGGCGTCACGGTGCTGCGCGACTACCACGCTGAGAACATCATGCTGCTGGGCGGATCGCCTGCGGCCCCGCAGGGTATCATCGACTTTCAGGACGCGCTGGTAGGCCACCGCGCCTATGACCTCGTCTCGCTCTTGCAGGATGCGCGGCGCGATGTGGATCAGAATTTTGCGACCCGGATGCTCGAATATTACCGCCACCAAGCCGGAGAGGACGGCGAGGACTTCCTGGCCGACTACGCCGCGCTCGGCGCGCAGCGCAACGCCAAGATTGTGGGCATCTTCACCCGCCTGTTCAAACGCGATGAGAAGCCGCGCTATCTTGGGATGATCCCGCGAGTGTGGGGCTTGCTTGAACAAGATCTTGAACATCCCGCGCTCGGACCTGTGGCCGACTGGTTCGATGCGAACATTCCCGAAGAGCTGCGCGCAAGGGGGGGAGGGACGATCGCATGAGCGCGCTCGCCAGCGACACCGCCATGGTGATGGCCGCTGGCCTTGGCAAGCGAATGCGCCCGTTGACCGTGTCGCAGCCCAAGCCTCTGGTGCGTGTGGCGGGCAAGGCGTTGGTCGATCATGCGCTGGATCGCCTTGCCGAGGCGGGTGTCTCGCGGGCGGTGGTGAACGTCCATTACCTCGCCGACGCGCTCGAGGCGCATGTTCTCGAGCGCGACCTCCCCAAAGTCACCATTTCTGATGAGCGCGAGCAGCTGCTCGAAACCGGCGGCGGACTCATCAAGGCTGCGCCGCAACTTGCCGATCCCTTCTTCTGCCTCAACGCGGATAACATCTGGCTCGATGGTCCGCGCAATTGCTTTGCCGAGCTTTCCGCGCGCTGGGATCCAACGGCGATGGATGCGCTCTTGCTGGTCGTGCCGCACACGCGAGCGAACAATTTCAGCGGGGAAGGCGACTTTTATGTGGACCCGGTCGGGCGCCTGTCGCGGCGTAAGTCAGGCCGGATCGCGCCCTTTATCTACACCGGTATCCAGTTGATTTCGCACCGCCTTTTGCGCGAGGCCCCGGCGGGAGCGTTTTCGACCAATATCCTGTGGAACCGCGCAATCGAGGAAGGCAGGCTGTTCGGTCTCACCTTTACCGGGCAATGGTTTGAGGTCGGCACACCGCAAGCCATCGCGCCGACCGAAGAGGCTCTTCAGCGTGGCTGAGCGGTGAGCGCGGCAGACCCGCAGGTTTACTCCATCGCCGCGCATCGCGGGTTTGCCGACGCGCTCGTCGCGGGGATTGTTCCGCGCTACTGGGAACCCGATCTTGGCTTGGCTCGCCTCACTTTGCTGGTGCCCAGCGCACGGGCCGCGCGCACGATCTCGGAGGCTTTCACCCGGTACACCGGCGAGGTCGGCAAAGCCGGCCTGTTAATGCCGCGGCTCGTCACCGTGGGCGACCTCGACCTTGACGAGGCGCTGGGCGCGTTGCTTGATCCGCTGGGCGCAAGCGATATCCCGCCGGCGGTTGAGCCCACTCGGCGATGGCTTGACATCGCACGGCTGATCGAAGTGGAGCGCGCCGCTGACGGCCTGGAAACGCTGCCTGGCGCCGCGCGCATGCGTCTGGCGCGCGAGATGGCGCGCACGATGGACCGCTTGCTGGTTGAAGGGAAAACGCCCGATGATCTTGTGAGCCCGGCAGTGGTCGATACGCTCGGCGATCTGTCCCGGCACTGGCAGCGCTCGATTGCGCTGTTTGCCCGCGTGCAGGCGCGGTGGCTCTCGCGATTGGAGGAGCGCGGCGAGGTGGACGCGGCAACCCGTCGCAACCTCCTGTTCGACCGCGCGCGCCGGCGCTGGCGCGAGAACCCGCCGCAAACGCCGATCATCGCAGCCGGCGTTACCAGCGCTTCGCCCGCGCTAGCGCGGATGCTGCGCACCATCGCCGACCTGCCAGAAGGCGCCGTGATCCTGCCCGATCTTGACCTTGCTATGGACGATGCGGCCTGGGAGGAGCTGGGCCGAGGGGGCGCCGCGCCCGAACCGGGCGGCGAGGTGTTCGGCAAGAGCGACGCGCTCACCCACCCGCAGTACCACCTCAAACTGCTGCTCGAACGCATGGGTGTGGCGCGCGAGGAAGTGCGTCCATGGCATCGCAAGGGGCTCGCAGCAGCCGAACCCGCGCGCAGCCGAGCCATAAGCTCGCTGTTCCTGCCGGCGCAGGCGAGCAAGTCCTGGGTGACGCTGGAAACGGACAGGCGCCGCCTGCCGCGCCTTCGCACGCTCACCGCTGCGAACAGCGAGGAAGAAGCGCAAGCGATCGCCCTGATGGTGCGCGAGGCGCTTGAGGAGCCGGGCAAACGCGTTGCCGTCGTCAGCGCCGATCGCGGTCTTGCGCGAAGGGTAACGCAGCATTTGCGGCGCTGGAATGTTGAGGCCGACGATTCGGCCGGTCAGCCCTTGTCGCTCACCGCCGCAGGACGGCTTTTCGCGCTGCTGGCCGAGGTCGCGGGCGAAGGCATGGAGCTTGTGAGCCTTATTGCCGCGCTCGGCCATCCTCTGGTCGCGAGTGCGGACACTCGGACGCGCGGCGACTGGCTGATGAACCTGCGCACTTTTGAGCGGTATCTGCGCGGCCCTGCCCCCGCGCCCGGTCTTGCCCCTATGCGCCGCGCGGCGGCGGAAACGAAGAACGCTGGCGTCATCGCCTGGTGGGAGGCGGTCGAGGCGGTCCTGACGCCGCTGGCCGATCTGGCCGATGAGACCCCGTTGGCCCAGGCGCTGGACCGGATCTGCGCGGCTGCCGAGGCGCTGGCTGGCGAGGCGGTGTGGGCGCGCGAAGACGGGCGGGCGCTGGCGCGCATGGTAGAAGACACGCGCCTTCACGCGGGCGAGTGCGCAACGCTCCTGGCAAAGTCCGATATCGCCACCGTCTTGCGCGACACCATGGCCGAGATTGCGGTGCGCCCGCCCTATGGCGGTCATCCTCGCGTGGCTGTCTACGGGTTGCTCGAATCGCGCATGGCGCGCGCCGATCTCGTCATTTGTGGCGGCCTTAACGAGGGGACGTGGCCTCAAACCCCGTCGCCCGACGCGCTGCTCGCGCCCGCTATATTGCGCGCGCTGGGTGTGCCGGGCGCGGAGTTTCGCATCGGCCTGGCAGCGCACGATCTGGCCGGGGCGATGGGCGCGCCGGACGTCGTTCTCACCCGGTCGCAGCGCGATGCGGACGGGCCTACGCGTCCCTCGCGCTTTGTGCTGCGGGTTGAGGCGCTTCTGGGCGAGAAGGAGGCAAGAGAGCACCGCGAAACGCGCATCGGCGAGATTCTTCCTCGTCTCGATCGCGCGCCGCCCCCGGCGCCAAGCGCCTATCCCCGCCCGGCGCCCAACCCGTCCGCGGCGCTGCGTAACGTTGCGATCAGCGCCACCGCGCTCGACCAGTTGCTGGGCGATCCCTATCAATTCTACGCGAAGTCGATCCTGAATCTGCGCAAGCTCAATCCGCTTGCCGCCGACCCCTTCGTCGACCCCGCGTTGCGCGGCACGCTGGTGCATAAGATCCTTGATCAATGGCACCGGGCGCGCGTTACACGACCTGACCTTGCGCTCGTTCCATTTGCGCAAGACGCGTTGGCCAAGACCAACCCGCATCCGCTGTTCTGGGGCTTGTGGCGCCCGCGTATCCTGGCGGCGCTCGCCCGCTTCGAAGAAAGGATCAACCTCGCCGAGGAAGAGGGACGGCGGGTCGCCCTGACCGAGACATGGGGCGCGATGGATTACCTGGGTGTGCGTGTCTTCGGGCAGGCCGACCGGGTGGATCGCCTTCCCGACGCAACGCTGGGCATTGTCGACTACAAGACCGGGGCACCTCCATCGAAAAAGGAAACTGCGGCGGGCTATCGCCTGCAGCTGGGTGTGCTGGGGCTGATCGCGCGCCATGGCGGATTCAAGCCCGATCGCAGCGCGCCCGAGGCGAGCGCATTCAGGGGCGAGGCCACCGCATTCGAATACTGGTCGCTGCGCAAGAAGGACGATCACTTTGGCGAAATCAGCGTGCCCATGAAGCTCTCCTCGCGCGAGCGCGGGCTTGAGCCGGAAGAATTCCTGCCGCTGCACGAGGCCAAGCTCACTGAGGCCATCACTGATTACATCACCGGCGCTAAGCCTTTTACAGCGAAGGAGAATCCCGACTACCCCGGCTACACCGATTACGATCAACTCATGCGGCTGGAAGAATGGATTTTCGAACCAGACGCCAAGAAGGGTTTGGAGGGGGCGTGAGCGAAAAGGTCTTCCCTCTCAAGGACAATCAGTTGAGAGCGGTCGAGCCAGCAGACAATGTCTGGCTGTCCGCCTCGGCGGGCACTGGCAAGACGCAGGTTCTCTCCGCGCGCGTGCTGCGGCTGCTGCTGCGCCGCGATGTCGAGCCCGAGCAGATACTGTGCCTTACCTTCACAAAAGCGGGCGCTGCGGAAGTGGCGAACCGTATCAACGCCGTGCTGGCGCGCTGGGTCCGACTGGATGACACGAAACTCTTCACGGAGCTACAGAGCCTTGGCGCGGACACCGACCACGGCACCCGCGATCGGGCGCGGACCCTGTTCGCAAGTGTGCTCGATTGCCCCGGCGGCGGCCTTCGGATCGATACGATCCATGCGTTCTCGCAATGGCTGCTCGCCAACTTTCCGGATGAAGCCGATCTTTCTCCGGGCTCTCAGGCGATGGACGATCGTCAGCGCGAACTGCTCGCGCGCGATTGCCTGGCCGACCTCTTGAGCGAGGCGGAGGCGAGCAACGACACCCGCATCCTGAGCGCGGTGGAGCTGTTCGTCTTGCGCAAGGACCCAGGCAGCCTGCACGACTGGCTGATCCGCTGCGCCGCGCGCGAAGAGCTGTGGGAGGGCAAGGCCGGATGGCAATCGCCGGTCGACGCGCGCGTGCGCCGCATGCTCGACATGCCTGCCGATGCGGATGAGGCCTGGGCGTTTAATGGTCTCAGTGCCGAGGTCTTTCCGGATGCTACGCTGCGCGCGATGATCGCGCCGCTTGAGGATTGGGGCACCAAAACTGCTGACAAATGTCTGGCGTTCATGCGCGAGTGGCTTTCCCTAGATCTTGAGGCGCGCACGTCACGCTACGCAGAGTTTCGTAAGACGTTGCTTAAGGCGGATGGCTCGCCCGCGCTAAGTCTCAAGAAGCCGCGCGAAGACCATCTGGGGTTCGCCGAAGGGCAGGAATTGATCGCTACGGCAGTGGCGATGGTGGAAGAACGCCTAGCGCTTCTCAAGCTTGCCGAACTGCTCACCGCTGCGCTCGAACTGGGGCGCGCCTTTGCGCTTCGATGGCGGGAGGCCAAGCGCCGCGAAGGCCTGCTCGATTTCGACGACCTCATCCGCCGCGCCGCCGAGCTACTCGCGCAGCCCGAGACAGGCGCCTGGATCCGCTACAAGCTTGACCGCCGCTTCGACCACATCCTCATCGACGAGGCGCAGGACACCAACGCGGCGCAATGGGACATTGTCGAAGCGCTGATCGACGATTTCTTCAGCGGCGAGGGCGCGAGTGGCGACAAGCTGCGTACGATCTTCACCGTGGGCGATTACAAGCAGGCGATCTTTGGCTTTCAGGGAACGAGCCCGGAGAATTACGAGCGCGCCAAGGTCCGCATCCGTGAGCGCATCCTCGACGCGCGGGAGAACGCGGTGGCGCTGCGTGAGGCGCGCAACGTCCCGAACTGGTTGCCACTTGACCTTGAACGCTCCTTTCGAACCGCGCAGCCCGTGCTGGACTTCGTGAACGCGGCTATCAGCCGGCTTGGCCACGAAGCGTTCGGATTGCCCTCGCCGCCGCCGGACCATGGCGGGGAGGCGCGCGCGGGTCTTGTCGCAATGTGGAACCCGGTGCGCGCGGATGAGGACCATCCCGAGGACGAGGAGCGCGAATGGCTTTCCCACCATGAAACGGTCCTGGCCGAGCGGATCGCGAAGCAGGTGGCAAGCTGGGTCAGAGGGCCGGATCGCTTTGTGCTGGAGAAAGGCAAACGGCGTTACGCTGAAGCCGGCGATGTGATGGTGCTGGTGCGAAAGCGTGGGGGGCTCGCCGCGCAGATCGTTGCCAAGCTGCACGAAGCGCGCGTGGCGGTAGCCGGGGTCGATCGGCTGCGGCTGGGCGCGCCGCTCGCGGTCAAGGACGTGATGAGCGCGCTGCGCTTTGCCGCGCAGCCGCTCGACGATCTGGAATGCGCGAACCTGTTGGTCTCGCCGCTCATCGGGTGGACGCAGGACGATCTGCTGGAGCACGCGCCAAGGCCGGACAAGACGCCCTTGTGGCACCATCTGAGGCGCAAGGACGCGCCCGCAAAGGTTCAGGAGACGGCGCAGCGTCTGCGCGATCTTTTGCGTCTTGCGGATTTCGAGACCCCGCAAGCGCTTCTTGCGTGGGTTCTGACCGGGCCTTGGCGCGGGCGCGCGCGCCTTGTCGCGCGGCTGGGCCGCGAGGCGAACGATCCGCTCGACGAGCTCATCAACGCCGCCTTCGCCTTCGAAAGCGCCAACACGCCCAGCCTTGCAGGCTTTATCGAGTGGTTCGACGCGGGCTCGGCCGAAGTGAAGCGCGACCCGGACGATGCAGGCGGTCAGGTGCGGGTTCTTACCGTGCACGGCTCCAAGGGTTTGCAAGCGCCGATCGTGATCTTGGCGGATGCGACGGGACGACCGGGCGAGGGCAACGCGCTGGAGCTCACCGATGCGCCCTTGGGTGAAGAGCGCGGATCGAACCCCGCAGTGCCCTTGCCCGCGCTTTCGAAAGACGAACGCGTCGGGCCGATCGGTGAAGCTGAAGAAGCGGCGAGCGCGGCGGACAAGGAGGAGCATTGGCGGTTGCTCTACGTCGCGATGACCCGCGCGGAAGAAGCGCTGTTCCTGACCGGCGCCTTGGGCAAGCAGGACCTCAAGAACGGGCCGCACGAAGACAGCTGGTACGCGCAGCTTGAGCCGCTTTTCGAAAAGGAGGCGCTGGCCGATCCGCTGTGGGGCGCTCGGCGCGAATGGGGCCGACGCGCGGACCCGCTTGCCCAGACAACCGATCGGGCCGCGTCCGGCGAACAGGAGGCTGCCGCGCTTCCAGCGTGGGCGACGACCCCGATTGGCCCGGAGCCCAAGCCGCCGCGCCCGCTCGCGCCGAGTTCAGCAGGCGACGATCCGGGCGCCGATCCGCCTCTGGCACACGCTGACGATGCAGCGGCGATGCGCGCCGCTATGCGAAGGGGTGTGCTGATCCACCGCCTGCTCGAAGGTCTGCCCGATCTTCCGCCCAATACGCGGCGAGAGACGGCGAGCGCCTGGCTGGAGCGTCAGGGCGGCGATCTGCCATCGGAGACACGTGAGGACATGCTCGCCCGCGCGCTCAGCGTGCTGGAGGCCCCGGACTTTGCCGAGATCTTCATGCCGGGCTCGCTGGCCGAGGTGCCCCTCACCGCAACGGTGGGCGGTGTTGTTGTCACCGGTACAATCGACCGCCTGCTGGTGACGCCTGACGCGGTTATGGTGGTCGACTTCAAGACCACCAGCCGCCCTCCGGACACCGCCGAAACCGTTCCTACCGCGACCATGCGTCAGATGGCGGCTTATGTCGCTGCGCTTGAGGCGATCTATCCGGGCCGTCCTGTGCGTGCCGCCGTGCTGTACACGCAAACCCCGCAACTCATCGAATTGCCGCAAGGGCTGCTGGCGGTGCACAAGGATCAATTGGGCGAAGCGCAGGAAAGCTATCGAGATGTCGGCCCCGAGGCGTATTGAGTGCGCGCGCTTTTGGCCTAGATAGATGGCAACGAAACTTCAGGAGACACACCATGGCCACCGTCAACGTGAACGATGACAGCTTCAAGTCCGACGTTTTGGAAAGCGACAAGCCTGTCCTGGTCGATTTCTGGGCCGATTGGTGCGGGCCGTGTAAGATGATCGCGCCGGCGCTTGAGGAAATCAGCGAAGAGCTGGGTGAGCGGGTCACGATCGCGAAGATGGACATCATGGAAAGCACCGTGACGCCGGGCGAAATGGGCGTGCAGTCGATCCCGCTCATGGTGCTGTTCAAGAACGGCGAGCCGGTCGCACGCAAGGTTGGCGCAGCGCCCAAGAGCCAGCTTAAGGAATGGCTCGAAAGCGAGCTGTAATCCAGAGCGAGTCCCCGCGCAGGCGGGGACCGTTCTCTTGACGCACAAGATCCTCGCCTGCGCGGGGACTCACTAGGCGGCGCCAAGCCGCTCCACAAAATCGTCCCAGATCGCAGGGTTCGACGCGCCGAACAGGCCTTGGCGATCATACTCGTCGACCCGATACTCGCTTCCGTCGGCGCGCGCGCATTTGCCGCCCGCTTCGTTGAGCCATAGCGCGCCCGCAGCATGGTCCCAAGGTAGCGTGCGCTCGAAGCTCGAGAGGTCATTTTCGCCAAGCGCTAGGCGCGGATATTGCTCGGCGGCGCAGCGCGGGATCTCGGTGAGAGTGTAGTGCGGGGCGAATTGCGCATGGCGCTTTTGCGCTTCCTCTTCGCTGATGAACATCGTGCTGAAGGCAAGGACCGGCTGATTTTTGTGGCTTGAGCGCGCCTTCACCTGCTCGCCATCGATGAACGCCCCTTCACCCCTGCGCGTGTAGCAAAGGCGGTCCTTGGTCGGATCGTAGATCCATCCCGCAACGGTGCTGCCTGCATCGGCTAGCGCGATGATGATCCCGAACGGCTCCTTGCCTTCTGCAAAATTGGCGGTGCCATCGAGCGGATCGATGATCCAGCACTGGCCCGACAGCTTATCGAGCACGGCCTTGTCGGCAGCGACTGCTTCCTCTCCGACAACCGCGACCCCTGGTGAAAGCTTGACGAGCGCTTCGGTCAGGAACGCTTCAACTTCGCGGTCAACGATGGTGACCGGATCGTCCTTGCCCTTCATCTCGATCTCGTCATCAGCCAGCCCACGGAAGCGGGGCAGCATCGAGCGCTGCGCCGCAAAGCGCATCAGGTCGCGGATTTCAGCGTCGAGAGCTGTAAGATGCATGTTTTGCTTTCAAGGAAAATTGACGTTATTGGACCCACATGAATGCACCATTCGGACATAATAAAAAGAAGAGCAATTCGGGAGGCCGGATGTACGCGATCGTTTTTGATTTGGATACCGCAACGCTTGAGCAGACCTATCCCAACGCAAGTTGGCGGAACGCTTACCAGGATATCCGGTCTGTCTTAGAAGATCGCGGATTTGAGTGGCAGCAAGGCTCGACCTATTTTGGCAACGATAACATCACCGCTGTGGACTGTGTGATCGCGGCTCAAGAATTGAAACGTCTCTACTGTTGGTTCCAACCTTCTGTGCGCGACATTCGTATGCTCCGGATTGAAGAGAACAACGATCTGGGGCCTGCCCTCGATTAGCTCCGATAGTCGGCGTTTATCGAGATATAACCGTGGGTGAGATCGCAGGTCCACACCGTCGCGCGCCCGATACCCACGCCCAATTCTACCGCAAGATCGATCTCCTCGCCCTTTAGATGCTCGGCAATCGGGGTCTCGTCATAGTCCTCGACCGGAAGGCCATCGCGGGCGGTCCATACGCCGCCAAAGGCGATGCCGAGCTTGTCGCGATCCGCCGGCTCTCCCGCTTTGCCGATGGCCATCACCACGCGGCCCCAATTTGCGTCCTCGCCGGCAATCGCGGTCTTGACGAGCGGAGAGTTGGCGATGGCGAGCCCGACTCGGCGGGCGCTGTCGTCGTTGACTGCACCAGAGACGCGGATCTGGATGAACTTGGACGCGCCTTCGCCATCGCGCACCACGAGCTGCGCGAGCTGGCGGCAAATGTCGGTCAGGGCCGCGGCAAACGCGTCGGCGCCGGGGCTCTCCCAGTCTTTAATTCTCGGCGCATCCGTTTGCCCGGTTGCGAAGACAAGCACGGTGTCGCTGGTCGACGTGTCGCCATCGACAGTGATGCAGTTGAAGGTTCCGGCGTTGGCGCGGCTCAATAGCTCTTGCAGGAAAGCGGGCTCGATCGCCGCGTCGGTGAAGACGTAGCCCAGCATGGTCGCCATGTCGGGCGCGATCATTCCGGAGCCCTTGATGATGCCGCAAAGATTCACCTTGGTGCCGCCGATCATCGCGCAGGTGTGCGCGCCTTTGGCGAAAGTGTCGGTCGTCCAGATCGCGTGCGCGGCCTGTTCCCAAGTCGCTTCGTCCGCGGCGAAGGCGGCAACGATGCCATCGCGCGCCCTGTCCTTGGGCAAGGGCACACCGATGACCCCCGTCGAGGAAACGAACACATCTTCGGGCGCGCAGCCGATGTGATCGGCAGTCTGGCGTTGGATTGCCTCAACCGCCTCGCGTCCGCGATAGCCGGTGAAAGCGTTGGCGTTCCCCGCGTTGACGACCAGGGCGCGCGCCGCGCCGCGTTTGACCTGCTCGCGGCCCAGCTCAACCTCGCTCGAGGCGCACAAGGACTGGGTGAACACCCCGGCCACGCCAGTGCCCTCGACCAGCTCAACATAGGTCAGATCCGCGCGCTCCCACTCTTTGTATCGCGCCCGCGCCGCGCGCAGCGTTACCCCGGCAATTGCGGGCATGTCGGGAAAGGGCCGGGCGAGGGGGGAGGGGGGAAGATCCATAGGGGTGCGCCCTAGGCGCAACGGAGCTGGCAGGCAATTCTTCCGCGGATTTCCCGCCCTCTCATGCGGGTTCGGATGATATCGGGTCTGTTGCGTGTGGACGAACGCATTCAAAACGCCTATCTTGCTTGCAATGGCACACCGGTTGCTCGCCTTTGTGGTCCTTTTGACAGGTCTTACCGCGCTCCACGCACCGGCGCATGCGTCCGTGCTGGATCGGTTGTCTTACGACGTTGAGACGCTCGGCCAAATGGCCGACCTCAAAGGTGAGGCGTGTCAGTGTGAAAAGCCGCCAGAAAAGCACAAGCGACCGTGTCCGAAACGCAAGACCCCCGTCGAGCGTCCGCGTCTGCACGGCATTCTTCCGCCTTCGATCGTGGTCGGAGCGGACCGCGCGCTCGAATAGCGCGACTGATCCCCTCTCATCCGCTGAACGCCATGCCGCGCGCTTTTCAGCGCGATTGTACAGGGCGTACTTTTCTCATTTGATCCCGCAAACGCGCCCGGCCTCAACGCCCTACGCGCGGCCATCAAAAGATACAGGACCACACCCGCCCATGTTCGACACCATCATGAAATCGATCTTCGGCTCCTCGAACGATCGCTACGTGAAGTCTCTCGGCAAGATCGTAAACGAAATCAACGCGCTCGAACCGCAGATGCAGGCGATGACGGACAGCGAACTTCAGGCGCAGACTTCCAAGTTTCGAGAGAGGCTCGATGGCGGGCAGGCGCTCGATGATCTCTTGCCCGAAGCGTTCGCAACGGTGCGCGAGGCTTCGGTTCGTATCTTCGGCATGCGCCACTTCGACGTGCAGCTGATTGGCGGCATCGTGCTTCATCGCGGCGAGATCGCTGAGATGCGCACCGGTGAGGGAAAGACGTTGATGGCGACGCTGGCGGTCTATCTGAACGCGATCGAGGGCAAAGGCGTTCACGTCGTCACCGTCAACGACTACCTCGCCGCGCGCGACGCCGCTGACATGGGGCGGCTGTACAATTGGTTGGGCCTGACGGTCGGCACGATCCTGCCCAATCAGGACGAGTATTCGAAGCGCGACGCCTATAACGCCGACATCACCTATGGCACCAACAACGAATACGGCTTCGATTATCTGCGCGACAATATGAAGCACGAGCGTGACCAGATGGTCCAGCGCCCCTTCAGCTTCGCTATTGTCGATGAGGTCGACTCTATCCTGATCGACGAAGCGCGCACGCCGCTGATTATCTCCGGGCCGACCGAGGACAAGTCCGAACTCTACCACGCGCTCGACGAGGTCGCGAAGGAGATCCCCGAGGAGTGGTACGAAAAGGACGAGAAGACCAAGAACATACAGCTGACCGAAGATGGCCTCGAAGAGGTTGAGCAGTTGCTTATCAAGAAGGGCCTGCTGGAGACCGACAACCTCTACGATGTCGAGAACACGCAGGTTGTCCACCACCTCGATCAGGCCTTGAAAGCGGTGCATATGTTTCGCCGCGACGATCACTACATCGTCAAGGATGACAAGGTGGTCATCATCGACGAGTTTACAGGCCGAATGATGGACGGGCGGCGCTGGTCGAACGGTCTGCACCAGGCGGTCGAGGCCAAGGAAGGCGTCAAGATCGAGCCGGAAAACCAGACCATGGCCTCGATCACTTTCCAGAACTACTTCCGGATGTATCCCAAGCTGTCGGGGATGACCGGCACCGCGGCCACCGAAGCGGCGGAATTCTGGGATATCTACAAGGTCAACGTCGTCGAAATCCCGACCAACCTGCCCGTCGCGCGGATCGATGAGGAAGACGAGTTCTACAAGAACACGATGGACAAGTTCCAGGCGATCGCGAAGACGATCAAGGAACACAACGAGCGCGGCCAGCCGATCCTTGTCGGTACGGTTTCGATCGAGAAGTCCGAGCTGCTTTCCAACTTCCTCGACAAGGAAGGCGTGAAGCACGAGGTCCTGAACGCCCGCCAGCATGAGCGCGAGGCGCATATCGTGGCGCAAGCGGGCCGCTTTGGCGCGGTCACAATCGCCACCAACATGGCCGGTCGCGGGACCGACATTCAGCTGGGCGGCAACCTCGATTTCCGATTGGGCGACGAACTCGGCGACATGGAAGAGGGACCCGCCAGGGACGAAGCCGCCGCGCGCATCAAGGAAGAAGTCGCCGCCGAAAAGGCCAAGGTGATCGATGCGGGCGGACTGTTCGTGCTCGGCACCGAGCGTCACGAGAGCCGCCGCATCGACAACCAGTTGCGAGGCCGCTCGGGCCGCCAGGGCGACCCCGGCCTTTCGCGCTTCTATCTGTGCTTAGAGGACGACCTCTTGCGCATCTTCGGGCCGGACACCTTGTTCGCCAAGATGATGAATTCCAACCTCGAAGACGGTGAAGCTATCGGCTCCAAGTGGCTGTCAAAAGCTATTGAAACCGCTCAGAAGAAGGTTGAGGCGCGCAACTATGAAACGCGCAAGCAGGTGGTTCAGTACGACGATGTGATGAACGACCAACGCAAGGTCATCTACGAACAGCGCGCTGAAATCATGGATTCCGAAGCGGTCGACGATGTGGTCGTCGATATGCGGCACGACACGATCAACACGATTGTCGCTGACGCGTGTCCTCCGGGCTCCTATCCCGAGCAATGGAATATCGACCAGCTCAAGGAGAAGATCGAGGATATCTTCGGTCTTACCCCGCCAGTCGACGAGTGGCTGGAGGAAGATCAGGTCGAGCCGGAAATTATCGAAGAGCGCCTGCGCGAGCAGACCGACACGATGATGGAGGAAAAGATTGCCAAGAACGACGCGGCGATTTGGCGTCTGGTCGAGAAGGACGCGCTGCTGCGTCAGCTGGATTTCCACTGGAAGGAGCACCTCGCAACTCTCGATGCCCTGCGGCAGGTGATCTGGATGCGCGGCATCGCTCAAAAGCAGCCGATCAACGAGTACAAACAGGAAGCGTTTGGCCTGTTCGAAACCATGCTCGACACGTTGCGCGAGGAAGTGACCAAGATCCTGTTCAAGTCCGAGTTGCGCATCGCGCAGCCTGAGCCTCAGGCGCTGCCCGATCTGCCCGATTTCCTGACTAGCCATATCGATCCGTTGACCGGGCTCGACAATTCCGGCGATGGCGATGGCTCGGAAAACCGCCCCGATATGATCGGATCTCTGGCGCCTTCTGCGCGCGCGGAAGCGGGCACGGGCGGGGCGATCACCGAAAACCCCTACGCGCACCTTAACATCAGCCGCAACGCGCCATGCCCGTGTGGGTCGGGCAAGAAGTACAAACATTGCCACGGCGCGGTGGGCATCCCGCCGGTTGCGGCTCCTGTTTGAGGTTTCGCGAAGCTGATTGACAAGCGAGAGCGCTAGGCCGTGATCGGAGCAATCCCGTTCGCGCTCGCGCTCGCCTTTCTGTTGACGGCGCTGCTCTACGCCAGCGTCGGCTTTGGCGGCGGGTCGACCTACGCGGCGCTCCTGGCTCTCTCAGAGCTCGACTATCGCTTGCTGCCGTTAGTAGCGCTCGCCTGCAATATTGTCGTTGTCGCGGGCAGCACGGTGCGTTTTGCCCGCGCCGCGCTCATCCCCTTGCGCGGCGCCTTGACACTCACCGCTCTGGCCGCGCCGGCTGCGCTGCTCGGGGGCCTTACTCCGATTGATGAAGCGAGTTTCATGGCGCTGTTAGGAACGAGTCTGGTCCTGAGCGGGGGCGCCATGGTTCTGCCGGTGAGCGAGTTCAGGGCCGATGAGCCGACGCGGCTCGCGCGATTTGTTCCCACACTGGCAGTGCCGATAGGTTACCTCGCCGGCTTGGTCGGCATAGGCGGCGGCATCTTTCTGGCGCCCATTCTCCATCTCACCCGTTGGAACAGCGCCCGCGCCATCGCGGCGACGGCCAGTGTCTTCATTCTCATCAACTCGCTGTTTGGACTTGCCGGGCATCTTCTGAAGCAAGGCCCTTCAGCTCTAGGAGGAGCGATCGGCGCGGCGTTGCCACTGCTCATCGCGGTCGCTGTTGGAGGGCAGATCGGCAGCCTGCTTGCTGTGCGCGTCTTGCCCGTGCGTTGGGTGCGCTGGCTGACGGCGGGTTTGGTGGTGTTGGTTGGCGCAAGACTGCTAGTCGGGCTATGACCCTTGAACAGCCAGGCGCGCATCCCGCGAAGAAAGCCTACATCTCTACATCTGCCGGTTGCGCATGCGCTCCCTCATCTCATTGCGCCGCTCTTCCTTCAGCGCCTGATATTCGACCATTTGCTGGTCATCGAGAATCTCGCTCAACTGCGCATCGGTTTCTTTGTCGATGGCGTTGATATCACCGCGCAGCTTGCGCAGTTTGCTGCGACTGCGCCCGCCTCCCAGATCGGCGTCTTCGATCGCGATGGCGCGTTTCTCGTCCCACTCTGTCAGGATCGCTCGCACCGGTTCCACCTGATCTTCGCGCAGATTCAGCCGGATCTTGGTCTCTTCAAAACGCGCATCGGCTTGAGCCGCCCTTTCCTCGGGGCTCACGTTGACTGGCTGCGCAGCGGCGGGCGAGAACGCGACGGCGCCCAGCGCCAGCGCAATGGGAAGAAGCGTACGGAGGGTCATTGCGGGTTCCCTTGCTCTTGGGTACCCATTAGCCCATGGCGCCAGTGCAGGGTGTCACAAAGCGTAACGAATGGTGCGAGCAAGCCAGGGCGTCTCACACCCCTCCAAGGCCACAAGGATTGCGATATCGGCGTTGACTTGCGATTGCTTTAGTCCGGTTCGGTCTCGTCGTTCCGTTCCGCGTTCTTCACATTCGCGTCGAACCAGTCGAGCATCTCGGCAAGCGTGTGCAGCACCGACTCTCGCCCGCGATAGCCGTGCGATTCGTGCGGGAGCATAACCAGGCGCGCCGTACCTCCCGTGCCCTTGATCGCAGCAAACATGCGTTCGGATTGTTGCGGGAAGGTCCCGGAATTGTTGTCGTTCTTGCCGTGGATCAACAGGATCGGTTCTTTGATTTTGTCCGCCGCCATGAACGGGCTGAGCTTGTAGTAGGTCTCCGGCGTATCCCAGAACACCCGGCGCTCCGCTTGGAAACCGAACGGGGTGAGCGTGCGATTATAGGCGCCCGAGCGCGCAATACCGGCCTTGAAGATGTCGCTTTGCGCAAGAAGGTGCGCGGTCATGAACGCGCCGTAACTATGGCCGCCCACGCCCACGCGCTCCCCATCGCCAAAGCCTCGCTCGACGGTGAAATCGACCGCCGCCCGTGCGCTGGCGACGATTTGCTCGATGAAGGTGTCGTTGACGGTTTCCGGGTCCGATCCCACGACCGGCATCGCCGCGCGGTCAAGGACAGCGTAGCCTTGGGTAAGGAAGAACAGGTGCGAATATCCACCAATGCGGGTGAAGCGATACGGCGAATCGCGGTTCTGGCTGGCCGTCGCCGCGTCGTTGAATTCGCGCGGATAGGCCCAGACCACGACCGGCACCTTTTCGCCTTCGACATGGTTTGGTGGCAAATAGAGCGTTGCGGTGAGCTCCACGCCGTCTTCGCGGCTGTACGTCACCAGTTCGCGCTTGATCCCGGTAAGTTCGGGATGCGGGTCGGGAAAGGCGGTAAGGAAGCGCTCCCCACCTTCGGTGTGCAGCCTTACATTGCCGGGATTGGTCGGGCTTTCGTAATAGGTCAGAAACGCGCTGCCACTATCGGAAACGACATCGATGACCGATTCCAGTTGCTCGCCGGAATTGCGCCAGATTTCCTCGGTTTCAAGCGTTGCAAGGTCAAAGCGGCGCAGGAATGGGCGCAGGCCCTCCGGCGTCGCGCCCGAACCGCTCAAGAGCAGCTTGCCATCGGCAAATCGCGCCACCGGAAAGCCTTGTTTGGTGAGTGTCGTCAGCGGGCTTCCCGGATCGCTGTACGCATCTTGAATGTTGCGCAGGTTAATCTGGCGCGGCTCTGAACCGTCCTTTACGTCAACCAGCGTCTGGCGCAGCTCGCGCGTGTCGCGATCGTACTCGTAGACGATGAGGTCGTCGGACCCTTCAACACCCAGCGCACCCGAAGCGCGGTCTTCGAGCCGGGCCAGAAGGGTCGGTTTGCCATCAAAAGGAGCGGCCAGACCCACCAGATTGTCGCGATTGTCGGTCTCGACGCGCGGGTCTCCTCCATCCTGCGCCTCGGCCCACATCAGCATCGCCTCCTCGGTCGGATGCCAGGCGATGTTGCGCGGCCCCGTAATCACACCCTGCACGGGCAGAGCGTCCGCCAGCGGCTGCTGAGCAAGGGTCTTCACCATCTCGCCGTCTTTGGTGGAGACAGCGGTCGTTCTCGGAAAGCGATACCACGGCACTTGATAGGAAAATGGCTCGCTAAGCCATTCCATCTGAAGGTATTCGCCATTGGGCGAGGCGATCACCGATGTGTAGATGCGCGGAGCCCCCACGGCGCGCTGATTGCCCCCATCGGCGTCCATGATGACCGGTTGGCTGGTGGCGAGCCACTGAAACATGGCCTCGTCGTGCGGGTCCTTTAGCAGATCTTGGTAAGTGCGCGTTTGGGCCTCTTCGCCGCCGCTCGCATCCTGTATGGCCGGACCCGTGGGCGTGAGCGAACGCGTCGGCCTTTCCCCGCGGTCTTCGGGAATTGTAAGGACCATAAGCGATCCATCCGGCATCCATGTTGGCGACTGAAAAACGGGATTGAGCCCGCCGGTCATCAGGGTCGCTACCTCCCCTGTAGCCGTGTCGAGCACATGCAGGTCCATCCCATTTGTGCGGGTGTTGGTGAAGACGACCTTCGAACCGTCGACCGACCATTCAACATCGGCGATATCGGCGTTTTCGGGAAGCGCGATCCGGCGTGTTTCTCCGCTTGCCACGTCCTGAAGGGTCAGTCCGACAAAAGCGCGCGTGCCGTGGCGGTCATTGATGGCCGCGTCGAGGCGCAGGCCTGCGAGTTTTTCCATCGGTTTGGCAAGTTCGGAAACCGGCGGCAGCGCCTCGCGCTCCATCAGAAGGATCAGGTCGTTATTCGGCGAGACAGAGACCCGCGGGCTGGGCGGGCGTGTGACTATGTCGGTCACATTGTCGGGTGGGGTCTGGTAGCCCTCCTGCGCGGATACGGGCGCGATTGGACCAATCCCGATGACCAGGGCGAGCGCGGTGGTGCTGGCAATCAATGAACGCATGGAAACAATCTCCCCTGAGAAGGGAAGATTTAGAACGCTTAACCGCGCCACATCAAGGTGTTTCGCTGAAGAAAACCTGCGAAATCAGGTTCAAGCGGCTTGCGATCGGCAAACTGGTCTTCAAAGCGCTCGATCTTGAAATTCTTGGCGAAGATTCCGCATGAGGCGCCGTTGGAGATTGTTCTTCTAATGGCTGTGTCTGGAATGTTGGGGTGCAAGCGGGCTACATGTTGTTAGCAGCGCTGAACTGTTCAGGCGCTTTGATCATTCGCGCGGTTGTCGCAATTGTAACTGGACTATCGCGAGAAGGTCCCCAACCTGAAGCATTCGGCGAAATTCGTTGTCCACGGCTTCCTCTGACCGCGCTTGCCTATCGAAGAAGGCAACATTTTGCCGCATCTGATCCAATAATTCGCCGGTGTGTCGGGAGTCGCACACCTCCATAGCTGGCTGAAAAAAACAACAATCCCATGCCGTTCCGAGCGGTAGGTTACGGCCGGATTAAATCCGCGCCATGAGCGCCTTTAAACTGACGCCGCGCGGACCCGGAACGATAATCATAGGCCATTAGCGCAGTCCCTGTTGCACGGCAAAATCAGGGGAACTCTTCATGGCTTACCATTCTTTAAAGACGTCGTTGCGCGCTGCGTTGTTTGCCGGGGTGTGCTTCATGGTCCCTTATTCGGCGTTGGCGCAAGATTATGACGCGCCCGACGAAGCGGAAGGCGAGGGCAACACCATCGTCGTCACCGCGACGCCCATCGCTGACAGTCTTGACGCCGCGCTTGAGATCAAGCGTAAGGCCCCGAACGTCGTCGATGTCATATCATCGGACACGATTGGACGGTTTCCAGACCAGAACCTGGCAGACGCGCTTAACCGTCTGCCTGGCGTTGCGGTCGAGCGCGACCAGGGGCAAGCGCGGTTCGTTAATTTCCGTGGCGCGCCGTTCCGGTTTACGGCCATCGCCTTTGACGGGATCGACATTCCGGGAGCTGAAAACGGACGTATCCCGCGCTTTGACAGTTTCCCGGCCACCATTGTGAGCGCGGTCGAAGCAAATAAGGCGATTACGCCGGACATGCCGGGCGAAGCCGTGTCGGGCTTCATCAACATGATCACTTTCGACCCCTTCGCGCGAGATGGCCTGCATGTCTCGGTCGAGGGCGGCCTTGGCGTTCAAGAGCTCGGCGATGGACAGGTGGAGCGCTATAATGGGCGTTTGTCCTGGTCGAACGATACTATCGGCCTTGTGGTCTTTGGTTCGCATAACGGTCGCGATCAAACCACGGACAATCGGGAGTTCGATGTTGTCGATGGTGACATCGCGACAGTCGAATTTCGTAACTATCTGGTTGAGCGCCAGGACAACGCCTATGGCGGCCGCTTGGAATACCGCGGCGATGGCGCGCTGTCGCGACTGTTCGTATCGTCGATCTACAGTGAATTCATCGATGATGAACTGCGCAACCAGTACAACTTCGATTTGACCGACCCTGTAGAGCCTGACGCGATCGGCACCGATCCTTCCTTGGGCGTCACTCGGTTGCTGCAGGACGGGCGCTATCAGAACTCGACCTTCACGAACACGCTAGGCGCTGATTTCACATCGGGTGACTGGTTGCTTGAGCTGCGTGGTAACTACACGGAAACCCGTAGCAGCGTTGATCTCATCATCCCGTTCAGCACCGCTGGCAGCGCGGGCGGCAACTTCGATTTCACCGACGTCGAGGATCCCGTTCTCAATCTCTTCGATGCCTCCAGCGGCGATTCCATTTCGATTGGCGACGTCGATTATTTCTTTGAGTTGATCCTGCCAGTTGTCTCAGAGCTCGATATCGACGCCTATCAGTTCAAAGCTGACCTGACAGGCGATGTGGAGCTCTTCGGCCACGCGTCCACACTCAAATTCGGCGCGAAATACGACACTCGAGATGCGACCGGTTTCGACACCGTTGTCGGCACGGCGTTTCCGCCGGCTGGCTTCGATTACAGTGTGTTTGACACCGGCGAGCTTTGGCCGAGCGACTTCAATAACACCATTAACGGGACGATCTTCGACAATGAGGGGGTTGTCGATGCGCTGAGCGCGTCGGGCGTCGATCTGAATGCCGAAGTGCCGGCCGACCTGCTGATCGGTATCGAGGAGGATATCTATTCCGCCTACGCCATGCTCACCAGCGAGTTCGACTGGGGCTCACTTGTCGTCGGTGGACGCGTCGAATTCACCGACTTCACATCAAGCGGGAACAGCGCGTTCGAAGCCGACGACGGATCGGTCGTGATCTCGCCGGTAGTCGCTAGCCGCGATTACGTCAATTTTCTCCCAAGCGTTCATGCCAATTTCGACATCGATGAAAACGCAGTCTTTCGCGCTTCCGTTTCCACGGGCGTTAACCGCCCGACCTACGTCGAAAGCCGCGCTTCGATTGCGGTGGACGCGACGGCTCTGGCCTCTGGTGGTCTCGTCAATGTCACGGGAGGTAATCCTGACCTTGAAGCCGAAACAGCCTGGGGCGGGGACCTCAGTTTTGAATATTATTTCGACGAGGGCAGCCTGTTTGCGGTCGCGGCCTTCGCCCGCTTCATAGATAACGTAATCTACGCAGAGCAGACCTTCTTCGACGACATCAGCGTTTTCGATCCGAACATTCCTGCCGGACGTTCGGGCAACTTCATCAGCTTTGCCAATGGAGAGGATGGAGAGCTGTTCGGGGTGGAAGTGACCTTCACCGGTCGTGCCTCCAGTTTTACCGATAGCTTCCTTGGTGGCTTCGGGATTGAAACCTCGGCCACGGTCCTTGACAGCCGCTTCACCATACCCGCGTTGGATGGGCGCGCGGCGCGCGATTTGCGCCTGCCGGGCACGTCGGACTTCCTGTTTAATGGCTCGGTGTTCTTCGAGCGTTTCGGGCTGTCGACACGCCTCAGCTACACCTATCGCGATGATTGGCTCGACGAGACCGAAAGCGAGGGCAACGATGTGTTCTGGAACGCTCAGGAGCGTCTCGACGCGTCAATCCGCTACACATTTACCGATGTTTTGGGCGACGCAGCGGTGACGCTGTTTGCCGATGCCAACAACCTCACCAACGCGGTGGACGTGCGATACACGAACACGCCGCGCACGCCGAACCAGGTCGAAGGGTATGGCGCGCGCTATCTCTTCGGTGTTCGCATCGATTACTGATCTTATAAAAGGGAGACCCACAATGCGTCTAATGATGACTTGCGCGGCGCTTGCCCTGAGCCTTGCCGCCTGCAACGAACAAGCGAACAAGGCCGATGCGGCGGGGACCATCGGATCGGTGGTCGCCGAACACGGCAATACGCCCAACGATTACACCATTACCTGGGATGGCGGCGCATCGGTGACGATCGAAGTGTCGGCTGATCCGGGCTTTGCCAAGGGCGAAGGCGAGGTGATCGGCGAGTTCGACGGCGGCAAAGCCGCCTGGAGCGCCACAGGCGAGGCCGAGCGCCGTTATTTTCTGCTAAGCGCCGATAGCGGCGAACAAGAGCGCGTCGCGGTTCGCCTTCTGCCGCTGGAAGGCGGGCGAAATTTTCGCGATATCGGGGGCTATGAGACCAAAGACGGCAGGACGGTCAAATGGGGCCGCGTCTACCGTTCGGGCGTCATGGCGAACCTCACAGATGGCGATTACGAATACCTTTCCGATCTGGGCGTTACCACGGTGTGCGACTTTCGTGAGGCGGATGAGCGCGAAGCGGAACCTACCGACTGGCGGGCGGGGGAGATTGACTATCTGACCTTTGCGCCTCCGCCAGAAGATGGCTCGGAGCGCGCGATGTTTGCTCCGCTGATGGATCCGGAAGCGACGCCAGACGACGTGCGCAACGCTATGGCCAAGGGATACCCCGACATCGCGGTGCGCGAGGATGAAGGCTACACCGCCATGTTCGACCAGCTGGCCGCCGGGAACATCCCGCTGGCCTTCAATTGTTCGGCGGGCAAGGATCGGGCGGGAACGGCTGCCGCGATGCTGCTCACGGCTCTTGGCGTGCCGCGCGAGACGGTCGTCGCCGATTACGCGCTGTCGGATGACTACGTCGATTACATGGCCGAGTTTCTCGATCCCGAGGCGCGCGAGCGCGGCGAGGATGGCCCCTATGCTTTTCTCATGAAGCTGCCACCCGAAAAGGTCGCGCCGCTGATGGAATCGAACCCGATTTATATTGAGGCCACACTCGACGCGATGACGCAAGAACACGGATCTGTTCTCGCCTACATCCAGACCGAATTCGACGTCACCGATCGGGAATTGGCTGCAATCCGGGAGCAGTTAATCGAGTGAACCGCTCACCTGAGGCACGGTGCCTCGCCTGACAGAAAAGCAATGAAGAAATGGCTCCCCGAGTTGGATTCGAACCAACGACCAAGTGATTAACAGTCACCTACTCTACCGCTGAGCTATCGGGGAGCAGCACGTGCGGGTTTCTCTCCGAGTGCGAAGCCGGGCGTATATGGTTGAGCGTTTCGCTTGGCAAGGGGTTTGTCGAGCTATTTTAACCAAGTGTAATGAGCCGGCCGAGGCGCAGTGCTCGCCGCGCGGGTCGACCCGGCTGGTGCCTTTACTCGGTCTTGAATTGCTCAGCGACGATACGCTCTTCGAGCGACTGGCCGGGGTCGAACAGCAAAATGAGCTCGGTGTCGTGCGCGATGGCCAGTGTCACCTCGGCGATATCGCGCAGCTCCTTCTGATCGGCCACGGCCGAAACCGGTCGCTTGACGGGATCGAGCACTTTGAGACCGATTTTCATCCGGTCCGGGAGGATCGCCCCCTTCCAGCGGCGCGGGCGAAACGGGCTGATCGGGGTCAGCGCCAGCATCTCACTGTCAAGCGGCAGGATCGGGCCGTTCGCAGAGAGATTGTAAGCGGTCGAGCCCGCCGGCGTGGCCACAAGGACGCCGTCGCCCACAAGCTTCTTGATCCGCACCCGGCTGCCCACCGTCACTTCAATCCAGGCGGTCTGGCGGGTTTCGCGCAGGAGTGACACCTCGTTGATCGCCCACAAGGCGTGCTCTTCCCCCCCTTGCGTCGTCGCGTGCATACGCAGCGGGGCGATGGCCTTGCGCTTAGTGCGACGCAGGCGCTTTTGCAGCGAGGCGCGCTTGTCGTAGCGGTTCATCAGGAAGCCGACCGTACCAAGGTTCATGCCATATGCAGGCACGATGCGGCCGACATCGAGCATGGCGTGCAGGGTCTGGAGCATGAACCCATCGCCGCCCAGCACAACCACGACATCGGCTTCGTCGAGTGGCGCCCAGTCACCCTGGGCCGCCAGATGTTCGCGCGCCTCCTGTGCGCGCGGCGTTTCCGATGCGAGCAGGGCAATCCGCTCGAACGACGGCGCATCTTCCTTATTATCGTTGCGCTCTGGCGCGCGTGCGGTGTCTATTGCGTGTGAGGTGTCCATCTCGCCATTTCCCCACCGAGCGGGCCTATCCGGCTCAACGCCTTAGCAAGTTTTCCTGATGTTCCAAATCTGGCCGGATTGCAATTGGCGCGCTTCGACGAGAAAACGTGGCTAAAGGGAGACGCCATGGAGTCGCACAACCCCCCCCCTTTCACGACCAGCCTGCGCGGGTCTGGCGAGAACGCCGCACGCGGAAACGTGCCCGGCGTCAAACCCGCCGCGCTCGAAGGTGACCTGTTGAGCGCGCTCGACCGTCGCGAGATCGAGGTGCTGTTCCAGCCTCAGTTTTCCTGTGCGACCGGGGCGGTCGTCGGGGCCGAAGCGCTGGCGCGCTGGCGGCACCCCACGCTGGGCGAAATCGGCGCGCGCGATCTGTTTGCGATCGCCGAGCGCGCGGCGCTGGTCGCCCCATTGTCGCGTCATATCGTTGCGCGCGCGCTCGAAGACGCCGCGCGCTGGCCGGTGGAGCTTTCCCTTTCGCTCAACATTACGCCCGAAGAATTGGGCGATCCGCGCTTTGCGTCCGATTTCGCGACCCTTATCGGCACGAGTTCGCTTGCGCCGCAGCGTCTGATGCTGGAAATCACCGAAGATCTGTTGCTCCGAAACCTTGAGCTGGCCAAGAGCGCGCTCAACGCGTTGCGCAGTCTCGGGTTTCGCACCGCGCTTGATGATTTCGGTGCTGGCTTTTGCAATTTTCGCTACCTGCGCGACCTGCCTTTGGACGCGCTCAAGCTCGACAAGGTGATGGTTGATGACGTGCCAAACGACGCCAAAGCCCTGGCGATATTGCGGGCGATAACGGAGCTTGGTCGGGCTCTGGACCTCGCCATCTACGCCGAGGGCATCGAAAGCGAGATCCAGCGCGCTGCCGTCACCGCAGAGGGGTGTGATTGCTGGCAGGGTTTCTTGCGCGCTGTACCAATGCCCTCTGAAAGCGTTGTCGAACTCGCGCAGACGGCGCGCGGTCGCGGGCACGGGTGAAGCGAGGATTGGCCAGCGGCCGGGGCGATTACTCCGCCGCCCTTTCGCGCCATTTGTTCTGAAAGAAGGTGATCGGAAACAGGAACTGTTCCTTGATCGAGAGGCGCCGACGATCGTCCTGCCCCACGATTTCGGATTCGCCCTCCTTGAAGGTGCCGAACACCCGATCCCACAAGATAACCGAATTGCCGTAATTGCAGCGCGTATCCTCATAGCTGAGCGCGGTGTGATGCAGGCTGTGATGGCGGATCGTGGTAAAGAAGAACCCGAACCATGCGGGCGGGTTCGATTTGATGTTGGCGTGGGCGAACTGCGCAATTGCACCCAGCGAGAGAAACGCGGCGAGCAGCGCGTTCAGATCGAAGTCGAACAGCGCGATCACGCTGAGTCCGATCAAGAACAGCTCGATCGGATTGCCAACAAAGCCCTTGAGCGCGTTCAACTGCGTGATGTGATGGTGCGGGGCATGCGTGGACCACAGGACATCGTTATTGTGCATCGCGCGGTGCATCCAATACTGCCCGAACTCGAAGATCAGCATGACCATCAGGACCTGCACAAGGAAGGGCAATTGCATGATCCAGGGCGTTGCAATACCCCAGCTTTCTTTCAACTGCGCCAGGCCGCCATCGACATAGGTCTCGCTCAGCGCGCCGATCACGAAGATCACAAGCACCATATAGAAGATGTCGGTCATCAGCTCCTTGCCGTTGATCCGCCAGCCTTCGTGCCGCTCGTGGACCAGTTCCATCAGCTGGATGAAGAACATCGAGCCAAACGCGACCGCCGGGAAAAGCCAGCCCGCTTCAAGCCATTCAGCCGGGGCGAGACCGAAGACCGCCCAGATGCCGAACACGGTGGCAGGGGGAAGATGATCGAAGAGGGCCTGTTTCATAGTGTAATCCCAAGAGCTCAGATCGCGCAGCGTGCAGCAAGATCGCGCTGCGCTCAAGAGTATTACGAAGGGATATCAAAATATGATGCGAGCGAAAGGGCCTGTTCGAGCGCAATCCTCATCATCGGCGTTGACAGGCGCGCCCATGCCCGCCGCCCGTATGCGGCAGGGTTGCCCGATCACGCCGCCTCCTTGCGCCTGGCGCGCTGCGCCTTTCTGACGATCCCGCTCAGCCCCTTGGTGAGTTGAAACAGCCCGTTGAGGCGGCTCTGCGGGTCGCCCCAGGCCCGGTTGATGACAAGCTTCATGTCGGGGCGCAATTTGGCGGTGCCTTTCAGCTTGTCGACATAAGCAACAAGGCCCGGACCATCGGGGAAGTCATCATTGTGGAACGTCACCAGCGTCCCGCGCGCGCCGACATCGATCTTGGCGATGTTGGCCTCGATCGCCTGATGCTTGATTTCGATCAGGCGGACAAGGTTTTGCGTCGGTGCCGGGAGGTCGCCGAACCGGTCGATCATCTCTGCTGCAAGGCTCTCGATTTCCGCCTTGTCCTGCGCCTGGTTGAGGCGGCGATACAGCGCCATGCGCACCGCAAGATCGGGCACATAGTCCTCGGGGATCATGATCGGCGCGTCGACCGTGATCTGCGGTGAGAATTTGTCCTTGGCTGCCTCCAGCCCCATCTCGCCCGCCTTGGCCGCCATGATCGCGTCCTCCAGCATCGACTGATAAAGTTCGAAGCCCACTTCACGGATGTGGCCCGATTGCTCGTCGCCCAGAAGGTTGCCAGCGCCGCGAATGTCGAGATCGTGGCTTGCAAGCTGGAAGCCGGCGCCGAGCGAATCGAGGTCGCCCAGCACCTTGAGGCGCTTCTCCGCCACTTCGGAAAGTTGCGTGTCGGCGGGAGTGGTCAGATAAGCGTAAGCGCGGATCTTCGAACGGCCCACACGCCCGCGCAACTGGTAGAGCTGGGCGAGGCCAAAGCGATCGGCGCGGTGGATGATGATCGTGTTGGCGCTCGGAATATCGAGCCCGCTTTCCACGATGGTGGTCGACAGCAGGACGTCGTATTTCTTGTCGTAGAACGCGCTCATGCGCTCCTCGACTTCGCCCGCGCCCATTTGGCCGTGGGCGGAGACGGTCTTCACCTCGGGCACGTTCTCGCGCAGCCATTCCTCAAGCGGTTCCATGTCGGAAATCCGCGGGACGACGATGAAGCTCTGCCCGCCGCGATGGTGTTCGCGCAGCAGCGCCTCGCGCATCACCATGTCGTCCCACTCCATCACGTAGGTGCGCACCGCGAGGCGATCGACCGGGGGTGTCTGGATCGTGGAAAGCTCGCGCAGGCCCGTCATCGCCATTTGCAGCGTGCGCGGTATCGGCGTTGCGGTGAGGGTCAGAATGTGAACATCGGCGCGCAGCTGCTTCAGCTTCTCTTTGTGCGTGACGCCAAAGCGCTGCTCTTCGTCAACGATCACTAGGCCGAGATTCTTGAACTCGGTCGATTTCGAGAGGATCGCGTGCGTGCCGATCACAAGATCGACCGTGCCGTTGGCCAGCCCCTCTCGGGTTTCGGCGGCTTCCCTGGAGGAGACGAGCCGTGAAAGGCGACCGACCTTGAGTGGGAAGCCCGCAAACCGCTCGGCAAAGTTCTGGTAATGCTGGCGCGCGAGCAGGGTGGTGGGCGCAACGATGGCAACCTGTTGTCCGCCCATCGCGGCGACGAACGCCGCGCGCAAGGCCACTTCGGTCTTACCAAAGCCGACGTCGCCGCAGACAAGTCGGTCCATCGGCTTGCCGCTTTCCAGATCGCGCAGAACATCGGTGATGGCGGCATCCTGATCGTCGGTCTCCTCCCACGGGAATCGGTCGACGAACTGATTGAAACTCGCTTCTTCCACTTCGAAAACCGGCGCTTTCTTGAGCGCGCGTTCCGCGGCGACTTTCATCAATTCGCCGGCGATCGCGGTGATGCGTTCCTTGAGGCGCGCGCGGCGTTTCTGCCAGGCTTCTCCGCCCAGCCGGTCAAGCGGGACGGCTTCTTCGCTGCTGCCGTAGCGCGAGAGGACGTCGATGTTCTCCACCGGGATGAAGAGCTTGTCGCCCCCATGGTATTCGAGCGCGACGCAATCGTGCTGGCTCTTGCCCACACTGACGGGATCAAGGCCGAGATATTTGCCGATGCCGTGCTCGACATGGACCACCAGGTCGCCTCGCGCGAGCGCTTGCAGCTCGGCGAGGAACGCATCGGAATCCTTGCGCTTCTTTTTGCGGCGCACCAGCCGGTCACCGAGCACGTCCTGCTCGGTCAGGATTTCAAGGTTGTCGTTGGCAAAGCCCGCTTCGAGCGGCAGGACCATCGCCGCCGTTGAGCCCTTGGCCGACGCTCCCAACGCTTCCTGCCAGGTGTCGGCCTGGATGGTCGGGCATCCCGCTTCCTCAAGGATCGAGGCGATGCGCTTAGCCGAGCCTTGCGAATAAGCGGCGAAAAGCGGCTTGTGGCCCGACTTGGCGATGGTCTTGAAATGCTTGGCGGCGGCTTCGTAGACGTTCTCACTGCGCGTGCGCTCGGGTGCAAAATCGCGCGCCGCCTTGAAACCGAAATCGAGATTGGTGTCGCTTGCGGGGGCGGCGAAGACGCTCGTCCTGTGCGCCCTGGCGGTCGTCAGAGCGTCGGCGAACTCGCTCTCGCCCAGATACAGCGCCTCGGTGCCCAGCGGGCGGTAGCTTCCGGTTTTCTCACCCGCCAAGGCAGCGCGCTGGTCGTGATAGTCGCCGATATCGGACAATCGCTCATCGACCGCACCCAACGCCGATTGGTCGATCACCACCACATCGTCCGGGGTAAGGTGATCGAACAGGGACGCCAGACGCTCTTCGAAAAGCGGCAGCCAATGCTCCATCCCAGCAAAACGGCGTCCATCGCTCACCGCCTCGTAGAGCGGGTCTTGCGTAGCGCTTGCGCCGAACAATTCGCGATAGCGGCTGCGAAAGCGCTTGATCGTTTCTTCATCGAGCAGCGCCTCGGACGCGGGCAGCAGCAGATGATCCGCCAGGCGCCCGGTCGAGCGCTGGCTGGTCGGATCGAACAGGCGCAGGCTCTCAAGCTCGTCGCCGAAGAAATCGAGCCGGAGGCCTTCGTCGAGCGAGGAGGGGAAGATGTCGACAATCGAGCCGCGCACCGCGAACTCGCCGTGATCGACCACGGTGTCGCTGCGCGAATAGCCCTGACGGGTAAGCAGCGCAGCAAGGCTGTCGCGCTCGATGGTCTTGCCTGGTTTGAAGGCCAGCGCGTTTTCGCGCACCCGAAACGGGGTGAGCACACGCTGAAGCGCGGCGTTGACGGTGGTGACGAGCAATTGCGAACCCGCCGCCGGACGCTGAAGCTTGAACAACGCAGAAAGGCGCGCGGCGCTGACCGACAAAGCGGGCGAGGCGCGGTCAAAAGGCAGGCAGTCCCACGCCGGAAACTCCAGCACCTCGACCTCAGGCGCAAAGAAGCGCGCAGCTTCGGCGGTGGAATGCATGGCCGCTTCGTCAGGCGCTATGAACACCGCCCTCTGTCTGGCGGCGCGCGCAAGGTCGGCCAGCACCAGCGCCACGGCGCTGCGCGGCAACGAGGATAGCGTCAGCGGCGCGTCAGCAGAAAGGATGCGGGACAGATCAGGCATCAATGGGTACTCAAACGGCAAAGGCCCCGCGCGTTCCCGCACGGGGCTGTGAATCGGCGGACATCGCGTGCCGGTTAGCGCGGAATATCCACGTAATCGAGCTTCATCATCGCCTCGATCTGAGCGCCGGCAAACCTCTCGGGCACATTTTGTGTCTTCAGCGCCCAGGCCATGATATCGACGTCGTCCTCGGCGAGCAGGTCTTCAAACCAATCGAGCTCCCTTTCGCCCCAGGTCGAGGCGTAGGCGTCGAAAAAACCGCCGATCATGTAGTCGGCCTCGCGCGTGCCGCGGTGCCAGGCGCGGAACTTGGCGCGCGCCAACCGCTCTTCGAAAGTGGGCATATCGGTCATCTGCGGGCAGGTAAGGCACTCGCCCCACGCGTTCAAGCGGGTATAGGAGAAGCGCATGCGCCCGGCCATTCTCAACCCCCTATTTGCTGACGCGAAGTCGCTAGACGGCGTTGGGCCGAAGCTGGCGAAGCCGCTTGCGAAGCTCGGGCTGAACACAATCAAGGACATCGCCTACCACCTTCCTGAAAGGTTCGTGAGCCGCCGCGCGATTGCCACTCTCGACGAGGGCGGGGAGGGCGAACAGGTGATTGTCGCGCTGACCCCCACCGAACACCGCGCGGCGCGCAATCCGGGGCGCGGACCATACCGCGTTCTGGCGCAGGACGAGGCGGGCAATATCGCTGCGCTGACGTATTTCGGGCGCGCGTCCTACACCGCGAAGAAGCAGCTCCCCGTGGGTGAGAAGCGCTGGGTCGCGGGCCGTCTCGATCGATATGGCGACATGTTGCAGATCGTTCACCCGGACCACGTCGAGACGGAAAGCTCTACCCTTATGGGACGTGTGAGTGAACCGGTGTATCGCCTTTCCGAAGGCCTGACCCAGCCGCGCCTCACCGCATTGGTGGAGCAGTCCCTGGGCCGTCTTCCCGACCTGCCGGAATGGATTGAACCAGGACAGTTCGCCAAGCAGGATTGGCCGATCTGGAGCCAGGCCCTCAAATCCGCCCATCGCGCCCCCAGCGAAAAAGCGCGCGAGCGGCTGGCTTACGATGAATTGCTGGCCAACAGCCTCGCGCTCCTTTTGGTCAAGGCGGACAGCCGCCGTCGCAAGGGGCAGGCGCTCGCTGGCGACGGGTCGCTGCGAGCCAAGCTCGACCTGCCGTTCAAGATGACCGGAGCGCAAGAACGCTCGATCGCCGAGATCGAAGGCGATCTCCGGCAAGAGGCACCGATGCTGCGGCTGCTTCAAGGCGATGTTGGCGCGGGCAAGACCGTCGTGGCCTTGGCGGCGATGCTGATCGCTTGCGAGGCCGGCAAACAGGCCGCCTTGCTCGCCCCCACAGAGATTCTCGCGCGCCAGCATTTCGAGACCTTGCGCGCGATGGCTGCGCCGACCGGCGTTGAGGTTGCGCTGCTGACAGGCCGCGCCAAGGGAAAGGAGCGCGAGAGTATCTTAATGGGCCTGCTCGACGGCTCGATCGACATTCTCGTGGGCACGCACGCGATCTTTCAGGAGACGGTGAGCTACAAGGATCTGGGGCTCGTAGTGATCGACGAGCAGCACCGCTTTGGCGTCGCGCAGCGTCTGGCGCTGGCGGGGAAGGGAAAGCGCAGCCCGCACACGCTGGCGATGACCGCGACCCCGATCCCGCGCTCGCTGACGCTGGCGCAATACGGCGAAATGGATGTGAGCCGCCTCGATGAACTCCCGCCCGGGCGCCAGGCGATCGACACGCGCGTTGTCGCGCAGGAGCGGATGGAGGACATCGTTGCAGGGGTCGAACGCCACCTTGCGACCGGCCAGCAGGCGTACTGGGTCTGCCCCATGGTGCGCGACAGCGAAACGGCCGACATCGCGGCCGCCGAAGCGCGCTACGCAGCGCTGAAAGAGCGATTTGGTGAGGATGTGGTGCTGGTCCACGGGCAGCTTCGCCCCGAGATCAAGGACGCCAATATGGAGCGCTTCGCAAGCGGCGAGGCCAAGCTTCTTGTGGCAACGACGGTGATCGAGGTTGGCGTTGATGTACCCTCGGCTACGCTGATGGTGATCGAACAGGCCGAACGCTTCGGCCTTGCCCAACTGCACCAATTGCGCGGGCGCGTGGGACGCGGCTCGGAGAAATCGGTTTGCCTGTTGCTACGCGGCAATGAACTCTCCGAAACCGGGCGCAAGCGGCTGGCGCTGATGCGGGAAACGCAGGACGGCTTTCGCATCGCCGAAGAGGATCTCGAACTGCGCGGCGGCGGCGAGCTTCTCGGCACACGCCAATCGGGCGAAGCCGCGTTTCGGATCGCGGATCTCGATCAGGTGCAGCGCCTGCTTCCCGTCGCCCACGCCGATGCTCGGTTGCTGATCGACCGCGATGGTGGCTTAACGTCGCAGCGCGGTGAGGCGGCGCGCGTCCTGCTCTACCTGTTCGAGCGCGATTGGGGCGTGCAATTGTTGCGGGGTGGGTAAAGCGCTCAGAACCGCGCGTCTACGCCCTCTGCCCTGAGGCACTCGACCACGCGTTCCACCGCCAGCGAGATGTCAGCCCACGCAGCCTGAAAGTCGCTCTCATCGCCGTAATAGGGATCCTTCACGGCTTCGCCCGCTCGGCCTGGCACCGCGTCCATCAGCAGCGAAACCCTCGCTTGCGAGCCGCGCGGCTTGCGTACGCGAATTCCCGCAAGATTGGCCGTGTCGAGCGCAAAGATGTGGCCGAACCGCTCGAAATCCGCGATCTCAAGCTGCCGCCCGCGCGCCGCAGCGATGTCGACGCCGTTGGCGCGCGCGGTGGCGATGGCGCGTGGATCGGGCGGTTCGCCGATGTGATAAGAGGCGGTGCCCACGGAATCGGCCAGGCAATCGAGCCCGGCGCTCACCGCGACCTTGCGAAAAGCGCCCTCGGCCATAGGTGAGCGGCAGATATTGCCGAGACACACGAACAGGACAGCGGGGCGAGGTTCCAACGGATGAGTTTCCAGTTGTCGGTGTAGGCGCGTCTTGTATGGCACAGGCAAACGCGCGCGATTGACCACGCCAGCAAGATAGAGAGAATTCCATGCGTTTCCTAGCCTGTGTCGCGCTTTTGCTGTCCGCACTATCGGTGCCGGTGAAAGCCGGGCCGCTTGAGGACTTCATCGCCTTGCGCGAGGAGGTGTGGCAACAGGCTCTCGACGATGATCCTCTGCTCGCGACCAATGTGGGTGATCGCCGCGGCGATGGCTCGGTCGGCGATCTCAGCCTTGAAGCCTATGAGCGCCAGGTCGCGCAGACGCGGGCTTTTCTCGCGCGGCTTCAGGCGATCGATGCAAGCCAGCTGCCCGTCAGCGAACGCATCGATTACGCCGTCGTCAAAAGCGACTTCGAAGACAAGATCGAGGCCTCAGCGCACGACCAGACGCGCTTTGTGCTGTTTACGACCTATAGCGGGTGGTTTTCCAGCTTTGCCTCGCTGCCCTTTCGCTCGCCGCTTTTCACCGAAGCGGATTATGCGAGCTACCTTGATCGGCTCGCCGCCTTTCCGGTCTACAATCGCAACGGGATCGAGCGCAGTCGCAAAGCGGTGGACCTCGGGATGACGCAGGCTTGTGGGCCGCTGGAGGGGTTCGGCCAGAAGATCGCCGCTTTGGTGGTCGAGGATCCAGAAAGCTCGGTTTTCTGGGAGCCTTTCCTGCGCCAACGCCCCACGACGATTTCGTCCGAGCGGTGGGAGGCCTTGAAAGCCACGGCGCGCAAGCGGATCAGCGACGATGTGACGCCCGCCTACCGCGAGCTGCTCGACTTCTACACGCAGGAATACGCGCCCAATTGCCGCGATGGCTTGCCCGGTGTCTCGCAAACGCCGGGCGGAGCGGCGTATTACGCGCATCGGGTGAAGAGCTTCACCACCACGCAGCTTACGCCGGACGAGGTTCATCGGCTCGGCCTCTCCGAAGTCGCGCGCATTCGTGCGGAAATGGACAAGGTGGCGGCGAGCGCGGGCTATGAAAGCCGCGAGGCCTATATCGATCATCTGCGCTCCGACCCGGCCTATTACATGACCGACGCCGAGGAATATGTGTCGCACGTCGCCGCGCTCGCCAAGACCATCGACGGGTTTATGCCGCAGCTTTTTACGCGGCTGCCGCGCAATCCTTATACGGTAAAGCCGATCCCCGCGGCCAACGCGCCTGGCACCACCACGGCCTATTACGAGCCGGGCAGCCTCGCGGCGGGGCGTTCGGGCGTTTATCGGATCAACACGACCAAACTCGATCAGCGTCCCTTGTGGGAACTGCCCGCGCTGAGCGCGCACGAGGCGGTGCCGGGGCACCATCTGCAGATCTCGCTACAGCAGGAGATGGACCTTCATCCGCTTCGCGCCAACACCGCTTATTTTACCGCCTTTGTTGAGGGCTGGGGGCTTTATTCCGAGCGGCTCGGGATCGAGATGGGTCTCTATGACACGCCTGCCAAGCAGATGGGCCGCCTGTCCTACGAAATGTGGCGCGCGAGCCGCCTTGTGGTCGACACGGGGATCCATTCGAAGGGCTGGACGAAGGAACAGGCGGTGGACTTCATGCTCGCCAACACCGCGTTGTCGGCGGCCAATATCGACGCCGAGGTCAACCGGTACATCACCTGGCCGGGTCAGGCGCTGGCCTACAAGGTGGGCGAGCTGAAGATCCGCGACCTGCGCGCGCGGGCGGAAAAGGCTTTGGGCGCCGATTTTGACCTGCGCGCCTTTCACGACGCGGTGCTGGAAAATGGCTCGGTCCCGCTCAGTGTGCTCGAAGAGCATATGGATGGTTGGATCAGGGCCGAGCAGATGGCTCTGGATACGAGGGCAGACACCGATGCGAACGTCGATCTTCTAGCAGAGGAAGGCTAGGCTGCCCTTTCGACCGGCATGGGCGTGGTCGATGCAAGGATTTCTTCGGTCATGCGCCGGATGTTGACCTTCGCTTTGAGCCGCGTTCCCAACAGCGCCATGCCCGAGACCTTGCGCTGCACGAACAGCGTCTCGATCGGCGGGAAGGCCCAGGTGTCCTTGTCCTGCGCGATGGCAAAGCCCTCTTCGCGCAGCAGGTAGACAAATCCGCGATCGGCAAAGTCGAACGGTTTGTCCTCGCGCATCTGGTCGATGACGATATCGATCATCTTGTTGACGCTTTGAGGGTGCTTTTCCGCCACGATCGGCATCATGAAGCCCGCTTCGATTGTCGCCTCGCGCACTTCGTCACGATTGCCCTCAAGTCCGGCCTTGAGCATGCCCCGGTACCCGTTGGAGACCGCCGGATCGACCTCGCGGCAGGCCCCGAAATCGAGCAGGATGAGCTCGCCGGTCGCCGGGCGATAGCGGAAGTTGGCAAAGTTGGGATCGGTCTGCATCACGCCGAAGTCGAACAACTCGCGGCTGACGAGCTCCAGCAGGTTGCCGAAGATTTCGTCACGCCGCTCGGCGGGCTCATCCTCCAGCCTTTCGATCGGAACGCCTTCTTCAAAGCTCATCGCGAGGATCGAGCCGCGCGTGAGGTCTTCGTGCAGCTGCGGCACGACAAATCCGGGCGTGTCGGCCAGTTGCTCTCGATAAAGCTTCATCTGCGCGCCTTCGCGCTGATAGTCCGCCTCTTCATGAAGCTGGCGCTTGGCCGCATCCAGCAGCTTGTCCATTTCCAGTTCGGGCGGCGCAAAGCCCGCAACCTTGAGCAGGGTCATGACGTTGTCGACATCGCTGTCGATGCTCTTTGCGACACCGGGATACTGCACCTTGATCGCCAATTCCTGGCCATCGCGGGTCATCGCCTTGTGCACTTGGCCAATGCTGGCAGCGGCGATGGGGCGGGGGTTGAACCACTTGAACCGCTTGCGCCAGTCGCTGCCCCATTCCTCCCTCAGCACCATATCGAGTTGCTTGGTGGGCATGAAATTGGCCTGATCGCGCAGGCGAGCCAGGATGTCGGAGAGTTCGGGCGGCAGAAAATCACCGGAATCGAGGCTGATCATCTGCCCCATCTTCATCGCCGCGCCGCGCAGGTGCGAGAGCTTGTCGGTCATCCGACGAACATTGCCGGGGGTGAGGATCAGGTCGCGCGTGGAGATGCGCTCCCCACTGGTCAGACGCCGCGCGCCTTCGGCGGCCATGCCCCCCGCCACGCCGCCCACCAGGCGGCCGAACGTGCCGAAGCGCGCCAGGCGCCCCGATGGCACGGCGCGCTCGCGCGATGCGTCGCCGGGGCCGAAGGTGTCATCCTTGTCGTGAGCCACTGATCGTCGATATCCTTGATGCGTTGGCGAGGCGTGTCTTGTCCCAACACCGGGCGCGCCGCTGCGTTCCGTGCGTGATGAGAACTCACGGTCGGATATAGGAACGAGCGTGAACGAATGCTAACGATCGCTTTCGGGAACCCGGCCTTTGGCCAAGCGCTTGATCCAAAATGAACTCGCACACTTCGCTTACCCCCGCAGCGCGCGCGCTTGGCTATGCCGGGCTTCTGCCGCAAATCGCCTGTCTGGCGCTGGTCGGGATCGACAATCCCTATCGCTTTACCGCCGTCTTCATGGGCTTTGTCTATCCAGCGGTCATCTTCAGCTTCTTGGGCGGTGTCTGGTGGGGGCAGGCCGTATCCGAGCGGGACGGGGCGAGCGGATCGGTTTACGTGATTTCCGTCCTTCCCAGCCTCATAGCCGCGGCGCTGTTCTTGCCCTACCTCGAAGGCTGGGAATGGCCGGGCCCCGCCATGCTCTATCTGGGCGCCTTCCTCGCTCTCAGCCCCATGGTGGACCGTGCGCTCGGCTACGCGGCGGCGGACTTCATGCGCCTGCGCTGGCATCTTTCGCTCGGGCTGGGCGGTTTGACCATTGCGCTGGGTTTTGTGTCGATGTGGGCCATGGAGCCCAAAGTGCCCGAGCAGCCGGTCAACCCGCACTCCACAATGGACACAGGCGCAGTCACCTAGCGCGGCCCATGAGAAATTGGCGGCCCGTGAGAAAAGGCCAAGTGCGGGGCATTGAAGAGCGGCGCTCCAAGCCCTAATGTTACACGGTATCATTCAGCCCTGTTTCCGGAGCTCTCCATGAACGCCCCTGCCTTACCCAACAACGCGCTTCCCAAAGACGCGCGCCTTCCCGTCACTGTCTTGTCCGGCTTTCTGGGCGCGGGCAAAACCACGCTTCTCAATCACATCCTCACCAATCGCGAGGGCAAGCGCGTGGCGGTGATCGTCAACGACATGTCCGAGGTGAACATCGACGCCGATCTCGTGCGCGGCGGCGAAGCGGCGCTGTCGCGCTCGGAAGAAACGCTGGTCGAGATGACCAATGGCTGCATCTGCTGCACGCTGCGCGACGACCTTCTGAAGGAAGTGCGAGCGCTCGCCGAGGATGGTCGCTTCGATTATCTCGTGATCGAGAGCACCGGAATTTCCGAGCCGCTGCCGGTGGCCGCGACCTTCTCTTTCCGCGACGAGGACGGGGAGAGTCTGGGCGATGTGGCGCAGCTCGATACCATGGTGACCGTGGTCGACGCGGTGAACCTGCTGGCGGATTATTCGAGCAGCGATCTGCTCTCCGCGCGCGGAGAGACTGCGGGCGAGGGCGACGATCGCAGCCTGGTGAGCCTGCTTGTTGAACAGATCGAGTTTGCCGACGTCGTGATCGTCAACAAGGCAAAGGATGTCTCGCCCGAGCAGCTCGCGATGGTGAAGAAGGTGGTGGCCTCCCTCAATGGCGATGCGAAGATCATCGAGGCCGATCACAGCAAGGTCGAACTCGATGAGGTAATCGGCACCGGCCTGTACGACGAAGAGCAGGCCGAGCAGCACCCGCTGTGGCTCAAGGAGCTTTACGACTTCGCAAGCCACCGCCCCGAAAGCGAGGAATACGGGGTTGAGAGCTTCGTCTTCCGCGCGCGCAAACCGTTCGATCCAGCCAAGCTCTATGGCTTCCTTACCAGCGACAACCTCGACAAGGTCATCCGCGCCAAGGGCCATTTCTGGATGGCGACTCGCCCCGATTTCCTCGCTGAGCTGGCGATTGCCGGGACGCAAAAGAGTGTGAGTCGAATGGGGCGCTGGTGGGCCGCTGTACCCAAGAACCGCTGGCCCGACGATGGCACCTTTGAGGAATTCGTGATGAAGCATTGGGACCAGACCTGGGGCGATCGCCGTCAGGAAATGGTTTTCATCGGCATCGATATGGATCAGGACAAGATCTGCGCCGCGCTCGAAGCCTGCCTCGTCGACGACAACGAATTCGTGCCCGAAAACTGGGAGCTTCTCGAAGATCCCTTCCCGGTCTGGGGTGAGCCGACGCCCATGACCGAAGACGCCTGAGCGCTCCTGGCGGCGAGGCCGCGCCCGCCGCCTATTCGGCGCGCGTCGTTAGATGTTGCCATGGCGCGCCGGGAGGCCCTAACACGCGCCCAGTGAGAGAGGGATCCAAAAGCATGGCAACACTTACCTACCTGACGACCACGCATTTCGACTTTGGTGCGCTCGAAACGCTGCCCAAGATGCTGGCGCAGGAGGGGATCACCAAGCCGTTGATCGCTACCGACGCGGGGTTGGTGGCTGCGGGCGTGGTGCAGACGGTGCTCGACGCGATCGGGCCGGATTTCGAGCCGCTGGTTTACGACGGCACGCCCGGCAACCCGACCGAAGAGGCGGTGAAGGACGCGCTCAAGCTCTACACTGAAAACGGGTGCGACGGGATCGTGGCGCTGGGCGGGGGATCGTCGATGGATCTCGGCAAGGCGGTCGGCCTTCTCGCGGTGAGCGGCGGCCCGCTGGAGCAGTACGATCCGCTGGTTGGCGGTGCGAAGCGGATCAAGGGTGTTGCCCCCCTCATCGCGGTCCCGACAACCTCGGGCACGGGCAGCGAAGTCTCGATCGGCTTTGTCATTATCCTTGAAGACGGGCGCAAGATGACTTTTGCGAGCCCGCACTTCATCCCGAAGGTCGCGATTTGCGATCCGGAGCTTACGATGGGTCTGCCCGCGGGCATGACCGCTGCGACCGGCATGGACGCGATCACGCATTGCATCGAGGCGTTCCTTACCCCTCAAGTGAACCCGCCGGCTGAAGGCATCGCGCTCGATGGGCTGCGCCGGGGCTGGGAATATCTGCCGCGCGCCGTCAAGGACGGTTCGGATCGCGATGCGCGCTGGCACATGATGATGTGCTCGACCGAGGGCGCGCTGGCTTTCGTCAAAGGGCTGGGCGCCGTGCACGCCATGAGCCACGCCGCGGGCCGGATTCGCCGCTTGAACCCCCACCACGGAACCTTGAACGCGGTCTTCCTGCCCGCCGTGCTGCGCTTCAATCAGGACGTGTGCGAGGACAAATATGTCCGTCTGCGCGAAGCAATCGGTCTGCCGCCGGGCGCTGACCTTGCCGAGGCTGTTGAGGGCATGAACGCCAGGATCGCAATCCCGTCGGGGCTCGCTGCCATGGGGATCGAGGAAAGCGACATCCCGGAGATGGTCGAATACGCGCAACAAGACCTCGCCGCACGCTCGAACCCGCGCCGTGCGTCGGCGCAGGACTACGAAGCGATGATCAGATCCTCGCTGTAAGAATGGTTAACGCGCTTTCTTTGTGAGCGCTCACAAGAGGAGTGTCGAGCCATGAGCCGTAAACGCATTCCCGTTACGCTTCTCACCGGCTTTCTGGGGGCGGGCAAGACGACTTTGCTTAACAAGCTAATCCAGGAACCAGAGCTTTCCAAAGCTCTGGTAATCATTAACGAGTTTGGGTCCGTCGGTCTTGATCACCACCTGATCGCGCGCAGCAACGAGGATGACACGGTCGTCGAAATGTCGAGCGGCTGTCTGTGCTGCACGATCAAGGGCGATCTGCAGAAGACGCTCAAAGAAGCGCCCGAGACCTTCGCTCGGCCAGATGATGAGGGGGGCAAGCCGACCTTCGACCGGATCATCATCGAAACGACCGGCCTTGCTGACCCCGCGCCGATTGTCCACACGGTGATGGCCGATCAACACCTGATCGACACTTACGAACTTGCCGAGGTCATCACATTGGTCGATGGCGTCAACGGCGATGGCACGCTCGACGCGCAGACCGAAGCGCTCAAGCAGGCCGCGGTCGCCGACACGCTGCTTATCAGCAAGACCGATATCGCCGATGCGGGCGCCCTGGCGACGCTGACCAAGCGGCTGCGCGCGATCAACCCGGCGGCGCGGATCGCTTCGGTGGCGGATCAGGCCGGCTCGCTGATGGACCTGTTTGGCGGGGCGCGTTTCAACCCTGAATTGAAGGGCGAACAGGTTCTCAACTGGCTTCACGAAGAAGCCTATGGCGCCGGGCACGACCATCACCATGACCATCACCATGACCACTCCCATGATGATGGGCATGAACATGAGCACAGGCACGATCACCATCATGACGTAAACCGCCACGACGATCGGATCGCGTCGGTTTGCATGACCATCGATGAACCGCTGTCGGCCGAGGTGTTCGACGAGTGGTTCGGGCTCCTGACCACGCTCAAAGGCGTCAACATGCTGCGCGTGAAGGGGCTCATAAACCTCAAGGGGATGGACAAGCCGCTGGTCATCCATGGCGTGCAACACATCTGGCACCCTCCCGCGATGCTGCCCGAATGGCCGTCCGAGGATCATCGTTCGCGCGTCGTTTTCATCATGCGCGACATGGAGCAAAGCGACCTTGAAGCGATGCTCGATTTCGTCAAGCAACGCCACGACAGCGCGCGGATCGACCGGCCCGAGGGCGCGCTGCCCGTCTGAAGCGGCGCGTTCACGGGGCACGGCCATGGCCCATATGTGCGTTGAAGAAAACTGGTCGGGGAGAGAGGATTCGAACCTCCGGCCCCTGCCTCCCGAAGACAGTGCTCTACCAGGCTGAGCTACTCCCCGACCGTGTCGGCTCCGCTGACCAAAACGCCCATGCGGATCGAGGCAAGGCGCGAGCCTATAGGTGTGGATGAGCGGGGTGGCAAGCGGGGAATTGGCTTCTATGCTCTGCCCATGGCTACGCTTCAGCATCCCGAGACGATTCCGTCTGAAATCACAGGCCCCGGCCACCCGGAACACCAATATCTCGATCTCATGCGTGCGATCTGGGAGACCGGATCGCAGCGTGTGGATCGCACCGGGGTCGGCACGCGCTCGATCTTTGGCGCGCAATTGCGCTTCGATCTGGCCGAGGGCGCGATGCCCTTGCTTACGACCAAGCGGGTGTATTGGAAGACCGCGACGCGCGAGATGCTGTGGTTCCTGACCGGCAACACCAATATCCGCCCTCTGGTGCTGCAAGGCGTGAAGATCTGGAACGAATGGCCGCACTCACGCTACGTCAAGGAAACGGGTGACGACATCGCGCTGGAGGACTTCGTGGCGCGCATCGCCGAGGATGAGGCGTTCGCCAAACGCTGGGGCGATCTGGGGCCTGTCTATGGCAAGCAATGGGTCGATTGGCCCACCTATCGCTACCGCCCGGATGGGCTCTACGAGCCGGGCGAGGGGATCAACCAGGTTGCCGCTGTGGTCGAGAGCCTGCGCACCAGTCCAGGCAGCCGCCGACACATCATCGAAGGCTGGAACGTCGCTCAGCTCGACCAGATGGCGCTGCCACCTTGCCACAAGACCTACCAGTTCCATGTGGCGGGTGGGGAAGGGGGCGAGGGCTCCCGCCTGAATTGCCTGCTCTACCAGCGGTCCTGCGACGTGGCGTTGGGCCTGCCGTTCAACCTTTGGTCGGCCGCCTTGCTGACTCGGATGATGGCGCAGCAGACGGGGTTTGAGCCGGGCGAGCTGGTGTGGATGGGCGGCGATACGCACCTGTACCTCAACCACGAAGCGTTGATCACCGAACAGCTGACTCGCGCACCGAAAGGCCAACCGAGGCTCGAAATCACACGAAAGCCCGAAACAATTTTCGACTACCAAATCGAGGATTTTCGGGTCGATGATTACACGCCTCTGCCCCCGATCAAGGCCCCTGTTGCGGTGTGATTGGGATTGCTTGACCGCCCAATTTCGCTGACATAGGCGGACCCCGGTCGCACGCATTGGGAGAGCATGCCTATGGCCGATCCGGCCGATCCGAAACCCGCTGGAGACAACCGTCCAGCCCTGGCGTTGCACGTGCCCGAGCCCAAGTTCCGGCCCGGCGACACGGCCGATTTTTCAGATATTGATATCGGTCAGGCGGGGGCGCAGCCGCGCCCGGACGAGGCAACCAAGCCCGAAGACATGAAAGACCTCGCCTATGGCCTCGTGCGCGTGCTGGGAGAGGACAACAAGGCGCACGGGCCCTGGGATCCCAAGCTTGATCCCGACACCTTGCGCACCATGCTTGGCCATATGGCCATGGTCCGCGCCTTCGATGAACGCATGTTTCGCGGTCAGCGCCAGGGCAAGACCAGCTTCTACATGAAGTGCACCGGTGAAGAGGCCACCAGCGTCGCGGCGTCCATGGCGCTCGCCAGCGACGACATGGTCTTTCCCAGCTATCGCCAGCAAGGCATTCTCATTGCGCGCGGCTACCCGATGATCGAGATGATCAACCAGATCTACTCGAACAAGGGCGACAAGCTGAAAGGCCGCCAGTTGCCGATCATGTATTCAAGCCGCGAGCACAGCTTCTTCACGATCTCGGGCAACCTTGCCACGCAAACCCCGCAAGCGGTGGGCTGGGCGATGGCGAGCGCGATCAAGGGCGACAGCCGGATCGCGGCCACCTGGGTCGGCGAGGGCTCGACCGCGGAAGGCGACTTCCACTCCGCTTGCACGTTTGCGGCGGTCTACAACGCCCCGGTCATTCTCAACGTGATCAACAACCAATGGGCGATTTCAAGCTTTTCGGGCTTCGCCGGCGCGGAACGCACGACCTTTGCCGCGCGCGCACTCGGCTATGGCCTGGCCGGCCTCCGCGTGGACGGGAACGACGCGCTCGCCTGCTACGCGGCGCAAGCCTGGGCGGCCAATCGCGCCCGCGCCAACGCCGGACCGACTCTGATCGAATTCTTCACCTACCGCGCCGAAGGGCACTCCACCTCGGACGACCCAAGCGGCTACCGCAGCGCGCAGGAACGCGAGGAATGGCCGCTGGGCGATCCGGTGAAACGCTTGAAGGACCATCTCATCGCGATCGGCGAGTGGGACGAGGACCGCCAGGCCGCGATGGACAAGGAATGCGCCGAGTATGTGAAGGCCACCACCAAGGAGGCTGAGAAGAACGGCATTCTGGGCCATGGCCTGCATCATCCCTTCCACACCATGTTCGAAGACGTGTTCGAAGAGCTGCCATGGCATCTTGAAGAGCAGGCCGAACAGGCCACGCGAGAGCGCAAGATCAAGTGGCCGGACAGACACCCGAAGGACTTTGCGGGACAATGAGCGCGCAGACAGACATAGCCTCACCGCAGGGCGAGAGCCACGCAGAGGAGCGGCGCCTCAACATGATCGAGGCGATCAACGAGGCCCTTGATGTCATGTTGGAGCGTGACGAGGACGTCATCGTCATGGGTGAGGATGTCGGCTATTTCGGCGGCGTTTTCCGTTGCACGGCGGGCCTCCAGGAAAAGCACGGCAAGACCCGCGTGTTTGATACCCCGATCAGCGAATGCGGCATTATCGGCGTTGCGGTGGGGATGGGCGCTTACGGGCTGCGCCCGGTGCCCGAAATCCAGTTTGCCGACTATATCTATCCGGGGCTCGACCAGCTGATTTCCGAGGCCGCGCGCCTGCGCTATCGCTCGGCCACCGAGTATATTGCGCCGCTCACGGTCCGCTCGCCTTTTGGCGGCGGGATTTTCGGTGGGCAGACGCACTCGCAGAGCCCGGAAAGCCTCTTCACGCATGTCTCGGGGCTCAAGACGGTGATCCCGGCGACGCCTTATGATGCCAAGGGGCTGCTTATCAGCTGCATCGAAGACAACGACCCGGTCATCTTCTTTGAGCCCAAGCGGATCTATAACGGCCCGTTTTCGGGCTTTTATGACAAGCCGGTCGAGCCGTGGAAGAAGCACAAGGACAGCGCGGTGCCCGAGGGGTATTACACTATCCCGCTGGGCAAGGCGCGCCATGTGACCGAGGGTGAGCAGGTGACGATGTTGGCGTATGGCACCATGGTTCACGTTGCCGAGGCGGTTTGCCGCGACAAGGGCGTGGAGGCCGATATTCTCGATCTGCGCACGCTGGTCCCGCTCGACATCGAGGCGATCGAAGCTTCGGTCAAGAAGACCGGTAGGTGCCTGATCGTTCACGAAGCCACGCGCACCAGCGGCTTTGGTGCGGAGCTTTCCGCGTTGGTGACCGAACGGTGCTTTTACCACCTCGAAGCCCCGGTCGAACGTGTCACTGGCTTCGACACCCCGTATCCGCACAGCCTTGAGTGGGCCTATTTCCCCGGCCCTGTCCGCATCGGCGAGGCGCTGGACAAGATTCTTCAGGACTGAAGCGCAAGCCTCTTTCCTACTCACCGCGGCGACTGACACAGTGATATTTGATGCAATGTCAAACGCAGTGGCCGAGCAAACAAGAGGGACAAGAAGGTTGTGCACGCGCGGTGTAACCTTCGCATTTTCTATGGAATTGTGCGTGAAATGAGTGGCTTATAGGGTGAATTTAAAAGTGACAGGGTGTAACCTTTGTCACCTTTAAACCCACCTTGATTGTGAAGATCGGGCTCATCACGCATCAAAGGATGTCAGACGGTATGGCAAAATTCACTTTCAACATGCCCGATGTGGGCGAAGGCGTGGCCGAGGCGGAGATCGTCGAATGGCACGTGAAGGTCGGCGACACGGTCGAAGAGGACCAGCATCTGGTCGATGTCATGACCGACAAGGCGACGATCGATATTGAGAGCCCGGTAGCGGGCACGGTGCGCGAGGTGGCGGGCGAGTTGGGTGACACGATTGCCGTGGGCGCAATGCTGCTGGTGATCGAGGTCGAAGGCGAAGTCGATGCCGAGGTTGAGCAGGACGACGCTGCACCGACCGAGGAAACCGAGACTGAACCGGCGGCAGAGCCAGCGATTGAGACCGATCCTGCACCAATCGCTGAGGCCGAGAAGCCCCTTGGCTCAGGGCAAGGGGTCGTGCAAGGCGTTGGGGAAGGGGCCTCGGCGCCCGCACCCGTGCAAACCCACCCTCCGGCCCCCTCTCGAGCGGAAGGGGGAGAGAAAGTCCTCGCGAGCCCCGCCGTGCGCAAGCGCGCGAAGGACCTGGGCGTTGATCTTTCGCAGGTGAAACCGGCCGAGGATGGCCGGGTGCGCCACGGCGATCTCGATCAATTCCTTGCTTACAATTCCGCCGGTGGCTTCAGCCCCGCTGGCACCGCCCGCGCCGATGAAACGATAAAGGTCATCGGCCTTCGCAAGCGCATTGCGCAGAACATGAGCGCGTCAAAGCGCCATATTCCGCACTTCACCTATGTCGAGGAATGCGACGTCACCGAGCTGGAACGCATGCGCGCAGACCTTAACGCCAATCGCGGCCAGAAGCCCAAGCTTACCATGTTGCCGCTGCTGATCACCGCGATCTGCAAGAAGCTGCCCGAGTTTCCGATGATCAACGCGCGCTACGACGATGAAGCGCAGGTCATCACCCGGTTTGGCTCGGTGCATCTGGGCATGGCGACGCAGACGGATAACGGCCTGATCGTGCCTGTCATCCGCGATGCGCAAAGCCGCAATCTGTGGCAGCTCGCCAGCGAGATCGGACGCCTGGCTTCGGCGGCGCGCGATGGGTCGGCCAAGTCGGACGAGCTGTCGGGCTCCACGCTGACGGTAACCTCGTTGGGGCCGCTGGGCGGCGTGGCAACGACCCCGGTGATCAACCGTCCCGAGGTCGCGATCATTGGCCCGAACCGCATCGTCGAGCGTCCCATGTTCGTCACCGGCGCTGACGGCACAGAGCGCGTCGAGAAGCGCAAGCTGATGAACATATCGATTTCTTGCGACCACCGCGTGGTGGATGGCTACGACGCGGCGAGCTTTGTTCAGGAACTCAAGAAGCTGATCGAAACACCGGTCTTGCTGCTTTCGGAATAGGGCGGGAAATAAAGTTTGCAACAGGGCCGCGCGGGCGTTGACAGCCTTGGCGGACTGCCTTAGTGGCCCGGCTTCCCAAGAGGCGCTGACCGCCACATTGCGCGGGTGTAGCTCAGTTGGTTAGAGTATCGGCCTGTCACGCCGAGGGTCGCGGGTTCGAGTCCCGTCACTCGCGCCACTTGGGATATTTCCTACATGGCCGAAAGATCGTAAGGGCGGATCGGACGCCTGGCTCACGCTTGGGTTGTGTCCTCTCGCTTATCGGGATGCGACCAGCTGCCGGTTTCCATCCAGATAAGAAAACGCCCCAAGGGCAGCAGCCAGATTACGCCAAGGATAATGTAGATCACGGTTTGTACCCAGCCGGGCAGTGTGGCGAGATAATCCGCCAGATAAACGGCGATCAGAACGCCATAGGCCATAAGCGCCACGAACAGCCCGATAATACCGATCGGGATTCGCCAGGTAGGAGTTTCACGCATCACAGGTTTCCGTAGATCCGGGTTGGAGTGATCACCGCGTCGAGTGCGATATCGTGCGGCTCGGTTGGCAGGGCGTCCTCGGGCTCAATCAGTTGGACGTCCCACGCCAGACCAATGGCCCGCGCCTCGCGATGTTCCGCAAGCCAGCGATCATAGTGCCCGCCGCCCTGGCCCAGCCGCTTTCCGGAGGCGGTGAAGCCCACCAGGGGGACGAAAAGAACATCGGGGACGATATCGTACCGGTCGTCCGTTGGTTGCATGGTTCCAAACGGACCGTATTCAAGGTCACTCTCAGCGTGAGGATCAGAGAATGTGCGGAAGGTCATATGTCCGTCACGCGAGGCAAAGAACGGAAGTGCGATAGGGTGTCCATGCTCATGGAAGAAGCGCGCATAGCCCGCCGCCGGAGCCTCGCCCGAGGTGGCGTGATAGACCCCGATCACCGCATCGCTCTTCACAGCCTTCAGAAGCGGGCGCGGAGGCGTGTGAAACAGCAGACCGCGAACCTCATCCGGCAGCGCAGCCACATGCGCTTGGCGTGCCGCGCGCAATTCCTTGCGCAGAAACGCTTTGGTCTTGATTGTCATGAGTTCGAGCATTTCCTGCAACGCGATCGGCCCCAGAAGGGGCCGCAAGGGGCGACCGCCCGCCCGCAGCGTGCCCGCAGCGAAGCGGAGGACGTCGAGCGAGGACAAAAAGTTGACGGGACCGCCATGGGTCGTTGCCAGTGAAATCCTCTGACGCCTAAACGTCAGGTGGGCGCCATGTATCCAAGCTCCACAGCCGAACTGGTGAGCCCGGACAGGGACAGCTCCCTTGGATTGCTTATAGCCTCAGGGATATTCGATCGGCTCGTGCCGGGCAGCCCCGCCGAGGCCCTAGCTAGGAGGACTCGCTCGTCTCTTCAAGCTCGGCGCTTTGCGCAGCCTTCTCGATGGCGACCGCGGCCTGTTCGGCCCGTCCGGCCAGCGCTTCGAGCGTTGTCGCGACGGCCTCTTCATCGAGCGGTGCGCCAAACAGGTCGTGTTGGTGCTCATTGGCCTCGCGAAGCGCCACGATCTCGGCCTTGAGCGTCCTGATCTCTTCACGCGCGCGCTCCTCTGCCTTGCGCAAGGTGTCGATCTCGGCGCGCAGTTCGGCCTTCTTGCCGCCGCTGCGTGATTTCTCCTGCTCGACCTGGGAATGAGTAGCCTGAAGGCGCGCTTCGGCTTCCCCTAGCGCGCGCTGGGCTTTTTCCGCGCGCTTGCTCGTCTCGCTCAGGTCATCGGCGAGAAAGAGCGCGGTGAAGAGCAGGTTCTCGGCCTCCTGAGGCGCGCGCTCATTACCCAACAGCGCGTATTTCTCGGCCACGAGTGCGCCCAGTTTGGCGATCCGGTCCTGCTCTCCTTCGCCGCATCGGATCTGATAGGTTCGCGGTCCGATCTTGATCGCTACGTCCGGCACACCCAGCCTCAGTTTTCCAGGTCTTCAATGAGGACATCGAGTTCGCGCATGGTTTCGGCAACCTCTTCGCGCAGCTTCTCATGCCGGTTGACCAATTCCATGACCCGCGCGGACCCGCTTGCGTCCTTGTCACCCTCGGCCACCGAGAAATTCGCGGCATGGCTGCGCGCGGTGTCCATGCGCGCCAACGCCGCGTCTATTCGCTTCATGGCCTTTTCTATCCGGCTCTCGCCCATAGAGCGTTCGTATCAAAATAGGTCAGGCTCGGCAAAGCGTTGGACCGCGCTGTTGATAAGTGATGTGCACCCCTCGTTCTTCATGCGGTGTTGACCTCGTCCGAACCCTCGGCAATGGCGAGCGCCAGAAAAGCTTTGGGATCGAATCGTTTCCGTGCCCTGCGCTTGAACGGGCTGGTCTAGTGCGGAAGCCGGGGCCGCAGTTCACCGCGCGCGGTGGCCGAAATGCTGGAGGCATCACTTACAGCCATGACGTATGACGCCGCACGCCTCGCACCGATGGCCAACGCCATTCGCGCGCTCTCCATGGATGCTGTGCAGGCGGCGAATTCGGGTCATCCGGGCATGCCCATGGGGATGGCGGATGTGGCCGCGGCGTTGTTCGCGAACCACCTGAAATTCGATCCCTCGCGCCCCGATTGGGCGGACCGCGACCGATTTGTCCTTTCCGCAGGGCACGGCTCGATGCTGATCTATTCGCTGCTCCATCTGACCGGGTACCAGCGTCCCACCATGGAAGACATTCGCAACTTCCGACAGCTCGGCAGTCCGTGCGCCGGTCATCCGGAGAACTTCCTTCTCGAAGGGGTTGAATGCACCACCGGTCCTTTGGGACAAGGCCTTGCGATGGCGGTTGGCATGGCGATGGCAGAGCGGCACCTGAACGCGGTGTTCGGCGATGATCTGGTCGATCACCGCACGTGGGTGGTCGCCGGCGATGGCTGCCTGATGGAGGGCATCAATCACGAAGCGATCGGACTTGCCGGACACTTGCATCTGGGCGGTCTCAACGTGCTGTGGGACGATAACCGCATCACCATTGACGGCTCGACCGATCTATCGACCAGCGAGGACATCAAGGCCCGCTACGAAGCGACCGGCTGGCATGTGTGCGAATGCGCCGGGCACGACTTTGACGACATTGAGCGGGCGCTCGAAGAAGCGAAAAACACCGCAAGGCCATCGCTGATTGCGTGTCGAACGGTGATCGGGAAGGGCGCACCGACCAAGCAGGGCACGAGCGCGACCCACGGCGCTCCCCTTGGTCCGGATGAAATCGTCGGTGCGCGCGAAGCTTTGGGTTGGCACGCCGACCCATTCGAAATCCCTGCGGCCATTCTGTCTGACTGGCGCGATATTGCCGCGCGCGGTCAGGAAGCCTCGGGAGCCTGGGCCGCCCGTCTCGACGCCTCGCCGCACCGGGCCGAGTTTCAGCGTCGCATGGCGGGCGACTTGCCGCAAACCGACGCGCTGAACGAACATATCGCTGAGCTCATCCAGAACCCGCAAAATGTCGCTTCGCGCAAAGCGAGCGAGATTGCGCTCGCCGCGATCAATCCGGCCATTCCCGAGACAATCGGCGGCAGCGCGGACCTCACCGGTTCGAACAACACCAAGGCAGGGGAAATCGGCGCGTTCACGGCCGACGATTACGCCGGGCGCTATGTCTATTACGGCATCCGCGAGTTCGGCATGTCGGCGGCGATGAATGGTCTGGCTCTGCACGGGGGTGTTATCCCTTATGGCGGCACGTTCCTCGTCTTCACCGACTACGCGCGTGGAGCGATCCGGCTGTCGGCCCTCCAGGAAACGCGTGTAATCTACGTGATGACGCACGATTCCATCGGGCTTGGCGAGGATGGCCCGACGCACCAGCCGATTGAGCATCTGGCGAGCTTGCGCGCGATGCCAAACATTCTTGTTATGCGCCCCGGCGACGCGGTCGAGACCGCCGAGTGCTGGCAGATCGCACTTGAGCAAAAAGACCGCCCGACCATTCTTGCCCTGTCGCGCCAGAATCTGCCGCAATACCGGTTGGAAGCGGCGCCGGGGAATCTGAGCGCGCGCGGCGGATACCGCGTCAAGTCTGCAGACGCGGCGCGCAAAGTCGCGATCCTCGCAACAGGTTCGGAAGTCGGCCTCGCGCTTGAGAGCGCCAAGGCCCTCGAGGACCAGGGCATCGGGACCGACGTCGTGTCGATGGTCTGCACCGAACTCTTTGACGAGCAAGATGAGGCCTACCGGGCCGACATCCTGGCCGATAATGCGTTGTTGGTCAGCCTCGAGGCGGGAAGCACCTTTGGCTGGCAACGCTACACCGGGCCAAATGGTCTAAACATCGGTATTGACCGCTTTGGTGCATCAGCGCCGGGCAAGGATCTCTTTTCCCATTTCGGCTTCACGCCTGAGGCCATCGTCTCACAAATTCAGAACAAATTGAACGCGTAAGCAGGAGTTACTCATTATGGCCACAAAGGTTGCCATTAACGGTTTCGGACGCATTGGACGCTTGGTAGCGCGCGCTATTCTGGAGCGCCGTGACCATGATCTGGACCTTGTTTCTATCAACGATCTGGCGGACACCAAGGCCAACGCGCTGCTGTTTCAGTACGATTCAACGCATGGTCGCTTCCCCGGCACGGTGGAGGTTGCCGACGGCGCGATCGTGGTGAACGGCAAGAGCATTGCGGTGACCAGTGAGCGCGATCCGGGCAACCTGCCGCACGCTGCTCAAGGCGTCGACATCGTGCTCGAGTGCACCGGCTTTTTTCAGAGCCACGAAGCCGCTGAGCCGCATATCACGGCGGGCGCGAAACGTGTGCTGATCTCGGCCCCGGCGAAAAATGTCTCCGCTACCATCGTCTACGGAGTGAACCACGACACACTGACGGTAGACGACGTGATCGTTTCCAACGCCAGCTGCACGACCAACTGTCTGGCTCCGATTGCCAAGGTGCTGAACGACGCGGTGGGGATCGAGCGCGGCTTCATGACCACGATCCACTCCTACACCAACGATCAGCGCATGCTCGATCAGATGCACTCGGACATGCGCCGGGCGCGGGGCGGGGCGCAGAACATGATCCCGACCACCACCGGCGCAGCGCGCGCTGTGGGTCTGGTGCTGCCGGAACTGGCGGGCAAGCTCGACGGCTCTTCGGTCCGCGTGCCGACCCCCAATGTCAGCCTTGTCGACCTGACCTTCCAGCCCGGGCGCGACACCACCGCAGAGGAACTCAACGCCGCGCTGAGGGCCGCCGCCGAGGGCGCGATGAAGGGTGTTCTCGACTACACAACCGATCCGGTGGTGAGTACAGACTTCAACCACCACCCGGCGAGTTCGACGGTGGACAGCCTTGAGACCAGCGTCATGGAAGGCAAGCTTGCGCGTGTCGTCAGCTGGTATGACAACGAATGGGGCTTCTCGAACCGCATGATCGACACCGCCGGTGTTATGGCGAAGTTCCTATAACTCTAGCCAGAGCCAATCTCGCTCGTCCTGAGCTTGTCGAAAGACCGTTTTTCCTTCAGGCGGAGCGCACACGGTAAGTACGACCCTTCGACAGGCTCAGGGTGAGCGGAGATCTTGTGGTGAGCACATTCAAAACCCTTGACGATCTGGGCGACATCACTGGTAAGGTTGCGCTCGTTCGCGTCGATCTCAATCTACCGATGAAGGACGGGTCTGCGACGGACCTCACCCGCGCCGAAGCGGTCAAGCCGACGATCCTTGAGCTTAGCGAGCGCGGGGCCAAGGTCTTGCTCCTTGCCCATTTCGGTCGCCCCAAAGGCCAACGCTCCTCGGTTCTCTCGACCAGCATGGTCGTTGGCGATGTCGAAGGCGTGATCGGCAAGGAGATCATGTTCATCCCCGAAGTTGCCGGGCCAGTGGTCGAACAGTCGATCGGCATCTTGCGCAACGGGGATGTCGGCCTGCTCGACAACACAAGGTTCTGGCCAGGCGAGGAAGCCAACGATCCCAATTTTGCGCAGGCGATCGCGGCGCACGGCGATTTCTACGTCAACGACGCGTTCAGCGCTGCTCACCGTGCGCATGCGACGACCGAGGGGTTGGCGCACCAGCTTCCGGCCTTCGCCGGGCGCGCTATGGAAGCCGAACTGAAGGCGCTCGACGCCGCACTCGGCAACCCCGAGGCTCCAGTTGCCGCCGTGGTCGGCGGTGCAAAAGTCTCGACCAAGCTGGCTGTGCTCGAAAATCTCGTGGGGCGCGTCCAGCACCTCATCATCGGCGGCGGCATGGCGAACACCTTCCTCGCCGCGCGCGGGGTCGATGTGGGCAAGTCGTTATGCGAGCGCGACCTTGCCGATAGGGCGTCTCGGATCATGGACGAGGCCGACCATGCAGGCTGCACCGTCCATCTTCCCTATGATGTGGTGGTAGCCAGGGAATTCGCCGAGAATCCGGAGTCATTGCGCACCTGCAATGTCCACGAAGTGGCTGGAGATGAAATGATCCTCGACATTGGCCCGCAGGCGACCGAAGCGCTCGCCGACGTGCTCAAGACCTGCCGCACTCTGGTGTGGAACGGCCCGCTCGGCGCGTTCGAGACCGAGCCCTTCGACGCTGCAACCATGGCGCTTGCGCGTCACGTGGCCGCGTTGACGCAGGAGGGCTCGCTCGTCAGCGTTGCGGGAGGCGGTGACACTCTGGCCGCGCTCGCACAGGCGGGTGTGACCGGCGATGTCACCTATGTTTCGACCGCGGGCGGAGCGTTCCTCGAATGGATGGAAGGCAAGGAGCTTCCCGGCGTGGCGGCTCTCGGCGCGTAGACACATGGCGGACATAACTGGCGAGATTCAGGCGCTCGAGCTGCGTTTCATGCAAAGCTGGATGCACCGCGATGCGAGCGCGATCAAAGGGCTCGCCGCGCGCGATTGCATGCTAATCTTCGGCACCAACCCGCCGGAACTGCTCGATCGGCCCAGCTTTACGGCGGCGGTTGAGAAGGACTTTCGGTGTCTTGGCTTTCGTATGGGGGAAAGCGTTGTAACCCGTCATGGACGCGCCGCCTGGTTTACCGCGCCGGTTGAGCTTGAGCTCAGGCTTGGCGCGCGCGATTGGCAGGGGCGTTTTCTGGTCGTTGCACTGTGGCGCAAATTCCGGATTGGCGGCTGGAAAACGGTTGAGCGCAGCCTCGCGCCGCTAGACAAGGATGATCGCCTCGCCGAAAGCGTTCGCCGGTTGCAGATGTGGCAGTGATGACCCGCTTTTTCGTGACTTTGCTGGCTTTTTTCGCCGCCCAGCCCGCTTGGGCTCAGACCAGCGACTACGCGGCGTTTGGGGCGTTTCTGGAGGCCTTTCGCAAGGAATCCGGTACTCCTGCCCTCAGCGCCCTGATTGTCAGGGATGGAGAGATCGCTTGGGAGACGTATCTTGGCACGTACGATGACGAGGGCGAACGGCCGACGCGGGCTGAGACAACCTATAAGATCGCATCGGTAACCAAACCGATCGCCGCGACCGCCATTCTTGAAGAGAGTAGCAAGGCCGGTCTCTCACTCAATACGCGAATGGATCGGGACGACGAATGGAGCGAGCTTTGCGAGTTCTTTGTCTCCAGCACTCCGATCCCGTTCATGGCCGGTGGCAAGGATCGTATGGGCAATCCGATCGCGCCGATGGACTGCTCCAAGCCGACCAGCATCGCCGACATGCTCGACATGCGCGCAAATGGGGCTGAATTCGTGTACAATCCGATCGCCTTCGCACGGCTCGATCGCGCCATCCTCGGTGGTCGCGGACGCGCCTTGAGAGACATAGTGCGCGAACGGGTTGTAGATCCGGCTGGCATGGCGGATACCGCTCTGGGCTGGCGCGATCCGCAGGGAGGCGCCGCGCTTCGACATCTCGCCGAACCCTTCCATGTGATCGAAGGACGCGCGGTGAAACAAGTCCTGCCCGACGATGACTTTCGCGCGGCGGCCGGCATTATCGCCAACCCGCGTGCCATTGCTGCCTTCGACATCGCGTTTGACCGCGGCGATTTTGGTGATGTGGGGGAGTTGACGCGCCTGCCCATCGGTCCGCTTGGCGATTACCGGCGCGGCTGGTTTCTCGAGGATTGGAACGGCACACGTCTGATGTGGCATTCGGGCTGGAACGAGAAGAAGTACTCAGCGCTCTACCTCAAAGTGCCAGCGAAGCGGCTGACATTAATCGTGCTGGCCAACACCGAAGCGGTTTGGTGGAGCAACTCTCTGGTCAAGGCCGAGGTGGTGCAAAGCCCGATTGCCGCGCGGTTCCTGGAGACCTTCGTACAATGAGCGAGCAGACGACCGAATACGGTTACGGCCATGCGGTGCCGGCGACCGAGGGCGAGTTTGCGGGGTGGTATCACTGGAGCCACGACCCGTTCGAAAGTAGCTCGGGTCCATTCTTCATGCGCCGCGAAGAAGACGGTTCGTACTTGAGCGCCTTTCGCGCCGAGGAAAAACACATGAACGGGGCAGGCTCGATGCACGGCGGATGCCTGATGACCTTCGCCGACTTTGCTCTGTTCGCGATTGCAACCGATGAGCTAAAGGGCGCGAACGCTGTGACCCTCAACCTGTCGGGCGATTTTCTGGGCGGTATCTCGCCCGGAGCGCTGGTCGAAGCGCGCGGCGAAGTCACGCGCGGCGGAGGAAAAACGATCTTCGTGCGCGGTCTCATTACCGGCGACGGGAAACCAGCGTTCAGCTTTACCGGGATCATCCGCAAAATCTCACCGCGCGCCTAGGCGATCGCCCTTCCGCTCATGAAAAACCGCTTTACTTTCAAGAAGCCGCGGCCTAAGGGCCCGCGCGCTGATCTGGCGGTGTTGTAAGCCGCAGGGCGCGTTATGGCTCTGCCATTTATGTGTTCCCGGATTGGCACTGCCCTTTCACGGCAAGCACTTGGGTCCAGTGCGGTATATCCCGTCTGGGCATGTGCACCTGGGACGGCGAAAGCCAAGCTGGTTCGAGTCCAGCGCTGGATAGCTCAAAGGTAGAGCACCCGACTTCGAATCGGGGTGTTGTGGGTTCAAATCCTACTCCACCAAGCCTTTCCAAGGCTCCTCAAAACTCGGGGAGGCCGGGCAGACAATCCAGCCGCGGCGAGGCGGCGAACCAACGTCTTCCGACCCGCGTTCTGCCAAATTGCCAAGGCACCGGTATCGGGCCTAGCGCCTTTGGGGATACCGGCAGATATGGCACCCGATGACGCGGTGTCCACCGGCGCAGATCCTTTAGGATGTGTGGACGCGGATGCAGCGGGAACCGGGGCCTGATCTGCCTCAACCGAAGGCCCGGCGTGATAGCGGGGATGTGTCTCCCGGCCGAACCACTTTCCGGTGTTTCAAGTGTGCGACGCTACGGCTTCGGGAGGTTTTCAGAAAAACTGGTTGCAAGTGTAACGAATCACGTCTACCCGCGCGCTCCCTCTGGCGGGATGGTCCCGCAGGAGCGAGTACAGGAGACGCAAGATGAAGACTTTCATTATTGCCGAAAACCAGCGCGGTCTCCTGGTCAAGGATGGCCGCCTCGTTCAGGTCCTTGGACCCGGACGTCACTTCTACTGGCTGTGGAACAGCCGCCGGATGAGCTGCGATATCGTGGCTGCGACCGGCGTGTGCGCCTCGCCGCTGGTAGACGGTGTCGAGAAGCGCCACCCCGAACTCGCGGAGGCGAATTTCGAAATCGTCGCGCCGGTCCAGGGCGAAGTGGCGATTGTGCGGACCGATGGTCGGGCGACCCAGATTGTGCGCGGCGGCGACGTCGTGCGGGTCTGGAAGGTGCTCGACGCGATCTCGGTCGACGTGATCGACGTTGAGGCCGAGCCGAAGCTGTCCAAGCGCCTGTTGAACGAACTGCGTCCGGCTTCGGTTGTGCGCAGCGAGGCTAGCACCACGATCAAACTGGTGGAGGTCAGCGAAGCTGAAACGGCCATCGTGCTGTTCGACGGTGAGCTTTACGAGACGGTTGGCCCGGGTCGCTACGGCTACTGGCAGGTCGGTCGTGTGGTGAATGCCAAGGCGCTGGACACGCGTCCGGTGCCGCTGGAAGTGACGGCCCAGGAAATCCTGACGAAGGACCGTGTCAGCATCCGTGTGACGCTGACCAGCTTCGTCAAGGTAACCGACGCCGTGGTCGCCGCTATGGCAACGCCCGACTATCAGGCGCACGTCTACAAGCTGGTCCAGTTCGCAGTCCGTGAGGCTGTCGCGGGCCGGACGCTCGACGAGCTTCTGAACGACCGGGTCAAGGTTGACGCCGAGATCGTCGGTGAAGTCCGCCGTCAGGTGGAAGGCACTGGTGTCGAAGTGACCGGCCTTGCCATCAAGGACGTGATCCTTCCGGGTGAGATGCGCGAGCTGATCAATCGGGTGGTCGAAGCGGAAAAGGTCGCGCAAGCGAACCTGATCCGCCGGCGTGAAGAGACGGCGGCAACCCGCAGCCTGCTCAACACGGCGAAACTGATGGCGGACAATCCGGTTCTGATGCGTCTGAAGGAGCTCGAAGCGCTTGAGCGTGTGACCGACAAGATCGGCCACATCGAGGTCAAGACCGGGTCGGGCGAGGGCCTTGAGGTGCTCACTCAGCAGCTGGTGAAGATCGCGGATCGCGACTGATCCACTTGTCTTCCTCTAGCCGGGGCGGAGATGTCGGGAATACCCCGGCGTTTCCGCCCCTTTTTGGTGCGGTATTTGTGCTTGGCGTTGCAGGCTTGTGGGGCGCTGGCTAAGGGAAATTCAGCGCCAATACGCTTGGGAAAAGGGGGATCACACACGCCATGAACACACAGGAAATGACCGCAAAAATCGCCGAAGGTCAGGGCTTCATCGCCGCGCTTGACCAGTCCGGGGGTTCCACGCCCAAGGCGCTGCGCGGTTACGGCGTCGACGACAGCGAATGGTCGGGGGATGACCAGATGTTCGCGCAGATCCACCAGATGCGCGCCCGCGTCATCACAAGCCCGTGTTTTGCCAGCGGCAAGGTAATCGGCGCGATACTGTTTGAAAAGACGATGGACGGTGAAGTGGATGGCATGCCCACCGCAGACGCTCTGAAGGCGCGCGGCGTCGTTCCCTTCATCAAGGTCGATCAGGGGCTCGCCGACGAAACCGATGGTGTGCAACTGATGAAACCGCTCGACAAGCTCCCTGCGCTGCTCGAAAAATCGGTCGCCAAGGGCATGTTCGGCACAAAGATGCGCTCAGTCATCAAATCGGCAAACCCCGCCGGTATCGCAGCGATCGTCGCGCAGCAGTTCGAGGTTGGCAATCGGATTGCCGATGCGGGTCTTATGCCGATGCTGGAGCCTGAATACGACATCACCGCGGAAGATCGCGAGGCGGGCGAAGAGATTTTGCTCGCCGAGATCCTGAAAGGTCTCGACGCGCTTCCCGAAGGCCGCAAGGTGATGCTGAAGCTCTCGATCCCGGTGAAACCGGGGCTTTACACCCCAGTGGTCGAGCATCCCAACGTGCTGCGCGTGGTTGCCTTGTCGGGCGGCTATTCCACCGATGAAGCGTGCGCGCATCTGGCGAAGAACCCGGGCATGATCGCAAGCTTTTCGCGCGGTCTGTTGCAAGACCTTCGCAAAGACCAGTCCGACATCGAATTTAACGGCGCGCTCAGCGAGGCGATCGATCAGATTGCGGCGGCCAGCGTCGCGGGCTGATACGCCGCGTTTAGGAGTCGCTGTCCTTGTTGCTCTCGACCAGCTCGTCGGGGACAAAAGCCAGCTCCAGACGGTAATCGTTGATCGGGATTGCTCCGTTTTGGCTTGGTGGCACTCCCGCGCTCATGAGAACCAGATAACCGCCTTCGATCCGGGCGCCTTCGCCAAGGACAAGGACAATCTGCTGAGGACCGCTTTCGGTGTGCAAGATCGCTGTGATCACCATCGTCTGAGTGCGCGCGCACAGCTCCCAGTCAAGGCAGCGCGTGTCGGCAAAGACATTTAGCGGGGTGACATCAACACGGCCCACCTGCACGCGCTGAAAGAACGCCACGTCGCTCTCGACTGAAACCTCAGCTTTTAGCGGCGACGCAAGGGCACCGGCGAGGGCTAGAGCGGGCAGCGCGAAGCGCCGGACAAAGGCCATGGTCAGATCTCCTTAACGGAATATATACCATAATCTTTGACGCCGTGTTGGGCGTTCGAAGGGTGTGTCTCAGACAAGGACAATCGCCATGGTCATGCCAATGACGGCGCGCTAGGGGGCTGGCCATGAGTGATACGAACGAGCGCACGCAGCTTTACCTCATATCTCCGCTTCAAGTTGACGGGGACTTCCCACAGCGACTTGAGCGTGCTCTGGCGGCAGGACAGGGTTCGGTGACCGCCTTTCAGTTTCGCGTGAAGAGCGTTGACCAACACGAAGCCGTAAGGCTGGCCGCACCGCTTCAGGCCATTTGCGCCTCTTACGACTGCGCTTTCATCGTCAACGACAGCGTTTCGCTGGCCAAGCGGATCAAGGCCGACGGCGTGCATCTGGGTCAAGACGACGGGGATCCGAAAGAAGCGCGCGAGGCTTTGGGTCGCGACGCCCAAATCGGTGTGACATGTCACGCTTCCAAGCACCTAGCGATGGAAGCGGGTGAGGCAGGCGCGGACTATGTCGCGTTTGGGGCGTTCTACCCTTCTTCGACCAAAGACAAAGGCGCGGATGCCAAGCGTCCCGAACCCGACCTAATCGCCTGGTGGGTTCGGCTTTTCGAGATCCCGGTAGTCGCCATCGGAGGCATAACACCCGAGAACTGCACGCCTCTGGTCAACGCGGGAGCCGACTTTCTCGCAGTCTCGGGCGCGGTGTGGAACGGCGATGAGGCGGAGGCGGTCAAAGCGTTCACCAAGGCAGTGATCGCCGATTGACGCCCCGCGCCCTTATTCGGCTGGCTCGCTCGCTTCCTCGGCCTGCTTCATCCGTATGTAAAAGCCCAAGGTACTACCGGTGAACTGGCCCATCGCGATTGCTTTGCCCTGTTCGTCGAGCTGCAGAACACCAATCTCGCCCTCTGTGAGCCGCAGGCCCGTCGATTTGAAGATGTTTCCGCCGTGCGAGATAAGCGCGACGTTTCCATCGGCCAGGACTGGGGCGAGTTCGTCAATTACTTCGCTGGTTTCGCGGGCCGCTTGATCGAGCGGGCGCTTGCTCTGGGCACCGGGATCGTGGTGCATCAGCCGATTATCCGTTTCGTACTCGGCGCCAAACATGTATCGTGCGGTCTCCGTAGCGCGGCACATTGGGCTGGTGATTACACGCGCAATCGGGATTCCGGCAGCGCGGATCAAGGTGCCGGTCTCGTGCGAGCTTACCACACCGGCGACGGACAGATTGCGCTGGGCGCGGCATTCGGCAGGTGGACGAGTGTAGTCGTCAGCGCGCGAGGGCACTTCCGTGCGCTCGTGCCGGATCAGCATGATGTAGCCGCCTTCCCGGAGCTTCTCGATAACCTCGAAACTTGTGTAAAGCGGCATAGCAGGGTTGGCCGGGGCCGCCGCAGGCCCCGCTTCCGCCGCCGTAGGCGTGGGGACTTCGCTCTGTTGCGCGTGCGCGTATGCTGGCGTTGATTGGACAGCGTAAAAGGCTGACGCGGCAAAGATTAGGGCAGCGTTGCCCGTTGCGAAGAGGTTGTGGGCCAAAGTACGGTTCTCCAGAAGATGAGACACTGTCTCCTAGATGGGTTTCTCGCTTTGTCGAGAGCGAAAAAGGTGGCTTGGCTCCGCTCTGTCAGGCTTTGCTTGATAGGACGCGAGCGGCCGAGCGCCGTCAGCCTCACCCCGTACCGGCAAGTCGTGTGCAGCGTAGGCGGCCGAGCGCGCCGTCGACCTCAACGCGTTGGACGGTATTATCGCCAACACGCTCAAAGCGCTGGCCCTTCTTGGGCCCACTTGTAAAGATCAACTCGTTACCCCGCAGCAGATACAGGCCGCGCTGGCCCTGCGCGTCGCGATAGGCGGAACCCGGGATGATGAGAAAGCTCTCGGTTTCCACCGGTTCAAAGGCAAGGCCATCCGCATCGCCGGGCAGTGCGCACTGATAAGCACCGTGGGGCAGCGTGCGCAGCGGGCGACCTTCCTGGGCGACGATTGGTGCCGCCGCCGCAAGGACAGCGACAGCGGTCAGGAGCAGGATGGACGACGTCTTCATAGGGTATGCCAGTCTTGGTTTACCTCCCGTCCTATCATCGGTGTTCGGTTGTGGCCACGCGCTTAACCATCTTGTGAGCGCAGGAACTCCTCCTGAAACGCCTCTTCACAAGGCTTGTTGTCGCTTGCGCGCTCGTCTATGCGCGCCCATCACGTGACGCTGCGTAGCAAGGGCCATGCTCAAGCTTTTCGCCAGCGCCAGACACTTACGCGCACAACCCAAGAGAACCTCATGAAAATCAGCGGCGTCGACATTCGTCCGGGCAACATCATCGAATACGAGAACGGCATTTGGAAAGTCGCCAAGATCCAGCACACGCAGCCGGGCAAGGGCGGGGCGTATATGCAAGTGGAAATGAAAAACCTGCAGGATGGCCGCAAGACCAATGTCCGCTTCCGGAGCGCCGACACGGTCGAGAAGGTGCGGCTTGATACACAGGAATACCAGTTCCTCTATGAAGATGGCGACATGCTCGTCTTCATGGACACGAACACCTACGAGCAGATCAATCTCCCGAGCGATCTGTTGGGCGACGCCCGCCCGTTCCTTCAAGACGGCATGCAGGTCATGCTGGAGCTGTGGGAGGAAAAGCCGATCAGTGTGCAATTGCCGCAGCAGATCGAAGCGGAGATCGTAGAGGCAGACGCGGTGGTGAAAGGCCAGACGGCCTCTTCCAGTTACAAGCCGGCCGTGCTCGACAACGGCGTTCGCATAATGGTCCCCCCCCATATTGAAAGCGGCACGCGGATCGTGGTCGATGTGTACGAACAAACTTATGTGGGGAAGGCTGGCTAAGCTGACATGAGTATGTTTTCCGGCCTCATCCGCGTGATGGAACGCGCCGCGCGAAAGGCGGGCGGGCGGTTACGCCGCGATTTTGGCGAAGTCGAGCACTTGCAGGTCAGCCGCAAGGGACCGGCGGATTTTGTCTCCAAGGCCGATATGCGCGCCGAACGCGCGCTGTACGACGATCTCAGCCAGGCGAGGCCGGGCTGGGGCTTCGTGATGGAAGAGGCGGGGGTGATCGAAGGCGATGAAGGCAAACCGCGCTGGATTGTCGATCCGCTCGATGGCACTTCGAATTTCCTGCACGGCATCCCGCACTTCGCAATCAGCATTGCGGTGCAGGAGCCGCGACTCGATGGTAAAGGCTGGGGCGAGGTGACGGCGGGCGTGATCTATCACCCGCTCGAAGACGCGACCTACTGGGCTGAGAAGTCGCGCGGTGCCTGGTTGCAGGATGCTCGCCTTCGTGTTTCGGCACGGGGAAGTCTGACCGACGCGCTGATTGCTACCGGCATCCCTTTTCAGGGCCACGGAGACTTCGGCGAATGGAGTCGCATATTTGGCGCCATCGGGCCAGAGGTGGCCGGAATCCGCCGCTTTGGCGCGGCCTCGCTCGACCTTGCCTATCTTGCGCAAGGGCGCTTCGACGGCTTTTGGGAGAGCGGACTCAACGATTGGGACACCGCTGCTGGATGCCTGCTCGTGCGTGAGGCAGGCGGTTTTGTCAGCGATTTTCGCGGGCGCTCAAACCCGATTCACTCTGCCCAGATCCTCGCAGCCAACGACAAGCTGCACTCGAGATTGCACAAGATACTCGCTGGATCCTTGCGGTAGTACCCTACTCGGTTCGCAGCGCCTCAATGGGGGAAAGCCGCGAAGCGCGAATGGCGGGGTAGCCGCCGAAGACGAGCCCGATAAACGCAGAAAAGACCACGGCGCCGATCGCGGTGGCTATTCCGACCGGCACCGGAAAGTCGAAGCTGGCTTCCAGAGTGACGCCGGTCAACCAAGCAAGGATAATGCCCACGGCACCGCCGAGCATACACAGCACCGCAGCCTCAACCAGAAACTGGTTGCGAATGTCGCTGCGTCGCGCGCCAAGCGCCATGCGAAGCCCGATTTCCCTCGTGCGCTCTGTGACGCTCACCAGCATGATATTCATGATGCCGATCCCTCCGACAAGCAGGGAGATCGAGGCAATGGCGACGAGGACACCTTGCAGTATACCGGTTATGAACTGACTCTGTTCGACAAACTCTTCGGTGGTACGCACCGTAAATGGAGTCACATCGCCAAATTCCACATTGTAGCGATCCTTCAGCAAGGCAATGATTTCTGTCTTGCCACGCGAAAGCGATGCCCCCTCTTGGAAGGCCACAAAGGCAAGCTGCAAATCATCGGGACCAGGTAACGTGTCGCCAACAAATCGTTGCCGCATGGTTGTGATCGGCATGAGCATCGTGTCGTCGGTATCATCACCCAAGGTCGAGCCCTTCTCCTCCAGAAGCCCGATAATGGCGAAAGGCACGCCGTTCACCCGCACGGTTTCACCGATGGGGTCCGCCTCGCCGAACAAGGTCTCCGACACCGTGCGCCCCAACACAACGACCCTCGCGGATGAGCGTACGTCCGTGTTGCTGATGTAGCGGCCCCGGTCCACCGAATGCACGGTTGCGATCTCGTAGCCCGGCGTCGTGCCGACCACTTCCGTGGATGCGCTCGCGCCTGGTACAACGATATCAAAGCTCTGGCGCAATTGCGGCGCGGTGGCCCGCACGAGAGGCACTTCGCGCTCGATCGCATCGACATCGCGCTGGGTCAATCGCCCGCGCTCACTGTCTGTGCGGCGCGGTGGGCCACCTTCGTCATCATCCGGTCGCGGGATTAGGATGGCCATGTTCGAACCGAACCCGTCGATCGTCTCGGTCACCGCTTCTCGTGCCCCATTGCCCACCGCGACAGCCAAGGTCACGGCGAACACGCCGATCAGTACGCCGAGCATGGTCAGGACAGAACGCATGACATTGGTGCGCAGGGCCGTCATTGCGATGGCAAAGTTCACCGCAAGGCTTGCCATCGGATTGCGCGTGGGGCTGGCAGAGGGGAGAAGCTCAGATGCTGTTGCCATTACGCGGCCTCGTCATTCGGAGCTGCAATTCTGCGGTCTTCCACAAGCTTGTCCTCGATGACTTTGCCATCGCGAAACTCGATCCGGCGTTTTGCGTGAAGCGCAATTTCATCCTCGTGCGTCACCACGATAACAGTAATGCCTTGCTCGTTGAGCTCTTCGAAGATCGCCATTATGTCTTCGCTGGTGCGAGTATCAAGCGCGCCCGTGGGTTCGTCAGCCAGCAGGATGAGCGGCTCTGTAACCAGCGCGCGCGCAATCGCAACGCGCTGCTGCTGTCCTCCAGAAAGTTTGGCTGGAGTGTTCAATAGACGGTCTCCCAGACCCATTGCTATCAGCTTTGCGGTGGCTCGTTCGCGCCGCGTTGCGGCATCAAGCCCGGCGTAGATGAGGGGCACGGCCACATTGTCGATCGATGAGGTTCGGGCGAGCAGATTGAACTGCTGAAAGACGAAACCGATCTTGCGGTTGCGCAGGGACGCGAGTGCATCGCTCGACATGTTTTGTGTGGGCGTGCCATCGACCAACACTTCTCCGGACGTAGGCACATCGAGGCACCCTATCATGTTCATAAAGGTCGATTTGCCCGAGCCACTGGTGCCCATGATCGCGACATATTCGCCTTCATCGATGCGCAGGGAAACCCCATTGACCGCATGGATCGTCTCGCCACCCAGCCTGTACGTTTTGACAAGGTCGCGAGTTTCAACAAGGGGGCGGGGCGCGTTGGCGGGCATTACTCGCTTTCGCTCGCCTCGCGTGATCGGACAAGGATGGCTTGCCCCTCTTTCAGACCTGACACGACTTCTGCGAATTCCTCGCCCTCCAGGCCCAGCTCGATTACATGCCGTGACGGATTGAAAGGATCCTCGCCCGGTAGCCACACGCTCGTTTCCTGCGACATTTGCTCGGGCGACGGCAGGTTCTCTTCCTCGCGATCTTCTTCGCGTGGCAGGAAGCGGGTCGCCGCTATCGGCACACGTATGGCGTCAGTGCGTCGTCCGGTAATGATATCGACATTCGCGGTCATACCGGTGAGCAATTGGCCATCCGAATTGTCAACGTCGAGGATAACAAGATAGCTGACCGCGCTGCCTGATTGGGTGGCGGATTTGCGGATTTGTCCGACCTTCGCTTCAAAAATCTGATTGGGATAGCTGTCCACGCTGAAGCGGACATCCTGTCCTTCGCGTACCTGACCAATATCCGCTTCATCGACAGCGGCTTCGACCTGCATCCGGCTCGTGTCAGCGGCGATGGTGAAAAGATTGGGTGTCTGGAAATTCGCCGCGACGGTGGTGCCCGGCTCGACCAACTTATCGATCACCACTCCGCTCGTCGGCGCAATTATTCGGGTGCGCGACAGATCGAGTTCGGCGGCTCGCAATTGGGCCGTTGATTGCGCGATCTGTGCGCGTGCGCTCTGCGCTTGGGCCTGCGCTGTGCTGAGCGATGCTTTCGCGGCGACAAGAGCGTTTTGCGCTTGGTCAAGCGATCCGCCCGATACAAAGCCTTTCTGGGAGAGCTCTTTGCGGCGATCATACTCGCGCTGCTGCACTTCAACATCGGTTGTAGCACCGGAAATCGCAGCTTCAGCCTGAGCAAGCGACGCTTGCGCCAGCAGTACTTGAGCGCGCGCTTGGGTGACCTGCGCTCGTACCCGGATGGGGTCGATTTGCGCAAGTAGTTGACCCTTTTCCACCGGCGAATTGAAATCGACAAAAACATCGGTGATCTGGCCTGAAACTTCCGCACCGACATTGATCGTATTCAGCGCCCGCAAAGTCCCGCTTGCCGAGACCACACGAACCACTTCGCCGCGTGTGACTTTTTGCGTCACGTATTCATAGCTGCGCCCACCGGACGACAAATACATGAAGAAAAACCCCGCGACCAAGATCACGAGGATGGTCGAAACAATCGGTCGGCTCTTGATCAGCCCCCAGAACCTATTCACTTTTCGACCCTTTCCGCCGCCCCGTTACTTGGCCTCATGACACCGGTCGCCCATCTGCTCAAGAGGTTTAGAGGTCGCGGCACGTATCGCGTGCGGCACCCGGGTAGCTCGGGGGTGAAGCAAAGGGAAAGCTTGATGCGCAGCGCCCGCGGCGCTAACAGCGCGCCTTCCGCTTATAAGCGCCGTGCCCCTGTGGTGGAATTGGTAGACGCGAGCGATTCAAAATCGCTTTCCTTTTAGGAGTGCCCGTTCGAGTCGGGCCAGGGGCACCATTTCCTTTACTGATTCCCGATCGGTATTCTTTGCGATTACCCGGATGCGCTGCGCTGCGCTGCGCTGAGCACGGCACAAACCCTCTTGCCATTCGCCGGGGCCTCGGGGATTAACGCGCTCGAGCGACAGTTTATGGTTTCAATGCCTTCCTATCACGCAATCGCCGCGATGGCTGTGACGGTTGCCATGTTCGTCGCCTTTGCGCGCGGGCGCTTGTCCGTCGAAATTGTCAGCCTGTTGACCATCGCGGTAATCGCGGTTGGTCTGTACTTTTTTCCACTTGAGGGAGGCAAGCCAAGCGACGGGCTGGCGCTCGCCTTCGGGGGGTTTGGGCACTACGCGCTGATCACCATTTGCGCGCTGATGATTATGGGGCGAGGGCTGGTGGTAACCGGCGCGCTTGAGCCGGCCGCCCGGCTGCTTGAAGGCATCTTCAAGGTCAATTTGCAGCTAGGCCTTCTGGTCTCGCTGCTCATCGCCTTCTTCCTCTCGATGGCGGTCAATGACACGCCGGTTCTGGTGCTGCTCCTGCCGATTTTTGTCGCACTTGCGGCAAAGGGCGCAATGCCCGCCTCCAAAACGCTTATCCCATTAAACGCTGCGGTGCTGATCGGCGGGATGGCGACGACGATCGGTACCTCGACCAACATTCTTGTGACCTCGATCGCGGTCGATCTTGGCGAACCACAGATGAGTGTTTTCCACTATTCGCCCATCGTTCTGATCGCCGCTTTGGTGGCGCTGCCTTACCTTTGGCTCGTCATGCCACGTCTGCTTGATGACAACAGCGTTGAGGCGGATGCGGCGCGACGGCAGTTCCACACGAGGCTGCGAGTGGGCAGCGACAGTTTGTTGACCGGCAAAGAACTGGAAGCGGTGCGCGACAAGCTGCCCTCCAGCATCACCTTTCATTCTCCGCCCATGGGGGCGTTGCAGCCCCAGCAGCGCTTGCACATCTCCGGGACCCACGAAGCGCTCGAAGACGCGACGCGCGTGCTAAGGGGAGAACTCGCGCCAAGCTGGGTGCTCGATCGCATTCGGCGCACCGCGTCGGCAAATTCCGAAGATATCATGGTCGTTGAGATGACGGTCACGGCGGATTCGCGCCTCATCACCCGCACGCTTCCCAGCTCCGGCATTGCCGATCTTTATGGCGTAGCGGTGCTTGGCATCCATCGGCCCGAACGGCTGTTGGGTGAGCGCGATCAGTACTCGGAAGGCGGCGATCTCAGGATTGCGGAGGGCGATGTTCTTCTTGTGATGGGGCTTGTCGACGATCTTCAAGCCTTTTCGCGCAACGACAGCCTCTTGATGCTTGAAGGCGCGCGCGAGCTTCCACGCCGATCGAAGGCGGTGCTGTCGGCCGCAATTATGTTCGGCAGCGTATTCATGGCATCGATCGGCTGGCTGCCGATCGCGATCAGCGCGCTGGCGGGCGCGATCCTGATGTTTGTGACCGGCTGCGTGAAGTTTGATCGAGTGGGCCGCGCTCTGTCGGGCAAGGTCATCGTCTTGGTCGCCGCCAGCATCGCCATCGGGCGCATCATACTTGAAAGCGGAGCGGCCGCTTGGCTGGGGCAGGTGCTATCGCTGGGACTCGGATTCCTGCCCCCCGCTCTGGTGCTCGCCGCCATCATGACGTTTGTAACCTTGCTCACAAACTTTGCGTCCAACGCCACGGCCGCAACGGTCGGCACGCCGATCGCCTTCAACATCGCGACACAACTTGACTTACCACCCGAGCCGCTGATCCTGGCCGTGCTTTTTGGGTGCAACCTGTGTTACGCAACGCCAATTGCCTACCAGACCAATATGCTGATCATGGCTGAGGGCTCTTACGAGTTTAAGGATTACATCCGTACCGGTGTGCCCTTGGTCGCGTTGATGGTGACGGTCCTCTCGATCCTGCTGGTGCTATTCTACGGTCTTTGAGGAACTCTGCAGGACCGTCGCGCGGTTGCGAACTCAATCCTCTAAACAGTAACGACCGCCAGGACGCCAGGCTTGCCAGCGTCTTGACGGTCGCCTTCTCCTCCCCAGGAGAACCGTTGAAGTGGAGCGCGGCGTTAGCGCCCCGCGCTTAGGGCGCCGGGACGTAAGTGCCCAGACGATGGTGCAGCGCGTTGATTTTAGCCAGCTCTTCGCGGTCTTCGGTGGTTCGCGCGTGGCTTTCGAGCGCGCGGCGCAGCAGTTTCATATCCGCTGTTGAGAGCAAGGCGCGCGCGCGCCCTGGTTCAGCGCGCTTTGGTTCGGAATTCGGTGTGTCGGTGTCGCTCATCGTCTCTCTCCCAGGGCCTTGAAGGGTACAACCTTCACAGTCCCAAAGTGGTGGCAGTGGCAAACCGTTCCCATGGGGATGCAAGAGATGCAACCCCATGGGTGTTGGTTGTCCAGTCTAAGCGGCGGCGAACTGATTCATGGTGTTGTCCTTGCCGCCCGCCTTGAGCGCGGCTTCACCGGCGAAGTACTCTTTGTGATCATCGCCGATATCGCTGCCGGCCATGTTCTGGTGCTTCACGCAGGCGATGCCTTGGCGGATTTCCTCGCGCTGTACGTTGAGCACGTAGCCGAGCATGGCTTCCTCACCGAAGTAGCGCTTGGCGAGGTTGTCGGTGCTGAGCGCCGCGGTGTGATAGGTGGGCAAGGTAATAAGGTGATGGAAGATTCCGGCGCGCGCGCTCGCGTCCCTCTGGAAAGTGCGGATCTTCTCGTCCGCTTCGGCCGCAAGCTCGGTGTCGTCATAGTCCACGCTCATGAGCTTGGTGCGGTCATAAACTGAGACGTCCTTTCCGGCCTCATCCCAGGCATCATAGACTTGTTGGCGGAAGTTAAGCGTCCAGTTGAAGCTGGGTGAATTGTTGTAGACGAGTTTGGCGTTCGGGATCGTCTCGCGCACCTTGTCGACCATTTCAGCTATCTGTTCGACATGCGGCTTCTCGGTTTCGATCCATAGCAGGTCGGCGCCGTTCTGGAGCGAAGTTACGCAGTCGAGTACCACGCGATCCATACCCGTTCCCGGACGGAACTGGTAAAGGTTAGATGGCAGACGCTTGGGTTCAAGCAGCTTGCCATCGCGGCTGATGTATACCTGACCATTCTTGATGTTGGCCGGATCGACCTCTTCGGCGTCGATAAAGCTGTTGTACTGATCACCCAGATCCCCCGGCTCGGTGGAATAGGCGATCTGTTTGGTGAGTCCCGCGCCAAGCGAGTCGGTGCGCGCGACAATCACGCCGTCGTCCACGCCAAGCTCAAGGAACGCGTGACGGCAGGCGCGAATCTTTTGAATGAAATCTTCGTGCGGAACGGTCACCTTGCCGTCCTGGTGACCACACTGCTTCTCGTCTGAGACCTGATTTTCGATCTGCAGAGCGCATGCGCCCGCTTCAATCATCTTCTTGGCGAGCAGATAGGTGGCTTCCGCGTTGCCGAACCCGGCGTCAATATCGGCGATAATTGGGACAACGTGGGTTTCATAATTGTCGATCTGATTGGTAAGGTCTTGCGCCTTCACTTCGTCGCCCGCATCCCGCGCCGCGTCGAGATCGCGGAACATCAGGCCCAATTCGCGGGCGTCGGCTTGCTTCAAGAACGTGTAGAGTTCTTCGATCAGAGCAGGAACGCTGGTCTTTTCATGCATTGACTGGTCGGGAAGGGGGCCGAATTCGCTGCGAAGAGCGGCGACCATCCAGCCGGAAAGGTAGAGGTAGCGCTTCTTGGTCGAACCGAAGTGCTTCTTGATGCTGATCATCTTTTGTTGGCCGATGAAACCGTGCCAGCATCCCAATGACTGCGTGTAGGCGGCGGGATCAGCGTCGTAAGCGTCCATATCCGCGCGCATGACTTTCGCGGTGTACTTGGCGATATCGAGACCGGTCTTGAAACGGTTCTGCAGAACCATACGCGCCGCGCCTTCGGCATCTATGGCGGACCAGCCGGCGCCGTTGGCCTCGACAAGGCTGCGCATCTGGTTGATTGTGTCTGTGTATGTCATGCTTGAGTTCTCCTGAGCTTTTGATCGGGGTGTGTTCCCGAGGGGGAGGGGATGCTTGACCCATGCGATATTGCAGTGCGTCATAACAGGAAAATATCCATACAATCGTGTCTCTATCAGCGATTCTGGGCTAGTGACTTGTGTAAATATGTAAAGTAATTTACACAGCTGCGCATGGCTGAATCCGCCCTTCTCGCCGGGCCCTCTTTGCGCCGACTGCGCAAACGCGAAGGGCTGACGCAGGCCGCAATGGCTGCCTCTCTCGGTATTTCACCCAGCTATCTCAATCTGATCGAGCGCAATCAGCGTCCCTTGTCCGCGCGCGTGCTGGTCCAAGTGATCGAGCGCTTCGACTTCGATCCCAGTTCTTTACGCGAAGACGAGGCCATTGGCGGAGTCGATGGTCTGGCCAGGCGCATGGCGGATAAGCGTTTTGCCGACTTAGCCATTGATCGCGAAGAACTGCAGGAGTTCCTCGCTGCCGCGCCGCAGGCCGCCGCTGCCTTTGCCCGGCTGTACGACAATTCGGGATCCCAGATGCCGCTTGATGAAGACCCCGCTGGCGACGCGCGCCGGGCGGTGGAGCGCTGGCAGAACCATTTCGCCGATCTGGATCACACCTGCGAAGATTTGTCCGACGAATTGCGATTGTCGCGATCGGATGTCAGCGCGGCGCTGAATGAGCGTTTGCGTGAACGCCATCAGCTTCAGGTCCGCATTCTGCCCGCAGAGGTCATGCCCGGCATTGTCCACCGGCTTGATCTGCACAACCGTCAATTACAGCTTTCCGAGATGCTTCCCGGTGCCGCGCGGCGCTTTCAGATTGCCCGGCAGGTCGCGAGTCTCGAGCTGCGCGAGGCCATCACCCAGCAAATTGAAGGGGCGGGCCTCGCCAACGCCGAAGCGCGCGAGCTTTTTCGCGATCATGTTACCGATTATTGCGCGGGGGCTATCCAGATGCCCTATCGCCGATTCCTGCGCGCTTGTGAGCAGACGGGATACGATCTGGCCGTTCTTCAGCGCCGATTTGCTTCCAGCTTTGATCAGGTCGCGCAGCGCCTCACAACACTACAGCGCGTGGGAGAACGCGGCTTGCCCTTCTTCAGCGCGCGTTTTGGACGCACGGGTCGCATGGTTGGATTCACCGCAGGGGCAAGCGGGGCCATTTACCCAATCGAAGGCGCGCGCTGGCCCGCCTGGGTTCCCTATGCCGCGTTTGAAAGCCGTGGTTCCATGCTCACTCAAACGGTGACGTTCGGCGAGGGTGAGGCGGCTCCGCGCCATTGGTTCACGATCGCGCGTACGGTGGAGGTGGACGGAGTGGCGTGTTCCGCGCGAAAAGCGATTGTACTCGGCATCGAGGCGCGCTTTGCGACCGAGCTTGCGCAGGCGCGCGGTGTCTCGCTTGATCCAGCGGACGCAACACCGCTTGGAACGCCGTGCCCGCGCTGCGGGCGCACCGATTGTCTGATGCCGGCGAGCGCGCGTCTGGCGACCGGTCCACAACCGTAGCAGGGGTGAGATCGCGCCGGTATCGATCCACGCTGCTAAGAGGCGGTTAACCATTGTCTCGCCCGGCTGACCGGGCTTCTCGGGGCGGCTGTAAAGTTTACCGACACTTAAACACTGCGCTTTAGAGCCGCTTGTGCAGACCTGTCACGCGAGCGCCCTGGACGACCCATGATCCGCCTGTTCAAGCACTATATCCCGCACGCCGTGCTGTTGCTCGGCCTGCTCGATTTGGCGCTGTTGGTGGTGGCCAGCGAACTCGCCTGGCAACTGCGCGCGGCGCAAATCGGTATGGATCCCGGCCCGCTCTCTGAACGCTGGATACCGCTAATCGGCTCAGCGCTGGTGGTGTGGCTTGCGATGATATCGGTTGGCGTTTACGGCCCGCTGGCCTTGCGCTCCTTGCGTTTTGCTGGGGCCCGCCTGCTGGTGGCGATCAGCCTCGGTATCATCGCGCTTGCCTTCGTTGATTTTGTGCTGCCCGGCCAGACCTTCTGGCGCTCCACTCTTCTCTATGCGATGGCTTTCGCCGCGCTTGTTCTTGTGGCTGATCGCTTGTTGCTAAACAGCGTGATTGGGTCGTCAGCCTTTCGCCGCCGCGTGCTGGTGCTGGGCGCAGGTGACCGGGCGCAGCGTCTTCGAGCGTTGGGCGACCGGCCCGAGAGTGGGTTTGCCATCGTCTCTTACATTGCCATGAGCGAGCCTGAACGCGTGGTTGAAGAAGCTATCGCGCGCGACGCGATCCACGATCTTGGCCGTTTCGTTGAGAATCTTGGCGTGAGCGAGGTGGTCCTTGCCCTACAGGAGCGGCGCAACGCTCTCCCCCTGAAGGACCTGCTGCGCATCAAGACCAAGGGCGTGCACGTCAACGATTTCTCCAGCTTCCTCGAGCGCGAGACGGGCCGCGTCGACCTCGACACGGTCAATCCCAGTTGGCTGATCTTTTCGGATGGCTTTTCGAGCGGGCGGATGCTTTCAAGCGCCATCAAGCGAGTGTTTGACATTGCTGCCAGCGTCGTTCTGCTGACGCTGAGCGCGCCGGTCATTGCGCTTTTTGCTTTGCTCGTAAAGTTCGACAGCGAAGGTCCGGCGTTCTTCCGCCAGCAACGCGTGGGGTTGTACGGAGAGACATTCCATCTCGTAAAATTGCGCAGCATGCAGGCCGATGCTGAAAAAGATGGCGCGCAATGGGCCAGCGAAGACGATCCGCGCATCACTCGCATAGGACGTTTCATTCGCACACTTCGCATCGACGAATTGCCGCAAACCTGGTGCGTTCTGATGGGACAGATGAGCTTTGTTGGCCCGCGTCCGGAAGTCCCCAAATTCGTTGATGACCTGCAGGAGGAGATACCCTTCTATGGCGAGCGTCACATGGTCAAACCGGGGATTACGGGCTGGGCCCAGATCAACTTTCCCTATGGCGCCTCGATTGAAGACAGCCGCAAGAAGCTCGAATACGATCTTTACTACGCCAAGAATTACACCCCGTTTCTCGACTTCGTAATCCTGTTGCAGACGGTGCGAGTCATCCTTTGGCCGGAAGGGGCGCGGTGATGAGTGCGTTCTCGATCCTTGATCCCAGTCTTAGCGATTTTGCGACCTTCGTTTCCTACTTTTCGGGTGCTGTTCTGAGCGTTGGCGCAGGGCTCTGGATCGCGCGCTATGGTGAACGCGATCGGCCTGATCGCGTTGCATCGTTTATCGCCTGCGCATTTACGGCTGTCTGGTGCTCCCTGGCCGCTCTTCAGAATTCGAGCGATCCCGCGACCATGCTTGCAGCGACCCTGCGCAACCTTTCTTACATTTTCCTGATTTTCAGAATGTTTGCCGCCGATGGCCGCGACGAGAGCCTGCGCCCCATTCGCCCGGTTCTGATTACGCTTGCTCTGGTGGAGCTATTCCAGCCGATCTTGCTGTTTGTCGATGGCCGAGTGGGGTTCGTGCCCCAACTTGAAGCTTTGACCTTCGAGGTGTCGGTGATCCTTAACATGCTGGTAGCGGTGGGCGCTCTGATGCTGCTTCACAACCTCTATGCGAGCGCCGCTACGCCCGCTCGGGACGTTCTGCGGTGGGGCACCATCGGGCTAGCGTGCGTCTTTGCCTACGATCTCAACCTGTTCACCATCGCCTATCTCGATGGTGAACTCCCTTTCTTTCTCATGAGCCTTCGCGGCTTGTTTTGCGGGGTCATGGTCGGGCTTTTCGCCTTGGGCGCGAACGCTGCCAGCTCCGCCCTGCAGTTCAGGCCTAGCCGCGCGGTCACCTTCCAGACGCTCTCTCTTCTCGTGATCGGCGGCTACCTTGTGCTCATGGTGCTGGTAACCCGCTCGCTTGCGCTTCTGGGTGGTGACATCGCTCGCGCGAGCCAAGTGGTCTTCCTGGTAATGGCCGTAGCGCTGGCGGTAATCGGGATGCCATCAAACCGAGTACGCCGATGGCTCCGGGTGACCGCGACCAAACATCTCTTCCAGCACCGCTACGATTATCGCGAGGAATGGCTGCGCTTTACCCGCACGGTGGGTCGCGGTTCGAGCGGGAGTGCGAGCTTTCACGAACGCGCGATCAAGGCGATTGCCGACATCACCGACAGCCCGGGGGGTTTGCTGCTGATTTCGAACGAGGAGGCCCAGCTTGAGCTGACCCAGCGCTGGAACTGGCCGATGATCGAGGTTCCAGCCGCAAGGGGAGAATACGAGCTTTCGGCCCTTTTGGAGCGGCACAGCCACATTCTGGATCTTGATGAAGTGCGCGGTGGCATCGATCATCACGGTGAGCTGGACCAAGTCCCGCAATGGCTGATCGACGCGGAGGACGCCTGGGCGCTAGTGCCGCTTATTCATTTTGACAGGCTGATCGGCTGTATCGTGTTGGCGCGCCCGCGTATCACGCGCCGACTGGATTGGGAGGACTTTGACCTCTTGCGCGTCGTGGGTCAGCAGCTTGCGAGCTATCTGGCCGAGCAGGCCGGACAACGCGCGCTAATGGATGCGAGCCGCTTCGACGAGTTCAACCGCCGGATGGCGTTCGTGATGCATGATATCAAGAACCTCGCCAGCCAACTCTCGCTGCTCGCGGCGAATGCGCAAAAGCACGCCGATAACCCGGAATTTCGTAAGGACATGCTGGTCACTCTTCAAAAGTCTTCGGAGAAGCTCAACGCGCTGCTCGCCCGCCTTGGGCGCTACGGCTCGGGGCCGGTGCAGACCATCTGTGAGGTGGATCTTTGGGCCATGGCCACGTCCCTTGAACAGCGCTTTGCCGCGGCCCATCCTATCGCGGTAACATCAAGCGAGGGCGCGCTTGTTCTGGGGGACAAGGACGGTCTGGAACAGGCTCTCATTCACCTCGTTCAAAACGCGATTGATGCAAGTGAACCCGACGCGCCCATCCATATAACTGTCTCCAGCGATACGCTGCACGGTCGGCTTGAGATCGTCGACGCTGGATGTGGAATGTCGCCGGATTTTGTCAGCACAAGTCTATACAAGCCTTTCGTCTCGTCCAAGCAAGGCGGCTTTGGGATCGGCGCGTTCGAAGCGCGCGAGATGATCAAGGCGATGGGCGGACGCTTGCAAGTTGAATCGCGCGAAGGCGTGGGAACGCGCTTCACTGTGTTGCTTCCTCTGCCCGAAGCCGCGCGCTTGTTCTCGCCCAAAGCCGACAGCAAGACCGAATCCTCCGAACAGGTGGCCTGATGACTGAAAAGAAACCCACGCTCCTTATTGTCGAAGATGACGAAGGCCTGCAGGCTCAGCTTAAATGGGCCTATGATGACTTTGAGGTGGTGATCGCGGGGGACCGCGACAGCGCGCTTGCCCTTCTGCGCAGCGAGACGCCGGCGGTCGTGACGCTCGATCTCGGATTGCCGCCTGATCCAGACGGGACGACCGAGGGCTTTGCGGTGCTTGACGCGATCATGGAACTTAAGCCGGACACCAAGGTGATTGTTGCGAGCGGACATGGCGCGCGCGAAAGCGCGCTGCAGGCAATCGAGCGCGGTGCTTACGATTTCTACCAGAAGCCGCTGGACATTGAAGCGCTTGGCCTGATCGTGCGCCGCGCGTTCAACCTCCATCAGATCGAGGCAGAGAACCGTCGCCTTTTAGCCAGCGCCGGTGAGGAAAAGACCGTGCTGGGTCGCCTGATTACGGGCGCGCCGGAGATGGTCAAGGTGGCACGTACGATCGAGCGGGTGGCGTCGACCAACGTTTCGGTCATGCTTTTGGGTGCCAGCGGAACGGGTAAGGAATTGCTCGCACAAGGGCTCCATGACGCCAGCGACCGCACCGTAGGCCCCTTCGTCGCGATCAACTGCGCCGCGATACCGGAAAACCTCCTTGAAAGCGAACTGTTCGGTCACGAGAAGGGCGCGTTCACCGGCGCTGTGAAGACCACCGAGGGCAAGATCGAGAGCGCTAATGGTGGCACACTCTTCCTCGACGAGGTGGGCGATATTCCCTTGCCTTTGCAAGTCAAGCTGCTGCGCTTTCTTCAGGAGCGCACCATCGAGCGTATCGGGGGGCGTAAGACAATACCGGTCGATACGCGCATTGTGTGCGCAACCCACCAGAATCTCGAGGCCATGATTGGCGAAGGCACGTTCCGGGAAGACCTGTTTTACCGCCTGGCCGAAATCGTCGTGCGCATTCCCAGCCTGGCCGAACGTCACGGCGACGCGATATTGCTCGCAAAGGCGTTTCTCAAGCGGTTTGCAAGCGAGATGAACCCAGCGGTGACTGGGTTTGCCCCCGACGCTTTGGCGGCAATCGACCGTCACGAATGGCCGGGCAACGTGCGTGAACTTGAAAACCGGGTAAAGCGCGCGGTCATCATGGCCGATGGCAAGCTCGTGCACGCCGAAGATCTCGACTTCGAGGATGACGAGGAGGATGAGAACGACGTCCTGAATCTCAAAGTGGCGCGCGAGCGCGCTGACCGACGCGTTATTCGGCACGCATTGGCCCGTAGCGAGGGCAATATCTCGAGCACCGCCAAGATGCTTGGGATTAGCCGCCCGACGCTTTACGACTTGCTCAAACAATACGATCTGCATGCCTGACGCCGCTGCGCGCCTTTGTGTTTTTCTAACCGCGTTGGCGCTGACGGCATGCGGTGCGGTGGAAGCGGCTCAGACAAATTTGCCAAAGAAGAGCTTCGAACGCGGCGAGGAGCCTGTCGAGGCCCTGATCATAAGGGCGCAGGAGGGCGACAGTGCGAAGGCTGCGCGTTTGCTTGATCGGGCGCTCGCGCGTGAACCACGCAATCCGGACGTGTGGGTCGCGATTGCGCGCATGCGCTATCGCAGCGGAGAGCAGCTAAGCGCGCTTGAAGCAGCGGATCACGCACTGGACCTAGGACCGCGTCACGCACCGGCGTTGGTGTTGCGCGGGCAATTCGTACGCGACGCGTTTGGTCTAATCGACGCGCTGGTCTGGTTTGAATCCGCACTAGAAGCCGATCCACACAATCCGGACGCGCTCGCCGAATACGCCGCGACGTTGGGCGATGCCGGGTACAACGCTGAGATGCTCGCCGCAGCCCGTAGGCTAGCCGAGGTTGCGCCCGAGAATCCGCGTTCGCTGTTTCTGAAGTCGGTTCTTGCCGCGCGCGGTGGACAGCCGGTGCTTGCCAAGAGCCTGCTGGAGCGCAGCGGGCTTGCGGCTGAGGGCATACCGTCGGCCATGATGCTCGACGCGTTGATCGATTTGAATGAGCGCAACTACGCAAGCGCCTCGAAAACGCTTGAGGCTCTGGTGCAGAAGCAGCCTGCAAACAGGGAGGCCGCCGACCTGTTGGCGCGAGCGATGTGGCTGGGCGGTCGCGACGCCGAATTGGTGGCGCGTTTTGTCGATGCGGCGTCTGGCAAGGACGCTTCGCCCTATCTCCTCATGCTCGTCGGCCGCGCCTATGAACGTCAGGGCAATCGCGCGGCGGCTTCGGATTTCCTCGCACGGGCCTACGCCGGACGCCAAGACGGCTGGGTGTCCTTTGCGCCGAAGACAGGCTTGCCCGAAGCGACTGTACGGGTTCGCAAGCTGATCGGCCAAGGCCGCTTACGCGATGCGGTGCGTGAGACGGGACGACTTCACGGGAGATTTCCCAAGTCCAGCGACATTGCGGTCTTGTCCGGAGACGCGGCGCTGGCAGGTGATCAGCCCGAGCGCGCACTTGAGCTTTACCGCCGAGCCGCGCGCTTGCGGCGATCTTGGCCTCTCACGCTCAAAGCCGTCGCCGCCTATCGCGACTTGGGCGATACTATGGCTGCAGACGTTCTTCTGGCGCGGCATTTGCGCGGCGAACCGCAGAACGCGGAGGCCTTGATGGCTAACGCGCAGCAGGCCGCGCAAAAGGGGGATTGGCGGCGCGTTGAGGCGCTCCTGGATCACGCCATCAAGCGCGGCGCGAGCAATAATCCGCGCCTCCTTCAACTGCGCGCCGATGCGGCGCGGGCGCTTGCTAAAGACGCTGAAGCGGGACGCTTTGAGCGCCGGGCGTGGGAGCTTGACGCCGCGATCCCACCACGGAACTGACCAAGGTCAGACACTCGACAAGCCGACCAACCGCAGGCAGGGGAGCGCGCCATGCATGCGCGCCTCACACCTCTCGCAGATCCGATGATCGCGGTGCTTCTCATCGCAACCGCGCTCGCTTGGGTGGTGCCCGCGACCGGTGAAGCACGCGCCACCGCTCAGACGATCTCGAGCGCGGCCATCTTCTTCCTCTTTCTCGTGAATGGAATGCGCATCGCGCGCGGGGAGATCGGCAATGGGCTCGCCAATTGGCGCTTCTTCGCTCCTCTGTTCGTTTGGGTCTTTGGGGTGATGGCGTTGGCCGGTTGGGGCGTTGGGGTTCTCGCCGCATCAGTTTTGCCGCCGCTCGTAGCGCTTGGTTTTGTCTATCTGGGCGTCCTGCCGTCCACGATCCAGTCCGCAACTTCCTACACGACGCTTGCGAACGGTAACGCCGCGTTGTCAGTGGTGGGTGCGGCGCTCATCAACATCGCCGGCGTGTTTGTCTCCGCGCCGCTGTTCGCGGTTCTCAGCGGAGAAAGCGGCGCCAATATTGGTAGCGAGATGATCGTCCGGATCGGCTTGATCCTCGTGCTTCCCTTTCTTGTTGGTCAGGCGTTGCAGGGCTGGACGCGCGAGTGGATTGTCGCGCGCAGGTCGCAAGTCGTGTGGCTGGACCGGATCGTCATCGGGATTGCGGTTTACGTCGCTTTTTCCGGTGCGATTGAAGAGGGGCTTGCTCATCTTTTCACACTTGCCGATTGGGCGATTCTGCTCGGCTTGTGCGTTTTCATGCTGATGGTCGCGACCGCAGGCGCATGGATGCTAAGCGGTCTGCTCGGTTATCCGCGCGGCGACCGGATCGCCTTCTTGTTTGCTGGCGTGCAGAAGAGCGTTGCCGTTGGCGCTCCGCTTGCTGCAATCCTGTTTCCCGCGCAAGTGGCCGGTTTTGTGATCGCACCGCTACTGATTTACCACCTGATCCAACTGATCTGGGCCGCGCCGCTGGCGACTATGTTTGCGCGTTCTCAGGGGTAGCGGTTCGTTCCGAGCGATTGTGCCGGATCGACCAGGCAAGCGACAGCCCGATCAGCGTTGCGCCGATCAGTCCGGTGATGGTCTCGTTAATGTGATACTTGGCCGACACCAGCATGATCACGCCAAGCACAATTATCGCCCAGAACGCGCCGTGTTCGAGAAAGCGATATTGCGAGAGCGTGCCCGTCTTCACCAAATGCACTGTCATCGAGCGCACGAACATCGCGCCGACCGACAGACCCAGGGCAATTACGATCATGTTGTTCGAAAGCGCGAAGGCCCCGACGACGCCGTCAAAGCTGAAACTCGCGTCGAGAACTTCAAGATAGAGAAATCCGCCAAGCCCTGAACGGACCATTTCGCCCGCCGCTTTCTTGCGCACCTCGCGCTGTTCGATAATCTCACCCAGCGCATGGACCCCGATATAGGTGAGCAGACCGAGGACACCCGCACCAAGGAAGGTCAGCGCATCATCGGGTTCCAGCAGCGTAGAGACGCCATAGACCAGTCCTAGAACCAGCGCGATTTCAAGCGCGGGGACGCTCGAGAAGCGCGCCGCGGATTCCTCGATCGCCTTGATCCAGTGAATGTCCTTCTCCTCGTCGAAGAAAAAGGTGAGGCCGACCATGGAGAGGAAAGCGCCGCCAAATCCGGCGATCCCGATATGCGCGGCCGAGACTATGCGTTCGTATTCCTCGGGATCGCCCAGCGACAGCTCCACCGCCGCCCACGGCCCGATACTGGCCGCAATCGAGACAATCGCTATCGGAAATACGATCCGCATCCCGAACACCGCGATCAGGATCCCGATGGTGAGGAAGCGTTGTTGCCAAACAGGGTCCATTTCGCGCAAGACCGTGGCGTTGACGACCGCGTTGTCAAAGCTGAGCGATACTTCCAGGATCGACAGCACGAAAACGATCCAGAGAACTGACATCGTGCCGCCAATGGTCCCGCTGCTCATCCAGCCATACCAGCCCGCAATGATGAGGCACACGGCGGTGAATAATAGCGAGAAGCTGTAGTAGCGCAGCAGTGTTTGCATTCTGGCTGGCCTCTGCCTCAGTTCTTGGGCTGGTAGGTCTGCGCTTCGCCGGGGAATGCACGACTGCGCACCTCCCCTGCATAGGTTGCCACGGTCTTCTCGATCAATCCGGCGATATCTTCGTACTTCTTGACGAAGCGGGGCACGCGCTCAAACATCCCCAGCATGTCTTCGGTGACGAGAACCTGACCGTCGCATTTGGCTGAGGCGCCGATTCCGATGGTTGGGCAGGACACCGTTTCGGTTGCGGCAATTGCGATGGGTTCGACCACGCCTTCAATCACGATGGCAAAGGCGCCCGCCTGATCGAGGGCCACAGCATCGCTCACGATCTTGCTGGCTTCCGCATCCGAACGGCCACGCGCCGCGTATCCGCCCAAAACGTTGACGGCCTGCGGTGTGAGGCCGACATGGCCCATAACGGGGATGCCGCGTGAGTTGAGAAAATCAATCGTGGGCGCCATCGCTTCGCCGCCCTCAAGCTTGACCGCCGCCGCACCGGTTTCCTTCAGGAGGAAGGCCGCGCTTTCGAACGCCTGTTCAGGCGAGCTTTCATAAGAGCCGAACGGCATGTCGACGACGACGACTGAATGATAGCTGCCGCGCACGACCGCCGCGCCATGATTGGCCATCATTTCCATCGTGACAGGAATGGTCGAGGGCAGCCCGTAAATGACCTGCCCAAGTGAATCCCCCACCAGCAGCAGATCACAGTGCGTATCGAGCAGCTGCGCCTGGCGCGCGGTGTAGGCAGTGAGCATCACCAGCGGATCGTCAGTCACGCCATCTTTTTTGCGCGCGCGGATCCGAGGTACCGTCAGTCGACGCAGTGGCTTTGGGGTGGGGTTGGCCCGGCTGGTGCTGGTGTCGAGTTGGAAGGTCGTGGACATGGAATGCGCGTTTAGCGGCGAGGCGGGGCAAAGGCAAAGCGCAACTCGGCGAATTGTCCCCTTGGCGCGGGCGCAGTTTCGTTGCACTAGGGTGACAGATCACATCAGAGCGCTCGGAAAAGCGCGGATACGGGGACAGTTCACTTCATGGTAGCAGCACCTTCCGGCCACGAGAATTGGTCGTCACGCGGCGCGTTCATCTTGGCGGCGGTCGGGTCCGCTGTGGGGCTTGGCAATCTGGTACGTTTTCCGGCTGAAGCGGGGACCAATGGCGGCGGCGCCTTTGTGCTTTTCTACGTCTTTTGCGTGGTTTTGATCGGCCTCCCGGTGCTCTTGTCAGAAGTGCTGATCGGTCGCCACGGACAGGCTGCAGCGCCAATCAGCTTTCGCAAGATTGCCGAGGAATCGGGTGGATCCAAAGCGTGGGGCACCGTTGCCTCGCTCGGCGTATTTTCCGCCTTCCTCGTGCTCAGCTTTTACTGCGTGATTGGCGGCTGGGTGCTCTATTACATTGGCCTGTTCGCGCAAGACATAGTCGCTTCAGGCGCAACGAGCGGTGCCTTTGCGGACCAGTCCTTCGAGCAGGTCGACAGCTACTTTGGCGGCATGGTGAGCAATGGAGTGGCTACCAGTGTGCTCGATGTAGGCTTTGTCGGGATTACCGTATTCTTTGTCGCGCGCGGTGTCTCGGGTGGGATCGAAAAGGTCGCGGTCTATCTTATGCCGGCTTTCTTCTTCTTGCTGCTGGGGATCACCGTTTACGGTATGTTTGGCGGGGCCTTGAGCCGGACGGTCGACTATTTGTTCACCTTTGAACCCGACAAACTCTCCGGTGAAGTGATGCTGGCCGCGGTGGGGCAGGCCTTCTTCTCGCTTTCGCTCGGCGTTGCAGGGATGGTGACCTACGGTGCCTATGTCGGGCGCGATGTGAACCTTGCGAGCACCAGCGGCATGATCGCAGGCGCCGACACGGCGGTCGCGCTTATTGCGGGTCTGTGCATCTTTCCGATCGTCTTCGTCGCGGGGCTGGAGCCCAATGGTGGCCTTGGCCTCATGTTCCAGACCCTGCCACACGCCTTCTCGGACATTCCCTTCGGCACGCTCATTGGCCTGGCCTTCTTCATCATGGTGGGTTTTGCCGCGCTGACGAGTTCGGTTAGCCTGATGGAAGCGCCCACGTCCTGGGCAATGGAACGGCTGGGCCTACCGCGCGTACAAGCGGCGCTGGGTGTGAGCGTGGCCGCCAGCGTACTGGGCGTGCTTTGCGCGCTCTCAACTGGCTCGCTTTCCTCTTTTCATCCGCTGGGTTTTATCCCGATGTTTGAGGGGATGGGGGTACTTGATGTGCTCGATACCTTCACGGGTAAGCTCACCATGCCGATTGGCGCTTTGCTGACAGCTGTCTTCATTGGCTGGGTTGCCTCGCGGCGTTTGCTCGATGAGGAGAACGGGCTTTCGGGCGGCCTGCACCGTTTCTGGCTGTTCCTTGTGCGCTGGTTCTGCCCGTTGGTGCTCACGCTGATTCTCTTCGGCGGCATATTCCCCGAGACCACGGGCCAGATGCTAGGTTTCCTGAGCGGGGGCTGACGCCAGACATAGGGCACGCGAGCGCGCGAGAAGCGTGTTGCAATCCTTCACCTTTTGTGGAACAAATAAGGAACAAAGAGGCGCGCTTAGAGTCTCTTGAGTGTTCCGCATGACCCATTGTGTTGCCTCTTCCTGCGCAAAAGCGCTGCGCGATTTTCCCGTTCCCTCCCGGCCCGAGGGGGCTGAAGTGGCTCGGCGTCTGTCCGCGCAAGAGATCGCCACAATTTCCAAAGCCCGTGAGACGCGCTGGCGTCCAGGGTTGGAAGATCAACCCTGGCACAGCGAGATTTTCGCCAGCGCGCGCGACGCTAGCGGGGCGGGGCTGGCTTTGGCCCTAGCGCGCGACGCTCTGGGGGTCGCCGCTGGGCGTGAGGATCCGGCCGCTGAGCCTGAGGATCGTCGTCATATTCTGTGGGTGCAGGACGCGCGCGCGATCCGGCTCGGCGGGCGACCTTATCTTCATGGGCTTCCCAAGGATCTGCGCGAGCGGCTGATTCATGTCGAGGCCAAGACGTCCGAGGACGCGCTGTTCGCTTTGGAGGAAGGGCTGCGCTGCCGCGATCTCGCCTGTGTGATCGGAGAGATCGTGGGCAATCCGCGCGCGCTCGACTTCATCGCCTCGCGCCGACTGAGCCTCGCGGCCGAAAAGCATGCGGTCGCCTTGTGGCTGGTGAGGCTGGAGGCGCAAGCGGACCTGTCTTCGGCGCGCATGCGCTGGCGAGCGGAGCCTGCGCCGTCCGCGTGTCCCCGCTGGAACGCTGAAGCGCCCGGCCATCCCAGCTGGCGCGCTGAGCTGTTTCGCGCGCGTTCCAACGCGCCCGGTGAATGGATTGTAAGCGATGACGAAACCACTCTCACAGCCAGGCGACCGAACCAAGACGAACAGCGCGAAACCCAGCGCCTCGGGCCCGCGCTCGCTCGGCAGCGGCGTTTCTGGTACCCCGGCGGCGCGTCCACTCACGCCGTCCACTCCTCGACAATCGCTCATATCCCAAAAACCACGCCGGATCCTTGCCATCTGGTGCGCGCGACTATCGGTCGATCGCTGGCGGCTCGCGCACGGATGTGAGCGTGGGGAAGGACCGGACGCTGAGCCGGTTGCGCTGATCACTGAAACCGCGCACGGGCCCCGCATCGCCAGCGTCAACGACGCCGCGCGCGAGGCAGGGGTGCAGGTGGACACCATGCTGGCGGATGCGCGTACGCTGTGCCCGGCGATCAAGGTGGTCCCGGCGGACCCGGCGGGTGATCTGGCGTTTCTGGAAAAGCTGGCCGTTTGGGCGCGGCGCTGGGGGCCGTGGAGCGGGCTTGATGCACCCGATGGCGTGATCGTCGATGTGACGGCGGTGGCGCATTTGTTCGGAGGCGAAGCGCAACTTGTTGCGGATGTCGAGGCCGCCTTTGCTGCGCGTAAGCTGGCTGTGCGCACCGCCATTGCCTCCACCGCTGGTGCCGCCTGGGCGCTTTCGCATTTTGGCCGCACTGGCGCGATTGTTCATGGGGATGAGCCGCGCGCGATCCTGCGCGCGCTGGCTGATCTTCCCGCAGCGGCGCTGCGGCTTGATGCTGATGTGCTGACCGTTCTGCGGCGTCTTGGCTTGAAGACGCTGGGGCAACTTGCGGGCGTGAGCCGAGAAGAAGAGGCCACTCACGAGGGTGGAGCGGCCGGGCGCGACGCACTCCAGCGCCGATTTCGCAACCGCAAATCCCCCGCAGCCAACCCACTTGTCCGTCTTGACCAATTGCTGGGCCGGATTCCTGAACCCTTGCTGCCAATCGTCCCGCCAGCTGTGCCGATGGTCCAGCGCCGCCTTATGGAGCCAATCCGCCATCGCCCGCTGCTCGACACGGTTCTGAGCGACCTGGCGCAGGATATGGCGCGCGTGCTTGAGGGCCAGGGGCAGGGCGCGCGCCGGCTTGAACTGGGGCTATGGCGGGTTGACGGTGAGGTGCTGGTGCGCCGTCTGGAGCTTGCGGCCGCCACGCGCGAGGCGGCGCACATCACCCGGCTGTTTGCCGCCAAACTGGACGATGTCGAAGCGGGCTTTGGGATCGAGACGGTGCGCCTCACCGCGAGTTGGGCCGAACCGCTGAGCGCTCAGCAAGGCGATATCGAAGCAGCCGCCGAGCGCCACGGCACGTGCTTGAGCGCGTGTGTTGATCGGCTGAGCGTGCGCCTTGGCCCAACCGCGGTACGCCGTTCAGTGCCGTATGCCAGCCATATCCCTGAGCGCGCTCAGCGCTGGCAAGAGGCGCTGGAGCCGCGAGGCGCCTCACAAACCACTTTCGAATTTCATAAGAGACCTCTGAAAATTCTGGATAACCCGGAAAGGATCGCCGTACTCTATGCCTCGCCCGATGGTTTCCCCCAGCGCTTTCGCTGGCGCGGCGATGCGCGCGAGGTGGCGCGGGTCGAGGGGCCCGAACGCGTCGCGCCGGAATGGTGGCGCGAGCGTTCCACCGTTCGGTTGCGCGATTATTACCGGATCGAGGATACGGATGGGCGGCGCTACTGGATCTATCGCCACGGGGTTACGGGCGATGGGCGTGGGGGGGCTCCCGAATGGTTCTTGCAAGGGCTGTTTGCCTGACGCGCCGCGTCGCAACCCGCCCCCATGCGAGGCGACAAAACCTTACCAGATCGCTGCAGCGAGACCTTATGGTTAAACCGCGTTTACCCGCGCGCTTAACATTCCTTTACGAATCTCTGGCACCTCGCCCATTATGAACCTTGGATCGATTTCACGCTCGTCAGAACGCCGCCCGCTCCGCCTGCTCGTCAAGAGCCGGGTGCAATCGCGCGTCGTTTTTGTCGACATGCTCGACATCTCGGAAGGCGGCTGCAAAATTCGCGGAAGCTTGGGCTTCGCGCAAATCGGCGACCGCGTCACCATGCGGGTCGATGGTGTTAACGCACCGCTTGGGACTGTCGCGTGGATCGAAGACAAGGTGGCCGGCGTCGCCTTCGAAGGCGAAATGCACCCGGCCGTGCTCGACTATCTGTGCGAAGTCTCAGGCGATCCCAACCCGCTTCGCAACAAATCCTGATCGCGTGGCACCCGCCCTCTGTCTTGTTCCTTAGCCATCGCCAACCTTTGAGCCAGTGGGCAACGCTCCAATAGCGTTCGCGGGACGCTGAAGGAGCGCCGACATCAGATACTGTGTGTGATATGGCCGTGGTGATGGGGAGTTACTTTTTCACCCCGTTGGCGGCTAAGAGGAGACCACGGCCGAGTACACGATCGGCTACATTCGCGATGCGAAAGGCGATTTGCGAGTGATGATCCACAAGTCGACGATCCCTTACAACGCCGATTGATTACCTGTTTTTGCAAGCTCGCGCCGGGTGGGCCCAGTGCGGCTTGCGCGCTTTGCATTGGACCGGAGATGAATGAGAACATATAAGGAACACTCTACGTTCCAACGGTTCTCTCATGACTCAGCAAACGCTAAGACAAAAACTCGAAATCCTCGCCGACGCCGCCAAGTATGACGCGTCTTGTGCATCGTCCGGCACGGCCAGGAAGAACTCGCTTGGCGGGAAAGGGATCGGCTCGACCGAGGGGATGGGCATTTGCCACGCTTACGCGCCCGATGGCCGGTGCATTTCGCTTCTGAAGATCCTGCTGACCAATCACTGCATTTTCGATTGCCACTACTGCGTCAATCGCAAGAGCTCGAATGTGCGCCGGGCGCGCTTCTCCCCGCAAGAGGTCGCGAACCTCACGCTTAGTTTCTACCGGCGCAATTATATCGAGGGGCTGTTCCTCTCCTCAGGCATCATCAAGAGCTCGAACCACACGATGGAGCAGCTTGTCGAGGTCGCCCGTATCCTGCGCGAGGAACACGATTTTCGCGGCTACATTCATCTCAAGACCATCCCAGAAGCGGACGCCGAGCTGATTCATCAGGCAGGGCTGTACGCGGATCGCGTCTCAATCAACGTCGAACTGCCTACGACGAAAGGCCTCACCCGCCTCGCGCCCGACAAGGATGAGAGCACGATTGAAGGCGCTATGGGCAAGACCAAGGCGCGCATCATCGAGGCCAAGGACGAGAGAAAACGCTTCAAGCACGCACCGCGCTTTGCGCCCGCGGGGCAATCGACGCAGATGATCGTGGGCGCGGATGACGCCAACGATGCAGCGATCGTCGGGCGCGCGAGCGGGCTCTACAAGCGCTTTGGCCTGCGCCGCGTCTATTACAGCGCTTTCTCGCCGATCCCGGATGCCAGCGCCGTACTGCCCTTGAAGCGCCCGCCGCTGATGCGCGAACACCGCCTCTACCAGTCCGACTGGCTGATGCGGTTTTACGGCTACGCTCCGCAAGAGGTCGCGCAGGCGACGGAGAAAGACGGTAACCTGCCGCTCGATATCGATCCCAAGCTTGCCTGGGCGCTGAAATTCCGGGAGCAATTTCCGGTCGATGTGAACCGCGCCTCCAAAGAGCAGCTTTTGCGTGTGCCGGGGCTGGGGACAGTGGCGGTGCGGCGCATTCTGGCCGCGCGGCGGCACCGAACCTTGCGGTTGGACGATGTCGCGAAGCTGACCCAGTCGATCACCAAGGTCCGGCCCTTCCTGATCACACTCGACTGGCGCCCGACCGTGCTGACCGACCGCGCGGATTTGCGCGCACTGTTGGCCCCCAAGCAAGAGCAGCTGGAGCTGTTCTGATGACGGCTATGCAGCACGTCAGCCTTGGCGCTCATTATGTTGTTCACTTGCCTACGCCTGATGATTTCGCCTTCTGGCGCGAACGTGCGCGGCAGCTGATCCAATGTGATGTGCCGCCGGACCGGGTGAGTTGGGTGGAGCCAGGCGGGACGGGTGATCTGTTCGCGCAGGAAGGTCCAAGCCGGGGCGAGCGGCGCTTGCCGCTGCCGGAGAAGAGTGCACGGCAGGTGCGCGCGTCCAAGCGTTTCATGAAGCTGGCGCGCAACGCGGCCCTTCATTCCGACCCCGAACGCTTTGGCTTGCTCTACCGGGTGCTCTGGCGGCTTCAGTCCAAACCGCGCTGCATGGAGGACAAGGCCGACGCGGATGTGCGCCGCGTCGAAGAGCTCGACAAATCGGTGCGCCGCGACAGCCACAAGATGCACGCCTTTGTGCGCTTTCGCGAAGTCACCGATGAAACAGGAGCGGAGCATTACGTCGCCTGGTTCGAGCCCGATCACCATATAGTGCGCGCCAACGCCGGGTTCTTCATGCGTCGTTTTGCCAATATGAACTGGTCGATCCTGACCCCGCGCGGCTGTTTGCATTGGGATGGGACAACGATGCGCGAAAGCGGGCCTGCGCGCCGCGAGGACGCGCCCGGTGGCGATCCTGTCGAGGCGCTGTGGAAGTCCTATTATTCCTCGATCTTCAATCCCGCGCGGCTGAAGGTCGGCGCGATGCTGGCGGAAATGCCCAAGAAATACTGGAAGAATATGCCCGAGTCCGAGCTTATTCCCGAACTCATCGCCGGAGCGCAAGCGCGCGAAGCGGGCATGGTGGCGGCCGGAGCGCGCGAAGATCGGAAACTGCCCAGCAGTGTGGACGCCATCGCGCAAGGAATTGGTGCCTGCCGCGATTGCCCCATCGCCGAATGCAGCACGCGGGCGGTTATGGGGGAGGGCGCTTTGGGAGCGCGGCTGATGATCGTGGGCGAACAACCAGGCGATCAAGAGGACGAGCAGGGCAAACCCTTCGTGGGGCCAGCGGGGCAATTGCTCGACGAATACCTCACAAAGGTCGGGATCGCGCGCTCGCAGGCCTACGTCACCAACGCGGTCAAGCACTTCAAATTCACCTGGAAAGGCAAGCGCCGTCTCCACCAGTCGCCCACCGCCAAGGAGATCGATGCCTGTCGCTGGTGGCTCGAAGCCGAACGCTCCGTCGTCAAGCCGCGCGTTGTGCTGGCGCTTGGCGCGAGCGCGGCGCGTGGTTTACTGGGCAAGACCGTCAGCATCGCCCGCGCGCGGGGCACGCCGATGCCGTTGGAGGATGGATCGGAGCTGTGGGTGACGGCGCATCCCTCTTACCTGCTACGGCTTGATGGTGAGGCGCGTGCAGAGCAGGCGGCGAAGTTTGAAAGTGATCTGGAGGCGGTGCGAGCGCGGCTGACACAAATCGCCGGCTGCTAGGTCCTGAGATGCCCGACGCTCCGCTCACCCCCGACAAGCGCACGCTCGAGATCGACCCCGATCTTGTCGAAGCGCCGCCGCGTGCACCCTTTGTCGAGCTGGGGCTGGTGAGCTGTTTTAGCTTTTTGCGCGGCGCTTCCGACGCGGTCGATCTGGTTATGACCGCGCGCAGTCTTGGTTACGATGCGATCGGGATTGCCGATGCCAACAGCTTCGCAGGTGTCGTGCGCATCCACACGGAAGCGGCAACGCTCAAACTGCGTCCTGTCATCGGCGCGCGGATTGAGACGGTCGAGGGTCTGGTCTTCCTCGCTTACCCTCGCAATCGCGCCGCCTATGGCCGAGTGTGCCAGCTCATCAGCGCGGGCCGCATGCAGACGCTGAGCGGTGAATGGCAGGAAAAGGGCGTGTGCGAGATCAGCCTTGCGATGCTGGCGGAGCACGCTGAGGACGTGCAGCTGATTTTGCTCCCGCCTGACGATTTGGATACGCTCTTCATGGTGCCCGACTGGGCCAGCAATGTTGTTGCGTTCGACGGGAGCGAGCGGTGCGGGGAAGTCAGCGGAGCGCTCCCCGAAATCCTCCGGCATCTCACGCAGGGACTGCCCAGCCTAAGGCATCTCGCCGCAAGCTACCTCTACTGCGGGGATGATATGGCGCGCATCGACCGGCTTGACGCTCTGGCGCGTGCAAACGGGCTCAGCCTGCTGGCCACCAATGATGTCCATTACCACACGCCCGAGCGTCGCCCCTTGCAGGACGTCATGACAGCGATCGCGAATAAGACCACGGTGGCTGAGGCCGGGCATCTGCTCCACGCGAACGCTGAGCGGCACCTCAAATCCCCACAGGAAATAGCGCGCCTGTTCACCCGCTGGCCGCACGCGATCACGGCTGCGCGCGAAGTGGCCGATGCCTGTAATTTCTCGCTTGATGAGCTGCGCTACGAGTATCCGGAAGAGATCTATCCTGACGGCAAATCCCCGCAGGAATATCTCGAAAGCGAGACGTGGAAGGGCGCGGACTGGCGCTATCCGGAAGGCCTGCCCGAGACGGTGCGCGAGACCCTGCATAAGGAGCTCGCGCTGATCGGCAAGATGGAGCTGGCGCGGTATTTCCTGACAATCAAGGATATCGTCGATTTCGCCCGCAACGAGGTTTCCCCACCGATCCTGTGCCAAGGGCGCGGGTCTGCCGCAAACTCCGCCGTCTGCTATTGCCTTGGCATCACCAGCGTCGATCCGGCCAAGCATGCGCTGTTGTTTGACCGATTCATCTCCGAAGACCGCAAGGAACCGCCCGATATCGACGTCGATTTCGAGCACGAACGGCGCGAAGAGGTGATCCAGTATCTCTACCGCAAATATGGCCGCCACCGGGCCGGGCTGACCGCCACCGTCATTCACTACCGCCCGCGCATGGCGATCCGAGAAGTGGGCAAGGCGATGGGGCTTTCCGAAGATGTGACCAGCGCCCTGTCGCGCACCGTGTGGGGCGGGTGGGGCCGAGAGATCAGCGAAAAGCACGCGGCGGAAACCGGCCTCGATGTGACCGATCCGCATCTAAAGCGCGTGCTCAAGCTAACCGAGCAGATGATCGGGATGCCGCGTCACCTCTCGCAGCATGTGGGCGGGTTCATCCTCACCGAAGGACCGCTCACCCAGACAGTGCCGATCGGCAACGGCGCGATGCCCGATCGCAGCTTTATTGAGTGGGACAAGGACGACATTGAGGCGCTGGGTATCCTCAAGGTCGATGTGCTGGCGCTCGGCATGCTGACCTGCATAAAAAAGTGCCTCGACATGCTGGAGGAGCACCACGACCGCGCGCTCACGCTTGCGACTGTCCCGCGCGAGGATCCGGAGACCTACGCGATGCTGCGCAAGGGCGATTCGCTCGGTGTCTTCCAGGTGGAAAGCCGCGCGCAAATGAACATGCTTCCGCGCCTGCGCCCGCGCGAATTCTACGATCTCGTCATCCAGGTTGCGATTGTGCGCCCCGGTCCGATCCAGGGCGATATGGTGCACCCCTATCTCAAGCGTCGCCGGGGCGCTGAACCGGTCGAAATTCCGGCACCATCCTCTCAGCATGGCCCGCCTGACGAGCTTTCGAGCATCCTCGAACGCACGTTGGGTGTCCCGATCTTTCAGGAACAGGCGATGAAGATCGCGCTCGATGCAGCCAAATTCTCGTCCAAGGAAGCCAACCGTTTGCGCAAGGCGATGGCGACCTTCCGTTCGCGCGGCATGGTGGATGAGCTGCAGGACATGATGGTCGAGCGAATGGTGACGCGCGGTTATGAGCGCCAGTTTGCCGAGCGCTGCTTCAACCAGATCCGTGGCTTTGGCGAATACGGCTTTCCCGAAAGTCACGCGGCGAGTTTTGCGCATCTGGTTTACGTTTCAAGCTGGCTCAAATGCCATTTCCCCGCCGCCTTTGCCGCCGCGCTTCTCAATTCGCAGCCGATGGGTTTCTACGCCCCAGCGCAGATCGTGCGCGACGCGAGGGAGCATGGGGTCGAGGTGCTGCCTGCGGATGTTAATCACTCAGAGTGGGACTGTACGCTGGAGGAGATGAGCCAGGGTTCTTCGAGCGCTTCGGGTCCTTCGAGACAAACCTCAGCCTGCGGCTTCGCTTTTCCTCAGGATGAGCGGATCTTAAAAGTTTCCGCTCATCCTGAGGAACGGCTGAGGAGCCGCGAAGCGGCGTCTCGAAGACGCGTCTCGAAGGACCCGATGCCCCGAGACCAAGGCCGCCAAGACAAGCATATCGCGCTGCGCCTTGGCCTCAGACAGGTCGACGGCTTTCCCGAACACGTCGCTGCCCAGCTTATCGCCGAGCGCTCCGAGAACGGGCCGTTCCGAGATGTGGCCGAACTGCGCGAGCGCGCGGGGCTCTCCCCAGCGCATATCGAGCGGCTTGCAAGCGCGGATTGTTTTACCTCGCTCAACCTTTCTCGCCGCACGGCCTTGTGGGACGCGCGCAGCCTGATCGCGGGACCGGACCTGCCGCTGTTCCGCGCGGCTGATACCCGAGATGAGGGGGTCGAACGCTGCACCACCATGCTGCCGATCATGCCTCTTTCTGAAGAAGTTGTGGCGGATTACCAGACCACGCGGCTCAGTCTGAAAGCGCATCCGATGGCCTTCCTGCGCCCCGAGCTCGCCGAGCGCGGCTTTGTGCGCGCGTGTGATCTCAGGAACCGCAAGTTTCGCAGCATGGTGCAGGTTGCGGGTGTTGTGCTGATCCGCCAGCGGCCGGGCAGCGCCAAGGGGGTGTGCTTCATCACTCTGGAAGATGAAACAGGCGTCATCAACCTCGTCGTCTGGCCCGATCTCAAGGAGAAACAGCGCCGTGTCGTGATGGGGGCGCGGTTGATGGAAGTGCGCGGGCGCGTTGAATACGATGATGAGGTGATCCACGTGATCGCCCAGCATATGACCGATGCGACGGACAAGCTCTACGCGCTCTCCGACGACATGCTGAACGCACCGATCGCGCGCGCGGACCACGTGAACTCGCCGATTTCCAGCCACAAGATGCCAGCGAGCCGGGTGAGCATCGCTGTGGACGAGGTTAAGGAAGAGGACGCGCGCGACGCGATTCGCCCCCGCGATCTGATTGATCAGCTACCCAATGTTCAAGGCCATCCGCGCAACCATCGGATCATCCCGAAATCGCGCGACTTTCACTGAAGCCTCACGCGGATTCGAGCGCGTATCCGGCGGAGCGCACGGTGCGGATCGGATCCTTGGCACCCTCAACGCCTATCGCCTTGCGCAGGCGGCGGATGTGCACATCGACCGTGCGCAATTCGATATCCGAACCTGTCCCCCACACGCCATCGAGCAATTGCCCGCGGCTGAAAACCCGGCCCGGGCTCTCCATAAAAAATTTGAGCAGCCGGTATTCGGTCGGCCCAAGCTGGAGCGAGCGGCCTCGGCGCTGAACCTTGTGCGCCACCGGATCAAGCTTGATATCGCCCACCTCGATCGTCTCGCCCGCCAGGGCGGGGCGGATGCGGCGCATCACCGCGGCAACGCGCGCCAGCAATTCGCGCGGGGAGAACGGCTTGGTCAGGTAATCATCGGCGCCGGTCTCAAGTCCGCGCACACGGTCATCCTCCGCCTCGCGCGCAGTGAGCATGATGATCGGGACATGCGCTGTGTCCTTGTCGCGGCGCAGGCGGCGGCACACCTCGATCCCGCTCGTCCCCTCGATCATCCAGTCGAGAATAATGAGGTCGGGCGCGTCTTCGCTGGCGAGCACCATGGCCTCATCACCATCGCTGGTGCAGCGGACCTGATAGCCTTCGTTCTGAAACCGATATTCGAGAAGTTCCGAAAGCGCCGGATCATCTTCGACCAAAAGCAATTTCGCAGACATGGCGTTTCAGCCTCTTCTTGCTGTTTGCGTAGAGCGCTTTCTCACTGTTTCAGTTTTGCTGCACTATTATGAAATCGGCCGGACGAACTTCTCCACAGCCATCCTGACAAGACGCTATCGATCCTCTTCAGGGGGATAGGTTCCGGTCGCGGCAAAATGGACCATCTCCGCAACATTGGTGGCATGATCACCAATACGCTCAAGATTCCGCGCGACAAAAAGCAGCTGCGCGGCACTCGAAATGGTGGCTGGATTCTCTACCATATGACTGACAAGATTGCGGAAAATGCTGTTATAGAAAGCATCGACCTTGGCATCGGTGCTGATCACTTCGCGCGCAAGACCAGGATCGCGCGCGGCGTAAGCGGTGAGCACGTCATGGACCATCTCGTTGGCGAGTTCGCCCATCGCCGGCAAAAGCGTAAGCGGCTCGAACCGGTCGCGTCCCTCGATCATGCCAATACGCTTGGCGATGTTCTTTGAGTAGTCGCCAATCCGCTCGATCACGCCGGCGATCTTGAGCGCGGCGATGACCTCGCGCAGATCGTCCGCCATGGGCGCGCGCAGCGCGATGATGCGCACCGCTAGCTTGTCGACCTCCGTTTCAAGCTCGTCGATCTTCTTGTCGCGCGCAACGACGCTGTCGCCCAGTTCGATATCGCCTCGGATCAACGCGTCGAGCGCCTCGCTGATCGCGACCTCGGCCAGACCTCCCATTTCCGCGATCAGGCCACGCAGTCGGGTGATGTCCTCATCAAAGGCCTTTACGGTGTGATCGGACACTAGCCGTACCGCCCGGTGATGTAGTCGCGCGTGCGTTCTTCAATCGGATTCTGGAAGATATCGGAGGTTGGCCCGTATTCGACCATTTTGCCAAGGTGGAAAAAGGCGGTGCGCTGGCTGACGCGCGCGGCTTGCTGCATTGAATGGGTCACGATCACGATAGCGTAGCGGCCCGAAAGCTCGTCGATCAACTCTTCGATCTTTGCCGTGGCAATCGGGTCAAGCGCTGAGGCGGGTTCGTCCATCAGAATAACCTCAGGATCCACCGCAATAGCGCGCGCGATGCACAGGCGTTGTTGCTGGCCACCCGAGAGCGCGGTGCCGGAATCATCAAGCCGGTCTTTCACCTCTTCCCAAAGTCCAGCGCGCGTCAGCGAACGTTCGACAATAGCGTCGAGATCGGGCTTCTTCTCGGCGAGCCCGTGAATCTTGGGCCCATAAGCGATGTTCTCATAAATCGATTTCGGGAAGGGGTTGGGTTTCTGAAACACCATGCCCACGCGCGCGCGCAATTGCACCACATCCATGGCCTCGGTCAGGATGTCCTCACCGTCGAGTTCGATCGCGCCGGTTACGCGCGCGACCGGGATTGTGTCGTTCATGCGATTGAAGCAACGAAGGAAGGTCGATTTTCCGCAACCAGACGGGCCAATGAACGCGGTGACATAATCCGGAGAGATGTCGATCGAAACCTCGTCGATCGCCTTTTTGGCGCCATAATAGACCGAAACGTCCCGCGCTTTCATTTTGGCGGACTTGTCGTCTTTGATTGTGTCGTGAATGCGGGTCACCAGGTTTTCTCGAATTTGTTGCGCAGATAAATGGCGATGCTGTTCATGACGAGCAGGAACAGCAAAAGGACAACGATGGCGGCGCTGGTGCGCTCGACAAAGCCGCGGTCTATTTCATCGGACCAAAGGAAGATCTGCACCGGGAGCACAGTTGCGGGCGATGTGAAATCAACGGGCGGTGTGGCGACAAAGGCGCGCATGCCGATAAGCAAGAGCGGGGCCGTTTCGCCAAGCGCGCGGGCCATGCCGATGATAGTGCCGGTGAGCATGCCGGGCAGGGCCAGCGGCAAAACATGGTGAAAGACCACCTGAACGGGCGAAGCGCCCACCGCCAACGCGCCGTCGCGGATAGACGGAGGCACCGCTTTGATCGCGTTGCGTCCTGAAATGACTATCACCGGCATGGTCATCAGCGCCAGCGTCATGCCGCCGATCAGCGGCGCGGACCGCAAATTGGGAAAGATCGTCAGGAACACCGCCAGGCCCAGGAGACCGAAGATAATCGAAGGCACCGCAGCAAGGTTGTTGATCGACACTTCGATCAGGTCGGTCCAGCGATTCTTGGGCGCGTATTCTTCAAGATACAGCGCGGCGAGCGTACCGATGGGAAAGGCGAGAACGAGTGTTACCAGCATGGTCAGGATCGAGCCCTTGAGCGCACCCCAGATACCGACCGCCTGCGGGCTGGTCGCATCCGAGCGCGAAAGGAACGCCCAGTCCCAGTTCTCGGCGAGCTTGCCTTGATCGGCTAGTGAGCTTGCAAGCGCCTGCATGTTGGGCGAGCCTTCTCCCGCGAGGCCGGACGCAAGGTCGGAAGACGCCGGCAGGTTGAAGACGACTGGCTCGCTTTGTTCGATCAGCGCAGGATCCGAGGTGAGCGCGGCGGCAACGTCGCGCCAGGCTTGATCGCTCAATTGGTCCGCGCCTTCTTTGCCGAGTGCTTCCTCCGCGTAGAAATGCACGATTTCGGCGAGACCCTGCATCTCAAGCACTTGAACCGCGCTGGGCGCAGACAACGAGATCTCATCGCCGGTTAGGCCGCTTTCGGCGAAATTGATCGGCACCTCTAGCTCAGCGCGCTGAAAGCCGCCGACGCCGTTTACCAGCATGTTGCCGAGCAGGAAGATCAGAACGGCAACCGAAAATGCGATCGCGCTCATACCCATCAAACGGAAATTGCGTTCCGCGCGATATCGCTTGGCAAGGCGTCTCTCGAACGCGGGCGTGCGGGTGGGGCGGATGGGCTCGAGATTATTCATAGGCCTCACGGAAGCGTTTGACGACGCGGAGCGCGGCGAAGTTGAGAGCGAGAGTTACGAGAAAGAGCACGAACCCGAGCGCAAAGGCGCTGAGCGTTGCGGGATGATCGAAACTGCCTTCGCCTGTGAGCATCTTGACGATTTGCACAGTCACGGTTGTCATCCGGTCAAGCGGGTTGAGGCTGAGATTGGCCGCGGTCGATGCGGCCATAACCACGATCATGGTCTCGCCAATCGCGCGGCTAACCGCGAGCATGATCCCCGCGACGATGCCTGGCAGGGCGGCAGGGAACAGGACCTTGGCAATCGTCTCCGACTTCGTCGCGCCCATCGCGTAGGACCCATCGCGCATGGCCGCGGGAACGGCGGCGATGGAATCGTCCGCCATCGACGAGACGAAGGGTATGATCATCACGCCCATCACCACGCCAGCGGCGAGCGCGCTCTCGGTCGAGGCGTTGGTCACCCCAATGGCCACCGCCACGTCCCGAATGAACGGCGCAATCGTCAGTGCGGCGAAATAGCCGTAAACGACGGTCGGCACGCCGGCGAGGATCTCCAGCGCGGGTTTGACCCAGGTCCGAAACTTCGGATCAGCGTACTGAGTGAGGTAGATCGCGCTCATCAGTCCGAGCGGGATAGCGACAATCATCGCAATGATCGCGCCGATGAAGATCGTACCCCAGAACAGTGGAATGGCCCCATAGCGTGAGCCATCGGGAGTTTCCGGATTGCCCATCGGGTCCGGGCCCCAAAAGGTGCCGAACAGGAAGTCGACCGGCGAAACCATTCCAAAGAAACGCACCGTTTCAAAGACAAGGCTCGCAAAAATGCCGAAGGTCGTCAGGATCGCGACCAGCGAGGCCAGCAGGAGCACGATCATGACGGTACGCTCGACTTTGGTTCGAGCGCTGAAATCCGGGCGAATCCGCAGAAAGGCGACGATGCCGCCCCCAAACGCGATCACGACGGTGGAGGCAAGGCCAATCCAGTTGTAAAAGGTGAGCGCCTCGCGAAACGGCTCGATCAACGCTTCGGCACCGTCGTTGAACACTCCGGGTGCGCGCCCGGTGGCGACAGCGCGCGCTTCGGAGAGCCACGCGTCCCGCTCAAATCCGAATTGCGGCAGATCAGCCGCCGCAGGCGAGGCGAGCACGCTTTGGGTGACCAGCTGCGGGGCGGCGAAAGACCATAAAGCTATGAAGGTCAGGACCGGGATGACGACCCAGACCGCAACGTACCAGGCGTGATAAATCGGACGCGATACGGACCTTACTTGCGGATCGGATTTCTGAAAGCTCCACGCTCTTGCGCGGCCTGCCAGCCATCCGGCGAGGCCAAGCCCGAGGGCGATCAGAATGAGCGTGATTGGCGACATGAGCTCGATGTACCCCCGTGGAAGCCGCTTAGGGTTTTCTCGGTGCGGGCGCGATCACCCAACGGCTTCTGACATGCGTCTTTGGCGCTCGCATGTTGAGGAAATAAGACAGCGTCAAGACAGCTCTTGCGCGGGTCGGCGGGCTTCAGCGGCTTCTTGCGCCTTTTCGCTTCCTTCGGCGGCAGCTGGGCTGTCTTTCGGTGCCTCCTCCGGCACCGGCAAACGCACGATCACGTTAGTCCCTTGACCGACCGCGCTTTCGATGTCGAGGCGACCCCGGTGGCGTTCGACGATGTGCTTGACGATCGCCAACCCAAGGCCCGTGCCACCCGAGGCGCGGCTGCGTCCCGGATCTGTGCGATAAAAGCGGCGGGTGAGGTGCGGGATATGCTCGGACGCGATCCCATCGCCCCTGTCTTGCACCGAAATGCGCGCGCGACCGTCCCGGGCCCGCTGGAGCTCGATGCGCACGGGCCCATCGATCGACCCATACTTGAGCGCGTTGTCGACCAGGTTGCGCACGACCTGTTCGAGTTGTTGGCGGTCGCCGTGCACGTGGATTGTGTCATCAATATCGAATTCGAGCCTCTCGATGCGCGAAGGCCCGGCCGCGTCGCGCGCAGAGCGATCCATCAAGGCTCCCAGATCGAGCAGCTCCGTCGGCAAGTCGTGCTTTTCAGCCTCGACGCGGCTGAGGCTCATCAAGTCGCTGATCAGGCTCTGAAGACGATGCGCCTCGCGCTCGATCGTCCCGAGAAACTTTTGAGCGGTGGGCGAATCGAGCGAATCCGAGCTGTCCGACAGCGTTTCGACGTACCCAAGGATCGCGGCGAGCGGCGTGCGCAGCTCGTGGCTGGCGTTGGCCACAAAATCGGTGTGCGCGCGGCCCAGATCGGCTTCGGCTGTCTGATTGATCAACTCAAGCACCGCCAAGCGGTCATTCACTATGTGCCGGTTGAATTGCCACACATCCTGACGGCGCACGAGGCCGCGGACCATGGCCTGCCCGCTGCGATTGTCCGACAGCAGGTGGATCGCTTCGGGCTGGCGAAAGGCCACGCGCGCGTCCTGACCTATGATGTGCTGCCCCAGCATTCGACGCGAGGCCCGATTGGCGATCGAGATCGTGCCACCTTGTGTGATCAGCAGAGGAGTGGAGAAGTTCTCGATTACCTTGCGGATCGTCTCGTCCTCGCGGGGAGCGGTGACGATTACGCTTGGTTCTTCTGGCGGGCGCAAAGCGGCGACGAGCAGAGATCCGATCCATACAGAAAGGACTGCGAGCGCTACGACTGCGTCAAACCCCGACAACAGGAGCGCGACGAAGGTCAGACAGGCCAGGACTATCCCGGCAACAGGGATCGTGTTGCGAAAACCCATATTGCGCTGTCCTTAGCTGTGCCAAGGAAAGCTGGGAAGCGCACAAAGCCTCAAAACGCGCAAAAGCGCGAATTCTGGAATTCGACAGAGAAGAGAAGTGGTGACCCGTACGGGAATCGAACCCGTGTTTCAGCCGTGAAAGGGCCGCGTCCTAACCGCTAGACGAACGGGCCACGCTCGTTTGCGAGAGCGCGCATCTAGGGGCGCTCGCGAATGTGGTCAACCCCCGAGGGCTGCAACAATTGTGAAATTCTTTGCGTCTGGTCGGGGCAGGGGACACGGGCGATGGTGTCAGTCGGCAAAAGCGGCGTCTTCGAGATGCAGCTCGGCCGCTGGTCGGCTGCCCCAATCGTCCAGTTTGACCCGGCCTGCCAGGTGGAACCGGCGGCCTTGGCTGCGGTGAAGCAGGGTTTGCGCCATCTCGGTTTCCGCGGCGCGAAAGGCGATCGCCTTGAACGAGCGCTGGTCGGAGCCGCTCGCGATTATCCGCACGTGATCCTTGCCCACGATATCGGCCTTGACGATGCGCACCGGCCCCAGCGCAACACGCGGAGCGGGCCAACCCACACCGTAAGGGCCGGCGGCTTCCAGCGTGGTGACGAGATCCGGTGTAAGGCCGCCGGGCGCCAGCGCGAGGTCAAGCTTCATCGTCTGCCCGAGGATCGCTTTCTCAACGTCGCGTGAGAGCCTTTCATCAAGAAACTCGGCGAAGTCCGACAACTTTTCTTCGAAGATCGTGAGGCCGGCGGCCATGGCGTGCCCGCCGCCCGCAACCAGAAGGCCGTTTTCACGCGCCGCAATGATCGCCGCTCCCAGGTCTACGCCGCTGATCGAGCGCCCGCTCCCTTTGCCCGTGCCATCGGCTTCGTCGAGCGCGACAACAATGGCGGGCTTGCCCGTCTTTTCTTTTATGCGCCCGGCTACAATGCCGATGACGCCGGGATGCCAGCCCGTGCCCGCCAGCACCTGAACCGACATATTATGCTGGCCTGCCAACTGCGCCTCGGCGGATTCCTGCACCTGCGCTTCGATCGCGCGGCGTTCTTCGTTGAGCTGGGAGAGTTGTCCGGCGATGGCGCGCGCTTCCTCGGGATCGCGCGTGGTAAGCAGCCGCACGCCCAGCGTGGATTCGCCGATGCGGCCCCCGGCGTTGATCCGCGGACCCAAGGCAAAACCGAGGTCCGAGGCGATCGGCGCGCGTTTCAGGCGGCTTGCGTCCATCAAGGCGGCCATTCCGATACGCTCACGCCGGGCGAGGATCTTCAGACCCTGCGCGACAAAGGCGCGGTTGAGGCCGTGCAGCGCGGCGACATCGGCCACCGTGCCCAGCGCAACCAGATCGAGAAGACTCATCAGGTCAGGCTCTTTGCGACCTGTGAAAAACCCGCGCGCTCGCAAAGTTCGCACCAAGGCGATGGCGAGAAGGAACGCAACGCCCACAGCCGCTAGATGGCCGTGCGCAGCCCCAAGGTCGCTTTCATCCAGGCGGTTGGGATTGACCAACGCTGCGGTCGGCGGCAGCTCGGGCGCGCATTTGTGATGGTCGACCACAATCACATCGACGCCCGCCTCGCGCGCCATGGCCAACGCTTCGTGCGCCATCGCGCCGCAATCGACCGTCACGATCAGGCTGGAGCCTTGCTCAGCAAGTTTTACCAGAGCCTCGCCCGAGGGGCCGTAGCCTTCGAGCAGACGGTCGGGAATGTAATAGCCCGCATCGTGGCTGAGCGCGCGCAGAACCTCGACCAGCAGAGCAGAACTGGTTGCCCCATCGACATCGTAGTCGCCGTAGATCGTTATCTTTTCGCCCGATAAGACTGCCTCAGCGATCCGAGTGGCGGCTTGATCCATGTCGCGAAAGGCCGAAGGATCGGGCAGGAACTCGCGCAAGGTTGGCTTTGCGTTTCGGACGATATCGTCCTCGCCTACGCCGCGAGTCATCAGCAATTGGGTGAGTATGTCGCGATCAAGTCGCCGCGCATCGGCTTCGGGGTCCAGTTCCATGTTCCCGCCACGCCAGCACCAGGCCTTGCCCGACAGAGAATGGCTGACCCCAAGGACATGGGCCAGAGCGGTCGATCTGGGAGCGGCAGCAGACATAGTCTCGAATTAGGGAAATATTTCGCCACGCAACAGGCCTTGAACGTTGACAATCGACAGCCGCAGTCGCTTGCGTAGCTTTCATGGAAGGCGCGAGTGACGATCCCGGCCTGCTGATCGTGTGGCACAGTCGCACCGGTGCGAGCGAACGCATGGCCGTTGCCGCCGAACAGGCCGCCGGCAAAGAGGGCCGCGTGAAGCGCTGCGAAGCGGCGGTGGTGGACGCTGACCAGATGCTCGCAGCGCAAGGCTACCTGTTTGTTTGCCCGGAAAACCTTGGGAGTGTTTCTGGTACCATGAAGGAGCTTTTCGACAGGCTCTACTATCCCTTGCTCGGCCAAGTCGAAGGGCGTGCGTACGGAACCATCATTGCGGCGGGTTCGGATGGGACAGGCGCGCAGCAACAAATTGATCGTATCGTAACGGGATGGCGGCTTAAGCGGGTCGTCGATCCGCTTATCGTGAACTTTGACGCGCAAACACCCGAAGCGATCCTGGCTCCAAAGACCGTACCCGATAAAGCGCTCAACGCTTGCAGCAAGATCGGCGCGGCGTTGGCGGCTGGGCTTGCTATGGGCGTGTTTTGATGGGGAATTTTGTTATCCGCAGGCCACACGTAATCGGGACTCGACGCCTCGGACAATTCTCGTCAAAACAGACGCTTGGACAACGGGCCGGGTTCGTGGGGGGAATCAAGAGGATCGTGGGCCATCGATAGTGTGAAAAAACCCGATCCTGCGGGGCTGTGCCTGCTGTTTCCGGCGGGCAAGCGGCCAACCCGCGCTGCCTTGCGCGATTTCGCTCAGGCCCAGCGCGCCGTCTCGCTGACGCACGATCCCGCTGACGAGAGCTACATTCATCTGGTCACGCCGGACCAGCCCGCAAATGCGGCAAAGGGCACAAGCTCCGTTTCGTCCGAAGTGGCTGACCGGGTGTGGGTCGAGTTGTTGCGCGAAGGCCTGACATTCGATCTCGTCGGCCTCGCACCGGGCGGCGCCTGCGAGTTTCCGGTGATCGAGCATCGTTTCGATCTGGAGGCCGTGCCAACCGCGTTTCGGTCCGAGGCCCTGCATCTTTCACCGGGCCAGCACCTTTCGGGCGGCGAAACGAGTGCTCCGGTCGTCAAGGGCCTGATCGGGCTGGCGCGCGATCTGGTCCATCATTTTGCGCATCTTGAGGCGGCGGTTTGGCCGCACTCGCAAAGCGCGATCGGACGACGTTTCTTCGAATCGGTGTCCACCGCCTGGCTGGAAGGTGGACCGTTTCCAGCGCTTGGCCTCACTGCGTTTCGCGAAACGATGGACAGGGCTTTGCAAAGTGTCGGGCTGGAGTTCTGGATTGGGCAGGAATTGCGGATCGAACCGCCTTTGTCGCTCGACAAGGTCGCCGCCACTCGGCTTGGCGTTCGGCTGATCAACCATATGGTGACGATCGGCGGCCTTGAAGACAGCGAGCGTATCATCGCGCCGGATGGGAGCCGTCTGGTCATGCGTCCGTCGCAAAACGGCAAGTTTGTGAGGGTCTGGCCGGAATAGGATGCCGACGGGGGGGCCTTGTAACACCACGCGCAGCGCCATCACGGCGCTTTCGGGACGGCGGTCCGGCGCCCGTCGCGCGTGTCCCGTTCCGCCCAGATCGGCCCCTCGCACCGCGATCCCGTTTCGCGCCGTCAACGCCCGTGGAGCGCCCGATTACGACCCCTGCTTGCAGCGCCATCATCTGTTGCCGCGCCAGTTGCTCAACGCCCGCTGTTTCGGAGCGCTGTTCGCGCACGTGGGGCGTTCGGCGATTCGCTTTGACGATTTTCGCGCCAATGGCCTGCTATTGCCCGCCACCGAAGAGGCAACCCACAGGACCGGCATGCCGCTTCATCGCGGGCCGCACCGGCGTTACAACGAGCTGGTGATGGAGCGGGTGGGGCGCATCGAGGCGCGCTGGGCCGAGGCCAGCAAGACCGATCCCGACGCGGCGATGGCCGAGGCCCTGATGCGCCTGCGCCTGCTTCAGATTGCGCTCAGACGGCGGCTCCTGAACGAGCGCAAGCGCCTGATCCTCAATCGCAAAGACCCGCTGGGCAAAGGCTTCGATTTCACAGAACTCGACGCCATGGCCGAGGTCTTGTGGCAATCCACCGGCGCGTGACCTACTCCGCCGCCTGAGCCATCTGCGCCCACGGGGCGTAGTTCGACTTTTGCGCAAGGGCCGCTTTCGCCTCGTGGTATTCGCGCTCGAACCGCGAGACCATGTCCTCCACCGTGCCGACCGACTTGACTGTGCCGATGCCTTGGCCAGAGCCCCAAATGTCCTTCCACGCCTTGGCTTTGGTGTTGCCGCCGGAGCCGAAGTTCATCTTCGACGGATCGCTTGTCGGCAGGTCGTCGGGATCAAGGCCTGCGTTCTCGATCGAAGAGCGCAAATAGTTGCCGTGAACGCCGGTGAAGAGGTTTGAATAGACAATACCTTCGGCCGAACCCTCGACGATGCCCTGTTTATAGGCCTGGTCCGCGTTGGCCTCCTCGGTCGCGATGAAGGCGCTGCCTGTGTAGCCGAAATCCGCGCCCACCGCCTGCGCGGCGAGGATCGAGGAACCGTGGGCGATCGAGCCCGACAGCGCGACAAGGCCATCGAACCACTCGCGAATTTCGCGCATGAGAGCAAAGGGCGACTGCGTGCCCGCGTGCCCGCCAGCTCCGGCGGCGACCGGGATGAGGCCATCCGCTCCCTTCTCGATCGCCTTTCGGGCGAAGCGGTTGTTGATGATGTCGTGCATCGTCATGCCGCCCCAATTGCGCACCGCGTCGAAGATCTCCGTGCGCGCGCCCAGCGATGTGATGATCAGCGGCACCTGCCACTTCTCGCAGGTCGCCATGTCCGCCTCCACGCGATCGTTGGATTTGTGGACAATCTGATTGACCGCAAACGGCGCGGCGGGGCGGTCGGGGTTCTCGCGATTGTGCTTGGAAAGTTCCTCGGTGATCTGGTGGAGCCATTCGTCGAGCAGCGTTTGAGGCCGCGCGTTGAGCGCAGGGAAGCTTCCGACAATGCCCGCCTTGCATTGCGCGATCACCAGGTCCGGACCCGAAACGATGAAGAGGGGCGAACCGATAAGCGGCAATCGCAGGCGATCGAACGGGGCGGGAAGGGGCATGCGGGAACTCTCCGTCTGGAAGGCAGATATTGGGTTGCTGATAGGGACGGGCCTTGTCTCAGGCAAGCTCCTCATCAAGCCTGTAGAAAGCCCGCGCGTTTCCGGCGTAGAGCGCCGCCTTCTCATCCGCGCTGGCCCCCGCCGTGATGCGTTTGAAGGTGTTCCAAAGCACCGGGTAGCTCGCGCCCCAGCGATCAACTGGGTAATTGCTTTCAAACATCGCCCGCTTTGCGCCGAAAGCCTCGATGCAGGTCTCGATATAAGGCTTCCACAAGGGCGCAAGGCGCTCGGACGACCAGCCCGCTGCCGGACCCTCGGGCGGCATGTCGCAATTGTGCATCGACAGTCCGCCCAACTTCACCATCACATTCTGGCACCGCCCCAGCTCCAGGATATTGGCGCGCCAGATATCGAACCGCTCTTCCAGCCGCCCCGCGTAGCTCGCATTGCCCAGCGGCGTGCCGCAATGGTCAAGGCATATCGGAGTGTCCGGGAACGCGCGCGCCAGATCGATGACATCGGGGATTTGCGGCTCGAGGATCCAGGCGTCAAAGCTCATGCCGCGCTTGCCCAGTTCCGCAAAGCCTTCGCGGAAGACGGTGTCCTTGTAGAGTTCGGGCGGGGCGTGGAAGGGAGGGCCCAGCACGTCGGGATCGGCGTCCCAGGCGCCCTGATGGCGGATGCCCTTGAAGCGGTTGGGCGAGGCGGCCTTGAGCGCATCCAGAACCTCACCGGTCGCCGCGCCGTGTGTGAGGTCCGCGTGTCCGACAATCCCGGCGCACAGGCGCAGATCGCCGTAGAGCCCGCTGGCGCTCTGCGCCGCAACGCCGTTGACGTATTCGACTTCTCCCACGACCTTCTTCGCTTCGCCATATGCCGCGTTGTAGAACGCGCCGCATTCCATGAAGACGGTGGCGATGACGTTGTGCCCGCCAGAGCCTCCTGACGTCACTTCGGCGTGGAGATGATCGAACCCGTAATAGGCGACCGGCACCAGCGTTTCGATGAAGCGATGGCGTGGTTCCGGGAACATCGGCAGCATCACGCGCAGATCCCACAGGTGGTGGTGCGGATCGATGATCGGCAGATCGGGTTCGAGGATCTCTTCAGTGGCTGGCGCGCTCTCGCTCATCCGGTTTCTCCCAAGTCTGGCCGTCTTGCGCGGCCTCGGTTCGTCGTATGCACAGAACGCTTGGAACACCTGGAACACTGTCCTGAAGCGAAAAACCGCGCCATGCTCGCGCGACGCGTAACGCCGCCTTGCGCGCGCGCCAACGCTTGAGATTTGCGGTGTGCCATGGTCGTCAGATTAGCCCGCGCCGCGCGAGTAGGAAAACGCCTCAACGCGTCACGCGGCGGTAGAGATGCCACGTCGCGTGGCCGAGCACCGGCAGCGCGATAAACAGGCCCAGAAACGCAGGTAACATGGCGATAGCCAGGACAACCGCGATGATTGCCGCCCAGGCGAACATCACAAATCCGTTGTTTTTCAGCGTCTTGAAGCTGGAAATGATCGCGGTGAGGAAATCGACCTTGCGCTCGACCAGCATCGGCAGGCTGATCACTGTCATCGCGTAGAAGGCGTAGGCCATGATCGCTCCGATCGCGCCGCCGACGCCCAGCATGGCCAGTCCGGCGGGCGTCAGCAGCGCCTCTACCATGTCCCATCCACCGTGGGCCGAAACGCCGCTTTCCGACATGAAGATCGCGAACACCGCGTGCGCGACGATCATCCAGAAACCGAACGCGACAAAGACGATGACACCCATGGACAGGATCTGGTCGTCGCCGTGCCCTTTCAGCGCGCCGATCACTCCGGCCCAGCGCAGCGGTTCGCTCGCTTCGCGGCGGCGGCTCGCTTCGTAGAGGCCAACGGCCACGAATGGTGCAATCAGCGGAAAACCCGCCGTTGCCGGGATGAGCCAGGTCAATTCCTCGCCGATGAACGAAACATAGCCGATAACCAGCCCGGCAAGGACGTAGACCCCGCCAAAGAACAGGCCGAATCGCGGCATGGCGACAAAGTCGGCCCAGCCCGCCTTGAGAGCGGCGAACAGGTCGCTGATTGCGAGATCGGTCGCAATCGCGGGCGTGGGCGCGGAGGAATCCTCTTGCGGTGCATCTATGGCGCTCACCAACGTCTCCCATCGCTGTGAAGCTTGAGGGGGAGAATGCGCGCAAATCCGTCCACTTGCAAGCGCGCGACCCGATCAGATCGCGGCGCTGAACACCTTGGTCGTTTCCTCGCGGAACCGGTCGAGGAAGGAGGCGATGACGCGCGCATAGGGCAGGCCTTGCTCGGTGATCGTAAGATCCAGCCCGCTTTGCACCGCCAGCCCGCGCGCAAGGAAGGGTGCCAGACTTTCGCGAATACGCGCATGAAGGCAGGGGGTTAGGGTCGTGCGGCTGTGGCACAATAGCTCCTCGATCAGCTTGCCGCGCAGCTGATCCTCGCCTGTGCGCGCGACACCGTGATCGGCGGTCAGATTCCCTTGCGAGGCCAGCATCCGGTAACGGCCCGCATTCTTCTCGTTCTGCGCGAGGAGGCCGGGAAAGCCGCTGATCGCGGAAGCGCCCATGCCGATCAGAACCGGGGAGGGATCGTCGGTAAAGCCCTGAAAATTGCGCCTCAGCGTGCCGTTGCGCGCCGCCTCGGCCATCGGATCGTGCTTGAGCGCGAAATGATCGAAGCCGATCGCGCGGTATCCGTTCGATGTGAGGTCCTCGAACGCCTGGTGCGCCATCGCGAAACGCGTGTCGCGACCGGGCAGGGCGCTGGCGTCAATCACCCGCTGGCGCGGCACGAAATGCGGGACATGCGCGTAGCCGAACACGGCGAGCCGGTCCGCGCCCATGCGGCGGGTGTAATCGAGGCTGTCGGCGAGATCCGCCTCGGTCTGGAAGGGCAGGCCGTACATCAGATCGAAATTGAGCGAGGTGATCCCGGCATCGCGCAGCCAATCGACGCTGCGGCAGATCAGCGCGTCGTCCTGTTCGCGCCCGATGGCCTTTTGGCAATGCGGCGCGAAGGTCTGCACCCCCATGCTCGCGCGCGTGATGCCCGCTTCGCCCAGGGCGCGGCCCCACTCGGCTGACATGGTGCGCGGATCGAGCTCGATCGAGAATTCCGGGCTTGTCACCTCGAAGTGGTGGTTGAGAGCCTCGACTAGCGTCAGAAACTCTTGCGGAAGGATCGCGTTGGGGCTGCCGCCGCCAAAGGCAATGCGGCGCACGCGGGCCTCGCGCGGCAAGAGATGGGCGACGCTCTCGATCTCGTGATGCAGGGCCGCCAGATAGCTTTCCACCCGCGCGCGCTTGCCCGAGCGGCTCGTGTTGCAGCCGCAATAGAAGCAGATTTCCTCGCAAAACGGGATGTGCAGATATAGCGAGACATCGCCCACCGTCTGCTCAATCGCGGTTTCGAGCGCGAAGGGTTCAAGCGGGCCGAAGTCGGCGGCGGTGGGATAGCTCGTGTAGCGCGGAACCGGCACGTCGAGCAGATCGGGATGATAGGGCCACATGCTCAGCCTTGCAGCCGATTTGCGCATGGCCAGCCTTGATCGAGATCAAGCCGGGCGAAAGGCCTTCGTTTTCGATTTCTCGCGGCAAGCGCCTGCGTGGCAGCCCTTTGTGTCGCAATCGCGCGCCGGCGCATCGTTGTCCCGGGTGAGGTCGATCGTGATTTCCCCGCCATTGCACAGCGCCACCGTGATCGCATCACCGTCTTCGTCATGCGCGGTTGCGCCCGCCATCAGCGGCACCAAAGCCAGAAGCGCGAAGAGCGAGCCGTTCACAGCGCGTCCTCCTCCTCATCATCGTCGATCAGGATACGGTTGGCGGAGCCTTCAAGGTCCTCGTACTGGCCCGATTTCATGGTCCACATGAACGCCAGCAGACCGAGCATGCCCATGCCAAGCGCAATGGGGATAAGGAAGGCGAGACCGGTCACGCGTCGTTCTCCTTCCCCGTCTCTTGGCCAGCCGCGCCTGCAAGCCGCAGCGAATTGGCGACGACGATCAGCGAGCTTAGCGACATCGCAATCGCAGCGATCAGCGGGGTGACATAGCCAAACAGCGCGAGCGGGACTGCGAGGAGGTTGTAACCGATGGCGAGTGCGAAGTTCTGGCGCACCACGTGCATCGTCTGGCGCGCGACGTCCACCGCGAGCGCGACCGGGCCCAGCGCGCGTCCGATGAACACCGCGTCGGCTGCCTGCTGGCTGGCATCGCTCGCGGTGCCGGGCGCAATCGAGGCGTGCGCAGCGGCAAGGGCGGGCCCGTCGTTGAGGCCATCGCCGACCATGAGCGGGCGCATGCCTCTGGCTTTCAAACCCTCGAGCGTGTCGAGCTTGTCCGTCGGACTGGCCTCGGCGCGCGCGGGCAGGCCGAGCCGGGCGGCGATGGCTTCCACCGCTTCCGCGCGGTCGCCGGAAAGGATGCTTGCGGTGATCCCGTCGCGTTGCAGCCGCTCCAGCGTCTGCGAAGCGTCGGCGCGCAGCTGATCGGCGAAGACGATGGTCTTGGCGCGGTTGCCGATGCGCAGTTGCGTTGCGAGTTCGTGCGCGCCGCTCGCCGGGCGTTCGAGCGCGACCCGCTGCCCGTTCCACACGCCTTCGAGGCCCTGGCCCGCTTCTTCGCAGATGCTTTCAACAGCGGCGGGCTCGACGCCCCCATCGCGCAAGCCCTTGGCAAGGCCCACGCTGAGCGGGTGGCGGCTGTGCTGCGCCAGGCCCAGAGCGACCTGGCGCGCTTCGGCGTCGAGCAATTCGACGTTCGGGCGTGGCTCACCCATGGTCAGCGTGCCCGTCTTGTCGAACAGCGCCACGTCCACCTCAGCAAGACGTTCGAGCGCGCTCCCGTCCTTGACCAGCAAGCCGCGCTTGAGCAGCGATCCCGACGCGACGACCTGCGCGGTCGGCACCGCGAGGCCCATGGCGCACGGGCAGGTGATGATCAGAACCGCAATCGCTATCACCAGCGACTGGTGCCAGCCCGCGCCCGCGATCATCCAGCCCACAAAGGCGAGCGCCGCAAGCGTGTGCACGACCGGGGCGTAGGCTCGGCTCGCGCGGTCGGCGATGCGCACATAGTGGCTGCGCGATTGGCCCGCCTTGTCCATCATGCGGGCGATCTCGGCAATCGCGGTCTCCTCGGCGGTGCGCGTTACGCGCACGCGAAGGGGCGCGGTGAGGTTGACCGCGCCCGCATGGATCGCGGTGCCGGGCTCGACCGCTTCGGGGGCGCTTTCGCCTGTCAGCATCGAGTTGTCGATCGCGCTGGTCCCCTGTTCGACCTCGCCGTCGGCGGCCAGCGCTTCGCCTGCTGCCACCAGCACGAGCATGCCCGGTTCCAGATCCTGAGCGTCGACGCGGCGGGTCGAGCCATCCGCGCTGACCACGCTCGCGCTCTTGCCCATCCGGCCCAGCAGCGCGCCGATCCCGTCGCGCGTGCGGTCGCGCATCACCGCGTCGAGCGCGCGCCCCGCCAGCAGGAAAAACAGCAGCATCACCGCGCTTTCGAAATAGGCGTGCTCGCCTCCGGTGATCGTCTCGTACAGGCTGAGCGCACTCGCCAGCAGCACGCCGATCGAGATCGGCACGTCCATATTGGTGCGCCGGTATTTGAGCGCCATCCACGCCGAAGCGAAGAACGGGCGGCCCGAATAGGCGATAACAGGCAGCGCGATGAGCGCGGAGAGCCAGTGGAACAGTTCCTTCGTGGACCCTTCCGCGCCCGACCACACGCTGACCGAGAGCAGCATGACGTTCATCATGCCAAAGCCCGCAACGCCCAGCGCGCGCATCAGCGTGCGGCGTTCGCGCGCTTCGGTGCCCATCGGATTGTCATCCACACGCTGCGCTTCGAACCCGATCGAGAGCAGAGCGGCGATGAGGTCGTCTTCGCCGAGCGCCGGGTCGTGCTCGATGGCCACGCGCTTGGCGGAGAAGTTCACACGCGCTGCGTCGATCCCGTCGATCTTCGGCAGTTCGCGTTCGATTGTGCCGATGCAACCGGCGCACTTGATGCCGGGCACGGTGAAGCGCGTCCCGACCGAGGCGCGTTCGGCGGCTTCGGGCGCGGTGGCGCTATCAGCGTGGTTATCAAGGGCGAGGGTGGGGGCGTTCACTTAAGCTCGCTCTCCTCAACCCAGCGCTTCCCTTGCGCTTCGATGGTGAGCCGCACGGTCCAGCGCCCCTCGCTCACCGGTTCGAGGGAGCGAAAACGACCCTCGCCCATTGAAACGAAGGTCAGATCGGCAAATTCGCGCGTCCCCAGCGGACGGCGCAGCGCGGCGGTGACGACAGCTCCTGCGGGGACTCCCTCGCTGGTGACCAGGACCTGACCGTTTTTTTCGCGCGCGGCGGACGCAGACCAGCCAAGCGCGGCCATCCGGTCGGCCTCTTCGATCCAGTCGTTGAACTTCTGGCTGGCGACATAGGAATTGTCGACCACGATGCCATGAAAGCCGCCAACCGCCAGACTTGCCATGGTGAAATTGACCGCGGCGACGATCCCGAAGCCGATCACCATAACAGCCAGCATGTGCTTGCCGGTGAAGCGGCCCTTACCAGTAAAGCGCTTTTGGGGCGCGCGATCGGGGGTGTGCGCGCTCATTCAGATGTCTCCGGGCATCGCAAAAGTGGTGTCCTCAACGTCGCGTTCCCCCTGCTCGTCGAGCGAGGTCAGTGCGAACTGGAACTCATGCGCCTGCGTCCCTTCCGGGATGACGACGTAGGCGCGCACGATCTTCGTTTCGTTCGCGGGCACGTCAACCGTTTGCGCGGGGGCGGCGAGGTTGCGAGCGACGGTGTCGGTCCACATCACCGCGCCTGCGGGCAGACCGGCCAGCGCAATCTCCATCTCTCGCGGTCGCGCTTCCATATTGCGCAGGCGCAATGTGTAGGCGTTGCGGATCGAGCCATCCTTCATCAGCATGTAGGGCGGGTTACGATCGGGCGAAACGGTCAGATCGGTGTGCGTGCGGGTGCCGAGCGCGAACAGCATAGCCAAGCCAATCGCGCCCCAAACACCGCCGTAGATCAAGGTGCGCGGGCGCAGCAGCGCTTTCCAGGCGGGCGTTGCGGGCGCGCCGGCGCTTTCCGCCTCACACTGTTCCAGCGTCGCGTAGTCGATCAGCCCGCGCGGGCGTCCGATGTCGGCCATGACCTTGTCGCACGCGTCGATACACAAGGCGCAGGTGATGCAGCCGATCTGCTGGCCTTCGCGAATATCGATGCCGGTCGGGCACACGGCGACGCACTGGTTGCAATCGATGCAGTCGCCATAGCGCTCGGGTTCCTTCTGCGCCTTCTTGAGGCTGCCGCGCTCTTCCCCGCGCCAGTCCTTGTAGGTGACGATCAGCGATTTTTCATCGAGCATGGCGGCCTGAATGCGCGGCCACGGGCACATATAGATGCACACCTGTTCGCGCATGAAGCCGCCCAGCCAGAAGGTCGTGCCCGTCAGGATCGCAACGGTTGCGTAGGCGACGAAGTCCGCCTGGCCGGTGAAGAAGTCGACAAACAGTGTGGGCGCGTCCGCGAAATAGAGGATCCACGCGCCGCCCGTCACCATGGCGATGAGCAGGTAGACGGTCCACTTGCTGGTGCGCCGCGCGATCTTGGCCGGACCCCAGGGCGCCTTGTCGAGGCGCATACGCGCGTTGCGATCGCCGTCGAACAAGCGGTCGATATGCTGGAAAAGGTCGGTCCAGACCGTCTGCGGGCAGGCGTAGCCGCACCACGCGCGGCCCACAGCGCTTGTTATCAGAAACAGGCCTATGCCCGCCATGATCAGCATGCCCGCGACGAAGTAGAACTCGTGCGGCCAGATCTCGATGTCGAACATGTAGAAGCGGCGGTTCGCCAGATCGATCAGCACCGCCTGGTCTGGCGCAAAGGGGCCGCGATCCCAGCGCAGCCAGGGCGTCGTGTAGTAGATCGCCAGGGTGACAAACATCACGAGCCACTTGAAGCGCCGGAACGGCCCGTCGATCCGCTTGTTATGAACGGCCTTGCGCGCTTCGTAGAGCTTGAGCGGCGGCGGCGCCTGTTTGGGGGACAGTCGGGACGGCGCCTCCTCCGGCGACTGGGCGGGTTGGTTCAGAGCCGCACCCCAGTCGCGCTCGCCCGAATTGTTATCGGGCGATTTCTCGAGAGTATCAGGATTGACCATCGTCTCCAGCCTGTGCGCTCACAGCCACTTCCTCTGGTGAGGGTTCGGCGCCGGGTTCGGCCGCAGCGGGCGTTTCCTGACCGCCGCCACGCGAGTGGACATAGGCCGCAAGCATCTTGATCGTCACCGGATCGAGGCGGTCCTGCCAGCCGGGCATCACACCGTGGCGCGGCGCCTGAATTTGCGTTCGAACATCGGCAATGTCGCCGCCATACAGCCAGATTGCGTCGTTGAGCGCGGGCGCGCCCTGAACCGGATCGCCTTCGCCGTTCGCCTGGTGGCAGGCTGCGCAGTTCTGAGCGTAGAGTTCTGCCCCAACCGCGCTGCTTTCAGCCTTTCCGCTGAGCGACAACACGTGGTTCGCCAGCGCGTCGACCTGATCCTTGTCGAAAATCTCTCCGAAGGCCGGCATATAGGCCATGCGGGTCGCGTCCGAGCCGTCCCAGCGAATGCCGTGGATGAGCGTGTATTCGATTTCCGAGAGCGTGCCGCCCCAGATCCAGTCATCGTCGTTGAGGTTCGGATAGCCGTATTGCTCATAGCCCGCCGCGCCCGCGCCGTGGCACTGGACGCAATGCTGCTTGAACGCCGCCGCGCCGCCCGCGACCGCCTGACGCATCAGCTCGCTATCCGCAGGAAGCGTGCCGAGATCGGTCGCCGCGATGCGTTCGAAGATCGGTTGGCGCTGGAGTTCGGCTTCGGCCATCCTGGTCTCAAGATCGCCCCGGCTCGACCAGCCGAGCACGCCTTCGGTCGCGCTGTTGACCAGCGGCCAGGCCGGATAGAGCACGACGTAGACGATGCTCCAGGCAACCGTTGCGTAAAAGGTCCACAGCCACCAGCGCGGCAGCGGGGTGTTCAATTCTTCGATGCCGTCCCATTCATGGCCGACAAATTCGGTGCCGGTGGCCTCATCAACGCGGCTGTGGCCCGGCTTCGATTCCCTATCATTCGCCATCGTCGTCATCCCTGAAAATGCTGGTCTTGGCCTGTTCGACCCCCTCGCGCGCGCGCGGCAGGAAGTGCCAGGCGCACAGCAGCAGGTAGAGCGCGAAGATCAGGAGCAGAAACCAGCTGTCGGCAAAGTGGCGGAAGATCTCGTAGAAGCTCATGAGCTTGGCTCCTCACCGGCGGTTTCCCGAGCGAGTTCCTCTTGCGCCTTGACGGCGTCCACATCGACGAGCGTCCCCAGCATCTGCATGTAGGCGATCAACGCGTCCATCTCGGTTACCCGGCTTGGATCGCCGTCGAAATCGCGGATTTGCGCCTTGGGGTAGCGTTCGGCGAGATCGCCTTCGTCCATTTCGGGATCGGCCTGCGCCATCAGATCGGCCTCGGCCATCTCGATATCCACGTCGGTGTACGGCACGCCCACGCGGTTGAGCGCGGTAAGGTGCGCGGAAATATCCGAGATTTCCAGCGGCGTGTCCGCCAGAAAGCTGTAGCTGGGCATGATCGATCGCGGCACCACGCTTTGCGGGTCTTTGAGGTGCTGGACGTGCCATTCATCCGAATAGCGCCCGCCGACGCGCGCAAGATCCGGCCCGGTGCGTTTGGAGCCCCACTGGAATGGGTGATCGTACATGCTTTCGGCCGCCAGACTGTAATGGCCGTAGCGTTCAACCTCGTCCCGGAACGGGCGGATCATCTGGCTATGGCAGGTGTAGCAGCCTTCGCGAATGTAGATGTCCCGGCCCGCCAGCTCGAGCGGGGAGTAGGGGCGCATGCCCTCAACTTCCTCGATCGTGTTGTCGATCCAGAACAGGGGCGCAATCTCGACAATGCCGCCGATGGCCACCGTGACGAAGGTCGCCGCCGCAAGAAGCGTGACGTTCTTCTCGAGACGTTTGTGGCCTTCGAAGGCGCCCTGATCGGGGATGTTCTTGGGAGTGTTATCGCTCATGGTCAGGCTCCCTTATTCGGCCGGCTCGGGCAGCGGTTGACGCCCGCCCGAGGGGGCCTCGGGCGCAATCGGGCGGTCCGCTTCCTCATCGTGCACGGTGTCGTCCATCGGGGCTTCCTCGCGCTGGTAGCCGGCAATGGTCATCCAGATGTTGTAGGTCATGATAAGAGCGCCGCCGAGATAAAGCGCGCCGCCAAACAGGCGCATCAGATACATCGGGTGAAGCGCGGCGACGGTGTCGATGAAGCTGTTCACCAGATAGCCATCCGAGCCGTATTCGCGCCACATCAGGCCCTGCGTGATCCCGGCGACCCACATGCTGGCGGCGTAGAAAACGATCCCACCGGTCGCGAGCCAGAAGTGCCAGTTGATCATGCGCAGCGAATACATCCGCTGGCGCTGCCACAGGCGCGGCACGAGGAAGTAGACGCAGGCAAAGGTGATCATGCCATTCCATCCCAGCGCGCCGGAATGGACGTGGCCGATGGTCCAGTCGGTGTAGTGCGACAGCGAGTTGACCGCCTTGATCGACAGCATCGGGCCTTCGAATGTGCTCATCCCGTAAAAGGCGAGCGCGAGCACCATCATGCGGATGATCGGGTCGGTGCGGATCTTGTCCCAGGCGCCGTTGAGCGTCATCAGGCCGTTGATCATGCCGCCCCAGCTCGGCATCCACAGCATGATCGAGAAGACCATGCCCAGCGTCTGCGCCCAGTCGGGCAGAGCGGTGTAGTGCAAGTGGTGCGGGCCCGCCCAGATGTAGAGGAAGATCAGCGACCAGAAGTGGATGATCGACAGGCGATAGGAATAGACCGGACGGTTCGCCTGCTTGGGCACGAAGTAGTACATCATCGCCAGGAAGCCGGCGGTGAGGAAGAACCCGACCGCGTTATGGCCGTACCACCACTGGGTCAGCGCGTCCTGAACGCCGGCAAAGACGCTGTAGGAGCGTGATCCCAGCAGGCTGACGGGCAACGCCAGATTGTTGACCACGTGCAGCATCGCAACGGTGACGATGAAGGCAAGGAAGAACCAGTTGGCGACATAGATGTGCGGCTCGTGCCGTTTCAGAAGCGTGGCGACGAACACCGCGAGATAGGCAACCCAGACGATCGTGAGCCACAGATCGACATACCATTCAGGTTCTGCGTATTCCTTCGATTGGGTGACGCCAAGCAGATAGCCGGTTGCCGCCAGGATGATGAAGAGCTGGTAGCCCCAGAAGACAAAGCGCGCGAGGCCGGGCAACGCCAGCGGCGTGCGGCAGGTGCGCTGGACCACATAGAAGCTGGTGGCGAGCAGCGCGTTGCCTCCGAAGGCGAAGATCACCGCGCTGGTGTGCAACGGGCGAACGCGGCCGAAATTGAGCCAGGGTTCGATGTTGAGCACGGGATAGGCGAGCTGCGCGGCGATGAAGACGCCCGCCAGAAGGCCCGCAAGACCCCAGAACATCGTCGCAATGACGCCCCAGCGCACGACATCGTCGTCATAGCGCGTGTCGCTCTGCGGCATCTTGAAGAAGGTGTGCGCCTTGGCGAGCGGATCGAACCGCACCAGGTTCAGCACCATCATCAGGCCGGCTACACCGGCAATAAGACCCATATGGATCGCAAAGCCGCTATCTTGCGCCCCCGCGATAGCAAACAGAGCTGCGAGCAGGACAAGCGCCCACACCCCCAGCCGGCCAACGACTGCTTCCATGATTTCGATCCCTTTCGTCGACGCGGCAGTACCGCGTCCCCGACTCACGTGTAATTGATTTAACTCAAATAGAAAACCCAGAGTGTCCAGTTAGATTTACACACCCCCTCTGCGAGCGAGTGTGTCAAGTTGGTTGACCCGGACGATTGACCGTCCCTGCGTCTCGATCAGCCCGATTTCGCGCAGCTCGGCGAACTGGCGGCTGACCGTTTCGATGGTCAGGCCCAAACTGTCCGCGATGTCGCGTCGGCTCATCGGCAAAACGAACTCGCAGCGCCCTTTCGTGCAGCCGCACAGCCGCTGCGCCATCGAGGTCAGAAACTCGGCAATCCGGTGGCCTGCGCTCTTGTGGCCAAGCTGCATCATGCGCGTGCGGCTGGCGTGCAGCGCCTGGATCGAGCTTGCGAGGGTCGAGCGGATGACCGCTGGATTGTCTTGGGCGATATCGAGGAACTGATCGGCAAAGAAAACGATCAACTGCGTGTCTTTGAGCGCAACGATCCTCAAATCGCCGTCCTCTTTGCGCAGGACCGAGACGATGTCGCCGGGAAAGTGGAAGGCAAGGACCTGATTCTTGCATAAGACTTTGGTCTTATGGCCCGCGTTCTGCGCGTCATCGCCCGGTGCAGGTGGCAGTTGCGCCACAAGCTTTGTCACCCCGCTTGCGATGAAGACAAGGCGGTCCTCGCGCGGATTTCCGGGCAGCGCGTCTCCCGCTGCGAGGCGGCGATACTGGCCGATCGCGCAGAGGCGATCGGCGATAACGGCGTCGCGCGCGCATTCCGGCAGCGCTGCGCGAAACAGCGCCATGCTGTCAAGTTCGGGTGTGAGTGCCGCGCTAGCCATGACCCGCTGTCTAGAGCGGGAGCAGGGCGGGGGTCTTTGATCCGGATCAACTTCGCGCTTTTTGATCCGGATCAATGATTGTTGCGCTGCGAAAAAACAAATGCACCGCCAACGGCAGTAAAAATCCTGGGTCGCGGAGGGCGGCCACTGCTGCCGTCAAAGGGATTGTGACTATGAAACTTGCACTCGCTACGGCTTGCGCGGCGCTTGCGCTGGCCAGTTCCCCAGCCCTTGCCCAGGGGAATGACACCGATCGTGAGGGAGACATCCAGGTCAAGCTGCTGGCAACGGCGGTTCTTCCGGACGGCTCGATCGATTCGATCAACGTCAATCTTGCCGGCCTCCCCGCCGATCTCGACACCGAAGCGAACGACAACGTTGTCCCCACGGTTGCGGTGGAATACTTCGTGACGGACAATTTCTCGATCGAGACGATCGCCGGTCTGACGCAACATGATGTCGATACAGTCGCGGGCCTCCCGGATGGCTCAGAGCTTGTCTCGGACGGGCTGCTCCTTCCCGCGACCGTCACCGGCAAGGGCCACTTCGATCTGGGCGGCGTGAAGCCCTATGTCGGCGCTGGCGTTGCCTATTTCATGTGGCTTGACGTCGAAACCGGCGCGGCGGCGGTTCCTCTGGGCGTCACGCGCACCGAACTCTCCGATGAATTCGGCTTCGTTCTGCAGGCGGGCTTTGATGTACCCGTCGGCGACAGCGGCCTGGGCGTTACCTTTGACGCCAAGCGCTACTTCATCGGCACGACCGCACAGTGGTTTGTCGGTGATACGCTCGCAATTGAAACCGAGCACGATCTGGATCCCTGGGTGCTGAGCGCGGGCGTAAGCTATCGCTTCTGAGCCCGTCGCCTCCCTGTTGGGGCGGCGTTTGAATGCGCCAAGGAAAGGCCGCTTCCCCGCGTAAGGGAAGCGGCCTTTTGGGTGTCTGACGCAGATGAGAGCCTTGCCTCTCCCACAAGGCCCTTCGTTCCCGTCAGACGGGCAGCGTTCGATCGATCCGGTAGTGGTGCACGCGCGTGGGCGGACCGCCTGCGCATGTGTCGCGGCATCGGCAATCTTGCGCGCTCAGCTCTCTGAAAAGCCGCTCGAACACTTCCTCGTACCAGGCAAAAAGACTGGCGGGCGGCTCGCGCCAGTCTGCGCTCCCGGCGCGATTGATCGAGAAGCGCCACGGCCCCTCGGCGCGGAAGTGGCCAGCGCCGGTGAAGGTCCAGGCGTGCTTCTTGATCGCCATCATCAACAGCCGCGCGGCAAGCGGCGCGGGCAGACGCCGCAGCAACCACGCGGCGGTCTTGGGGATGCGGTTGGCGATAATGTAATCGGCGGTGCGGCGCCCCGATTCCCGCACCAGGTCTTCGGCGCATTCGCCCTCGTACCGGGCGAGCGCGTGGTGAAGCTGCACCGCGTCGTCCTCCGGGATCATGGTCTGGCCCGAGGGAAGGCGCACCAGCCCGGCCTCGCGCAGAAGGCGCGCGGTGCGCGCCCAGCCCAAGCGCTCCTCCATCACCTGCGCCAATTGAAGGATGGCGTTGGGTCCGATCAGCGCGGGCGCTCGCGCGTCAAGCCCCTGATCAAGGCCTGTATCAAGCTCCCTATCGAGCGCCGCGTCGCTCTCGGCGATCAGCGGGCCTTCAATCCACATCGATCCGGTCCCTTTCGCGTTTCTCGGCCTTTCGCTCGGCCGCGCGTTCCTTCATCTGGGTGCGCACAGCCTCGCGCCGGGCGCGCGCCTGCGCCGCCTTGTCGGCGTTGGTCTGCCAGTCGGTGGCGGCGTCGGCGGCGACTTCGCGGCTCTCGTCGAAATGCCAGTCGAGCTGTTTCTTGGTCTGCGGGCCCCAATAGCCCGCTTTGCCCAGGTCGTAGAACGTGCGCTGGAAGCCCGCTTTCAGGAAGGCGTAAAGGCACCCAAGCAGATAGCGCCGTCGGAAGCCGGTGCCGCGCCACGGGTAATGGAACAGCGCCTTTTGCATGTAGAACCGGCGGTAATTCTTCATTACGCCATTGAGCAGCTCACCGCGCTCCATGGCGGCGGGTTTCATGATCGGGGTGACGAAGTTGTATTTGGAGAAATCGTGGATCTCGACCTGATCCTTGATCTCCTCGAACAAAGGCGTGAACGGCCAGGGTGTGTACATCGCCCAATTGGCCAGATCCGGCTGCCAGTCCCACGCCATCTTGTAGGTCTCTTCGAGCGTTTCCTCGGTTTCGTTGTCGAGCCCGACAATGAATTGCGCTTCGACGAAAATGTCGGCATCGCGCAGCAGTTTGATCGCCTGCTTGTTCTCCTCGACCTTGGTCTCCTTGTTGAAGCGGTCGAGCTTCATCTGCGCGGCAGCCTCTGTGCCAAGGCTCACATGGACAAGGCCTGCGCGGCGGTAGAAGGAGAGCAGCTCGCGATCGCGATAGATATCGGTGACGCGGGTGTTGATCCCCCACTTGACCTTTTCGGGCAGGCCGCGATCGATCAGCTCCTGGCAGAACTCGATGAACTTCTTGCGGTTGATCGTGGGTTCCTCGTCCGCGAGGATGAAAAAGCCGACGCCGTGGTTTTCGTGCAGGTCTTCGATCTCGTCGACCACGTCTTTGGGATCGCGAATGCGGTAGTCGCGCCAGAACTTCCATTGCGAACAGAACGAGCAGGTGAACGGGCACCCGCGCGCCAGGTTGGGGATGGCAACGCGCGTGTTCAGCGGCAGATAGGTGTAAAGGTTCCAGTCGAGCACATCCCAGTCGGGCTTGAGCAGCGACATGTCCTTGACCGTATCGGCAGCGGGGGTCGCGATGATCTTGTCGAGTTCGCGATAGGCCAGACCCTTGATTGCGCCCCGGTCGCGCGGCCAGCGCCCCTCTTCGATGGCGCTGAACAGCTCGACCGCGATCTCCTCGCCTTCGCCGCGCACGATCACGTCGATATGCGGCGCTTCGCTCAGCACCTGCTTGTACATGAAGGTCGCGTGCACCCCGCCCAGCACGCGCACGGCTTTGGGTACGGTCAAAGCGGCGATCTCGAGCACGCGCTCGGCGGCGTAGATCGAAGGCGTAATGGCGGTGGTGCCGACCACATCGGGCTTCAATTCGGCCATGCGCCGCTCAAGCTCTTCGTCGTCCACCTCCTCGGTCATCGCATCGATGAAGTGGATGTCGGTGAACCCGGCGCGTTTCAGAGGCCCCGCCAGGTAAGCGACCCAGGCGGGCGGCCAAGTGCCCGCAATCTCTGCGCCGCCGGAACGATAGTTGGGGTGAACGAAGAGTATGCGCATGGGCCCGGCTCCCTTGGGGCTGGTGACGTTTGTTCGATCCCAGCGCTAAAGGTGCCGGGCCGAGCCGCGCGGCGCATTGAGTTAGATCAAGTTGGAGCGCGCGGGTCAGTCGCCCAAAATTTGAACCGCGCTGTTCGCCGCGCTCAGCACCGCGCGAACGCTGGCGGTGGCGACGTCTTCGTCGATCCCGCAGCCCCAGATCACCCGGTCGCCCGACTGGCACATCAGATAGGCCGCAGCCCTTGCCTCGCGCCCGGTGCCGAGCGCGTGTTCGGTGTAGTCCAGCACTTTGAGGTCAAGGTCGAAGGCTTCTTCCAGGGTGGTCACCACGCTGGAGATGAGGCCGTTGCCTCGCCCCGACACACTTTGTTCGCCGCCATCGACCGCGATCTTGCCCGCAAACAGGCGCGTGCCGTCGGCTGCGCGGCTTTCCTCATAATCGACCAGCTGGAAATGCTTGTTGGGCGTCTGCACGTGATAGGTCCGCTTGAAGGCTTCCCAGATGTCCTCGGCGTTGAGTTCGCGGCCCTGTTCGTCGGCAAGGTTCTGCACCGCCCGGCTGAAATCGGCCTGCATGGCCTTGGGCAGTTTGAGGCCCTGATCCTTTTCGAGCACCCAGGCAAAGCCGCCTTTGCCGCTTTGCGAATTGACGCGGATCACCGCCTCGTAATTGCGCCCCAGGTCGGCCGGATCGATCGGCAGGTAGGGCACGCGCCAGCTTTCGTCGTTCTGGGTCTCGCGCGCCTCGAAGCCCTTCTTGATCGCGTCCTGATGGCTGCCCGAGAACGCGGTGTAGACCAGTTCGCCGCCATAGGGGTGGCGCTGGTGGACGGGCAAATCGTTGCAGTATTCGACCGTCTCGATCACGCGGTCGATATCGGAGAAGTCGAGCCCCGGATCGACCCCTTGCGTGTACAGGTTGAGCGCCATGGTCACGAGGCAGCAATTGCCCGTGCGCTCGCCATTGCCGAACAGGCATCCCTCGACCCGGTCCGCGCCCGCCATCAGGCCCAGTTCCGCTGCGGCAACGCCCGTGCCGCGATCGTTGTGGGTGTGCAAGGAGATCACCGCGCTCTCGCGACCCGGCAGATTGCGGCAGAAATACTCGATCTGATCGGCGTAGACGTTGGGCGTGGCCGCTTCGACCGTCGCCGGCAGGTTGAGGATGATGGGTTTCTCGGGCGTGGGAGCCAGAACCTCCATCACCGCGGCGCACACTTCGATCGAGAAATCGAGTTCGGCGGTGGAGAAAGTCTCAGGCGAATATTGAAAGGTCCAATCGGTCGCTGGTTGCTTCGCGGCCTCGTCGCGCATCACCTTGGCGCCCGCGACCGCGACCTCGCGCACTTCGCTCTTCGACATACGAAAGACGATATCGCGCCAGGCAGGAGAGACAGCGTTGTAAAGGTGCACAATGGCCGCCCGTGCCCCTTCCAGGCTTGCGAAACTGGTGCGGATCAGGTCTTCGCGCGCCTGGGTGAGCACCTGCACGGTCACGTCGTCGGGCACAGCGTCGGAGCGGACCAGCCCGGAGATGAAATCGAACTCGGTCGCGCCCGCGCTGGGAAAGCCGATCTCGATCTCCTTAACGCCCACCTCTATGAGCAGGTCGAAAAAGCGCTGTTTCTTTACCGCATCCATCGGATCGATGATCGACTGGTTGCCATCGCGAAGATCGGTTGAAAGCCAGCGCGGCGCGCTCTCGATCAGCGCTGCGGGCCATTGGCGGTCGGGCAGATCAACACGGCCGAAGGCGGCGTATTTGCGGGAAGGGTCTTTGAGCATGGGCATGGAATTTGACTTTAAGCTTGGCGTTATCGGGAAAAAGCGTTTCGCGGGGCCCTTGGAAGGTCGGCCCCCGCGCAAGCCACGCCAGAGCCTTCACCTCCAAGGGCGAATAAGTCGTAGGCTGAGGAGACCAAGCGTCGTCAAGGTTACGCGTCTTCGCTGATTCTTTCGCGCAGCGCAAGATCGCGAATGTAACCTATCGGCAAAGCGGTGCGAACTGGCGGGTGTTGCCGGGATACAGGCATCCCGGTTTCGCCAGAAACGAACCGTTTGAATTCCCCAGGAGGAGAAACCCCATGAAGACGTCCCTTATCGCCATTGCCCTTTTCACTGGCCTTGCCGCGTGCTCGGCCCCTGGCGACACCGCTCCGGCGAGCGAGACCGCCGCTGTCGAAGCGTCCGCTGAGACCCGTCTCTACCGCGATCTGGGTGGCGAGCCGTCCGGCCCCACCTACACCGAGACCAAGGGCGATACGCTCGCGGTCTCCGGCTACGACGTGGTGAGCTATTTCACCGATGAAGGCGTTCCGGTCGAAGGCGCGGAAGAATTCACCGTGCGCTATCAGGGCTATGATTATCGCTTTGCGAGCGCTGAGAACGCCGACACCTTTATCGCCGATCCCGACAAATACGCTCCGGCCTATGGCGGCTATTGCGCCTGGGCTATCGGTGCCAACGACGCGCTCGCGCCGGGTGATCCGAATGTCTACGAAATCGTCGACGGCACGCTCTATCTGAACTTCAATGAAGACGTGCAAGATCGCTGGGAAAGGGACATTCCCGGCTTCATCGCCAAGGGCGATGCAAACTACCCGACCCACTCGGCGGACGAACACTATCAGGACTGATCTTTGGCTGGCCTGACCATTAGCAGGGCTGATCGCCACCCCTGATCAGCCCCAGGCAAGACCCCGTCGCTTCCCCAAGCGGCGGGGTTTTCTGTTCACCCGCAGCGAATGTCGCGAATGATGCCATCGACGGCGATCATGACATTGAGCCTTGGGTGCGTGGGGTCGGGTTTGATATACTCGCCGCCCGGGGCGATGAAGCGAACCTCGGCGATATCGGCAGCGGCTTCCATGATTTCCGCGCGCGCCTCGGCGTCGGGTTGACGACCGATGAATTCGCCGAACCGGTTGGCGTTGCAAGCCGCCTTTGGATCGGTCGCAGTGCCGGGCGCGTAGTCGCTCGTCTGAACGTTCTCAAGCGGCTCAGCCACGGTGGGCGCGGCGATCGGCGGCGCGGCTTCGGCTGAGGCGGCTTCAGCTGTGGCGGTCGGGGGCGTCTCGCCGTTGATGCGCGCGGCGAACTCTTCGGCCTCGCTGGTCGCCGGCCTTGTGTCCTCAGCAGCATCGCTGCAGGCGGTAAGAGCGAGAAGCGCGGTGGCGCAAAGAGCGCAAAACGGTTTCATGATCTATCCCGTTACGATTGGGGTTGCGAAGAGAAAGCCTAAAGAGACATTTTGGTGTCAGCTTGATGACACAAAGCCAGGTGCGTCGGGGCGCCGGCGCAAACGATCGCGCGAAAGCTGGTCCACGCGGGTTACACCCATCAGCCGCATGCCACGCTCGATCTCGTCCTTGAGCAGCCCCAACGCGCGCTCGACGCCCGCCTGTCCCGCCGCCGCCAGAGCGTAGAGGTAGAGCCGCCCTCCGCTGGCCGCGCTCGCCCCGGTGCAAAGCGCTTTCAAAGCGTGCGTTCCGCGCCGCACGCCGCCATCGCAGATGATCTCGATGTCACCGCCCACGGCATCGACGACCTCTTCCAATTGGTCGAAGGGCGCGCGGCTGCCGTCGAGCTGACGCCCGCCGTGGTTCGAGAGCATGATCGCGTCGGCGCCGATTTCGACCGCGCGGCGCGCGTCGGCGACGCTCATCACGCCTTTGAGGACGAAAGGTCCGCCCCACTGCTCGCGGATCGCAGCGGCGGTGGACCAGTCCATCGAGGTGTCCAGCATGGTGTTGAAGTATTCGGCAATGCTCATCGCCTGCGAGGAGCCTTCGCTGACATGCGTGTCGAGATTGGGCAGGCGAAACGTCTCGCGCAGCACATAATCCAGCGTCCATCGGGGCCGCGTTGCGTAGCTCCACACGCTGGCGGGCGTGAAGCGGGGAGGGGTGGTGAAGCCGGAGCGCAGACACCGCTCGCGCTTGCCCGACACAATCGTGTCGACGGTGAGCGCCAGCGCGTCGAAGCCCGCCGCCTGGCAGCGCTCGATCATATGGGTGTTGAGCCCCTTGTCCTTGTGGACGTAGAGCTGGAACAGCTTGGGGCCGCTCGTGAGCGCTGCGATCTCTTCGATCGAGCGTGTCGCAAGGCTGGAGATACCGAACCACAGCCCGAATTTGTCTGCCGCCTTGGCCACCGCCGTCTCACCCTGCCAGTGAAACGCGCGCTGCACCGCGGTTGGCGAGAGCATCAGGGGAAGGGCGCTTTGACGGCCGAGGATTGTGCATGACGTGTCGATCTCTTCCACCCCGGCGAGCACGTCGGGCACCAGATCGACGGTTTCGTAAGCGAGCGTGTTGCGCGCCTTGGTCCGCTCATCGTCCGCGGCCCCGTCAATATAGTCGAACACGGGGAAGGGCAGACGCCTTTTTGCCAGGGTCCGGAAATCCTCGATATTGTGGCAGTCGGCAAGGCGCATGATCGCGTCGCGCTCTGACCGATTGCACTCCCAAAGTCGAGCCCTGCCACGCCGAGACCCTCCTGCGCTGATCGAACGGCAAAAAATCTTTGTGTGCCCCTGTCACCAATCCGGCGGAGCCAGCGAACTGAGAGATGTGCGCGGCTGCCGGGCTGTTTCGCGATGGGTGTCAAGCCAGCCTTCCCCTTCTGGCTCATCCCCCTGACGACAACCCCGCTCATCGCCCGCCTTCCGGTGGTCGCCGCACGCCCTCAATTCGATCTCATCCCCAGGAGAACCCCCGAATGAAAATGCGCACTCTGTTGCTGGTGGCCTCTGCCTTTGCAGCGCCTCTGGCTTTCACGGCCGCCCCGGCCCACGCCGATGGCGGTGTCTATGTCGGCGTCGAAGGCGAGAACATCGCGGTCGGCGGCTATGATACGGTCAGCTACTTTGAAGGCGACGGCGTTCCGGTTAAAGGCGACGCCCGTTTCACGGTCGAGCATGACGGTGCGGAATGGCGCTTTGCGAGCCAGGAAAACGCGGATGCGTTCAAGGCCGATCCCGATGCCTACGCCCCGCAATATGGCGGGCACTGCGCGTGGGCGCTGGGCGCCAATGGTCGCCTCGCGCCGGGTGATCCCACGGTCTACAAAATCGTCGATGGCAAGCTCTATCTGAACTTCAACAAGCAGGTTCAGCAAATGTGGCTGAAGGACATCGCCGGCTTCATCGCCAAGGCAAACCTCGCCTGGACCGCCATCCCTAGCGGTCAGCGCTTTGGTTGAACGCGCTCTCTCACCCCTCCGATTTTTTAAAGGACACACTCATGACCAAACCCGTTTCCCTCGCGCGGCTGATGATGGTCGCCGGCGGCCTTGCTGTGACCAGCGCTGCGGCTCCCGCTTTCGCAAGCGCCCAATGCGCGCCCGCGGTCTGCACCCTCGAATCGTGCACAGCCAAGGATTGCGAAGCGTGCGGCGCCTGCTCGGCGTGCGACGCTTCGGCCTGCGCGGCTGCGTGCGACGCCAGCGCCTGCGCAGCGAGCGCTTGCGCAGCGGCCAGCGATAAGTGCGCGGTAGCCGCCTGCGCCCCGGCGGCGTGCGAAGCGGCCTGTGAAGCGGTCGCCAAGGCTGCTGCGTGCGGCGCGGACGGCTGCTCGGCGAGCCCTTGCGAGGCCGAAGGTTGCGCACCGGATGCCTGACGGTGCGTGCTCGGGTGTGGCCGGGGGGAACGCTCCTCCTAGTTGACCCCCGGTCACATCCTTTTCAGGCAACAACAAGAAAGGCCCCGCACGCGCCAAGCGCCTGCGGGGCCTTTTGTGTCTAGGGACTGCGCGCGGGTGCGCGCCCGGGGAGCGTGCTGCCTTATTCCTGCCGTTCAAAGGCGACGCTGATCTCCAGCTCAACCTCATCGCTGACGAGAGGAATGCCATAATTGACCCCGAACTCCGACCGCAGGATCGTGGTTTCGGCCTCAAAGCCGACGGTTTCCTTGTTGTTGTAAGGGTTCACGCCCGCGCCGACGAATTCCGCTTCGAGCGTGACGGGCCGCGTGATGCCGTTGATCGTCAGATTGCCCGTGATCTCGGCGGTCATCTCATCGACGGCGATCCCGGTGGAGACAAAGCGCGCGGCGGCGGGATCGGGTCCGAAGAAGTCTGGGCTTGCGCCATCCTTGCCCGCGCGCAGCAAATGGTCGGTCAGCTGAGCGTTTGCGGTGGTGACGCTGGCGATCGGGATGGTGACATCGACCTTGGCGCCCTCCAGATTGTCCGGATCAAGCTCAAGCGTGCCCGACACATCGCCAAAGATCCCGAAATATTCGTTGAACCCGAAATGGCTGACTTCGAACTCGACCAGCGAGTGCAAGGGGTCGGCTGCGTAGGTCCCCGCCGTGACGCGTGCCGGATCGGGCGCACCGGGAACCTGGGGCGGATCCTGCGCGAATATGGCGGGCGCGGCGGCGAAGCCAAGGCCGACGGCGAGCCCTGCGGCGGCACCGGTCGAAAGAGCGAGGCGGCGCAAACTCCTGGTCATGATCAAACGTCCCTTGCTAAAGGTTAGCTGTGTCCATCCAACCGAGCGCCGCTGCGCTGGTTCCCCGGACGCTGGGCGAACCGCCCTCAGCAGGCCGGGCCCGACCCCGTCTGACGCGCGACGAGAGCGGCGTAGGTGTATCGTTGCTGCGGCGCATCGGCGGGACAGGGGACGTAGTTCGGGTCTTGCGGCAGGCAGCCTGCGCCGCAGATCAGGATCGCGGTCGGCCCGGTCGCGTCGACCCGCCAAAAGCGTCCTCCGGGGGTCGCGACATAGCCGTCCATCCCGCTTGCCGCGTCGCTTTGAAGGTCGAGGATGGAAGGCACTTCGCTGTCGTAGCGGCGATTGAACGATCCGTGGGTGTGAAAGCTGGCCACCGGTCGCATGCCGGGCTCATCGAAATAGGCGATACCGCAGCTCGCCTCATCCCCTTCGCGCGGAGGGGAGGCGCCGAGCGTCCCGTCGCTGCGTTCGAACACAATTCCGCACAGCTCGATGTCACCGGCGAAGCTGGCGGCTTGCAGCGCGATCAGCTGATCGCGCGCGAACTCCTGCACCTCGCCCTGCGAGACGGTGATGACGAAGTCGGAGGCGTCCTTGCGGGCCAGGTAGGCGCGCGCGACAATCCCCGCCCAGACGAGGGCAATCAGGATGAAGGCAAAGTGTGTGGCGCGAGGCGACATGGCGTGCGGCCCCTAGGCTGTGCGCAGCCCCGCGCGCAACAGTTCAGTTCTTCGACTTGTCGACCAGCTTGTTCGCGCCGATCCACGGCATCATCGCCCGCAGATCCGCGCCGGTCTTCTCGATCGGGTGCGCAGCGGCGGCCTTGCGCGCGGCCTTCAGTTCAGGCTGGCCCGCACGGTTGTCGAGGACGAAGTTCTTGACGAAGCGCCCGGCCTGAATGTCGGCCAGAACGCGCTTCATCTCGGACTTGGTTTCATCGGTGATGATGCGCGGGCCGGTGGTGATGTCGCCATATTCCGCGGTGTTCGAGATCGAATAACGCATGTTCGCGATCCCACCCTCGTAAAGCAGATCGACGATCAGCTTGGTTTCGTGAAGGCACTCGAAATAGGCCATTTCGGGCGCGTATCCGGCTTCGGTGAGCGTTTCGAAACCCGCCTGGATCAGGTGCGTGATCCCGCCGCACAAAACCGCCTGTTCGCCGAACAGATCGGTCTCGCACTCTTCCTTGAAGTTGGTCTCGATGATGCCCGAACGGCCACCGCCGACACCTGAAGCATAGGCGAGGGCAACGTCGTGCGCCGCGCCGCTCGCATCCTGATGGACCGCGATCAGGCACGGCACGCCGCCGCCGCGCTGGTATTCGCTGCGCACCGTGTGGCCCGGGCCCTTGGGCGCGATCATGATGACGTCGATGTCCTTGGGCGGTTCAATGAGGCCGAAATGGACGTTGAGCCCATGCGCAAAGGCAAGCGCGCTGCCCGGCTTCATATTGCCCGCCAGGTCGTTCTCCCAGATCGCGGCCTGATGCTCGTCTGGCGCAAGGATCATGAGGATGTCGGCCCACTTCGCCGCTTCGGTGTTGGCGAGCACCTTGAAGCCTGCATCCTTCGCCTTCGTGGCGCTCGACGAGCCTTCGCGCAGCGCAATCGCGACCTCGGCCACACCGCTGTCGCGCAGGTTCTGCGCGTGCGCGTGGCCTTGCGAGCCATAGCCGAGAATGGCGATTTTCTTCGACTTGATCAGGCCGAGATCAGCGTCGGCGTCGTAATAGACCTTCATGGGGTTTCCCTCTAATTTTCGATGTTTATTAAACGCTTTTGAGGCCGCGCATCATGCCGACGACGCCGGAGCGCCCGACACTCACAAGGCCCAGCTCGCGCATCAGCGCGATGAAACTGTCGATTTTGTCCGGCGCGCCGGTTAGTTCGAAGACGAAGCTTTGCGTCGTCGTGTCGACCACCTTGGCGCGAAACAGCTCGGCGATACGCAGGGCTTCGACACGCATCTCGCCTTTGCCGGCCACCTTGATCAGCGCGAGCTCGCGCTCGACATGCGGGCCCGCGGCGGTGAGATCCACGACCTTGTGCACGGGCACGAGCCGTTCAAGCTGCGTCTCGATCTGGTCGATCACCTGCGGGGGGCCATTGGTGACGATGGTGATGCGGCTGACGGCGTGGTCGTCGGAAATGTCGGCGACGGTCAGGCTGTCGATGTTATAGCCGCGCGCGGTGAACAGCCCGGTGATCTTCGCAAGGATGCCCGGCTCGTTATCGACTGTAACGGCGAGGACGTGGCGTTCGCTGGCGGCGGTGGCGATTTTCATGAAATGTGCTCAGCAAGACTGGCGGATCCGATAAGGAACCCTTTATCCCTGAAGGAGATGTTTGCGGAGATAGACTTGCCAGATTGCAACTCCGCCAATGTCGACTCTTCATTGCGAGGAGTTACGGATACTCGGTCAAACTTGCGGCCTTCAGAACTGAACTGCTTATCGAGGACAACGATCATTTCGGAGGCCTCGATCTGTTCGGTCGTCCCTATCATTTTACAAGAGCCATTTTCGTCGAGAAATGACCAGGGGTCTGACACGGTCAGCATGACTTTCCTCATCACACCAGCGCTTTCGCTTCGTCGTCCATCGTGCCGTCCACGCGGTCGCCGTAGAGGATCATGTCGGTGTGCGCCGCTCCCGACGGGATCATTGGCAGGCAGTTCGCATCGGACGCAACGCAGCAATCGACGATGACAGGGCCGTCGTGCTCCATCATCGCAAGGATACCGGCGTCGAGATCCTCGGGCCGCTCAATGCGGATGCCCTTCCAGCCATAGGCTTCGGCCAGCGCGACGAAATCGGGCAGGCTGTCGGAATAGCTGTTCGAATAGCGGCTCTCATAGGTCAGTTCCTGCCACTGGCGGACCATGCCCATATATTCGTTGTTGAGGATGAAGACCTTCACCGGCAGGCGGTATTGCGAGGCGGTGCCCAGCTCCTGAATGTTCATCTGGATGCTGGCTTCACCGGCAATGTCGATCACCAGCGCATCGGGGCAACCCAGCTGCGCGCCGATCGCGGCGGGCATGCCGTAGCCCATGGTGCCGAGCCCGCCGGAAGTGAGCCATTTGTTGGGGCTTTCAAAGCCGTAATACTGCGCGGCCCACATCTGGTGCTGGCCGACCTCGGTCGAGACGATCGGCTCCTTGTGCCTGGTCAGCGCGTGGAGCCGCTCGATCGCCCTTTGCGGCATGATCATGTCGGGGTGCTTGGCGGATTTCTCGGGGTAGGCGAGACATTCGCGCGCGCGCCAACCGGCGATGCGGGCTTTCCACTCACCCAGGTCTTGCGGCTTGCGCTCGCCCCAGGCGGCGATCAATTGCCCCAGCACCGCGGCGCAATCGCCGACAATGCCCAGATCAACCGGTACCGTCTTGTTGATCGAGGAACGGTCGATATCGATGTGGATCTTCTTGGAGTCCGGCGAAAACGCGTCGAGGCGCCCGGTCACCCGGTCATCGAAACGCGCGCCGATGCAGACCATCACGTCGCAGCGGTTCATCGCCATGTTGGCCTCATAAGTGCCGTGCATCCCCAGCATGCCGAGGAAATCGGGATGCGTGGAGGGAAAGCAGCCAAGGCCCATGAGCGTCGAAGTGATCGGAGACTGGGTCAGGTCCTGAAACTGGCGCAAAAGCTCGCTCGCCTCAGGGCCGGAATTGATGACGCCGCCGCCTGTATAAAGGATCGGGCGCTCGGCGTTTGCAATCATCTCGAGCGCCTCGGCGATCTGCTCGGCGCTCGCGACCATTTGCGGGGCGTAGCGGTGAGTGGCTGTGAGCTTGGACGCGCGGCTTTGCGAAGGCACCGCGATCTGGACGTCCTTGGGGATGTCGATGACCACCGGGCCGGGGCGCCCGGTGGTGGCGATGCGGAAGGCTTCTTCGATCGTCGCGGCAAGATCGGCGGGGTCCTTCACAAGGTAATTGTGCTTGGTGCAGTGGCGCGTGATGCCGATCGTGTCGGCTTCCTGAAACGCGTCGGTTCCGATGAGGCTGGTGGGCACCTGGCCCGTCAGCACGATCATCGGGATCGAATCCATATACGCATCGGCAATCGCGGTGACCGCGTTGGTTGCGCCCGGGCCCGATGTCACCAGCACCACGCCCGGCTTGCCCGTCGCGCGCGCGTAACCTTCGGCGGCGTGCCCAGCGCCCGCTTCGTGGCGCACGAGGATGTGGCGAATGCGCTCGTCGCCAAACAGCTCATCGTAGATCGGCAGGACCGCGCCGCCGGGATAGCCGAAGACGAACTCGACACCCTGATCGATAAGACCCTGAACCAGAATGGCGGCACCCGAGGGCTGTGACACGCTGCTCTCCAAAACCAATTGACCGACAAACAAAAAAGGCCCGACGCAGATATTCGCATCAGGCCAATCAAAACGCTTCTCTTGGAAATCGCCTAGATCAACCTGCACCTCGTACGGTAAGCACAATAATCATGATCGAAGGCCCTTTTCCTTTCGTGACAGTGGCAAGGCTTAAACGCTTCTCCGAACAAATCCAACCCGCAAGATCGCGGACGCGGATTGCTGGAACAGCGCCTCGATATGAATCATATTCTATTGCGTCAACCGTTAATCGGGTAATAATCCTGCGAAATATGCATCCAGATCGATATTTTCCGATTCCAAGTCAGTGGTGAGACGCGGCCAGTCGGGGTCGGTCTGACGCCGGAACCAGGTGTACTGACGCTTGGCGTAGTTGCGCGTCGCCTGCGCGCCCGCCTCGATCACCTCTTCGCGGGGCCTGTCTTCAAGCAGGAATTCGGTGATCTCCGGCACGCCGATCGCGCGCATCACGGGCAGGTCTGGATCAAGTTCGCGATCCAGCAGCGCCTGAACCTCGTCGAGCGCGCCTTCCTCCAGCATCGCCTCGAAGCGCGCGTCGCAGCGCGCGTAGAGCCAGTCGCGCGGCGGCAGCAGGATTAGCGGAAAAAGCGCGATCTCCTCGCCGATGCCGCCGGTCTTGGCCATGTGCCAGTCGCTCAGCGTCACTCCGGTCGAGCGTTTGACCTCCAGAGCGCGCGCGATGCGCTGGCTATCGGTGGGCTCCAGCAGGGTTGCGCGTTCCGGATCTTCGATCATCAGCGCTTCGTAGGCGGTCTCCACGGGCAGGGCGCGCACGACGCGGCGCACTTCCGGCTCGATTTCGGGAATGGGTGCGATGCCTTCGAGCAGCACCTTGATATACATCCCCGTCCCGCCAACCAGGATCGGGACCGCCCCGTTTTCGTGGCATTGGGCGATCTCTTCGCGGGCAACTTCCGCCCAGCGCGCCGCCGAGCACGCGACCGATCCGTCCCACGCGCCGAACAGGCGGTGTTCGATCCCGTCCATTTCCTCTTCGGTTGGGCGCGCGGAGAGAACGGCGAGATCGGAATAGACCTGCGCGCTGTCCGCGTTGATGACGACGGCCTTTGCGCCCTTCGCCTCGATCGCCTTGGCGAGGGTTACGGCAAGCGTACTCTTGCCGCTCGCGGTCGGCCCTGCGATGAGCGCGACCGGACGCTCGGGCTTTTGGTCTGGCGTTGAATTTTCAGGAGACGAAGTGGTGCTCATAGCCCGGCTGATAGCAGAGCCTCGACGAGTTAGAACATGGCAACGCTACATCAAACGTAGAAAAGTCATGCAACGTCTCTCGACTTCTATAAGCGGTATGGGCCCGATCGAATTTTATCCAGAGATTTCCGGGCGGGACGGTAATCTGTTTGCTCTCGAGTTTGGGTACTCGTACCTAGGCGTCGCTCGCAACATCCTCGACAAGCATTTCTCTGGTCATGACTGGCTTTTGACCCAAGGGGAACCGCTCTGCCCCAATCTTCTAGTTTCCGACATGGATTCGACCATGATCGGGCAGGAATGCATCGATGAACTGGCCGACTACGCCGGGATCAAGCCGCAGATCGCGCAGATTACCGAGCGCGCCATGCAAGGCGAAATCGACTTCGAGGCCGCCCTGCGTGAGCGCGTGGCGTTGCTGGCTGGCCTTGAGGAAAGCGCGATCGATCGCTGCCTTGCCGAACGCATCCGTCCCAATCCCGGCGCGCGCGAGCTCATCCAGACGCTCAAGGCCAAGGGTACACGCACCGTACTTGTCACCGGCGGTTTTCACCATTTTGCCGACCGGGTCGGCGAACAGATAGGTTTTGACCGGGTGGTCGGAAACCGGCTCGAGGTGAAGGGCGGCGTGCTGACCGGACGTCTGGAAGGCGCGGTCAGCGACGCGGGCACCAAGCGCCGCGTACTGGTCGAGGAAACGGCGGCTCTGGGCGCGGGTGCGGTGAGCCTTGGCATTGGCGATGGGGCGAACGACGTACCGATGATCGAGGCGGCGACCTATGGCTTTGCCTACAGGGCCAAGCCCAAGGCGCGCGAAGCGGCGGACGGGCTGATCGAAAGCGGCGATCTGGGCAACATTCTGCCTCTGCTGGGTCTTGATCGGGCGGAGTGATCCCGCGCCAATCGGCGCATTCAAAAAAAGCATTTTGATTTCGAACCGAGATGCGCTATTTACACTTGTGTAAGTAAGGAGCGGTAGGAACTTCCTACTCTCAGTCATATCGTTCTAGCCGATCGTAAGGTACGCCCCATGGCCATCAAAGACTACAGCGCGATCACCGCCGCAGACGGCGTGGTCCTGCGCCATCCCGACCGCCCCGAGCCGCGTTACATGCCGCTTCGGGCGTGGAAGAATTTCCGCCTGCTGATGAAGGACAAGGAGGACACGAGCCTCGTCTTCAAGATCTACGAATCGCTGCCGTCGAGCGGCTTCATGCCGCGGGTCGAGAAGCTTGCTCTGTCCGAGCGCGGGGCGATGCTGCGCGCGACCGAACCGAACCTGCCCGAAATCCTCGACGACCACGACGCGCTGCGCAGGACGCCCAAGGGCAGTCTCGCGCACGCCTATTGCGACTTCATGGAAAGCGAAGGGCTGACCGCCGCCGGTCTTGTGGCCGAAGCCGAGAGCCTCGGGCGCGCCAAATACGACGATGTGGTTCAGTGGTTTGCCGAACGCTCGCGCGACACCCACGATCTCTTCCACGTGCTCACCGGCTATGGCCGCGACGCGCTGGGCGAGCAGTGCGTCCTGCTGTTCACGCACGGTCAGAGCCCGACACACGGGCACCTGCTCATCGGTTACGCGGGCTCGGTCAACATCAAGCTTCAGGTAAAGGGTAGCAAGGCCCCGGTCATGGCCGCGGTCAACGAGGCCAAGCGCACCGGTCGCGGTGCGCCGCCGCTGATCGAGCAGCCGATCCGCGAGCTTTTGCGCCAGCCGGTCGAGGACGTGCGCGCCGCGCTCAATATCCCTGAGCCGACAATGTACCGCGAATGCCACCGCGTGTGGCGCTCGGAGGGCATTGATCCCTACAATCTGCTGGCGACCGAGGACTCTTCGGACGAAGCGCTGGCCGCTTAAGGCAGGCTCAAAGCCAGCTGGCGATCTGGCTCAGCGGCTTTTTCTTGAGCGCGTGCGCAGGCACGCTTGCGTCTTCGCTCGGGTGGCCGACCACGAGGATCATCACCGGCTTTTCCCATTCCGGTCGCCCGCATGCCTCGCGCAGGAAGCCCATGGGCGAGGGCGTGTGCGTCAACGTTGCCAGCCCCGCTTCGTGCAGGCACGCGATCAGCATCCCGCACGCGATCCCCACGCTTTCGTTGACGTAATAGTTCTGCGTCTGGCCGTCTTCTTCGATCCCGCCTTTGCGCTGCGCGAACACGACAATGAGGTAAGGCGCGGTTTCGAGGAAGGGCTTGTCCGCATCGGTGCCAAGCTCGCGAAGCGCGCCGAGCCACTCCTCGCTGGCCTTGGGTGCATCGCCGTCCTGGCCATAGAAGCGCCGTTCTTCGGCTTCGGCGGCCTGCCGGATGGCGCGCTTTTTCTCCGCCGAATGGACAACCGCGAAGTGCCAGGGCTGGTGATTGGCGCCGTTGGGCGCGGTTCCGGCTGCCTCGATCGCGGCCTCGATGACTTCGCGCGGCACGCTTGCATCGGAGAAATATCGGCAGGTCCGCCGCTTCTTGAGGCTGTCGCGCACGCGCCTTGCCCGAGCGATGCTCTGTGCGTCGGAAAGCGGCTCTAACGAATAGGGGACGGTGTCGTGATCGCGCATGGCACCTGCGCTATCGGGCACGCGCGCCGCTTTGTGAAGGGCGCTGTCGGTGCGTCACGTTGGTGCGGGCGTTGCGGCAGGCTTCATGCGCTTGATGGTGAAGGCCGCGATGGAAATGGCGATCACCACAAGTCCCGCCGCAAGAAGATACGGCGCGCCCGGAAAGTACACCCCCTTGTCATCGGCGAAGGCGCCAAAGGTCGCCGTCATCATCAGCGGGCCGATCACGCTGGTGATGCTCATCGCGCTTGCGACCGCACCTTGCAACTCGCCCTGCGCGTCTTCGGCGATACGCGCGCTCATCATCTGCTGGATCGCGGGAAAGGTCAGCCCGCCAAGCCCGCCAAACAGGATTCCGACGATCATCATCCAGCTGACATCGGCAAAGGCGAAGAGATAATAGGCGGGAAACGACAGCAGGAAGCCAAGCATCGCCGTGCGCGCCGGGCCGATCTTCGCGATGACCGGGCCGGTCAATCCGCCCTGAACCGCCGCGATGATGATGCCGAACAGCGCGACGCTGAAGCCGATGTCGCGCTCGCTCCAGTTGAACATCAGCTGGGTGTGATAGGACCACACCGACATCTGCGCTTGCCCGGCCAACTGCATGAAGAAGATCACCGCAATAAAGCCGATCACAACCGGGTTGCGGCTCATCTGGATCAGCGTGCCCAGCGGGTTGGCGCGCGCGAGGGTGAAGGCGCGGCGACGCTCGCGCGGAAGCGTTTCCTTGAGGATGAAATAGCCCAGTGCGGCGCCGGCGATGGCAAGAGCGCCCGCGGCAAAGAAGGGCAGACGCACGCCGTATTCGCCAAGGATCCCGCCGATCGCGGGGCCGATCACAAAGCCGCTTCCGCCCGCCGCCCCCATGATCCCGAAGAATTTGCCCCGCTCCTCGGCGCTTGCGACATCGGCGATGCATGAATTGGCCGCGGCCCAACTGGCGCCCATGACGCCCGACAGGATGCGGCCGATGAACAGCCACGTAAGGTCGGGAGCCAGCGCCATGATCAGATAGTCGATGCCGAGGATAAACAGCGTGATCAGCAACACCGGGCGGCGGCCATAGCGATCCGACAACCCGCCGATGACCGGCGCGAAAAGAAACTGCATGAGCGCGTAGGCGAACAGCAGCCAGCCCCCGATCTGCGCCGTGCGATCAAGGCTTTCGCCGGTCAGATCTTCCAGCAGACCCGGCAGCACAGGCACGATCAGCCCGATGCCCATCATGTCGATAAAGACGATGAGCGCGACGAATATCAGCGTGGAGGTCTGGGCCGGTCCGGTCATGCTCACCTATCGCCAAACATTCAGGGGCGGCCCAGGGGCGGCCTAGCCTTCCATCCAGTCCCGGAAGAAACTCTCATGGGCCGCGCGCAGGTCGCTGATCGAAACGCCCAGCAGGCTCTCGCCGCCCACCGTTCCGATGCGGGTGAAGCCGACCAGTTCGGCCTCCGGGATATCGGGGCCTTCGGCAACAATCCGGTTGAAGGCGTCCGCCTTGTCCGGCGAAACCGTGATGACATAGCGCGCCTGATCCTCGCCGAACCACCATTGGGCGGCGGTGTAGGCTTCGTTGGCGGAAACCTGCGCGCCGATCCCTCCAAAAAGCGCCATCTCCGCCAGAGCGACGGCAAGTCCGCCATCGGAGAGGTCATGCACGGCGGATAACAGGCCTTCGCCAATCAGTTTGCGCACGATCTGGCCCGCGCCCAGTTCGGCGGCGAGATTGACCGGCGGCGCACGGCCCTCGTCGCGCCCGTGCACGACATCGAGCCACAGCGACTTGCCAAGATGCGAACGCGCCGGGTCCGGCTTCGCCCAGAATTCGGGCGCGATGAGGTAGATCGCATCGCCTTCGTTCTTGAAAGCGGGCGTGACCATCTTCGACGCGTCGTCGAGGATACCGACCCCGCCGATCGCGGGCGTAGGAAGGATCGCGCTGCCGCCGCCGGTGGCCTTGCTCTCGTTGTAGAGCGAGACGTTGCCGCTCACGATCGGGAAGTCGAGAGCGCGGCACGCCTCGCCCATGCCTTCGAGCGCATGGACGAACTGGCTCATGATCTCGGGGCGTTGCGGGTTTGCAAAGTTCAGGCAATTGGTCACCGCCAGCGGGCGCGCGCCGACCGCGCAGATGTTGCGATAGGTCTCGGCGATTGCCTGTTTCCCGCCCTCAAAGGGGTCGGCGTAGACATAGCGCGGGGTGCAATCGGTGCTGATCGCGAGCGCCTTGTCCGTCCCGTGGACGCGCACAACAGCCGCATCGCCCCCGGTCTGGAGCGTATCGGCCATAACCTGGCTGTCATACTGCTCGGCAATCCACCGGCGCGAGGCGAGGTTGGGAGAGGCGAGCAGCTTGAGCAGGTCTGCGACCGGATCGCTCGTCTCCGGCGCCTCGGCCATCGGCGCGATCCCGGCCCAGCTTGAGTATTCCTCTTTCGAAAGATAGGGCCGATCGTATTCGGGCGCGTCGGCGGCGAGGGGCCCCAGCGGGATGTCGCACACGACCTCGCCATTCCATTCGAGCACCATGTGTTGGGTGTCCGTAACCTCGCCGATGATGGCGAAATCCAGCTCCCATTTCTCGAAAATCGCCTGCGCCATGGCCTCTTTGCCGGGCTTCAAGACCATCAGCATACGCTCCTGGCTCTCGCTCAGCATCATCTCGTAGGGCGTCATGCCCTCTTCGCGGCAGGGCACCTTGTTCATATCGAGGCGGATGCCCGCGCCGCCATTGGTCGCCATCTCGACGCTGGAGGAAGTAAGGCCCGCCGCGCCCATGTCCTGGATCGCCACGATGGCGTCTGTTGCCATCAGCTCAAGGCAGGCCTCGATCAGCAGCTTCTCGGTGAACGGGTCGCCGACCTGCACGGTGGGCCGCTTGGCCTCGGCGTCCTCCTCGAAATCCGCGCTCGCCATGGTCGCGCCATGTATGCCGTCGCGCCCAGTCTTGGAGCCGACATAAACGATCGGATTGCCCACGCCCGAGGCGGCGGAGTAGAATATCTTGTCCGCGTCCGCGATCCCCACCGTCATGGCGTTGACGAGGATGTTGCCGTCATAGGCGGGGTGGAAATTGGTCTCGCCGCCCACCGTCGGCACGCCAACGCAATTGCCATATCCGCCGATCCCGGCGACCACGCCCTGCACCAGATGCTTCATCTTCGGGTGGTCGGGGCGGCCAAAGCGCAGCGCGTTCATGTTCGCCACGGGCCGCGCGCCCATGGTGAAGACATCGCGCAGGATGCCGCCCACGCCGGTCGCCGCGCCCTGATAGGGCTCTATGTAAGACGGGTGGTTGTGGCTCTCCATCTTGAAGATAGCGGCCAGTTTCGTCCCATCAGGCCCGTCTCCGATATCGATCACGCCCGCATTCTCGCCCGGGCCGCAGATCACCCAGGGCGCCTCGGTCGGCAGCTTCTTGAGGTGCAACCGGCTCGATTTGTACGAGCAATGCTCGGACCACATTACGGAGAAAATGCCAAGTTCGACCAGGTTCGGCTCGCGGCCAAGGCCCGCCAGCACACGCTCGTATTCCTCGGGCGAAAGGCCGTGGGACTCGACGATTTCGGGTGTGATTTCGCTCATGCGCGCCGCTTTAGGTCAGGGGTTGGGAACCGCCAACCCGCCGCGGCGCACGAACCGTCGATTCTCCCCGACCCACGTCGCCATCAGCGTGAGCACGGCAAAGGCGAGCAGTGCCTGCAGGTGGAGGAAGAGATCGGCCTCGATCGGGGCAGGTCCAAACCAGTTGATGCCCTGGAAAACCAGCAGCGCAAGCAGCAGAACGATAGGCGGGCCGGCCGGGCCGCGCGTGCGCTTCAAATAGAAGAGCATCCCGCCCAAAGCGAGGCTCAGTTCCAGCGGCATCGCGATGGCCGGATAGTTCCACAGGCCCAGCCCATACTTTACCTCGCCGCCCATCAAGGTCAGGTCGGGCCGGTGGACAACCCAATCGAGCCCCCAGTGCGAGAGCACGACAAGACCCGCAAGCGCGCCGGCAAAGGCGTTCTTGCGGCTCATGAAGATCGCAAGGGCAAAGGCGAGCGCCCAGAGACCTGCGCCCAGCAGGCTGTGCGTGAACGGGTAATAATACAGGTCAAGCGGCACCATCACCGTCGCCCCCGGCTCGATCCGGACCTTCTCGATGCCCACGATCGCGAAGCTGAAAAACGCCCAGTCGATGAGCTGCGCGGCGAGAAAGGTCGTGCCGAGGCCGGGCGCGCGTGGCCCCAGCGCGGAGGCGGCAAAGGCGGGGGCGAAGTGTCCGATAAACATGGTGCGTGGTTCGTGTCCTGTCAGGCTGACTTCTGGGTGAGTTTGAGGGTGATGGCGGTGGTGAGCGCGCTGGTGGTCCCGGTCGCAAACGCGCCCCAGGCAATGTCCATGACGGAGATGTGCGTCGCCCAGACCTTGAACACCGCCTGGCTGGTGAGATCGAAGGTCGCGTAGCACAGCGCGCCCAGCAGCACGCCGTTCAATCCCGCGGTCGCCGCTCGCCCGCGCTCGAGGCCGGGGCGGATCGCGAACCAGACCATTCCGGCAAGATAGATAAGGTAAAACGCGCCCGCCGCGCCCAAATCGAAGCTGTCCGCCATGATCTCGCCAATCGTGGGTTCGTAGAGGTTGGGGCCAGCCCAACTCAGCCAGACCGCATCGAGCGCTCCGAAAAACAGCGCCGCCAGCGCGTAAGCGATCGCGTATTTCGCCATTTTGCCCTTTCCCTGTTGGCGCTCAGCCTTGACCGTGCGGGCGGGCGGGGTCAATGCTCTGACGCATGGACGAGGGAAACACGGCCACCGGCAACGGCGGCAATATCGAACAGATGAGTTTCGAAGAGGCTCTGAGCGCGCTTGAAACGATCGTGACGCAGCTGGAGCGCGGCGATGTGCCGCTCGATCAATCGATCACGCTTTACGAACGTGGGGAAAGGCTGCGCGCGGCCTGTCAGAAGCGACTCGACGCAGCGCAGGCAAGGATCGAGAAGATCGTCACCAGCGCCACCGGCGAACCCACTGGCACCGCTCCCCTCGATGGAGGGGCGTGAGGCGATGCTGGTGGGGATTGAGGGGGATCTGCTTGGCGACAGCCTGAAGCGGGTGCAGCGCGAAGTGGACGCCGTGTTCGACGCGCTGCTTCCGGTGCCGTCCGACACCCGCGCGAGGCTGGTGGAAGCGATGCGCTACGCCGCGATTGGCGGGGGCAAGCGCGTCCGCCCGCTGCTGGTCGTCAGCACCGCCGAGCTGTTCGGCGTGTCGCGCGACGCGGCGATACGGGCCGGGACGGCGGTCGAAGCGATCCACGTCTATTCGCTGATCCACGATGACCTTCCGTGCATGGACGATGACGACCTGCGCCACGGCAAGCCCACCTTGCACCACAAGTTCGACGAGGCGACCGCGGTGCTGGCCGGGGATTCGCTGCACGCGCTCGCGTTTGAGATTCTGGCCGAGGAAAAGACGAGCTCCGATCCCTTCACGCGTTCTGAACTGATTCTAACGCTTGGCACCGCCAGCGGTATGAACGGCATGGCGGGAGGCCAGATGATGGACATGGTCGCCGATGAGGAAGGCGTGGATTACGACCTGCACACGGTGACGCGGCTCCAGCAGCTCAAGACCGGCGCTTTGCTGGCCGCCAGCGTGGAAATGGGCGCAATCCTCGGCAAAGCGCCGCCTGAAGGGCGCGGACACCTGCGCGCCTATGCGCGCGATATCGGTCTTGCCTTCCAGATTGCCGACGATCTGCTCGATGTGGAGGGCGATGTTGAGAAGGCCGGCAAGGCGCTGCGCAAGGATCGCGAGCAGGGCAAGCAGACCTTCGTCTCGCTGATGGGCGTCGACAAGGCCCGCGAACAGGCCCGCGCTCTGGTCGATCAGGCGATTGCGCATCTGAGCTCGCACGGCAAAGAGGCCGACACCCTGCGCGCGCTCGCGCGGTTCATTGTCGAGCGCGATCGGTGAGGGGCTCCTGGTTCCTCCCGGCCTGTGTTGTCGCCGTGCTGGCCGCGTGTGCGCCCGAACCGGACGCGCCCGGAGAGGCGCCCGAGCCGGACGTGCCCGGCGATGCGCAGGCGTCGAAGGCATCGGCGCATGAAGGGCATCGCATGCCCGAGGTCTCCGAAAGAGAGGCGCGGGACAAGAAGGAGGCCGCCGAAATGCTCGTTGCGCGCTTTGACGCGGAAGAGTGCCAGCGGATCGATCTGATCGGAAGAGTGCGCAGAACGGACGCTGACGGCGGCAGGCGGGTCTTGCACGCTTACGGGGCGAGCGCGGCCTGTGCCAAGGAACTGACCGCGACCGTAACCGCCCTGGGCTTTGACGAGACCGGACCGGGCCTCTTTGCAGGAGGCCCGTTCGATGGCGCGATGGAAAGGGTCTTGATCGAAATCGCCGATGATGGTTCTGGCGCGATGATCGAGTGGGAGGTCGACACGCCATGACACGCCGCATCGGCCTTTATCCGGGAACGTTCGACCCCATCACGCTGGGCCACGCCGACATCATCCGTCGCGGAGCCAAGCTGGTTGATTGGCTGATCATCGGCGTGACCACCAACCCGTCCAAGAACCCGATGTTCTCGACCGAGGAGCGCTTCGCCATGGTCGAGCGGGAGGTGGAGAACCTTGGGCTTGGCAATGTCGAAGTGCTTGGCTTCAACACCCTCCTTGTTAAGTTCGCGCAGCAACAGGGCGCCAGCGTGATCATCCGCGGCCTGCGCGCGGTGGCGGACTTCGAATACGAGTACCAGATGGCCGGGATGAACCAGCAACTCGATGATGATGTCGAGACGGTTTTCCTGATGGCCGATGTCAGTCTCCAGCCGATCGCCAGCAAACTCGTGAAGGAAATCGCGCTTTATGGCGGCGAGATCGGAAAATTCGTGAGCCCGGCGGTGGAGACCGAGGTTATGGCGCGTGTCGAAAAGCTTGGCCGAAAGGGCGATCTTTAGCCGCGTCTGGCCCACCGGAGCCCACTGGCACGCCCACTCGAACGCTCTCGGGGATGCGCGTGCGATCATTCATTGAAGTGTCAGCCCTGCGCCGTTAGACGCTGCGGCGTAGATGCTCTTGGATTTTGCGACAACACGATGATGCACCGAACCCTTCTCAACACCGCCGCCGCGCTGCTGGTCGCGACGCTTCCCTTTGGCGCCATGGCGCAGGAGAGCGAGGCGGACGAGACCAGCGAAGCGCAGGAAAGCGGGGAAGAGGCTGCGCAGGATACGGCTGAAGCGCCCGATGAGGCCGAGGAAAAGAAGACCTCCATTCCAAGGGCGGCCAGTTTCTATCCGGACATCAACTACAACGCGGGCGAAGACCTCGACACGGTCTGGGTGCTCGATCTGTCGAACGGAGAGCGCATCAAGATCCGGCTGATGGACGACTGGGCGCCTAGCCATGTCGAGCGGATCCAGACGCTCACCCGCCAGGGCTTTTACGACGGGGTTATCTTCCACCGCGTCATCGAAGGGTTCATGGCGCAGGGCGGCGACCCGACCGGCACCGGGCAGGGCGGGTCCGAATTCCCCGACCTTGAAGCCGAATTCAACCCGATGCCGCATGTGCGCGGTTCGGTTTCGATGGCGCGGGCGACCGACGAAAACAGCGCAAACAGCCAGTTCTTCATCGTGTTCTATCCCCGCTTCAGCCTCGACAAGCGCTACACCAATCTGGGCCGCGTGATCGAGAACATGGCCGCGGTTGACACCATCGCGCGCGGAGAGCCCCCGCAAAACCCGACGCGGATTTTGCAGGCTTCTCTGGCAAGCGATAACAAGCCGCCGCCCGAAAGGGTGGCGCCCGAGACCGAGTCGATCATCACCGCCGATTTGCTCAACGCGCCGCAATAGCCGCGCGGTCACCGGCGAAGGGTTGAGGCATGCGTGTCGACCTGTTCGATTTCGAGCTTCCGCAAGACCGTATCGCGCTGCGGCCCGTGCGCCCGCGCGACGCGGCGCGCATGCTGGTTGTGCGCGGAGGCGATGCGCCGTTCGAAGACGCGGGCGTTCTCGATCTGCCCACCCTGCTCGAACCCGGTGATGCGCTGGTCTTCAACGACACAAGGGTAATCCCGGCCCAGCTGGAAGGACGGCGCGCGGATGGCGAGGCCAAGATCGGCGCCACGCTGCACAAACGGCTAGACCTCAGGCGCTGGCAGGCCTTTATCCGCAACGCCAAACGCGTGAAGGAGGGTGACCAGCTCGTGTTCGGCGGCGGGGTCACCGCAATCGCCGAGGCGCGCAGCGCGGATGGATCGCTTACGCTGTTCTTCGAAGGCGAAGAGCCGGTCGAAGTGCTGCTCGATCGCGCGGGCACCATGCCCTTGCCGCCCTATATTGCGCAAAAGCGCGGCGTGGATGAGCGCGACTACGAAGATTATCAGACCATGTTTGCGGCGGAAGATGGCGCGGTGGCTGCGCCCACGGCGTCGTTGCATTTCACCGACAGGCTGGTCGAAGCGCTCGACGCGCGCGGCATCCAGCGCGAAACGCTCACGCTGCATGTCGGCGCGGGAACCTTTCTGCCGGTGAAGGCCGATGACACCGATGACCACGCCATGCACTCCGAATTCGGTCGGATCGACGCCGCGACGGCAGAGCGCCTGAACGCGGTGCGCAGCAAAGGCGGACGGTTGATCGCGGTTGGCACTACGGTGCTGCGCCTGCTCGAAAGCGCGGCGCGCGAAGACGGCGTGATTGAGCCCTTCGCAGGCGACACCGATATCTTCATCACGCCGGGCTATCGTTTTCGCGCGGTCGATGGCCTGATGACCAACTTCCATCTGCCCAAATCGACCTTGATGATGCTGGTGAGCGCGCTGATGGGGCGCGAGCGGATGATGGCCGCCTACACCCACGCCATCGAAAACGAATATCGTTTCTACTCCTATGGTGACTCCTCGCTGCTCCTGCCCTAGCGCGAAGGGAGCATGTCCGACGCTATCCTCTCAATCAGCGGTCTCACAAAGGTTTATGCCGGCGGCACAAAAGCGCTCGACGGCGTCGATCTTGACATCCGCCAAGGCGAGATTTTTGCGCTGCTCGGGCCCAACGGTGCGGGAAAGACCACGCTGATCGGCGCGGTGTGCGGGCTGGTGCGACCCACGGCGGGCACAATGATCGCCTTCGGCCATGATCTGGCGACCGACTGGCGCCGTGCCCGAGCGCGCATCGGCCTGGTCCCGCAAGAGCTTTCGACCGACATGTTCGAGACCGTCTGGCGCGCGGTGTCCTATTCGCGCGGCCTGTTTGGCTATCCTTCGGACCCGGCGAAGATCGAAGACGTCCTGCGTTCGCTAAGCCTTTGGGAGAAGAAGGACAGCCAGATCCGCGAGCTTTCCGGCGGCATGAAACGCCGCGTCCTGATCGCCAAGGCGCTGGCGCACGAGCCCGAATTGCTGTTCCTCGATGAGCCGACAGCCGGTGTCGATGTCGAGCTGCGCAAGGGCATGTGGGAGCAGATCGCGGCGCTGCGAGAGCAGGGGACGACCGTAATTTTGACCACCCACTATATCGAAGAAGCGGAACTGATGGCCGACCGGGTGGGCATCATCCGCAAGGGCCGCATCCTGATGGTCGATGACAAGGCGACGATGATGGAGAAGCTTGGCAACACCGAGGCTCTGATCACGTTGGCAGAGCCGCTTGCCGCGCTGCCCGAGGCGCTCTGCGACTTTCCGGTCGAACTGCGCGATGGTGGGCGCGAGCTGTGCTATCGCGGTGGTTCGGGCGGGCGGGCCGAGATTGCGGCCCTTACCAAGGCTCTGATCCAGGCCGGGATCGATTACACCGGTCTTGATATCCATGACAGCTCGCTGGAAGACATCTTCGTCGATCTTGTCGCCGCCGAGACCGCAGGGGAGGGCGCGCCATGACGTTCAGCCCCATCGGCGCCTGGGCGATCTACAAGCGCGAATTGATGCGCGCCTTTCGCACCGCGTTTCAGTCGATCCTCGCGCCCGTTTTGCTGGTCTCGCTCTATTTCATCGTCTTTGGCAGCGCTATCGGCAGCCGGATGCCGGCGATTGACGGGGTCGAATACGCCGCCTTCATCATCCCTGGCCTGCTCATGCTGACGCTGCTCGCCGAGACGACGAGCAATTCAAGCTTCGGCATCTACATGCCGCGTTTCACCGGTACGATCTACGAACTGCTCTCCGCGCCCATCGGTGTCGCGGAGACCCTGATCGGCTTCGTCGGCGCCGCGGCGACCAAGAGCCTGATCCTCGCTGCAATCATCCTCACCACCGCGACCTTTTTCGTCGAATACGAAATCAAGTATCCCGCGTTCGCCTTGGGTTATATCATGCTGGTCGCGGCGAGCTTTTCGCTGTTCGGGTTCATTCTCGGGATCTGGGCGGACAGTTTTGAAAAACTTGGCATTATCCCGCAACTGATCCTCACGCCCCTGACCTTTCTGGGCGGAACCTTCTATTCGCTCGACATGCTGCCGGAGCCTTGGGACACGCTGGCTCTGTTCAACCCGATCGCCTTTCTGGTGAGCGGATTGCGCTGGACGTTCTATGGCACGGCGGATGTGGCGATTGGCGTTTCGCTGGGACTGACGCTCGGCTTTCTGGCGGTATGCGTCGCGATCATTGCCTTCATTTTCAAGACCGGTTGGCGGCTTAGAGAGTGATGGCGCGACCCACCCCCGGCCAACGCGCCGATCGAGCGCACCCAACGCTTGATCGAGCGCCGAAATTCTTGAACGCACAGTTCATTTGCAGGCAAGAATTGCGCGTCTAACCCACCGCACGCTGCTTACCCCTGGAGCAGCGATGTGAGGATAAGATAATGAAAAAGAATGTAATTTGCGCGCTTGTTGCAAGCGCCGCTTTCGTAACTCCGCACGCCGCTTTCGCACAGGATCGAGAGCCCGAAGTGTCGGTTGGCGGATACGCCGGTCTGCACGATCTTGGTGTCTTCGATGGCGATGTCATCGTCGATGATTTCGACGTCACCGACAACGGCGCCATCTTTGGCGGCTTCGTCGCGGTCGACTTCCCGGTGGCTGAAAGCTTCTTTGTCGGTATCGAAGGCAACGCCGCGGTTGGCACGGACGCCATTGACGCGGAATATGGCGCTTCGGCGCGAGCCGGCTTTCGCACCGCGAACGGCACCAAGCTCTATGTGCGTGGTGGCTATCAGGAAGTCGACGTCGATGCAGGCGAGTTCCTTGGCGTGGATGAAGACCTTCTTGAAGACGATTTCGACCTCGACACGACCACCGGAGACTACCTGGTCGGCGCGGGTATCGATGTTCCCCTTGGCGGGTTCGATGTGCGCCTCAACCTAGACACCATCGCGTTCGACACGGTGCGCGCGACGGCGGGCATTGGCTTGCGCTTCTGAGCCGCGACCGAAACGGAAAGGGCGGGCGGGGCACTGGTATCGGCGTCCCGCCCGTTTGTTTGCGGGTGACAGCCCGCGCGCACCCCGCTAGCGCGCTCGCGAATGTCTTCTGAGCGTTTCACATTCCAGCTGTCCCACACCGATGGCCGCGCGCGGCGTGGAACCATCTCCATGCGTCGCGGCGACATTCAGACGCCCGCCTTCATGCCGGTGGGCACGGCGGCCACCGTCAAGGCGATGAAGCCCGAAGCCGTGCGGGCGCTGGGCGCGGACATCATCCTTGGCAACACCTATCACCTGATGCTGCGCCCGGGCGCGGAGCGCATGGCGCGTCTGGGCGGTCTGCACACCTTCATGAACTGGCCGCGCCCGATCCTGACCGACAGCGGTGGCTATCAGGTCATGAGCCTGTCGGACTTGCGCAAGCTCAACGAGCAAGGGGTCGAGTTTCGCAGCCATATCGACGGCTCGAAGCACATGCTCTCTCCGGAGCGCTCAATGGAGATCCAGCGGCTGCTGGGCTCCGATATCGTCATGGCGTTCGACGAATGCCCGCGCGCCGACCGCCCGCGCGACGAGATCGCCGCGAGCATGGAGCTTTCGATGCGCTGGGCCAGCCGGAGCCGCGCTGGTTTTGACGCTGGGCAGGAGCACGCCGCGGCAGCCGCGCTGTTCGGTATCCAGCAGGGCGCGCTCGATGAAGACCTGCGCCGCATCAGCGCGGACAAACTGATCGATATCGGCTTTGACGGCTACGCTGTTGGAGGCCTTGCGGTGGGCGAGGGGCAGGAGGCGATGTTCGGCGTTCTCGATTTCGCGCCCGAGCAATTGCCAGCGAACGCTCCGCGCTATCTGATGGGCGTTGGCAAGCCCGACGATCTTGTCGGCGCGGTCGAGCGCGGGATCGACATGTTCGATTGCGTGCTGCCGACCCGTTCGGGGCGCAACGGGCAGGCCTTCACCTGGAACGGACCGATCAACCTGCGCAACGCCCGGTTTGCCGAAGATAAGGAGCCGCTGGACCCCGCCTCGGATTGTTCCGCCTCGCGCGACTATTCCAAGGCGTATCTGCACCACCTCGTGAAGGCGAACGAAATGCTCGGCGCGATGCTGGTGACCGAGCACAATCTCGCCTTCTACCAAGCCTTGATGCGGGCTATGCGCGATGCCATTGAGCACGGGCGTTTCGCCGCCTTTGCCGCCGATTTTCGGCGAAATTACCTTGGAAAGCCCGATTGATGCGTGAACCTCCTGCCAAACTGCCTGATGATTGCGAGACGATGATGGAGGTGCGCGTGGGCGTTGACGCAACCGATCGCGAGCTGGTGGCGCTGCTCGATCGGCGGTTCGGCTATATGCGCGCTGCGGCCCGCATCAAGCCGACCCGCGAAGCGGTGCGCGACAATGAGCGCAAGGCCTATGTGATCGAGCAGGCGGTAAAGGACGCCGAGGTGCGCGGCCTTCCGGGCGAGGTGATCGCCGATATCTGGGAGCGTCTGGTCGAGGGCTCGATCGCCTATGAGTTCGAGGTCTGGGACAAGACGCGCACTTAGCTAGGCTGCTAGCTGGTCGCAGCGGGATGGGTGAGCGATTTCAGGCCTAGGCCTTACCCAAAAAGGCCATTAGGCGTGCCTGCTGCTTGCCGCGTTTCCGGGCGCGATCGAGTTCGCCATCCAGCTGAACTTTTTCTTCCATTTCCCGACGCCCTTCTCCGCGCCGCCATTGATGATCGGGCCAAAGGCGGCGAAGCGAACCTCTTCCCGGGGGCCGTCGGTAAGCAGGTTAATCGGCGACTTTAATGCCTTTTGATGCTGGCTGCTGGACCGATGTCGCGTCGCTCTGAACAAGAGAAAAGGGGAGGTCAGGCATGGCCTCGGGGCGTTCAAGCAGAGTTCGGGTGCCTCGCTCAACAGGCCGAAGAGCAGGCGTGCCGGGCGAAGAATCTTTCCTCTAGAGTTTTCCATCGCTTTTCGTATGATCAGTTAGCTAACTTACGACTAACACTTATTAGTGCAGTTGCCCTGGGGGTAGTTTTGGGCTGGATACGTACCGCAATCGTGGTCTTTGGGGCCTTTTCCCTCACGGCGTGCATCGATTTCAACGCTGAAGAACGCGCAGAAGTCCGTGAGCAGATGGATGTGTTGAAGGTTCGGATTGGACTTGCGCAGTCCGAACTCACAGCGGCCCGAAACAAGCAGAGTTCAATCGAAGGCAATATCTCCCGGTCAAAGCGGGAGCTCGTGCAGTATGAGAACAAGGTGAGGGCGGTTTTGCAGAGGCATCCGGAAGCCGTGACGGCCATCGTAGCCGGCTTCGGGGGAGCTGCTGTCGCCATTGATGCCAATAACGAGTTCTCAGAAGAGGCGGAATCGGTCGCTGCGGGAGTGGCGCTGATTGCTGGGCTTTATGCGCTCGGCAATCAAGAGGAGGTCGGGTACGTTGCCGGGGTGATGTCTAACGCAGACCGCGACGTGAAGGCGATGAAATCTAGGATCACTGCGCTTGAAAGCGATCTTTTTACGCAGCGCAGCGTGGTGGCTCAGAAGCAATCGGCTCTGGTTCTCGCAACCAACCAACACCAGGCGTTGACCCAAAGGCTAATGGAGCTCCAATAGGAACGGCGGCACCGGGAAGGCGCCGCCGTCTTCTGAAGCGACTTTTCGTGAGAACTAGCGCGAGTAGAATTCGACCACGAGGTTCGGCTCCATCGTGACGGGGTAGGGCACCTCGTCAAGCTTGGGCACGCGGGTGAAGCTCACCTTGTCGTTGCCGTCGGGCGCGACATAGTCGGGAATTTCCCGCTCGGGCAGGCTCTGCGCTTCGATGACGAGCGCCATTTCCTTCGCCTTGTTGCCCAGGCTGATGACATCGCCCACGTCGCAGCGGCGGCTCGCAATGTTGCACTTCACGCCGTTCACATAGATGTGGCCGTGGCTCACGATCTGGCGCGCGGCGAAGATCGTGGGGGCAAACTTGGCACGGTAGACGATCATGTCCAGGCGGCGCTCAAGCAGGCCGATGAGGTTCTGACCCGTGTCACCCTTCATGCGGGTGGCGTCCTTGTAGGTCGAACGGAACTGTTTCTCGGTCACGTCGCCGTAATAGCCCTTGAGCTTCTGCTTGGCGCGAAGCTGGAGGCCAAAGTCGCTCATCTTGCTCTTGCGGCGCTGGCCGTGCTGGCCGGGGCCGTAGGAACGCTTGTTGACCGGGGAATTGGGGCGACCCCAGATGTTTTCGCCCATCCGGCGGTCGAGTTTGTACTTGGCGCTTTTGCGCTTTGACATAGGTCTTTCCTTCGATTTGCTGAGCCGCCCGAAGTGGCGGCCATTCAACCCGGCATCGCACCGCTGAAGCGTCGATCTTCAGCGCGGCTGCCGCTTCACCGGGGTGCGGAGCCAATTCGCGAAAGCGCGCAAATAGCAGCGGGCGCGCAGAAATCAACCCTTATCCGGCCGCCCCAGCGAGGAGAGCACGCCGCGCAGAGTGCGCACTTCGAGGTGGTTCCAGCCCGCCTTGGTGAGAACGCTGCGCAAGGTGCGCCTGGTCGCCTCTTCGCGGTCGGGCGGCAGGAAATAGCCCTTGGGCGCGAGCATGGATTCAAGGTGCTCGATCAGCCCGTCGAGCTCCTCTTGCGGCGCGGGAGGCAAAAGCTCTTCATCCGCCGTGGGTTGCACCAGATCGCTTTGGGCCTGCTCGCGCCCGATGCGCGACCATTCATACGCGGCAAGGATCACCGCTTGCGCCAGGTTGAGCGAGCCGAATTCGGGGTTGATCGGAACGGTCAGGATATGCCGGGCGAGCGCGACATCCTCGGTCTCGAGCCCCGATCGTTCCGGGCCGAACAAGACCGCGTGACGCCCCGGCTCGCCATGGATCAGCCGCGCGGCGCCGTCGGCACCGACCACAGGCTTGGTCACGCCGCGCTTGCGCACGGTGGTGGCGTAGACATGCTGGCAATCGGCGACCGCCTCGGCGGTGGTGTCGAACACTTGGGCTTGATCGAGGACGATATCCGCGCCCGCCGCTGCGGGACCCGCCGAAGGGTTGGGCCAGCCATCGCGCGGGGCCACAAGCCGCATCTCGGTGAGCCCGAAATTGAGCATCGCGCGCGCTGCCTTGCCAATGTTTTCGCCCAGTTGCGGGCGGACAAGGACGATGACGGGTTTGTTGGTTTCGTCCTTAAGCCTAGGCTTCGCTCGGCTTTGCCCTTCGACAGGCTCAGGGCGAACGGATGTGAGTGCCGGTTCATCATCCGTTCGTCCCGAGCGAAGTCGAGGGGCGTTGGCGAGCGAAGCCGAGCCTCGTCTTTCCGAAGGTGGCCTTGCAAGAAATGAAAGGCGATCCCAATCACCCATGATCAGCGCTTCCTTCTTCGCACGAGACCATCCCTTGATCCGTAATTCAGCCGCAAGCGCCTCATGCCGCTCCCCAAATTCCTGCGACCACACCAGCTCCACGGGCAGCCGCGATGCGGTGTACCCCGCGACCGCGCCGCTGTGATGCGCGCCCACCCGCGCGTCCAGATCGTCGGTGTGCCCGGTGTAGTAAGTCCCATCCGAGCAGCGCAGCATATAGGCCCAGAACACGCGCGCTCAGTCCTTCGCCGCTTCGGCAACGGTGCTTGCGAATTCCTCGAAGTCGCGCGCTTCGGAAAAGTCGCGGTAGACGCTGGCAAAGCGGATATAGGCGACCGAATCGATCTGCCGCAGGCCGTCCATCACCAGTTCGCCAATCCGCGCCGAAGGCACTTCGGGTTCGCCCGCGGTTTCCACCTGCCGCTGAATGCCCGAGACGAGCTGGTCGATCTGTTCCTGCGTCACCCCGCGCTTGCGGCAGGCGAGCGAAACCGAGCGCTCAAGCTTGCCGCGATCGAAGGGTTCGCGGCGCGGTTCGCCGCCATCGGGGCCAGCCTTGACGATCATGACTTCGCGCAGCTGGACGCGTTCGAAGGTCGTGAAACGCGCGCCGCACGAAGAACATTGGCGACGCCGCCGGATGGCGGTGCCGTCTTCGGTGGGGCGGGAATCTTTGACCTGGGTTTCTTCGTGAGCGCAAAAGGGGCAGCGCATTGGCGGGCGTTACTTCTTGATCCGGTGATAGAAGGCAAACCCTGCGCCCGCCACGAGCCCGAGCGGCAGGCTTACGACGGGCAGCAAGGCGCCGGCCACCGCGCCGATGGCGGCGCCGGTCAGCACCGGCTTGGTCGAAGGGTGATGCATACCCTCCTTCGCCATGCCGCTCAGCTCCTGCTTGGCGTCTTCGACCCAATCGTTTTCGTTGTCGCTCACCTTCGCCTCACTTGCCGGGATATACGGGAAAATCGGCGCACAGTTCGCTCACGCGCGCGCGCACGCTTTCTTCCACCTGCGCGTCGCCCTCAGCGCCGTTCTGGGAGAGGCCGTCCACGACCTCTGCGATCAGCGCGCCCACTGTGCGGAACTCGACCGGGCCAAAGCCGCGCGTTGTGCCCGCCGGTGTGCCCAGACGCACGCCGCTGGTGACAAAGGGAGAGCGCGTATCGAACGGGATCCCGTTCTTGTTGCAGGTGAGCCAGGCGCGATCGAGGCCCTTTTCGGCGTCCTTGCCGGTCACGCCTTTGGCGGTGAGATCGACCAGCATCGAATGATTGTCCGTGCCGCCCGAACAGATGCGCAAACCGTTCTCTTCAAGGCTCGCCGCCAGAGCGCGCGCGTTCTCGACGATGCGGTGCGCATAGGCCTTGAATTCGGGGGTCAGCGCTTCGCGGAAAGCGACGGCTTTTGCCGCGATCACGTGCATGAGGGGGCCACCCTGAAGGCCGGGAAAGACCGCCATGTTGAGCGGCTTGGTGTATTTCTCATCGTTCCACAAGATGATGCCGGAGCGCGGGCCGCGCAGGCTCTTATGCGTCGTCGAGGTGACGATATCGCAGTGCGGGAAGGGCGAGGGGTGGGCGCCGCCCGCAACAAGTCCGGAAATGTGGCTCATGTCGCACAAAAGGATCGCGCCCACTTCATCGGCAATTTCGCGGAAACGGGCGAAATCCCATGTCCGCGAATAGGCGGTGCCGCCGCAGATGATCACCTTTGGCTTGTGCTCGCGCGCGGTCGCGGCCACGTCGTCCATGTCGATCAGCTCGTCATCCTGGCGAACGCCGTAGCTCACGGGGTTGAACCACTTGCCGCTCATATTGACCGGCGACCCGTGCGTCAGGTGCCCGCCGGAATTGAGGTCGAGCCCCATGAACGTGTCGCCCGGCTCCAGCAGCGCGAGAAACACCGCCTGGTTCATCTGGCTGCCGGAATTGGGCTGCACATTGGCGAAATGGCATCCGAACAATTGCTTAGCGCGATCAATTGCCAGCGTTTCGACCACATCGGCGTATTCGCAGCCGCCGTAATAGCGCTTGCCCGGATAGCCCTCGGCGTATTTGTTGGTGAACACGCTGCCGGTCGCCTCGAGCACCGCTCTGGACGCGATATTCTCGCTCGCGATCAGCTCGATCTTGTCGCGCTGGCGGTCAAGCTCTTTCTCGATGGCCGCGGCGATATCCGGATCCGCGGTGGCGAGATCGTCATGCCAGAAGCCGTGCATCGGGTCCGTGAGGTGGGAGGGCTGAGTGCTCATTGATGGGTCTCGATATGATCGGGCAGGTTGGGCGGGGTGCCAAGCTTGGCAACGCGGCGCTGATGGCGGCCATCAGGATTGCCCGCGTCGGCAAATTCGGTGTTCAGAAAGGTAGCTACGCACGACTTTGCCATTTCGATGCCGATCAGCCGCGCGCCAAGCGCAATCGCGTTGGCGTCGTTGTGTTCGCGAGCGAGGGCGGCGGACAGCGGTTCGGACACCAGCGCGCACCGCACCGCCGGATGCCGGTTGACGCTGATCGAGATACCGATGCCCGATCCGCACAGCGCAACACCGCACTCGGCGGTTCCATCGGCGATGATCTCGGCGAGGCGATAGCCGTAATCGGGATAATCGACGCTCGCGCCGGGCTCTGGGCCAAGGTCGGCGACTTCGTGGCCCTCATCCATGAGCCATTCGGCAAGCTGCGCCTTCATCTCGGTCGCGGCGTGATCGGAAGCAATGGCAATACGCATGCGCGCTTCATAGGGGAGGGCGCGGCAACACTCCAGTGGCCAAAATGCAGTTTTCGACGCAGCGCTTTCGCGCGCATGAAAATCGCGCAGAAGTATCGCGCGTGGAAAACGCGAAGCCGCTTGCGCACAGGTCTTGCGCCGAGGGCTTGCGGCGCGATGCGCAATCGGTAACGTTCCGTGCCCATGAGTTCGATCCGACCCCAGGCGCTTGTGAGCGGTACAGGCTTGTGAGACGTACAGGGACGCGACTGGCCGCCCTGTTGCTCGCGCTTGCGGCGCTGTGCGCCGTTCCGCTCGCCCCGGCTCGCGCAGCGGCGAACGATCCGGGGCGTGTGCCAGAGAAGGTCTCAAGAGCCTCCGCGCTCGATCCGGGCCATGGCGCGGTGATCGTTTCGGTGCGCAGCGAGCTGTTTCTTCTTGCCGAGCTCAATGTCTGGTTTCTGCGTGAGGGCGGTGACATCGCCAACGAGGCCGATCTCATCCGGGTTTCCCGCAAGGAAAGCAGCCTGAGCATGGGAGGCAATTCGACCACCAAGTACAAGCCGCTCGCGGTCCAGTTGCCCGCGGGCCGCTACCGTCTTGTCGGGCACGGGGCGAAGTGTGAAAAGGTGCCCGCACCCAATGAGCGGTGCCTCGCCGATGTGAAATTTGCCGGTATTGGCGAGACCGTCTCGTTCCCGAGCCGCGGTTATGACGAAGGTTCGCCGGTGTTCGAGGTGCGTGAGGGCGAACTGACTGTGGCGGGTGACTTCGGACTTACTGCGCGCAACACACTCGAATGGTCCGAAATCCCGCCTGAGAAGCTTGGCAAGATCGCCAGAAAGTTCGCCTCGCTCCCGCGCGCGCCCGCGCCGGAAGTGGCCGAGGATTATCGGCTGAAATACCCGCTGCGCCCCCGCAGCTACAACGACGATCGCGGTCGACGCTATTGACGCACGGCCGGGCTCGGTGGCCGAAGGGTCGCCGGGCGTTTCGGTCCGTGAAGGCCGCGCGGCGCCGGTGCGGATCGAGGTATGGTTCTGGCCGCGCTCACCCGCGCAGCCGCAACCGCCTCAACAGACGGCGCGGTTGCCAGACGGCATCAAAGATCGCCGCAATCGGTGCGCCGGCAAGGCTGATGCTCCCCAAGCCCAGTTTGCGCAGGAGCGCGCCGGCGCTCGATCTTGGCGCCAGCCATGCAAAGCGCGTTTCCTCGGCCAGATGCTTCTCCACGAACATGATGTAGGCCGAGGTGTCCTGATAGATGTCGAACAGGCGGCCATACCAGCGCCGCGAGCCGTCAGGTGCGGGGGGCTTCCACGGCTTGGTACCCTGCGCGTGAATGATCAGCGGAAGCCCCGCGCGTGCGACCTGCAACCGCTCATTGAGGGTGAACCCCAGCGGCCCGAAGAGTTGCAGGATATGCCGCCCGCGCCTCAGGAAGCGGACATCGATATCGGCAAATTCGCGCGAACCCAGTAGCGCGGTCAGCACGTCCTGATCGCCCATCATATGCGCCGGGCGGGTGTGCCACTCGGCGGCCTGAGCGGCCTTGTATTCGGGCCTCGACAACAGCTCCTGCCACGCCTCGATCAGGCCCCGATGGTGGCTGGTCACGCGCAGGAAGCAGGAATTGACCGTGAACGGCAATTGGCGCCCCGGCTCAAGCAGCCACCCGCGCGTGCGGCGGTGATGGCTGTCGTCCCAGGCGCCCCAACTCGCCTCTTCGGTCGCGATCAGCGCGTCATTGGGGCACTGCGCGAGGAAATCGGAAAAATCGCGCGCCACCAGCAGATCGGCGTCCAGCCAGATCACGTCCTCGTAGCCGTCATCGAAGGCCGCGGTCAGGATCTCGGGCTTGACGTTCCAACTGGTCGAGGCCGGGAGCTGCGCGGGCCGCCAATCGACCCCAGGGTACCGGGCAATCCAGTCGGCAAAATCCTCGCGCGCGGGATTGTGGTACAGTCGCAGGCGCGCATGCGGGATCGCTTTCTTGAGGCTGGCGACCAGGACGCGCACGCCGTCTTCGCATTCGGGCCGGTTCTCATAGGCGCAGATCAGCGGAAGGGGGTTGGCTTGCATCCTGTCCCTTTGAAGCCTTCGAGTGGGAAAAAGCGTGGGCGCCGCGTCGCGTGTGGCGGCCCTAGACCCTAAGGCGGTGGGCGACAAGCGCGCGTCAGCCGAGCTTCTTGAGCTCCTTGGTCAGCCATTTCCACAAGGCGTCGATCTCTTTGGCCGCCTTGCTGTCGGGCTTGGTTTCGGTCGCCGTGTCGCCCTTGGCAACCGAGCGGTGGAAGGCCGCGCGATCGCCCAGCGCCACGGGGCAGATGTCGAAGCCCATCTCCTTCGCCGCCGATTGCGCCTCCCCGGTCAGCACGGTCGCGCCCGAGGGAACGGAATTGAGCACCACATAAGCGGGTTTCCTGGCGAAGCTCACAAGGTCGGCGACGGGCTCCAGCGCGGCGAGATCGAAGGCGCGCGGCTTGGTGGGGATGAGGACGATATCGGCCGCTTTGATCGCCTCGCGCGCAGCGGCGTCGGCGTGCGGGGGCGTGTCGATGACGACGAAATCGACGCCGTTTTTCTGAGCGCTGGCAATGGTCCGCGCGAGCCGGGCTGGCGGACTGGTGACTACCACAGGCAAAAAGTCCCCGCGCCAATCGGACCACGCCGCCGCCGTCGCCTGCGGGTCGGTGTCGATCACACAGCTTTCAAACTTAGCCTGCGCCGCGCGGGTCGCAAGGTGAACGGCGAGCGTGGTCTTGCCCGAGCCGCCCTTCTGGCTGGTTATGGCGATGGTGATCGGTTCGGCAGATTTGGACATCGATCAATTCCGAATGAACGGCGAGAAATCAGTTCCCCGCCTAGAGAGCAGATCAGAGCCCTAGCACGATCCCATGCTTCTTACAGAATCCAGCGTCTCCTGTCAGGAGCGTGACCTTGTCCCCTTCGGGAGGTCCGGCTTCTTCCCAACCACCATCGCTGAGTGAGTTTGCATGGCTTGGGTCATCCGAAAACAGATACAACTCTTGCTGTCCGAGAGCTTTGCTTCCCTTGAGCAACAACGCCATGCTCTCAGGCGAACCAAGCGCGGCGAACAAAATGTCAAATCTGTCCCGGACAGCAGCCCAATTGTCGTCGGTGAAGGGTTTTGATTTCCAAGCCATATCTGTCGTTACTGATCCAAGAAGCTCCGCATCTTCCTACTCCGGCTCGGATGCTTTAGCTTCCTTAGCGCTTTCGCCTCGATCTGCCTGATCCGTTCGCGGGTCACCGAGAATTGCTGGCCGACCTCTTCCAGCGTGTGGTCGGTGTTCATCCCGATGCCGAAGCGCATGCGCAGCACGCGTTCTTCGCGCGGGGTGAGCGAGGCGAGGACGCGGGTGACAGTTTCCTTGAGGTTCGCCTGGATCGCGGCGTCGACCGGGATGACCGCGTTCTTGTCCTCGATGAAATCGCCCAGATGCGAATCCTCCTCGTCCCCGATAGGGGTTTCGAGGCTGATCGGCTCTTTGGCGATCTTCATCACCTTGCGCACCTTCTCCAGCGGCATCGAAAGGCGCGCGGCCATTTCTTCTGGCGTCGGCTCGCGGCCTTCCTCGTGGAGGAACTGGCGCGACGTGCGCACCAGCTTGTTGATCGTCTCGATCATGTGGACCGGGATGCGGATCGTGCGCGCCTGGTCCGCGATCGAGCGGGTGATCGCCTGCCGGATCCACCACGTCGCGTAGGTCGAGAACTTGTAGCCGCGGCGGTACTCGAACTTGTCGACCGCCTTCATCAGGCCGATATTGCCTTCCTGAATAAGATCAAGGAATTGCAGGCCGCGATTGGTGTATTTCTTGGCGATGGAGATCACGAGGCGCAGGTTCGCCTCGACCATTTCCTTCTTCGCGATACGCGCCTCGCGCTCGCCCTTTTGCACCATGTTGACGATGCGGCGAAACTCGGGGAGCGCCATGCCGGTCTGCGCGGCGATATCGGTGATTTCGGCGCGAATGCGGTCAATCGCGGCCTCTTCCTTCTCGGCAAAGGCGGCCCACTTCTTGTCCTTCTTGGCGTTCGCCGCGATCCAGCTGTCGTCAAGCTCGTTGCCGACATAGGATTTGAGGAAATCGATGCGCTTGATCTTGTGCCGTTCGGCAAGGCGCAGCATCTGGCCGCCCAGCGCGGTCAGGCGACGATTGAAGGCGTAGAGGTTGTCGACCAGAAACTCGATCTTGGTCGCGTGGAACTGCATGCTTTCGACTTCCGCCGTCAGCTGCTCGCCCAGATCCTCGTACTTCTTTTCCTTGGCCTTGGGGAAGTCGTTGCCCGCCGCCAGCGTGTCGACCCGCTCGGCCTGCAATTTCTCGAAGGTCTTGAACAGCTTGGTGATGCGCGCGAAGCGTTCGATGGCTTCGGGCTTGAGCGCGGCTTCCATCTGGGCGAGGGAAAGAGTGTTGTCCTCCTCCTCTTCGTCGTCCTTCTTGGAGGAACCTTCTTCGCCGTCTTCGCCGTCCTCGTTCTCGTCGTCGGTGTCGCTGTCGTCGTCATCCACGATGGTCGGACCGGCGGTCTCTTCGGAGATTTCACCGGAATCGTCCTCGTTCTCCTCTTCCATCTTGTCGGGCGGAGGTTCCTTGGAGAGCATCGCGTCGAGGTCGAGGATTTCGCGCAGCTGCATGTCTTCGGCGTTCAGCGCCTCGGACCACTGGATGATGGCGTGAAAGGTGATCGGGCTTTCGCACAGCCCCATGATCATCATGTCGCGGCCCGCTTCGATCCGCTTGGCGATCGCGATTTCGCCTTCGCGGCTGAGCAGCTCGACCGCGCCCATTTCGCGCAGATACATGCGCACCGGATCATCGGTGCGCTCGCCCGTGCCCGTTTTCTTGGCCGCAGGCTTGGCAGCGGCTTTGGCGTCCTTCTTGTCGTCGGCGCCTTCGCCAACCGACATTTCCTCGACCTCGGCTTCCGCTTCCGCCTCGGCTTCCGCCTCCTCGTCGTTTTCGACGATCTGCACGCCCATTTCCGAAAGCGCGGTCTGGATGTCCTCGATCTGATCGGGGCTCATTTCGCCCGACGGCAAGGCCTCGTTGAGCTCATCATAGGTGATGTAGCCCTTTTTCTTGGCCTTGGTCATCAGCTTCTTCACCGAGGCCTCGTTGAGGTCGATCAGCGGAGCGTCTTCTTTGTCTTGGGTTTTTGCGGTCGAAGCCATGTACGTCGTCAATCCGTTAATGCGACAGGGGCGTTACTGGTGGCTACCCTTGCGCGTTTATCCCGTTCCCGCCACGTGTGCGCCCCTGAGCGCTACGCGACCTTGTCCGTGTCGCCGTTCGAGGCGTCTTCTGCAAAACCGGCGGCAGCCTTGCGGCGGCCAAAAGCCTTGAGACGCTCTTCGACAGCGGTGAGCTGTTTGCGCAGCCGCGCCTGTTCGGCAAAGCTCCCTTCCGGGTCTTCGTCAAACCGCGCGATTGTCCCGGCCAGAGCCGCCTCGAGAGCCGGCTTCTGAACAAGCAACGCCACAGCCTCGGCCAGTTCCTCGCGCGCGTCTCCGGTGTCAGGGCCTTCTCTCAGGAAGGCGTATCGCAAGTCGTCCGGTGGGGCGGGTAAGCCGTGCTGGTCGAATATGGCGGTTTGATCGCGCGAATCAAGCGTTTCGGTGAGCTCGATCAACGATTCAATGATCGGCGCGGTTGCGGGGTCGATCTGGGCGAGCCGTGAAAGCGCTTCGGCGTGGCGCTCGATCTCACCCGGATGGCGCAGAAGACCGGCGATAACGGCGCTCAAAAGCCCTTCCCTCTGGCCGTGTGAAAGCAGCCTTTGGAGCGCGCTGCGCGCGGCGGGGGTCAGTGGCTGGGGCGCGCTGGCGCGAGCGTTCCATGCCCCGCGCCCTTCGCGGCGAGGCGTCGCGCTGCGCGCCGGACGGGGAGGATAGGCGAAAGCCGAGAAACGATCGAGCAATTCGCGGCGGTAGAGCGCGCGAATGTCGGCGTCCTCGATTGTGCCCACGTGCTCCATCAGCCGCGCCTTGAGACCCGCTTTGGCCTCCGGGCTGGTGAGCGGCTGTGCGTCTCTTTCGGCTTCCCAAAGGGCATCGAGCAGGCTCTTGGGTCTGGCGAGCAGGCGTCCCATCGCCCTTGGGCCTTGCGCCTTGATCAGATCGTCGGGGTCAAGCCCGGCGGGCAGGCGCACAATGCTAAGGCTGCGCATGGGCGCAAGCATGGGGAGCGCGCGGGAGATAGCGCGCATTGCAGCGCGCTGTCCGGCGGCGTCGCCGTCAAAACACAGCACCGGTGTCTCGACCAGCCGCCAGAGCATCTCAAGCTGCGTCTCGGTGAGCGCGGTGCCGAGCGGCGCGACGGCGTCCGGGAACCCCGCCTGCGCGAGCGCGACGACGTCCATATAGCCTTCGACCACAATCACACGCCCGCTCTGGCGCGAGGCGGGGGCGGCGCGGTGCAGGTTGTAGAGCGTGCGCCCCTTGTCGAACAGCGGGGTATCGGGCGAATTCAGATACTTCGCCACGCCCTCTCGTTTGTCGAGGATGCGGCCCCCGAAAGCGATGACGCGTCCGCGCTGGTCCTGAATCGGGAGCATGACGCGGCCGCGAAAGCGGTCATAGGCCTTGCCGTCCTCGGTGACGATGCGCATGCCGCTCTCGGCCAGCATTTGGGGCTCGAAGCTTGAAAGCGCGGATGAGAGCGCCTGCTTGTCCTCGGGCGCGTAGCCAAAGCCGAATTCGCGCAAGGTTTCGTCCGTGAGCCCGCGCCCGCGCAAATAATCGAGCGCCGTGCGGCCCTCAGGCCCTTTTAGGCGATCGACGAACCAGCCCTGCGCCGCGGTCGTCACATCGACCAGCTCGGCGCGCTTCTCCGCTTTCTTCGCGGCTTGCGGATCGGGGCGGGGCACTTCCATCCCCGCTTCCTCAGCCAGCTCCTTGATCGCGTCCATGAAGGAAAAGCCGCGCTGCTCGATCATCCAGGTGATGACATCGCCGTGAGCGCCGCAGCCGAAGCAATGGTAGAACTGCTTCTCGTCGTTGACGTAAAAGCTGGGCGTGTTCTCATTGTGGAAAGGGCAGCACGCCTTCCACTCGCGCCCGGCCTTCGTGAGCTTGGTCGTGCGGTTCACCACTGTGGAAAGGGTGACGCGCGCGCGCAGTTCGTCTTTCCATTGAGGGGTGATAGTCATGATTAAAAGGTGCCCTTTGTGGTACGTTGTGTCGAGCAGTTCCAGACATGAGTTTTACACTCCCTGTGGACACTTGTCGAAGTCTTACGTGCGATCGGTCCTTCGAGACGCTCGGACTGTGTCCTCGCTCCTCAGGATGAGCGGGAGAACTGGAAAACCTCCGCTCATTTAGAGGAGGGACTGAGCTTGTCGAAGGCCCGTCTCGAAGGACCTGTGGGAGCCTAGCTCAAAGCCGCTTTCACAAGTCCACTCGCCAGCTTCCCGTCGAGCACTGCGCCGTGCTTGGCTTTGAGCGCGCCCATCACCTGGCCCATGTCCTTCATGCTCGACGCGCCGGTTTCGGCTTTGATCGCCTCGATCGCGGCCCTGGTCTCTTCCTCGCTCATCATCTGCGGCAGGAACTCCTCGATCACGGCGAGCTCAGCGGCTTCGGCGGCGGCGAGTTCTTCGCGCCCGCCCTTTTCGTACATCTCGATCGATTCGCGGCGCTGCTTGGCCATCTTTTGCAGCACACTCGTCACCAGCGCGTCGTCATCGATGTCCTTGCCGCTGGTGCGCTCCTCGATATCGCGATCCTTGATCTTGGCGCTTATCTGGCGGAGCGCGGCGGTGCGTTCCTTCTGCTTGGCTTTCATCGCGGTGATGGTTGCGGCCTTGATGTCGTCTCTGATCATACTTTGTGCAATTTCGATACATTGTGGATGAAACGGTGTTGAGCGCGTCTCTAACCTGTCATCCCCCAAGAGGCTAGGTTGACGTGCACCGGCCTCGCGCCTAGCGCATGAGACTTAGCGACATCGCTGGAAAACCTCACTGGGAAGGGCCCGCTCATGGCTTCTGCTGCCTCCACTCCTGCGCAACCAAAAGGCGCGACGGGTTGCCTCGTTCTGGCCGATGGCACGGTGGTGTGGGGCAAGGGCTTTGGCGCCAGCGGACACGCGGTGGGGGAGGTGTGCTTCAACACCGCGATGACGGGCTATCAGGAGGTGATGACCGATCCCTCCTATGCGAGCCAGATCGTCACCTTCACCTTTCCGCATATCGGCAATGTCGGCGCGAACCCGGAAGACGTCGAGAGCGCCAAGGGCGTCGCCAGCGCGGTGGGCTGCATCACCCGCGAGGATGTGACCAAACCCAGCAATTTTCGCGCGATGGAGAATTTCGCCGCGTGGATGGAGACGAACGGCAAGATCGGGCTGTCGGGCGTGGACACGCGCGCGCTCACCCGCCGTGTGCGCCTGTCCGGCGCACCCAACGCGGTGATCGCGCATTCGCCCAAGGGGGTCTTCGATATCCCCGCGCTTCTGGCCGAGGCGCGCGAGTGGGAAGGGCTCGAAGGCCTCGACCTGGCCATCACCGCCACGCGCGATGCCAAGGAAGACTGGGGCGGGGGATACTGGCGGCTTGGCCATGGCTACACCCGCGCCGACTGGTCGAGCACGCCGCATGTGGTCGCGGTCGATTACGGGGCGAAGGACAACATCTTCCGCAACCTCGCGCGCGCTGGCGCGAAGGTGACGGTGGTCCCGGCCAAGACCGATTTCGACGCGATCATGGCGCTGAAGCCGGACGGCGTGTTCCTCTCCAACGGCCCCGGAGACCCCGCAGCGACCGGCGAATACGCGGTGCCGGTGATCCGCAAACTGCTGGAGGCGGACATGCCGATCTTCGGCATTTGCCTGGGCCACCAGATGCTCGCGCTCGCCGCGGGCGCGAAGACGGTGAAGATGCACCAGGGCCATCGCGGCGCGAACCATCCGGTTCAGCGGGTGGGCGAGGGATGGGGCGAGACCACCGGGCTTGTCGAGATCACCAGCATGAACCACGGCTTTGCGGTCGATGCGGACACTCTGCCCGACACCCTCGAGCAGACCCATGTAAGCCTGTTCGACGGCTCGAATTGCGGGATAGCGGTGAAGGGGAAGAAGGCGTTCGGCGTGCAGTACCACCCGGAAGCCTCGCCCGGGCCGCAGGACAGCTTCTACCTGTTCGAGAAGTTCGTCGGGGGTCTGGGGTGAGACGTCTCGCTCAACACTCCCTTCCCCTTGGGGAAGGGCCGGGGATGGGGGGCCGGCGGTGATGGGGAAGGGCTTCTTCCCGGGCGTCGCGCACCCACCTCCAACCCCCTGCCTTGAAGGAGGGGACTCAGGCGTTTCGCGCTATTTCGATTTCTCGGCCGATGGTTTGCAGGACGCCGTCCATGTTGGCGAGAATGTCGTTATTCCAGAAGCGGATGACGCGATAGCCGAGGGCTTCGATGGCTACGGTTCTCCCCGCGTCGCCCTCTTCGGAGTGCTGCCCCCCGTCGCATTCGATGGCGAGGCGCAGGCTGCGGCAAGCGAAATCGACGACGTGATCACCGATGGGGCACTGGCGGGTGAACTTGATGCCGAACAGGTCGCGGTTTCTGATGTGAGACCAGAGCGCGCGTTCGGCGTCGGTCGGGTTGTTGCGCAGGTTGCGCGCCACCTCGGTCAAACGCTTTTTTGGCAAGGTCGTACCCCCATCCCCAACCCCTTCCCCCGGGGGAAGGGGCCCATACCACATATTCGCGCGGTTACCCGCCCTTTCCCCTCCCTGTGGGGAGGGGTTAGGGGTGGGGGTACGGCGTTGATGGCCGCCGCTCTCTTCGCAACCCCTCTCGCCGCGCAAAACCCGGCCCCGGCGAACCCTATGACACCTCCGCCGTCCTCCACCTGGCCCGGCGCGGAAATCGTGGACGGCGTCGCCTTCCAGGGCGATGGCTCCATCAGAATCGAAGCGGGGCCCGGCGGCCTGCCGATCCTCGCCTTCTGGCGCCCGATCCTCTTCAGGGAAGACACCGACAAGCCGGTCGCTGGCCGCATGGATTGCAAGGTTGTCGCCACCGATCAGGCCTTTGCCGAGGAGGCGTTCGATCCCGACGCGCTCCACGCGCAGGTGGCTGAGGCGCGCGAGCGGCAGGGGTTTCGCGATATTGATCGCTTGCGCGATATCGGAGAGGACACCCGCCAGCTCGACGTTGTGGGGCGCCGCGGCAATCCGCGCGAGCATTACGTGCTCAGCTATATCCTTGTGCGCGATGATCAACGGCTGATAGATATCCGCCGCAACTGCACCTTTGTCACGGGCCGGGGTGTGTCACAGCCCGACGTGCTGCCATACGTCTATCGCTACACGAAGATCAGCTACGCTTTTGTGCCGGGGGGAAACACGTGATGCGCGCGCAGCTCTGTCTACCTTTCGCCGCGCTCGCTCTGGGTGGGTGCAGCCTTCTGTTCCCTGAGGACCCGCGCGTCGGCGATGAAGACGAAGGCGTGTGCCAAGGGCGGGTGCGCACCAGCCTGACCTATCAGCAATCCGAAGAGCTGCGCACCTCATCGGGTCTGTGGGTGCCGACCTTCACCTATGACGTGACCAAGCTTGACCTTGCCGCGATCAAGGCGCTGACGGTGCCGGGGACCGATGACACGGCGGGCACGCGTCTGATGCAGGAAACGAACCGGACGAGCACTGCGGTCGAACGCTTCATGCAGATGGAGGTCGACCAGAAGGGCGCGTTTTTCCTTGGGCGTGACCCAAGCCTGTATCGAGTGCGCGGCCAGGCGCAGCCGTCAACGCAGATCCTCAAATCGGGCTGCGCGCGCCAACAGGAAAACATGCGGCTGATCGCGGTTTCCTGGGAGCGCTATCAGCTAAGACCCAAGGCCATTCCCGATCCCGAAGAGACCGACAGCGGCGCTTCGGCGGACAACGATTAAGCGCCAGAGAGACAACAAGAATGCCCAAACGCACCGACATCTCCTCCATCCTCGTGATTGGCGCGGGGCCGATCATTATCGGGCAGGCGTGCGAGTTCGACTATTCGGGCACGCAGGCGATCAAGGCGCTGAAGGAGGAGGGCTACCGGGTGATCCTGGTGAACTCGAACCCGGCGACGATCATGACCGATCCCGAGTTTGCCGACGCGACCTATATCGAGCCGATCACGCCCGAGATCGTCGCCAAGATCATCGCCAAGGAAAAGCCCGACACGCTGCTGCCGACCATGGGCGGGCAGACGGCGCTCAATTGCGCGCTCAAGCTCGACGAAATGGGGGTTCTGGCCGAGCACGGCGTCGAGATGATCGGCGCGAAGGCCGACGCGATCGACAAGGCGGAAAACCGCCAGCGCTTTCGCGAGGCGATGGATTCCATCGGCCTGGAGAGCGCGCGGTCGGGCGTCGCCAACACGCTGGAGGAAGCGCGCGCGATCATCGATCACACAGGGCTCCCTGCGATCATTCGCCCCTCCTTCACGCTCGGCGGCACGGGCGGGGGAATCGCTTACAATAGGCAGGAGTTCGACAAGATCGTTTCCGAGGGGCTCGCCGCCTCGCCCACCACCGAAGTGCTGATCGAGGAATCGCTGCTCGGTTGGAAGGAATACGAGATGGAGGTGGTGCGCGACCGCGCGGACAACGCGATCATCATCTGCTCGATCGAGAATGTCGATCCGATGGGCGTGCACACCGGGGATTCGATCACGGTCGCCCCGGCGCTGACCCTGACCGACAAGGAATACCAGATCATGCGCACCGCCAGCATTCTGGTGCTGCGCGAGATCGGGGTGGAGACGGGCGGTTCGAACGTGCAATTCGCTGTGAACCCGAAGGATGGCCGCCTGATCGTGATCGAGATGAATCCGCGCGTCTCGCGCTCCTCGGCGCTCGCCTCGAAAGCGACCGGCTTTCCGATTGCGCGGGTCGCGGCCAAGCTGGCGGTGGGATACACGCTCGACGAGATCACCAACGAGATCACCGGCGCGACGCCCGCCAGCTTTGAGCCGACGATCGATTACGTCGTGACCAAGATCCCGCGCTTTGCCTTCGAGAAATTCAAGGGCACCGAGCCAAGGCTTTCCACCGCGATGAAGTCGGTCGGCGAGGTCATGGCGATCGGGCGCAATTTTGCCGAAAGCATGCAAAAGGCGCTGCGCGGGCTTGAGACGGGGCTCGACGGGTTCAACCGCGTGATGGCGCTGGAGGGGGTCGCGAAAGACGTGATCACCGCCGCGCTGAGCCGTCGGACGCCCGAGCGGATCCTCCAGATCGCGCAGGCCTTTCGCGAGGGGCTGACGCTTGAGGAAATCCACGCGGTGACCAGCTTCGATCCGTGGTTCCTGCGCCAGATCGAGGCGATCATCGCCGCCGAAAGCGAAGTGCAGAGCGAAGGGCTGCCGACCGACGCTGAGCGTTTGCGTGAGCTCAAGGCGATGGGCTTTTCCGATCAGCGCCTCGCGACGCTCGCGGTGCGCTCGGTGGGCGTGCGGGACGGGCTGGCCGAGACGCAGGCGAAGCGCTCCGGCCTGCTGCACGACGCGCTCCAGGCGATGGCGGGCGCGACCAGCGCAGACGAAGTGCGCGCGCTTCGCCACAAGCTGGGCGTGACCCCGGTGTTCAAGCGCATCGACAGCTGCGCGGCCGAGTTCGAAGCGGTGACGCCTTACATGTACTCGACCTACGAAGCGCCCAGCTTTGGCGAGCCGGAATGCGAGGCGGCGCCCTCGGATCGCAAGAAGGTCGTCATTCTGGGCGGCGGACCGAACCGGATCGGGCAGGGGATCGAGTTCGACTATTGCTGCGTTCACGCCTGCTTCGCGCTTGCGGAACAGGGCTATGAGACGATCATGGTCAATTGCAACCCGGAGACAGTCTCGACCGATTACGACACCTCCGACCGGCTCTATTTCGAGCCGCTGACGGCTGAGGATGTGCTCGAAATCCTGCGGGTTGAACAGCAATCGGGTGAGCTTGCCGGCGTTATCGTGCAATTTGGCGGCCAGACGCCGCTCAAGCTCGCTCAGGCGCTGGAGGACGCCGGTGTTCCGATCCTTGGCACCAGTCCCGACGCGATCGACCACGCCGAAGACCGCGAACGCTTTGCCAAGCTCGTCAACAAGCTGCGCCTCAAACAGCCCGAGAACGGCATCGCCTACACCCGCGACGAGGCCGCTGCCGTGGCTGCGCGGATCGGCTATCCGGTGCTGCTGCGCCCGTCTTTCGTGCTGGGCGGACGCGCGATGGAGATCGTCGATTCCGAAGCGCAGCTCGATGACTACATCAAGACCGCCGTCAATGTCTCGGGCGATAGCCCGGTGCTGGTCGACCAGTATCTGCGCGACGCCATCGAATGCGACGTCGATGCGCTGTGCGATGGCGAGGAGGTGCGCATCGCGGGCGTCATGCAGCATATCGAGGAAGCGGGCGTCCATTCGGGTGACAGCGCGTGCTCGCTGCCGCCGCATTCCTTGTCCGCCGATATCATCGCGGAAATGGAGAGCCAGGCCGACGCGCTCGCCCGCGCCTTGCAGGTCAAGGGGCTGATGAACGTGCAATTCGCGGTCAAGGACGGGCAGGTTTACCTTATCGAGGTCAACCCGCGCGCCAGCCGCACGGTGCCTTTCGTCGCCAAGGCGATCGGGCAACCCGTGGCCAAGATCGCCGCGCGCGTGATGGCGGGCGAAAAGCTCAGCCAGTTCGAACCCTTCAAGCGCGAGCTGGATTACGTGGCGGTCAAGGAGGCGGTGTTCCCGTTCAGCCGTTTCCCCGGCGCGGACACGGTGCTCACCCCCGAAATGAAGTCCACCGGCGAAGTGATGGGCATCGATCGCAATTTCGAGGTCGCTTTCCTCAAGGCGCAGATCGGCGCTGGCATGGACCTCCCGCGCGAGGGGACGGTGTTTGTCTCGGTGCGCAAGTCCGACAGGGCGTTGATCGTGCCCGCGGTTCGCGACCTGCTGGATTATGGCTTTACCGTCATCGCGACCGGCGGAACGCAGAGCTATCTGGCCGAGCATGATCTGGCGGTCGAGCGGATCAACAAGGTTGCCGAAGGGCAGCCGCATATTGTGGACCGGATCATCGATGGGGACGTGGCGCTGGTCTTCAACACCACAGAGGGCTGGCAGTCGCTGCTCGATTCCAAATCGATCCGCGCAACCGCGTTGGAGAAGAAGGTTCCGTACTACACCACGGCGGCCGGCGCGCGCGCCGCGGCGGCGGCGATTGCGGCGATTGAACCCGATCAGCTTGAAGTTCGCTCGCTCCAGGACTATTATAGCTAAACGATTACGTTCGATCCCCCCACATTTCGATGCAGGCGGGCCGCTCATCAAAGGGCGGTAGCGGTTGAAATGACGCTTCGATCGGAAGCGGGCGGGCCGAACGCCTGACTAGGAAAGAGACGGTAATGGCAACGATGGAAAAGGTTCCGATGCTGGCTGAGGGTTATGAGCGGCTGACCGCTGACCTCAAGACGCTGCGCGAGGAACGCCCCCGCATTGTCGATGCAATCGAAGAAGCCCGCGCGCATGGCGATCTGTCGGAAAACGCGGAATATCACGCCGCCAAGGAACGCCAGGGCCAGGTCGAGGCGCAGATCGGCGATCTGGAAGACAAGATCAGCCGCGCGCAGATTATCGATCCCAAGACGCTGTCGGGCGACAAGGTCATCTTTGGCGCGACCGTCACCCTGCTCGATGAGGACGACAAGCCGGTCAAGTATCAGATCGTGGGCCAGACCGAAGCCGACGCATCGCAGGGCCGCATTTCCTACACCTCGCCAATCGCCCGCGCGATGATCGGCAAGCAGGTGGGCGAAGAGATTGAGGTGACGGTGCCTTCGGGCGACAAGTTTTACCTTGTCGAAAAGATCGAATTCGTTTGACGGCTCGCGGCTTTAGCCGCGTCGCACACCCACCCCCAACCCCTCCCTCAACGGAGGGGAGGATCTTTGATCTGGCGTAAACCCAATCCCGCTCCCTAAAAGGAGGGGGTCAGGGGGTGGTGGTGCGAGCCTTCAGCCGCTTCTCCATTGCGTAGTTATGGATCGGCACCGCGCCGTTCGGACCTTCAATGGTGAAGTCCCGGCGGTGCGTGACGCCGTATCCGGCGCGCTCAAACGCCGGTCTGGCGAGTTCGCTTGCCTCGGTGTAGAGGCGCTCAATCCCTTTCCCCCGCGCGTGGTCTTCAGCCGCCTGCAACAGCGCGGCGGCCAAGCCCCGGCGGGTATGATCGGGGTGGTTGTAGAGCCGGTCAAGATGACCATCGGGTTCGAGCAACGCGTATGCGACGGGGCAATCGGTATCGTCCACTGCGACGAACACCGCGTGTCCCTGCGCTGCGCGTTCGCGATACATCGCCGCTCCGCCGTGCCGCGCGGACCAAGCCTCGACTTGTTGCTTTGAGTATCCGCGCGCGCCGACCACGCGGATCGCCGCCAAAGCAAGCGCGCTTAGCGCTTGGGCGTCTTCATCGCGAAAGGCGCGGATCGAGTAGGCCAAGAGGTCGCGGTGCGAGGCAGGGGACGGGGAAGGGGCCGGGGAAGGGGCCCGACACGACCAAAGCCTCAGACTTCCGGCGTCAGCAGCTTGTGGATGTGCACCACCACATATTTCATTTCCGCATCGTCCACGGTGCGCTGCGCCTGCGCGCGCCAGGCTTCGACCGCGGCCTCGTAGGAGCTGTAGACGCCGACCGTGTGAATGCCTTCGGGATCGACGAATTCGTGGCCGCGCGGATCCTTTACCCGGCCACCCATAACAAGGTGGAGGCGCTGTGTCGGGGTTGCTTCTTCCATGCCTAAAGCCTTTTTCTAGCCGGCCCTTGCTGGCCGTGCGTGGGACGTGAGGCAGCCCATAGCCAAGCGGACGCGCGGCGCAAGCCTACCAAAGGCTTATCAATCGTTGTCGCGTCCCGCGTTAACCCGATACGCGGTTTCTGAGGTCGCGAGCGGCGCGCGCGGCGCGGCGGCGTGTGCGCTGGGTGACCGTGCGTGTCGCATCGGCGGCGGTGCCGGCGGCGTATTGTGCATCGCGCTTGGCGCTGCGGGCCTTGGCCGCGGCGCTGTCGCCCAGGTCTTCAAGCGCGTCTTTCCCGGCGCGCGTGCCATCGAGGATCTCATCGATCAGTCTGATCCCGTAAGCAACGAGCGAATCCATCAGCAGCGTGCCGACATCTCTCGAACGCTTTTTCGCCGCCTTGCCAACGCTGTTTGCAGCGCCCGTCGCGACACCGCCGACGGCTTTAGCCGTGCCGCTCGCTGCGTTTCCCGCCGCTCTCCGACCCGGCTTCGTCAACAGGCCGATGACAAGGCCAAGCGCGATGGCGCCGCCCACGACCTGAAGCGGGTGCTGCTTGACGTATTGGGTCGCCGTTTCGGTCGCCTCGCGCGCCTGATCGGCCAGCGTGCGCTCCGCGATGCGGCGCTCTCTGGCCTCGATCTTGGCGCGCAGCTCGTCTCGCGGTTCACTCGGTGCGCTCGGGGATTGGGTCATCGGGTCTCTCCAGCGGTCAGATCTTCGGGTTCTATGGGTTCACCGGCATTGGGCGATAACTGGCGCGGTTCTGGCGTCTGATCCTGAGGCGGTTCTTGCGCCGTCTCATGGGTTGGCTCGTGCGTGTACGCCGCGCGGTTGTCCGGTTCTTCCGGCTGCGCGTCAAGCGCCGCGCGCTCATCGCTGTCGGTTTCGACGCCTGTCTCCGGCTCCTCCGCCTCTTCCGCCTCCACCTCCTCCGGCGGCTCATCGCCATCCGCATCCGTGGGCTCGGCAAGGCCGAGCACTTCCATGATGGGCTCACGCGCAAACCACACGGCGAGCAAGGCGATCAGAATGGCCAGGATGCCGCGCTGATCGTACGCGTGCCCCTTGGCCACTTCATACACGTCTTTCGCGCCGTCTGCGATGCGCCCCGAAATCCCTCCGGTGACGCGCTTGGCGACCGCTTTGCCCGAAAGCGAACCGCGCGCGTGCTCGATATCCGCCAGCAACACCTCGCGCGCCGCTTCGCGCAGCGCGCGGTCTTCGTGGAATTCGTCGGGGAGGCGTGTCATTCGCCTTCCTCCTGCGGCGGCTGCGCGTCTGGCGATAGGGCCGCATCGCTCGGCGGGCTCTCGAACATCTCGCCCACCAGACGCCCCCGCGAGATCGCGATATACACAAGCGCGCCAACACCCAGCAGCAACAGTCCGACAACGATGGCGATCGCGCCCCAAATGGTCACAAAAGGTGCCAGCGCGATGACGAAGCCCACCGCGAGCGCGATCACCGCAATGTGAAACAGGATCAGGGCGAGAACGACCGCCAGCGCCGCGATCCCGACACTGCGACCGACAAGCTTGGCGCGCGTCTTCTGGAAGGCGAGTTCGGCTGTGGCGTACAGCCCGGCGTCGTCGATCAGCGCGCCGAGTTCCTCGATAATCGTCTCGTCGTGGAGCGGCGCGGGCTCGCTTGGATCGGTGTCGGGCGCGGTGGAGCTGTCGGGGCTGCCTTCGGGGCCGCGATCGGGGTCAGGGGCAGGCGCGACGGACGGCTCTGCGTCCGCGCCGGTTCGGCCTTGGTCCTTGTCCAGCATCGCCTAGTCCCGAGCGCGCGTCATCCGGCCCGCTCACCTGGGCGGGCGCGGCTGAGCCTTGCCCTCAGGCCCGCGGTCCGCGGAACATGCGCGCGAGCATGAACCCGGCAACCGCCGCCAGACCCACGGCCACACCGGGGCTGCGGCGGACGAATTCGCGCGCTTCATCGCCCAGTTCCTCGACGCTCTTCGATTCCAGCTTGGCCGAGGTTTCCGCGAGCGTGCGCGAGGCCTTGCGGGCGTAATCGCCGTATTGCTCACCCAGCTGCTCGTCGATCTTGGACGCGCTGTCGCCCACGACCGAGCCCAGCGAGGCGATCCCGTCGCTTGCAGCCGCCTTTGCGTCGGTCGCCAGATCGGACGCCTTGCTCTTCGCCTTCTGGCCGTAGGCGCGCGCCTCGCTCATCAGATCATCGCCCGCCGCGCCCGCGCGCGTCGAGGCTTCGCTGCGCAGCGCCGCTGCGCCCGCTTTGGCTTCTTCGAGCGCGGCGTTGAAGCGGCTCTTGGCTTCGGCCGCGTCCGCGCCGGTGGCGCCGGTGGCGTCGGTCCCGCTCGTCTCGCTCGTGTCGCTCGTGTCGCTCGTGTCGGGGGCCTTCGCGGTGGGGCCGGTCTTGGTCGGCGCCGCTTTCCTGGCCCGGGTGCGCTTGGTCGGGGCGCCCTTGGCGGGTGATTTTGCGGGGGTTTTTCCGGTCTTGGTTTCAGCCATGTTGTTTCATGCCCTCCATGTCAGTGTGTGTTCAACGGCAAGCGTACTCGATTTACAAGCCTTTTCGCTATCGGTTGCGATTTGTCCTGCCATTCCCCGCCTTGCGCCGCGCGAAAGCTGCGCATAGGGGATGAGGCAATTCGGGTCGATCATCGGGGCCATGGATCGAAGTCAGGGCCGCGCGCGGCGCGTATCGACTGCGATTTGATCCGGCGATCACTCAACTCGCCTGTCCACCCGATCCGGTGGTGTCTTACCTATATACAACACATTGCGTCCGGAGCCAACCATGACCGCAATCCTCGACCTGCACGCCCGCGAAATTCTCGACAGCCGGGGCAACCCGACCGTCGAAGTCGACATTCTGCTCGACGATGGCAGTTTCGGGCGGGCCGCTGTGCCCTCGGGCGCGTCGACCGGCGCGCACGAGGCGGTGGAGCTGCGCGACGGAGACGCGGCCCGGTACAAGGGCAAGGGCGTTCTGAAAGCGGTTCTCGCCGCCAACACCGAGATCCGCGAACTGCTGGTGGGCGAGTTCGACGCCGAAGACCAGCGCGATATCGATCACGCGATGATTGCGCTCGACGCGACGCCCAACAAGGCGCGCCTGGGCGCCAACGCGATCCTGGGGGTGAGCCTGGCGGTGGCCAAGGCGGCAGCGAACGCGCGCGGCCTGCCGCTTTATTCCTATGTCGGGGGCGTCGCTGCGCATGTCCTTCCGGTGCCGATGATGAACATCATCAACGGCGGAGAGCACGCCGACAACCCGATCGACATTCAGGAGTTCATGATCATGCCGGTGGGTGCGGCGAGCCTGGCCGAGGGCGTGCGCTGGGGCGCCGAGGTCTTCCACACGCTCAAGACGGGTCTGGCGCAAAAGGGCCTGGCCACCAGCGTGGGCGATGAGGGCGGTTTCGCGCCGGATCTGGCGAGCACCCGCGCGGCGCTCGATTTCATCATGGCCTCGATCGAGGAAGCCGGGTTCAGGCCGGGCGAGGACATCGCGCTCGCGCTCGATTGCGCTGCGACCGAGTTCTATCGCGACGGCCAGTACCGGATATCGGGCGAGGGCCTCAGCCTCGACGGCGCCGGGATGGCCGATTACCTCGCCAGACTGTGCGCCGACTACCCGATCCGCTCGATCGAGGACGGGATGAGCGAGGACGATTTTGCGGGCTGGGCCGCGCTCACACAGGCGCTCGGCAACACGGTGCAACTGGTGGGCGACGATCTGTTCGTCACCAATCCGGAGCGGCTTTCGCAGGGGATCGCCGACGGGCTCGCCAATTCGCTGCTGGTCAAGGTCAACCAGATCGGCACGCTGACCGAAACGCTCGAAGCGGTCGATATGGCCACCCGCGCGCGCTACACCTCGGTGATGAGCCACCGTTCGGGCGAGACCGAGGACGCAACCATTGCGGACCTGGCGGTGGCGACCAATTGCGGGCAGATCAAGACGGGCTCGCTCGCGCGCTCGGACCGGCTTGCCAAATACAACCAGTTGATCCGCATCGAGGAAGAGCTGGGCGAAAGCGCGCGCTATGCGGGCGCGCAATGCTTCGGCGCGCTGTCGTCCTGACCCGACCGCAACCCAGCCGGCGCATCCGCGCCGCGCGGTGCGATCAGCGACGCGCGCCCCGACGGTCGGAGTTGAGCCCCGCGCTGCTGGCGAAATAGGTGTCCATCGCCTCGAGCGCCTTCGGGGTAAGGCGCACGAGCACGCGGCGCTGATCATCCGGATCGTGTTCGCGTTCGACAAGGCCCTGATCGGCGAGCACGCCAAGCCAGCGCAATCCGGTTGTCGGCGGTGAGGCGGAACCGATGCAGGCGCTCGACACCGAGACGGGTTTGTCTTCAGCCTGGGCGATGTAGAGATCGAGCAGGATATCCCAGCCCGGCTCTCCGAACAGCTCGGTGTCGCCAAAGATACTCGTGCGTTTGCGGCGCTTGGCGTAGGCCGAGCGCGCCAATTCGGCGAATACCTGGCGTTTCTCCCGCTCTGAAAGGTCGACCAGCTCGGCTGCGTTATCAGGGCTGCCGACGGGCAATGGCGCGCAGCGTTCCACGGAAAAAGCGCTGGCGACCGCACCAAACGCCCCGGAGCGCAACTGCTCGGCGATAGCGATCAACTGATCGGCGAATGGCTTCAGATCCGGCGCATCCGTGCGCGGCCGATCGCCGCGCTCCAGCCCATTGGCCTCACGCGGGAGAGGGGAGCCGGATGGCCTTCGGGTCGAAGGGCGCGCAATGGCCGAGGCCGCCGAGGGCTTCAGTGCGGCCAGCGCGCGCGGGCGGTGGGTGAGGGAGCGCGAAGCGCGCTGGTCAAGCGACGAGTTCGGATCATCGCCGCTGTCGTCATGCGACCCGTTGAGAGCGCGGCGATTCAGACCGGGATCGAAGGCGTCATCCATCCCGCAGGCCTCCATTGCGGCGCTGACTGAGAAGGACAGCCCGTTCTGGCTGCGTTTGCACCGGTGTTTGCTTCGGCGCTCTCATCGGCGCTCTCGTCGGCGTTCGCATCGGCGTTCGCATCGGCGTTCGCATCGGCGTCTGCATCGATGATTTCGACAGCATCGACAGCACCGACAGAATCGATAGGGGCATGAGCGCAGGGGTCATGACGTGATCGCGGCCTCCGACAGGGGGAGACACTCACCCGAGCGATCGGCGCCGGGTCCGTAATGTTCCCCTGTTGCCTAACTTTGTAACGTCAGTCAGTCGCTTTGGCTTTACGGGCAAATACGTGGGGCGCCGGAAAATCGGTCCTAAAGGTCCGTTCTGGTTGCTTTTTTTCGATGCGCTCCCGCCGGTTCGGCGCGCCCTTCGTCGCTCTAGCAGGAGGCGCCGGGGCCCGGGCCGCATCGCGGCGCAATTGGTGAATGGCGGCGTCCAGATGCGCGGCCGCTTTCAACGCGCCGATCCGGTCCAATTCGATCAACTGGCCTTCCAGAGTGTGAAGGATACGCGTGCGAAGTCCATCTGCGCCGTGTGCAGGGCCGTTTGCAGGGCCGTTTGCAGGGCCGTTTGCAGGGGCGTTTGCAGGGGCGTGTGCCGGTTTGCCGTTTTCCAAGGTCGAGTTCCTGAAGCCGTTATGCGCCGCGCCCTCGTGATCGGGGCGCTTGTGATCCCAGAGCCAAAACCCCTCCCAAACGGACCGTTTTGAATCGTGTCCAAAGCGTTTCGGCGGCCTCCGGTATCACCCCTAAGCCTGTCGTAAAGCTATAGAGGGAAACTACGTAGTCGGCGGCCAAACGACCGAGATCGTCGGTGCATCGAAGCGCGGGCGATTAACCGAAGCGCTCGACCAGCTTGAGCAGCGCAATCGCCGCCTTCGCCGCTTCGCCGCCCTTGTCCTTCTGGGCCGGGTCGGCGCGGACCAGCGCCTGCTGTTCGTTTTCGGTGGTAAGGATGCCGTTGCCGATGGGAATGCCGTCCATGGTCAGCGCCATGATCGCGCGCGCGCTTTCGCCTGCGACGATTTCGAAATGGTAGGTTTCTCCCCGGATAACCACGCCGATGGCGACGAACGCGTCGAAATCCCCGCTCTCGGCAGCGAGCGCGATGGCGCCGGGCACTTCCAGCGCGCCGGGCACCGTCAGCACCTTGGCCTCGTGTCCGGCGGCTTCTATGGCCGCCTTTGCGCCGGCGATGAGCATGTCGTTGAGGTGCGCGTAAAATCGCGCTTCGACGATGAGGAAGCGGGCCATGGTCTCTTGTGTCCTTCAGGCGATGGATTTGAAATCGGTGATGGTGATGCCGTAGCCTTCGAGCGCGACCAGATCGGGGCGCGAATTGGACAGGAGCACCATGTCGTGGACGCCCAGATCCGCCAGGATTTGCGAGCCGATGCCGATATTGCGGATCTCCTCGTCCTTGGTCCAGTCGCCGCCTGTGCCCACGCGCGTGGTGAGGATGACGATGACGCCCGAGCCGTGCTCGCCGATCGCGCTCATCGCACGCTGGAGCGTGTTCTGACGCGGGCCCGGGGCACCGAGCACGTCGTCGAACACGGAGATGGGATGGACGCGGGCGAGGGTGGGCTCGCCTTCGATCACGCGGCCCTTTTGCAGCACATAGGCCTCTTCGTTCGCGATGCGATCGCGATAGGTGATGAGCCGCCAGTGGCCACCGTAATCGCTCTCGAACCCGCTTTCGCCGAGCCGCTCGACCAGATGATCGTTGCGCATGCGGTAGGCGATGAGATCGCGGATGGTGCCGATCTTGAGATCGTGCAGGCGGGCAAAGCGGACCAGGTCGTCGAGCCGCGCCATCGTGCCGTCCTCGTTCATGATCTCGCAGATCACCCCCGAGGGATTGAGGCCGGCGAGGCGCGAGATGTCCACCGCCGCCTCGGTATGCCCGGCGCGCACCAGCGTACCGCCGTCGCGCGCGGAGAGGGGGAAGACATGGCCGGGTGTGACGATATCGTCGGCGCCCTTGGTTGCGTCGATCGCGACCGCGACGGTGCGCGCGCGGTCGGCGGCCGAGATGCCGGTGGTGACGCCTTCCTTCGCTTCGATCGAGATCGTGAAGGCGGTCTGCATCGCTTCTGTGTTGTTGCGGCTCATCGGCTCAAGGCCGAGCGCATCGACGCGCGCGCGGTCGAGCGCGAGGCAGATGAGCCCGCGGCCATGGGTCGCCATGAAATTGATCGCGGCGGGCGTTGCCATTTGCGCAGGGATGATGAGATCGCCCTCGTTCTCGCGATCCTCGTCATCGACCAGGATGTACATCTTGCCGTTGCGCGCCTCGTCGATGATTTCCTCGATCCCGACCAGAACGGGGCGCTCATCGTTGGAATTGAGGAAGGCTTCGAGCTTCTGGAGGGTTTCGGCGGTCGGGTTCCAGTCATCCTGCGCCGCGTCGCGCAGGGTGTTGGCGTGGAGGCCGGCGGCGCGGGCGAGACCGGCGCGGGTCATCTCGCCGCTGGTAACGAGGTCGCGCACGCGCTCTATGGTCGATGGTGTGACAGTTGATGTGTTCATGCAGGCTCAATATCACATTTCAATGTGATTGCAAGGCGAGGCGCGGCGCCCCTCAAGCGGTGTTTGATCAACTAACTCCGAGCCGCGTGGGCTTAATCCCATGCCAATGTCGTTCAACAGGACGATTGTGGGGCTGGTGGACGCCCCAGCGAATGGGAGCGTGCGGTGCACAGGGTGTTGCCGCTGAGCGCTGCGCAAGCGATACCGATCCCCTGTCACGAGCCACGATCAGGCCGCCAGAGCCTGCGCGCTGCTCGTTCATGCAAGGCAACAAGGCACGGCGCCGGGCGAACCACGTAGGTTTCCGCATATAGGCGAAGCCGTCCACCAGGTACCCAAAGCGCGGGAGCGAGGCGATGGAATTGTTCGATTTTTCCTGGTCGGAACTGCTTCCCTTCATAGCCATCGGGTTCCTGGCCCAGCTGATCGATGGCGCGCTTGGAATGGCGTTTGGGGCGGTCACGACCACACTTCTGGTCGGGTTCATGGGCGTGCCGCCGGCGCTGGCCTCCTTCAAGGTTCACGTCATCAAGGTCCTCACCAGCGGGGTGTCGGGCATCAGCCACGCCGTCGCCGGGAACTTCCACAAGCGCCTCTTTGTGATGATCCTGCTTCCCGGCGTTCTGGGCGGAGTAGTCGGCGCGTATGGACTGACCCAGGTGGATGGCGAGGTGATCAAACCTTTCGTTTTTGCCTATCTTTGCCTTCTGGGCATGCTGCTCGTCTTCAAGGGGGCGAAAGGCAGGCTTCGGCGCCGCGCACCAAGAGGGCTTTTGCCGCTCGGGTTTGTGGGCGGGGTGCTGGACGCGGTTGGGGGAGGGGGATGGGGTCCTGTCGTGAGCTCCGGCCTGATGCTGCAGGGCACCGAGCCTCGCAAAGTGGTGGGCTCGGTGAACAGCGCGGAATTCTTTGTGGCGATCGCCATTTCAGGGGCATTTCTGGGGCAGTTCGGGTTCGAGCAGCTGGCGGGCGCGACCATGGGTCTTTTGATCGGGGGCGTGCTCGCCGCTCCTTTGGGAGCCCTTGTGGCAAAATATGTGCCGGCGCCGACCATGCTTGTACTCGTCGGCGTCGTCCTGACCGCGACGACCGGGTACTGGTTGATCGACAGCGTTTTGTGACGGCCTTCGCGGAACTCCTCGATGCGGGAGGCTATCGACGAGACCGCGCTCCCGCACGGTGCGCAAGCGCTCGGGCCGCGTTGAAATCGATCACAGGCGATGGCGCGCGCTGGTCTGCGCGATCAGATCGTGCGCTTCGGCGACCAGCGGCGCCGAGATGTCGATCCGATTGCTTGGGTGCGCCACGCTGTTGCAGCTGATCAGTCCCGCAAAGCCGCTCGACTTGACCACCTTGTCTGGCAGTTTCTCGGCAAGCGCGTGGACCGCAATGTAGATCGCTGGAGCCCCGGCCTGTTGCGAGATCAGTTTGATGATCTCGGCCATCGTCCCGCCGCTCGAGACGATGTCGTCAATCACGACGGGTGTCATATCGGGCGTCAAACCCTCAAGCAGACCTGTGATCTGTACATCCCGATCTCCAAATCGCCGCTTTTCGAGTACGGCGCACGGCGCACCCACGTGATTGGCGACCCGCTCGATCCATGGCGCGCTTTCGCTGTCGGGACCGACCAGGAAGGGGTTTTGGACATGGGCCTTTATCCAGTCCCCGATCGGGCCCGACGCCACCGCCGCGCGCGCCGGGATCGAATACACGTCGCCAAGCCTCGCAATCCGATGCAGGTGCGGTTCGAGCGTGACCAGCCAGTCGAAGTGGCGCGAAAGAATCTTCGCAAAGCTGTAAGCCGAGACGGCCTCACCCGGACGGAACGCTCGATCCTGTCGCATATAGGCCAGATAGGGCGCAATCAGGCCCACCTGGTGAGCGCCTTGCTGGCGGGCCGCATCGGCCGCGAGCAGCAGCGGCACTGTGCGTTCATCGGGTCGGTCCAGGCTGCACAGGAAGACGACCGCGCGATTATCGACGGCCGTTTCGAGCCGAACGCAGGATTCCCCATCGGGGAAACGTCGATGCTCCAGGATACCGCGATCCATATCGCCTCTGGCGCAGACATTGTCGCTTAGATCATCAACGGCATGGAGCGGGAACAGCAGCGGCTTCACCTCACGCGCTCCTCGATCAGATCGGTGTTCGCCCGGTAGTAATCGAGCGCGTATTCGAGCTCGCCGATGCTCTCGCCATGAAGCGTGATGAGCCGCTGCCCCACCTCCACCGGATCACCGATATTGACGTGCAGCTCAACCCCGGCGGCGGGAGATCTTGGCGCTCCGGCGAGCTTTGCGAGGCGAGCGAGGCGGCGATTGTCGACGGCCACTATGCGTCCGCTGCGCTCGGATTCTATGGCGTGCTGGAACGCCGCTGTCTTGGGTCTTCGAAACCCGCCCTGCGCCTCGCAGATCGCGACGAACTTCGCCATCGCGCGGCCATCGTCAAGGATCGCTGTGGCGGTTTCCCTGCCTTTTCCCGGCGCACAAGCGCCGCCCATTTCGAGGATCGCCGCGGCGAGGCCCAATCCTCGCTGTCGCAGCTCAAGGGGCGCATCGCGATCGCATTCCAGCACGGCAAGAACATCGCGCGCCTCCAGAGCCGGGCCGATGCCATCGCCGACCGGTTGCAGGCCATCGGAAATGACCGGCTCAACATAGAGGCCGAAGGCGGCTCCGACGTCCTTCATGAATGCGGTGAGTTCCTCCGCATCCGCGTTCGATCTGACCTTGGCGGTCGGTCCCACGGGCATGTCGATCAAGACATGGGTCGATCCGGCGGCGATTTTCTTGGAAATCACCGATGCAACCATTTGCGAGGTGCAGTCGAGCTCCAGTTCGCGCTCCACGCGGATCACGAGATCGTCGGCCGGAGAAAGCTCAACTCCGCCTCCCCAGACCATGCAACCGCCTTCCATTTCGACGACTTTGCGCATTTCATCGCTGTTGAGATCGACACGGGTCATCGTGGCGATGGTGTCCGCCGTGCCTGCTGGTGACGTGATGGCCCGCGAAGAGGTCTTCGGAATGGTGAGACCGGCGGCTGCAACGATGGACACGACAATCGGCGTTGTCCGGTTGCCGGGCAGGCCGCCAACGCAATGTTTGTCGACGACAACTTCGCTCGGCCACGCCAGGCGGTCGCCGATCGCCACCATTGCGCGCGTCAGGGCCACGATTTCGCTGGTTTCCGGGGACTGGCTGGCGAGAGCGGCGATAAACGCGGATATCTGCACATCGGACAGCCGCCCTTCGACGATGTCGCGAAAGATCGCTGTCGCGCCCCTGGCATCCATCCTGTGGCCATAGACCTTGCTGCGCAGCGGCCCCATCGAGTCAAGGCTGCGCGGGTGATGCAAGGTAACGCTGTCGCCCGGGCCTAACCCCAGCTTGCGCCAAACGGTTTCCGAAAGGCCGATCTCATCGATGGCAACGACAGCGTTCTCGACTTGATACAGCCGCGCAATTGCTTGCCGATCCTTGTGCCGCAGTTCGACCCTTGCGCGCTCGGTCAGGCCTTCGGACCGGGCCACGGTGCAGCTCTGGTTGACGATCGCGATGGTTTCACGCTGAGTGTGCAATCTCAATCGCTTGGCCTTGAGCGGTACAAGCTCTCGCGGGCTATCCAGATCAAGGCTTGGGGAAGACACCATCCTCACAGCTCTACCCGTTCGCGATGCTCCGGAACTCGCGCCGTCCAGCCAAATTGCTCGGCTATCTTCAGTCGGAACTGATCGGCCGATTGGGCTTCGCCGTGGACGACGAAGCATTCCTTCGGGGGCTGCGTGAAGCCGCTCAGCCAGCGCAGCAATTCGTGCTGGTCCGCATGGGCGGAGAGCATGTCGAGGGAGACGACCTCTGCCCTGACCGGCACGTACTGGCCATGGATCTTGATGGCCTCGGCTCCTCTCAGCAGAGCCGCACCCCTGGTCCCGCCCGCCTGGTATCCAGCCATCACGATTGTGCTGCGGTGATCGGGAGCGTAGCGCTTGAGTCGGTGAAGGATACGCCCGCCGGTCACCATACCGCTGGCGGAGATGATGATTTTCGAACCCGGTTCGGTGTCGAGCCGCTTGGAATGCTCGACGTCGCGTGTGTAGATCACATCGTCCCAGGCATCGCGGCATTGCGCGGCGCTGAGACGGTGGTCATCGGCGTGTTGGCAAAACAGATCGGTTGCGCTGCACGCCATCGGACTGTCGAGATAGACCGGCACATCGGGGAGAACTCCGCGCTGACGCAGGGCGTTGATGTGGTAAAGCAACGCCTGCGCGCGCCCCACGGCGAAAGACGGGATGATGACGCTGCCGCCGCGCGCGATCGTCCGCGTGATGATGCTCTCCAGTTCTTGTTGCGGTGAGAGATCGGGGTGGAGGCGGTCGCCATAGGTGGATTCGACCAGGAGATAATCCGCCTGCGGCACCGGCTCGGGATCGAACATCAGCGGATCGCCGTAACGACCGAGATCGCCCGAGAAGACGATGCGTTCGCCATCCACTTCCATCTCGACGGTGGCCGCGCCCAGGATATGACCGGCGTAGCGGAACTTTACCGAGCAATCGGCTGTCACCCGGATCCGTTCTCCAAAGGGTTGGGGCGCAAACGACTTCAACGAATGCAGCGCATCGGCCCTTGTGTAGAGCGGCAGGGCGGGGTTATGCTTGCTGAGGCCGCGGCGATTGGCATAACGCGCGTCCGCTTCCAGCAAATAGCCGCTATCGGGATGGAGCAACCGACACAGAGCGCGCGTTCCCTTGGTGCAGATGACCTTGCCGGCAAATCCGTTTTTCACCAGCAGCGGCAAATAGCCCGAGTGATCGAGATGCGCGTGGGTCAGAACCACAGCGTCGATGCTTTGCGGATCCACCGGCAAGGGGTTCCAATTGCGCGACCGGAGCACCTTGTACCCCTGAAACAGGCCACAATCCACCAGCACCTTGCTGCGCTCCGTCTCCACAAGGAACTTCGATCCGGTGACTGTGTCAGCGGCACCAAGAAAAGTCAGATGAACGATAACCCGCCTCCCGCCAGCAAACTTCGCTGTCTTCGATGCTCAGTTCAAACGACCCCGTGCAGCGGCGCCTATCCGTAAATGCCCGAGTGTCCGTCTCCCCAAGAGACTGCCTCCCCGACAGACTGCGCGCCTTCGCCTCCGGTATCAATGGTGAGGTTGTCGCCGGTCAGTCGGGCGCTCGCGCGCCGCTGTCCATTTTCGCGTCTTCGCCCACACCCGCGGCAAAGGCGATACGCAGCAAGTCGGACAGGTTGGAGACTTTCAGCTTTCTCATGAGGTTGGCGCGGTGGATCTCGACAGTGCGCGGGCTGATCTCGAGATCGAAGCCGATCGTCTTGTTGGGGTGCCCCTTCGTCAACCCGACGAGCACATCATACTCGCGCTTCGTCAGCCGGTTGACCAGCAGCTCCGCCTCTTTGCGTCGTTTGCTCTTTTCGCCGGACCTGTCGAGCTGATCGAACGCCTCGCCAACAGCCTCGAGCATGGTTTCCTTCGCGAAGGGTTTTTCGACAAAATCGACCGCCCCGTTCTTCATTGCGCGCACGGCGACGTCTACGTCACCGTGTCCGGTCATCACCACAACCGGAAAGGGTAGCCCGCGTTCGCGCAGCTCCGTCTGGACCTCCAACCCGTCGATCTCGGGCATCTGGATATCGAGCAGCACGCAGCCACGATCCAGCGAGCGCGCGTCTTTCAGGAATTCGACGCCATCGACATAGGGTTCGACCTTGTGACCGGAGGTCTTGAGCATGAAGCCGACCGATCGACGGACTGACTCATCGTCATCCACAAGGTAGATAGGATAGTCACTACTCGTCATTGCCGGTCTCCGCGAGTGGGACGGTGAAATGGAAGGCGGTGCCTCCTAGCGCAGAGGGTTCTGCCCATATCTTGCCGTTATGCGATTGGACGATGGAGTGGCAGATCGACAATCCAATTCCCATTCCGTTCTGCTTGGTCCCATTGAAGGGATGAAACAAGCGTTCGGCGACAGTCTGATCGAGGCCCGGGCCGCTGTCCATGACTGACACCATTGCAAAGCCGTCGCTGGTCTTTTGCGTTCGCACTCGCAATTGCCGGTGTCGGGATTCGAGCATGGCTTCGAGCGCATTGCGGATCAGGTTGTGCATGACCTGCTGGATCTGCACCGGATCAACGATAACTTCATCCGCCTCGCGATCGATCTCGGTCTCAAAATCGACGCCTTTCCCATCGCCGTTCATAAGCGCAAGCGCGGAGGCTTCCTGGATAATGCGACGAAGGCTTGCGATTTGGCGTTCGGTTTCACCGCGCTTGATGAAATCGCGCAGGCGGTGAACGATTTGCCCCGCTCGCAACGCCTCGGCTGCGCATTCGTCGAGCGCTTCGCGAACCAACTCGATGGTTTCCGGAGTGGGATCACTCAAGAGGTCGCGGGCCGAATGCGCGTAATTGGCAACAGCGGTCAGCGGTTGGTTCAATTCATGGGCCAGAGACGTGGCAAGCGAGCCCATCGACGAAATGCGAGAGACATGGGCAAGTTCGCTTTGCAGCTTGTGCAGTTCGCGTTCGGTTTGATGGCTTTCCGTGAGATCGCGTATGTAAGCGACGAAGCCGCGCTGCTCTCCGAAATCGAGAACGCCAATCGATAATCGGATCGGAAAGGTGCTGCCGTCACGATGCCTGGCTGTGGTAACACGGTCAGTGCCAACAACTCTGGCCTCACCGGTTTTCTTGGATCGATCGATGCACCAGTCGTGTCCTTCACGATCGGGCGATTGCATCAGCAGGTATACGCTCTCGCCGACGACGTCTGCCTCGCAGTAGCCGAACATCTGCTCCGAGCCGGTGCTGAACGCTACAATGTTTGCGTCTTCGTCCGAAATCACCATAGCGTCCGGTACGGTGTCGATGAGTGTATGAAGCTCTTCTGCGCTTCGCTCGGAAGTAAACGATTTCAGACTCATTCTTCTGATGGAATTCTCGGTCACCGCATCCTCCGTCGGCTCGCGAAAGTAAGTCCGTCCAGTCTTACGCTCTTACGGCAATTACGGATATTTAGCGAGTCACTACTCGGCGCGTTGCTGACCGGTGACCAGCGTAGCCATTTGTGGCGCCCCATCGATGGTCGTATAGGCGATGAGAAGCCAAGCGGATGAGTGAGCGGTCGACCGGACAACACTGCTGCGCAACAGCTGGCTACGAAGGCCGGACATACCGGACGAAGACGCGCCCGCATTACACGATCACCAAGGGCAGCGGCATCTTCATTTCTGCGGCTCGCCTGTCCGACAAGCCGGCGCGCGGAGACACGATACAAGGCGGGATAAGCTGGGTTTTGCTCGACTGCGCCGCCCGCTATGTAGAGGCAATGGGACTTACAAAGATCGCGCCGCTGTAATGCGCTCGGCAAAAGGAAGGGTTTGTCCTTGAGCGAGAGTTGGGCTTCACGATCCGTCCGTGTCCAAGCGAATCCGATCCGGTTTTCGCACAAGAGGCGGTCTGAACGGTGCCCTAAGCGATGACCAAGACGGATTTCGCCTGGCACGCAGTAAGCGCTGAGCAGGCTCTTTCGGAACTGGGCTCTGGAGAGGGTGGGATTACCGAGGCGCAGGCCGACGCTCGTCTTGCTCAATTCGGACCCAACCGGCTGCCCGAGGCGCGGATGCTCGGGCCGCTTCAAATATTCCTCCAACAGTTTCGCAGCCCGCTCATATATCTTCTTGTTGTCGCCGGAGTTCTCTCGCTGGTGCTCGGTGATCGCTGGGATGCGATGTTCATTTTCGGCGTCCTTCTGCTCAACGCCGCGATCGGAGCTTTCCAGGAACTGAAGGCCGATGCGAGCGCACGCGCGCTGCGATCTCTCGTGCCCCACGCCGCCCGTGTTAGAAGGAGCGGCGTTACGAGAGATATTGCATCCGAAGATATCGTGCCGGGCGACGTGGTGGAATTGGAAAGCGGCGTATCGGTCATTGCCGATATGCGGCTGATCGAATCCGCCGGGGTCGAGGTCGATGAGTCGACCTTTTCCGGCGAATCCATGCCCGTGACAAAGCGGGCGGACGAAAAACTCTCCGAGCAAACCCTGGTCGCCGACCGCACCAACATGCTTCACGCGGGCACATCGGTGGTCGAGGGAAGGGCGCTGGCGGTGGTCACGCAGACGGGCGCTGCATCGCAACTGGGCCACATCGATCGCACCCTTGCCCAGGCGGCGAGAAGCGCTGAGGCGATCCCGCTTGTGCGCCGAATGGCCGTACTCGCTCGTCAGATTGCAATTCTTGCGATGGCGCTAATCCTGGTGCTGGGGGCTTTGCTTGCGGTGGAAGGGCAGGGGTGGCGGGAGATAGTGCTACTCGCGATCGCGCTGGCTGTTGCGGCCATCCCGGAAGGACTCCCGATCGCTGTCACGGTTGCGCTCTCGGCTGCGGCCAGCCGAATGGCGCGGCGCAAGGTAATCGTGAGGGCACTTCCAGCGGTCGAAGGATTGGGCGCCTGCACCCTGATCGCCAGCGACAAGACCGGCACCCTTACGGTCAATCGATTGACGGTTGAGCAGGTCGCGCTGCCGGACGCCACTGGAATTGCGCGAGCCGACTGGCTGTCTGATAGTGTCGACCACGCGCTATCGCGACTGGCCGAGGCGGCAGGTCTATGCAACGAAGCTAAGCTCGGCGCGCTTGGAAGCCCTGTAGGCGATGCAGTCGACGTGGCCTTGCTGGATTTCGCGCGCGAAAACGGAACCGATGTCAAGCGCTTGGTCGAAGCTGATCGTTTGTCGATTGTCCCTTACGAGCCTGCGCTTCGATACGCAGCGGTCGAGGCCGAGTTCGGCTCGCAAGTTCGCACGGTTGTAAAAGGCGCGCCGGAAACCGTGCTTGCGATGTGCAGGAATATGGACCGGGACGCGCTGCCGATCGCCGACAAGCTTGCGAAGGAAGGATACCGGGTCCTCGCCCTTGCCGAACGGCAGCAGCAAAACGGCGACGGTCACCTTCACGATCACTTGCACGATCTTGAGCTTCTCGGCTTTGTTGGTTTGACCGATCCGCTGCGCCATGGAGTAGTCGAAGCGGTCGCCAAGTGCCGCGAAGCCGGTGTCGCAGTCGCGATGATAACCGGCGATCACCCCGCCACCGCGCTTGCCATCGCACGCCAGCTTGGGATGGACGCCGACGAAGGCGATGTGGTGACCGGCGAGCAGTTGCAAACGCTGCCCGAAGACAGCGAGGCCTTCACAAGCCGCGTACTCTCTGGTCGGGTTTTCGCGCGTACGGAACCCGCGCAAAAGCTCGCGATCGTAAAGGCGCTGGAGGAAGCTGGCCACACGGTCGCAGTCACGGGCGACGGCGTCAACGACGGACCGGCGCTGCGTATGGCGGATATCGGTATCGCAATGGGGCGCGGCGGCACCGATGTCGCCCGCGGCGCCTCCGATCTGGTGCTCGCCGACGACAACTTCGCAACCATTGTCGCCGGGATCGAAGAGGGTCGCGTCACCTTCGTCAACATCCGCAAGATCGTGCTGTTCATGCTTGCGACGGGCGCAGCGGAAATCCTCATGTTCCTGCTGGCGATCTCGCTTGGCTTGCCGATGCCGCTCACGCCCGTGCAACTGCTCTGGCTAAATCTCGTGACCAATGGTGTGCTCGACGTGACCCTTGGCTTCGGGCGCGGGGATGGAGACGAACTCAAGCATCCCCCGAAGCGCAAGCTGGCGTCGCTCCTTGATCGCGATGCCCTGGTTCTGATGATGCCGGGAGCGGTTCTGATGACCGCGATTGCCGTGTGGGTGCTGCATGATCGGATCGCGCTTGGAATGTCGATCGAGGATGCCCGCAATCACGTGCTTTTGATGGTTGTGACGTTCCAGATCGCCTTCCTGCTCAGCATCCGAAACCTGACGCTGCCCTTCTGGCGCTGGCACGCGCCTGAGAATGGCTGGATGTTCGTCGGGATGGGCGTTGCCATCTTGCTGCAAATCGCCGCGATGAATGTCCCGCTTTTGCAGAGTTTTCTCGATACGGATCGGGTCGCGCCGAGCTTTCTCTTGCTGTGCTTCGGTGCGGCGCTCGCGGTGCTCTTGGCGACCGAACTTGCCAAATTTGGTCTGAGGCGCTGATTTCCGGTTCCCAGGGCTGCCGAGCGGTGCCAGTGGGACGCGCCCGATCAATCGCGCATGGCCACCCGCATTCCATCCTCGATCATGCTGCCGGGATTGATGATGACAACCGCACCATCATCCAGCCCACTGAGCAGCTGTGCGTGCTCGTCGTTTAACTGGCCCAACTCCACGGTGGTCACACGGGCGCGCCCGTCAATCACCGCGAAGACCTGCCATTCGCCATTGGGTCCGCGAAACAGCGAACCGATGGGCAGTCTTAGAGTGTCGTTATCACGCCATAGCTCAATGGTCGCATCGATCTGGTAGCCATGGCCAAGTCTGGCCGCCTGCGAAGCGGGATCGGCATCGAAGCCGACAATGACGTTTACGCGCTGTTCCTCGATCCCGAGAGCCGAAATTCTGAGCTCCCCAAAGGGCTCGACCCGCTCCACTTTGCCGACCAGCGCATCGGGGCCGCCCCACTGCGTGATTTCGACACGGTCACCCGGCGTCACTCGCACGGCCTCGCGCGACAGGAGGTCGACCACGACTTCGATCGAGCTCGGATTACCGAGCGTTACCAGCGGGGTTCCTTCGGTGATGACGCCCTCGCTTTCGTTGATCACGGAAAACACCTCGCCCGAAGCCGGAGCGCGCACATCGATCTTACCTCCGCTGCCTTCGCCGCTCGGGTTTGCGAGCATGGCGCGAAGCCGTGCAACATCGGCGCGCGCCTGTTGTTGAGCCGACCGGTCGGTGGCGACACGGGTGCGCGCCGCCTCAAGCTCGGCCTTCGGAAGGAAACCGCGCTTGAAGATCGCTTCGGCCCGTGCAAGGTCGCGCTGCGATTGCTGATACGCCGCCCTCGCTCCCGCCTCCGCCGCTTGCGCTGCAGCGAGAGACCCGCGCATTTCGTCCCGAGTCCTTTGGTCAAGCGGGCTTGAAGGGCGACCGGTCATTCTGGTGACGAGTGCGCCGCGGCTGACGGTATCGCCTGGCTCCAGCTCGATGCGCGAAAGGTAGCCTGTGACAGGGGCTGAAACCACATACAGCTCGTGCGCGCGGGTCACTCCGTCATCGGTGATCCCGACCGTCATCGGCCCGCGAGAGACCGTGTCTGTGTCCACCGCGACCGCTTCCGGCCATAAGGAATAGACAAGCGCTGCGATTAGCAGGGCAGCGATCAGGATCGCCCAACGCCAGCGTTTGATCCGTTCCATCATCAGTCCCGTGCTTTCAAAACTCGGACCATGTCGAGCCGCATAACGCGCCGAGCGACGACGATGGCAGTCAGCATGGCTGCGAACAGAACAACGGTGGCGGATTCAGCGTATGTCGCGTTGGAGGGCGCAAAAGGCAGGCGGAACAGGTCGGATCCGAACATTCGCAGCATCAGTTGCGCCAGCCAGTATCCCGTAAAGAGCCCTACAGGGAGAGACGCGACGACCAGCAGGGCGATTTCGCCGATAAGCACGACCGCCACTTCGAACCGGTGGTATCCGAGCACTCGAAGCGTAGCGAGTTCATGCGCGCGCTCGGAGAATAGGATGCGAGCGCTGTTATAGACAACACCGACCGCGATCGCCGACGCAAAGCCGATGTAGAACACTATCATCGTGTTGATATTCTCATCGATCATCTGTTCGAACCTAGCCATTTCCAGGTCTCGGTCACCGATGCTAAGCACCGTCGGCATCGCCTTGAGATCCCTGAGAATGTCCGCGCGCTTGGACGCGTCGATAAGCAGCATGGCCGCACCAGCCGGGGCGCCGTCACGCGCCAGCACCTCAATGGTGCTTGGAGAGGCATAGGCGCGATTGCCGATGAACTCGTCGACCATCGCGCCGACGGTCAGCATAGCCTCGGTGCGCCTTCCTCCCAGCATCTTCACATAGACATTCTCGCCTGGCTCAACGTCCAGCTGGTCGGCCAATTGACGGCTCAGCATCAGGCCGCCCGGCGGCATGTCGATCGCGTTCCCAGCCTGATCGATCCGCGCAATCAGCTTTGCATCGGGAGGAACCGCCTCCAGCGCCGTGCGCTCCACCCGGTTGCGGTTGCTCATTTCGACACTGAGGCCGCGGACAGGTTCTACTCGCAGCACGCCGGGCATCTGCGCCAGCTCGTAAAGCACGTCTTCGTTGCGAGCCTCGGTAAAGGTGACGGAGATATCCTGCTGCTGCGAGCGGAAGAAATAGGATTCGAGCATGAACTTGCTTGAATCGATGAATTGCAAAGTCGAGAATAGCAGCCCCATCGACAACGCCACGCCACCAACCGTCATCGCCGAGCGGGTCGGCCAACGCGCAATATGCCGCACGATCATGTGGCCAATAGCAGTGAAACCGGCTTTCCGGCCTATGCGCTCAACTGCACCGGCGCGATAAATGGGGGGAGGGGGAGGCGACATGGCCACCGCTGGCACCAAACGTGCCGCCGACCAAACGCCACTGACTGCACCGATGGCCGCCGAGGCGACCGCCAGCAAGCCAGATCCCAGAAAGACGCTCGGCGCCAGATTGAAGCGCAGAATTGGGAAATGATAGTGCCGCGCGTAGAGCTCGGTCAGTGATCGCGCCATCCAAATCCCTGCGATCGTTCCAAGTATTGTGGCAAGAATGGCAATCGCGATCGCGAATTTGAGATAATGCCAGACGACGGCGGCATCCGAATAGCCGAAGGCCTTGAACAAACCGATGAGTGATCTTTGCGTAAGGATCATCCGGCCGAGCACGACGTAGACAAGGAACGTGGCGACCAGCAAGAAAACGGGCGGGAAGATCCGAACCATGGCTTCAAGCTGATCGAGCTCGCTCTCGAGAAAGACATGGCTTGGATGATTGTCGCGGCCATAGGCGCCGGTCCCGCCATAGGGCTCAAGTATCCGATCAATCGCGCGGATCACATCCGCTTCCGATGCGCCGCGTTGGAGTTTGACCGACAGAGCGTTGATCGCCTCGGTCCGGTCGGTGGCCGCTTCGAGCGCTCCTTCACCCATCCAGAAGACGCCAAAGCGCGTATCGTCTGGCACGATATCGCCAGGTGCAAGCGCGTTGACGTAGTTGGGAGCCAAGCCAATTCCGACGACCCTGAGGCGTTGCTTTCGCCCATAGATGATTGCATCGAACTCATCGCCGGGGCCAACGGCATTGGCGAGCGCGAAGGGTTCGTCGACCACGACCTCTCCAGGCTGGTTAAGCGCCGGCATCCGCCCACTTTTCAAGGTGACGAGGTTGATCCGATCCCGCCCTCGCTCATCGACCGATTGCAGCAATGCGCGCACCGCCTCGACCCTATCTGGGAAATCGAGGATGGCATATTGGAGGATCGATCCCTGCGCCTGCTGGACGCCCTCGATCTTGGCTACTTGATCGATAACGCTGCGAGGCGCTCGCGTCATACTCGCGAACACGTCTCCAAAGTTGTTCTCCGAGTAGTAAAGCTCGCGGGTGTCAAACAACGAGCGGTGAACGCCCATTGACAGGATGAAGGTGGCGGAAGCTGCGGCAAGCACGACCGCGATGGCCAGCGCCTGTCCACGCATGCGCCACAGGTCGCGCATGAGTTTGAGGTCGAGCGCCTTCACCAGGTGATCTCCGACGGGTGGATGCGGTGTGTGTTGCTTTCGATCCGCGCGATCTTGCCGTCGAGAAAATGGAACACCCGGTCGGCCATCGCGGCTATCCCGGCGTTGTGCGTGATGATCAACAACGTAGTGTCAAGCTCACGATTGGCGGCTTCCAGCGTTTCTAGCACTCGTACACCGGTTTTGCTGTCGAGCGCTCCGGTCGGCTCATCGCACAACAACACGCCGGGTTGCTTTGCTATGGCACGGGCGACAGCGACGCGTTGCTGCTCTCCTCCAGAGAGTTGGGCCGGGTAATGGTGCCTGCGGTCGGCTAACCCCACCAGCTCAAGAGCGTCCGCTGGGTCCATCGGATTGGTTGCGATATCGGTGACCAGACGGACGTTTTCTTGTGCGGTCAGGCTCGGGATAAGGTTATAGAATTGGAAAATGAAGCCGATATGCGCGCGGCGAAACCGGGTCAGATCGCGATCATCCAATGCAGTCAGTTCGATCTGATCGTAGTGGAGAGTGCCCGATGTCGGTCGATCCAATCCTCCGACAATGTTGAGGAGCGTGGACTTTCCGCTGCCCGAAGGACCGAGAAGCACGAGGATTTCTCCCTTGCGAATGTCAAAATCCACTCCGCGCAACGCGTGCACTTCGGTTTCGCCGGTGACGTAGATCTTGCGCAGGTCGCGGCCCGAAAACGCGCTCCGGTCCATTTGCATTGTGTCCGCTTGGCCATCGACGTGCATGGCGCCAGAATAACGAGGCGTGGTCGCCGCGCCTTACGTAGATGCCGCAGTTTCGGGCGCTGAGTTTGCGAGCTAAGAAAGCACAGCGATGCCGCCGAAACGAACGAGGATCGCTGCCATGAGGCCACCCGCTTGGGCGACCCCATCTAGCATTCAAATCCCTGGCGAGCCGTATCCGCCAGCATCCATTTCGCTGTGCGCAACAGCATAGGCCAGGAGCCGCACGCTCGCCCTCCAATCCCAATGAACCTTGCACCGACTTGATCTGAGTGCGTCCGCGACCCTCGGAGGTTTGCGTAGTTACCCGCTTTGCCGCTGCTCATAGCCTTGGATATTTCCTCGCTTGACGAGGGCAAACGGGAGACTGTCATGAGTACCACAATCCTGCCACTGTTCGACAAATCCTTGCAGACAACCGCAATCTGGCTTGAAGAGATTCAGTCCGAGATCGGCCCGGACCGAGCGTTCGCCTGGCGGGTGCTGTCGGTTGTTTTGCAAAACCTGCGCGATCATTTGCCGCTTGAACTGACCGCCCATCTGGGTGCGCAACTGCCGATGATTGTGCGCGGCACATTCTACGACAAGTTCGATCCGACCGGTCTTCCCAAACAAGAACATGGGGCTGACGATTTCCTGACTTCGATATCCGATGGACTGCACGGCAGTCGCGGCGTTGACCCTCGAGAGGCTGTGCATTCTGTCTTCGGTGTTCTCGACCGCCATCTGTCGCGAGGCCAGATCGACAAGGTCATTCGATCCTTGCCACGCGGAATCCGCGCGATGTGGCCGGAGACGGAAGCAGCCGACTGAAGACAGCCGTCGGAGACGATCGACCCGCAGGAACGGGCGGGAGTAAAATGAAAGCTGATCAGATCATTCGTTGGTTCGATACGCTATCTCGCGACGATGTGGCGATCGTCGGCGGCAAGAACGCTTCGCTCGGCGAAATGATCAGCGCACTTGCCGTCCGGGAAATTCGTGTGCCTCCAGGGTTTGCGACCACGGCGAACGCATTCCGCAAATACTTGTCCGCAAATCATCTGGAACCGGTGCTCAGCGAAGAATTGGCCAAGTACCACGATGGCACGTCAAGCTTGTCGCAGGCTGGTAAGGCGATCCGCACTGCCATCTTGGCCGGCGAATGGCCTGAGGACATCGCCCAGGCGATACTCTCTGCATATCGTGAGCTGTGCGAGCTTGCGGGTGAAGACACCGCCAGCGTCGCTGTGCGATCCAGCGCAACAGCCGAAGACCTGCCCGACGCGAGCTTTGCCGGCCAGCAGGAGACCTTCCTGAACGTATACGGGGAGAAGGCATTGCTGGATTCCTGCAAGCGCTGCTTTGCCTCGCTCTACACAGACCGTGCCATCGTCTACCGAGAACTGAAAGGATTTGCTCACGAAGCGGTCGCGCTCTCGATCGGTATCCAGCGGATGATCCGCTCTGATGCGGCTGGGGCAGGTGTGATTTTCTCGATTGACACCGAGACTGGATTTGATCGCGTTGTGCTGATCAATGCGGCCTGGGGGTTGGGTGAGAGTGTCGTGCAAGGTGCCGTTGAGCCTGACGAATACCATGTCTTCAAACCGCTGATAGAGGGCGCTGACCTTGTACCGATCATCGAGAAGAGGAGCGGGCTGAAGCAGCGAAAACTGGTCTATTCCTCAGGTCAAAGTGGCGCCCGCTGGATCGATACCGAAACAGCTGAGCGGCAGAGCTATGTACTTTGCGACGCAGAAATCCTGATACTCGCGCGCTGGGCGACGATCATCGAAGAACACTACGGCTGCGCGATGGATATAGAATGGGCGAAGGACGGGGCAGACGGTGACCTGTTCATCGTTCAGGCACGACCGGAGACCGTACAGGCGCAGACGCGGGCCGATGTCTTGCACACTTCTAGAGTGCTCAGGCCCGGGCCGGTTCTGGCGAGCGGACAAGCGATTGGATCGGGAGCCGCGTCAGGACCAGTTTGCGTGATTGCTGGCGCGGACGAGATCGATCGCTTCGTCGATGGCTCGGTCCTGGTTACCGGCGTCACCGATCCCGACTGGGTTCCGGTGATGAAGCGCGCTGCGGCGATCGTGACCGATCATGGCGGGCGCACTTCCCACGCCGCGATTGTCAGCCGCGAGCTCGGCGTGCCTGCTATCGTCGGATGTGGCGATGCTACGACAAAACTCGAGGATGGCCAGCGGGTGACGGCCAACTGCACTGAAGGGGATCGCGGTCTCGTCAACGATGGCGAGGCAGATATCTGCCAGGAAAGCATCGATCTCTCTTTGCTGCCTGCAACCCGCACGCAGGTGATGCTGAACCTCGCGGATCCCGGCGCGGTCTATCGCTGGTGGAAACTGCCTGCCGATGGAGTGGGATTGACCCGGATGGAATTCGTCATTTCAAGCCGGATCAAGGTTCATCCCATGGCCCTGATAGAGCCTATGCGCGTCGCCGATCCTCGCCATAGGGTTGCAATCCGACAATTGACGCGTGGGTTTGACAGCCCGACCGAGTACTTTGTTGACCAACTTTCGCGCGGGCTCGCGCGGATCGCCGCGCTCCAGTTTCCCAGGAAAGCCATAATCCGGTTCAGCGATTTCAAATCCAACGAGTACGCCGATCTGATTGGCGGGCGGGTTTTCGAGCCGTTTGAGGAGAACCCGATGCTCGGATTCCGCGGCGCGGCGCGATATGTCTCGCCACTGTTTCGGGAGGCGTTCGCGCTGGAATGCCAGGCAGTGCGCCGCGTGCGCGAAGTCATGGGATTTACCAATGTCGCGGTAATGGTGCCATTCTGCCGCACGGTCGGCGAGGCCGATAGAGTTCTGGCCGAGATGGCTGCCAATGGGCTTGAGCGCGGTAAGCAAGGGCTTGAGGTTCTCGTCATGTGCGAAGTGCCAAGCAATGTCGTACTCGCCTCAGACTTCGCCCAACGCTTCGATGGCTTTTCGATCGGGAGCAATGATCTCACTCAATTGACGCTCGGGATTGATCGTGATTCCGAATTGCTCGCGGAACAGTTCGATGCGCGCGATCCTGCGGTGATGTGGATGATCCGACATGTTATTGACGCGGCTCACAGGCACGGCGCTACAGTCGGCCTGTGTGGCCAGGCGCCGAGCGATCATCCCGAATTCGCGGAGTTCCTGGTCGAATGCGGGATCGACTCGATTTCGGTCAGCCCCGATAGTTTTGTAGAGGTCAAGAACCACGTCGCTGTGGCCGAGGAAGCCATTTCCAAGATGTAAGTCTCGCAAGGGAATGCCATTCGATGATGAACATCGCCACGCTGACGCTAAACCCGACAATTGATGTCGCCTATATGGTCGACCAGCTGACGCATACGGACAAGCTGCGCACGCCTCCGCAGAAGGTCGATCCCGGCGGTGGCGGTCTCAATGTCGCACGGGTCTTCGTGCGAATGGGAGGCAATGCGCGCTGTGTTTACCTTGCTGGCGGGTCGACCGGAGTGGCGCTGGATGCCCTGCTCGACCTGCACCAACTGGTTCGTGAGAAGATCGCGATTGCGGGTGAAACGAGGATCAGCGCTGTCGTTTGCGATACGTCCTGTGGGCATGAATACCGGATCGTCCCCGCCGGACCGGAGGTGAGCGAGGTGGAATGCGAGGCTTGCCTGCGCATTATTGCCAAGCTCCGCTGCGATTACCTTGTGATGAGTGGTTCGCTTCCGCGCGGCGCGCCTGTCGATTTCTATGCACAGGTGGCGGCTGTCGCCCATCGCCGTGGCATCCGGACGGTGCTGGATACGTCGGGCGAGGCCTTGTCAGCAGGCGTCGCGGCGGGCGGATTGGAGTTGATCAAGCCCAATCTCAAGGAGTTTCAGCAGCTCGTCGGAGAAGAGCTGACCAATGTCGAGGCGATCGGAGAGGCGGCACGCGGTATCGTGACCGGAGGTGGAGCAAGGCTCGTTGTGGTCAGCATGGGCGAGCGTGGCGGTGTGATGGCAAGTGAGGACGGCGTGATCGAAGCGCGAGCGTCCAATGTGGAGACCAGGAGCGCAGTCGGAGCCGGAGATAGCTGTGTTGCCGCCATGGTCCACGGACTGGCCAGCGGTAGAAGCAACGAAGCCGCGTTCAGGCTGGGTGTTGCTGCGGGAAGTGCAGCCTTGATCACACCGGGCACCGGTCTTGCGGCTGCATCCGATATCGACGCGCTTTATCGCCAATCACTAGAATCTCATTAACTGCTCGGCTCGCTACGGCGATCTGCGTAATTACCTGCGCATTCTGAGGCCTCAGAGTTCGTTCCGCGATTCATATCAAGGAGCAAACCAATGGCCGATCTCATGAAAGCGGCAATCTTCATAGAACCAGGGCGGATAGTCCTCGGTGAAAAACCGATACCCGATGTCGGCCCGCTCGACGCGTTGATCCGGGTCACGACGACAACCATCTGTGGGACCGATGTCCATATCCTGAAAGGGGAATATCCGGTCGAGAAAGGGTTGACCATCGGGCACGAGCCGGTGGGTGTGATCGAGAAGCTCGGATCGGCGGTCACCGGCTATGAGGAAGGGCAACGGGTCATTGCCGGTGCGATAACCCCCGCGGGGACATCCTATGCCTCGCTTTGCGGATGCCACGCACAATGCGGCGCTCAGGGCAAACATGGCTTCAAGGCCATCGGTGGTTGGCGGTTCGGCAACACGATCGACGGGTGCCAAGCTGAATATCTTCTGGTCCCCGATGCGATGGCCAACCTCGCGCCCGTTCCCGACGGTCTGACCGATGAACAAGTCCTGATGTGTCCCGACATCATGTCAACCGGCTTCAGCGGAGCGGAGTCTGGCAAGATCACGATCGGTGATACGGTTGCCGTATTTGCTCAAGGTCCCATCGGCTTATGCGCGACCGCAGGCGCTCACATAATGGGCGCGACGACGATCATTGGCGTGGAAACGATTCCAGAGCGCCAAGAAATGGCACGCAAGATGGGTGCGACTCATATCGTCGATTTCAATAAGGTCGATCCGGTCGACGAGATCATGAAGATCACCGATGGGCGGGGGGTGGATGTCGCGATCGAAGCGCTAGGCCTGCAGGAGACGTTCGAGGGCGCAATGCGCGTTCTTCGTCCGGGAGGCACTCTGTCGTCGCTCGGCGTCTACTCGGGTGACCTCACCATACCGCTGGAGCCGCTTGCGGCCGGTCTCGGCGATCACACGATCCGCACGACGCTTTGCCCGGGAGGCAAGGAGCGGATGCGGCGGTTGATGGATGTGGTGGCATCCGGACGGGTTGATGCGGGGCAATTGGTGACGCATCACTATCCGCTCGACTCTATCGAAGATGCGTATGAGTTGTTTTCACATCAGCGCGACGGTGTGCTCAAGATCGCCATCAGGCCGTAGCTGGATAAATGGAGGCAAGGCAGCCCTACAGATGCAGGTGGATCGAGACGTCCTAGAGGTTATCGAGATCCACAAATCCTTCCGCAGAAGAGAGGTTCTTAAAGGTGTTTCCCTGCGCGTCCCCCAAGGAGAGGTTGTTGGCTTGTTTGGCCGCGATGGTGCAGGCAAGACCGTAACCTTTTACTGTATCCTTGGACTGATCAAGTGCGATGCGGGCCGGATCATGCTCGGCAATCGCGACATTTCGCGAATTCCGTTTTACCGGCGCGCCTTGTTGGGATTGGGATACCTACCAGAACAACCGTCGATCTTTCGCGGACTCACGGTTGCCGGGAACATCAGGGCTATGCTCGAGATTGTCGAGCCGGATCCCCAGGCACAAAATCAGAGATTGGAGGAATTGCTCGATGACCTTCGCATTGGGCATCTGCGCGATGCGCGCGCTACGTCCCTTTCAGGCGGAGAGCGACGTCGCTGCGAAGTCGCGCGGGCCTTGGCGCTCGACCCCACTTTTATCCTGCTCGACGAACCCTTTGCGGGGATTGACCCGCTGACCATTGCGAGCATCAAGGAGATGATCCTTGACTTCAAAGAACGTGGAATAGGGGTCTTGATCACCGACCAGAATGTGCCAGAGATGCTCGAGATAATAGACCGCGCCTATTTGCTGGATGATGGCGTGATGGTCTTTTCCGGTTCACCCCAACAATTGCTTCAGGATCAGGACGTGATTGCGCGATACCTTGGGCAGCAAGGATAGATCCTGGCGCGAATTCTCTGCGAGTTGAGACGGATTAGAAAAAGCGCTCGAAGCAGGTGGGGGGCAATCGGACGGCTTTGAGCCGGTCGGCACGTGACCATCATTCGATTGACCACTCCACTCGGCAGATATCGCGACCAAACAGGAGCAGTGCGTAGTCGTTCCGACCTGCAGCTGGACGGCCTGAAGTTGTCCTTTAGTCGATCTGAACCGCGGTTCGCTCCATCTTGCTAGAAACACCGTGAACGCGGACCCTGCAGCGATCATGACGGCTTTGCACGCCCCATAGCTCATTCAGGCATGCTGACCCGAACGATGGCACTGATGCCGTATTCCGCCTCGTCCTGAACGCACGCGATGCCTTCAAAAAGAGCCCCGCTGGGAAGCGGGGCTCAGGTTTTGCGGGTGACATGAAGCCAGCCCTCTGGGTCGGGACTTCGAGATATTGGGAGGCGCGCGATCAACCAATAAGTGATTGTACCTAAGTGATGACGGCAGTCCCTGGGCGCGGCAATCTATCGTGGGCGAGACTTCTCGGCCATACTCATCGGGGCGTACTATGCGGTCGAACGCCATCTCTTGCGATAGATCGCGGTGCCAATAACTGCAGCTAGGGGCGCTTCGAAGAAGCCCCACGCAATCGAAACAAGCGCAATCGGAAGCGTCACGAACCCGTTCGCCCAAACCGAAAGCAGAAACATGACGTATGCGATTAGCCAGAACGTCATTGCAGCGGCAATCGCAGCTCCGAAGTCTGTCCTGAAGGATGCACGCATACTTGCGAACATCCACATCAAGACCACGCCATAAAGTATTGTGAGCAACCCACCGCCGACGAGCTGGGCCGATCCGGCTTCTTCTATTCCAAATGTTCGGCGCAGCTCCGCCCACGGCTCGGCCAAGACCATCGCGTTGAGGACGTATTCGCCGATAAGGATCACGAGGCCCGCCGATAGGCCCGGCAGCAGCAAGCGGGTTGGGCGTATGTCGTTCATTGCCATTGCCTGGTCCTTTCGAGAAAAGCCCCGCTGGCGCGTTATCTGCCCGTCTGCTTCAGCAAATCGCCGAGGTCCATCGGGAAGGGGAATATGATCGTCGAACTGTTCTGTTCGTTGGCAAGCACGTTAAGCGTGGAAAGGTAGCGCAACTGCATTGCCTGAGGTTCTTCGGCGAGAATCTGCGCTGCATCGAGCAGTTTCGTTGCCGCCTGATGCTCGCCTTCGGCATTGATTACCTTTGCCCGGCGTTCGCGCTCGGCTTCCGCCTGGCGCGCGATCGCTCGCACCATCGATTCATCGATATCGACATGCTTGATTTCGACGTTGGCGACTTTGATGCCCCATGCGTCGGTGTTTTTGTCGAGGATTTCCTGAAGATCCTCATTGAGCTTGTCACGCTCTGAGAGCATTTCGTCCAGCTCGTGCTTGCCAAGCACCGAGCGCAAGGTGGTTTGCGCCAACTCACTGGTTGCTAACGCGAAATCCTCGACTTGGATGATCGCGCTCTCGGGGTCGACCACGCGGAAATAGACCACCGCGTTGACCTTCACCGATACGTTGTCTTTCGAGATTACATCTTGTGTCGGGACATCGAGCACGATGGTGCGCAGATCGGTCCGCACGATCTGCTGCACGAAGGGGATCAGAATTATGAGCCCAGGACCCTTCACATCGGTGAACCGTCCCAACGTAAACACAACTGCGCGCTCGTACTCGCGCAGAATCTTGATCGCAGCCCAAAGAAAGAGAACAACGAGAGCCAGCAGCGGGATGAAGAACCCGTAATCGATGAATTGTTCCATCTTCATTTCCTTTTCGTCACCTTGTCGGCCTCCTCTTGGCGCGCGACTGATAGGCTCAGGCCGTTCATCGCTTCGATCACGACCCGGTCATCTGGCTTGAGCTCGCTCGGACCAGACGCATTCCAGCGCTCGGAATGGACAAAGACGTGCCCTTTTCCGTTATCCCAATCGAGGACGGTGCCTGATGCTCCGAGGAGCTCTTCTGCACCGCTGACGATGCGTCGTCCGAAGGAGCGGAGACCCACACGAGACACCAGAATTAGAAGTCCGGCGCTAAAGACGCTGAGGGCGGCGATGAGCGATGGATCGACGCGAAAGTCCGGAAGGTCGGTGTCGAACAGTACGGTGGCACCGAGCACGAAGGATACTACGCCTCCGATACCCAGAACACCGAAGGAAGGCGCGAACGCCTCTGCCACCATCAGCCCGACCCCAAGAACGATCAGCGCTACGCCGACGAAGTCCACCGGCAGCACGGCAAGGGCATAGAGGCCGACAAGCAAAGAAATCGCGCCGATAGTGCCCGGCACCAGCGCCCCAGGATTGAGAAATTCGAAAATCAGTCCATAGAAGCCGATCATCATCAGGATGAGCGCGATGTTGGGGTCGGTGATGGTCGCAAGGATCCGTGTGACCCAATCTTGTTCGATTTCTCTGACAGAAAGCACAGTGGTTTCGAGCGTAAACGTCTCGCCATTTATGGTGTATTGGCGCCCATCAAGCTGCGAGATCAGCGAAGCTATGTCGGGCGCGACAATCTCGATCACGCTCCGCTCAAGCGCGCCTTGGGCCGACAGGCTTGCCGCGCTTCGAACTGCCCTTTCCGCCCAGTCGCCGTTGCGCCCGCGCATTTCTGCGAGTGAGCGGATGTATGCGGCTGCATCGTTGACTGCCTTTCGCTCCAGCGCTTGGCCAGGGATCGGTTCGCCCTCGCCATCTTCGTCAGCTTGATCGGATGATGGCATGGCACCGATCTGAACTGGGGTAGCGGCACCTAGATTGGTGCCAGGCGTCATCGCTGCAAAGTGGCTAGCATAGAGTATGAAGGTCCCCGCGCTTGCCGCCCGCGCCCCGCTGGGATGGACATAAGCGGCTACGGGGATGGGCGATGCAAGGATTTCACGGATGATCGCGCGCATCGAATTATCGAGGCCACCTGGCGTATCGAGCATTATGACGACAAGCGCCGCATCGGCTTCTTGCGCCTGTTCGAAGCCATCTGAGAGATAGGCGGCCGTGGCGGGGCCGATCGCTCCGTCCACCCGAAGAACGATCGCTTCGCCAGCGCTCGCGCGGACGGGGAAGGTTAGGAAGAGGAACGCAGTGGCCGCGGCAGCCAGCAGAGCCAGCCAGCGCAGCATCATCGATAGGCGCTTCCTGAAAGTCACTCGTGCGCTCCATTCTTCGTCATCTCCATCGTACTGCCCAGGAAGCGGTACGAAGGTCTTGAGATGGTGCGCTATTGCGACAGATTGATCGATGTGCGGATATACGCAATCTAACTGATAGTTGCGCAGATCGGCCAGGGCGAGAAGGCTCGCCTTGGGTTCCTCAGGCAAGCGCCGACAATCGTTTGATCGCCTCTTCACTCAGTTGTTCTGCCGTTGCCTGGTCTCTGGCAATGACCAGGAAGTCGCACCCGCCATAGGCAAGTCTGCCGGGGGTTAGCAGTACAATGCCAGACGTCTTACCCTGTCGAAAAAGGATATCGTCGCAACGTTTCAGCAATTGCGGAACAGCTATTGGAATACCATCGGGATCGAGATAGCTGAAGACCAGAAACCCGTGCTTTCGCCAATTTCCAACCAGCCTGTTGGCAAGCGTCATGGGAATTGACATTCCGCCCCATCGGCCATTGCATTCAACCCAGTGGATACGCGCGCTTTCCTCTGTATCGCCCACCACGACAGCGTCGAAGCTGCAACGCCCGAAATATCCAAGTCTCTGAATTAGGGCACCAAGGAGGGCCGCTTCGTGGGCAAGCCGCTGTCTCAACTGTTCACCGAGCGTGCTGGGAGCGCCGCCCACAAACCGCGAAACGCTGCCGCTTGTAGCCTGATCGAAAACCGCTTCGACTATTGGCGGGCCTTTGCTGGAAAGAGGTATCCATAGTTGAGCAGACGGACTGCCCAGCAACGGCCCTTCCCACGCTGTAATCTGCAGGGGGAAGGGGCTTTCCCAACCGCGTTGATTGATCGCCTCTGCCAACCGCGCTGCGATTGCTTTGGCCGGCAGCTCGGTGAATGCTGCACTTTCTAGCACCATGTTACCAAGCGAGGCAGCGCTACGCGGCAATTTGAGTCCGACGACATGGTGCTCCTTCACAAATCGTCGCAAATGGCCGACGAGTGATGACATTCCATAAACCGTGCGGTTGTGCGGGACGGCGTCCCGGCCCAGCAGCAGCGCCGCGCAATGCGCGAACCAGAGCTTGTCATTAACAGCGCGCGCAAGCGTCGGACCAGGTCCTGCCACATGGACCGGTACTCTGGCCCGTTCGGCGATTGTCTTGGCAAGACGCCATACGCCTCCGGTTGCCATATAGGGCAGCAGGTTGATCCGTCCTGCATTGATTGCGATGCCAGTCGCCTTCGTGACAATCGCTTCGTCCTGCAGGCATGCCTTTGAGAGCGATTGGACGGGATCGGCGATCAGGGGAGCCATAGTCGTGACCGAACCGAGGCCGAGGACGTCGCGGCAATACCGCTCAAAATCCGGATCGCGCTTACCGTAAACGACAAGCAGATCGCCCTCACTTGCAAGCATTGCCGCGCGATAGGATAGGTTGCGGTTGGAATTGCGTTCTTGAGCTAACTGGATCCCGCTGTGGTCCTCGATCACCAATAAAGGGGCATCAACCAGGCCTCTTGAGCATAGCGGGCCGAAAGGGGGTGCGCGATCAAGCCCAGGTTCCTCGCGCAGCAATTGCTGAGCAATCAAGTCGGTATGCTCTTTGTCATCTGCGTCAATCGCCACTTCGTAGTCGCTATGAAAGACTAGTTCGCGACGAGCGACCGCTTGATTGGGAGGATGCGATGCGACATTCATCACGCGGTACCCTGCGCCCGGACTGCGGTCCAGGTAGGCGCCTCCTCACGCAACTGCTTGAGAGCTGCGAGTAGTTCTTTCTGGCGCTTCAGTGGGATACGGCCTAAAGCTCCGAAATGTTCGCCGCATTCGTCGGTGTGGGTCTGCATCGCTTCGATTTGTCGTAACAGCTCGGAGCGTTCTGCTGGTGTGAGAGTGCCGCGCGCTTTGAGCGCCAGAAGTCTATCGATCGCTGAATAACCGCGCTCATGTTCGCGCTCGAATGCATCGACTTCAGAGTCTCCAAGCAGTTCGCGCAGTTCGGGGTAGAAGTGCCCTTCCTCGAACGCGATATGTGCACCAGCGGCCCGATCGAGGTCGCGCGCGGCCACGCTTGCCCCCTCATCATCGCCAGCTCTCAGGGCGACCGCAATATTGTGCAGCCCTCGTCCCAAAGTGGCATGATCGCGCCGAAATTCGTCGAACAGCTCGCGCACGGCATCGCTCATTGGCCGAGCCTCCGTGGATTTACGGATACTGCGAGGAGAAGCGAACGCCGAGAAGGCGCTGCATGTGCCGCCTGTACGGATTTCGCGCGACGGAGCCAACCAAGGTCGAATGCACGCTGGTGCATGCGCAAAACGCGCTGATGGTCCAGAGCGCGGCTGACAGGTCCGGCAAGAGCCACGCGAACGGGTGGGGCGTGGCGACTTTCGAGAGCGATCTGCCGCACGTGGAGAGGCAGGCGTGGGCAGCCTATCACGGTGAGCATTTTCAGCGCGCTGCGGCGCGGATCTACTCGAAACAGGTGGTGGCGCATGTTCGGCGGGCAACGGTTGGCGCGCCGAGCCTTGAAAACACGCATCCTTTTTCGGACGGGGGTTGGGTCTTTGCTCACAACGGCACGGTGCCGCATTTCGACGAGATTAGGCCCTCGCTGCTCAGGCAGATCCCTGTCGAACGCCGAAGGCTGGTCCTCGGGCAGACTGATAGCGAGCATATCTTTCATCTGATCAGAGCGCTCCAGGTCGGTAGGCCGGGGCATCCGACATTCCAAATCGTGCGCGAAGTGGTCGGGTGGCTTGCTGACAGAGTTCGTGAGATCGACCCGAATGCAAAGATTGGGCTGAATATTATTCTCACCGACGGACGCGACTTGATCGGCACTCGAATTGGGCGCCCGCTTAGATATGTCGAAAGAGCGGGGGTGCGCGATTGTGAGATTTGCGGCTTCCCTCACGTGAACCATGATCCACAGACGGACTACCGTGCGATTGTTCTGGCGTCGGAACCGATCAGCCATGAGCGCTGGCGTGAAGTCCCCGAGAACGCCATTTACAAGATCTGTTCGGATTGCCGGATCGCGTGGGAGCCGCTCGAGTTGGGAGCAAGATGAGGTGCGGTCGTGGCGAGCCATGATGGAGTACTCCTAGGCCCGCCGGTGGTCGCCTTCATTAGGTAAACGTCCGCGGGCTATCGGCATCGGCCCAAGACCATTGCATTGGCGCCGAAGTGGAGGTCGTATCGCCATTCGTGTCCAATAGCGTGCCATCATGCAGTCTGGGCAATACTCCAGCTACGTGTGCTTTGCATGGAAACCGGCGGGGCCGTGCGAACCGTGCGATTGCGCGGGATTACATTGGTCGTCAACGCAGTCTGAATTGATCACTCGCCTGATTGCGACGCACCATTGCGCGCGAGTTCCAGATATCTGACCACCTCTGTATCGCTGGTTTGTCCGAAGTCTTCGTAGTGTGCGCCGACTGCATAGAAGGGTTGTGGCTTCTGAAGGCAAATGACTTGATCGCACAAGTCCGCCAGTCTTGTGAGCGCCTCGAGCGCACCGACGGGGGCCGCAAGCACCACTTGGTTCGCCCCGGCTTTCTTCACCGCTCTCAGCGCCACCTCGGCCGTGCTGCCGGTAGCGATGCCATCGTCGACGAGAACGGCGGTGCGGCCCGATAGCTCAAGAGGCCAATCCAGCCCGTAGGCTGATCGGCGGCGCCGGATTTCTTTCAGCGATTCGGCAACAAGGCGTGTGATGTACGACTCGCTTGCTCCGGAAGCGGCTGCTGCCTCGTCGTCGATCATGACTTCTGGATCCTCACCGTCGACGAGCGCTCCGATTGCGAATTCCGCGTGACCTGGTGCTCCGAGCTTCTGCACCATCACAAGATCAAGCGGTGCGCTGAGTTCCTTGGCAATTTCGTATGCTACCGGCACACCTCCTCGCGGAAGAGCGAGAACTACTGGATCGGCCAAATCCAGCACGGCGACTTCACGCGCTAGAGCAAGACCGGCAGTCGTTCGGTTTGCAAAGGCGTGAGAGAATTTCTTCATGTTGCCCTCCGAGGATATAGCGCTCAAAGGTTTGCTCTCCCCCGCCGTCGGTCGAAATACGTAAGTCACCGCGCGCTTGCTCCAGAATGAGAACGCTCCGCTTCTAGATCGAGACCGCTGCGTCCGCCCGGTCATCCGAAAGCGGGTCTTCGATGACGGCCTTGACCTTCAAGACTTGACCGGATTTCGGGAAGGACACGTCACGTCGCCGGTAAGGTCGGCCGTCAACCGTCAACTGGGCGCTTGTTCGACCGGCCACTTTGCCGATCTGTGTCACTTCCAACTCGATTGTCCCACCCTGGTGTGTCAACCGGGCTCGATACCCGTCCCAGCCATCGGGGAGCGACGGAGCAATATGGAGTTTCCCGTCACGAAGCGTCAGGCCAAGGATGCCTTCGACTGCAAGGCGCCAGGTCCAAGCGGCTGCACCCGTGTACCAGCTCCATCCTCCGCGTCCCCGACGATTGCCGACCGACCCTATGTCCGCAACCACGGCGTAGGGTTCTGTGCGGAAAGCGTCAGCGTCATGCCGTGTCAGCGCATGATTGATCGGATTGAGCATATTGAAAATGCGATACGCGTGCGATCCTTGCCCTGTGCGCGCAAGGGCAAGGCCTAGCCAAGCCGCGGCGTGGGAGTATTGCCCGCCATTTTCGCGAATTCCAGGTGGATAGGCCTTGATATATCCGGGATTGTGCATGGCTTTGTCGAATGGAGGCCAAAGCAAGCGAGCAATTCCAGCATCGTCGTCCACCAGCTCGCGTAGCGCCGCTTGAAGCGCAGAGCGGCTTCGCGATGATGCACGCCCGGCGAACACAGACCATGACTGTGAAATTGAATCGATCATGCATTCATCGTTTTCCTGAGATCCGAGCGGTGAGCCTTCATCATCATAGGCGCGGCGATACCATTCGCCGTCCCAGCCGCTTTCCTCCGCGCTCCTGCGCCATTCTGCCGCCTTGCGTGCCCAGTGGCGAGCGTGCGCCTCGCGTCCAACCAAACGTTCGCAATGAGCCATTGAGGCCGCGCATACAGAAGCAAACCAAGCCAACCAAACGCTCTCACCGCGTCCTTTGTCTCCAACCCGGTCCATCCCATCGTTCCAGTCCCCTGCGCCAATGAGCGGCAGACGATGGCTACCCAGGGACACTCGCTCAAGCGCGCGTTCGCAGTGCTCGATCAACGGGCGGGGATTGGCTGCGAGTTCGAATTGGGCGTAGCGATCATGCTCCCCGTCGGTCAGCGGTGGACCGGAAAGGAAGCGCACCTCTTCCTCCAAGATGGAAACATCGCCCGTCGAATACACGTAATGCGCGGTTGCATAGGGCAGCCATAGGAGATCGTCCGAACATCGGGTCCGCACACCCCTTCCGCCGGGCGGATGCCACCAGTGAAGAACGTCGCCCTCTTCGAACTGATGCGCTGCGCATTCGAGGATATGGGCGCGCGCTCGAGCCGGATCGGCTACCAGAAATGCCAGAACATCCTGCAACTGATCGCGAAACCCGATCGCGCCGCTCGCCTGATAGAAACCGGTCCGGGCAAGAATGCGCGACGAAAGGCTTTGGTAGAGCAGCCAGCGATTGACCACGATATCGAACGCGGGATCTGGCGTGGTGACTTCGACGCAGCCGAGAAAATCATCCCAGATGGCGGCGACCTCGTCTCCGGATTTCCGCGCCTTGCCTTTCTCACGCCACTTGCCTGCAAGTTTGAGCGCAGCCTCCGGATTCTCCGCCTCTCCGAGCGCGAATACGATTTCTATCTGTTCCCCGCGCGCAAGATCAGCGTGCACTTGCAAGGCAGCACAGGAATCGCCGCCTGCGATTTCGACCCCAGAGAGCCCCCACCTCGTGAGGCCCGCCGGTCTGGCGGGATCGCCATTTCGGCCGACGAATTCCCTTCGGTCCGTTGTATAGCCGTGCGCTTCGCAATCCGATGTGAGAAACGCAGTTCGACCGGCAAACTCTCCGTTCCAAGGGTTCGTCGCAAGGATCGCTTGCGTCTCGGCATCGAACCGACAGGAGACGTGGCGCCGTGAAACACTTGGCAGCGCCCCGAGCAGCCATTCGGCATAGTAGGTGGCGGTAATGCGCCGATCGCGCGCGCCGAGGTTGCGCAAAGTCAGCCGCACCAACTTGACTGGATCACTAGCGTCCACCGAAACCTGCATGCACTGCTCAAGGCCGCGGCACGCGCGAAGCCATTCGGTGTAGCCGGTGCCATGACGGATCTGGCAAGTGGCATCCCTACCAGCCGGATTGGGCGTCACGCTCCACACGTCGCTGGTTTCCTCGTCGCGAAGGTAGAGAACCTCACCCTGACGATCGCTCACCGGATCGTTGGTCCACGGCGTCAGGCGGTATTCGCCGCTATTGATCGACCAAGAAAAGCCCCCGCCCGATTCTGTGACGAGAGTGCCAAAGTCTTCGTTGGCAAGCACATTCACCCAGGGCGCTGGCGTCGACATGCCTGGGGCGAGGTGGATGACATACTCACGACCGTTGCGGGTGAAGCCTCCGTATCCATTGTCGAATACCAGGTCATCTGGTCGCTCTGGTGGGCGCTCGTGCTCTGGTTCATAGTCGAGCGAAGTCAGGATCGGCGGCGCTTCAAGCGGGGTCGCTGGAGTTCTAAGCTGCTCAGAAAGCGGGCCTTGCGATGCGTCGATTATCGCCCACGCCATCGCTTCGAGCAGCCTCACTTGCTCCATGCCTACCTGATCGGAAAAGACCAGATGAAAGCCGCCGTGGCGACCCAGCATCTCGACAGCTCCGATAGCGCGTAGCAATTGCGCCAACTCGTCGCGGACGGGTTCGAGGTATGCAGATCCCAGCGTCTTGAGGATCACTACATCGACCTCTAACCCTGCACGACGCCAAATCTGATGCGCGCCGACGAAGAACTCGAGCGATGGATCGTCTTCAAAATCGCCTTTGAGCAACAGGATCGGGCGATCGCCCGATATAGCCATGCCCCAAAGACTGGCCTGCCCAAGACGATTGTCGCGGATCTTCTTTGGCGAAGGACGCATAGCCTCGCTTGGATAAGTCAGTACGGAACCCAGTGCGTGCACTAGCGGCAAGTCGGCGGGTTCAATCCTGGCCCGACTCAGCGCGCGCGACGTTTCCGCCTCAGCGTCGTCGAAGAGCCATCGAGACGCTGAGAGTGTGGCGTGCCGGTTTAGTATTTCGAGCGCTGCCGAGCGCGAGGCTGCAGCAATGGTCACAAGGCAAAGCTCTGTGCTTTGTCCGGGGTTCAACTCTAGCTTCGTCTGTAGAGCCGCCACCGGATCAAGCGTCCAACCCTGATTCCCTTGCAGCGGGAGCGTCGCACCTTGTGGAGAGCGAAGCGTGCGATTGCGCCCAATGAATTCGCGGCGATCGGTATCGAATAGCGAGTTTTGGACAGGACCATCGGCACCGATTAACGTTTGCAACAAGACCGGGGGCGTATCCTCTGGTTTTTTGGGGCGGCGCGTGAAGATGAGTGCGGAAGGTTCGTCAATGCGCTCGCTGCGGATGAACAACTTGCTGAAGGCAGGATGGCGTTCGTCCTCCAAAGGGGGTGCCAAAACGATCTCGGCATAGGTGGTGATCCGCAGGACCCGTCTGTGCTCGCTTTCGTTGGCGATGGTCAGTCGGCGCAATTCGATATCGTCGTTGGCTCCGATCGTCACTTCGAGCCGAGCGAAAATGCCATTCTCTCGCCGCTGGAATTCAGCGCAATGGGTGCGAAACAGCACGCGTTCGTCATGCGCTTCGACACCGGTTGGCTGGAGTGTCGCGGACCAAACCTGTTCCGAAAGCTCGTCGCGAATATAAAGCCATGCCCCCTGAGCATCGAGTGTCGGATCGGGTGCGAAACGGGTAAGAGCCTGGCCTTGCCAGTTAAGGCCTCCGCATCCCGCCGCTGAGATGCTGCTGGCCATACGGCCGTTGCCCATCAGCAAGGCCTGCGGGTGGCGACTGGCCGTCGGGACCCATTCATGGCGGATACGCCGCATTCCGAGCTCCGCCTTTCCGCCTTCATCGACCTCGATCCGTTCGATCTCGGCGGGAAGCTCATGCGGGATCTGTTCCCATAACAGCAAAGTCGCCAAACCGAGGCGCGGATCGCGCAGGAACCGTTCGATCAGAGCATCACCAGTCAGCAAGTTTCCGATCGCGCATACGATCATCCCCTGGTGATGCGCCATAAAGGCATTGACAGGGGCAAAGGCGCTCTTTGGATGGTTTCGATCTCGGGTGAAGTCGATCGCTTCCCAAAGCCCGTAACGGCCTGCCGCTCCCATTTTCACGAGCCGCTTGAGATTCCGTTGTGCGGAAAGGGGATCTACCGCCAAAGCAAGCGCAGAAGCGTAGGGCGCAACGACCAAGTCCTGCGCCAGCCCGCGACGCAGGCCTAACCCCGGCACGCCAAATGCACGATAGCGGAAGCGGTGCTCGGGATCACGAGCGGCGTAAGCTGACTCCGAAACCCCCCACGGTGCCCGGTTCTGCTTACCATGGCGACGCTGGATCTCGACCGCCACCCGGTCGCTTTCGCCAAGGAGCGTTTCTGGCCCGCCCGGCATCACCAGTCGTGGCATAAGGTATTCGAACATGGACCCGTTCCACGAAACCAGCGCCAGACCATCGCTCGCTCGCGTCACCGGTCGTCCAAGGTGGAACCAGTGTTCAATTGGCGCATCGTTCTTGGCAATCGCGAAGAAGCTGGCAATCCGCGCTTCCGACGCCAGCAAGTCATAGTGATGCGTGTCTGTCTTTGCAGTGCTGACGTTATGACCGATAAAGAACAGCCGCCGCTCGTGATCGTACAGCCAGGCGAAATCCATCTGCCATGCGAACTGCTCGGCTTGATCGGCAAGTCCGATAAGGTCACCATGTATAGCAAGCTCACTCGATGTATCGCGCAACATGTCGTGCAGGTGGTGGTGCAACCGCTCAACCCAGATATTGAGATCGCCGACCTCGCCCGGGCGAGTTTCGACTGTCTTTCGCATCACCCGTCCGGCCTCGCGCTCGAGCGTCGAAAGGTCATGATTGACGAGGTTGCGCAGGTTTGCGAGCTGGGTTGAACCGCTATTCTGAGCTGCTTGTGTAGCGTCTCTAAACTCTGCCAGGACTCCGAGAAGATGATTGCTGCTCGCCCACTTGCGAGCCTGATCTTCGATAAGGGCGATTATATCTAAAAGGCCTGTCCAACGCTGTGGCTCGAGCGTTTTTTCTTGGGCTGAATCGCGCAAGGTCTGAGCGAAAACCAGCAGGGAGGCAGCGAGATTGCCACTGTCTACAGTCGAGACATAACGCGGTTCGAGAGGACGGAGATGATGCGTCTCGTACCAGTTTAGGAAATGCCCCCGATACCGCTCCATCCTTTCGAGGCTGTCGAACACATTGCGCGCGCGCGCGGCGAGCTCAGCCCGGCCGACAAAGCCCATGTCCCAGGCGCTGGCGGTCGAGAGCAGCATCATTCCGATGTTAGTCGGAGAGGTTCTATGCGCGATTTCCTCGTGCGGCTCACCTTGGAAGTTGTCTGGGGGTAGCCAATTGTCGGACGGACCGGCAAAAGTCTCGAAATAGAGCCAGGTCTTGCGCGCCAGTTGCCGCAGGAACGCAATGTCTAGGAGTGATCTATCCGGTTCGCCACTGCGCCGGGGGCGCTCGATAAATTGCGTGACCTCAGGTGCGAGCAGCCAAGGCAGTAAAAGCAGCAACGCAGGCAGCAACGCCGCAGGTCTGGTCAAGGCTATTGTCGCAGCAATACCAAAAGCGAGCGAGACCGATGGAGTCATCATCCGCCAGTGGTGCAGTCGCCTGTTTGTGTGGTCGCCTTCCTTCGCCGAATGTGCGGCGGACACCCATTCGAGCATGCGCCGCTTTGAGACGACGCGGCGCCATAGTGTGATCCCTATGGCGTGCAGCGACAGCAGCGCCTCGTGGAGCATGTAGACAATCACCAGCAGCCATCGCCCCGCTTGATCGCCCAACCTTTTCCAGAATCCGTAAGAAAGGCCGGTGCGTCGTCCGCGTGCGAGGCCGCTCATCAGGTCGATAAACAGCTGCCCGGCCGGAGCGAGCAGCACCAGCGCGGTCCAGAACCACGGATTGCCGGGCAGGAGTAACCACCCTGCAAGCGCAAGCAAGACCAGTCCAGGCGCGACAAGGCTACGCCTCAGATTATCGAGGACCTTCCAGCGATCGATTCCTCGAATGGGGTTTTGAATCAGCCTTCCAGCGGCATCGGGAATCCGATGCATAAGCCAGGGCAGCAGCTGCCAGTCGCCCCTGATCCAACGGTGCAGGCGTTTGGCGTATTGGCGGTAGCTGTCGGGGAAACCTTCGTAGAGAACAATGTCGGTTGCAAGCGCGGCTCGGCCCAGCGCACCCTCCAAAAGATCATGGCTCAGGATCGTGTTTTCGAGCACTCGGTTATCGACGCTTCTGTGAAAGGCATGCAGATCGTAGATGCCTTTGCCGACGAATATTCCGCTGCCGAAAAGATCCTGATAGATATCAGATACCGCACGGCTATAGATATCGATCGCCGTTTCGCCCGTAAAAAGCCTCGCGAAGCGCGTGCGCCGTCCGCTCTCGGGCGAAATCTCAACTCTTGGTTGGATGATCGAATAGCCGCGAGTTATCCGACCGCTCTCGCGGTCCCACTGCGGGCGATTGAGCGGATGGGCCAATGTTCCCGCCAGTCTCGCAACCGATTGTGATGGCAGGATCGTGTCCGCATCAACAGTCATTACGAAGCGGGTGGTATCGAGCGCCAGCACGTCGCCAACTATCAGCGAAAACGCTTCACGCTCGCCTTCGATCAGCATCCGATTGAACTGCTCAAGCTTGCCGCGCTTGCGCTCCCACGCCATCCAACAGCCCTCGCTGTCGTTGAAGAGCCGAGGTCGCAGCAAGAGACTGAAGGGCTTGCGCGTGCCGTTTCGATACCGCTTGTTCAATCTATCCAGCGCCGCTTCAAGCGCATCAAGGATGCGCTCGTCACCCGGCATGATCTCTGCCGGAGCATCCGCCAGATCGGCAAGCAGCGCGACCTGTACGTTGGGGCTGCGGGTCGCGAGCCAGTGCATCTCTATTCGCTTGGCGAGGCCTTCGATCTCGCGTTCGTCCGCTATGATAACCGGGACCGCGATGGTCACCGGGAAGGCACTCGGAACGCCATGTTTCTCGTCAAGCTTCGGCAAGAGGCGCGGCTCGGTTACCCTCGTGATCAGCCAATGGACCAGCGTGATGGCAAGGATTGAAGCCGGGATCTGGCTCAGGAGAAGGGCTGCGGTCCATTCCGACCAAGGCGCCATCGTGCGCGCGAGATAGGCGACCGGAAGGATGGCGCAGGCGATGCCCGATACAACCATTGCAAGGCTGAAGAAACGGCCTGGATGGCTCAACAACGTCCGTTTTGCCTGTTGTTTCCACCCGGGTTTGGCCGAGAATTGGTCCTCGAGCTGGCTGCGTCCGTCGTCAATCAGCCAATAACCGACGTGATGGGCAACCTCCTCCGCGCCTTTCGCGCGCGCGAGCGCAAGAGAGGCCTTGGCGACATCGGTTTCCTGTGCTCCTCCCCATTCGGCAATTTCCTCGACCGCCCTGCGGTATCGATCGCGAGTCTCGAAATCCATTCGGCTATAGGCCTGCGCGGGATCCTTCGCGAGAATCGCTTCGACAAGGCTCACCCGCTCGAAAAACACCTCCCAGGGTATTCCAGCCAGTTCCGAGAGATTGGCGATCGATCGGGCAACGCGATCGGTCGCGCCAAGCGAGTGGGGTTCGCTGGCGCAAGGGGAGAGAGGAAAGCTGACCTCGACCTCGCCCGAGAGCATCGGCGTCAGGGATGCTACCAATATCTCGATGCACGCGAGCCTCAGCATGGTGGGGAAGGCCCACAATTCAGCAATCGTGAGCGATTGATGGATTTGATAGGCTTGGATGAAACCAACCGCGTTGCTTAGCGAGAGCTGAAGATGCGTAGCGCGGAGCAATGCGTGTGCCAAAGCGAACACACGTGGCCCCGGAGGTTCTCCATCCACAAGGGCAGGCAGCTTGAGATAGAACTCGCGCGGGAGATCCTTCCGAATCTGCTGTAGGGCCCGGCTTACATGATAGTCGTTGTCGAGCAGCCATTCCGCTGCCTTTGCGACCTCAGGGGCTGGCTTGCTGCAGGCCTTTCGCGCCGCGTGAAGCCAGCGTTCAACCGCTTTGGGATTCTGCAACGCCCCGATCGGCATGGCTGGCTTGCGGGTTATGTTGTGTACTGCGCCGAGCTCTTCGCCTACGTTCTCAACGGTCGAAGGATTGTCGGGATCGTGCGCCACTAGCCAAATCTGAAGGCTGACTGACCATCGCTATCGTAGACAGCGTCGGGCAACCCCGTGACCAGGTTAGGTCGCACCATCAGAACAGGCATCGTGCAGTGACTGGCAAGGTATTCGGCTACGCTACCACAGGGGACATCGCTTAATGCGGTCGAACCATGGGAAGACATGACGACCAAGTCTGCCTGCAATTCTTGAGTCAATTTGCAGAGGGCTTGACGGGGTTCGTCCGGCCCGAGCATTCTGACCCGGACGTCAATATCGTCCTCCATTGCCCTTAGTCGCAACTGCTCAAGCGAAGAGCGCGCAGACCGCTCGTTCTGACGTTCGATCTCTTCTCTAAGCTCGCTCGACCGGCCGATCCCGAATGAAGTGAGCCCACTCAAGCGAGGCACCACATGGCAGAGAACGAGCTGCGCCTTGTGAGTGCGCGCGATACGACGAGCCACCGGGAGAACGCTCTCTGCCCTTGGGGATCCGTCGATCGGCACCACGATCCGCTTGTAATGCACAGGCCCACTGTGATGGTCAGGTGGCACAAGAAGCACCGACACTGATCCGTGCTCAAGGATGTGCAGGGCGGTCGAACCAAGACCGCTTCGATCGCGATCACGATTCGTGGCGAGCGATAAGAGCGCCGCTCCATTCGCATGCGCCCAGTCAACGAGTTCATCACCCGGATCACCCGTTAGCAGCATCTGCCCGTCCTCGCTCGTCACACCGATCTGGTCGGCGAGTTGTCGAAGCGACTTGCGCTGCGAGTGCTGGCGAAGCTGCCAGGCGATAGGATCGGCAGGCAGGCCCGAACTGTTATCCTGAGGCAACACACGCGCCAGCACGACATCCAGAGCCAGGCTGCGAGCAATTGCGACTGACTGAGCGCCGACGAGGTTTGCGCACGGCGTTTCATCAACACACGCCAGCAAGCAGGGGCGAACCTGAATACTGCGTTCGCTTTCGTTGAATTGCACTGCTGCCGTCCGGCCGATTGGCGGTGAATTGGCGGTCTGACCTGTGGGGGCATAGCGGCTGGCGTGCATCAATTCCTCCTTTGAAAAGGCAAGCACGCCCTTTCTGCGAGCAGAAGGATGCGGAGCGGAAGGCGGCGTCACTATACGCAACATCCCGTAAACTAGCCCAGGCGCGTGGGTGATTTCGGGTTGCATGAGTTTGGCTTGTTTTGCGTTGAGGCCGCCAGAGTCTCGAGAAGCGCTCCGCTCCGGAACATCCCTTAGTTACGCCGTCCGCAGGTCGGCGCATCACGCGAGACCCAGCCCGACGATACGATACGAGGATTCATTTTGTCTCACGAGACAATCCGCAAATCCGAAGCGACCAGGCGAGCGGCGGTCATGCGTGACTATGACAAGGCCAAGCGTGACTTTGGTTGGGACACATATCGGGGGTGGCTCGACAGCGACGCGGGAAGCTGGCTCAACATCGCGTACGAGGCGATTGACAGACACGTCGTGGAAGGCCGCGGCACCAAGGAAGCGATACGCTGGGTCGGCAAGACTGGAGAACGCAAGAGTTTCACCTACGGCGATCTCAAGCGGGAAACCGACCGTTTCGCCCGTATTCTCGCCGACAACGGTCTCGGCCAGGGAACAAGGGTCTTTTCGTTGCTTGGCCGGGTACCGGAACTCTACATTGCAGCCCTCGGGACGCTCAAGGCCGGCGGCGTTTTTTGCCCGCTCTATTCCGCCTTCGGTCCGGAGCCAGTGCGCTCTCGTCTTGAAATCGGCGAAGCCAATGTGCTGCTCGCATCCCCGCGGGACTACGTGAAGAAGGTCGAGGCGGCGCGTAACGATCTACCGCATCTGACGCATGTCTTCCTGACCCCAGGCGCCGATCCTCGGCCCGATGGCACAATCGATCTGGCTCAGGCGCTGGCAAACACCGAAGCGAAATTCGAGTGTGCGCAGACCGATCCTCAGGATATGGCGTTGCTGCACTTCACCAGCGGCACGACCGGTAAGCCCAAGGGCGTGGTCCACGTTCACGAGGCGGTGGTGATGCACAACGCTACCGGCCGTATTGCGCTTGATCTGAGGCAGGACGATGTAATCTGGTGCACCGCCGATCCGGGATGGGTGACGGGCACATCCTACGGTATCATCGCGCCGCTTTGCGCAGGTGTAACCATGGTGATCGATGAAGCCGAATTCGATGCCCAACGTTGGTATACACTGTTAGAAAGTGAACGGGTTACCGTATGGTACACCGCGCCCACCGCGATCCGGTTGTTGATGCGTGCCGGAGCCGAACTGGCGCAGCGCTTCGACCTGTCTCATCTCCATTTCCTCGCCAGCGTGGGCGAGCCTCTCAATCCCGAAGCGGTGGTGTGGAGCAATGAAGTCTTCGGGATGCCGTTCCACGACAATTGGTGGCAGAGCGAGACCGGCGGCATAATGATCGCAAACTACGCTGCGATGGACGTGAAGCCCGGTTCTATGGGCAAGCCGCTCCCAGGCGTGGAGGCAGCGATCCTGGACACTGAGGGTCACAACGCGCTTGCGATCGACGAGCCGATGCGGCCGGGTCATCTCGCCCTGCGCCCAGGTTGGCCATCGATGTTCCGCAGTTACCTCGGCCAGGAGGAGCGATACAATCGGAGCTTTCGCGAAGGATGGTATCTCACCGGCGACCTCGTGATGCGCGATGCGGAAGGGTATTACTGGTTTGTCGGGCGCGCCGATGATGTGATCAAATCGGCCGGACACCTGATCGGTCCGTTCGAAGTCGAGAGCGCACTTGTGGAACATCCAGCGGTGGCCGAGGCAGCGGTGATCGGCGTGCCTGACGAGCGTGCGGGCGAGATCGTGAAGGCGTTCGTAACGCTGAACCGCGGTGTCGATGCCGACGATGCGTTGCAGCGTGAACTGCTCGGACATGCTCGCAAGAGGCTGGGGGCGGCGATCGCCCCGCGCAAGATCGAGTTCGCGCAAGACCTACCCCGCACGCGTTCAGGTAAGATCATGCGCAGGCTCCTGAAGGCGCGCGAGCTGGGTTTGCCTGAAGGCGATACATCGACGCTCGAACAAGCGGCATGAGCGCAGCGTTGCCCAAGGTCCGTTTAAACCGTGAGCATTGCCGCACACTGCTTCACCAGATGGTGCGTATCCGCCGTTTCGAAGAGAAATGCGCAGAACTCTATACGCTAGAGAAGATACGTGGCTTCCTGCATCTCTACATTGGGGAAGAAGCTGTTGCTACGGGCGTGATGCAGGCGCTTGAGCCTAACGATGCGGTCGTCGCAACCTATCGCGAGCATGGACATGCGCTGCTAAAGGGCGTTCCTGCCGGCGCGATCATGGCCGAGATGTACGGCAAGCAGGAAGGTTGCAGTCGGGGGCGGGGCGGTTCGATGCACCTGTTCGACGCAGAGACGCGCTTCTACGGCGGCAACGCTATCGTCGCGGGTGGAATTCCGATCGCCGTTGGCCTTGCGCTTGCAGACAAGATGGCAAACAAAAAGCGTATCACTGCCTGTTTCTTCGGCGAAGGCGCAGTCGCGGAAGGCGAGTTCCATGAGAGCCTGAACCTTGCCGCGCTGTGGCGATTGCCGGTGCTCTTCGTGTGCGAGAACAACCGCTACGCTATGGGAACCGCGCTCGATTTATCGGAGTCCGAAACGGACATCAGCGCCAAAGCTGCCTCCTATAACCTTGCCTCCGAAGGCGTCGATGGAATGGATGTCGTCGCAGTTGAAGTGGCGACGCGCCGTGCGGTCCATGCGATCAGAGAAACCGGAGAGCCGCACTTCCTTGAATGCCGCACATACCGTTTCCGCGCGCACTCGATGTACGACCCTCAGTTCTACCGCGCCAAGGATGAAGTCGAGGAGTGGAAAGACAAGGGGCCGATCAAGCGCTTCACGGAGTGGGCGCTTGATGTAGGCGAATTGCGCCCAGAGGATATCGAAGAGATCGAACAGGACGTCGCGCGCGAAATCTCAGAGGCGGTGGCCTTCGCCGAATCAGGCACTTGGGAGCCTGTCGAAGACCTGCTGCGCGATGTTGGCGCTGAGAAGCGGATATGACCGAACTCACCTATCGCGAGGCGATACGCGGCGCGATCCGCAAGGCCATGCTAGCGGATCATCGCGTGTTTCTGATGGGTGAGGATGTCGGCCGTTACGGCGGCTGCTATGGAGTATCAAAGGGTTTGCTCGATGAATTCGGTCCCGAGCGCATCCGCGACACGCCCCTTTCGGAAAGCGCCTTTACCGGGGCCGGGATCGGCGCCGCGATGGGGGGCATGCGGCCCATTGTGGAAATCATGACCTGCAACTTCTCGCTGCTCTCGCTCGACCAGGTCATGAACAATGCCGCGACGATCCGGCATATGTCGGGCGGGCAGTTCCATGTCCCAGTGGTGATCCGCATGGCCACTGGTGGGGGGCGACAGTTGGCAGCCCAGCATTCGCACAGCCTCGAAGGCTGGTACGCGCACATTCCGGGTATCCGCGTGCTGGCCCCGGCGACAGTAGAGGATGCGGCCGGAATGCTGGGCCCCGCGCTTGACGATCCCGATCCGGTGCTGATTTTTGAAAACGCCTTGCTCTACAACCACAGCGAAGATGTGAACGAACCTGTGGAGGTCGATATCGACCACGCGGTTGTGCGCCGAGCGGGCAAGGATCTCACGCTCGTCACCTATGGCGGATCGCTTGGTAAGACGCTGGCGGCGGCCGATGAGCTTGGGACCGATGGTATCTCCACCGAAGTGATCGATCTGCGCGTGCTTCGACCGCTCGATGATGTCACGATCCTGACCAGTCTGGCGAAGACGCGGCGTTGCGTCATCGTCGATGAGGGGTGGCGCTCGGGCAGTCTTGCAGCGGAAATCATGGCGCGGATCGTCGAGCAGAGTTTCTGGAACCTCGATGCACCATTGGCGCGAGTGTGCAGCGAAGAAGTTCCGGTTCCCTATGCCGCGCATCTCGAACAGGCCGCGCTGCCCAGTGTCGCGAAGATCGTCGCTGCCGGGCGGGCGGTCATGGGACGCTGAGAGATGGGTGTGTTCACCATGCCTTCGCTTGGCGCCGACATGGAAGCGGGCGTGTTGGTCGAATGGCTCAAGGCGCCAGGCGATGCGGTAGATCATGGCGACATCATAGCGGTTGTTGAAACCGACAAGGGCGCGATCGAGGTCGAGGTCTTCGAGGGTGGTACAATCGGCGAACTCTTGGTCGAAGCTGGCGAGAAGGTGCCGGTCGGCGCAGAACTGGCGCGGATAAATGGTATGGTTGGAACGGCGCAAAAGCCTGAGCTTGCGTCAGCGCCGGCCCCAAAACCCGGACCCGAGCCAATGCGTGCTGAACCGAAGCTTGGCGAACCCCGGACGCCGACCGGTGCAACGCCAAAATCATTGCGCGCTTCGCCCGCTGCTCGGCGGCTCGCCGAGGAGCATGGGGTCGACCTTGAAACTGTGACCGGCACAGGCCCTGACGGTGCAATACAACGCACCGACGTTGAAGCAGCCACCACGCAGCTGGACGAGAATGCCGCACCTGATCTTGCTCCCATGCGCCGTGCGATAGCCGCTGCAATGAAGCGCTCGAAGCGAGAAATTCCTCACTACTATCTGACGCACAGTTTCGATATTTCGTCGGCAACACGATGGCTCGCAGAGTATAACTCCGAGCGTCCACCGCCCCAGCGTCTGCTGCTTGGCGCGCTACTGCTCAAGGCCACGGCGCTGGCGCTTAGCGAATTTCCCGAGTTCAACGGGTTCTTTGGTGAGGATGGTTTCACGCCGAGCGAAGCGATCCACCTAGGCAGCGCAATCTCGATCCGCGGCGGTGGGCTCGCCGCCCCCGCGATCCGCGACACCAATACGCTCTCGCTTCCTGATCTCATGGTGAGACTAAGGGACCTCGTCGCCCGGACCCGGCGTGGTCAGTTCCGCAGCTCGGAAATCAGCGATCCGACCGCTACTGTTTCAAGCCTCGGCGAGCGGGGGGTCGAAAGCTTGTTGCCCGTAATCTACCCGCCGCAGGTCGCGATTGTCGGATTCGGAAGCGCGACCCGTCGCCCATGGGCAGTGAAAGACACTCTGGCGATCAGACCTGTCCTGAGCGCCAGCCTTGCCGGGGATCACCGCGCCAATGACGGCCATCGCGGCGCTCTGCTGTTGCGCCGGATCGAAGCGCTGCTGAACGAGCCGGAAACGCTATGAATTTCGAGGAAGCCCGCGCGATCATGATAGAGGAAATAGAGGCCATCGCACCAGATGTTGCGCCGGTTTCGATTGCTGATGATGAGGATGTGCGCGAAGCGCTCGATCTCGACTCCATGGATATCTTCAACCTTATCGCCGCGCTGCATGAGCGGCTTGATATCGATATCCCCGATGCCGACGCCGCGAATTTTGTGACGCTTGGCGGTGCTGCAAAGTGGCTGTCAGGACAATAGGGCTCGATATGCGAGCTGCCATGATCACCGAGGGATTTGCAACCAAGATAGACGATGGGCGCGGCATTCGAGCGCCCGATCCTAGGATGTTTCCTTAGTGAGCATCTGGCCTCCGGCCGCTAGCCCGGCAGGCGAAGAGTCACATTTCAGGAGTGCTTACATGAAGATTGCGAAAGGCGCGCTGGTGTTGGCGCTTGACGGCGGGAAGATGCAGCTGCTCAGAAACCGCGGTGACGCTCAAAAACCTGTTTTTCAACTGATCGCGTGCGAGCGGAATGAGAATCCACGATCGAGTGGTCAGGGCACGGATCGGCCCGGGCGATCTTTTTCCAGCGCTTCACCCAGACGCAGCGCAATGAGCGAAACCGATCTTCATGCGAAGGCCGAACAGGATTTCGCTCGCAGTGCGTGCAAGCTTCTCGACCAGCATCAGTCCAGGGATGGCGGAGGTGTCTTTGTCCTTGCCGCTCCATCCGTTCTTGGAGAATTCCGCAAGTGTTGTCCTGACAGGCTCAAGCCAGCGATCCTCGCGGAAATCGATAAGAACGTGGTCAACCACTCACCCGAGCAGATTGCCTCCATCATCTCTTCGATGGAAACGTGACAGTCGCTTGCGAAGTCTTTGTGTTCAGATTGATGGAGTTTCAATGGTTACCCAAACGCCAGAGCCGGATCCCCATCCCGAGCCAGAACCAGAGCGTATCAGACCCGCCCAGCCGCCGGAACACCCCGCGCGCGAGCCTTCGCCCGATCCTGTTTCACCACCGGAAATTGAGCCGCTCCAACCCGATGTCGATGAGCCCGATATCGCACCGGATGAGTTCCCAGCGCCTGAACAGCCGGGCTTGGGCTTGTAAGGAGGACACTCCCTGAGAGATAAGGCGTCGCGCCCGTGACGTTTTGGTGGATATCACCCGGCGTTCAAAGCCTTGCTAGGCCAAAAGGGGGCGGGGAACCCAACTTGTTCGGATGCGGGAGCGCCGGGGCGCTTGCATCGACACTGGTTGGGGCGAAGGGAAGCAGATTGAGTTTGCCCGAGTGTGGAAACGTCTGCTCTTTGAATGTGTAGAAATCGGTCCGCGTTCTGGCGCTGGGGCCAGCAGATTCAATGAAAGGCTCCTATCCCGTTGCCGCAATGGCAGCGCCAAGCCGTGATCCGTCGACGGTGCTGCGCCTTGGATTGAAAGACCTAGCCTAGAGCGAGGTTCTTTTGTCCAACTGTTGGCTTCGCCTGGCGATGGCGCTGTCGATCTCCATCGCGTCGAGCAGATTGCGCCAGTTTACGATACCCGCAAATCCGCCTCTCCGGTCTGTGACGCCCACGATCGGAGCGCCTCCTGAGATCAAGTCTGCGGCTTTCTCCGCACGGTAATGCATGGGAACGACTGGAATGTCGGTGCGCATGATCTCACCGGCAGTCTTCTGCGCCCCAGCGTCGCCTGCGTGGCGGATCACATCGGAGCGCAGCAGGAAGCCGAGAAGTTCGCCGCCGGAAGTGAGGACCGGAAATTCATCGCTGTCAGTATGCAGAATCTCATCCAAGGCGCAGCTGATCGGATCGGTTTCGGAGAAAAGCGGGTGGCCAGTCACCATCACCTGCGCGACGGGTAGCCCTCCGATCGCATCACGGATCCGACCGATCCGCTCTTCGGTCGTTGCGGCCAGGAAAATGAAGACGCCGATGGCAGCAAGCAGCAAATTCCCCATAAGAAGGGCGGCCAAACCCAGGCCGACTGCAAGCAATTGTCCAATCCGCGTCGCAATGCTGGTTGCCTTGCTGTGTGGCAACGCAAACGCGAGCAAGGCGCGCAGGATGCGACCGCCATCCATCGGGAAGGCAGGCAGCAGGTTGAATACTCCCACAACCAGATTGAAGATCGCAAGCTGCTCGATGAGGTTGATCTTCCCCTCGGCAAGCTCGCTCAGCGCTTGCCAGTTTGGCCATCGTCCCAGCAGCAGCACTAGCAACCCGAAGAGCACGAAATTCACCACTGGCCCTGCAATTGCGATGGCGAGTTCCTTCTCTGGCTCGTTTGGAATTCGTTTCAGTTTGGCAAGACCGCCGATGGGAAGGAGGACGACCTCCGGCGTCTCGATCCCGAATTTTCGGGCCACACTTATGTGCCCGAATTCGTGCAGGACAATGCAAGCGAACATCAGGATGATAAGCAGCATGATGTCTCTTGCCGCGCTCAGACCCATCGACATGAAGGCGCTGGCTGCGATGAGCCCGAGGAAAAGCAAGAACGTCCAGTGCAGCCGGACCGATGTGCCGTTGATCGCCGCAATTCCAAAAGAACGAGACATGCCTGAGACTACCGCCTTTCGCCTTCAGGCTTGTCTTCCTCGGTTTCTTCGTCGCGTGGTACAATGCGCAATGGAGCCTCCGGCAAATCGACCTTGACGCCGTCCTCGGGCGCTGTGGTCCATTCATCAGTGGGCTGTTCCGGTTCTCGCTCAGGCGCTCGTTCGCCCAGAAAAACGTCGCTGAACAAGACGATCGCTCCGATCACGAACAGCAGCATAATCACAATCAACCAGAAGGGTGAAATTCTCGACTTATCGCCAGTCGCCATGGGGTATTCCTTTGTGCTTCGGGAGTGTGCTTATCGTCGGCGAGCGCAGCCCAGCTTATCCGGAAACCTCCTTAGTTCCACCCGTTGATCTGATCGGTGACCACGCCTTTGCCCTCCTACGGGGTTTTACGGAATGACCTCCATGGTGAAGCTGAAATGATGATCCGGTGCACGGCGGCATTAGGCGGATGGTGCGCGTCATCAGATTAAGGGGCCAGATCGAGTTGCCTTGGAGACTGATAAGACTTGAACATGGGGCCTCTACCCGGTTTCCTTCGGGTTCGGCGGTCCGCGGGTATTTGCTGCGCGTCCCCTTGCTTGCAAACGGGCACATCGATGGCGAGACCCACGCTCGCAACCCCGAAAAATCGACCGTTCGGCGTTTCTGGCCGCGTGAGGCGAACCGCTTGGGCTATGTCACGCGCAACGCCGCAAGGTGGCAGCTGATTTCCGCACAGTTGAAGGATATCGATGAGTTGATTGCTTGGTTCGAGGATTGCGCGTTCATCGTAGGAGCGCAGGTCTCTTTGTCTGAGCCACACCGCGGCACGATGCCGTTCCTGGTCGCAGACATCCGCGTTGACTAATCTTTGCTACGCGACTGGCGGCACGCTGGCTGAAGACGAGTTCTGATAACGGGCCTCTTTGTCGCCGACACCCGCAGCAAAAGCGATCCGTAAGAGGTCGGAAAGGTTGTGGACGCCCAGTTTCTTCATCAGGTTGGCGCGGTGAATCTCGACCGTCCGCGCGCTGATTTCGAGATCGTAGCCGATGGTCTTGTTGGGATGGCCTTTCGTCAAACCCAGCAGTACGTCATGCTCGCGGCGGGTGAGGCTGTTAATGAGCACCTCGGCCTCTTCGCGCCGTTTGCTCTTCGCGCCCGATCGATCGAGCCGTTCGAACGCTTCGCCGAGCGCCTCGATCAGAGTCTCTTTTGCAAACGGCTTCTCGATGAAATCCAACGCTCCGGCTTTCATCGCACGCACAGCGACATGGACGTCGCCATGGCCGGTCATGACAATCACGGGAAAAGCCACTCCGCGTTCGCGCAGTTCTTTTTGGACCTCAAGTCCATCGATTTCAGGCATTTGGATATCGAGCAGGATGCAGCCTGGGGCGATATTCCTGACGGCTTTCAGAAATTGGGATCCACTCTCGAAAGCTGAGACTTTGTGTCCGGAGGTCTTGAGCATAAAGCCCACCGAGCGGCGGACGGTCTCGTCATCATCGACGATGTACACCGGATAATTAGTCTTCGCCATCGGCGGCCTCCGCGAGCGGGATTTTAAAGTGAAAAGCGGTTCCGCCCAACTCGGATTCATCGACCCAAAGCTTCCCATCGTGGGATTGGATTATCGTATGGCAGATCGAAAGGCCGAGACCCAAACCGTCAGACTTCGTGCTGTTGAACGGGTGGAACAGGCGATCAGCGACATTCTGATCGAGCCCTGGGCCACTGTCGGCCACGGTGACCTGTACAAATCCTCTCGACGATCGCTTGGAAAGAACGCGAAGCTGCTTGTGACGCGAATCGACCATAGCTTCCAGGGCGTTGCGGATCAGATTGAGCACAACCTGCTGTATTTGTACGGGATCGACCAGCACCTCGTCTGCATCGGGATCGAGTTCGGTCTCGAAGTCGACACCCGCACCATCCCCGTTGATGAGCGCCAGAGCGGAAGCTTCTTGTATGATCCGAGCGAGGCTCGCAATCTGTCGCTCAGTCTCCCCATACTTGATGAAATCGCGAAGCCGATGAACAATTTGCCCCGCGCGCAACGCTTCGGATGCGCATTCGTCCATGGCCTCGCGGACAAGTTTCAGATTTTCAGGTGAGGGGTCGTCCAGAAGATCGCTGGCGGCATGCGCATAGTTGGCGACCGCCGTCAGGGGTTGGTTGAGCTCATGGGCTAACGATGTTGCAAGTGAACCCATTGAGGAGATCCGCGAAACGTGCGCGAGTTCACTCTGCAATGTGTGCAACTCACGCTCGGTCGCCTGGGTTTCCCGTAGGTCTCTGACAAAGGCCACGAAGCCGCGACGAGCGGGAGATTTGAGCGCACCTATCGTCAGTTTTATCGGGAACGTGCTTCCATCGCGATGTCGGGCTGTGGTCACGCGGCCTATCCCGATGATCCTGGCGGTGCCTGTACGACGGTAATTTCGCATGAAGCCGTCGTGTCTCTCCCTGTCGGGAGAAGGCATGAGGACGCTTACATTCTCTCCGATAATCTCCTCCTCGGCATAGCCAAACATGCTTTGCGCACCCTTGCTGAAGGATTGGATGGCGCCATCTTCATCGGAAATGATCATCGCATCCGGGACTGTATCGATCAGCGCGTGAAGTTCGTCGGCGGTGCGCAGAGCGATGAACGATTGCGGCTTCCTGGTTTTCAGACCTGTTTTTGCCATAATGCCAATCTGAAAAGGCGAACACCTTGGGTCGAAAGGAAGGCTGACACTAGGACAATTACGGATGTAAGGCGAGTCGAGGCTCGGGCAGTTCTGCCCTATGGCACGGATCCTTATCATCGACGGCCATCCCAGCGGGGAGCCGGATCATTATGTGCATGCCCTTGCATCCGCCTACCAGAAGGGGGCCGCACAGGGTCATGAGGTCCGGCGTCTCGATATCGCGCAGCTTGAATTTCCGGTGCTCCGCGAACCGCGCATCTGGAGCGAGCTTGAGCCGGAGGAGGATATTCTCAAGGCTCAAGGCGACATAAAATGGGCCGAACACATAGTGATCGTGTATCCGCTCTGGCTCGGTGATGTACCCGCACTTCTTAAAGCGTTCCTTGAGCAGGTGCTGCGTCCAGGCTTTGCCATCGAGATCACCGCACAGGCAAAATGGCGAGGCTTGCTGACAGGCAAATCCGCTCGCGTCATCGTCACTATGGGCACGCCGGCACCGGTTTATCGCCTGTTTTTCCGCTCCCACAGCGTGAAGAGCCTCAGGCGTCACATCCTGAAATTCGTCGGCATAGATCCGATTGCCACGACCATCATCGGCCGAGTGGATAGCTGGCCAGGTTACCGCAAGAAATGGCTTAAGCGAGTGGAAGAATTCGGGCGACGCGGGCGATGAACTTGATTGAGAGAAAGGTATCGGCCGGCACAATGAAGGCCATGGAGTTCTCGTCGGTGGGAACGCCGCTCGCAATGGTTGAACGCCCAATGCCTTCGCCTCGTTCGAACGAGGTTCTGCTTGAAGTTCTTGCGTGCGGTGTGTGCCGGACTGACCTCCATATCGTCGATGGGGACATAGAAGGCACTCTTCCCATTGTTCCTGGCCATGAGGTAGTTGGCCGCGTCGTGAGCAAGGGCGAACATGTGACCCGCTTTGAACTCGGTGACAGGGTGGGGGTCCCGTGGTTGGGTTCATCATGCGGACGATGCACCTATTGTCATAAGCGGCAGGAGAACCTTTGTGATGAGCCCGTCTTCACCGGCTTTACGGTCAATGGGGGTTACGCGTCGCATTGCCTGGCCGATGCCGCTTTCTGCTTTTCCATACCCGCCAGCATCGATGACGTGCACGCTGCGCCACTGCTTTGCGCTGGCCTGATAGGTTACCGAGCCTTCTCGATGTGCGGCGATGCTCTGCGCATCGGCCTCTATGGCTTTGGCGCGTCGGCGCATATCATCGCCCAGCTTGCGACGGGACTGGGGTGCACGATCGCGGCCTTCACGCGTCCGGGAGACGATACCGGGCAGGCCTTTGCGCGCGAAATGGGCTGCGCTTGGGCGGGCGGTTCTGATATGCTTTCGCCTTTCGAGCTGGACGCGGCGATCATCTTTGCCCCGGCTGGAGAGCTTGTACCGCAGGCCTTGGCGGCGGTTCGCAAAGGAGGGACCGTCGTTTGCGCGGGTATTCATATGAGCGACATTCCGACCTTTCCCTACGAGTTGTTGTGGGGCGAAAGACAAATTCGTTCGGTTGCCAATCTGACGCGCGCGGACGGCGAAAGCTTCTTTACAGCGATCGGGACAATTCAAGTGCACACGCGTGTCGAGACATTTCCACTGCACCAGGCAAACGAGGCGCTGGAGAGGCTTCGCGCCGGGACAATCACTGGCGCAGCAGTGCTTGTTCCATGATCCGATGGATGTTTTCGGTTCTTGCGGCGTTGGTCGCATGCGCTCAGCCCGTGCATGCCCAGACGGCTTGGTCGACTGCACAAGCCGAGAACCTTTATCGCTGGATGGAAAGAGCTGAGAGCGAAGGCATCGATCTGCCCAAAGCACAGGGCCAACACCTTCGTTCTGCGATTGATGCCGGTGATCTTGACCTCCTCGAACCTATTGCAAACGAAGCAGCACTTACTGTGTTGCGGGCATGGCGAGGGCGATGTTGCGGTTCAACGAAGCCTTCCTGGTGGCATATTGATGGAAGTTTGACCGACGCTCAGCTTCGCGCTGGCTTGACGGCCGCTTTGGAAGCGGACCAGCTTGATTTGTACCTTCGGTCAATTCGTCCCTCGCATACTCACTATTCGAAATTGGTGGAGGCGTTGACGGAAGAGACCGATCCGGATCGTCGCAAAGTCATGTTGGCTAATCTGGCACGATGGCGCTGGTTGCCCGCTCGGCTTGGCAAGCGATACCTGCTTGTAAACATAGCGGCGCAGGAATTGACCTTGTGGGAACAGGGCTCTTTAGAAGGGCGATGGCGCGTGATCGTTGGCAAACCTGTGACGCGAACTCCGGTTTTTACCACACAGGTCAGGGGCGTCGTCCTCAATCCCTGGTGGGAGATCCCCTCAAGCATAGCCCGCGAAGGTATTGCCAGTTTCGTAAGGCGAAACCCCGCAGCGGCGCGCGCAAGGGGCTACGTTTTCCAGAACGGGCGATACCGTCAGATGCCCGGCGATAACAACGCACTGGGGCGGATGAAACTTGTCATGCCCAATCCCTACAGCGTTTACCTACACGACACTTCGAGCCGGGATCTGTTTCGCGAAGACCCTCGCTACTTCAGCCATGGGTGCATACGAGTGGATCGGGCGCTCGAATTCGTTGGCACGCTTTTCGCAAACGATGGCTGGGATTTGGCGCGCGTTGATGAAGAAGTGGCAACCGGCAGAACTCAGACGTTTGCGCTGTCAGAGAGCCTTCCGCTCTATGTGACGTACTTTACCGCAGAGCCGGATGCCAGCGCCAGCGTGCGCTTCCTGGAGGATGTTTACGATCGCGATCCCGTTACGATCGCGCATCCCTCTACCAGCGATCCTACGGAGGTTTACGGATCACCTTCTCTTCTCGTCTCGTCCACGTTCGGCGAGGTCGCAGGAGATCTCACATGTCGAAATTGAACTTCACTCAGCCCTCCATCCTTACGTCGAAACGCTTCTCGAACCGCGAAGCCGAAACGGATTGGAGCGATGAGGTGACCACGGCAGGCGGCGCGGAAATCCTGATAACCCCCGCCCGGCCTGACGACACGGATGCGTTGGAGCGCTTCTTTGAAGGGGTCGCGCGCCGTGACCTCTATTTTCGGTTCTTGTCGGGGATGCGCAAGGTCGACGATGATCGCTTGGCGGAAATGGTCGATGACACCAATGATCGAACGATTGACTTTCTGGCCTTCGATCCTGGTTCAGGCGAAGTCCTCGCAAGTGCTATGCTCGGCGCAGACGAGAGCTTCGAGAGCGCCGAATTCGCCGTTTGCACGCGCGAGGATATGAAGCAGAAAGGGATCAGCTGGGCGCTGCTCGATCACGCCGTGCGCTACGCCAAGGCGATGGGGGTAAAGCGGATCACGTCGCTCGAAAGCGCTGAGCAGAGGGATGCTTTGCGCCTCGAAAGAGAAATGGGTTTCAAGATCAAATCCAGCTCGGACCATCCCGGCATGATCATCGCAGAAAAGGTGTTGTGAGACCACATATACGGAGGTTTGCGTATCGGGCGCGATGAACGCGGATCCTAAAAGGACGGTCCCCAAAACCAACACTCGGGAGACTTAGAAATGGCTGACGAAGCCCTGATTGCCAAGCGGCCCCGTGAACACTCCGGGCTCGCTGATTATCTGCGCGAACCATTCGACCGGTTGCGCGGAGAAGTAGACCGGATCTTCGACGAATTCCCGCCCCGCTTTCCTGCAACCAATCTCGGCATCCGCTACCTCGCATCGCTACCCATGCCGGCGCTTGAAATGCGCGAGACCGAAAAGGAATACCTTCTTTCGGTTGAATTGCCGGGAGTACAGGGCGAAGACGTCGATATCAGCGTCGATGGCGACCTGCTGATCGTTAAAGGCGAGAAGAAGGAAGAACGCGAGGAGCAAGAGCGCGACTACACAGTCTCCGAACGAAGCTACGGCGCGTTCGAGCGGCGCGTTACGCTACCCCCTGACTGCGACGTCGACGGAATTGGGGCGAGTTCGGACAATGGCGTTATCGCAATCACTATTCCGCGTCTGAGGAACGCACCCGCAAGCGCGCGAAAGATCGAGATTTCCAACAAGAGCTGAGCGGGGTTGGGAGAGGAACCACGCTCGCTCATTGGGCCATTCCGCGACGATCCAGTCGGAGCGGAATGGCCCCTTTTTTATCTCGATTTCAGGAATCACTATATCAGGGATTGCTAATTTAGAAGCATATCATATATTGATATGATGAGAACGGAAGTTAGCCTCGATCCAGACGCGATGAAGGCCAATGCGAGCGAAGCTGCGGATTTCCTCCGAGCCCTTTCGAACCGTCCTCGGCTGTTGATCCTTTGCCAGCTTGTCGAAAGGCACGAGCTTTCGGTCGGGCAACTGGTCGATCGCGTCGGCATCAGCCAATCGGCCTTGTCACAGCACCTTGCGAAACTGCGCAGTCAAGGTCTCGTCGCTTATCGGCGCGAGGCTCAGACGCTGTTTTACCGGATCGCCGACCGGCGCGCCAACAGGATACTCGAAACGCTCCACGAGCTCTTTTGTGCGAACGAACTCGAAGATGATGGGTAAAGGGACCGGCATGAAAGCTATGAAAATCGATCCACATATCGAGAGGGCTACGTCAATGGTCGAAGAGGTCATTCACGGCAGCGGCGAGGCCCCGATCGTGCGCGGCTTTTTCCATGAGCCGACCTTTACAGCGTCCTACGTGGTGCACGATCCCGGGACCAACCGCGCGCTTATTATCGATTCAGTGCTTGACTTCGACCAGGCGTCGGGACGCACATCGACCGGACACGCCGATCAGATAGTCGAGTATTTGGGAAACGCCGATCTTGAAGTGGATTTCATTCTCGAGACGCACGCGCACGCTGACCACCTCTCCGCCGCTCCGTATCTCCAAGCCAGGCTCGGAGGCGAAATTGTCATCGGATGCGAAATCCGCACTGTGCAGGACGTTTTCGGGAAGGTGTTCAACGAGGGGAGGGACTTCGCACGAGACGGCTCCCAGTTCGACCGACTCATTGGCGATGGCGACCAGCTTGAGCTGGGTGGGTTGAGCGTTCTTGCCTTGCACGTCCCCGGCCACACGCCTGCGGATCTCGCTTATGTCATCGGGGATGCGATTTTTGTAGGCGATACAATGTTCATGCCAGACTATGGAACGGCGCGCGCGGACTTTCCCGGCGGCAATGCGCAGACATTGTTTCGTTCCATCCGCCGCTTGATGGCGCTGCCCGACAAAACCCGCGTTTTCCTCTGTCACGACTACAAAGCCCCTGGAAGAGATCATTTCGTCTGGCAAACCACGATCGGTGTTCAGCGCAGAGACAACATTCACGCACATGACGGGGTCAGCGAGGATGACTTCGTTGCTATGCGCGTCGCACGCGACAAGACCCTGGGAATGCCCAGGCTCATCCTTCCGTCCATTCAGGTCAACATGCGTGCGGGCCACTTTCCAGAGGCCGAAGATAATGGCACGCGTTACCTGAAACTTCCGCTCAACAGCCTTTAGGGGAGATTAAGGCGATGTCTCCGATTTCTCCTTTGGATCCGCTTTTCGCATTGGGAGGTGGGCTCCTGATCGGCTTTGCCGCTGCTCTACTGCTTATATTTTCGGGCCGTATCGCCGGGATCAGTGGGATCGTCGCCCGTGCGACTGGCATCTCCAATTCGGGCATGCCTGTGGGACAGGCGCTCGCTTTCATCGTCGGATTGCCCGTCGGGGCTGTCGTATTTGGCTCGTGGATGCGATCTCCCGAAATCGCCGTAACCAGCTCAGTGCCGCTTCTTATCACGGCGGGATTGCTGGTGGGCTTCGGCACAAGAATGGGCAATGGCTGCACCAGCGGACATGGCGTTTGCGGCGTCTCGCGTCTCTCGCCGCGCTCGCTGGTGGCCACGGCATCCTTCATATTCACAGGCTTCGCGGCCGTCGCCGCCAGTCGTTTTGTTACTGGGGCATAGGACGATGGCGAGAATCCTGATTTCCCTGATCGCGGGAGCTCTGTTCGGCGGCGGGTTGATCGTCTCCGACATGGTCAACCCGGCTCGCGTACTCGCCTTCCTCGATATCTTCGGCGACTGGGACCCAACGCTCGCATTTGTCATGGGCGGGGCAATCGTTCCATCGGCTCTTGCCTACGCCTTCTCGAAGAAACTGAGCCGCCCGTTGATCGAAGAAAGATTCTTCGTTCCTGCAAACAGAACGATCGATCTGAAGCTCGTGACCGGCGCGCTGATCTTCGGGGCGGGCTGGGGTCTGGTCGGATATTGCCCCGGGCCTGCGATTGCGGGTCTTGTCTTCGGCGATTGGCAGCCTTTCGTTTTTGTTGCCTCCATGCTCGCAGGGATGTGGCTGTATCGGATGTCGAGCGCCTTTCTCGATAGCAAGCGATCGTTTGCCTGACGCTACACTGTGACCGCCGCCTCACGTCTCGCACGATATCTCCCGATCCTCGAATGGGGACGCACGTACAATCGCAGCGCTTTGGGCAACGACATGTTGGCGGCGGTGATCGTCACGATCATGCTGATCCCGCAGAGCCTTGCCTACGCGCTGCTTGCCGGGCTCCCGCCCGTCATTGGCCTCTACGCCTCGATCCTGCCGCTTGTTGCCTACGCTGTGTTCGGCACGAGCCGGACGCTTGCGGTGGGGCCGGTCGCGGTGATCTCGCTCATGACGGCTTCGGCGGCGGGAAGTGTGGCTGCGCCGGGGACGTCAGAATACCTAGAGGCAGCCATCGCGTTGGCCTTCCTCTCAGGCATCATGCTTGCAATCCTTGGTTTCATCCGGGCCGGGTTTCTCGCCAACCTCCTGTCGCACCCCGTCATTTCAGGGTTCATCACGGCGAGCGGGATCCTGATCGCGACGAGCCAGCTGCGCCATATTCTCGGTATTGCGGGAGGGGGCGATACGTTGCCCGAACAAATCGAAGGTCTGTGGTCCAATATCGGGGCTTCCAACGCGCCTACGATCTGTCTTGGCGTGGCTAGTCTGGCCTTCCTGTACTGGGTTCGCAAGGGTGCGAAGCCCTTTCTGGTCCGGCTTGGGCTGCGGTCGGGTGTCGCCGAAGTCGTCGCAAAGGCCGGTCCCATTTTGGCGGTTGCCGCTGCCATTCTTGCGGTGAGCGTCGGAGGGCTCGAACAGCGCGGCGTCGCTGTCGTTGGCGCAATACCCAGAGGTTTACCGCCTTTTGGTGTGCCGCAAGTTGACTTGGACTTGTGGAGCAAGCTCTGGCTGCCCGCCTTGCTCATTTCGATCATCGGCTTCGTCGAAAGCGTCTCGGTCGCCCAGACGCTTGCAGCCAAGCGCCGCCAGCGCATTTCGCCCGATCAGGAGCTCGTTGCTCTCGGCGCCAGCAATCTGTCAGCGGCCTTCTCGGGTGGCTATCCCATAACCGGAGGTTTTGCGCGCTCAGTGGTGAACTTCGATGCGGGAGCGCGCACCCCTGCCGCTGGAGCCTACACCGCAGCGGGCATCGGTCTGGCTTCGCTTTTTCTGACACCGCTCTTGTTTTCTCTGCCGGTCGCGACCCTTGCGGCCATGATTATCGTGGCGGTCCTCAGCCTGATCGATTCCAAGACGCCTTTGCGGCTTTGGATGTATTCCAAGAGCGACTTTGCCGCGCATTTGGCGACCATCGGGATGACCCTCGCGATGGGGGTGGAGATCGGAGTGATCGTCGGCGTGGCGACCGGGCTCGTCCTCTACCTATGGAAGGCGTCGCGTCCGCATGCGGCCATCGTTGGGCGCGTTCCCGGATCGGAGCATTACCGAAACATCGATCGCCACGAGGTCATCACATGGCCGCATATTCTCTCGATCCGTATTGATGAAAGCCTCACCTTCCTCAACGCCCGCTGGCTGGAGGACTATGTGCAGGACCGCATGGCTGAACAGCCCGAGCTTCGTCATGTCGTGTTGCTGTGTTCGGCGGTGAATTCGATCGATGCGTCAGGATTGGAGAGTCTTGAGGCGATCAACCACAAGCTTGCTGACGCTGGCGTCAGCCTGCACCTTTCCGAGGTAAAAGGCCCGGTTATGGACAGGCTGGGAAGGGCCAAGATTCTGGAAGACCTGCACGGCAAGGTTTTCCTCACGCATGAAAGAGCCATCGCACACCTGATCCAGCTGACAAACGAAACTCCAGCGGGCGACGATCGCTGGCACGCTCGCGGCCTGATCTAGCGCGTACCGGCGTATCTATCGTAGGTTTACCTATATCTGCCATGCGGTGGATCGGCACAATTGCCTTCCAGTTTTTAGGAAGGAGGTTTGACTGTCATGCCTACAGCAACCCGTATGGGCGTGGTCGCATTGAGCAGTGCGATAATGATCGTCATGACCGCCTGCGCGACAAGCAGCACGCCGTATCAGCCCCTAAGCGCCGGGAGCCGGGTCTCGGGAGGTTATTCCGACCTTCGAATCGATGAAACGCATTACAGGGTCAGCTTTGCCGGAAATCGTCTGACATCGCGCGAGCGAGTGGAAAGTTACCTGTTGTTTCGCGCTGCCGAACTGACGCTCCTTAAAGGATACGACTACTTCATCATCCAAGACCGCGAAGTCGAACACCAGATCGAGCGGGAAGTGCGACGCGACCCCGTCTACAATCCGTGGTTTTCCCTGCGCTACGGCTACTGGAGACCCTACTGGCGTTACTACAGATCGGGTGTTGGCTGGTATCACTGGTACCCATATTTCGGCGACCCATTCTGGGCCGAGCGCTACAGCGTGCGAACGATTGAGCGGTTTGAAGCAAGCGCCGACATCGTCCTTGGTAAAGGTCCACGCCCCAATGGAAACCTCCGCAGTTTTGATGCACGTGAGGTGAGCGAACGCCTGGCGCCTCAGATCGAGTATCCCACTCAATAGAAACTCGGATAGCATAGCCGTGGCAAGCTCGTGGACGATGCTTTGTCAGGGCGCCAGGGTCAGAAGTAGCGCGACCCCACCGAAATAGACGATGATCGTCGCAATGGAGTCCTCGCCCATGCGCAGGACCGTGCGATCGCGCCGTTCGATCAGGCCGATGACAAACAACCCGGTCAACAGCAGCGCAAGCATGGTCGCCGCAATCTCGAAGCTTCCGGCCTGCTCGATGACAGTCGGCCCAGGGGCAACCAGATCGATTGCAAGGATGATCGCGAGATTGAACATGTTGGAGCCGAAGATCTCTCCAACCGCCAATTCGTACCTCTTATGACGCATCGCTCCCACAATGGCACTCGCTTCGGGTAGCGAGGTTGCCACTGCGATAATGAGTAAGCCCACAACTCCCGTGCTCAGCCCTGTTTCGCTGGCGATCGTCTCACCAGTGTTGGCGAGAGTGACACCGCCGATCAGGATGACCGATGAAAGGCCGACAAGGGCGAGAGCCAGTCTGCCGGTCGTGATCGACTTCTGCCGCGCTTCCTCGGCAACTTCGAGGTCGGGTGGGTTGATGACCTGCCACATGGGGCGGCGTTCAGCCCGATCCGAGATCAGCAAGGCGACGATGACGCAAGCGAAGATGGCGAACGACCAGGCGCTTGCTGGCCCGCCCCAGTCGCCCCCGCCGATCCCGATCGCCGCTCCCACAAAGGCGAAAAGCGTCATGCCAAGAACCCCCTGAATTAACGTCACAGGACGCGCGACGACCGATGTCAAAGGTTTGGACCCGATCGCCGTATCAGCAAGCGCCAGCAGAAGGAGATTGAGGCTGGCGCTGCCCAGGATGTCGTTAAGCGAAAGAAGCGGCACGCCGATCGCGGCGGCGGTCGTTCCCGTGGCGAGTTCGGGAAGAGAGGTGATACCGCCAAGCACCAGCATCCCCGCGATGCCCTTGCCGATGCCGGTCTTCTCACTCAACGCAACCACGTACGCCGGAAGGCGGGTGCCAGCCCACCAGACCGCCGAGGCGGCAAGAATGAAGACGAAAGCCGATTGCCAAAGGGGAGTCATTTTCGATCTCTCCTATGGCGGCTCACTCGGCGAATTGTAAGCATGCAGCGAACGCTCAGGATGGATGTCGCGCCGCCCCCTTTCATCCGTCAAGCCATCGCTGGTGAACCCGCCGGAGCCACAGGCGGGGTGGTGAGCATCCCCAAAACTTGCCGTCCGAATGCGCCCAGTCCGAAAAGCATTGCCAACAGGAGGAACAGCAATCCTGCTAGCGGGATCAGGGTGAGCGCCAACAAGATCACGACGCCTGCCAGCGGCCATAGGAACCGCTCGAAGGTGCCCATTGCGTCTTGGTCTTTCCTGGTGATGACTTTGCGCGCAAACATTCCGATGAAGTGGGCGGCCACCGCCACGGCGATCGGTGTGAGCGCCAGAGATGAGACAAAAAGGAAAACGGCCAGCGGGATCCCGACCCCCGTCCAAAACAAGATGATCCCCAGGACCGGGACTGCCGCAGCGAAAAGCACGCCGATGCCCAGAGCCTGAAGCGGTTTTCCAGCGAGCATCCGCGAGGTTGCGTCCATCACGCGTGGCACGAGCATGACGAGCAGGGCAACGATCACAAAATAGCTGACGATCATCGTTAGGCTGAAGAACAGGAAGAACTGGCCAACGCCTCTCACCGCATCTTCGGCGGCATAGGGCTCGGTCGATGTTAGCTGGTTACGCTCGCCTACGATCACTGCGGCGGGATCGAGCTTGAGGGTGGAACCACGATAAACGAGATCCCCCTCGATCCGTGCCTTGGGACCAAGCTCGATCGCATCGCCGGAAAGGCGAGCCGATCCGGAGACCACCGAATTGACATAAATGTCATTGGCCCCGATCCGCAGATCGCGTCCGACGGGCGCTTCGAAACGCACCTCTCCGCCCGCAATAACGGCGGTTCCACCGATGTCGAAACCCTCGCGCGCGACGATTTCGCCGCCAGCCAGGATAACATCGTCGGCAACCGTTGCCGCGTTCAACTGGATATTGCCACCGGCTGCCACAACATCCCGAACTTGAGCGCTTGAGATTTCGAGATCGCCACCGGCAAGGAACAGATGATCCGCTTGCGCACCGTTTACCTTAAGCGAGCTTGCGGCGGCGAAAAGATCATCCGTGGTCTTTTGCGATACGCTGATGTCCTCGCCCGTGACAAAGACCATGTCGCTCTGTCCGTCCCCATCTGATGCCACAGGCTCTTCTGCGCTCTGGCCGAGGGAACTTGAGGGCAGGGCGATGGCACCAAACGTGAGCAGCAACCCAAAAGTCAGCCGTTTGATCGGCGCATAGTCGATAACAATCATGTCGAACGCCTCCCCGCCGGGGCCTTTGCCCAACAGCATTTCAAGAGACGTTGCTTGTGGCGGTGCCGCTGTGCCACCAGTATCCGTAAATGTCCGGATGTGAGATTATGCGAGGCTTTGCTCCCATCGGACGGCCTCTGATGTCGTGGGGTCGAATGTGCCTTGAGCCGGTAAGTTCGTAAGAGTCGCAGTTGGCGCGAAGGGTGGCGATGGGACGGGCCTTTGATCCGGCTTTGCAGATGTCCTGACCGCATTTTGCGCAAGCGCCGTGTGTTCCGGTCTCGATCTGCGCCAATGCAAAGCCAACTTGCTTCATTTCGGCCCTGAGCGCTTCATCATCGGCAAGAGCGATAGCCTGGCCGCAAAAGCTGGCATCGTGTGGGTGGCGCAGATCATCCTCGATGATCTCCGATTGCTTGAAGAGGTCCAAATAACGCTCATTAGTGGGCGATTGCGAATTTGATGGTGTTTAATATGAGGAAAGTTCAAAAAAAACGCCCATGACTACCCCAGCCGTCGCGCATGCCCGGGTGCGGCAGCCGCTGGCGGCTTTACGGCAGTTTACGTAGTTTGTTCGCTTGCATGGCCAGTACCTTTCCTGCGAACAAGCTCTTCTCGAAGGTAAGGTAAGTGACCATGCGATCCATTCTTCTGCACGTTTACGATGACAAGGCCTTCGAAGCGCGACTTCAGGTCGCGCTGGACTTCGTGCGGCATTTCAAGGGACGCATCACCTGCGCTCAAGCCGCACCCTATGACTATGGGGTGCCGACGGACTTTTATGGTGCCATGTCCGCGGAGATGGTTGTCGATTACGAAAAGACGGCCACGCGGAGCCGAGGCGAGATCGAGCAGCGCCTGGCGGGTGAAGGCGTGTCCTGGGTTTGGAAGTCATCGCGAGGCGCAGCTGTCGGGCTGATCGGGTCATGTGCGCCCCTCCACGATGTTGTGATTGTCGGATCAAATGACCCCCTTGGATTTCCAGGTTCTCCCTCACGATTTGTTGGCGAATTAATCGAAAGAGTCAGGGCCCCAATCCTTGTCGTGCCTGAAAGCGTCCGCTCGTTCGACTTTGGCGCTCCTGCCGTAGTTGCCTGGAACGGCGCGCCGGAATGCGCGCACGCCTTGCGAGCCGCGCTTCCAGCGTTGCGCCAAGCCAGTTGCGTTCATGTCCTGCAAGTCGCTGAGAAGAAAAAGAAGAAATACAAAGATAAATTCGATCTGCCATCAACGCAGGCGTTGGAATATCTGGCGCAGCACGATCTAAAGAGCGAGCTGATTGAATTGCAGCGTGAGAAAGGTGACTCGATAGCCGAGACCCTCATGAAAGCGGCTCATGCCCGTGAGGCGGGCTTCATAGTCATGGGCGCCTATGGCCACTCGCGTTTCAGAGAGCGCATGCTCGGCGGCGTTACGCGGAGCATGTTGAGCGATCCGCGTCTGCCGCTGCTTCTTGCCCACTAGGCCGATCACCCCGAATCTCGAGGGATTACGCCGGCTATGCGGGTCGTAAGAGTTCTTGGCGCGATGGCCCTTGGCGGCGCAATCTGGCATCTTGCCGATGGACTCTTCACCGATGGCCACCTTCGACTGGTCCGATATGATGCGCGTTGAACACTGGTCAGGAAAGGCTTCATGATGGGCGTCGAGAGGCTTGGGCGAGGCTTGGTCACAACGCTGTTGTTGTTCATCTGTCTGGCGGTACCGGGCACCGCGTTTGCGGACGTCGTGATCGAAAACGTCAGTATCGTGGACCTGGAGACCGGCGCCGTTGCCGATCAGCAGACAGTCCTCATCGAAGGCGGTCGGATCGCCCGTATCGCGCCTCGTCTTGAAGCGCCCGAAACCGCCGAGCGCGTCGAGGGCGAGGGACGCTTCTTGATTCCGGGCTTGTGGGACAGCCACGTGCACATTTTCTCGTCGCGCAGCGAGCCCGAGACGGCGCTACCGCTTTACCTTATCCATGGGATTACCGGCGTGCGGGATATGGGCGCATTGTGGCCCATCGCGGATCAAAAGGAGTTGCAGGCGAAAATCGAGAGCGGCGAAGCGCTTGGCCCGCGCCTTTTGCTGGCGGGCGCTTGGGTCGACGCCCGACCGGGTTCGTGGCCTGGCATGTTTCTGGCCGACACGCCGGATGAGGCACGCGAAACTGTGACCCAAATCGCAGAAGAGGGGTGGGCTGCGGTCAAATCCTATTCAATGCTGGCCAAGCCTACGTATCTCGCTCTGGCCGACGCCGCCAAGCACGCCGGATTGCCTTTGGTCGGCCATATCCCCGAGCGGGTCTCACTGCCCACCGCGCTTGTCGCTGGCCAGCGCGGAATGGAGCATTTCGGGCGCATGACGATGGCCTGCTCGAAGGCCGAGAACCAAATGATTGAGGAATTGCGGGCGGCAATGGACCTGGAAGTGTCGCTCCAAGAGGTTTTTGCCATAATGGCCTCACGCAACCGGATCATCCTCGATACGTGGGACGAAACGCTCTGCGAGCGTGTGCTCCAGCGGGTCGCAGCGGCCCGGTTGCATGTCAGCCCGACTTTGGTCGTCGCCAACTTCTATCTCGGCAACTGGCCGCCGGCGGAAGCGCCCCGGATGAAGCTGATCCCCGCCGAAGTGCGCGAAGCCTGGGGCAAGCCTGACTTTCGACTGGAAGCGATGACCGACGAGGTGCGCGCGTTGGCCGAGAAGAGCATCGCGCTCGACCGCAAGACCTTCCTTATGGCGCATCGGGCCGGGGTTCCGATCCTTGCCTCATCCGATGCTTCTTTTGCTAATCCCTTCTTGTTCCATGGCTTTTCTCTGCTCGACGAGCTTGATCTCTATGTCGAGATCGGGCTGACCCCGCGTGAGGCGCTCTACACAGCGACCGTTGCTCCGCCGCGTTTCTTTGGCCTTGCCGATCAGGATGGCACAATCGCCGAAGGTCGGCGCGCGGATCTGGTCCTGCTTGACGCGAACCCGCTGGATGGGCTGGCGCCGCTGCGCAAGCCGAGGGCTGTTATTGCCAACGGACGTTTGATCGACAGTGATGCACTCTCCATGATGGCGTCCGACTTGCGCGAAAAGGCGCAGACAAGCAACTGAAATTACTGGCCTTCTAGAAAACGCCCGAAAGCAGCAAGAGACTGCAAGCGAGGGCTCCGATGGCAGGGACCAGTTGCGGTACCGTGAAGCACTCTTGTGGCGGGCGATCCTCGTGCATTTTGACCCGCAAAAGGGAAATGTTCACGAGGATGAAAGTGACCAGTACGATTTGCGATGTTCGCTCCGCCAGCACTCCAATGGGGAAGAGTTGCGAGAGCGCGATGATGATAAGGACCACCGTCGCTGTGGCGACTAGGGGTGTCTGCGTGCGCCTCGACACCGCTGCCAGCGGTTGTGGCAGATAGCCGCGATCGGCCATGCCGTAGATCATGCGCGAAGCCATGATGATCTGGATGAGTATGCCGTTTACCGTGGCCACCACGGCGATAGCGCCGAATGCATCGCGCACAAGCGAGGGCGCGTTGCCAAAGGCGAGCATCAAGGGCGATGAACTGCCCGCGAGCACCTCTATGGGAATCGTTGTCACGACCGCGATGGTCGTCAGCGTGTAAAGCAGGGTCGAAACAGCAAGGGTCACAATGACCGCCCTGGGATAGGCGCTGCGCGGGTCCTTCACCTCTTCCGCAACGCTTGCCATGTCCTCAAATCCGATGAAGGCGAAGAAGGCGAGCGTGGAGGCAGCTATGATACCGAACCAGTGGCCTATCTCGAACGTGGGCAACAGAGCGACCGCGGGGATGATCGAAGCTGAAGGACCAGCGAAACTCCAACCGATAACCAGCAGCAGCCCGGCGACCTCGATCAGAGTAATTGTAGCCGCCGCCCTGACGGATTCGCTGATGCCCCACGCGGCGAGCAGACCCATGACCACCACCGTAGCAATGGCGAGGAGCGGGATCGGCAAGCCGGTAAGGCCGTTCAAATAACCTCCCGCGCCGATTGCGACCGCGGAAGCGGATACGATCCCCGAAAGCGCAATCAGAAGACCGATCGAGGTGGTGAGCCAGGGCTTCTGAAAGCCGGCCTCGACATAAGCGGCTGCCCCCGAACTTACAGGATAGCGTGTAGCCAGCTCGATGTACGAAAGCGCCGTTACCCCGACGACCGCTGCTGCGATGAGGAAGGAAACGGGCGCGAAGATCCCGGCCTTTTCGGCGGTGGCGCCGACCAGCACATAGATCCCGGCGCCCAGAGTAACCCCAAGGCCATAAAGGCAGAGCAGTGGCCAAGACAAAGCGCGCCTGAGCTTTGGTTTAGCCTCAGCGTCTTGCGATTGTTGCGTTTTGCCAGGGGCTTCCGATGGGATCATGCGACCGCACTTTCTTTGCAGTTCTATAGCCTCAGCCGGGCCCAGACCGGCAAATGGTCCGATGCCCGTGTTGCAAGAGAGCTGCGATGCACTCCGCATTCGAGCGCTTCGACCCGGTCGCAATGCATTATTCGATCAAGGCGAGCGAGGGGCCGCAGGCTGTGAAAGCTTCGTCCGCAGTCAAGCACCGAGAAGTGCTTGCCGAACACCTTTAGGCATCCGGCGTTCGGGCGCCACTCATTAAGGTCCCCGGTCAGAATGGTCGGCCCGAACTCCTGCTCTTCGAGCGCAAGGTCAGCGATCACGTTGGCCTGACGCGTGCGCCACAATCCCGACAGATCGAGATGCATTCCGAACACGGATACAGGTCGGCCTCTTACCCTGAGCCTTGCCGTAATAACTCCTCGCGGTTCGAGATAGGGGATATGGATGATGTCGTGATGTTCGATTGCAATATGCTCGCGAACAAGGATTGCGTTGCCATGCCAACCCATCGAATCCCTTTGCACGTCGAGGGGAACGGCCCGGTAATTCGAGTGAGCCTCGATGAGAAATGGGGGCAGGGCGCTCTGACGTCGCCCGAAACGGCGGTCCGCCTCCTGCAGTATGACGATATCTGCATCGATCTCTTCCAGAACGTTGAGGATGCGAATGGGCCTGCGGGTCCGATCGGTCCCGATCGCTTTGCGAATGTTGTAGCTCGCGACTTTGACTTCGGTCCTCGACATCAGATCAGATCAGCCATCAAACGGGCGGTGTTTTCCAGGACTTTCGACCACAGCGACCGTTGGCGCCAGTCTTCAAGAGAGAGTCTTTCGCAGTTGCTTAGCAGATTGTCCTCAATCTGCTGCAATTCCTGGGCAAAGTCAGCGTCGAAGGAAATAAGATCGATCTCCGCGTTCAATTCGAAAGAGCGCATGTCCATGTTGCTCGTACCAACGATCGAGACTTCATAGTCGACGCGGAAGTGCTTGGCGTGCAGAAAATCCGGACCGTAGCGATAGATCTCCAGCCCAGCGGCAAGCAGTTCGGAATAGTAGCTTCGCTGGGCAAGGCCGACCACGCGGTTGTCGCTGCGCTCTGATGTGATCAGACACACGCGCACTCCGCCGAGTGTCGCGGCCTTGATGGCTGAGATTATGGCATCGTTTGGGACAAAATAGGGTGTGGTAATTACGACCCGTTCGGCGGCGTTGTAGATGGCCTGAGCGAAAATGAGATCGACGCCAACCTCGGGGTTCTCAGGGCCTGTCGCTACAATCTGCGCTGACCGATCATTCCCTCGCTCCGGGCGGGGGAAGAGTTCATCACTGACCAGCTCTTCCAGCGTTTCAAGATACCAGTCGAGCGCAAAGACCGCTTGGAGTTGTGAGACTGCCGGACCTTCAATGCGCAGCAGCAAATCCTTGTTCGTCCGGCGTGAATGCTGGGTCGGGTCCCAAATATTCTGCGACCCGATATACCCTATTTTACCATCAACGATCACAACCTTGCGATGATTTCGCAGATCGACACGAGAGCTGCGCAAACGTCGGCGTAGCGGGAGGATGTCGTGCACTTGTGCACCTATACTCCGAAGGCGCCGCTTGAGCTTTCGCAGTGAGCCATAAGATCCAAGAGCGTCGACCAGAACGCGGCATGTGACACCGCGCGCGGCGGCCTGTTCCAAGGCTACAATGATCTTTTCGCCGATCCGATCATCCCTGAAGATGTAGAACTCAAGATGGACATGATGCTCGGCCGCAAGGATGTCGGCGACAATCGCATCGTATGCTGCTTCATAACGATCGAGCGTCTCGATCCTGTTCTCCGAGGTTGCCGAGAAGCCTCCTATGCCCATTGCCAATCGTTCGACTGCGCGATTGTCCGACGACAATTCGGGTGTCCGCCCAAAGTCTTCGATCCGCGAGCGGATGCGGTCAAGAAGGTCCGGAAGCCGCTCAATCCGAGCTTTCCTGTCGGCTGCGAAATATGGACGCCCGATCAGGGCGTAGACGACCAGCGCGACCCAGGGCAGGCCAAAAAATATGAGCAGCCAACTGCGCGCTTCGGCGGGAGGCCTGCGAAACGGGACGAGCACGAACGCAACGAGGGCGACGATCCATCCGGCAACGACAAATTTGTTCGCCCATAGCCAAAGTGCCCAGGATGGCAGAGGTTCGGCAAGGATCGTCGTATCTACCAAAATCGGCTCGGTCCTCCTCTGGCCATCCCACGCTTGCGCGGCGGTTCGTTCGGCTTTGGCATCACCTTCGCCCGAGCAGGAAGTCCATTACAAAACCCTGCCTTGGGATTATAGATTCCGAATGCCCTTGCAGTCGTTTATCCTTTTCGATCCGACCGACCGGTCCACTTGACGAGCAGCATGCAGTCGACGAGATCGTCCCGAGAGTCGTTATGGACACCTACGTATCCGATGCGAAGCTGAACAATAGTCCGGCCGATCAAACGTTCACACCCAACAAGGTGCCGATCAGGGCTGTTATGGCCATGGCAAACGCTCCCCAGCACACGACACGAAGCACCGCTTTGCTGATCGGCGCACCGCCCACTTTTGCTCCAACGGCACCGAGCGCGGCCAGCGAAAGCATGGCGACCGCGACAACCGCGACGATGACGGATGAAGGGGGCGCCAGTATCGTCGTCAGGATAGGGAGCGCTGCCGCTGCGCTGAAGGTGGCGCCGGATGCAAGGGCAGCTTGAAAGGGCTTCGCGCGTCGCGCCTCGATAATCCCGACCTCATCGCGCAGGTGCGCGCCGAGCGGATCTTGCTCCATCAACTCGCGCGCGACCGTCCTCGCCGTCGTCTCGCTCAATCCGCGATCGCGATAGATCTGTGCGAGTTCATCGCGTTCTTCCATTGGCATGTCTGAAAGGGCACGCTTTTCGCGCGCGATGTCTGCGAGCTCGGAGTCTCGCTGCGATGATACCGAGATATACTCCCCGGCCGCCATGGACATGGCACCAGCGGTTAAGCCGGCAACGCCCGATAAGACGACCACGCTCTGATCAGAGCCCGCCGACGCGACACCGATAATCAGCGACGATACAGAGATGATCCCGTCATTGCCGCCTAGCACGGCCGCTCGGAGCCATCCGCCGCGATGGACATAGTGGGGATCGTCGGGATGGGCGCTTGGGTTTGCCAGTGTGGTGTAACTCGCTTGATTGCGTATTCGACATGGCTTCTCGCGCCGGATTACGTACCTGGTCCAAGGTGCGCCGCGTGGTGCCACGTCTGAGATACTGAAGCGAGTTCGTCAAGAAAAGCAATCCGCTTGACATAAGGGCCTGACGCGATCTGCCCGAAGAGTTTGGCAAGTGGTCGAGCGTCCATCGCCAGTTTCGGCGCTGTACCCTGGCGAGGCTATGGAAGCTGGGGCTTGATGCCCTCAATGACAGCGGCACAGCGCCAGACAGCGTGCCGATGATCGACAGCATCTTGAGGCGTGCACATCACTTGGCAGCGGGCGCAAAAAGGGGAACCCAAAGACGGGCTTTTGGCCGTTCAAAAGGTGGCGCTTCGACATGCTGAGGAGAGCTTCGCGTCCAAGATCCAACTTATTACCAACGCTCGCGTCCCCTCGCCACGCTCTATGACAAGACATCAGCAAGCTGTCTCGGCTGCATACACATCGCCCCTGTACGTTTCTGGACCAATCGGTTTGTCAGCGGGGCCTGGACCAAATGCAGGTGTGGGCTACGTATCTACCTCAATGTATCTCAGACGTTGACAATTGTGACTCATTTGGCAAATTTGTCCGGACAAATGCCGCCAAACCATCTCTTGGGGATCCGAAAATGGCTTCTGACCTGCCACCTCCTTACACCGCGCTTACGCTTCACGGTATGTCGCCGCGCACAACCCATGATGAAGCGGCGCGCTTCAACTTTCTGACTCATTTCAACCGTTATCTTTCGGGCGATATCGGTGCGGGCAATAAGCTTGCGTATGAAAAGCGTGTCTTGCCTGCGTTTCGCGCAGAGCATGGGCGCGACCCTGAGCATCGCTACGAAATCCGTGATGTGATGAACAAGGATGAGTGGCACCGGGTCTGGTCGGCCTTGAAGCGCAATTCGATGGAGATGCGCCAGCATTTCGGGCGACAGGTGGTGCTGCGTCAGCTCGATGAGCTCGACGCGCAGGCGCGCCAGTATAACGAGCACTCCGGGATGCTTGAGCTCGACAGCACCATTGAGCAGCCTTTCTATCAGACTGCGGTGGATATTCATTGTCAGCCCGGCGGCTACCATTCCGAAGAGCGGGACGGAGACGTCTCTGTCGGCGCGAATTACGATGTCGGCCTGTTTGCGACCGTGGGTGGCGCGCTCGGTGGGCTGAATGACGGCGGTGGTCAGGCGGTGGTCAACTGGGCGAAGACCGAGCGCCCTGATTGGCAGCCCAAGCGCATCCTCGATATCGGCTGCACGATTGGTCACAATGCGGTCCCGATTGCGCAGGCCTATCCCGACGCGGAAGTGATCGCGATCGACACCGCCGGGGCCTCGCTGCGATATGCTGCGGCCCGTGCGGCCTCCCTCGGCGTCACAAACATCAAATTCGTGCAAGCCTCTGGCGAAGACCTCTCGCGTTTTGAGGATGAGAGCTTTGACTGGGTGCAGACGACGATGTTCCTGCACGAACTTTCGGCGAGGGCGATGCCACGCATTTTGGCGGAAGCGAACCGGGTGCTGAAGCCGGGCGGGCTGATCCTGCATGTGGAACAGCCGCAATACACCGACGAAATGCCGCTGTTCGAACAGTTCATGCGGGACTGGGACGCGTTCAACAACAATGAGCCGTTCTGGTCGGCGATGCATGGCCAGGACTTGAAGCAGGTCATGGCGGATGCTGGTTTCGCTAAAGACAGCCAGTTTACCGCAGGAGTGCGTGCGGTAGTGGACCCGGACATCTTTCCGCCCTCTCCGGATGAGGGCGAAGAAGACTTTGGACGTGCCGCCATCTGGAACGCCTATGGCGCCTGGAAGGCCGAGCAGGCGGCGGTCGCAGCATGAACGGCGAGCCGTTGGATTGGATCGCCCTCTCCGGAAAGCGCGCCAAGGGCAAGCGCCCGGAATTCTTCGATGATCCTGCGTTAGATCGCCTGTATTCCACCGTGTTTGCAATGGCGGCCGAAATCTCGGCACTGCGAGAGAGGCAGGATACGGTTGAACGTCTGCTCGATGAAAACGGCACGCTGAGCCGCGCGGATATCGAGGCGTACGAGCCAACGCGCGAGGCGGCGGATGAACGGGGGCTCGCAACCCGCGCCTACATCGCGCGCATCATGCGCGGTTTCCAGCAGGAGGTCGAGGCTATGGAGGCGAAAGACCCGCCGATTATGGATGTGGTGACGCAACTATCCAGAGAATAGCATTGAGTTGAGGAGGTAACCGGCGGCGCGAAGGGATGGGGGTCCAGTTCGCGCCCACGCTGGCAAGATACAGGAACGGGATCATGGAATTTCTGATTTTGAATGAACTCAGCATTCTGCGCTGGGTTCACATCCTTGCGATGGTCTATTGGCTGGGCGGCGAGTGGGGCGTGTTTCAGACGAGCTACCACGTCACCAATCCGGCGCTCTCGCTGGAAGAGCGCAAACGGCATATGGAAACCGCCTACCGCATCGATATCCTTGCGCGCACCGGGATTGTTCTGCTCCTCCCGCTGGGCCTGCATATGGGCAAGATCTATGGCTTTGTCCCGCTTCTCGATGGGATGGGTGTGTGGTGGATGTGGCTGTTCTTCGCCGTGTGGCTGGCGATGACCTGGACCGCCTTCATCAAGCGTGAGACCGATATCGGGATCGCCGTGACCCGCGCAGAAGAGCTGCTGCGCTACCCATTGATCGTCGCCTTGTTCATCGTCTCCTTCATGGCGTTCAACGGCACCGGCCCGATCCAGTCGGGCGAGGGAAGCGACTGGTATCCCGCGAAAATGGCGCTCTATGCCTTTGCGCTGTGCATCGGCCTGTTCCTGCGGCTTGTGATGCGGCGCTGGACCTCGCGCTTCCGGATACTCGCCGCGGGTCCCGACGCCAAGCAGGAGGCCGCTCTGAAGTCCGAAATCGGACAGGCGCGTATCGCGGCTTACATCTATTGGGTGACCATCGCATCGGTGTGTTTCCTGGGCGCTGTCAAACCATTTTGAGGAGGAGCGGCCATGCCTGCTTACATGTTTGTCACCGCCGATATTCATGATCGCGAAGCCTTTATCTCGGGCTACGGCCCCGCTGCCGCTGCGCTGGTTGCGAAGTTCGGCGGAGAGTACTTGCTGCGCGGGCCGGGCGCGGAATTGCTGGAGGGCAGTTTTGGCGATGGGGCGAGCATGGCGATCTCCAAATGGCCTGACAAGGCCGCGGCCAAAGCGTTCTTCGACAGCCCGGAATACGCCGAAGTCAAGAAGCTGCGCGACGGGATCGCGGATGTGCAGATCACTCTGATCGAAGGGCCGGATATCACTCCAGTATCTGATTGAGCTCGATCAGGATCCCATCGGGATCGAAGAAGTTGCAGCCCATCACCCGGATATCCGCCCCGCCATCACGCCCCGGATAGACTTGCAGGCGCGGCTCGGCGGTGAAGGTCACGCCCGCCACCGACTTCGCGCCCTCGCAGCGCCCTTCCACATCATCGGTGTTGAGGATGATCACAACATCGCCCGGACCCATCCGGGTGGGATAGTCATCGGCAGGAATGGCGGGATCCACCCACTCCATCAGCCCGATCCAGCCCACCCAAGGATCATTGGCGTTGAGCAGCACCAGCCGCGCAGTCGCGCCGGGTTCGCCTGCGGGAAGGGCGACGCCCGATGTGGTGACGGTGGTGTCATAATTAACCTCCAGCCCGATCACATCGCGATAGAGCGCCAGACTCCTCTCAATGTCTCGCACGATGATGGTGGTGCGGCGCACATCGGTGGGCAGTCGGTCTTCGGGCGCTTCCACTCCTGCGGCTTTGGGCTGAGCCGCCGAGACGCTGCGCGGGGCATCATCATTGCCATCGTTATCGACCGCGATGACGCATCCGCTGAGCAATCCTGCCGCGAGTACCGGCCCAATCCACTTCATCTATGCTGCTCCCACTGCGCCACTGGCGATCAATTCCTCTGACTTTTCGGGTGTATAGCCAAGCGCTTCCAGAACGCCTCGCGCATCCCTACCGGGCACCGGCAATTCCTGCGGACTGCCGATCCGCTTCCCATCCATCTCGAGCGGGATCGTCGGCAGCCGAACAGCCGTGCCGTTATCGAGCGTCACGTCTTCGAGCCCACCCTGATTGAGATGCGGATCATCGAACATGTCCTGCGGCTTGCCAATCGGCGCGAAGGGCAGGCCGGTGCCATCGAGCTTCCCAATCACCTCACTCGCGGTCATTTTCCCGATGATGCTGCGGATCACGGGCAGGATTCGATCCCGTGCTTCGACGCGGGCATTGTTCTCCCGCAGGCTTTCGTCCGCCCACAATTCGTCGAGCGCAAACAGCGTGCAGAACTTCTCCCACAAAGCATCGGTGACCACGCCGATGAAGACCGGATCGTCCTGCGTTTCAAACACGTCATAGATCGCCCAGGCAGAGACGCGCGCAGGCATGGGCGCAGCGGGCGTGCCCGTGACGGCATATTGCGCCATGTGCTGGCCGACGAGGTAGATCGTGGTTTCAAACAGGCTTGCGGTCACCTTCTGCCCGCGCCCGGTGCGGTGACGTTGTTCGAGCGCGGCGAGGATACCGATTACACCGAACATGCCACCGGTCACATCGATCACGCTTGCCCCCGCACGCAAGGGCTTGCCGGGCGGGCCGGTCATATAGGCAAGGCCGCCCATCATCTGCGCGACTTCATCCAGGGCGGTGCGCTGTTCATAGGGGCCGGGCAGAAACCCTTTCTCCGAGCAATAGATAAGCCCCGGATTACCGCCTGAACAGCTTTCGTAATCGAGACCCAAGCGATCGAGTGCGCCGGGCCGGAAGTTCTCCACCAGTATATCGGCCTGTGCGATCAGATCTTTGGCGACAGCCAGCCCAGCGTCGGATTTTAGGTCGAGGCAGATGGATTGCTTGCCGCGATTGTACATCGGGAAATAGCCAGCGCCCGATCCTTTCAGCCGCCGCGTACGATCCCCGCTGATCGGTTCCACCCGCACGATCTCTGCGCCGAGACCAGCGAGGATATGCCCCACGGTCGGCCCCATTACCATGTGGGTGAATTCAACGACCTTCAGGCCAGCGAGCGGGGTGGGCGCCTCGCTCATGCCGCGATCCGCGCTTTATAGTCCAGCATCGGCCCGGCATCAGGCGTAAAGCCGTAGAGCGGCTCATCCGGCAACGCTTCGGCAAGGATGCGGCGCACTTTGAGCAAGGCCTCAAGGTCGATGCCGGTCTCATAGCCCATTGAATTAAGCATCAGGACGAGGTCTTCGGTCACCAGATTGCCGCTCGCTCCCGGAGCGAACGGACAACCGCCAAGCCCGCCCAGCGATGCGTCAAAGGTCGTGATCCCTTCCTCCAGCCCCGCGACCACATTGGCGAGGCCCAGCCCGCGCGTGTTGTGGAGGTGCAGGGTGGTCAGCATGTCATCGCCCACTGCGGCTTTGACTTTGCGCGTCAGGCGGCGGACCTGCGCGGGATCGGCATAGCCGGTCGTATCCGAGAGGCTGAATTCCTGCGCGCCCGCTTCGGCGGCCTGCTCGGCGAGACGGACCACCTGATCCTCGCTCACCGCGCCTTCTATCGTGCAGCCGAAGGCGGTTGAGAGCCCGACCGCGAAATGGATCGAGTGCTCTTTCGCGATGGCTGCTGCGGCGCGCATTTCCTCCAGCATGGCCGGGTGATCTCTGCGGACATTCTTGATCGAATGCGTCTCGCTCATGGAAAACGGGATGCTCATCGCATCAACGCCGGCATCGGCGGCGAGCTGCGCGCCTTTGGCGTTGGGTACCAGCGTCACGACGATGAGGCCATCAATGCCCTTGGCGAACTCGACCAGCGCGGCGGTGTCCGCCATCTGCGGCAGGAGCTTGGGCGGGACAAAGCTGCCCACTTCGATCTCTTGCACGCCCGCTGCCGCCTCCGCTGCGATCCACCGCTTCTTGGCCTCCAGCGGCATCACCGGCTTGATCGATTGCAAACCGTCGCGCGGGCCGACTTCGGATACGAGGATCCGCGTCATTGCTTACACACTGAAGCGGGGTTCTTACGAAGTAGGGGTGTCTGCATAAATCTTTGTTTCATTGCGACGTTCATGATCCAACCGAGTGTTTGTGTGTCACTTTTCATTTCGCAGTGTTAGTCTTGTGCTCGTCCATCTCATACCAAGCTCATGCTCCATCTGACCCTGCGTGGGAAAGCGACTTGCCATCTTGCTGGAGGTAAACCCAGGACCGCAACGCGCGGTCGGCGCTGGTCCAGCTGTCGATTTGAGCACTCTGCGTCAGCGTCAGATCAATCGCATCAAGCCCTTCGGCGAGCATTTGCTTCGCCTCCGCATCGATAGTGAAAAGGTGTACCATATCGCCGTGAGTGACGGTTTGGGCGGCCAGATCAATCGTCACCTCGTCTCCGGCGAGCGCATTGACGGCCTCGCGCGGCAGGGTGACGGGCAGGACAAAGTTGCGGATGCAATTGCCGTGGAAGATTGGCGCGAAGCTTTCCGCAATCACAGCGCGCACGCCGTATTCTGCCAGAGCCCAGACCGCGTGTTCGCGGCTCGACCCGCACCCAAAGTTCGCGCCACCAGCGATAATGCACGCCCCGCGATACTCGGTCTGGTTGAGCGCGAAATCTGGGTTTTCGGTGCGCGCGTCAGCATCGGTGTAGCGCCAAGGGGCGAACATCCCTTCGGCCAGACCGTTGCGCCCGGTGGAGCGCATCTCGCGGCTTGGAATGATCGTATCGGTGTCGACATTGTCGATCAGGATCGGCGCCGCGCGTCCGGTAAGCGGGGAGGGGAAGGCGGTCATCTCTGAATGCCCTTCCCGTTATGCTGAACTCGTTTCAGCATCCATGTTTTGTCTGGCCGCAGTTTGCGCAGATGAAGTGGCAATGTGGTCGCAAGATCATCGATAACCTGCGCAAAGATGCATGATGGATCCTGAAACACATTCAGTATGACGGATTGGTTCGAGCTCCGGCTCATGCTGCCACCTCTTTGGGCACACGCACATAGTCGCGCGGATCAGCGATCGCGCCGGCCAGAGCGCTCGCGGCGACGGTTTCCGGGGAGGCGATGTGGGTGCGGATGCCGGGGCCCTGACGGCCTTCGAAATTGCGATTGGTGCTGGAGACGGTGCGGCTGCCTTCAGGAAAGCCCTCTCCGCCAGCATAGAAGCATAGGCTGCACCCGCTCATGCGCCATTCAAACCCAGCAGCGGCGAAGATTGCGTCAAGCCCCTCCGCCTCGGCCTGCCGTTTCACATGCAAAGAGCCAGGCACCACCAAAGCCTTGCGGATTGAAGGCGCGATGCGCTTGTCTTTGAGGATACGCGCCGCGCGGCGCAGGTCGGAGATACGGCTGTTCGTACAACTTCCAAGAAATGCCGCGTCGATCGGGGTGCCTGCGAGTCTGCTGCCTGCACTCAGCCCTATATAATCATGCGCTCGCTGTGGGCCTTGCGGGATACGTCCATCGACCGCGATTGTGTGTTCCGGGCTGGTCCCCCAGCTGACCATGGGTGCGACGGTAGACGCATCGATTTCAATCTCGCGGTCGAACATGGCTTCGTTGTCTGAGCGCAAGCTTGCCCAATAGGGATCTTCGAACGCTGCGGGAGCGTAGGGTCGGCCTTTCAGGTATTCGAACGTCACCGCGTCAGGGGCGATCAGCCCGGTCATCGCGCTGAACTCGGTCACCATGTTGCACAGGGTCATGCGCGCTTCCATGTCGAGCGCGCGCACCGCTTCGCCAGCGAATTCGACAACATGGCCCGCACCGCCGCCTGCACCATAGCGCGCGATCAGAGTGAGGATCATGTCCTTGGCGCTGACACCTGCTTTGAGCGCGCCGGTGAACCGCACCCGCATTGTCCGGGGGCGCTCCATGCGCAGCGTTCCGGTGACCATCGCATGTTCGGCTTCAGACGATCCGATGCCCCAGGCCAGAGCTCCAAACGCGCCTTGCGTGCAGGTATGGCTGTCCGGCGCGACCAGCGTGAGGCCGGGCAGGACAATCCCTTGTTCGGGAGAGATGACATGGACAATGCCCTGATCGCGGTCATTGACGTCGAACAGGGTAATCCTCGCTGCTCTGCATGCCGCGCGGGTTTCGGTGATGAAGCCTTCGCCGCCCTTCATCAGCGTGCCATCGCCGCGCCCGGGGCGGGTGTCGACGATGTGGTCCATCACCGCGAATACACGGGAAGGATCACGGACCGTTCGCCCCATTTCGGCCATCCGCTTGAGCGCAGAGGCGCCGGTGCGCTCGTGCAGAAATACCCGGTCGACCGCGATCAGGGATGCACCGCCGGGCGTCTGCCCGACTTCGTGCGTATCCCAGATTTTTTCGAACAGGGTTTGGCTCATGATGCTGGCCCACCCCGGTTCGCCAGGTTCGGCTGCGCCTTACCAAACTGCACCGCCCCTCCCGCTCTCGGGAGGGGAGTGGAACTTGCTAACTGCAGCGAGGTGGGCGGTTTCTCCATAGTCTCTCTATTTAGACACTCGCGGCCATCTCCGCATCCACTGCGCGCCAGTCCTTCGTCACGAACGTCTCCTGGATTGCGGTGCGCGTTTCGAGCACGCCGTCGCGGATCCAGTGCCAGGTGCGGCAGCGGTTCTGGCCGTTGTCGGAGATCTGGATCTGCTCATACAGATAGAGCGAGGGATCCCCGGTGCGCTGCCAATAGAGCATCATCGTGCGATTATACTCGTCAAGCGGCACTTCGGCAGCCCAGCCCTGAATGAGGTCATTGTCCCACCAGATGCGCCCTTCGCGGTAGGTCGCGGGGAATTCGCGCACCTCGGTCTTCCCATCGGGCCAGGTGTAGTGATTGGTCTGATGATAGGGGATGTCGTTCTTTCCCGTCATCCGGCACAGCAAACGGCTCGCGTGCTCATCAATCTTCTCATTGGCTGCGTTGAAATAGCTGTATGTGCCATCCCACACGCCTTCATGGCGGGCGAGTAGCGGCATGCGTTCAGAGAATTCGGCGAAGGTTGTCATAAGGTGTCTTTCGTCATGTGTTCGAGAAATTCGTGATAGTGGCGCGCGGCGTAACCGGCGCGGATGCGGGCGCGGGCACGGGTGTGAAGGGCGGCGGGTTCCAGCTTGGTGGTATCGAGCGGAATGGCATTCGCGGCGCTGGCTTCGTACCACGGCTCAAAGAACGCCTGAGCCCGCGCGGCCTGCCAGGCACGCTGGAGGTACTGGCCAAAGCGGTCGGGTGTCATGTCGGGGTAGAGCCTTGCGGGGTCGCCCTCCGGCAATTTGGGGTATCGAATTTTTTGCGCGCCGAGTTTCGCCGCCGCTGCTGAGATGGATTCCTCGAACGCGTGCGCGCTCCCGCGCGGGCGGGAGCCTCCGGCGGGCAGGTCCCCGCCTTCGCGGGGGCTCACGATCGGGTCGGACTTGCCATGACCGGGCACATCAATCGTAATCTCGCCCGCTCCGGGCTCAGCCAACTCTTCAGCCGGACCATGCAACACAAGAGTGCCGCCCTTAGTGCCCTTCCAATGCACCAGTCCGTGGTCGAGCGGCAGCCAGCCTTCCTCGCTGTCTTCAGCAAGTAGCGGCGCAACCTCGCCAGCATCCTCTTGCAGGAACGCAAGGCTGACGTCCTGGTGCTCAGCCGGGGTCGAAACCTTCTGCGCGCGCCAGCCTGCAGGCATTTCGCCTAGCCGATCAATATGCGCTTGCAATGGATCGCCGTCATAGGCGCTGATTAGGCAGGGCGGCACTTCGCTTCCGATAGCAGGAATGTCGCGCGGCGCGCGCAGCACGGCGCCGTAGCCCACCTGATAGGCATTGCCGCTGTCGAGCATTTCGGACACTGCCTGAGCCACCTTAGGTACATCGGCGTGGGCCACGCTCAGCCGCGCCTCCTCGCGCGTGTCGAACCATGGGAAGACCCAGCTCTGCTCCAGCATGCGGTTCCACAGCCAGGTGAGGTGCTCACCATAGGGGGAGGGGTGCCATTCCGGCAGGTAGCGCTCTCCGAAGTTTTGCATTTCGTCCTCGGTCCAGATCGCATAGCCGCCAACCGCAAGACGTAGAAAACGCTGCGGATGACGCTTGAGCGCGGTGACAAGGATGATGCCGCCCGAATGAAAACCATAGGCGGCGCAGCGATCAACCCCCAGCGCATCAAGGAATGCGATCAGCGCATCGGCAAAGTCGTCGATCTCTGGCTTAACGTCAGGGAGCGGGTCGCTCTGCCCAAATCCCGGACTATCCGGCGCGATGCAGGTGAAATCCTCCCCCCAGCGCTGCAGCAGATCGGTGTATTCCGCGCTCGACCGCGGGCTCTGATGCACCATAAGCAGCACTGGACCTGTCCCACAGCGACGGTAATGCACACGCCTTGGCGGCTGGCCTGCTGCCGCATGAATGGTCAGAATATGCCGGGTGATGCGGGTCAAAAGGTCCTCAAAGTTGTCCGGACAAATTGTGCTCGACAAGCGCATACGCAACTTTATTGTGTCTTGTCAAAGCTTGGGATGGGGCTTCGAGATGGAGAGCGAACGAATGGGCGATTTGGTTGGCACGAAAATGGTCGAGGACGGCAGGACGGCTCGGCAGATTTTCGAAGAGGTGATGGCCAATCCGGCGCGCAAGAAGTTCGGCTTTGGGGATAGACTCGCGATCGTGAACGTCGATCTGCAGCAGGCCTATACCCGCACCGACCTGTTCAAGACCGCCTATGAAACCGACCCCAAGCAGTTCGACTATATCAACCAGATCAGCGCGCTTGCCCGGGCCAAAGGCATGCCGGTGATCTGGAGCAGGGTGGCCTACAAAGCCGATGCGGGCGATGCCGGCGTTTGGGGGACGCGCACCGACACGCCCGACAGCTTGCAGAACATCAAATACGATAGCGAGCGGCATCAATACGATCCGCGCTGCGAAGTCCACGCGGACGACCTGCAATTCACCAAGCGGATGCCCAGCAGTTTTTTCGAAAGTCCTTTGGCGAGCTATCTGACCTTTCACCGGGCGGATACCGTTGTCGTCACCGGCGGCTCAACCTCGGGCTGTGTACGCGCCACGGCGGTGGATGCGCTGAGCTATGGTTATCGCACGATCGTGCCGATTGAGACCTGCGCGGACAAGCATGAAAGCTATCACTTCGCCAATCTCACCGACCTTCAGCTGAAATATGCCGATGTCGAGCCGGTGCAGACGGTGATTGACTGGCTGGAGGCGCGCTGATGCGGGAAGGCGCGCCTGATCCGGGCCTCTACGACTACCATGCCTATCGCGATCGCCCGAAGCTTGAATGGCCCGGAGGCACAACTTGCGCGGTCTGGGTCGCGCCCAATCTTGAATATTACGAGATTGATCCGCCCGCCAATCCGCACCGCAAAAGCTGGCCCAAGCCGCATCCCGATGTCGTCGGCTTTTCCTATCGCGATCATTCAAACCGCGTGAGCCACTGGCGGATGGCCGATGTGATGAGCCGCCATGGCTTTCCCGGCTCGGTCAGTCTCTCGGTTGCGCTGTGTGATCACCACCCGGAGGTTGTCGCCGACGGGGCGGAGCGCGGATGGGAGTTCTTCAGCCACGGCATTTACAACACGCGCTATTCTTACGGCATGTCCGAGCAGCAGGAGCGTGCGATCATCGAGGACTCGATCGAAACGGTTCAGCGCGCCACTGGGCAACGCATTCGGGGCTGGCTGGCCCCGGCGCTGACACACACGCCGCGCACGCTTGATCTGCTGGCGGAGTATGACTTCACCTACACCTGTGACCTCTATCATGATGATCAGGTGCAGGCGGTGAACGTTGTGAGGAGCAAGGGTGGGGGTGAACTCGCCTCAATCCCATACAGCCTTGAGGTCAACGATCACTATGGCTTCAACGTCTATGGCATGTCGGGGCGCGAATATGCCGACTGCCTGATTAAGCAGTTTGAGCGGCTTGCCGAGGAAGGCGAGCGGACGGGATCGGGCACGGTGATGTGCATTCCACTCCACGCCTATCTCATCGGGCAGCCGCATCGGATCGGGCCATTTGAGGAAGCGCTCCGCACTATTGCGGCGGACCCGCGCTGCTGGAAGGCGCGCGCAGGCGAGATTGTCGATCATTGGAGGGCGGCGCAGTGAGCGCATCACGCAAGAATCCGTTCGTGCTGAGCTTGTCGAAGCATAAGGTCGAGCGAAGTCGAGACTGCTCTCGGCTCTGCTCGAGCGTGCCCTTCGACTTCGCTCAGGGCGAACGGGGGGCATGCGTGCGATGAACCTCCCCGCAAATTACACCACCTACCCTCATCGCCATGAGGGCTATGACCACGACCTCTACGAATGGTCGAACCTGCACACCCGCGCGCCTGTCTCTTGGCCGGGCGGGGCGAAGGTCGCAGTCTGGCTGTGCGTATCTCTGGAGTGGTTCCCGATCAAACCGGGCGGCCCGTTCAAAGCGCCCGGCCATATGGTCACGCCCTATCCCGACTATAGGCACTACACGGTGCGCGATTATGGCAGTCGGGTCGGCGTGTGGCGGATGCTCGATGCGTTCAGGGCCGCAGGGGTGACAGCGAGCTTTGCGACAAACGCTGCCATCGCGGAACGCTATCCGGAGCTGATCGAAGCGGTGTTGGCTGAGGGCCACGAAATCATCGCGCATTCAACCGATATGAACGGCACGATCACGTCCGACTTGCCGCTGGATGAAGAGCGCGCGCTGATTGCGGACAGTCTTACCCGGCTCGAAGCGGCGAGCGGGGTTAAGCCATCGGGTTGGCTCTCAATCGCGCGCTCACAGAGCTTCCATACAGCCGACCTGCTGGCAGAGCACGGCATCACCTATATGTGCGACTGGGTGAATGATGAACTGCCGTACCGGTTCAATAACGGCGTGGTGAACCTCCCGCTCAACACGGAGCTTTCCGATCGCATGATTGTCGCGACGCAGCAGCACTCCGCGGAGGGCTGGGCGCAGATGATGCGCGATGCGTTTGACTGGCTGGCGGCTGAGGCAAGCGGCACCGGCTACACGCAAGGGGGCGGTCGGATGCTCCCGATCCACCTCACACCCTACATCATGGGCCTGCCCTACCGCATAGGCGCGCTGGAGGAACTGCTCGCCGACTTCGCCGCGCGCGAGGATGCGTGGTTTGCGACCGGCGCGCAGATTGTGGCCGAATGGGAGGCGCAGCAATGAAGGCGCGCAATCCAAGGACGGGCCAGGAGGATCACGAATTCGCCGTCAGCTCGCGTGAGGAGATCGCCGCCGAGGCTGCGCGTCTGCGAACGGCGCAGCTCGGATGGGAGGCGATGGGGCCGGAGGGACGCGCTGCGATCCTCATGCGCTTTGCCGATGCGATGGAGGCTGCGGCCCCGCAGATTGCGGCTGCGCTCCGCGTCGATACCGGGCGCGGCGCGGTGTCATGGATCGAAGTGCAGGGCGCGGTCGGCAATATCCGTCGCTGGGCGACACGCGGGCCTGAGCTTTTCGCGTCGCTTGATCGCGGGCCGAAGACCTCCGCCACGCCGGGGATCGAGATCGTCACCGATTACAGCGCGTTTCCGCTGTTTGGGGCGATTGCCCCGTGGAACTTCCCCGTGATCCTCAGCCATATCGATGCCGTCCCCGCATTGATGGCGGGGTGTGCTGCATTGGTGAAGCCCTCGGAAGTGACCCCGCGCTTTGTTGAACCGATGCGCGACGTGCTCACGCAAGTGCCCGAATTGCCGCTTGCCTATGTGATGGGCGGCGCGGATGTGGGGCAGGCTCTGATCGAGGAAGTCGACTATATCTGCTTCACCGGGTCCACCGCCACAGGTCGAAAGGTAGCAGAGGCCGCCGCCCGCCAACTCATCCCGGCGAATCTGGAACTGGGTGGCAAGGACCCGATGATCATAACCGCCAGCGCCGATCCCGATTGGGCAGCAGGTGTCGCGCTGCGCAGTTCGATCGTCGCCACCGGGCAGGCGTGCCAGTCGATCGAACGGATCTATGTTGCACGCGAGATCGCAGAGCCGTTCCTGGCGGCGTTGGTTGCCGGCGCACAAGCGGTCGAGATCACCTATCCCGACGCGGCATCGGGCCATATCGGGCCGTTCATTTTCCCATCGCAGGCGGATAAAGTGCAGGCGCAGATTGACGATGCCAAAGCGAAAGGCGCCAGGGTCTTGAGCGGAGGCACGGTAGAGGTGCTGGGCGGGGGCAAATATCTGCGGCCCACCATCCTTGCGGATGTCACGCCGGAGATGGACGTGATGCGGGAGGAGACCTTTGGACCGGTCCTCCCGGTCACAATCTATGACGACCTCGACACCGCAATCACACAGGCGAACGACACCGAATACGGTCTTTCCGCAGCGATCTTTGCCGGCTCGCTCGAGGAAGCCGCTGAGATCGCGCCGCGGCTCGAGGCGGGAGCAATCTCGCTTCAGGATGGGGCGTTGACGAGCATGGTGGGTGATGCGACCAACCAGTCGCGCGGCACCAGCGGCCTGGGCCCTAGCCGGATGGGCGACACCGGGCTCACTCGCTTCCTCCGCGAACAGGCGCATATCCGCCAGACTGGGACACCGTTGCTGATCGACGCCTATCGCGAGGGGCAGGCCGGATGAGCAATCGCGCTGCGCTTGCCGCCGCGATGCCCGCCATGCTGATGCATGATGGCTGGTGGGATGGCTGGTACCGCCATTTCGATGCCGACGGCACGCCGATCGATGCACACAAGGTCAAAACCCATTGCGAGTTTCCCGACGCTGGCGAGTGGCACTATCTCCAGCACAATTGGCTGAGCTGGGAAGACGGGCGCGAAGCGGCTTACGAATTCGGCGGCAAGCTGATGGGGGATCGGCTGTTCTGGGACACTGATCGCTTCAACGGCTATTGCTGGCAGACCAGCGAGGCGACGCTGATGCTGAGGCTTGACCGGATCGATGAACCCGGCGCCTACTATATTGAGATGATCAATATCGCTCCTGACGGCCAATCGCGCGCGCGGACCTGGCAATGGTTCAAGGACGGTAAGCCCTGGAAACGCACTCTATGTGATGAATGGAGGATCGAAGCACCGTGATCTCACCAGTTCTTTTGATGTTGCTACAAGGTGTCGCTGCGGGCGAGGCCCCGCCGCCGCCGCAATCCACCTGTGACAAGCCGGTTTACATGGTGGTCGAAGGCGTAACGCTCGACCGTGCGCGCATGGGCCATTACGCGGCCGCGATCGCGAAGAGCAAACTCTACCAGAAGCTCGGCGGATATTACGTCACCAGCCCGCGCCCGGTTGAAGTGTTCGAAGGCGAACTGCCAGACGATTACGTCAATCTCACCGTTCGCTTTCCCTGTATCGAGAACGCGCGCATCTTCTGGAATAGCAAGGTCTATCAGGAGACGATCCGCCCCATTCGCCTCAATCCCAGCGCGGGCGATTACCGGGTCACGATCTACTACGAAGCGCCCTTGCGCGAAGACATGGTCGATCGGGTCGGCGATGCGCGCTTCCTTGCCGACTTTTCAGAGCCCGACATTCCCCAGGTCGATCCGCCTGTGGTGGGGCCGGACGCACCGGGAGAAAGCGAATGAGCGTTGAACTCCAGCACCCGATGAAGGCCGAGGCGACACCCGAAGAGGTCGCACGGGGCCGCTTCGTCTCAGCGATGCGCAGCCTGATCCTCAACGATCTCGCGGGCGACATGCGCGCGGCGTATGATCGCCGTGCCGCGCCCGCTTTTCGTAAAGAGCACGGTCGCGATCCGGCGACCAGTCGCGAGGCGCATCAGGCGCTGCGCGGCGATCCGGCGTTCAACATCTATTCGGCGATGCGGGTGCAGGCGCAGAAAATGGTCTGGGCGAGCGTGGCCGAGAGTGTTGAGCGCGAGGCTGACCGGCTGTCCGCTGAAGCGGCCAAGGTTGCCGATCAGGATGGCTCACTCACTCTCGATCCTGGCCTTGATGTGCCGAAAAATGTCCATGCAATCGATGTCCATCTGATGCCCGGCAGCTACACGCGCGGGGCCGATAGCCTGGAAGCGGGAGCGGTTTATGATCGCGGTCTTGCGGTGTTCTCCATGGGGCTGATGGGCGCCAATCTCGATGACATTGGCCTTTCGATGAGCCAGTATGTCAAGCAGCGCTTCCCCGATTTCGCACCCCGGCGGATCCTCGATACCGGGTGCATGATCGGGCACAACACGTTGCCCTGGAAGCAAGCCTATCCTGAGGCCGATGTCGTGGCGATCGATGCCGCGCCCGGCCCGCTGACCTACGGCAGCGCGCGGGCAAAGATGCAGGGGCAGGCGGTTGAATTCCGCCAGATGTGCGCCGATGATCTCGCCTTCGAAGACGCAAGCTTTGACATCGTCTGGTCGAGCATGTTCCTGCACGAGCTTTCAAAAAAGCAACGCGCCAAGTGCTTTGAAGAGGCCTATCGGGTGCTGAAGCCGGGCGGGCTCGTCATCCATATGGAGCTGCCGCCGAACGCCCAGATGGGCGCGTTTGATGGCTTCTATCTCGACTGGGACAGCTATTATAACAACGAGCCCTACTACAAAGGCTATCGCGATGAAGTCCCGCGTGATCTTTGCGCGCGCGCCGGATTTGCCGAAGATGACTTCTTTGAATTCGTCGTGCCGTCCATCGGGATCTATGGCGAACAGGCCGTGGCAGACGCCGCCAGCGGCGACCGGGCCGAGGGCGTGGGGCAAGAGACCACCGGGCGGCTAGCCGAAGGCGTGATGTGGTACGGCTTTGGAGCTTGGAAACGATGAGCGATCCGCTGCGGCCAGAGGATGCTCCGCCCAACCTCTACGACGATCAGGGCAATCCGCGGTTCTTTGCCGATCCGGGCATGGACCGGTTTGTGGCGGTGGTCATGAATCTCGCGCAGGAAGTGTGGGTGCAGGAAGAGCGGCTGCTGGCTCTCGAGGAAGCGAAGTCCGGTACCTCGATCGATAAGGATGCGCGCGCCAAGGAATTCATTGACCGGGTCTTTGCGCCCATCAGGGAGGCATGAGGCGATGATGGCATGGGAAATCGGCCCGCGCGGCGGCATTGACAACATGCGTCTGGTTGAACGTCCTGATCCCGTCGCAGGACCCGGAGAAATGGTCGTGCGGGTGACGGCAGCAGGGCTGAACTACCGGGATCTCATGATCCTGCGCGGGCATTATGGCAGCGACATCCCCGAAACGCGCATTCCGCTTACCGATGGCGTGGGGGTGGTTGAGGCTCTGGGTGAAGGCGTGACCGGGTTTGCGGTTGGTGACCGGGTGATCGCTGCCAACTTCGTCGATTGGGATCCTGAGGGAGAGTTTGGCTACCACATCTTCGCGCGCGATATTGGAGTGACGATGGATGGCTGGTGTGCGGAGAAGGTGGTGATCCCGGCCAATGCAGCGATCGCTGTGCCCGATGCGATCAGCGATGAGACCGCCGCCACGCTGGCCGTCGTAGCGGGCACTGTGTGGCACGCCATGGTGGCGTTCGGAGAGGCGGGGCCGGGCAAGCTTGTCCTCGCGCAAGGAACCGGCGGTGTCTCGATCTTCGCGCTGCAATTGGCCAAGGCGCTGGGAGCGGACTTCGCGATCACCTCCTCCAGCGATGCCAAGCTCGCCAAAGCGCGCGAGATGGGCGCGGACTATACGGTCAACTACAAGGCGCAGCCTGATTGGTCAGCCGCTTTGCTTGAGGCAACTGGCGGACGCGGTGCGGACGTAGTCGTCGATACGGTCGGCTTTGCGGACTTTGCCCAGACCTTGGCGGCGACCGGTCTCGAAGGTCGCATCGGCACGATTGGCGCCTTGAAGGGATCACCGCAGGAGCCCGGAGACTTTGGCCAAGGTCCGATCCTGGGCAAGAACATCACGATCAAAGGCATAACCAGCGGCCATCGCGGCCATGTAGAACAGGCGGCCAAAGTGCTGGCGGACAAGGGCGTCGAGACACTGGTCGATAGCGTGTTTGGCTTTGATGACGTCAAACAGGCCTACACCCATCTCGAAAGCGGGGGGCATATCGGCAAGGTGATGGTGCGGGTGGGGTGAGTGCGTATCCTGCGCATGTAGGTTGAACCAGCCTGCGACCTCTAAGCGAGCATCTCAACCAACGCGCTCTAACAGGGAGGCGAGCCTGTTCAACAACACCTTGCCGCGCTAAGCCACTCAAGCCCTTACGGAGGTTGTACGGTGCACAAGCGACTTCTCATCTTGCTGGTTCCCCTCCTTGTTGCCGCTTGCGTAACGGATCGCGATGCGAGTGATTTGTCAAAGAGTGCCAAGCAGGGCAGGGACTTCGCACAAGCGAACTGCGCTGGATGTCACGCGCTTGATGACGGTGTGTCGCCCAGTCCCAATGCGCCCAGCCTTCGCAGGGCGGCTCACCGTCTGCCTGACTGGGCAGTCGCCGGGTCTTTCAAGCGCGGCGTGCAAGTGGGCCATACCATGGAAATGCCCGTATTCGTGTTTGAAGATGACGACGTTGCCAACCTGCTCGCCTATTTCGAGGTATTGAAAGAGCGAGAACTAGGGGCGGAGGTCCGCTGAAAACTGGGATCAGCGGGCACTTGTCCTAAATGCTCACCGCTCCAGCTCAACCAGCTCGTAGCGGTTGCACATATAGCCATCGATCGCGCCGTAGACGAGTACGTGGTCCTCATCGGCGGTGACCCACATGTCGTAATCGGGGTGCGTCTTGCCGCCCATTCCATCGCCGCTGTCGTCCACAAAGCGGAAGTGAAGGCAGGCGAACGTGCCCGCAGCGACGGTCTTCTCTGCTTCGCCAACATATTCGAGCGTGATGAAGACTTCGGCGATTTGCGGCGGGGTCGCGCCGCGATGGTCGGGGGAGGGGAGAAAGACGCGCAGCTTGCGTTTATGCGGACCCTTGGAGACATCCATGATCCGCGTCAGGAACCCATCGCCCACAATCGGATGCGTGCCGAAACCGTCGAATTCGCCGATATCCTCACGCAGTTCGGAGTTGCGCCCGATGGACGGCCCCTGGCTTTCACACAGGATCGCATTGTTCTCGGGCTGATAGGCCATCCAGCCCGAGCCAAGAAACTCATCGCCCAGCGTCAGGTGGACCAGCAGGTTTCGCGGCATCTTATCCGGGCCGATATGGCAGGTGATGTTGCGCAAAACGGTGGGGTCTGGCTCCTCAATCTCGCACTGCGCGGTCATGATCACCGAGCCGTCTGCGTGGTGTGAAAAGTTGAACCATTCGCGCCCGCGCTCACGGCCTTCCCATTCGGGTTTGGTCGAGGTGTAGCTTATCCGGCCCCGGACATTACGGTGTTTCATCAGATCACCCCTGCTTTATCGAGCCGCTCGATCACTTCCGCCTGCGCGCGGCGGAAATAGTCGCGGTCCGGGATTGCGGCCTGGCCGTCCGTCATCATGCCGTCGGGCCCGTGGAACGGCTCGGCAGCGGCTGCGTAGGCTGCGGCAAACAGGGCCGGGCGCTGGCGGGCGAGATAATTGGTCATGGCGGGGGTTCGGCGTGCCTCGCGCAAGGCTCCAAGATCAAGGCTCGCAAACGCGGTGAAGGTCTCGCCATCGCCGGATTGCGCAATCACGCGGCCCTTCCAGTCTACCACCTGGCTGTTCCCCTCTGCGCTCGACAATGGCATGGCCGTGCCGGAAATGCCTGCCGTGTTGGAGGAGACGACATAGGCGAGGTTTTCGAACGCGCGCGCCTGTTTGGCGATATCCTTATTGGTCGCGATCGGGCTGCCGACTTCGCTGGAGGAATGGCAGAAAACCTCCGCCCCGCGCAGCGCGAGAGCGCGGGCGATCTCGGGATAGAGGATTTCCTCAGAGGCAATGGCAGCGAGCGTTCCGATCTCGGTCCGCGTAACGGGGAAGGTGCCTTCCAACCCATATTTATCGAGATAGGCTTCCCACACATCGTGCGGGGAGGGCGCAAACATGGACAACAGCCGACGATATCGCAGCACGACCTCGCCAGAGGAAGCGACGATGAAGCAGGTCTGGAAGTAGAAATCGGGAAACGCCTCGTCGGTTTCATAGGCATTGCCCGCGATGAACATGCCGAGACGCTGGGCGACCCCACCCAAAGCCTCATATTCCGGCCCATTTGCGGCCCAGCCCACTTTCGCGGCGAAATCCTCGATCGAGATGCGGCCCGGATAGGACGTGAAGAGATATTCCGGCAGCACGCACAGCTTCACCGGCTTGCCCGAATACTGCGCGACGAAGATCGAGCTGGTGCGGATTTGCCCTTCAATCGCGGCGATATGTTCGAGCATCGCCGCCCGCGCTGCCGCCTCATCTGTCAGGCGTTCGAGCGAGCGCGCCGTCAGCTGCATCGCCACCGCTGAATAGGTCGATGCTGTGTCACTCGAGGTATCGGTCACATTGTCTCCTTTGGCAGCGATCACAGGTGCATGGGCGGCAAAAGCGGCGCAGGCACTCGCTGCCAATGCGCGTCTCCGGTCTAGCTCATACAATCGGTTCACCTAGAGCCCCAGCGAGCCGGGGTTCATCAGCCCTTGCGGGTCGACCTGCTTTTTCAGTGCGGTGAGAATGCTCCATGCCGCCTCATCATGGCTTTGCTGGAGCGGGTAGGACCGCGCGATCTGCAGGTGGATTGCATCCATCGACTGGAAGATCGCGATGACCTTTTCTCGCAGCTTCATCACCAGCGCTGTTGCTTCAGGACTATCCGCCATAGTCGGCAGTTTCGCCAGATGATCGGGTTCGAGCGAGGCTTTATGCAGCGGGTTTTGCTCCCCCGGCCAGAAGAAGACCGGCTCGATCAGGCATGAGGAGCGGCCCGTGGCCGCAATCAATGCCCCGGTCTCTACCTTGAGGCGCTGCATTTCCTCGGCATGTTCCGCAAACAGCTCCTGCAGCGCGTCCCATGCTGCGATCAGCTTGGAGTGGGGCAGGAAGCCGTGCACCGGAACCCACCGCTCCCCCTCAGGTCCCAGCATCGAATTGGGGGGCGGGAAGGGGTTAGCGCGCAGAATCTTGGGGATCGAATTTTCGACCACCCTTCCGCCTGCATCGAGCACGATGGTCTCGATCTGCGCCATGTCGGCATCGACCGCTGATTGGTGGCGGCCTTCCGCGATGCAATGGAGGCTGAAGGGCACATCATCGAGAAAGCTGCGCCCGGCCATTGCGACCTTCGCGCCTTCCTTAAGTGCTTTGAGCATGCCGCCGGATTTGGCCTGTTCCTTGACCATATTGCCGAACTGCTTGGCGTCTTTGACGAGGCTGTCGCGCTTCATCCGCTGGGCTTGCAGGAACGGATCGAAGGCGAAGCTTTCCGCCGCCAGTTCGGCACGGGCAATTTCGCTCATCGCTGTGAGAAGCTGGTCATGCCGTTCAAAGCTGAAGGAGCCATAGGACAAAGCGCTGGCCTCGCGCACCAGTTTGAGGGTTACGCGCGCCTTCACGCCGAGCGCTCCGCAATCCGCCGCAAACAGCCCGGTCAGATCAGGGCCGTAGGGGCGGAAAAACTGCGATCCGGTGGAGATGATGCTTCCATCGGCCAGCACGACATCAAAGCTCAGCGCGCCATCGACGGCGGAGCCATTGCGGGCACCCCAGAATATGCCGTTCTGGCTCATCCCGCCGCCAATGCTGGCGCGCAGACCCGACAGCGTGCCCCAGGCCAGCGCGCGCAGGCCGAGCGGCTTTAATTTGCCGAGCAGTTTCCCCCAGCTGCAACCCGCTTCAACCGTGACGGTCATGTCGTCCTGATTGATATCCAGCACCCGGTCCAGCGAGCGCGTGTCTATCAGGATGTGCGGTCCCCCTTCATAGAGATACCCGCCGGTGTAGCTCATCCCCCCACCGCGCGGGACGATCGCGACGCCAGCGCGCGTGGCAGCGCCAACACCGGCAGCCAATTCCTCAACCGAGGCGGGCTGGAACACGGCCAGCGGCGCATTGCCCTTCGACAGCACATCATGACTGAAAAGCGAGAGACTGGCGTCATCCGTCAACAGCGATGTGCCAGCGACCGCGCTGCGAAGGGGGGCGAGCGGATTGTCAGAGGCAAGGGTGGCCATCAAGCGGGCTCCAGTTCGGGGTGGGGCGTTTCGATTTCGGGGAAGTCCTCTGGATATTTACCGAGCAGCAGGAGGAGCGCGCCGCCGGCGATAAAGGCGTAGATCGCCACTTCGAGGATCGCGTCATAGCTCCCCGTGCGATCGAACACCTGTGCGTAAATGACCGGCGAGGCGGCAGAGAACAGACCGAAGGGCATGTACAGCATGCCATAGATCTTGCCGTAATGCGCCATGCCGAAATAGCGGCCTGTAAGATAAGCGATGAGATCGCTCTCCGCTCCCGCAGCGAAGCCCAGCAGAAAGCCCGCCAGCGCGGCCAGCGGGAAGGTAAGGCTTTCGTCCAACAGCAGCCAGGCAGAGATCGCTGGCAGGCAAAGAAGCGGAAACGCGACAAACCCCTGCCAGAATCGGTCAAGCAAGGCACCCGTAATCAGCCGTCCGGAAAGAATTCCGATGCCCAAAATGCCCATGACGGTCGCGGCGCTTTGCCCTTCGATCCCGCGCAGCCCTACCATGGTCGGAAGATTGATAAATGCCCCGCCAAACGCACCGGCGATGAGTGCGATGCTGAGCCAGATGATGTAAAAGCGATAGTCAGCGAGCGCGCTACCGAGTGTCTTACCGGTCAGGTTTCCGCTATCGCTTTCAATTGCAGCGGGGCGCTCTTCAGGGCGCGGTTCTCGAAACAGGAAGTAGGCGACAATGAGGGCAGCAAGGGGAAAAAGCCCGACACTGGCAAACATTGCCCGCCAGCCATAGTTCTCGATCACCCAAACGGCGACTTTGGGAAAAACGATCGCAGCCCAACTTGTCCCCGTAAGCAGAATACCAAGCGCGAGACCGCGGTTCTTGTAAAACCACAGGTTGATTGCCCGGCTCCAAGTAACTGGGGTCGAGCCGATACCGACGACGCCAACGACTACCCAAAGCGCGTAATAGATATACAGCGTGGATGGGTCGTTTGAGCTCGGTGTCAGCGAAATCGCAGCAAAGGCGATCCCGAATGCAAAGAGCGACCACAGTGCCACCGGGCGCACGCCAAAACGATCCGCCATCCAGCCGAAGACCGGCGCGAGGAAACTTGCGATCACCCCGAAGATAGTGATCGGGAGGATGATCTCTGTCTGACTCCAGCCAAACTCTTCCCGCAGTGGGCCTGGCGTAAAACCGATCACATTGAAGGGGATGGGTGAGGCGCCGCACATGACCCCGAGGACACCCGCCAGCAGGACTTTCCAGCCTTTGGAGAATTCTCCGCCATTATCGCTGTGCGTGGCCATATAGTCGATTAGCCCTTCTTCTCGGTTTCTTTGGACCCCGCGGGCGCGTGCGCAGCCTTAAGCAATATCTGTGCAACGCCAGCCGGGTCGGTGATCATCGCGTCGTGACCAGTTGCGAGCGTCACTGCATTCCACTCCGGGTCGTCTTTGAATTGGCTATAGAGCCACCCAAACTGGGTTTGCGCAAGAACGGGGTCGATGCAATGGACATAGGTACGCGGTAGCCCGGCAGGCCCGCCATTTGCCAACGATATCGGATCTAGCCAGGTTTTGAGTGGATGCGGCGTCAACTTCGCTTCGACCCAGCCATGACGGGGTTGATCCGGCGGTACCCCGAGAAGGGCCGGAGGAAACACCATCATGCCGACACCGTCGGGCGCAATTTCGCGCATAGCTTGCTCGGCGGCCTCGACCACCGCCCGTGGTCGCGGCTCTCCATAGCTCACCATCGTCTCTCCATCTTCGGGCAGCGCCGCATCGAGATAGACAATATGCCCGATGCGCGGCTTCAACCGGTCGGCGACGGCTGTAATGATCATGCCGCCATAGGAATGTCCGCACAGCACGATGTCGGAGAGATCGTTGTCGCGAATGACCGTCAGGACATCTTCGATATGGTCTTCCAGACTAACCTCGGCGCTGAGTTCATCCGCGCGCTCGGCCAGGCCTTTCAGCGTCGGCGTAAACACCCGGTGCCCTTCCGCTTCGAGCGGGGTGCGAACCGGATCCCAGCACCACCCGCCATGCCATGCGCCATGGACCAGCATGATATCGCGTTTGGCGGCGGTTGGGGCGGCGCGAGATCGGGAATATCCGCGCGCTATCATAGTTGCTGCCAGAACGCTCCCTGCGCCAAATAAAAAGCCGCGCCGCTTAACACCTGAAAGCGCGCTTCTAATCGACATCATAAAACTCAGAGAGACTTCCGTCGGCATCTCTGATGGCCATTATGTCGGTTTTTGGTTCCGCGCCAAGAGCGAGGATTTCCACGGCTGAGCCGGCATATTCCGGCGTTGCGCCTTTGGCAGCGATAGCGGCGCGATAGCCGTCGAGATCGCGCACCGGATAGCGAACGGAGATTATCCCGAGATTGGGCGGGGAAGCGTGCGCGGAATAATCACGCCCGTCAAAGCCTTCGAACTGCATAAGCTCGATCCGGCCATCCTCGCCAGGGAAGACCGGCTGCACCACAGCTGCGCGCCGCACCAGATTGGTCGCGAGATTGGCAGGCACTGAGAAGTTGTTCGCACGCGGCTCGGGATCAGTGAACGGGGCGTCAAACAGTGTCTGAAAGCCTAACGTGTCACGATAGAAGGCGAGGCTTGTCGGCTGATCCTTGACCATGCGCATAGTGTTGAACGCCTGGCTCAATCGCCCGACCGGAAAGCCGGTGAAGGGCGGGCTTTTGCGTTCATAGACCGCGTAGTTGACCCCGTGAGGCCCACGAATGACGACATTGAGCAGGTCTGAACCACCGAAGCTGAACGCGTAGGGCGGGCTCTCCGCCCACCATCCGCGCGCAATCGCGGCGTCGAACAGGGCCTGCGTGTCCTCGCTGCGGAGCATGATCGAGAAGATGCCGCCGGTGTCCCATGGCCTCGCGGCGAGGCGGATGGGGCGTTGCTCAGATGCGCCGTCGAAACGAACAAACCGGATGCAGCCGGTTGTGGCTTTCGGGGCGCAGATCTTCAGGAACTCTCCAGATATCGTGACGGGTAGGTCCCAGTAAGCAAGCTCGCTGCGCGCCAACGATCCAGAACTGGTAGCGCGCCAGCCACCATCCTCGACAAGCCACTCCGAGCTCTCTTCCAAATCAGTGACACTGACAACAACTTCGTCCCACGGCTGGATGCCATGGGGATTGGTGTCGTCTTCGGATGCCTGCCCGTGAGCGGGCACGGCGAGAGATACAAGGGTGGCAGCAACGCTGAGCGCCACTGCCACCATTCCTGACCATCGAGAGCCGTTCACAGCCATGTTCTTGCCGTGCCTGCCCTTTCGGATTGAAGCTATCAGAATTCCACCTTGGCCCGCACAATCCAGGTGCGTGGCGGGTTGAGATAGCTGTAGTTGACCAGCGCGCTTTCAACCGCTTCGACGTCAAAGCAATTGCGGCATTCTGCGGTGACTGAAATGCCATTGGTGTGCGCCAATGTCAGACCGCCATTGACGATCCAGCGCGAGGGGCTGAGCGAGCCCGAGCCTGAGCCCGTCGACGGATCGAGCGGGTCGCCAAGGCCCAACGTGTTGGTTGGATATTCCGTCCCTGATAGGCCAGTCACCGGCTCGTCAAAGAGTGTTACATTGCTGGTTCCAACTTCACTCTCGCTGCGCCAATTGGCGTTAGCGAATGGTCGGAAGGTCACGTCGCCCGCATCGATATCGTAGCTGCCGCCAATTGCGATGGTGAAATCGGGTGTGCGCACGGGTTCGGAAATTGATCCATCGGGCGCAACGATTCCAACGCCGCAGGACGTCGCATTGTCTCCACCGGTGGTGTTGGGGAGAAGACCAGCGGCGAGTTGCGCCTGACAATCCCTCTGTTGTGCGGCGACTGACTGGACACCGAATTCGTCGAATTCAGGGGCGTCCTGATCGATCTGATACTCATCATCCTGATAGCCAAGCGATGCGAACAGGTTGAGCCCCTCGACCGGCACTGTCGTAAACTCGACTTCGACACCGCGGTTTCGATAATCGGCAAAATTCCGAGTGAGGAAGGCAATACTTCCGTCGTCGCGGATAAAGGCCGATGGTGTTTGAAGACCCTCGATATCGAGCCAGAAAACGGTTACGTTGAGACGCACGAGATTGTCGAAAAGGTCCGACTTGAAGCCCGCTTCATAAGACCAGGCGATCTCTTCTTCGAATGGCAGAAGCTCGGCCGGGTTTGTCCCGCGCGCATTCCACCCACCCGACTTGAAACCACGCGTGGCGCTGGCGAAGAGCAGCACATCGTCAAGGTCGTACTGCACTGCAAAACGTGGCGTGAAAATGCCCACCGATTGCTCGGTCGGGATCGGCTCTCCGTTGGAGGCGGTAAGGTTGGCAGTGTCGATGCAGGTGGACGGGCCGAACTGCGCTGCAGACTGGCACAGGCCGCCGCCAATCCTTGGGCGATTGTCGCGCACCCCAAGTGTCTTCGTCTCATCGGTGTAACGAATGCCTGCGGTTGCAGTCAGTCGATCGCTGAGATTGACGTCGGCCTGCGCGTAGCCAGCCCAAGATTCCGTCGTATTGTCGAGCGTCCGGTCAGCCAAAACCAGCGGAAAGCCATCCGGTGCGTTGAAGGGGCCGGGCCCCAGATTGAGCGAGAAAATATCGGCAAAATCGGTGAGGTTGTCTTCATGGAAGTAGAATACGCCGCCCACGAAGTCGACAAGGCCATCGCCCAGTGACCCGGTCAGTTTGATTTCCTGGGTGAACTGGGTGTGCCTCCCGTCATTGACGATCGTGAACCCGCCATAGGTGAAGCCTTGGACCGCCGGATTTGGATTCGACGTCGAGGGCAAACCGCGCCCGTCGGCGAAATCGACCGCGAAATCCTGGTCCAGATTGACAAAACCGGTAATGAAATTGACTGCCCAGTCTTCGCCAATATCAACTTCGAGATTGGACGAAACGAAGTCCATAACCACTTCATTGCCTTGGCCGAAGTCGTTCTTCTCGCCTGTGACCAACGGGCCGAACACATCGCTGTTGAAGTCGCCGCCATTGGTTAAGCCGGTCGAAGTGAAACGCCCATCGCAATTGGTGGGGTTGGCCGGATCACAGTCGAAATTCAGGGTGTTCGTGGCGTCTGCATAGGTGTGAATGTAGGAACCTCGCCACCGCACACTATCCGAGAGTTCTCCGCGCAAGCCAAGCCGCACGCCCCAGCCATCATTCTCGTTGGTACGCTCATCGGTCACCGAGTTGATCGCGTAGCCATCGTCGTCCTGAAAATAACCAGAAATCTTCGCCGAAAAGGTCTCAGCCAACGGCAAGTCGACCGATGCACGAGCAAGATACTGATCATAGGCGCCATAACCGACCTCAGCATAGCCAGCGAATTCATCGCCGGGATCGTTCATGAAAACGTTTACGGCGCCGCCGGTCGTGTTGCGCCCGAACAGAGTGCCTTGCGGCCCGCGCAACACCTCCACTCGATTGACATCAAACAAGGAAAGGTTGTTGGCATTCTGGCGGGAGAGATAGATGTCGTCGACATATGTGCCGATCGGCGGGTCAAATGTTGCAATGGATTCCGTGTTTCCGACCCCGCGCAGGAAGTATGCATTCGCGGTGCCGAGGCCGGTGTTGTTGAGACCGACGAGGTTGGGGACAAACTGAGCCACCTCAAGCGCATTCTGGATGCCGCGTCGCTGCAATTCTTCCGTGTTAAAGGCGCTAATGGCGATCGGTACGTCCTGGACGCTTTCTTCGCGGCGCTGAGCGGTGACGATGATCTGCGCGACCCCTGTCTGCTCTTCAGCCTCGCCTTCGGCTTCTGCATCCTGCGCCAGGGCTGCTGACGGCAGCGCCGACAAGGCGATCGCCGATGCCATTCCAACGAGCGTGATCTTTGCCGTCGCCGGCGTCGCAAACAGAGAAGATTTCATCGACAGTAGCTCCCTCAAAAGCCTTGTGTCCCCGCCGTATCGTGCGGCTGCACGACCCCTCAAGGCACGCAAAGTTGTCCGGACAAGCTCTTGCTTGTCAAGCAGGGAAGTGCGATTTGTCCGGACAAACGGATGGAAAATGTCGCGGATCGTTGTATCGACGCAACACTTTTGCGGAGGATCTTTAATGGAGTTATCAGTCTATGCCTATCCGACGCTTGTCTATGTCCACCTGATTATGTTCGTCTTGTGGCTTGGCGCTGATGTTGGCGTGTTCGTACTGGGCCAGCATTTTCGCAAGCGTGAAAAGTGGTCTCTCGATCAGCGGATAGCGCTGCTTACTCTGCTGGTAGAGATCGATATGGTCCCGCGCACCGCTTGGGCGTTGATGGTGCCGCTGTCTCTAAGCGTTGTTGACCTGGGTGGTTGGTGGGATGTGCCACATTGGCTGACGATTGGCGCGTGGCTTGTCGGGCTTTTTTGGTTGGCCCTGGTCTGGGATTCCCACTGGCATGATCAGACACCGCGTGCGGCGCGCAATCGCCGGATCGAAGGCTGGCTGCGCTGGATCATTGGCGGCTTTTATCTGTGGTTGGGTGGCCAGAGCCTTGTTGCCGACGCTCCTTTGAAGCCGGACTGGCTGGCTTGGAAGGCGCTTATGTTCGGCCTCATATTCATTGCCGCGATCATGATCGATGTGACCTTCAAGCCTGTGGGGCCACAACTCGCGGCAGTTCTCCAGCAAGGGTCATCCGATGCGACTGAGGTGCCGCTTCGCCGGACAATGGATCGCACCAGGATCTGGGTTTGGGCGGTGTATATCTTGCTCATCATCACTGCGTTTCTGGGAAATGTGAAGCCGTTTTGATCGGATTTGCCGTTGATGGCTGCGTATAAAGCACTGGAAATAGGGGAGATTTGATCGAGGTGTTGCGCGATGGGCTCAGTGACACCCGATAGTTCGAATCCGCCGCCAAATTTGTCTGGACAAATGATCGACCTGCGGCAGTAATGCGACACTGGATGGGAGCGACGTCGGGACGTCGCGGAAAAGAACTGGGGGATCGCATATGAATGCGTTTACTCGTCGTGCTTTGCTTGGAGCAACGATCCTGACGCCGGCAATGATGATTGCCACAAGCGCACATGCGCAGTCCAGCGATAATGAGGAGCCGGTATCGATCGCCTCAGAAGATACCGAAGATGATAATCGCATCATCGTAACTGCGCGTAAAAAGTCGGAAGACCTGCAGGAAGTTCCGACATCGGTCGCAGTGGTCACTTCTGAAACGATCACGAACCTTGCGCTCGACAGTTTGGAAGAGATCGCCAACACCACGCCCGGCCTGTTCTTTGATGAGAGCTTTGGGCGTAACGGCAATCGCCCCGTCATTCGCGGGCAGGCAAACATCCTTGGCGAGAGCGGCGTCGCCTTCTTCATCGATGGCATCTACTACACTGGCAGTCTGGCCGACTATGATGTGGATACGATCGAGCGGTTAGAGGTTGTCAAAGGGCCGCAAAGCGCGCTTTACGGGCGGAACACCTATTCGGGTGCGATCAACATCATTTCCAAGCAGCCGACCGACACCTTGCAGGGTCGTTTGTCAATCGATGTTGCCGAGCATGATCGTTATGAGATCACTGGTGGCATTCGCGGACCCATCACCGATGGCTTAGGTTTCGGCATTAACGGTCGCTATTATGATTTTGGCGGCGAATTCACCAATGAATTTGATGGCGAGAAGGTTGGGCAGCAATCGTCCTGGTCGCTCTCAGGGCTGCTTGACTGGGATAATGGTGGCCCGTTCACCGCAACCGCGCGAGCTTACTACAACCGCACGGATGATGGCCAACCGGCGATCTTCCAGCAGGGTACCGAAGAGAACAATTGCTTCATTGATAATGGGTCCTTCTATAACGGGCGGGGCCGTTATTTCTGTGGGACGATCGAGCCTGGGGAAATCAACACCGATTACTCGCGTCAATTCATTGATGAAAGCGAAGTGGGGCTGGAGGCCGATACCTATAATATCTCGCTGAGAATGGACTATGAGGTAAGCGATAGTTGGGTGATAACCTCGTTGACCGGCTACAATGATCGGACCGAGACCCAACTGACCGATGGTGATTACAGTCCAACCAGTTTCCAACCGACGACCTTTGCGACTTTCCCCGTGAATGGTGGGATTGGTATTGTGAACGGCCAGCCGGTTGATTTCTCATTTGCCAATCGCAGCGAAGTGTCGGACTGGTCTCAGGAACTGAGATTGACGTACGCAAGCGATGCTTTCGACTTCCTCATTGGTGGTTATTTTTTCGATCAAAGCTCTGACAGCTTTTCGATCCGCGAACTGCCAGCGGATGCAGAAGATATCGCCTTGGAGGCATCCGATGCACGCGCCGCCGAACTGTGCTCACCTGCGGAGGGATGCTTTTTTAGTTTCTACACATCCCCACAGTTGATCACCCTGCTCGAAGAGCCGCGCGACGAGACTTTGACCGATATCGAGAACATAGCTGTTTTCGGGGCGGTCAACTGGCACGTAACGCCGGAATTCAATATCGGCATCGAGGGGCGCTACGCTGAAGAGAAGGTCAGTCAGACAACCTTTGGCTTCAACGAGGGCCAGGATCGTCCGGATCCCGTATCAGACAGCGAGACCTTCAAAGCCTTTACGCCGCGTGTGACACTCGATTGGCAGGTTTCGCCGGATAACCTGCTCTATGCGATCTATGCGGAGGGCCAAAAGCCCGGTGGTTTCAATGGTGCTCTGGCGAAGGAGGCAGAGGCTGCTGATCCCACGCTCGACATCGCAACATATGATCCCGAGGATAACACAACCTATGAAATCGGGCTTAAGAACACCTTTGCCGACGGTCGGGTAACGATCAATCTGGCTGCCTACTTCACTGAGGTCGAGGGTTATCAGCTTACCCAAAACGTCTCTGTCCCACCCAATCAGATCAGCGTTATCACCAATGCAGGCGATGCCGAGATCATCGGGTTGGAAGCGGAGTTTGTGGGACGGATTACGCGCAATTTCACGCTGACCATGAACTATGCTCTGGCCAGCAGCGAGTTCACCGACGGCGTTGATGAGAACCAAGGTGTGCTGAACGACGTTGCAGATGATGGCCTGGTAAACTGTTCGACAGGCGATGAATTTCCAGACGTTGACGGGTGCCAGAGCGCGTTCGGTTCGATCGAGGGCAAGAGCATCCCACGCGCGCCAGAGCATCGGGTCTTCGCCGATCTCGATTACCGGGCAGATCTTGGCTCGAGCGATTGGCAGTTCTTCACCGGCGCCAACGTAACGCTGACGTCGAGCAGCTTTGCTCAAGTGCACAACGAAGCGAAGACCGGCGATGCGGTTGAAGTCGATGCACGCCTTGGGTTTACCAATGGGACATACCGCGTGCAGTTCTATGTCGACAATCTGTTCGACGAAGACGCGGTGCAGCAGGTGTTGCGTTATGCCGATGCCGACAACAGCTTCCAGCGCAGCTTTATCGCAGGCTTGCGCCCCGGTCGGCGGTTTGGAGTTAATCTGCTCTCGACCTTCTGAGTGCTGTAGCTCTCAAGGCTAACCATAAGAAAAGGGAGGATGGCGCGGTGCCTTCCTCCCTTTCCTGTTGTCCGATCGGACGGCCAGAAAGCCGCCCGCCTGGTTTGCCGCTTAGTCCTCGCCGCCGGCCACTTTCGCGTTCTGCTCCATTTCCGCCCGCGCGGCGTCTGTTAGCTTCTTATACTTGGTCCAGGTGGTTTCGTTACGCCGCGTATCGTCTTTCGGCGGAGCGCTCTCGTAGATCGGGTAGTTCTCGCGAATCTCACTCTTGAGCACGTCAGGCAGCTCTTCGAAGCCGCCGGGCAGCTTGCGTCCCATGGCGTTGAAGACCATCTGGCCGGGCCGCCCACCCATCTTCATCCACGGCGCCCAGGGTGATACGCGCACCCAGCTGATCATCGGGTAGGCCGTTGGGGTGGAGCCGTCATAAAGCTCCTCTTTGAGCGCTGAGAAATCAAAGATTTCCATCGCGTGATACATGTTTCCGACGGCGTCCTGATATCCCCCGGCCAGCGGGTTGCGGTAGAACAGTGGCACTTCGAACGGGATGAAGACGAACGGCCCCGCCTCGCGCAGGGTCGAGAGCTCGAACGGCGTACCATCGGCGCCCTTGGCGAAATTGGGGCGGCCATTCACAGGATCGTTGTGGATCTGCATAACCGCGACGGTTTCCCCAGTGTAGGGGTTCTCCCATTCATCGACCACTTCGCCGGTATCGGGGTCCAGCATCAGCATCACTTCGCGGCTGATAAGGCGCCAGCCTTTGCCGCGTACCGGGTCTTCCACCTCGACGCATCGGCGGATGTTCATCCCTTCGCCCTTGAATAACAACTTGTCGCGAACCCCCGGCGAGCGGCCATAGATGTTGCCAGACCAGTGATAGACGGCCGGCTCGTCCGCAGAGACACCGCATTGCAGCCGCTTGGATATTTCGAGCGCGTCTTCGGGCTTTTCGGGGTCCAGCATCTGAGCACTGGCGCTGGCCGCCATGCCAAAAGATGCTAGTGCCAGACCGCTCAGACCGCTCAGACCGAGGACCGTTTTCGCGAAACGCATAGACATATCTCCCCATAGCTGTCCGGAAAGCCAAGTCTGTCCGGATATTTAAGCATTTCGTCCTTGACTTTATATTTGTCCGGACAAATTGTGAAGGTAATTTTGGAAGCCACCATCGTATGGCTGTATCCGTTAAAGGCAAAGGCGATTTTGTGTTCTCAGCTGCGACCCTCCTGTTTGTCCCCGGCTCTCGTTCGGACCGGTTCGCTAAGGCGAAGGCAGGTGGCGCAGACTTGACGGTGATCGACTTGGAAGATGCGGTTGCTGATCAGGACAAGCTAAGCGCGCGTACCGCCGCATTGGCGCAGATCTCTGATGATCGATCTGGCTGGGCGATCCGCATTAATGGTGTCACCACGGCAGCAGGTGTTCGAGACCTGGCGGCTCTGATCGATGCTGAGACGCTTCCGGGGACTTTGCTCGTCCCCATGGTCGAAAGCGCCGCGGAGATTGATGTGATCAGCGGTGCCCTGGGTGACCGGTGCCCGCAGCTTATTCCGCTGGTCGAGACGCCCAAAGGTCTGCGCCATGCGCTCGACATTGTCGGTCGTGACGCGGTGTCCGCACTGATGTTTGGCGGGGGGGACTTCTCAGGCGAGCTGGGTGTTGAACTCGCATGGGAGCCGCTGCTGGCTGCGCGGCAGCATGTTGTCCTCGCCTGTGCGGAAGCTAAAAAGCCTGCTATCGATGTGCCCTTCATCCAGCTGGAAAACGAAGTCGGCCTCGCCGAGGAATGTGCAAAAGCGCGCGCGATCGGGTTTGCGGCAAAAGCGGCCATTCATCCTCGGCAAGTGCCCGCAATCGCGTCTGCCTTTGCGCCGAGTGAGGCGGAAGTGGCCGAGGCGCGCGAGGCGCTGGATGCGTATGACGCTGGGGGCGGCAAGGCAATCCGCTTCAAGGGGCGCATGCTTGAAGCGCCGTTTGTGAAGAATTATCGGGCGGTGCTCGCACGGCATGCCGCTCTCTCGGGGAAGAAGGAAACTGCCCATGCGTGATGGTGTTATCGAAGTCGCTCCCGGGCGCTTCCGCGAGGTGCAAGGGCGCTACTTTGAGGATTTTGTCGAAGGACACGTCTACGAGCACCGGCCTGGACGCACGATTACGGATGCGGACAATGTCTGGTTCACTCTGCTGACCATGAACACCCATCCGGCGCATTTCGACTATGAGCTCTCGAAGGACACCGAGTTTGGCAAGCCACTCGTAGTCTCACCGTTCACGATTGCTCTGATGACCGGAATGAGCGTGTCGGACACAAGCGGCAAGGCGATCGCCAATCTGGGCTGGGACGAGGTGCGAATGACCAAGCCGCTCTTCGTCGGCGATACGCTCTATTGCGAGAGCGAAGTGCTCGAAAAACGCGAGAGCAAAAGCCGCCCCGAACAGGGCATCGTTACCTTCAAAACCATCGCCAAAAACCAGCACGGCGACGTTGTCAGCCACTACAAGCGCACCGTACTCGTATGGAAGCGCGGCTTTGGCGGGCTCGACGATTAATCTATAGACAGATCACTCTAGGGACACCTGAACCATGGCAACCGCAGCTATTCTCGAAAACCAGATCCGCACCATCGATCCCGATGAAGAACGCGCCTTCATGGACGCGATCGATCGCTGGCTCGAACGTGAGGTGATCCCGGTTGTTCAGCATCACGATCACGGCGATATCTGGCCCGAGAAACTTGTGGACCAAATGGCCGAAATGGGCCTGTTCGGGGCGACGATCGGGCAGGAGTATGGTGGGCTGGGACTGCCCGCGACAACCTATGCCAAGATCGTGATGCGCATCTCCAGCTATTGGATGGCAATCACGGGTATCTTCAACTCACATCTGATCATGGCCGCCGCTGTCGAGCGGTTCGGGACGACTGAGCAGAAGATGCGTTGGCTGCCCAAATTTGCGACGGGTGAGGTCCGGGGTGGGCTGGCGCTGACCGAACCCAATGCGGGCACCGATCTGCAGGCGATCCGCACCGTCGCGCGCAAGAATGAGAATGGTGACTACGTGCTCAACGGTACCAAGACGTGGATCTCGAATGCGCTGAACGGTCAGGCCTTTGCCCTGCTCGCCAAGACCGATCCCGATGCCGATCCGCGTTACAAGGGCATGAGCCTATTTATTGCCGACAAGCGCGATGGGCTTTCGACCGGCAAGAAGTTTGACAAGCTTGGTTACAAGTCGATCGATTCCGCTGAGCTTGTGATGGAGGACTATGTCATCCCCGCCGATCAACTGATTGGCGGTGTGGAAGGGCAGGGCTTCTTCCAGGCGACGGGCGGTCTGGAACTGGGCCGTATCAATGTTGCCGCGCGCGGAGTTGGTCTGGCCGAAGGCTCGCTGCGGCTTGCGACGGAATATGCGCAGCAGCGTGAGACCATGGGCAAGCCCATCGCTCAGCATCAGGCAATCCAATTGAAGCTGGGTGAAATGGTCACCCGTGCCCGCGCGGCACGCCTGCTGACACTCGATGCATCTGAAGCGTACGACAAGGGTGAGCGCTGCGACAAAGAGGCCGGTATCGCGAAGTATTTCGCTTCAGAAGCGGCCGTCGAAAACAGCCAGGAAGCGATGCGTATCTATGGCGGATACTCCTATTCCACGGAGTACGATATCGAGCGCTATTACCGGGACTCGATGCTGATGTGCATCGGTGAGGGCACCAACGAGATGCAGCGGATCATCATCGCCAATCAGCATATCAAAGAGAACCAGATCTGAGCGCGGGCGGGCCAGTGCATTTCCCGCTCAAAGGCTTCCGGGTTATCAGCGCCGAGCAATATGGCGCGGGGCCCTATGGCACGATGTTCCTCGCGCAGATGGGCGCAGAGGTGATCAAGATCGAGCCTCCAGGCAAAGTGGGTGAAGACGGCAAGAGACGCGGCGGGGGCGACACCGCCCGCATGGTTGGCCCGCATTTCCTGCGCGAGAATGAGAGCGTTTATTTCAACGCGTTCAACCTTAACAAGCGCTCCCTGACGCTCGATCTGCGGACAGATGAGGGGCAGGAAGTGCTGCACAAGCTCGCCGAGAGAAGCGATGCGGTCGCCAACAATATGCGCGGTGATCTGCCTGCGAAGCTTGGGCTCGATTACGCCTCGCTCAGCGCAATCAATCCGGCTATCGTGTGCGCGCATCTCTCCGCCTATGGCCGCGACAATGAGCGCGCCAAATGGCCAGGCTATGATTATCTGATGCAGGCGGAGGCCGGCTATTGTCAGATGACCGGCGAGCCAGGCGGTGACCCCCAGCGCATGGGCCTTTCGATGGTCGATTTCATCACTGGCACGATCTTCTGCATCGGCCTGCTGGGGGCGCTGGTGGATGCTCAGCGGACGGGCAAGGGGCGGGATGTAGACACCGATCTTCTTTCCGCCGCAGTCCATCAAACGAGCTACCCCGCGCTTTGGTACATGAACAACGGTGATGAGACTGCGCGCACACCGCGCAGCGCGCATCCGACCGCCACGCCAAGCCAGATGTTCAAGGCGTCGGATGGGTGGATGTTCGTGATGTGCCAGCTGCCCAAGTTCTGGGACATCCTGACAACGCGCATGGGCCGCGAGGACCTCAAGGACGATCCCCGTTTTGCAACCAATCCGGATCGCCTCGCCAATCGCGATGCTCTGACGGTGTTGCTCGATGAAGAGTTCGCCAAACAGCCGATGGCGTATTGGCAGGATTTGCTGGCCGGACATGTGCCGGTTGCTCCAGTCTATGAGTTAGGGGCGGCGCTCGACAATCCATGGCTGCGCACAATCGGGCTGCGCGATGAGGTCGAGCATCCGGACAAGGCGGACCTGCAGATCCTCGCGAGCCCGCTGAAATTCGATGGGCAGCGTCCCCCCAATCGCGCGGCGCCTTTGCTCGGAGCCGATAGCGACGCGATCCTTGAAGACCTGGGCTACGATCCTGACGCGATCGCGAAGATGCGCGCCAGCGGTATCGTCTGAACGAGAGGTTTCGGGAGGCGCTGCATGGGGAAACTTTCAGGCATCACCGTTGTCGACCTGTCGCTGTTTTTGCCCGGCCCGATGATGACGGTGATGATGGCCGATCAGGGTGCCAAAGTCATCAAGGTCGAACCCCAGGCAGGTGATCCCGCGCGCGAACAGGCACCGTTTGATACGTACGGCGGGGAACAGCATTCGGTCTGGTTCGCCAATCTTAATCGCGGCAAATCCTCGGTAGTTCTCGACCTGAAAAGCGAGCAGGGGAAAGCGCAATTGCGTGAGCTGATCGCCCGCGCGGACGTATTCGTCGAAGGATTTCGGCCTGGCGTAATGAAGCGTCTCGGTTTCGATTACGACGCCGTCAAAGAGTTGAAATCCGATATCGTCTATTGCTCCATTTCCGCTTTCGGACAGGAAGGCGCGCTCGCCCATCACCCTGCGCATGATATGGCGGTGCAGGCGCTTGCGGGCTTTCTATCGGTCAATGACGGTCCAGACGGCATGCCTGTTGTACCGGGTGCTCCCAGCGCAGACTTGGCTGCCGGATTGACCGCGCTGTCATCCGTGTTGATGGCGCTGGTTGGTCGTGATCGCACGGGCGAGGGCGCCTATATAGACTGTGCGATGTTTGACAGCCTGCTGCCGTGGTGCGTGCACACCGCTGGCAGTGCGATTGCGGGCGGCGAAAGCCCTGTCAGCGCGCGCCAGAGATCACTGGGCGGGGCGGGATTTTATCAGGTTTATCAAACCAAGGATGGTCGGCATGTGGTGCTGGGCGGACGTGAGATCAAATTCGCCAAAAACCTTCTCACCGCGCTGGGACGGGAGGATTTGCTCCCCTTTGCCGAAGCACCGGCGGGAGAACAGGGAGCACTGATCGCGTTTCTGCGTGAGACATTCGGCACTCGCACGCGTGATGAATGGGTTGCCTGGTTCGCGGACAAGGATGTCGCGTTCTCGCCTGTCCTAAACTTCCGCGAGGCGTTGGACGAACCCCATATCGCCGAGCGCGGACTATGGATCGAGGCCGAGGATGGCGGGCGGCATATCGCACCAGCGGTCCGATTTAGTGGTGAGTCGTGGAGCCCGGGGAAAGTGCCGGGGTTGGGCGAGGGATGAGAGCTTCGGGGGGGACTTCAGCCGTCGACGTCAATATGCATGGCGTAGGCGAAGCGGTCACCGGGATGGTGGCTGACCGAAATCTCAAAGATATCGCCTTCCGGCGCGTAATAGCACCGCAGGATCCGCAAGACCGGTTCATTGGCTTCGATCTCCAACGCTTCCGCGACAGCCTCAGTTGCAGGTATCGCCTGAATGTCCTGGGTGATCCTTCCGATCCGGATGCCCGCCAATTGCTCCAGCTGACTGAAGAGCGTTCCCTTGGCGAGATCAAGTTGAGACAAGGCATCGCTCAGGCGTTCGTGAAAATAGGCGTGCGTCGCGGCGATCGGCAGAGCGTCCGCCTCGTGGCGCCGCACGCCATGGTAACACGACCACTGGCCCGGGACAGGATCGGCAATCTGTTCGGCGATTTTGGCCGGAAGTTTGCACGCGCCAAGATGGGCATAGGTGACCTTGCTCCCCGCCGCATATTGCAACAGCTCTCCGACATTGGAGAGCGGCTGATGCAACGCGCCACCGCGCGCCGCAGCGGGTTGAACGGTGGTGCCCGACCCACGCTTACGCTGGATCAGCCCCTCGTTTTCAAGCCGGCGCAGCGCTTCGCGCACTGTGTATCGGCTCACATCGTAGTCGCGACACAGTTGCGTCTCAGTCGGAAAAGGGGAATCCTTGGTGTAGGCCCCCGCAAGGATATCCTCGCGCAATTCACCCGCCAATTGCAGATAACGCGGAATCTTGCCGGGCTTTTTTTCAGCGGCTTTGGAAGCCAAGACACGCTCCTGAAAATCTTGGGCAAATCAGGAAGACGTCCATGAGCGTTCCCTTACTTGCCAGTTTGTCTGAACGATTAGCGCGCCCTGTTTCAAAAAGCGAGCGTGCCGCAGCGCGCCTTCATCTTTTGGACTGGCTTGCCTGCGTTGCGGGTGCCCGAACCAGCGAGGCGGGAGAATTGGGCGGGGCGATCTCGCTCAAGGGATGGGAGCGCGCGACCTATCTTGGCAACGTGCTGGAGATGGACGACGTCCATCGAACTTCGCTGCTTCATCCGGGGCCGGTGATCTGGCCTGCCGCGATGAGTATGAGCAGCGCGGGAATGGATGCCCGCCTGGATGCCGCCGTGCGCGGATATGAGGCGATGATCGCGATCGGCGCGGCGTTCGATGCGCAGCACTATGCACACTGGCATCCCACCGCGACGATGGGCGTCTTCGGTGCATGCGCCGCGTTCGGATCGCTGATCGGGTTCGCGCCGGTCGAATATGCCAACGCGCTCGGCAATGCGGGCTCGGTCGCAGGCGGGGTCTGGCACATGCGGCACGACAGCGGGGTGCTGACCAAGCAATGGCACATCCACCACGCCGTGCGCACCGGTCGCGATGCCGCGTTGCATGTCCATTATGGCGCAACGGGGCCGCAGCGGATCCTAGAGGGACCACAAGGGCTCTTTGCCGCCATGACGTCAGAGCCGGGCGCTCTGGCAGAGAATGGAGACGGTTGGCTGATCCAGACTGTCAGCTTCAAGCCGTTCGCTGCGTGCCGCCATGCACATCCCGCGATTGATGCGGCGATGGAACTGCGCAAGGCGGGCAAGCTTGAACCACCCTTCCAGGTTGAGACCTTCGCCGACGCTTTGACCTTTTGCGACCGGCCTGATCCAGAGACCGAGTTGGAGGCCAAATTCTCGCTCCAGCATTCGATCGCGGTGGTGGCAGATGGCCGCAAAGCGGAACCCGGAGACTTTACGACCGAAGCCATTGCAGCGCTGGCCGATCTGCGCGGGCAAGTCACCGTCGCCGAAGATCCCGAGATCACCGCCAGATATCCTGCGCATTTCGGCGCGCGGGTTAATGGCTTTGAGATTGTCGATACGCTGGGTGATCCAGAACGCCCCGTCAGCGAAGACGATATCGTTGCAAAGATGCACAGCCTCGCGCGGTGGGGCCGCATCGCTGAAGATCAGGCGGCGAGGGCGGTGACGCTGGCGCTCGAAGGGGACGATCCCGCAGCGATCGATGCGTTGCTGGAGGACTGGATCAGGTGACGCCGACAGAAAAGCTTCTCGCCTTTGCGCAAGCGGAACACGTTCTGCCTGGGCCTGTTCGCGCGGATGCTGAGCGCTTGCTGGGCGACACTCTGGCCGTCGGTGCAGCCGGAGTGAATGCGCCGGGTGCCGATGCGATACTCCTTGCCGCGCAGTCGATGGGGGCGGGCGAGGATGCCCGATCTATTGGCACAACCAAGCGACTTCCCGCTCCCGCTGCGGCGTTTGTCAATGGCTACCGTATTCATTGCCTTGAATGGGATGCGGTGCACGAGCCCGCCGTGGTCCATGCGCTGAGCACTGTGGTGGCCGCGCTTGGAGCAGCGATTGATCGGCGCGGAGGATGTGAGGCGGACGAGGCTCTTATAGCATTGGCGGTTGGGGTAGACATTGCCTCTGGTCTTGGTCTCGCGGCGAGCAGTCCGTTGCGCTTTTTCAGACCCGCCACCGCTGGGGTGATCGGAGCCACAGCGGCAGTCGCTCGCATAGACGGTGCGCCGATGGATGATGCGCTGGGCCTCGCCTACTCAAGCGCTGCCGGGACGATGCAGGCGCACGTCGAGGGGCTCGCGACCCTCCCGTTTCAGATCGCCAACGCGGCTCGCGCGGCTGTAACCGCAAGCGATCTGGCGCGCGCTGGTTTTCCAGGGCCCAAAGACCCGTTGGAGGGTCAGTTCGGCTATTTCACGCTGTTCGATGAAGGCGAGCTTTCGAGCTACACTGATCGTCTCGGTGATATCTGGTGGATCAGCGAAGTGAGCGTGAAGCCGTTCCCGAGTGGCAGGGCCAGCCATGCGGCGTTGGGCAAATTACAGGATTTGGCGCTCGATCCTGCTCAGGTGGAGCGGGTTGAGCTTGCCTGCCCGCCCTTGATCCGGCGCCTTGTTGGCCGCCCATACAAGCCCGAGATGACACCCGCTTATGCGCGGCTCTGTCTCCCGTTTCTTGCCGCGCTGATGCTTACCGATGGTCGAATAGACCCGCGCCGCTTTACACCAGATCAGATGGCTGCGCCCGATCTTGCCGAGATTGCGGGCAGGGTGGAACTGGTCGCGGATGGCAATGACGATCCCAACGCCCTGTTTCCGCAGGAATTGCGCGTCACAATGAAGGGCGCCAAGACATCAAGCCATAGGATTGCGGCAACGCTCGGCAGTCCGGACAACCCGCTCAACCAGGCGCAGACTAGGGCGAAACTCGATCTCGCGCATGAGCTGGCACCTGATGGCCATGACCCGCGCCTTTTCTCTGACCCGCTTGCCTATTTCACGAGGCCCCGATGACCTATCCGACCTATTTCGAAGCGCTTGATCATGAGCAATTGCTCAAGGATTATCCCATCGGTGAGGCATTCACCGCGCGCTATACGGGTATGAGCCGGGACGAGCTCTTTGCGATCCAGGATGAACAGTTCAAGCGGTTGATGGAACGCGGGTGGCAGGTCCCCTTCTATCAGCGTCTGTGGGGCGTGAAGGGCATTGAACCGGGCGATATCAAAGGGCTTTCGGACATCACCAAGCTGCCGGTATACGATAAGTCGGACCTGATGGCGTCCATCGCCGAACACCCGCCCTATGGCGATTTCCATGGAATGGGTGATGCAGCGACCCGCCCGCCGACGATCTTTCACACCACCTCGGGCACCACAGGCAAGCCGCAGACGCTGATGTTTGGGCCCAAGGGGCGGGAGGTCGGCAATCTGATGGTCGGCCGGATGTACCGCTGGATGGGACTTCAGCCCGACGATGTGGTCCACTCGGTCTATGGCCACGGGATGATCAATGGCGGTCACTACATCCGCGAGGCCGTTACCCATTTCACCAACAGCGTGTTCCTATCCGCGGGTACGGGGATCGAAACCCGCAGCATCAACCAGGTGCGGCTGATGGCCGATTTCGGCGTCACCTGCATTGTCGGCTTTGTCGATTATGTCCGCAAACTGGCCGCGACGGCGGAGGCCGAGGAACTCTTCGACAAGATCAATATCCGCATGATCATCGGCCATCTTGGCACAGAAGATCGCGCGAGCACCGAGGCCGCGTGGCACGGCGCAAAGGCCTATGACTGGTATGGTGTTGGCGATACCGGTACGATCGCGGGCGAGGGGCCGGATCGAGACGGGATGTATGTCTGGGAGGACGCGCAATATCTTGAGCTGCTGGGCGTCGAGGACGGCGCGCCCGTCGCGAAGGGCGAGACGGGGGACATGGTCGTGACCTGCCTTTACAAAGACGATATCGCGCCCTGCATTCGCTTCAACACGCACGACATTACCCATGAGCTTGATGGGCGCGGTGAGATCGCCTTTAAACGCATCGCTGGGTTCAAAGGGCGCAGCGACAACATGGTGAAGCTGCGCGGCATAAACGTGTTCCCGCATGCCATCGGCGCGATCATCGAGAACCGTGCAGACCTAACCGGTGAATATGTCTGCCACCTGCGCCGCGATGAAGCCCAGAAGGATCATATGCGGGTGACGCTTGAGAGCCGGGGTGGAACCGATGAAGGCGCGCTCGCTGAGACGTTAAAGCAGGGGCTCGGGGTCGAAGTGGAAGTGGCGCTGGTGGAACCAGGCGGCACGGCCAAAGCGACCGAGATCGATACGCGGCAAAAGCCACTGCGCCTGATTGACGAGCGGGGTGTCTGATGGAGGCGCCATACGACCTCCCCTCCCGTTTACGGGAGGGGCAGCGAGACTTGCGAGCTCGCTCGCTAGTCGCAGCGTGGTGGGCTCTATCGAGCTCTTGCCCACCCCCGACCCCTCCCGAGAGCGGGAGGGGAGATAGGTGATCGATTTTGATGATCTTGAAGCGCGCAATGCGCCGCTCAATGCCTTTACCGATTTCGATCGGAGCGCAGTTTTCGGCGATGGCCCGCTCGCTGGGCTGACCGTAGGCGTGAAGGCCAATATCGCTGTGCAAGGTATGCCGTGGCACGCGGGGCTCGAAGCTTTTGAAAGCCGCCTGGCGGAGCGCGATTCTGATGTTGTCGCCTTGCTGCGCCAAGCGGGAGCGGCGATCATCGGTGTGCTGAACATGGAAGAAGGCGCGCTGGGCGCCAAGACCAACAACCCGCATTTCGGCCCGACCCACAACCCACACCGCCACGGCTATTCGCCCGGTGGTTCATCCGGAGGCAGCGGGGCAGCCGTTGCAGTGTCGCTCTGCGATATCGCCCTTGGCACGGATACGTTAGGATCGGTTCGCATCCCGGCGGCCCATTGCGGGGTGTATGGCTTCAAGCCCGCCACCGCTAGCATTTCCCAGAACGGGCTCGAACCGGCTGACCTCACTCTCGATGCGATTGGCCCGCTGGCGCGCGATCTCGATTTGTTGGAGCAGGTTTCACGGATCATTTCCGGCTTTGGTGATGATCCGTTGGAGGGCAGTGGCGCAGTGCTCGTCGATCATGGTGTCGAAGTCGCCCCTGATATCGCCGCCGCTCTTGATGCGGCGGTAACGGCGCTTCCAGACACGCCCAGCGCCGTGTCGCTCGCGCACAAACAAAGCCGCATCCGCTTCGCCGGGTTTATTCAGGTCTCCAAGGAAATGGCGGCGCACCTGCGTGGGATTGCGGTCTCGGACAAGCTATCCAAGCTGCTAACCTACGGTCCGAAGCGTTCCGTCACCGAGTTTGCGGACGACTATGCGATCCTCGCCGAGACTGCGCATGCGGTGCGCAGGATTGTGCAGGATCACGGCTTTCTGATCATGCCGAGCGTGCCCAACACGGCCTTCCCTCACACCGAGCCAGAGCCCGCGGCGCAGGCCGATTTCACCTGCCTTGCCAACATTGCCGGTCTGCCAGCTATCTCCATACCCGCGGGATGGAGCGAGGACGGCTTACCGATCGGCGTGCAGATCGTCGGACCCGCGGGGGCCGAAGCGAGCCTGTTCGCGCAGGCCCGCAAGCTGGACACGAAAATGGGTGCCTATCGCCCGCCCCAATATCCGCCAGTGTCTGAACCAAACGCCTGAACAAGGAGCCTGAGCCATGCGCATTATCGTTCCCTTCAACCTCAAGCCCGGCACGGATATCGCCGAATACGAAGCCTGGGCGAAGGACAAGGACATTCCCACGGCCAGCGCCTTGCCATCGGTCAAGAGTTTCACAATTCATAAGGCCACAGGTCTGTTCGGCGATCCCGATACCCCGCCGCCTTATGCCTATGTCGAAGTGCTCGACATCACTGACATGGATGCTTTTGTCGCCGATGTCTCTGACCCGGAGTTCCAGGCCAAGGCCGCGCCGTTTCAGGACTATGCTGACAGCCCCCAGTTTATCCTGACCGAGGATCTTTGAGCCGTGGGTGACTTTGCGGGAAAGACAATTGTCGTCACCGGTTCGGGCAAGGAGAAAGGTCTGGGGCAAGGCATACTACAAGCCTTTGCCGATCAAGGCGCAAATTGCGTGGTCAGCGATCTGGTGATCGATGCCGAAGCCGAAGGCGTCGCCGAGGAATTGCGCGGACGCGGGGCGCAAGTCGCTACAATCCCCTGCGATGTGTCCGAGGCGGATCAATGCGTTGCTTTGGTGGCGGGTGCGGTCGATGCGTTTGGCGCAGTGGATGTGTTCGTCAACAATGCCGGGATTGGCTTCAAGATGAAGCCGCTACTCGATGTCGATACAGCATCGGAGTGGGATCAAGTGATCGCGGTCAATCTCTCCGGCGCATTTTATGGCACGCAAGCAGCCGCGCGCGCCATGGTCGAACGCGGGCAGGGCGGGCGCATCATCAATATCGCCAGCCAGGCTGCGAAGACCGGCTTCCCGCATTTACCGGCCTATGTTAGCTCCAAGCACGGTATGGTGGGTTTGACCCGCGCGTCCGCAGTGGAGCTTGGCGCGCACGGGATCACCGTCAACGCCGTCTGTCCGAACCATGTGACCACTGGCCTTGGCGCGATGCAGAACGAGTATTTCTCGAAATTGCTCGGGTTTGAGACCGTGGAGGACTACCTCGCCAACATGTCGGCCAAGAACCCGATGGGCCGGCCGGGATTGCCCAGCGACACCGCTGCGGCCTGTCTGTGGCTTGCGAGCGATGCGGCATTCTATGTGACGGGTGAAGCGCTGAATGTGAGCGGTGGCGAGGAGATGCATTGATTGTAGGGGCGGAGGGAGCGGACGGCCCGGCATCGAGCGAAAGCGAGACTTAATGAAACTACAAGAAGAACGCATGGACCTTCCCCGCGGCGCCAAGATGGCCCTTTCGGTCGTCGTCAATGTCGAAGAGGGCTCGGAAATGACGATCGCACGCGGCGATCGCGGGATGGAGCCGGTCGATGAGCTCGGCGTCTTCGTCAAATCGAAGATGCGCAATTATTCCAATGAGAGCAATTATCTCTACGGCATCAAGGCAGGCGCGCCGCGCATCGTCAAACTGCTCAAACGCTATGACATCGTGGCTAGCTGGACCGTGGCCGCGCTCGCGCTCGAAAATCATCCCGAGATTGCTGAAGCCATCGTTGAGTTGGGCCACGAGCCGGTCAGCCATGGCTGGCGCTGGGTGCACCAGTTCAAGATGGATGAGGAAGCAGAGCGTGACTTCATCCGCAAGGCGACGGCGAGTATCGAAAAGACCTGCGGCGTGCGCCCGTATGGCTGGCTCTCGCGCTATCTGCTCACCGACAACACCCGGCGGCTGTTGCAGGAGGAGGGATACACCTATCACATGGACGATTATTCGGGCGACGTGCCGTTCTGGGATCGCGAAACCACCGGCACTCCGATGTGCATCCTCCCCTATCAGCTCGACAACAACGATATGAAGATGTGGACCGATCCGGCGCTGACCCCACATCAATGGCTCGACTATGCCAAGGCCAATTTCGACCAGGTCTATGCCGAAGGCGAAGAGGGCAACCCAAAGATGATGAGCCTTGGCCTGCACCTTCGGATCATCGGGCGGCCAGGGCGGATCTGGGCGCTTGAGGAGTTTTTCAAACATGTCCGCTCAAAGCCCGATGTCTGGGTCACCACGCGCAAGGCGATTGCTGACCATTTCATGGCGGAGAACCCAGCGTGAGCCTGCGGCTTGAGAAAGACGGCGCCGTTGCGCGTCTGCTGATCGACCGGACGGATAAGCTCAACGCCTTTAACATGGCGATGTGGGAGGCATTTCCGCCCCTTCTGGCCGATGCGGTCCAGGACCCCGCGATCCGCGTATTCGAACTGCGCTCAGCAGAGCCGGGCACCGCCTTTTGCGCGGGCGCTGACATTAAGGAACTGCTCGCCAATAAGGATGATCCGAGCTGGCGTGCGGCCAATCAGGCGGAGATCAACCGGGTCCAGCATGAGCTTGCACGTGCCAACCTGCCGACGATCGCCTTCGTCGAAGGAGATTGCGTGGGTGGCGGCTGCGGTCTGGCCATGGCCTGCGATCTGCGTATCGCCACACCGCAAGCACGCTTCGGGATCACGCCGGCCAAGCTGGGCCTTGTCTACCCCTTGCACGATGTCAAACTGCTGGTCGATCTTGTTGGTCCGGGGCAGGCAAAGCGGATGCTGTATACGGGCGAATTGCTCGATGCCGAGGAGGCACAGCGCATTGGCCTGATAGAATTTATCGCCGACAGCAGCGATTTCCTGATCGATCAGCTGCTCGCGGCTTCGAGCTATTCCGCACGGCACACAAAGCGCTTCATTCGCCGCGTGCTGGATGGTCAGAGCGAGGATGATCACGAGACCCTGGGTATTTTTGGCGCGGCGTTCACCCGCGAAGACTTCGCCGAAGGGACCGCTGCCTTCGTCGAGAAGCGCAAGCCAAAGTTTGGGTAGGGGAACGCCGCATGACCATTCCCCACGGCACGATCATGGGCGGGCTTTCGACGCTTCCCGATCTGGATCAGGGCCTCAGAGCCTATCGCGATACCCTAGGGCTTGAGTTGGTCGAACAGGGGGAACTGGCCGCCGATCTCGCCGAAAGCTGGGGCACTCCGGCCAATGCGGGATCACGCTATGCTGTGCTGCGCCCCCAAAGCGGCGCTCCATGCTGGTTCCGACTGGTCGAGCAGCCGAGTCACCCTGACTTCAGACCGACGCGGACCTATGGCTGGGCAGCTTTTGAGACGACCGTGGAGGATGTCTGGCACTGGCCAGACGCTTTGCCTGAGGACCTTTTCGAGATCGTCGGCCCGCCCAAAGTGCTCGAGAATATCGAGCCAGCCTTTATTCCCATGCAAGCGCTGGGGCCGGGGCGTGAGATGATCTACCTCAATCAGGTCTTGGGACAGATGCCAGGCACCGATTTGCCGCGCGCTGCATCCCCAGTGGACAAGATTTTCATCGTAGTGCTGGCGACGCCTGATCGGGAGCGGTCAATTGCCTGGTATGTCGATAATCTGGGTCTGACGCGCGGCAGTGACTACACATTGCCCTATTCGATGATCAACGATGCCTTTGACATGCCGCCCGAGACGCAGACGACGATTACGATGGTGCAGCAAGAGCGGATGCCGATTGTCGAGGTTGACGATTATCCGGAAAGGGCGACCGTCCGCGCACGGCACGAAGATCATTTGTCACCAGGCAACGCTCTGGTCACATTGGCAGTGAAAAGCATCGACGATTGCAAGCTTGATTGGATCACCCTTCCGGCCACGCGTGAGGGTGCGCTGTATGATGGGCGGCGCGCGGCGACTGCCATCGGTGATGGCGGGGAATTGGTTGAAGTGGTGGAAGTGGGCTGATGGGTCTTTATGCGTTTTATTGCCGCGATGGCGAAGCCGGGCCGCAGCTGCGCGAGAAGGTTCTCCAAGACCATCTGGCCCACATAGAAGCGCATATCGAGGACTATGCCGTCGCTGGGCCGCTGAAACAGGGTGACACAACGATCGGATCCTTGCTGGTTATCAACGCTGATGACGAGGCAGAAGCTCGTGCCAAATTCGAAGCGGATCCCTATTTCACTGCCGGTGTATGGAAATCGATCAATGCCACGGCGTTCCATGGCGTGGCTGGCGATTGGGTTGGCGGGGCGGCGTGGAAGAAGTGAGCGCTTAATGCTCGCCCTTGTCCCACCCAAGCGCTGACAATCGCATCTCCGCCGCCTCCAGAGGTGCAGCTTCGAGAGTGGTTGCCAGCGTATCGTTCCAGCGGTTGAGGAACCCGAACATCGCGATCACGGCCATAATCTCGACCTGCTGGCGATCCGTGAAGTGCTTACGCAACTCGTTGAAATGCGCGTCGGTCGCCGCGTTAGGAGAGGCTCCCGCAGCAAAGGCGAGCGCCAGGGCGGCACGCTCTGCGTCTGAGAAAACAGCCGCTTTCTCAAAATCATAGAGCGCGGCAAGCTTTTCCTCCGGGATACCCTGCTCGATCGCGCTGTGCCCGGTATGCGCCTGGCAATATCGGCATCCGGCGGAAAGGCTTGCGGCGTGCCCGATCAGGCGCTTGAAGCCGTTATCGAGCTGGCTTTCACCATAAACCACCGCCACAAACTGCCGGAACACATCAAGCAGTTCCGGCCAATGCGCCATCGTCAGCACCGAATTGGGAATATAGCCCATAAGGTTGCGGGCAAAGGCAGCGGCATCCTCACCGCCCAGCGCCTCGGCCGGATCCTTCGGAGCTATTCTCGTCATTGCGCGAAGCTATCCGGCGTCAAGTCGGGCGCGGAATTGTCCATATCGCGCCACAATTTCCAACTCGTGCCATCCCATTTGTAAACGAGGAAGGACCGCCCGACGACGGTCTGCGTCTCGCGACCGGGAAAGTCGATATCCATCCGATAGCGCGCCGTGACAAAGCCTTGCGATCCTTCGGCGACGACCTCCTCATTCTCGAATGCAAATTGCGCTGTTCCACCAGCCTTCGCGAGCCGCTGAAGATAGGTGATGATCGCCGCAGCGCCTTCGATCTTGGCCTGCCCCTGTGTCATCAAGACCGCATCGTCGGCGTAGAGTTGGCGGAGCGCTTCCCAGTTCTGAGCTTCATACAGCGCACGCCACCGCGCACCTTGCTCGGCCAACTGCGCCTCGCGATCAGCGGCACTGATGTTCTCGGCCCGCGAGCAACTCCCTTGCACCCAGCGCAGATTCACCCCGACCAGCGACGCATCTGGTGACGCCCAGCTATAGCTTTCCGCCCTCTCAGGATCGTCCTTATGCACGTAGAGGACGAGCGAAGGTTTGTTGCGGCTGCCCGTTGCCCAGGTCACATTACGCATGCGGATGGTGACGTCCGGCGCTTCGCCATTGCCCGGTACGAACACGCGGCCCCCTTGATCGAACATCGAGAGCCTGTTGGCAAAGGTCCAGGCGGAGGAACCATCGGGCTTGCCAGCGAATTTCCGCGCCGAGACCCAGCAGCTAAAGCGCCGCGCCTTGCGCAGTTCGCTGGCGCCGTACTGCCAGCCAGACGCACCATTTCTCCGATTGAGCTCAGGGATAGGGCCGGCGCTGTACTCGGTCAGGGGCTCGCCAAAGGCGTCGATCCTGCGCCACGCTCCGTCCTCGGCAACCTCCAAGGCAACCCAATCGGCCTTCTCGCGTCCTTCTTCTTTCGCGAAGTGGGTGTCCTCCGTGTTGGTCCAGATGCCCGGTGAGAGACGATCTTCGGCAAGCGTCGGCGCGCTTGCGGCCAAGGCGAATGAAACAGTGATTGTGCGGGTGAGTGTGCTCATCTGCCTTGCGTAACCGACGATCCGATGGTTGAAAAGCTGTCCGGACAAATGCGCGGAGGCAGATGCTATGATTTCAAGGGTGATCGGATCAGCCCTGCTGGCACTCGCCGCTGCCCTCTCCACCGCCGCAGCCGCTAACGAACCTCTGACCGCGCGCGCTGTGATCGAGCGAGGGATCGCAGCGCACGGGGGAGAGCTCTTTCGCAACCCAAGCAGCCTCAAGCTTAGCGGGACTGCCACGTTCTATGATGCGCAGACAGGTAAGGCCGGCAGCACGGCTGACGATTACCGGATGTGGCGGACGTTCGATGAGGCTCGCACGAGCGCGCACGGCGCTTCCGGAAAGGTGCGCATCACAGCGAGAGCGGGCGAGCGCACACTGTTTGATATCGGCTATGATGGGAAAACGACGTGGACCGAGCGCGGGATCATGCCCAAGGCGAAGGCGGACGCCTACTGGGCGAGCAATTTCGGGTTCGGCATTGTCCGCCGCGCGCTAGATGAAGGCTTCACTTTATCCCTCGCACCGCCGCGGAACATCGGTGGGAGAGAGACCCACATCGTTCGCATTACCGACCCCCAGGGCGCGCACACACTGTTCGGGTTCGACGTTGAAAGCGGTTTCATCACCTACATGGCATTCGACGCGCCACGCGGCTTTCATGAGCGGCTCTATGGCGATTTCATCAGGCTGGATAATGGCTGGGTGCAGGCGCGCAGTGTCACCCTCTTGTATGGTGGTGTGATGAGCAACACCGTGTTCTGGAGCAGCGCTGCAGTCGGCGAAGCTGTGGAAGACAGCCGCTTTCAACCGCCTGCTGGAATGGGGATGGCCGACTAAGGCGGTGAGCGATGGTGGACGCACTAGGGTTCGAACCTAGGACCCGCTGATTAAGAGTGTGCAGCCTTCTTTGTCCCCATTGGACCACATAGGTCCCGGTAAGTCCTCAAGGCACTGATTTTAGTCGTTTTTTGATTTGTCGAGCGTTACCGTAGGTCCTCACAGGTCCGTCTTAGCATCTTACAATGCTCTTACAGGAAACGCTCATGCCCAAGCTCAAGCTCACCAAGACCAATATCGACCGGGTACGCAAGACCGGGGCAAAGACCGAATTCTATTGGGACACAGAGACCAAGGGTTTCGGCCTCCGAGTAACGGCTTCGGGCGCTGCCAGCTTCATCGTGCAAGGTGTGGTCAGGGGTATGGGCAAAGAGGTGCGCATGACCATCGGCACCTATGGCGCTTGGACCGTCGATCAGGCCCGCCGCAAAGCAGAGCAGTACAAGCATCAATTTGAGGACGGCATAAATCCGCGTGAAGCAGCGAAAGCCGATGCCGCCATGCGGGTAACGCTTCGGGAGGTGCTGGAGGCTTATGTCACGCGACCGGGCAAGCTGAAAACTGGCACCGCTGCCGAATACACGCGATTGGTGGAGCAGGCCCTGAGTGCATGGCTAGATAAGCCGATTGCTGCCATTACGCGAGACATGGTGCAGGCGCGGCACCGGGAGCTTGTCGAGGGCGGATTAAGTGGCCAGCGCGGCGCACCAGCCAGCGCAAACTCGGTGATGGTCACGCTGCGCATCCTTATCAACTTCGCCAACCGCCAATACCGCCGCCTAGATGGCAGTCCGCTGATGACGCACAATCCGGTTGAGGTGCTGAAAGACCATTGGGCACCAATTGGATCGCGCACCGACCGCTATATTGAGCGCAACAAGGTCGGCGAGGTTTGGAACGCGCTTCATGCGGCACGCGAGACGGCTCGGACGCGCGATCAGGTTGCAGGCTTCGATCTGACTTTGTTCGCCATGCTGACCGGAGCAAGGCGCAGCGAGATGACCACACTGACATGGGATCGGGTCACTATCGACGATGAGAACCCTCGCAATTGCTGCTGGTATCTGGATGACCGCAAGCGTGGGGACCCTATCTGGCTTCCGCTGTCTTCGCAGGCGGTCGCCCTGCTCAAATCGCGTCAGGTTAACAATAACGGGGAAGGCGAGGGCAGTCCCTATGTGTTTCCGACTTGGAGCAAGACAGGCCATATCACCGATGCGCGTGCTCCGATGGAGCTAGTCAGCGAATTGGTTGGAAAACATCTAAGCCTGCACGACCTCCGACGCACCTTTACCAACATAGCGATGCGCGATTGCCTGATTGAGAAGTTCCGGACTGACCTGCTCACAGGGCACAAGCCCGCTCAAGAAGACGTCACATCGCGCAACTACCTTGACCTTGCGCGTTTGGATTGGCTTCAGCCTGAGGTGCAAAAGATTGGTGGCTGGATTGAAAGCGAGGGCAAGATAGCTGCAGCCAAGGCAAGCGGGGCAAATGTGGTGGTGCTGCGCGGGTGACAGCGGCCCACAGGGGGCGCACAAGCGTGAAAGTGCATGGGGGTGCCAGTGTACCGGCTCTGCTGCTGGAAAACGCGCTAAAGCGGCCCCCAGCTGAAAGGCAACGGTTTCCAAACCCCACGATCACTTTTTTGAATCATCCCCGAGATCGCTTTTTTGAATCGCATGGCGGCTGCCCTAAACTGGTTGCGATTGGAGATAGAGAGATATGACTACCTTGAGTGGCGATGCAAAAGAGGTGATTTATCGAAATCAACTCGTCTCGATTGCATTGAAGCAGGGCTACAACGCATATTTGCCGGTCTACGACAGCGGTGTAGACCTTATACTGCATCGGGAAGAGGATCGCGATACGAAGCTTGTTCAGCAAAAGGCACGCTGGACGATCGACAAGAAGTATATAGGTCGGGACATATGGATCGCATTTCCCGATGGGGAACAGTGGTACTTGGTGCCCCACGATGAACTGCTGATACTCGGAAAACGCCACACCAAAACGCAAAGCTGGGACAAAGGCCTATATAGCAAGTCGCCACTGAGCAAGCAGGACAAGGAGCAGCTAGCTCAATATCTGTTTGGATGACGTCCTCGCTCTAAAAAACGGCTAAATCTTCTTTCAATTTTTTGTTACTTTATGTAGTCTCATCCAAGCCTTAGGTACATAACCAGAGGCGCCTATCGAGCTTCGTTATTGAAGCCTTTCACCCCAAGAACCTGCTCTGGGTAAACCGCAGGCTTATCGCCTGCGTGACCCCCTGTGGCGTGCAGGCACAGTTGGGTGCTCCAATGGACAAATTACTCACTACCAAAGAAGCTGCGCGCATCTTAGGGATCGCGCCGAAAACTCTCCGAATGTGGCGACTAGCCGGCAAAGGGCCATGTTATTTGAAGCTTGGCGCGACGCCCCAAGCATCTGTGCGATATGACCACACAGCCCTACGAGCTTGGCTTGCAGAGCGACAGTTTTCGAGCACTTCAGCCGTTTCAGTCGGTACTTCACCCAAGCCAAGAGAGCGGCAATTGACTGGACTGAATGCCCCGAAAACTCGCCCGGCAAAATCGTGCTGCGGGATTGACGGGCCAGATGGAGTGCAGAAGCCGAGATCCGGGGTGTGCCCGAGGGAGATACGGCGTGGTTGATCTGCGATTCCTCCATGAGAAGACACCAGCTGAGATCGCTGCAGAAGTTCAACAAGAGGAGGCAAAATTGGTGCGGGCGGCGCTTGCGCAGCAGTCTTCCACCCAAAAAGCCCATGCAACCGGAAACCCTCTCAATGCTGATTGCCAGCTTGCATTCCCCCCAGGTTTCACTGGGCTGATTGCACGCTTTGTCTATGACCAAGCACCTCGTCCGGTGGCCGAGGTAGCAATTGTTGCGGCTCTGGGCGCGATGGCTGGGATTGCAGGAAGATCATGGTGCATATCGGATACTGGGCTGAATCTCTTTGTTATCCTTGTCGCGCGCTCGGCGATAGGGAAGGAAGCGATGCATAGCGGCATAACGATGCTGGTCCGCGCAGCTTCCTCACAATACCCCCAGGTCGCTAACGCCTTCGATTTTAGCGATTATGCCTCCGGACCTGCGCTTGTGAAAGCCTGTGCTCAAAGGCCCTGCTTTGTGAATGTGTCGAGTGAAATTGGACACAAATTCTTGGCTATGGCGAAGGATCGCGAACAAGCGGTGCGTAGCTATCGGAAGGCGTTGACCGATCTATATTCGAAATCGGGACCACACAGCATCGCGGGCGGGATAACCTATAGCAACAGGGATGAGAACGCTGCTTCGGTGCATGGCGTGGCGTTCAGCCTAATAGGAGAGACGACGCCAACTAATTTCTACGAGTCGATCACATCGGCCATGATGGGCGATGGCTTTATGTCCCGGTTCTGCGTCATTGATTACACCGGCGAGCGCCCTGAGGAGAACCGAGAACGCCTAAAGGAGCCCCACCCTGAATTAGTCGCTCACTTTGTTGAAATAGCGAGGCAGGCCGACTTGCTCAGCTCTAAAGAGAACTTCATGCAAGTCATCGTCGATACGAATGCGCAAACCCTACTGGATCAATTCTCGCTCGAATGTGACCAACATATTAGGGCTGCAGGCGATGATGAGGGGAGAAGGCAACTCTGGAACAGAGCCCATCTCAAGGTCCTTCGTGTCTCTGCCTTACTAGCGGTGAGCGACTACCCAGCGGCACCGACAGTCAATTTGAAACAAGTTGAATGGGCGATCACGCTAATCAGACACGGCATTTCGGCCTTCGAACATCGCATTCGTGCTGGCGATGTTGGTGAGGGCACGGATGGTGGGCGTGAGCAGAAGGTGCTGGATCTTTGCAAAGAGTTTCTGTTCTTACCTGCCGGCAAGATTCCAGGTTGGCTCAAGCACGCAGGCAAAATGCAGCAAGCGGCCATCATCCCACGCAAGTACCTTCAGCAGCGAACGCAGCGTCTTGCCGCGTTTGAAAAGCACAGACTTGGTCATACCGCCGCTCTCAACTTGGCTATTAAGACTGCGATCACGAACGGCAATCTAATGGAAGTCAACAAAAGCAAAGCGGCTGAGTTGTATGGCTATTCCGGGCAGGCCTATAGGCTGCTGAGTTCCAACTGAGTTATGACATGGCGGGGCTACCAGTGTGACTTAGCTAGCCACGCAAGCCCCGCCAGTTCACAATTTACAGATGAATGTAGCCACAATTAGCGTTGGGGTGGCTAGCGCTGCAAACTGCAGAAAATCAACATACTTAGTACTGCAAGTAAGGAAAGTTAGCGCGTTAGTCTGGGCTGCCTAGGAGGAATTGTGTCGGGCTCGAATGCGCGCGCTTTGCTGGGCTGCATAGTGAACGGGGCTAACTGCTAACATGCTTACTTGGTCTAAGCGCTATTGGGCTTTGTTCTTTCGAGGTCGGCATCATTGGCTTCGACCCATTCTTCTAATTTTACAATTAGTTCAGACCAAACTGTGTTGTACTCATGGTAGAAGGTCTCGATGCAAAACATCATCTCGTCCAGATGTCGTCCCCCGAGGTTCTCCATCCAAAGATTTGAGAAAGTGGTCTCGTACTCATCATAGTCAGTTTTTGAGTAACCACACATTAGCCCCTCGTAGTTTGGATGGGTGCTCTCTGACAGGCCCGTGTATAGCTTCATGATGCCGGGGTATCGCTTGTCGCATTTCCCTAATACGGTCAGAATATTGATTGCTACGGGCATCGCATCGTTGTTGCGCGACCCCAGCAAAAGCACGGCAGTCTTTTCTGAGAAAGTATGGAAGTCTACCTTTCCATCGAGCACATCTTGCATCAGCATATTTAGGAAGGTGAGCGTCGCGAGTGTTTCAAGCCCACTTCTCAGTAGTGTTCGGGCACCAAGTCCATGGCCCTGCTTGTAAAGTGCATACGATTGGACCAGCACATCATGCTCGCGCCATAGGGTGAGTTCCCTTAGCATCCATACCCGATAAAGGGATTTCCATTTATATGCGATTGCGTTCCGGGAAATGAGCCCGGCGAGAGGAATACTCTGAAATAGTGATCCACCCCAGTTGGCTAGATTTTCTTCAACTACGTCCATCAGTGCTCACAAATAGACCTATGCAATTGTGGTCATCAAGACGCGATTGAGCCGACCAACAAATATCGAATTAGTGGGTCATTGCGCCTTACTCAGACCTAATGCGCTGATATATTTGATTTCTGTTGCGGACCTTCTGGCGACTTTCTTATGCGGTAAGGCATGTGTATCCCCCGTCACTGAAAGTCAGCGTTCAATGCAGCAAGAATTTGATCTGTGTCTCTTGTTTCAAACGGACGCCGGGTCATGACGGTGCAAAGCGCTCCGCCGTGGCAAACTGGCAAGGTGACCGTTGAACGGGCTTCAACGGAGACGAAGCGGCCGGCAGGAAATCCTAACTGGTACCCCGGTATGAGGAGTCCGAACCCGGCAGGTCGCCCAAAGGGCTCCAGCGCCCGAACAAAGCTAGTCGAGCGTATGCTTGAGGATGCGGACGGGGTTATTGATGCTGTTGTGGCTAAGGCGCTTGAGGGTGATGTGGGTGCGGCGGCCCTCATCCTGGGGCGTATTGCGCCAGCGATTAAGGCACAAATGGAAAGGGTGGAGTTTGCCCTCGACCCAGATGCATCCACCGGTGACCAGCTTGCACAGGTGCTCGCTGCCGTGGCCGGAGGCGTGCTCGCACCCGATGCGGGGCGTCAGATCATCGAGAGTGTGAAGGTCCTGTCGGACGTGCGCGTGGCAGAAGAGTTAGAAGCTAGAATAGAGGCTCTTGAGAGTTGCCATGCTCTTAGGTGATCGCTCGTCGGATAGGAGATGCTCGGCCTTTGGCGAAAGAGACCTGAGTGGCTTCTTGGCATCGTGTGTGCGTTGAATGCAGACGCGAGCTTTGAAAAGACGATTACGACGCTTAGAGGCGGCCACTTCGCCGACACCATCCCCCATTGTTTCTTGGTGCGGTTCGATGGACACATGGATTGATGCCTACATAGTCCCGAGCATCAAAGCGGGAAAAGTTTGTCCCAGAGAGATGGCTGATGTTGTGGGCGCAGTAAGGTCTTGGGAGAAGTTCATGTAGGTGCCTGTCCAAAAGTCAGGTTTGTGCGCTATTCTTGGGACTGAAACCTAATTCGAACACTCAATCCTGTCTGAGGTAGTCAATGGATATTCTTCTTTCGTCCAACAGTCGTGGAGGATATTCTCAGAGCCTCGTCGATCTTCTCGCCAAGCCCGTTGGCTTCAGTCACCAGTTTCGATACGCGCTCGATTGGATCGACGGTGGGATCAAGAACCGCATAGGAGAAGCGACATACCACGATGCTCAAGAAGCACTCATACTATTTGTCGATCAGAAGGATACGACACTAACTCCTGTTCTCTTTCCTATTCGTTTTGCCAAAATTGTGGGTGTCCACGAACTGGGGTCAACCGTCACTTTAACTCTCGAGCTAGGTGAATTCTGCAAGACCGATGGGCTTTCAGCTTTCAACTCGGCAATTCGGGCGCTTCCGTTGGCACTGCCGGACTACAACGACCAGCACATCATCGAAGGTAGATACTGGCTGTTTGGTGGGGTTGGAGCTTCGAGTTTAGTTGAGGAGGGGGGAAGCCTCGGTGCTTGGGAGGGCGTAATCAATGGGCTTAGCGAGACACCCAACTTCAACGATGAAGTTCCATTCTATCGTTTCACCGAGCTAAGGGACTCGAAGACTGCAGAGCCAGTTTCTCCAATGGTCGCCGATGGCCGTCTGAGCTTCGAATTGCGGGCAGGACGAAAGTACGAAATCGAGGTGTACCATTTTCACCCTAGGAAGGACTTTCCAGACTGCACACTAAGGTTGGCAGATGAGGATGATGGCATCCGCTTTCTGAATGGGAGCAATCGGGTGCTAGACACACGTTATGATCGGATTGTGTTTCGCTTCAAGACGATCAGAAAGATACTGGGCACATCGACTGATCTGTCTTTTCAACGCGTCGAAACTGGAACTGACAAACTGGTGTGGCAAGACTTCCAAATGGGAATCGAGATCAAACCGTCATGGGGTTGGGTCATCGCTTACATAGCAATCGTGGCAATCGGTTTTGCAGCGCCGTTTATTGTCAGGAGTTACAGCGACCCAAATAACAATGTGCCTGTAATCATCGCTGCGGCCATTGCTGGCCTGATCGTGGGCTTGGTCACGATCGCAAAAGAAAAACTGAGTTTATAGAGTTACTCAAGTAACGAAATGGGGCTCCCCGTCGCCAGCTTCCCACTTCAAGTGGACCCAACCTAAAGGCACGTAGTGAGAAACACCGGATGCATCAAAGATACGATGACCGTTATCGCTGACGTGGAGTTTTAGTGGGTTCTCAATTCGCACGGTCTGCCCGTCCGGGAACCTGTATTCGCGCCATCGCTCACTTGAGATGTCTTCAAAACTCAAGCTCGATGAGTTCCGAAATTGTATGACTTCTGCCATCGATCCTGCACCTTTGTTCACGCTGCGTTCCACAATTGAGCAGGTATTGATTGTTGTCAACAGCTTGCGGCCAATAGTCCGCATCAATCTTCCGCTTGCGTTTCGCCCTTCAGAAGCACGCGAATGTCTTCATGAATGCCTTGCCCAATCTCAGTGGTCGTTCGGTTCAGATCGGCTGGTGGCTTCACATTGAGCAATCCGCCAAACTGCTGGTTCCAATAACCTTCATACATATCTAGGTCGGCAGGGATTATATCGTCCTGTAGCACATGGTAGCGGACCTCACTGTCGTTGCGCCATTCCTCGCGGACCCATTCGAAAAGAGCCCCCGGTTCCTTGTCGAGTGCTTTAGTGACCGTCAAATCGAGGCGCTTCTGTGCTGAATATTCGGTTTGACCGACATACTGGATATGTCCCTTTCTCGTAGAATAGAGGCCGTAGATTTCGCCCATTTCTAATCCTTGGTGTGCGTTCCCTCCAACTATGGTGAAGGGGGGGTTAACAATCAGACTTCAAGAGCATACACTGATAGTCAAGGAGGTTCGCTCTGGGGGTTAAATACTCCTGGCAAAACAGGCGGACTGGATCCAACGTTCGAAACGTTGACTTAGGCCTCTTGCAGAGCCTCCTCGAACACTAGTCGAAGGAGACCTGCCATGGCTAACCCCCTGGACAGCCATATCTACTGCTCGCCTTATTTGAGCGTAACGTCGCTCGATCAACTTCTGGACGTGCCCGGCGAGGATGGACGTCCTTTCCAAATCCCTGATTATGCTCCTACACCTGATATTCAGGTGGCCAAGGATGCTGCCGGGGAAGAAGTGAATACTGCCGTCGAAAACCTTCCTCCTCGTCAGCGTGAGGTGATCCGGTCAATCTTCTTTTCGGACCATACCGTCACCCAGACGGCCAAGGCGCTCGAGATCAGCGCATCTGCGGTCGTTAAGCTGCGCAAGAAAGCCCTCAAGCGCTTGGCTACGATCCTCATCCCTCAACGTGACGCCCTTTTGGCGTGATAAGCAAATTTCAGATTCGGAGAACAAACATGACTACCTCTGCACTTCAGCAACAAAGGAAGTACGTCGAAGAACTCAAGCGCAAGAAGTTCAATTTTGGTCTTACCGTGGGAGATGCATTCGTCCGCGGTATCCGTGATATTGGATACAAGCACACGGGAACTGCGCTCGACGAGCAGATCGATAATGGTTACCAGGCCGGCGCAGACCAAATCCATGTGATTTTTGGATATGGCGGCAGCACATCCCAGAAGAAGCCGACTGAAATCGCGGTGCTAGACAATGGCCACGGCATGGAACCTGAGATGGTTCGCGCTGCGGTTACTTGGGGCGGTACTCACAGAGAGGGCGACCGAACTGGCTTTGGTCGCTACGGGTATGGCCTGCCGAGTTCGGCTATTAGCCAAGGTACGAAATACACCGTATTCTCAAAGACGAGCGATGGTGAACTCAACGCTGTAACAATCGACGTCGAGGATATTTCCGAAGGACGTAACACCAACAAGGATGGTCTGATCGTCGTGCCTGAAGCGCGCAAGGCCAAACTCCCGGCCTTTGTGAGTAAATACATCGACGAGCAACTCGGTGGTGATTGGGACCACGGAACTATCGTAGTCATGGAAAAACTGGACCGCATCGAGCGGACCACCACCAGTGGGTTGCATAAGTTTCTTATGGAACACTTTGGAGTAACTTACCACAAGCTGCGGGGTGACTTCGACATTGTGGTCAACGGAGAGCTTGTTCAACCTATCGATCCGTTGTTCATTACGCCGGGATATCGATACTATGACTTGGATGAGCAACGCGCAGAAGCGTTGGAGCCGATTGTAATCGATGTGAAAGACCCAAAGACCAAGGCGGTGAAGGGCAAGATCACCGTCCGAATGTCATACATGCGTCCAGATTTCGCTTCTTTAGACAAGATGAAGAAGGCAACCGCGAATAATGCGAATGATCGCTTTTCTATCCTTCGGAAATTCAACGGTTTTATCTTCTCTCGAAATGGACGGATAATTGATGTCGTCACGCGAAATCCATTAACGTCTTTCCAGACGAATGATCGCTACATCAAGGTGGAAATCGATTTCCCAGCTGAGCTCGATGAGCATTTCAATATCTCGACTTCGAAGCAACGCGTTGATGTGTCCGAGCAAATCTGGGATAGGCTTCGCGAGGCTGGACTAAGTAAGGCAATTGATCATCTTCGCGCGAAATTCAAAGAGAAGAATGCAGAGCTCAAAAATATTCGGGAGCAGGATAAGAACAAGAAAAGAGCTTCTGAGGAAGCTATGGAGCGCGCGGCAGAACTCGCTGATCCACGCCCGAACAAGGACGATGCAGAGCGTCGAGAGAAGCGAGGTGAAGAAGGCCTAGAGCGTGAAGCAGCGCGGCGTTCTAGCGAGACTGGTGTCGACCCTGACACGACGAGGCGGCAACTCGAACTCGAAATAAAAGATCGAGGGTACAAGGTAGCTTTCGACAATTCGGCTGGAGCGCCTATCTTTCGGGTTGAACAAATCGGTGGAGCCAAAGCTCTTTTTATCAACAAAGCATCCCGTTTCTTCCAGGAAGTACATTCTGGTCCCAAGAGTACGCCTGATGTTCGGGCGGCATTGGAACTGCTTCTATTCTCGATTGGTGACCGGATTCTGGACACAAAGGACACGCAAAGAGACTGGTATCAATTTGAAATTGGAGAATGGTCCCGTAAACTGGAGCTTTCATTGGGCCAGTTGCAATTGCAGGTCACCAGCAATGAAGAAGAAAATGATGAGGAAGACACGAAGGCAGCCGCTTAGATTCGTAGCCACAATCGTGCAATAACAACCGGGCCCCCCTAACGGGGGGCCCGGATTTGATTCTGGCAACGAAAAAAGGGGACCGATCGATGGCTTCAGAGGTGCGCAAAGTGACGCCCTATTTGCCGCCGGCGATCATGTCCAAGCTATGTGCATATATCCGCACCAAGCAGGAGCAAGGTGAATCGTTGCGAGCGTCATTAAGAAGCTTGGACGTGACATGGCGGAATGAGCCTTGGAGCCTGCAACTGAGAGCAACGGCCTTGGTGCTTGCAGATTTGCTTGATCAGGGATGGAGCATTTCTGCTTTGACCCGATCGATTGAACTTGTTCCTCCTGGTCTTAAGACCGGCACCGAGACAGCCGAGGATGCGAAGCTCAGACTGAGGCATGCATTGCAAGTTGGTCGAAAGCGTCAGTTGCAAGACCCGAGTGTGCAGAAGTTCTTGGATCGTGTGATGGCAAAGCGCTGGCGTGGAGGCGTAAAGTCTTCAGTGCTCGATCTTGTTGACGATGGCGCTGAATTGGCGGCTTTGCTCCGCACAACTCGCGACAAGCCGTTTGAAGCTACTTTGAAGGACCTGCGTAAAATTGTGCGCCCATCCCTTGAAGTGGTCGAAGAAGGAGCGAGGTGTGCGACCACCGGGCTTCGGCTGATGGATATCTGGCGGTTCTTTAGGCACACCTGGTCCCTCGAGTATCGCTCGATTCCAGGGAGGCAGTTGCCGATTTTGATCCGGAATGACGCTAGACCAAATCGACCGGTGATAGGAATTGCTCAGCTCGCAAGCCCGATCCTAAGAACCAAGCCACGTGACAATTGGCTTCAATGGACGCCAGAGCCCTTCATTGACGCACTTCAGAGAGGCGTGTGGCCTATTGATGATACTCTTGCCGCTCTGGCGGATAGGGTCGGTCAAAGCGCTAGTGAGATCCGCTTCGATGACCTGGCTGACATTGACGAGATAGCGAACCCCACAGAGAACCTGATCTTTAGGCTAGAGCAAAAAGCTGCAGGGGCAGCTGCCAAACGTGAGAACCAGTTGAAAGCGGCTTACGCTGCGTCGAAAGGGCAAGTCCAATCCCAGAAAGATGCCGCACATCAGGGCTGGTCCGAAGCTGATTGGCATAAAGCGTCGGGGGAGGTGCTTTATGTTCGCAAGCGCGCGGAAACGCTTGCTAAGCTAATGAAGGCAAAAATTACCTTTGAGAGTCTCGACCGAAAGCTTCGTGGCGATGATCTGTTAGACCATTTTCTGGCTGAGAGGCAGGGCGCCCAAGCCATCTCAGTAGCGCTTCAGGAGTTCAGAAAGGCAGGATTGGCTAGCCAGATTGCTGACTTGTCGGTCTGCGGAGCGGTTGCGCCTTACAACGCTCTCTTAGGTGGAAAACTTGTGGCCCTCTTAGCGGCCTCGCGCGAGGCACATGAGGCTTGGAGATCGAAGTACCAAGACCAGGTAAGCATTATCAGCTCGCAAATGGCTGGTAGGCCGATCAGTCGTCCGGCGGATTTGAAGGTGCTGACGACAACCTCGTTGTACGGACGTGGTTCGAGCCAATACAATCGACTGAGACTGCAAGCCGGAACATTCCGCGGCTTGAAGGACGGATTGGAATGGGAGAAGCTTGAGGAGACCACGGCGGGATACGGTACCGTTCACATGGGTGCTGAAACCGTACAAAGGCTAAGACAATTCTCAGAAGACTCATACGGCGCGCGCAGGATTAACAATCGGTTTGGTGAAGGCACCAGCCCACGGTTGCGCCAAGTTCGTGAAGGTCTGGATGCACTAGGCATCGAAAGCGATGACGTACTGAACCACGCTACGCCAAGGCTTTTCTATGCTTGCGCGTTGAACGAACAAGCAAAAGACCAACTGATTGGGTTGTCTTCGCGAAAACCAGCCAAGCAAGCAAGTGTCGATCTGATAGCCGATGCTTGGCGTAGACGCTGGCTCGCTTCACGTATCCAATCTGATGATGTTTTGATGCAAGTCGAGTCAAGAAATGCACAGAATGTCAGAAGCGACCTCCTCCCAGCAGAAGATGATGGTCAGTTCATAATGCCACTCTGAAGGTCACTGGGGATAGGACTTACACCAGGCTTACACGAGTATCGCGTGGTGGGCTCTAGGGGATGTTGGAGCGAACAACTGGCTGAGCATATTGAGAAAAATGGTGGACGCACTAGGGTTCGAACCTAGGACCCGCTGATTAAGAGTCAGCTGCTCTACCAACTGAGCTATGCGTCCACACCGAACAGGCTGCGAGCCCATGATCCGGGTGCGCGGGTCGAGAGGCCATGGGGCCGGTCTCGAATCGCGAGAGGCGTTGCATTTAGCGATCCGCCGCCGCAGATCAAGGCATTCCTTGTTGGAAATCCAATCGCGGTCGGTTTGGGCAAGAAAGCTTTGGTAGGAGCGGGCGTGTCCGTTCCGTCATGTCCGGTTGCTGCGATCTCGATTTGCTCGATGTCGAAAGCGATGCGCAGGGCAACGGGTCGCGGAGTCTCCAGGCGGGTGCGGCTTGCCTGGCTTACGGTATCGGTTGCCTGACGGCAGGGATCATTGTGGGGGAACCCCACCGCCAGGACTTTCATCGAGCGTCCAACACTTTGGCCTGCGGCGCGATGCTCCGCAGACGGCGACCCGAACGCCCGAGCCTCAAGAGGCCTGGACCCTCTTTACTGTGCCTTACGTCAACGGAAAGTCGCCCAAATGGGTGACATAAGGTATAAAGCCGTATCATGCAGCGGCATTTCGAAACGATCGAGGGCCTCAGCGATATCGGGGAAATCCTGCTCTATTCGAGCCAGCTGTGCCGGGATCAGGGCGTGATCCGGCAGAGTTATCATCTCACACAGCCTTTCGACGCGCAGAACTCAGCTCACGCTTTGGTCTACGCCGACGGCTTTAGGGAGGAGTGGCTGGCTCGCTACGAGGACGAGGAATTTCGCAAGAGCGATCCGATCCCGGAGCGGACGATGCAGCGCGGCGCCATACTGAGCTGGATGGATGCGCGCAGCGCAGCGCCCAACACGGCGGCAAACGAAGCTTATTTCGCGGCGATGGATAAGGAGGGGCTGCGTTATGGCTTTGGCTTACCCTTGTTTGGTCCGCGCGGGCGCAACGCCTACGCCTCGTTCGATTTCGGCAAGCCGATTTGCGAGATTGCGCCCAAAACACTCGGCTTTGTGCGCGCGGTGCCCCAAGCCGCGCACCAGAGGATCTGCGTCCTGCTCGATGCGATGGACGCCACTCCCGAATTGTCGGAACGCGAGCGGCAAGTCCTGCAATGGGTGGTGCGCGGCAAATCCTTTGCCGCCATCGCGCAAATCCTCGGTATCGCACCCGACACAGTGAAGACTTACGCGCGACGCATCTACGCCAAGCTCGACGTCTCGGATCGCGTTGGTGCAACCGTCGCGGCGCTCAAGCTTGGGCTTGTCACGGTTTAGGTGCCCGAAAGCCCCCCTTTGGGTGCGTTCTGGTTCCAGCGGCGGACCATCATCAAGGCCCCGATGCAGATCATGTTCGTAAGCATCGAAGACCCGCCATGGCTCATGAAGGGTAGGGGAATACCGACAACCGGAGCCATTCCCATCACCATCATCAGATTGACAGCTATGTAGAAGAAGATCGTTGCGCTCATGCCGGCGGCGATCAGACTGGCGAACCGATCACGGCTTGCGCGCGCCACTCCCATGCCCCAGCGCAGGATGACGCTGAACACGGCAATCACGAACAGGCCGCCGACAAGGCCCCACTCCTCTGCCATCGTCGCGAAGACGAAATCGGTGTGCGGTTCGGGCAGGTATTGCAGGTGGCTTTGCGATCCGTTGTTGAAGCCCTTGCCGAAGATCCCGCCCGAGCCGATGGCTATCTTGGACTGGGTAATGTGATAGCCCGCTCCCAGCGCGTCCTCTTCGGGATTGAACATCGTCATGACGCGGCGCTGCTGATACTCCTTCAGGCCGAAGAGGAAGACGAGCGGAGCCAGAGCGGCGGCGGCGGCGCCCGCTCCTATGAACCACCGCATCGGAAGCCCAGCCAAGAGCATCACGACGCCGCCGCCGAAAGCGATGGCCAGGCTTGTGCCCAGATCGGGCTGCATCAGCACGAGCCCGACCGGCATAACGATCATCGCCCCGGGCACAAACAGGGCGCGCCAATTGGTGACCATGCTGTTGGGTAGCGAGGAGTAGAACAGGGCAAGCGTGACCACGATGACAGGCTTCATCAATTCGGACGGCTGCAGCACCATGGGCCCCAGCTGCAACCAGCGCTGGCTCCCTCCGCGCAGCGCGCCCATCGCTTCCACGGCAACGAGCATCAGGAGCACGACCACATAGGCGGGGTAGGTCATCAGCCGCACGAAGTCGCGCGGGAGCGCCGATATCACCAGGGCTATGACAAGGGCGACGCCAAAACGCAGAACGTGCGAACTGGCGTAGGGCTGCATGGAGCCACCGGCCGCAGAGTAGAGGACAGCCGCGCCAAAGGCCACCAGGGCAAACAGAGGAATAAGCATTCCCCAGGGCTGGCGAGCTATGGGGTAGGGGATGATACCGGATCTTTGGGCGCTCACCGTCTCGCTCCCACTATGCCCGGAATGGCCGTCGCATCGGGAGGCGGTGAGCCCGAGGCGGTCTGGTCCTCTCGCGGGACGATCACGTCATCGGCGATCGCCTCGGACTGCTGCGCGGCGAGCCGGGCCTCAGCTTCGACCTGATCGAAGATATCCTCATCGCGGCGTGGGGGCGGTGTGACCGTCGCCCCGCGCTCGGCCGCGTAGGCCGCGTAGCGTTTCTCGAGCCGTTCCTGCGCTGTCCCGCCCCACTGCTTTTCGAGTTCGCGCAAAGCGTCGAGCCCCTTTTGCGGATCGAAAAGGAAGGTCATGACGTCACGCGCAATGGGATAGGCAGAGCCTGAACCCCCTCCGTGTTCGATCACGACCGCGCCCGCATATTTAGGCTTGTCGAAAGGGGCGAAGAAAACGAACAAGCCGTGGTCGCGATACTTCCACGGGCCGCTTCGTCCGTCGGAGACGCTCAGCGAGACAACCTGCGCTGTGCCCGTCTTTCCCGCCAATTCGACGCCCTCGATCGGCAGCCGCGCCCGTCTGGCGGTCCCGGCGCCGTTGACCACATCGCTCATTGCCTGGCGGATATACGCGATCTCCTGAGCGCCGAAATTGTAGCTCGGGGGCTTGCTGACCGTATCGTCCATGATGAGGCGTGGGTTGATAATGTTTCCCGTCGCAAGCCGCGCGCTTTGGACCGCCAGTTGCAGCGGGCTGGCGAGGTAGTATCCCTGACCGATCGAGGCGTTTACGGTATCATACGGCTCCCACTTGCGGCCGAACTTTTCCTCCTTCCAGGACGGGTTGGGGACTGTCCCGTAGAACTGGCTCCCGACTGGAAGGGGAAACTGCTGCCCCATCCCAAAGCGTGTGGCCATGTCCGCGACCCGATCGAAGCCGACCTGCTGTGCGAAGTGGTAGAAATAGCTGTCGCAACTTTGGGCGATGGCTTTGTTCATATCCACGCGGCCATGGTTGGAGTGGCAGCGGAAGAAGCGGTTCCCGATCCGCCGGCCACCACCGCATATGATCGACTCCTCGGGATCGATGCCGGCCTCAAGGAAGGACATGCAATGCATGGGCTTGATGGTCGAACCCGGCGGGTAAAGGCCTTGCAGCACCTTGTTGCGCAGGGGCACGCGTTCGTCTTCGCGCAGCATGGCGTATTCGACGCTGCCAATGCCGTCGGAAAAGCTGTTGGGATCAAAGCTTGGCATGGATGCCATGCAAAGCAGATCGCCGGTGTCGCAATCCATCACGACCACCGAGCCGCTTTCAAGCCCGATCCGGCGCGAGGCGTAGTCCTGCAAGGGACCGTCTATCGTGAGCTGGATCGGATCTCCCTGGATGTCCTCACGGGTTTCGAGATCACGGATGATACGTCCGCTCGCCGTGACTTCGACGCGCCGCGCTCCGGGCGTGCCTCGCAATTCCTTCTCGAACTGCTTCTCAAGACCGTCCTTGCCGATCTTGTAGCCCGGCGTGACCAGCAAGGGGTTTCGATCCTCCTCCGCGTATTCTTCGGCGTTTGCCGGACCCACATAGCCGATCAGATGACCAACGCTTGGCCCGATCGGGTAAAAACGTGAAAAGCCGCGTTGCGGCACTACGCCTTGCATGTCGGGCAGGCGCACGCTGAGCGCGGCAAACTGTTCGTAATTCAGGCGACTGGCGACTTCGACCGGCTGATAGCCGCTGGAGACCGCCACTTCCTGTTTGATATCGGCGATCCTGTCCGGCTCCAGCTTGAGCAGCGATCCGATCTGCTCGATCATCGCGTCGGGTTCGGAAAGGCGTTCGGGGATCACATCGACGCGAAAATCGGCACGGTTCGAGGCAAGGGGGGAGCCGTTGCGATCAAGGATCCACCCGCGGCGCGGCGGGATAAGCGTCAGGTTGACCCGGTTGCTTTCGGATTCGAGCCGATATCTCTCGTTTTCGGCGATGGCGAGGTACCCCATGCGCACCGCAAGCAGCGCCGCGACGCCGCCCTGCACGCTGCCGATGAGAACACTGCGGCGATCAAAAGTGTTCTTGAGAGTAACCGCGTTGACAACCTGAGAGCGCTTGGTCAGCCCGCCGCTCGAAAACCAGCTCTTCACCCGATCCTCCGCGAGCGAGACAGGCGGAAGCGGTCGAGCCCTGCGATCAATTGCGCAAGGAAAGGATACAAGAGAATAGCGAGCGCAATCTGAGGAAGCGCTGCAAGGCCCATCGCAGCCGTGGGCTCAGTTCCGGAAACCAGCATGGCAGCCAGAATATAGAGGGTCGTCCCTAGACCGGCTGTGAACCAGTCCGGCCAGAAGCCGCGCCAGGGGAAGCGGCTCTCAATCAACTCGATTATGATCATGGTGATGGACCATAGCAGGATGGCGCTACCAAAGGGCTGGCCGCTGAACAGATCGTCAAAGACGCCCAAGGGCACACCGGCCCAAAGAGGAAGGAGGCCGGGACGCATGATCCGCCAACCTATAAACATCAGAAAGCCGAGCGGGGGCGCGATCGGCATGACGTCGGCGAGCAAAACGAAGGGCAGGAGAGATGCGAGCATTATCGTGAGGTAAGGGACGCTCAGAGCGCGCCAGGGGGACTGGTCGCGATTGATGCGACTGCCATAGCGGTCGGAGCGCGCGGCGGGGGCAAGGCGCTCCATCATTCAATCGCCTGCGTGCCGGGGGATACGGCCGTGTCATCATCGATCCGCACTTCCGACGCGGTGCTCGCGGTGGACACGGCGGCCTCATCGAAAACCGGCTCGACGCTGACAAAGTCGGTCGCCGACGGATCCGCGATGAGACGAGCGATACCGCCATCAGACGCCAGGTTCGTCAACACCGCCACGGCGACGCCGGGCCGATAATATCCACCAGCGCCGCTGGTCACAAAGATGTCGCCCTCTGCCAGAGGGTTGAGGCCAAGATTGATCAGGCGGATGCGCAGCAGCCCATCGCCGCGCCCTTCCGCGAACGCGACCGTGTCATCGGACGCTCGGCGGACGGGGAGAACGCTCTCGCTGTCGGTCAACAGAAGCACGCGCGAGGAGTTGCGCGCCACTTCAAGAATGCGCCCGACGACACCGCGCGCGGAGCGCACCGGCATTCCCGGCTCGATACCATCGGTTCGGCCCACGCCAACATAGGCGAAACGGCGGCTGCTGGTCGAACTCGAGCCGATCAGGCGGGTGGTTGCGACCGGTTCGATTTCGCCCTGGGCAAGGGCCAGCAACGCTTTGAGCCGCGCATTCTCCGCAGCCACGGCTTCAGCCTCTGCCAACCGAATGCGCGCAATTTCGACCTCTTCGCGAAGCGCGGCGTTCTGCGAGCCCGCGCGCCAATAGGCCGCGATTGTGTCCACGACGCCGCCGGAACCCGAACGGACCGCGGCCGTTGCCTCTCCCGCCGGCGAAACGGCGTCCTGCGCCGCACCGCGCAAAGGCGCAAACGTCGAGGGCTGCCACAAGGACAGCGCCAGCAATCCAAGACCAATCAGAGCGCCAAGAGTCGCCAGAAGGTACCCGGTAAAGACCGAGTACTGCGCTTTCTTCGAAAAGCCCGATAGGCGCGAGGCTGACGGCGCCATGGCTCCAAGTCCCTTCTCAGCAGCCCCCTCTTGACACAGGGGGTCCGACCGCACTTAAGCCGTCATCAAAACTCCGCGGTAGACCGGATCTTCCATGGCCCGGCCCGTGCCGACCGCCACGCATGTAAGCGGATCTTCCGCAATGGATACCGGCAGCCCGGTCTCCTCCCGAAGGTGCTCATCAAGACGGCGGATGAGCGCGCCGCCACCGGTAAGCACTATACCCTGATCGACGATGTCGGCGGCCAACTCAGGAGCTGTGTTCTCGAGCGCAATCCGCACGCCCTCGACGATCGCGCCGATCGGTTCGGAAAGCGCTTCGGCAACATGCGCCTGATTGATCGTGATTTCCTTTGGCACCCCGTTGACCAGATCGCGACCCTTGAGCGTGATGCTCTCACCCGCGCCGTCTTCCGGCACAACAGCGATGCCGTAATCCTTCTTGATCCGTTCCGCGGTGCTGTCACCGATCAAGAGGTTGTGATGTCGGCGCACGTAAGAGACGATCGCTTCGTCCATCTTGTCGCCGCCGGTCCGCACCGAAGTGGTGTAGGCAAGGCCGCGCAGCGAAAGCACCGCGACCTCCGTGGTGCCGCCGCCGATATCGACAACCATGCTGCCGACCGGCTCGGTCACGGGCATGTCTGCGCCGATCGCGGCCGCCATCGGCTCCAGGATCAGGTGCACTTCCGAAGCGCCCGCGTTCGAAGCCGCGTCGCGAATGGCGCGCTTTTCGACCGAGGTCGAGCCCGAAGGCACGCAGATCACGATCTCGGGATAACGGAACAGATTGCGCTTGCCGTGCACCTTGCGAATGAAGTGCTTGATCATCTCCTCGGCGATTTCGATGTCGGCGATCACCCCGTCGCGAAGCGGGCGGATGGCTTCGATCGTATCGGGTGTCTTGCCCATCATCATCTTCGCATCATCGCCCACGGCCTTGACGCGCTTGATCCCGTTGATGGTCTCGATCGCGACCACGCTGGGTTCGTTGAGGATAATGCCCTGATCCTGAACGTAAACCAGCGTGTTGGCGGTGCCCAGATCAATGGCCATGTTCTGCGAACCGAATTTGAAAAGATTGGCAAAGAAGCTCATGATTTTTATTCTGTTCCGTGATGCGCCTGGGGTGGCTCAAAGATTGATGGGCCCCGCTCAACAATCCGGTAATTAAGACGCTGTGCGCGATGACCCGACCGGCCGATGTCCCATGCCATGGACGCCTAGCGAAACCTTGCCAAAAAGGCCAAAAATTTTGTTAATTGATTTGGTAATTATACACGGTGGCCCTCGAAATTGCGGTCGCTGACAGGTAGCTTGCGACAAATGCCCTTTCCGCCGCCCCAGAAGCCTTCGCGCATTCGCCGATTACCGGACGATCTTGTCAACCGTATCGCGGCGGGCGAGGTCGTTGAGCGCCCTGCGGCGGCGCTAAAGGAACTCGTCGAGAACGCCATCGATGCCGGTGCGTCGCGAATCGCGGTCGAACTAACCGAGGGCGGATTGAGCCGCTTGCAGGTAACCGATGACGGTTGCGGGATGAGCGCTGAGGATATCGAGCTGGCGTTGGAGCGCCACGCAACCTCCAAACTTCCCGATGAAGCGATTGAGCTTGTCTCGACCCTGGGTTTTCGGGGCGAAGCTTTGCCGTCTATCGCCAGTGTTGCGCGCCTCACCATTGAAAGCCGCGTGCAGGGCGCGGCTGACGGGTGGCGCGTCGTGGTCGATCATGGCCAACGGATCGAGGCCGGGCCCGCTGCGGTGCCGGTCGGCACCCGCGTGCGGGTCGAGGAGCTGTTCGCCAAGGTCCCGGCCCGGCGCAAATTCCTGCGCACCGCGCGCAGCGAATACATCGCGTGCATGGATGTCGTGCGCCGGCTTGCGATGGCGCGGCCCGATATCGCCTTTGCGCTGGAGAACGGAGCCGAGGGGAAGACGCGCAAAGCGCTCAGTACGCAGAGCGATGAAGATCTCGCCACCCGTGTCGCGCAGATTGTCGCGCGCGAACTCAAGGATAACGCGGTCGCGATCGACTTTGAGCGCGATGGGCCAAGCGGGGCGATCCGGCTGACGGGGCTGGCCGGGCTGCCAACCTATAATCGCGGGGTCGCGGATCATCAGTATCTGTTCGTCAACGGGCGCCCGGTGAAGGACAAGCTTCTGACCGGAGCGGTGCGCGGGGCCTATTCGGATATGCTGGCGCGCGATCGACACGCGGTCTTGGCGCTGTTTCTCGAAATCCCTCCTCAAGATGTCGATGTGAATGTCCATCCGGCCAAGACCGAGGTGCGTTTTCGCGACGCTTCGGGGGTGCGCGGCTTTATCGTGTCGGGCCTCAGGCAAGCGCTCGCGACCGGTGATCGGCGCAGCGTACAAGGCCCGGACCGCGCCGCGATGGAGCGTTGGCAGGCGGAGCCCACTTCTTCTCCCTTCCCCGCGGGGGGAAGGCCGGGGATGGGGGGGCTGCCCTATCCTTCGGAGCGCTCTGCACCTATCCCCAACCCCTTCCCTCAAGGGAAGGAACTCATGTTGCACGACGATCGGACAGAGTTTGCCAGCTTGCAGGGTCGAGCCGAGGAGGCTGCACCCATTCCCGCTGACGCCGCAGACTACCCGCTCGGTATAGCGCGCGGCCAGGTCGCCAACACCTATATCATCGCCGAGAGCGCCGACGGTCTGATCCTCGTCGACCAGCACGCCGCGCATGAACGGCTTGTGCTCGAGCGATTGAAGCGTGCGGGCGCGGACGCCGCCGCCAAGCGCTCGCAGGCTCTACTTGTGCCCGATGTGGTCGAGCTTGACGAAGCCGATTGCGACCGGCTCGAAGCGGCAGCCGATGGCCTCGCGCGGTATGGACTGGCGGTTGAGCGTTTCGGTCCCGGTGCCATGCTGGTGCGCGCGGTTCCCGCTGCCATCGCGAAGGCCGACACGACAAAGCTTCTGACCGATCTGGCGGACGACATCGCGAAGCACGGCACCGAAGACGAAAGCGGGTCGCTTCTGCTGGCCGAGAAGCTCGAATACACACTCGCCACCATGGCGTGCCACGGGTCGGTCAGGGCAGGGCGGGTGCTCTCGGTCGCCGAGATGAACGCGCTGCTGCGCGAGATGGAAGCCACCCCGCGCTCTGGCCAGTGCAACCATGGCCGCCCGACCTGGGTGAAGCTCTCGATGGACGATGTCGAGAAGCTGTTCGGAAGACATTGAGCGACGGGCAGAGCGCTCATCGAAGGAGACAGACAATGCGCGTAATTTGGGCTTCGCTGGCAGTCCTGGGATTGGCCGCGTGCGGCAGTGAGTCGGATAACAGCGGCTTCATCGACCCCGCCGACTACGAGGAAAGCCGGGCGGAAGACAAAAGCCATGACCACGATCATGATGGGGACGGCGTCCAGGATCACGACCATGACGACCACGACCACGACCACGATCACGAGGATCACGACCATCGGCGCTAGCATCCAGGTGAAGGGCGATCGGAGCCACGCCCGTTGGTTCCATCGCCCGCTTTGCCCTCGGCAGGATCGACCGGCTCAGACGTTGAATTTGAACAGCATCACATCGCCGTCCTGAACAAGGTAATCCTTGCCTTCCTGGCGCAGCTTTCCCGCCTCGCGCGCCGGGCCTTCGCCGCCGAGCGTCACGTAGTCCTCGTAAGCGATGGTTTCGGCGCGGATGAAGCCACGTTCGAAATCGGTGTGGATCTCTCCGGCTGCCTGCGGGGCCTTGGCTCCAGCGGGGAAAGTCCAGGCGCGCGATTCCTTGGGGCCGGCGGTGAAGAAGGTCTGCAGGCCCAGCAGCCTGTATCCCGCGCGGATCACGCGGGCGAGGCCGCTTTCGTTGAGGCCGAGCTCAGCGAGGTATTCCGCGCGGTCCTCCGGCGGCATCGCGACCAGTTCGGCCTCGATCGCGGCGGAGACAACCACCGCTTGCGCGCCCTCGGCCTCGGCCTTGGCAAAGACAGCCTGGGATAGCGCGTTGCCCTCAGCCGCCTCCTCTTCGGCAACGTTACAGACATAAAGCACCGGTTTGGCCGTCAGAAGCTGGGCCTGACGCAGCGCCTTGGCCTCTTCCTCGTCCTTGGGCTCGGTCAGCCGCGCGGGCTTTCCCTCGCGCAGCAGGCCGAGAGCCTGCCCCAGCACGCTGGCGAGAATCTTTGCCTCCTTGTCGCCCGCCGTCGCACGCTTTTCCGCATTGGAGACCCGCTTTTCCAGGCTTTCAAGGTCGGCCAGCATCAACTCGGTCTCGACAATTTCGGCGTCGGCTATCGGATCGACCTTGTTGGAGACGTGCTGGATGTCGTCGTCCTCGAAACAGCGCAGGACGTGGACGATGGCGTCGACCTCGCGAATGTTGCCCAGGAACTGGTTGCCCAGACCCTCACCAGCGCTTGCGCCTTTGACGAGCCCTGCAATGTCGACGAAGCTGAGCTGGGTGGCGATGACCTTGGCGCTCTTGGCGATAGCGGCGATTTTATCCAAGCGCTCATCGGGCACGGCAACCTGGCCCACATTCGGCTCGATTGTGCAGAAAGGGTAGTTTGCGGCCTGCGCAGCCTGCGTCTCGGTCAGCGCGTTGAACAAGGTGGACTTGCCGACATTCGGCAGGCCCACAATACCGCATTTAAAACCCATCGAACTATTCCCTGGCGTCGTGTGTGCGAGCCCCGTCAACGCGCCAAGGAGGGAACCGCCGGTTTTCGCCGCCCCAGAACAGGCAGATTTCGTTACCGGCCGGATCTTGCAGGCGCGCCTCGCGCCAGCCCCAGCTCTGATCGACGGGATCACAAGTGAATGTCAGGCCCGCCCCTTTGAGCGCCTCGACCGTTTCGTCAAGCGTCTCGGTCTCAAAATAGACGACCGTCGTGGACGACGAGACCTCGTTCACCTCATGCACCGAAAACGTTTCGCCTGTCGCGGTTTCGAAGCGGGCATAGCGCGGCGGCGCGTCAACAATCAGCCGCAGTCCCAGCGCTTGATAGAAGGCAACAGAAGCGGCGTAGTCGAGGCAGCCGACCGTAACCTGATTGAGCCGCATTACGCGTTATGCACCGCCTTGATCCAGGGGCCATAGGGCGACGCGCCCAGCCAGTCGGTCTGCACTTTCGCGGCGAGTTCGTTAAGCGGCAGTTGTGGCTTGTTTCCGGGATGCACCGCGCGGCGCAGCGGGCGGGTGCCAGCGGGCATGGCGATCACGTCAGCCATCGCGCGCGGTACGTCCATCGGATCGGTCGTCCCGCCGCCGGTACGCTGACCAAGCTGCGCGATCAGCTGCGTGTAGCCGCTCGTGTGCCTTTCATCCGCGCGTTCCAGCAGGCGCTGGGTGTTCTCATTGGCGTTCTTCCAGATTTCGGTCGGGTAGCCGCCGGGCTGGATGACGGTCACGTCGATGCCATGTGGAACGAGTTCGTAAGCCATGGCCTCGCTCATCGCCTCAAGCGCGAACTTCGTCGGCGAATATTGGCCATAGGCGGGCACGATCACCTTCCCGAGCTGAGACGAGACGTTGATGATCAGTCCGCTCTTGGCCTCGCGCATCGCCGGAAGCGCCGCGCGCGCCATTCGCTGGGGGCCAAAAACGTTGGTTTCGAACATGTGGCGCGTTGCGTCCATGTCCTGAATCTCGACCGGTCCGCCGTAGGAAATGCCGGCGTTGTTGATCAGGACATCGAGTTTTCCGCCCGCGGCTAGGACCGCCTGTTTCACCCCGTCCTCGACTTGTTTGTCGGAGGTCACATCGATTTCGAGCACCTGAAGGTCGAGCTTTTCATTGAGCGCAAGAATGCGCAGCTCTTCGGCCTCTTTGCGCGGCATGCGGCGCATCGAAGCAAAAACCTTCGCGCCCTGACGGGCAAAATCCTCCGCGGCGAGGCGGCCAAACCCGCTTGAGCAGCCGGTGATAAGGATACTCTTGCCCGAAAGGTTCGGGTTCGCCTTGATCTTGTCGCTTTGCGCCATCGACGCGGTTGCGGCGAGCACGCCGGTGGCAGCGGCTCCGGCCAGAAGCGTGCGGCGATTGATCTGGGTCACGGTGACTCTCCCTTGGTGTCTTCTCTAATCTCCAGCGTCTCACGCGGGGCGTGCGCAGGCAAGTGCGTTGGCGATTTGTCTTCTTCGAACACGCCCAGTTTATGCAAGGCTTCTTGCAGCGCCCAAAGCGCGTAAATGTCGTAGACCGCGTGCCCGATCATGACGGTGAGCAGACTGCCGGTGCGCCAATAGACCAGGCCAAACAGGCATCCGATCACGAAGATCAACGCGCTGTTGAGCGGCTTTGCAAAGTGGATGGCCGCAAACAGCGCTGATGCGAGGGTAAGGGCCACCGGCATGGGGAGCCAGTCTCCAAGGACGGTTTGAAGCCCGCCGCGAAACAGAGCCTCCTCGCCAATGCCAGCGCATAAAGAGATGAACACTATCGCGCCGATCGAGATACGGTGTCGCAGGAAGCCGTAATTGCGCGCTTGTGTGCGGATTAGCCATTCGGCGTATCGCGGGAACGCCTTGGCCAGGACGACGCTGATAGCGATCAGGACCGCTGCCAGGACCAGGCCGCTGAGCGCTTCCGCACCGCTGAGCGTCACAAAGTCGAGGCGCTTTCGGTCCGCAAGCACCCACAGGGCCAGACCGATTGCAGTGAAGGAAAGCGCTTGCAGGCCGATATAGCCCAGCGCTTTGGGCACCGACATATCCGCAAAAGGATCAGGCCTTTCGTGGTCCTGCGTGCTCATTGCATTCTCAACGCGACATCGTTCATGAAACGCACGCCATCACCACAGGCCAGCCACTGCGCTTCGGCCGCCATCGCCCCGATCATGTCCGCGAGAAGATCGATCTCCGCCTTGGCGTAATTGCCCAGGACATACCCGCTCACGCGGTCCTTGTGCCCGGGATGCCCGATGCCAACGCGCACGCGGCGGAAATCACTGCCAAGGTGCCTGTCGATCGAACGCAGGCCGTTATGTCCGGCGGTTCCGCCGCCTTGTTTCACCTTGACCTTGAAAGGGGCAAGGTCGAGTTCGTCATGGAACACGGTGAGATCGCTCAGATCGAGTTTGTAAAACCGCATCGCCTCGCCCACGCTGCGCCCGCTTTCGTTCATGAATGTGGCCGGTTTAAGCAGCAGGATTTTCTCGGTCCCGATCCGCCCTTCGCGCACCGATCCGGCGAACTTTTTCTGTTCCGGCCCGAAGCCATGGACTTCGGCGATCGCGTCCACGACCATGAACCCGACATTATGCCGGTTAAGCGCATACTTCGCGCCCGGATTTCCAAGGCCTACCCAAATCTGCATGCGCTCGCCCTTAAGGCGGCTGTGGCCAAAAGAAAACGCCGGACTGGTCTCCCAGCCCGGCGCCTTGGTGATAGCGGTTGAAATGCCCGCAGGCCGCTTACTCGCTGCCTTCTTCCGATTGCTCGTCGTCGCCTTTCTGAGCGGTGGCTTCGACCTCGTCGGCAGCAACCTCGGTATCCTCGGCCTCTTCCTCTTCGCTCTTCTTGAGCGCGGATGGAGCCACGAGGGTAGCGATGGTGAAGTCGCGATCCGTGATCGCGCTGGTGCTGCCTTGCGGAAGCGTTACTTCGCTGATGTGGATCGAATCGCCCACTTCCTTGCCCTCGACCGAAATCTCGATTTCGCCGGGGATTTTGTCCGCTTCACAAACCAGCTCAAGTTCGTGGCGCACAACGTTGAGCACGCCGCCCTTTTTGAGGCCGGGCGAGGCTTCTTCATTGGTGAAGACAACCGGAATGGAGACATCGACCTTGGCGTCCTTCGACAAGCGCAGGAAATCCGCGTGGGTCGGACGGTCGGTGACGGGATGGAGCGCAACGTCCTTGGGCAGGGTGCGCTCGGTCTTGCCGTCAACTTCGATCTGGACAATCGAGTTCATGAAGTGACCGGTCATCAACTGCTTGACCAGTTCCTTCTCCTCAACGTGGATCGGTGTGGGTTCTTCCTTGCCGCCGTAGATGACAGCGGGGATCCGACCTTCGCGGCGAAGTGCTCGGGAGGCTCCCTTGCCAGCCCGTTCGCGGCGTTCGGCCGGCAGTGTAAGCGAATCGCTCATGGACAATGCCTTTCGAATGCATGGTTACATGTGTTCTCCGCGCTCCGCCTCCAGGGATGACCAGAGCGCCGAAGTGCGGCCCGTTAGAGCGAATGCGCGACCAAAGCAAGCCGTTTGCGCGGATCGATCGGGGCGTGGTCCGACCCGATTGGTACGCGCAAGGGACCTGTCGCACGCGCTTGAGGCGGGTTCTAACGCACCCTTTGCACTTCGATCTCGCGCTTGGCGAGTTGGTCCTGAACGCTCTTGTTCCCGGCGAGGTGGCCCGCTCCGACCGCGACAAACACGGTGCCTGGCGCGTCGAGCCTGGTCACGATCCATTCGGCCCAGTTCGCGTTGCGGTCGTAGAGCAAGGCTTCGGCGATCTCCGGATCGTCCAGCCCTTCGTTCATGAGCTCGGCAAGCGCGTCCGCGTCGCCTTCGACCCATTCAGCGATCATTGCGTCGAGCGTTTCCTTGGCCTCGTCCATCCCCTCGACCGCCTCCATCAGAAACGCGACCTGCTTATCCTGCGGGAGGGTGTCGAAGATGTTGAGCTGAAATTCAGCGGTTTCAAGCGCGTCTTGAGGCTTGTCGCCCGCTTTGCGCAACAGCACCTTTTCGACGCCGGTATCCGGCGAAATGCCCTCTTTCATGAGAGGCAGCATCGTGAGCGTGAGGCCTGCCATCCATGGTTCGAAGCGATCGAACGCGACCGGCGGCAGGCTGAGTTCGGCGAGCGCGCTTTCATACGCTGCGGTCTGCTCCGGGTTGAGCAGCGAGCGCAGTGTGGTGCCTTGCGGCAGGACCGATTTCTCCATCGCCGCCTGCTGCATCTCGCGCTCGCTTGCGCTGTCCATCCGGATTTCGGTCACCAGCGTGTCCGATGCCGCAAGCGCAGCCGCGATCTCTTCATCGTACCATTCGATATCGGCGGGAAGGGCGTGCACGGTCCCGAACAGATAGATCGTGGTGTCTTCGTCAGCGACCTTCCAAAGCGCCGGACCATTGCTCTGGGCCTCGGCCTTGGGGGAGTCCTCCTGCGCCTCAGCCAGAGCGGGGGGAGAGGCCAGCAGGGCCAGGGCGAGGGCTGTCGCGGTGCAAACGGTGGAGAATTTCATTGATGGCGATCCTTTCCTTGTGAAGGGAGATAAACAAGAAATTCGATGCGGCAAGCGGCTTTGACTGGCGGGTCGTTATTTGAGCCCGCACGCCTTGCGCACGATGAGCTCGTCCACAGCTGCGCTAAATCACAAAGCGCGGCTGAGAACGGCGACGGGCGATGCAGCACTAAGCCGCCCCATTGACCGCGATGGGGCCATGCGCCATGGGCCACGCGCCATGAACGCCTCTGTTTCTGACGACGCAAACCCTGCCGCTCTTTCCAGCGGCGCGGCGGGACGCGATCCACGCTCCTCCTTTCAGGACATGATCCTGACGCTGCACGATTTCTGGAGCGCAAATGGCTGCGTGATCCTCCAGCCTTACGATATGCGTATGGGGGCGGGCACCTTTCACACCGCAACGACCCTGCGCGCGCTTGGTCCCGAGCCGTGGAACGCCGCCTTTGTGCAACCCTGCCGCAGGCCCACCGATGGGCGATATGGCGAGAATCCCAATCGCTTGCAGCACTATTATCAGTATCAGGTGATCCTCAAACCCAGCCCGGCGGACATTCAGGACCTTTATCTGAGCAGCTTGCGCGCAATCGGGATCGATCCGCTCAAGCATGATATCCGTTTCGTGGAAGACGACTGGGAAAGCCCGACGCTGGGCGCGTGGGGGCTGGGCTGGGAGGTCTGGTGCGACGGAATGGAAGTCACCCAGTTTACCTATTTCCAGCAGATGGGCGGCTTTGACTGCAAGCCGGTTGCGGGCGAATTGACCTACGGCCTTGAACGTCTCGCCATGTACATTCAGGGCGTCGACAACGTCTACGATCTCGATTTCAACGGTCAGGGCGTGAGCTACGGCAACGTCTTCCTCGAAAACGAAAAGCAGATGTCCAAGTGGAACTTCGAAGTCGCTGACACCGATGGGCTCTTCGACCTGTTCAACAAGGCTGAAGCCGAATGCCGCAACGCTCTGAATGGGGGCGTGCCCATTGCGGCCTACGAACAGGCGATCGAGGCGAGCCACGTTTTCAACCTGTTGCAGGCGCGCGGCGTGATCAGCGTGCAGGAGCGCGCGAGCTATATGGGCCGGGTGCGCGATCTGGCGCGCTCGTCCTGCGAAGCCTACGCGCAGAAGATGGCGCCCGACTGGGAAGCGAAGTTTCCGGGGTGGTCGTTGTGAACTTGGTCGGAGTTTTGTGCGCTCCTGCGGACGCAGGAGCCCAGTACGCTTCTGGACTCCTGCATTCGCAGGAGATCAACTGCGGGGGTATGGGGCGTGGCTGACTTCCTGCTCGAACTGCTTGGCGAAGAGATTCCGGCGCGCATGCAGAAGGGCGCGCGGGCCGAGTTGGAAAGGCTCCTTCGCCGGGAACTTGACGCCGCTGGCGTTGGCGCGGACACGATCACCGTCTGGTCCACGCCGCGCCGTCTCGCGCTGATTGCGCGCGGCCTTCCGCTTGAGACCGAGGCGGTGCGTGAGGAGGCCAAGGGGCCTCCGGTGGGCGCGCCCGATCAGGCGGTGGACGGGTTTTGCCGCAAGAACGGCGTGACGCGCGATCAGCTTGAGGAGCGCCAGGTCAAGGGACGCGCGACCTATTTCGCGGTCATCGAGAGGCCGGGTCAGGCCGTCAGCGATCTGCTCGCCGCCGCGATCCCCGCAATCATTCGCGATTTCTCCTGGCCCAAATCGATGCGCTGGGGCGAGGCCTCGATCAGCACAGAGAGCCTTAAATGGGTGCGCCCGCTCACCGGGATTGTCGCGCTGCTTGATGGCGAGCTTGTCCCCGTTGTCATGGAAGGCATTGCCAGCGGTCGCGAGACCATGGGGCACCGGTTCCATTCCAGCGGGCCAGTGACGATCAGGGACGCAGACGATTACGCCAACGCGCTGGAGGCCGCGCATGTGATCGTCGACCATGAAAAGCGCGAGGGCCTGATACGCGACGGCGCGCGCCGCGCGGCGCAAGCGGCGGGGCTGACGCTGGTCGAGGATGAAGGCTTGGTGGTCGAGAACGCCGGGCTGACCGAATGGCCGGTACCCTTGCTGGGGCGCTTCGACGAAGAATTCCTCGAAGTTCCGCCCGAAGTCATCCAGCTCACCGCGCGGGTCAACCAGAAGTATTTCGTGTGTACGCGAGCCCCCGCGAAGGCGGGGGCCTCAGGCGATGGCGCGCAACCTAAAGAGGTCCCCGCCTTCGCGGGGACTCACACGTTGGCCAACGCGTTCATCTGCACCGCCAACATCGTCGCGAGCGATCCGGCCGTCGTGGTCGATGGCAACCGCAAGGTGCTGGCTGCGAGGCTCGCGGATGCGCGCTTCTTCTGGGAGCTGGATCAGAAGACTTCGCTTGAGGAACACGCCAAAAAGCTTGAGCGCATCACCTTCCACGAAAAGCTGGGCACCGTCGCGGACAAGGTCGAGCGCGTGGCGAAGCTCGCGCGCTGGCTTTGCGAAGAGGGGATTGTTGGCCCAGAGCGAGTCCCAGCGAAGGCTGGGACCTCCATCGACGAAGCGCAAGATGCGGGGAGGTCCCAGCCTTCGCTGGGACTCACGCGTGAAGAACTCGCCGACCTCGCCGAACAGGCCGCGCGTCTGTGCAAGGCGGACCTGGTTACCGAGATGGTTGGCGAGTTTCCGGAGCTGCAAGGACTGATGGGCGGGTACTACGCTGAGAAAGAGGGCCTGCCGCAAGAGGTGTCCGACGCCATCCGCGACCATTATAAGCCCGTGGGGCAGGGCGATGAGGTGCCGACCGCGCCGGTTACGGTGGCGGTGTCACTGGCGGATAAGTTGGATAGCCTCTTTGCATTCTTCGCAATAAGCGAAAGACCGTCCGGCTCTAAGGACCCATTCGCTTTGCGGCGGTCTGCCCTTTCAGCGCTTCGGCTAATTGTCGAGAACAACCTCAGATTTTCGTTCATTGAGTCGATGATGTTTGGAATACCCCCCATTGGGGGATCCATCGCCCGCGCAATAAGCAAGACCCAAGTCACCGAAATTGAGAGCTTTTTTGCTTCAGAAGCAATTCGGCTGACGGATGCAGAGCTTACATTTCCAAAAGGCAGCTTAGACTGGGAGGGGAACGAATTCCTGGCAGACCTTAAGGCTTCGGTTTTAGCATCTCCTCAGCTCCTGGCTGATTTCATGACCGACCGCCTCAAAGTCCAACAACGCGAAGCAGGCGTACGCCACGACCTCATCGACGCTGTGTTCGCGCTGGGCGGGGAGGATGATCTTGTCCGGCTGCTCGCCCGCGTGAAGGCGCTGCAGAGCTTTATCGAGACCGACAACGGCGCCAACCTCCTCGCCGGCTACAAGCGCGCGGCGAATATCCTCAAGAAAGAGGGTTATGATACTCCCCTCCCCGTTGGGGAGGGATCGGGGGTGGGGGGTGCCGCGCCGGCTAGGTCGAACACCCATCCCCAACCCCTTCCCTTGAGGGAAGGGGCATCTGACGATCCCTTAGAGCAAACCGGCGAAGAAGACCCGCTTGCGCTCGCGGGCAAGCCCGACTTCGATGATGCGCTGCGCGCTGCACAGTCCCCACCCGGAACCGGTCTTTCCTACACGCCCGAACCGAGCGAAAAGGCGCTGATCGACGCGCTTGACGCCGCCGAGCCCAAGGCCGCCGCCGCTATCGAAGCCGAAGACTTCGAAGGCGCGATGGCGGCGCTGGCAAGCCTGCGCGAGCCGATCGACCGGTTCTTTGACAATGTGATCGTGAACGCCCCGGAAGCGGACAAACGCAACGCGCGCCTTGCGCTGCTCGCGCGGTTCCGCAATGCGGTGCATCGGGTTGCCGATTTCAGCCGGATCGAAGGGTGAGGCTTTCTTGCCCAAGACCGTGTTCCATGTGTTCCATCCTGTAGGACTTCAATGATGCAAACGGTCTACACCTTCGGCGGAGACGCCCCGCACGATGACCCACGCCAGGGCGACAAGAGGGTCACGGGCGGGAAGGGTGCAAACCTCGCCGAAATGGCGAGTATCGGCCTGCCCGTGCCGCCGGGCTTCACGATCACGACCGAGGAATGCGTGCGCTACCTTCAGGAAGGCGAGGCGTTTCGCGAGGACCTGCGCGCTGAGGTTATGGCGGCGCTGGCGCATATCGAAGGCGCGGTGGGCAAGCGCTTTGGCGATGCCGGTGATCCGCTCTTGGTCTCGGTCCGCTCGGGCGCGCGGGTCTCGATGCCGGGCATGATGGACACCGTGCTCAACCTTGGCCTCAACGATGCAACGGTCGAAGGGCTGGCGGCCACCAGCGGCGACGATCGCTTCGCCTGGGACAGCTATCGCCGCTTCGTCCAGATGTACTCCGATGTGGTGCTGGGCCTCGATCACGGCCTGTTCGAAGAAGCGCTGGAAATCGCCAAGGAGGATAACGGCTACTACGCCGACACCGAGCTTTCCGCCGACGACTGGCGCGCGCTGGTCACTGAGTTCAAGGGGATCGTCGAGACCGAGCAGGGCAAGCCGTTTCCGCAGGATGTCAACGAGCAGCTGTGGGGCGCGATTGCGGCGGTGTTCGACAGCTGGGATTCGGACCGCGCCAAGGTCTATCGCCGCCTCAACGACATCCCCGCCGATTGGGGCACAGCGGTGAACGTGCAGGCGATGGTGTTCGGCAATATGGGCGAGACGAGCGCCACCGGCGTTGCCTTCACCCGCGATCCGGCGACGGGCAACCGCGCCTATTTCGGCGAATACCTCATCAACGCACAAGGCGAGGACGTGGTCGCAGGGATACGCACCCCGCAATATTTGACCAAGGCCGCGCGCGAGGCAGCAGGCGCCAAGCCGCTGTCGATGGAAGAGACGCTACCGGAGGCTTACGGTGAGCTGGCTCGCGTCTTCGACCTGCTCGAGGCGCACTACCGCGATATGCAGGACATCGAATTCACGGTGGAACGCGGCAAGCTGTGGATGCTCCAGACCCGCTCGGGCAAGCGCACGGCCAAGGCCGCGCTCAAGATGGCGGTCGATATGGTCGGCGAAGCGCTGATCACGCGCGAAGAGGCCGTCGCGCGGATCGATCCGATGGCGCTGGATCAGCTGCTCCACCCGACGCTCGATCCCGAGGCCGAGCGCACTGTTCTCACAGCGGGGCTTCCGGCATCGCCCGGCGCGGCTGCGGGCAAGATCGTGCTCGACGCCGACACGGCCGAGCAATGGGCCAATCGCGGCGAAAAGGTGATCCTGGTGCGGGTCGAGACCTCGCCCGAAGACATCCATGGAATGCACGCCGCGCAAGGCATCCTCACCGCGCGCGGCGGCATGACCAGCCACGCAGCAGTCGTGGCGCGCGGGATGGGGCGTCCGTGCGTCTCAGGCGCCAGCGCGGTCTCGATCGACCGCCAGACGAGGACGCTGCGGATCGGCGCGCAGGAGTTGAAAGAGGGCGACGAGATCACGCTCGACGGCGCGAACGGCCAGGTGATGCTCGGTATCGTGCCGACCGTGGAGCCAGAGCTGGCGGGCGATTTCGGCACGCTGATGGATTGGGCCGATGAAAGCCGCCGGATGCGTGTGCGCACCAACGCAGAGACGCCGGCGGACTGCAAGATGGCGCGCCAGTTCGGGGCTGAGGGCATCGGGCTTTGCCGCTCCGAGCACATGTTCTTCGACGCCTCGCGCATCAGCGCCGTGCGCCAGATGATCCTCGCTGAAGACGAGGCGGGTCGGCGCAAGGCGCTCGACCAGCTCCTGCCCGAACAGCGAAGCGATTTCACCGCGATCTTCGAAGTGATGACGGGCCTGCCGTGCACGATCCGCCTGCTCGATCCTCCGCTGCACGAATTCCTGCCCCATGGCGATGCGGAGTTTGCCGAACTGTCGGATGCGACCGGCTTGGGTGTCGATCATCTCAAACGCCGGGCGGGCGAACTGCATGAATTCAATCCGATGCTGGGCCATCGGGGATGCCGCCTCGGGATCACCTTCCCGGAAATCTACGAAATGCAGGCGCGAGCGATCTTCGAAGCGGCGTGCGCGGTGCAGAAGGAAAGCGGCGAAGCGCCTCTGCCGGAGATCATGATCCCGCTGGTCGCCACGCAAAAGGAGCTCGCCATCCTGCGCGCTCTGGTCGACCGGGTGGCGCAAGAGGTGTTCGCCGAACAGGGCGCGAGCGTTGCGTATCTGGTCGGTACGATGATCGAGCTTCCCCGCGCGGCTCTGATGGCCGGGGAGATCGCCGAGGAGGGCGAGTTCTTCAGTTTTGGCACCAACGACCTCACGCAGACAACTCTGGGCGTGAGCCGCGATGATTCGGCCAAGTTCCTCGCGCCCTATGTCGACAAGGGCATCTTCGCGCGCGACCCCTTCGTCAGCATTGACGTCGATGGCGTTGGCCAGCTTGTCGAGATGGCGGCGGAAAGCGGGCGCACCACGCGGCCCGCCATCAAGCTCGGCATTTGCGGGGAACACGGCGGTGACCCGGCGAGTATCGCGTTTTGCGAGCGAGTGGGGCTCGACTACGTCAGCGCCTCGCCGTACCGCGTCCCGATCGCGCGCCTGGCCGCTGCGCAGGCGGCTTTGGCGAAAGGCTAGGTTCCGCCGAGCGAGCGGCGCCCCGTGAGCGTGAGGATCTCGAACGTCTCGGTGACTTTCCCGTCCTCGTCCGCGCCCCTTAGAAACGCGGCGCGCGCGCGGTGGAGCGCGGCGCGGTTCAGCGGAGGCGCCTGATCCGCCAGCGCGCTGCCCAATCCCTGATCGCGCAGATCGTGCACCAGGCGGTCGAGCGAAGAATACCGCACCTTGAGCGCGTGCGTGTCGACCACCGGATCCTTCCAGCCTGCTCGCTGCAATAGGCCAGGGGCAGCGCGCGGATCGACCAAGGGATGCATGCGGGCTGCCGGGCGATCGGGCTCGGCCGCCATCATGGCGGCGCGCAGGCGCGGGAGGCTTGCCCCGCCGATGAAGCTCACGATCGCAAGCCCGCCGGGCACAAGCGCAGCCCGAATATGGATCAGCGCGCCGGGCAGGTCGTTTACCGCGTCGAACTGCCCAAGGGCGCCTATGAAGTCGTAGCCGCTCTCGGGGTAGGGCGCTTCGGGTTCGACGCAGACCGCCCGCGCTTTGAGGCGCTCGGCAAGCCAGGGTTGCACGGCCCCGGTCAGGAGCGCGCGCTCGGGTTTGTGACGCACAAAGCCGAGGCGCTCGATCACGTCTTCAGCCATCTCCTGCCACACGAAGCGCGCACGGTCCCCGCGCCCTTCGCGCTGCACCGCCCGGTCGAGACGGCGATCCCGGCGCAGGGGATTGAAAATCGTGGGGACGCTTGGGGTCGTCATCGCCCCCGCGCTCTGGCGCGCTTGCGTGTCGAGCGCAAGGCGTGCGACATAGTGAGGGTGAACATTGTGTCCGACATCAAGGCAGGCCTTCGTCCTATCGTGGACCTGATCTATCCGCCGCGCTGCCCCGTGTGCGGCGTGGCGATCGCCGCGCAGGGCGGCTTGTGCGTTGATTGTTGGAGCAAACTTGAGGCGTCACATGCCCTATCGTGCGATGAGGACAATGCGATCAGCGCGCCTTGGATCTACAACGACACATCACGCCAACTGGTGCTGAACCTAAAGCATGGCGGGAAGATCGCGCTCGCGAAGCTTATGGCCCAAATGATGGCGACGCGGTTGCCGAATGCCGACCCAGAAAATCCGCCTCTTCTTGTGCCTGTGCCCCTGCATCGGCTTCGTCTGTTGGAGCGCGGCTACAATCAGGCTGCATTGTTAGCCGGCGAGCTGGCGAAGGCGGGAAAGGGCGAGGCGTGCCTTGATGCGCTCAGCCGACGCAAGCGGACACCCAGCTTGGGGGGATTGGACAAGAAGCAGCGCCGGGAAACGCTGAAGGGAGCGATCGAGGTCGCCGGTTCGATGCAAGCGGTGGTGACGGAGCGCGATGTGATCCTTGTTGATGACGTTTACACCAGCGGCGCGACCAGTTCGGCGTGCATCGAGGCCCTGCGCGATTGCCAGGTGCGCAGCGTCAAGACCGTGTGTTTCGCAGAAGTCGAGAACACGTGAACGGTTTCGGCCGCTTCCGCCGAAAGCAGCTTCGCCCCACCGACCTTGAAAGCGAAACGCCCGAGGCCGTAAAGACCCCGGGCGCCACGTGACGAAACGATTTTGATCCGCTCTCGAGAGCTCAGATGGCGACCCCCTAACTTCGCCATCAGGATCTAATCCCTCATCGTTCGATCCACCAGTCCAACACCCCGCTGTTGGCTTGCGGCAGATCACCCCCTGAACCTAAATGCGAACCCGCATCTTTGTTCGGAAGGACAAGCTTGCGAAAAGCTCGTGAAGCTTATGTTCCATTCTGATTACCGATCGGGAAGCCCCTTATGATGCTCGAACCGATTTTCGGGGGCATCTGTTGTGAAGATGCAACAAACCTTGGCCGCATAGGCTAGCTATCTTGTTTCCTTCCGACAGGCTAAGTCACAGCGCCGCCCGCGAAGGAGATTGCGGCGATTCCGGGGAGTAGGTGATGAAATCCGCTGACAATTTGACCCAGCAAGAGCACGAACACGGAACGGTCTTCGCCCCGAAGTTCGGTCCCGACGGGTTGGTGTCGGGTGTCGTGCTGGATTCAGAATCGGGCGAGGTCCTCGTCGTCGCGTTCATGAACGCCGATTCCATCGAGGCGACCCGCAAGAGTGGCAATGTCACTTTCTGGTCGCGATCGCGCCAAAGACTCTGGATGAAAGGTGAAACGAGTGGAAACGTGCTGAGGGTTGAACGCATTCTGGTCGATTGCGATCAGGACGCGCTTGTCATCTATGCGACACCCGTCGGGCCAACCTGCCACACGGGCGCGCGGTCGTGTTTCTATCGTGAGTTGGACCTTGATGCCGATGATGCGCTTGCCCTGAAGCCGTTGGACGCCAACTCTCCTTAAGGTCAAGACTTGACGCTCACGTAAAGGGAAGGTAGACATCCGCGCATGGCTACCGCAACCGCTGACCCAAAGGCCACAGAGGCCGAGACCGACCAGCGCCACAACGGCGCGCACATCGACACGCCGGACAAGCTGGAACGAGAGCAATTCTCGATTTCCGACTTGACCTCGGAATTCGGATGCACGGCGCGTGCCCTTCGTTTCTACGAGGATGAGGGGTTGATCGCGCCTGCGCGCGTTGGCCTCACTCGCGTTTACTCAAAGCGCGACCGGGCGCGGCTTGCCTGGATCATGCGCGCCAAGAATGTCGGCTTCAGCCTCACTGAAATCCGTGAGATGATCGATCTTTACGATCTGGACGACGGTCGTGTCGAACAGCGCCGTGTCACGGTGGAAAAATGCCGCGCGCATATCGCGAAACTCAAGGCGCAGCGCGCTGATATCGATAGCTCCATCAAGGAACTGACCGAGTTTGTCGCCGAGATCGAGAAGCTCGAGCTCGGCTGACACACGCAGCTCAGGACCCACCAAACAAGCAAACAACGCACACTATAAAGGGATCAAGTGATGCCAACTTACACCGCCCCGACACGCGACACGCGCTTCGTCATCAACGAAATGCTCGATCTTGCCAGCTACGGCAACCTGCCGGGCTTTGAGAATGCGACGCCCGACATGATCGAGGCGATCGTCAACGAAGCGGGCAAGTTCGCCTCCGAAGTGCTCGCTCCGATCAACCAGATCGGCGACGAGCAGGGCTGCACGCGCCATGAAGACGGGTCGGTGACAACTCCAGACGGGTTCAAGGAAGCCTATCAAGCCTATGTCGAGGGCGGTTGGGGCACGCTTGCCAAGCCGGAAGAGTATGGCGGTCAGGGCCTGCCGCACGTGCTTGGCTTCATGGTGGAAGAGTTCACCGCCACCGCCAACCAGGCGTTCGGCATGTATCCCGGGCTGACCAGCGGCGCCGCGGCTGCGCTTGAGGCGGCGGGCAGCGAAGAACAAAAGGCCATGTATCTGCCCAAGATGATCTCGGGCGAATGGTCGGGCACCATGAACCTGACCGAACCGCACTGCGGCACCGATCTCGGCATGATCCGTACCAAGGCCGAGCCTCAAGGCGACGGGTCGTATTCGATCACCGGCACCAAGATCTTCATCTCGGCCGGCGAACACGACCTTACCAGCAACATCATCCATCTCGTTCTGGCAAAGACGCCGGGCGCGCCCGACAGCGCAAAGGGCATTTCGCTGTTCATCGTTCCCAAGTTCATCCTCGACGAGAACGGCGAACCCGGAGAGCGCAACGGCGTCTCGTGCGGGTCGATCGAGAAGAAGATGGGCATTCACGGCAACGCGACCTGCGTTCTCAACTATGACGGCGCCAAAGGCTGGCTGGTCGGCGAGGAGAACAAGGGTCTTGCCGCCATGTTCGTGATGATGAACGCGGCGCGCCTTGGCGTGGGTATCCAGGGGCTGGCACAGGCCGAAGTCGCCTATCAAAATGCGGTGACTTACGCGCTCGATCGTCGACAGGGACGCGCGCTCACCGGCCCGGCTGAGCCCGAAGCCAAGGCCGATCCGATCTTCGTCCACCCCGACGTGCGGCGTATGCTGATGGACGCGAAGGTCTTCAACGAAGGCATGCGCGCGCTGTGCCTGTGGGGCGCGCTTCAGGTGGACCTGACCCATAAGGCCCAGACCGATGAAGAGCGCCAGCTTGCCGATGACCTGATCGGTCTCATGACCCCGGTCATCAAGGGTTACGGCACCGACAAGGGCTACGACATCGCGAACAACATGCAACAGGTCTATGGCGGGCACGGCTACGTGAAGGAATGGGGCATGGAACAGTTCGTGCGCGATAGCCGCATCGCCATGATCTATGAGGGCACTAACGGCGTGCAGGCGATGGACCTGTGCGGTCGCAAACTGGCCAGCAAGGGTGGCCGCGCGGTGCAGGCCTTCTTCGCCGCTGTCGAAGAGGAAATCGCTTCGACCAAGGCCGTCGATGGTCTCGCAGAGATTGCCGAGAAGATGGAAAAGGCGCTGGGCGAGCAGAAGGCGGCGACCATGTGGTTCATGCAGAATGCCATGGCGAACCCGAACCACCTGGGCGCAGGCGCGCACCACTACATGCACATCATGGGCATCGTGACGCTGGGCTTCATGTGGCTCAAGCAAGCGCAGGTGGCGAAAGCCGCTCTTGAACGCAATCCCGACGACGCCGCCTTCTATCAAGCCAAGCTGACCTCGGCGGCGTATTACGCGGAGCGCTTCCTGCCCGACGCGGGCGCGCTGCGCCGCAAGCTTGAGGCCGGCAGCGAGAACATGATGAAGCTGCCCGAAGAGGCGTTTGCCACCGCAGCCTGATCAGATAGGGGCCTGATCACACAGTTTCGTCACGCAATGGGGGCTCGGTCTGGCAGGGCTGAGCCCCCTTATTCGTAGGCGCGGCGGACGGTCGCCAGAGCCCGATCGGTCTCGGCTGCGTCCACGCTTTCGCTTGCGTTCGCGTAGCCAAAGTCATCGTTGGGACCGGTGTATTGGATGATGACGCCGTCCCGCCGCGAGATCGCGCTGACGCCGTCATAGAAAAACCCGTAGCGAGCCCGCGGTTGCGGCACGAGCCAATTGATCTGGCCCCTCACGGGAACGAGGGTTTCATCGCCCCAGAGCGACTTTGCGCCATAGCCCATGCAATTGAGGATCACGGGCTCGGGCAGGGCCAGAGCCTCGCTGCGTTCGGCGAAGGCCCGGCGGACCATCCTCCCGCCGCGCCGCTCGAATTGGCGCGCCAATCGGTCGAAATAGCCCGTCACGTTGAAGATCATCGACTGGCCCTTCCGGCGCGCCTTGCCCGGAAACGGGTCACGCTCGGGATCGGTGTCGGTCCAGGGCGGGTTGAGGTTGCGCAGCCCTCGACCAAGCTCAAGGAAATCCCGGCTTGCCGGCGTGCGCTCCATCACGCCGCCGCGAAGGTAGTATTGGGTCTGATACTCGATAGGCGCATCGTCCAGCCCGACCATCTGAAGGTGCCTCGCGTGCGAATAGCGCGTCCACTCTTCCCAGCGCTGCGCAAATCCCGGCGGCACCTCGCTCGCAAGGCCGATCCGGCTGCTCGGGGACCAAACGCCGGTCGCGCGGGCTGAGCGCGTTTCGGCGGGAAAATCCTCGGCGTAAATCGTCACGCGCGCGCCGCTTTCCAGAAGACGAAGCGCGGTGGTCAGGCCGATCACGCCCGCGCCCAGTACCGCGAATTCGCTGTGCCCCTGCGATCGCGCCAGCGCCGCTGCTTGCGCCGCGCAGCCCCAGCTCAAAGACCAGCCCGATCCGCCGTGGCCATAATTGTGCACCACCGTCTTCTCGCCAAACCGCTCGATCTCGAGGCGCGGTCCCGCAGGACGGAAGGGGCGCGTGCAAACGGTAACCTTCATAAGGTGTTCGCGATCCGCCCGAAACGGCTCGCGACGCGGGGCCTGGGGAGGGGGAGGGGGAGAGGGCGCTGGGCCGGTTGCACGCATCGTCGGCGCGCAGGACGCGGCGAGCGCGGCGGCTCCACCCGCCAGGAAAACACGTCGGTTCGACTGCATACCCTCTCGATCCGTTCGCATCGCCTTACCCCCATGGAACGGAAAGCGCGAGTTCATTGCCGACCTGCCTGCCTCAATCCCGAACCGGATCACCTCCGGCGACTTTGCCCGAGTCGCGGCGAGTTAGTTGATGAAGTACATCCGAGGAAGGGGGTATGAACGCGCTTTCGCGCCAAAAGGCACGGCGAATCGGTGTAAAAGACCCCGCGGCGAAGCTAACAAGCCGCGTACAAGTAGGAAAACCGTCCGCTCACGCCTGCGCTTGTCTTCGCTCGAACGCTCTTTTAGCGTTGCGGCCCAGGCAACACGACACAAGTCAGACGACACAGACGAGACGGACCGAGGGGAGAGACACGATGCGCCATTGGGCTTTGGGCCTTGCGGCACTTGCGGCGAGCGCCGCTGGCACCGCCGCCACCGCGCAGACCACCTACGAAGCGACGATCACCCGCACCACCTATGGGATCCCGCATATCAGCGCGGACACGTGGCAAGGGGTGGGGTACGGCGTGGGCTACGCCTACGCGCAGGACAATATCTGCATGCTGGCCGAAGAGTTCGTGACCGTCGGCGGCGAACGCTCGCTGTATTTCGGGCCGGAGGGCAAGACCGTTCTGGGTTTCAGCCAAACCGACAACGTGACCTCCGACCTGTTCTTTCGCAGTCAGTTCGACATTGCGCAGCTGCGCGCAAACATGGTGGCGCATCAGCATCTTGAAACGATCCAGGTGTTGGCCGGTTACGTCGCGGGATACAATCGCTATCTGCGCGACACACCGCGCGAAGACCTGCCCGAGGCGTGCCGGGACAAGGCGTGGGTGCGGCCAATCACCATCGACGATGCGCTGCGGCTGACGGAAAAGCAGATGCTTCTGGCCAGTTCGCTCGCGCTGGCGCCCGGCATTGCCGGCGCGGCGCCTCCGGGGGAGACGAGCACGGCTGTCGATTTCACGCTGCCCGACCCGGACGAGCCGAGGCTTGGCAGCAACGGTTGGGCGTTCGGGGGCGAGGCCACCGCCAACGCTCGCGGGCTGCTGATCGGCAACCCGCATTTCCCCTGGGAAGGGCCCTCGCGTTTCTGGCAGATGCATGTGCGCGGCCCCGATGGCTACGATGTGATGGGCGTCGGGATCGCCGGAACACCGCTTCCCACCCTGGGCTTCAACAAGGATGTGGCCTGGACCCACACCGTTACCGCCGCGCGCCACTTCACCGTTTACGCCCTCACGCTGTCGCCCGACGATCCCACGGTTTACATGGTCGATGGTGAGCCGGTGAAGATGGAGGCGCGCGAAGTCACGGTCCCCATGCCCGAAGGGACTGATCCGGTGGTCCGCACCTTCTATTCCACACGGTTCGGGCGCATTGCGACGGTCCCGGGAACGCCGTTCCAGTGGTCGAACGGCACCGCCTTCGCCATTCGCGACGCCAATACGGGCAATCAGCGGGCGCTCGAAGCGTGGCTTGGCATTGGCCGCGCGGCATCGGTGGCCGAGATCGAGACCGCGATCAGCGAGACTTTGGGGATTCCCTGGGTCAACACGATTGCCGCAGATCGAGAGGGCAACGCCCTGCACGCCGACATCACCGCGGTTCCCAACGTGACCAAATCGCTGGTCGAGCTGTGCGCAACGCCGTTCACCGCTCTGGTTGCGGACCGGGTGACTTTGCTCGATGGCACGCGTTCCGAATGCGACTGGAAGACGCGCGAGACGACCGCGCCCTTTCCCGGTCTGTTGCCCGCAAACCAGCAGGCCTCGCGCACGAGGGCCGATTATGTAACCAATTCCAACGACAGCTACTGGATCAGCAACGCATCACGCCGTTACGAGGAGCTCGCGCCGATCCTTGGCCCGCACTCCAACCCGTTGAGCCTGCGCACGCGTTCCAATTTCAAGGAGACCGAAGCGTTTCTGGCGCAGGGCAAGATGGACCACGCGCGCGCCAAGGCGCTGACCTTCGGAAACAAGAGCCTGGCTGCCGAGATGGTGGTCGAACCGCTGATTGGCTTGTGCGAGAATGCTCAGGGTCTCGACAAGGCGTGCGCGGCGCTTTCGGGTTGGGACCGTCTGTTCGAAAACGACAGCAAGGGCGCGTATCTGTTCGTCAAATTCTGGAACAAGATCCGCGGCCGCAACGACCTGTGGAGCGTCCCTTTCGATGCGGACAAACCGCTGACCACGCCTCGCACCCTCGTGACCGAGGGCGAGGCTGCCGAGGCGATGCTCACGGCGCTGGGCGAAGCGGCGGCAGAGATCGAAGCGGAGGGCCTTGCTCTTGATGCGGTATGGGGCGAGGTTCAGACCCGCGCCGATGGGCAGGAGAGGATCGCGATCCACGGCGGACCCGGAACGCTGGGCGTCCTCAACTTCCAGCGCAGCCGCGTGGTCGAGGGCGGTCTCACGCCCGTGCACGGCTCCAGCTACATCCAGATCGTCGGCTTTGACGAGGACGGCCCGGTGGCGGACGCGATCCTGAGCTATTCGCAATCGACCAATCCAGCCTCGCCTCACTACTCTGATCAGACGCGCAACTACTCGGCCAAACAATGGCACCGCCTGCCATTCAGCGACGCCGAGATCGAGGCAGCGCAGATCGGGGAGAGGCTGACGCTGAGCGAGTGAGCGCTGGGTTCGTCGGTCTCGGGCAGATCACCGCTCATCGCAGCGCCTTGTCAAAGAAAGCCATCATCGCCTGACAGCTGTGATGGTCGGCGCAGGCGTCGTGGGCGGGGTTAGGGGAGCCATCGAAGGCGCGCGGATTGACGAAGCCGTGTTGGACCAGCGCTCAGCACATCGGCTCGACTTCCACTCGGCGGTTGGACGCCTTGCCGGCTGACGTTTCGTTATCGGCGATGGGTTCCGCTTCGCCTTTGCCGACGGGCGTCAGTTTCGCAGCCGTCGCCCCCTTGTCGATCAGCCAGGTCACAACTGCCGAAGCCCGGCGCGAGGACAGGGCGAGATTGTATTCATCGGATGCATCGGAATCGGTGTGCCCCTCGATCGTCACCGCGCTGTCCGGGCGCGCGACCAGAGCGTCCAGAATCTGTTGAAGCGCGGGGATGGCGTCCTCGCGGATGGCGTCGGAATCGACATCGAAATTGATCCCGTAGACAACCGCCACCCGGCATTGATCGATGGCTTGCCCCACCGGATTGGGTGGCGGCTCCTCGCCCGGCGTGCACGGCGTGGGCGCGCCGCCCGGTTCGCCAATGGTTCGGGTGAAAGACCGGCCGATCAGCGCCCCGGAAAACTGGTCTTCGGAATTGATCACCGCCACGCGCGGGATCGTGTCGCTGTCGATCACGTATTTCAGCAGGCCGTTCTCGATACCGCCCGAGACCGTGTAGTTCGAGCCACCCGAGATGCCGCATCCCGTCACCAGGGCGCCATCCTGTATCAGCTCCATCCGGTTGCCCTCAGGCCCGCCGCCTCCACCGCCGGTCAACCAGCGGCCTGTGAAGCGGTCCTTTTCGGGCGTGATGGGATCCTGAACGCCATAGCCGAAAAGCTCGGTGAAAGCCGTCCCGCGATAATCCTCCGGGTCGGGGACCTGGCGCCCTTCCAGCGTCACGCGAACCCATCGCACGGGCGTTTTCTGGCTGGCGGGAAAACGCTGGCTCTCTTTGTATGTGTCAGCCGCAATATCAAACCGCGCGAGCGTTTCGAAATCGCCTTCGGGCGACGTCGCGGACCCTTCGAGGGTGACGGTCGCGATATGCGCGTCCTTGCAGCACCCGAACCGCGACTGCGGCGGAACGCCGAACGCAGCGAAGGTCGTCATGGCGGGCAATTCGATGAGCAGCGCGATCGGCTCTTCGGGCCCGGTGGGGCTGCGCGTCACATTGACGTAACCCAGCCTTCCATCGAGCACAGCCGTGGCGGCAGTGCCTTGCGCGTCCTCGTCAAACCGAATGGGGAAGGCGCCCGCGCCGTAGGTGAGAAAATCAATGGGCTCGCCCTCGGCGTCGAGCGCTATTGCGTCTGACGCGCCTGCGCTCTGCGATCCAGTCGCCAAGGGCGATCCTGCGCCAGCGCGCCCGCTATCCGAAGCAGTGATGTCCGATGTGGCGCTGATCTCCTCTCCGCAGGCCGCCAGAGCCAGCGCGCTGAAAACCAACGCCAATCCCGAATGAAGCCGTCGCATGTCCGTTCCCCCCCAAACTTCCCCGGAGACAAGCTTACTCCATCGGCAGGAATTCGGGAACCGACAAATACCGCTCCCCGGTGTCGTAATTGAAGCCCAACACGCGCGATCCGCTTTCGAGTTCGGGCAGCTTCTTGGCGATGGCGGCCAGCGTCGCGCCCGATGAAATACCGATCAGCATGCCTTCCTCACGCGCGGCGCGGCGCGCCATTTCCTTGGCCTCGTCAGCCTCGACGGTGATCGCGCCATCAATCGAATCGGTGTGGAGGTTGCCGGGAATGAAGCCCGCGCCAATGCCCTGGATCGGGTGCGGGCCGGGTTGGCCGCCATTGATGACCGGGGAGAGCGCGGGCTCCACGCCATAGGCCTTCAATTGCGGCCAGACGCGCTTCATTTCCTCCGCGCAGCCGGTCAGGTGGCCGCCGGTGCCAACGCCGGTGATCATGACGTCAATCGGTTCATCGGCGAAGTCTTGCAGGATTTCCTGCGCAGTCGTGCGAGCGTGCACAGCGACATTGGCGGGGTTCTCGAACTGCGAGGGCATCCAGGCGCCTTCGGTCGTCTCCACGATCTCGGTCGCGCGTTCGATGGCGCCCTTCATGCCCTTTTCCTTCGGCGTCAGATCGAAGGTCGCGCCGTAAGCCAGCATCAGCCGACGCCGCTCGATCGACATCGATTCGGGCATGACCAAGACGAGCGTGTAACCCTTGACCGCCGCAACCATGGCAAGGCCGATGCCGGTGTTGCCGCTGGTGGGCTCCACAATCGTGCCGCCCGGTTTGAGCTTGCCCGAAGCCTCCGCGTCCTCGACCATGGCGAGCGCGATGCGGTCCTTGATCGAACCGCCCGGATTGGCGCGTTCCGACTTCAGCCAGACCTCGTGATCCGGGAACAGGCGCGCCAGTCGAATATGCGGGGTGTTACCGATGGTCTCGAGAATATTGCCAGCTCGCATGGTCCCTCTCCTTAAGGCTGGTGATCACTGGTTCTTAGCCTGTCGACCCTTCTAGCAGGTCTTCGGGCGGATCGAAGGTTTTCGTCGTTCGCAGCACCGGAAAGATCCGCGACCAAACGGCGACGGTGACGACCGCGCCGATCCCCCCGGCTACCAAGGCAGCAATCGGCCCGATCAAGAACGCAAGAGCGCCGGAAAACGCGTCGCCGCCCTCATTCGACGCGCCGATGGCCAGCATGCTGACCGACGAGACTCGTCCGCGCTTGTCATTGGGTGTGTGCAACTGCACCAGCGACTGGCGCACATAGACGCTGAGCATGTCCGCGCTGCCGATTACGAACAGCATCGCCAGGCTCAGCGTCATGCTGCGCGAGAACGCAAAGACGATGGTGGCGACCCCGAAGATCAGCACCGAAATCAGCATCTTGGGCCCGACATTGTTCTTAAGGGGACGCCAGGAGAACCACGCCGCTGTCGTCAGCGCACCGACGCCTGGCGCCATGGCGAGCTGCGCCAGCCCCTGCTCACCCACTTGCAGAATATCGCGCGCAAACACCGGCAGCAACGCGTTTGCCCCCGCCAGAAAGACGGCAAGAAGATCAAGCGTGATCGAGCCCAGCACCATCTTGTTACGAACCACATAGCGCAGGCCATCGACGATCTGCCCGAGCGGGCGCCTGTCCTTGCGCAGTGGGGGTTGGGGCACCTTGCCAATGGTGCTAAGCGAAACGATGGCCAGCGCGAACAACCCGCTGGCGACCGCGTAGGGCAGGACGGGCGCGATGGCGTACAGATACCCCCCCAGCGCCGCGCCCATGATCACGCCCACCTGCCACGCTATTGTTGAAATCGCGATGGCGGTCGGGAGCAGGGCCTTGGGGACAAGATTAGGGGAGAGCGCAGAGAAGGCGGGCCCTGCAAACGCGCGCGCAACACCAAGCGCCACGGCAACGCCATACAGCACCGCCGCGCTCACGGCTTCGACGTAAGTGGCCCACGCTAGCGCGCCGGCGCACAGGAATTGCAAAAGCACGGTCAGGCGCGCGATGGCGCGACGATCGAACCGGTCGGCGGCAAGGCCCGTAATGGGGGCGAGGGCGAACAGCGGGAGAAATTGCAGAAGACCGATCAGCCCGAGCTGTCCGGAGGCCTCGGCGATAGTGGCCCCTGCGTCGCGCGCCAGATTGTAGATCTGCCAACCGATGACCAGGATCATCGCGTATTGCGCGAGCGTCATGGCGAGACGGCTCAGCCAATAGGCGCGAAAGTTGTGAATCTGGACCGGGTGCGTTGGTTCGCGCCGGGGTCCGCTTAACGTTTCGGGGTCGGTAGGCTTGGTGACGGTCACGCCGAGCCCATGGCAGGCGCGCGGCGGGCTGCCAAGCCACGCCGTTCACATAAGCGGGCTCAACGCTTGCGGCGCAGGCGCGGATTCGGCTGAAGCGTGTCTATGATCGCCATGAAATCATCGAGCCGGATGATCCGCTCGAACTGAAATCCCGCGCGCTCGTCTCTGGTCCAGATGACATAGGCTTCGATACGACCGACAACGGGCAGGCGAATGATCACCCGATCGCCGCGCGCCAGCTCTTTGGCGTCGTCGACCATGAAGCCGTGCGCAGACAGATTGCACACATGCAGGTTCAGATCGCCCTGTGTGTAATGCTCCACGATGACTGGAAAATCGACCGGATGACGCGCCGCGCGGCGCAAATCGGTCACACTCAAGTTCGCTCCAGACACTGCGCCCCGTCCTTGTCCGTTGAAATCAGTTCTCTTGGTTATGCGCCATAAAGGCTGATATTTGGTAAAGCGGGAAATCGAGGGCGGTTAAGGAAATGCGGTGAGCGGACGGGCGCACCGGACAAGACCGATTTTTCGAGCGGATTGCGTGTCTTTTATCGGGTGAGGATCGCGTGACGCTTCTTGCCCAGGCTGAGCTTGAGCGAAGCGCCCTCGCTGGCCGTAATCACACGCCCCGGATCCGAAATGGTCTCTCCATCCAGCTTCACCGCGCCTTCGGCCAGCTTGCGTTTGGCTTCGCCGTTGGAAGCGGTGAAGCCGAGCTGCGTCAGAACAGCGCCGATCCTGATCCCGTCTTCTCCCAGTGCCAGCGTCGGCAGATCCTCGCCCGCTCCGCCGCCGGCAAAGGTATCGCGCGCCGTCGCTTCGGCAGCCTTGGCTGCGTCGAGGCCTCGCACCATACCCGTCACCTCGTTCGCGAGCACGATCTTGGCCTCGTTGATCTCGGCGCCCTCCAGCGCCTCCAACCGCGCAATCTCGTCGAGCGGCAGATCGGTGAAGAGCCGCAGGAACTTGCCGACGTCGCGGTCATCGGTGTTGCGCCAATATTGCCAGAAATCGTAGGCCGGAAGCGCGTCTTCGTTGAGCCAGATCGCGCCGTCGACCGACTTGCCCATCTTGGCACCATCGGCGCGGGTGATAAGCGGCGCGGTAAAGCCGTAGACTTCGCGCCCGTCGATCCGGCGATTGAGTTCGATCCCGTTGACGATGTTGCCCCACTGGTCGCTTCCGCCAAGCTGCAAGCGGCAATTGTAATCGCGCGCGAGCACCAGGAAGTCATAAGCCTGCATGATCATGTAGTTGAATTCGAGGAAGCTCAGCGGCTGCTCACGCTCAAGGCGCAGCTTCACAGAATCGAAGGTCAGCATGCGATTGAGCGTGAAGTGCGGTCCCACGGTTCGCAGCATCTCGATATAGCCCAGCTTGCTCAGCCAGTCGTCGTTATCGATCAGCAGCGCGCCCGTGTCGCTGTCGTCGAAGCGCAGGATTTGCTCGAACGAACCCTTTATCGAAGCGATATTGCTGGCAAGGCGCTCTTCGGTGAGCAGCTGCCGGGTTTCGTCCTTGCCCGATGGGTCGCCCACCTTTGCCGTGCCGCCGCCCATGATCACAATCGGGCGATGGCCCGCCTGCTGAAGCCGACGCAGCAGCATGATCGAAGCGAGATTGCCGATGTGGAGCGATGGCGCGGTCGGATCGAAGCCGACATAGCCGGTTACGATTTCGCGCGTGGCCAGCTGGTCCAGCGCGCCCGGATCGGTGATCTGGTGCAGGTGACCGCGCGTCGAGAGGAGGCGCAGAAGGTCGGAATCAAAAGCGGTGTCGGACATTGTGCCCGCGCGCTTAACAGCGTGGACACGGCGCGGGAAGTCTCTTGCTCGCGCGCGCACGCTCGGCAATAGCGCGGGGGCCATGCACCCGCTCATGCTCCATCGAACCTGCGATCTCGGACCGATCCGTGCGGTCACCGCGGCGATTACGCCCACCGACACGGGCTGCGAGGCTGAGTTTCGCCTCGATGGCCGCGTTTCGGGCATCAAGGTGCCCGAGCCCGCGCCCGCCGCTCGCACCGACAATCTGTGGAAGACGACCTGTTTCGAGATCTTCTGGCAGCCGATCGGACAGCCCGGCTATGTCGAATTCAACCTATCGCCCTCGGGGCGCTGGGCGAGTTACGACTTTGACAGCTTCCGTGAAGGCATGCGCGATGCGCCGGTCGACGCCATTTCACTCTCCTGCTCGCACCGCGAGAGCGATGGGGCCGGGGAGCTGGTGTTAAGCGCCAGCGTTGCCGCGCAATTGCCCACACCCGCTCAGGTCGCCCTCAACGCCATTGTCGAACACGCGGATGGCGCCTTGCAGTATTGGGCGCTCGCCTTTCCGCCCGGACCGCCCGAGTTTCATTCCGAGGCGTGTCGGCAACTGATCGTCGAGCGCTAGGAGGGCTTGTTAGCCGCTGGACCGAACGGACCGTTGAGCTTGACCACTTCCCAGTTGATCGCCTGCGCAAAGCACGTCCACACGATATAGGGCAGGATCAACCAGGCCGCGAAGCTTGAAATCGGCGCCAGGGCGAACGCCAGCGCGATGGTCGAGGCGATCAGAGCCCAATTCTCCATCAGCGACCAGTCCGGGCGCTTGAAGGTGAAGAACAGCGGCGACCACAAGAAGTGCAGCAGGGCGTTGATCCCGAAGGCGACCGCGACCGCGGTGAACTGGCCGGAGGTTTCCGCCTGGGTCAGCCCGATATAGAGCGCCCAGCCAGCCAGACCCAGAATGATCGTCCAGGCCGGGGCAAACGCCCATCCCGGAGGCTGAAACCAAGGTTTTTCAAGCTTGTGGTACCACTCGCCCACATCGGTGAGCAGGCCGCCAGCGATGTTGAGGCCAACACCGTATAGGAGCGCGGCTGTGAGAGCGGTGTAATCCATACCTTTAAAACCAGCGCAAGGCGGGTTCGGTTCCAAGCCCGCGCTTGCCTTTGCGCGCGGCGTGTTCCAACCCGGCTTCCATGACCTCATCTGTGAAATTCGGTATCGACCGCCTCCTCGCCGACCCGGCCATGCTCGAAGAGCTCAAGGGCAAGCGCGCCGCGCTCGTCGCGCATCCCGCCAGCGTGACGCAAGACCTGACCCACAGCCTTGATGCGTTGATGGACGCCGGGGTCAACATCACCAGCGCGTTTGGCCCGCAGCACGGGCTGAAGGGCGACAAGCAGGACAATATGGTCGAAACCGCCGATGAGACCGACGCGCAATACGGCATTCCGGTGTTCTCGCTGTATGGCGAGGTACGCCGCCCCACGGGGCAGATGATGTCCAGCGCGGATGTCTTTCTCTTTGACCTGCAAGACCTTGGCTGCCGCATCTACACCTTTGTCACCACGCTGCTCTATCTGCTTGAGGAAGCGGCAAAAGCGGGCAAATCGGTGTGGGCGCTCGACCGCCCCAATCCCGCCGGACGCCCGGTGGAGGGAACGATGCTGGTGCCGGGGCAGGAGAGCTTTGTGGGCGCGGCTCCCATGCCGATGCGCCATGGCCTTACGCTGGGCGAGATGGGGCACTGGTTCGTCGAGCATTTCGCGCTCGACGTCGATTACCGCGTGGTGGCGATGGAAGGCTGGCAGCCGGACGAGCCTTCGGGCGCGGTCGCGAGCGGGTATGGCTGGCCTCAGGATCGCATCTGGATCAACCCGTCGCCCAACGCCGCGAGCCTCAACATGGCGCGCTGCTATGCAGGTACGGTGATGCTCGAAGGCACGACGCTCTCCGAGGGCAGGGGAACAACGCGCCCTCTGGAGGTTCTGTTCGGCGCGCCCGATGTGGACGCCAAGGGCGTGTGGAAGCTGATGAAGCAAATCGCGCCCGAATGGTGCAGCGGCGTGACGGTGCGCGAATGCTGGTTCGAGGCCACGTTCCACAAACACTCAGGAAAGCTGTGCAACGCCTTGATGATGCACGCAGAAGGGCCGGAATACGGGCACAACCTTTTCCGCCCGTGGCGCATGCAGGCGCTCGCATTCAAGGCGATCCGCACGCTCTATCCCGATTACGATCTGTGGCGCGATTTTCCCTATGAGTACGAGCTCGACCGGCTCGCGATCGACGTGATCAATGGCGGGCCGGGTTTGCGCGAATGGGTCGATGACGCAGGCTCAGCGCCGGGCGATCTCGACACCGCCGCTGCGCAAGACGAAGCGCTGTGGAGCCAGACGGTGCAGGGGCATTTGCTTTATTGATCAGTCCTCTGGGTCAGCATTCGCGGGCATCAGCCGGTGATCTTCAGCGTTGAATACAGGAACCGGTCGCACATCTTCCGGATTGCCCATCATCACCATCATTCCGCAGCCGTTCTCGCGCCGGTCCACCGCGTAGATCGCCAGCGGTGGCTGCTCGGGCGTATCGGGACCGCGGCGCAGCAGCGGACGCGGTTGCACTAGCAAGGGCTTCTGCGCGTCTTCTTGCGCGCGTTCCAGGCGATCGCGGCACGCTGAGCGCTGGAGCAAGCGCGTGAGCGAACCCTCGTTCGGTTCGGCGGCAAGATTGCGCTTCTTCAGAGCCTCCAGCTTCTCTTGATACTCACCAAACAGCGCCGATTCATCCGGCTGCGGGATCTCGACCCCAGCCTCGTCACTCGCGCCCATGCAGGCAAAGGCCAGAACAGGGATCAAGACAGCGCGCATGATTGCCTCCTTCGCTCAGGTCACCCTTATCAGATCGTTGATCTTGGTGCGAGTGCCGTCGCCCCCAAGCTCATTCCAGCTCAATATAATCCTGAGCCTCGCGGTCCCATTGGAAGGCGACACCGATCTCGCGATCAATCAGGTGAAGCCAACGATCATCTTGGTTCAGCACTTTTCCAAGCGCGATGTAGACGGGATCAAGACTGCGCGCCTTGTCGTCTGCTATCGCTTCATCGGTGCCGCGAATTCGCCAACCGCTGTCTTGGTATTTGTCGCCCTCACGGGTCATGTCGGGTTCTTCGCGGTAGAGGTAATCGGCGTGGCAGCGGCCTTCGACAACGCAATCGTCGACAAAACAACGGTCCCAATACTCACGCACCGGCGGCCTTTCGGGTCGTGGATTGTCTTTTGAGAAAGCGGTAGAAATTGCATGTGTGAGCGGAACGACCACGGGATCACCAAGCTTGAATCGGTCCATGCCGACAGGTTCGTTGTCGAGCTTCCCATAGACCCAGCCATCATCCATCCGCTCAATTAAAACCCACATGCGTTCCGCGTCGTAAGTTTGAGCACCTTCAAGCTGCCGAAAGATCGCCTGGATACCGTCACCAGGCCTTAGCGCTGCCAACTCATCGGGATGCGGCATAAAGAAAGTGTAGGGCGCGGAGGCCGCAATAGGCCGAGGATCGTCTAGCTCGATCCCCTCGGGGAGCGATATCTCGCTCAATGCCCCTGCTTGCGGCTCAGCTCCCGCATCGCTTCATCAAGCCCTTCCAGAGTGAGCGGGTACATGCGGTCATCGACCAACTGCTTGAGCATCTTGGTGCTCTGCGAATAGCCCCATTGCTTTTCGGGCACGGGGTTGAGCCAGACCGTCGCCGGATAGGTGTTGGTCACGCGCTGCATCCACGTGGCCCCCGCTTCTTCGTTCATGTGTTCGACGCTGCCGCCGGCGTGCGTGATCTCATACGGGCTCATCGCCGCATCGCCGACGAACACAACCTTGTAATCGTGACCGTATTTGTGGAGCACGTCCCACGTTTTGGTCCGCTCCTGCCAGCGGCGCTTGTTGTCCTTCCACACGCCTTCGTAAAGGCAGTTGTGGAAGTAGAAGAATTCCAGGTTCTTGAACTCCGCCGTCGCCGCGCTGAACAGTTCCTCGACCAGCTTGATGAACGGGTCCATTGACCCGCCCACGTCGAGGAAAAGCAGCAGCTTCACCGCGTTGCGGCGCTCGGGCCGCATGTGAATGTCGAGCCAGCCCTGCTTGGCCGTGCCTTCGATCGTCGCATCCAGATCGAGCTGGTCCGGGTTTCCCTCGCGCGCGAAACGGCGCAGGCGGCGCAGCGCCATCTTGATGTTGCGCGTGCCCAGTTCCTTGGTGTTGTCGAGGTTCTTGAACTCGCGCTTTTCCCAGACCTTCACCGCGCGCTTGTGCCTGCTTTCGCCGCCGATCCGCACGCCTCCGGGATTGTAGCCCGAATTTCCGAACGGCGATGTGCCGCCCGTACCGATCCATTTGTTCCCGCCCTCATGGCGCTTTTCCTGTTCGGCCAGGCGCTCTTTGAGCTTCTCCATCAGCTCGTCCCAGTCGCCGATCTTCTCGATCTCGGCCATCTCCTCGGGCGAGAGGAATTTCTCGGCCACCGCCTTCAGCCAGTCCTCCGGAATTTCCACCGGGTTCTGGCCATAATCGGACATCACGCCCTTGAAGACCTTGTGAAACACCTGATCGAACCGGTCGAGCAGCCCTTCATCCTTCACGAAGGTCGCGCGGCTGAGATAGTAGAACGCCTCGGGCGTCTGCTCGATCACGTCCTTGTCGAGCGCCTCCAGCAGCGTGAGGTGCTCCTTGAAGCTCGCACCAATGCCGGCGCTGCGCAGCTCGTCTGTAAAGTTGAAGAACATGGGCGTGGGCTTAGCCCGCCGAGACGAGCGGCGCTAGCCCCTCGCCGACATCGGCGTTGCCGCCTAAACCTTCGTTAACCATCCTGAGTTACCGCGATGCAAACAACGCGCTTTCCACTGCGAGCGCGGAACAGGGGCGCGCATTCATGAAGCCATTCACAATCGACACCAGCGACACGGGCGTCTTGGAGAAAATCCCCGAAAGCTGCGGCGCGGTCACGGTCGGCTGCAGCCAGGTCGCGGGCGTTGTCGAAGCGGTGATCAAATCGTCCGCAGCTCTGCGCGCCGAACACGACGCGTTGCAGGGCACTGTTGCTGCGCTGGAGGCCGACCAGTCCAAGGTCGCCGAAGCCAGCGACGAAGCGCGCCTCTTGTCCGAACGCGCTATCGAGCGCCTGGGCGAGGGGGCCGCGCTCATCCAGAGCTCGCTTGGCCAGATCAACGACCTGCTCGAGATGGTGGACACGCTCGGCCAGCACGTCACGACCTTTGCAGCGGCGATGGATCAGGTGCAGCGCAGCGCACGCGATATCGACGAGATCGCCGAGACGACCAATATCCTTGCGCTTAACGCCACGATCGAGGCGATGCGCGCAGGAGAAGCCGGGCGCACTTTTGCGGTCGTTGCAAGCGAGGTGAAGAGCCTCGCCAACGACACGCGCAAGGCGACGGAGGAAATCGCCCAGACCCTTGCCTCGCTTGGCGACGAGGCGACGCAGGTGATCACCCGGATCGAAGCGGGCAGCGAGGCGAGCGCTCAGGCGAAGGCTTCGGTGGCGCGGATCGAGGAAACCATGGACAGCGTCAGCGGCCTTGTCGAAGAGGTCGACAAGCAGAACGATGTGATCGCCCGTTCGACGGGAACCATCAGCGGCCACGTTCACGCGGTGCAGGACGTGCTGGTGCGCTACGACGAGGTGACGCGGGACAACGAACATCAACTCGCCGAGGCGCAGAGCGAGGCGGTCAGTCTTGAGGGCATCGCGAACGACATGTTCGACGGCCTGGTGCAGGCTGGCCTTTCGCCCCGCGATGAAGCGATGGCGCACCACGCGATGGACGTGGCGCGCGAGATCATGGAGGCGACCGAAACGGCGATAGACTCCGGGGAAATCTCGCAAGGCGCGGTGTTTGACAAGGATTACAAACGGATCGCGGGCTCGGCACCCGAACGCTTCACCTCAGGCATCACCGATTTTGCGACGAGCGTGTGGAAACCGGTTTTCGACCGCTCCACCGACAGCATCGATGAGGCGCTCGCGACCGTGTGCGCCGATGTGAACGGCTTCATGCCCACGCATATCGAGCGTTTCTGCCAGAAACCCACAGGCGATCTGGAGCACGACACGCGCTTTTGCCGCAACGGACGTATCCTGATGGACGATGCCGACCGCGCCGCGCTCCAGAGCGAGGCCCCCTGCCGTCTCTCCGTCTTCCGCCAGCCCACGCAAGCCGGCGGCTACACCGTCGTGCGCAGCGTCTACGTGCCGATCCGCATCAAGGGCGAGCGCTGGGGCGACCTCAAGTTCGCCTATTCGCTGGACGGGTCGCGGATATGACCCGACCCGCCAACGGGGTGCGCATCAGCTCGGATTGCGGCGCGCCATGAAGGCGAGGCGCTCGAACAGCATCACGTCCTGTTCGTTCTTGAGGAGCGCGCCGTGCAAGGGCGGGATAGCGCTGTTGGGGTTGGCGTCCTGCAGCACTTCCAAGGGCATGTCTTCGTGCAGCAACAGCTTCAGCCAATCGAGCAGTTCGCTGGTCGAGGGCTTCTTCTTCAGACCCGGCACTTCGCGCAGTTCGTAGAAGATATCCATCGCCTTTTTCACCAGCACCTTCTGGATGTCGGGGAAGTGGACGTCGATGATCTCCTGCATCGTCTCGCGATCGGGGAATTTGATGTAGTGGAAGAAGCACCGGCGCAGGAAGGCGTCGGGCAGCTCCTTCTCGTTGTTCGAGGTGATGACGACGATCGGGCGCTCTTTGGCTTCGATCCGCTCCTGCGTCTCGTAAACGTCGAAGCTCATGCGATCGAGCTCCTGCAGCAGATCGTTGGGAAACTCGATATCGGCTTTGTCGATTTCGTCGATCAGCAGCACGGGCAACTGGTCCGCGGTGAAGGCCTCCCACAATTTGCCCTTCTTAATGTAGTTCGAGATGTCGTGGACGCGCTCATCGCCGAGCTGGCCGTCGCGCAGACGCGCCACCGCGTCGTATTCATACAGGCCCTGCTGCGCCTTGGTCGAGGATTTGATGTTCCACTCGATCAGCGGCGCACCGATCGCCTTGGATATCTCATGCGCCAGCACCGTCTTTCCGGTGCCCGGTTCGCCCTTGACCAGCAGCGGGCGGCGAAGGGTTACAGCGGCGTTGACCGCAACCTTGAGGTCTTCGGTCGCGACGTAGTTGCTGGTGCCTTCGAAACGGGTCTGGTCGGTCATGAGTGGTCCTTTGAAACGGATATATGTGCTGGCGAGCAGCGATAGGGACCGCTCGAACGCTGCGCAAGGGGACGCGAGAGGTGGGACAGTGTGTGCGTCAGGCTGAGGCAGCGAGCGCGAACAGGGTGTTAAACGCAAGGAACAGCGCGGTCGAAACCTTCCAACCTGCGCCCGCATCGCGCATTCCGCGCTCCCATGTCCACGCGCCGATGGCCCCCGCAGCAATCGCTGCCGCCGGGACAGCCAGCCAGGGCGTGACAAGACCCGTCAGGCCAAGCGCCGTCAGGATCGCAAGCACCGCCATCAGATGCAGCAGAAACGCCCCGGTGAACCATACAATCGGGATCGGGCGATAGGAAGTGTCGGGCACCTCCCAATCGGGCACCGAAGCGTCCGGGCGCGACAGGCGCCGGTCGCCCGCCATGATGTCTTCTTCGCGCGGATCTGGATAGCGGGGCGTCGCCCCGTCTTTCTCACGCATCTATCATGTCGCGGTCCATTTCGCCCGCGCGGTTCTGGATGAAGTTGAAACGGTGTTCGGGGTTCTTGCCCATGAGCTGATCGACCAGTTCCTTGACGCCGGCGCGTTCCTGGAACTCGGCGGGCAGGGTAATCCGGATCAGCGAGCGGGTGTCGGGGTTCATCGTCGTCTCGCGCAGCTGCGCGGGGTTCATTTCGCCCAGACCCTTGAAGCGCGCAACGTCAACCTTCTTGCCCTTGAAAACCGTCGCTTCCAGCTCGGCGCGGTGCGCATCGTCGCTGGCGTAGCGGCTCTCTTTGCCCGCCGTCAGGCGGTAGAGCGGCGGCTTGGCGAGGAACAGGTGCCCCTTGCGCACCACGTCGGGCATTTCCTGGAAGAAGAACGTCATCAAAAGCGTTGCGATATGCGCGCCGTCGACGTCGGCGTCGGTCATGATGATGACCCGGTCGTAGCGCAGGTTCTCCGCGTCGCAATCCTTGCGCGTGCCGCAGCCGAGCGCGAGAGCGAGGTCGGCGATCTCGCTGTTGGCGCGGATCTTGTCGGCGGTCGCGCTGGCGACGTTGAGGATCTTGCCCCGGATCGGCAGGATCGCCTGGGTCTTGCGGTCGCGCGCCTGTTTCGCGCTGCCGCCGGCTGAATCCCCTTCGACGATGAAGAGCTCGGTTTCGCGGTCCCCTTCGCCCGAACAATCGGTGAGCTTGCCGGGCAGGCGCAGCTTCTTCGCGTTGGTTGCGGTCTTGCGCTTGATTTCGCGTTCCTGCTTGCGCTTAAGGCGCTCCTCCATCCGCTCCATAACCTCGCCAAGCAGCGCTTTTCCGCGCTCCATATCGTCGGTGAGGAAGTGGTCGAAGTGGTCGCGCACCGCGTTCTCGACCAGACGAGAGGCTTCGGGCGAGGTCAGGCGGTCCTTGGTCTGCGACTGAAATTGCGGATCGCGGATGAAGACGCTGAGCATGACTTCGCAGCCGGTCATCACATCGTCGGCGGTGATATCCTTCGCCTTCTTCGTGCCGGTGAGCTCACCGAACGCGCGCAACCCCTTGGTGAGCGCCGCGCGCACGCCCTGTTCGTGCGTCCCGCCATCGGGCGTCGGCACGGTGTTGCAATACCAGCTGGTCGAGCCATCGGAATAAAGCGGCCAGGCGATCGCCCACTCGACACGGCCTTGAGAGGTGCCAGCCTCGTCATCGGGAAAGTCCTGTGATCCGGTAAACGGCAACGCCGTGACGCATTCGCGCGCGCCGATCTGTTCCTTGAGGTGATCGGCAAGGCCGCCGGGAAACTTGAAGACCGCTTCGGTGGGCACGTCTTCGCTGGCGAGGCTCTCGGCGCATTTCCAGCGGATTTCGACGCCCGCGAACAGATAGGCCTTGGACCGCGCGAGCTTGAACAGCCGGGCGGGCTTGAACGCGCGCTCTGCGAAGATCTCGGTGTCGGGAGTGAAGGTGACGGTGGTTCCCCGGCGATTGGGCGCCGCGCCCACGATCTCTATCGGGCCGAGCGTGTGGCCCTTGGAAAATTCCTGCGCGTAGAGCTGTTTGTCGCGCGCCACCTCGACGCGGGTGTGCGAGGACAGCGCGTTGACGACGCTGACGCCAACGCCGTGCAGACCGCCGCTGGTCGCATAGGCTTTCCCGGAGAACTTGCCGCCGGAATGGAGCGTTGAAAGGATCACTTCGAGCGTCGACTTGCCCGGATATTTGGGATGCTCATCGACCGGGATGCCGCGCCCGTTATCCGAGACGCTCAGGCGATTGCCTTCCTCCAGGCGCACCTCGATCCGGTTCGCATGCCCCGCGACGGCTTCGTCCATGGAATTGTCGAGCACTTCGGCCGCGAGGTGATGCAAGGCGCGGTCATCGGTGCCGCCGATATACATGCCGGGGCGGCGGCGCACCGGTTCAAGGCCTTCGAGCACCTCGATAGAGGAGCTGTCGTAATCGCCGCTGGAGGTCGGGGTGTTCTCGAAGAGGTCGTCAGACATGCTTCGCGATATAGGCGCGCTCGGTGAGGCCTCACAAGACGCGCAGCGCACGTATGCGCGGTTATTCCCCGAAGCTGGAGGGAGCCGGGTCTACCTGGCTCACCTTGCCACCGCTCACCTGACGCACTTCCAGCGCGCGTTCGGCGACGCCGTCGCGGCCAAAGCGGAACGGTCCGTCAACGCCCAGAAAGCCGCCTTCATCATAAAGACGGCTTGTCGGAAAGGCGCTGCCCACGGGCCAATCGCGCGCAATGCGAAGGGTCAGCAGCACCGAATCGTACCCCAGCGTGGCGATGCGGTAGGGCTTGGCGCCAAAGCGCGCTTCGTAGCTGTCGGAAAAGCGCTTGAAACGACCATCGGACACAGCCGAAAAGACCGCCCCTTCCAGATTGGGCGCGCGGGTAATCTCCCCTTCGCCGCTCCACAATTCGGTCCCAAGGATGCGCGTGCCCTCCGCGCCGTCGCGCTTCAGTTCGCTGGCCGCGCGGATCGCCAGGCGCGCGCCATCGGCCACCAGAACCGTGTCGTAGCCGCCATCGGTGCGCAGGCGCTGCGCTGCGCTGACGATCGAGGTGTTGCCGCGCGAATAGGTCTCGCGCGCGACCAGATTGCCGCCATAGGCCGCGAGCGCGTTTCGAAGCGCGGAGAAGGAACGATCGCCGTAATCGCCCTCAGGCATCAGGGCGGCAAAAGCGTTCGAGCCACGCGAGCGGGCGAACTCGACCGTGCGGGTAATCGATTGTTCGGGCACGTGCCCCATCAGGAAGACATCGGGGCTGGCGACCTCGGTGTCGTTCGAAAAGGCAATCGCGGGAACCGACGCCGGACGGGCCTGAGCCTGCACGGCGGGCACGTTGGCGGCGAGCAGGGGTCCCAGGATCAGCTTGTTGCCATCGACAATCGCCTGACGCGCCGCCTCGCTCGCGCCGCTCCCGGTGTCGTAGGTCGTGATCCGCAGATTGTTGGCGTTGGTGTCGAGCAGCGCCATTGTGGTCGCGTTGGCGAGCGCCTGTCCCACTTCGCTGGTCTTGCCGGTCATCGGTACCAGCAGGGCCACGCGGTGGCGCGTCGCATCGGTTGGAAGCGCGGTCGGGGTCGGCTGAGGCGTGGGCGGTGCAGTGGGCGTTGACACGGTCTCGGTCTTGGGAATGACCGAACATCCGGCCACCAGAGCCGCCGCGCCCGCCAAAGCCAGATTGCGGCGCGAAAACACCGCGCTCACCCCTGAGGAAACACTCTCGAAAAACCGCTTCATTCTTGAAGACCCCTCTTGCCTGCTTCACAGGGGCAATCGTGACGACGCCGCGTGAATCAGACCTGTCCGCATTGCTTGAGCCGGGCCTCTACATTGTCGCAACGCCGATTGGCAATCTCGGCGATATTACGTTGCGCGCCATCGACACTCTGCGCCGCTGCGCGGTGATCGCGTGCGAAGACACGCGCGTGACGGGGCGGTTGCTGGCCCATCTGGGGATCGAGACGCGCATGCAGCGCTATGACGATCACGCCTCGGACGCGGCGCGCGCGCGGTTGTTGGAGCGGGCCGCGCAAGAGCCGGTCGCTCTGGTCAGCGACGCGGGCACGCCGCTCATCTCAGATCCGGGCTATCGCCTTGTCCGCGAAGCGCGCGACAGCGTTGTGGCCGTGACCTCGATCCCCGGCGCGTGCGCGGCGATCACCGGCCTCACGCTCTCCGGGCTTCCCAACGATCGGTTTCTGTTCGCCGGATTTCTGCCCGCGAAGGACAAGGCCCGGCGTGATGCGCTCGCGGAACTGGCGAGCGTGCCAGCGACGCTTGTCTTCTATGAAACCGGGCCAAGGCTGGTGCGCTCCCTTGAAGCGCTGGCTGAGCTGTGGCCGGACCGCGATGTCGCTGTAGCGCGTGAGCTGACCAAGCTGCACGAGGAATGCCGCACGGGCGCGGCGGCGGATTTGGCCGCGCACTACAGCGAGCGCCCGGCCAAAGGGGAAATCGTCCTGCTCGTGGCGCCACCTTGGCCCGCCGCGCCGGATGAGGACCCGGACGCTCTGCTGCGCGAGGCGCTGGGCGAACTGCCCGTCAGCAAGGCCGCCGCCCGCGTCTCCAAGGCGACGGGGCTCGACCGACAGACGCTCTACGCGCGCGCCGTCGCCATCAAGGAGGAGCTCAAGCGCTCATGAGCGAAAAGCGCGTCATGGCGGACAAGCGCGGGCGCGAGGGCGAGGCCGAGGCCGCGCGCTGGCTAACCCAACAGGGGTGGGAGGTCCTTGGCGAGCGCGTCAAAACCAAGCTTGGCGAGATCGACCTGATCGCGCGCAAGCCCGGCCTTGTGGCCTTTATCGAAGTGAAATGGCGTAGCCGCGCGGCGGACCTGGCGACCGCGATCGATGAACGGCGGCTGGCCCGCGTCGCGGCGGCGGTGGAGGCGGTCGGCCACGAATACGCGGCCAATGGCGAGGACATGCGGATCGATGTAATCCTGCTTGCGCCCGGCAGTGTCCCGCGTCACATCGAGAACGCCTGGATGCCTTAGTCCATCCGTTAGTCACCCGTTCGTGCTGAGCCTGTCGAAGCACCGCACTTTCTCTTGTGCGTCGAAAAAATTGAAGTACGGCCCTTCGACAGGCTCAGGGCGAACGGAGTTGAGGATGTGGCTCTCAAGATAGCCGTCCAGATGGACCCCATTGAAAGCGTGAATATCAAGGGCGACAGCTCTTTCGCGCTGATGCTGGCCGCACAAGAGCGCGGGCACGAAGTGTTCGAGTATCACGTCGAAAGCCTGACGCTCGACGCCGATGATCGGCTTTACGCGCAAGGATACCCTGTAAAGGTGCGCAAGGTTCAGGGCGACCATTTCGAGAAGGGCGAAGCCGTCCGCCTTGATCTGGGCAAGGATATCGATGTTGTCCTGATGCGGCAGGATCCGCCCTTCCACATGGGCTACATCACCGCGACGCACCTGTTGGAGCGGATCGCGGGCGAAACGCTGGTGGTCAACGATCCGGTCAGCGTAAGGAACGCGCCGGAAAAGGTGATGGTGCTCGACTACCGCCGCTTCATGCCGCCCACGCTCGTCACCCGTTCGGTCGATGAAGTGCGCGCGTTTATGGCTGAGCACGGCGCGGTGGTGGTGAAGCCCATCCACGGCAATGGCGGCAAGGCGATCTTCCGCATTCCGGCGGATGGCGACAACCTCACCGCATTGCTCGAAGTGTTCAACCAGACCTGGCCCGAACCGCACATGGTCCAGCCCTTCCTTCCAGAAGTGACCGAGGGCGACAAACGCATCGTCGTGATCGATGGAGAGATTGCAGGCGCGATCAACCGGATTCCGGGCGAAGGTGAGTTTCGCTCAAACCTCGCCATGGGCGGCAGCGCGGAGCCCACAGGGCTGACAGACCGCGAGCGGGAAATCTGCGAAGCAATGGGCCCAAACCTGAAGCGCCTAGGCCTGACCTTCGTTGGCATCGATGTGATCGGCGGGAAGTACCTGACGGAGATCAACGTGACCTCACCCACGGGAATTGTGGCGATCTCGGAGTTTGATGGGACGGACCTGGCAGGGATGATCTGGGACGCGATTGAGGGGCGTTTGAGCTAGGCTCAGGACCTATTAAATTGCTTGCATGAGGGATGATTGGCTGATTCAAGGGCGGTGTTGAGGAGGCGCTGTTGATGGATGTACCGTTTTTGCTGAGTGAGGCGCAGATGCGCCGGATTGAGCCGTATTTCCCGCTGTCGCATGGCATTCCCAGGGTCGATGACCGGCGGATCGTGTCGGGGATTGTCTATGTCATCAAGCACGGGCTTATGTGGCGCGATGCCCCCAAGGGCTATGGTCCGCACAAGACGATCTACAACCGCTTCATCCGCTGGAGCAAGATGGGCGTGTTCAACCGCATCTTCGCCGAGCTGGCGGGCGAAGCCGGGGAGCCCGATGCGATCATGATCGATGCAACCCATCTCAAAGCGCACCGCACGGCGGCAAGCCTCTTAAAAGGGGGGCTCTTCCCAGACGTATCGGGCGCACCAAGGGTGGGTTGAACTCGAAGCTCCACGCTGTTTGCGATGGACTGGGCAGGCCGATCATCCTGCTCCTTACCGAAGGCCAGATGAGCGACCACAAGGGGGCAAGCATGCTGCTACCCAACCTGCCCCAGGCCAAGGTCCTGATCGGTGACAGAGGCTATGATAGCGACCGCTTCCGTAACGCTCTGACCGAGCGCGGTATCGTTCCGTGCATCCCGCCTGTGCGCCATCGCAAGGTGCCGCTGCCCTACGACAGGCAACTCTACCGCAAGCGCCACAAAATCGAGAATGTCTTCGCTCGTATCAAGGACTGGCGACGCGTCGCAACGCGCTATGACCGATGCGCACACACCTTCATGTCCGCCATCTGTATCGCAGCAACCGTCTGCTACTGGCTGTGATCAATGAGTCCTGAGCCTAGTGTAGACCACCGATCAAAAGTTAATTGTCGCTCTTGGATTGCAGCGGAATGCCAATTCTGGCCGCCACCCCATCAGCGTAAAGGCAAACCACATCGTTCACGGTGCCGCGATGTATTGATTCGGTTCCCCCAAAACTTCTCGGAACCCGCTCGGCCGTCGCTCTTACCAAGTCCTCAACTTGGGACATGCAGACAGGGCGTGCCAATGTGAAATTGATGCAGCGCCGCAAAAAGCCTAGCTGAAATTGGCTGCCGTTTTCATCGAGCTCTTCTGCGATGCGATTGTTGAAAGACTCCCATTCGAAATCACTGCGCCAGTCATCCAGAATGAAGTACCCCCAATAATGCGTAAATCGCCCTTCCTTGGCGGACTCCATGAGTTGATCTCCAGGGAAAAGCTGAGCTGGCTCATAGCCACACTCGGCCCCGTCAGGCGGAGGGATTGAGCTATAAAGAACAAATTTGTTCTTCTCTTCGTCTCGATAAGCGCTCACGAGTTTTTGAGCTTCAGTCCGGACCTGCACGGGATTGGGCGGCAAGTTGATTGAGATGAGCGTTGCAACAGCAGCGATCAGAACGGGTCCGAAAACAGCAGCAACACTGACAAGCACAATGCTCGAAAGCATTTTCTTCAATCTGCGACTCATAGTGAACCCTTCTTCGCCCGAGGATGCGCCGCGCGGTAATCTTCGAGCATCTTCGCCGCGTCCACCTTGGTGTAGATCTGCGTTGAACCCAGCGAGGCGTGGCCCAGCAATTCCTGCAAACTTCGTAAATCCGCTCCCGCTCCCAGCAGGTGCGTTGCGAAAGAGTGCCGCAGCGCGTGCGGGGTTGCGGTGTCGGGCAGGCCGAGCGCCTTGCGCGCGTTTGCCATCGCCTTTTGCACCATGCCGGGCGAGAGCGGCCCGCCTTTGACGCCTCGAAAGAGGGGAGCTTCCGGCTCAAGGTCGAAGGGGCAGGCGCTCGCATACTCGGCCACCGCTTTCCGCGTGATCGGCAGGATCGGCACGATGCGCTGTTTGCCGCCTTTGCCAGTGACGCTCAGCGTCTCTGCCAAAGGCGCGTCACGGCCCGTCAGCGAGAGCGCTTCGGCAATGCGCAGGCCCGAGCCGTACATCAACAGCAGCACCGTCCGGTCGCGCGCGCCAACCCAATCGTCGCCCGCCAGACCATCGACCAGATCGGTGATGTTGACGGCTTCGTCGGGCGTGACGGGGCGGGGCAGGCCCTTCTTCAGGCGCGGGCCGCGAAGGCGCGGCGCGGCGGGATCGGGATCGCCCGCTTGTTCGCGCGCAAACCGGACAAAAGCCTTGAGCGCCGACAATTCGCGCGCCGCGCTCGCGTTGCCGAGCCCTTCGGCCCGGCGCGCGGCGAGGTGGCGGCGTAGATCGTGCGCTTCGATCCGCGCGGCGGCGTCCCAGTCGGCGAGGTCATGGCGGGCAATAATCCGCTGCGCCGCCGCCATATACGCGCGCACCGTGTGCGGGCTGCGGCGCCTGGCGTGGGTCAGGTGATCGCGCCACGCCTCCAGAAGGTCGGCTGCGCTCATCCGCTCACCAACTCATCGCCCACCAGCTCGGCGATGAGCGAGTTGAGAACGCCCATGCCTTCGCGTTCGACGCCGAGGCGATCATCGCGTTGCCACACAAGGCCCAGCGCCTGGTACCTCTCCACCGCCTCGCGGCTCACCATCGCCCAGCGCGCCCGGCCAAACCGCGCTTCAAGCCCGGCAAGATCGATCCCCGCAACCAGGCGCAGCCCCATCAGCAGCGCCTCGGAAATCTGGGCTTCGCTCGTCAGCTGGCTCTGCACCGCGATCCCGTGCCCGCGCTCATTGACGGCCTTGAGGTAGTTTTCCGGCTTCTTGTGCCGTTCGGTCGCAAACCCGCCGCGCCGACCATGCGCGCCGGGGCCAATCCCGGCGTAATCCTGATAGCGCCAATAGGTGAGGTTGTGGCGGCTTTCCTCACCGGGCGCGGCGTGGTTGCTGATCTCGTAAGCAGGCAGGCTAGCGGCGGCGGTACGCTCTTGCGTAAGCCCATACAGCTCTGCCGCCTCATCATCGTCCAGCGGTTCGAACACGCCGCGCCGAACATCGGTCGCAAAGCGCGTGCCGGGCTCAATGGTCAGCTGGTAGAGCGAGAGGTGAGTTGTCCCAAGGCTCAGCGCGCGGTCCAGCTGCGCCTCCCACTGCCGCGCCGTCTGGCCGGGCAAAGCGTAGATCAGGTCGAAACTCACCCGCTGAAAGCGCGCCTGCGCGGTTTCAAGGGCGTTCAGCGCCTCTTGCGCTCCATGAAGGCGCCCCAGCCAGCGCAGAGCTTCGTCCTCCAGCGACTGCACACCCAGCGACACGCGGTTGATCCCGGCGCGCGCCAGATCGGCAAAATTCGCCGCTTCGACCGAGGATGGATTGGCCTCCAGGGTGATCTCGATACCCGGCGCAAAGCCCCACAAGCGCTGGGCCTCATCGATCAATTCACTGGCGAGCGCCGGTGGCATCAGCGAAGGCGTGCCGCCGCCAAAGAAGATCGAGCGCAATGTCTCGCCGCCCGCCGCTTCAGCCTCGGCGCGCATATCGGCGAGAAGCGCCGCCCGCCACGCCTCGACATCGACCGTCTCGCGCACATGCGAATTGAAATCGCAATAAGGGCACTTCTTGGCGCAAAAGGGCCAGTGAACGTAGAGCGCGCGTGCCATGAGGGCCTTTCAGCCTTTCTTAAGCTGGTGGAGTCAAGCTTTCGGACATGGCGATGCGCAATTCTCTCACTGTGCTTGCAGGCTTGGGAAGCCTTGGTTGCGCGTTGATCCTGGGTTCGGCCTCGCTGGCCGTTGCCAGCACCTCTCATACGTCCAAAGAGCGCATCTGGCTGAACGAGCACAACGCGGCGCGCGCCGAATTCGGCAGCGCTCCGGTGGTCTGGAACGCGAAGCTCGCCAATGAAGCCGAGGGCTGGGCGCGCACCCTCGCGCGCCGGGGGCACCTGCGCCACTCCTCACGCGAGCAGCGCGGCGGAACCGGCGAGAATCTGTGGATGGGCACGCGCGGCCATTATGCACCCGCGCAGATGATCGGCAGTTTTGTGGATGAGCAGGCCGATTTTGTGCCGGGCCGCTTCCCGCAGGTGTCGCGCACCGGGCGCTGGAGCGATGTGGGGCACTACACGCAGATCGTGTGGCCCGAAACGCGTGAGATCGGTTGCGCCATCGCGACCGGGAAGAGGTACGATGTGCTGGTGTGCCGATACTGGCCCGCCGGAAACCTCATCGGCGAGACGCTGGCGCCCATGGCCAAGGTCGCCAAACGCTGATCAAGCGCCGAATTGATCGGCGACCAGTTTTGCAAACGCGTCGGCGCGGTGGCTGATGCGGTGTTTTTCCTGCGGGTCAATCTCGGCGAAGGTCTCCTCGCCCGCGCGGCTTGAGGGCACAAACACCGGATCATAGCCAAAGCCAAGCGCGCCGCGCGGTGGCCATGTCAGCGCGCCGGGGCATCGGCCCTCATAGGTTGCGTGCTCCCCATCGGGCCACGCGATCGCCAGCACGCAGTGAAAGGCAGCCGAGCGGTCGATGTCGGACCCCAATTGCTGGAGCATCCCCTCAACCTTGCCCATCGCCATGTACCAGTCGCGCCCCGGCTCGCCTTCGAACCATTGACGCTGAGCCCAGTCGGCGGTGTAGACCCCGGGCCGCCCGCCCAGCGCATCGACGCTAAGCCCGCTGTCATCGGCGAGCGCGGGCAGTTGCGAGGCTTCGGCCGCCGCGCGCGCCTTGATCAAAGCGTTCTCGACGAAGGTTGTGCCCGTTTCCGGCGGCTCGGGCAGACCCAGCGCCCCGGCAGAGAGGCATTTGAGACCGTAAGGCTCAAGCAACGCCGAAATCTCCTTCAGCTTGCCCGAATTGTGCGTCGCGATGACGAGCGAACCGCCGGAGAGTTTTCGGGTCATTTCGTCGCGTCGATCTGCGCGGCAAAAATTTGGTCGCACCCCATGCGCGCCAGGCGCAGGAGGCGCAGGAGGCCTTCCTCGTCGTAGGTTGCGCCTTCTGCGGTGGCCTGAACCTCGGCGATCTGGCCGCCATCGATCAGCACGAAGTTCGCATCGGCGTCCGCCGAGCTGTCTTCGTCGTAATCGAGGTCCAGCACTGGCGTGCCCTGATAGATCCCGCAGGAAATCGCGGCGACTTGCCCGGTGATCGGATCCTCCTTGATCTCTCCGGCCTTGATGAGGTCGCGCACCGCGAGCCTCAGCGCAATCCACGCGCCGGAAATCGCGGCTGTGCGCGTGCCGCCATCGGCCTGTATGACGTCGCAATCGAGCGTGATCTGGCGCTCGCCCAGCTTCTGAAGGTCCACCACCGCGCGCAAGGAGCGACCGATCAGGCGCTGGATCTCCTGCGTGCGCCCCGACTGCTTGCCGCGCGCCGCCTCGCGGCTGCTGCGTGTGTGCGTGGCGCGCGGGAGCATGGAATACTCACCCGTCACCCAGCCTTCGCCCTTGCCGCGCAGCCACGGCGGAATGCGTTCTTCAACGCTCGCGGTGCACAAGACGCGCGTGTCGCCGAAGCTGATGAGGCACGAACCTTCAGCGTGCTTGGTGAAGCCGGTTTCGATTGTAATCGCGCGCATTTCGTCGGGAGCGCGGTTGGACGGTCTCATGCAATTCTCCTGAGCCCGGCGCCGCTCGGTCTGAGCGTCGTAACGTGGGCGATTTTTGCTGGCCCAGCGCCGTAGAAGAAAGTGCAACGCTTCGACAAGCGCAACGCGAACGGGAATTGAGGTTTGCGCGGAAAATCCATAGCTATCTGCTATGTCCTCACCTCCCATCTCCGAACTGACAGACCGTGCGCGCGATATCTTTCAGCGTGTTGTCGAAGGCTATATCGAAACGGGCCAGCCCGTGGGCTCGAAGACGATCGCTTCGGACGGCGCGCTCAATCTCTCACCCGCTTCCATCCGCTCGGTGCTCGCCGATCTGGAATCGCTCGGCCTGCTCGCCGCGCCGCACACCAGCGCGGGACGCATGCCGACCGATGCGGGGCTGCGTATCTTTGTCGATGGCATGATGCGCGTCGCCGAACCCACCCCCGAAGAACGCGTGCGGATCGAGGCGGGGCTCGCAGAGACCGGCGCGGTCGAGCAGGCGCTGACCAAGGCGAGCGCGCTTTTGTCCGATCTTTCGGGGGCGGCGGGCATGGTCATGGTGCCCACGCGCGAGGCGCGTCTGGCGCAGTTTAACCTCGTTGACCTTGGACACGGCCGCGCCTTGGCCGTCCTCGTCGATGAAGAGGGCGGGGTGGAGAACCGGGTGCTTGACCTTGAGCGGATCGCCTCGTCCAGCGCTCTCGAACAGGCCAGCAATTACATCACAGCGCGGCTCTCGGGACGCACGCTGAGCGAAGCGGCGCGGGCAATGCGCGCGGAAATTGCGGCCGAACGCTCCGAGCTGGACGAGGCAAGCCGCGATCTGGTCGAACGCGGCCTTGCGGTGTGGAGCGAGGACACCGAGGAACGCCCGGTGTTGATCGTGCGCGGCGCGGCCAATCTGCTCGACGAAACGGCGCTCGACGATATCGAGCGCGTGCGTTCGCTGCTGGATGATCTGGAAGACAAGCAATCGGTCGCGGCCCTGCTTGAAAGCGCGCGCGAAGCCGACGCCACACGCATCTTCATTGGCAGCGAGAACCGCCTGTTCGGTTTGTCCGGTTCCTCGGTCATCGCCTCTCCCTATCGCGACCGTGAGGGCCGGGTGGTCGGCGTTCTCGGTGTCATCGGCCCGACGCGGTTGAATTACGCGCGCGTGGTCCCCATGGTGGATTTGACCGCCCGATCGCTGGGCAAATTGATCTCATAGAAACAACGCTGTTTTTGCAGAATTGGACGCACATCGATGAACGACAACAACAAACCGCAGGATGATGCGGTGGCCGAAGAGCTGAAAGGCGTGCCCGAGCATATGCTGGACGGCGAGGAGGGCGAAGAGGGCTCCGTCGAAGAGGCGCTGGAGAGTCTGAAGGAAGACCTGAAAGCCGCCGAGCAGGAAACGCTCTACGCCAAGGCCGAGACGCAGAACCTGCGCCGCCGGATGGAAAAGGAAATGCAGGACGCGCGCAATTACGCCGCGACCGGTTTTGCGCGCGATGTTCTGGTGGTGTGGGACAATCTGGCCCGCGCGGTCGAGGCTATCCCGGACACCTTGCGCGAAGACGAAAAGATGAAGGGCCTTGCGGTGGGTATCGAGGCAACCCAGCGCGAGCTTGAAAAGGTGTTCAAGCAGCACGGCATTGAGCGCATCGCCGCGATGGGCCTGCCGCTCGATCCCAACCAGCATCAGGCGATGATCGAGGTTCCCAGCGCAGACGCCGAGCCGGGCACCGTCGTTCAGGAGATGCAATCAGGCTGGACGATCAAGGACCGCCTGCTGCGCCCGGCGATGGTGGGCGTGGCGAAAGCGGCGGAGTGATCGCCTAAAGCTCCAGCACCATCTGCAAGTTGCAGCGTGAATAGGGCGTTGGGTGCTCTTCGTCCTGGCTGAGCGGGCGGAAGCCCTTGCGCATGTAGAGCCGGGTGGCGGCCTCAAGCTTGTTGTTGGTTTCCAGCCAGATAGTCTTGGCACCGTGCCTGCGCGCCGTTTCGATCAAGTGGTCCAGCACCGCAGACCCGATGCCCATCCCTTGCGCTCTTGGATCGGTTGCCATCTTGACAAGTTCGAGCCTGCGCAACTGACCCGTGTCTGTCTGAGGGACCATCAGCGCGCCTGTCCCGACCGCTTCTGCGTCCATCTCGGCGATGGCGATATGGCCGCCGGGCGCGAGGATGGTCTCTTCCGGTGCGCGCAATACACGTTCGTCTTCCGCCTCGATCCCGAAGTGTTCCTCGATCCACCGTCGGTTCAGCCGCGCAAACGCCTGCGCATCGCCGGGCTGGAAGGGGCGGATGGTGAAGGGCGCTTCAACCAAGGCTCGCCCCTTCAAAATTGACCAGCGCGTCATACGCCGCCTTGTCCGCGACGCCTGCAAGGGTGAGGCCCTGTCTCAGCCAGAACGCGTGCTGCACGATCATCGCCTGCTGCTCGATCCCGTAGGCAGAGAGGGGTTGACCGGGCCTCAGCGCATAGTCGTAGCGGCAAAACGGATGGCGGTTGAGGATGAGATACCATTGCCCTCGCTTTTGGGTCTGCCACACATGCACAAGCTCGTGAATCAAGAGGCCCTGCCGGATCACGCTTTCGCGCGAGAAGTCATCGCAATAGGCGCTTCCGCTCGGGTGAAAGTGGATGTGCCCGCGCGGGGCCATGGTGACCTTGCGCGGCTGGAAGGGAAACCACTTGCGGCGGCGCAGGCGGATCGGCTCATAGTCGAGGGCGGCGCCGAACACCGAGCGCGCCATCGCGACCTCTCCGGAGGTCAAGCCACGCTCCCCGCCCACAGGGCAGGCCGGGATTGCGTTTGCGTTCGACGTCAGCGCTCTTCCCCGGCGGCGCGCACTTCAGCATCAAACTTGTGCGTCTTGCCCCCTACGATCTTGAGCGTGACTTTCGCGGTTGAGCCCGGTGCGATGCTCTCATCAAGCCCGTTGACCATGATGTGGAAACCGCCCGGCTCAAAGCTCTGGCTCTCGCCGCCGCGGACCGCGATGGGACCAGCCTCGGCCATGGTCATTTCGAAGTTGTATTCCATCATCGCATGGACACTCGCGCTCTCAGCGCCCTCGACCTCGGCTCCGGTGATCGAAATGCCGCGCTCGCCGTTATAGGCGACGTCGAAATAGACCGCAGCGGGGTTGCCGGAGACCGGCGGCAGGACAAGCCGCGCGTTGGTCACTTCGATGCCGGGATAGACGCCCTCGACCTCGACCGGAGCCGCCGCTTCTTCGGCGCATGCGCCCAGTGCCAAGCTCAAACCAACCGCCGCGCCCATCGCCGCCGTCCGACCTTTGGCAACCCAATTCCATCCGCTCATAATTCGATCCTTTGATGCAAACCTGTCTCTTAGTGAGGCTGGGCAAAAAACTAGGGGCAAGGGTGTCTTGTGCCAAGCAAAAGCGCACCTATATCCGCGTCATATTCGAGCCGCCGAGCCGCTTTGCCCGCAGGAATTTCACAGGGGAGGCGCGAAGGCGCGGTGTCCAACAAGCCTGTAAGAGATGGGAAGACAATGGGTAAAGTAATCGGTATTGACCTCGGCACCACCAATTCATGTGTCGCCGTCATGGATGGGGGCAAACCCAAGGTTATCGAGAATTCCGAAGGCGCGCGCACGACGCCTTCGATCGTCGCCTTTACCAAGGATGGGGAGCGACTGATCGGACAGCCGGCCAAGCGCCAGGCGGTGACCAATCCGGACAACACGCTGTTCGCGATCAAGCGCCTTATCGGTCGCCGGTTCGACGATCCGCTGACCAAGAAGGATATGGAGATCGTCCCCTACACGATCACCAAGGGCAAGAATGGCGATGCTTGGGTGAAGGCTGGCGGCGAAGATTACAGCCCCTCCCAGATCAGCGCTTTCATCCTCCAGAAGATGAAGGAAACCGCTGAGAGCTTCCTGGGTGAAACGGTGGAGCAGGCGGTCATCACCGTTCCCGCATATTTCAACGACGCGCAGCGTCAGGCGACCAAGGACGCTGGCCAGATTGCAGGGCTTGAAGTCCTGCGCATCATCAACGAGCCGACCGCGGCCGCGCTCGCCTATGGCATGGACAAGGAAGACGGCAAGACCATCGCCGTTTACGACCTTGGCGGGGGCACTTTCGATGTCTCCATCCTCGAAATCGGCGACGGCGTTTTCGAGGTGAAGTCGACCAATGGCGACACGTTCCTTGGCGGCGAAGACTTCGACAACGCGATTGTCGAACACCTCGCAGCCCAGTTCCAGAAGAAGGAAAACATGGACCTGAAGGCCGACAAGCTCGCGCTTCAGCGTCTCAAGGAAGCGGCGGAAAAGGCCAAGATCGAACTGTCCTCGTCCGCGACGACCGAAGTCAACCTGCCGTTTATCACCGCGCGCATGGAAGGCGGCGCATCCACGCCGCTGCACCTGGTTGAAACGATCAGCCGCGCCGATCTGGAAAAGATGGTCGATCATCTGATCCAGCGCACGCTCGATCCGTGCAAGAAGGCGCTTAGCGATGCGGGCGTGTCGAAGGACGACATCGACGAGGTGATCCTGGTCGGCGGTATGACCCGCATGCCCAAGGTGCGCGAAGTCGTTGAGAAGTTCTTCGCAGCCAAGCCGCACACCGGCGTGAACCCCGATGAAGTGGTCGCCATGGGCGCAGCGATCCAGGCGGGCGTTCTGCAGGGCGATGTCAAGGACGTGCTGCTGCTCGACGTGACCCCGCTTTCGCTGGGTATCGAGACGCTCGGCGGTGTCTTCACCCGCATGATCGATCGCAACACCACGATCCCGACCAAGAAGACCCAGACCTACTCGACCGCCGAGGACAACCAGAACGCGGTGACGATCAAGGTCTTCCAGGGCGAACGTGAGATGGCGGCTGACAACAAGCTGCTCGGCAATTTCGACCTTGTTGGTATTCCACCCGCCCCGCGCGGTGTTCCGCAGATCGAAGTGACCTTCGATATCGATGCAAACGGGATCGTCTCGGTCAGCGCCAAGGACAAGGGCACCGGTAAGGAACAGACGATCCAGATCCAGGCCTCCGGCGGTCTCAGCGACGCGGATATCGACCAGATGGTTCAGGACGCGGAGAAGTTTGCCGAAGAAGACAAGAAGCGCCGCGAGGGCGCCGAAGCCCGCAACCAGGCCGACAGCCTGGTCCACGCGACCGAGAAGCAGCTCGAAGAGCACGGTGACAAGGTTGACGCGGACACCAAGGCCGCCGTCGAAACGGCAATCGCCGAGGCCAAGACGGCCCTTGAGGGTGATGACGCGGACGCGATCAACGCCAAAGCGCAGGCTCTGACCGAAGCGGCCATGAAGATGGGCCAGCAGATCTACGAACAGGAGCAGGCCGCCGGTCCAGCGCCGGAAGACGCGGTGAGCGAAGAAGGCGCCCCCGATGAAGACGTCGTCGACGCCGAGTTCTCGGAAGTCGACGAAGACAAGAAGGGCTAAGGTCCCGAAATGCACAGCGAAACTCACCGCCAGCGTTTTCACGCGCCGGCGGTGAGATCGCTCGGGATGATGACCGATGGCTAGTCAGACCTATTACGACACTCTGGGCGTCGCGCGCGACGTTGACCCGCAGGCTCTCAAGAGCGCCTATCGCAAGCTGGCGATGAAGTATCACCCGGACCGCAATCCGGGCGACAGCGACGCGGAAGCCAGGTTCAAGGCCTGCGCGGAAGCCTATGAGGTCCTGAAGGACCCGCAAAAGCGCGCCGCATACGATCGCTATGGCCATGACGCGTTCACGCAGGGCATGAACGGTGGCGGCGGCGGCGCGGGCGGCTTTGGCCAGGGCGACTTCGCCGATATTGGCGATATTTTCGAGACCATTTTCGGCAGCGCCTTTGGCGGCGGCGGCGGAATGGGCGGCGCGCGCCAGCAGAACCGGCGCGGCGCGGATTTGCGCTACGACATGGAAATCACGCTTGAAGAAGCGTTCCATGGCAAGAAGACACAGATCGAAATCGAAGTCAGCACCGTATGCGACGTCTGCGGCGGCACCGGGGCAAAGCCGGGCACGGGCGAGCGCACCTGCAATATGTGCCACGGGCGCGGAACCGTGCGCGCCAAACAGGGCCTGTTTGTGGTCGAACGCCCCTGTCCCACCTGCCATGGGCGCGGCGTCGTCATCGAAGATCCTTGCACCGCATGCCGCGGCGAGGGTCGGGTGGATCGCGTGCAAAGACTGGATGTGGAAATTCCGCCGGGCGTTGATACCGGCACCCGCATCCGGCTTGCCGGCAAGGGCGAGGCGGGCGCGCGCGGCGCGCCGGCTGGCGATCTCTACATCTTCATCCATGTAAAACGCCACGCTTTGTTCGAGCGCGAAGGCACAACGCTTGCCGCGCGCGTGCCGGTCTCATTCACCACCGCTGCTCTGGGTGGATCGGTCGATATTCCCGATCTGGGGGGCAAGACCAACACGATCGATATTCCGGTCGGTATCCAGTCGGGCAAGCAGCTGCGCGTGCGCGGCGCGGGCATGCCCGTTCTTCAAGGACGCGGACGCGGCGATCTTGTGGTCGAGATCAAGGTCGAAACCCCGACCAAGCTCAGTCGCAAGCAGAAGGAGATACTCGAGGCCTTTCGCGAGACCGAGACCGGCGAGGAATGCCCGGAAAGCCGCAGCTTCTTTTCAAAACTGAAGGACGCGTTCGGCGCCTGAGCAACGGGCTTTAGCTGAGCCGCTGTTCAACCTCGCGGCGCAACGTCTCGATCAAGGCGCGCGCGCATCGACCCGCGATCTCTTCCTCTTCCAGAATGGCGAGAAAGATCGCGCGCTTGGCCGTGCGCTGTACGTCCTCGCCAACTGTGCCATCGACGGTCGAGGCGACGATGTCTACCATGCGCTCAGCCCCGTGCAGACGGCCCCAGATATAATCGTTCTCGCGATAGGCGCGGCTGAAGAAGGCTCCGAAATTGTAGAACTCGACGCCGCGCAGCGTGGCGCGCGTACCCCCGTCACGGATGGATCGCGCGTCATCGGGCGAAATGCGGTCGACCTGCACCGGGTTGAACTCGCTCAGCGTCTCGCGTTGCAACAGCGGAAAAGTGGCAATGTCGTAATACGGGAAGCCGAGATAGGTCAGCAGCATCCGTTGGCGCAATGTCTTGGGCATCGCCTCCAGCGCCTCGGACAGGTTCCTTTCGGCTTCAAGGTCCGTCTCAGGCAAGAGCCGCGTTTGCGAGAGGTACTCAAGGACGCGCTCGGGCCGCTTCATGACGTCGCGCGCCAGCGCCTTGAAGGAGTCGCTCTTTACCCCTCTTTCCTCCGCTTCGATATACAAAGCGAGGGTGGCGTAGAGCCGGTCGCGCGCGATATTCAGGGCCTCATCCGGGATGTCGGGATCGAGCTCCCACTCACGCGAGGCCTTGCGGATCAAAAGCTGAAGTCGGCGGATGCGAAAGCCCACATCGTGGGCGCGGAAGAAGGCGATCGCCGGCTCGGTTGCGCCGCCCTTGTCGGACGACAGGTTATGGAGACCGCTTTCGCGCAGATGCTCGCGCATGCGATCCGCAATCAGGCCGGGTTCTCCCAGGCCCACTTCCGGCGCCGCGTCGTGCGCGAGAGTGGCCAACCGGTCGACGATGCCTGTAAACTTGGTCTGGGCGTAAGCGTGGAACGCAAACCCCGCTTTTTCAGCCGCCGCCTGCTGCGCTTTTGCCCGCCAGTTGGCGAGGCGTTTGGGGTTGGGTCGATCGAGGAAGAAAGTGTAGCCGAACAACTTCTCGACCGCCGCGTCGATCTCCGGGCGCAGATCCAGAACGATGCGGCGCAGGCGCTGCGCGTCGCGCGACTGTCTCTCGATCCGTTCCAGATCGTCGCGGATGGGCTGTTCGCGCGGGATTGTTGAAATCGAGCCAAAGATCGCGGCGAAAAAGCCAATCGGCTTTTCTTGCTCATCATCGAACGCGCCGATGCGGTCGGGGCGCGGGTCAATATAGACGAAGCGGCGATCGACCTCGCGTTGCGACTGGCGGCCTTTGAGCGCGGCAATCGCCCCCCCGAAGGGCGCGTTGACGAGAACCGACCCGTCGATAAGCGACACCGTATCGATCCGTTTGTCGCGAAAGTGCACGGGCATGATCCGCTCAAGAAAAGTCTCGCGACTTGCCCAGTTGTGGCCGTTCTCCGCCGCCAACCGGTCTATCTCATCCACACGCAGCGGGGGGAAAGCGCCCGGAAAACTCGCGGTCGCGCGCGCCGCAAGCACAAGCTCGAGCGGATCGGCCAGACGGGTCGAGCCGTCGGGTTGGACGGCGGCGCGAAAGCCTATGGGCAGGCGGTGCTCGGTTTCCTGGACGATCTCGGGCGAATTGAGCCGGAGCAGCTGGATGTGTCCGCGAAAATCCGTAGTCGTCACCAACAGGTCGATCGGATAGTCGGGCGGGAGCAGAGGCCGCCGCGTCGACTGGGCGGCCATGGTTTCGAGCGCTTCGAACAGCATGGCCGAAAAACGGTCGCCGGAAAAAGGCGGGCTGAACCAGCGGCCACGTACGAGGCGCGAAACCTTGTGGCGCACCTCTTCGCGCGTTTCGGGCGAAACGCTCTCGCTCACCGCATTGCCGGGCCGGCTGAGAAACCATTCCGCGATCGGCTGAGCCCAGATCTTGGCGTAGCGCCACATCGGTTCCGCGTCGGGATCGGTCAGTTCGCTCACATCCGCGTTGCTCAGCCACAGATCGGTCAGCGGCTCGAGCGATTGCCCGGTTGCGATCGCCTGCGCGAGGAACACCGCGTTGATCCCGCCCGCGCTGGCGCCCGTCAGAATATCGGGCATGACGCGCAGGCGCAGACCGCACTCGCGCTCGATCGCTTTCAGGAAATCGCAATAGGCTTCTGCGGAGCCGCTAAGGGCTTCCTCCTCGACTGCGTCTGCCTCGGACTGAAACGCGCGACTGGCGCGGGCGAGATGCCAGATCTCCTTCGTGACGCCGTGCATGTACACCGCAAGGCTCACCCCGCCATAGCAAACGAGAGCCAGTCTGAGTTCCTTTTGGCGCATCGGCACCTTCCTAATGGGCAATCTCTCCAAAGCGCAATTGCGTTCAACCTTTGTTCTGGTTACTAATCCACGCATGGCCAAGGTCAAAAAGCGATATGTTTGCACGAATTGCGGCGCGGTCAGCCCGCGTTGGCAGGGGCAATGCGGCGATTGCGGCGAGTGGAACACGCTGGTCGAGGACGCGCCGGCAACGGTGTTCTCGCAAAAGCATGACCTGTCGCGCGGCGGGCGGGGTATCGAGTTTGTGCCCCTCAACAAGCCGACGGAATTGCCGCTTCGCAAATCGACAGGGCTCGCTGAATTCGATCGCGCGCTTGGCGGAGGGCTGGTGCCGGGCTCAGCGGTGCTGATGGGCGGCGATCCGGGGATCGGAAAGTCGACGCTGCTCTTGCAGACCGCGGCGACGCTGGCGCGCGGTGGGAACGATGTTGTCTATGTAAGCGGAGAGGAAGCGGCGGGGCAGGTGCGGCTGAGAGCCACGCGGCTGGGCGTGGCTGACGCGCCGATCCGGCTCGCCTCGGAAACCTCCGTGCGCGATATCCTGACAACGCTGGGGCAGGGCGACCCGCCCGCTCTGCTGGTGATCGATTCGATCCAGACGATGCATTCCGACACGATCGAAGGCGCGCCGGGTACGGTAAGCCAGGTGCGCGGCTGCGCGCTGGAGCTCATTCGCTTTGCCAAGCAGAAGGGGACCGCGTTGGTTCTGGTCGGGCACGTCACCAAGGACGGCAGCATTGCCGGGCCGCGCGTGCTGGAGCATATGGTCGATGTGGTCATGAGTTTTGAAGGGGAACGCAGCCACCAATACCGTATCCTGCGCGCGCTCAAGAACCGCTTTGGCGCGGTCGACGAAATCGGCGTGTTCTCCATGGCTGGTGAGGGGTTGGAAGAGGTCGCCAACCCGTCCATGCTGTTTCTGTCGGGCCGCGATCAGCCCCTGGCTGGAAGCGCGGTGTTCCCGGCGCTGGAGGGGACACGGCCGGTTCTGGTCGAGATCCAGGCGCTTATTGTCAGGCTGCAATCCGGAGCCACGCCCCGCCGCGCGGTCGTGGGATGGGACAGCGGGCGGCTTGCGATGCTTCTGGCGGTGCTCGAATCCCGCTGCGGGCTGAACTTTGCCTCGGCCGAGGTCTATCTGAACATCGCCGGCGGCTACCGCCTGTCGGACCCTGCGGCAGACCTCGCGGTCAGCGCAGCATTGGTCTCGGCGCTTGCGGACAAGCCTCTGCCGGAAAAGTCGATCTGGTTCGGAGAGGTCTCGCTCGCCGGAGAGATTCGGCCCGTTGCTCATAGCGAGCTGCGAATCCGCGAGGCGGCCAAACTGGGCTTTGCAAGCGGCTACGGTCCGTCCGATACAAAGACCGGTTCGTCTCCGATGAAATATCGCGGCCTGACGCAATTGGCGAACCTCGTTGACCAGGTGATGGTCCCGTCATAACTCGCGCAGACTATGACGGGATTTGACATCATTGTGCTCATAATCGTCGGCATCGCGGCGATTGGAGGGTTCATTCGCGGACTGGCGCAGGAGGTATTGTCGCTGGCGGCCTGGCTGTTGGCGGCGTTTTCCGTCTACTACCTGCACACCCCTCTGACCGAGGCGCTGCGCGAGTATTACGACGCAGAGCCAGCCACACCCATCCTTTCCTTCACCCTGCTGCTGCTCATTCCCTACGCCGCCATGAAGCTGATCGCGGCCAACGTGGGCCAAGCCTCGCGCGGATCGATCCTCGGGCCCATTGACAGGGTGCTTGGTTTTGGATTTGGGGCGGTCAAGGGCGCGCTGATTGCCGGCTTTGCCTTCTCCGTGCTGGTTCTCGGTTTCGATACGGTGTGGGGCTACAAGGGCCGACCGGACTGGATCTCGCAAGCGCGCACCTATCCGGCGGCGGACGCTTTTTCACGCCAGCTCATCCAGATCCTTGCCGAGCGGCGCGCCCTGGTGCTGGGCGAGGACGCGCAAGAGAACCCGGACGAGGCGTCCGATTAGGCGCGGAGTGACCGAAGCGTGAGCGCGCTCTACACGCCGGAGATGCTCGCTTTGTCGACCGAGCTTGTGAACTACCCGCTCACGAAGGATTTCGCCTGTCACGCTGAGGCGCGCTCGAAGGTATGCGGCAGCCGGATCGCGCTGGGCCTCGATCTCACCGACGCGGGCGCCGTCTCAGATCTGGGAATGAAAGTGTCGGCCTGCGCGATCGGTCAGAGTTCGGCTGCGATCCTTGCCAGCGCCGCCAAGGGCGCATCGCCGGGTGACATCCACGCGACGCTCGATGCGATTGATCGCTGGTTGGAGGGGGAAGGGGACATTCCGGCCTGGCCCCGCTTTGGCGCCATCGAACGCGCGCTCGATCACCCCGGAAGGCACGGCGCGCTGCGATTGCCGTGGGAAGCGGCGGTCAAAGCGCTTTCCAGCGCCGAATAGGCAAGCGACCTTCCCTCCGGGTTGCGGCTTGGCTAGACCCGCGCCTTGAGCGCTCAAGGCGCAATGCACGACACAGACGCAAGAGTAAGGGGCACGATGTCAGACACAGCCGCGCTTGGCACCGCAAAAGGAGAGGCGCACGCGCTCGCTGCGCGCGAGCCGAGCGAAAAGGAAATCCGCCTGGTGATCGGCGCATCCAGCGCGGGCACAATCTTCGAATGGTACGACTTCTTTATCTACGGAACGCTCGCCTACATTCTGAAGGATGCGTTCTACGACGTGGATAACGACACGCTAGGGCTGCTCCTGGTGTGGTCGACCTTCGCTGTCGGCTTCGCGTTTCGCCCGATTGGCGCGATCCTGTTCGGCTTTCTCGGCGATCGCCTGGGCCGAAAATACACCTTCCTCGTGACCGTGACTTTGATGGGCATCGCGACCGCGGGCGTCGGTTTCATTCCCACCGTCGCGACGATTGGTGTTGCCGCTCCCATCATCGTGATCCTGCTGCGCGTCGTACAGGGGTTGGCCCTGGGCGGAGAGTATGGCGGAGCGGCGATTTATGTCGCCGAACACGCGCCGCCGGAGAAACGCGGATTTTACACCAGCTTTATCCAGGCGAGCGTTGCGGGGGGCTTCGTGCTCTCGATCATCGTCGTTCTTGCCTGCCGCGCGCTTCTCTCAACCGAGGATTTCGAGGCCTGGGGTTGGCGGGTGCCCTTCCTGCTTTCGATCGCGCTTCTTGCGATATCCTTGTGGATGCGCCTGATGCTGTCGGAAAGCCCGGTCTTCCAGGCGATGAAAGAGGAAGGGCAGATAGCGGGCAATCCCTTTGTCGAGAGCTTCACCTATCCGGGCAATCCCAAGCGGATCTTCGTTGCCTTGTTCGGAGTAACCGGCATCCTGACAACGATCTGGTACACCGCCTTCTTCTCGGGGCTGAGTTTTCTGCGAGGGCCGATGCATGTCGATCCGCAAACGGTGGAGCTTATCCTGCTGGTCGCGGGCGCGATTTCCATGACCTTTTACCTGATCGTTGGAAAATGGTCGGACCGGGTCGGGCGCAAGCGTCCGATCATCATCGGAGCTCTGGGCACTCTCGCGCTCTTGTTCCCGGCCTTTTGGGGGCTGGGCAACCTCGCCAATCCGGGGCTGGATGAAGCGGCAAGGACAACGCCCATTGTCGTTTCCGGGCCGCAATGCGTGACGGATCCGTTCGCCGAGCTGTTCGACCGCGAGCAAACCGATTGCGGCAAGATCCTTGAAACACTTACCGCTTCCGGGGTCGCTTACACGCTGGAGCCAGGATCGACGCTGTCTCTCACCGCTGGCGGCAAGTCCATCGCGATCGCTCCCGAATGGTTGGAGAGCGGAGAGGCGAGACGAGAGGGCGTCCACGCGGCGCTGGGCGAATTCGGATTTGATTTCTCCAAACAGAAGCCCGCCCTGGCCAATGTCCTTGGTATCGTGGCGATCCTGCTTGGTCTCGGGATGCTGTCGGCTCTAACCTATGGTTCGGTCGCCGCGCTCTTGTCCGAGATGTTTCCGCCCAAGATCCGCTATTCTTCCATGTCGATCCCCTACCATATCGGCGCTGGCTACCTTGGCGGCTTTCTCCCGCTCATTGCAGGTGTGATCGTGGCCAGCACCGGCGATATCTATTCCGGCCTTTGGTACACGTGGGGCGTGGTCGCGTTCGGCGTGGTTGTCGCGTGGTGGGGGCTGCCCGGTGGCCCTCCCAAAGACTTCGCCGACGATGCCGTCTGACGCGCCACCGGAGGCGCCGCCGCCCACGCTTCGACTGACCGTTGATACTCAGGCGCTTGTGGACAATTGGCTTGCGCTCGATCGCCTTTCCGGTCGCGCGCAGGCGGGAGCGGCGGTCAAGGCAAACGCCTATGGGCTGGGCATCGAGACTTGTGTACCTGCCTTGCGCGACGCGGGATGCGACAGCTTTTTTGTTGCGCATTGGAGCGAAGTCGACGCGGTTATGCGCCACGTCCCAGCGGCCTCGATTGCGGTGCTGCACGGCCTGATCAACGCAGCCGAAATCGAATACGCCAAGGCCACCGGAGCCGTCCCGGTTCTCAACTCGCTCGAACAGGCGCGCGCCTGGAGGAAGGCCGGGGGAGGGCGATGCCACGTGATGGTGGACACCGGGATCAACCGTCTTGGCCTTTCACCGGGCGAGGTAGGCTCGGCGGATATCGAGAGCCTCGATATCGACATCCTGATGTCGCACCTCGCCTGCGCCGACGAAGACAGCCCGATGAACGACCGCCAGCTCGAGCTCTTCCGCGAAACCGCACGGACCGTCCCGCATCGCCGCGCAAGCTTTGCCAACAGCGCCGGGATCGCGCTTGGCACGGATTACGCATTCGACGTGACACGGCCGGGCCTTGCGCTTTACGGCGGCGTTCCGCGTGCGGAACTTGCCGATCGGATCCGCTCGGTTGCGCGCGTTGAGGCAGCCATCCTTCAAGTTCGCGATATCGAAGCGGGGGCGAGCGTTGGATACAATGCGAAATTCACAGCGCACGAGGCCATGCGCATCGCGACGGTTTCGCTTGGCTATGCCGACGGCTTCCTGCGCGCGCGCGGGCCAGGCGCAGTCTTCATGGCGGGCGATAAGCCGTGTCCGGTCCTCGGGCGCGTTTCGATGGACATGGTTGTCGTCGACCTTGCCCAAGCTCGCGACCTTGCACCGGGAGACTGGATCGAGGCGCCGTTTTCGCTGCCCCATGCTGCGCGGCAAAGCTCTGTTTCCCAATACGAATTGCTCACCACGATCGGCAATCGTCTGCGGGGCTAGTCAGGGCATATTGCGCTGCACATATTGCAAGTGCTAAACTATCTGCCACGTCGCATTGGGATTATCACATGGCCAAGAAGAACACGTCCACCTCCGGCGATGACGCCGAGGGTGTCATCACGATCAAGAAGTACGCCAACCGGCGGCTCTACAACACCAGCTCTTCGAGCTACATCACGCTTGAAGACTTGGCCAAGATGGTCCGCGAGAATGTCGATTTTCAGGTTCTCGATGCAAAGTCGGGCGATGATATCACCCATTCGATCCTGACGCAGATCATCATGGATGAGGAAGCCAACGGTGGCCAGATGCTGCCCGTCAGCTTTCTGCGCCAGCTGATCGGCATGTACGGCAACTCGATGCAGAACCTGATGCCGTCCTACCTTGAAGCCAGCATGACCAACTTTCGCCAGAACCAGGCCAACATTCGCGAGGCGTTTGAAAAGGGCATGAGCGCCGGCCCGCTGGCCGCGATCCATGAAACCAACATGGCCATGATGCGCGCAGCGGCGGACACGTTCATTCCAGGGTCGAAGAAGCGCGCGGCGGAACCAGCGGCTCCGGAAAGCTCGGAAAGCTCATCCTCCGAGATTGCCGTGCTCAGGGAGCAGATGGCGGCGATGCAAAAGAAGCTGGACGAACTCAGCAAATAACGTCACCGCGCGAGGCCATCCGCCTCCAGCAGAAAGCCAGGTTTCGTGTCCAACAACAGCCCTGTCATACGGCACGCGCTCAACACCCGGCGCACCGACGATTTTGCCAAATGGTATCAGGAAGTCATCAGCGCCGCGGACCTGGCCGAAGAATCCGGCGTGCGCGGCTGTATGGTGATCAAGCCCTGGGGCTATGGCATCTGGGAGCGCATTCAGCGCCTGATGGACGACCGGATCAAGGCCGCCGGGGTTCAGAACACCTACTTTCCGATTTTCATCCCGCTTGCGAACTTTGAGCGCGAGGCCGATCACGTGGAAGGGTTTGCCAAGGAGATGGCGGTGGTCACACACCATCGCCTTATCGCCGATGAAAAGGGCGGCCTTATCCCGGATCCCGATGCCAAGCTTGAAGAACCGCTGGTCGTGCGTCCGACCTCGGAAACGATCATTGGCGATGCCATGGCGCGGTGGGTGCAGAGCTGGCGGGACTTACCGCTAATGCTCAACCAATGGGCCAATGTCGTTCGCTGGGAGATGCGCACGCGCATGTTCCTGCGCACCAGCGAGTTCCTCTGGCAGGAAGGGCACACTGCGCACGCGACGCGCGAGGAAGCGCTGGAGGAAACGCACCGCGCGCTGGAAATGTACCGGGCGTGCGCCGAAGAGGATCTGGCGCTGCCGGTCATTGCGGGCGAAAAGCCTGAGAATGAGCGGTTCCCGGGCGCGGACGAGACCTGGTCGATCGAAGCGATGATGCAGGACGGCAAGGCGTTGCAAGCGGGTACATCCCATTACCTCGGCACAAGTTTCGCGAGCGCTGCGGGCATTCAGTATCAGGATCGCGAGGGCACGCAGCAACTTTGTCACACGACGAGTTGGGGCACCTCCACGCGGCTCGTCGGCGGGGTCATCATGACCCACGGCGATGATGACGGTCTGCGCGTGCCGCCGCGCATTGCGCCTTATCAGGTGGTGATCCTGCCCATGCTGCGCGACAAGCCGGAGGACGAAGCGGTGCTTGCCTATTGCGAGGAGGTCCGCGCACGCCTCGCGACGCAGTCAAGTCTGGGCGGGCCGATCCGCGTGCTCCTCGACAAGACACCGGGCAAGGCGAGCGCAAAGCGCTGGGACTGGGTGCGCAAGGGTGCACCGGTGATAATCGAAGTCGGCCCGCGCGATATGGACGGCGGCAAGGTGGCGCTGCTGCGCCGTGACCAGTTGTGGACCGTCGAAACTGGCAAACCCGCCATGGACTTCGTGGATCGCGAGGCCTTTGTCGCCCAAGCGCCCGCGCTGCTCGAAGATATCCAGACCACGCTTTACGCCCAGGCCGCCGAGCGCCGCGATGCCAACATCACGCGCGGTATCACGGAGTGGGAGGCCGTCGTCAGCCATTTCAAGGACGGCGGCAAGTATCCCGGCTGGATCGAGGTCGAATGGTCCAAGCCAACTGGCGCCGCGCTGGAGAAGGTCGTTGAGCGCTTGAAAACCCTCCAGCTGACAATCCGCAACGTGCCGCGCGACGCCGATCCCGCGAGCGGTTCGTGCATCTTCACCGGCGAACCGGCGGTCGAGCGGATCTTGGTGGCAAGAGCCTATTGAGGCTTTCACCGCGTTCGACTTCGACAAGCTGTGAGCGAGTGGCTAGAGCGCGCGCATGCCTCGACAAAAGCTTTCGCAAGGTCTGCCATCGCGCCAACAGGTGCTCGACTTCATCCAGAGTTCCGACACGCCCGCGGGCAAGCGCGAGATCGCGAAGGCGTTTGGCCTGAAAGGGCAGGAAAAGATCGCACTCAAACGTCTGCTCAAGGATATGGCCGAAGAAGGGCTGATCGACGGCAGGAAGACCGCCTATCACCGTATGGGCGGCGTGCCGAAAGTCACCGTCTTGCGGGTGGTGGATGTCGAAGATGGCGAGCCGATTGCGATCCCCGACAACTGGGATCCGGAAGCTCCGAGTAAGCCGCCGCGTCTGACGCTCAAGGAGAGGAAGGAGAGTGGAGGAAAGCGCGCGCCCGCCCTCAAACGCGGCGACCGGGTGCTGGCGCGGACCGAGAAGCGGGCCGAAGAACAGGGCGGCGGATGGATCGCGCATCCAATGAAGAAGCTGCCCGCGCGCACCGAGGGCCTGCTTGGCGTGGTCGAGAAGGATTTTGGCGGCAACGCCTGGCTCGCCCCGGTCGATAAACGCGTGCGTCGCTCTGCGAAGATCAGCGATCTGGGCAGCGCGGAGGAAGGCCAGCTGGTCCTCGCTGAGCGCATCGGACGCTCTGAACGCAGCGGCGTGAAAGTCGTGGAGGTCTATGGTGACCCACTCGCACCGGGCGCGTTCAGCCTGATTGCGATCGCAAAGCACGGCATCCCGACGGTGTTTCCCGAGGAAGTGATTGAAGAAGCCCCGCGCGCGGCCAGGCTGCGCTTGTCTGCGGACCATCGCGAAGATCTACGGGCGTTGCCCATCGTCGCGATCGATCCCGCCGATGCGCGCGACCATGACGATGCGATCTGGGCCGAACCCGACGGGAAGGGCGGCTACCGCGCGGTGGTCGCGATTGCCGATGTGTCGTTTTATGTGCGCCCCGGCTCAGCGCTCGACCGCGAGGCGAGGAAGCGCGGCAATTCGGTGTACTTTCCCGACCGAGTGGTGCCGATGCTGCCGGAGCTTCTCAGCGCCGATGTCTGCTCGCTCAAACAGGATGAGGACCGCGCGGCGATGGCGTGCCATCTGACAATCGATGCGCAAGGCAAAGTCACCAGCCATCGCTTCACGCGCGCGCTCGTGCGCATTCATCACAACATCGCCTACGAAGACGCGCAGGACCGGATTGATGGTGGAGCAGCGCCTGACTTCCTGCAGAACCTTTGGGGCGCCTGGAAGCTGTTGGCCGCGGCGCGTGAGGCGCGCGATCCGCTAGAGCTGGAGTTGCCCGAACGCCGGGTGGTTCTGGGCGACGACGGCCAGATTGCGGAAATCGCTGTGCGCGAGCGGCTCGATGCGCACCGCGTGGTTGAGGATTTCATGATCGCAGCCAACGTCGCTGCGGCCAAGGCGCTGGAAGCCAAGACCGCTCCGGTGGTCTACCGCGTCCACGAACCGCCGAGCCGAGAGAAGCTGATCGCTTTGCGCGATTATCTGGCGACGATGGGCCGAAAGCTGGCGCTGGGCCAGGTGGTCACTCCGAGCCTCTTCAACCGCATGCTGAAAGACGTCACCGACGAGGCGGAAAAGGCGCAAGTGATGGAGGCTGTGCTGCGCACACAGACGCAGGCCTATTATGGCCCGGCCAACGCCGGGCACTTCGGACTGTCGCTCGGCTCCTACGCTCATTTCACCTCGCCCATCCGCCGCTATTCGGACCTGCTCGTGCACCGCGCGCTGGTGGACGCCTACAAGCTAGAGCAGCCCGAGCCACCCGGTTCGCTGCCGCCGACAACGGGCCTTTCCGATCGCGACCGCGACAATCTTCAGCAGATATCCGACGCGATCAGCGGCACCGAACGCCGCGCAATGGAGGCCGAACGCGATACGATCGATCGCTACGTCGCCGCGTGGCTATCGGGCCGCGTGGGGGAGACCTTCGATACCCGCATCACCGGGGTTCAGAGCTTTGGCTTCTTCGCGACCATCGTCGGTCTTGGCGGAGACGGGCTCGTCCCGATCTCCACGCTGGGCCGCGAATACTTCCGTCGCGACGAGGCCGCGCAGGCTCTAATCGGAGAAGATAGCGGCACGCGCTACGCGGCGGGCGATCGGCTCAAACTGCAACTCGCGGAGGCCAACGCTCTGACCGGCGCGCTCAAGTTTGCGCCGGTGGACAGCGATGGCAACGCGGTCGAGACGCGGGGGCATCGGCCTGAAGCCAAGCCGCGTGCGGGCGGGCCACAGCGCGGCAAGTACAAGACGGGCAAGAGGGGCCGACCGGGAAACATCCGCCACCAGGGGCGACGCCGCAAATAGACCGCCGGACTAGGCGCCGTGATCGCTGTCCCGCTCGTCGTAATCATGGGGGATGACATAGAGCGGGCAGGAAAGCGCTCCGGCGTTCGCGGAAAAGTGCAGCACAAGCGGGCCGGGATTGCTGCCCTTGGCCGCGCCCAGAACAAGCGCCGCGACTTCCTCATGCTCGTTGAGAAAGTCCGAGACGATTTTCGTGCCGTTCCCGATCGCCACCGAAATCGTCGGCATCAGCCCGCTCTCGGCGAACAGATTGCCGGCAACGCCGTGCGCGAGCACTTCGGCGCGGTCCCGCGCTTCCTGTTCGATCGTTGCCTGCACGCCGCCGAACGCGCTGAAACTCTGCTGCGGGACAAGCGCAAGGATATGGACGGCGCCATCGACGGCGACTGCGCGCCTTGCTGCGAATCGAAGCGCTGCGCGGGCCTCTTCGCTCTCGTCGGTAATCACCAGAAACGTGCGCATCGTGAACCCCTGTCACCAAAAGGGGGCCGGTGTCAAAATCGCGCGCGAGGGGCAAAGGGGCCGAAGGAGGGGTATCGCTCGTTCGCCCCCTTGCCCGGCGTGCCCGAATTCGCCAAACGGATGGCGCCGCGCATCGCTTGCAAGGGGTCTGAAAACGTCATGTCGATCGAAATTCGAATGCCCGCGCTTTCGCCCACCATGGAGGAGGGCACACTCGCCAAGTGGCTCGTGAAGCCGGGCGACACGGTCAGCTCCGGCGACATCATGGCGGAGATTGAAACCGACAAGGCCACGATGGAGTTCGAAGCCGTCGATGAAGGGACGCTGGCGTCGATCCTGATTGATGAAGGGACCGAGAATGTGGCGGTTGGCACGGTGATAGCCATGCTGGCCGAGGATGGCGAAGATCTCGGCAATGTCGGCGCGCCCGATGGGAAAGCGCAGGACGGGCCAGCGCCGCTGTCGCAAGGCCACTCCGGGTCATCTTCTGAAACCACCAACGCGGCAAGATTGCCCAATGTCACCCCGGTCGCCAGACGTCTGGCCGCGGCCAGTGGTGTTGATCTGACTTCGATCGAAGGGTCTGGTCCGCGCGGCAAGATTATCAAGGCGGATATCACATCGGCGATGGGTTCGCTCGATGCGGCCCCGGCCACGGCCCCGGCCACGAGCGCGAGCGCGAGCGCTCCGCCAACCCGCAATGGTGAGCGAATCATCGCCTCCCCGCTGGCGAAACGGATTGCCGGCGAAAAGGGTATCACGCTTGGCGAGGTGAGCGGCACCGGTCCCGGTGGGCGTATCATCGAGCGCGATGTCGAGAACTTCGTGCCGGCCCCGAAAGTCGAGACGCCCGCTTCGACATCCGCGCCGTCGGCGGGAAGCGTTCCGGAGTTCGGCGCTCCCTACGAGGAGGAGAAGGTCTCCAGTGTGCGCAAGGTCATCGCCCGCCGCCTGACCGAGAGCAAGAACACCGTTCCGCATTACTATCTCACCATGGATATCCGGCTCGATCCGCTGCTGGCGCTGCGCGCTGAGCTGAACGCGGCGCTGGAACCCGATGGCGTGAAACTGTCCGTCAACGACCTCCTGATCAAGGCGCTGGCCAAGGCTTTGATCCGCGTGCCGCATTGCAATGTCAGCTTCCATGGCGAGACAATGCGCCGCTACACCCGCGCGGATATTTCGGTGGCGGTCGCCGCGCCCAGCGGGCTGATTACCCCGGTCATCACCGAAGCGGACACCAAGAGCCTTGCCGTGATTTCGACCGAGATGAAAGCGCTTGCGACCAAGGCACGCGACGGCAAACTGATGCCACACGAATATCAGGGCGGCACCGCCAGCCTCTCGAACCTCGGAATGTACGGGATCAAGCAGTTCGACGCGGTCATCAACCCGCCGCAAGGCATGATCCTGGCGGTCGGGGCGGGGCAGAAGGCGCCCTACGTGATCGATGGCGAACTGGGAGTTGCCACCGTGATGCACGCGAGCGGCAGCTTCGATCACCGCGCGATCGATGGTGCTGATGGCGCGCAGCTGATGGAGGCGGTGAAGCAGAATGTCGAGAACCCGCTGGGGCTGGTGGTGTGAGCGAGGGCGTGAGCAGGTTTGGAAGGTATTCCGGATTTCTCGCCAAACTTGTCGCGATCACGCTCGTCGCCGGAGCCGTTTGGGCACTTGTCTACCTTACAATGATCCGTTTCGGCATCCGCGATTACGATGCTCGCCCGCTAGTCGTGCTCTACTACGCGACGGCTGGCAATTTGCTCGTGGGCTTTCCGGTGGCGCTGTTAACCCTGCAGTTTTCCGGCCGTCACATGGCCCGGTCGCTGACGACCTTCGCCATGATCGTCGCGCTCGCTGCGATCATGGTGGTTCTCGCCAGTTTTGCCATCGGCGGAGCCTTCATCGCCTATTGGATTGGCCTGCCCAGCATAGCGGCAGTCCTGACATATGCCTTGCTCGGCTGGTTCTGGATCGTCACGCCCTTGCGAAGCGCTGTCCTACAAGGGTCTGATATGCAAGACGCTGACATGTGAGACACGGGCTTATGAAAACGGCATACACAGGCTGGACAACACCGCGCGACATGATGCGCAAATCGCAGGAATCGTTTTGTTCTTCAGGACCGTGTTCCATGTGTTCCATCCTGTAGGGTTTGAGAAGAGAGAAACGAGAGATGTCAGTGAGTTACGACGTTGCAGTGCTTGGTTCCGGCCCCGGAGGCTATGTCGCCGCAATTCGCTGCGCGCAGCTTGGTTTGAAAACCGCCATCGTCGAACGCGAAAACCTCGGCGGCATCTGCCTCAACTGGGGCTGTATCCCTACCAAGGCGATGCTCAGATCGGCTGAGATCTACCACTACATGCAGAACGCGCACGATTACGGTCTGGTGGCCAAGGGGATCGAGGCGGATCTAGAGGCCATCGTGAGCCGCAGCCGGGGCGTCGCCAAACAGCTCAATCAGGGCGTCGGGCACCTGATGAAGAAGAACAAGATCACCGTCCATATGGGCGAGGGCTCTCTTACCGGCGCCACGTCGCTGGCAGTGACGAGCGACAAGGGCACCGAAGATCTTGCCGCCAAACACGTGATCCTCGCCACGGGAGCGCGGGCGCGCGATCTGCCGTTCGCCCCGACCGACGGCAAACGAATATGGACCTATCGCCACGCGATGGTGCCACCCGAAAAGCCGACCAAGCTGCTTATCATCGGTTCAGGCGCGATCGGGATCGAGTTTGCCAGCTTCTACAACGACATCGGCGTCGATGTGACGGTCGTGGAAATGCTCGACCGTATCGTTCCGGCTGAAGACGAAGAGATTTCGGCCTTTCTTGAAAAGGCGATGGTCAAGCAGGGAATGACCATTCTTACCGGCACCGGGGTTGAAGACCTAAAGGTCAGCGACAAGGGGGTCACCGCGTCCATTACGGGCAAGGACGGGACGGTCAGCGAGACCGAATTCAGCCATGTCATCAGCGCCATCGGCATTCAGCCCAACACCGAGAACATCGGGCTGGAAGATTACGTTGAGATGGATCGCGGCTTCATCCAGATCGATCCGCTCGGGCGCACCAAGACCCCGGGTCTTTGGGCGATTGGCGACTGCACGCCGGGCCCTTGGCTTGCGCACAAGGCCAGCCACGAAGGCGTCGCCTGCGCGGAAGCCATCGCGCAGGAGCTGGGCGATACAGACGTTCACCCGCACGCCATGGATCGCAGCGCGATACCCGGCTGCACCTATTGCCACCCGCAAGTGGCAAGCGTTGGCTTGACTGAGGCTCAGGCAAAAGAAGCCGGGCACGCGATCAAGGTGGGGCGCTTTCCCTTCATCGGCAACGGCAAGGCCATCGCGCTGGGTGAGGCGGAGGGCCTCATCAAGACGGTATTCGACGCTGGCACCGGCGAATTGCTGGGCGCGCATATGGTGGGCGCGGAAGTGACCGAGCTGATCCAGGGCTACACTATCGGCAAGACCTTGGAGACGACCGAGGCCGAAATCATGCAGACGGTCTTCCCCCATCCCACCCTTTCGGAGATGATGCACGAGAGTGTGCTCGACGCTTATGGCCGCGCTTTGCACTTCTAGGTCCTGGTCGCGCGTGGGAAGACGCGTTTTGGCTTTTCATGGTGAGGGTTTTGCGATGCCGCGCTGGCGTGCTATGACCTCGCGCCAGAACTGAAAGAGTGGCCTACCGTAATGCAGTTTCGTCATCTATTCGTGAGTTTGGTCAGCGCTGCGGCGCTTGGTGTCGGGGCCTCTGCGTCCGCCTGTGATCGGCATGGCCCGGATCAGGCCCACGGTTTCCAACGCTACAATCCCTTTGCTCAGGCCCTTCATAACCTGACCAATCACAATCCACTGCTCGCAGATGAGGCCGCGGAAAGGCGCGTCGCCGAGATCAAACGCCGCCCGCGGGCCGAGCGTGACGAGACGGATCGGGGCCGAGCGGAGCGGTCGGATGCGGCCGAGAAGACCGAGAGGGATTCCACGCGCGGCGAAGTCGAAGAGTTCGAAGAATTTGAAGAGCGAGCCGCGATCAGATAGTTATGGAGCTCAAGGTCGAAGAGGTCGGCCTATCCTACGGCGCTCGACCGGTTCTGCAGAATGTTTCGTTCACGCTTGAACAGCAGGAAAGCGCGCTTCTGCTGGGGCCATCGGGTTCGGGTAAATCGAGCCTTCTCAACATCATCTGCGGCCTGCAAACGCCCGATCGGGGAACGGTAACACTCGGGACCGAACGAGTGGTGAGCGCCGATGGTTCAGCGAACAGCGATGCGGTCCGGCGGCGGTCCATGGGCATCATCTTCCAGACCCTGCGGCTGGTTTCGGCGCTTTCCTTGAAAGCCAATCTGCTGCTCGCTCAGAAGATTCAGAACGGCGCGCACGACCCGAACCTCGTCCAGGAGACGCTCGATAGACTTGGTATCGCGGATCGCGCCAATGCGCGCCCGTTCGAACTGAGCCAGGGGGAGGCGCAAAGGGCGGCGATCGCGCGCGCTCTGGTCGTCAAGCCGACCCTGCTGATTGCGGACGAACCCACATCCGCGCTTGACGCCGCCAACGCCGAGCGCGCCGCACAGCTGCTGCTCGATGTGGCAAGAAACGCGGGCGCGTCTTTGCTTGTGGCGACGCACGACCAGCGTCTCAACGCCTTGTTTGCGCGCACGATGACGCTCGATAACGGAAGGCTCGCTGCGTGATCTCGCTTGCTCTTGCCTATTTGCGCGATCGCCCACTCACCACCGCGTTGAATGTCGCGTTGCTCGCGATTGCGGTCGCCATGCTCATTCTGCTGCTGCAACTCGGCGCGCAGGCGAGCGAGCGGCTGGAGCGCGATGGCCGCGATGTCGATCTGGTCGTGGGGGCGAAAGGCTCGCCGCTTCAACTGATCCTTTCGAGTGTGTTCCACGTCGATCAACCGACCGGCAATGTGCCGTTCGCCGCGCTTGATCTGCTGCGCAGGGACCCTTCGGTCGCGCGCGCGGTGCCGCTTGCTCTGGGCGACAATTTCAGAGGGTATCGTATCGTCGGAACCGATGAGAGTTTCGCCGATCTCTACCAGACCCGAATTGCGCAAGGGCGGGGGTTCGATGCGCCAATGGAGGCAGTTCTGGGCGCCTCGGTCGCGGCACAGACCGGCGCGCGGCTGGGGCAGATGTTCATCGGCAGCCATGGCCTGACCACAGATGAGGACGGCGACCACGGGCATGAAAACGCGCCGTTCACAACGGTCGGGATCCTTGAGCCGACCGGAACGGTGGCCGATCGCCTGATCCTGACGCCCTTCGAAAGCGTCTGGGAGGTTCATGGGATAAAGCATGATCACGACCATGACACTGACGATGATCACGACCATGACCATGGCGATGACCATGAGGGGGACGAGCACGCGCACGAGGGGCACGATCACGCTGAGGAGGAAGAGGCCGCCTCTCCGTTCGTGGGAGCAAGCGGCCAGTCACCGCGGGTTCTCCAGGCTCGCAGCCGTGTGCTCGAACAGGAGCTTACCGCGCTGCTGGTGACCTATCGCAACGCTTCGGGCGCGGTCCGCATACCCTCGCTCATCAATCGGCAGACGCAGATGCAATCCGCAGTACCGGCGGTCGAGACGACGCGTCTGCTGGAGTTGATCGGGGCAAGCTTTGACGGCATCAGACTGTTCGCCTGGCTGCTGACGGCGACGGGCGGCCTCGCGATCTTTGTCGCTCTGCTCAATATGGCGCGCAGCCGCGAGGGAGATCTGGCTTTGCTCAGGGTCATGGGCGCGAGCCGCGTTCAGGTTGTCGCAACGGTCGTTATGGAAGGCGTGATCACAGCGGCGTTGGGAGCCGTTCTGGGATGGATCGCCGCTCATACGCTGATCGCCTTGGCCAAGTCGAACTTTGCAACGCTGGCCGATCTGGGTCTGACCGCCTGGAACATCATGCCGGCGGAGGGCTTCCTGTTGATCGGCGTTGTCGGTATCGGCGCGCTGGCCGCGCTCATACCGGCGTGGCGGGTTTACAAGGTGGACCCCGCCCGGATTATGGCGCGAATTTGATGGGATGAAGGCAATTATGACATCGAACGGAATTCTGGGCGCCGTGGCCGCAATGGGTATGAGCCTGGCCGTCTTGTCGGGGCCACTCTTGGCGCAGGCGCCGGACCCCAAAATGGGGCCGCCTGTCGAGGATATCTGGAAGCCGGCCCCAACGCCCAAAGGCGGAACCTCATGGACTGTGCTTGAGGCCACCCAGGAGGAACAGCGCCTGGACGAAAATGGCTTCATCCGCTCAAAACCCGTTTTCACGAACGATGTCAAAAAGCTGGAGGGCAAGAGGATCAAGGTCGCCGGATGGATGCTTCCTTTGGAAGAATCGCGCACTCAAAAGCGCTTCGTGCTGCTCGGCTATCCTCCCGGATGCCCCTATCACTTTCACGCCGCGCCTAATCAGTACATCGAGGTGTTCGCGAACACGCCCTTTCCCACCGACGAGAAGAACGCCCATGTGGTGAGCGGCGTGCTTGAACTGACCGGGTACGACGAGAGCGGTGTCTTCTATCGCCTGCGTCAGGCAAAACCCTCCTGACGCCTCGAGCGACCAAGAACTTGCTCGATTAACGCTTGACCCCACGCATCGCGTCGTCTTTTTGCCCCTCACGCATTCGTTCGTCTCTCAAGCCAGCGCCAAGCGCTGGCGCAACTACAGGGTTGCAGCATGACCATGACCCGACTGGCCACGATCGGCCTTACGCTCAGCGCGGCTTTGAGCGCCCCTCTGGCTGCCAAAGAGGGCATGTATACGCCCGACCAGCTGAAAGAGATCAGCGATGAACTTCGGGAAACCGGCTTGGAGCTTGATCCGGCAACGCTGGCCGATCTCACCAGCTTTCCGATGGGCGCGGTGGTCTCGCTGGGCGGGTGTTCGGCGAGTTTCGTGTCGCCAGAAGGGCTCGTCGTCACCAATCACCACTGCGCGCGCGGTTCGGTGCAATTCAACTCGACGGCTGAAAACAACTATCTCGAAAACGGCTTTCTCGCCGCGACCAAGACCGATGAGCTTCCCGCCGCGCCCGGCTCGCGCGTATACGTAACCACCGAAGTGACCGACGTGACCGATGCTGTTCGCGAGGGCACCGAGGGTATGGAGCCGCTGGCGCGCTATGAACTTGTCGAGCAGCGCCGCAAGGATATCATCGCGGGATGCGAGGAAGCGGCGGGCTATCGCTGTCAAGTCTCCGGCTTTTTCGGAGGCGCACAGTACAAACTGATCAAGCGCCTCGAAGTGCGCGACGTGCGGCTTGTTTACGCGCCCGCGGATTCGATTGGCAAATATGGTGGCGACATCGACAACTGGCAGTGGCCGCGCCACACTGGCGATTTCGCCTTTTACCGCGCCTATGTCGCGCCCGACGGCTCGGCGGCGGACTTCGGCGAAGCGAATGTTCCCTACAAGCCGGAGCATCACCTCAAAGTGAGCGCGGCGGGCGTTGAAGACGGCGACTTTGTCATGGTCGCAGGCTATCCGGGCGCCACGAGCCGCTACACGCTCCTTGCGGAGGTCGAGAACACGTTCGACTGGAATTACCCGACCTTCCAGAAGCTTATCGAAGAATGGATCGCCACGATCGAAGAGGCCGCGCCCGAAGGCTCGGAAGCGCGGGTCAAGTATGAAAGTCTGCTCGCCGGGCTCAATAATTTTGAGAAGAACCTGCGCGGCCAGATGGAAGGCGCGCAGCGGGTTGGACTTGTCGACCGACGCCGCGCCCGCGAAGCCGCTTTGGCTGAGTGGATCGCGACCGATCCCTCCCGCACCGAATACGGCGCCGCCATTGCCTCGTTGGCCGAGCTTTCCGAGGAGAGCGCCAAGGCCGCGCGCACCAATTTCTGGTACGGGAACGCCACGAGGGCGCAACTGTTCGGCGTGGCGCGGCGGCTATATCGTCTCTCCAAGGAGCGCCAGAAGCCCAACGCCGAGCGCGAAAGCGGCTATCAGGAACGCGACATGACATTCTTCAGGCAAAGCATGGAGGCAATCGACCGGCGCTACGATGCGGGCGTCGACAAGGCGACCTGGATTCTGTTCTTGACCGGCTACCTAGCGCAGCCCGTTGAAGAACGCGTTGCAGAGCTTGACGAGGCCATGGGCTTCACTGCCGAGACTACGGCGGACGATCTGCCCGAGCTGTTGGACGCGTTCTACGCGGGAACAACGCTGGGCGATCTCGACACGCGCCTGGCGCTGATGGAAGCCTCGCCGGAAGACTTCGAGGCAAGCGAGGATCCGTTCATCAAGCTTGCGGTCGCGATGTACGATTACGGCTTCGAACTTGAAACGCAGAGCAAGACCCGCGCGGGCCGCAGCCTTGCGCTGCGCCCGGACTATATGGAAGCGATCACCGCGTGGCAGGCGGAGCAGGGCGTTCTCGCCTATCCCGACGCCAACAGCACCTTGCGCGTCACCTTTGGCAACGTTCTGGGCGGTTCGCCGCAGGACGGGCTCATCTACGCGCCGTTCACCACGCTCGAAGGAATCACCGCCAAGGACACCGGCGAAGACCCATTCAACGCGCCCAAGCGTCAACTCGAATTGATCGAGGCGGGCGAATACGGCGAATACAAGCTGGACGCGATCGGCTCTGTGCCGGTCAACTTCCTGTCCGATCTTGATGTAACCGGCGGGAATAGCGGCTCGGCCACGCTCAACTCTAGGGGTGAGCTTGTCGGACTGCTGTTCGACGGGACCTATGAGAGCATCAATTCGGACTGGGATTTCGACCCGCGCACCACCCGCTCGATCCACGTGGATTCGCGCTACATGCTGTGGGTCATGGAAAAAGTGGACGGGGCGCAGGCCCTGATCGATGAAATGGACGTTGTTGACTGATCATCCGCACACGCGCGCCCATCAACTCACGCACCGAAACGAAGGAATATCCGTTGAGACTGATTGCGATTTTGCTCGCCTTTTTCGTTGCTCTTCCGGCTCACGCCCAGGGCATTCAACAGACCAAGGGCGACTATGAAGACAAGTTCCGCCAGCTCGACGAAGTGCTTCCCGATCCCAACGTCTATCGCAACGCAAGCGGCGCGCCGGGCTTTCGCTATTGGCAGCAACAGGCGGATTACAGGATCACGGCCGATCTGGATGAGAACAATCGCCGCCTGACGGCGAAGGCCACGATCACCTACAAGAACAACTCGCCCGATACGCTGCCGTGGATCTGGATGCAGCTCGACCAGAACATCTTCAAGAAAGATTCGATGGCCGAGCTGACCAACACCTTTGGCGGTCCGGGTCGGCGCGGCCCCGCCGTCAGCGCCGGTGGTGGCGGCGCTCCAGCGCGCCTCAGCATGGAAGAGCTGCGCCGCCAGCAGGCGATGGAAGACAACAGCTATGGCTATGACATAACGCGGGTGAGCCTGACGAACGGGCGCGAGCTCTCGCATACGATTGTCGGCACGCTGATGCGGATTGACCTGGCCACCCCGCTACGCCCCGGTCAGAGCGTGAGCTTCAACATCGACTGGGCGTTCAACATCGTCGAGGAAAACGTGATCGTCGCGCGCTCGGGCTATGAGCATTTCCCGGACGATCCGCGCGAAGGCGGCAACGATATCTTCCTGTTTGCCCAGTGGTTCCCGCGCCTTGTGGCCTATTCGGACTACGAAGGCTGGCACAACAAGGAATTCCTCGGTCGCGGCGAGTTCACGCTCGAATTCGGCGATTACGATGTGACGATGCGGGTGCCCAACGATCATATCGTTTCCTCGACCGGCGTCCTCACCAATCCCAGCGCGGTTCTGACGCCCACCCAGCGCCAGCGCCTTGCTCAGGCGCGCAACGCCGACGCGCCCGTGTTTATCGTGACACCGGAAGAGGCCGAGGCAAACGAGAGCAGCAACCCGACCGGAGTGAAGACCTGGCGCTACACCGCGAAGAACGTGCGCGATTTCGCCTGGGCGACGAGCCGCAAGTTCGCCTGGGATGCGCAGGGTCACAAACAGCCGGGCGCGGCCAACGAGACCGTGATGGCGATGTCGTTCTATCCCAAGGAAGGCGGCGAGCTGTGGCAGAAATACTCAACCGCTGCGGTTGTGCATACAATGAAGGTCTATTCGCGCTTCAGCTTCGACTACCCCTATCCCACGGCGCAATCGGTCAACGGACCGGTCGGGGGCATGGAATACCCGATGATTACCTTCAACGGGCCGCGCACCAATCTGAACGAAGACGGCTCACGCACCTATTCGGAAAGCGAGAAGGTCTTCCTCGTGGGCGTCGTGATCCACGAGATCGGCCACATCTACTTCCCGATGACGGTGAACTCGGACGAGCGGCAGTGGACGTGGATGGACGAGGGCATCAATTCGTTCCTCGACAGCGTCGCGGGCTACGAATGGGATCCGGACATGCCGTGGACCCGCAGCCTTCCGCGCGACCTTATCCCGTACATGACCTCGACCAATCAGGTTCCGATCATGACGCATTCGGACAGCGTGCTGAACCTGGGGCCGAACGCCTATGGCAAGCCCTCGGCGGCGTATCACATGCTGCGCGACACGATCATCGGGCGCGAGCGGTTCGACTTTGCGCTGCGCGAATACGCGCGCCGCTGGAAGTTCAAGCGCCCGACGCCGGCGGATTTCTTCCGCACGATCGAAGAGGCCTCAGGCACCGATCTCGACTGGTTCTGGCGCGGTTGGTTCTACACCACCGATCACGTCGATATCTCGCTCGACACCATCCACCGCCTGCGCCTCGACACGGAGAACCCCGATATCGATCTGACGCGTCGCCGCGACGAGCTTGCGGGCGAGCCGGAGAAGGTGGGCGTGCGCTTGAACCGTGAACAAGGCCTGCCGATCTGGGTCCTCGAGAACCCCGGCGTCACCGATTTCTACGACGAAAACGATCAGTTCACCGTCACGCCCAGGGACGTAAAGAGCTATGAGAGCTTTCTAGAGGGTCTCGAAGACTGGGAGCGCAAGGTTTTCGACCGCGCGATCGACGAGGACAAGAACTACTATGTCCTGAATTTCTCCAACAAGGGCGGTCTCGTCATGCCGATCATTCTTGGCCTGACCTTTGCCGACGGCACGAGCGAGCGGATGATGATCCCGGCGGAGATCTGGCGGCGCAATTCGCGCAATGTCAGCAAGCTTCTGGTGTTTCCCAAAGACAAGGAGTTGGCCTCGGTCGAGGTCGATCCCGATTGGGAAACCGCCGACGCGGACATCTCGAATAACCATTATCCGCGCAAGATCATCGACAGCCGTGTCGAAGCCTTCAAGCGCCCCGCTCCGACGTCGCGGACTGGCCGCGACCTGATGGCCGAAGTGCTTGTCCCTGATTTGGAAGATGCCGAGGCAGACACCGACGACGAGGCCGCGACCGAGGGTAGCGAGTGATCCGAGCCCTGGCCTTGATGCTTGCGCTGCTGCTGGCGGTCCCGGCAGCGGCGCATGAGCAGAAGGTGACGATCACAACGGTTGCGCACAATCCGCGAACCGGGCTGGTTGAAGTGGTGCACCGCATCCCGCTGCACGATGCCGAACACGCTCTCAAGACGCAGGGCGACACTTCGCCCGATATCGTCAACGATATTGCCAGTCGCCGCGCCTTTGCGCGGTACGTGGCGGAGCGGTTTGCGATTGTCAGGGACGGCAAGCCAATTGCCCTCACACTGTTGGGAACCGAGATCGAGAGCGGGCGTCTCCTGGTCTTGCAAGAGGGGCCTTCGCCTGGTCGGGGGGCTGAAATATCCGTGCTCTCGAAAGTCTTGACCGATGTCTGGGCGCGTCAGGAGAACCGGGTCAACCTCGGCACCGGCACGAGCGTCGACACCCTGATATTCGTCGCAGGCGACCGCGCCAAGACGGCTGTCCTTCCCTGAGCCGGGATCAGCTGCGGTTCAAGAAAGACGGCCTATCGCTTTCGAGAAGTCTGGAGCTACCAGTCATTGTACGGCGAGCGACACGTTTGGCGGACAGGGTGGGATTGGGCTACGCCCGTCTACGCCGCATGCGCGGCTTCGACTCCGAACCATGGGGTCTCAGCCTCACCGCAATCCACCAATCGCACCCGCCCTCGGCGAGTGCGTTTGGCGGACAGGGTGGGATTCGAACCCACGAAGGGCTTGCACCCTTGCCGGTTTTCAAGACCGGTGCATTCAACCGCTCTGCCACCTGTCCGCGCGCGCGATTTCGTCAGCGCGGCCAGTAGCCGGACCGATCGCCGCGCTCAAGCCCCGTGTGATCAAACCGCCTCTTGGCCCGCGCCTAGAAATGTGAGAACCCGCCGATTATGCTTCGTTTTATCCCGTTTCGCCTCGCGGCCCTTGCTCTCCTCAGCCTCACCGCAACCGGCCCCGCTCACGCCCAGGTCGAGGCCCGCGACGGCATCGCCTTCGACGCTTATATCGAGCTGCTCAAGGCCCGCGCGCGAGCCGAAGGGGTGCAAGAGAGCACCTTGGAGCGTATGAGTGCGGGTCTGACGCCGAACGCGCGCGTCATTCGCCTCGATCAGGGGCAGCCGGGCAAGCCGACAAAGCGCGGCTACCCCGACCTTGCGCCTTACATTGCAACCCATGTGAACTCGACGCGGGTTTCCGGAGGCCGATCGGTATACCGTGCGAACCGCACCCGTCTGGCGCGTATCGAACAGGAAACGGGCGTACCGGCCTCGATCATCGTTGCAATCTTTGGGCATGAGACAAGCTATGGCCGGATCAAGGGCGGCTTCGATCTATCGCGCTCGCTTGCAACCCTAGCCTGGGAAGGGCGTCGGCGTGAGCTGTTTGCAGGCGAGTGGGTGGCTTTGATGAAGGTCGCCGAACGCGGCTTCTCGCGCGGTGAGCTTGTCGGCAGCTACGCGGGCGCGTTTGGCAACCCCCAATTCCTGCCCTCGGTCTATCTGCGCCTCGCAACGGATGGGGATGGCGATGGCCGCGCGAACATCTTCACCAACCGCGCGGACACCTTCGCATCCATCGCCGCCTACTTCAAAGACGCGGGCTGGCGCAGCGGACAGCCCTGGGGTGTGCGCGCGAATGTGCCAGCGGACTTCGATGTGGACGCTCATAAGACCAAGCTCTCGGCTCGCGTGTGTCCGCGCGTTCACGAACGCCACAGTCAGTGGAAGACCGTGCGCGAATGGCGCGCGCTGGGCGTAGAGCCACGCCGGACGCTGGCGGATGACACGCTGGTCTCGCTGTTTCAGCCCGATGGCCCCGGCAAGCCCGCCTGGCTCTTGACCGGCAATTACCGCGTGATCCTCGAATACAATTGTTCCAATTATTATGCGATGAGCGTTGGCCTCCTCGCCGATGAAATCGTGAACTAAGCGGTGGACGCGCCTCGCTAACCGCGCCCTGGGGCCCTATATTCCCAAGCATGAGATCACCCGTGTCCATACGATTGCGAGCGCTCGCGGCGATCGTTGCTGGGGCAGTTCTGGCCGCTCCGCTGAGTGCGAAAGCGCCGGATGCCTCGCCCTTCTCTGTAAATCCCGACATCCCTGTCGCGCTCCTTGTCGACGCGGACACGGGCCAGGTTCTGTTCGAGCGCGGAGCTTCGCGGCGTTTCGTCCCGGCATCGGTTACCAAGGTCATGACGCTCTACACCGCGTTCGAAATGATCGAAGACGGTGAGCTCGACCTCAAACAGTCGCTGACGGTGAGTCCGGAAGCCTGGAGGCAGTGGCGCGGCAAGGGGTCGACCATGTTCCTCAATGCAGGCGACCGTGTCGGGCTGCCTGATCTGCTGACGGGTATTGCGACCGTCTCCGCCAACGATGCCTCCTTTGTTCTGGCGCAAGGAGCGTCGGGCTCTGTCGAGAACTGGACCGCGCAAATGAACGCCAAAGCGCGCGCGATCGGCATGACCCAAAGCCATTTTGCAACGCCCAATGGCTGGCCCGACGAAGGCCGCACCTTCACCAGCGCGGGCGACCTCGCAACGCTCGCCCGCGCGCTCTATCGTGAGCATCCCCGATCCGTGGCGCGGTTCATAGGGCGCGCGCAGTTTCGCTATGGCGGTATCACACAAAGCAACCGCGATCCGATGCTGGGAGAGGTGGACGGGGCCGACGGGCTCAAGACAGGGTACACCAATCAAGCGGGATACACCTATCTGGGCAGCGCAAAACGGGGCGAGCAACGTCTGATCGTCGTTATCGCTGGCAGCCCGCGCAGCGCGGATCGCGCCAAGGCGGCGCGCGATCTGATCGAATGGGGCTTTGCGGACTTCGAACGCAGGGAGATATTCGCCGACGGCGCGGTTGTCGGCGCAGCGCGGGTCCAGAACGGCTCGCATCGCCGCGTGGATCTTGTGACCGATCGCCCGGTTGCAATCAACCTCCCGCAAGGGGCGGGGGAGAGCCTTGCCATGACCATCCGATACGACGGACCGCTGCGCGCGCCGTTTCCGGCCGGGGCAGCGATTGCGACGCTTGAGATCACCGCGCCCGGTATTGCCCCCGCGCGCGTGCCTCTGTTTGCTGGACACTCGGTGGAAAAGGCGAACTGGCTCGATCGGATCGTCAACGCGGTGGCCAGGTGGCTGGGATGAGCGGGGCAGCGCGCCGCGGTGTCTTCATCGCCTTTGAGGGAGGAGAGGGCGCGGGCAAGTCGACGCAGGCGCGACTTCTCGCCGAAGCTTTGCGCGCGCGGGGGTATGAGGTGGACGTGACGCGCGAGCCGGGTGGCACGCCGGGCGCTGAAGCCATCCGCGCGCTGCTGCTCGATCCGCCAGAGGGGACGAGCTGGGGGCCGCAGGCCGAAGCGTTGCTGTTCGCAGCGGCCCGCGCCGATCATGTCGCGCAGCGCATTCGGCCTGCTCTCGAGCGAGGCGCGTGGGTCCTGTGCGACCGGTTTGTGGATTCAAGCCGCGCCTATCAGGGCGGAGCCGGAGGGCTGGGCGACGAAGCGATCTGTCGGCTTCACGCATTCGGCAGCGACGGTATTCGCCCTGACCTTACGCTTCTGATCGTGACAGACAGTGAGGTCGCTCGCACGCGTCTGCTCGACCGCGACGGTGATACGAGCGATGCTATTGGAGGGCGAAGCGCCGCGTATCACGACCAAGTGGCGGCTGCATTCCAGGCTCTGGCCAAAGCCGATCCGGACGGGTTCGCTGTCATCGACGGGGAGGGCTCTGCACTAGAGGTGCAGGCGCGGATCGCCGCCGCTGTCGATCGGCGATTTGGCAGCGACCTGTCATGAGCCGGTGGCCCAACCACGATGGCCCCTGGCGCGAATGGCGCAGCGCACTGAGTGGCTCACGCATGCACCACGGCTGGATCCTAGCGGGCAAGGCTGGGCTCGGGAAACGCGAGTTCGCGCACGCGGCGGCGCGCGAACTGGTCGCGGAACCCGGCGCGGCGCAACCGGGCGAACACCCCGATATTCTTCACGTCACTTTCGGACCGAAGGACGACAAGGAAGAGCGCAAGCGCGAAAACGGGAAGCCCTATGAACTTTCAAGAGTGATCCGGGTGCGCGAAATCCGCGCAATGCAGCGGCGGCTGACGACACGGCCGACCTTGGGGCGCCGGCGCGCGATCGTCATCGACCCGGCTGACGACATGAACACCGAAGCGGCCAACGCGCTCTTGAAGAGCCTTGAAGAACCGCCCGAAGGCACGTTTTTCTTGCTGGTGACCCATCGCCCCTCACGGCTGTTGCCCACTATTCGTTCGCGTTGCCGAGTGCTCCGCTTCCGATCGCTGAGCGAAGACGAACTTGCCGCCATGCTGGCCGAGGAAGGGTTTGCGCCCGACCCCGCCGCCTTGCACGCAGCGGGCGGCTCGTACGGCGCGGCGGTGCGCTTTGTTGAAGAGGATCTCGCGCCGATCGCGCGCATGATCGACGGATTGCTCACAGTTGGCGATCCCGGCTTTGTCGCACGGTCCGAGCTGTCTCGGCTTATCGGCGCTAGAGCCGACCGTGCTCGCGTCCAGGCCGTGTTCGACCTGGCTCAGGGCATGACCGCAGAACGCGCCCGGCGAGCCGAAACCAAACGCTTGCGCGCGGCGCTGATCGATGCACACCAGCGGCTCGCCAAGCTGGCCGCGCAGGCGCCGACGCACAATTACGATCCCGGCCTTCTCACGCTCGAAATCGGCACCTTGCTTGTCTCAGCGCACGCAGCTAGCGAGCCAGCCCATGGCTCACACTGACACCTCGCCCTATTACATCACGACGGCCATCAGCTATCCCAACGGCCGCCCGCATATCGGGCACGCCTATGAGGCGATTGCGGCGGACGTGATCGCGCGCTTCCAGCGCCTTCGCGGGCGGACGGTACGCTTTCAGACGGGCACCGATGAGCATGGGCTCAAAATGGCTCGCAAGGCCGAAGAACAGGGCCGCACCGCGCGCGACCTGGCGGACGAGATGTCGGGCTATTTCCAGGAAATGTGCGACGCTTTGAACGTCGGTTACGACCGCTTCATCCGCACGGTCGAGGCAGACCACCATCGCGCCAGCCAAGCGATTTGGCGGCGCATGGAGGCCGCTGGCGATCTGTATCTCGACCGCTATGAAGGCTGGTACTCGGTGCGGGACGAGGCCTATTACGACGAAAGCGAGCTTGTCGAAGGGGAGGGCGGCGCAAAGCTCTCGCCCCAGAACACTCCGGTCGAATGGACGGTTGAAGAAAGCTGGTTCTTCCGACTTTCGAAGTACGAAGAGCCGCTGCTCGAGCTGCTGAAATCACCGGGCTTTCTTGAGCCGGCCAGTCGCCGCAACGAGATGATTGCCTTTGTCGAGCAGGGTTTGCGCGATCTTTCGGTCAGCCGCACCAGCTTTGACTGGGGCGTGAAGGTGCCCAACTCGGACAACCATGTCATGTATGTCTGGGTCGACGCGCTGACGAACTATCTGACCGGGCTCGGCTTTCCCGATGACACCGCAATGATGCGCGATTTCTGGCCGGCCGACCTGCATCTGATCGGCAAGGATATCGTGCGGTTTCACACGATTTACTGGCCCGCTTTCCTGATGAGCGCGGATCTGCCGCTGCCAAAGAAGGTGTTCGGCCACGGTTTTCTGCTCGCGCGCGGTGGCGAGAAGATGAGCAAGAGCCTTGGAAATGTCGTCGACCCGCTTGAACTGGCCAACACTTTCGGGATCGATGCCTTGCGCTACTTTCTCCTGCGCGAAGTCGCGTTTGGACAGGACGGTAGTTATTCGCCCGAGGCAATCGTAACGCGCGCCAACGCGGAGCTGGCCAACAGCTTTGGCAATCTGGCGCAGCGCACCTTGTCCATGATCTTCAAGAACATGGACGGCACGCTTGAAGCCTTCGAGACGAGCGACGTGGACGATGCGCTTTTGGGCGAAGTCGCCGATGCCTGCCGAAACGTCCTGCCGGATGAATTCGAGAAACTCGCCTTCTCCAACGGAATCGAAGCGTGGATGCGCGCCGTTTATGCGTGCAACCAGTATGTCGACGAACAGGCCCCATGGACGCTCAAGAAGACGGATCCCGAGCGGATGAAGGTGGTCCTGCAAACGCTCTTCGTGGCCTTGCGCGACCTTGCCGTCGCGATCCAGCCCGTGGTCCCGGAAAAGGCCGCCGCTCTGCTCGATCAGATGGGCGTGCCTCAAGGGCAGCGATCTTACGCCGATCTGGCCGATACCCAATGGTTTCAGCGCCTCGTTGAGGCCGGCTTTGCACTTCAAAAGCCCCAGGGCATCTTTCCGCGACTGGAACTGCCGGACGAGGCTGAGGTTTAAGGAACCATGCTGATCGATAGCCACTGCCACCTTGAGTATGAGGGCCTTGTTGAAGACCAGGCCGGTGTTCTGGCGCGCGCGCGCGCGGCTGGGGTGGGGGCCTTTCTCAATATCTCGACCAAGCAGAGCGAGTGGGAGCGGGTCGTTGGCACGGCCACGCGCGAAAGCGATGTGTTTGCAAGCGTGGGCATCCACCCCCATGAGGCCGACCAGCACGCCGACCTTGGGCGCGAGGCGCTGCTTGCCGCTAGCGAGAACAAACGGGTCATCGGCATCGGGGAAACCGGTCTCGACTATTTCTACGAGCATTCCGATCGCGAGACGCAGAAGCGGCTGTTTAGAGTGCACATCGATGTTGCGCGAGAGACCGGGCTGCCGCTCATCATCCACACCCGCGATGCTGAGGCCGACACGTACCAGATCCTTGAAGAGGAGATGGAGAAGGGCGCCTTTCCCGCGCTCATCCACTGCTTTACCGCATCGGATGAATTTGGTGCGAAGGTGCTCGATCTTGGTCTGACGATCTCGATCTCGGGCATCGTGACATTCAAGAACGCAAAAGCGCTCCAGGAAACGGCCGCCAAAGTGCCCGCTGATCGGCTCATGGTCGAAACCGACAGCCCGTTCCTCGCGCCTGTTCCGCATCGCGGGAAGAAGTGCGAGCCGGCCTATGTGGCGGACACGGCGCGGTTTGTCGCGGACCTGCGCGGTGTCGAGCCGGATCGGCTCGCAGAGCAAACCAGCGCGAACTTCATGAGCCTGTTCACCAGGGCGACGCTGTGAGCGTTTCGCTGTGAAGGTGGTCATACTGGGCTCTGGCACCTCGACCGGAGTGCCACGGATAGGAGGCGAGGACGGCACCGGCGATTGGGGCCTTTGCGACCCCGAAGAACCGCGCAACCGCCGCACGCGCGTCTCGATCTTGGTGGAAAGCGACGAGGGCGCTCGACTGCTGGTCGACACCTCCTCTGACTGCCGCGCCCAATTGCTCGCCAATCGCATCAACCGCATCGACGGTGTCTTCTGGACGCATGACCACGCCGATCATTGCCACGGCATCGATGATCTGCGGGTGCTGCGCTACGGACGCGGCGGTCCCATTCCGGGCTACGCGCACACCGAAACTGTCAGAAGGCTCCGGCAAAGATTTGGTTACGTCTTCGCGGGACAGGATGGCTATCCGACGATCGCTACGCTTGAGACACTCGATCGCCTGAAGATGGTGGCCGGGTTCGCAGTGGAATGGTGCCAGATGGAACATGGCCCGGGCGAGACCACCGCCTATCGCTTTGAGGCCGACACAAAATCGATTGCGTACACCACGGATTTCAGCGCAATATCCGATGACATGGTCGATTTGTGCGAGGATGTTGACGTGCTTGTGTGCGACTGCTTGCGCCGAGAGCCGCATCCCAGCCACGCGCATCTGGCCATGGCACTCGAACTTGGCGAACGCAGCGGCGCGAAACGGTTGGTCCTCAGCCATCTCGACAAGAGCATGGATTACCGCACCCTTTGCGACGAGGTGCCCGGGCATGTGACCGTCGGTTACGATGGGCTGGAGATCGCCGCATGAACGATGCAACCGTCATCTCGCTGATCGCCATGGTGGGGTGGCTTATAGTGGTCAGCGCCGGTTTCGCCTCCTATCGCCTGAGCTGGGGCAAGACCGTTCAGCTGGCACTCGTTTGGGTTGCGATCTTTGGTGGATTGTTCCTTCTGGCAAGGCTTCTTGGACTGACGCTATGAGGGGTTTAGTTGATCAAAGGCATCCGAGGGATGGTATGAACGAGCTCCGCAGCCTGCTTTATATTTTAACATAATATATATTATCCATCTGACTCATCGAGCTTAGCGATGGCGCGTCAGACCAGCATCAGACCAGCGAAAGCCGCCAAACCCACCCAATGACCAAACCCGCCCCATCCGACCCTGAGACCACAACGAGGCAGCTCCAGCGTCTGCTCGCCATCATGGCCCGGTTACGCGATCCGGTTAGCGGCTGCGAATGGGACCGCGCGCAGGATTTTGCCAGCATCGCGCCGTACACGATCGAGGAAGCCTACGAAGTCGCCGACGCCATCGAGCGCGAGGACATGGACGATCTGCGCGGCGAACTCGGCGATCTGCTGCTTCAGGTGGTGTTTCATTCGCGCATGGCCGAAGAAGCCGGGCTGTTCGCCTTCGCAGACGTCGCCCAAGCCATTTCGGACAAGATGGAGCGCCGCCACCCGCATATCTTTGGCACCGAAGGTGGACACATGGACACCGCGCGCTGGGAGGATCTCAAGGCAGCCGAGCGCGAAGACAGCGGCTCGACCAGCGCGCTCGATGGTGTCGCGAAGGCTCTGCCCGCGCTGTTGCGCTCGGAGAAACTGCAAAAACGCGCCGCGCGCGCTGGGTTTGAATGGCCCGATATCAAAGGGCCACTCGACAAACTTCAGGAAGAGCTTGAAGAGCTCGAATACGCCAGCGAGGCCGAACGCGAACTCGAAGCGGGCGATGTCCTGTTCGTCATGGTCAACATCATCCGCCGCTATGGCGTGGATCCGGAACAGGCGCTCAAGGCCTCCAACGAAAAATTCGAACGCCGCTTCCGCGAGATGGAAGCGCTCGCCAAGGCCGATGGAAACGATTTCCAGGCGCTTTCTCTCGAAGACCAGGAGGAATACTGGCAACGCGTCAAGCGCGCTGAGAAAAACGCCTGATTACAGCGTTAAAGCGAAGCGTATTGCCCCAATTCCTTAGGGTTCAGGCGCACGGTGAAGGTGCGTTGTGGCCCTTGATCGCCCTCTCCAGCATCCGCCTCTTCCAGCACATCGCCATGCGCGTGCAGCCAGGCAATACGGCGCCCGTCGCTCAGAGGCAGTGTCACCGTCACTTCGCGAGCCTTGGCGGTCAGCATCGCCGCGATCTGTTCAGCAAAGGCTTCAACGCCCTCGCCGCTTGCCGCCGACATAAGCACCGCGTCTTGCCCCGGCGCGGCCTCGGCCAAATCTGCGCGCGTGTCGTGATCGAGCAAATCAGCCTTGTTCCAAATCTCAAGGATTGGAATGTCCGAGGCGCCGGTCTCGCGATCGACGACGCCAAGATCGGCAAGGACTTCCATCACCTGGCGCTTCTGCGCCGCGTGGCTGGGATTGGCCATGTCGCGCACGTGGCAGATTATGTCAGCGCCGGTGACTTCCTCCAGGGTCGCGCGAAACGCGGCAACCAGTTGCGTCGGCAGATCAGAGATGAACCCCACCGTGTCCGACAGGATCGCCTTTTCAACGCCCGGCAGGCTGATCGCGCGCATCGTGGGATCGAGCGTTGCGAAGAGCAGATCCTCGGCCATCACATTGGCGCCTGTCAAGCGGTTGAAAAGCGTCGATTTTCCCGCGTTCGTGTACCCGACAAGCGCGATAACCGGCCACGGTGCCCTTCCCCGCCTTTCGCGATGCAGCGCGCGGGTCTTGCGCACCTGCTCAAGCTCGCGCCGAAGGCGGCTCATGCGCTGGCGGATCATCCGGCGGTCCGCCTCGATCTGGGTTTCACCCGGCCCGCCGAGGAATCCGAAACCACCGCGCTGGCGTTCAAGGTGGGTCCAGCTGCGCACAAGCCGGCTCTGCTGATAGTCGAGATGCGCCAGCTCCACCTGCAAGCGCCCTTCGGCGGTCGCCGCGCGCTCGCCGAAAATCTCGAGGATAAGTCCCGTGCGGTCGATGACCTTGCGCTTGAAATTCTCTTCGAGATTGCGCTGCTGGATCGGCGTCAGCGCGCCATCGACAATGACAAGCTCGGCCTCGTGCTGTTCGCAGGCGATCTTGATGTTCTCGACCTGACCCGAGCCGAACAGCGTGTTGGGCTGCATCTGGCGGATCGGCAGAATTTCACTGTGGGCGATGACAACGCCAATGGCCAGCGCCAGGCCCTTCGCCTCTTCGAGCCGCTCGGTCGCGTCGAGATCGTAGGTCAGCGAACGGATGTCCGGGCACAGCACAAGGGCCCGCGCGCCGCGGGTTACCTCGTCCATCAGATCATCGTCAAAACTCAGTCGTCGTCTTCTTCGTCAAGGCCCGCGTCATCGCCGCCGTCGTGCAGATCGACGGGGCTCGCGGGCTGGATGGTGGAGACCGCGTGTTTATAGGCCAGCTGCACCGCCCCATCGCGCTCCAGCAGCATACAGAACAGATCGAAGGCCGCAATCCGGCCTTGCAGCATCACGCCGTTGACGAGGAACATCGTGACCTGAACGCCCGCCTCGCTCACACGGCTAAGGAAGACGTCCTGCAACTGGTTCTTGCTTTTGGTGGCGCTGCGCCCTTCGAACTGGCTCGCATCCACGCTGGCCCCCGGCATTATGGTCGAGATCGCGTGCTTGTAGACCAGCTGCGACTGACCATCGCGGCGCAACAGGATCGAAAAATTGTCGAACCACGTGACGATGCCCTGCAGCTTTACACCCTTGACCAGAAACATCGTGACCGGCGTCTTGTTGCGACGGAGCAGATTCAGGAACGCGTCTTGCAGATTGCCGGGCGGTGCCCCCTTGCCACCCCCTGAGGGATTGGCAGCTGGTTTCGCAACGGGACGCGGAGTGAGAGTGCCTCCACTTGGCATGGTCTTAGCTCCTGTTCTTGGCGGCCGTCCTTACGGTCCGCATTATGCTCGCTGACCCGGATCGCGCGCCCTGCGGCGGGCACCGGTGCACCAACGCATGAGGCATAATGCCTCTTGCTACGAGTTCGGGCAACGATTGAATTATTGTCAATCTACTCGCGCCGCGCGCCCGCCGCGCTCGCGGCAGCCCAGCCCTATTCCTTGCGCGCGACTTCGCGGCGTTCGGCCATGCCCAGCAGCTTGAGCTTGCGGTGAAGCGCGGAGCGTTCCATCCCGATGAATGTTGCAGTTTTCGAAATATTGCCGGAGAATCGCCGGATCTGAATGGTGAGATATTCGCGCTCGAATGTCTCGCGCGCCTCACGCAGCGGTACGCCCATCATGGCGGACAGCCCCTGACCCGAAGCGGCCATTCGCCCGCCCGTGATCTCGGCCGGAAGCATATCGGTTTCGACGGTCGTAAGCCGCTCTCTGGGGGTCATGATGATCGTGCGCTCCACGACGTTGCGCAATTGCCGAACGTTGCCGGGCCAGTCATACGCCTGGAGCGCCGCCATCGCCTCTTCGGATATGGTCGGTGGGGGAATGCCCTGATCGCTCGAATAGCGGGTGAAGAAATGCTCGGCGAGCGCAGGGATGTCGTCGCGACGATCCGCCAGGCTGGGGATGGCGACGGGCACGACATTAAGGCGGTAGAACAGGTCTTCGCGAAAACGCTTCTCCTCCATCTCGACCGAAAGGTCGCGCGAGGTTGAGGAAACCACACGCACATCGACGCCGATCTGGCGCGTGCCGCCCACACGCACAAAGCTTTGCTCGGTCAGGACACGAAGAATGCGCGCCTGGGTGGACAGCGGCATGTCGGCGACTTCGTCGAGATACAACGTTCCGCCATCGGCCATTTCGAGCAGGCCGGGTCGGACCTGCTTTCCGTCCGATTCCTCCCCGAACAACTCCTGTTCGAAGCGGTCGGGGGTAATGCGCGCCGAATTCACGATAACAAAGGCGCTGTCCGCGCGCGTGCTCCAGGCGTGTAGCAGCCGCGCGGCGACTTCCTTGCCCGCGCCCGCCGGCCCGGAGATGAGCACGCGGCTGCCCGTATTGGCCACGCGTTTGAGGGTCGCGCGCACGGTGTTGATCGCGCTGGAATTGCCCGTGAACTCGCCCGCATCCTCGGCCCCCTCGCGAAGGCGCGTGTTCTCGCGCCGCAAACGCTCGGTCTCGGTCGCGCGTTCGACCAGCAGCAGAAGGCGTTCGGCCTCGAAGGGCTTTTCGATGAAATCCATCGCCCCACGCCCCACGGCGCTCACCGCGGTGTCGATATTCCCGTGGCCTGAGAATATGATCACCGGCAGGTCCGGCTCGCGCACCTTGATTTCATCGAGCAGTTCCAGCCCGTCCATCTCGCTGCCGTGGAGCCACACGTCGAGCAGAACGAGGCTCGGGCGGCGTTCGTCGATGGCGGCGAGCGCGGTGGTGGAATCGGCGGCGGTGCGACAGGCATAGCCTTCATCGCCCAGCACGCCGGAGACGAGATCGCGGATATCGCGTTCATCATCGACAATCAGGATTTCAAGCGCCATTGCGCGGCCTCCTTCGCAGAGTTTGTTCTCGTGTTGGTGAATGACGGTGAGCGGGCCATCACACCGGCTCGCTTTGCGCAATCTGGGGGTCGCGTGCGAAGCGCAGGGTGACGCGGGTGCCGCCGCTTTCGCTTGCGGCAAACGCCATGTCGCCGCCATGCTCGTCGACAATCTTGTTGACGATGGCAAGGCCCAGCCCCGTGCCCTTCTCGCGCGTGGTCACGTAGGGTTCGGTCAGCCTTTCGCGGTCGGCAGGAAGACCCACGCCGTTATCCTCGATCGTGACGGTGAGAAAATCCGCATCGCTCGTCACGCCCACGGCAATTGTCCCCGCATAGGCGCCGCGCGCTTCGGCTGCGCGCGCCTCGATAGCCTCGACCGCGTTCTTGAGCACGTTGGTCATCGCCTGGCCGAGCTGGTGGCGATCGCAGCGCACCTCGCGCGTGTCGACCCCGCTTGCATCGACACTGAACTCGATCCCGTTATGCGCGACCTCCTGAAGAAAGACCGCCTGACGCACCAGATCGACCGCGTCCTCGCTGCGAAAAACCGGCTTGGGCAGGCGCGCGAAGGAGGAAAACTCATCGACCATCTTGCGCAGGTCGCCCACCTGACGCACGATCGTGCTGGTGAGCTCGTCGAACAATTCGGCGTCTTCGCCCTCGTCCACCTGCTTGCGGTATCGGCGCTTCAAACGCTCGGTCGCGAGTTGGATCGGGGTCAGCGGGTTCTTGATCTCGTGCGCGATCCGGCGCGCAACGTCGGACCAGGCGGCCTGGCGTTGGTCCAGCAACTGACGCGTGATGTCCTCAAACGTGATGACATAGCCGCTTGTGCCCGGCGCGACCTTCACCGCAAGGGTCAGCAAATCGGTCCCCTTGGCGTGCGTCACAATGGCCCGGCTTGTCCCCTCGCGCACCATTTGCGCGATCTCCGGCGACAGCGTGTTGAGCGATGCCCCTTCAAGCTCCGCACCGGGCTCGCACGCATCGGCGTTTTCAAGCAGGCCATGCGCCGAAGAGTTCGCCAGCAGAACCCGCCCCCGCTCATCGACCGAAATCACACCGGCGGTAACCGATTCCAGCACCGCCTCCATGAACGCTCGCCGATCATCGATCTGGCGGTTGGCGCTCACCAGGGCCTGAGTCTGCTTTTCGAGCTGCGCGGTCATTCGGTTGAACGCGCGGTTGAGCAGGCCGATCTCGTCCCCGCCTCTGCGGCCATCGACGCGCAGCGAGAAGTTCCCCTGCCCCACCTTGCGCGCGGCCCCGACCAGATCGGTCAGCGGCTCGACCTGCCGGTCGGCAAAGCGCAGCGCAAACCAGATCGCTATCCCCACAAGAAACAGGCTGACCACCACCAGCGCGATGTTGAAGCGCAATTGCAGCGTTCGCGCTTCGGTGGTCAGCGTGTCATAGGCGGTCGAGATAGCCTGCGCGCGCGACCAGGAATTGAACATGGTCTCTTCGGTCGTGCGCGCGTTGTAGAGGTATATGCCCGCCTGCTTGTCGATCGGAGCCAGCGCGGCAATGCGTTCGGGACTTCCTTCCACGACCACGAATTCGCCCGCGTCCAGTTGCGCCAGCGCCGCCTGGCTGAATTCGATAGGGCGGTTCTCTTCCATCAGGTCAAAGACCGCGGCGGTACGCAACGTGCCGTCTTCAAGCCTTTGAAGGATCAGGCTTTCATTGATCTTGCGGGCTTCCGCCTGATAGGCATAAAACTCGGGAAATTCCTCATCGCTGATCGGATAGAGTTCAAGGATGGTGCGCATATCGCCCGCCATCGTGATGGTCTCTTGCTGAACGTCCCGCTGGTTTGCGTCGTAATAGCTCTGGGCCAACTCGTTGGCGTTCTCCATCAGACCGCGCGAAGCGTCCGAAAACCAGAAATCGACCCCGGTCTGGAACAGAAAGGCGGCAAAGCCCGCCACCAGCAGCGTGGGGACCGCAGCGACCATCGAAAAGAAGAACACCAGCCTCACATGCAAGCGCGCCGTGCTTCCGGCCGCGCGCCGCAGCGCCAGGCGACGGCCCATAAGCACAAGCAACGCCATAGCGGGCACAAGGATGGCCATGAGCAGGAGGGAAACCTGCATTGTGGGAAGGGCGGCGCTGGTCTCGGGTTCGCGCGAATACGCCAGATAGGTTGCCGCTATCGCAAGGAGCAACGCCACACCGGCCATGACTTCAAGCCAGACAAAAACATTGGCCCGCCGCGAGACGACCATCAGGCGTCGCCACCAGACGGGGCTTTGCCGCCCTCCGGACGCGGCGGTGCCCTCTTTGGCGATGTGAGGCATGCGCTCTTGCGCGCCGTCGACCGAAGTCAGACCAGTCCGCGATTCCAATGTTGAACCATCTGATCCATTCATCGTGGCTCAGTTACAACCATGGTGTTGCCATTTTGCAAGCAAAACCCTCGCTTTTTGCCCGATTAATGCGTCAGGACGTTCTCGAGAAGCGATCTGGCTCGACCCTTAACTCGACGATCCGCTTGCGCAGAGTGTTGCGATTGATCCCCAAGAGCTTGGCCGCGCGCAGTTGATTGCCGCGCGTTTCGGACAGCGCGTGCTCGATGAGCGGCTTCTCGAAAGCCGCCAGAGCGCTGTGATAGACCGTGCCGTGCGCGGGCTCCTCCTGATCGAGCCAGTGGGCTAGCGCGGCTTCGAAACCGGGCTCGAACTCGAAGGGATCAAGCGAAGCGCCCTTGGCTTCGGCAACGATTACGTCTTCGATCTGGCTCGTCTCGATAACATCGTCGCGCGCCATCACCGCCAGACGATAGATGGCATTGCGCAGCTCCCTTACATTTCCGCGCCAGGGCAGCTCTTCCAGAGTGGCAATAGCATCGGGTGCCAGGGTGCGGCGCGGTAGCCCCTCCTCAGCGGCCAGCGCCAGAAAATGATTGGCGAGCACTTCGATATCCTCGCGGCGCTCGCGCAGGGGCGGGAGCGCGATGGGAACGACGTTGAGGCGATAGAACAGATCCTGGCGAAACGCGCCGCTTGCGATCAGAGGTTCAAGATCGCGATTGGTGGCGGCAATGATGCGCACATCGACTTCGATTTCCTGACGCCCGCCAACCCGGCGAATGCGGCCCGATTGCAGCGCGCGAAGCAGCCGCGTTTGCGCCTCGGCGGGCATGTCTCCGATTTCGTCGAGGAACAGTGTGCCGCCATTGGCTTGCTCGAACTTTCCGATGGCCTGAGCGATCGCGCCCGTGAACGCGCCCTTCTCGTGGCCGAAAAGCTCGCTCTCGATCAGGTTGGCGGGAATGGCCGCCGTGTTGACCGCGACAAAGGGACCGGTGCGCCGGCTACCCAATTGGTGGATCGCCTCGGCCACGAGTTCTTTCCCCGTCCCGCTTTCCCCGGTGACAAGAACCGTCAGGTCGTTTCGCAGCACGCGCGTGATCATCCGATAGACGCTCTGCATGGCCGGGCTGCGACCGACGAGAGGCAGGCTCTCCACTTCCGGTTCGGGAGCCGCCTCTTCGGGCTCCCCGCGCCCGCCCACGGCCCGGCAGACCGCCTGCACAAGCTCATCGAGGTCAAAGGGCTTGGGGAAGTATTCGAAAGCCTCGCTGTCGCTCGCGCGCACCGCGGTATCGAGGGTGTTCTGCGCCGAAAGCACGATGATCGGCATGATCGGCGCCTCGCGCCGGACACTCGCGAGCGTGGCCAACCCGTCGCCATCTTCCAGAATCACATCGGTCAGCATCACGTCAAAGGGTTGCTTGGCCAGCGCCGCATCGCGCGCCGCCAGACTGGCGACGCGGGTTGTCGAAAGGCCTTCGTCGGCCAGAGCCGCTTCAATTACCGTCGCGATCGCGCTGTCGTCTTCGACAAGAAGGACACAGGCCGCATTCCGCTTGCTCACGCTGGCTTCTCCGATGAGCGCTCGGCGACGGGCAGATGCAGGCGGAAATGGGTGAGCCCTTTGCGGGCGTCGCGCTCGTGGCTGATGCTGCCATCCATGTCGCGCATCAATTTGCGCACCAAGGCAAGGCCCAGCCCCTGGCCCGACTGCTTCGTCGACACAAACGGCTCGAACAAGCGGTCGTGCAGGCCGGGATCGACCCCCGCACCGTTGTCCGAGACGCAGATTTCGATCGGCAGTCGAACGGTACGTCCAAGGCGGATCGCGCTGAAGACAAGGCCGCTGACATAGCGGGTGCGGATTGTGATGCGCGGTGTCTCGCCGCCCGGCAGAGCCGCTTTGGACGCCGCATCGCGCGCGTTGGAAATGAGATTGATCAGAACCTGCTCCAAGGCGTCGCGGTGCGCCAGCACGGGTGGGATCGAAGGATCAAACTCCTCGACGAGTTCGACGCCCTCCATTCCGCCCGCGCGCACGGTCGCGACTGCGGACCGGATCGCGACATGCGGATTGCACGCTTCTCTGGGCTGTGCGGACTGGCTGCCCAATTGCTGCATCCGGTCGATAAGCCGGGCAATGCGGTCGACCTCATCCGTGATCATGCGCGCGAGCGGCTTGTCGCCATGCGGCAGTTTGCGCGCAATCAGCTGCGCGGCGCCTTTGATCGCGGCAAGAGGGTTCTTGATTTCATGGGCCAGGATAGACGGCGCCCCCACGGCGGCAGGGCCCTTGTCCTCGCTGGACGCTTTTTCGTGCCCTAGCTGCGAGACCGTCACCACGCGCCACCCCGGATGCGCGGCCACCGCCGACATGGTGAGATTGACAGAGGTCTCGCTGCCCGAAAAGCCGACCCTGACATCGCGCGCCACCAGCGCGCCCTCGCCCGATGCCAGCCAGTTGGCAACGCGTGTGTCGAGCGGGGTAATCACGCGCTCGAACGGCTTGCCGAGCAGTCGCTTGGCGCTCGTCCCAAGCAGCGTTTCGGTGGCGTTGTTGACCTGTGCAATGCGGCCATGCGGATCGATCAGCAGCAGCGCAAAGACGAGGCCCGCAATCTGGCTTTCTGCGCCGGGGATCGGGCCGATTTGCGCCGGTTCGAGCGCCTTGGAGCCGTCCCCCTCCCCGTGCTCAACGGTGTCGCGCGCGGTCGGGTCAGCGGCCATCCTACCCCACCGCCCTCAAGCGGCCGCGGCGCGGCGATTGAGGAATGGAGCGTAAAAGCGCTCGATCTCGCCCAGCACCTCGCGCGGATCGTCGATCGTGTTGGCGTGATGCCGGAATTCGGCCGAACCGTGCATACCCTTGGTGTACCAGCCCAGATGCTTGCGCGCGATCTTGACGCCGACATTGGCGCCATAGTGATCGAGCATGCGCTCATAATGCTCGATCAGCGTGGCGTACTGCTCATCGAAACTGGGCGTGGGGATCCTCTCGCCGGTGCGCAGCCAGTGCATCACCTGCCCCAGCAGCCACGGTTTGCCATAGGCCCCGCGCCCGATCATCAGACCGTCCGCCCCCGATTGCTCGAGCGCGCGCGCAGCGTCCTCGATCGTGCAGATGTCGCCGTTGACGATGACGGGGATAGAGACGGCCTCCTTGACCTTGCGGATAAAGGACCAATCCGCGCTGCCTTTATACATCTGGTTGCGGGTGCGACCGTGCACGGTGATCATCTTGACGCCCAGATCCTCTGCAATGCGGGCAAGCTCGGGTGCGTTGAGGCTCTGGTGGTCCCAGCCCATGCGCATCTTGACCGTCACGGGCACATCGACCGCCTTGACGGTGGCCTCCATCAGCTTTGTGGCGAGCGGCACTTCGCGCATGAGCGCGCTGCCCGCGTACTGGCCCACCACCTTGCGCACCGGACAGCCGAAATTGATGTCGATGATCGCCGCGCCATTGCCTTCCTGAAGCTTGGCAGCTTCCCCCATCGATCCCGGATCGCAACCGACAAGCTGCATCGACACCGGGTTTTCCGTGGGATCCCATTCGGCCTTCTGGATCGACTGGCGCGTCTCTCGGATCGCCGCCTCGCTGGCGATCATCTCGGTAACGTTGAGGCCCGAGCCATAGCGCCGCACGAGCACGCGGAAGGGTTTGTCCGTCACACCGGTCATCGGCGCGAGCAGAACCGGTTCGTCCACGCGCACAGGACCGATCTGGATCGGCTTCAAAGTGGGCCGCGAGGGGCTGGTGTCGGTTAGCGAAGTCATGCGAGAAATTGCCTAAAATTTGTGCAGGCGCATAGTGGATTGCGGAAAATCCGTCCAGTCCCTAAGCGCTCATTCGCCATGACCGGTTCCCCTCCCCTCCCCACCTTCGCTGCGGTTGTTGTTGCGGCGGGCAAGGGGCTGAGAGTGGGGGGCGACACGCCCAAGCAGTTTCGCAACTTTCGCGCAAAGCCGGTCCTACGGCATTCGGTCCAGACCTTGATCGAGGCGGGTTGCGACCCGCTGCTGATCGTCGTGCCCGAAGGCCTTCACGACGAAGCGCGCGACGCTGCGGGTGGCCCTGACGGTCTGATCACGGTCAACGGCGGCGCCACGCGCCAGGGTTCGGTGCGCGCCGGTCTCGACGCGCTGGCCGAGTTCGCGCCCGAGCGTGTGCTTATCCACGACGCCGCCCGCCCCGACCTCCCGCCGGCGGTGATCGAGCGCCTGCTGACGGCGCTGGAGACGCATCCGGGCGCGATCCCGACCCTGCCCGTGGTCGACAGTCTGGCTGTCGCGAGTGAGGAAGACACCATGACCGGCGCAGCCAAACGCGAGACCTTGCGACGCGTGCAGACGCCGCAGGCCTTTCGCTATAAGAATATCGTCGAGGCGCACCGCGCGTGGGAGGGCGAACCCGATGCGGGCGATGACGCGCAAGTCCTGGCGGCGGCTGGCGGCCGCGTCGCCCTTGTTCAAGGCGATGAGCGCCTCAAGAAGATCACATTTGCGGAAGACCTTATGGATCAAGCCACAACAGAGCCGGTCCGAATTGGCCAAGGCTACGATGTCCACCGCCTCGAAGAAGGCGAAGAGCTGTGGCTGTGCGGGATCAAGCTTGACCACACGCACGGCCTTGCCGGCCATTCCGACGCCGATGTGGCGCTGCACGCCATCACAGACGCAGTGCTGGGCGCGATCGGCCAAGGCGATATCGGCACCCATTTCCCGCCGAGCGATCCCGAATGGAAGGGCGCGCGATCGGGCCAATTCCTCCAGCACGCGGTCTTGCTCGCACAGCAGGCGGGCTACACGCTTGGCAATATCGACCTCACGATCATCTGCGAAGCGCCCAAGATTGGCCCCCACCGCCCCGCCATGCGCGCTGAAATCGCCCGCCTGACCGGGCTTGATTCGGGCGCGGTCAGCGTCAAGGCCACGACGACCGAACGGCTCGGCTTCACCGGACGCGGCGAAGGCATTGCCGCACAAGCCATTGTGCTGTTAACCGCTCTTTCCTGACCCTGTTGCTGGAGACCACCTGATGCCTCGAAGCCTTATCGCCCCTGCCTCTGCCCTTGCTCTTGCCGCTCTTGCCAGCGCGCAGGCCGCGCACGCGCAGCAAGCCTGCGTCGTCGCCGAGGACGCCGCCGATGCCGTGGTGTACGCAATGCCGCTCGCCTACGATGCGACGATGCAGACATGCGATGCGCAGATGGGCCCGGACAGCTTCCTGCGCAGCGCAGACGGCCGCAATTTCTTTGAGCAGTTTCGTGTCCAGCAGGACGAGCGGTGGCAAGGCACGTTCCGGTTTCTGAAAGTGTTTATCGAGCAAGAGGCCGATGGCGATGACGGCATGGGGCAAATGATTGCAGCCCTGCCCGAGGAATCGCTGCGCCCGTTTGTCGATGGCCTCGCCGCGCAGATGCTGGCCGAAGAGATCAAGCCCGACACCTGCGAGAAGATCAGCCGCGGCGCCGAGCTTCTGAGCCCCTTGCCCGCGGAAAACGTGGGCGGTCTGGTCGCCTTCATTCTGGAAATGGTGGACCTCGACAACCCGCCAGTGTGCGGTCCCGATGGCACCGTTACGGTCATTCCTGAGGGACCATTGAGCGAAGAAGACGAGGTCGAATGAGCGCAGGGCTCCTCTCGCACGAGATCGATGAGCTCGCCGCGCGCGTGGTCGCTGAAAACCAGGCCGCGGGCCGCATGGTGGCCACCGCGGAAAGCTGCACCGGCGGCCTTGTTGCCGGAGCGATCACGGAAATCGCAGGCTCATCGGCGGTGCTGGACCGCGGGTTCGTCACCTACTCGAACGAGGCAAAGATGGATATGCTCGGGGTCTCGAGCGACATTATCGAGACCTTTGGTGCGGTTTCCATTGCGTGTGTCTGGGCCATGGCGCAGGGCGCCTTGCAGCGCTCCAACGCCGATGTCGCGGTCGCGATCAGCGGAGTGGCCGGGCCCGGTGGCGGCACCGATCTGAAGCCGGTGGGCACGGTTGTCTTTGCACGCGCCTTCCGCAAACAGTCCGGTGAAGAGGAAGGCGAGCTTAAACATTTTGACGGCGGCGATGACCCTGCCCGCGCCCGCGCCGAAATCCGCCGCCAGGCCACGCTCTGCGCGCTGGAATTGCTGTTGCCGGTGCGCGACTAACGCAGCGCGTTTTCGGTGTCGTAGAGCTGTGCGGCGCGCTTTTCGAACGCGTTCACCATCTTGCGAAAGGCGCGGTCGAAATACTGCCCCGCTATGCGCTCAAACACCTTGTTCTTGAACGTGAAGTCGACAAAAAACTCAATCTCGCAGCTTTCGCGCCCATAAGGTTTGAACACCCAGATATTGTCGAGATCGGACAATGGGCCATCGACGTAATGCACCCGGATTTCGTGCGGGCGATCCTTGGTGACCCGGCTGGTGAAGCTTTCGCGGATGGATTTGAAACCGACCACCATGTCCGCGAGCATTTCGGTCTCGCTGTTCGAGCGCACTCGCGTGGCCACCACCCAGGGCAGGAATTTGCGATAGCTGCCCACATCGGCGACCAGATCGAACATCTGTTCAGGGGTGTAAGGCAGGCGACGGACTTCGCGAATAGACGGCATAGAGAGCGCGCTTAGACTTTGAGCCGGTCCTGCTTGCGCGGCCTCATGGCCTCTTTAGCGAGCTTTTCCTCGCGCGCCGCGCGCATCACCGCGAAATCGTCACCCGCGTGATAGCTGGAGCGCGTGAGCGGGCTTGAGGCGACCTGGAGGAAGCCTTTCGCGCGCGCGATCGAGCCGTAAGCATCAAACGCCTTGGGCGTGACGAATTCTTCCACCTTGGCGTGCTTTGGCGTGGGCTGGAGATATTGACCCATCGTGATGAAATCGACTTCGGCGCTGCGCATGTCGTCCATCACCTGATGGACTTCCAGGCGTTCCTCACCCAACCCCAGCATGATGCCCGATTTGGTGAAGATCAGGGGGTTGTGCGCCTTCACTTCTTCGAGGAGGCGCAGCGAAGCGTAATAGCGCGCGCCGGGCCGGATCGTGGGGTACAAACGTGGCACCGTTTCGAGGTTGTGATTGTAAACGTCTGGTCCCGCCTCACAAATAGCCTCGACCGCCGCGCGCATCTTGCCGCGAAAATCGGGGGTCAGAATCTCGATCGTGGTGTTCGGCGTGTTGCGCCGCAGCGCTTCGATCACCTTGACGAACTGCCCCGCCCCGCCATCGGGCAGATCGTCGCGGTCAACGCTGGTGACGACAATGTGCTCAAGACCCATCTTGGCAGCGGCAACGGCGGTGTTTTCCGGCTCCATCGGATCCACGGCGCGCGGCATCCCGGTCTTGACGTTGCAGAACGCGCAGGCGCGGGTGCAGACATCGCCAAGGATCATCACGGTTGCGTGCTTCTTGCTCCAGCACTCGCCGATATTGGGGCACGCCGCCTCTTCGCACACGGTGTTCAGATTGAGCTCGCGCATCAGTTTGCGAGTCTCGTTGTATTCCTTGCTGACCGGAGCGCGCACGCGGATCCAGTCGGGCTTGCGCTGACGCGGCGGGCGCTCGCCGTCCGGGGCCGCGTTCGGGATATTCGCGAGATCGTTCATGGCGTCCCATCTAGGCGCGCGTCGCCCGGCCCGCAAGCGCGCGGGACCGCACACGCGTTGCAGATAGGCGAAGATCGCAAGCGAAGATCCGCCAGCCCTTGGCTTTCGCCATTCAATATGGGACGTTATGCTCATTCGGGGAAAGGTTCTGATCAAGCCATTTCCCGGCGATGGGAGGGGATTGAACGTGCCGGAATTTGCCGAGCTTCTAAAGGGCTATCAGCGCTTTCGCGAGCAAACCTATCCGCGCCAGCGCGCGCGGTTCGAGGAAACCGCGCGAGAAGGCCAGCACCCCAAACTGATGGTCATCGGCTGCTCGGACAGCCGGGTGGACCCGGCGCAGATCTTCGATGTCGATCCGGGCGATATCTTCGTCGTGCGCAACGTCGCCGCGCTGGTGCCCCCGTTCGAGACGACGCCCGGTCATCACGGCGTTTCAGCGGCGGTCGAATACGCGGTGCAGATGCTCGAGGTCCGCCAGATCGTCGTCATGGGGCATGGGCGCTGTGGGGGATGCAAAGCGGCGCTGACTCAGGATTTCGCCGCCGCGCAGCCGGGCGAAGGCGGGTTCGTGTCCAACTGGATCAATCTGCTCGCCGGGGCGCGCGAACCGGTCGCCGCGAAGCACGGGACCGTGGGACGCAAGGCGGAACTGGCGATGGAATTTGCTGCGATCCGTCAGAGTCTTGCGAACCTGAGGACCTTTCCCTGGCTCAAGGCGAAGGAAGAGGCCGGAACGCTCAAACTGCGCGGGGCGCATTTCTCGATCATGGAAGGAGTGCTCTACTCGCTCGACGAGGAGACGGGCGAATTCCTGCCCGAAGACAGCGCGCAAGTCGAAGCCGCGCAATAAGCGCTTGTCCTACCCTGTGCTGAGGCCCATGTAGCGCGCCATGCCAGAAGCCGCACTCAAGAACATCGCCCTGCTCATCGACGCCGACAACACGACACCAGAGGGCATCGACCCGGTGCTGACCGTGATGGCCGAGCTGGGTCAGGTGAACATCCGCCGCGCCTATGGCAATTTTGCCAAGGACAATCTGGCGCGCTGGGACAAGATCACGAACAAGTTCGGTATCCGGCCGCAGCAGCAATTCGATGTCACCCGAGGCAAGAACGCGACCGACATGGCGATGACGATCGACGCGATCGACCTGCTCTACCAAGGCAAGGTCGACGGGTTCGGGATCATGACTTCCGACAGCGACTTCACACCGCTCGTCACCCGCCTGCGCCAGGACGGGATCATCGTGTACGCGTTCGGCGAGAGCAAGACGCCGCTTGCCTTTCAGGCCGTGTGTACGCGCTTCATCGACATCAAGAAACTGATCGCGACCAACGCTCAGGACCGCGAGAACGAGCGCAAGAAGGGTCGCACAATCCAGTCCGATGCGGTGGATGACGATCTGCTCGAACTCATCACCGCGGCCTATTCCGAGGCGAAAAGCGATGGCGGCTTTGCGCGGCTCTCGCAGGTTGGCCAGATTGCCGGGAACCGCTCCAGCTTCGATGTGCGCAATTACGGCTTCAAGAGCCTTAAGGACATGTTCGAGAGCTTTGACAACTTTACGGTTGAACAGCGCGACGACAACCAGGTTTACGTCAAGCGCTTGCGCTAGCCTGCTCCCGCGCGCCAGCAAGCAAGAAAAAGGGCGCCGGAAGCAGTCCCAGCGCCCTTTTCGTATTCAAGCCAGTCGTCGTCTGGAACCAAGCCCCTAGCTTGCGGCGTCCGCCACCGCTTCGGTTGCGGGCGCGGCTGCGTCTGCGCTTGCTGCGCTCGCGCTGTCGGCCCCAAGATATCCGGCGTACCCCGCCCAGACCTTGGCGATTGGCGCGCGGTCACCGGTGACCTTGGCGAGGGTGGCCTGCGCCGCGTCGTAGTCCTCCAGACCAACCTGCGCGATGCCCAGGCGTGTCAGGGTTTCGCCCGTGTCGCCGCCAGCAAGGCCAAGCGCTTTCTGGTAGAACTCCACCGCCTTGGCGAACTCGCCATAGCTCAGAAACGCGCTGCCCGCCGCGCGCACCGTGGCAAAGCTCGCATCCGCCGCGCGTGCGTCGGCTTCGAGCGCGGGCAGTTCCTCGCGGTCGACCGGAATGCGTTCGTTGGCGATGCGCAATTGGTCGGAGATATAGGTATCATCGCGCTCGATCGCGCCGATGGCGTAGCCTTGCTCGATCACGTCCTTCACCTCTTGGGGCAGGCGACGCGCGTCAGCGGTCTCGACGTAGATGATGTATTCCTGCTTATCATCCAGGACGCCAACCATCCGGCTGAGGCGCAAAATGTCGAGCGTGGGCTGCGGCCCGTATTCATTGAGCACGCGCACCACGTTGATCGCGTTCGTCCAGTTGGCATCGGTCGGGAACATCTGCGCGCGCGCAACCGCGTAATCGTAGACCTGCGGCTGAAGGTCCTCGCGATACGAAACCGAGAAGGCGATGTCGAACAGGCGTTCTTCGACCGGTTCGCCCGCCGCTTTCTTGGCCGCGATCGCCTGATCGAGATATTGCAGACCACGGGGGTACTCATCGGTGTTGAAATAGGTCTGCGCCATGGCGACCAGCAGATCGGATTGGGTGCCATCGCCGGAGTAACCCAGATCGATCGCCTTCTGGAGATAGTCGCGCGATTTTTCGTGCTGCTCGAGCACGGATGCGGTCTGGAATGCGATGAAGTTGTACTGACCAACCGATTCAGGGGGCGTTTTGCCGCTGGCCAGCATGGTCTCCATGCCGAGCAGACGCAGTTCGAGATTGTTGTCTTTCACGCCCATGTTGTAAGCGAGAAGACCGCTCTGGAACTTCTCGTCACCGCTCGTGGCCATCGCGAAAATCTCATCGAGCCGCGATCTGAGCGCGGGGATATCGGCGCCTTCCGCCTTCGAGGCTTCATCAAGGGCGGTGAACGCAGCCACAAACTCCTTCGAGTATTGCGGCTTGCCCGCGTCCTTGTCCTTCTTGTCCTTCTTCTTTTTCCTCTGGGCGTGCGCCTCGTCCGGCGCAATGTGGCCAGCCACCATGGCGGTGCCGGTGGCCAGCGCGATGGCGAGCACGAGTTTCGAGGCCTGCTTGCGCAGCGTGAATGATGTCATGACGATAGGTCTCCCTAGGGTGATTTGCCAACAGCGCCTGTTGTTTTGGGGATGCGCCCAGGCGATTAACTAACGCGACGTGCTTTGACGGCATTGCGCGCGTTTTGCAATTCTCTCTAGGCAAACCGGGCTGAACACCCTTTGAATGGAAGCGCCACGCCGTGCGCCTCACAAGCGTCAGCGACGCTCCTCCGCATATGTGGAAAAACGACCTGATGTTCCGGTTTTGATCCCAGGCTTCGGTGGCGCTTGCCGCGCCGCATCCCTAGATAACAGGGTGTGGGGAGAACCTCACCCAAACCAGACACAACGGGCCTTATCTCTTGAGCGACGACAACACCCCAGAAGACCCCAACGTACCCGGAGAACCGGGCGGTGCATCAGGCGATTTCGATCGGGTGGATATCGTCGATGAGATGAAGACGAGTTACCTCGATTACGCGATGAGCGTGATCGTGGCCCGCGCCCTGCCCGATGTGCGCGACGGCTTGAAGCCCGTCCATCGCCGCATCCTGTTCGCCAGCCAGGAAGGCGGCTTTGTCGCCGGGCGGCCCTATCGCAAGAGCGCCAAGATCGTCGGCGATGTGATGGGCAACTACCACCCGCATGGCGACGCCGCGATCTACGACGCTCTGGCGCGCATGACGCAGGACTGGTCGATGCGCGTGCCGCTGGTCGATGGCCAGGGCAATTTCGGCTCGATGGACCCCGATCCCCCGGCCTCGATGCGTTACACCGAAGCGCGTCTGGCGCGCGTGGCCAACACGCTGCTCGATGACCTTGACAAGGACACGGTCGATTTCGCTGAGAACTACGACGGCTCTCGGCAGGAGCCTCAGGTTCTGCCGGCGCGCTTCCCCAATCTGCTCGTCAACGGCGCCGGCGGGATTGCGGTCGGCATGGCAACCAACGTGCCGCCCCATAACCTTGGCGAGGTGATCGATGGGTGCATCGCGTTCATCGAGAACCCGGCGATCACGTCCGAGGAACTCATCGAGTTCATTCCCGGTCCCGACTTCCCCACCGCGCCGCTGATCCTGGGGTCGAGCGGTTCGAAGGCGGCCTACACCACCGGGCGCGGATCGATCCTGATGCGCGCGCGCCACGAGATCGAGACCAAGCGCGGCGACCGCCAGTCAATCGTGCTCACCTCGATCCCCTTCCAGGTGGGCAAGTCCGGTCTTGTCGAGAAGATCGCCGAAGCGGCCAAGGACAAGCGGATCGAAGGCATTGCCGACATTCGCGACGAGACCAACCGCGAAGGCGTGCGCGTGGTTATCGACCTGAAACGCGACGCCTCGCCGGACGTCGTGCTCAACCAGATCTGGCGCTACACCCCGGCGCAATCCTCGTTCCCGGCCAACATGCTCGCAATCCGTGGAGGACGGCCGGAAACGCTGACCCTGCGCGAGATTATCAAGAGCTTCGTCAGCTTTCGCGAAGAAGTCATCACGCGGCGCACCAAGTTCGAGCTCAATAAGGCCCGCGAACGCGCGCACCTCTTGCTCGGGCTTGTCGTTGCGGTGTCGAACCTGGACGAGGTTGTCGCCATCATCCGGGGCGCCGCCAACCCGGCGGAGGCGCGCGGCAAGCTGCTTGCGAAGGAATGGCCGATTGGCGAGATTGCCCAATACATCAAGCTCGTCGAGGCGATCGAACCCAGCGCCGACGAAGCGGGCGGCACCTACAAGCTGTCCGAGCGGCAGGTGAAAGCCATCCTCGACCTGCGCCTCCACCGCCTGACCGCGCTGGGGCGCGACGAGATCGGGGATGAACTCAAAGAGCTCGCCGGGCGGATTGAATATCTGCTCTCGATCCTGGCCGACCGCGTGAAGTTGTACGGCGTCATGCGCGAAGAGCTCGAAGAGGTGCGCGCCACCTATGCAACGCCGCGCGTGTCCGAAATCGCGCCCGCCTGGGACGGCCTTGAGGATGAAGACCTCATCGAGCGTGAGGGCATGGTCGTGACGGTCACGCACGGGGGCTACATCAAGCGCACCGCGCTCGACACCTTCCGCGCTCAAGGGCGCGGCGGCAAGGGCCGCTCGGGGATGGCGACCAAGGACGAGGACGCGGTGACCGAGCTGTTCGTCACCTCGACGCACAACCCCGTGCTGTTCTTCACCAATACCGGCCGTGTCTATCGCCTCAAGGTTTGGAAACTGCCCGAAGGTGGGCCGCAGACACGCGGGCGCCCGATGGTGAACCTGCTGCCTCTGGGCGAGGAAGAGGCGGTCACCAACGTCCTGCCTCTGCCCGAAGACGAGGCGGAGTGGGAGCGACTGGGCATCGTCTTTGCGACCCGTCAGGGCATGGTGCGCCGCAATTCGATGGACGCATTTGCAAACGTTCCCTCCAACGGGAAATACGCGATGGGGTTTGTCGAGGGCTCGGGCGATCGTTTGATCGGCGTGCAGTTGGTGGACGAAAGCCAGGAAGTGTTCCTCGCCAGCACCACCGGCAAGGCGATCCGTTTCGCCGCGACCGACGCGCGCGAGACCAAGAGCCGCACCGGTATCGGCGTTCAGGGCATGGGCCCCAAGGGCGACGTCAAGGTCGTCAGTCTGGCGGTCCTGAACCAGACCGGCACGACGCTGGAGGAGCGCGAGAAGTATCTGCGCGCCGCGCCGTGGAAGAACAACGATGCGGTGCCCGAGCTCTCGCAAGAGCGCATGGCCGAGATGGCGGAGAAGGAGCAGTTCATCCTCACCATCTCCTCACGCGGATACGGCAAGATCAGCTCCAGCTTCGAATATCGCGTCACCGGGCGCGGGGGCAAAGGGGTCGTCAACATTGGCGAGCCGACGGAAAAGGATCGCAACGGTCCGGTGGTGGCGAGCTTTCCTGTGCGCCATGGTGATCAGATCATGCTGGTGACCGATCAGGGCAAGCTGATCCGCCTGGGCGTCGAGTTCCGCCACCTTGTCGAGAACGGCTTCGAGGAGCTCAAAGGCTGGGCGATCTACGGCCGCGCCTCGTCGGGCAATCGCCTGTTCAATGTCGCCGATGGCGAACAGATTGTCAGCGTGGCGCGCATCGATGAAACTGAAGAGCCTGAAAACGAAGCGGAAGAAGCAATTGTCGAAGAGATGGTCGAAAGGCGCGGTGGCGGGGACGAGACAACGCCCGACACGACCGCCCATTCGGACAAGAATATTGACGGCGAGCCCGGCGGCTAGGCATCGGCCTGCACGCTGTTTCTCATCCGCTCGCAGCGTAGGGTCTGCACAACGCCGGTCGCGATCATGAATTGCGCCGCGTAATAGGTCGGCCACACGAGAATATCGGGCAGCGGCGCAAGGTCGAGCGGCCCCATCCGGCTGAAGATCAGCCAATCGCTGACTATGAACAGCAGCGCGCCCAGCCCCACGCGCGACACCGGGAAGCGACTTGTCCAGGCGGTCGCGGCCATCGCGCCGAGCGATATTGCGTAAACGCCGATCAGCGGGTCACCGCTCAAGGCATAGGCTCCCACGGGCGTTGCAATCAGGAGCAAGGCCCCCAACAGCTTCCGGTTGCGCGCCGCGTCAGGTTTTCGATTGCGCAAGTAAAGCGCGACGGCGACCCAGTGCGAGGCAAAGAACAAGACCCCGCCCAGCTCGAAATCGATCTCCAGCACCGCATCCGCCGCCGCGCTGAGCGCCAGCGCCAGCGTCAGGATCGCGCCGTCCAGTCCTTTGGTTCGGCGCAGAGCGTAAATCGCAAGGAAGCCTACCCCTGCGCCCTTGAGCAGGATCAACCAGATCCCGCCAATCGCGTTGTTCCACAAAAAGTAATAGGCGACGCCCGCAAGAAGACTGGCCGCAAGCCAGGGGCGATGCTCGATCAAAGCGCGTCTGGCCAAACCCGATCCCCTTCTCATGAGCCATCAGCCGACCCTTGCGCGAGGGCTATCACGCAATTACCTCTCGCGCCATCATGACACACGATGTTCACGTTATCGGCGGCGGGCTCGCCGGGTCCGAAGCCGCCTGGCAGCTCGCGCAGGTCGGCGTCAAGGTTCGGCTCTCGGAGATGCGGGGGTCCGGTGAGATGACGCCCGCGCATCAGACCGATGGGCTCGCCGAACTCGTTTGCTCCAACTCCTTCCGCTCCGACGACGACACGAAGAACGCGGTCGGCCTGCTTCATCACGAGATGCGCGCGCTCGACAGTCTCATCATGCGCGCGGGCGAAGTCGCGCGGGTCCCGGCGGGCAGCGCCATGGCGGTGGATCGCGATGTGTTCTCTCACGAAGTGCAAAGGACGCTGGACCAGCATCCCAATGTCGAGATCTTGCGCGAGCGGATCGACGCTCTTCCACAAAGCGGTCTTACCATTGTCGCCACCGGGCCTCTTACCGCAGCGAGCCTGGCCCAAAATATTGTCAAGGCGACCGGTGAAGACCGTCTCGCCTTCTTCGACGCGATCGCGCCTATCGTCCACCGCGACAGCATCGACATGTCGAAATGCTGGATCCAGTCGCGCTGGAACAAGACCACCGAGGCTTCCAATGAGGACGGCGACTATATCAACTGCCCGATGACCAAGGAGCAGTACCTCGCCTTCCACAAGGGGCTGATCGAGGGCGAAAAGACCGAATTCAAGGAATGGGAGAAGGACACGCCCTATTTCGACGGTTGCATGCCGATCGAAGTGATGGCCGAGCGCGGTGTGGAAACGCTGCGCTATGGCCCCATGAAGGGCGTCGGGCTCGACAATCCATACGACACCAGCGAAGAGCATCCGCAGGGACGCTGGCCCTACGCCGTGGTGCAACTGCGCCAGGACAACAAGCTGGGCACGCTGTGGAACATGGTCGGCTTTCAGACCAAGCTGAAATACGGCGCGCAGGTGGAGCTGTTTCGCACCATCCCGGGCCTTGAGAAAGCAGAGTTTGCTCGGCTGGGCGGGTTGCACCGCAACACATTCCTCAATTCCCCGGAAGTTCTTGACCGCCAGCTGCGCCTCAAGGCCGCGCCGCATATCCGGTTTGCGGGGCAAGTGACCGGCTGCGAAGGTTACGTTGAAAGCGCGGCGATCGGGTTGGTTGCGGGGCTTATGACAGCCAGCGAGCTGGCGGGACGCGACTGGCACCCCCTGCCCGCCTCGACCGCGCTCGGCGCGCTTCTGAGCCATATTACCGGGGATGCGGACGCGCAGACTTTTCAACCGATGAATGTCAATTTCGGGCTCTTCCCCCCGCTTCACGAGGTGAAGAAGAAACAGCGCAAGGAAGCCTACACCGCGCGCGCCAAGGCCGATCTCGCCGCGTGGATCAACGCAGCGCACGAACCGGTCGCGGCCTAGGTCAAGGTCAGCACTTGCACGCAGGCTTTGGCGCGGCGCGTTTGGGCGCTGTGGTGGCAAACTCGGCCGGTGTCAGCCGGTCATCGCCATCCGCGTCCGCGCCTTCGAAGCGGTTGACCGTCGCGACCGCCCATTCCTCGAACGTCAGCAGATTGTTGCCATCGACATCGAGCTTGCGAAACGCGTCCGACCGGGTCGAGAGCATTTCGTTGCGCGTGATGATACGATCGCGATCGCGGTCGTAGCGAAAGAAGCGCTTTTCCTCACGCGTCAGAGCGCTCGCCTCGGGCGGTTCCGGACCTTCCAGATCGGCAGGATCGGCGATTGGCAGCTCTTCGGGCAAAGGTGCAGCCTCTTCGGGCTCGGGCGGTGGCGGAGCCAGTTCTTCCACCTGCGCGCGGCCCTGCCACCAAAACACACCCACGCCCGCCAGGATCAGCCCGACGAACACCCCAAGCACTGTCTGCCGCATTGTATTCGACCCCTCTGCGTCCCATCCCAGGATCGAAACATAGCGGCTTTCAACGCCCTAACAAGCCAGCGCGCAGCGCCACCAGCGCCGCGCCCCGCCCGGCCAACAGCGGAGCACCGCCCGCCTTGAGCGCGCGGTCCGCCAGCGCGCCAAGGATGGCGACCCCGCGTAGCGGTGATGGTAGCCGGGCTGGGCGAGGCAGGTCGGCTCCGAGCGAAAGCAGTGTTTTGCGCTCGTTCTCGTCCTCTATACGGCTGGCTGCGTCCGCCACCGCCCACAGCCGCCCCGCGGCTCTTACGTTTTCGGCGACGCGCTCGTCGAGCTGCGCAAGAGTGGCCAGGTCCGCCAGCGCCTGTGCGCGGCCCTCGGCAAATTCCATCGCGGCCTCACGCGGCAGCGGCGGCTCTTCCAGCATCCGCTCCCAGCCATCGATCAGGGCGACAAGCCCGCTTTCGCGCCCGGACCAAAGCTCCCCGAGCGAATCGAGCACCGGATCCCCGCGCGGCCTATCGCTCACGGCCATCCCTAACGCATCGCGCCACCAGGCCAGCCGCATCTGCCCCAGCATCGGCTCCGTCGAGGCGGACACTAGGCGCCCAAGCCGGGCATCGAACTCAAGAAGTGTGGTTAACGCCCCGCGCACACTTTGCGGCGTATGAGCAAGCGCCAAACGCGCTTCGTCCGGGAGAGGTTCGGATAACTCGGGAGCCATAGAGCGCGCGGATACGCGTCGATTGGAAGGGTTTGTCAAGCCGGTTGTCCAATCGCGGGACGATGGCCCCGGTTAGGGGCTTCCAACAGGGCTTTAAGCGTTTCTTAACGACGTCGCTTCGGATTTCGATAACCAGCCATCGTCTAAGGCCCGCAATGCAGATGTGTGTACGGGCGCTATGTCGCGCCGAAACGGGGCAAAGGACAGTCACCGCATGAGCCAGCCAGAGCAAATCCCGGCAGACTATCGGGGCGGATTTCTGAAGGCGCTTCTTACGGATGCGTCAGCCAACACCCTAGCCATTGGCGCAGCGTCCATGGTGCCATTGCTCGCCATGGTCGGGGGCGCCGTCGATGCGAGCCGCTTCTACATGGCCGAGACCCGCTTGCAAGCGGCCTGCGACGCCGGCGCGCTGGCGGCGCGCCGGGCCATGGACGATCTCGCCTTCTCGGCCGAGCACAGACGGATCGGCGAGCGGTTCTTCAAGCAGAACTTCGAAGACGGCATGTTTGGCGTGACAGACCAGAACACGGTCTATGCCGGCACTGCGGACGGCGAAGTTCAGGGGACCGCATCCGCGGTCATGCCCACCAGCCTCATGGGAATGTTCGGCTACGAAGAGTTCAATCTGTCGGTCGACTGCACCGCCGACATCAATATCTCGAACACCGACATCATGTTCGTGCTCGACGTCACCGGCTCGATGGCGTGCAACCCGTCGGGCGGAAGCTGCAATTCGGGCAGCACCTCGAAGATCCAGGGTCTGCGCGAAGCGGTGATGACCTTCTACGAAACCGTGGCGGACGCGACGTCACCCAGGGCTCAGGTGCGCTATGGTGCGGTGCCCTACTCGTACAACGTGAATGTCGGGGCCGAGCTGGTCGCCGCCGATCCGAGTTGGATGGCCGAGGACGCGGTTTTCCAGTCACGCTGGGCGAAGTTCGAAGAAAAGCAGGAATGGGTCGAGATCGGTCAGCAGATCACCGACATCGACAACCGCAGGTCAGAAGACGATATCGGCTTTGAACTCCAGTCGGAGACGACAGCCTCTTCACGCTCAGCGTGCGCCGCACTCGAGCCCGCAGCGTTCACGGACGAGGTGCAGACCAATCTCGGGCTTCACCAGGGGCAGAACGGAACCCGCACCGAAGGCAATTTCCGCTACACCGAATACGACGACGATAACGAGACACTGTGGCGCGGCGAGCCGCGTTCCATCTACAACGATGGCGGTCGGTGCCGCGTTGGCTGGGACATCTACGAATACCGGGCCGATGTGACCTTCGAGGTCGTCGAAGAGCTGCAGAACATGGGCATCCAGTTCGACGAGTGGATTTACGATCGGGTCGACACCGCCAATCCGCCCGGAGCCAGCAACCCCCCCGGGTCGCCTCCCGGATGGGAATCGATCGATTTGACCACGCTGTACGACGCCACGCCGACGGTCGATCTTCCGATCGGCAGCAACGGAGCGATGCAGAGCTACACCTGGGACGGCTGCATTGAAGAGGCGCAAACGGTGGCCGCATCCTCCTTCGATCCCATCCCGGTGGGAGCGTTGGATATGAACATCAACCTGGTGCCGGATTCGCAGGCTTCGCGCTGGAAACCCATGCTGAGCCGCGCCGTATGGCGGCGTCGCAACAACAGCGGCAGCACACGCAGCCCGGTCCCGTCCAGTGTTCGCTCAAGCCAGAGCAGGCCTTCCTATCGCTGCCCCACACCCGCGTTCCGCCTTGAGGAGCTCTCGCGCACGGACATGCAGAACTATGTCAACAGCCTGTCTGCGGGCGGGAACACCTATCACGACATCGGCATGCTCTGGGGAGCGCGCTTCATCACGCCGCGCGGGATTTTCGCCGCGGACAACGTGGCTGCTCCCAATGGAGAATCCATCGCGCGTCACATCGTCTTCATGACCGATGGTGCGCTTGTGCCGCGCAACAACATCTACTCCACCTACGGTATCGAGTGGTACGACCGGTATGTCACGGGCAATGGCAGCAACAGCCGTCAATACAGCCGTCACGCCGAGCGTTTCCAGGCCGCCTGTCGTCTGGCGCGGCAGGAGAATATCTCGGTCTGGGTGGTCGCTTTCGGGACGACCCTGACGCAGAACCTCATCGACTGCGCCACGCCCGGTCGCGCCTTCTCGGCAAGCGATTCCGCTGAACTCGAAGAGCAGTTCACGAAGATCGCGCAGAAGATCGCTGCCCTCAGGCTGACCCAGTAAAGGACAGATCATGCGGAAACGGCTTTGTAAGGACGATGATGGCGTCACGCTGGTGGAATTCGCGTTCGTGGCCCCAGTGCTGATCCTCATGTTGATGGGCATCTTCGACATGGCCCACACTCAATACACCAGCGCGATGATGAACGGGACGATGCAGGCCGCCGGGCGTGACCTGACCCTGGAAAGCGCCGGAAGCCGGGTGTCCGATATCGACCAGCTCGTTATTGATCGGGTCCGCACGGTTGTGCCGGGCAGCGCGACAATCCAGCTTGAGAAGCTCTCGCACTACGAATTCAGCGATATCGGCGAAGCGGAGGAGTATGACGACGACAACGGCGACGGCGTTTGCAACAATAACGAAGTTTTCATCGACGCGAACGCCAACGGCCAGTGGGACTCCAATCGCGGCGCGCAGGGTATTGGCGGCGCGCGCGACGCGGTGCTCTACACCGCGGTCGTCAGTTACAAACGGCTTTTCCCGATGTACAGCGTTGCCGGGATGCCGCAGGATGTGACCCTGCGCGCCTCGACGGTCTTGCGCAACCAGCCCTACGACGAACAAAAAATGATCTCGGTTCAGGGGAATTGCCCATGATCGCGCGCTTCATTGCACACCGTGATCGCCCTGCCGATCCCGTGATCGCAGCGCCAGGGGGCGCGGCCGCGAATAAGCCCGTCTGGAAATGGTTCGGGCGCCGCTTGGCACAGGCGCAATCGGGCATAGCCCTGACCGAGTTTGCCTTTACCGCGCCGATCGTGCTTTCGCTCGGCCTGATGGGTTCGGAGACCGCCTACTACACGATAACCCACATGCAGATCAGTCAGATCGCGATGCAGGTCGCGGACAACACATCGCGTGTGGGCGAAGCCAGCGAGCTTCAGGCGAAGCGCGTGTTCGAGGACGATATCAATTCCTCCCTCGTCGGCGCCGAAAAGGCGGGCGACAGGATTGGCCTGTTCGATCACGGACGCGTGATTGTTTCCAGCCTTCAACGCAACGCCGATAATGGACAGTGGATCGCGTGGCAGCGTTGTCGCGGCGCAAAACCGTTCGATTCCAGCTATGGAGTGGAAGGCACTGGCGCCAGCGGCACCTCCTTTCAAGGAATGGGTGAGCCGGGAGAGGAAATCCAGGCTGCGGCGGGAACGGCTGTCATGTTTGTAGAGGTCTCCTACGATTATCAGTCTCTGACCCCGTTCGATTTTCTTGATGGCAACGAAATCCGCTACACCGCCGCGTTCAACGTGCGCGACGAGCGCGACCTCGCGGGGCTTTATCAAACCAATCCACCAACAGGTGTCGCCCGGTGCAACGTCTATCAGGCGGGTCGGCCCTGAGCTTGCCTGTTACCTGACTTCGGTCCTGCCTCATTTCGCCGGTCGGCCCGACTAGACGTAGCACACCTTCTTGACCGCCTCGATGATCCGGGCGGTGTCAATGATCGCCATGTTCTCAAGATTGGCTGCGTAAGGCAGCGGGACGTCCTCATTGCAGACCCGCAGAACCGGCGCGTCAAGGTCGTCGAAGCCGTCCTCCATGCAGATCGCGACCACTTCGCTGGCGATGGAGCAGGTCGGCCAACCCTCTTCGGCGATGACGAGGCGGTTGGTCTTGGCAAGGCTCGTGAGAATGGCATCCCGGTCTAGCGGACGCAGGGTGCGAAGGTCGATCACTTCGGCGTCGATACCCTCGCCCGCAAGCGTTTCCGCCGCCTCCAGCGCGAGGCCGACTCCGATCGAATAGCTCACGATGGTGACGTCCGAGCCTTCGCGCATGATCCGCGCCTTGCCGATCGGAAGGACGTGATCGTCAAGATCGGGCACGTCGAAACTGCGTCCGTAGACAAGCTCGTTTTCGAGGAAGACGACCGGGTCTTCGCAGCGGATCGCGGCTTTCAGCAAACCCTTTGCGTCAGAGCTGTCGTAAGGCGCGATCACGATGAGGCCGGGAACGCTGGCGTACCAGGGTCCGTAATTCTGCGAGTGCTGCGCACCGACCCGGCTTGCCGCGCCGTTGGGGCCGCGGAACACCACTGGGCAGCGCATCTGGCCGCCCGACATGTAGTTCGTCTTGGCCGCCGAGTTCACGATATGGTCGATGGCCTGCATCGCGAAATTGAAGGTCATGAATTCGACAATCGGCCTAAGCCCCCCCATTGCCGCGCCCGTGCCGATGCCAGCAAACCCGTATTCGGTGATGGGCGTATCGATCACCCGCTTGGGGCCGAACTCGTCGAGCAAGCCCTGCGTGACCTTATAGGCGCCCTGGTATTCGGCGACTTCCTCGCCCATCACGAAGACCCTCGGGTCCGCGCGCATTTCCTCGGCCATCGCGTCGCGCAGAGCCTCGCGCACCGAGATCGACGTGACGCTTGTGTCCGCAGGCACCTCGGGGGCAGCGGCGGGCGTCGCACTCACGGGCGTCTCATCCGTCGGCGCAGGTGCCGGTGCCGGCGTTGGTGCGGGAGTGGGCGCTGGTGTGGGAGCCGAGGCGGGTGAGGCTTCCTCGCCCTCCCCATCAAGCATCGCGATGACGGTGCCGACCGCGACATTTTCGGTGCCCTCGGCGATCACGATCTTGGAGAGGACGCCTTCATCGATGGCCTCGAATTCCATCGTCGCCTTGTCGGTCTCGATCTCGGCAATGATATCGCCCGGCTCGATGGGATCGCCTTCAGCCTTGAGCCACTTGGCAAGCGTTCCTTCTTCCATGGTCGGCGAGAGAGCGGGCATCTTGAGTTCGATCGCCATGGCTCAGTATTCTCCCACCAGCACGTCGGTGTAGAGCTCGGAAGGCTCGGGCTCGGGCGAATTCTCGGCGAAGTCCGCCGCCTCTGCGACGCGCGCGCGGATCGCCTTGTCGATGGCCTTTAGCTCTTCCTCGGTCTTGCCGCCTTCGATCAGGGTCTTCTTGAGGCCCTCGATCGGATCGTGATGGTCACGCTGCTCCTGAACCTCGTCGCGCGTGCGATACTTGGCGGGGTCGGACATGGAGTGCCCGCGATAGCGATAGGTGTTGAGCTCCATCAGAACCGGGCCCTTGCCCTCGCGCACATGCTTGAAAGCGACTTCGGCGGCCGCGCGCACTTCGAGAACGTCCATCCCGTTCACTTCCATGCCGGGGATCCGGAAGGAGGTGCCGCGGCGATAGAAACGTGTCTCAGCCGACGAGCGGGCGGTCGATGTGCCCATGGCGTATTGGTTATCCTCGACCACGAAAACTATGGGAAGGTTCCAGAGCGCGGCCATGTTGAAGGTCTCGTAGACTTGACCCTGGTTCGCCGCGCCATCGCCGAAATAGGCAAGGCACAGGCCGCCATCCTCGTTATACTGGTGCGCCAGGGCGAGACCGCCGCCAAGCGCCACCTGCGCGCCGACAATGCCGTGCCCGCCGTAAAACTTGTGCTCGGTCGAGAACATGTGCATCGACCCGCCCTTGCCTTTGGAGATTCCGACCTCACGACCCGTCAGTTCGGCCATGATCACCTTGGGATCGATGCCGTAGGCGAGCATATGGCCGTGGTCGCGATAGCCGGTGATGACGCTGTCCTTGTCGTTATCCAGCGCGGATTGCAGGCCAATCGCGACCGCTTCCTGGCCGATATACAGGTGGCAGAACCCACCGATCAGCCCCAGGCCGTAAAGCTGGCCCGCCTTCTCCTCAAACCGGCGGATGAGCAGCATCTGTTCATAGAATTGCAACATCTGCTCTTCGCTTGCCTCGAAGCGTTTCGCCTTCTCGAACGCATCCTGAAGCGAATGAAGGATGAAGTCCGGGTCGTCGGATGGCGCGATTGGATCGGTATCAGAGGAATTGGACGGCTTGGCCATGGCGGTGATCCCTTCAAGACCGAGCGCCGGGCGCACCAGAGTAACTGGCGCCGGGTCGCTCAGCGTTCCCATTTCGCGGCCCGCTTTGAACCATGCGCGCGCAAGACGCAACGCAAAGCGTTGCTGCGCAAGGCCAAAAATGTGTTGCGATTGAGCGCTCTTGCGCGGCTCAGTCTTCGGGAAGGGTGATCACCACTTCATCGGGATGCAGGACACCGAGGTCACGGCGAGCCAGCTCTCCGGCAAGGTCGGAATCGACGCTCTCGGGATCAAGCAGGTCCACCCGGTTTTGAAGCGCCGAAATCTCCTCCTTGAGGATCGTGATCTTGTCCTGCCGCTGATCAAGGACCGCCGAGTTCTCATACCACGCGAGCACACCCCACGGGCCGATAATGGCAAGTCCCGCCAGCGCCAGCAGCACGAACAGGGCAGCCCACAGCCGCAAGGGGTTGTTCGGCAAGGCGACCTGAGGCCGCTCGCTGTATCCCGTGATGAATTCCTGCCCCGTCATGTCCTTCACAGAATCACAGTTGGCGTCGTGGTTCAAGGACTAAAGGACCGGCGCGGCGATTTATCGCTTAAGCTGAGGGATTTGAGCCGTCCTGCGCGCCTGCCGCGATCAGTATGAACGCGGAAGGCCAAGCACGTGTTCGGCAAGGTAGGAGAGGATCAGATTGGTTGAGATCGGCGCGACCGTGTAAAGCCGCGCCTCGCGGAATTTGCGTTCCACATCGTATTCCTCGGCAAAGCCAAACCCGCCATGGGTCTGCACGCACATGTCGGCCGCGGCCCAGCTGGCTTCGGAGGCAAGCAGCTTGGCCATGTTGGCTTCCTCGCCCGGATTGCCGCCTTCGTCGTACACATGGGCGGCGTGGTGCACCATCAGTTCGGCGGCGCGCATCTGCGCGTAGCAGCGCGCGATGGGAAACTGCACGCCCTGGTTCTGGCCAATGGGCCGCGCGAACACATTGCGGTCGCTGGCGTAGGCGCTGGCGCGCTCGATAAACCACTTGGCATCGCCGATGCACTCCGCAGCGATCAGGATGCGTTCCGCGTTCATGCCCGACAGAATGTAGCGAAAGCCCTTGCCCTCCTCGCCTACGAGAGCGGTGGCCGGGATGCGCAGATCGTCGAAGAAAACCTCGCACGAGGAATGGTTCATCATCGTGCGGATCGGCTTGATCTCCATCCCGTTCCCCAGCGCCCGCTGCATGTCGACCAGAAACATCGAGAGGCCTTCGGTCTTCTTCTCGACCGCCTCGCGCGGGGTGGTGCGCGCGAGCAGCAGCATGAGGTCGGAATGCTCGGCCCGGCTCGTCCAGATCTTCTGGCCGTTGATCACATACTCGTTGCCGTCCCTGACGGCGCGGGTCTTGAGGCTGAGCGTGTCGGTCCCGCTGGTCGGCTCGGAAACACCAAAGGCCTGCAAGCGCAGTGAGCCGTCGCCGATCCGGGGCAGGTAGGTCGCCTTCTGATCCTCGCTGCCATAGCGCAGCAGCGTGTTCATGATGTACATCTGCGCATGCGCCGCGCCGCCATTGCAGCCGGTTGCCTGGATTTCCTCCATGATCACACAGGCCGCATCGAGGCTGAGACCGCTACCGCCATATTGGGCCGGGATCAGCGCGGCGAGAAACCCCGCCCTGGTCAGCGCGTCAACGAATTCGCCAGGATATTCACGCACCGCATCCTTTGCGCGCCAGTATTCCCCGGGGAAGTCTTCGCACAGCGCGCGCACAGCGCGGCGGATCTCCGCCAACTCTTCGGTCTCGTTCTTCATGATGGTCTGAAATCCTCTCTTGCCGCGCGGCTTGCCCGCCCGAGCGCCTCTAGTCCACAGCCTGTGTTTGCTCTTGCAAAGCAAAAATGCTGACGCGTGGGGCTGGCCGATCAGTTGCAACGTGATACTGAGTTTATCGGCCAAGAGGAGAGAAGAATCATGCAAATCCTGACATCGGACCTAGCGCGTTTTGCAAACCTGCCCGACTACTCCTTTGCCGAAAACTGGCTTGAGATTGATCTTGGCGAGGGACACACAGGCCGAATGCACTATCTGGACGAGGGTCCAAGCGACGCTCCGCCCGTCCTGCTCTTTCATGGCGAGCCAAGCTGGAGCTTCCTCTATCGCAAGATGATCCCCATCCTTGTCGAAGCCGGATTTCGTTGCCTTGCGCCGGATCTCATCGGCTTTGGCAAGAGCGACAAGCCGGACGAAGTCGGCTTCTATACCTATGCGCGTCACACCAGCTGGCTCAAGCAATGGCGCGACGCGGTCGTGCCCGAGAAAGCCGGGCTGTTCTGCCAGGACTGGGGCGGCCTGTTGGGCCTGCGGATGGTCGGCGATGAGCCTGAGCGTTTCACATTCTTGGTTACGAGCAACACTTTTCTTCCGACCGGCGGCACCCCTTCGCCCGCCTTCCTGGCCTGGCGCGAATTCGCGAAGTCCTCACCCGAATTCCAGATTGGCGAATTGCTCCAGCGCGCCACCGCGACCGAGCGCACGCCCGCCGAGGTGGCGGCGTATGATGCGCCCTTCCCCGACGAACCAAGCAAAGCGGGCGCGCGCGCGTTTCCACAGCTGGTACCAGTCGAGGACGGCATGGACGGGATCGAGGAGAACAAGCGCGCCTGGGTCGGTCTGGCCGCGTTCGACAAGCCCTTCCTGACGCTGTTCGGCGAAGACGATCCGGTAACCGGAGGCCTCGCCCCCGCGCTCATCGATCGGGTCGCCGGGGCGAAGGGGCAACCGCATGCAACGCTTTCCACCTGCGGCCATTTCAGTCAGGAAGACCGCCCGGTCGAACTGGCGCAAGGCGTGATCGATATGGCCAAGGCGGCGGGCATCACAAGCTGAGCGCGCGCCCTTGACCCAATCCGTCACCGCTTACCTTACCCGGCGGCAAGAACTCTGGCTGGCGTTGGCTATCGCCGTGGTGACCGCCAACGCGTACTACATCCACCCGATCATCGGAGAGGTGGCGGAGCACTTTGGCGTCAGCGACGCGCGCATCGGGATCGTCCCTGCGCTCAATCAGTTGGCCTTGGCGGTTGGCATTCTCCTGCTGCTGCCGCTGGGGGACCGGTACTCCAATCGAAGGCTAACCATCATCTTCAGCGTGTGCCAGTGCGCTGGCCTGCTGACGATGACCTTTGCGCCCGATTTCGCGACCTTCACGGCTGGATCCACCTGGCTCGGCTTCTTCACGATCGCGCCCTATCTCCTACCGGCCTACGCTTCCAAGCGCGTCGCGCCCGAGCGGCTCGGCTACGTGACCGCGACGCTCACCGCCGGCGTGTTGTTCGGGCTGCTGGTTGCCAGAGTCGGCGCCGGTGTGGTGGCCGATCTTTACGATTGGCACGTCGTTTATTGGTGCGCGAGCGCGGCGATGCTGGCCGTGACCGTGGCGATGCCGTGGATTGTGCCCGCGCAAGAGGCCTCGGCATCCCCGGTGACACAGCCCAAAGGCGGATACATGGCTTTGGTTGTGTCGATCTTTCCCCTGATCCGCTCGCATCCCGAAGTTCTTGTCTCGGGCGCTATTCAGGGTCTCGGCTTTGGCCAATTCATTGCGCTCTGGTTGGCGCTCGCCCTCCACCTCACCTCTGACACCATGGGATACGGCACTGACGTTGTCGGCTATCTTGCCGGGATGGCTGCGCTCAGCGTCTTGACGACCCCGCGCTTCGGCCAGATCGCGGACCGTATCGGGGCGCGGCGCGCGCGTTTCATCTTCGGGTGTATTCAAGCGGCGGGCACGGCGCTGTTTCTGCCTTTTGGCGACAATCTGTGGCTGTTGCTTGCTCCGCTCCTCGTCACCACCACGGTAGGCCCGGCTATCGATGTGTCGAGCCGTATGACCTTTCTTTCCGTCGCACCCGAAATCCGCACGCGCCTCACGACCGTGTACATCGCCTTGATGTTTATCGGCGGCGCTATTGGAAGCCGCCTGGGCACGGAGATTTACGCCGCCTATGGCTGGAACGGCACCGCCCTTGCGCTGGTCGCGGCCTGCACTTGCGTGACCGCGCTCGCCGGGATTGCTTGGCGCACCTGGGGGCCGCATTACGAGACTGTCAGGCCCGCGTGACAGCGAATGAGGACCACTACCTAGCGCTCGTTAGGCGGATATTGGCGAAAGCGGCCTATACCAGGTCTTGAAGGCGCTTTGCGGTTTAACCGAGGCTCAGCCCCGCCCCCTTCGGCTGAGACTTACGGTTCGTACCGACAGGTCTTCTTCGTATCACCAGCCTTGATAGCAGGCTGTTCAAGGACGCTCCGGCGGATTTTTCCAAGCGGGCAACCGCTTTCCGGATAGGCCGAGCGTTCTTTTTTTCTCGAACGAGATTGGTGTCCCCGACACGATTGGGCTTCGCCCGCCTCCGCTTCGCTCCGGTTCCGATCGGGGCTGAACCCGCCGCCGTCTTCCAGACGCGCCCGGCCTTCTGAAGAGACCGGTCGTGTCTGGTGTCCCCGACAGGATTCGAACCTGTGGCCTTCGGATTAGGAATCCGACGCTCTATCCACCTGAGCTACGGGGACGCGCCTTGTGGCCGGACCCTCTTAGCACCAGGGCCTTGCCGATCAATTGAGCTTTTCGGGCGGAGCGGCGGGAAATGGCAGGGGGGCCACCGGAACGCCCTCGTCAAGCAGCTCCTTGGCCTCTTTGAGGCTCGCCTGTCCGTGAATGGGACCCTCGTCACGCTCGCCGTAATGCATCTCGCGCGATTGCTTGGCGAAGTCACCGCCGACCCAGGTGCTGTCCTTGAGCGCCTTCGCCTGCGCCTCGGCAAGTTTGGCCATGGCGCGCTGGACTTCCGCGGGCATCTCGCGATTAGCGAGCGGGGCATCGGGCGCGGCCTCATCCGAGGCAACCGGCGCAGAGACCCTTGGGACGGCGGTTGGCGCCGCGTTGCCTTTGACTGGTACGGCGGGCGCCATGGGCGCCTTGCTCACCTTCGCGGTCCCGCACTCCGGGCACGCCAGAAGGCCACGGCTGAGCTGATCTTCGAAATCGCCCGAGGAACCAAACCAGCCCTCGAAACGATGGCCGTGTTCGCAGTGAAGGTCGAATACAATCATGGTGCTTAGTATTTGGGTATCGGTCGTTTGTTGGCAAGGCTGGGCACTTGAGAGCGCACTTCGCCAATGCGCTTCAAGTCTATATCGCAGAAAGCCAGCCCAGGTTCCTCACCGCCCATGTCCAGGAGCACTTCACCCCATGGATCGACGACGAGGCTGTGGCCATAGGTTTCGCGCCCGTCCTCGTGCTTGCCCACTTGCGCAGCGGCAATGATAAACGCGCTCGCTTCGATGGCGCGGGCGCGCAGAAGGACGTGCCAATGCGCTGCGCCCGTGGGTTTGGTAAACGCGGCTGGGACCGCGATGGCCCAGCAATCGTGTCGCCCAAGTTCATCAAACAGCGCCGGAAAGCGCAAATCGTAGCAGATCGTGAAACCGATAGTGTTGAGCGGCGTGTTGATGTCGACGAAGATGCGCTCGCCAGGCCTGTAGGCTGCGCTTTCTCGCCAGCTTTCGCCAGTTGATAGCTCCACATCGAACATATGGATTTTGTCGTAATACCCCGGCCCTTCTCCGTCGGCGCGAAAATAGTAGGAACGGTTGGCAAGCATGCCTCCTTCCAGCGGATGTGGCATGGAGCCCAATGCTACATCGATATCGTACGTTTCGGCCAGCGCGCAAAAACGGTCATGATATTCACAGTAGGTTGGTTCTTCCATCGCAGCACGACCCCGCGAACGATCGCGGTCGAGCAACAGCGCCATTTCGGGCGTAAAGAGAATGTCCGCTCCGCCCCCTTTGGCATCGCGTGCGGCCTGCTCGATTACAGCAAAGTTCGCCTCGGGATCGATCCCCGAAGTCATCTGGAGTAGAGCGATCCTGGTCACGCCGAGTGCTTAGCCAGCCAGCAGGGCGTCAAGCTTGCCCGCCGCGTCAAGCGCAGCCAGATCATCCGAGCCGCCGACATGCGTCTCGCCGATGAAGATCTGCGGAACTGTCATCGCATTGGGCGCGCGCGCGAGCATCTCTTCGCGCTTTTCTCCGCCCATGGTGATGTCGTACTCGTTGAACTCAGCGCCCTTCGAGCTGAGCAAATACTTGGCCCGCACGCAAAAGGGGCAGGCAAATTTCGTATAGATATCGATGGTGGGCTGGCTCATGCCAAGTGTCCTTATCTCGTGCCTTCATCAAACTCTTGAAAGGCGTCTTTGGCATACCAGATAAAGTGTGTCGCCGCGTTTCGCCAGTCATCGGGAAGCGCAAAAGGCGGCAAACACCCCGACGCTGCGTCAGGCAGGCCGGGTCACGCAAACCAAATTGCTCAAACACGAGGATTTGAAACTATGTCACGTCTTGATTTTACCCCCTATCGCCGTTCGACCGTGGGCTTTGATCGCCTGTTCGACTTGCTCGAAAGCCAGGCTCGCTCGCAATCCGGCGACAATTATCCCCCCTTCAACATCGCGCGCCAGGGCGAGGACAATTACCGCATCACTCTCGCGGTCGCTGGTTTTCGTCCGCAGGATATCGACATCACCGCGCAGCAGAACCTGCTGACCGTGCAGGGCAAGAAGCGCGACGAGGTCGATGACGGTTCGCAGATGCTGCATGTCGGCATCGCCAATCGCGGTTTTGAGCGCCGTTTTGAGCTCGCCGATTTCGTGCGGGTCGAGCGCGCCGACTTGGCTGACGGGCTGTTGATCATCGATCTGGTGCGCGAAGTGCCCGACGCGATGAAGCCCAAGAAGATCGCGGTCGGATCCTCGACGCTTAAGGCGGTCGAAACAAACGGCGACACCGATAGCGCATCCGATACGGGCGCGGCTAACGCGGCCTGATCCGCCAAACCGACCATACGTAACGAAGGCGGCCTCGTCTGGCGGGGCCGCCTTTTTCGTGCGCTTCATGCGCGAAAAATCAGAAAGCGCCCTGAGGCGGTGGAGGCGGACCCGATGGATCCGCCCCCGCGACATAGAGCCGCCTCGATCAGAACCGAGCGTCCGGGTCGCAGAAGACGCTCCGCTCTTACGCGAGCTTGTCAAAGCGCAAGGATCGCAAGACCCTCCCGAGTTACGCGCTGCAAACTCATTGTGACGGTCTGCACCCCCGTCCCCTTTAGAAAACCTAAAGGTCTGTGACGGGGTAGGACCGATATCCGGCTGCTGGCAAGTGCAAATTTCAGAGCTTGTAAAAACGCGACAGGACGTTGATTTGTCGCAATTTCCTCGATCGGGTGGCCAGGAGGCCCAAAGCCCGTGTCATATCAGTGGCTTGGCTGGCAATGGCGCCTGAAAACCGACCGGATCGCGGTCGCAGGAAAAAATCACACCAGGCGCGATTGCTCCAGCGCCGCAGCGATGAATCCCGCGAACAAGGGATGCGGATCGAACGGCTTCGATTTGAGCTCGGGGTGGAACTGGACGCCGACGAACCAGGGATGATCGGGCCGTTCCACAATCTCGGGCAGAAGGCCATCGGGCGACATCCCGGCAAAGACCAGACCCTGCTTCTCCAGCGGATCGATGTAGGCGCTGTTCACCTCATAGCGGTGACGGTGCCGCTCCGAGATCACGTCGGCGCCGCCATATATGGCCGAGCTGTGGCTGTTACGGGCGAGCTTTGCTTCGTAGGCCCCAAGGCGCATCGTGCCGCCCAGATCGCCGCCCTGCTTGCGGCTTTGAAGACCTTCCTCGCTCATCCATTCGGTGATGATGCCGACGACGGGTTCATCGGTTTCGCCGAATTCGGTCGAGGATGCGTGGGCAAATCCGGCCGCGCGCGCGCCTTCGATACAGGCCATCTGCATGCCAAGGCAGATACCGAAGAACGGCACCTTGCGCTCGCGGGCAAACCGCACGCTGGCGATCTTGCCCTCGCTCCCGCGCTCGCCGAACCCGCCGGGCACCAGAATGCCGTGCATGGGCTCAAGGCGCGCGGTGATTTCCTCATCACCACCTTCGAATATCTCGGCGTCGATCCATTTGATGTTGACCTTCACCCGGTTGGCAAGCCCGCCATGGACCAGCGCTTCGTTGAGGCTCTTGTAAGCGTCCGGAAGGCCAACATATTTGCCCACCACGCCTATGGTAACCTCGCCTTCGGGGTTGAAATAGCGATCGGTCACGTCGTTCCACGCGTCCAGATCGGGCTCCGGCGCGTCGGTGATCCCGAAGCCGCGCAACACCTCGGCGTCGAGGCCTTCGCGATGGTATTGCAGCGGCACCGAGTAGATCGAAGGCGCATCGAGCGCGGGGATGACCGCTTCACGCCGCACATTGCAGAAATTGGCGATCTTCTGGCGTTCCGCATCGGGTATCGGGTGCTCGGCGCGGCACAAAAGCACGTCGGGCTTGATCCCCAGACTTGCCAGCTCGCGTACCGAGTGCTGCGTGGGCTTGGTCTTGAGCTCGCCAGCGGCGGCAATATAGGGCACCAGCGTCACGTGAACGCTTAGGGTCTGGAACGGCTCCAGTTCGTTCCGGATCTGGCGAATCGCTTCCATGAAGGGCAGCGATTCGATGTCGCCCACTGTCCCGCCGATCTCGCACAGGATGAAATCGTGATCGTCCTGATCGGCCAGGGCAAAGGCCTTGATCGCATCGGTCACGTGCGGAATGACCTGCACGGTGGCGCCCAGATAGTCTCCGCGCCTCTCGCGCGCGATGATGTCGCGGTAGACCCGTCCGGATGTGATGTTGTCGCTCTGGCGCGCCGAAACGCCTGTAAAGCGCTCATAATGGCCAAGGTCGAGATCGGTCTCCGCCCCGTCATCCGTCACATACACCTCGCCGTGCTGATACGGGCTCATCGTGCCCGGATCGACGTTGAGGTAGGGGTCGAACTTGCGGATGCGCACCTTGTACCCGCGCGCCTGCAGAAGCGCGGCCAGACTAGCCGCCATGAGACCTTTGCCGAGCGAGGAAACCACGCCGCCGGTGATAAAAATGTACCGCGCCATGGGCGTTGGGCCTTAAGCGTTGGAGGGTGCTTGAAGCAAGCGAATTGCCGCGCGCCATCCACAAAGTAGCGTGGGACGGGTGAGCGGAGCGCTCGCTTGGCGCGCGCGCCTTTCCGCGGGCGCTGCGCTGACGCTTATTCAGCCAGAGGATCGTCGCTGGCGTCGCCTTCGGCGGGCGCTTCGCCCCCATCCGTGGGCGCGAGCGGGTCGCCAAGCAGCTCCTGCGTTGGAGCCTGCGCTTCCACATCGCGATCGAGCGTCGAGGTGACGGTGTCGGTTGTCCCCGTCTGGACCGCCGCCGCTGCCAGCGCAATCGAAAGGACGACGAAGGCGACCGCGAGCCACTTGGTCGCGCGCGTCAGGAAGTCCGCCGCTCCGCGCGCGCCCAGTGCGCCCGTCGGGCTGCCGCCAATGCCAAGGCCGCCGCCTTCTGATCGCTGCATAAGCACGACGCCGACCAGCGCGGCGGCAACGAGCCCCTGAAGGACGGTGAGAAAAATGAACAGGCCCATGGCGTTTCTAGTCTCTGAAATTGGGTTTCAATGCGCGCGCATTTAGGAAGTGCGCGCCGATTTCGCAAGCGCGAGGCGCGCCTTACGCCTCGCTCGATTCGGCGGCAAGCGCGATGCTCATGAAGCTGTCCGCCGTGAGGCTCGCACCGCCCACAAGCGCGCCGCCGACTTCGGGCAGGCCCAGGATTTGCGCGGCGTTTTCCGGTTTGACCGATCCGCCGTACAAAATGCGCACACCCGCGCCCTCCTCTGCGCCGAAGAGCTCGACCAGCAGACTGCGAATTTCCGCGTGCATCTCCTGAATGTCGGCGCTCGTCGCGGTCTTGCCGGTGCCGATCGCCCAGATCGGTTCGTAGGCAATGGTCAACTGGTCGCCCGCCTTGTCAACCTTGGGCAAGGAGGCGGTTATCTGGTCCTTCACATACGGTACCGCGTTGCCCGCGTCGCGGGTCGCCTCTGTCTCTCCGCAGCACAGGATGACCCGCAGGCCCGCCTTGAGCGCAGCCTCCACCTTGGCCTTGACAATCTCGCTGGTTTCGCCGTGGCCTTCGCGGCGCTCGCTGTGGCCCAGAATGACGAATTTCGCGCCCGCATCCGCGATCATCGAGGCTGAGATATCCCCCGTATGCGCGCCTTCATCGGCAAAGTGGCAGTTTTGCGCGCCAACGCCGATCTGGCCCGCCTCGCGGTGGATCGGATGGATCAGAGTATAGGGCGGCGCGATCGCCACCTCCACTTTCATGTGCCGTTGGGCCGCGCGGTCAATCGCGCGCGCTTCGGAGAGCATGGCGCGCGTGCCGTGCATCTTCCAGTTTCCAACGATGAAGGGCCGATCAGCCATAAGGTGTCCTGCGCTGTGTTTTGTTGTGTGCGTGTTGTGTCGTGTGCGAATCTGGAGCGTCGTTACGCTGGAGGGGCCGCGTCCGCTAGACGACCAAGGGCCGTCAGTCAAAACCTGCGCACACCTGTTGCCGCGAGGTCTCAGGGCGGATAGAGCGCGTCGCAAACGCCTTGATCCGGGCCGTCTGGTCGCGGACAGGTGAGGCCCAACCTTCCGGATACGTCACGCGCATGATCACTTCCTTTCGCAAGTTCTTCCAATCCAAGATCGGAATGGCCTTTTTCCTTGGGTTTCTGGCGCTTGTCGCGCTCGCATTTGCTGGAGCGGATATAACCGGCAACACGTTTGGCGGCCTTGCGCGGGGCGAGCGCGTCGCGCTGGTGGGCGACGACGCCGTCACCAACGCAGAGCTTGTCGAGACGGCGCAATCGACGCTGCGCAGCGTTCGGCGCGAGAACCCGACCCTCACCATGCCGACCTTCATCGCCGAGGGTGGCCTCGACGAAGTTCTCTCGCAAATGATCGACCGGCTGGCGATCGCCGCCTTCGCCGAGGATGCGGGCCTTCGCGCGGGCGAAAACCTTGTGAACAGCGAGATCCTCCAGATCGGAGCGTTTCGCGGCGTTAGCGGCGAATTTGATCAACAGGTTTATCAGCAGGCGCTCGCGGACCAACGCATATCGGACGCGACGCTGCGCCGCGACCTGTCCGATGGGCTTCTGGCCCAGCAAATGCTGCTGCCCGCAATCGTCGCGCCGCGTATGCCGGACAAGGTCACGCGCCGCTACGCTTCGCTGTTTCTCGAGCGCCGCAGCGGCGCTATCGCCCTGATCCCTAGCGCGCTTTACACGACCGAAGACGAACCGGACGCCGCCGCGCTGGAAGCCTATTACATCGCCAACCGCACCGATTACATCCTGCCCGAGCGGCGAACGCTGCGCTTTGCGGTGTTCAACACCGACAATCTGACGGACGACGTGACGCCCAGCGAGGCGGAAATCGCGGCGCGGTACAAGGAAAACGAGGACCAGTACGCCGCGCGCGAGGCCCGCGACGTGACCTCTTTCACCGTCCCGACCGAAGAGGGCGCGAAGGCAATCGTCGAACAGATCCGGGCGGGCAAGAGCCTAGAAGCCGCCGCGCGCGACGCCGGGTTCAACACAACGCAGGCGCTCGACCGGGATCGGGAGCAATACGCATCGAGCGTCAGTTTCGCCGCCGCTCAGGCCGTGTTCGCCGCCGGACAGGGCGAGGTCGCGGAACCGGCGCAAAGCACGCTTGGCTATGTGATCGCCCGGGTCGATAAAATCACCAACACGCCTGCGCGCTCGCTCGACGAGGTCAGGGACGAGATCACGCAAGCCCTCACCCAGGAGAAACGCGCCGCCGCGCTGGGCGATCTGTCCGCGCGGATCGAAGCCGAGGTGGACCAGGGAACCTCGCTCACCGAGATCGCCGATGCGTTTGACCTTACTCTCGATGAAAGCCCGCCCCTGCTTGCCGATGGCCGGGTCTTTGGCGATCCGACCACCGCGCCCAACCCGGCGCTGCGCCCGATCCTTGATACCGCTTTCAGCCTCGATGAAAGCCAGCCCCAACTCGACGTGCTAGTGCCCGGTTCGCAGTTTCTCGTCTACGACGTCACTTCCATCACCGAATCCGCTGCGCCGCCGCTCGCCGAGATCAGAGACCGCATCGCGCGAGACTATGGCCTCGCCGAGGCCAGCAAGATCGCACGACAGACAGCGCAGCGCGTGGTGGACCGGGTCCGCAATGATACATCTCTCACCGCTGCTCTTGGCGAGGAAGACAAGCCGCTGCCCGCGCCCGACGATGTCACGCTGGGTCGGCCCGAACTTCAACAGCTGAGCGCGCGCGGTCCCGTACCCCCGGCGCTCGCGCTGATGTTCAGCATGGCCGAGGGCACCACCAAGCTGCTCGAAGCGCCGGGCAATCAAGGGTGGATCATTGTCACTCTCGACGAGATCACGAGCGACGATGTCGAGCCTGGCAGCCCGATTCTGGCAGGCCTCTCCCAGGAGTTCGTACAGACCCTAAGCGCGGAATACTCCGATCAGCTGAGCAAGGCGATGCGCGAAAGCGTTGGCGTCGAGACCAACGAAAGCGCGCTTGAAGAGGTGCGCGCGCAACTGGCCGGCGGCGAAAGCTAGCGCGCCGCGTTCGCCGATATCTTTCCATTTCGACCCGACCGCCTGTGACGTCCCCCGCCCCGCCGTTTCCCTTTCGCGCTGATGCGCCCAGCAACGCCGAGGCCGCGGCGCGCGCTTTGGCGCAGGGAAAGCCCGCGCTGGTGTGGCGCCGGGTCATCGCGGACAGCGACACGCCGGTGGGGGCGGCGCGGCGGCTGATTGCACCGGGACGCGGAGACTTTCTGCTGGAATCGGTTGAAGGCGGGGAAGTGCGCGGGAGGTACAGCCTGCTGGGGCTCGACCCCGATCTCGTGTTTCGCGCGCACGAAGGCCGCGCCGAAATCAACGCCCGCTGGCGCCGGGATCGAGACGCGTTCGAGCCCTGCAAAGACGGCGCGCTCAGCGAGCTTCGTGCACTGGCGGATGCGTGCCGGATCGACGTGCCCAATGCCCTGCCATCGGCGCTTGCGTGTCTGGTTGGCTATTTCGGCTACGAAACGATCGGACTGGTCGAAACTCTGCCGCGCGCCGAACCCAGCGTTCTCGCGCTCCCGGATATGCTGTTTGTTCGACCGACCCTCATCCTTGTTTTCGATGGTCTGACCGATGAACTCTACTGCGTAGCGCCCTTGTGGCCGGGCGAGGAGGTCAGGCGCGATCCCGGTCCCGCCATCGACCGGGCCGGGGAGAGGATCGACGAGGCCCTGCGCACGCTCACCACCCCCGCCCCGCCCGAACCGCGCGCGGCGAACGGAGAGGATGAGCCAGAGCTTACGCCGGTGATGGCCGGAGAAGAATACAAGGCGATGGTCGCGCGCGCGAAGGACTATATCGTCGCAGGCGACATCTTTCAGGTCGTGCTGGCCCAGCGTTTCACCTGTCCCTTTACCCTCCCGCCGCTGGAACTCTACCGCGCCTTGCGGCGCGTGAACCCTTCGCCCTTCCTCTATTTCCTCGACTTGCCCGGCTTCGCGATCGTCGGCTCAAGCCCGGAAATCCTGGTGCGCGTGCGAAACGGTGAAGTCACCATCCGCCCGATTGCCGGGACCCGTCCGCGAGGCGCGACGCGGGCCGAGGACGACGCGAACGAGGCCAGCCTGCTCGCCGACCCGAAGGAACGCGCCGAACACCTGATGCTGCTTGACCTGGGTCGCAACGATGTCGGACGCGTCGCCGAGCGCGGGAGCGTGAGCGTCACAGACAGCTTCGGTATCGAACGCTACAGCCACGTCATGCACATCGTCAGCAATGTGGTCGGATCGCTGGCACAGGGCCGCGACGCTCTGGACGCGCTGTTCGCCGGGTTTCCGGCCGGAACCGTTTCGGGCGCGCCAAAGATCCGGGCCTGCGAGATCATCGCCGAACTCGAACCGGAGACGCGGGGCGCCTATGCGGGCGGGGTCGGCTATTTTGCGCCGGACGGCTCGGTCGATAGCTGCATTGTCCTGCGCACGGCTGTGGTAAAGGATGAGGTGATGCACGTTCAGGCGGGCGCGGGAATAGTCGCCGACAGCGATCCGGATTACGAGCTTGCCGAATGCCGCGCGAAAGCGGGCGCGCTGATCGCGGCGGCGAGCGAAGCGGTGCGCCGCGCCAGCGAACCGGGGTTCGGACAATGAGAGTAATGACGCTGCTGTTCCTCGCGCCGCTCGCGCTGTTGATTTCCTGCAAAGAGGCGCCCGCGGGCCAGCCTGTCGTCACCGTCGATCTCAGCGACGAAGAGGGAGAGATCCTTCCGGTGCCTGCCAATGAGGCCGAGCTTGCGGCCGCATCTTCTCCGTTTGCATCGGTGTGCGCACCGGCCACCTTCGAAACGATCTCGCTCACACACTGTATCGCCGATCCGGAAAGCCACACGATCAGCGCGGTCTATCGCCCCAGCGCGCAGGCCGCCCCATACGGTTCGCTGAGCGCTTACGCGGCGAGTGTCGATCCCACTACAATCGCCTTTGCGACAAACGGCGGCGCGTTCACCGACGACCTGTCGCCGCGCGGCTATCTGGTGACAGCGGGCGAGCGCCTTTCGACCCTTGATCGCGGATCGGGCGAGGCGAACTTCTATCTCAAGCCTAACGGCGTTTTCTTCGGCAGCGGCGCGCGTTGGCGCATTCTGACGACCACCGCGTTCTTCAGCACGGTGCGCGATCGTCCGCAGTTCGGCACGCAGTCCGGCCCGATGTTGCTTGTTGACGGCGAGCTTGGCGCCGCGATCGGCGAGAACGGCAATTCGCGCGCGATCCGCAACGCGGTGGGCGTGGATGAGGAAGGCAAGGCGCATTTCGTGATCTCGAACGCGCCGATCAGCTATGGCCAGTTGGCGCGCTATTTCCGCGACGAGTTGAGCGTGCCGAACGCTCTGTTTCTGGACGCCAACTCATCCTCCTTGTGGAACCCGGCGACTGGCCGGATGGATGAAGGGCGGACCGGCCCGATCCTTGTCGTGACCCGGAAGGCCACCCCATGACGAACCGCCGCACGCTCTACCCCGAGATCGAACCCTATGAGAGCGGTATGCTCGACGTGGGCGAAGGCCATTCGCTGTATTATGAGCGCGTGGGCACGCCCGGCGCCAAACCCGCCGTCTTCCTGCATGGCGGTCCGGGCGGCGGGATGAGCCCTTCGCACCGGCGCCAATGGAACCCGCAACGCTACGATGTCGTGCTGTTCGATCAGCGCGGGTGCGGAAAGTCGCTTCCCTTCGCCGAGATCGAAAACAACGACACATGGCGGATCGTCGCGGACATGGAGCGCCTGCGGGTTCATTGCGGGTTTGATCGCTGGCAGGTCTTCGGCGGCAGCTGGGGCTCCACCCTCGCGCTCGCTTACGCGCAGGAACATCCCGAGCGGGTGAGCGAATTGATCCTGCGCGGCGTCTTCCTCGCCCGCGCGCGCGAAAAGACGTGGCTCTACTCCTACGGGGCGAGCGAAATCATGTCCGAGCAATGGGACGAATTTTCAGGACTCATCCCCGCCGAAGAGCGCGGCGATCTGGTCAAGGCCTATTACACGCGCCTGACCAGCGAGGACGAGACGACGCGGCTCGAAGCGGCCCGGCAATGGTCCTTGTGGGAGGGCACGGTGGCGACACTGCTGCCCAATCCCGGTCTGATGGAAGAGTTCGCCGACCCGTCCAAAGCGGTGCCCTTCGCCCGCATCTGCGCCCGCTTCTTCCTCGAAGACTTCTTCCTCGAGGAAGGCCAGCTGCTGACCAACGCCGATCGTATTGCGGATATTCCCGGCATCATCGTGCAGGGCCGCCACGACATCTGCACGCCGCCATCGTCCGCGTGGGCGCTGAAAAAGGCCTGGCCCAAGGGCGAGTTGTGGATGGTCGATGACGCCGGGCACTCGGCCGGCGAGCCGGGCATCGTCGATGGGCTCGTTCGGGCCACCGATCATTTTGCAGGAGCAACCGCGTGAGCGCGCCCACCATTCTCGTCATCGACAATTACGACAGCTTCACCTTCAATCTGGTCCACTACCTGATGGAGCTGGGCGTCGAGGTTCGCGTCGAGCGCAATGACGCGCTTAGCGCGGCGGAGGCGATCCGTACCAATGTGGCCGGTTTCCTCATCTCGCCGGGACCGTGCACGCCGAACGAAGCGGGCATCAGCCTCGATCTGGTCGCTGCCTGCGCCGACGCGGAGCGTCCGCTTCTGGGCGTGTGCCTTGGCCACCAGTCGATCGGGCAGCATTTTGGTGGCACAGTGACGCGCGGGGGGCTGATGCACGGCAAAACCTCGCCCGTAACCCATGACGGATCGGGCGTGTTCAAGGGCCTGCCCTCGCCCTTTACCGCAACGCGCTATCACAGCCTCGAAGTGGTCGATGCGCCCGCCAGCCTGGTCGCGAACGCGCACGCGGCGACGCCCGGGCTGGCCGAGGTCAGCGTCATGGGTTTCCGCCACGAAACGCTGCCGATCCACGGCGTGCAGTTCCACCCGGAGAGCATCGCGACCGAGCACGGCCATGCTCTGCTCGCCAACTTCCTTTCCGAGTGCGGGATCGAGGCGTCTTTGCCGGACCACCGTATCGTGGAGGCCTCGGCGTGAGCTCGCTTCCCGACATTGCCAAGCCGCTGACCGAAACCGAAGCGGAGACCGCCTTTGGCACCCTGCTCGACGGCGCGCCGAGCGAGGCGGAAATCGAGCAATTCCTGGTCGCGCTCTCGACCCGCGGCGAAACCGCGAACGAAATCGCAGGCGCGGCGCGCGCGCTCAGAGCCCGGCTGATCCCCATAAAGGCCCCCAAGGGCGCCATCGATGTCTGCGGCACTGGCGGCGACGGGCATCACACGCTCAACGTCTCGACCGCGGTCAGTCTGGTGGTCGCGGCCTGCGGCGTGCCGGTCGCGAAGCACGGAAACCGCGCCGCGTCGTCCAAGGCGGGCGCGGCGGACACGCTGGAGGCGCTCGGCCTCGACATGGACGCCGCCGGGCGCACGGCGGAAAAGACGCTCGCCGAAATCGGCATTTGCTTCCTCTTCGCCAGGAACCACCACCCCGCAATGGGGCGCATCCAGCCCATTCGCAAGAAAATCGGCAAGCGCACGATCTTCAATCTGATGGGCCCGCTGTCGAACCCGGCTGGTGTGACAAGCCAGCTTATCGGCATCGCCCGGCCCGCCTATGTGCCGATTTACGCAGGCGCGCTGGCGAAGCTGGGCACGGGCCGCTCGCTTATTGTCTCGGGCGATGAGGGGCTGGACGAACTCAGCCTTGCGGGCGGCAGCGAGGTTGCGGTCGTCACCGGCAACAGCTTTGCCATGCAACGCCTCGACCCGGCGGACGCGGGGCTTCCAAACGCGCCCATCGATGCGATCCGCGGCGATGACGCGGCGTATAACGCCGCCGCGCTCAAAAGGCTGCTCGAAGGCGAAAGGGGAGCCTATCGCGACGCGGTCCTGTTCAACGCCGCCGGCGCGCTGAGCGTGGCGGGCAAGGGCGAAGACTGGCCCGCAGGCGTAGCCCTCGCCGCCGAAGCGCTCGACAGCGGACGCGCGCGCGATCTGCTGGCGCGCTGGATCGAGTTGGCGGCCTGAGGCCATGAACAAGCTCGAGGAAATTTGCGCCAACAAGCGCAACGAAGTCGCCGACCGCAAGGCCCAGCGCACGGTGTCGCAGCTTGAAGCGACAGCACGCGAGCAATCGGCGCCGCGCGGGTTCGAGGCCGCGTTGCGCAAGACCGCCGCGACGCGCTTTGCTCTCATCGCCGAAATCAAGCGCGCCAGCCCCTCCAAGGGCCTCATCCGCGAGGACTTCCACCCCGCCGAGCACGCCGCCGCTTACGAAGCCGGGGGCGCCGCGTGCCTCTCTGTCCTCACCGATACGCCCTATTTTCAGGGCCATGAGGACTACCTGATCGCAGCGCGCGCGGCCTGCTCGCTTCCCGTCCTGCGCAAGGACTTCATGGTCGATCCCTGGCAATGCCTCGAAGCGCGCGCGCTCGGCGCGGACGCAATCCTCATCATCGTGGCCGCGTTGAGCGATGCGCAGATGGTGGAAATCGAAGCCGCCGCGCGCGAGCAGGCGATGGATGTCCTTGTCGAAGTGCACGACGAAGCCGAACTGGAACGCGCGCTTGCGACGCTTCGCTCCCGGTTGATCGGGGTGAACAACCGCGACCTGAAAACCTTCACCACCTCGCTGGAAACCACCGAGCGGCTCGCAAAACTTGTGCCTGACGAGGCTCTTGTTGTGGGCGAAAGCGGCATCAACTCGCATGCAGACCTTGCGCGCCTGTCGGACGCGGGCGTTCGCGCCTTCCTGGTGGGCGAGAGCCTGATGCGCGCCGCTGATGTGACCGCCGCCACACGCGAATTGCTCGAAGGGTGATGGCTGGCCTGTCCTACTGGGCCGAGCCGTGGCAATAGGCGGGTATGAAAGCTGTTCGCCTCTCGCATTCATCGACCCGCTCGATCAATTGCCGAGCGATTGATCGATCCAATTTTTGCGCTTGGACAGTGTTCCATGTGTTCCAGGCGTGCTTCAGCTGCGACGAGTTGAGCCCGTGAGCGATCTGACCCATCTCGGCGACGACGGCGCGGCGCGCATGGTGGATGTGAGCGGCAAGGCACAAACGCACCGCGTCGCGATTGCCTCCGGACGCGTTACGATGAGCGCCAAGGCCCTCGCCGCCATCCGTGAAGGCGACGCGCCCAAGGGCGACGTTCTGGGCACTGCGCGCATTGCGGGCATCATGGCGGCTAAGCGCACCGGGGAGCTGATCCCGCTGTGCCATCCTCTGGGCCTCGAAGCGGTCACGGTGGACTTCGCCTTCGAGCACACCGATGGCGTTGGGGCGATCCGCGCCACCGCCACCGCCTCGCTGACCGGCAAGACGGGCGTCGAGATGGAAGCCATGGTCGCCGTCTCCACCGCCCTGCTCACCATCTACGACATGGCCAAGGCGATCGACAAAGGCATGGTGATCAAAGAGGTCCGCCTCATCGAGAAACGCGGCGGCAAATCGGGCATGTGGAAGGCGGACGGGGTTTGAGCGCTATGCTCAGCCTTGAGGAGGCGCAGGCCAAGTTGCTGGCGCTCGCGCCCGAGACGTACAGCTGCGGGCTTGGGCTCTCGCATGCAGCGGCGGGAGCGCGCGGCTATCTTGCGAAGGACGTAAACGCCCATCGCACCCAACCCGCCGCCGACCTTTCGGCGATGGATGGCTATGCGATCAGTGGTGAAGGCCCGTGGAAGCGCATCGGTGAAGCGCGCGCTGGTGCCCCCTTCGAAGGCTCTCTTCAGTCGGGACAATGCGTGCGCATCTCAACCGGCGCGCTCATGCCTGAGGGCGCGGAAAGTGTGCTGATCCAGGAGAACGCAGCGGTTGACGGGTCTTTGGTGACGCTCGCTGCGGGAGAGGCGCGACCGGAGCCCGGCCGCCATGTGCGTGTCAGGGGCTTCGACTTCGAGGTTGGCGAACGGGTGCTCGAAGCGGGAACGCGGCTAACGCCAGCTCGCATGGCGCTGGCTCTTGCTGCGGGGCGCACCAGCGTCCCGGTCGTGATGCGCCCGTCGGTCGCAGTGCTCGACAGCGGGGATGAGTTGGTCCCAGTTGGCAAGCCGCTCGCGCCGCACCAGATCCCGGCCAGCAACGGGGCCATGATAAGCTGGATGCTTGCCCCACTCGTGGGATTGGTCGACGAGCGTATCGGCCCGGTTCCAGACGGCCCACAAGCTCTTGCGACGGCGCTCAGGCAGGCCGAAAACTGCCACATCCTCATCACCTCAGGCGGCGCGTCGGTGGGCGATCACGACCTTGTGCAGGACGCCTTGCGCGAATGGGGCGCAAAGATCGACTTCTGGAAGGTCGCGATCAAGCCGGGCAAGCCCTTGATGGTGGCGACGAAAAGGCACGATTGGGGGGATCAGGTCATCCTCGGGCTTCCCGGCAATCCGGTGTCGAGCTTCGTCACGGCGTTCCTGTTTGCGCTGCCGCTGGTGCGCGCGGCGATGGGCGCGGCTGACCCCTTGCCCAAACCGTCCACTCGCATAGCGGCTGAAGACCTTCCCGCGACCGGCTCCCGCCGCGAGTTCCTGCGCGGTGTCAGCGATGGCGAGACGGTCCATCTGGCCGGCTCCCAGGACTCAAGCGCGCTGATGGCTTTGGCGCGGGCCAATTGCCTGATTGACCGCCCCGCAGGTGCCGATCCGGTTCGCGCCGGGGAGCGCGTGCCTGTGTACAACCTCCAGAATGGCTGAATTGCGGGCCTTTGCGGCATCGGGCCGCTTGACTTGTTCTCCTCGGTTGCCTACTTGTTCCGCATTCGTTCACCTTATTGGTGAGCGGCAGCGCTGACAAAGCACTCATTCGCGCAAGGGCGAGGTGTGCCTCTTCCCGGCGCGCTCGACTGGCAGCTGCGCACGCGTCCCTTTCGCGTGGCAGCGATCTGCGAATAAGGGAGATTATCGCAATGCTGACCGCCAAGCAGCACGAACTGATCCGCTTCATCCAGCAGCGCCTGGAAGAAACCGGCATTTCCCCGAGTTTTGAAGAAATGAAGGAAGCGCTCGACCTCAAGAGCAAATCGGGCGTGCATCGCCTGATTTCGGCGCTTGAAGAGCGTGGCTTCATCCGCCGCTTGCCCAACCGCGCGCGCGCTCTGGAAGTGATCAAGCAACCCGAGGATGCGACGCCCGCTCCGCGCGCTCAAGCCGTCATGCCCGGCGTCAGCGACACGGTTACGAGCCTGGGCGCGGCGCCCAATTCCGCGCCGCCGGTTCCCGAACCGGCCAATGATGTCATTGAGATACCCCTGCATGGGCGCATTGCAGCAGGGGCACCGATCGAGGCGCTTGAAGGGCAGACTTCGCTGCCCGTTCCGGCCGCCCTGCTCGGCCCTGGTGAGCACTACGCGCTGGAGGTCTCCGGCGACTCGATGATCGAGGCTGGCATCTTCGACGGTGATTTTGCGCTGGTGCGCCGCACGGACAGCGCGCGCGATGGCGAGATCGTCGTGGCGCTGGTGCATGGTGAGGAAGCCACGCTCAAATACCTGCACAAGGATGGCGGCTCGATCCGGCTCGATCCGGCCAACGCGGCCTATGACGCGCAGGTGTACCGGCCCGGCGAAGTCCAGGTGCAAGGCAAGCTTGCCGGGCTTTTGCGCCGCTACCACTAAGCGGGCCGGAGTGGCGCTGTCTGGCCTTCCATGGCGGGCCAGGGGCGCTGCTCGCGCGCGTTCTAGCGCGTGGAACCGCGCCACCAGCCATGGTCGCCCTGCCCGCTCGCCACGTCGGTGATGGTCCCTCGTTCAAGGTCGAGAGCCAGGCCGCCGTGACGCTTGAGGTAGCGCTTGTCGGCGCGAAGCCAGCGCGGGCGGCACGACCTTGGAAGGTAGCGTGCGGCCACGACAATGTCGGAGAGCTCGCACGCCGCCGCCAGCGCGCGCTCTTCGATCAGGTCGCTGTTGCGAGCCATCAGCAGCGTCCACTTGCGCCCGCCGCGCATCAGGGAGATCAGGCAGAACTCGCGCGAGCACTGCGCGCCTTCCCACTGCGCCAGCGGTATCGGCTCAGCCGTCACGCTTGCGAGCTCCAGGAGGTTGTCGCGCGCGTAGCTCGACCGTGTGTCGCGCAAGGAAAGCAGACGCCCATCGCCAAGGGTGATGCCAACATGGCGTCCCTCGCGCCCGATCAGAACGTCGGGAATGGGAGTAAACACCAGCATGACGCTCGCCAAGGCCACAGGTACCAGACCAAGCCAGCGCGCGCGGGAGGTCCACAAGGCGATCCACAAGCCGCCGAGCGCGAACAACGCGATGGTCGCCCCGCCCATCTGCGGCATCAGCTTGACCGCGCCCGGCTGCGCGGATGTGAAGCGCGCGATGCCCAGCAGCGCGTCGAGCGAAACTCCCACGCACCACCAAACGGGCGCGCCGAGACCGATAGTGTCAAGCGCCAGAGCGAGGGCTATCAGGGGCATCGAGACAAAGGTTACAAGGGGGATCGCGACCACATTCGCCAACGCTCCGTAAACGCCGGCGCGGTGGAAGTGGAACAGCACAATCGGCATAAGCGCAATTTCGATGACCAGCCCCGTGACAAAGAGCATGAAAACCCAGCGCCCCATGCGCCTGGCCCAGGGCTCCTCGCGCGCCTTAAGGAATTCGCGGACCAGCGGCGATGTGTGCAGCGCCACAATCGCGAGCACCGCGCTGAAGCTCATCTGAAAGCTCGGGCCGACAAGGCTTTCGGGCCACACCAACAGCACCACGATCGCTGCCATCGCGACCATGCGCAGCGACAGAGCCTCTCGCCCGAGCACCAGCGCTCCCAGAACCAGAAGCGCCGCGACGCACGCTCGCACCGTGGGCACCTGCGCGCCGGTCAACAGCGTGTAGCCAATACCCGCCAAAGCCCCCACGGCCGCGGCCAAGATGGGAAGCCGCACGCGCAGCGCGACAGCTGGAATCAGAGCGAGAAGTTTCAGGACGACGAAGTAAGCGGCCGCAATCACAGCGCTCACATGCAGGCCGCTGATCGCCAGAAGATGCGTGAGCCCCGCATCGCGCATGGCATCGGCGTCAGCCTCGGTGATCGCGCCGCGGTCTCCGCTGGCAAACGCGGCAGCGATCGTGCCGGGAGATCCGTCAAGCCGCTCGCGCACATGCGCCGAGAGCGCGCGCTGCAGGTGAGCGATCGGTTGGGCGTGTGTGGAGGGCTGGACATCCTCGATCTCGCCGAGCAGGCTGCCGGTGGCCGCGAGCCCCTTGAACCACGCCGCGCGGGCAAAGTCATAGGCACCCGGCAGCATAGGGCTCGCCGGGGGCATGAGGCGTACGCGCATCCGTACTCGCGCGCCCTCGCTAAGCGTTTCGGCGCTGTCCCCCGTTCCAAATCGGGCGTTGACCCGCTCCACCTCGCTGAGCGGCACGTTGACACGAATCTTGCGGCTCTCCCCTTCGCTCGCGTCGCGCACAGCCAGTGTCAGGCGAATGCGGTCTTCGCTGGGCTGATCCTGGCGCTCCAGAACATAGCCATGAACACGTTCAATCATCGGGCGTTCGATGGGCTCGGCGCCGACCATTTCCGAGCGCACCCAGATCACGCAAACACCCGCCGCAAACACCAGCGCGCCAGCCACCAAGGCTCGGCGGAAATGGCCACGTTCAGTGTCCGCCGCGCTCCCCGGCGGCCAAAGAGCGAGCGCAGCCAGAGCCGTCAGCGCGCTCAATCCGATCGCGCTTGTCCATTGCCACGGGCTCTTGAGCGCAAACCAGCTGAGAATGCCGCCCGCAAACATCACCGCAAGCCATGGCGCCCGGTCAAATCCCGCGCCTGCCAAGAACGCCTCAGCCCGGTCGCCGAGGCTTCGGGCAGCGCTGGACAATCCGCCATCCCTTTGCCACAGGCGCTGGGCTTGGCTCCTCGCGGAGCTGTTCGGGTCGAATCCCGTGGCAGCGGCGCTGCTTTCCGGATCGTCCCCCATGGGAATGATCGGCGTGTCGGCCATTGACCCCCCAGTCTAAAGCCCGGTTCCGGGCGCGGCGATGCGCGACATCAATTGAATAGGAAATACAAGTCTATGGCAAGCGAAGTCGTCACCCGGTTTGCTCCATCTCCCACCGGGTTCCTCCACATTGGCGGCGCGCGCACCGCGCTTTTCAACTGGCTTTACGCGCGTCATAACGAAGGCAAGGCGCTGCTGCGGATCGAGGACACGGACAAGAAGCGGTCCACGCAGGAAGCGATCGACGCTATTCTCGAGGGGCTGGATTGGCTCGGCCTCGACTACGACGAAGAGCCGGTCTTTCAGTCGCAGCGCGCCGATCGTCACGCCGAAGTCGCCCACACGCTTCTTGAAGCCGGACACGCCTATAAGTGTTTCGCAACGCCTGAGGAGCTCGAGGCGATGCGAGCCGAACAACGCGCCAACAAGCAACCCATGCGCTATGATGGCCGTTGGCGCGACCGCGATCCGAGCGAAGCGCCGGAAGGCGCATCCTACACGATCCGGCTGAAGACGCCGCTTGAGGGCGAAACCACCATCGTCGATGAGGTTCAGGGCAAAGTGTCCGTCGCAAACGCGGAGATCGATGATTACATCATCCTGCGCGCCGATGGCTCTCCCACCTATATGCTCGCGGTCGTGGTCGACGATCACGACATGGGCGTCACGCATGTGATCCGCGGCGATGACCACCTGAACAACGCCTTTCGCCAGCTGCCGATCTATCGCGCCATGGACGCTGTGGAAGGCGGTTGGCCTGATCCCGTTTACGCACATATCCCGCTGATCCACGGGGCCGACGGAGCAAAGCTTTCCAAGCGGCACGGATCGCTTGGGGTTGAGGCGTATCGCGACGAGATGGGGATCGTGTCCGATGCCCTGTTCAACTATCTCTTGCGCCTTGGTTGGGGGCATGGCGATCGTGAGGAAATCACGCGCGCCGAGGCGGTTGAACTGTTCGACCTGTCTGGTGTCGGGAAAAGCCCTTCGCGCTTCGATCTGAAGAAGCTGGAAAGCCTCAACGGTTACTACATCCGTGAATCCGATGATCAGACATTGGTCGAACAGGTCCTTCCGCGGCTTGCCGATGGCGCGGACGCATCCCTTCTGCTGGAAGCGATGCCAGTCTTGAAGCCGCGCGCGAAGAACCTCAATGAACTCGCTGAAACCGCGCAGTTTCTGTTCAAGACCCGTCCGCTTGAAATGAGCGACAAGGCCGCCAAACTGCTGGATGAAGAGGGACGCGCTCGCCTTGCCCTTGTTTCTGCTGCACTCGCGAAGGAAAAGGTCTGGACAATCGAGACTCTCGAAGCCACTACGAAGGCGCTGGCCGAAGCACAGGGATTGGGCCTCGGCAAGCTGGCGCAACCTATGCGCGCCGCACTCACTGGGACGACAACATCGCCCGGAATTTTTGACGTTCTGGTCCTTTTGGGCCGGGATGAGGCTCTTGCACGGCTCGACGCGGAATCCGCTTAGAGTCGCCCCTATTGCAAGAGCGGCGAGGAATTGGACAGGAGATACACCTTGGCAGACAAGCACGCGACGCTGGAATTGAATGGCACCACCCATGAGTTCCCGGTCCATTCCGGCAGCACCGGCCCCGATGTGGTCGATATCCGCAAGCTTTACGGTGCAACGGGCGCCTTCACCTTCGATCCGGGCTACAAATCGACCGCAAGCTGCGAAAGCGCGCTGACCTATATCGATGGCAATGAAGGCGTGTTGCTGCACCGCGGCTACCCAATCGGTCAGCTCGCCGAGCATTCGAGCTTCATGGAAGTCGCCTATCTGCTTTTGAACGGCGAACTGCCGAGCAAAGAAGAGCATGACGACTTCGTCTACACGATCACGCGTCACACCATGCTGCACGAACAGCTGCGCACGTTCTACACCGGTTTTCGCCGCGACGCGCACCCGATGGCGATCATGTGCGGCGTGGTCGGCGCGCTCTCCGCGTTCTATCACGACAGCACCGACATTTCGGACCCCGAGCATCGCAAAATCAGCTCGCACCGATTGATTGCCAAAATGCCGACGATCGCGGCGATGGCGTACAAATACGCAATCGGCCAACCTTTCATGCAGCCTGATAATTCGCTCAGCTACACTGGGAACTTCCTGCGCATGACATTTGGCGTCCCGGCGGAGAAATACGAAGTCATCCCGGCGGTCGAAAAGGCGATGGATCGCATCTTCATCCTCCACGCCGATCACGAACAGAACGCCTCGACATCGACCGTGCGCCTCGCCGGTTCCTCGGGCGCGAACCCGTTCGCCTGCATCGCGGCGGGCATTGCCTGCCTGTGGGGCCCGGCGCATGGCGGCGCGAACGAAGCCGCGCTCAACATGCTGCGCGAGATCGGCACCCCGGACAAGATCCCGCACTACATCGAGCGGGCCAAGGACAAGAACGATCCGTTCCGCCTGATGGGCTTTGGCCACCGCGTCTACAAGAACTATGACCCGCGCGCGACGGTGATGCAGTCGACCGTGCGCGAGGTGTTCGACGCGCTGAAGGTCAAGGATCCGGTGTTCGAAACCGCGCTCCAACTCGAGGAGATCGCGCTCAACGACGATTATTTCAAAGAAAAGAAGCTCTTCCCGAACGTCGACTTCTACTCCGGCATCATCCTGTCCGCCATCGGTTTCCCGACGACGATGTTCACCGCGCTGTTTGCCTTGGCTCGCACTGTGGGCTGGGTGGCGCAGTACAACGAGATGATCTCCGACCCCGCGCAAGTGATCGGTCGCCCGCGCCAACTCTACACCGGTCCCACGCAGCGGGACTACGTTCCGATCGATCAGCGCTGAGCCGTTGTAGGGCCGACCGGTTTTGCAGGGCCATGAATGATGAAACGGCTCGCGCGGATCATCGCCATTGTTCTGATCGTCCTTGGCGCACTGTGGTCCTTGCAGGGCCTTGGTATACTGATGTGGCCGCCGCACAGTTTCATGCTCGCCCAACGCGAATGGGGGCTCTACGGCGCGATCGTCGCGGCTTTCGGAGGTCTGATATGGCTGTTATCGGCCCGATTCGGCCCGCGACAGTGAGTTCAGTCCGTATCGTAATGCGGCAGCGCGAGCTGGAAAGCGGCCCCCGCCTCACCGGGATTTGCGACCGTCAGCGCGCCTCCCATGGCGCGCGCCAATCGCGATGAAATGTAAAGGCCAAGGCCAGTGCCGCCGTCGTTCTCTCGCCCAAGCCGTTCAAACTTGTTGAACATGCGCTCGGCCTGATCCCTGTCCACGCCCGGACCCTGATCGCGCACGGTAAGGGTCACAAACCCACGTTCATCCAGACCCTCGCTGGTGATCGTAATCGCGCTGCCTTCGGGTGAGTAGGCGATGGCGTTGCCGATCAGGTTGATCAGGATTTGCAGCACCCGCCGAAACTCGCCTCTGGCGCGCGGCGTGTCTTCGCGGATCGGCAGCGTCAGTTCGATGTTCTTCGCGCTGGCCTGCCCTCCCAGAATGCCCGCAGCCCGGCGAGCCGCGTCGCCCAGATCGACCTCTTCGCTGGCAGTGGAAAAATCCTCGGCCTCGACCACCTCCAGATCGGCCAGATCATCAAGCAGGCCATTGAGATGCTGACCGGCAGCGGCGATGTTGCCTGCGTATTCGCTGTATTCGGCGCGTAGCGGCCCGGCAAGGCGCGCGCGGATGGTCTCCGCGTTGGCGATAATCCGAGCGATCGGCTCGCGCAGCACCGGGGTCAGGGTCCGACCGATCAGTTGAGAGTGCGTCGGGCCGCGATCCTCGTCGTCGACAGCGCTCGCACGGCGGCTCAACGGATGATCCGCGATAAGCAAAAGATCGAATCCGCGCGATGCGCCGTTGCCAGCCCCCAGTGGAAGCAAACGGACGCGCCAACCCCGTGACGATCCCGGCACCCGGCAGCGCGCCCCGTCCAGAAGCCTCCAGTGAAGCGGCTGACGATGCGCTATGCCATCCAGGGCGATGTGATCCGTCCACACGCTGCCGGGGGCCTCGCTGACAGCTTTCTCCAAGGCTTGCGCATCGACGGCCGTCGATTGAAACAATTGAATACGCTGCTCAGGATCAAGCCGGGCAGTGATCTCGGCGCAGGCCTGATCGATGGCATCAAGGCGCTCGGCGAGATCGCGCGAATTGGGTTCGCGCACCGCGCGCCGCTGCCAGTTCTCGATAAGGACCTCGCACCCTCCACCGCGCTCTTCGTCGAGCGGATGCACGCGCACAAAGCCGGAAACCATCTCCTCACCATCATAGGCGCTAAACTCGCGCGCGATCTTCAGTCCCATCCGGCGCCCTTGCTGAACAAGCTCGAGCAATTCGGGCACCGCCAGAGTCCCGGGCAGCGTGCCTCCGCAACGCTGGTGCAAGTCCGCCAGCGGATCATCCGCGGTCAGAAGCCGATCCCTGTCATCGGTAACGCCGCGCGCGGCCAGAAGGCTGGTCTGGCGCTCCATCACCTGTGCCCATCCGCATAGGTAAAGCCTTCGCTGTCCTGAAGCATGGCAAGCGCCGCATCGGCGGTGAGTTCGACGAACTGGTGCGGAACGTTGCTCTGCGATTCCAGCACCAGAAACTGACGCTCGATCGCCGTCGCATCCAGCCCCGCTGCCCGAAGACTGACGGCAAGGCGAACGGCCTGCATTTCGTGACACGCCAGCACAGCGCGATCCCGGCTTTGACCCGTGCGATGCGCAAGCGCGCTGACGAACAGCGCAAGGCCCGCGTGCTCAAGCTCCAGCGCGGCCACCACGCCGCCGCGCATGGACGCGACGAGGCGCGCGATAAGGCCGCCCCGGCTTTGCGCTTCATCGTAGTCCGCTTTCAGCTCTCGCATCGCTTCGGTGACCGCGGCCTCATGTTCCATCGGCGTGGAACGCGCCCATAGCCGCATCACCCGCTCCAGCGCTTCGGCGGGCAATTCCAGAACCGGATACTGCATTCGCCGCTGGGCCTGCATGAACCGCGATTGCGCCGCCAGAGCAAGCATCGCGGTCTCTGCGGTCGTTTCCTCGTGTGAGGCGATCAGTTCCTGCGACAAGGGACTAAGGATCGGATCGATCGAAGCGCGCTGGTCCAGACGATCAGTCAGCACACCCTCCATCGCAATCGCATGAACATGCGCAAGCGTTGGCGTGTCGTTCGCAAGGCGCTCGACTAGCCGATCGACCGGCTCGTCTTGCTCGGTGATACGCTCAAGGACAGGATCTGGAAGACGATTGACCAGTTGAACCGACATGTCGCTCAACATTCCGCGCACGCGCGCAACGATGGCGTCGTTCACCAAGGCGTGCCCCGAGCTTGCAAGGACGTGCGCCAGAACCGGCGCAACACCGCCCAACGCGCGGTCCGCGCGGGCAAGCTCGTCACGCAGCACGGTGTCGACAGGGTTCCCATCGGCGTCGTTCAACGCGAAATCCTTATCCAATCGCTTCCCAAAGCCTTAGTAACCCCCAAAGGCAACTGACCGTGTTAGGCCCTAGCCCAGTATGGTTAAACCTGAGTTAGCTGATGGCGCGCCCCGGCAAAGCCCGCAAGCGGTGCGACCCGAAAGGTGTTCCTTTTTGGGGCAGGGTTAGATTTGGCCGGAAAAGCGTGAAAGGACGGTCTCGATCTCCCGGATCGAGGCGGGCTCGCCCGGAGCGGCGTCCAAAGCGCCTTGGGCAGCGATAAGAAGATCCTCGGCGTGAAAACTCGCCGCCAGGCCCCGCAACCGCATCGCTGCCACCGTCCAGTTGCCGTCGCAGCGTGAACGGCGCAGCAAATCAAGCTGCGTGCGCGCGCTTTCAACGAAGGCACCGCGCAATTCCATCATGAGTGCCGGATCATCACCGGCCGCCGCGGCAAGGGTCGCGTCGAGGGCTCCGTTTTCAAACGCCATACCCACAGGCGATACGGCCTGAGGGTTAAGGCGGGGTTTATCACGTCCTAGGGTGTGGTATGATAGGCTATGACTGGAAAAAACCACATCATTCGAGCCGTAGGCGCGAAAACCACAGAGGTTTCGGCGCAAGGCGATGAGCTTGTCCTGGACGAGACCCTTGAGGAAATCGGCGAAGAAGAGCCGGTTTTGCTGGAGGCCGAGGCTTTCGAGGAAGCTGAGGCCCCTCGCAAGGACACGCTTGGACTGATTGCGAGCGCGCTTGCTCTCATTGCGATCGCCGGATGGAGTGGCCTTTATGGCTGGGCTTTGCAGGATCAACTCGGCGCAGCCGCCAGCGCCGCCCCCGCCGAATGGGTCCGCTGGTTTATCGACTGGTCCGTTCCCGTTCTGCTCATCTGCATGATCTGGCTGTTGGCAATGCGCAATTCGACCCGAGAGGCGAACCGGTTTGCAACCAGCGCAGCCATGCTGAGCCACGAAAGCGCTCAGCTTGAAGAGCGGCTGAGCGTGGTCAATCGCGAGCTTAGCCTGGCGCGCGAATTCCTCGCTTCCCAGTCGCGTGACCTCGAAGCGCTTGGCCGGATTGCGGCTGAAAGGCTGTCGACCAACGCAGCGGAACTTCAGGATCTCATCCAGACCAATGGGAAACAGGTAGAGACGATCGGAACCGCCAGCGATACAGCGCTAGCCAACATGACCCGATTGCGCGATGATCTTCCGGTGATTGCCAACTCGGCGCGCGATGTGAACAATCAGGTCGGAAACACCGGACGAACCGCGCGCGAACAGCTCGAAAAGCTTGTCGAAGGCTTTGAACGCCTGAACGTTTTTGGCACCGCGAGCGAGACCCAGGTCTCGGCTCTGACCTCCAAGATCGGCAAGACGATTGAGACTTTCGACGCGCAGCTCACGCGGATCGAACAAACGCTCGCCAGTCGCTTCTCGTCCCTTCAGAGCCAGGCCGAAGAATACCGCGGCTCGATTACCGAAACCGAGACCCAGGCGCTTACCGACATGAACGAACGCATCACGCTGCTTCAGTCCGAAACGCGCGCGATCGGGGCGCAGATGCGAAAGGCGGAAGACGAGGCCAAAGAAAGACTGCGCGAATCGAAGGACCGGATGGAGCACGATGTTACGGACATGATCAGCGTGCTTGATGGCCTCGACAAGCAGGCGCTGGAAGCCTCGCAAAAGCGCGTCAAGGAGCTTCACGAGGAAGCCGAAAGGTTCGATCACCGAATGCAGACGCGCGATGCTCGTTTCTTCGAGGAAATGGCCCGTCGCCAATCTGAATTCGACGCTCGCGAAGCCGAGGCAGCCGAAGCCCTGTCGCAGCGTCTCGCAGCGCTAGAAGACACGTTGGCCGAGAAACGCGATGCGCAGCTTGCCGAAACCGAAAAGCTTGTCGCTCACGGCGATGAGATGGCGAAACAGCTCGACACGCTCAGCGAGACGATCGAGCGCGTACGCGAACTCGGTGTGAACACCCGCACTGGCTTGACCGAGGGCATGGACGACCTCGGCAAGCGACTGGAGGTAAAGCGCGCCTTGCTGATCGAAGCGGAAGCCAACCTCAGCGCCTTGACCGACGCCAGTGTCCGCTTGCTTGAGATCATTCAGTCCGGCGCAAAGCACAGCCGCGAAGATCTGCCGCAAGCGATCGACACCGCCTCCGAGCACCTCACGTCGCTTGAAGAGCGCTCGGCGCGGCTGGGCCGGACGATGATCGCGATGAGTGAGAAAAGCGAAGACCTCTCTTCCTATCTGATCAAGACCAACGAGGGCTTGGTGCAGACTGACGCTTCTATCGAGGCGTTGCAGGCGAGAATCGCGGACAGCTCCGACGAAGCCCTCGCGAAGCTCAATGGCTTGCGCGGTGCACTTGAACGCTTGTCTCAGGATAGCGAATCCTTTGCAGACGAGACGCAGAATGCCCTGATCGAAGCGCTCGACAAACTGGAAGAAGCCACCAAAGCAACCATGGCAACCCTCGATGAAGGGGCGCGGACCAAGGTCAGCGCGCTTGCTTCCGAACTCAGTCACGAGGCAGTCGCTGCGCTCGAAAAGTCGCTTCGCAGCGACAGCGCTGAAGCGATCGGAGCCATGGAACAGGCCGCAGCGCACGCCTCCGGCGTCGGGCGCGAGGCGACGATCCAGTTGCGCGATCAGTTAGGACGGGTGAACGACCTCATCAGCAATCTTGAGCAGCGAGTTGCGCGCGCGCGCGACCTTGCCGAGGAGCAAGTGAACAGCGACTTCACGCGGCGCATGGCGCTTATCACCGACAGTCTCAATTCCTCAGCGATCGATATCACCGGCGCGATGGCGACCGAGGTTTCGGACACGGCCTGGGATTCCTACCTCAAAGGCGATCGCGGCATATTCACCCGGCGCGCGGTGCGCCTGCTGGACAACAACGATGCAAAGGGCGTCGCGGAGCTGTATCAAAGCGACGAGACCTTCAAGGCGCATGTCAATCGCTACATTCATGACTTTGAAGCGATGCTTCGCGCCATGCTCTCCACGCGCGACGGGAACGCGCTCAGCGTCACCATTCTCGGATCGGACGTGGGCAAGCTTTACGTGGCGCTGGCGCAAAGCATTGAGCGGCTGCGCACGTGAGGCTTTGCTCTACTGGGAACGCTTGAATTGCTCTGGCGTCGGCAGCACGTCGATGTTCTCGACCGTGATCCACCCATATTCGTAATTGAGCGCATAGATCGTGGTCAGCAGGGCCGCGATGATCGTTGCTCGAATGATCAGCGGACCGGGCCGAAAGTTGGCCGGAGCGCTATCAGCCTGACCGGGCACTTTGGCAACACCCGCTTCGTCGGCAGTCTTCACGCCAAAGGGCAGCAGCACGAAGGCGCTCAGCACCCAGATCAGAAAGTAGATCGCCAGGATCGAAGTCCATTCCACGACGTCGACCTCAACTTCGCTGGCCTTGGGCGGGCATGATCACCCGAACCTGAGGGCTTTTGCCCGACCATCGGCGCGCCGCGCGGCGCGCGGCGAGACGGGCCGCTTCATGAACGGCGGCGGGATCCCTTGCATCTTTGCCGCGCAGCTTCCCGATGGCTTTGAGGATGTCTTGCTGTGTCTCTTCGATAAAATCGGGCATATCCTCGTCCAGGGGAAGACCAATGGCTTCGATCAAGGGAAGCGCGCCGCGTTCAAGAACGACGAGGAGCACGCCCTCATGCGCAATCCGGCGCCGCATCGTAACCGCTTCGCCATCCGCAGGCGCGATGATATCGCCGTCAAGCACCAGTCGGCCACTCACGACCCGAGCCACCACACTTGGCTTGCCAGGTGCCAGCTTCACGATCTCGCCGTTTTTCTGAACAACATTGTTCGGAATCTGGCACGAGGCGCCAAGCCGCGCTTGCTCGCGCATATGCCGGATCTCACCGTGGACGGGCACAAGCACTTCGGGACGCAACCAGCTGTACAGCGCTTCAAGCTCCGGTCGGCCCGGATGGCCCGAAACGTGAATAAGGCTCTGCCGGTCGGTCACCATCGTGACGCCCTTGTCCGCAAGCTGGTTTTGAACCTTGCCGATAGCGATCTCGTTACCCGGGATCTGACGCGAAGAGAAGAGCACGACATCCCCGCTCGAAAGCTCGATCGGGTGGCTGTCATCGGCGATCCGGCTCAGCGCAGCGCGCGGTTCACCCTGCCCGCCGGTTGCCAAGATCAGAACCTCGCCGCGTGGCAGACCCATGGCTGTGTCAAAGTCAACGGGTTCGGGGAAATCGACGAGATAACCGTTGTCCTGCGCGACGGCGATGATGCGATCAAGCGAACGACCCGCCACACAGACCTGCCGCCCGGTTTCACGCGCAACCTCGCCCAGAGTCTGCAACCTCGCAACGTTGCTTGCAAACGTCGTGACAAGGACACGTTTGCCGGCGTGCGCGGCGATCTCTTCCATCAAGGCCCGGTGAACCGCGCCTTCGGACCCGGAAGGGTTGGGATTGAAGACATTGGTGCTATCGCATACGAGCGCCAGAATGCCCCGCTCGCCCATTGCCTGAAGCTCTTCCTGGGTGGTCGGCTCACCGATGATGGGCTCCTCGTCCAGCTTCCAGTCCCCGGTGTGGAAGACGCGGCCATAGGGCGTGTCGATCAGAAGCGCGTTCCCCTCCGCAATCGAATGCGCGAGCGGGACATAGGCGACACTGAAAGGCCCCAGATCGAAAGATCCATGATCGTCCTCGATGATATTGAGTTCAACCTGCCCTAGCAGGCCCGCCTCTTCCAACTTGCGCGCCACCAGATCGGCGGTGAACGGCGTCGCATACAGTGGAACGCCAAGCTCCCCGGCGAAGTAGGGGACCGCCCCAATATGGTCCTCATGCGCGTGTGTGAGCACAACCCCGAGAAGATCGTCCACGCGCTCCTCAATGAAGTCGAGATCGGCAAACACGAGGTCAACGCCCGGATATTCGCCGCCCGAGAACGTCATACCCAGATCCACCATCAACCATTTGCCCTCGCAACCGTACAGGTTGACGTTCATGCCGATCTCGCCGGAGCCTCCAAGCGCCAGAAAGAGAAGCTCGTTTTCGGGGGTAAAGTCTTTTTTCACGCGCTGTCAGTCGGTTGGTTGTTCTATTCGCCGCTAGTGGCCTGCTGCGCCAGGATAGCAAGGCCTTCGATCGTCAGGTCCACATCGACATGGTCGAAAGCACCGGTGGCCTCGTCGAAGAGGACCGCCAATCCGCCGGTCGCGACCACTTTTGCGGAACGCCCAATCTCCGCCTTCATTCGCTCAATGATGCCCTCCATCATGGCAACATAACCCCAGAAAACGCCGATCAGCATCTGATCCTCGGTATTGCGACCGATGACGCTGGTACTGTCAGGCGCGCGTATCGCGATGCGCGGCAGCTTCGCCGTCTTGCCTACCAAGGCGTCGAGTGAAAGGTTAATGCCGGGCGCGATCGAGCCGCCCTTGTAAGCTCCGTTGAAGTCGATGGCCTCAAACTTGGTCGCAGTTCCGAAGTCGACCGCGATCAGGTCTCCCCCATACTTGTAATGCGCGGCCAAGATGTTGAGCGCGCGATCAGCGCCCAGCGAACTGGGTTGGTCGACATCGATCTCGAACCGCCAGCGCGCCGCGCCCTGCCCTGCAAACAGCGGCGTAATGCCAAAGTACTTTTGCGCCAGCACATCGAGGTTGTGATCCGCGCGGGGCACCACCGATGCGAAGATGATCTGCGTGATATCCTCACGCGCGACGCCCTCGATCTTCAGCAATTGCAGCAGCCAAACGGCGTATTCATCCCCGGTGCGCCGCGGATCAGTGGCGATGCGCCAGCGCGCCTTGAGCGCAGGAACGCCTTCCCCGCTGTTGTCGAACAGCGCAAAAACGACATTGGTGTTTCCGACATCGGCGGCAAGCAGCATGGAATTGCCTCTTAAACTATATCCCCGGCGCGAATGACACGTTCTGAGCCATCCGCCAAGCGAAGGCGCAAGGCGCCATCGCTGTCATCAAGACCGGCGAAGGCGCCTTCGATACAGCTGCCGTCCTGATCGTGCACGCGCACGCGCGCGCCGGGGGCGTGCACCGAACACAGCTGAAACTCTTTAAGCAGGGTTGCCAGGCCCAATTGACGCCAGTTCGCCAGACGCTCTGCGAAGCGCCGCGACAGCGTGTCCGCAAACGGCTCCAAATCCGGAGTGGGGATGAAATCCGCCAGCGCCGCCGCCTTGCGGTCCGGTAAATCCGGCGCCTTGGCCAGATTGACGCCAACGCCCACAACGACACGGTCTCTAACCCGTTCGAGCAGAATGCCGGCAAGCTTGCCCCCACCGATCAACACGTCGTTGGGCCACTTAAGTCTGGGCTGCGCTGCTCCTGAGAGGGCTTCTTGTACCGCCTCATACACCGCAAGCGCGGTCACGAAGCTCAAGGTTGCCGGGGGCGGATCGCTGGGGTGAAGCGCAACCGCGGTCGACCCCATGAAATTGCCCGATCCGTCGAACCATTCGCGCCCCTGACGACCCTTGCCCGCCGTTTGGCGACGCGCAACGAGCCAGTCCCCTTCACGAACCTCGCCTGATCGCACGGCGGCGGCCACGTCAGCGTTGGTCGAGCTCGTTTGGTCTACGAGATGTATCAAATCGTGAGGAACAGGGCGCCAGCAGCCTTGCCCGCCAAGTCAGTCAGTGAAGGGGTCAGCAGATAGCCGATGGGCGAAATGATGGCCGCCGTCACCGCCAGCAGCACCCAGTGCGCGGTACCGCTCTTGCCGGTGACCAGATCCACTGGCTCGTCGAAGAACATGACCTTGACGAACTTGATGTAGTAGAACGCGCCGATCACGCTCGCGGCGATGGCAATTGCGGCGAAGGCTACCAGACCCGCCTCAACTGTCGCCTGAAACACAACGAACTTGCTGTAGAAACCAAGCAGCGGGGGAATACCCGCAAGGCTGAACATGAGGAACAACAGGCCCCAGGCGATCGCCGGGCGTGTGACAGCAAGGCCCGCAATATCGCCGAAGGTTTCGTAAAGATCCCCCTCTTTGCTGCGCAGCATAAGCAGGGCCGTGAAGCTGCCAAGGCTCATTGCGACGTAGATGAAAAGGTAGACCAGCATTGAGGCTGCCCCGGCCTGGTTCGCGACTGCAAGGCCGAGCAGGATGAAGCCGACATTGTTGATCGACGAATACGCCAGCAAACGCTTCAGATTCTCCTGACCAATCGCGCCCAGCGCGCCGAAGACGATCGAAGCCAGCGCGGTGAACATCACGATCTGACGCCACGCTTCGACCTGCGCTCCAAACACTTCGAAGACCACGCGCGCGGTCAGCGCCACGGCTGCGACCTTGGGCGCGGTGGCAAAGAAGGCGGTTACGGGGGTCGGCGCACCCTCGTAGACGTCCGGCGTCCACATGTGGAAGGGCACAGCCGCAATCTTGAACGCCAGGCCAGCCATCACGAAGATGAGGCCGAACAGGGCACCAGTGCCAAGTTCTCCGGTCAACCCCGCGCGCACGCCCGCAAAGTCAGTGCCGCCTGTGAAACCATACAACAGACTTACGCCGTAGAGCAGAATGCCGGAGGCCAGCGCGCCCAACACGAAGTATTTCAGTCCGGCTTCGGCGGATCGGGTGTCCGCGCGCAGGATCGATGCAAGGACATAGGCTGAAAGGCTGTTGAGCTCGAGCCCCAAATAGAGCGACATGAAATCATTGGCCGAAACCATCAGGCTCATGCCCAGCGCGGCAAACAGGACCAACACCGCGTATTCAGCGCGCATTCCCCGCTCGGTGCCCGCCGCGTCGCTATTGAAAAATCCGGGCGCAACCAGAAGGCAGCCAATAGCGGCAAGATAGATCAGCGCTTTGGAAAAGAGTGCAAAACTGTCGATCTTCAACAGCCCGCCAAAAGCAAGCGTCGCTGGTCCGATAGCGCCATCGTGAAGGCCAGGCACAAGCGTGAAGCCGGCTGCGAAGAACGCCAGAACGGCGGCGTAGGCGATCGGCTTGGCGGCTTTATCGCCGGCCCACGCCGTCCAAAGCAGCAGGACCAGGCCCGCGCCGGTCAGGATGAGCTCGGCCGTCGTGAGCGCGAAGGAGGATGCGAAATCCATTAGTGTTCGCCATCCTTCGCGTCGTTAGAGTGGCTCTCAACATAGGGAACAGCGTTAGCGGCATCCGCTTTCGGGGTTCCGACTGCCAGTTGGCTGTCGCTTGCAGGCGCGGCCGCAGCGATGCGCGCGTCAAGCGCGGCGATATCCGCGCGCATGGGGGCGAGGAAACTCTCCGGATAAACGCCCATCCACATGACAACGGCAGCAATGGGTGCAAGCATGGCCCATTCGCGCGGCGATATGTCGCCCATCGCCTGCGCGTCCTCGTTCTTCTCCGGACCGAAAGCGACCCGGCGGTAGAGGTAGAGCATGTAGGCTGCGCCCAGAATGATACCCGTGGTGCAGATCAGCGCCACGGTCGTCGAAACCTGATAAATGCCCGCAAGCGAGAGGAATTCGCCCACGAAACCGCTGGTGCCCGGCAGACCGATACTCGCCATCGTGAACAGCAGGAAGAACAGTGCGTAATAGGGCATGTTGTTGCTGAGCGCGCCGTAACGCTCGATCTCGCGAGTGTGCAGGCGGTCATAGATGACGCCCACGCACAAGAAGAGCGCGCCAGAGACGAGGCCGTGGCTGAGCATGATGATCACCGCGCCTTCCAGCCCTTGCACGTTGAAGGCAAACAGGCCCACCGTCACAATCGCCATGTGCGCAACGCTGGAATAGGCGATGAGCTTCTTCATGTCGTGCTGAACCAGCGCGACAAGCGAGGTGTAGACGACCGCCACCATCGAGAGCGCAAAAACGAGCCAGGCGAAATCAGCCGATGCCTGCGGGAACATTGGAAGGCTGAAACGCAGGAAGCCGTACCCACCCAGTTTCAGCAGAACGCCCGCAAGGATCACCGAACCCGCCGTGGGCGCTTGCACGTGCGCATCGGGCAGCCAGGTGTGGAACGGCCACATCGGCACCTTCACCGCAAAGCTTGCGAAGAAGGCCAGCCAAAGCCAGGTCTGAGCGCCCGCGGGAAAGTCGTATTGCATCAATGTCGGGATGTCCGAGGTGCCGGCCAGGGCGACCATCCAGAACATCGCGATCAGCATCAGGACCGAACCGATCAGCGTGTAGAGGAAAAATTTGTAGCTCGCGTAAATGCGATTGTCGCCGCCCCACACGCCGATGATCAGATACATCGGGATCAGACCAGCTTCAAAGAAGACGTAAAAAAGGAAGATATCCTGCGCGGCAAACGTGCCGATCATCAGAGTTTCCATGAACAGGAAGGCGGACATATACTCGCCGACACGCTTCTGGATCGCCCCCCAGCTGGCCAGAACGCAGATCGGCATCAGGAAGACGCTGAGCATTATGAGCAGAAGCGAAATGCCATCGATGCCCAGCGCGTAGCTGAAACCGGCGACGAGTTCGGCGCGCTCAGTGAACTGCCACTGGTCACCGCCAATATCGTAATTCGCCCACAGCATCACGCCGAGCGCAAAGGTGGCGAATGTTGCCAAGAGCGCGGTCCATCGCGCCGCGTTGGCTTCAACGAACAGGCAGATGATCGCGCCAGCGAGGGGCACGAGCAGCATGATCGATAGAATAGGGAAGCCGTCCATGATTGAAATGAGGCCCCCTAGAGCAACGCGTAGGTTGTCGCCGCGATCAGCCCGAGGAGCATGATCAAGGCGTAGGTGTAGAGATAGCCCGACTGGATGCTTTTGGCCGCGACGGCGCCGCGCTGAACAGCCCAGGCAACGCCATTGGGGCCAAAGCGATCAATCGTCGCGATATCGCCCAGCTTCCAGAACTGGTGCCCGAACCAGAAGGCAGGCTTTACAAAGATCGCGTCATACAACTCATCGAAGTACCATTTGCGAAACACGAAATTGTGCAACGGAGCGACGGCGCTCACAAACTTTGCGGGAACATCCGGCTTCAACAGATATGCGTAGACCGCCCCGCTAAGCCCCAACAGCATCACGACAAACGCCGAGTATTTTACCCAGTAGGGAACCTCGTGCATCGCGTGGATCAAGTTCTCATTGTAAAATATCGAACCGCCCCAGAAATCTGCGCTATCAAGGAAAGCGGGCGCAAAGATCTGACCGGCCGCAACAGCGCCGACGGTCAGCACAATCAGCGGGATCAGCATGACCCACGGACTTTCGTGCGGGTGATACCCCCCGGTTGTATCCGCACCCGCTTCTTCCGGCGTTTTGTGAACGCAGTGCTGGATATGCTCGCTCTCGATCCAGCGCGGTGTTCCCCAGAATGTCAGGAACATCAGGCGCCAGGAGTAGAAGCTCGTCAGCAGCGCCGCGATAACGCCCATCCAGAACGCAAAGCTCGCCGCGCCCGTGCCGCGAGCAAAAGCAACCTCAATAATCGCGTCCTTCGACCAGAAGCCTGCGAACCCTGCACCAAGGTGATAGACGCCCAGCCCCGTGATCGCGAGCGTGCCCGCCATCATCGCCCAGAAGGTAATCGGAATACGCTTACGAAGCCCGCCATAATAGCGCATGTCCTGCTCGTGGTGCATCGCGTGGATGACCGAGCCCGCACCCAGGAACAGCAGCGCCTTGAAGAAGGCGTGGGTAAACAGGTGGAACATCGCCGCACCATAGGCGCCAACGCCCGCGGCGAAGAACATATAGCCCAACTGCGAACAGGTCGAATACGCGATCACGCGCTTGATGTCCCATTGCGTCGTGCCGATCGTCGCGGCGAAGAAGCACGTCGCTGCGCCCACGACTGTCACCATGGCCAGCGCAATCGGGGCGGCTTCGAACATGGGTGAGAGGCGGCACACCATGAACACGCCCGCGGTCACCATGGTCGCGGCGTGGATCAGCGCCGAGACAGGCGTTGGGCCCTCCATCGCGTCCGGAAGCCAGGTGTGAAGGCCCAGTTGCGCGGATTTTCCCATCGCCCCGATGAAGAGCAGGATGCAGAGAATGTCCATGGTCGGCCAGCGCGCGCCGAGAAAGCCAATCGTCGCTCCGCTCATCGACGCAGCCGCTTCGAGGATTTCGGGAATCGAAGTCGTGCTGAACACAAGGTACGTGCCGAAGATGCCAAGCATGAAGCCCAGATCGCCCACTCGATTGACCACAAAAGCCTTGATGGCCGCCGCGCCCGCGCTCGGCTTGTGATACCAGAACCCGATGAGCAAATAGGAGGCGAGCCCGACCCCTTCCCAGCCGAAGAACATTTGCACAAGGTTATCGGCGGTCACCAGCATCAGCATGGCGAAGGTAAACAGCGAGAGGTACGCGAAGAAGCGGGGCTGCGAGGGATCCTCATCCATATAGCCCCAGCTGTAGAGGTGAACGAGGGCGGAGACGGTGTTGATCACCACCAGCATGACCGCGGTGAGGGTGTCGACCCGCAGCGCCCAATCGAACGTCATGTCGCCCGAGCGCACCCATTGGAGCACCGGCACGACTTCAGCGGACGCGCTTCCAGTCAGGAACCCGATAAAGATCGGCCAGCTAAGCGCGGCTGATAGGAACAGCGCGCCGGTCGTGACCAACTTCGCGCCGGTGTTACCGAGCATGCGGTTGCCAAAGCCTGCGATGATCGCGGCCGCTAACGGTGCGAAGACAACGAAGAGGATGGAATGCATCGGTGCCCTACCCTCTCATCCGGTTCACGTCGTCGACCGCGATAGTACCGCGACCGCGGAAGTAGATGACGAGAATGGCAAGCCCAATGGCCGCTTCACCCGCTGCGACCGTCAGCACCAGCATCGCAAAGACCTGTCCAACCAGATCCTGCATAAACGCGCTGAAGGCGACAAAGTTGATGTTTACCGCCAACAGGATGAGCTCGACGGCCATAAGGATGACGATCACATTCTTGCGGTTGAGGAAAATACCCAGCACGCCGAGCACAAACAGGATCGCACCCACCACTAGGTAATGTTCGATGCCGATAATCTCGTTCACAGCTCGACCCCTTCGCCGACGGTCGGCTGCTTCATGACAGTGGCTTCCTCTGGGCGACGGGCAATCTGCTTGCCGATGTCCTGACGACCACGCGCGCCGGGCTTGGGTTCGCGATGAGTGAGGACAATGGCGCCGATCATGGCTACCAGCAGGATGATCCCGGCGATCTCGAACAGGAGAATGTAGCGCCCGTAAAGCAGCGCACCGATCGCCTCGATATTGCTTGCACCGACCGGCGTTGCGGCGCTGCCGTCGGTCTGGCCAAGCTCGATACCGCCGGCTCCGTAAGCACCCACAGCCAGCATCAGTTCGGCAAGGAGAATGGCGGCGATAAGAATGCCGAGCGGGAAGTTGCGAATAAACCCCGCGCGCATCGCGGCAAAGTCGATGTCGAGCATCATGACGACGAACAGGAACAGCACCGCGACCGCGCCCACATAGACGATCACCAGCAGCATCGCGATGAACTCCGCCCCGACCAGCACCATGAGGCCCGCCGCGTTGAAGAAGGCGAGGATCAACCACAGGACGGAATGCACGGGGTTGCGGGCCATGATCACCATCACGGCGCTGGCGATCACAACGCTTGCAAAAAGGTAGAAGGCGAGAGCCTGTATCATGACGTTTTCGCTACATTCTTCACCCCGGCGTAGACCGGGGTCCAGAATACGGCTTTTTGATCCCTGTCCTTGCTGGATCCCGGCCTTCGCCGGGATGACGAAAGCGACGGAATCACCGATCCCTAAACCTTGCGAAGCCCCCTAGCGATAGGGCGCATCCGCTTCAAGATTGGCCGCAATGGCCCGTTCCCATTTGTCACCGTTCGCAAGCAATTTCGCCTTGTCGTAGAGCAGTTCCTCGCGCGTTTCGGTGGCGTATTCGAAGTTCGGCCCCTCGACGATGGCATCCACCGGGCAAGCCTCCTGGCAAAAGCCGCAATAGATGCATTTCGTCATGTCGATATCATAGCGCGTGGTGCGACGGCTGCCGTCCTCACGCGGTTCGCTCTCGATCGTGATCGCCTGTGCCGGGCACACCGCTTCGCACAATTTGCACGCGATGCAGCGCTCTTCGCCATTGGGATAACGGCGCAGCGCATGCTCCCCGCGAAAACGCGGGGACAGAGGCGACTTCTCGAAGGGATAATTGATCGTCACCTTGGGCTTGAAGAAATACTTCAAGGTCAGCGCATGTGCCTTGAGGAATTCCCACAGGGTGAACGACTTTGCGAGTTGAGCGATGGAGGTCATCTCTTCTCTCCGTCATTCCGGCGAAGGCCGGAATCCCGGTCGGAGGTTGCAGTCTGGCCCCCGGCCTTCGTCGGGGTGACGAGTGCGGCGGACGACTTAAGGAGCTGGATTGCGGTAGTCATTTTGCAAAGTGTCCAATCGCCATCAGGTAACCACTGACCAGCGCGACAAACACAAGGCTCATGGGCAGGAACACCTTCCAGCCAAGCCGCATCAGCTGGTCATAGCGATAGCGCGGCACAGTCGCCCAGATCCAGCTGAACATGAAGAAGAACAGGAACGTCTTGAGCAGGAACCACACGATCCCCGGCACCCAGTATAGGAACGGCAGTTCCAGCGGCGGCAGCCATCCGCCGAAGAACAGCAGGGTGCACAGCGAGCACATCAGCAGGATATTGGCGTATTCGCCGAGCCAGAACAGCGCGAAAGCCATGCTCGAATATTCGGTTTGGTATCCCGCAACGAGCTCGCTTTCCGCCTCGGTCAGGTCAAACGGCGCGCGCGCGGTTTCCGCCAGCGCCGAAATGAAGAACACGACGAACATCGGGAACAGCAGCGGGTGCACCAAATGCGCGTTTATGAGGCCAAGGCCAAAGCCCTTCTGGCTCATCACGATCTCGCTCATATTGAATGAGCCCACGAACAGCACCACGCACACCAGCACAAAGCCGATGGAGACCTCGTAAGAGATCATCTGCGCCGCCGCCCGCATGGCCGAGAAGAACGGGTATTTCGAGTTCGACGCCCACCCGCTCATCACCACGCCGTAAACGCCCAGAGAGCTGATCGCGAGGATGTAGAGCAGGCCGACATTGATGTCCGCCATCACCATGCCAGCGTCAAACGGGATCACCGCCCAGGCGGCGAGCGCCACGGTGAAGGTAATGATCGGCGCGAGAAGGAAGATGCCCTTATTCGCCGCGCTGGGGATGATGGTCTCTTGGAGGAAAACCTTGAGGCCATCGGCAAAGGACTGGAGTAAGCCAAACGGGCCCACCACATTCGGTCCCCGGCGCAGCATGATCGCGCCAAGCACCTTTCGGTCGACATAGATGACCATGGCGACGGCCAGCATCACGAGCAACGAGATGATCACAATCCCGAGCACCGTCGCAATGGTCCAGGCCCATTCGTATGGAAGGCCGAGCGATTGGAAGAAGGGGGTCACGAGGACGGGCCTTTCTTGCGCTCCTGCGAAAGCAGGAGCCCAGTTCCGACAGTGGAAACTAGATTCCTGCTTTCGCAGGAAATCATTGAGCGCAGAAAACTCATTCCGCTGCCTCCTTGATCCCGTCCGCGTGGAGCAGTTCGGCGGAGCATTGCTGCATGACCTGGCTCGCCCGGGCGATCGGGTTGGTGAGGTAGAAGTCGGTGATCGGGTAAGCGGTGATCTCGCCTTCCGCCTTGGCGCTGGCGTCCGCCTTGGGCAGAGCGCCGTAATCCGCGAGGCCCTCTTCGCCCAGCGCAGGCACTTCGGCGATCATCGCCGATTGCAGCTCTCCGAAGCTGTCAAAGCCGACGCTCACGCCCAAAGCATCCGCCAGCGCGCGCAGGATCGTCCAGTCCTCGCGCGCGTCACCGGGAGCAAAGACCGCTTTCTCAGCGAACTGCACACGACCCTCTGTGTTGACGTAAGTCCCGTCCTTTTCGGCGTAGCTCGCCGCGGGCAGGATCACGTCGGCTGCGTGCGCGCCCTTGTCGCCGTGATGGCCGATATAGACCTTGAGGCTGCCCGCAAAGGGAGCGAAGTCCATCTCGTCCGCGCCGAGGCTGAGGGTAACCTTTGGCCTGGCGTCTGCGATGTCGGCCATGCCACCCTCGACCGTGAAGTCGAGCATCAGCGAGCCCATGCGCGCCGCGCTCATGTGGAGCACGTTGAAACCATTCCAATCGTCTTTGACGAGGCCAAACCTGTCGATCAGCTTGAGCGCCGGAGCCAGCGCACCCTTGGCGAGAGCCGCACCGCCCAGGATCACCGCCGGGCGCTCCGCCGCCATCATTGCATCACCCAATGCCTTGGGTACGCGGTTGAGCACCTTGAGATCGGTCCCCAGGAACGTCGTCGGAAAGGTCGTCTCCCATTCGGGCCCGATGACAAAGACCTTCGCTCCCGCCTTTACCGCCTTACGAAGGCGCGGGTTCACCAGGGGCGCCTCCCAGCGCACGTGGCTGCCGATGATCAGGATAGCGTCGGCGGTCTCGATCCCGGCGAGCGTCGAATTGAAATTGACCGCAGCGATGTTCGAGACATCGTAGGTCATACCCGTCTGGCGCGCTTCGGTGAGAGAAGAGCCGCACGCCTTCAGCAGCGCCTTGGCCGCAAACATCGTCTCGCAATCAACCAGGTCGCCCGCGACCGCCGCGATGGAGCTCTTGTCCGATCCGAGAGCGCTGGCGATGCTCCCAAACGCTTCGTTCCAGTCGGACGCCTGAAGCTTGCCGCCTTTGCGCACGTAAACCTTGTCGAGGCGACGCTTGGTCAGGCCATCGACCTGGTAGCGGCCTTTATCGGAGAGCCATTCTTCGTTCACATCGTCGTTCACGCGCGGAAGGGCACGCATCACTTCGCGTCCCTTTGAGTGCAACGAGATGTTGGCGCCAACCGCATCCGAGACATCGATACTCAGCGTGCGCTTCAACTCCCAAGGGCGCGCCTCAAAGGCGTAAGGGCGCGACGTCAGAGCGCCGACCGGGCACAGATCGATCACATTGGCGGAAAGCTCGTGCTTGGCCGCCTGCTCAAGATAGGTCGTGATCTGCATGTCCTCGCCGCGATAGAGCGCGCCGATTTCGTCAACGCCTGCTATTTCCTCGGAGAAACGAACGCAGCGTGTGCAGTGGATACAGCGGGTCATGACCGTCTTGATCAGCGGGCCCATATATTTCTCGGTTACCGCGCGGCGGTGCTCCTTGGTGCGCGATGCCCCGCGCCCGTACATCATCGCCTGATCCTGGAGATCGCATTCCCCGCCCTGATCGCAGATCGGGCAATCGAGCGGGTGATTGACGAGCAGAAACTCCATCACGCCCTCTCTGGCCTTCTTGACCATCGGGGTGTCGGTCCGGATCTCCTGATTGTCGGCAGCGGGCAGCGCGCAGGATGCCTGCGGCTTGGGCGGCCCCGGCTTCACTTCAACAAGGCACATCCGGCAGTTACCAGCGATACTTAAGCGTTCATGGTAACAAAAACGCGGAATCTCCTTACCAGCAAGCTCGCACGCCTGAAGGACAGTCGCGCCCGCCGGAACTTCGATTTCTTCGCCGTCTACGGTGACTTTAGGCACAGCATACTCCGTCATGCTGAACTTGTTTCAGCATCCATCGAGCCTCAGCGACTGACAGTGCATTCAGTGAGATAGACCCTGAAGCAAGTTCAGGGTGACTGGAGAAGGTGGGACTAATCACTCCGCCGCCTCCGCGAATTGCGCGTTGTGTTCTACTATCCGGCGTTCCAACTCGGGGCGGAAGTGGCGAATCAGGCCCTGGATCGGCCACGCGGCGGCGTCACCAAGAGCGCAAATCGTATGCCCTTCGACCTGCTTGGTGACTTCGTGCAGCATGTCGATTTCCTCGATCGCTGCATCGCCAGTGCGCAGGCGCTCCATGACGCGCCACATCCACCCCGTGCCTTCGCGGCAGGGCGTGCACTGGCCGCAGCTTTCGTGCTTGTAGAAGTAGCTCAAACGCGAAATCGCGCGCACGATATCGGTGGACTTGTCCATCACGATCACCGCCGCGGTGCCAAGACCGGAACCCAGCTCCTTCAAACCGTCAAAATCCATCGGCGCTTCGCGGATTTGCTCGGCGGGCACCAGCGGCACCGAGGAGCCACCCGGAATGACGGCGAGCAGATTGTCCCATCCACCGCGAATGCCGCCGCAGTGCTTCTCGATCAGTTCCTCAAACGGAATGCTCATCGCCTCTTCGACGACGCAGGGGTTTTCGACATGCCCGCTGATCTGGAACAGCTTTGTGCCCGCGTTGTTCTCGCGCCCGAAGCTGTTGAACCAGCTCGCGCCGCGCCGCAGGATGGTGGGCGTGACCGCGATGCTCTCGACATTATTGACGGTGGTCGGGCAGCCATACAGCCCTGCGCCCGCCGGGAACGGCGGCTTGAGGCGCGGTTGGCCTTTCTTGCCTTCGAGGCTTTCGATCATCGCGGTCTCTTCGCCGCAAATGTAGGCGCCCGCGCCGCGATGCATGAAGACATCGAAGTCGTAGCCCGAACCGCTCGCATTCTTACCGATGAGGCCCGCGTCATACGCCTCGTCAATCGCCGCCTGAAGCGTTTCGGCCTCGCGGATATATTCCCCGCGAATGTAGATATAGGCCGCCCGCGCGCGCATGGCGAAGCCGGCAACCAGAGCGCCTTCGACGAGCTTGTGCGGATCGTGGCGCAGGATCTCGCGGTCCTTGCAACTGCCTGGCTCGGATTCGTCGGCATTGATCACGAGAAAGCTGGGACGACCGTCCTTGCTTTCCTTGGGCATGAACGACCATTTAAGACCGGTGGGGAAACCCGCCCCGCCCCGGCCGCGCAGACCGCTGGCCTTGATTTCTTCGATGATCGTGTCCTGCCCGCGCTCAAGCAGCGCCTTGGTGTTGTCCCAATCCCCGCGCGCCTGCGCTGCTTTGAGGCCCCAATCCTGGAAGCCATAGACGTTGGTAAAGATGCGGTCCTTATCAGCCAGCATCGCTCGATCCCTCTTGTTCACTTCTGGCCAGTCGGGCCATCTTCAGCTGACGCAGCGTGAGCGCCTGAAAAATTAACCCCATACCCATGAAGGCAATGCCGGTCGTGCGCTCGCCGGTTGCGGCGAGGTAGGCCCCCACACCAAAGCCGATCAGTCCGGCCATCATCAAGGCGATGGTGGCGCCGTTGATCACCATTCCCCCCGGTAATCGTGGTTGGCGTCGACCATGTCCTTGAGCGTGGTGACCCCATCCTTGGGTTCGGAGGTGTGTCGGCCGGGCTCTTGCGTGCCAGCTTTGGGCTGCTCACCCTTGGCCAGCGCGTCGAGCACGGTGTCGAGGCGTTCGGGCGTCAGGTCTTCGTAATTGTCATCGTTGATCTGGACCATCGGCGCGGTGGCACAATTGCCCATGCATTCGACTTCGGTCAGCGTCCAAAGGCCGTCTTCGGAGACCTTGCCAAACGCCATCCCGCGTTTCTTGCAAGCGCTGATGATATCGTCCGAGCCACGCAGCATGCACGGCGTCGTCCCGCAGACCTGCACGTGATACTTCCCGACCGGCTTCATATTGTACATGAAATAGAAGGTCGCGACTTCGAGCACGCGGATCGCAGGCATATCGAGATAGTCGGCGACATATTCGATCACCGGCATGGGCAGCCAGCCCTGCGTATCGGTCTCTTCGCCAACCTGACGCTGGGCAAGGTCAAGCAGCGCCATCACCGCCGATTTCTGGCGCCCGTCCGGATATTTGGAGATGTGGTAATCGGCCCTGGCCTTGTTCTCCTTGGTCCAGGCAAAGTCACCCCAACGTGCGCGCAATTCGGGTGTGTCCGGTGCGGGTGTGCGGTCAGCCATTGCTGCGTACTCCGAGTTTTCCAGAGCGCGACTCAATCGGCACCATCTCAACCTCGAACAGGAAACCGCGCAGATAGCTCATGTACACATCGTAGCCGTCCTGTCCGTCCGCCCTGAGCACGGTAATGAGCACGTCATTGCGCGCGCAAAGGTCGCGGGCATCGCGGTCGAGCGGCGTCGCGGCGAACTGATAACTCACTGGCCGAGCGTCTTGGATCGCATCTTTGAGCTTATCGACTCCAACGACACGGGGCATCGGACGGTTGGCTTCATCCAAGGTGAGCAGAGCCACATTGCTCGCCACGTTGGACCTGATCACCTCATTATCGCCGCGAAGGATTGCGCGGACAAGTTCGACACTATGGTCTGCCAAGTGCCGTTGTATCGAGTACGCGTCCACCAGTCTCTGTTCAGTTCCGGCTTCGCGGCAGGTGGCAATGTCAGCTTGTGGCGCCGCGTCGGGAACGTCGGCTTGCGCAGCGTAGAGGCTCAGCAGAAGCGCGATCACCGGTCACACTCCCTGCCTTTGATCTCCTGCGAAAGCAGGAGCCCAGATGCGGCGTTGGAGGCTGGATTCCTGCTTTCGCAGGAAATCACAGTGCCGCGGAGTTCGGGCGTATGAGGTGCGGGGGTGCGGTCAGCCATCAGTCGCCTCCGTATTCATAACGAAACGGTCCCAAAGATGCGAAGACGCTGCTCCGACAACGACTGCGATCGTTGCAGCCACCAAGGCCGATGCGGCCAACAGCTCACGCGATGCGATATAGATCGCGACCGCAACAAAGACCGCCACCAGAAGAGTGTATTTGCGAATCCAACCAGTCATCACCGGTCACACTCCCCGAACACCACGTCGATCGCGCCCAGAATGGCGGTCGCGTCGGGCAGCATGTGGCCCTTGCTCATCATGTCCATCGCCTGAAGGTGGCTGAACGCGGTCGGGCGGATCTTGCAGCGGTAGGGCTTGTTGGTGCCATCGCTCACGAGATAGACGCCAAACTCGCCTTTGGGGCTTTCGGTCGCAACGTAAACCTCGCCCTTCGGTACGTGGAAGCCTTCGGTGTAGAGCTTGAAGTGGTGGATCAGCGCTTCCATCGTCTGCTTCATCTCGCCGCGTTTGGGCGGTGAGACCTTACCATCGGTGCTCGCAATCGGGCCCTCGGGCATGTCACGCAGGCACTGTTTGATGATCTTGGCGCTCTCGCGCACTTCCTTCACGCGCACCATGAAGCGATCGTAGCAGTCCGAATTGGTGCCGACCGGAATGTCGAATTCCATCCGGTCATAGACATCGTAAGGCTGCGACTTGCGGATGTCCCACGGGATACCGGCAGCGCGGATCATCGGGCCGCTAAAGCCCCAAGCTATCGCATCATCGCGGCTGACAACGGCGATATCGACATTGCGCTGTTTGAAGATGCGGTTGTCCATCACAAGGCTCATCGCGTCGTCGAACAGCTGGAAGAAGCGGTTGTCGAGCCAGTCGCCAATATCAACGAGCAGCTTCTCGGGCACATCCTGATGCACACCGCCGGGGCGGAACCACGCTGAATGCATCCGCGCACCCGAGGCCCGCTCGAAAAAGTTCATGCAGTCTTCGCGCAGGTCCATGATCCACAGGTTCGGCGTGAACGCGCCGACATCAAGCACGTGCGCGCCCATATTGAGCATGTGGTTGCAGATGCGCGTGAGCTCAGCGAACAGAACGCGCAGATATTGCGCGCGAAGTGGCACTTCGAGATCGAGCAGCTTCTCGATCGCGAGTACGTAAGAGTGCTCCTGGCACAGCGGCGAACAGTAATCGAGCCGGTCAAAATACGGGAGCGCCTGCAGGTAAGTCTTCTGCTCGATCAGCTTTTCGGTGCCGCGGTGCAGCAGGCCAACATGCGGATCGACGCGCTCGATCACTTCGCCGTCCAGCTCCATCACCATGCGCAAAACGCCGTGCGCGGCCGGGTGCTGGGGGCCGAAATTGATCGTATAATTGGTTATGACGTTGCCATCCGTGGTGGGCGATTCTTCGAGTTTCATCAGTTTTCGCCCTCCTCACTCCTGTCGGCGTGTTCGATTTCGAATGCGACGCCATCGACGGGTTCTTCTTCGACCTCTTCATCCGTTTCGGGCTCAGGCTCAGGCGGCGCGGCCTTCTCATCGCCCGGCAAAACATAGTCCGACCCTTCCCAAGGTGAGAGGAAGTCGAAGGTCCGCATATCCTGCGCCAGTTCCACCGGCTCATAAACGACGCGCTTCTCGTCCTCGGAATAACGCAGTTCGGTGTAGCCCGTCATCGGGAAGTCCTTGCGGAACGGGTGCCCTTCAAAGCCATAATCGGTCAGGATGCGGCGCAGATCCTTGTTGCCCGCAAACGTCACTCCGAACATGTCGAACACTTCGCGCTCGAGCCAACCGGCATTGGGCCACAGCGTGGTGACCGTGGGCACCGGCGTGTTCTCATCGGTCGACACCTTGACCATGATCCGATGGTTCTTGGTCAGCGAGAGCAGCATGTAGACGACTTCGAAGCGCTCGTGCCGTTCGGGATAATCCGCGCCCGCGATTTCCATCAGCTGCTGGTACTGGTGATCATCGCGCAGCGTACGCAGAACCGTCTCGATCTGGTCGCGCTTGGTGGTGAGGATGATCTCCCCGTGCTCTTCGCGCGCGCTTTCGCACCAGACGCTGACACTCGCAATAAGCGCGTCGAGGACACCTTCGTTAGAGGCGTATTTGGGGGCGGAGTGAGCGACCATCGGCGCGCGTTATCTCTCGATTGTCCCGACGCGGCGGATCTTCCGCTGAAGCTGCATGACACCGTAGAGCAGCGCCTCGGCGGTGGGAGGGCAGCCGGGTACGTAGATATCGACCGGCACTATGCGGTCACAGCCGCGCACGACCGAATAGCTGTAGTGGTAATAGCCGCCGCCATTGGCGCACGAACCCATGCTGATCACATATTTGGGATCGGACATCTGATCGTAGACCTTGCGCAAGGCCGGCGCCATCTTGTTGCACAAAGTGCCCGCGACAATCATCAGGTCTGACTGGCGTGGGCTCGCGCGCGGGGCAGCGCCAAAACGCTCCATGTCATAGCGCGGCATGTTGACGTGGATCATCTCGACCGCGCAGCACGCAAGGCCAAACGTCATCCACCACAATGAGCCCGTGCGCGCCCAGTTAAAGACGTCTTCGGTCGAGGTGACCAGAAAACCCTTGTCGTTCACCTCGGTCGAGAGCGCGTTGAAATAGTCCGAATCGGGCTGTTTGACTTCGCCGCCTTTCGCGGTCGGCATCATTTCGCTGGCTTGAGACGCAGTCAGGGGGGCGACCGGCGGGGTGATGGTCGTCGAAGAATTGCTCATTCCCAGTCCAGAGCTCCTTTCTTCCACTCATAGGTCAGGCCAATGGCAAGAATGCCCAGGAACGTCATCATCCCGAGCCAGCCGACCCAACCCGTCTCTCCAAGGCTGACCGCCCAGGGAAACAGGAACGCGGCTTCAAGATCGAAGATGATGAAGCTGATCGCGACGAGGTAGAAACGCACATCAAACTGGCTGCGCGCGTCTTCGAAAGCAGGAAAGCCGCATTCATACTCCGACAGCTTTTCCGCGTCGGGGTTGTGTGCGCCTGTGAGGCGCGAGACGCCCATCGGAAGAAACACGAAGAGCACAGAAAGGCCCAGCGCGATAAAGATGAAGATCAGTATCGGCAAATACTGGCTGAGGTCGATCACAGCGGCGTGTCCAAGTTGATTTATCCCAAGTGTCACCTAGGCTTGTCGCCTTACCGAAGCAAGGGCGAGACTCGGGCAAATGCGCGTATGTTTGTTGCAGGAAATCGAACACTTCCTGCGCCGCCTTGCAGCTCTGTCGAAGCGGCGCTGAAAGAGCCCGCTATTTCATCATATTGGCAACCGCTTTCTGGGTCGCTTTGCCATAGGGCGGCTTGAATCCGCCGAGCTTTGCAATGTCGATCCTGGGCTGATGATAGACGGCGCGCGCGTGGCTGAACTCGCGGAAGCCCTCGATCGCGTGATAACTTCCGATACCCGAGGGACCAACGCCGCCAAACGGCAGGTCTTCCATCGAAACGTGGAAGATCACATCGTTCGTCGTCACACCGCCGCTGATCGTGCGGGTCAGCACACGCTCTTGCTCGCTCTTGTCTTCACCGAAGTAATAGAGGCCCAGCGGGCGATCGTGCTCGTTCACGTAATCGACCGCCTGATCCACCGCCTTGTACGTCTTCACCGGCAGGACCGGGCCAAAGATCTCCTCCTGCATCACCTGCATCTCATCGGTGACGTTCTTCAGAATGTTGAGCGGCATCTTGCGCTGGTTGGCGTTCGAGAAATCCTCATGCCCCGGATTGACCTCGATAACCTCGGCGCCCTTGCCGCGAGCGTCTTCGACAAGACCTTGCAGGCGTTCGAAGTGGCGGTCGGAGACGATTGACGCGTAGTCGTCATTCTCCAGCAATGTCGGATACATGTTGGCAACGCCGTTCGAAACGCCGGCCACCGCTTCGTCCTGCTTGTCTTCGGGCACGTACATGTAATCGGGCGCAAGGCAGATTTGCCCTGCATTCATCATCTTGCCCAGGGCAATACGCTCACCCGCCTTCTCGAAGTCGGCGCTGCGGCCCATAATGACAGGCGACTTCCCGCCCAGCTCCAGCGTCACCGGGACAAGGTTCTTCGCCGCCGACTGCATGACGAGACGGCCCGTCGGCGTAGAGCCGGTGAAAACCAGATGATCGAAGGGGAGTTCGGAAAACGCGGCCGCAACATCCGGGCCGCCCGTCACAACCGCCACTTCATCGCGGGTAAAATACTTCTCGACCAATTCGGCCATGAGAAGACTGGTGCGCTCGGTAAACTCGCTGGGCTTGATCATCGCCCGGTTTCCCGCGGCCAGCACCTGCATAAGCGGTGAGAAAGCAAGGTTCACCGGGAAGTTCCACGGCGAAAGGATGCCAATCACACCCTTGGGCTCATAACGCACCTCGGCCTTCGCTCCCAACAGCCCAAGCGGAAACTGAACGGGGCGCTTTTCGGTCTTGGACCATTTGTCCATGTGCTTGAGCGCGTGTTTGCCCGCACCTATCGTGCTGCCGATATCGGTGATCATCGACTGCTCCATCGACCGGCTGCCGAAGTCGGCGCTCATCGTCTTGCCGAAGTCCTCGGCGTGATCCTTGAGCAGCGCCATCGCGCGCTTGATGCGGTCCTTGCGCATCGCCATCGGCTCGGGACGCGAAGCGGTGAACGCGTCGCGTTGCAATTTGAGCAGCTGTTCTTGTTCCTCGCGCCGATCGTCGGCCATCGTCTCTCTCCCGAAAGGCTTGGTTTCAATTTGCCACTTGTGTCGCGCAATCCGTGGCGGGTTGCAAGCGCCCTGGCCTTTGAAGCTAAGACGAATTGTCGAGGTCTGCCCGATTGCCAAGTTCGCCCGGCCTTCCTAAATCCGCACACGGACACTCCACTCTCCGTTCCAAGGGATCGAAACCATGACACAGCCATCCGTCGCCGGATTCTCAAAAGACGACCCGATTGTCATCCTTTCCTACGCGCGCACGCCCATGGGCGGGATGCAGGGCGCCCTGGCGGATGTCTCCGCGACCGATCTTGGCGCGACCGCTGTCAAGGCCGCCGTGGAGCGCTCAGGCGTTGAAGGGGAGAAGTTTGACCGCGCCTATATGGGATGCGTGCTTCCAGCTGGCCTTGGCCAGGCGCCCGCGCGCCAGGCCGTCGTGAAGGCCGGCCTGCCCATGTCAGTTCAGGCGACGACCGTGAACAAGGTCTGCGGCAGCGGCATGCAAACCGTGATCATGGGCGCCGAAGCGCTCGCCAGCGGAACGATTGACTATGTGATCAGCGGCGGCATGGAGAGCATGACCAACGCGCCTTACTTGCTCAAGAAGCACCGCTCGGGCGCGCGCATCGGCCACGACACAACCTATGATCACATGTTCCTCGACGGGCTGGAAGACGCTTACGAGGAAGGCCGCGCCATGGGCTCTTTCGCCCAGCAAACCGCGGACGAATACCAGCTGACGCGCGAGGACATGGATGGCTACGCGATCGAAAGCCTGAACCGCGCCAACGCCGCAATCGAAAGCGGGGCCTTTGCGGACGAAGTCGTTCCGGTCACGTTCGCCACGCGCAAGGGCGAAGTCACGGTCGACACTGATGAACAGCCTGGCAAAGGGCGCCCCGACAAGATCCCGCAGCTGCGCGCGGCCTTTGCGAAGGACGGCACCATCACCGCGGCGACCTCAAGCTCCATTTCCGATGGCGCCGCTGCTGTCGTTCTGACCCGCGAAAGCGTCGCCAAGGAAAACGGCCAGTCGCCGGTCGCCAGGGTCGTCGGATTGGCCGCCCATGCCCGCGAGCCCAAGGACTTCACGATCGCTCCGGTCGGCGCGATCCAGAAGGTCCTCGATAAGGCGGGCTGGAGCGTTGAGGACGTGGATCTCTGGGAAGTGAATGAGGCTTTCGCGTGCGTTGCCATGTTCGCGATGCGCGACATCGGGATCGCGCACGACAAGATCAACATCAACGGCGGCGCGACCGCGCTCGGACACCCGATCGGGGCCTCGGGCACGCGCATTCTGGTCACTCTGATCAACGCGCTCAAGCAGCAGGGCAAGACCAGGGGCGTTGCGAGCCTGTGCATCGGTGGCGGCGAAGCAACGGCGGTGGCGATCGAAGTGGTCTGAGGCGCCTCTTTGCGTTAGGTATCCCCCGTAAGAATTCGTCAGGGGGAGAATTTCGCATGCGGGTGTTCAACGCTATAGCCTTGGTCGGAGCGAGCGCGGGCTTGGCGGCGTGTTCGGGCGAACCGGCGCCGACCGAAGCGGAAAGCCTTGCGGCCGAGCAGGAAGAGGCGACTGAGCCGCGCGCCGAGGGAATGCAGCCGGGTCTCTACGCGACTGGAGACGGCACACAGATCTATTCGCGCACGCGCTTGAACGCGGACGGCACCTACAACGACCTCAACGATGCGATGGAGCCGGTCGGCAGTGGTACGTGGGAAGAGCGCGACGGGCTGATGTGTTTTGACCCTGAGGGCGAAGAGGAAAACCAGCAAGAAAAGTGCTGGACGAACAGCGAACCCGATGCGGATGGCAAGATCGTAAGCACGAGCGTGGATGGCCAGACAAGCTACACGATCACGCGGATCGATGAAGAAGTGACTGAGGAATAGCGGCTGGGTTACCCTGCCTCTCGTTCCTCCGCCACGACATTTTCATCCCCCCACAACTGGCTGGCTTTGACCCATCCTGTGCGCCCCGAGGCGTCTATTTCGCACCAGTCCTTCTGGCAACGGAGCAATTGCGCGACCACGCCCGGCTCGGCGCGCCAAAGGAGCCTGGAGGCGGCCTGCGGCTCCTCGCGCAAGGCGACAATCGCGTTACCCGTGATCAAGACGGTGCGGGTGCGCGAAAGCTGACTGCCGGAAATCCAGCCTTGGGTGCCTTCGGGATCCTGCACCAGATCCCACTCGTCGCGCGAACGGAGCACCCTCACGGGCAGACCCTTGCGACGATAGACCCATTCAATATGGTATTCCCGGCTTGGGCCCACCCGCATATTCGTTTCATCGTACCGAAGCGAGGCCCAGTAAGGCGGCTCGCGCCCCTGCGCGCTTGCGGTCTCCACGCCGCAGGAGGTCAGCCAGAATGCGCCGAGAATCGCGAGAATTGCGTGTGTCTTTCGTCCCATGACCCGATCTTAACGAGCCACAGGCCGAGCCATCAAGGGCGCGCATGGTCTGGCCGCTTGACCGCGCAGGCATCAAGCCTTTAGCGCGTTAGCCATGGCCATGTCGCACAACGCCCCGCACTTTCCCTCCGGCAAGCCCAAGGTGGTGGTGACCCGCCATCTCATGCCTTCAGTCGAAGCGAGGATGAGCGAACTGTATGACACTGTCCTCAACCCCACCGACGCGCCAATGAGCGAAGACGCGCTCGTCGCCGCCATGCAGGACTGCGACGTGCTGGTTCCGACCGTGACCGATCAGATTACCGGCGCGATGATCGAGCAGGCGGGCGATAGGTTGGGTCTGATTGCAAGCTTTGGCGCGGGCACCGAGCACATCGACCTTGCCGCCGCTGCCGCGCGCAAGATTCTAGTCACCAACACGCCCGGCGTCTTCACCGACGACACCGCCGATATCGCCATGGCGGCGATCATCGGCGTCCCGCGCCGCATCCGCGAAGGCACGCAGCTTGTGCGTCGCGGGGAATGGACCGGCTGGGCGCCATCCGGGCTTCTTGGACGCAAGCTGGGCGGAAAGGTGCTGGGTATCGTCGGAATGGGCCGGATCGGGCAAGCGGTCGCGCACCGCGCCCGCGCCTTCGGTCTCAACGTGGCCTACACCAATCGCAAACAATTGCCCGAAGCGGTGGAGAGCATGCTCGGCGCGCGCTTTGTCCCGGAGATCAACGATCTGGTGGCCGAAGCCGATATCCTCACGCTTCACTGCCCTCTTACCCCCGAAACACGCGGCCTGATGGACGCGCGCCGGATCGGGATGATGAAAGAGGGCGCCAGCATCATCAACACAGCGCGCGGCGAACTGATCGACCAGGATGCGCTGATCGATGCGCTTCATCGCGGCGCGCTCGCGGGCGCTGGGCTCGACGTCTACCCGAATGAACCCGAGGTTGCGCAAGGCTTGCTCGATCACCCCAACGTCATGACCCTGCCCCATATCGGCAGCGCGACCGCCGAAGGGCGTGAGGCCTCAGGCGAGAAGGTGATCGCCAACATTCGCTTCTGGACCGATGGGCACCGCCCGCCCGACCAAGTGCTGACCGCCCTGATACATTGATCGGTTTCGATCCGCGTTGTCAGACGCAGCCGTGCTCTTCGAGCAATGCAAGAATGCGGTTAATCGAGCGACGGCTCGCGGAGAGCTCGAAATGGCGCTCGGGCACCTCGATGGCGAGGTCGCGCTCGTGTTCGAGCCCGCGCGAGCATTCCGGCGCAATGATGCCATCGTTGGGAGACCAGATTGCGATGGTGTGCGCGGGCGGTTTCTGGCTCGGATCATCGGGGAATGGCGGGTCGTCGACGCCGTGATCGTTGATCGCCTCGTACACACGCCAGGCGTTATTCGCGCGGCGGTCGCCCGAGAACGGCGTGCCAAGCGTTATCACCAGACCGACTTTCTCCGGATTGCGCTGCGCCAGAACGCGCGCGTAGAGCCCGCCCAGACTGATCCCGACAAGCGTCATGGGCCGCTGGTGCTTGTCAAAGACGTGATCGAGCCGCGCCTGCGCCCTGGCGAACAGGCGCGGGGTCACGCCGGTCACGACCCCAAGCTTAGAGGCGTAGGCGTAATACCCTTTCCTTCGCAAAGTGCGCCGCATCAGGGACGTTGCGGGATCCGACGAGAGGATCCCCGGAAAAACCAGAATGGGCGCTGCGTCCTGCGCCGCTTTGCTCGCCGGCTCCGTGACAAGGACCGGGCGCACCGGGCTGGACCAGATGAGCGTCAGATTGGGCAGCTCGCGCAGCAGGTTGGAAATCGGCGGTGGCTTGGTGTCGGTCAATCCGCAAATCCTCTACGGCTGGGGCACAAATAGCCTCAAAGCCCAGTCAGCGCGACATGAACAAAGCGCAACCCTAGAGGTTCTCATGCTGCGGCATGCCCAGAACGTGGAAGCCGCCGTCCACGCGGATGATCTCGCCTGTGGTGCAGGCCCCGGCTTCGGAACACAGATAAACGGCTGTGCCGCCCACCGCCTCAAGCGTCGCGTTGCTGCGCAGCGGCGTGTTGGCCTCGGTGTGCTTGAAGACCTTGCGCGCCCCGCCAATGGCGCTGCCCGCCAGCGTTTTCATCGGTCCCGGACTGATGGCGTTCACGCGAATGCCGTCCGGACCAAGATCGTTGGCCAGATACCGCACCGCCGCCTCAAGCGCCGCCTTGGCAACGCCCATCACGTTGTAATTGGGGGTCACGCGATTGGAGCCCATATAGCTGAGCGTCAGAAGCGTGCCGCCGTGCTCGACCATCATCGGATGCGCGCGGCGCGCGACTTCGATAAAGCTGTAGGCGGATATATCCATCGAGTTCTTGAAGTTCGCGCGCGAGGTATCAAGGATCCGCCCGGTCAACTCCGACTTGTCGGAATAGGCAATGGCGTGGATCACGAAATCGAGCCGACCCCACCGCTTGTGAAGCGCGTCGAAGGCGGCATCGAGCGAGGCATCGTCGGTTACATCGACATCGACCATGAAGTTCGAGCCCACGCTTTTGGCCAGCGGTTCCAACCGCTTCCCGAACGCCTCTCCCTGATAGGTGAAGGCAAGCTCGGCCCCGGCCTCGGCGCACGCCTTGGCGATGCCCCAGGCGATCGAGCGTTCGTTGGCCACGCCCATGACAAGACCGCGTTTTCCAGCAAGCACGCCCATGTTCAATTCACCTCATCTGGCTATCTTCAACCCTGCGATCAGACCTATCCGCGAAATTTCGACAGCAGCATAGAACCGTTGGTGCCGCCAAAGCCAAAGCTGTTGGTCATCACCGTATCGAGACCCGCATTCTCCACGAGTTTGGTGGCGATCTCTTCGGGCTTCAGCGCCGGATCGAGGGTTTCGACATTAATCGACGGGATGATGAAGTCATGCTCCAGCGCAAGCAGGCAGTAGATCGCCTCCTGCGAGCCGGTGGCGCCCTGGCTGTGGCCGGTCATGGATTTGGTCGAACTCACCGGCGGGGTGCTCCCCTCACCGAAGACGCGGCGCACGGCTTCGATCTCGCCGACATCGCCGACCGGGGTCGATGTGCCATGCGCGTTGATGTAGCTGACTGTGCGGTCCTCGCTGAGCGTTCTGAGAGCGCCGCGCATCGCGCGTTCACCGCCCTCGCCCGATGGCGCGACCATGTCTGCGCCGTCGGACGTTGCGGCAAAGCCCGTGACTTCGGCATAGATCTTCGCGCCGCGCGCCTGAGCGTGTTCGAGGCTTTCCAGCACCACGATCGCGCCGCCGCCACCGATGACGAACCCATCGCGGTCCGCGTCGAAGGCCCGCGAAGCGCGCTCGGGCGTGTCGTTATACTTGCTCGACATCGCGCCCATCGCGTCAAACAGGCACGAAAGCGTCCAGTCCAGCTCTTCACCGCCGCCGCCGAACATCACGTCCTGCTGGCCCAGCGCTATCTGCTGCACGGCCATGCCGATGCAATGGAGCGAGGTTGAACAGGCCGAGGTGATCGAGAAATTCATCCCCTTGATCTGATACGCCGTTGCAAGGTTCGCGCTGACGGTGGAGGACATGGTCTTGGGTACGGCAAAGGGTCCGATGCGCTTGGTCGCTCCGGTCTTGAGCACGGTCTGGTGGGCCGCAAGCATGGCCGAGGTCGAGGGTCCGCCAGAGCCCGCGATCACGCCGGTCATTGGATTGACGACGTCCTTTTCCTCCAGCCCTGCATCGGCGATCGCCTGCCCCATGGCGATATGGGCGTAGGCAGCGCCCGGCCCCATAAAGCGCAAGGTCCGCTTGTCCACATGCTCGGACACATCGAGATCCACAGCGCCCGCAATCTGCGAGCGAAATCCGTGTTCGGCCATGTCCTCGTTGAAGGTGATGCCGGATTTGCCAGCCCGCAGCGAGGCCAGGACCTCATCCGCATTGGTGCCAATCGAGGATACAATCCCCAGCCCTGTTATAACGACGCGGCGCATAATCCCCTTTTCCGTCCCCGGCCCAAATGACGTCCTGACCCGATCAGGCCTCGGACAGAGCGACTTTCATGTCTTTGACTTGATAGATGACTTCGCCGTCAGCTTCGACACGGCCATTGGCCACGCCCATCGTCAGGCGCCGGGTCTGGACAGCCTTGGTAAAGTCTACGAAGTAGGTCAGCCGCCTACGGTCGGGCCGAACCATTCCGGTCAGCTTGACCTCTCCAACGCCCAGAGCGTAACCGCGGCCTTTCCAGCCACGCCATCCCAGATTGAAACCGGTCAATTGCCACAGGCCGTCAAGACCAAGGCAGCCGGGCATGATCGGATTGCCTGGAAAATGGCACTCGAAGAACCAGAGGTCGGGCGTGATGTCGAATTCGGCCACGACATGGCCTTTGCCGTGCGCGCCTGCGTCGCTGGAGATATCGGTGATCCGATCCATCATCAGCATGGGCGGTTCGGGAAGTTGCGCGTTGCCGGGGCCGAACAGCTCCCCGCGCGCGCATTTCAGAAGATCGTCACGATCGAAGCTGGTTGGGAAATCAGTCATCCCCGTCTCTACTCCCCACCCTGTTGTCTTGGTCGCGGCAGCGCCTAGCACCCCGCATGGACGAGGAAAAGAGCGCATGGCCGCCCGATGCGCCGCCGAAGACAGGTTGCGAAAGCCTCATTCGCCGCTGCTGGCGCAGACTTCGATGTCACCGGGCTTCGAACGTTTGGGGCCGCGCTCGAAACGAGCAAAATAGGCCTCGATATCCGGCTTCTCCGTGAATTCCAGCAAGTGGTAGCCGACTGCTTCGAATTCGCAGAACAGCAGAGCGTGCGGAATGCCCCGTTGCCCAATGGGGCGCTCGGCCTCGACAACGATAATCTCACCGCCCTGCGCGAGCGCGGGCCACATGCGCCACAGGAACGCGTAGGGCTCGCTCACCTCGTGGTACATGTGAACAAGGAAAATGCGATCGAAGCTGTCGATCGGCAGTTGCGGATCGTCCGCCTTGCCCAACTTGATCGATATGTTTTCAAGCCGCTCGCGCTCGATCCGCGTGCCTAGCCGGTCCAGCGCCTCAGGATCGATGTCCTGAGCCAGAACACGGCCCGCCTCGCCCACACGTTCGGCCAGGCGCACGGTGTAATAGCCCTCGCCCGCGCCGATATCGGCAACCGTCATGCCTGGCGTAATGCCGGCGCGATCCATCACCTTGACGGCTTCGCCGCGCTCATCGCGCAAGTCCTCGGTCGAGAACTCGCTGAAGGAATCCTTGCTCAAGGGGCGATCGGGCAAGGGAAAGTCGAGCGCCGTCTCGGGCCGCGCACCATCGTTTTCGAGCATGTCGCACGCCGAACCGCTTATCGCAGCGGCTGCGACCAGGAAGAAGGTGGGGATACGGGTCATGCCTTTAACTCAAGTCCGAACAATCGCGGTGGAACCTTTAAGCCCTGATACCTCGCCGCGACACTGATTGCCTCACTCTACGTCCTCGACATCGACCGTTTCACCGGTAACACGCTGCGCAAGCGCGGCAGAGATGAACGGGTCGATCTCCCCATCCAGCACCTTGTCCGGTGAACTGGAGGTGACGCCCGTGCGCAAATCCTTGACCATCTGATAGGGTTGCAGGACGTAAGACCGGATCTGGTGGCCCCAGCCGATCTCGCTTTTCTCCTGATACTCGCCCGACGCCGCCGCTTCACGCTCGGCCATTTCGCGCTCGAACAGGCGCGCTTTGAGCATATTCATCGCGGTTGCGCGGTTCTTGTGCTGCGAGCGGTCGTTCTGACTAGCGACCACGATGCCCGTGGGCTGGTGGGTGATGCGCACCGCGGAATCGGTGGTGTTGACATGCTGACCGCCCGCCCCGCTGGCGCGATAGGTGTCGATCTTGAGGTCGGCCGGATTGATCTCGATATCGATGTCATCGTCTATCACGGGATAGACCCAGACCGAGGAAAAGCTGGTGTGGCGCTTGGCCGCGCTGTCATAGGGGCTAATCCGCACCAGCCTGTGTACACCGCTTTCGGTCTTGCCATAGCCATAGGCGTTCTCGCCCTTGATCAGCAGGGTTGCCGATTTGATCCCCGCCTGGTCACCCGCCTGATATTCGACCGTCTCGGTCTTGAAGCCCCGCTTTTCCGCCCAGCGCGCGTACATGCGAAAGAGCATCTCGGCCCAGTCCTGACTCTCGGTTCCGCCTGCGCCCGCGTGGATCTCGAGATAGGTGTCGTTGGCGTCGGCCTCACCCGACAAAAGCGCGTCGACCTTGTCCGAATCGGCTCGGTTGGCGAGGCGCTCAAGCGTCGCCAGGCCATCGTTTACGACGCTTTCCTCGCCCTCCATCTCGCCCATCTCGATGAACTCAATGGCGTCAGCCATCTCGGAAGAGATCGTATTCACCGTGCCGACCGCGTCTTCGAGCTGCTTTTGCTCGCGGCTGATCTTCTGCGCCTCCTTGGGATCGTCCCAGAGGTTCGGATCCTGCACGCGCGCGTTCAGCTCATCGAGGCGGCGAAGCGCGCGCTCCCAGTCAAGCGATTGCCGAACCAGTTCCAGTGCGGCTTCAATCCGGTCGATATGGGCTTGGGCCTCGGCCCGCATGGCGTGTCCTTCGCGAAAACAGCAAAGCGCTTCCCCTAGCGAGGGAACGCCGATTGTAAAGCGCACCGCGCGGCGCAGGGCGCAGGTTCGGCGCCTATTTCGAGAGGTTTTTCACAGCCGCAAGCGTGCGACTGACGTGCTCGCGATAATCGCCGTTGGTGTAGACCGTCGCGATCCGCCCATCCGAGGCGATCACGTACGAGGTCCGGCTTGCATAGGGGCTGGACGGACCGCCCACGTCGTAATCCTCAAGAAGGTCCAGGCTTGCCACGCCCACGGGGAAGGCATCGCGGCATTCCTCCCGGCTAAAGCGCTTGAGGGTCTCGATATCATCGGAGGACATGCCGATCACGCTGGCGCCGGCCGCCTTGAACTGGGGCATGGCCTCGGCAAAAGCGTTCGCCTCCAGCGTGCAGCCCGAGGTGAACGCCTTGGGGTAGAAATAGAGCACCACCGGCCCCTGTTTCAGAGCGGTCGCAAGGCTAAAGCCGAACTCCTTGCCCGCCATCGCGGCCTTTGTGGTGAAGATCGGGGCCTTTGTGCCCTCGTCAAGATCGGCGTGGGCGGGCGTGGCGATGGCAAGGGCCAACGCGGCCGCGGCGAAAAGACGAGTCCGGGTGATCATACGTTTCAAACCTGTTCAGGCGCTGGAGAGTTCCCTGCGCAAATGCGCTTTACATCAATACGCTAATAAATGCCGCCCTGATCCTCGGCAAAGTTTTCCGGCATGCCGGTTTCGCGTGTGGCCGCGCTGCCGTTGCGGCCCGCTTCGATCAGCGCAAGGATCTCTGCGCGTTTGGCGGCGATTTCGTCCTGACGGGTCGAGCGCCGAGGCTCGGTGTCGGGCTTGAACGCTTCCCAGATGATGTCCGAAAGCGGATCATCGGAAGGCCACCCATCGAACACACGCTTGCCCGTGCGGCGATCGATCCGGACCATGCGGATGCCTTCGGGCGCCACGGCGGGCAAGTCCGACCATTTCGCGCGCGATTTCTCGATCATGGCTTTGATGATCGGGGCCGCGATCGTGCCACCATAAGCATAGCCGCCCAGATTGCGCGGATTGTCAAAGCCAAGATAGGCGCCAGCCACCAGCCGCTGCGTTCCGCCGATAAACCAGACATCCTTGGGCCCCGTGGTCGTCCCGGTCTTGCCGAACAAGGGCAGTTCGAGACTGCGCAGATTGGTCGCGGTCCCCCGCGTCACCACTCCTTCGAGCATATGCATCGTCTGGAACGCGGTGCGCGCGTCCATCGCCTGGCGCCCTTTCAACCCCATCCGCGGCATGGGCGATCCGTCCCATTGCGGCATGTTGCAGGTACGGCAATTGCGCGTGTCAGCGCGCCAGATGACCTTGCCGCGCCGGTCCTGGACGTAATCGATCAGCGTCGGCGAATTGAAGCGTCCATGATTGGCAATCGCGGCGTAGGCGGCGACCATCTTCATGACCGTGCTCTCCTCCGACCCCAGCGCGGTCGCGGCGTAAGGATCGGGATCATCGCTGATTTCGAGCGTCTCGATCGTATCGACCACGTTGTCCATGCCCGCCTGCATACCGATCTGGACTGTCATGATGTTCTGCGATTGCTCTAGGCCATAGCGCATCGGAAACTGCCCCGCGCGCCCACCGCGAATGCACTTCTCGCCGAGGTTCGACCCCTGATAATAGCAGAACTGGGTGTTATCGACCTGCGTCGAGGGCGTCATGCCCGCATCAAGGCCGGTCGCGTAAACGAAGGGCTTGATGGTCGAGCCGGGCTGGCGAAGCGCTTGCGTCGCGCGGTTGAAATCGCTGAGGCGATTGTCGAAACCGCCCTGCATTGCGAGGACGCGGCCATGTTGCGCGTTCTGAACCACAATTCCGCCTTGCGCATCGGGCAACGGCGCGATGCTGTAGGCGCCTTCCTCCGACTCTACCACGATGATGTCGCCCACATCCAGATTGCGCGGTGGGTTTGCCAGCGTCGCTTCCTCGCCATCGGTAAACCCGATGCGCGCGCTCGAACCGGACCGCCGGGTGACGACGGCAACGCGCCAGTCCTCGTAGCGGATGCTGCGGAAGGAGCTTGCGAGCTGGCCGGTAAGGTTGCCCGCATCCGCGTCCACCGTCGCAATCGGACCGACCCAAGGTCGCCCACGACCTTGATGATAGCGCAAAAGCCCCTCGCGCAGCGCGTCGCGGGCTGCGTCTTGTAACGTCATGTCAAGCGATGTGCGCACCCACAGGCCGCCCGCATACACGCTGTTCGAGCCGTCCTCGGCGGTTTCCCCGAACCTGTCGATCAGTTCGCGGCGCACCTCTTCGAGAAAATAGCCCGCGTCCGCGCTGCGCTGCGTGCGTTGGCGCACAAGACCCAGCGACCGAGCGGTGGCAGCGCGGCGCTCAGACCCGCTGATAAAGCCGTTTTCCTCCATCTGCTGAAGCACGAAAGCGCGCCGAGCGAGCGCGGCCTGCTCCTGCCCGCTTCGGCCATACCGCTCCGGGGCCTTGGGCAGGATTGCCAGAAAGGCGATCTCATGCAGGTCAAGATCGGCGACATCCTTGTCAAAATAGGCGCGCGCTGCGGCCTGCACCCCGAAGGAGCGGCGTCCCAGCGGAATCTCGTTCAGATAAAGCTCAAGGATTTCCTGCTTGCTCAGCACGCCTTCGATGCGACTAGCGAGGATCATTTCCTTCAGCTTGCGGGTGACAGAGTACTCATCGCCCAAAAGCAGGATTTTCGCGAGCTGCTGCGTGATCGTCGATCCCCCCACAGCCCGCTCTCCCGAGCCATACTTGGTCGCGTAATCGAAGACCGCGTTGGCCGTTCCAGTGAAATCCACCCCTCCATGGCTATAGAAGGTCTTGTCTTCGGCCGAGATATAGGCCTGCTTCAGCCGCTCGGGAAAATCGGCGTATTGAAGCTGAACGCGCCGCTCACGCGCGTAGGAGTGAACGATCCCGCCATCGATCCCGCGCACCACAGTTGGCAGCGGCGTTTCGTATTCAAGCAGGCTCTCAGCGTCCGGCAGGTCGCTGGCGAGCCACACAAACACGGCCACCCACAGCGCCACGCCCAGGACGAGCATGACGACCAGCAGCTTGTACCACAGGCTTGCGCGCCAGCGCTCGAGGATCCAGGTGCCCGCCGCGCTGATATCGCGGGTCACACGGTACCGCATATAGGCAAGGGTCGGCAGGTTGGAGGTGTCGGTCATGGCGCTTGCAGGGCGAGGTACAACAGGGTCTAGAAGGGTGCCAGTGCTTTTCCCGTGAATGCGGCGAGTTACGCGGTCTCGCGCGCATCGGGTGCGTCGGTGGCGGGATCGTCGAAGTCAGCGCGGCGGGCGAAGTAAACCAGGATCGAGCGCGCCAGCACTTCCGCGTAGGCGTTGCGCCCCTTCTCGGTCGTCAGCTTCGCGCGGTCTTCGCGGTTGGTCACAAAGCCGCTTTCGAACAGCACCGCAGGCACGTCCGGCGCCCGCAGGACCACCAGAGCGGCCTTGCGCAGCGCAGCGGAATGGAACGCGATCCGGCCCTCCCCTTCGCGTCGAATCAATCGCGCAAACTCGGTCGAATCTTCCTGAGTGCGCTCCTGCGACAGCTCAACGAGCAGCTGGCTGACGGTGTCGTCCTGATCCTCGATTTCGACCCCGTTGAGCCGATCGGCGTTGTTCTCTCGCGCCGCGAAAAGCGCGGCGGCTTCGCTGGAGGCCTTGTTCGACAAGGTGTAGACGCTCGCGCCAGACACATCGCTGCGGTTTCCGGCGGAATCGGCGTGGATCGACAGGAACAGATTAGCGTCCAGCTGGCGCGCGATTTCCGACCGGTCCCCAAGCCTGACGATCCGATCGTCCTCGCGCGTAAGAGCAACGCGGACCCCGCCCTGCTCAAGCAGAAGATCACGCAGCCGCAGCGCGATGGCCAGCACGACAACCTTTTCCTGAACCCCGTCGCGCACGGCCCCCGGATCGCGCCCTCCATGGCCTGCGTCGATCACCACCAGCGGACGCGTGGGATCATCCGGACCGTATATCTCGGGCAGATCGATATCGCGCCGCTCACCGTTAAGAGCATAGGTCTGAACGTAATCGCGACCCCAGATTGGAACCGGGATCGTCAGGCCAAGAGCAAGCGCGCCCCCGACGACAAGCGCGGGAACAGCCAACAGCAACACCAAAAGGTCACGCACACTCATGACGCTGTTTGCTTAGAATGTTGCCGGGGCAAAGCGCAATAGAGTTGCCTGTTGAAACCCACGGTGCTAGGTCGTTGAAATCGGAGAAAGCTTCGGGCCCCGGATACAGCGTCCGGCCAGCAGCCGCCTTCATTCGCAGGCTCTTTCTGGCGCACGCCACTCTCTCTCAAGAGCCCCAAACAGGTTGATGCAGTGACGAGACGTATGGCCTCGCAGATTTGTCCGGAGCGCAGCCTTTGCGCATCGCGGCAAGCGAGCCACACCGCGCACAGCGCCGCAGCGTCCCGCGCAGCAGACACGAATTTCGCGCAAGAACACCTTTTGTCGGGGCCGGCACCGCGCCGGGTCGACCGGGGCCTCTGCGCGAGCATCCCATCTGGCGTGGGCATGACCCGCGCCGTCCATCACACAATGACACGCCCCCCATCCCTCAAGAGAGCGGCAGAGCGGGGCGTTTGGAGACACATACATGGCAACGCGCATGCTAATCGATGCGCGCCACGCGGAAGAAACCCGGGTGGCGGTTCTCAAGGGAAACCGGATTGAGGAATTCGACTTTGAATCGGCTGAACACAAGCAGATCAAAGGCAACATCTATCTAGCCAAGGTTACGCGGGTCGAACCCTCGCTCCAGGCTGCCTTTGTCGATTTTGGCGGCAATCGCCACGGCTTCCTCGCCTTCAGCGAAATCCATCCAGACTATTATCAGATCCCGCAAGAGGATCGCGAACAGCTCCTGGCCGAAGAAGCCGAAGCCGCCGCCGAAGAAGCGCGTCTTCGCGAAGAGGAAGAGGATGAGGGCGTCTCGCCCGGCGAGGAGTATGACGCCGAAGACGAGAGCGCGGAACAGCTCGTCGAAGAGATCGCCGAAGACGGTCTCGAAGAAATCGACACGTCCGAAAAGGATAAGGTTTCAACCATCGAAGACGGCGCGTCGGACGACGACGACGAAGACGACGGTGAGGAAGACGACGGCGAGGAGGACGCCGGGGACGACAGCGACAGCGACGGCGACGCCGAAGCGTCCGAAGACGGCGAGGACGAAGGCGAAGGGAAGAAGGGCCGTTCGCGCCGGGGCCGGGGCCGCGGTCGCCGTCGTCAGGGCAAAGGTGGCAAGGCCGGCAAAGGCGGCAGGGGCCGCAGCCGCGCCAAGGAAGTCGACGAGGTGCGAGCCAAGCGCATGGCGCTGCGTCGCCGCTACAAGATTCAGGACGTCATCCAGCGCCGCCAGGTGCTGCTCGTTCAGGTCGTGAAAGAAGAGCGCGGCAACAAGGGCGCGGCGCTCACCACCTATCTCAGCCTCGCGGGTCGCTATACCGTGCTGATGCCCAATTCCTCCCATGGCGGCGGCATCAGCCGCAAGATCAGCTCCACCAGCGATCGCAAGCGCCTGAAGCAGGTCGTAGCCGATCTCTCGCTTCCCAAGACCATGGGCCTGATCGTGCGCACGGCGGGCCTTTCCCGCACAAAGACCGAAATCAAGCGCGACTTCGATTACCTTGCGCGGTTGTGGGACGAGATCCGCAAGACCACGCTCAGTTCCACCGCGCCCTCGCTCATCCATTCGGACAGCGACCTCATCAAGCGCGCGATCCGCGACATCTACAACCGCGAGATCGAAGAGGTCGTGGTCGAAGGCGAGGAAGGCTACAAGTCGGCCAAGGCGTTCATGAAGATGCTGATGCCCAGCCACGCGCGCCGTGTGAAAGCCTATTCCGACCCGGTTCCGCTGTTCCAGCGCTACGGCGCGGAAGATCAGCTGCGCGCGATGTACGATCCGATGGTGCAATTGAAATCGGGCGGATATCTGATCATCAATCCCACCGAAGCGCTCGTTTCGATTGACATCAACTCCGGCCGCTCCACCAAAGAGCACGGCATCGAGCAAACCGCGCTTCACACCAACCTTGAAGCCGCGCGTGAAATCGCTCGCCAGCTGCGCCTGCGCGACATGGCCGGTCTTGTCGTCATCGACTTCATCGACATGGAATACAATTCCAACACGCGCAAAGTCGAGAAGGCGATGAAGGAAGCGCTCAAGCACGATCGCGCGCGCATTCAGGTCGGTCGCATTTCAGGCTTTGGTCTGATGGAGATGAGCCGCCAGCGCCTGCGCACCGGCGTGCTTGAGGCGACCACCCGGCCCTGTCCCCACTGCGATGGTACGGGCCTTGTGCGCACGGCGTCGTCCGCGGGCCTTTCGGCGCTGCGTCTGATCGAAGACGAAGCCGCCAAAGGCAAAGGGACGACCATCCGTCTAGCCGCCAGCACGGAGGCGGCGGTCTACCTGCTCAACGAGAAGCGCCACGATCTGGTCGAGATCGAGCAGCGCTATGGCGTCAGTGTCGAGGTCGTGCCGGAAGGTGAGGAGGAAGGCGCGAAGATGAGCGTGGGCAGCTCCGGCCCGCGTCCGACCGAATCGCCGAAATTCGAGCCAATTGTCGACGAAGACGACGAGGACGACCTTCCCGAAGAGGACGCGTTCGACGAGACCGGTGAAGACGAAGACGATGCACCGCGAAAGAAGAAGCGCCGTCGGCGCCGCGGTGGACGGGGTCGCAACAAGAAGCGTCAGGATGAAGGCTCGGATAGCTCGGACCGGGATTCCGCCGAGGAATCGGACGAAGACGCCTCAACACAGGATGAGCCGGGCGACGACGCTGAAGCGGGCGAGGATAAACCCAAGCGCCGCCGTCGTCGCGGTGGCCGGGGTCGTCGGCGCAAGGCCGAAGGCGACGCCGAAAGCGGCGCCGAAAGCGACGCCGAAAGCGGCGAGGACACGGCCAAAGATGGCGGCGAAGAAGCGGGTCACGAAACGGCGGACGAACCAGGGGACCAAGCGGGGGGCGATTTGCCGACCGACAAGCTCGAAGACGTGTCCGAACAGGTAAAGGACGACATGAGCGTCGTTGCCGGGCCTGACGACACGCCCGAAACCGCTGAAGCCATGGCGCAAGAGGGTAAGGAAGTCGAACCCGAAAAGCCCAAGCGCAAGCGCGCGCCGCGCAAAAAGAAGAGCGAGGGCGAGGAAGCCGCCAAGGCGGACACGGCCGCGCAGACCACCACGGCCGAAGAGGCTCCGGCCAAGGAAGAAAAACCCAAGCGCAAGCGCGCGCCGCGCAAGAAAAAGGTGGAAACCGCGGCCAAGGCTTCGGAGGAAACGCCGGCAGAGCAATCCGAGGCGGTCTCAGCACCCGAACCCGCTGAAACGGGCGAAGACGCGGACGCCGAGGCGGCCTCGTCCGGCCCCAAGAAGCGCGGTTGGTGGCAGCGCACCTTTGGCGAATGACGCTTTCGCTCTGAGCGAGACCCGGCGGCTCTAATCGAAACCTGATGCCGCGCTGGAGAACCGTCTCCGGCGCGGCGTCAGCCCGACTTGTAGGCTACGCCCCACTCCATCCATCCGGCGAATTTCGGAGCGCCCGGCGTGTAGCCCTTGCCGACCGGCTCCACTGCGAAGCCCGCATCGTCAACCGCGCTGGCGATGGGCCGGGTCAGGTGGCATCCGCCCGCCAGGCGTTTCCAGAGCGGCTCGATCCGGTCCTGCCAGCGCGCCACGCCCGCATCGGGCGCGCGGCCATGCTCCAGAAACAGCGCCTTTCCCCCCGGGCGAAGGATGCGGCGCATTTCCGAAAGCGCGTGCGCCGGATCCTCGACCGAACACAGGGTAAAGGTGCAAACGACCGTGTCGAAAATGGCGTCCGCGAACGGGATCGATTCGCCGACACCGGCTCTCAGATCCGCCGACCAACCTTTTCGCCGCGCCGCCTCTCGCGCGGTGTCGAGAAGGCCCTCATGCGGGTCGATCCCGGCGTAACTGCGCACTTGGGAGCGATTGAAAAAGGACTGGTTGATGCCGCCTCCGCAGCCCAGTTCGAAGACGTCCCCTCGTGCAAGCGGCACCACTTCGGCGCGGCGCTTCATGACCTGTCCCTGACTGCAGGCACAGGTGATCAGACGCGGCATGATCGCGCGTTCGTACCAGCTTGTCAGTCCCACACCCGCACCTTCACAACCGCCCCCGGATCGCAGTGGCGATGCGCTGCATGTCATCCGCCAGGGCGGTCGCCAGCGCCGCCTCGCTCATCCTCGCCCAGCGCGCCATTTGCGGCATGCTCGGGCCGACCCGCAAGGTCGCGCCCCAGGCGCCCCGCCCGTCTCCAGCGCGGCGGACACACTTGACCGGCTGGCCCAGGCGGATGCCGTCGAGAGCAAGGTCGCGGTGCAGCGCCTGCGCGTCTTCAAAGCTCTCGACGCCAGGCAAGGCCGTCACATCCAGCGTGATTAGCGTTCGCATTTCGACCGGTCCCGCAAAAGCGCTGCCCGCCTCGGCGTAAGGGCACACGCGCCGCAGCCCCAGCGGGGACACGAGATGCGCCTCCACCGATTCCTGAAACGCGTCGATGAGCTGAGCGACACGCTCCACCGGTATGGCCTGGAAACGTTCGAGTTCGAAGATCGCCGCGGTCAGCCGCAGGGCCAGCGATAGGTTGGCGCTGTCCTCCAGAGCGCCGCGCCCGGGCCAGCCTTCGGGCCACTCGGCGCGGCGGAAGATGCGCGCAAAGCCTCCGGGCAAAGCGGTCGCGCCCGACGCGGCGGCGGGAGGGACAAGCGCCCACCCGCTGAACGGCGGCGCCCCGATGAACTTGGACCCGGTCATCAACACAAGGCAGCCGCGCTCAAGATAGGCGTGGATGGCGGGCGTCATGATGCGCGACTGGCACGCGTCCACAACGACAGTGACCGCCGGGCCGTATCGCTCCAGCAACGCGTCGATATCGCTCAGCGAAGGCAGGACCAGGCCCGTCTTCGAGCCGTGGACCGCGTGCACGAGGCAATGCTTGCCAAGCGCCCTTGCCCGCTCGATCTCGCGCGCGATCTCGTCCGTGATCGAGGCGCTGGAACGCGCCCGGCCCGCTGCGCATCGCACCGGAACGTCCACCAAGCTGACCGGACCGCAGCCGGGCACGGTCTCTCCGGGTGTAGTCGCCGCATCGAGCGCGGTCTTGCCTGCGAAAAACCGCCCGTGGGCCGAGTGAATGCAGCCGCTGCCGATCTCATCCGCGCCGAGAAGAATGTTGTGCACGCCCCCATCCGCTCGTCCGCGAGCGCAGGCCAGCGCGACGTATTCGAGATCGGTGCCAGAGGGCGCGAACACGATCTGAGCGTCGCCCTCGCCCAGCGAAAACGCCGCACGGATCCGCCCGCGAAGCGATGCCAGCCCCGCGTCGTAAGAGCGCGCTTCAAGGCTCGCGGATTGTTCGAGCAGATGGGCGAAAGCCTGCGCCGAGATATCGCTGATGGTCGATGAGGAATAGGCCAGAATATCGCGCGGATAGGGCGCGGAAAGATATCGATTGAGACCCGTTTCGGGGTCGAGCTCGATGCGCGCATCTCCTCCGCTGGCCAGGCGGCGCACGAGTTCGCGGGCCCGCGCGTTCATGGCAAAGCTGTTCAAGGCACGATGCAGGCCGACATCGACCGCAGCTGAGCTGACCGTCATTCGAGAGAGGTTCCCTTCGCGTCCGATTTGGGTGAGGGCCCCGGTCTCACCGAGCGCGACTAAGCGCCTTGTTGCAGCTTATGCACCATGAGGCTGGGTAATCAATCCACGAATTACGGAAAAATACACAGGAATGGCTGGCGCTGGGATGGCGCACGCCGTAAGGGCAGCGCCAGATATTCGTGTGATCTCGAAAGCCCCTATGACGCCCCGTCTCACGCCCCTCACCCTGCCCGAAGACGCCAAGGCACACTTAACAATCCTTTTTCTGGCCAAGAATGCGCTGTGGGAAGGCGAAATCCATCCCGAGGATGGCAATCACGCGCTCTACCACCGCGAAATGCGCGAGATTCTCGAAGGCCTGGGGCTCAATCTCAGGATTGCGCAGACCCATGACATCCTGTTCGATCCCCCTGAGGGCATCGATTTTGTCTTCCCGCTCTTGAACCGCGCGGGGTTCTTCAACTCCGAAATGCTCGTGCCGCTGCTGTGCGAGCGTGCGGGGATACCGTATCTTGGCGCCAACCCGATTGTGCGCGGGCTTTCGGATGACAAACACCTGGCCAAGCGCGCCGCCGTCGATGCAGGGCTGCAAACCGCGCCCTGGGCGATCTATCGCAAGGGCGCGCCGGTGCGCGAGGACAAGCTGCCGCCGGCCACGCGTTATGTCATCAAGCCCAACAATTCCTCCGCCAGCTGGGGCGTTCAGGACGCGTATGACTGGGCGGGCGTGAAGGCGGCGGTCGAGCGCATTCACACCGATCCCGCCAATGGCGGGCAGGATGCGATTGTCGAACCTTTCCTTGAAGGGAGCGACGTCGAGGTCCCGGTCGTCACCATTCACGGCGAGCCACAGATCCTGCCGATGATGATCTTCCGCCAGGCCGATCCTTCGCATTTGCGGACTTATTACGAAAAGCGCGATCTGGTGGACCGCAGCCAGAAATACTCGCTCGACCCGTTCGAGGACCCGGACATGTCAGCCCGCATCGCCGAGATGACGCAGGCCTGCTGGGAGGAATACCGCCCGTTCGATTACGGTCGCTTTGAGTTTCGCGTGAACGAGGAGACCGGAGACATCCAGTTCCTCGAACTCAATCTCAACTGCAATCTGTGGTCGCAAAAGGTCTTTGGCCGCGCAGCGGCGTTGGCGGGATGGAAGCAGGAACAGCTGATCGAGACGCTGCTGGCGGAGGGCCTAGCGCGGCACGGACTGATTTGAGCGAGTGTCTGGCTATGGGGTAGGAAGCGGACACTAACATTGTCGTCATTCCCGCGCACGCGGGAATCCACTGTGTCACAACGGCTCAAATCCAAAGTCCTCGGCCAAATCTCGCCATCTTGGGTTGTCTTCTTCGATCAAATCCACCTTCCAAGCGCGCCGCCATTTCTTGATCTGCTTCTCGCGCAAGATGGCTTGCTCCACTGCCGCATGCTGTACGAACCAAACTAGACGATGCACATCGTACTTCTTGGAGAAACCTTCGAATGTACCGTCGCGATGCTGAGCAATGCGCTGGAGCAAATGCGAACTGACGCCGAGATACAGCGTGCCGTTATAGGCGGATGCCAACAGGTAAACCGTTGGTTGAAACTCTTTGTGCATTGGACCTAGCTCAATGGATTCCCGCGTGCGCGGGAATGACGAAGTATGGCCGCAAGTGGGGTCGCAGGCCTTCATTTGCGCGCATGACCACGCCGCCTCACGCCGGCACCACCTTCCCCGCGAAATCGAACACCTTGCCGCTGTCCTCAGGACTTGAGCCCGCAAGCACGCCGAGCAAGTTCGCCGCCGCCTCGCGCGGCTCGGTCAGTTGATCCTCGGGCAGGTTCGACTGGAACGGCTTTGACAACGCGCTGTCCACCGTTCCAGGATGCAGGCCCACGATCACGCCTTTCTTGTGCGTGCGGCCCAATTCGAGCGCGAAGTTCTTCAAGAGCATGTTGAGCGCGGCTTTCGAGGCGCGGTAGGAATGCCATCCGCCAAGGCGGTTATCCGAGATCGAGCCGACCCGCGCGCTCAGCGCGGCAAAGACGAAGCGCTCGGAACGCGGCATCAGGGGCAGGATATGCTTCGCGATCAGCGCGGGGCCGATTGTGTTCAGCGCGAAAACCTCGGCCATCGCTTCGCCCGAAAGCCTCTTGTACGTGCGCTCTGGCCCGGTGCCATCGGCGAGTGTGAGCACCCCGCTCGCCGCGATCACCCAGTCGGGAGGTTCATTCTTCATCATGTGCGCGGCCGCAGCGATGCTCGCCTCATCGCACAGATCGAACGCGAACGGCGTTATGGCCGGGCCTGTCGGTTCAGTTCCGGCGCGCGATCCGGCGTAGGCCCTCTCGCACCCTCTCTCGATGAGCGCCTCGCACAGCGCGCGTCCAATACCCCCGGTGCTGCCGAAGATCGCGGCGCGTCTCGGCCAATTTCCTACTGTGCTCATTGCCGGTAAGAGCGGGCCGATGGCCGGTTTGTTCCCTGCTTCTGCTCATTCACACGCCGCGCAAGGCGAGCGCCAAGGCCAGCTGCGCGACCCGCTAGCTTTTTCCCGTCAGGACAGTGTTCCATGTGTTCCAAGCGTTCTCCACGTGCGACGAACCGAGCGGCGTCTCGGGCGTTGTGCGCAAGGCAAGTCGGGTCTCAAAGCGCGCAACGCCGCGCATCTTGCCACGCGGGAACGAGGCGTTAGAGAGAAGTCAAACGAATTTGGGATATTCGCATCATGGCAACCTTCACGCTTCCGAAGAACTCCAGGATCCGCAAGGACGGCAAGACGCACAAGGCGCAAGGCGCCAAGCGTGTCAAAAGCTTCAAGATCTATCGCTATGACCCGGATAGCGGCAAGAACCCGAACTACGACACGTTCGAGATCGATCTGGATGAATGCGGTCCGATGGTTCTCGATGCGCTGTTCAAGATCAAGAACGAGGTCGATCCCACGCTGACCTTTCGCCGTTCATGCCGCGAAGGGATTTGCGGCAGCTGCGCGATGAACCTCAACGGCAAGAACGCGCTCGCCTGCACCACCGCGATCGAGGATCTGAAGGGCGAGATTCGCATCACACCGCTTCCGCATATGGATGTGATCAAGGACCTGGTGCCGGATTTCACGCATTTCTACGCGCAATACGCCTCGATCCGCCCGTGGCTGCAAACGGTCTCGCCCACGCCTTCGGGCAAGGAGCGACTGCAAACGCCCGAGCAGCGCGAACAGCTCGACGGGCTTTACGAGTGCATCCTGTGCGCCTGTTGCTCGACCTCGTGCCCGAGCTATTGGTGGAATTCGGACAAGTTCCTGGGTCCTGCGATCCTGCTTCAGGCCTATCGCTGGCTTGCGGACAGCCGCGACGAGATGACCGGTGAGCGGCTCGATGCGCTGGAAGATCCTTTCCGCCTCTATCGCTGCCACACGATCATGAATTGCGCGAATGTGTGCCCCAAGGGGCTCTCTCCCGCCAAGGCGATCGCCGAGACCAAGAAGATGATGGCCGAGCGGGCCATCTAGGGCGCTTTCCTACTTCGGTCAGATGGTACATGAGCGGCTTGCGCGGCTTGCATTGCCGCGCCCAGCTCTTATCGCCCAAACGTATGACAAACGTTGCCGATAATCTGCCCTTCGAACATCGCCCGCTTTCGCGCGATGAAACCAATGGCGAGGAGGGCTGGTACACCTGGAACCTGATCGATCGGACGCGCTATAACACACAGGTTCTCGGAGAAATGTGGGTGCGCACGGAAGGCGATCTGTGCCGGCTGCGCATGTTCCCCGAGCGCAGGCACACCAACCTTGCGGACAACATACACGGCGCCGTTTCTCTGGGACTGATCGATATCGCGCTGTTTGCGACCCTGCATATGATCGGGCAAGGCGACGCCGGGCCTTCGGTAACGGTTGAGCTTTCGACCCAGTTCGTGGGTCCGGGCGATCCGACGCAGCCGCTCGACGCGGTGAGCGAGATCACGCAGGAGACCGGGCGGATGATGTTCGCGCGCGGGCAGTGCGTGCAAGGGGGGCGCATCGTCACCAGCTATTCGGGGATCGTGCGCAAGATGAAACCGCTTCCCGTTTCCTGATGAGTGGCCTGCTTGCCCGGTACGAAAAGCTGATCGCCAGCGGGGAGCTGCGCGCGGACCCCGATCAGCGGGTGGCCGCCGAGCGCCTCGATCGTCTCGAGAAGGACCTTGAGGCCAAGCGCCCGGGCGGGCTGCTCACGCAGTTCTTCAACACCGGCCCGCGCCGGGCTCAAGGCCTCTACATGTGGGGCGGCGTGGGACGCGGCAAGTCGATGCTGATGGACCTGTTCCACAACACGCTCGGCATCCCCGAGAAGCGCCGCGTCCATTTTCACGCCTTCATGCAGGAGGTGCACGAGGCAATCCGAGAGGCGCGCAAAACCCATCCGGGCGATCCGATCCCGACCGTCGCGCAGCGAATTGCCGACGGGGTACGGTGCCTCAGCTTTGACGAGATGGTCGTGAACAATTCGGCTGATGCCATGATCATGAGCCGCCTCTTCACCCAGCTTATCCGCGACCAGGAGGTGACGATAGTGACGACCAGCAATCGTCCTCCCGACGACCTCTACAAGGATGGGCTCAATCGCGAGCATTTCCTGCCCTTCATCGATCTTATCCACTCCGAACTCGATGTGCTCAGTCTGAACGGTCCGACAGACTATCGGCTCGACCGGATCGGCGGCCTGGCAACGTGGCACGTACCGCTTGGCGATGCGGCGACGCAGAAGGTGCGCGAGGCCTTCTTCCGTCTCACTGACTTCAAGCCCGAGGACGCTGACAACGTCCCGAGCGAAGAGCTGGCAATTGGCGCAAAGCGCAGCCTCCACGTGCCCAAGAGCCTGAAGGGTGTGGCGGTCTTCAGTTTCAAACGGTTGTGCGGCGAAGCGCGCGGCGCGCCGGACTACCTCGCAATCGCGCGCGCCTATCACACCGTGATCCTGGTCGGCATCCCGATCATGGGCCCCGAAAACCGTAACGAGGCGGCGCGCTTCGTGACGCTGATCGACGCGCTTTACGAGCACAAGGTCAAGCTGTTCGCCACCGCCGACGCGCTGCCCGAAGCTCTTTACCAGGCCGGGGATTGCGCCTTTGAGTTCGAACGCACGGTGAGCCGTCTCAACGAGATGCAAAGCGACGCCTACCTTGCGCTGGGGCACGGGACCGAGGCGTGAGCTCAGCCGGTGAGCTCAAGGTGTGTGATCGATTTCTCCAACATGATCAGCTGCCAGAGCAGCCGCGAATTGTCGCGGCGACCGCTGATATGGGCCTCGACCAGGCGCTCCATCGCGCGCGGCTCGAACCAGTCAGTCTCGCTGAGCGCGCTCGAGCGCGCGAGCTCTCTCGCCTCGCTCGCCAGCGGTCCGCGCAGCCACTGAGCGAGCGGCGTTACGAAGCCCTGCTTGGGCCGATAGAGGATATCGCGCGGCAGGTTGGGTTCCATCGCGCGCTTCAGCAGATGTTTGCCGTCCGCGCCCTGAACCCGCAATGCCTCGGGCAGTCTAGCGGCAAACTCAACCAGCCGATGATCGAGCAGCGGCTCGCGCGCTTCAAGGCCGACCGCCATGCTTGTGCGGTCAAGCTTGGTCAGGATGTCCCCCGGCAGCCAAAACGCAAGGTCGGCGTATTGGGCGCGGTCCAATCCGCTTCTTGCAGGGGCAGCGCGCATCAGCGCGATCAGCTCGTCTTCGGCGCGAGAGCCGCTCAGTCTGCGCGCGAACCCCTCGCTGTACAATCCGGCGCGTTGAGCCGGCGTGGTCGCCGAAAGCCCGCGGGCGTATCCCGCTTCGCCCGTCTCCGCCAGCGCGAGCAGCGTCGCCTTCGCGCGCAGCGGACGCGGCGCCCAGTCCGCTTTGGGCCACAGGCGCCCCAATGTTCCGAACACCGGCGCGCGCAGCGCGGCGGGCAGCCACCGACGAGCTTGCTCCTCATGGTGGTGGAAGACCTGTCTTCGATACCCGGCAAACGCTTCGTCCGCCCCGTCCCCCGACAGCGCGACCGTCACATGCTCGCGCGCAAGCTGGCAGACACGCCAGGTTGGCAAGGCCGAGGCGTCGGCGAAGGGCTCGTCAAACATGCCAGCAAGCGCATCCACGGCGGCGAAATCGTCGCGGCTGACTGTGCGAACACGATGGTCGGTTGCGTACTGATCGGCGATCCGTTCAGCGTATCCACTTTCGTCCACCGCCTCGACGTCGAAGCGGATCGAGCAGGTCTTGATCGGCTGCGCGCTTGTCTCGCTCATCACGGCCACGACGCTGGAACTGTCGACCCCGCCGGACAGAAACGCCCCCAAAGGAACGTCGGCCGTCATGCGCGATCGAACCGCATCCCTCAGCCTTTGGCGCAGCTCGTCGACCAGCTCGTCTTCGCTGCGGTCGGAACGATCAACAAAGGACACGTCCCACCAGCGCCTCGGCTCAGGCAAGGGCTTTCCGACTTCGCAGAGCATGAAGTGACCCGCTCGAAGCTTTCGGACGCCTTTCAGGATCGAGTGGCTGTCGGGCACATAGCCCCAGGCGAGATAGGCATCGAGCGCGTATGGATCGAGCGTTCGCGCCAGCGACGGTTCGGTGAGGAGCGCTTTGAGCTCCGATCCAAACGCCAGCGTCCCGTCGGGCAATTCGGCCAGAAACAGCGGCTTCACCCCAAAGCGATCGCGCGCAAGGAACAGCTGGCGTTTGTCGAGATCATAAAGCGCGAAGACGAACATGCCGTCGAACCGCGCGAGGCAATCCACACCCCAGCGCTGCCACGCGGCGAGGATCACCTCGGTGTCGCCCTTAGTCGCGAACCGCACCCCCTCGTTCGCCAACTCGGCGCGGATCTCTTCGTAATTGTAGATCTCGCCGTTAAACGCGACGACCGCCCGCCCATCGACCGAGAGCATGGGTTGCGGCGAGCCTTCAAGGTCGATGACCGAAAGGCGCCGGTGACCAAGGGTAATGCCAGGCGCGCTCCACACCCCTGCCCCGTCGGGGCCTCGATGGGTCAAAGCCTGGGCCATGCGCTCAACGCGCCCGATCGCGATCGTTGCCTTGCCGTCTGGATCAAAAAGACCGGCCAAGCCGCACATAATGGACGCTCAGGCCAGCGCCGCGAGGGCAGCGAACGCGCCAAACCCGCTTGCCGCCAAGGCGAGCGCTGCGAGTGCAGCCAGCTCTCGCACCGGGTGGGCTTTTGCGGGGTCGAATCGATTCAACCAGCGCAGCTGCAAGGCTTCGGCGGATGTGTAGCCGTAGTCCTGCGGCTCGCGTTCGACAAACGGCCACGCGCCGACGAGCATGGCAGCGACCACAAACGCGAAGAAGAACCAACCATAGACAATGTGATCGAACCCGGCGGCGAACTCGACACCAACAAATTGGGCGATGTAGATCGTGCCCCAGGCGCGCACACCATTTGCAAGGATCGGTACGATTACGGCGGCCGCCATCAATGCTGCCCGCCGGTTCCGACTCTCGAAACGTGTGAATGCGATGAGCACCGCCAGAGCAACTGTCGCAATGAGGAAGCGGACCCCCGAGCATTCCTCGGCAACGATGAACAAACCGGCGGGCGTGTCGATCGAAACGCCGTCGATACGCGCCGAAACGCCGCTCCAGTGCGTGATGGCGATGGCGATATCGGCGGTGATCGCCTGAAGAAAGGGGACGATCTCATCGCCAAACGGAACGAGGAAAGCCATGTAACCCAGGGGCAGAGCCAGCACGGCGCTCACGCGAAAGCCCAGGATCGTGACAATCGCCCCTTGTATGGCTCCCACGGCTCCAGCGTGCGCAAGCAGATTGATGCTCGTCGTTCGCCCCACAAGCCACACCAGCAGCGCCGCTACGACGACAGCCAGTCCAAAGGCCGACGCGCGCGGCGTCATCTTCGTCAGTTGCTCACGCTTCATCCATACGAGCCAACCGATCACAGCCGGGACAAGGAGGATGTGGTTGTAGGTGTCGATGTCCCACCATTGATGCAGCATCTCCCCCCATTCGCGCGCGCAAAGCAGGACAAGCGCAGCGGTCGCCGCCACAAGCGAAGCGATCGATGCGAGCCACTGAGGGGACGCAACAGCACGCGGAGCGCCTTGCGCCCGCCCCCTGAGCGGCTTGGAAGGTGCTTGGACCGGTTCAGGCGGCATGGCGAGCCCGCATCGTCGCAACCGGGAGGCCCCTGCCGCTCACCAGGGCGTCCATCGGCGCAAGGACGGCATCCCAATCGTGTTCGAAGAGTACGAAGTCCCTCGCCGCCTGCCCCATTTGCGCGGCGGCCTCTGGAAAGTCGAGGACTTGGGAAAGACGCTTGAGCATCGCCTGCAGGTCTGGACGGCAGACCATCCAGTGTTCGCCATCGCTTGCGCCGATGCCGGTGGCGGCTTGCTCGGTCAAAAGGACCGGCCGGGCCATCGCCATCGCCTCGAGCACCTTGTTCTGAACACCGCGAGCGATGAGGAGCGGCGCCAGAACACACGTCGCGCCCGCAAGAAAAGGGCGAACGTCGGGCACCGCGCCCCAAACATGCACGCCGTTGCCGCCATCATGCTTCAACAAGGCCGGGGTCGGACTGCGGCCAACGACGTGGAACCGCGCCGATGGGTAACGCTGATGAATGACGGGCAGAAGCTGTTCTATGGTCCAGAGCGCCGCCGCTTCGTTGGGCCTGTAGTCCATCTGGCCGGTGAACACGAGGTGCGGGCCGTGATCGGACACCATGGCCTTGTGAGCGGGAACCGTGGCCGGATCGAACGTGGAAGCGTCAACGCCGTTACCGATGACCTTCACTTGCGCCGCCTCGGGATCGCTCAGGCGCGAGCGAAAAAGCGTCGCCTCGGCCTTGCTGATCAGCACAGTCGCGTCGCAAAGGCGCGCCAAACGATCCTCTTCGGCGGCCAGCAGACGGCCTTCTCGAGCGTTGAGCCAGACGCGTTCGCCAGCCTCGGCGTAGCTTTCGAACTTCGCACTGTCGACGTCGCACAGGTCGATAATCACGCGGCCCGCGAATTCCTTGGGGATGTATTGGCCCATCTGTCCCGAGAACACGACGATGGTCGAAATCGGTCGGGCGTCCAGCGTGCGCTCGACCCACGCTGAAAGCTTCGCGCTATGAAACGCGGTCAAGCTGACAGGCTTCCCGGACAGCACCGCCTGGGCTCCGGCCAGAACGAGCGGCTTGGAGCGCTGAACGACGCAATGCGATGCGGTGATGGCATCGAGCGCAGCGACGCTGCTTCGGTCTTCTGTGCGCTCGTAAAAGCAACCCACATGAACTGGCCCCATTGATGCGAGTTTGCGCAGCAGATGATGGCTGCGGATCTTGTCTCCGCGATTGGGAAGAAACGGGATCCTATGGGTCAGAAAGAGTATCTCGCTCACGCGCGCCGCCTCCCCGCTCAAGCCAGCCCGCGTGCGATCATGGGGCCGATTGCGTTGGCAATCGGAAGCGGCAGCTTCTTCCAGAGCTCGATCTTCCGCGAATACGCCTCGCTCGTCGGATCGACGTTGCGCGGCACCCCACCCGGTGCCGTCCACTCAGCGTAAGCCAGAGGCTGCGGGGTAAAACCCCAGTTCTTCTTGAAGCGATACGGCCCGCTTCCCGTTTTCGAGCGACCAAAATCAAAGCGTGTCATGCCGCGTTTGCGGGCGTCGAGCATGAGTTCGTAATACATCAGCTCACTCGCATGCGCGGACCGCGCCGCCCTTGTGCCCCCGCCCCAGAACGGCATGACCGCGCCTTGGTGGTAGAAGCTGAGCACACTTGCGACCGGGGTGCCGTCCTTGAACACGGTCAGGATATCGCTCTCTTCGGGAAAGGCGGCGAGCATCGCGCGAAACAGCTTGGCCGGAAACACGGGAGTTCCAAGATTGTGCACGCTCTGCGAGAACACGGCGTAGTGAGCGCGCAAATCCTCAGGTCGCTTTCCGATCCGGATCGGCAGCGTGGCTTCCATTCCTTTACGCACCTCTGCGCGCGCCTTGCGAGGAATGGCGAGCAGTTCGGCTTCGTCGGTCTGCGCCAGCGCACGCTCAAAGCCGCAATGCTTGTCGTTCCACCGCCGCCAGCCCTCGCCCATCGGCAGTGAGCCTCCGCGCAGTTCCAAAGAGGCAAACCCATGCGCGCGGGCGTATCGCTGCGCTGCGCCGATCAAAGCCCCTGTCGCGCCTTCACTGACGCCGCAAAGCCCCCCTCCTACACCAAAGCCGCTTGAAACCAGGGCCCGACCAAACAGCGAAGAACGCACTTCGGTAAGGGGCAGCCACCCGGCGATCACACCGAGCTGTTCGCACACCAAGCCGCCAGCGCGCTGCCCTGTCCCCTCTTGCACGGCAAGAAGCCACGCAGGACGATGAAAGAGGCTGGCGCGCTGCTCCTTCACAAACCCATCGATCCGAGCCGCGACGCGCGGGTCGGATAGGTCGGCCAGCGAAACCTGATAGGTTGAGGCGACCGGCGCGTTCACGCAGCCAGACCCCGCTTGTCGATCTCAGCGACAGGATAGTCGCGAGCGCGCGCGGCCTCGTGGGCTGCCACCGTATCGATCCGGTCCCATGCAAAGTCTCCGAGCAGCGCTTTCAGCTTCCCGCCCATTGTCTTGAGCCCGGTGTAGTGGCGCAGTCGCGAACGCAACGGAGCGGCGGGCACGCGGGGCTGATCGGGGTCGATTTCCCAGGGGTGGAAATAGAACACCGCCGGGCGTTTCTCATCGCGATTCACTTGCCGGATCGCCCAGCGCGAGAAGCTATAGGGCAACACTCGAAAGAACCCTCCGCCTCCTGCTGCAACGCGCCGCCCACCGAGGCGCGCGGTCGTTACCGGAAGCTCGATCAGGTCAGCCCCAGCGACCGGGCGAAAGGCAAAGCGCGGAGCTTCGGGCCAACCATAATGGTCGTGCGCAACAGGGGCGACGCTCGATGAATAGGTGTACCCCTGCTGCGCCAGCTCCTCGAACGCCCAAGGCGTGCGCGCATCGATCGAAAAGCTGGGCGCGCGGTATCCCGCAACGCGTTGCCCAGTGGCGTCTTCGAGAATTGCGCGCGCTTTGCGAATGTCTTCGCCAAAGGCCGCCCGATCGAAGGTGAAGACCCGCGCGTGATCGTAACCGTGGCTGGCAATCTCATGGCCAGCCTCTGCAATACGTCGCATCAGCGCGGGATGACGCTCGGCAATCCAGCCCAAGCTAAAAAAGGTGGCCTTCACTCCGGCGTCTGCAAAAAGCGCGAGGATCGCATCGACGTTGCTCTCTACGCGCGCCGAAATTCCATTCCATTTCGCGCGCTCGATCACACCTTCGAACGCGCCCACCTGAAACCAGTCTTCGACGTCGACCGAGAGAGCGTTTGTCACGCGCATGTCAATGGCCTCGCCACGCGCCATCACCTACGCCGCCTCGCGAGAATTTCCGTCTTCAAGCCACTCGATCAGCACCGTGAGAACATGGCGGAAAGAGCGTTCCTGCTCCTCAAGCCGCTGCTCGAGCCGTTCGATGGCTTCGCTCATTTCGGGATCAGTTGCCTGACTTGTGTCGTGCGCCAGGGCGCTGGCCGCTTGCAGTTCGCCAATCGCGGCTTCCAGCTCGGCGGAGCGATCCTCTGCATCGGACATTGCCGCAGCGCTCTGCGCGGTGCCCACATCTGGGCCGGTGAGGCGTTTCGGCTCACTCGCTTGCGATGGCGCGCCGCGCGTTTGATCCGCCATCATTTCTTCGCAGACCGCTTCGAGCATGGACTGACTGAGCGTATCTTCGTCTTCAATCGCGCCCAGCAGCAAAAGCCGGTTCATCACCTGGTTTATCCGGCGGGGTATGCCGCGCGTTGCATTGAACAGATCGGGCGCCAGGCCTTCGCCTAACGTCGGTCGACCGTCCCACCCGACCTGCTTCAGGCGATGTGTGATATAGTCTTCGAGCTCATCAGGCTTGAGCGCATCAAGGTGGTGCGAGGCGATGATGCGCTGGCGCAATTGCTCAAGATCGGGGTGATGGGCGAGAGTGCGGCGAAACTGGGGTTGCCCAAGCAAAAGGCTCTGAAGCAGTGGGTGCGAGCCGAGCTGGAAGTTTGAAAGCATCCGCAATTCTTCCAGCGCGGTGAAATCGAGATTCTGGCACTCATCGACAATCAGCAGACACCGACGCCCTTCGCGCGCCTCGTCCTGAAGGAAACGCTCGATCGCCCCGAGCGCGCTTGCCTTGTCCTTGCCCTCAATGTCCAAACCGAACGCCTGGGCGACCACATGCACCAGTTCTTCGCCATCAAGCGCGCTGGTGACCACCTGCGCAGCTGTCAGCGCCTTTGTGTCGATACGCTCCATGAGATGCGCGACGAGCGTGGATTTGCCCGCCCCAACCTCACCGGTGATCACGATGAAACCCTCGCCCTGGTTAAGACCATAACTCAGATAGCTCATCGCCTTCTTGTGGCTGGCGCTTTCAAAATAGAACTGCGGATCGGGCGTCAGTTGGAAAGGTCTGTCGCTGAGGCCGTAATGTTGCTCGTACATGATCGTTTCGCTCCACAAGAACTCAGAGATTGAGCCGAAGGCCGACCAGCACGCTTGCGGCGGCAAAATCACTATCGCTGAATTCACTATCGAAATAGTCAACGGCGACCGCGGCGCGGGCCGACAGACGGCTTGAAAGCGCGCGATCATAGGCGACCGACGCGCCGTAAGCGGTCAGATCGGCTGCGTCAGTCTCACTGGTGAACCAGTTGACGTAGGCGTTGGCGCTGAGAAACCCGCCCCGCCCCAAATCCCGTCCGAGCGAACCCAGGACGTAATAGCTCTCGTCGCGCTGACCATCGATTGGCTCAAACACGGTCCCTTCGGCGCCGATGAAGGTCCGGCGATCATACCCCGCGACGAGAGCGGCGTTGGTGCGCCCCGGCGTTCGCTGATAGCTGACGCTGCCCCCGCGGCCGCGGAACGCGGTCGAGCGGGTCGAGCCTAGCGTTCCCAGCTCCGACGCGCCATCTTCGCCAACGACGAGGCCGCTCAGGTCGCCGGTCAGCGCATTGCGCGTCGCGGAAAAATCCGCGCCGAGGCCACTAAGAGAGTTGGTCAGCGCACCGCCAAAGCCGGTGAGCCCGTCATAGACATTGATCGCAAACGCGCTGCGGCTGTCGGGTGTGTAGGTGAAGTTGCCAAAATAGGTCGTTGAAGCGTAGCGCCGTCCAACCGTTGCACTAAGCGCCGTCCGGCGGCTCGGGTTCCAGATAACGCCGACATCCCAGATAAGGCCGTCCACGTCGTAGGCGATCAAGCGCGGGGATTCGGCGTCGGTTATGAAACGGCCGTCATCCCCAATGAGAGGATTTCCGTCTCCATCGCGAAGCGCGTCGCGGCTTGAGACCTCTACATCCTCATACCCGATACCGCCAACAATGGCTGCGTTCTCGGTGATCGGCACCGTAACGTCACCGCGAAGGTAGACATCGCGCACGCGCTGGTCGAGCGTGTCGACGTCCTCCTGGAAACCACCCGCGCCAACGCCGATCCCGACCGGGAGCCCATCGCCAGGACGCGTTGCCAGGCGGATTTGCCCGGCATAGGTCACGCTTTCATCGAACGCGTCGAGCGGCTCGCCCTCCTCGCTTAGAAGGGAGTCGCTGACCTCGATGCGGTTATAACCGACGAACGCGCTTCCTGTAATGTCGAGGATACCCGCGCGCGTTGCGAGCGTGGGACCGGCGTATAGGCTGAAAATCTCGCTGGTCTGATCCTCGGCGACGAGCGGATTTGTCGTAACGCCGCCGCCGCCATCGATGCGGGCCCGGCTGGCAAGAGCGCCCGCTTCAAGCGTCAGCGCCCGTGGAACCACCCCCACCGAGCCGCGCGCGACCCCACTGATAGCGTCGCTATCGACCGCTTCGCCGTAGCCAAAATTGCGCTCATAGCGCACGGATAGAGAGGCGGCCGAGTTACTGCCTTGAACGATGGTATCAACGCCCGTTGCAACTTGGGTGAAAGTCAGAACGTTGTCGCCCGGCGTAAGCTCGGCGGTGAGAACCTGACTGACTTCGATGTAGGGTTGCACAAAGGTGCGGTTTTCGCGCTCGCCCTGGGCCGGTTGCGCCGCGGCAGGCGCGCCAACTATCGCGCTGAGCATCATCGCCAGCGTCGCCATGCAGGCCCGAAGGGCTGGGCTCACGTCAGGTCCCCTCGCCGATAATCTCCGAAGCGCCGGCCAGAGGGACTGAATTGCGCAGCGTTCAGTAACAATTTGAGATCGCGGCACCCGGAGAGCAACTGGCGCGCATCGTCGATGGCCGCACGCCCGGTTTCATCAGCGCGCACCACCAGCAGCGCCTGGCCAACATGCGCGGCCAGCTCCGCGGCCGGAGAGGCTGCGAGCGCAGGCGGCGTGTCGAAGATGACGATGCGGTTTGGCGCCCCGCGCGTCAGCCGGTCGAGCACCTGCGCCGTGCGAGCGCTTGCGAGGTATTCGGAATCGCGCGCGCTGCAATTGCCCGCGGGCATGATGAAGAGCCGATCGATATCGGTCGCCAGGGCCAGTTCTTCCGGCCTTTGTCCATGGTCCGCGAGAGCGTCCATAAAGCCTGGCGCTTCTTCGATCCCGAAAACGCGCGTGATCGAGGGGTTCATCACATCGACGTCGACAAGGAGCACTTCGATGTCGCGCTCAGCGCTCAGCGCGATTGCAAGATTGGCCGCGCAAAAGGTCTTGCCCTCGCCCTCGTGCGGCGAACTCACAAGAACACGCCGCGCCATCCCGTCTGGCCCCTGGCGCGCATCGGCCAGCAACTCGCGCTTGATGATGCGGAATTCCTCAAGCAGGCCGGTCACAGGGTCTTCGGGGACGATCAGCCCGTTACGGCGCAAGCTGAAGCGGTCAATCGCTGCGTGCGGGCCACACAGGGTAACGCGCGAAGCTGAACTCGCCTGCGAGCGGACCATGGGGGATGGCGGCTTAGCCGGAACAGGGGTTGCCTCTTTCTCGGGCTCAGCCGAAGCGCTTGACGCCTCATCTACGGAAGGTGCGTCATTTCGCCGCACGGGCCGCTCGGGCAGAACGTCAGGAACCTTCGCGGGGCCTAGCGCTTCGACCCCAAAGGCCGCCTCAGCGCGCTCGATCAGCGAACCGCGTTTGCGACGGAACGGGTCTTGCCCGGCGGGCTGTATCGGTGTGTGCTTGGTCATGGTCCGTCCCTCACGCCACCGAACGGATCGAGACGATTTCGATCACAAGGAGAAGAACACACACCCCGACCAGCGCGGCGGTCGCGCCGCTGAACTGAATCAAGCGCCGCTTCGCCAGCGCACGCGCCGTATCCGAGACGGTCTGAGACACCGTCCCGATCACCGGCAAGTCAAAAGTGCGTTCGAGCTTCTGCGCGGTCATGAAGGTCGAGCGCATCTGACCCAGCGCCCAGGCGCTCCCTGCGCCCGCGCCCAGACCCACGATCAGCACGCCGACCAGCAACAACGGACGGTTGGGAGCGGCGGGCTCTTGCGGCACGACGGGAGGATCGATCAGGTCGAATTTGAACTGGCTGGTCTGATCGTCGACTTCGCCTCTGGTGCGGATATCCTCGCGATCCTGCAGCAGCTTTTCATAGTTCTGCCGAAGCACATCGTAGTCGCGGCTGATCCGGTTTGCCTCAGCGGCGATGGCGGGCTCGGAGGCCTGGCTTGCGGTCAGGTTGGCAATCTGGGACTGGATACCGGCGCGCCGCGCTTCGAGCGACTGGATATTGGCTTCACGCTCAGACCGGATCGCGACCAGCGAGGAATAGACCTGGTTCGGCGTGCCGATCTCGTCCTCGGGTCCAGCGTTCTCGGCTTGCTGACGTAATGCCACCACCCGCTTGATCGCCGCTTCGACGTCCGGATGCTGATCCGTCAAGCCGCGCGCCTTGAGCGCTGAGAGCTGTTGCTGCGCTTGAACCAGCGCCGCTTTCGGTCCGCCCAATCCGTCCGGGCCGATGATCGTCCTCGGCGTGTTCGCGATCTGGCTATCGAGTGAGGCAAGCGACGCCTGCGCGCCGGCCATGTCGGCGTCGATGTCCCGCATTTCGGTGCGCAACTGCTGAATCTTGGTCGAAAGCGTGGCCGATCCGCCAATGAGGTCCGGATACTTTGCTTCGAACTGAAGGCGACGCGCTTCGGCGTCTTCAAGCTCGCGCTTGCGCTCGGCGAGCTGCTCGTCGATCTTTGCCAGCGCGCGATTTACCCCTACCCGGCTCCCGGCGACATGGTCCTCGCGAAAGATGTCGAGCAATTTTTGGACAACGTTCCGCGCGAGCAGCGCGTTCTCCGCATCGCTCAAGTCTCCGCGACCAACCGTTGCAGAAATCTCAAACAGATTATCCTCTTCGCTGAGCACCGAGACCTTTTCCGAAAGGCTCTCGATCGCCTTGGTCATCGCCCCGCGACCATCGATGCCCTCTCCCAGCCTCGTGCCGGTGAGGACCCTTTCAAGGTTGGTGTTGCTCGCCAGCGTCTGGCGGACCTTCTTGATCTCCTCGCGGCCATCGCCGGCGATCCCAAGCTGTTCGGACAACACATCCTCGACATCGACATAGATACGAGCGCGCGAAGTGTACGAATTGGGGATGAGCGCCACCGCGACCCAGCCCAGCAGGCACACCACCCATGCCACACCCAGCGCGATCCAGCGACGGTGCCAGACCGTGTAGAGCGCCGTGCGCACCTCGTCGTAGAGTTCGTCCATGCCCAAAGGAGCCTTTTAGAACCGGCTTTCGGGGATCGAGATCGTATCGCCCGGTTTGAGCGCGACGTTTGCGGTTGCATCGCCCTTGTTGAGCAGATCCTTGAGACGCAGGCGGTAAAGCACGTTCTCACCCGATTTTGCGTCGTAGCGCGTGAGCGTCGCGCGGTTTCCGGCTGCAAACTCGCCAAGACCTCCGACCTCGATCATGGCGTCGAGGATCGTCATATTGGCGCGGTAGGGAAGCGCGGCCGGCTGCGCGCCGGCGCCGGTTATGCGGATTTGTTTCGACAGTTCGCCAACCGACTTGTTGACAATCACCGACACAATCGGCTGCTCAATATATTCCAGCAGCACGTCGCGAATATCGTCCTGAAGCTGAGTGGGTGTCTTGCCCACCGCAACCATGTCGCGCACGAGCGGGATGGTGATACGCCCGTCTGGGCGGACCTGAATTTCCTCCGCGCTCAGTTCCGGATTGCGCCACACATGGATGGTGATGTTGTCGGCAGGACCGATCAGATAGTCTTCTTTGGGGGCGGAGGGCGCGGCGCTTGGCACGGCGGGCGGCAACTCGACGCGCGGACCGTCGCCGCAAGCGCTCAGCAATACAGAAGCGAAGACAAACCCCGCAAACCGGAAACAAGAATTCAAGTAACCCATTTCCCACGCATCCTTGGCCTGACCTAGCCAGCCCGGATCCCCTGCGCAGGAGCGACCTGCTGACGGCGCTGACGTTAAGCCCGATTGGTTTGGCCAAGAATGGTGAAAATACCCTTAGGAATCACACCTCGATTCCGGCTATTCCCGATCTGGGACAGCGGGTCTTGGGAGGGTTAACGCTGCGCTCGGTTGGATCCCGGCTAGACCAGCATTTCCGCCGCTGGACCGTGGCCAAGAAAAGCCGATGGGCTCGCCGTTGCCCCATAGGCCCCCGCGCAGAACACCGCGACCAAATCGCCGACCTCCGCGCGCGGCAACAACGCCTGATCCGCAAGCCGATCGAGCGGAGTGCACAAGCAGCCCACGACGTTGACCTCATCATCGGCTGGCGCGTCGAAGCGCGAAGCGATTGCGACTGGGCAGTTGCGCCGTACGACAGTGCCAAAGTTGCCCGAAGCGGCGAGTTGGTGATGCAGACCGCCATCGGTGACGAGGTAGGTCACACCGTAGCTCACCTTGCGGTCAACGACTCGGCACAGGTAAACACCCGCTTCACCGACTAGGAAGCGTCCCAACTCAAGGCACAGTTCGGCCCGGGCCAGAACCGGTGGCAGATCAGCAACCATTTCGCTGAGCGCTGCGCCAACGGCCGGAAGGTCAAGAGCCTTGTCCCTGGGAAAGTATGGAATGCCAAACCCTCCGCCCATGTTGAGCTTTGGTAGCGGAACGCCGACCGCATCGGATAATTCTTTTGCAAGTTTAAGGACGTTACCTTGGGTTTCTATGATGTCGTGTGAGCTCAGCGCCTGGCTGCCGGTGAATATATGCAAACCACGCCAAGCCGCCCCCTCAGCGATTACGCGCCGCGCAAGGTCGGGCACGCGTGCGGCGTCGACGCCAAAGGGTTTGGCCCCACCTCCCATCTTCATGCCTGAGCCTCTGAGCTCGAAATCGGGGTTCACTCGGATCGCGATGCGCGGCGTCCGGCCAAGCCTCTGAGCAATCGTCAAGGCGCGGTCGGCCTCGCCTTCGGATTCGCAATTGAGCGTGACGCCCGCGGCGATGGCCGATTCCAACTCGTCGTCGCGCTTGCCTGGTCCCGCAAAGCTGATGCGCGAGGGGTCCAGACCAATCGAAAGCGCCAATTCAAGTTCACCGGCAGAGGCGATATCGAAGCCGTCGACAAGAGGCTCCAAATGACGAATGACGTCCGGGTGAGGATTGGCCTTGATTGCGTAATTCACGCCGATACGCTGGGGCAGAGCGGCGCGAAGGTCGGTCATGCGCTGGTCGATGTGGGAGCGCGAATACACGAACAGCGGCGTGCGGCCCGCCTCGGTGACGAGCGCGCTGGCCCGCTTCCCGCCCACAGCAAGTTCACCTTCCAGCGTCTCGTAACCGGGCGGTATTGGACCGAGGGGTTTGCTCACGCCTCGCTCTCCAACAGATCTCGATAAAGCCGCGTGCGATCGACTTTTCCGTTCGGATTGAGTGGCAACGCGGTACGCCAATGAATCTGGCGCGGCTGCATAAAATTGGGAAGCTCACGCCCAAGGTGCTTCGCAAGCGCTTCTTCAGCCTCGTCGCTCCCCTCGCCGCGCACCACGAGATGCACCGCGTGGCCCAGCCGCTTATCCGGCAGTCCGAACGCGACCGCCTCGGCCACGCCCGCAAACGCAGTCGCGGCCTCTTCAATCTCTTGCGGACTGATACGGTTGCCAGCGCTCTTGATCATCGCATCGCTGCGTCCGACGAAATAGAGCAAGCCATCCGCCTCGCGTTTGACGGTGTCCCCCGACCACACAGCGGTCCCACCATAGCGCGAAGCCGTGGGGGCAGGTCGAAAGCGCCGGGCGGTGCGCTCTTTGTCCTGCCAGTAGCCCTTCGATACAAGCGGACCGCAGTGCACCAACTCCCCCTCCTCGCCAGGCTGTGCGACAGAACCGTGTTCGTCCACGACAAGTATCTCCGCAAATGGAATAGCAGTCCCCATGGAGGTGGGATGCGCGTCAACCAGAGCGGGATCAAGATAGGTTGACCGAAAGGCCTCGGTCAGGCCGTACATTGCATAAAGGTCTGCCATTGGAAAATGGCCGCGTAGATCGCGCACCAGGTCGACGGTCAGCGCACCACCGCTGTTTGTGAGCCGCCGCAGGTGCGCGCTCGCTTCGGAAGGCCATTCGATCTCGGTCAACTGCACCCAAAGCGGCGGAACAGCCGCCAGCGTCGTCACGCCGTGCCGCGCGCAGGCTTTGGCGACGTCCTTTGGAAAGAGATAATCCAACGGCGCCACACAACCGCCAGCGTACCAAGTCGAGAGCAGCTGGTTCTGGCCATAATCGAAGGACAGAGGCAGAACCGCCAACGTCACGTCATCGCTACCTAACTTGAGATAATGCGCGACGCTTACCGCTCCCAGCCACAAGTTGGTGTGGCTGAGCATCACACCCTTGGGTCGCCCGGTTGATCCGCTTGTGTAAAGAAGGGCCGTCAGGTCATCCGGGTCTGCACCGGATGGCGGAAGATCCGATCCAAACGCGTAAGCGCTTTGCAACGCATCGTCCTCTTCGAATACCTCGCAAGTTGCAGGCACACCCCCCTGTTCCAGAGACGAAATCCGCGCTTTGTTGCCGATCAACGCACTCGCTCCGCTATCGGCGAGAATGTACGCCGCCTGCCCGCGCTTCAACAGCGGATTGATAGGCACGTGAACCAACCCCGCCCGCGCCGCGGCCAATGGCATCAGGCACGTGAGTTCACCCTTGGCCGCCCAGGTGGCAACCCGCGCGCCCGGTGTATTCACTCGGTCTGCCAACCATCCCGCGAGCGCCGAAACACGCTGTCTTAACGCCTTATGGCTAAGCGTCTCAGCCTTGAGCGCCAGCGCTGGCCGTTCCTCCCATCCGGAAAGGCATCCCCTTTCAACAAGATGATCGAGCGGAAACGGGGTTGGATCAAGAGGCAGTGACATTCAGCTTTCGCCAAAGGGCTCGTGTGGGTGATTGAAGCGCGGTATCACGACAGCGTTCACGTCTTGCAAGAGATGTTTGATAACCGCACCGCTTTCGACGACGCGCCAACGCCTTTTGACCGCGCGCAATGGTTTGCACTTCTCGCGCAAACCGGCCTTGCACCGCTCATCGTTTCGGCTGAAAATGCGGACGGGCGCGCGGCGCTCGCGCTGACGGAAAAGAACCGGCGGATTGAGCCGCTTCGAAACTGGTACAGCTTTACCTGGCGGCAAATCGGCGCGCGAGGACCGCAAGGCGACGTTTTGCTAGCGGCGATTGCGCAAAAGTTGCGCGGGCGCGCCCATCGGGTCACGCTGGCGCCGGTCCCTGAGGAAGACGGCTCGGCCTCAGCCCTTGCCAAGGCTTTCGGAAACGCGAGTTGGCGCGTTGAAGTCTCCCGATGCGACACCAATCATGCGCTGCGCGTTGCCGGCCGATCCTTTGCGCAATACTGGGCGGCGCGGCCTGGCCGTTTACGCGGAACATTAAAGCGCAAGGCGAGCAAAGTGAACGTAGTGATCTGCGATGCCTTCGAGCCCAATGCCTGGCAAAGCTTTGAAGATGTTTACGCCGCAAGCTGGAAACCATCCGAAGGAAAGGCGGCCATGCTGCGTGCTTTCGCCGAGCAAGAGGCGCGCGCGCGCCGGCTGCGCCTTGGCCTTGCAAGCCATAAAGGCGAGCCAATCGCCGCGCAGTTCTGGACCGTTGAAGGCGGCGTTGCCTACATTCACAAACTCGCGCATCGAGAATGCCATCGGTACCTTTCGCCCGGAACGACCTTGATGGCCGCTCTGTTTGAGCGCGTCATCGACGGCGACGGTGTCGAGCTCATCGATTTCGGGACTGGTGATGAGCCGTTCAAGCGGGATTGGATGGAAACGACGCGACCGCGATACCAAATCGATTGCCTCGACATGCGCAGCGCGCGGGCATGGGTCGATCTGGCCCGTCTCGCTTTGCGCCGCTCCTGGGAAGCCGAAGTGCCAGCTCTTGCGCGCGTGCCCTTGGATAGCTAAATGCGCGCGCCATCGGCAAGGCGCTCGGTGAACCGCGCAATAAACTTCGCTTTGCCGTAAGGTTTAAAGCCCGATAGAAGGGCCCTGCGGGTCAGGAAAAAGGGAACGCCAGCCCATGAGCAGCCAGCCAATCGTGCACGAAGAGTTTGATGCGCAAGACGCTGACGCCCCGTCACTCCACGATGGACGGGCCGCTGCGGAAGCAGCCCCCGTCGATGGGGAACTCAAAAGCATACTTGCCGATGTGCTTGGACTTTCGGAGAGGAATGCAGCCGCCCTGACGCCCGAGAGCGGCCTTTTCGGCCACCTACCCGAACTCGACTCGATGGCTGTCGCCGGCCTTTTGACGGAAATCGAAGACCGGCTCGATATCGTGATTGAAGACGACGATGTCGACGGAGAAATGCTGGAAACCTACGGCGCTTTGCTCGGGTTCGTTCAATCCAAGATTGCCGACCAAGCGCCGCACAGCTGAAGTCGCTTGGTCGCAAGCGGCGGCGTCCCGATGGAACTTCGTAGCTGGACCCCTTACCATTCGTCGTTGAGCGAAGGGCCAGAAGAATTGGCGCTTGCGATTGACCGGGATCGAGGGAAGCGGCTGCTTGTCGTCCCCGCTCTGTTTGATGAGGCCAACAAGATGCGACGGTTCACGCTTGGCGTGATGCGAGCGCTTGATGAAGCGGGGATCGACACGCTCTTGCCCGATTGGCCGGGGTGCAATGAGAGCCTTTCGCACTTGGCGGATCAGACGCTTGAGTGCTGGCGCAGCTGCGCTGACCAGGCGGCGCGGGGTTTTTGCGCCACCCACGTCCTCACCATGCGCGCCGGGGCATTGCTCAGCCCGGCCACCCTCCCGGGATGGCGGTACGCGGCCACAAGCGGGCGAAAGCAGCTCGCCGGTCTCCTTCGGGCGCAAGTTATTGCCGAGAGGGAGGCGGGGCGGAACAGGACCCGCGAGGAGTTGCTCTCTCAAGGGCGGCAAAGCGGGCTCATGCTCGGCGGGTGGGATATTGGAGCAGAAATGCTGAAAGAGCTTGAGACAGCCGAGATTCCCCAGATTGAAGGGCAATCTGAGGTCGAGCAAAGGCGTCTTGGCGGCGCAGGTCTTTGGTTGCGCGCTCAGCCAGATGATGACCCCGCGCAGGCGCTCGCCCTTGCGTCCATTGTCGCTGCCGAGATTGCCGGGCAAGCAGAGCCCGCACCATGAGCCGACTGCACCTAACCTTTGCCTGTGGTAGTCTGACCCTGGCAGGCACGCTCGACACAGCGCCGGGCAAGACAGGCCTTCTGATCGTAAGCGGCGGCAACGAGGTCCGCTCTGGCGCTTTTAGCGGTCAGGCTCAACTGGCCGCCACGATTGCCCGCGCAGGATTTCCCGTCTTTCGATTTGACCGGCGCGGAATAGGCGACAGCGAAGGGGAAAACCGCGGCTTTCGTTCATCGGCGAAGGATATCGCCGCTGCGCTGCGCGCCTTTCGCGCCATCGCCCCCGATGTTGAACGGATTGTCGCTTTCGGCAACTGCAACGCGGCGAGCGCCCTGATGCTGACGGAAGGTGCGGGGTTTGACGCTCTTGTCCTTGCCAACCCCTGGACAATTGAAAGCGCCGAAGTCGAAACCGACGCGGCCGACGCGCTGCCTGCTAGCGCCATTCGCCAGCGCTACGCCGAAAAGCTGAAGAACCCGAGCGAGATACGTCGTTTACTGACCGGCGGCGTAAGTCTTCGCAATCTGTCGCGCGGCCTGCTTCAATCCGTTCGATCCGACCCGATCGCGACTGGTCTTGCGCAAGAGATCAAAGCGGGACTTGAGGCGTATTCAGGGCCTGTCTCAATCCTTTTGTCGGGCGATGACCGAGCGGCGCAGGCTTTCGAGTCGAGTTGGGATAGCGCGGACCCGCGAATCGAACGCTGCGCGGGCGCAGGACACGCCTTTGTCGAACCGCCCCACCGCGAATGGCTCTACGCGCGCATCCTTACCGCGCTCAGAGCGTCATTGCCGCGTGAACAAGCTGATGAGCTCGACATGCGTTGACCAGCGAAATTGCCCAACGGGACGGAGCGCCTCGAGCGCAAAACCCGCCTGTGTCAGCGTCGCGGCATCGCGCGACCAACTGGATGGATTGCAGCTGACATAAACGACCCTTGCAAGGTCGCTAGCAGCAATCTCGGCGACCTGAGTTCTGGCGCCAGCGCGCGGAGGATCGAGCACGGCCGCGTCAAAGCGGTTCAGTTCGGTAGGCTGTAGGGGATTGCGGAAAAGATCGCGGTGCATGGCGTGAACCATGCTCTTGGAACGCCCGCTGGTCGCTTTCAGAGCAAGGTAGGCGGCCCGGTCAGCTTCCACGCCAAGAACTTTACGCTGCTCAGCAAGCGCAAGAGCGAACGTGCCGAGCCCTGCAAACAGATCAACCACCGGCCCAGCTCCATCTAGGAAGCTGAAGGCGTCGGCCACCATTCGCGCTTCCGCATCGGCTGTCGCCTGCAGAAAAGCGCCGACCGGCATCGGCACGCGGTTACCCGAAAGCGTAATAGTGACCGGCTCCGGCTCCCAAACGGTTTCGGGTCCGTATCCATGGTCAACGCTCAACCGCGCCAAATTCTGGGTCCGAGCGTAATCCAGCGCCAACTCGGTCTCCTCCAGCCCCTCGGACGCCAGATTACTGATCGTAAGGTCAACCCCTTGATCGCAGAGTGCAAGGCCCACATCGACCGTGCCTTTGCTCGCGTTCTGCGCAATGAATTCTCGCAGAGAGGGAATCTGCGCCGCGAGCTCGGGCGAGAGAACATCGCATTGCGTGAGGTCGACAATCCGGTGCGAGCCGCTTTCGCGAAATCCGATCAGCGCGCCCTTCTGCGTGCGAATCGCGTGCAGGGTGCCGCGGCGGCGGGTGTGTGGCGGCGAAAGGTGCGTGGCGAGGAGCAACTGAGGCTCCAGCCTCTGGCCGTGTGCTGCGTTGAGCACCCTGCTGGTCACAAAATCGGAAAGCGTGGCCTCGTCGGCGTATTGCAACTGGCAGCCGCCGCACCGACCGAAATGCGGGCATGGCGGCTCGGCGCGGTGGGGGCCGGGCTCAACCCGGCCGTCCGCATCGACCGTATCGCCGGGAACTGCGCCTTGCACGTGGCGGCCGCTTTGGGTGACGCCGTCTCCCTTCGCGGCGATCCGCGCTATCGTTTCGACCTCGCTCACAGGCAGACGGCTACAGCGTCGCTGACGCGCGCGGCCAGATCATCAGCGGTAAAGGCAGGACCGCAAAGCCGCGCGGCCTTGGCGTGGAGCCAAAGAGCCTCATACGCGGCCTTGTAAGGCGCAGAACCGGTTGCGAGGCGGCTGACAAGAATGCCAGCGAGCACATCGCCGCTGCCAGCGACCGACAGCCAGCTTGTCGCAGCCGGGCCAATCGCCAGCGCGCCGTCGGGCAACGCAACGAAGCTGTCGGGCCCCTTCGCCAGCACGATCATGCCGCTCGCCGCCGCCAGCGCTTTGGCCTTCGCCATGCGTCCTTGCGCGATAACGGAAAACCGACGGCACAGCGCGTCGAGTTCTCCATCGTGCGGCGTCCCGATGATCAATCGGTCCTCTCGCATGTCTCCAGGCTCGAGACAGTGCAAGGCGTCAGCATCGAGGACCAAGGAGTGCCCGCTTTCCAGTGCCAGGCTGAGCGCGCCGCGTGCGGCTTCATCGCGCCCGAGGCCGGGCCCAACCAAGACCGCTGCGATGCGGCTGTCGGATAGAGCCTCCGCAAGAGGCGAGGCCTCGCACACCAATCCGGGCGGCGTACCTTCAACGCACGGACCCGTCCGCTTTACATAGCCCGCCCCACTCCGCATTGCGGCCTTTGCAGCGAGCAGGGAGGCCCCTGGCATATCGCCGCTCACGACTACGCAAAGCCCGCGGCGGTATTTGTGTGCATCAGTCGCCGGCGCGTTAAGTCGTGGCTTCTCCACCCTCTGCGCCGCGCCCTCAACCGGCTCAACGCCAATGGGCACAAGGCGCTGGGTACCAAGGTACGGGCGCGCCGGGGTCAGGCAATTGGCAAACTTCCACGAACCAAGCGCAAGCGTCGCGTCAAAGCGGGGCAGCTTCTCGTTGAGCGGTTCACCCGTATCGGTCGCGATCCCAGAGGGCACATCAACCGCGATGCAAGTCTCGTGGCGCTCGGCAAGGTCCCGCAGCAGCAAGGCGTGTTCCGCGCTGAGTGGCCGCACCAATCCTGAGCCGAACAGGCAATCGACGAAGACACCGCCATCGGTCCTGCCACCGGAGGTAAGCGCCGTACCACCCCACGCCTCTTTCGCGTCCTTCGCGGCTTGTGTCTTGGGCGCCAACGGAGCCACGACTTGTACCTTTAGACCGGCCTCGCAAAGGCGCCGGGCGATGACATAGCCATCGCCGCCATTGTTTCCGGGCCCGCACAGCACGGTTACACCTCGCCCACTGGCAAGACGCCGCACCCACTCCGCCGCGCCCCCGGCTGCGATTTCCATAAGCTCGCCAACCGTCGTGCCCGCATCGAAGATGCGCCGCTCAGCCGCGCGCATTTGCTCGGCGGTGAGGACTTGGGCGGCGCTCATGGAGTGGACGATGCAATCAGATCGAGGCCGAAGCGGTAGCGGTGCTCCCGTGTGGCGAATTCGATTACGCCGCCAGCTTCATCATTTGAACCCAAAGCCGGCCCTTGAACCCGGAACTCGACTACGGGCTCGGCGCCATAGGCTATCACCGCCTCGGAACCTTCGCCGAGGAACCGGAAACGATAGAAGGCGCCGTCGGGATGATGGATCACAAACACGTCGTCCGCTGCCCTTTCGAGCACGCAGTCCGATGCAAACGCTGCGCCCTCGCCCAGCGCGCATTCGATGCTCACTCCTCCGGGTGCGCCGTCCTCGGGAGCGCAGGCCGACAGCAACGCGATCGACGCAAAGGCGAGCCTAGATATCCGCGTATACATGGGTTTCCGCTTTCGCACCCGGATGCGTCAGAGCTCCGGTGCGCGCCGAGCCAACGTTCTGAGCGTACCGCCACAGTGTGCCCGATTGATAGTCGTTGGTGCGCGGTCTCCAGGCCTTGCGGCGTTCTGCCAGCACAGCCTCGTCCACTTCGAGGTCGATCGTGCCCGCTTCGGCGTCGATTGAAATGGTGTCTCCGTCTTCGACCAGCGCAATCGGTCCACATTCCGCCGCTTCCGGGCCGACATGGCCGATGCAGAAACCGCGCGTGGCGCCCGAAAACCGCCCATCGGTGATCAGCGCGACCTTCTCTCCCATCCCCTGCCCATAGAGCGCGGCGGTGGTCGACAGCATTTCGCGCATACCCGGCCCGCCCTTGGGCCCTTCGTACCGGATGATGATCACGCTGCCTTCCGCGATGTCGCGCGCTTCGACGGCGGCAAAAGCGTCTTCTTCGCGGTCAAACACGCGCGCAGGCCCGGTGAACTGCAAGCGTTCCATACCCGCCACTTTCACGATTGCGCCATCGGGCGCGAGCGAGCCCTTGAGGCCAACCACACCGCCCGTGGGCGTGATCGGGTTCGAGACCTCGTAAAACACCTTCTGATCGGGGTTCCAGGTGATTTCTTCGATGTTCTCGCCCAGCGTCTTGCCTGTACAAGTGATCGGGTCGGGATCGAGGAAACCCCCGTCGAGCAGCGTCTTCATGCCCATGTAGACACCGCCCGCCTCGTGCATGTCTTTGGCGACGTATTTCCCGCCCGGCTTGAGATCCGCGATGTAAGGCGTCGATTTGAATATCTCAGCGACGTCGAACAGGTCGAAATCGATTCCCGCTTCGCTTGCCATGGCTGGCAGGTGGAGCGCCGCGTTGGTCGACCCACCGGTTGCGGCAACGACGCGCGCGGCGTTTTCGAATGCGGCTCGCGTGCAGATGTCGCGAGGGCGCAAATTGCGTTCGAGGCAGACCATGACCTGCCGCCCAGCGGAAACCGCAATGTCATCGCGCGATCTGTAAGGAGCGGGCGCCATATTGCTGTTTGGCAAGGACAATCCCATCGCCTCGCCAACACAGGCCATCGTGTTGGCGGTAAACTGGCCGCCACACGCGCCGTGTCCCGGACACGCGACCTTCTCGAGCGCGGTCAGCTCCTTCAAGGGACAATTGCCCGCAGCGTGCTGGCCCACCGCCTCGAACACGTCCACCACGGTCACATCCTCGCCCCGGTGCGTGCCGGGAAGGATTGAGCCACCATAAACGAAAATGCTCGGAATATTGAGCCGCAGCATAGCCATCATCATGCCCGGTAGGCTCTTGTCGCATCCCGCAAAGCCGACAAGCGCGTCGTAGCAGTGGCCGCGCACCGAAACTTCAATGGAATCGGCGATGATCTCGCGGCTCACCAGCGAGCTCTTCATGCCCTGGTGACCCATGGCGATCCCGTCCGTGACAGTGATCGTGTTGAACCGTCTGGGCGTGCCGCCCCCTTCAACCACGCCTTCGCGGCAGATATCGGCCTGTGCGTTAAGCGTTGTGTTGCACGGCGCGGAATCGTTGCCCGCACTCGCCACCGCCACAAAGGGCCGCGCGATCTCTTCCTCGGTCATCCCCATGGCGTAGTAGTAGGACCGGTGCGGCGCTCTTTCGGGGCCCACAGAGACGTGACGCGAGGGGAGTTTCATTTTGTCGAAGCGTGAAGACATAAAGTTACCCGTGGACTGCTCTTCGCCGTCTCCCTGCCGTCAGGACAGCGCCAGCGCAACCCTTCCCGCGACATCGGCGATCATCGCCGCCCAGCGCGCCTGTTCCGCGCGCGTGGCGATCAGATCCTGACGGATCTCGATAAAGCAATAAGGGCGAGCGTGCGCTTCGGCGTGACGGTTCATGGTCGCGTTGAGCTCTGAGCCCGAATAAGGCTCATTCTCACCGACATTGAGCCCCAGCTCACCAAACAGGCGAATTGCATGACGAGCGGCGCGGTCATCCTTGTTGTAAAGCAAGGAGACCTCCCAGGGGCGCTCTTCTCCGGTGCTCGCGAGCTCCGGAGTGAAGCTGTGCAGCGACAGGATCAGTTCGGGCGCCTGGCGCTCAAGCCATTCCGCCAGCGCGGCGTGATAGGGCCGGTGAAAGCGATCGAGCCGCATCTCGATATCCGCGCCGATGTTGCCCGGTATCAGATGCCCGTCGCTTTCCGTTGGGACCACTTTGGGGTGATCCTCTTCGCGATGCAGATCGACGACAAGTCGGCTTACCGTGGCCATGTGAGCGGGGATCGCGTGACGGCGCGCAAGCCTTTGGACAACGCCTTCGATCCCGACATCCAGCGCGATGTGCTTGTCCAGCAGCTTTGACGGGATACCAAGGGGGATGTCCTCGGGCACGAAATTGGACGCGTGGTCGGCAACGCACACTATCCGGGCTGCGTGCGGGTTGCCCGCATCGTATTCGCCTAAATGTTTGTAAGGAAGATCATCTATCATGCGCTTTCCCTAGCGCAGTTTGCCGCCGAGCATCCACCATTGCGGGCGATCTGTCGCGATATGGGCCTGCGCGGCATCGCGCTGCACCTCGGTTTCGAAAAGCGCAAAGCACGTCGCGCCCGAACCCGACATGCGCACAATCCAGGCCTCGGTCGCGTTAAGCGCTGCCAGCACGTCGCCAATCACCGCGCACTGCGCGAGAGCGGGCGCGTGGAGATCGTTACGACCCTCCAGAGTGATGGTGCGGGCCGATCCTTTGGGCAAAGGCCCGCGATCTTTGGTGTCCCACGCCTTGAAGACCGCTCCGGTCGAAAGCGGAACGCGCGGATTGACCAACAACACCGGGGTTCCTGTCAGATCATTGTCCACGGGGACGAGCTTGGTGCCGGTGCCATAGCCAATCGCCATCTCGCTGCGCACGCAGGAGGGCACGTCGGCGCCCAGCTTGGCCGCGCGGGTTTGCCAATCATCGGGTAGGCCGTGGAGTTCCTCCACCATACGAAACACCGCGCCGGCGTCAGCGGACCCGCCGCCGAGGCCAGCGGCCACAGGCAGGTTCTTTTCCAGCGTGACCGCGAGCCCCTGAGGTCGTGGAAGGGTCGCAAGCGCGCGGGCGACAAGATTGTCGAAGACGCCTCCTCCCCCTTGAGGGGGAGGATCAAGGTCGGGGTGTTCGTCGGTCGATAGCTGCGAGCCCCCACCCCCAGCCCCTCCACCCAGGGAGGGAAGCGGAGAGGTGAGCAGCCTCGAGAACTCGCCGACGACATGCAGGCTGTCCTGTTCCGCGACCCTGGCCGTCAGCGTGTCGCCCGCATCGACAAAGGCGAACAGCGTCTCAAGCTCGTGATATCCGTCATCACGCCGTTCGCGGACATGCAGAGCCAGATTGATCTTGGCGTAGGCGGTTTGCTGCATGTCATTTTGGCTCCCTGTGAAGAGACAGACCTTTAGACCTCGCGCAGATGACCGCCACTGACGTTGAATTCTTTGTTCAAATCGACGAGATGATGGCCAAGAATGGTTCGAGCCTTCCGATCAATCACAATAGCGAGAAGAGAGTTGAAGCGACTCGTCCCAATGAGGACATGCTCATAATGCCCTTCCGGTTGCCGATAGACGTAGTGAACGTCATTCAGTTTCTCGATCCCAAGCTCGTCCAACTTGATTGCATCTACATAGGGCCAGATATCGAGAAGCTCCTCTGCAGTCTCGGTCACATCCTCCATCGGATACGAGAAGGTCGCCAGATACTCTTCCTTTGGCAACCTTCTCGGTAAATCCACGGTCGCTTTTCCCTACAGATCGGATCACATATTCGGATAGTTAGGCCCGCCGCCACCCTCGGGCGTCACCCAGTTGATGTTCTGGTTGGGGTCCTTGATGTCGCAGGTCTTGCAGTGGACGCAGTTTTGCGAGTTGATCTGGAATTTGGGCTCCTTGCCTTCTTCCTCAATCCACTCATAGACGCCCGCCGGGCAATAGCGTGCGGAAGGCCCCCCGAAGACATCATACTCGCTCGCCTTCTGAAGCTCAGCATCGCCGAGTTGCAGGTGAACCGGTTGGTCTTCTGCGTGATTGGTGAAAGAAAAGGCAACGTTGGTGAGGCGATCAAAGCTGATCACACCATCGGGCTTGGGATAGTCGATCTTGGGATAGAGGTCTGCGCGACCTGTCGCCTTGTAATCCGCGTGGTGCTTCATGCTGATCGGCAGGCCGATCTTGAGCGTGCGCATCCACATATCGACGCCCGCGAGCAGCGAGCCAATGTCGTCGCCATATTTCGCCACGGCCGGCTCGGCGTTTTGCACCTTCTTGAGCTCGTCCGCGATCCAGCTGGAGCGAACGGCAGGCTCGTAACCTTGAAGTTCAGGCTGGCTCTCGTGAGTCTCGATCTCGGCCACGATCGCCTCGGCGCACAGCATGCCCGATTTCATCGCGGTGTGGCTGCCCTTGATGCGCGGCACGTTCACAAAACCCGCCGCGCATCCGATCAGCGCGCCACCGGGGAAAGCGAGCTTGGGCACGGATTGCCAGCCGCCTTCGTTGATCGCGCGCGCGCCATAAGCGACGCGCGTGCCTCCTTCGAGGATCGCCTTGATCTCCGGGTGCGTCTTCCAGCGCTGGAATTCCTGATAGGGCGAAACCCAGGGGTTCTTGTAGTCAAGCGCCGTTACAAAGCCGAGCGCGACCTGATTGTTTGCCTGATGGTAGAGGAAGCCCCCGCCCCAGGTGCCGCTTTCGCTCAGCGGCCAGCCTTGCGTGTGAAGCACCCGGCCCGGTACATGCTTGTCCGGATCGATGTCCCACAGCTCCTTGATGCCAAGCCCGTAGACCTGCGGCTCGCAATTGGCCTCAAGATCGAACTTTGCTTTCATCTGCTTGGTGAGGCTGCCGCGCGCGCCCTCGGCAAACAGCGTGTACTTCGCCTCGATCTCCATGCCCGGCGTGAAATCGGGCTTGTGACTGCCATCTTCAGCGATGCCCATGTCCTGCGTGATCACGCCCTTTACCGCGCCGTTTTCGTCGAACATGACCTCGGACGCCGGGAAGCCCGGGAAAACCATCACGCCAAGCTCCTCGGCGCGCTCGGCCAGCCAGCGGGTAAGATTGCCGAGCGAACCGGTGTAGCAGCCGTGATTGCTCATCAGCGGAGGCATGACGATGTGCGGCAGCGATGTCTTGCCCGTCTTGCCGAGGACCCAGTGCCAGTTGTCGGTCACCGGCGTTTCCGCCATCGGGCAATCCATTGTGCGCCATTCAGGCAGCAATTCGTCCAACGCCTTTGGATCGACGACCGCGCCCGAAAGGATATGCGCGCCGATCTCAGACCCTTTTTCGAGCACAACCACTTCGAGCTCTTCATTGAGCTGCTTCAGCCGGATCGAGGCCGAAAGGCCCGCTGGCCCTCCGCCCACGATCACTACGTCGCAAGGCATGCTTTCGCGTTCAATCATCGAGTAACTCTGTCCCTATTCGCGCGAAGCCGGTATCCACGCTGTTTCCGATCTTGGCACCCACTTGCTAAGCCAGTTCAAGACAGTCAAGACCCGTACCCAACGCCATGAACGCCTCCGCCCCCCCACCGATCCCACCTCTCGCTGAGGAGATTGCCGCTGCCCTCGAATGGTGGCGCGATGCGGGAGTGGCCGAGTTTTGCGACGATGACGCTACGGCTTGGCTCGGCTCATCGAAGGACGACGAAGCGAAAAAGGAGACGGCGGCGGCAGGCCGAGCGCGGTCGGAAAGCCCGGAGCTTGCTTCCGTAACGCCACAAAAAGCCCAAGAGAGATCGATCGAACGCGTCGATTTTTTTGCTGAGGGCCGACCTTCGACGCTGGACGAGTTCCGCGACTTCTGGCTTGAGACGCCGGGGCTCGACACAGTTGGAACACGCGGCCGCGTGCCCCCGCGCGGTGTTCGCGAACCGGAACTCATGGTCCTTGTGGTCGACCCGGAAGAGAACGACGTCGACACATTGCTGTCCGGACCTCAGGGCCGTCTGCTCAACGCCATACTCAGCGCTATCCAGGTCGATCCCGATCGGACCTATATCGCTTCGGCCCTGCCGCGCTACACGCCGATGGCGGATACGAAAGCGCTGGCAGCCGGCGGGCTCGACGAAGTGTTGCGCTGTCACATCGAACTCGTTGCGCCAAAACGGTTGATGGCGTTTGGTGCAGGACTTGCCCCGTTTCTCAGCTCGGATGTAGCAAACATTCAGACACCTTTACCCATTGGTAACCACGTTGCGGCGAAGACCCCGGTGTTCACCAGCGAGGGGCTCCGCAGTCTGATGGATGTCCCGCGCCTGAAGGCCCGGTTCTGGCGGAGATATATCGAATGGTCATCGCAGCGCGAAGAAAGCTAGCCTCCTGGTCTGGCATCGGGCTTTGCGCGGCCGCTTTTCTCTTCGGGAACCAGGGCGCGCTGGCGCAATCTCTCGAGATCCCGGGCAGTATGGCGGCACACTACGAGAACGCCCCGGATATCTCCACGCGTCTGAGCCGAGCGCTGCCGCGGATCCTTTCCGAGCAGCAGCGGGCACGTTATCGGGCCGTCTTCGCCGCGATCGACGCTGAAGACTGGAAGACGGTCGAGACGCAGCTCAAGAACGCGCGCGGCGAAGTCCTCTACCAAGTGGCGCTTGCCGAGTATTTTACGCATGCGCGAAGTCCAAAAGTCGGCGGTGAGCGGATCGCGGAGTGGTTTCGGGACGGAGTCCATTTGCCGCAATCGGAGCAATTGGGTCGGATGGGAGCCAGGCGAGGCCTCGATGACCTCCCAACTTTTCCCAGCGAGCAGGCGCTGCGTTTTCAGACAGGCGCCGCCAAGCGCATCCGCCCCCGCACCGTGCGCGACGGTACAATGCCCGAACGCAGCCGCTTGGCTGTTCTCGAAGCGATCAAGAACGATGATCCCGTAACCGCGCACACCGCTCTGGTGGAGGTCGACGCTCAGCTGAGCTCCGAAGCGCGGGCCGAATGGCGGCAGCGCGTGGCGTGGAGCTTTTACATCGAGAACGACGACACAAGCGCGCTGGCGATTGCCGAGACCGTAGCTGATGGCAGCGGGCCCTGGGTTGCCGAAGGCGAATGGGTTGCCGGGCTGGCGTCCTGGCGACTTGGTTATTGCGATCTCGCGGCCAACGCCTTTGCCAAGGCGGCCTACACATCCACCAACCTCGAGCTTACGGCGGCGGCGCATTACTGGGCGCACCGCGCGCTTATTCGTTGCCGCGAACCGGGCCGAGCGCAAGACCACCTTTTGAACGCCGCGCAATACAGCGAAACGCTCTACGGAATGCTCGCGGGCGATCAGCTCGGCCTTGCGCTGGCGCCCATGAGCGTTGGTGCGGGCTTTACCTCCGACGACTGGCGCCTGTTGCAAGCGCGCCCGAACGCTCAGGTTGCCGTTGCGTTGATAGAGGTGGGCCAGACAAGCCTTGCCGACGAAGTGCTGCGACACGAAGCCAAGATCGGCGGCGCCCGCGCTTACACCTCGCTGGCGAGGCTGGCGCGCGAATTGGGTCTTCCCTCCACCCAGCTCTTCATGGCGCACCACGCGCCTTACGGGGAGCGGGCCGACCCGGCGCTGCGTTATCCGGTGGCGAGCTGGCGTCCCAAGACAGGCTGGCGGGTCGATCCGGCGCTCGCCTTTGCCCACGCGCTTCAGGAGTCGAACTTTCGCGCCTCCGCCGTGAGCCCCGCAAACGCACGCGGGCTGATGCAGATCATGCCGGGCACGGCGCGCGATCACAATCGCAGGATGAACCTTGGCGCAAGCTACGCCGATCTCAACGATCCCGAGGTCAACCTTGCCTATGGCCAGCGGCATCTCGAGATGCTGCGCGATGCGCCAGCCACGGGCGGCAAGCTGCCCAAGATCATGGCGGCCTACAACGCTGGTCTGGTACCGGTGACGCGTTGGAACGCCGAGATCAGGGACTTTGGCGATCCTCTGCTCTGGATGGAATCGATCCCGTACTGGGAGACGCGCGGCTACGTCGCGATCGTGATGCGCAACTACTGGATGTATGAGCGCGCGGCGGGCGTCCCCTCCCCCTCGCGCCGAGCGCTGGCGCAAGGGCGCTGGCCAGACTTTCCCGTGGTCTCTAGGGTGCGCAGCGCGCAACTGGGGCGTGGCGAATAGGGAAGGGATAACAGCGCCGTGGCGATCGATCCGGAGAAGATATTCCAACCGATCAATATCGCGGTCCTGACGGTCTCCGACACACGCACGCCCGAAACCGATACGTCGGGCAACATCCTGGTGAAACGACTGGAAGACGCTGGACACACGCTGGCCGCACGGGCGATCGTGAAAGACGACGCAGATCTGCTCGCTGATCGATTCGATCGGTGGATCGAGGACCGTGAGATCGACGCGATCATCTCCACAGGCGGCACGGGCCTGACGGGCCGCGACGTGACGCCCGAGGCGCTTTCGCGGATCGAAGGCGGGCGTGACATTCCCGGCTTTGGCGAGCTGTTTCGCTGGCTCAGTTACAAGACGATCGGCACCAGCACCGTGCAGTCTCGCGCCTGCGCGATCGTCGCGCGCGGCACCTACATTTTTGCCCTGCCCGGCTCGAACGGCGCGGTGAAGGATGGCTGGGACGGCATCCTCGCCGAGCAATTGGACAGCCGCAATCGCCCCTGCAACTTCATCGAGCTGATGCCGCGTTTGCGCGAGAAATAGATCCGCTCGCCCATCGGCAGACGAAGGTGACAAAGCCGACACCCTGTCAACCGGCAATTCCGTCCTTTTCCCTCTTGGAAACAATGTCTTAAAACCATCCTGCGAAGTTGACACTTATCCTACTCGATCCACCTTCTGCGAAACTATTGTTCGCAAGGAAGTCCGATCCCAAGCGCAGGAGTACCGGTGTAGGAAAACGAATTCTGCGGTGACATCGCTCCGGTTGTTCTCTATACGTTCCTTTCATGCGAACCCCGCTCTCCCACACCCATCCCGATGCGGAGAATGGACGCGGCGCACCTTCGGGTGATGTCTCGACACGCTTCGGACTGGCCGAGCGGGAAATAGATGGCGATTGGCGCGATTACATGCGGCAACTGGACGGTCCGGCGGTCAAGTTGCGCACCCGCGTCACCGAAGAACACCCCAAGAGCATCATCAGCTTCAACACCTCGCCCGATGTGCCTTTCGATCGCTCGATCAACGCCTATCGCGGGTGCGAGCATGGCTGCGTCTATTGCTTTGCGCGCCCCACGCACGCTTTTCACGACCTTTCCCCCGGCCTCGACTTCGAAACCCAGCTGTTCGCCAAGCCCGATGCTGCACGGCTGCTGCGCGAGACGCTGGCCAAGCCCAAATATCGGCCCAGGCCGATTGCGATGGGGACCAACACCGATCCCTATCAGCCGATCGAGCGCACCTACCGCATAACCCGGCAGCTCCTTGAGGTGTGCCTCGACGCGCGTCACCCGGTGACGATCACCACCAAGTCGGACCGGGTGATCCGCGACCTCGACCTTCTGCAAGAGATGGCGGCGAAGCAATTGGTCGCTGTCGCGATTTCGGTTACGACCCTCGATCCAGCGCTTTCGGGCAAGCTGGAGCCCAGATGCGCTGCCCCCGCCAAGCGGCTTGCGGCATTGGGCAAGCTGGTGCGCGCCGGTGTGCCCGCGCACTGCTCGATCTCGCCCATCATCCCCGCACTCACCGATGAATTCATGGAGGCGATCATCGAACGGGTTGCAGCGTTGGGCGTCCAAAGCGTCGGCTGGATACCCTTGCGCCTTCCCCACGAAGTCGCACCGCTGTTCCGCGAATGGCTCGACGTCCATTATCCCGAGCGAGCGGGCAAGGTGATGAGCATCGTGCGTTCGATCCGCTCAAAGGATGGAAAGGGCCGCGACAACGATCCCGACTTCTTCACGCGCATGAACCCGAGCGGCGTGTGGGCGGATTTGTTTCGGGCGCGCTTCAAGGTCGCGTGCAAACGGGCGGGCGTGGGGAAGCATCGCTTCGAGCTCGATTGCTCACGCTTCAGACCGCCGGAGGTCGGTGGGCAGATGCGGCTGTTTTGACACAAGACCACCATCGAAGTTCAGGCTCACGGGCCGGAGGTCTCGAAGATCCGAATGCGTAACCGTTTGTCAACGTCGAGAGAATAACTCCTAAACGAAGACGGGAGCACCTATCCGTTGTTACGCTTTCTGACGACCTTCGACTTCACATTGGAGAATATTCTCCAATTCGTCGTCTACAGCGCGATCTTTGGCGCGATGGTGTTTTTCACCGCAAGAAGTCTGAAGTCAGCGCCTGTTGATTCGGAGGGTTGGCAGTGGGTTCGGCCTTCCTTCATGCATCACTTTGCCGTGGTAGGGTCGCTACTCTTCTCACTGCTGATGTGGTGGCTCTACTTTTTCGTAGGGTCTGCGCGTGCGGATGCCGAGTACCAAGAAACGGGAATGCTGCTCCTAGCACTGGCATTCGGTCTCGGCGCACTTGTAGTCTGGTGGCTGTTCTACGCGAACAGGATCTGCTGGCGTGATGATCGGATCAGGCTTTGGACATTACGGCGTTTCACCGAGTACAGCTTTGATGAGATTGTCGAGATTAAGCAGGCGAATGGCGAAGGCAATTGGAGGATCACCTTCGAAGATGGTCGGTCCGCTACGGTCTCGGAAATGAGCCACGGCTTTGATGATCTAGGTGATCATCTCGAAGAATATATGGTCTAACCAAACCCATCCCCCAACACGCCCGGTGCAAACCGCATTAACCGACTGTCCACCAGTGAAGCGGTGCGGTTGGTCACGGCCTTCTGATAATCCGGATCGGTCACCATCTCCAGGAACGCCGCCGAATTCGGGTAGAAGGCGACGAAACCATCGTGCCAGACCTTTTGATCGGGCGTCGGCCCGGTGACCATCGTCTGGAACGCGCCGCGCCAGACAATCTCGCCACCGACGCGCGAAAAGATCGGGCCGCTCGTCTTGCCGTATTCCTCATACGCGCGTCGGCCCGACCACCCCTTGCCGTGATGCTCATGGTCCTCTGGATATTTCGCGAGATCGCGATAGCGCAGCAGGTTGAGCATATGGATGGGCTCATCGCGCGGCAGGTCCTTGAACGCCTTCCAGTTTTCGGGCGACGGATCGATATAGGGCACCGCCATCGCGTCTTACGCCTCCAGCTTGTAGTTGTGGAAGCGGTCGCGCAGGTCCTTCTTGCTGATCTTTCCCGTCGCGGTGTGCGGGATCTCGTCGATGAATTCGACCGCGTCGGGCAGCCACCATTTGGCGACTTGCGGCTTGAGATGCTCTATCAATTCGCCACTGGTGATCTGCGCGCCGTCGTTCGGGACGACGAAGAGCACCGGACGCTCGTCCCATTTGGGATGCGGCATGCCGATACAGGCCGCCTCGGCGACGGCGGGATGGCCCACGGCGGCGTTTTCGAGCTCGACCGAGCTGATCCACTCGCCGCCCGATTTGATCACGTCCTTGGTGCGGTCGGTCAGTTGCAGCGTGCCGTCGGGATGGATGATCCCGACATCGCCCGTGTCGAACCAGCCTTCGGGGCTGGCGGCGTCCTTGTCGGCCTTGAAGTAGCGTTTGATGATCCATGGCCCCCGGATTTGTAGCGCGCCCGAGGTCTTGCCATCGCGCGGCAATTCGGTGGTCATGTCATCGAGATCGACCGTGCGCAGTTCAACGCCGAAGATCGGGCGCCCCTGCATCATCGTCTTGGCAACGCGCTCTTCGAAGCTGAGATCCTCCCAGTCCCAGGTGGGCGAGCCTACAGTGCCAATCGGCGAGGTTTCCGTCATGCCCCAGGCGTGCTGCACCCGCGTCCCGTTTTTCATCAGGCGCTCGATCATGAATTTGGGCGCCGCCGAGCCGCCAATGGTCGCGGCTTTGAGCGGCGGCAAATCGATGCCCTGCGCGTCGCAATACTGGAAATGCGCGAGCCAGACGGTGGGTACACCGGCGCTGTCGGTGACCTTCTCGCTCAGCATGAGCTCGTGCAGCACGGCCGGATCGTTAACCGCAGAGAAGACGAACTTCACTCCCGCCATCGCGCCCGCATAGGGCAGGCCCCAGGAGGCGGCGTGGAACATTGGCACCACGGGCAGCATCACCGAGGCCGCGCTGAAGTTGAAGGTTGCCGGCTGAAGTCCCGCAAGAGCGTGAAATACGGTTGAGCGGTGCTCGTATTGCACGCCCTTGGGGTTACCCGTGGTGCCCGAAGTGTAGCAGATCATGCACGGATCGGTTTCGTCCCCCGTGACCCAGTCGAAATCGCCATCCTGCGCGCCGATCCAGTCTTCGAAGGCGGGCGCGTGCTCGCCGCTGTCGAAGCAAATGTAATGCTCCACCGTCTTCCAGCGGTCCTTCATTCTGTCGACGATCGGCTGGAAGGCCGCGTCGTAACACAGCACCTTATCCTCGGCGTGGTTGACGATGTATTCGAGCTGGTCGTCAAAAAGACGGGGATTCACAGTGTGGAGCACCCCGCCCATCCCGGCCACACCGTACCAGCTGACAAGATGGCGTGAGTGATTCATGGCGAGACTTGCGACTTTGTCCCCTTTCTTGAGACCGAGAGCCTGAAGCGCCTGCGCCATTTTGAGCGCGTCGCGGCGAATGCCGGACCAATTCGTGCGTGTCTCGTTACCATCGGCCCAGCGCGTCACAATCTCGCGCGCGCCATTCTCGCGCGCCGCGTGATCGATCACGTGTGTCACGCGCATGGTCCAGTCCTGCATGGCTCCCAGCATGGGTCGTTCCTCTCTCAATGGATACGTTGTGCTTTGGCGCATTCATGCCGCGCACCATCAGCCTTGGCAACAGGTCTGGGCGAAGCGTTTGCCCGATCTCCTTGAGGCGATGCCGAACGCGCAAGCCGATGGGGTTTCGGTTTTGGGACCGGTCCGGGCTTGCCGAACAGGGAGCGCGACGATGCCAAGCGGCTGTAACAAAGCTCGCTTATCGCTGCGCCATAAGCATGGAGGACCTCACGATATGAAGAGAACCGCACTCTTGCTGGCATGCGCCAGCGTGCTTGTCGCCACACCGGTGGCCGCTCGCGAAGGGCCTTATCTTGGCGTTAACGCAGGCGTCAGCCTTGAGGACCAGGTCGACGTCGACACGGCCACCGATCCCGCGCAAAACGCCGCCTTCGCGGACACCGAAACCGGCCTCGATCTCGATGTCGTCGTCGGTTACGATTTCGGGCCATTCCGGCTCGAAGCCGAAGGGGGATACAAGCGCAACGGTTACAACGGCCTGACGGTCGTCCTGCCAGAAGTGGTGCCCGGCGCACCGGTTGCGTCCGGCACGGTCGTCCAGAACGAGCGGGACCTTACGATCTGGTCCGGGATGCTCAACGCTCTGATCGATATCGGCAAGGACGACGGCTTCAACCTTTTCGTTGGCGGCGGGATCGGGGTCGCCAATGTCGATATTCCTGTCGAGGTCGATGGCGTAGGCACTGTCATCGATGATAGCGCGACCGATCTTGCCTATCAGGCGCTCGCCGGATTGCGTTTCCCGGTGACCGAGAACATCGATCTGGGACTGAAGTATCGCTATTTCGTGATCGATGATTTCAGCATCGATACGGCGGTGGGTGTGCCCGCCGAGGTCGATTATTCTGCGCATTCCATCCTTGCGAGCGTGGTTTACAACTTCGGGCGCAAGGCACCCCCGCCTCCTCCCCCGCCTCCCCCACCGGCGCCGCCGCCTCCTCCTGCCCCGCCGCCGCCTCCGCCACCACCACCTCCTCCTCCGCCGCCTCCTGTCGTTGAGTGCAACACCGGGCCCTACATCGTGTTCTTCGATTTCGATGAGAGCGAGATCACGCCCGAGGCCGCGCGCATCCTCGATGGCGCCGCGACGTCCTATGCTGACTGCGGCTCGGCACGCGTGATGCTTGCAGGCCACACGGACCGGGCGGGCGCGGTGCAGTACAATGTCGGCCTGGCCGAACGCCGAAACGCTGCGGTTGAAACATATCTGATCGGTCGCGGCATCGCCGCTGATCGCATCGCCAGCGAAGCCTTTGGCGAAGCGCAACCGATGGTTCCGACGCAAGACGGTGTGCGCGAACAGCGCAACCGCCGTGTGGAAATCACCTACGGCCCGGGCTCCGGTCGGTAGTCCGGGCCGCTTCCGTCAAGAAAGGGCTGGAGGCGCAAACCTCCGGCCCTTTCTTGGCGCATCCGGCAAGAGCCTGGAGCTGAAGGTCAGGCGACCAGTTTGAGCGGGGCTTCCCCACGCACAGGTTCCAGCCGGACGTTTTCAATTCCCTCGATCTGAGAAATGCGATTGGCCATTTCGCCATCGAGGCGGAAGCGTGTTCCAAGCCGGACGAGCGCGTCCTGCCCGTTCGCCATAGCCAACCGCACCACCACCTCACCCGGCGTGTCGCTTGACGCTTCAAGCTCATGGCGGAACATCTCGAACGCGGCTGCGTGGCGCACATCGACCTCAAGCCGCATCGGCACGCGACCGCGAACATCGGACAGCGGTTTGGCTCCCCTCACGGTGAGGCGGGGCGGTTCGCCGGGATTGGGCGAATCAAGCTCGACGCTCAGCAACAGGCACTCACCCGTCTTCGCCCAGCGCTCGAACTGCTCAACCAGCGACCCCTCGAAGCACGCCGCCTTGAACTGGCCCGTCGCGTCCGAGAAGTCCGCGCGCACAAACTCCGCGCCGCGCTTTGTTCGGCCCTTGCTCGCCCCTTCAACCATCGCCGCAATGGCAGCGTGACCCCGACCGCCCGGCGGCGCACCGGCTTCCATGATGCTCTGATAGGTGCGCGCTCCCTGAGCCGAGGCGGCTTCGCGATAATGCTGCACCGGGTGTGCGGAAAAGAAGAAGCCGAAATTCTCACGTTCCTGCGCCATTTTTTCAGCGCGAGACCATGGGTCTGTGGGAGATAGGCGCAGGGGCTCATCGCCCCCTTGATCGCCGCCGAAGAGCGCTGTTTGGCCACTTTCGCGCTCACGGATCGCCGCTTCGGTGACCGCCAGCAACGTATCGACGTTGGCGTGAAGAAGCGCGCGGTTCTCCTCAAGACCATCGAGCGCACCCGCGCAGATCAATCCTTCGAGCTGCCGACGGTTCATGGAGCCTTGCGGGACACGCTCGCACAGGTCCTTCAAACTCCGGTACGGGCCGTTCGCGTCGCGTTCGTCGACAATCTGGTCCATCGCCTTTTCGCCGACATTGCGGATACCAGCGAGCGCGTAACGGACCGCGTAGCCATGATCGGTCTGTTCAACCGTGAACCGCGCCTCGCTGGCGTTGATATCGGGGGGCAGGACTTCAACGCCGCCCTCCACGGGATAACGCCGCGCGTCGTCCACAAACACGCTCAGCTTTTCCGACTGGTGCAGGTCAAAACACATCGAAGCGGCGTAGAATTCTTCGGGATAATGCGCCTTTAGCCAGGCCGTCTGGTACGCAAGCAGCGCGTAGGCTGCGGCGTGCGACTTATTGAAACCATAGCCCGCAAACTTGTTGATCAAGTCGAACAATTCGTTCGCCTGCCCCGCATCGATGGCCGAAACACGCTTGCATCCTTCGACAAAGATCGCGCGCTGCTTGTCCATCTCCGCCTGGTTCTTTTTGCCCATCGCGCGGCGCAGCAGGTCCGCATCCCCGAGTGAATAGCCCGCCAGGATTTGCGCGGCCTGCATCACTTGTTCCTGGTAGACGAAGATGCCGTAGGTTTCCGCCAGAATGCCTTCGAGTTTGGGGTGCGGATATTCGATAGCGACTTCGCCGGCCTTGCGTTGTCCGAACAGTGGAATGTTGTCCATCGGCCCGGGGCGGTAGAGCGAGACCAGCGCGATGATATCGCCGAAATTGGAGGGCTTCACCGCTTTGAGCGTGCGACGCATCCCGTCCGATTCCAGCTGGAAAACGCCAACGGTGTTACCCGCCTGCATGAGATTGTAGACGCCCCTATCATCCAGCGGCAGCGCGCCCAGATCGATATCGATCCCGCGCTCGGCCAGCAGATCCACCGCTTTGCGCAGAACGCTAAGGGTCTTGAGGCCGAGGAAATCGAATTTGACGAGCCCCGAGCTCTCGACATTTTTCATGTCGTACTGTGTCACCGGCATGTCCGAACGCGGGTCGCGGTAGAGCGGGACGAGCTTGGACAGTGGACGGTCGCCAATGACGACACCGGCCGCGTGGGTCGAGGAATTGCGCGGAAACCCCTCCAGCTGAAGCGCGAGATCGACGAGCTGCTTCACGTCCTCGTCGTTGTCGTATTCGCGTTTGAAATCCGCCGCGCCGTTGAGAGCACGTTTGAGATCCCAGGGATCGGTCGGGTGGTTGGGCACCATCTTGGCCAGGTCGTTGCGCTTGTTGAAGCCCATCTGAAGGATGCGCCCGCAGTCCTGAATCGCCGCACGCGCTTTCAGCTTTCCGAAAGTGATAATTTGCGCGACGTGGTCGGCCCCGTATTTTTCCTGAACGTAGCGGATGACTTCGCCCCGGCGCGTTTCGCAAAAATCGATATCGAAGTCAGGCATCGACACGCGTTCGGGATTAAGGAAGCGTTCGAAGAGCAGGCCAAGCTGGATCGGATCGAGATCGGTGATCGTCAGCGCCCAGGCGACAATCGAGCCAGCGCCCGAACCGCGGCCCGGTCCGACCGGAATGCCGTTATCCTTCGCCCATTGAATGAAGTCGGCAACGATCAGGAAGTAACCAGGGAAACCCATCTTCACGATGATGTCGATCTCGTATTCGAGACGGTCGAAATAGACCTTTCGGGTCTCTTCATCCATCTCGCCATACGGCTCGAGCCGCTTTTCAAGGCCCGCGCGCGATTGTTCGGCGAGCATCGCCGCTTCGCCTTCCTGATCGCCCGCAAGGCTCGGCAGGATCGGATCGCGATAAGGCGGAGCGTAAGCGCAACGTTGCGCGATCACCAGCGAGTTCGCGGTCGCCTCAGGCAGATCTTCGAACAGCTCTTCCATCATGCTCGCCGATTTGACGAAAGCGTTCGGGTTGGTTTTCGGGCGATCGTCATCGACGATATAATTCGATCCCGCGATACACAGCATGGCGTCATGCGCCTGATGCATATGCGGCTCGGCGAAGTTGGCGGGGTTGGAGGCCACCAGCGGAAGATCGCGCGCGTAGGCGAGATCGATCAGCGCCTCTTCGGCGCGCTCGCAGACAGGGTCTGCGTGCCGAGCCAGTTCGATATAGAGCCGCTCCGGGAACAACGCCTGAAGGTTATCGCACACGGCCTGCGCGGCGGCACCCTGCCCCTCCGCCAGCAGCCGGGTGAGCGCACCCTCGCCCGCTCCGGTGAGCGCGATCAGACCATCGGTGTGACCCTCCAGATCGCCGAGCATGACGTGCGGCTCAAGCTCCAGTGGGCGCTCCAGATGCGCCTTCGAGACCAGGTGACACAGATTGTCATACCCCGCCTCGTCCTGCGCGTAGAGCGGCAGGTAATCGACCTGTTTGCCTTGCGATCCCTCTCGCGCGACGCCCAGCAGAACGCCGATGATGGGCTGAACGCCTTCATCCTTGCACGCGCCTGCGAACATGACCGCGCCGTAAAGTCCGTTGCGATCGCAGATGGCGATGGCCGGAAAGCCGCGCTCCCTGGCAAGCTTGGCGATCGCTTTGGGATCGATCGCGCCTTCCAGCATGGAATAGGACGACAGGACGCGCAATGGAACGAACGGAGCGAATGGCATGCTCGCAATCTAGGAGAATCGAGCCGATTCGTAAGGCGCTGTGGAGAACTCCTTGAGTAGAAGGAATGGCGCGTTCACAGCAGCTTTTCGATATCCTTCGCGATGCGCGCGGGCGTGTCGTTGGAACCATAGCGCTTCACAACCTTGCCCTCTCGGTCGATCAGGAATTTCGTGAAGTTCCACTTGATCGAAGTCGAGCCCATGATCCCCTTCTGCTCTTTCTTCATCCAGTCGAATAAAGGCGAGGCGTCAGGGCCGTTGACATCGATTTTCTGCATCAACGGGAAGGTGACGCCGAAGTTGACCTTGCAAAACTCCGCGATCTCGTCGGCGTTTCCCGGCTCCTGAGCGCCAAACTGGTTGCACGGGAAGCCCAGCACTTCGAAGTCCTTGTCCTTGAATTGCTGATACAGCTTCTCCAGCCCGTCATATTGCGGGGTAAAGCCGCATTTCGATGCGGTGTTGACGACAAGCAGAACCTTGCCCTTCTTGGTTGCCAGATCGAGCTCTTCGCCGCGATTGGTCGTGACGGTAAAATCGGCAATGGTGGTCATGTGTTGGGATTCCCTAACTGGCCTTGCAGGCAGATGGGGACAGCCGGAGCGCTCGGCAAGCGCCTATTTCAGAACCCCATCGACAAGCCGCACCACGCGGTCCATCCGTGCCGCCAGCCTTTCATTGTGTGTCGCCACCAAGGCCGCGCTTCCCTCTCCGCGCACCAGTTCGAGAAACTGCGCCAGCACGGTGTCCGAAGTCGTTTCATCAAGGTTGCCGGTGGGCTCGTCCGCCAGCACGAGTGTGGGCCGGTTTGCCAGAGCCCGCGCCACCGCCACCCGCTGCTGCTCACCGCCCGAAAGCTGGCTTGGGCGGTGCTCCAGGCGCTGCTGCAAGCCAAGGCTCGACAGCAGGCTGTCAGCGCGCGTTTCGGCATCGGCCCGCCCCCGCCCCGCGATCATCTGCGGCATGATCACGTTTTCGCGCGCGTTGAAATCGGGGAGGAGATGGTGGAACTGGTAGACAAAACCCAAATGCGCGCGCCGAAGTGCCGTGCGCTGATCGCTCGGCAGTTCCTGCGCAGCGACGCCTGCGATCGCGATCGAGCCTTCAAAGCCGCCCTCGAGCAGCCCGACCGCTTGCAGCAGGGTCGATTTGCCCGATCCCGAAGGGCCCAGGAGCGCCACGATCTCACCCGGTTGAATGGTCAGATTGACCCCGCGCAGCACGTCGATGCGCTGCCCGCCCTGCTCGAAGCTGCGTTTGACGTCGGTGAGGCGCGCGATCGGCTCACTCATAGCGCAGCACCTGAACCGGATCGGTGTTCGCCGCCTTTAGCGCGGGATAAAGCGTGGCCAGAAAACTGAGGATCAGCGCGAGCGCGATAATAGCGGCGATTTCCCAAGGATCGGCCTTGGCGGGCAGTGTTGAAAGAAACCGCACTTCCGGGTCCCACAATTCCTGGCCCGTGAGCCAGGCAACGCCCCCCGTGATCTCTTCCCGGAAAAACAGGACGAGCGCGCCAAGGAGGAGCCCGGCGATCGTTCCGATTGCTCCGATCGTCGTGCCAGTTGTCACGAAGATCTTGAGCAGAGAGCGGCGCGTTGCCCCCATCGTTCGCATGATCGCGATGTCGCGCGTCTTGGCGCGCACCAGCATGACCAAGCTGGAAAGAATGTTAAAAGCGGCCACGAGCACCATGAAGCTCAAGGCAAACCCCATCGCCGCGCGTTCCACCTGAAGCGCTTCGAACAACGCCGAATTGATGGTACGCCAATCGGCGATCACCGCCTGCGTCCCCAACGCCTGTCGGATAGGAGCGAGGATCTCGCCCACGCTATTTGCATCATCCACGGTTACTTCGATCTGCCCGACCGTATCGCCCATCAGGAACAGCGTTTGCGCGTCCGCCATCGGCATGATCACGAATTTCTCATCGTAATCGTATATGCCGACCTCGAAGATTGCCGCGACCTCATAGCCCACGCGCCGGATTTGCGTACCAAACGGGGTTGGTCGCCCGTCGACATTGATCACGGTGATCGTATCCCCCACCCGCGCGCCGATGTTCTGGGCAAGGCGCGTTCCGATGGCCACGCGCCGCTCGCCCGGCACGAAGTTCGCGATACTGCCCATCACGACCTTTTCCTCAAGCTCGACAAGGTCCTCATCGATCTGGCCGCGCAGGAAGATCGCCGAGGCCACCCCATTGAAGGACACCACCGTCGGGCGCTCGATAAGAGGCGACGCGTCTGCCACGCCGGGCGTCGCTTTCACATCCTCCAGAATGTTTTCCCAGTCTTCCAGCTTGCCGCCATAGGCCTGGATGATCGCGTGGCCGTTAAGCCCCACGATCTTGTCCGTAAGCTCCCCGCGAAACCCGTTCATCACGCTCATGACGATCACAAGCATCGCCACGCTGAGCATGACAACGCCAATCGAGATGCTCGCGACGAGCGCAATGAACGCCTCCCCCTTGCCCGGCCAGAGGTAGCGCTTGGCGATCATGCGTTCGAAGGGTGAGAGCATTGACGGGCTTCGTGGAGGAGAGATGGAGCGAAAAGAGACCGGCACGCGCCAGCGTGTCCAGAGCCTTAGAAGCAGGCTGCATAGCGCACAATGCGTTTACGCCAGCATTTTGTGCGTAACGCTGGCGGATTGGCGGGCTGTTCAGGGCAGAAAAATCAGCGCCCTGAGGACAGGCTTGACGGTCACCTGTTTTGCCGACTTGTAATTGGTCCGTAACATCGCCATTGAGCGAGCGACGCCGCCCTGACGCCAGCAGCCAACAGGTCCGAGACATGCGCGCTTCCTCGCCCGAATTCGATCCTGACGAGGACAGGCTGCGCGAGGAGTGCGGCGTGTTCGGGATGAGCGGGGTGCAAGACGCGGCCAATTTCGTCGCGCTGGGGCTTCACGCGCTTCAGCACCGCGGGCAGGAAGCGGGCGGGATCGTCTCCTATAGCGAGAAGGATGGTTTTCAGTCCGCGCGCAAGTTCGGTTATGTGCGCGATAACTTCACCCGCGCCAGCGTCATGGCCCATTTGCCCGGCCCGATCGCGATCGGTCATGTGCGTTATTCGACCTCCGGCTCCAAGGGCGCAACGGCGATCCGCGATGTTCAGCCCTTCTTTGGCGAGTTCGCGATGGGCGGCGCGGCGATTGCCCACAACGGCAACCTCACCAACGCCCGCGCTTTGCGGCGCGATCTTGTCGAGCGCGGGGCGATCTTCCAAAGCTCGTCCGACACCGAATGCATTATCCATCTGATGGCGCGTTCGTTTGGCAAGACCATTCCGGACCGGATGAAAGACGCGCTGCGCCAGGTCGAAGGGGCGTTTTCCATCGTTGCGATGACCCGCTCCAAGCTGATCGGCGTGCGCGATCCGCTTGGCATTCGCCCGCTTGTGCTCGGCAAGCTGAAAGACGCATATGTGCTTTCGTCCGAAACCTGCGGGCTCGACATTATAGGGGCTGAATTGCTGCGCGAGATCGAGCCGGGAGAGATGGTCGTGATCAGCGACGGCCGCGTCGAAACCTACCGGCCTTTCGAACCGGTGCGCCCGCGCCCGTGCATCTTCGAATACGTCTATTTCAGCCGGCCCGATTCGATCATTGGAGGCCGGTCCGTCTACGAAGTGCGCCGCGAAATCGGAAAGCAGCTCGCGATCGAGGCGCCGGTCGAAGCGGATATGGTCTGCCCGGTACCCGACAGCGGCACGCCCGCCGCGATCGGCTTCGCCCAGCAATCGGGTATCCCGTTCGAAATGGGAATCGTGCGCAACCAGTATGTCGGGCGCACCTTTATCGAACCCACCGCGCAAATCCGTGACATGGGCGTGCGACTAAAGCTCAACGTCAATCGGTCGCTGATGCGGGGAAAGCGCGTCGTGCTCGTAGATGACAGCGTCGTACGCGGGACGACCTCGAAGAAAATCAAGGATATGGTGCTCGAAGCGGGCGCGAGCGAGGTGCATTTCCGTGTCGCCAGCCCGCCCACGATGTGGCCCGATTTCTACGGGGTCGATATGCCGACGCGCGGCGAATTGATCGCTGCGCAAATGTCGGAAGAGGAAATCCGCAATTTCGTCGGCGTCGAATCGCTGCGTTTCATCTCGATTGACGGCCTCTACCGCGCCGTCGGGGAAGATCGCGGTCGCGACAATGACGCGCCCAAGTACCACGACGCGGTCTTCACCGGCGATTATCCCACACCGCTGACCGACCGGGAGATGGCGCGCGCGCAAGAAGCGCAACTCTCGCTCGCGATTGAGAGCGAAACGAACACATGACCGATAAACCCCTGGCGGGCCAGACCGCCCTCGTGACCGGCGCAAGCCGCGGAATTGGCGCTGCGAGCGCTATCGCCATGGCCAAGGCCGGGGCGCACGTCATTCTTGTGGCCCGCAAGGTCAAACCGCTCGAAGCCATAGAGGACGCCATCCACGAGGCGGGCGGCACATCGACCATCGCGCCAGTGGACCTGACCGAAGCGGACTCCGTTTCGCGTCTGGCGAGCGCTATTGCCGGTCGCTGGGATACACTCGAAATTCTCTTGCTTTCAGCCGCCTATTTGCCGGAGCTCACACCGCTTTCGCAGGTTGATCCCAAGCAGTTCAACGAAGCGATGATGACCAATGTGGTTGCCACACAGGCTTTGCTGGCCAACTTCGATCCCTTGCTGCGCCGTTCGGACAAGGGGCGGGTTGTTGGCCTTACCAGCAGCGTGGGCGCAAATCCGCGCCCCTTCTGGGGCGCGTATGGATCGACCAAGGCCGCGTTTGAAAATTTGCTCGCAACCTACGCTGCCGAAGTCGAACGGCTCAGCCCTGTACGCGTCGCCATCATTGACCCTGGTGCAACCCGCACGCAAATGCGCGCGCGCGCCTATCCGGGCGAAGATCCCGAAACCGTGAAACCGCCCGAAGTGGTGGCGGACCGCCTCGTCGCCCTGTTGAGCGAAGACTTTGACGGCCTGCACCGCGAGCGAGTGGACTGACGCTGAGACGGATAAGTGCCTGCTTCGACACAGGTTTCATTTCATCCGTCCAAAAAAAATCCTCGAAAACCCCTCGTTAACCGTTCTCGTCTATCGGTTGGAAACGCAAAGCGGTGTCTATGAGACGCGACCACATTCGCGTTCCAGACCACTGGCAAGAGACCAACCGCTACTGGTACGAGAGCAAACAAGCGATGCCGACGGATAAAAACACTTACGATCTCGCTGCGCAGGAGGATCGCTGCGCGCCGCGGACAAAACTGACCATTCCTGCCACGCTTCGCGCCTCGGGTGGCCGGGCGTTTCAGAGCGTGGTGCACGACCTGTCGATCTCGGGGTTCTCCGCTGCGTCGATCAATCGCATGCACGAGGGCCAGGTGTGCTGGCTGACGCTGCCGGGCCTTGAAGCGCTGCAGAGCGAAGTGGTCTGGTGGGACAACTGCATCGTCGGCTGCGCATTCAGCGAGCTGCTCAGCCCGATCGTGCACGACAACATTCTCCAGCGCTACAGCCACATTTCGGCGCCGCGCAAGGCCATCTGACCGACCACCAGACCAAAACGGGGCGCCGCGAGCCAGGCGCGGCCCCTACCCCCTTTTTCAGGTTCCCGATGCGGCAATCTTGGCCGCGACCGCGCTCCAAGCGCTCCGGTATTCATCGCTCGTCGCCTTCGGCCAATTGCTGACCACCGTAAGCACCAGATCCTGCGACGGCACGAGCGTGATCGACTGACCGAAAATGCCCTGCGCGCCGAAGTTGCCTCCCGGATAGGTCCACCACTGATAGCCGTAGCCGAAACCGGAATCGCCAAAGTCGACGACCGAATCGCCCGCTTCACCGAACCAACCGTCGGGCACACTCGACGTCCCGTCGGGAGAGCGGCCCTCGTTCAACACGAAAACACCCATACGCGTGTAGTCGGCCAGGCTCAGCGACAAACAGCAGCCGCCGATATTGCCGCCGCGCGGATCGACCATCCAGAACAGGCCGCCTTCGAAACCGGCGGGTTCGACGATCTTCTCCTGCGCGTATTCGGCAAGCGGAAGACCTACCGCATTCTCGACCAGCAGGCCGATGAGATTGGTCTCGCCGGTCTTGTAGACGAATTTCGCACCCGGCTCCGTGTCGCGTTCAAGCCGCTTCATCTGCTCGACAATCGCATTGGCGCCGTATTCGAGCACGTATCTGTTCATCTGCGCGACGTCGCTGTCGGGATCAGTGTAATCCTCGTTCCACGCGACCCCGCTCGTCATGGTGGCGAGCTGCCTGACGGTGACGCCGTCGTAAGCAGAGCCCTCCAGCTCGGGAATGTACTGCGTTACGGGATCGCTGAGATCGCCGATGAACCCATCCGCAATCGCCGCGCCAAGCAGCGTGGACGTGAAGCTCTTGGCGACCGAGAAACTGGTCCAGCGCTGTTCGGGTCCGAAATCGAGGGCATAGTCTTCGAAGCGCACCGCGCCCTTGTGCCAGACCATCACGCCCGCCGCGTTCGTCTTCGCCATGGTCGCGCGGATTTCGCTTGCGATCGCCTCGGGAAGGGGATCGCCCCTGACAAGTTTGCTAGGCGTGGTCGCTGCGGGCACTTCATGGCCCGCAAACCACTTTTCCATCTCGCGGAAACGCTGCGAGCGCTGCTCATCATTCCAGAACAGAACCTGAAGGTCGGCCGGGTCGACTTCGGGCGGTGGGAGGAGGCGGACCTCTTCGAGCTCTGGAAGAGCTGCGTCCACGCCATTGGCGGTCTGCATCGTGGCGGTGCAGCCGCTCACGCCCAGCGCGACGCTTCCCGCCAACAACCATTTCTTCATTCCCATAGAACAGGGCCCCTCTTCCAATCCAATCTCAAGTCGGCGCGTTAGGATTTTGTCAGCGTCACTTGATGAGCATTCACGTTACGGCAGCGAAAGCCCGCCTCGCAATAGGCGAGATAGGTGCGCCAGAGCCGGACAAAACGCGCATCGAAACCGTCCGGGAGACGGTCTTTCTCAACCGCGCTCTCAAAACGCGTGCGCCAACGCTTGAGCGTCTCGGCATAGTCGAGCCCGAAATCGCATTGATCGTGCCATCCAAGCCCCCTCGCCTGCGCCAGCGCGCGAAACTCGCTGGTCTTGATGAGCAGCCCACCGGGGAAAATGTAGGCCTGGATAAACTCGGCCGATCCGGCGTAGGATTCAAACAGCTCCTCTGCCATCGAGATATACTGGATCGCCGCTCTTCCTCCGGGGCGAAGCGAGCGCGCGATAACATCCATGAAGTCGCCCCAGTATTCGCGCCCCAGAGCCTCCACCATCTCGACGCACGCAATCGCATCGTACTGCCCTTCGACGTCGCGGTAATCGCGCTTTTCGAAGCGGATGAAGGGCGAACAGCGCGAGCGCGCGTAGGCAAGCTGTTCGTCCGACAGACTGATCGCCGTCACGTTTGCGCCGCGATCGGCGAGCCGTTCGGACAAGGTGCCCCAACCGCAGCCGATCTCAAGCGCGTCGCTGGGGCGCCCAAGCCGTTTGACAATCGCCTCGATCTTGGCGCGCTGAGCGGCTTCAAGCCCGTCCTCACCCGCCATCGGATCAAGACCGAGCGCGCTGGAATAGCTCATGCTGGGATCGAGCCATGCGCGGTAGAAATCGTTGCCAAGGTCGTAATGCGCGGCAACGTTGCGCTGCGCGCCCGCCCGGTTGTTGCGGTTGTAGCGATGCGCGAGGTTCGCCGCCCATCGGAACGGTCCGGAAGCGCGCGCGGCGTTGCCCAGGGTAAGCGCGTTGTCGCCCATGATTGCGTATAGCGCGACCAGATCGTCGCACTCCCATTCTCCGGCTTCGTAGGCCTGATACCAACCGATTGAGCCGCTGGTCGCCAACCGCAGGAGCGCGCGCCAGTCGCGGACATGTATCTGCGCGTCAAACCCGGGCCTGCGTCCGCCCAGGAGCTCACTGGACCCATCGGGAAGATGAGCGAGTAAGGATCCGCGCTCCAGACCCCTGTCGATGGCATTGATGATGGCGCGAAAGCCAGGCGCGATCAGACGCGAGAGAAGGCCGGGAGCGCTGGCAAAACGGGCCCCGCCGCTCAGGAGCGGTTCGCCGCGTGATCCCGTTCCTACTCCGCCCGCGTTCATGGAGGCCTACATAGTCGCCGCCCCAAGCGCGCGGCAAGCCTGAGGTTAACCGTCCTCGCTAATCGTCCTTCATGGCCCTGTACGCTGCCAGCGCGCGTTCGCGGGCGGCGCGGTGGGCTATGATCTTGGGCGGATAGGCCTTTGGCAGACGCCCGAACTCCTCTGGATCGTGAATGTAGGGCTCATCGAGATCGGCGAGCTCGGGCACGAATGTGCGAATATACTTCGCGCAGTCGAATTTCTCCGACTGGCTGAGCGGCGCCATGATACGGCTGAACATGTTGGAATCGACGCCTGTGCCCGCGGTCCACTGCCAATTGGTCGCGTTCGAAGCGTAATCCGCGTCCACCAGGCAATCCCAGAACCACTTCTCGCCCTCGCGCCAATCGAGCAGCAGATGTTTGATCAGGAAGCTCGCCGTAATCATGCGCACACGGTTGTGCATCCAGCCCGTTCGCCACAATTCGCGCATGCCCGCATCAACGATCGGATAGCCGGTCCTTCCCTGCTGCCACGCCTTGAGATCGCGCGCGGCCTCTTCGTCGGTCTCGGGATCGCGCCACTCGATCTGGTCGAAGTCCTCGCGGTAATTGTCGCGGGCGTAGAGCGGGAACTGAGCGACGGTGTTTTGCGCGTAGTCGCGCCAGATCAGCTCGCTTTCGTAAGTTCTCCAGCCATCCGAGCGCTTGCGCTTGAAGCGGTGCCATATCTGGACCGGGGTGATTTCGCCGAAATGCAGATGCGGAGAAAGACGAGAGACTTTCTCAACACTGGGGAAATTGCGCTTGTCGTCGTAGTCGTCAACGTGGTCTTCCCACCACTTGAGGCGCTCATGCGCGGCCTCTTCGCCAACCTCCCAAGCCTTGGCAATGCCGCCCGACCAGTCGGGCTTTGCGGGAAGAAGCTTCCATTCGGTCAGATCGTCAGAGGCGGGCCAATCGTCCGGAGAAGACAGCGTCTCGGGCTCGGGCAGTTCGTCACGCGGGGGGAATTGCTCGCGCACCGCACGGCTGAACGGGGTGTAGATCTTGTACTGCCCGCCAGAGCCGGTCTTGATCGAGCCCATCACAGTCAGGAAATTGCCATCGTCGTAGCGTTTCAGATCGATTTCCTCGGCCAGCGCCTTCTCGGCGTTGCGCCACCAGGGTTCGTAATGGCGGTTGGCGTGTATCGTGGTCGCGCCGGTTTCCTTGGCAATCTTGAGCAACTCCCCGACCGCATCGCCCTTGCGCAGGATGATGCGGGCGTGGCGTCTCGCAAACGCGTTCTGGAGGCTATCGAGCGAATGGTGCAACCACCAGCGCGAGGCCCCGCCATAGGCGTGGGTGCTGGCGCGCTCATCATCCAGCACAAAAACCGCGATGACCGGGCCCGCCTTCGCAGCGTGATAGAGCGCAGGATTATCAGCCATGCGCAGATCGCGCCGCAGCCATACTATTTGGGGGGTGGTATCAGTCATCCCCTAGCAAACGCCGTCATGCTGAACTCGTTTCAGCATCCATCGTCAAAACTGTGATCGGTCCCGGGAGACGGAGATGGACCCAGAACCAAGATCAGGGCGACGCAAGCGGGAGCGGAACACACTCCAAATCGGGCAAAGCAACGCTGAAGCTTTCGCGCGCGCGCGGATCGTAGAAGCGCGCATCGCGCAGGATGACGGAACCGTCTTGCGCGCGTTCGGCAAAGGGCGCTCTGGTCCAGGTGAGAAAGCCGTCGAGCTGGGAATTCGTCCTTCGCACCGCGCTCAGGTCCGGCATCTCGCATTGCTGCGCCTTCGAACGTCGGTAGCCATAGCCGAAGTCATCGCCACTCCAGTCGCTCGATATCCACTCGCCTGTGTACAATTGCGCAATCTGTTCTCGTCGCCAGAACTCGAGCGGAAGCGGCGCGGCGATGAAGCGCGTCGGGTAGGGCTCGGTCATCTCGCCGCGCGTTGTATAATCCAGCGTCGTGATCGCCCAATTGAGGCCGACCAACGCGACGCTTGCCACCATTGCAAACGCCGCGCGGCGGCGTCCCGATCCGCCGTGCTTTTCACCGCGCGCCGACCACCAGACACTCACCCCAAGCAGCGCCCACAGCCACACATCGATGATGAACAGCGTGTCGCCGTAATACCAGCTTGTGTCGAACGGATAGAGAAACCGCACGCCGTAGACGTTGAGCCAGTCCATCAGCGAATGCGAGATCGCGCCGATCAGTCCCAAGATGTATAGCCACTTGAAGCTCACCGGATCGCGACCCTCCGGCCTTTTCCCGCGCCTCTCCTGCCATCGGTCAAAGCCCCACAGCAGCGCCGCCAGCCCGACCGGTAACAACGCCACACCAATAGGCCCGTGTGTGATCCCGCGCCGAAAGCCCAGGGCTTCGGTGCTGTCGAGCCACAACAGGCCCACTACATCGATATCGGGCAGATTGGCCCCAAGAACGAGCGCGGCCAGCCCGAGTCCCGTCTTCGCCTTCAGTCCCATCTGCCCCATCAGGGCGCCGGTGAGACCGTGTGTCAGATTGTCCATGCAGGTTCCTTGTTTTCAGCCGATTAGCGATGGTGCATAGGTCCGTCAAAGAACGAGATATGGGAGACACTCGCGCCATGACCGACACGCCCGCGGACCAAGCGCCGTTCATCCGGCCTGACATGAAGATGTTCCTCGACGCCCTTGCCGCAATGGGAAGCCCCGCGATTACGGATATGTCCCTGGAGGAGGCGCGCGAATCTTACATGACGCTGCACGGCATGGCGGATCGACCGGCGCGCGATCTGGCGGTGATCGAGGACCTCTCGTGTCCCGGACCAGCGGGCGAGATTCCGCTGCGTCTCTACGACGCGCGCGAGACGCGCGAAGCGGGTCCGGTGATCAGCTTCTTCCACGGCGGCGGCTTCGTGATTGGCGATCTCGAGACGCACCACGCGCTGTGCACGGAAATCGCCGCGCTGATGGACCTGCCACTGGTCGCAGTGGATTACCGCCGCGCACCCGAGGCCCCCTTCCCCGCCGCGATCGAGGATTGCGAAGCCGCCGCGCGCTGGATCGCTTCGTCCCCAGAGGCGCTGGGCCGCCCGGCTACTGGCCTGATCACAATCGGCGACAGCGCCGGGGGGACCGCGACCATCGCGGTCAGCCAGTTGCTCGCCGCCACCCCCGCAGAAGCGACGGTGGTCCTGCAAGTGCCCATCTTTCCGCTCGCCAGCGACGCCTTGGGCTCGGCCAGCCTCGGGAAATTCGACGAGGGCTATGTGCTCACCAAAGCCGCCATCGAATTCTTCGACGCCGCCTACCAGGCCGATCGCTCCGACCCGCGCGGCTTTCCCATTCTGGGCGATCACGCGGCCGCCCCGCCCACGGTGCTCGTCACCGCCAGCCTCGATCCGATCCGCGATTCGGGGCGCGACTACGCCAAGGCGCTGGCCGATGCTGGCTCCGACTTCACCTTTATCGAGATGAAGGGTGTGACCCACTCCTTCTGCAATCTTCGCCAAGCGGTTCCGAGCACGCAGGCCGATCTTGAGCGGATCATCGCTGCGATGAAGTTCAAACTGGAGACGCCATAAGCATGGCAATCAATCCTGCAGACCTGCCCTACCGCCCATGCGCGGGCTTCATGCTGGTCAACCGTGAAGGCCTTGTCTTCACCGGCCAGCGTATCGATCCGCGCGCGCATGGGGCCTGGCAGATGCCGCAAGGCGGGATTGATCCGGGCGAAGACGAAGAGACAGCGGCTCTGCGCGAGCTCGAAGAGGAAACCGGAATCACCCCGGACAAAGTCAAGGTGCTCGCGCGCTCGGCCACGGCGCACCGCTATGACTTGCCGCCAGAGCTTTTGGGCAAGGTCTGGAAGGGCAAGTATCGCGGGCAGGAACAGTACTGGTTCCTCGGCCGGTTTCTGGGCGAAGAGGCGGATATCAACCTTGAGGCTCACGCCCCGCCCGAATTCAACGCCTATCGCTGGCTCTCGCTTGATGAGCTGCCCGAAAGGATCGTGTCTTTCAAACGCGAAGTCTACGCCGCTCTCGTCGCTGAGTTTCGCGAGTTGATCTGAGGCGTTTCAGAAACGGAAATCGATGTGCGGGCGGTCGTCCTTGGCGCGCGCCGCCTGAAAAGAGGGGATCGCCTCCACCCGGTCGAACCACGCGAGGATGTTGGGGTAGCCCTGAAAGGCCCCTTTCGTGCGCGCGGCGATCATGGGGTAGATCAAGGTGATGTCCGCTGCGGTGAGGTTGTCGCCGCCAAAAAACGGCTTTTCGCCCAGATCCTTCTCCATCAATGTGTAAAGCGCCTGGGTGCGCGGGTTGATGAAGAGTTTGCGCACCTGCCCGAAGATCGCCTTGAGCAGCGAGCTCACTGGCCATGGCGCGCGGGTTTCGAGCAGGCCGAGGATCATCGCCACGCTCTGGATCGACATCAGCGAACCGGGGCTGGCGTGATACCAGAACAGATGGCGCGCGCGATCAGGGCTGCCAGCCTTGGGGTTGAGGGGACTGTCGGGATAACCGTCGAGCACGTAGTCGATGATCGCGTTGCTTTCGGCGAGAACCAGATCTCCATCGGTCACCACCGGCGCGGTGCCTAGCGGCGAAAGCGCCTTGTAAGCATCGGGCGCGAGATTGGTCTCGGGGTTGCGATTGTAGGTTTTGAGTTCGTACGGTGCGCCCAATTCCTCAAGCAGCCACAGGATGCGAAAACTCTGCGAATACTCAAGGTGATGCAGCGTCAGCATCGCATCGCCCCCTGCTGCAAAACCTCGGGCGGACTAGTTGGCGGTTGGAGCGTCGGCGCTTTCGACCGCAAAACGCGTCGAAGGCCCCGCTTCAATCGTGGTCGCTAGGCTGAGCGTTTCCGGGCAGGCGTCGCCGCACAGGCTTTGCAACCTGGCCAGATTGCGCTTGGCTTTCTCAAGCGCGCCCTTCTCGACCAGAGCCGCGCCCTCGCCAGAGATGGCTGCAAAGTTGCCGGGATCGCGGGCCAAGGCTTCGCGGTAATACTTGATCGCTTTGCCTTGCAGGCCTTCCTGGCGCGCCACTTCCGCCAATTCGAGGAAGATCGGCGTGTAGCCCGGATCGACCGCCAGCGCGGCCTCATAAGCGTCAATCGCCCCCTGCGTGTCCCCGGTCGCCAGAGCCGCTTGTCCTTGCGCGATTAACGAGGCGGCTCGCGGATCGGGTACCTTGTCGGCCGCGCTGATGACACTGGCCGTGGTGGCAAGAAACAGCGAGAGAGCAGCGGCGGCGGGGGCGAAACGCATGAACAACTCCTTCAGACCAGCAACCCGGCTTTCCGGTCGGACATCGACCTGGGTTACTGAGGGCTTAGCCATAGCTCTTAAGCCTATCATGCGCAGCGCGCGATGGCGATAAAAAACCCGTCCGTGCCGTGATGGAACGGATCGAGCCGCGTTCCTGTTCCCCGCGGCGTCCCCAGGGGGAGCTTGGCATCATCCGGCGAAAAGCGCGGACATCGGTCCAGAAACGCGCTCATCCGATCCGGCCCTTCGGCGTCGAGCAGCGAACACGTAACATACGTCACGCTCCCGCCCGATCGCACCAGCGCGGCCGCGACGTCGAGAACATGGTCCTGCAGGGCGTTAAGACGCGCAAGCTCAGCCCGATCGAGCCGCCAGCGGCTTTCCGGATTGCGCCGCCAGGTGCCACTGCCCGAGCACGGCGCGTCCACCAGAACGTGATCGACGCTGCCCTTGAACGCGCTTAGCGCTTCGAGTTCGCGGCCGGGATCGAGCAGGACGGTGTGGTCGATCGCCGCCCCGGCCCGCGCGGCGCGCGGCGCCAGATTGCCGAGCCGCCGCTTGTCGGTATCCGACGCGATCAGGCTCAGGGCGTTGCCGAAACGCGCAGCAAGAGCCAGCGTCTTGCCGCCCGCGCCCGCGCACAGATCAAGGACGGTGTCACCCGGATTGGCCGGAACCGCCTCGCAGATCAGCTGGCTCGCGTGGTCCTGCACCTCGATGATGCCGTCCCGAAAGGCGTGCCATGGCTCGACTTTGGTGCCGGTCGCAAAGCGCAAAGCGTGCGGCGCGATCAGCGGCTCTCCTACCTCGGGCAGATCGAGCGTTTCGCGAGACGCCTTGAGCGCGTTAACACGGATATCGAGCGGCGCGCGATCCAGAAGCGCCAAAGCCGCCTCGCCCTCGATCCCCGATGCAGCGAGCGCTTCAATCAGCCAGTCAGGCGCCAGGCCCGCCTCGGCGACCGGTTCGCCCGACACACGCTGCGCGGGGCCGTGCGCAGAGCCATCGAACAGCTCGAAAAGAGCGGGGTCCGTTTCGGCCAAAGCGAGCATCGCCGCGCGCCCGCTGTCCGGCACCTCTCCGCAATGGCGCACCGCGCGATAGACCAGTTCACGCACAGCGCGCCGATCCTTCGAACCCGCATAGCGCCGCGTCTTGAAGTAGGCCGTGATCAGTCGATCCGCCGGTGCGCCCTTCGCCCGCGCGGCGTCGATGATCCGGTCGAGCAGCTCGATCGCCGCCTGAACGCGCGCGGCGGGGGTCACGACGCAGCGCTCCGCCCAAACCACTCGGTTCGTCGCGCGTGGAGAACGGGTGGAACACCTGGAACACTGTCCTGAGCCAGAAAAATCGCCCCGTGCTGGAACGCGCCAACGAAGCGATCCGCGCAAAGGTGCAACCGAGCCCTAACCATCGGACGCGCGCGTTTGTTCATCGCGTCCGCATGCCACACCGGGCCGCAGTAGGAAAACAGCGGACGGCCAAAGTCACGGGCTGCGCGTCTTGATCCGCTCAAACGCCTCGTCATACTCTTTCATGCGCGGCGCAGCGAGGCAGCGATGCTGGTATTCGGCTCCACTCTTGTCGAGCGCTGCCTGAGTCATGCGAGCCGCCATCTTGGCGCCGGCTTCTTCGCACGCCTCACGTGTTTCAAACAGGATTTCGGGACGTTGGAGATCGATGTCACCGGGTCTTTCGGCCCGCCAGCCCAGGATGATCAGCAGAAATGGGGCAAATTCAATCACTCCATCCTCCCTCAACGCGTTGGATAGTTTGGCGCCTCGCGCGTGATCGCGACATCGTGAACATGGCTCTCGGACAGCCCGGCGCCGGTAATCCGCACGAATTGCGTACGCTCCTGCAGATCTCGGATCGTCGCCGAGCCGGTGTAGCCCATCGCCGCCTTGATCCCGCCGACAAGCTGATGAACGACGTCGGACGCCGGGCCCTTGAAGGGCACCTGCCCCTCAATCCCTTCGGGCACCAGCTTTTGTTGCGAGATATCCTGCTGAAAGTATCGATCTGCGGACCCGCGCGCCATCGCGCCAACGCTGCCCATCCCTCTATAGCTCTTGTAGCTGCGGCCCTGGAACAGGAAGACTTCGCCCGGGCTTTCGGCTGTGCCGGCAAGCATGGAGCCTACCATGACGCTCGAAGCGCCCGCAGCCAGAGCTTTGGCCGCATCGCCGCTGGTGCGCAGGCCACCATCGGCGATCACCGGCACGCCCGCTTTGGCGGCTTCGGCGGCGCTTTCCATCACTGCGGTGAGCTGTGGTACGCCCACACCCGCGACGACGCGCGTCGTGCAGATGGAGCCCGGCCCGATTCCCACCTTCACCGCGTCCGCGCCCGCATCGACGAGCGATCGCGTCGCCTCGGCGGTAGCGACGTTACCCGCCACCACCTGCACCGAATTGCTCAGCGCCTTGACCCTTTCGACCGCCTTGGAGACGTCTTTATTGTGGCCGTGCGCGGTGTCGATGATCACCACGTCCACCTCGGCGTCGATCAGCGCTTCGGTGCGCTCAAAACCCTTGTCGCCAACCGTTGTCGCCGCCGCAACGCGCAGACGGCCCGCTGAATCCTTGGTCGCGTCGGGATAGGTGACCGCCTTCTCGATATCCTTGACCGTGATCAGCCCGATGCATTTGTAGTCGTCGTCCACCACCAGCAGTTTCTCGATCCGCCGCTGATGCAGCAAACGGCGCGCTTCCTCCTGGCTGGTGCCCAGCGGAACCGTCGCCAGGTTTTCCGTCGTCATCAGTTCGCGCACAGGCTGGCCGGGATTCTCTGCGAAGCGCACATCGCGGTTGGTGAGAATGCCGACCAGTTTGCCGCTCGCATCGGTCACAGGAATGCCACTGATCCGGTGCTGCTGCATCAGCGCCTGCGCCTCGCCCAGCACCGCGTCGGGGCCGATCGTGATGGGGTTGACGACCATGCCGCTTTCAAAACGCTTGACCGCCCGCACCGCCGCGCATTGCTCTTCGAGTTCAAGATTGCGATGGAGCACACCGATGCCGCCAAGCTGGGCCATCGCTATGGCCATGTCGGCCTCGGTCACTGTGTCCATCGCCGCCGAAAGGATCGGAATGTTGAGACCGATTTCGCGCGTCAGCTTGGTCTTGGTGTCCGCCATCGAAGGCAGGACACTGCTTTGCGCGGGCCGCAACAGGACATCGTCAAAAGTAAGGCCAAGAGGGATGTCCATCGGGTGCACTTTCATTCGCGAAAAGGGAATCGGGTGCGGGGCCATGTAGGACGCTTGGCCATGCAGCGCTAGGGGAGCGCGGCGCCGTTTCACCGGTTTGGCCCCTAGCGGGCGTTTTCGCCGGTTTCCCGAGCCGGAATGGCAAGACGCCGCACCAGCGCCTCGTGCAGAAGCAAATCGTCGATCGCGCCGCCCAGTTCGACCCCCTCAGCCTCATCGGACGGGCTGTGATAGGGGCCCTCGAAGAACGGCCCGGTGGTGATTTCCGATCCGAACGCGCTCGAAAGCATCACGGCGGGCACGCCTTCTTGCAGCAACACCCAGCTATCGATGCGCTGGACAAACCGGTCTGCGAACGCGCGGTCGCCCAGATCGCGTTCGGCAGCCAGGAGCGTTTCGAGGACCAGCGGATCGAGCGGCGTGCGCCCCTCGCCGACAAAGCCGACCGGAGCGCCAGCGGGCGCAATTGCGACCGAATCGAAGTTGAAAGCGGCTATGAGGCTCTTGAGCGGCACAGGCGGATTGGCAGCAAAGGCCTTCGCGCCCAGCAGCCCTGCTTCCTCGGCGGTCGTGGCCAGAACATAGATGTCGCGCTCATACGGACCGCCGTCGGCGAGGCGCTGAGCCAGTTCCAGCATGGCCGAAACGCCGCTCGCGTTGTCGACCGCGCCGTTACAGATCCGGTCCACCGCCCCCTCGGGACCGCAAAATCCAAGATGATCCCAATGCGCAAGCAGCAGCACCGCTTCGGTGTTGGGCCGGGTGCCGGGCAGGCGCCCCAGAATGTTGTAGCTTGTGAAATCGCGCCGCTCGGACGTCGCCTCGATGCTGACGCTCGCGTCGATATCGACCGGCGTGAAATCGCTCTGCCTGGCCGCCATCATCAGCGCCTCCCAGCGCTCTTCGCCCAGAACCCGCGCCATGGCCGCCTTGGTGGCCACCGCGCCGAACGCTTCGTCGATCTCGCCGGTCAGCGCGACGCGCTCCGGGCCCGATTCGGTGCGAACCTTGGCAACAAAGAACCCATCGAGCGCGCCATCGACATCGGGTACGACAATCACCGCGGCGGCCTGTTTGGCTTCGAGCAGGATGCGCCGCTCGGGATTGAGGCTCGCGTCGGCCAGCATCACGGCCACTTTGCCCATGACAGCCTCGGCGGGGACGCTTTCGGCCTCATACCCCACAAAGACGAGGTCCGCTTCGGCGATCAGCTCGCGCTGACGGGTGGTGACCGCAATGGCTTCATCATCGCTCAGCCGCGTGCGGCGAGCGCCCATCAGGATCTCCACCTTGCTGGTGTCGGCGCGAAAGCGGGTCAACCGGACCGGCGCACGCCACGGGTTTCCAGGATCGTTGGTGCCCGATGTCAGGCCCACTTCGGCAAACCGCTGCGTGAGATACTCGACCGTCTTTTCGCCACCTGGCGTACCGGGCTGGCGTCCTGCAAACTCATCGCTGGCGAGCGTTTCGATATCCTGCGTCAGCCGCGCGGCAATCGCCTCGCGCTCGGCGGGCGGAGCGCTTGCCAAGGGCGCCTTGGCGCACGCGCCAAGAAACGCGGTGAGCGCACAAAGGAGGAGCGCGGCGGCTCTCACTCCGCTGTCCAGCCCCCGTCCACGCTCCAGTTCGCGCCATTGATATTGGCGGCTTCCCGGCGGCACAGGAAGACAGCCATCGCGCCGATTTCTTCGGGTTGGACGAATGTCTTGGTCGGTTGCTTGGCGAGCAGCACCTCATTGATGACGTCCTCGCGCGTTAGGCCGCGGGCCTTCATCGTATCGGGTATCTGGTTTTCCACCAGCGGCGTCCAGACGTAGCCAGGGCTGATGCAATTGGCGGTCACGCCAAACTCGGCAAGTTCCAGCGCCACCGTCTTGGTAAACCCGGACATTGCGTGCTTGGTCGCGACGTAAGCGCTCTTGAAGGGCGAAGCGACGAGCGAATGCGCGCTCGCCGTGTTGATGATGCGGCCCCAGCCCTTCGCTTTCATGCCGGGCACGGCAAGCCGCGTTGTGTGAAACGCCGCCGTCAGGTTGAGCGCGATCACCGCATCCCATTTCTCCACCGGGAATTCCTCCACCGGCGCGACGTGCTGCATCCCGGCGTTGTTGACGAGGATATCAATCGCGCCGATCTCGGCAAACATGGCTTCGATGGCGGCAGGGTCCATCAGGTTTGCCCCGTTGAAATCGGCGCCGATCTGTTGCTGCAAGGCGGCGATTTCGTCCGGATCCCCCAGACCGTTGAGGATGATATCGGCGCCTTCATTGCGCAGCGCCTTCGCTATGGCGAGGCCAATCCCCGACGTTGATCCGGTCACCAACGCTCGCTTTCCTTTGAGGAACACGGGCTCCCTCCAATTGATATACTAGACTGGGAACAAGCTCTTGCGCCATGGAACGCGCCTGTCCAGTGAAATGAACCATTCCAGGACGCAAGCGACATCACGGATCGCGCAAGGGGCAAAACATGCGGCTAAATCCCTTCAACACTTCTAAGATCAAGGTTGGCACCACCGGTGGGCGTGGCCGCAAAGCGGGCGGCGTTGGGTGCTTCGCGATCGTGGCGGCGCTGATCGGGGCGCTCGTCTTCGGGATCGATCCATCGCAAACGCTCTCGGTTCTGGGAAGCATGGAGGCCGGCGGGCCGGTCGAGGCTCCCGCCGGCATGAGCGAGGAAGACATTTGCTCGTCCAACGCCTACGCCAGCGAAACCTGCGCGGCGCTGACATCGCTGAACGAAACCTGGGAGCGCACCTTTGCCGAGCAGGGCGTGCCCTTTCGTCAACCAACCTTGCGATTCAAAACCGCCTCGCAGTTCCAGACCGCGTGCGGGGTCGGATCGAAAGCAACCGGGCCGTTCTATTGCCCCGCCGATGAGACGATCTACATCGATGTGGGCTTCTACGATCAGCTTGCGCGCATGTCGGGCGAAAACGGAGACTTTGCGAGGCTCTATGTCGTCGCGCACGAATACGGACACCATATCCAGACGATCACCGGTATTTCCGGCCAGATACGCAGCGCGCAAAACGCCAATCCCCGCCTCGCCAACCAGCTCAACGTGCTGATGGAGCTGCAGGCGGATTGCTATGCGGGCGTGTGGGCCGCGAAAAACCGCAACCGGCTCGATAGCGGCGACATGCAAGAAGGCTTGCGCGCGGCGAGCGCCATCGGCGATGATACCATTCAGCAGCGCTCGACCGGGCGCGTCAATCCGGAGACCTTTACGCATGGAAGCAGCGAACAAAGACAAAAGGCCCTCGCGCTCGGACTGCAAGGCGATGACCGGGCCTGCGACCGGATTACGCAAATGTCTTAGCACGGTGGCAATCGTGGGTCTGATGGCCACCGTTACCGGACAACCGGTGGCCGCGCACCAGGTCAGCGAAGACGATATGGAAGACGTAAAGGACGTCGCCAAGACGCCGCTGGAGGATCTCGGCCTGAGCAAGGAAGAGCTTGCCGACGTTCTGCTCGCCTCGCTCGAGGATCCCTACGCGCCGGCCGGAAACGGTCGATGCAACGCGCTGGTCGCCGAAATTGCCAGGCTCGATACAGTGCTGGGCGACGATTACGACATCGCCGAAAAGGACGAAGACGGGATCCATATCAACACCAAGAAAGCGGCCAAGGATCTGGTTGGATCGCTCATTCCGTTTCGCGGCGTCGTGCGCGAGATTTCCGGCGCCGCGGGCGACAAGCGGAAGGCCGAAGCCGCGGTCACAGCCGGTGTGGCCCGCCGCAGCTATCTGAAGGGTCTGGGACAGGCCAAGGGGTGCAAATATCCTGCGCGACCCAAGGCCGAGTGATCCCGGTATGTCCCGGAAACCATGGGCCGGGAGACGATGCGCGTCGTCTCCCGGTCCGTCGTTTCCAGGCGCTGATCAGGTCGGCGCAGCGGCCAGCGCCTCATCCTCGCCCTTCAGGCTCACTCTCGACCAATCGATGCGGCGCGTTGCGTACATCACGCTGGCGAGCGCCACGAACAGCATCAGCGAGCCGATCACGAGCGACCACTCCTCCAGGTTGAGCAGCACGAACAGCACAGCATAAAGAGCCGTCAGCAGGGCGCCGATAAAGGTCGCGCGCCGCCAACCGCGGAGAACCGCCGCGCTGTAGCTTGTCAGAAGACCGATGATTGCCGCGCTGGCGAGCGCGTAAGCGGGCGCGAAACCGATTATCTCCGCAAAAGCGAGCAGCATCACGAAGAACAGGATCAGCCCCGCCCCGGTCAGCAGGTATTCCGCCGACGCGACCCTCGCTCCGCCGACGACGTCGAACATCAGAAACGCGGTGAAGGTGAAACCGATGAACAGGAAACCGTATTTCACCGAGCGTTCGACCTGCTTGTAGAGGTCAACGGGTTCCATCAATCGGATCGTCGCGCGCTTGTCGCCGGTGGCTTGAGGCGAGGCTCGGTAGTCCGGCGCGTCTGCGGGCGTCTCGGCCTGCGGCAAGCCGGGCGATGCCGCGCTCACCAGCGATTGGCCAAGCGCGAGGTTGGAGATCGACCATGCCGCGCTGAACCCATCCTCGCCGATCTCGCGGTCAGCCTCGCTGGGTAGAAATCCGCCCGTAAAGCTGGGATGCGGCCAGCTAGAGCGCACCGAGAGTTCGGTCTCTTCGCCGCGCGGCACAAGGCTGAACGCGCTCGATCCGCGCAGGGCGTACGCGTAATCCACCGTGGCATCGCCGCGCGCGCTCCAGTCGAAAAACGCGTGCACGCCGCTTCCTTCCTCGTTCGTCCCAAGACCCGGTCGCAAATCCAGCGCTTTGCCGCCTGCGGACAGGCGCGCATCGGTCTGAAGCCCGCGCGGGTCGGAGATCGGCATCTGGATGATCGCCTTGTCGAGCATCAGATCTTCCGGGCGGATCCCGAAACGCGCCAGATCCTGCGGCATCGCAAAGCGCGCACTGCCGGTGATCGCGGCCTCATAGACCACTGTGCGGTGGATCGAACCGCGCGTGCGAACTTCGGGATCGAGCTCTGTCCCAAGCGACTGCTGGCTTGGCGCGATATAGAGCGAAGCGCGCCTTTCACGGGTGCGCGTGACCGGCTTGCCATCCACGGTCTCAGTGGTCCGAGTGCGCGCGGTGTAGGGAAGGACAAGAACGGGCCCCGCGACAACCTGCGGCCCGGCCCAGGCTGCGGTGACCGAGTTTTGGGCCACGCGCGCCTGGTGCTGACGGTCTCCGAGTATCCAGTAGACCATCATCAAAGGCACAACCAAGACCGCGCCAAGCGCGCCGACGATCATGAGTTTTATTGCGGGGCTTCGCTCTTCGGACACGGCTCATCCTCCTTTTTGCATGAGGCGAACCGTGCATTGTGAGCGATGAACTGAATTCGTTATGAACCGCGCAAACAGGAGCGGCGGACCGTCTGGTGACGATCCGCCGCATTAATCTCTGGGCCTCGCTCTGTATGCACAGGCGAGGCGTGGCAGCGCGAAAGAGCTAGCGCGCTTTTTTCTTCCAGCTTTCGATCTGCTGATCGAGTTCGCGCAGGACCTCCTCGCGCATTTTCGCCTGCATTTCGCGGTTCTCGGCAATCGCCGCGCGCGCCTGTTCCAAGCCCTCCAGAGCGCGCGCCATGACGCGCGACTGGCAGATCAGCACTTCGGTACCGCCACCCTTGAGCTCTTTCGTGGTGGCAACGTCCTCGGAATCGTCGTCACAGTGCATTCGCACGAAGGTCCGGTTCTGCTCGTTGAGCATGGCGGCCCATTCCTTGCTTTCCTCAAGCGCTTTCAGCTCGACGCGCATCTCTTCCATGGCCTCATCGGCCTCGTTGAGACCTTCGCGCATCTCTTCGAGCAGCACTTCAAGCTCCTCCTCGTCCATCTCCTCGCCCTTGTTGACGATCTTGACCCTGTACGAGCGGGCTCTTTTCCTGAGTTCCTTGGCGGTGCCGTCTTCATCCTTCCAAATGAAGGCTTGGCCATCCTTGCTCTTGAGCTTGAAACGGGCCTTCCCATCCTCGTCAGGATCCATCACAATGACGGTGACTTCTTCTTCCTCGGTGACTTCGGGTGCCTCCGGCGGCTCAGGCGGTTCGGGTGCCTCAGGCGCTTCGGGCGCTTCCTGGATAGCCACAACGCTCAGGACAGGGGCAGCGGGGGCCTTGGGCGCCACGGCGGTAACGGATGGCGGCGCGGGCGGTTCGGGCGCGATCCTCTCGGCGTAGGAGACCGAAGCGGTCAGCGGCAACGCGACGATCGCGGTCCCCAGCATCAAACGGGAGGCCATTTTCCGGCTCTTGGTGTTGGAGGATTGTTCTGTCATTTTTAGGTTCCTCAGACGTTGGATAATCGATTTGTCCCCCAGCACGGGGCACGCCATTGGGGCGGCCAGCGCGACGTTGGGACCCGCTGCAAAGCTCGCAATCACATCGGCGTAGGCGGCCCGCGTTTCCTTGGGCGCAGACGCAATCACACGGGCGTCGCAGGCTGCTTCCTGATCGCGCCGCAAGGCAAGCCAGCCATAACGGCCGAGCGGGTTGAACCAGTGGAGCGCAAACAGCGGCTGGGCGAGCACATTGATCAGAAGATCGTAACCCCGGTGGTGCTGGAGTTCGTGCGCCAGAGCCAGATCGCGCGCGTTGCGATCGACCTGGGCCATGAAACCCGGTGGCAAGGCGATCACCGGCTCCAGCACTCCGAACGCGAGCGGCCCGGTGGTGCCCGGCGTCTCTATGAGACGGATCGTGCCGAGCGGGCCTTTTGCGCTGCCGACCGCGCGCGCTTCTCGCATCAGCCCGTTGCGCAGGCGGAAATAGGCGCTGAAACGCAGGAAAAGGAACACCGCCGCCCCGCCCAGCCACGCTGTAAGAGCGATTTCGGTCAGCGGCAGGCTTGAAAGCGCAGCGATCAGGCTCGTCGCGCCCTCGCTCGTGGCAGCCGCGTCCGGCGCGACCGAGGCCGCCTCCGAAGCGATCTCGACCACAAGCGGCGCCGTATGCCCGGTTGCCTCAACCGCTTCGGGCGCCGTCTTCTCGGGCGCGAGCCAGGCGGGCAGTTCGATCGGCGGAAGGATAAGGCGCAGCATGGGCAGCGCCCACAGAGCGTAAGCGGCGGGCGCTCCGAACCAGCGAGTGACCGGGCGGCGCAGCACGAGGACAAGGGCGATCAGCGCGCCGGTCCAGATCAGCGTATCGAAGAGGAAGGCGCTCATTGTTTCAGCTCCTTCAGAAGTTGCTCGATTTCGGCGAGGTCGTCCACGCTCAAAGCCTCGGACTCGGCCAGATGCGCCACCAAAGAGGCGGCGCGGCCGCCGAACAGCTTGTCGACCAGACGGCGGCTTTCCCCGCCCACGTAATCCGCGCGCGCAATCAGCGGCGCGTAGAGGAAGCGGCGACCATCGGGCCGCGTAGCGATTGCCTGCTTCTGCACGAGACGCGAAAGCAGTGTCTTGACCGTTGCCAGGCTCCAGGACCGAGCCGTGCCCACGCTTTCGTAGATATCCTGCGCGCTGGCATCGCCTTCATGGTCCCAAAGGGCTTCCATGATCGCGTGTTCCGCGTCGGTGATACGCTCTGGGCTTTCGCCCTTCGAACCGGACTTGCCCATCGCCTTCTTGCGCACGTTCGTTCCTCCCACCCGCTAGCACCCGCAGCGGAACTGACGATTACACTTGTAGGTGGATCGATTACGTTTGTAAACATGAAGCGTGGATGAACACCGGATTTCCCCGGTTGCGCCTCGATAGACGGCCGATAGAGTGCGGCCAATGACATGGATGCGCGCCCTCATCGCTCTCACGGGCTTGACCCTTTCCGCCTCTCTGGCGGCGCAGGAGTTCGAGGACATTCTGCCGCAGACCCTTCCCGTGCCGCTCGATGAAAGCGATCCCGAGCGGATCGAAGTGGGCGAATTGATCTATCGCGGCGGGCTTCGGATCGAGCCCGAAATCGAGGGGGGCGAGGAAGAGATCGGCGGGATTTCCGGCCTCGAATGGGTCGATGACGAGGCGGCTCCCGGCGGCGGCGCGCTGTGGGCGGTGAGCGACAACGGGCGCTGGATGCGGATCGTGCCCGATGAAAGCAACGGCGTGCTGCGCGATATCTATGGTATGGACATCGGAACCTTGCGCGACCTTGATGGCGACAAGCTCAAGGGCAAAAGCGATGGCGATGCGGAGGCGATTGCGTTCCTGCCCACAATCGGCTGGTGGGTCAGCTTCGAGCAAGATCATCGCATCTGGCAATACAGCGATATAGCCGCTTCGGCCGAGTGGCCCACTTCGGCGCCGCAGGAGATGCCTCTCATCTTCATGCCCGCCGACCTGCTGCCATCGAACAACGGAATTGAGGCACTCGCGGCCCACGGCCAAGGCATGATTGCCTGCGCTGAATTTGCGGATGCCCAGAAGAACAATTGCGTCAGGGTCGATGAGACGGGAGAGGCACTGGGCTTTCAGCTCCTCGCCCCGCCCGCTCTCGCCGAACACGGCGGCGCACCCACAGACGCGGCCTGCGCGCAGGATGGCACCTGCTACGTCCTCATCCGCAGCTTCAAACCCGGTTACGGCAACCGCGCCGCGCTCATCGAACTTGCGCCCGACAACGCGCAGAAAACGCTCGCCGTTTTCGATGCACCGCTCACGCTGGACAATTTCGAGGGGCTCGCGCTGCGCGAACAGTTCGGCAAGCGCTATCTCTATCTGGCCTCGGACGACAACTTCAACAATTGCTTCGAAACCGGCAGCGCGAATTGCCAGCACAACCTGCTGCTCAAATTCGAGATCAAGAGCGACGAGCCGCCGCCCGCTCAGGTCGCCGACGCGCCCGAACCCGACCCGCAATTCGAGACGGTCGATGTCGTGCTCGAAACGCAGATGGGCGACATCACCATCGCGCTGGAGGTCGAACGCGCGCCGATCACGGCGGCAAACTTCCTGCGCTATGTCGAGGAAGGGCGCTTTGATGGCACCGTGTTCTACCGCGCCATGAGCCTTGACCGCGAGCCCAAGCCCAACGGGCTTTTACAGGGCGGCACCCAGTTCGATCCCAAGCGCATTCTGCCCGGTATCGAACACGAGCCCACCACCAAGACCGGGCTCAGCCACACCAACGGCGCGCTTTCGATGGCGATGCTGGAGCCGGGCAGCGCGAATGGCGATTTCTCGATCATGCTCCAGGACCAGACCGGCCTCGACGCGCGGCCCGAGGATCCGGACCCGGTCTGGCAGAACGGCTACGCAGTGTTCGGCTATGTGATCGAGGGCATGGACGTGGTGGCGGCGATCCATGGGAGCCCGACCGATCCGGATAAAGGCGAAGGCGCGATGCGCGGCCAGATGCTGGCCGAGCCGGTGACAATCATCAAGGCGCGCCGGATCGTCGCCGACTAGAGCCTATTCGCCGCTGATCGCCGGGCGGCCCACAGGGCTCGTCGCCGTGCGGGGCATGCGCGCCTCAAGCTCGGGAAGCCAATCGCCGACACCCGGACCAATGCGCACCTGCGGAAGCGAGGCCAGCAGGCGCCGTTCCGCTTCCCATTTGGCGACAAGGTTCACCGCTTGATCGCCAGCGGCTTCAAGGCTTTGGGGGCTGCGCAGCGCGTTGTTGATCAGCGCATCGCCATAGAAGGTCCAGTCGTTATCCGCTTCGCACCCGAACGAAGAGCGGTTCGAGGCCGCAGCGGTGAAGATCGCGGTGTCCGGGCTCGACAGCGGATCGACAAACACGCCCGAAAAACACGCGCTCAGGAGCAGGATGCGCCGCTTGATCCCGAGTTCTTCGAGCACCGCCTTGAAGCGCGCGGGGCTAAGAACGCCATAGCCGGTGTCCCCGTAGTGATAGGTCAGGCCCAGATCGAGACCGTGGCTGGTGGAGTAAAGCACCAGCACATCTTCCCGCGAGTCCATCACTTCGGCCACCCGCGCTAAACTTACAATCAGCGCGTCGATCGATCCGTGCGGCCGATCGTCGCGCGCGCCATCCGGCCCCGCCAGAACAAGCGTGCGCCCCTTTGCATCGTAGCGGCGCTCAAGCACCCGGCCCGCCTCGCGCGCCTCGCGGGCGAACACCGGATCGCTATCAAGGGCAATCGTTACAACATACGCATCAACCGTGCCGCGACGCTGCGGCTCGATCCGGGCAAGAGCCGCGTCGAGCCGGCGGCGCTGTTCGAGCATGACGCGCGCCGGAACGCCGCGTTGCATCTGCGGCCCCAGATTGAAGCTCTCGCGGCGCTCCTTTCGGTTCTTGCCCGTCGCAAGACTGGGATAGGGCGCGAGGTGCTCGGGCGGCTGGTTGGGGTCGGGCGCGCGATCGCCTTCCCGGGGCGCAGCGGGCACGGCGAAAAGCAAGCCGATCAATCCGGCGATCAGGGCGACTTTGGTCATGGCACCTACGCTGGCCTCGCCACGCGCTTGGGTCAAGCCACTCACATCAGCCGCGCGCGCTGATCGGGCGTCAGAACCGCGCAGGCCTCCTGGGTTTGCCCGAACCACTTGTAGCGGTTGCGCGCGACAAGATCGTAGACGCGGTCAAGCAGCGCGCGGGGCACAATCCGGAACACGGTCGGGATGCGCCACAGCCCGCCCATCGCCCGCGCAACCGCGAAATAGCCGTCGAACTTGATGTAAGGTCGTCCCTTGTGGAGAAACAGAAAGCTCTCGTCCCAGTCGATCCCGTAATGCCGGCACAAGGCGGCCCCCAGCGTCTTTTGCGCGGAAGTGAAGGCGATGGCGCCGCGCTTGTCGCGCTTCATGATGAACCCCACCCCGCCTGAGCACAGCACGCAGTGATGGTCGAAGATGAAGAGCGAGCGGCTGTCATCGAACTCGGGCACAGCGGGATCGCCGCGATAGCTGTAGGGCTGGAAGGCGTTGAGCGCTGCTTGCGTGTGATTGAGCATCGGGTCGGCCCTTTTGCTGAAACGAGTGCCTGAATAACCGCCAGGCCCCGGCCCGGTTTCCCAGCGTTCTCAGGGGCGCCCTAGGAAACAAGGCGCCGGGCGACATCGCGTACGCTGAGGCCCAGCAGGCGTTTGTATTCCCAGGTCTTGACGAACCAGAACGCCGAGAACGCGGCGATCGCGGCAAATTCGATCCAGTAGATCTCGTGCCCGCAATCGCGCCCATCGACCAGATGGACGCCATAGGCGAGCGCGGGAAGCGCGATCATCAGGCAGCCGGTCACATCGTAGGCGCGCTTGAACCGGGCTCGCAAGGGTGGCCACAAGATGTAATCGAGGCGTGATTTGGAAAAGAAGATCGCGACGATGAAGAGGCACACGAAGAACGCGACCGCAAAGGCCGCGTGGAGCGAGAACAGGCTCTCGTTGCACTGATCGGTGGTGGTCGGCACCAACGCGACGAGGATCAGGAACACGCCCGCGAGCGTCAGCAGGAGGTTTTCGGCGCGCGAGAGGCCCTGAAACAGAATCAGGAAGATCCCGACCGCCCAAAGCAGCCCGACGAACCAGTTGCGCGCCTCGGGCACGTGGTAGAAGAAGCTGATCGAGAAATGCCCCTCATACCCGCCGATGAGCGGGAGCAGGATCGGGATAAGCAGCGCCAGAACGCCGATCCCGAAGCACTTGACCAGAAACGCCAGATTGGCGCGCTGCGAGAAGTCCTTGCGCGAGGCATCCTTGCGCGCCCAGTCGATCGCCTTGGGGTCGGGTGCGTCGAGCTCGCTCATCGCGATTGCCGTTTCATGTCCTTTGCCATTTGCGAGACCGGAAAGCCGCGCCCGGTGACGAGACGCTTGAAATCGGGCCAGTTGTCAAAGTGCTGCAATTGGCGGTGATAGTAATTGATGTATTCGAGCGCGGCCAGAACCGCAGCGACGGTGATCGCCCACCGCTCTCCGCTCGACGCAGCGAGATCGGTGAACCGCACGCCGACGGCAAGAACGCAAGCCAGCGCGGTCGTTGCCAGCAGCGGCAAGCGCCATGTGTGCGCCTGCTTCAGAACCCGCTCGAGGGGGACGGCGCGCCCCTCAAGCTGATGCAGCTTGGCGCGCCAGTAAAGCCCGCCGAGGATGAGCAGCCCGCACATCGGCACACAGGCAAGCGCGAGCCAAAGACTTACCGCCTGACCGGTGTACAGGCAGAGAAAGACCATGATCGCCGGGATCAGGGCTGCGTTGGCGACTTCGAGCTTCCAGTAGGAGGAAAGGCGGGTGTGGAGGCGCTTTTGCATTCTTGCTGATGTTACCCAAAATTGGTAATCTGAGCTACATGGGAAGGAATACGTCGATTTCGCTCAGCGAACGCCATCAGAAATATCTGCAAGCCAAAGTCGAGTCCGGCGAGTTTGCAAGCGTTAGCGAGGTTGTGCGCGATGCGCTGCGGCGTCTGGAAGAGCGCGATCGAAAAATCGAGAATCTGAGAGCGCTTATCCGGGAGGGCGAAGAAAGCGGCGACCCGGTTCCCTTCGATTTGGACGAGTTCCTTGCGGAAATGCACGCCAACTATAAGGGAGCGGCCTGATCCGCCTGATTATCCGCCCGGCTGCACGGCATGACTTGGCAAAGATTTGGACTTACACTGCTGACACCTGGGGCGCTTTCCAAGCAGATAGCTATGTGCGCGAAATAAATGATCGCGTCATCAAGCTACTAGATTTCCCCGCTATGGGCAGCCGTGTTGAGGGGCTACCCGAGCAGTATCGAAAAGTGCGAAGTGGCTCGCATCGGGTGATTTACCGAACAACAGAGGTCGAACTGCTCGTAGTGCGCATCATCCACGAACGAGAGGATGTGCCGGATGACATCGAAACGTGGTAACCATCTTGTCGAGCCGACTTCGAATCTAGATCGGACTACCAGTCAGGCTCAATCCAGTTCTTCCGCTTCTTGCAGCGGCAATGACACTGCCATTCGCCGCGTTCTTCAAAAGGCACGATTTGCTCGACTTCTAAAAAACGAGCCGACTATCCTCCATGTCGTCAAGGTCGACAACATCACCGACACGAGGAAGCCCAGGCAACGTTCGCGTGCGTTTCGCACCGTTTACTAAGAACTGGACCACATACATCAATAAACCCGCGCCTTGGGCTCGATATATTCCGCGTCCTCGGTCAGCGTGTATTCGTGCACCGGGCGGTAATCGAGGCGGATGTTGGAGCCTCTACCGCCCCAGCCGTCGAACCAGGCGATGGTGTGCTTCATCCATTCCGCGTCGTTGCGATCGGGGAAATCCTCGTGCGCGTGGGCGCCGCGGCTTTCCTTGCGGTTGGCGGCGGACGCCATCGTCACGTTCGCCTGGCTCATCAGATTGTCGAGTTCGAGCGTTTCGATAAGGTCGCTGTTCCAGATGAGCGATTTGTCGGTGACGTGGATGTCTTCCATCCGCTTGTTCTGATCAGCCAGCTTCTGGACGCCTTCGTCCATCAGTTCCTGATCGCGGAACACGGCGCAGTGCTTCTGCATCGCCTTTTGCATCTCCGCACGGATCTGCGCGGTGGGCGAGCCACCTTGGGCGTAGCGGAAATGGTCGAGACGCGTGAGCGCCAGGTCGGCTGAATCCTTGGGCAATTCGGCCTGCTTGGCGTTGGGCACCAGATTGTCGCGCAGGTGGTGGCCCGTCGCGCGGCCAAAGACCACAAGGTCGATAAGCGAGTTCGAACCCAGACGGTTGGCGCCGTGGACCGAAACGCACGCCGCTTCGCCGACCGCGTAGAGGCCGGGTATCTCGTGATCCGGATTGCCATCGGGGCCAAGCGTGACGACCTGCCCGTGATAGTTACACGGAATGCCGCCCATATTGTAATGGACGGTCGGCGTGACCGGCAGCGCCTCGCGCGTCAGATCGACGCCGGCGAAGATCTTGCCGCTTTCGGTGATGCCCGGCAGGCGCTCGGCGAGTACCTTGGGATCGATGTGATCGAGGTGAAGGTGGATGTGGTCGCCATCCTCGCCAACGCCGCGGCCTTCGCGCATTTCGAGCGCCATCGAACGGCTGACAACATCGCGCGAGGCCAGGTCCTTTGCCGATGGAGCGTAGCGCTCCATGAACCGCTCGCCCTCGGAATTGGTGAGATAACCGCCCTCGCCGCGCGCGCCTTCGGTAATCAGCACGCCCGCGCCGTAAATGCCGGTGGGGTGGAACTGGACGAACTCCATGTCCTGCAGCGGCAGGCCAGCGCGCAGCACCATGCCGCCGCCATCGCCGGTGCAGGTGTGTGCGGAGGTCGCGGTGTAATAGCAGCGGCCATAGCCCCCGGTCGCGAGAACCACGCTCTGCGCGCGGAACCGGTGGATCGTGCCATCGTCGAGGCACATCGCCATGACGCCCACGCACTTCTTCTCGCCGCCCGCATCGCTCATGATGAGGTCGAGCGCGAAATATTCGATGAAGAAGTCCGCGTCGTATTTCAGGCTCTGCTGATAGAGCGCGTGGAGCATGGCGTGGCCGGTGCGGTCCGCGGCGGCGCAGGTGCGCTGCACGGGCGGCCCTGCGCCCATGTTCTGCATGTGCCCGCCAAACGGGCGCTGGTAGATCGTGCCATCTTCGTTGCGGCTGAAGGGCACGCCGGCGTGCTCCAGCTCGTACACGGCGGCGGGAGCTTCGCGCGCGAGATATTCGATCGCGTCCTGATCGCCCAGCCAGTCCGACCCCTTCACGGTGTCGTACATGTGCCAGGTCCAGTGATCGGGCGTGTTGTTGCCAAGGCTCGCCGCGATGCCGCCTTGGGCCGCGACGGTGTGCGAGCGTGTCGGGAAGACCTTGGAGATGTTGGCGGTCTTCAGGCCCGCTTCGGCCGCGCCCATGGTCGCGCGCAGGCCAGACCCGCCCGCGCCCACGACCACGACGTCATAGGTGTGATCGATGATCATGTAGGCGCCCTGAAGCTGGGGGCCGGGATCGTTTGCAGGTGCCGTTGCCATTATGCGTTATGCTCCAAAGGCCAGCGTCGCGACGCTGAAGATTGAGAAGGCCGCGCCGCCAATGGCCGCGAGGTTGAGACAGGTGAGAAGCGCGAACTTGGAGCCGGAATTGTGGATATAATCCTCGATCAGAACGGTCAGGCCCATCTGCGCGTGCCAGAAGAGATTGGCGACCAGCAGGATCATCGCGACCGTCGAAATCGGCTGTGCAATCCACTCGACCAAGCTTGTGTAGCTGTAATCGCCCAGCAGCAGCAGGCTGAGGATGAACCAGCTCATCAGCACCACATTGGCGATCGCGGTGAAGCGATGCGTCAGCCAGTGATGCGCGCCATCATGCGCGGAGCCAAGCCCGCGAACCCGCCCGATTGACGTGCCATTGCCCATCAGCCCAGCCCTCCATCGCGCACGAAGATGTAGGTCCACACCGCCACGGTGAGGACAATCGCGATCAGCGGCGACAGGATCGACCAAAACCGATTGGTATCAAGCTCATAGCCTGCGCCAATATCAAGCACGAAGTGCCTGAGACCGCTCATCAAATGGGTGAAGAACGCCCATGTCAGGCCGATCATCACGATATAGCCGATCGGAGACGCCGCTGCCCAGACAAAGGTCTCGTAGGCTTCCGGACCGCTGGCGAGCGCGCCCAGCCACCACACCAGCACCGCAAGCCCCACCAGCGCCAGTCCGTCGCCTGTCGCCCGATGAAGGATGGATACCAGCATGTGCGGTCCCCACCGCCATATCTGGAGGTGCGGAGAAAGCGGTCTTTGTGCCATTCTTGCTCTTCTTCAGTGTTATATCCCTGTCATGCGTCTTACCGAATGTTGCCACGCGCGCAAGCGCGCGTCGCTCGACAAGTCTTGCAAAGTTTCGGATAGGGCTTGTCATGAGTTTCATCCTATTGACCGGTTCGAGCCGTGGAATTGGCGCGGCGACCCATGAAACGCTCACCCGCAGGGGATGCTCGGTGATCGGCCACCAGACCCGGATCGGTGAGCCCGGATCGATCGCCGCCGATTTTCGCGACCCGATGGCCGCGCACACCCTATGGGAAAGCGCGCTCGAGCAGGCCGGCGGCGCGATCAACATCCTCGTCAACAACGCCGGGCTGTTCGAACCCAATCGCGTGGATCGCTCGGACATCGAATGGCTCGATGCGTGGGAGGACACGATGCGCATCAACCTCACCGCCGCCGCCCAGCTTTCCCGCTTTGCCGTGCGCCACTGGCAGGAGCGCGGCTCAGGCGGCCGGATCGTTCACGTCGCAAGCCGCGCCGCCTATCGCGGAGACAGCCCGGCGCACTGGCACTACGCGGCGGCCAAGGGCGGGATGATCGCCATGCACAAGACGATTGCGCGCGGTTTCGCCGCCGAGGGCATCTTGAGCTTTGCCGTCGCGCCCGGATTTACCGACACGGCGATGGCGGGCGACTATCTGGAGACGCGCGGCGGTCCGGGTTTGCTGGCGGACATCCCGCTTGGCGAGGTCGCGCAGCCCGAGGAGATCGCCGAGATCATCGCTTTCTGCGCGCTCGACGCCCCTCCCAGCATGACCGGCGCCGTGATCGACGCCAACGGCGCAAGCTTCGTACGCTAAGGCGCGCGGGCCAGGCATGACGAGCTGGAAACTCAGCCTCCTCGCGCCCAAGCCAGCGGTGCAGGCCGCGCTGCTAGCGCATGACGAGATCGAGGACTGGGACTTCGACCTCGTCATCTCCGGCCGCGAGATCGACGAGAACCACCCGCAGGACTGGGTGCTCGAAGGCTGGTATCCGAAGAAGCCCGGCGCGGCGCAAGAACGCGCTCTGCAAAGCCTGTTCGAAGGCGAGGCGCCGCGCATCGCCGTGGAGAAGCTGCCCGATGAAGACTGGCTCGCGCTCAGCCAGCAGGGCGCGCCGCCGATCAACGCCGGGCCCTTCCACGTCCACACACCCGATTTTCCGGCCCGCAAGGACGCGATCGACTTCGTTATTCCCGCCGCGCAGGCCTTTGGCACGGGGCAGCACGAAACCACCGCCGGGTGTCTTGAAATGCTGGCGGAGATGAAGGCCCAAGGACGACGCGTGCGCCGCATCGCGGATATCGGAACGGGGACCGGGCTTCTGGGCTTTGCCGCCCTTCGCCTGTGGCCGGGCGCCGAGGCCACCGCCTCGGACATCGACCCCGTCTGCGCGCAAGTGGTCAAGGACAACGCAGCGCTAAACGCCCTTGCGCTCGGCGCGGGTCCGGGCGCGATGACGATGGTGATTGCCGAGGGAATGGACGATCCGCTGCTGCGCCTTCGCGGACCCTACGATCTGCTCATCGCCAATATCCTTGCCGGACCGCTGGTGGAGCTCGCGCCCGACTTCGCCGCGAACGTCTCTCCGGGCGCAGATCTGCTTCTGGCCGGTCTGCTGGCGGGCGAACAGGAAGAGGCCGTGCGCCGCGCCTGCAAGCGAGCGGGCTTTACCCCGCGAGAGCGGCTCCAGAGAGGCGACTGGGCGATCTTGTGGCTGCGTCGTCGTCCGAACTGGAGGCTGTCGGGCCGCGAGCGCGCGCGCTGGCGTTAGCCGGTTGCCAGTTGCCGGTTGCCTGTGAGCGCCGCTCAGCAAAGAACCCCTTCGGCCAAATCCAGCGCGTTTCTTGTAAAAGCTTCCATGTTTGCGATCCGATCGTCGCTGTCGGTCTCCAGCACCGCGACGCGCTCGACATCGGGACCGACAATCGCCGCCACGCTGCGGCCCGAGGCAACGCCCATCGGATGCTCGCTCGACCCCGCCGACCCGCTTTCCGCCATCCCCCAACTCGCGCCGAGCCGGTCGCGAATGCCGCGCGCCTGAAGCAGCGCGTAGTCCTCGGTCGCCGACGTCATGCCGTCATACGCCTCGCGCGGGAGATCGAGGAGGACATTGCGCGCCTTGAACGAGTACACCACGCCCCCGCCCTTGAAGAAATCGAGCGCGCCCGGAACGGTCAAAAGGCTCGCCATGATAAGCCCCCCGGTGGCCCCATCGGCGACCGCAATCTTCTGCCCCCGCGCGCGCAGCGCCGCAGCGATACGGAGCGCTTGCGGGTGGAGATCGTTGAGAGTGCCCACGTCTAACTCGCCTCGGCCACAATCGCCGCCCAGCCCGCTTCGTCGATCACTTCGATACCGAGCTCTTGCGCCTTTTTCAGCTTCGAGCCCGCGCCGGGCCCGGCGACCAGCAGGTCTGTCTTGGCGCTGACGCTGCCCGCGGCTTTCGCGCCCAATCGCTCGGCCTGCGCCTTGGCCTCGTCGCGGCTCATGGTTTCAAGCTTACCGGTGAACACCACCGTCTTGCCCGCGACCGGGCTGTCGAGCACTTCCACCTCGTAGAGCGGCGGGCTCACTTCTTTGAGCAGTTCCTCCCACACCGCCACATTGTGCGGCTCGTGGAAGAAGTCCGCGAGCGAATGCGCGACCGTTGCCCCCACGCCGTCGCTAACGCCAAGCGCGTCCTTGGCGGCCTCGTCCATGCGGGCTTTGAAAGGGGAAGCCTTCTCGCCCTCCTCCTTCGGGTTTTCGGCGCGATAGACACCGAACGCCTCCGCCGCTTTGCGCAGCTTGGGCAGCGTGCCGTTGGCCTTCATTAGATCGCGCGCGGTGACTTCGCCGACATGACGGATACCGAGGCCGAAGAGCAGCCGCGCGGCGTCGGGCGCGCGTGTGCTTTCCACAGCCGCCAACAGGTTATCCACAGACTTGTCCTGCCACCCTTCGAGAGCGAGGATGTCCGCGCGGCGGTCCTTCAGGCGGTAGATATCGACCGGGCTTTCGAGCCATCCCAGATCGAAGAATTGCGCTATGGTTTTGGAGCCCAACCCATCGATATCGAGCGCCTTGCGGCTGACAAAATGCTCAAGTCTTCCCGTGCGTTGCGCGGGACAGATAAGACCGCCTGTGCAGCGCACATCGACCTCGCCTTCCTCGGCCACCGCCTCGCTGCCGCATTCGGGGCAGCGATGGGGAAAGTCGAAAGGTGCGCGCGTCTCGTCGCGGGTCAGGTTCTCGACCACTTGCGGGATCACATCGCCCGCGCGCTGGATCACGATGCGGTCTCCGGGACGAACGCCGAGGCGCTCGATCTCGTCGCGGTTGTGGAGCGTTACATTGGTGACCGTCACCCCGCCAACCAGCACCGGCGCGAGACGTCCCACCGGCGTCAGCTTCCCCGTCCGCCCGACCTGAATGTCGATCGCTTCCAGCGTCGTCTCGGCGCGCTCGGCGGGGAATTTGTGCGCGATCGCCCAGCGCGGGGCCTTGCCGACCGAGCCCAAACGCTCCTGCCAATCGAGCCGGTCGACCTTGTAGACGACGCCGTCGATTTCGTAGGGCAGATCGGGCCGAGCGGCGGCAATCGTTTCATAATGCGCGATCAGCGCGTCGATACTGTCGGCGAGGGTGAAGAGCGGCGAGACGGGAATGCCCCAGGCGCGCAGGGCCTCGACAACGTCGGCTTGCGTTTCCCCCGGAAGGTCCGAATGCGCGCCCCAGCCATGCGCCCAGAAGCGCAAGGGCCGCTGCGCGGTGACCTTTGCATCCTTCTGCCGCAGCGAGCCCGCCGCCGCGTTGCGCGGATTGGCAAAACGCTTGGTGTCCTCGGCGTCCGCCTTCTCGTTGAGCGCAGCAAACGCGGAGCGCTCCATATATACCTCGCCGCGCACCTCGAAGATGGCGGGGACGCCATCCGGCAAGTCCTGCGGGATATCATCGATAAACCGCACATTCGCCGTCACATCCTCGCCCACCTGCCCGTCGCCGCGCGTGGCCGCGCGCACCAGACACCCCTTTTCGTAGCGCAGCGAGCAGGAAAGCCCGTCAATCTTGTCTTCGGCGGTGAACGCGAGCGGCTTGCCCTCAGGCAGGTTCAGATAGCGCCGCACCCGGTCCGCCCACTCGCCCACTTCCTGTGGGTTGAAAGCGTTGTCGAGGCTCATCATGCGAACCTCGTGCGTCACCTTGGAAAGCGGCGAGGCGGCGATCTGATGGCCGACTTTGCGCGACGGGCTATCCTCGCGGACCAGATGCGGGAAGGCTTCTTCCAGCTCGCGATTTCGCCGCACGAGCGCGTCGTATTCGGGATCGCTGATCTCGGGCGAATCCTCGGCGTGGTAGAGCCGGTCGTGGCGCGCGATCTGCTTCGCAAGCCGCATCAGTTCGTTGGCGGCCTCGGCTTCGGTGAGGTTGGTCATAGATCGAGCGGTTTAGTCGATCTCAGTCTGGATTCCATCGCCTTCTTGGGCCGCTTCCACCTCTGGCCGATCAAGCGCCGCGCCGCCTGAAGCGCCAAACAGCTCTTTGACGCGTTCCTCGGCCTGCTGCTCGGTCAACGCGCCGCTTTCCACATCCTGCCCGATCTGGCGAAGCTCATCCAGACTGTCCTGCCAGTTGCTCACGCGCTCGTCGGGAATGGCGATCACATCGCCCAGCTCCGCGCGCAGATCGCGCTCCAGCGACCCGTCCTCGAACGCCGAATAGGTCGCCAGGGTCAGCAGCACAGGCGCGGCCAGAGCCATCGCGAAAGACACAAAGAACACGCGCTTGAAACTCATATCGGTCAGCAAGCCCAGCGCCGTCATAAACGCGAGAGCAAAGACGGTGGTGAGCCCGAGCAAGGCCAGCAGCGCCAAAACCAGAACCGACAAAACGATCCCACCAAGAACTTCCATCACACCCCTTCCAGCAGCCGGTCCGCCTGGGCGCGCGCTTCCGAGGTGATCTCGGCGCCCGAAAGCATGCGCGCTATCTCTTCCTGGCGACCGGGCGGGTCGAGTTCAACGACGCTGGTCTTGGTGACGGTGCCGCTGGACGATTTGGCGATCAGGTAGTGCAGGCCCCCGCGCGCGGCCACTTGCGGGGAGTGGGTGACGGCGAGGAGTTGCCCTTCTTCGCTTGCAAGGCGCGCGAGGCGTTCGCCAATCGCGCTGGCAACCGCGCCGCCCACGCCGCGGTCGATCTCGTCGAAGATGATCGTGCCCGCCCCGTCCTTTTCCGCCAGAGCAACCTTCAAGGCAAGGATGAAACGGCTGAGCTCGCCGCCGCTGGCAATCTTGGTGAGCGGGGCGAAAGGCGCGCCGGGATTGGTGGCGATGAGGAATTCGGCCGCGTCCTGCCCCAGCGCGCCCCAGCGCCCTTCGGGCAGCGTGTCGAGCGCGGTCCGAAAACGCGCGGCATCCAGCTTCAAGGGCGCGAGTTCCGCCGCCACCGCCTTGTCGAGACGCCTGGCCGCCTTGGCGCGGGTCGCGGAGGCCTTTGCCGCCGCCGTTTGATAGGCCTCGCGCGCCTTGAGCGCCGCCGCCTCCAGCTCGCCCAGATGCGCCTCGCCCCCTTCGATCGCGTCGAGCCGGGCGCGCATTTCGACCATCAGATCGGGCAGAGCGTCGACCTCGCAGCGGTGCTTGCGGGCGAGCGCGCGCAACTCGAACAGACGCGTTTCGGCCGCGTCAAGCGCTTGCGGATCGTGGACCAGAGCATGCCCGGCCGCCTCCAGCTTCTCCTCCGCCTCGCCCGCCTCGATCACGGCGCGATCGAGCGCGGCGAGCGCCTCGGCGAGCAGTTCGTGCTCGCCCGCGATCCGATCGAGTTTGCGCGCCGCCACGCGCAAGGCCGCAAGCGGCGCGTCCGAACCCTCCCAGATATGGCGCAGCTCTTCGAGGTCGCCGGAGAGCTTTTCGCCCTTCTGCAGATCGATCCGCTGCGCGGCGAGAGCCTCTTCCTCGCCCACCTGCGGCGCGAGCGTTTCCAGCTCGGTCAGATGCGCGCGCAGCAGCTCTTCATCCGCCTTGGCCTGCTCGACATCGCGCCGGGCTTCGGAAAGCCGCGCCTCGGCCTTGGCCCAGGCCTCGTACGCACCGCGCAGCGCGTCAAGGTTGGTGCCCGCATATCGATCGAGCAAAGCCAGATGCCCGCGCGGGTTCACAAAGCCGCGATCATCGTGCTGGCCGTGGAGCTCGACCAGAGCGGGCGCAAGGCTGCGAAGCAAGGCGGCGCTGACGGGCTGGTCGTTGACAAAGGCCTTGGACCCCCCGTCGGCTTTGACCTGCCGCCGGACAAGGAGCGGCTCGCCCGGCTCCCACTCGATATCCGCGTCCTCAAGCGCTTCGGCGACAAGCGGCGGAACGCTGTCGAACTCGAAACTGGCGGTCACGCTCGCCTTCGCCTCGCCGCTGCGCACCAGTCGCACCTCGGCCCGGTCACCCAGCACCAGTCCCAGCGCGTCGAGCAGGATCGACTTGCCCGCCCCCGTCTCACCCGTCAGCACGCCCAGCCCGCGCGCAAAATCGAGATCGAGCGCTTCAATAAGGACAATGTTGCGGATGGAAAGCCGGGTGAGCATCGTGCAGCGGGGTCTAGCGCGGCCTCCTGTCGGCGTCACCTGCGCAAATCAGGCCAATCCCCAAGCAGCGGCGGGTAAGGTTCGGCGGATATCGAAGCACGCCGCGAGCGAGGCTTAGGCTAGCCAATGGCATAGTGGGATGCGAAGCTGACCGTTCGCAATTCGTAGCTGGAAAAAAAAAGCCAACGTAAGACTAGGAAGAACAGGGATGACGACACCCCGGTCTGGGTCTAGGGCGGTGCAACTTTGACGAGAGCGATAACCTTCTCGGCCCTAAAGGCCTTACGGATGCTTATTGTGGCCATTCTGGCGTTGGGCATTCAGACGCTTGCACCGCCCGGCCACATGATTGCGCTTGGCGAGAACGGCTTGCCCTTTATCGTCATGTGTCCGGAAACCCATCCGCTTTTGCGCCAGATGGCCGCTTTGGACCCTGACAACGCTGCAGCGAAACGCAAAGGCCAGGCATCAATCGATGGCGGTCACTTTCATGCCTCTCATAGTGCTCAAGCCGAAAGTGATGGTGAGCAACACGACCATGACGGACGCGGTACCTCGATAAGCACTGACTGCGCGTTTGCCAGCGTCGCCCAGCTTGCAACAGGGTGCCTCGATGCGAGCCTTGCGGTGCCAGCGTTGGTCTACGCGCAGAAGCTGGAATTGCTTCCAGCCCGCTGTCCGCCTCTCATCAGGCGCGCGCGCCTCAGACCACCATTGCGCGCGCCTCCCTCGCTCGCTTGAGAGCCGCACCGGAAACTTCGAAAGGACTGCCTCCCCGCAGTCCTTGACCGGTGCTCGCCCCCCAGCAAACAGCACTCAGCGAGACACAATCATGAAAACGAGTACCTATGCCCGGCTTCTAGCCGGTGTTGCCGCTCTTGCAGCCGGCTCGAACACATCAGCGCAAAATGAACAGTCATCCGATACGACCGATCAGCCAGCCAGAGCGTCGCCTATCGAGACGATCATCGTCGTTGGCGAAGCGCAAAGCGAGAACCCGAGCGAAGACGTCACCAAACCCGTCATTGAAGGCCGTCTGGCTACGCTTGAAGACCTGCTGCGCGACACGCCCGGCGTTCAGATCGAGCCGGTCTTTGGCGGCATCGATCATCCCCGCTTCTCGATCCGAGGGTCTGGTCTGCAACGCGGAACGCAGCCTGCGGGTCGCGGGATAGAGCTGCGCCTTGACGGCCTTCCGATCACCTACGCCGATACGAGTTTCGATTTCGTCGAGTTCATCGAGCCGCTGTTCTTTGGAGAGGTCGGTATCTTGCGCGGCGGGCGCGGGGCGCTCGAAGGCGGCTCGACAATTGGCGGCATCGTTGATTTTCGAGGACGCAGTGGGCGGGTTGACCAAGGCTTTACCGCACGCGGTGAAATAGGGAGCTTTGATTACCTGCGCGGCCAAGCGGCTTATGCTGGTTCCAGCGAGGACGGTGAAGTCTTCGCTTCCGTCAGTTGGTTGTCGCAGGATGGTTTTCGTGAATACGGCGCGCAGGAAGCGTTTCGAGCTTATGGCCGATACAGCCATGATGTGTCGGATCGAATAACCATCCGCGTCTCAGGTCTTGCGGTCGATTCCGAGCTTGAATTGCCAGGCCCGCAGACCCTAGCGCAAATCGAAGCTGGATCGGATGCCGCGCAGCCCAACAACATTGCGGGCGACTGGCGCCGGTTCTCCGAGCAATACCGCGTGGCGACGGGCCTGAGCGTTGATCTGGGCGGGTCAAGCCTCGCTCTCGATGGCTCTTACATGCGCACCGATGTCGAATTTCGGCGGCGCGATGTGCAGGTCGAAGACAACGACGATTTCAGCCTCGCCGCGCGGCTGCGGAGCGATCATGATGCTGCCTTGGGTTGGGGAGCGACGGTTATCTATCAGCGCAATGATCGCCGCCAACAACAGTTCTTCAATGGCGGCGGCACACCGCCAACCTTCTCGGGCGCGCGCGGCGATAGATGGGCCGACAACGATCTATCCGCTGATCGCGTGACTGCGCAAGTCAAGGGACACGTCAAACCCAGCGACGCGGTGCGGCTCACCGTCGCTGCGGGTTGGGATTTTCACGGGCGCACCATCGAGGAAAACTTCGCAGGCGTCCGAGCAGAACGTCCGGCGGCTGAGCTTGCTGATACTTATGACGGGTTCAATGGCCTCGCGCTTTTGTCCGTCGAGGCGGCTCCCGCGCTGACCCTCTTCGCGGGGCTAAGTCATGTCATCGAACCTCCGACCTATGATGTCTTGCTCATCAATGTCGCGGGGACGCCGGGCCCGATGAACGCGCTACTGAATGGAGCAAACCCGCGTCGCCCAGTGGTCCGATCGCTTGAAGAGCAAACCGCTGTTACCGCCGAAGCAGGCGTGCGCGGTGATATCGGCCCGGTTCGACTGGACTTTACCCTATATCGCGCTTGGATTGACAATGAGATCGTGTCCACGACCGACGCGGTCACACAAAATGTTACGTCGGTCGGCAACGCCGATGAAACGCGGCGCTGGGGGATTGAAGCCTCGTTGGGTACACTTGTAGCGGGGGATGTCCTCGCCACTGGAGACAGCGTCGATATCGCGGGCGACTGGACATGGACTGACGCCCGCTTCTCAGACGATCCCACTTTTGGCGACAACTTCCTCCCGATCGTGGTGGAGCACCGTTTTGGCGGGCGCGTCTCCTATCGCTCTAATCGCATTGCCGCCGATTTGTTTGGTACATTTGTGCCAGACGGCGGCTTTGCGGATTATGCGAACACCCTGCGCGCCGATGGCTATGTCACAATAGGCGGGCGCATCAGCTACGACACCGGGCGCTTCCTCGTGTTTGTTGAAGGGCGTAACCTCACCGATGAAGAATACGTCTCAAGCGTGATCGGAGCGCGTAACAATCTGAACGGAATGGACAACGCGACCTTTGCGCCGGGCGAACCCGCGGCTGTTACACTTGGCGTTCAGGCGCGCTTCTAGAACTGATCTTTAAGGACTAAACGGGGGCGCATGAGAAGCGAGGTAATTGCCCGGCGCCCCAGATCGAATTCGGACTGAAAGAGGAAAACCAAAAGTGAAGAAAGGCATCATCTTTGGAGCGCTCGCTTTCTTGTGCGCGGGCGCGGTTATCGCTCAGGATCATGGAGCATCAACATCACCCCATGCCGGCAAACAGACGCGCGCTATTGCATCGCTTTCTGACCAGGACATAGCGGCGATCCGGGCAGGCACCGGGTGGGGCATGGCGCTGCCCGCTGAGATCAACGGAGCGCCTGGCCCCCGCCATGTTCTTGATCTTGCTGAACAGCTGGAGCTCAGCGACGCCCAAATCACACAGGTGACCGCCATCTTTGACGAGATGACGCGTTCCGCTCTGGCCACCGGCGAGGAGTTCATCGCTTCGGAAAAAGCGCTCAACGACGCTTTTGTGCGGGGCGGCGTCGATCAGGCTAAGCTTGAACGCCTTGTTAGCGAAGCGGGCAAACATCGCGCGGCGCTTCGCCTAGTCCACCTGTCTGCGCATTTGAAAACGTTGCCGCTGCTCACGGATAGGCAAGTCGAACGATACAGCGCGCTGCGCGGATACACGGATCAGGATAGCGACCCTTGCGCAAGCGTGCCTGAAGGGCATGATCCGGCGATGTGGAGAAGGCACAACGATTGTCCTTAAGGCATAGGAAGGCGGCAGCTGGGTCGCTACCCCACGTTCACCTTGGGCTTTGGCAGCTCGAAAACAGGCCCACCCGCGACCCGATAACGGCAATCGCCCCGGACGCGGCCCGGTCAGCTCGGCGTTACACCGCTCGCGTGTTTCTCGACCAGCTTGTAGGCGCGCTCATACCATTTGGAGCCGGGATAATTGGCCCCCAGAACCGCGGCGTATTTGACCGCTTCTTCGGGGACACCCAGCGCCAGAGAGCTCTCGGTCAAACGGTACAGCGCCTCGGGCGTGTGGCTCGTCGTCTCGAACTGGTCGACAACATTGCGGAAGCGCAGCGCGCTCGCCAGCCATTGACCCGAGCGCTGGTAGAACCGGCCGATTTCCATTTCCTTGCCCGCCAGATGGTCGTCGACAAGGTCGATCTTGAGCCGCGCGTCGGCGGCGTATTCGCTTTGCGGGAACCGCCGGTTGACCTCGGTCAGCGCCGCGCGGGCCTGCTCGGTGATCTTCTGGTCGCGGTTCACGTCCGAGATCTGCTCGTAATAGCTCAGCGCGATCAGGTAATAGGCGTAGGGCGCGTCCTTGTTGCCCGGATGGATCGAGAGAAAACGCTGCGAGTTCTGGATCGCTTTGTTGTAATCGCGCGCGATGTAATAGCTGAACGCGCTCATCAGCTGCGCGCGCCGCGCCCAGGGCGAATAGGGGTGCTGGCGCTCCACTTCGTCGAACAGCGCGGCGGCGAGCAAGGTGTTGCCCGCATTGAGGCGGCGCTGCGCTTCGGCGTAGAGCGATTCGACGTCGCGCGCGACGTAAGCCACGTCTTCGTTGGCCGAACCTCCTCCGCAGGCGGTCGTGGCCAGAGCGGCAAGGCCTAATGTGGCGGCGCGGGCCGCGTTCTTGAGGAATCCTGTCATGCGGCGCGGTATAACCAGCGCGGGCGTGAACGCCAAGTGACCACGCGCCCGCACGGCGCTTTGCTTCCCGCTCTTTCCACGCCAGTTGCCAATCACGCCAGTTGCCAACCATGCCAGTTGCCAACCACGTCATTTTCCACGCCGGCCTTGCCGGGAGGATAACCGCGTTCCGAAAGCGCTCCATGCGCCAACCGCGTTGCGCAGGGGCGTTTGCTCCCGGACACACCGCGATCGGGAATAGAAAGGGGCGCCCTGGCCACCGCCAGAACGCCCCCCTTGTCTAAGCGCCATTCAAGCGGCGCGCTCGTTCAGAACGAGAATCCGGCGGTGAGCTTGTAGAAGTCCCCGTCATTGCCGGCCTCGATATCCGCCCCAGCGGTGAAACGGGCGAAAAAGCCGTTATCGGTCGAGAACTGCACATACGGCCCAAGCCATTGGTAGACGACCGAGTCATCGCCATCGACAGCGCGGGTGTTGCTGAGCAGCTCATAGTGCGCGCCGGCTGAAAACTTTTCGCCAATCTTCGCCCCGGCGTTCAGCCAGGTGTGCAGAAAGTCGAGCGATCCGGTTTCATTGCGGTTGCGCAACGCGGCGTAGTAGCCGCCATAGAACTCGGCTTCGAACGCATCGTCGGAGTAGTTCATCGTGAGGCTGGGAACGATGCCGTCAGCGAAGTTTCCGCCGGTGCCGGTCGGCAGTTCGGTGTCATCATCGCGTACCCCGCCCGAAAGCAGCGCGCCGTTGGTGATGCCAAGCTGCGGCTTGATGACCAGATTGCCTTCCATCGTGTGAATCGCAACGCCCGCGCCGAACTCGGTCCACAGGTCCGAGCCAAGACCGGTGCCAAAGCCGTCAGTGGTCCAGAAGATGCCGTAAAAGCTGAAATCGATGTTGTCGCCGATCGGAATCAAGCCATTGAAGCTGGGGTAGAAACCAAAGAAGGAATCCTGATTGAGGAGCACAGTGTAGCTGTCCTCGCGCTTGGCGGGCGCGGCGCCGGAGCCGCTGTATTGCGCCACGGGCACAACCGCCGCGGCCGCCACCTGTTGCGCGGTCGGCGCGTCGGAGGCGAGCTCGAACGTCTGCGGGGAGGCCGCCAAAGCCGCCTGCGCCGCATCGCTCTGCGGGATCGTGATCGCGTAACCCTGCACGTCTTCACCCGCCGCCTTGTCGAGCTCGTTTGTCGTGATCTCGGACGAGGCGGATATCGCGGTGAGCGGCGCGAGGGTGTCGACCTCGGGCGCGTGCGCCGCGACCGGCACACCGTTCGCGATGTGGACTTCGGTCTCGGCGAGTTCGGTCTGGGACAGGCCCGTTTCCGCGGCGGCGGATACGCTCAGGGCCGGCGTAACGACGGCGGCGCTGATCCAGAGATATGTTCGCAGTTTCATTCATGTACTCCCGTTTCAAAACAGGAGCCGATCAGCCCGGGGCAAACGCCGCGCGCCAGGCGCGCAAGCGCAGGGGAGAACTGGTCGGCTCGACCACGATCCGATGCGTCCTCTCCTGGCCTGGCCCCCGCACACCCGATCACTACGGCCAGGACGTGCAAAGGGGGAACCAAAGCGCTTTTGCGCGCCGTGTCGCCACAATAAGGCCCCCGGCTTTTGCCGGTTGACCCACGATTGCAATAAAGACACCGAGAGATAATGGTTCCATAAAAAAAGCGTAACAGACAAATTTTCTGCCGCTGTGTGGTATTTGACACGCAAGGAAATAATCGATTCTGCGGGCGGACTTTCGCCAAATTCCAATTGATGCGCCGCCCGCAACAAAGCGCCCTCCACCCCCGTTCTCCCTTGCGCCGATTTCCTACTCGCCCCTTTTGTGGTTCACCTGCACAAATGACCCGCAAAGCCGATCCGCGCACCGCCCGCCTGCCCGTCAAACCGGGCGAGCTTCCCGACTTCGCCCCCGTGCCCCGCCGCTGCGCGCGCCACGATGGCTGGACGCCCGAGCGCCAGCGCGCCTTTATCGAAGCGCTCGCGGACACCGGCTCGGTCTCGGCCGCGTGCAAGGCGGTCGATATGAGCACGGTGGGCGCCTATTACCTGCGCCGCCAGCCGGGCGCGCAAAGCTTTCGCGAGGCCTGGCAAAAGGCGCTCGACCTGGGCGTTGAGCGCCTCGAGGACGTCGCGATGGAGCGCGGGATCCACGGCGTCGAGGAACCCTTCTACGTCTACGGCAACCATGTCGGCACCCGCACCCGCTATAACGACCGGCTCTTGATGTTCCTTCTAAGAAACCGCGCGCCCGAACGCTTTGGCAATTCGGTGACGAAAGGCGGCGGCAGCCTCAAAGGGCTCAACGCGGTCGGCAAGATGGAGAAAAGGCGCCTCAAGAAGAAATGGCGCGCGCAATGGGAGGCCGAACAGCGCGCCCGCGACGAAGGGGTCTCACCCGCCGAGGTGCGCGCGAGCATCGATCGCAAGGTCGAGGCGGTGCGCGCCGAGCTCGAACAGACCCGCGCGCGGCAATGGGCGCAGATGTCCAAGGAAACCCGCAAGGCCTGGGCGCGCTTTACCGAGCTGCGCGACGCGGACTTTGCGCGCCTCAAGGCCGATGAGGCGATGCGCACCCGGCTCGAACGCGGCCCCGAAGCCGACGAGCAATGGGCCAAGCCCCCGACAAAGAAAGCGCCCCCGCCTCCCAAGCCGAGAAAGACCGCGCACTCGCTCAAGGATAAGGGGTGGGAGTGAGCGAAGGCGAATAGCGCGGGCGATTGCGAAGCAAACGGCAAGCTGGACGCCGGTGCGCGTCAGCGCATCGTGAACGCCCGGCCGGCGGGTGGGCGCCAGCCCAGCCCGTTCGGAAGCGAAGCTGGCCGTCAGGCCACCCCGCGCGGCGCATGGAGCGTGTGCGCCAGCAAACGCGGAACGGCGCGTGGCGGCGTGAGCGCCACCTTATCAGTTGCTTATCCTGCCCCGCCCCCGAACCGCTCGTGCTGAGCCTGTCGAAGCACCGTCCTTTTTCTGCGGCAACGAGGAAGTGAAGGACGGCCCTTCGACAAGCTCAGGGCGAGCGGGTAGAGGGAGTGGTGATACGGAGACCGAGAATGAGCGCTTACGAGAGAATCAAGCAGGGCCGTACCGAGGCCATCGCCCACGCCGAAGGCCAGAAAACTGGTGCGCGCGTGCACAGGGTAGAAGTGCCCGAAGTCGACGTGGTCGCCATCCGCGCGAGCACCGGCCTGTCGCAAGCCGAGTTTGCGCGCAGCATAGGCGTGGCGAAGGGGACGCTGCTCAACTGGGAGCATGGACGGCGCAGGCCCACCGGGCCGGGGCGCGTGTTGCTGGCGATGATTGCGAAAAGGCCAAGCTTGGTGGGGGAATTGTTGGAGTGAGGCCACCTCTCACCTAACGCGCCCGCGCTAAGGCTATTGGGCATTGTGGATGCCGATCCGAAAGCGGCTTTGGATTGCTTGAGCGGAGTGGCGCGTTATTCGGAAGGCTGATCAGGAATCGCAGCCAGGATCACGACTTCTGGACTGTAATCATCTGGCAAGTCTGGCGGGCTGTCCGCTTCGAGGTCAAGACGGATGAATGATCTCAGGATGGACTCGAAGGTCTCAGTATCGCGAGCCCAATGGATAACACCATCGAATTCAGCAGCAAGCCAATGAGTAAGCTCAAGCGAAGACCGCCGGTTTACGCCAACTGGGCTATCGACCTGAACGACGGCGATCCTGTCACCCCCGACCCAGTTAAGGGCCTCTGGCGGCAACTCGTGCGCATAGTTGCGACGACCGTTCCAGAAAGCGGTGCGAAGAAACTTTCCTGCAGGCGTGCCAATCCTGAATATCCATGGCGCGTCTTCATGGTCTACACCTGTTGTCGGATAGAACTTTGGGGGTGGCGGCCGGTCAAGAACAGCAGCCTTCTGTCCTCGAATCTCGTTTCGCTGCGCCTGTGTCAATCGGCCCAGAAAATTTCCTTCATGGTCGAATTGTTTGATCCATTTGGAGTAGTGGACTGGACCGATCCCTGCATCGTACACATCAGAATCGGCGAATGCGAAGAGCAACACTTCGTCCGTAAATGTACGAAGATGGTGAATGACGATATCCCAAGCGATATCCTCATGTCGTATGGGAACGATGTGCAGCGGCGCATTCAGCTTGGCGTTCGAGAGGCGCTCGATGACAGCTAGCCCGATCGGCGTGAACCCCTCGCCATCTCCTACACAGAACCCAACGCAGAATTCGCGTTCATCGGCAACAGCGCGGTACGCGCGAAGTACCACCCTCGCATCCGGTGAAAAAATTTCGTCGCCAGTCAGTTCGTTTATGCGCGCGCCATTGATCGAAGGATCAGGAGCCAAAATGTGGAGCTCGACATCACCATCAAAGCGATCCGAATTCGGCCAATCTGACTGCTTCTCTTTCCTGCGTCTGGCTTCGCCCATCCCATAAACCCCAATCAGCTAAACGCTGCGACGAGCGTTTCAATCGGCAAAAACAGTGTTCGGCTGTCATCCGGATACTCAATGAATTCCGCACAGTGCAGATAGAAGTTCTTGGCAGCATCATCCTTGGCTTGGATCACCACGGCGCCGATGCCGATTGTCTGCGATGCCAGCGCAATGCGGCGCATTGCGTCGGACAGCATATCAGCTCCAAGACCCTTTCCTGCGTGGGTTTGATCGACTGCCAGCCGCCCGATGATCGAGACGGGAATGCTATTCGGAGCGTTCCGTTTCAGTTTCGAAGGCGCGTTTTTACGCTCCACCGCACCAGCTGAGATACAGACATACGCCACCACGGCCTTTTTCTCGTTACAAAGCACGTAGGTGCGTGAAAAGCGGCTCTCGTTCTTGACGGCTTTCTTCTTCAACCAGTCATTCAGCACCGGCTCGCCACAATCAAATCCGGAAAGATCGTGCTCTTGGCTGATTGGTTCAGGCGCTGGAAAGTAAGCTCCCTGCCCCTTACCTTTCTTGCTCATTTCTTCCATGCCGGCTCTCGCCGGAGCAGAGAGCGCAATCTTGGGCCAGGTGCGGCAGGATTGTCGAGAGCGTTCATGAAGTCATCGAAACGCTTAGAATCAAGCGCGAAATACCGCCTATCGAGCAAAACATTGATTGCCTGCTCTCTTACGATATCGATCATGAACTCGGTCCGGGTCTTTCCCAAGGCCGAGGCAGCGTCATCGATCAGTTGTCTTGTATCGTTTTCGATCCGAAGATTGATACTGCCTTTTGGTGCAGATGCTGAGGACGCTTCAATCGAAGCCTTGCGCGCCTTCTTCTTAACCGTGGTTGCTGTTTCAGTCATAGCTGATGTATACACAATGTGTACACGATGTCAATGAAAGTGTAGGTTCGGCGCTTCCGCATCCTCACGAGTGCTGCGCCCGCCACCGCCGTTGGTGCTGAGCTTGTCGAAGCACTGCACTTCTTCTGTCCGTGCATTCCAGAAAAGTGAAGACCAGCCGTTGGCGCTTCGCGCCCTCTGCGAGTCCGACAAGCTCAGGGCGAACGGGCTCAGTTGAAGATGATGCGCTCGCCTTCGCCCACCGCGTTGCGACTAGGCCCACTGGCGCGGGCTCAGTCTCACTGCCCCTCCCGCAGGCGGAAGGGGAAAGGGTTACTCCTCCCCCATCCGCAGCGCTGCAATAAACGCCTCCTGCGGGATGCTCACGTTCCTCCCCGCCTACGCGGGGACAGGCCGCCCTGCGGGCGCTCCCGCATCCAAAATGAGTGTTACTCTTCACCCATGCGTAATGCCGCGATGAAGGCTTCTTGAGGAATTGAGACGTTCCCGTACTCTCTCATTTTGGCCTTGCCCTTCTTCTGCTTCTCCAGCAGCTTCTTCTTGCGGCTGATGTCGCCCCCGTAGCACTTCGCCGTCACATCCTTGCGCAGGGCGGCGATGGTTTCGCGGGCGATGATCTTGCCGCCCAAGGCCGCCTGGATCGGGATCTTGAAGAGGTGGCGCGGGATGAGGTCTTTCAGGCGCTCGCACATGCCGCGCCCGCGCTCTTCGGCGACCGAGCGGTGGACGATAAGCGAAAGCGCGTCGACCGGCTCGTTGTTGACGAGGATGTTCATTTTCACAAGGTCGCCCTCGCGGCTGCCGATCTGCTCGTAATCGAAGCTCGCATAGCCGCGGCTGATCGATTTCAGGCGGTCGTAGAAGTCGAACACGACTTCGTTCAGGGGCAGCTCATAGGTCACCTGCGCGCGCCCGCCCACGTAAGTCAGCTCTTTCTGGACGCCGCGCCGGTCCTGGCACAGCTTCAGGATCGCGCCGAGATAGTCGTCGGGCGTGTAGATCACCGCCTTGATCCACGGCTCCTCGATCCTATCGATGCGGTTCACATCGGGCCAGTCGGCGGGGTTGTGAATATCGACCACGGTGGCCTCTTCGGTCTTGGTCTTGGCGAGGTGGACGCGGTAGACCACGGAGGGCGCGGTGGTGATGAGATCGAGATCGTATTCTCTGGAGAGGCGCTCCTGAATGATTTCGAGGTGCAGGAGGCCGAGGAACCCGGCGCGAAAGCCGAAGCCCAGGGCAGCCGAGCTTTCCATCTCGAAGGAGAAGCTCGCATCGTTCAGCCGCAGCTTGCCGATGCTCTCGCGCAGTTTCTCAAAGTCCGCCGCATCGACCGGGAAGAGGCCGCAAAAGACCACGGGCTGGACTTCCTTGTAGCCCGGCAGCGGGTCTGTGGCGCCGGCCTTCACGGTGGTGATCGTGTCGCCGACGCGGGCCTGTTCGACTTCCTTGATCTGCGCTGTGATGAAGCCGATTTCGCCCGGGCCAAGCTCGGTGAGGTCGGTGCGCTTGGGGGTAAAGCAGCCCACGCGGTCGACAAGGTGCTGCGTGCCGCCCTGCATGAAGCGGATGTTCTGGCCCTTGGTGAGCGCGCCTTCGATGACGCGCACGAGGATGACGACGCCGAGATAGGGATCGTACCAGCTATCGACGAGGGAGGCCTTGAGCGGCTTGTCGCGCGTGCCCAAAGGCGGCGGGATCCTGGCGACGACGGCTTCGAGCACGTCCTCGATGCCGATGCCGGTCTTGGCGCTGGCGAGCACGGCGTCGCTGGCGTCGAGGCCGATGACTTCCTCGATCTCCTGGCGAACGCGCTCGGGCTCGGCGGCGGGCAGGTCGACCTTGTTGATGACGGGGACGATTTCGTGGTCGTGCTCGATCGACTGGTAGACATTGGCGAGGGTTTGCGCCTCGACGCCCTGGGCGGCGTCGACGACGAGGAGTGCGCCCTCGCACGCGGCAAGGCTGCGCGAGACCTCGTAGGCGAAGTCGACATGGCCGGGGGTGTCCATGAGGTTGAGCTGGTAGGTCTCGCCGTTTTTGGCGGTGTAGGTGAGGCGGACGGTCTGGGCCTTGATGGTGATGCCGCGCTCGCGCTCGATATCCATGTTATCAAGGACTTGCGCGGACATCTCGCGCTCGGTGAGGCCGCCGGTGAACTGGATCAGCCGGTCCGCGAGGGTGGACTTGCCGTGGTCGATGTGAGCAATGATCGAAAAATTGCGGATTTTTGAAAGGTCAGTCATCACCCGCGCAAATAACCACAGGAAAGCTCTGTGTCATTCGCGAAAAATGCAAATGACTTAGGGTCGTTGGCTGAATTGCAATCGGGCGAAGTGAAGCAGCGCGCGCGGATTGTTACGCGATTTCGCGTGTCGTGGTTCGCGAATAGCCAAATTGCGGGACGCTGCCCGTTTTGGCCGCGACCCCGCCTTGCATCGCTTTGTAATTGCCCGCGGAAAGCGCAGCGAGCGGCGCGCCCGCCGCCGCCAGAGCGTAGGGGCTGACCCGGTTGCGTGTGCACAGCCCGCCTGCGCCGTCTTCGATCAGGGCCGTCTCGAACTCGAGACCCTGAATGTCGCCATTCGTGCGAATGACCGTCGCGACAGCGAGCTGCCCACCGCCCAGATCGACCACGAACTGAGTGCCCTTGGGAACGTCTTCCAACCCTTCGATCAGCGCGCCGGTCTTCGACAGGTTGCGCAGCGTCACCTCATAGGAGTGATCGTCGTGGATCACCTGAATCTTGCGGAACACGGTCCGTCGCCGCGCGCGCTTGGTGCGGTCTTCGCCGGGCGGGAGGGTCCAAGCACCGCCGATGAACTCGGTCTCGACCGTTTCCTTGTCGACGGGCTCGGCGTAGATCGCACCCTGCACACAGCCGACGCCGCAATCGCCGATCACCGCCATGAGCTCGGGCGTGTCGATACCGGTGGCGATCGTGTCCATCTCCAGCGCACCGGCAAGCGCCACGATCGCCTTCACCAGTCCCGTCTCGCGCGCGTCCACCCGCTCGATCTCGGCGATCAGCTTTTGATCGATCTTGATCGTATCGAACGGGGCGCGGCGCAGATAGGCGAGCGAGGAATAGCCACTGCCGAACTCATCGAGCGTCAAACGCACGCCCATCTTGAAGAGCGATCCAAGGATCCGGTCCGCCGCTTCGCTGTCGCCGAAGAAGAGGTCTTCCCCCACCTCAAGATCGAGACGGCTCGGCGCGAGACCGGATTCCTGAAGCGCCTGCGCGACGTCGTCCAGGAAATTGTCGGCCTTGAGCAGAGTTAGCGGAATGTTGACCGCGATGCGCACGCTTTCGGGCCAGTTTGCAGCGAGGCGGCAGGCTTCGTTGATCGCCCACAGGCTTACCTCATTGACCTGATCCGACCCGTCGAGGATCTGCGCGAATTCCTCCTCATCGATATAGCCCCGTTCCGGATGCTGCCAGCATATGTGTGTTTCAAGCGAACGCACAATCTTGGTCTCGGCGTCGACAATCGGTTCAAAGCGCAGCGCGAGCTGTTCGTCGCGAACCGCGTCGCCAAGGTTTTCGCTGAGGCGACGGCGAAAAATCGCTTCGAATTCCAGATCGGCCGTAAAGAAACGATACTGCCCTCGCCCGCCATTCTTCGCGGCGTAAAGCGCAAGGTCCGCCGAGCGCACGATCTGCGCGCCGGTCACCCCATCGTGCGGGGCAATCGCTATCCCGACCGAGCAACCGATAACGCAGCGGCCTTCTTCGAGCGAGTAAGGCTGCTTGAGCATCGTAATGATCTTGGAAGCAATCTCGCCGAGCTCTCCGCGATCGTCCATGTCCGGCAGCAGAACCTGAAACTCGTCGCCGCCCAGTCGACCGATCTCGCAATCTCGCCCGATGGCGCGTTTGAGCCGCGCGCTGACCTGCTTGAGCAATTCGTCGCCTGCCGCATGGCCCAGCGTGTCGTTGACCTGCTTGAAGCGGTCGAGGTCGAGCATGATGACCGCGCAATTGCGTTTGGCGGCCTTGAACGCGGTCAGCGTGGTCTCGATGATATGCGCCATGCGGTGCCGGTTAGAGAGCCCCGTGAGCGAATCGTAACGCGCCAGGCGCTCGGTTTCCTGCTCGCGGTGGTAATCCTCGGTTATGTCCGCGCCGGTGCCGCGGAAACCGCTGAATTTCCCACCCTCGAAAATCGGGTGCCCGGCAAGGCGCAAGACCGCACCGTCCGAGCGGCGCACCGACTGCACCGCCAGCCCGGAGAACGCCTTGTGCGTGTTGAGCAGCAGCGACAACGGCTTGGGGCTGCGTTCGTTTGTGGCGGGATCAAACAGATCGGGCAGCGGCTTGCCGATCAGATCTTCAAGCGGAATTTCAAGGCGTTCGGCAAGCGCGGGGCTGAGATAGGTCAGGTGGCCTTCTTCATCGCTCGCCCAGAACCACCCAAGGCCCGATTGCTCGAGCTGGTCGAGCATCATGACTTTCTGAGCGTCAGACAGCGTCTGCGGCACGGTCTTGAACCGCCACTTGGACGACTTCGCTGCCGACTTCGCGCTTCCTGATGACAAAAGGCCTTTGAGGGGCACTTCGCCAAATCCTTCCCGATTGCATGCCTCGCCGCGTTCTGGCGATTGCGCTTGTGTAAAGCCAATTGGTTAGTTTTGACCTAATTCGCGGCGCAAAAAAAGACTCGCGCCTGCGGCGAATCGCCATCGCCGCTGCGGCGTGCATTGAACGGATTGTACGTGTCGTCAGCGGGTATTAGATGCCGCCACGGCCTGCGAAGGACTTCACCTGTGGGCGCTCATGAAGCATCGCGAAGGTGCCATCCGCGCGCCGTCGCAAGGGGTCGCGGAATTCGACGCCGACACGGTTCTCACGCGACCAGCGCACTTGCGCTTCGACGCACTTGCCCGGCGAAAACTCGATCCGGATCGCGCTGCCCACCGGCATGTTCCAAAGCCCTTCAACCAAGGCACCGCCGTCGGAGATGTTGCGAATATTCGCGGTCAGGCGGTTGTCGCGATGGATAATCGTGACGCGGCGCAGAAGCACCTGGCGCGGATGGCGCGCCGCTCTTGGCCCTTCAGCCTGCGCCGCCAGGTTGCCCCGCACCAGCTCAGTCGCCTCTTCGGCATCGAGCGGCTGATGGTAGATATAGCCCTGCACGTGGCTGCACCCGAGCAGGCGGATCAGTTCCAGTTCGTCCAGCGTCTCCACGCCCTCAGCGGTCGTATCCATACTGAGCGCTTCGGCAAGCGAGGTGATAGAGGCGATGATCGCTCCGTTGCGGCTGCCATCCTCGGTCGCGCCGCGCACGAAGCTCTGATCGATCTTGATCTTGTCGAACGGCGCTTTCTTCAGATATCCGAGCGAAGAATACCCCGTCCCGAAATCGTCGAGCGCCAAACGCACTCCCACTCGCTTGAGCGCCTTGAACATTGCGTCCGTGCCCGAACTGTCGTTGAGGAACACGCTTTCGGTAATCTCAAGCTCAAGTCGAGCCGGCTCGACGCCAGCATGCGCCAGCGCGTTGGCAACGTGGGTGGCAAGCTCAAGGTTGGAAAATTGCAGCGGCGAGACATTGACCGCGCACCGGATCGTATCGGGCCAACGCGCCAGATCCGCACACGCGGTGCGAAGCGCCCACTGCCCCATCTGATCGATCAACCCTGCGTCCTCGGCGATGGGGATGAACTTTTCCGGCGAGATAAAGCCGCGCTTGGGGTGGTTCCACCGCATCAGCGCTTCAAAGCCGACGATCTTCTCGGTCGCGGCGTAGACGACCGGTTGATAATAGAGCGACAAACCGCCGGTCTGGATCGCCTCGCGCAGCTCTTGCTCAAGTTCCGCGCGTTCCTCGGCAGCCGAGTGCAAATCTTCCGCGTAAAAGCAGTGAACCCCGCGCCCGGCGTCCTTTGCGGCGTAGAGCGCCAGGTCGACATTGCGGATCAGGTCTTCGCTTGTCGTTCCGTCATCCGGCGCGATGGCCACCCCCACCGACGCGCCGATTACGACGCTGTGACCGTCGATCGAATAGGGCTGCGAGAGCGACTGGATGATCTGCTTGGCCACGTGGACCAGCGCCTCGCGGTTGGCGTAGCCTGGAATGATCACCTGAAACTCGTCGCCGCCAAGGCGGCCGCAGCGCCCGATCCCGTCAAGCACGCGCTCAAGACGCTGCGCCACTTGTTTCAGCAGAGCGTCGCCCGCGGGGTGGCCCATCGTATCGTTGACCTGCTTGAACCGGTCGAGATCGAGCATCAGCACCGTGCAGGCACGGTCGCGTTCGCGAGGGGCAGCAAGGATCTGCTCCAGCGCCTCGCTCATCTGCACCCGGTTGGCGAGCCCGGTGAGCGAATCGTAGTGCGCAAGGCGCGTGACCTGCTGTTCGCTGCGCCGCTTCTCGGTCAGGTCGGTGCCGTGGCCGCGAAAGCCGCAAAAGTTGTTGAACGTGTCGTAAACCGGGCGCCCCGTAAGCGACCAGAAGCGCTCTTCCTCGCCCGAATTGGCCGCGAGCACCTCGATATCGCGAAAGGCTGAGCGCGCCGACAGGTGAAAGCCCAGCGTCCGCTCGGCGTCCGAAGCGCGAGCATCCTGATCGACGATCATGGTGAGCGGCTGTCCATGCAACGCGTCAACCGTCATCCCGATAACCTTCGCTGCTGCAGGTGAGATATAGCTGATGAGCCCGCGCCGGTCGGTTTCCCAGAACCAGCCCTGTCCGGTTTCCTCAAAACTGCGCAGGATGTCTTCCGCGCGCGCGGCCACTCGCTCGCGCGCTTCGGAGGCCAGGCGACGTCGCTCGGCCGCTGTCCATTCGAAGCGCGCAATAATGCCGAGCGCAAGCGCCGCTCCGATCACCGCCGAGACAGTCAGCGCCGAGGGATGAACCAGCGCGAAGGCGGCCCAGATCGAAATCTTGGCGGTAAACATCGCAACGATCCGCGCGCGATAAAGCGCCGCGGATGCAGCGTTGATACACACAAGACTGGCGACGGCCCATTGCCATGGGAGCCCAACGATCACCCAATTCGCAAACGCGTAGCCAGCAAGCGCCATGGGGAGCATGATCCCAATCACCATCAGCGCGTGTCGGACCTTGTCTGGCGTCTCAGCCCGGCGTTCCAGCTTCGCAAAGGGGGCGCCAAGCAGGATGAGAGCGATCGACGCGCCGGCCGCCACAAGCGCCAAGGGCGTGGGGATCGTCCGCGCAACTCCTCCTGCGATCAGGAAGGCGAGCAGCATGAAGAGCGCGAGCCCGCGCTGGTCTTGAGGCAGGTAATAATGGCTTTCGAACAGAGCCTCGCCGGCTGTCGCTCGATCATCGGGATGCGACCGTCGGCGATCTCGATCAACCGAACGGCGTTCGATGAAGGGTGTCTTTGCAGGGGAATCCGGCGTCGTCGTCGACTGGGGCTTGGAACCCAGGTGCACCGGATCGACCGTGTAAAGCGCCGATGCCTCGCGCGCGCCGAGGGCGCGATCGCGGGCGGCCCCCGCGCTCGCAGCGCTCGGGTTTACACGCGCCTCTGGCAGATTACGCAGTGGTCGGTTCACCATTGAAATCGCATGCCGGGAACGCTTTGAAATCCGGTTAATTGCGCCTCTTAAGAAAGAACTACCGAGCCCCCTTGGGCAGCCTCAACACGCCCGGGATATTGCGCGGCGCTTGCGCGTTAACAAACGGCAGGGCATGTCTTGCCGCAAGGCCAAAGGCACGATTTCGTTCGCAGTCGGCTGAAAGGGAGCCGAGACAAAGGCTGAGAAATCGGCCCCAGCCCATCACAAATGGAACACCAAGTGCGCGCAAGCGGCGTTCATGGAGAGAGGAACCGAAAGGGGAATTCAATGGCAGACGGCACAGTACAGCTCGAAAACGAGGCAGCGCAGTCAACCAACGCGCTCGGGCCGCTTATTGGCGTTGCGCGCGAGGACTTCGTGTCAGCGGTGGCGCTGTTGCTGCGCGAAACGGCTTCAGATCCCAGCCGGGCCTTCAAACACGCGCGTTCGATGACGGAGGACATGGTCAAAATCATGACCGGGCGCAGCGATCTTCAGCCCGATCCCAAGGACAAGCGCTTCAAGGACCCGGCCTGGCAGTTCAACCCGTTCTTTCGCGCAGGGGCGCAATACTACCTCGCCGTGCAAAAGGGAATGCGCGGCTGGCTGGAAGAGCTTGAGCTAGACGAGCTGGAACGCAACCGGGCCAACTTCATCGCCAACATCATTCTTGACGGCCTTGCCCCCACCAACACGCTGGCGGGCAACCCGATGGCGCAGAAACAGCTCATCAATTCGGGGGGCCTTAGCCTGATCAAGGGTCTGCAGAACGCCTACAAGGACCTGACGCAGAACAAGGGAATGGTCAGCCAGGTCGACAAGCGCCCTTTCAAACTGGGTGAGAACATCGCGACCTCCAAGGGCAGCGTTGTCCATCGCACCGAGATGTACGAGTTGATCCAGTACGCGCCGACCACCGATGAGGTGCATGAAATCCCGCAGCTCACCATCCCGCCGCAGATAAACAAGATGTACATCAACGATCTCTCGCCCGAGAAGTCGATCATCAAGTGGCAGGTCGATAACGGCCTGCAAACGTTCGTCATTTCCTGGCGCAATCCATCCAAAGAGCACGGCGTTTGGGGCATGGACGAGTACATCGCGAGCTGCGAAGAAGCGCTTCGGATCGTCTCGGACATTTCCGGCTCGAAGAAGGTCAACGTCTCGGCCGGTTGTTCGGGAGGGCAGACCGCCTCGGTGCTCGCCTCCAAGCTGGCGGCGACCAAGAACGACATTCTGGGCTCGCTGACGCTGATGGTGTGCGTGCTTCACCCCAAGCCAACCGATATCGAAGCGGGCTCGCTGGTCAGCGAGAACGGCCTCAAACTTGCTCGTCAGCGCGCGGCCAAGGCCGGCATCATCAAGGCCGATGACCTCGCGCGCGGCTTTGCCTGGCTGCGCCCCAACGATCTCATCTGGAACTACGTCATCAACAACTATCTGCTGGGCATGGACCCGCCCGCATTTGATGTGCTGTTCTGGAATTCTGACGCGACGAACCTGTCCGCAAGCCTGATGGGCGATTTCCTTACGCTCTACGAAACGCTCGCCTTCTCGACGCCGGGCACGGTTGAAATGGCGGATCACAAGATCGACCTGACCAAGGTGACGGCCGATCTGTTCATTCTTGGCGGTGTCACCGATCACATCACCCCGTGGAAGGCAACTTATCGCTCCACTCAGCTGTTTGGGTCGAAGAACGTGACCTATGTGCTTTCGCAATCGGGCCACATGCAAGCGATCCTCAACCCGCCGGGCAATCCCAAGGCGAAGTACTTCATCCAGAAGAAGCGCGGCAAGCTGCCTGCGACCGCCGATGAGTGGCTGCAAGGGACCGAAGAGATCAAAGACAGCTGGTGGCCGCTTTGGGCCGAGTGGGTGCAGAAACGCGCGGGCAAGAAAGTCGCGGCGCCCAAGCAATTGGGCAACGCAACCTATACCCCGCTTGATCCCGCTCCCGGACTCTACGTTGTCGAAGAAGTCTGATAAGGACACGCCCGCCCCGTAGGGATCCGGGGCATGGCACAGGCAGAGCTCGCGAGGGATCGACGAGCCCTCCTGTGCCATTTCACAAGCGTAGTTTCGGATAGACAAGGACGGGTAAAATCTTGGCTGATGCAATGAAGGACGCGGTCGTCACCATGGAAGAGGTGGCAGGCCGGACGCTACGGGTTGCGACGTGGAGGCTCGTTCAGGGGATCGAGCAGCCGCCTATCCTGTTCTTCAACGGAATCGGGGCAAACATCGAAGCGGTGGCCCCTTTGGCCGAGACGATGGCCGAGCGCGGCTTCATCATGTTCGACATGCCGGGGACGGGCGAATCGCCCGATCCGGTCATTCCCTACAACCCCTTCATCATGAGCTGGATCACCGCTGAGATTCTGGGCCGCCACAGCCTGGGAGAGGTTGATGTGATGGGCGTATCGTGGGGCGGCGCGATGGCGCAGCACTTCGCGCTCCAACATCCCGCGCGCACCCGCCGCCTTATCCTGGTCGCGACCACGCCGGGCATGGCGATGGTGCCGGGCAATCCGGCGGCCTTCACCAAAATGGCCAATCCGCGCCGCTATATCGATCCCGAATTCATGAACGAGCACTTTGCAACGCTCTATGGCGGAGCGGATGCCGATGGCGCAGCGCACCAGAAGGACAGCCATATCGGTCGCCTGAAGCCCCCTTCCCCGCGCGGCTACATGTATCAGCTTTTGTGCATGCTTGGCTGGACCAGCCTGCCCGCGCTGCCCTTCCTGAAAAAGGAAACGCTGATCATGATGGGCGAGGACGATCAGATCGTGCGCCCGATCAACGGGCAAATCCTCAAAGCGATGATCCCCAACGCGCGCATCCAGATGTTCGAGGGAGGCGGGCACTTGTTCCTGCTGACCCACGCCGATGAGAGCGTCGCGGCGATCCGCGAATTCCTCGACGCGCCCGAGACCCAGGCGGAAAAGGGCCGGGTCAGCGCGTTTGCAGCGTGACCCTTTGCACTAACCCGCTTCTCTGACCCCGCACTGCCCTGCGTCCGGCAGCCGCCCCGCTTCAGCCAGAGCCACCGCAGCCTCTCGCCCGCGGTCGGTCGCCAGCACGTCCACCCCGCCCTCGCTGAGTTCGGCGTAGCGTTCGGGTGTGCCGAAACGCTTAATCACCCCGTCGATGGAGCGATCCGGGCGGCCCAGCGTGCCGAAGATCACCTCGACGTCCTGCCCGTCGAGCAAAGAGTAGAGATCAGGCCGAGCGGTTCGTGTACCGGTGAAGGCGACGATGCGATCCGCAGGAACCCCCGCTTCGACTATCTCCTCAAGATCGCCCGGCGCAGAGATCGAATAGGAAATGAGCATCTCGGGCGCGAGTTCGTGCAGTCTCGTCGCCTGCCCTTGCGAATAGGCGATCAGGATGACGCGCGCCTCCATGCCTTTCTCGCGGATCAGCGCGATCGTATCTTCAAAGCTGGCGGTGCGCTTGAAATCGATCTGGAGCACCGTCTTGTCTTTCGCCCAATCGAGCGCGGCGGACAGCGTTGGCACCTTGTAGGGCGTCACCCAGCCCGCTTCATCGCGCAGGTTTAGGTCCTTGATCGCATCCCATGCCAGCTCACGGGTCGGCCCCGTTCCCGTCGTCGTGCGGTCGATCGTGCGATCGTGCATCAGATAGAGGACACCGTCCGTGCTTTGCGCAACGTCGATCTCCATCACCGCCGGGACCGCCGCCATCATCGCATCCATGGTTTCGATCCCGTTCTCGGGCAGCCCCGCCGACGGCCCGCCCCGGTGCGCGGAAATGAGCGTCTTTCCCTCAGCCTCGAAGCAATCGAGCATCGCTGAAAGATCGCCCGCCGGATCGAGCGTGTAACCCGCGCTGGAGGGTCCTTGCGCGCCAAGCGCAATGGGGAAGAGCGCGGTGGCTAACGTGGCGAGCGAAAGAGCAAGCGTCGTACGGGCCATGGAAGATGAGACCTTTGTTCTGATGAAAAGCGTGAGCGCGTCAGGCGCTAGGCAGCCATTGTTGCAGTATTGCGTTCACTCGGTCCGGCGCGTCCTGCTGGACCCAGTGCGAGACGCCGGGAAACCGTTTGAGCGTCAAATCCGTGACCCAGTCTTCGGTGCCTTCAGTGCACTTGATATGGATCGCCACGTCCTCCTCGCCCCACACCATCAGCGTCGGTACCTCGACGCGGAAATCGCCCATGTCGAGCGTGTCGCGATGGCGCGCGAGGGCGCGGTAGTAATTGACCATGGCGGTGCGCGCGCCGGGCCGGATCGACGCATCGCTGTATACGGCCTGTATCTGCGGCCCGAGGCGCTCCTTGTTGCAGCTCGTGCTGGCAATCAGCTCGCCAACCGCGTCCCCGCCTTTGCGCGCCAGCATCGCTTCGGGGAGCACAGGCAGCTGGAAGAAGTAGATGTACCAACTCTTCTTGCGCTGATGCCAGCGCTTGATCTCGCGCATTGCGCATTTCGGATGCGGCACGTTCATGACGACGAGCCGCTCAAGCGCGGTCTTGCGCGTGATTGCAAACGCCCAGGCGATGATAGCGCCCCAGTCGTGCGCCAGCAGCGTAACCTTTTTCGCACCGCTCGCCGCGATGAGAGCTTCGACATCGCCTGTCAGCTTGTCCATCGCGTAATTGCGCACACCTTTGGGCCGCGAGGTTCCGCCATAGCCGCGCAGGTTGGGCGCCCACACGCGGTAGCCCATCTCGGCAAGCAGCGGGATCTGGTGACGCCAGCTGAAATGCAGTTCAGGAAAGCCGTGCAACATCAGCGCGAGGTGATCGCCCTCACCGGCTTGCGCGACTTCGAAGGTGAGCTCGCCCGCCTCGACAAAGTCGATGGACACGCCGCTCGATGGATCGGGCCGCCAGCTTGGCCCACCGCTGGGTTTCATCACCATGCTTCAAGCGTAGCAGGCTGACCAAGGCTATGGTACGCATCGCCTCAACAAAATTTGGGAGAGAGAACCATGGCACAATACGATCTCATCATCCGCGGCGGCACGATCGTTGATGGCAGCGGCGCGCCGCAATTCGCTGGCGATGTCGCGATAAAGGACGGCCTGATCGCTGGTGTCGGGACCATACGCGGCGACGCGAAACGCGAAATCGACGCGAGCGGCAAGGTCGTTGCGCCCGGCTTTGTCGACATCCACACCCACTACGACGGTCAGGCGACCTGGGATCAGGAGATGGCTCCCTCAAGCTGGCACGGCGTCACCACGGTCGTGATGGGCAATTGCGGGGTTGGCTTCGCGCCCGCCAAGCCGGACCGCCACGAATGGCTCATCAGCCTGATGGAAGGCGTCGAGGATATTCCCGGCACCGCGCTGGCCGAGGGCATTACGTGGGAGTGGGAGACCTTTCCTGAATATCTCGACGCGCTCGAAAAGCTTCCGCGCACGGTCGATGTTGGCACCCACGTGCCCCACGGAGCGGTGCGAGCGTATGTGCTGGGCGACCGTGAACAGCCGGGCGCGGTTCCCACCGCCGAGGATATTGAGACAATGAGCGCAATCGTCGAGGAAGGCGTTCGCGCCGGCGCTCTTGGTTTCTCGACATCTCGCACCGTGTTGCACAAATCGGTCGACGGAGAGCTGGTTCCCGGCACCACCGCTACGCCGGAAGAACTGGTCGCGATCGGCAAGGCGATGGGCCGCGCCAAGGACGCTGGCGGCCACGCCGTGTTCGAAATGGCGAGCGATTTGCAGCGCGACTGGAACGAGTTCGAATGGATGGGGCGCCTCAGCCGCGAGGCGGGCATCCCGGTAACCTTCGCCGCGCTCGAAAGCATCGCCAAGGAAATGCCCCTGAAAGAGCAGATCGCCACGATGCGCGCGGAAAACGACAACGGCGCCCATATCGTCGCGCAAATCGCGCTGCGCGGAAACGGCATCATCATGGCCTGGCAGGGCACCGTGAACCCCTTCGCCTTCCGCCCCAGCTGGCAGGCAATCAAGGATCTGCCCTGGGAAGAGCAAAAGGCCAAACTGCTCGACCCCGGTTTCAAGGAGCAGCTCTTGTCGGAAGCCAACGACTATTCCGAGGCGCCGATGGACATTATCGGCGTTGTCATGGTCATCACGCAAGGCTGGGCGATGCAGTACGAGATGGACCCCGATTTCGACTACGAACCCGATGCGAGCGCCGGCGTCAATGCGCGCGCCGAAGCGGCCGGGGTCGACCCGCAGGAATACGCCTACGACATGCTGTGCGCGGACGATGGCACCGGGTTCATCTACTTGCCGATCCTGAACTACGCGGACGGCAATCTCGATTTCCTCCATCCGCTCCAGCACGCCGATGACACTGTGAACTCGCTCTCGGACGGCGGCGCGCATTGCGGCACGATCTGCGACGCGGCCTCACCCACCTTCATGCTCGAGCACTGGGTGAAAAACCGCAAGCGCGGCGAACGCATCACGCTGGAGAATGCGATCAAGCGTCAGTGCCGCGACACCGCAGTGCTCTATGGCCTCGAAGATCGCGGGTTGATTGCGCCAGGCTATCTCGCTGACATCAACGTGATCGACATGGACGCGCTCAAGCTTGGTCGCCCATGGCTCGAATTTGATCTACCCGCCGGCGGCAAGCGTCTGCTCCAGAAAGCGACGGGCTATGTCGCGACCATCAAAAGCGGCGTGGTCACTTTCGAGAACGGGAAATGGACCGGCGAGACGCCCGGCGGTCTCATTCGTGGACCGCAACGCGCCGCGCTTGCCGAGGCGGCCGAGTGAGCCCATACGTTCCGGCTCCGGGCGACTGGGCCGTCATTACCGGAGCGGGCCGCGGTATCGGCCGCTGGCTCGCGCAGCGTTTTGCCGCAAAGGGCATGCGCGTGTGCGCGCTCGATATCGACGCCTACGAGGCCGAGGAGACCGCGCGATTGTGCGGCGATGAATCTCGCGCGCATGGCTGCGATGTCTCCGACCGAGCGGAAACCGAGCGCGTCGCTGAAAAACTGATCGCGCAGGGGATCGAGCCTTCGCTGCTCTGGATCAACGCCGGAGTGGGCACCGCTGACACCGTCAGCGGCGCCAAGGCGCGGACGCTCGACTGGCTGATCGGCGTCAACGTCATGGGCCCTGTCCACACCGCGCAAAGCTGGCTCCCTTCGCTCAAAGCGCAGGCCGGAGCGCGGCATGTCGGCATCACGGCAAGCTCAGCTTCGGTCACACCGGTAAGCGCCCCCTTCACGCTCTACGCCACCACCAAGCAGATGACCGCTTCGATCGGCGAAGCGCTCATGGCAGAGCTCGGCGAGGACGGGATCGGCGTTACGATCCTGTGCCCCGGCATTCTCAACACCCAGATCTGGAACGCCGCAAGGGCGCGCCCCGAACGCTTTGGCGGGGCGCGGCAGGCGCCCGATGAACTGGGCGATCACTGGCGCGCCCAACCCGGACCTGAAGTGCTCGAGAAAGGTCTTGCCGAGACGCTCGCCAAGGGCGGCGGTTGGTGCATTATCCCGACCGAAGCGGACACCGCCAGCAAGATCAATGCGCGTCACCAGGCCCAGCGCGAAGGGCTCCACGGATACGCGGCGCAAAGCGAGGGCGCCGGGCGCGCAGAACAGAATTGACACTGCAGCGCCTTGGATTTCCCGCCGACAAGGGCCAATGGCTTGCCAGCGTACCCTCTCAGCGGCGCAGTCTCTATAGTAAGGACACCTGTGACGAACTCGTCAGACAAAATCGTCGGTTGGCGCGAAATCGTCGCGTTGCCCGATCTCAAGCTATCGGACATACCCGCCAAGGTCGACACCGGAGCGCGCACCTCGTCGCTTCACGCCGAGGTGCTTGAAGAGATCGAGCGCACGGACGGGGGCTATGTGCGCTTTGCGGTCGACTGGGGCGGCTAGAGGCATGAGGGCGAAGCCATCCATGTCGATGTGCGGGGGATCACGAGCTCCAATGGCGAAACCCAGCAGCGCTTTGTTATCAAGACCCCGCTCAGGATCGGGGAGCTGGAATTCAAGGCCGAGATCAGTCTGGCGGACCGCTCGGACATGAAATTCCCGATGCTTATCGGGCGTTCGGCGCTGCGTCGCCGCTTTCTGGTCGACAGCGGATATTCCTGGCTGCAATCACCGGGGATGAAGGTCGTGAAAGGTCACAAGCCATGAAAATTGCCATGCTCGCCCGCAACCCCAAGCTGTACTCGCACACGCGCCTTAAAGAGGCCGCCGAAGCGCGCGGGCATGAGCTCGACATTCTCAACACAACGCGGTGCAATGTGATCATCGCCAGCCACCGGCCCACCCTCACCTACGATGGTGAGACGATCAGCGGGTATGACGCGGTCATCCACCGGATCGGCGCCTCGATCACCAATTATGGGCTCGCCGTGCTGCGGCAATTCGAGATGCAAGGCGTGTGCCGCTCAACGAGAGCGTCGCGATCGGGCTCAGCCGCGACAAGCTTCGCAGGATGCAGATCCTCGCGAAGTACGGGATCGGCCTGCCGCTGACCGCCTACGCCAACGACCCCAAGGCCGCCGAAGAGATCATCAAGGCCGTCAAAGGCCCACCCGTGGTCATCAAGCTGCTGGAGGGAACGCAAGGGATCGGGGTCGTGCTCGCGGAAACCATGTCGAGCGCAAAGTCGGTGATCGAAGCGTTTCGCGGTGCGAATGTGAACATTCTGGTGCAGGAGTTCATCGCCGAAGCGGGCGGCACCGATATTCGCGCGTTGGTTGTGGGCGGCAAAGTCGTGGGCGCGATGAAGCGCAAAGGCGCGCCGGACGATTTCCGCTCCAACCTGCACCGCGGGCGCAGCGCTCAGGTGGTGAAGATCACCCCGGCGGAACGCTCCACCGCGGTGAGCGCGGCACGGCGTATGGGCCTGAATGTGTGCGGCGTGGACATGCTGCGCTCCAATCACGGCCCCGTAGTCATGGAGGTCAATTCGTCGCCGAGTATCGAAGGAATAGAGAAAGCGATGGGACAGGACCTCGCCACCAAGATCATCGAGTTTATCGAGCACAACACCAAGGCCAGAAAGACCAAGACGAAGGGGACGGGGTAAGATGGGCTCGATCGGGTGTTCGATCCGGTTTTCAAACCGCGCATTGGCGGACAAGAGCACCGCTTAGGGATCACGATTGCGCAGGCTTTTCGAGAGAGAGTCGACGGCAGGCCCAAATTCCGCTTGCGACCCGTTGGCGACGCCCATTGGGGCTGATCGCGTTTCAACAGAGCGGGCGCAAGTTACGGTACTTCATTGGGATCGCATCTTGCCGAAAAACCCTTGCGCGGTAGGATAGTGTATAGCTTACCGGAGGATACTGCATGAGCTGGAAGATTGTCCGACTGTCGCTGGCCAGGACTCCCGAATTTCCACAAGGATCGACCCTGCACGGCTATGAACTGATCCTGCCGCTTGCCGATGATGGGCTTGTTGACGTCGATGCGTTTGACGAAACCCCAGCTCGCGCGACGGTTCAGCGGCTTGCGCCTGGCCAAGCCGTGCAACGCGGGGCTATTCTGCATCGCGAAGGGCGGTTTGCATTCTCCTATGAGCCTGGCGATGCCGACGACGAAGACATCTTTCATCTCGAGAACCATGCGCTCCGGCAAGGCGAATATATCACTTTGACCGAACCTGATGGGGACGTGTTGCCATATCGGGTGGAATCGGTGCGCCCGATCCCAGATTGAGCACCGTGCAGCGAGCACATCGCGGCGTCTTTGCGGTGATAGAACGTCAGTCGTCCTGGCGAAGAAGCGTTTTTGGGGGTCTCGCAAGTCCAGTTGCCTGACCCCCGTATGCCAACGAAATCGCCGTCTTGGCATTCCCACAGCCGACGCGCCCAGAAGCCCCTAAGGCTCGATCACGATACCCTTCGCCGGGTCAACCTTGCCGCCGACCATCTCCAGATAGGTTGCGCGGGCGGCTTCGAGGCCGGAGTGGCGTTCGATCGTCACCGCATCGCCCACCGCTTCGAGAAAGCCCATCCACGCCGCGGCTGCCATCTTGCCGCCTTCGATAGGCCCGTGCTCCTTGAAGAAAGCGACAAAGTGATCAGGCGCGAAGAACAAAGTGGGCTTGGGCCCTGGCAGATGGCCGCCCGCTCCCAGCCCCGCGCCGCGCTCCTCGATATGCGTTGCACCCACCAGACAGGAATATTTGAGCAGATCGCCGAAATGCTCGTGCAACCGGGCGAGCAAACCGGCGTTGCCGGCAAAGTCCACTGTCACGGTTTCGACAATCGCCAGGTTCCCGACCTCATCGTAGGTGTAGACCTCGTCGTAAAGCCCCGTGCTCTCGACGAAATCGATATTGCCCGGCGAGGTGAGGCCGATGCGCTTGATGCCCGGTGAGTTCTGCTTGGCCACGCTGGCAAGGCCCATCGCGGTCTTGGACGAAGCGCTGGTCAGGATGACCTGACCGGCCCCGAACCATTGCTCGCCGCGCATGAAGTATTCGATGATGAAGCCCGTCTTGAACAAAGGGCCGTAAATCATCCGCTCGGCCTCGCGCGCGGGATCGTGCTCGGGATCGGCGGCGAGGCGCGTATACTGGTTGTAGACGGGGCTCATCGGCTGGCGGTAATCGGTCATGTCGGTGAAGCCACCTTCGTGGACCTTGCCCGGCACGACATCGAGATGTGTCGCCATGGGCAGGTAGCCATAGACGCGCTCGCCCACGGCGATGCCGGGGCAATTGCTCTCGATTACCTGCGCGTGCCCCCACATCGGGACGACGCCAAGCCCGGCCGGATCAGCGGCCTTGGGCGGAAAGAAATCCCAGTATTTGAACCCGTCGCCCACCACCGCGTAGGTGATGTTGTTGGCGGTGACGGAAAAGCTCTCGACCTTCAGACGCACGGCGCCTTCGGCCAGCGGCGCGCCCTCGGCTTCTACCAAAACGGCGTTGGTAAGCTCGTCCTTGCGAACGTGGACCTGCTTTTGTGTCATGATAGGCGTTCTCCCTCTTGAGCAGCAGACCTAGACCATCACGGTTCCGTTTCCCAGCGCGTTGCGCGGATCGATGGCCGGTTTTCAGTGACCGCCATCCAGGCGGAAAGATGATCGCACTGCGCGATGCCGACCTGCCCCTGCGGGGTGAGCTGGAGGCTGCGCACAATAGGATAGAGAAAGACATCGGCGAGAGTGAACTTCCCGGGCTCATTCGGGTCGATCGTCGTCCAAGCGCCGTCCCGCGCGATCTCGGCTTCCAGAAAGCCAAGCGCTCGGCTGATATTGGGCAGCGCGCGCTCAATTCGGTCGCGGTCCAGTGGCAATCGGCTGAATCTGTGCATGATATAGGGCATGACGAGGCCATGTTCGAACAGCGGGAAAAGGTAGTTGTTCGCTAAGGACACCCACGTGTCGATAACCGCACGCCTGGCCGGATCTGTCGGTAGGAGGCGGCCGGCGTTGTGCACGCTGTCGATGTACTGGGTGATCGCAAGGCTCTCGATCAACTCAAGACCGTCGATCTCGACGATCGGCACCTTGCCGAAAGGATGGCGGTTCTGCGGGCTTTGCGCGGCGGTCGGGATCGTCTCGTGGCTCAGCCCGGCCTCTTCACACGCGATCGCGACGATCCGCGTGTAGGTCGAGATCACCGGGCCGAAAATGCGGACCCGCTTGGGCGCTTCAGGAGCCACGCTGGCGCGCCGAGGCCAACCTCAGACCCGCATTGGCATCAGCACGTATAGCGCGGGCGAGCCTTCATCCTTGCGGATCAGCGTGGGCGCCCCGGCGTCGGCAAGATGCAGCTCCACCGTGTCGCTATCGATCTGGCCGAGAATGTCCTTCAAGTAATTGGCGTTGAAGCCGATCTCGAACAGGTCGGAGGAATATTCCGCTTCCAGCTCTTCAGCCGCGTTGCCGTTATCGGGCGAGGTCACCGAGAGGATCACCTTGTCCTTGTCGAGCCCCATCTTGACCGCGCGGGTCTTCTCGGTCGCGATCGTGGCGACGCGGTCAACGCCTTCGAAGAACAAGCGCGGGTCGACCTTCAGCAGCTTGTCGTTGCCGGTCGGAATGACGCGGCTGTAGTCGGGAAAGGTGCCGTCGATCAGCTTGCTGGTCAGGACCACCCCGCCCTCGCCGCTGATCGTGAAGCGGATCTTGCTGGCGGAGAGATCGATCAGGACGGTGCCATCCGACTCCTCGATCAGCTTGCGGATCTCGCCCACGGCCTTGCGGGGCACGATCACGTCCGGCATGCCAGCGGCGCCCTCGGGCCGGGGAAGCGTGAAGCGCGCGAGGCGGTGGCCGTCGGTTGCCGCGGCCTTGAGCACCGGCTCATCATCGTCGGTCACGTGCAGGAAGATGCCGTTGAGGTAATAGCGCGTCTCCTCGGTCGAGATCGCGAACCGGGTACGGTCGATCAGCTCGGCGAGCTGCTTCGCTGGAAGTTCGAACGAGGTTGGCAGATCGCCTTCGACGATCACCGGAAAATCATCGCGCGGCAGGGTTGGCAGCTTGAACCTGGCGCGGCCCGAGCGGATTTCGAGGCGGTTGTCCGCTGCATCGAGCTGAACTTGCGAGCCTTCGGACAGCTTGCGGATGATATCGTTCAACAGATGCGCGGAGACTGTGATCGCGCCGGGCGTTTCGACATTGCTGGCCGACACCGTCTCGACGATCTGGAGATCGAGGTCGGTTGCCATGACCTTGACTGTGCCATCCTCAGCCGCGTCGATGAGCACGTTGGAGAGAATGGGGATCGTGTTGCGGCGTTCCACCACCGATTGCACATGGGACATGCACCGCAGGAGCGTTGCGCGTTCGATGGTCGCCTTCATGAGCTTTGACCCTTACCTTATCGATGCTCGCGCCCGGACGCGGAATCGCCACCGGACATCGGGGATTGGAAGAAAACCTTAGCGCCGCCGCGCATTCGGGCAAGTTTGGTCTGTTGCCTAGGGGACATTCGCTTGGGGATAAGGGGGGCATCGGGGCGCCCGGGGCCCGTCGCGAGGCCTTGTCCGGCGGCTCAGACCATCGCCATGCCGCCGTTCACGTGCAGCGTCTCGCCCGTGATGTAGCCCGCCTCGCGGCTCGCGAGATAGCTTACCGCCGCGCCGATATCCGCGCCCTCCCCCATTTTGCCCATCGGGATGCGCGCGTTGATCGTCTCGGTCTGTTTTTCATCGAGCGCGGTCGTCATCGCGGTGCGGATAAAGCCGGGCGCGACGCAATTGGCGGTGATACCGCGGCTTGCGACTTCCTGCGCGAAGCTCTTGGTCATGCCGGTCAGCCCAGCCTTGGCGGCGCAATAGTTCATCTGGCCTGGATTGCCCGTATGCCCGACTACGCTGGTGATGTTGATGATCCGGCCAAAGCGCGCTTTCATCATCGGTCGAGCGCTGGCGCGCATCAGGCGAAAGGCGGCTTCGAGATTGATCGAGACCACCTGATCCCACTCCTCATCCTTCATCCGCATCGCCAGGTTGTCGCGCGTAATGCCGGCATTGTTCACGAGTATGTCGATCCCGCCAAGCGTGTCGAGCGTTGCCGGGATCAGCTCTTCAACCTGCGTCGTGTCTGAGAGGTTGCACGTGATCTCGACGTGATCGCCATGCTCGGCGGCCCCAATCTCTTCGTTGAGTTGTTCGCGAAAAACGCGAAGCTTCTCGCCGTTCGAGCCCGAAAGCGCGACTCGCGCGCCTTGCATCGCCAGCGCCGTCGCGACCGCGGAGCCGATCCCACCGCTCGCACCGGTCACCAGCGCGTTCATTCCATCCAGTCGAAACATGTAAGGCTCCTCACCTCTTCAGATAGTAAATCACGGCGTCCTCCCCTGAGATGCCGAAGCTTTCATACAGGCCCCGCGCCGCCGCGTTGTCGGGCTCGGTCGCCAGCCATATCTCATCAATATCCTCGGCACTGACGCGCGCGAACAGAAAATGGAATTAAGCGCGCGCGCAACGCACCGCCTGCGCCAATCGTCGCCAACGCCGATCTCGTCAAGGAACAGTTCGGTGGGCTTGTCGGGATGCGTGCGGACGACCACCATGAGCATACCGACAACCAGTTTCCCTGCGAGCGCGACCGCCATCCAATTGCAGGGGTTTGCAAGATAGCGTGACAGGCGCTCCGGATCGATTGCGAGATCGAAGGTGCCCGGCGCGATGCTATGGAGAAGGCCAAAGTTGGATAAATCGATCCAGTGGAGCGAGATATCGGAATGCTCACAGCGACTTCGCGAAAGCCTCAAGCTCGTCCATCGTCACCAGGCTTGTCGCCTCGGCCTCGCCCGCAATCTTGCGGATCATCGGGGAGAGCACTTTGCCGCCGATCTCGAAAAACTCGCCGATCCCGTCCGCGTGCATCGCCGCAACGCTCTCGCGCCAGCGCACGCGGCCTGTAACCTGCTCGACGAGGAGTTCTTGCTCTTCCTCGCCCGAGACCACCTTCGCAGCGGTCACGTTGGCGTAAAGCGGGATGGCCAGGTTGGCCGGCGGGGTTTCACTCAGCGCCTGCGCCATGCGCTGTGCGGCGGGCTGCATCAGCGAGGAGTGGAAAGGAGCGGAGACGGGAAGCTTCACTCCGCGCTTGATCCCGTGCTCTTTGACCAGGGCGATGGCGCGGTCGATCGCCCCGGTATGGCCCGATAGGACCACCTGCCCCGGATCGTTGTCGTTCGCAACCTCGCAAACCTCTCCCCTGGCGGACGCTTCGGCCAGGGCGGTGGCTTTCTCGAGATCCGCCCCCAGCAACGCCGCCATCGCGCCCTCGCCCACCGGAACCGCAGCCTGCATCGCCTGCCCGCGCAGCTTGAGCAGACGCGCGGTGGTAGCCAGGTCAAACGCGCCCGCTGCGCAAAGGGCCGTGTATTCGCCAAGCGAGTGGCCCGCCACCGCATCCACCGTCTCTTGGAGGGCTACGCCGAAATCTTCTTCAAGCGTGCGCACCGTCGCCATAGCGTTCGCCATAATGGCTGGCTGGCTGTTTTCAGTCAGCGTCAGCTCGTCCGTCGGTCCGTCGCGCATCAACGCGAACAGGTTCTGCGAAAGCGCTTCATCGACCTCCTCGAACACTTCGCGCGCTGCGGAGCTGGCCTGCGCCAAGTCGACACCCATGCCCACTTTCTGACTGCCCTGTCCGGGGAATACAAACGCTCTCATCTCTATCCTCTTATCCGGGCGACCCATGCCGGTCTTGCCCATTCGAGCGCCCGGTTAGGCACCGCGAAACGGACTCGCAAGACCGAAAGGCACCACCTTGTTGGCATCGGTGTGCCCGATCTCGGCGCGTCCGAGATAGGGGATCCCGGCCCGCGCGCACCAGAACTGGACGATATCTTCGACGCTGCGGCCAAAGGGGTGATCGTTCTCGGGCACTTCGGTCACTTCGCCCAGACGCAGCCCCGCGAGGCGCGGCAAACTGCCATAGAGGGAGAAGAAGATCCGATCGACCGAGTAGAGATGCTCGCTCACTTCCTCCAGCATCACCACATGATCGGTAAGATCCGGCATTAGCGGCGTGGGCGCCATCATCGCCAGCGTGATGAGGTTGAAGGCCGCAGCGGGCCGTGTTCCATCAAGGCTTGGCTCAAGCCCGGAATTGTCGCCGGCGAACCAGCGCAGCACTCGCCGCACCGCTTCGCGTCCGCCTTGCGAGGCGGCGTTGATTGGCATCGATCCATGCGCGCACTGGCCGATCCCGGCCTTGTAAAGCGCGCCCATTATGTAGCCGCAATCGGAGAAGCCGACATAGGTCTTGGCCCGCGCGGCTTCGTTCAGGCGCGGGATCGTCGCCTCGGCGATGCGGTTCGAGCCATAGCCTCCACGCGCGAACCAAACCGCGTCATAGCCGGGATCGTTGGCGCATTCCAGAAACGCGGTCAGCCGCATCAGATCGTCGCCCGCAAAGTGGCCCGAGCGCGCAAAGCACTGCTCGTGAAAGTGCACGGTGTGCATTGGAAATTCGGCGGCGACCAGCGCCCGCGTCGCCTCGGCGGCCTCGCGCGTGATCGGCGAAGCGGGTGCGCAAATGGCAATCTTTGTCATGATGTCGGACCTAAGTCGCTTGTCAGCTTGGGCGCAAGCCAATAACCATCATTGCTATGGATCATTCGATCGAGAGGGCGGAACTGGACGGCCGCCCATTCTTCTTTTGCGGCGTTGGCGGGTCGGGGATGCTTCCCCTCGCGCAGATCGTGCGCGGCCTGGGGTATGAGGTCGCGGGCTCGGACCGCAGCCGCGATCAGGGTCGGACTCCGGCGAAGTTCGAATGGCTCGAAAGCGCCGGTTTCACCCTTTTCCCCCAGGATGGCAGCGGCATAACGGCGCCTGAACAGATCCTGATCGCGTCAGCCGCGGTCGAGGACACGGTGCCCGAAGTCAGCCGCGCAAAGGAACTGGGCTGCACCCGGATGAGCCGGGCGCAATTGCTCTCGGCTCTGTTCAACGAGGCGGGCTATTCGATCGCGGTCGGCGGGACATCCGGCAAGTCGACAGTGACCGGGATGATAGCGTGGATACTCTCAGAGGCGGGCTACGATCCAAGCGTCATGAACGGCGCGGTCATGAAGAATTTTGCCGGGCCCGATAATCCCTTCGCCAGCGCTCGGATCGGACGGCCTGAGCTTTTTGTGAGCGAAGTCGACGAAAGCGACGGCTCAATCGCCCTGTACCGGCCAACAATTGGGGTCCTTCTCAACGTCAGCCTCGACCACAAGAGCATCGAAGAACTGCGCGTGCTGTTTGGAGATTACGTCCGCGAGGCCGGCTGCGCGGTGATCAATCTCGACGATGATGAGGCGGCGTTTCTGGCCGGCAAGGCCTCGCAGGCGATCACTTTCGGTATCGACACGACAAGAGCGGACCTGACTGTTGAACCCGGTTCGATCGAAGAAAGCGCGTTCGGCATCAGCGCGGCGATCATCGATAATCGTAGCCGTGAAGCCTTTCCGCTTGTCCTCCCGATGCCGGGCCGCCACAATCTCTCGAACGCGCTGGCCGCAATTGCAGCGACCAGCGCGGCGGGGCTGGATGTGGAGAAAGCGGCCTACGCGCTGCGCTCCTTTGAGGGTCTCGCCCGGCGCTTTGACGTGGTTGGAACAACCGCAAACGGCATCACCGTCATCGATGATTTCGGCCACAACCCCGAGAAATGCGCGGCCACCCTGCGCACGTTGAGAGCCATGCCGGGCCGCGTGCTCGCCTTCTTCCAGCCGCATGGCTATGGGCCGCTCAAGCAGATGGGCGATGAACTCGCCGAAACTTTCGCACGCGAACTGGGCGCCGATGATGTGACGCTGATGTGCGATCCGGTCTACTTCGGCGGCACGGTCGATCGCAGCGAAGGCAGCGAGCGGATCGTTGAGCTGATCAAAGCGCATGGCGGCGAAGCGGAGTACATTGCGACGCGCGAGGCGTGCGGTGACCGGATAGTCGAGCTTGCGCAGGCTGGCGATCGCATCGTCATCATGGGGGCGCGCGACGACACGCTGAGCGAGTTTGCCAAGGGCGTCTTCGAGCGACTGGAATGAGCGCTTATGAGCGCGCGCGCCGGCACGCCTGGTGGATGGTCGGTGCGCTGGTGGTGGCGATCCTCTTCGTCGCCGTTGTGGAACGGTATTTCGGGCATTCCTCGCTCGCCTTTGGCGTGGCGATTGTTGGCCTGATTGCCGCCAATCGCCCGATGCTCCGGCACAATTGCCCGCGCTGCGGGAAGAACCTGTTCTTTCGCGGCATTTTCGTCGTGCCCTGGCCCAACCGGGAGTGCGGGCGCTGCGGGCTCGATCTCACGCAAGAGCAGAACACCGATGCGCAAGACTAATTGGGGCGTTCGAGCGCTTTGAGCGCCGCCTCCTCGCGCGCCACCGCCCTTTTATATGCGTCGCGCGCCGTAAGCCGCTCGCGATAGGCTCTGAGAGAATCCGGGATCCCTTCATCGAGGCCGACCTTGCCCGCAAGGATAAGCGCGTACCCGACACAAATATCGGCGATGGTAAAACGATCCGCGCACAAATAGTCGCGTTCCTCCAGGCGCTCTTCGATCTTGATGAGCCGCTTGTAGAACCACTTCGCATAGGCCTCACCCGCCTCGCCCCAGCCCTTGTCCTTCTCGAACACGGAAAAGCGCATGTAGACCGTCTGCGGGAAGGTAAGCGTTGCGTCGGCGTGGTAGGTGAAGTCGAGATACTCCGCGTAATCGCACTCGCCCACCTGGACGATGAAGGGCGTCGGACCCCTGCGCGCGCCAATGTAGTGCGCAATCGCGCAGCTTTCGGTCATGCGCGACTGGTAGGGGGTCAAATCATCGCCAAGCTCGTCGATGAAGAGCGGCACGGTCCCAAGGGGATTGATCTTCAGATAGTCCGGCGCCGCAAAGCGCGGGGGAAAGGGCAGGATGCGCAGGTCGATATCCAGGCCCACCTCTTCGGCGGCCCAGGTGCAGCGCAGCCCGCGTGAGCCCGCGCAGGTGTAGAGAATGGGGGTATCGGACATGGCGCCCACGTCTAGCCAGAGCCGATTGGGCGCGAAAGAGTTAGTTGATGAAGTGCATGCGAAGGCCTTGCGTAATCGGTATGAACAAGCGATTTTGACTTACCGATTGTGTCGCGCACGCGACATCATAATTCCTACACCAAAACCGCTCCCCCCCCCCTTTACCGCTTGCTTTCCGCGTCCGTTTCGCTATGTGCGCGCCTTCCATTGTTGGGCGACAAGCCGGCGTGGAACCTCAAATCGAGGAATTAAGAAAGCCGGAGGGGCCCCGTCATCCGGACGGATCAGCCAGCGATCGGCATGGAAGTGAAAGGAAGCGAAGAATGGCTCTTTACGAGCATATCTTCCTCGCGCGTCAGGATCTGAGCCAGGCTCAGGTGGACGCGCTGGCGGCCACGGCGACCGAAATCGTCGAAGCGAACGAAGGCAAGGTCACCAAGACCGAAACCTGGGGCCTTAAGTCCCTCGCCTACAAGATCGAGCGCAACCGCAAGGCGCATTTCGTGATGCTCAACATCGACGCACCCGGTTCGGTCGTCGCCGAGCTTGAGCGCCAGACGCGCATCAACGAAGACGTCATCCGCTACATGACCATTCGCGTCGACGAGCACGAAGACGGCCCCAGCGTGATGATGCGCAAGAACGAACGCGACCGTAAGCGTCGCTCTGACCGTGAGGAGCGCGACTGATGGCCCGCCCGTTTTTCCGCCGCCGCAAGTCCTGCCCGTTCTCCGGCAAGGACGCCCCCAAGATCGATTACAAGGACGTGCGCCTGCTTCAGGGCTTCATGTCCGAGCGTGGCAAGATCGTGCCTTCGCGCATCACCGCTGTTTCGGCCAAGAAGCAGCGTGAACTCGCCAAGGCGATCAAGCGCGCGCGTCACATCGGCCTGCTGCCGTACATTGTGAAGTAAGAGGAGAAAGAGACATGGATATCATTCTCCTTGAGCGCATCGAAAAGCTGGGCACGATTGGCGACATCGTCACCGTGAAGGACGGCTACGCGCGCAACTTCCTGCTCCCGCAGAAGAAGGCCCTGCGCGCCAACGACGCCAACAAGAAGGTGTTCGAAGCCAACCGCGAACGGCTTGAAAAGGAAAACGCTGAAAAACGCACCGCCGCGCAAAGCCTTGGCGAGAAGGTTGAGGGCGCCGAAGTGGTCCTGATCCGCGCCGCGTCGAACACCGGACAGCTCTACGGCTCGGTCAATGTGCGCGACATGGTCGCCGGCCTCACCGAACAGGGCCACAACGTCGACAAGAAGCAAGTCATCATGGGCGCGCCGATCAAGACTATCGGCATGCACGAGGTGACCGTGGCCCTTCACCCGGAAGTGCGCGTGACCGTAAAGGCCAACGTGGCGCGTTCGGACGATGAGGCTGAATTGCAGTCGCAAGGTGTCGATGTCCTCGCGCAGATCTTCGAAGAAGAGCAGAAGGAAATCGAGGAACAGGCCGAAGCCAACCGCATCGATCCCAACCTTGAGCCGGGCGAGATCCCGACCGAACTGCTTGAAGACAGCGCCGCTGAAGCGCTGACGCAGGACGCCTCTGAAGGCGCCGCCGAAGAGACGACCGAAGAGACGACCGAAGAGACCAAGAGCGAAGACACCGCCGAAGGCTAGTCGCCCGCTCCCCTGTCGCTTCAGACACGAACACGAAAGGCTGGGATCCGATGAGTTTCGCCTCGGACCCCAGCCTTTTTGTCCATCAGATGGACACAGCGCGCGATCGCCTGCTCCTGATGCGGGTGACCGAAGATGAACTGCGCGCCGCGAGCTTTCTCGATCAGCGGCTTGTCCAGACCCCGCCCGGCGAGGCCAAGCGAGCGATGCAATGGGGCGACTTCGCGACCATTGCCCCCCAAACCGATGCGCCCGGCGCCCCGGCGCGCGACGATGCGCGCTTCATCTTTCATATCGGCCATGTCGGATCGACCTTGATCGCTCGGCTGCTCGGCGAAGCGCCCGACACGCTCGCCCTTCGCGAACCGCAGATCCTGCGCCAGTTTGCCGAACTGCGCATGGTCGACGGGCTTGCGCATTCGCCCTGGCCTCCCGGACAGGTCAGCGACCGCTTGCCGCTCGCGCGCAAATGGCTGTCGCGCACGTTTCGCGCCGATCAGCGTGCGCTGATCAAGGCGACGAGCTTTGTCAGCGATATCGCTGGCGACCTGCTTGAAGGCAGCCGCAAGGCGGTGTTCCTGACGCTCTCGCCAGAGCGTTACCTGCAAACCATCCTCTCCGGCGAGGCTTCGCGCCAGGAACTCGCCGTTCTTTCCAGCGCGCGTCTCCAGCGACTGAACAACCGGCTCCACGGGCCGGACATCAATCTGTGGGAGCTGGATGAGGCGGCCCGCGCCGCGATGGCGTGGGCCTGCGAGTTGACCGCGCTGGACGCCGCGGCGAACGAAAACACGCTGTGGCAGGACTTTGACGACTTTCTAGCGCAGCCCGCTCAAACCCTCACGCGCATCGCTGAACATATCGAGACGGCGGTCTCGCCCGATCAGGCTCAGAGCTGGGTCGAAGGCCCGATCATGCAGCGCTATTCCAAGGCTCCCGAGCAAGGCTATTCTCCGCAATTGCGCGAAGAGGTGCTCGCCGCTGCGGCGCAGGAACGCCGGGATGACATCGCCTCAGCCCTTCGCTGGCTTGATCGAGCGGCGGGGGAACATCCAGCGATTGCGAGCGCCATGGAGCGCGCCTAGAAGGCTGTCCCATGTTCCGATTGATCGAAAACGTGCTTTCTGACGCCCAGGTGGCCGAGCTTAAAGGCATCGCGGCCAAGGCCACCTTTGTGGACGGGAAAATCTCCAACCCGCACTCCAAGGTCAAATCCAATCTGCAAATGCACGATCAGAATTTGCAGCAGAGCGCGGTCAACATCATGGCAAAGGCGCTGTTCGCAAACGAAGACTTCATGAACTTCGCGATCCCCACGCAGTTCGCGCCGCCGCTGATCTGCCGCTACACGCCGGGTATGAAATACGGTCTGCATCCCGACGCAGCGATGATGGGGATCGGCAACGTCTCGATCCGCTCCGATCTTTCCTGCACGCTGTTTCTCAACGACCCGGATAGCTATGACGGAGGGGCGCTTCGCAGCGTGCTGGGAACCGAGGAAATCCGCATCAAGGGGCCGGTCGGATCGGCGATCGTCTATCCCTCCTCCACCCTTCACGAAGTCGAGGAAGTGACAAAAGGCGAACGCCTTGTCGCGATTACGTTCATCCAGAGCCAGGTGCCCGACACAGCGCAGCGCGAGCTGCTGTATGAATTGGGCGAAGTCGCGGCGCTCGAAGGCAATTCGATGAGCTCGGAGAACTACACCCGCCTCCAAGCCGTGCAGTTCAACCTCAGACGGATGTGGCAACGCTCCTGACGCAGCGCGTGGAAAGGCTCGCGCCATAAATCTTCGCGCGGGGCGCACGCCCGCCTTGGCACCGTTGCAAACTCGGTGCTAAAGGCGCGCATGATCAAGATCCCCCACATTCTGAAGCAATTGCAAAGCCACTACAGCGACGCGGTGGCCACACTGCGCAATGACGTCATCGCGTTTGGCAAGGACGGCGCAATCCCGCCTTCGCGCAAGCGCCAGGATGGCAGCTACGCCTATCCCCAGCTCACCCTTCACTACGCCGGCGCGGGCGCTTCGGGCGGCGATCTGACGGATCGCAGCCGCGCCTTTGGCCGCCTGGAACAGACCGGCACTTACACCACCACCATTACCCGGCCAGACCTGTTTGCGCCCTATCTCACCGAGCAGCTCGAACTGATCGCGGCGGAATACGATATCGACGTCACCGTCACCCGCTCAAGCCAGGAAATCCCGTTCCCCTATGTGCTCGACGGCGAGGCGGGAGCGATGATGCAGGGTATCGCACCGCAGGACATCGCCAAATACTTCCCCTCGACCGACCTTGCCCTGATCGGCGATGAACTTGCCGACGGTATCGAGATCGACGAGAACACAGCGATGCCGCTGTCGCTCTTCGACGGGCTGCGCACCGATTACTCACTGGCTCGGCTGGCTCACTACACCGGGACCGCGGTCGGCGATTTTCAGGACTTTATCCTGTTTACGAACTACCATCGCTATGTCGATGAATTCGTTGACTGGGGCGCCAAGCAGATCGGCGAGAACGGCTACACGGCCCTGCGCGGCGCGGGAGGCCTCGATATCTCGGAGCGCACCGAGACCGCGCGCGATCAACTGAGCGATACCGCCTGGCGACGCTCGCAAATGCCCAGCTATCACCTGATGCGCGAGGACAGGCGCGGGATCACGCTGGTGAATATCGGTGTTGGTCCCTCGAACGCGAAGACGATCTGCGATCACCTGGCGGTTCTGCGCCCCCATGCCTGGATGATGATCGGCCACTGCGGAGGCGTTCGCTCAACGCAGAAGATCGGCGATTTCGTCCTCGCGCACGCCTATCTGCGCGACGATCACGTGCTCGACGCGGTGCTGCCGCCCGAAATTCCCATTCCGCCCATTGCCGAGGTGCAACTCGCCCTCGCCGGGGCGGCCGAGCATGTGTCGGGCAAACAGGGGGCAAACCTCAAGGAGCGGATGCGCACCGGAACCGTTGTCACCACCGATGATCGCAATTGGGAGCTACACTATTCCGACAGCGCCAAGCGGTTCTCCCAAAGCCGCGCGATTGCGGTTGAAATGGAGAGCGCGACCATCGCGGCGCAAGGCTATCGCTTCCGGGTGCCCTACGGCACGCTGCTGTGCGTGTCGGACAAGCCCCTGCATGGCGAGATCAAGCTGCCGGGCCAGGCGAACAAGTTTTACGAGGAAGCGATCGCGGCTCACTTGCAGATCGGACTCGAAGCGGTCGGGCGCCTGCGCGACGAGGGCGACCGTTTGCACAGCCGGAAGCTTCGCGCGTTCAACGAACCGCCCTTCCGGTAACAGAAGATGCGGCGTCGCCCAGTGGGTACGCGCTCCAAGCCGATCGAGACCCTGGCGTTGCGAACCCCCGCGGCGCAGCGATGATCCAGACACCCGGATCAAAGTAGTTTCACGCAGGCTTGCACCCGCCGAAATGAAACCATGGCTCGCCTAGCGCGAGGCGCATGGAACACGCCTCGCTCCTGCCCCCGCCGCCGCCTGCGGATCGCCTATTGAGCGGGGCGGCCGACACCTCCCCTTCGCTCCGTAAGCGACGCGCGCCAACCCGGCCGCAAGCCATGGATCCGCTTAGCCTCGAAGGGCTGCGCCGTAAGGGGCTGCGTTTTTTGTGTATCGGCGGATGGACGATGAGCGGTCTTTTCGCGATGCTCGCATTTCTTACCACGTCGAAAATCTGGGCGGTGGTTTCCTTTGGCCTCGCCCTCAATATTCTAGTCACACTTCTGGCGCGCCGAGGGCAACTGACATTCTCCGAGCGCGCGCTTGTCGCGTTGGCGACATGCACCTTCCCGCCCAGTCTTATCCTGTGCTTTCTCTTGGCGGGTCACCATGTCGATGTTCTGGTCCCGCACTTGATTACCGTGATCCTCTTCGTTGCGCTTTACGATCGACGGATCGTCCTGCTCGGTAGCTCGCTGTGTATGGTCAGCCTCCTGGTGTTTGAGTTTATGAAGAGGGCCGACGAGCTGTCTCAGCCGATCACCTGGCTGGGCACCTTGATGGAACTGGTCGGCATGATCTTTGTGACGGTGATCTCCGTCAGCATCTGTTCGGCGGTGGACCGGCTCTTCCATAGACTCGAAGCTTCGCGGGATGAAGGCGCGCGACGCAACGCGCTGCTTGAGAAACAGTCAGTCGAGCTGGATAGCGCGATCCAACGAGCCGAAGCCGAACGCCAGGAACGCGAGAAGGTCGAGGTCGAACAGCACGCCGAACGCAAGGCACAACTCATGCAGTTTGCAGAGGAATTCGAAACCTCGATCAGCGTCGTGACCAAATCGGTTTCACAATGCGCGAAAACTCTCGAAAGCACCATCAGGATGCTCAACGCCAACGCCCATGATACGGGACAGGGCGCGGTCGAGGTCAGCGAAGGCGCGCAGGCGGCGAGCAACGCGGCGCGGCTGGTGGCCGACGGGATCGCCGAGCTTTCCTCGTCCATCGCCAATATCGCCTTTGACGCAGACCAGCAGAACGATCTTGTCTCACAAGCCACCCAACGCTCGGTTTCCGGTGGCGACGCAATCGGAGGTCTGGCCAAACGCTCCGAGACGATTGGCGAGGCCACCCGCGCTATCGTTCGCATCGCCGAGCGCACTAACCTCCTCTCGCTCAACGCAGCGATTGAAGCGGCCAGCGCCGGTCAGGCCGGGCGCGGCTTCACGATTGTCGCGCAAGAGGTGAAATCGTTAGCCGCGCAAGCGAGCAACGCGGCGATTGAGATCGAGACTTTTCTCAAGGGCGTGCGCGGAGGCACGCTCGAAGCGGAACGCAGCTTTCGCGCGAGCGACAGCGTGATCAGTTCACTCGCCGAAACCGCCGACGCCATCCGCTCGGAAGTGGACAGGCAGCGCAAATCGGCGGACACCATCGAAGACTACGCCAGAAACGCGGCGCAAGATGTCGGTGCCATGGCTGTGCGCAGCGAGAATCTCGCAAGCACCGCTGCCGCGACCGAGAAACTCTCGAACCAGCTCGGCGAAGTCGCTTCGACCATGGCGCGCAATGTGCGTGATCTGGAGCAATCCACCGCGCAGTTCGTCACAAATCTGAATGCGGGCTAAAGCGCTGCGCGTGGTTCTGAAGTGCGGTCCTCCTCGGACCCGCCATCTTCCTGCTCCTGCGGCCTTGCATCCGTTGTTTGAACCTGGTCGGGCTCAGGGACGTCCTCTTTCAAGCCATCCTCCAAAGCCCCTTGGCCTCCCCATCGACCCGAATTGCCCCAACTCGATTCGTGCAGGCCTTCAAGCGCCGCCTCGCTTGTGGTGGCCGGGCTATGATCGAACGGTCCGCGCCCGTAATCGAGCGCGTCCTGCACGGCGCTGCATCCGGTCAGACACAGCGCTGCGGTGGCTGTTAAGAGAGCTATGCGAGCGAGCATCAGTCTTCGGGCTCCGTGGCCTTGGACGGGAACGCATCGCTCGGCGGAACCTGACCCTGCGCGCCGATAACGCCCTCGCCCTGCGCCCCGTTGGCGCTTTCACCCTCCGAGCCGTTGGCGCTGTCGCCCTCGAAGGCCACGTCCCAGTAATCGTAAACCACCTGCAAATAGCGCTCCAGCGCGCCCAGAAACACAGATGAGGGGATGCCATCGCGCCCTGTAAAGATCGCCCATTGCGCCAACGGATCTCCATCGTCATCCCGCCAGACCGAGATATAGCGGTAATCGCGATTGGCCTTGGCGACCGCTTCGAAGGGGATTGGAGTGCTGCGATCCCAACGGGTGGATAGAACCAGCGTCTCGCAAAAATCGGGCACAGCCTCATCGCAATCCTTGAACAAGATGCTTGAACGCAGCCCGTCATTTTCGATCAGTATCGCGGTGATATCCTCTTCGGACTCTCTAGGCAGCAGCTCGACACTCTCATAGCCAGCCTCATTCAGCAGCGCGCTTAGCCCGGGTGCATCCATCGCCGTCGCGACAGTCGCGGGAGCTGCCCGCGACCGCGCCGCGTCCTCCGCGTCCGCTCGATTCTGCGCCAGGACGCCGCCCGGCAGCATGCCGCCAAGCGCGATAAGCGCCGGAGTGATAAAGGTACGGATCGCGTTCTTCCCCATGGCTAAAGCGGTGCGCGTGTTGCGCGTTCAACAAACAAGGCAAGCGCCGGAACGAACAGGGTCGCGAGGAAAGAGAGAACTTTCACCGAACCCAGGGATGATGCCAACCCGGCCAAGAAATCATTGCCACTAAAGCGCATAAGCTGGGTGAGTTGTGCAAGGGTTTCAAGATAGTCGGTAATCAGGAAGGTGACGGCGCTGGCCAGAATTACCCAGCCCAATCCAGATAGCGCCCGGCTTTCGGAACCGCGGTAGCGCAATCCTGCCAACACGCCTCCGGTTCCGTAGACGCCGATAAAGACAAGATCGCAAACCATCGCCACACGCGCCTGACCCAGCAGGCCCGCCGCACGCCACGCGCCTTGAACGGCGTCAACGCGCGCCGCATCGGGCGCAGCCTGGTGATCGAGTATCCCGGCTGGCACCGCATCGATTGCGAGGGGCGCGTGAAGGACGATCGACACAGCGAAGATCGACAGGCCGCCGAGCCACCAGAACAGAAAGGTCTTTCTGGAGACGCTCACCGTTGCACCAGAAACGCCGTGATGGCCTCTCCTAGCGCCGCATTGGTCACGCTGTTGAGGTGCGTGCCCGGTACCTCTTTGAACACCGCATCCGGCAGAACTCTGGACAGTTCCCGGCCCGATCCGTTGTCGTTATCGTCGACGCCGCAAATGACCGCGCTCGGCGCGGCGATGTTGGAAAGCGCCGCAATGTCGAAGTCCCCCATCCCATCGAGCAAGAGCCGCGCCGCGACCCGATCAACCCCTTGCGACTTCAAGAAGGTACGGGCGGTGTAGAGAGGGCTGTCGGGTTTGATGGTGTCGAACTCGTCGATAACGCGCTTGAAATGCGCTGCGCGTCTCTCCCATTCGCCAAGGCCCGCCAAGCCCATGCCGCACACCACAAGCCGGCGGGGCCGCAGAACCCCATGCGCCGCCGCGTGCAAAGCGGTGCGCGCACCAAGCGAGAAACCGACAAGGTCGTAGCGCTCGTCTTCAAGGCCGAGATAATCGACCAGTGCCGACGCGTCGCGCACCAGAACGCCGGGCGGGTACGCAGCCGGATCGCGCGGAGCATCGCTTTCACCATGCGCGCGAAAATCGAGCATGATCGCTTCAAATCCGGCGTCGGCCAAACGCGCGCCATGGCCCCATTTGATCCAGTTCATGAAAGCGCTGGAAAACAGGCCGTGAAGCAGCACGACCGGGTGTCCGGCCCCTTCGCGATGGATTGCCAGGCGCGCTGCGTCGAAGCTTTCGAAATAGGATGTGATGGGCGCGCTCACCGCTTTGTCAGTCCTTTTTGCTCCATACGCCATTTGGCCATTTCGAACCGGTCCTGACCAAAGAAGGGCTCGCCCTCGAAGACACAGGTCGGCACCCCCCAATGTCCCGCGGCTTCGAGCGCGTCCTGATTGGCGGCAATCTCCGCGTCGATCGCGTCGGCATCGCTCACCGCCTCGGCATCGAGCTCCGCCAGATCGAGCCCCGCCCGCTCAGCCGCGCGCGCCAGATGATCGCCTTCATGCCAGCCATCGACCTCGCCCGAAAAGATGATGCGCGAGACCTCGTCGGCAAACGCCATGCCCTTGCCCCGGCGCGCAGCGGCCTGGCCGATCCGGCATACACGTTCGATCAGCGGCTGATCTTTCGCGATCTCGCGCGTGGCGAGGTTCTGCGCGACCGGATCGGGCTGCGGCCAGCGGATCGGGATACCCAGAAACTCTCCGCAGCGCATCGAATCGCGCAGGATGTACATCGCCGCCGCCGGATTGCCGGTGAAGAGGAGATCGGGATCGCGCACGGCAATAGGCCACACGACGCGCAGCGCGATATCGACGGTGTATTGCTCGGCAAGAGCGCGATAGCGACCAATCGCGAGATAGGAGTACGGCGAGCGAAAGCTGAAGAAGAGATCGGCGCTAAGTGTCATGATGCCCCCTCACCGCGAAAAGCATTGCGCGCCAGCGTAGAGCATGACCACCTCATCGTCCTCAAAAAAGCCGCCCATGGCGTTGCCCAGCGCAAACTCGTCGCCAAGCGTGCTGTCTTCGATCGCAAAAAAGCCGTCCGCGTTCTGAGCCTCGGCGCGCGGTGTGCCGATCTGGACCTCTCCGACAACGCGCGTCGCACCGAATTTGTCGCTGGTGTTCCAGCCCACCAGATTGCCGCGTTGAAAGTTGACGATGAAGCCGCCGGTGTATTCGGTGAATTGCATCGTGCCCGTCCCGCATTCGGCGTTTTCGCTGATTTCGACGGGCTCACCCAGGATCGGCTGGAGCGCGGCCTCGACCTCGCTTCGTCCTGCGGCAAAATAGAACGCTTCCGGGCCGGCAACGAGCCCTTGGCCGCGCAGCACCACTTCATCGTCGGCCACATGCGGCGTGCCCGCGCGCAGCTGTTCCTGCCCCGGAGGCGGAACACCGCCGCTATCGCACGCGGCCAGGCCCAGCGCGGCCAGCGTCATCCATCCAGCGCGTATCATGGCGCGTCCTTCTCTCCCTCGCTCACAATGCGTCCCTCGCCCCGTATCAGCAGCACGAGCGCCGTCAGGATCGCTCCTGAAAAGGCCAGCGCCAAATCCTTTTGCGCGTCCCATATGTCGCCTTGCTGCCCGTTATAGGCCTCGACATTATCGGGGGCCAAGACGATTGAGAGCAGCCACTCGAAGACTTCGTAAAGCGCGCCGGTGGCGAGAACGAATTCCACCGCGAAGTACACCGAAAGCTTGAACGACACGCCGGCCGCGCGGTGGAGAAGATTCGCCATCGGCGCCACCATCAGCAGCCCGAACGCAAAGTGGGCCAACCGGTCGTAGTGGTTGCGCTCCCAGCCCATCAGCGGATTGAGCCCGGTTCCAAACAGCGCCTCGAACCACATATCATAGGGCGTGTTGGTGTAAGTGTAGCGCCCTCCCAGAGTGTGGATCGCGAGGAAAGCGAACACGCACAGCCAGGAGCGGTCCGACAAACGCCAGCGCCTGGCGAGCCAAGGAAACGCCAGCAGGAAAAGCGCGGTGGGCAGGTGATGCAGCACCGCCACTTGCGGATAGGGCTGATCGATTTGCGCCGCGACGAGCCCCATCGCGCCGAGCGCCAGCATCCAGCGCTGCGCGCGGCTGAGATGGTGCCAAAGGGTCAAGGGATCACCCCTTCTTGAGGTGTCGGCGGCCCAGAAGCTCGGCGATCTGCACCGCGTTCAGCGCCGCGCCCTTGCGCAAATTGTCGGAGACGCACCACAAGGTGAGGCCGTTCTCGACGGTCGGGTCTTCGCGCACGCGGCTGACATAGGTCGCGCTATCGCCGGCCGCTTCAACCGGTGTGACGTAGCCGCCGTCCTCGCGCTTATCGATCAGCATGACGCCGGGCGCCTCGCGCAGGATGGCCTGCGCCTGCTCCGCGCTGATCTCGTTCTCGAACTCGATATTCACCGCTTCGGAGTGGCTCACAAAAACCGGCACGCGCACACAGGTGGCGTTCAGCTTTATCCTGGGGTCGAGGATCTTCTTCGTCTCGACCATCATCTTCCACTCCTCCGTAGTCGATCCGTCATCGAGAAAATCGCCGCCATGGGGAATGACGTTGAAGGCGATTTGCTTGGGATAGACGCTGGGTTCGACCGGATCGCCGACAAAGATCGCGCGCGATTGCTCGAACAGCTCGTCCATACCCGCCTTGCCTGTCCCGGAAACCGACTGATAGGTCGAGACCACGACGCGCTTGATCGTGGCCGCGTCGTGCAGCGGCTTCAAGGCGACCACGAGCTGCGCGGTCGAGCAATTGGGGTTGGCGATTATGTTGCGCGCGGCGTATCCGTCTATCGCGTCCGGGTTCACCTCGGGCACGATCAGAGGCACGTCGGGTTCCATGCGAAAGAGCGAGGAATTGTCGATCACGACGCAGCCAGCAGCTGCCGCCTTGGGCGCGTATTCCTTGGCCGGGCCGCTGCCCGCCGCGAACAGGGCAATATCCCAGCCTGCCCAATCAAAATGCTCGATATTCTTGCATTTGAGCATCTGGCCGGTGTCGCCGTATTCGACCTCCGTTCCCTGCGAGCGCGAGGACGCGATCGCCGCGACTTCATCAACCGGAAACTCGCGCTCGGCGAGGATTTGCATCATTTCGCGCCCGACATTGCCGGTCGCTCCAACGACTGCCACCCGATAGCCCAATTCACACACTCCAAATGATAGTTTGCTTGGCGCGCACCGCTGCCGCGCTTATCGCCAATTGGCAAGCGATAACGAGGGAGAGCGGGTTAAATGGATACGCAGGGCTGGAAGAGCAAGGCACGCTATTTCACCTTTCAAGGCCACCGGATCGCCTACTGGACGGGAGGCGATGAAACCGCGAAACCGCTGCTTCTGGTCCACGGCTTCCCGACCTGTTCGTGGGACTGGGTGCCGATCTGGAAGACCCTGGGCGCCAAGCGACGCCTGATCGCGTGCGACATGCTGGGCTTTGGTCTTTCCGACAAGCCGCGCGCTGGCTTCGGCGGCCCGAGAAACGGCAAAGGCTATACGATCCATTGGCAGACAGACTTGCAGGCCGCCCTTCTTACCCATCTGGGCGTTGAGGATTTTGACGCCCTGGTTCACGATTACGGCGTCTCGGTCGGGCAGGAAATGCTGAACCGACAGCAGCAGGGCACTGGCTTTCATCGCTTGGGCCAGTGCCTGTTTCTCAACGGCGGCCTTTTCCCCGAACAGCACCGCGCGCGGCCCTTGCAGAAACTGGGCGTCTCCCCGGTGGGCTTTGTCCTGGGACTGATCATGAGCCGCAAAGGCTTTGGCAAGAGCTTTTCCGAGGTTTTCGGCCCCGATACGCAGCCCAGCGAAGCCGAACTCGACGCGTTCTGGGAGTTCATCAGCCACAAGGGCGGCAACCGCATCCCGCACAAGCTGCTGCATTACATCGCCGATCGCGTGACCCACAAGGAACGCTGGGAGGCCGCGCTTGTGGGCGCGCAAGACAGGATTGGTCTTATCAACGGCGCGCTCGATCCGGTGTCCGGCCGCCATGCGTGGGAGCGCTGGCGGCAGGTGCTGCCCGATGCGCGTCAGCACCTGATTGAGACCGTGGGCCACTACCCGCAGGTCGAAGCGCCCGATGAGGTGGCGGGCAAGGTGCTGGACTGGCTATCCGGCTGACCGTCACCCCGGCGCAGGCCGGGGTCCAGATCCTCAGGATCGCGCGTAGAAGCTGGATCCCGGCCTGCGCCGGGATGACGGTCTGTGCGGTTACTCCGGCGGCGTCACCCCGTGCGCCTCAAGAAAGCGGAAGATCGAATTCCACATATGCGGCGAGATGCTCGGCCCGGAGACGCGGTGCGTGTAACCGGGATAAAGCATCATCTCGAACGGCACATTGCCTTCCTGCAGGACGCTGATGAGTTCCGAGGAATTCTCGAACACCACATTGTCATCGGCCATGCCATGAATGAGCAGCAGCGGATCGCTGATCCCGGTCGCCTCGGGGATCGCGCTCGCCTTCTCATAGGCCTCGGGCACTGTGCGCGGATCGCCCATGAAGCGTTCGGTGTAGTGCGTGTCGTAAAGCTCCCATTTGGTCACCGGCGCGCCGGAGATGCCGGCGGCGTACAGACCCGGATCGGCTTCCAGCTGCTTGAGCGTCATGTAGCCGCCATACGACCAACCATAGATCGCGATCTTTTCCGGATCGACAAACCGGAGCGTCTTCAGGAATTGCGCGCCACGCTTTTGATCCTCCACCTCGATCCCGCCCATCGCGCGGTAGATCGGTTGCTCGAAATCGACGCCGCGATTGGCCGTGCCGCGCCCGTCGAGCGCGAAATAGATATAGCCCTTGTCGACAATCGCCTGCGCGAGCGTGCCGCCCCAGCTGCGATCCACGATCTGAGGGCCCGGGCCGGAATAGTGATAGTAGAACACCGGATATCGCTTCCCCGGCTCGATCCGAGGCAGCATGACCATGTAGTGGAGTTCGGTGCCGTCCTCGGCCTCGATCACACCGTATTCCGGTGTGACATGGCTCAGAACGTGCGGCTCGTACGGGTGGCCCGCCTCGATCCGGTTCTCCTCGATCCAGGTCAGGCGTTCGCCCTTGCTGTCCGCCAGATAGCTTTGCGGCGGCTGATTGGGGGCCGAGCGCGTGACGATCATCTGCCGCCCCGTTTTGTCCATCGAGGCGCCGTTCGTATAAGCCGGATCGGTCAGCAGGGTGCCGCGTTCGCCAGCGTCGAGATCCGCCTTGTAGATCTGCTGCGTCAACACATTGGTCGTCTGCTGGAAGAAGACTTCGCGCGTCTCCTCGTTGACGCCGACCAGCGAAGTGACGGGCTCTTTGCCAAAGGTCAGCTGGGTCCAGTCGCTTCCATCGAAGCGATAGAGGTGCCCGAACCCGCTGCGCTCTGACCACCACAGCAAGGTGCCATCTTTCAGGAAGCGATAATTGTCGCTGAGATTGATCCAGTACTCCTCGCGCGCGGCCTTCTCGGTGAACCACACCTCGCTCTCGCCAGTCGCCGGATCGACCTTCAGCATATCGAGCACGGTCTGCTCGCGGTTCTGGCGCTGGACGTAGATCGCGCTGCCATCGGGCGCCCAGTCGACGCGGGCGATATAGATGTCGGTCTCTTCGCCCAGATCGATCGTGACCTTGCCCGAGCCATCGGGGTTCATCACGAACAGCTCGACAATCGCGTTGTCGCTGCCCGCCACCGGATAGCGTTGATCGAACACCTTGGTGCCCGTCGCGCCGATCGCGGCGCGCGTGACGATACCGACCGGGCTCTCATCGGTGCGCTGGACGACAAGGCGGCTGTCATCCGGGCTCCACCAATAGCCGTCCATCCGGCTCATCTCTTCCTGCGCGACGAACTCCGCCTCGCCCCAGCGGATCGTATCGCCTTCCCTGGGCGTGATGGGTGCGGCTTCCTCGCCCACCTTGCCCACCCAAAGCTGGCGGTCCCGCACGAACGAGACATAGCCCGATTTGCTGGAGAGCTTCGGGTTGAGCTCGCTTTCTTCGGTGTCCGTCAGTCGGGTAACACCCGCGCCATCCGCCCCGCCGACGCGCGCGAAGTAGAGATCGCCATCGAGCGGCACGAGCACGCCGGAGCCGTCGCTCGCCCATTGATAGCTGATGATGCCTTTCAGGTTGCCGACCCGCGCGCGTTCGCGCTGCATCTTCTCATCTTCGGAAAGCTCGCGGCCCGATCCCAGCGCCTCGGAATCGACCAGCATGCGCCATTCGCCGCTCGCAATCTCATAGCCCCACAGGTCATAACGCTCGGAGTCCGTCTCCCGGTTGCGCAGGAGGGTCAGAAATCGGCCATCGGGCGATAGCTCGACCCCGCGCGGCACCGGGCCGTTCAAGGACGGCGAGGCGAACACGCGTTCGAAGGACAGTTCAGTTTGGGAGCTCACGTGGTCGTCGGCCATGGTTGGAGTGGTCAGCAGAGCAGCAACGGCAGCAAGGATCGGTAAGCGCATTTCAAGGACAGCCCCTCTTAGAATCGTCATGGCGAGCCACCGCAAGGTGACGCGGCAATCCAGCGTTGCACGCTGGATTGCTTCGCTAACGCTCGCAATGACGAAAAACCGTTGGATTTGCAAAGCCCAACACGAAAAGGGCGGCCCCGCAGGACCGCCCTTCTATGATTTCGCTGTCGCGAAGCTTACGCCTTGGGGGCGTTCTCGCGGCGCTCGGCGATGCGCGCACGCTTACCGGTGCGGCCGCGCAGATAGTACAGCTTGGCACGGCGCACGACACCGCGGCGCACCACGGTGATGCTGTCGAGGATCGGCGAATAGAGCGGGAACACACGCTCCACGCCTTCGCCAAAGCTGATCTTGCGCACGGTGAAGTTGGAGCCCATGCCGCGGTTCGAACGCGCGATCACCACGCCCTCGAAGTTCTGGACACGCTCGCGGTTGCCTTCCTTCACCTTCACGCCGACGCGCACGGTGTCGCCCGCGCGGAATTCGGGGATCTCTCTTTCGACCTTGCCGATTTCTTCGGCTTCGATTTGCTGGATCAGGTTCACTGGTCCGTTTCCTTGTTCTTTCGCTGCGCGCCAGAGGCAGACTGGTCCCGAGCGCCCGTATGACGCTCCCAAAGGTCCGGCCTGCGTAACCGTGTAATTTCCTCGGACCTGGCTTGGCGCCAGGCCGCTATCTTCGCATGATCCCCCGATCGCAGCACTTCGGGGATCGTGCGCCCTTCCCATTCCTGAGGTCGGGTGTATTGCGGGTACTCCAAGAGGCCATCCTCGAACGACTCTTCAGCCCCGCTGTCGGGCGCGCCCATTACTCCGGGAAGCAGCCGAATGCAAGCGTCGAGTATGGCGAGCGCGGCGGGTTCTCCGCCGGAGAGGACGATGTCGGCGAGGCTGACTTGCTCGATTTCGGGCCGGGCGTCGAACAGACGTTCGTCAAAGCCTTCGAACCGCCCGCAGATGATGGTGACACCGGGGCCGGACGCGATCTCGCGAATGCGCGCCTGTGTAATCGGTTTCCCACGCGGGGTCATGGCGAATACAGGCACTTCGACTTCCCCTCCCTTGAGGGAGGGGATTGAGGGGTGGGTTTGCGAGGTCTCCGGCGTGGGAACCCCCACCCCCGCCCCCTCCCCGCTGGGGAGGGGAGATGAAACCGAATCCAAAGCCCGCGCCAGCACATCGGCCTTCAGCACCATGCCCGCCCCGCCGCCTGCCGGCGTGTCATCGACCGTGCGGTGCTTATCGGTGGCAAAATCGCGGATCTGAACGGTCTCGCACGACCAATCCCCGCGTTCGAGCGCACGGCCCGCGAGGCTGACGCCGAGCGGTCCGGGGAACATCTCCGGATAGAGGGTGAGAATGGTGGCGGCGAAGGTCATAATTCGGACGCTCTATTCGCGGTTAAATAACGCGCGATTTTCCTCCGCAACGATTATTACCGATGCCCCCACGAATGCAGGCACTAGCAACACCAAAGTAACGAAAAAGATGAATGAGAAAGCGCCACCTAACCCTGGAGATTCCAGGTCGTAAAGGACACTCGCTAATCCGGTGGCGGCGATGCCATACAAAGAAGGAGACACGAGAAGGGCCGCTGCTACGGAAGTCAGATACCTCAGCCATGTCACTTTGAGAAACCGACAAACCAGCTTCACAAGTCCGAAGTGCCCCAGAGCGGCAATCATCACGGCCAGTGCTACAGCGACCAATTCACCCCATCCTTAGCCCGTGTATCGACATTGAGCTCAAACACATCGGGCCGCGAGTAGTGGCCGTCGGTGTCGAGGCTCGCCAGTCCCTGCCCGATTTCTGAGAGGTCCAGCTCGGCGTGGAGGATTTCCTCGCCCTCCCCGGCCTGCGCCAGCACGCGCGCATCGGGGGCGATGATCATCGAACCGCCGCGGTTTAGCACCGACGCGTCGATCGCCTCGAACAGCTCGCGCGCTTCGGGCGATCCGCCCACACGCATCAGGCCTTCGAACAGATCTTCCTTGGCCTGCACCAGCCCTGCCGCGAGGACGAAACACCTTCCCTCCATCGCGTAGTGCCGCGAAGCCAGCGCGTATTCCTCGCGCACCGTCGGCCAGGCGGCGACGTGCACCGCCTCACCGAGATTGTGCATCGCCGCGCGCGCGAGCGGCATCCAGTGTTCCCAGCAGATGAGATTGCCCGCCCGGCCCCATTCGGCCTCATGGACATTCAGCGTCGAGCCATCGCCGCGCATCCAAATCAAGCGCTCGCCATGCGTGGGCACCAGCTTGCGGTGATCGAGCGGGTCTTGTCCCGGACGAAACAACAGCTGATTGTTGTAGAGGCTCGAACGCAGCCGCTCATGCGCCCCGATAGAGATCACCGCGCCGCTTTCATCACACAGCTCTTGCAGCGGGAGGAGCCGTTCGTCACCCGAAACGATGGCGTGATCGAGCATGATCTGGTGGCACGCGCGTGTGCCCGGATGGTCCCACAAAGCGGCGCCGGGCGCCTCGTCGAGCCATAACGGATAGCCGCCCAGAAACGTCTCGCCGAACGCGACGAATTGCGCCCCGCCCTCGATAGCCTCGCGCGCGAGCCGAGTGGCTTTCTCGATGCCACCGACGAAATCGAGCGGGATCGGCGCGGCCTGGCAAATGGCGACGTTGAGTTTGGTCATTTGCGCTTCAACAAGCTCCAGATCGCTTTCCAGAATCGCGCTTCGAGCAGCATGAGCTTCGCCACCCATTCGGGCATGGCAAAGTCCTGTTGCAGTTCCTTCGCGCTCACCCCCCGGCGGTAGATCGCGGCGAGGACCTTCCACAAGACCCAGCTCTCGAACGCCAGCACGAAGATGAAGAGCGCGTTTCGAATCGAAGAAAGCTCTTCAATAAGAAACTGGTTTGCCTCCGGCACGATCAAGCTCGCCGCGAAGAGGCCGATGCCGGCAATTGCCACGCAACGCAGCGCACGCGCCTTCAGCCCAAGCTCGCTGGAGAAAAGCACGAGGTATAATACCGGCATGAACAGGCACAAATCCACCAGCGCAACCCACTCGGCACGCGGGTAAGCCGTCCAGTCCAACCATTGAGCAAACGCCCACTCGATCGCGATTGCGATCGGTAGGACGAGGATGAAAAACCACTTCTCGTTCGGCTTTGAAAGGCTGAAAGGCATGAAGCAACGCCCCTTCTCGCTGGATGGGTTAATCCTCGGCGAAAACGGCGGCGATCACAAGCCTTTGCGCATCCCACTCGATCACTGCCTGCCCGGTCATCGGCACCATGAAGGTCTTCATGCCCCCCTTTTTCATATTGGCGCCGGGCACCGGGTCTTTCTCGATTTCGAGGATATCGCTCGCGCCGAAATTCTGGACGGCGATCACGCGGCCGACGTGCGTGCCTGCGTCGGATTCGACCGCGAGGCCGATCAGATCTGCGTGGTAATATTCGCCCTCTTCAAGCGCGGGCAGAGCCTCGCGCGAAACCGTGAGCACGGTCCCGCGCAGGCGCTCGGCCTCGGTGCGGTTCGAGACACCGGCAAAGCGCGCCACCGCGCCGCCTTTATTGTCGGAGCGGATTTTGGTGAGCCTCAAAGCGCCCTCATTGAAACTCTTGTGCCGGGAGAGCGCCTCGACGCCCTCCCCGAACAATTTCAAACGCACTTCGCCATTCACCCCATGCGCGCCGGTGATGGCGGCGAGTTCGATGGGTTTTTGGCCATTAGCCATGCCCCGCCCCGTTCGTCCTGAGCTTGTCGAAGGACTGCACTTCCACTTTCACCTCGCGCAAAAGGAAGAACGGGGCTTCGGAGTCGAAGACGGCGCCGCGCGCCACCGGCTCAGCCCGAACGGATTGGCCGAGATGGGCCTTAGCCCTCGGCCTTCTCTTCGCCTTCCTCGGCAGCTGGCTCCTCTGCGGGCGCCTCTTCGGCCGGCGTTTCTTCAGCCGGTGCTTCTTCGGCAGCGACCTCTTCCGCCGGAGCTTCCTCAGCGGGCGCTTCGGCTTCGGCCTTGGCGGCTTCTTCGGCTTCCTTCAGCTTTTCCGCCTTCTCTTCGGCGCGCTCCTTGGCCTTTTCGCCCGGCTCGGCCTTTTGCGGGTTGTTGCGCGGCGTGCGCTCGAGAATGCCGGCGGCATCGAGGAAGCGCAGCACGCGGTCGCTCGGCTGGGCGCCAACACCCAGCCAGTAGCGCGCGCGATCTTCGTTGAGCTTCACGCGTTCGGGCGAATCCTTGGCGAGCAGCGGGTTGTACGTGCCGATCTGTTCAAGATACTTGCCGTCGCGCGGGGACCGGCTGTCAGCCGCGACAATGCGGTAATAGGGGCGCTTCTTGGCGCCGCCGCGCGAGAGACGAAGTGCAATAGCCATTATAAATTACCTTTCAAGATTATCTGTTTGAATTTGAATTACTTTGTTTGTCGTAATGATCATTTCTTGGGGCCACCAAGGCCGGGTAGTCCGGGCGGAAGACCGCCGCCGCCCTCTCCTCCGGGACCGCCAAGGCCGGGCAAGCCGCCCGCGCCGCCACCCATTCCTCCGGGCCCGCCAAGGCCGGGCATCCCGCCGCCGCCGAACATCGCGGCAAGGCCCTTGAGCCCGCCCATCTTCTTGATCTGCTTCATCGCGCGGCTCATCTCCTGATGCATCTTCAAGAGCTTGTTGACGGTCTGAACGTCCGTGCCGCTACCTCTGGCCACACGCTTCTTGCGCTTGGCGTTCATCAGGCCGGGATTGGCGCGTTCCTTGGGCGTCATCGAACCGATGATGGCGTCCATATGGACCAGCACCTTGTCGTCCATGTTGGAGGCCGCCATCGCGGCTTTGGCCTTCTTCATGCCCGGCATCATGCCCGCCAGCATGCCCAGACCGCCCATATTCTGCATCTGCTTCAACTGCATGCGCAGATCGTTGAGGTCGAACTTGCCCTTCTCGAAATTCTCGGCGAGCTGCGCGGCCTCTTCTTCCTTGATCGTCGCGGCGGCTTTCTCGACCAGACTGACGACATCGCCCATGCCCAGAATGCGGTCGGCGACCGAGTTCGGGCGAAACGCTTCGATCGCGTCGAGCTTCTCGCCGGTGCCCGCAAACTTGATCGGCTTGCCGGTGACCGCGCGCATCGAGAGCGCTGCGCCGCCGCGTGCGTCGCCGTCCATGCGGGTGAGCACAACGCCCGTCAGCGGCACTTCGCCCGAGAAACTCTGCGCGACGTTGACCGCGTCTTGCCCCGTCAGCGAATCGACCACCAGCAGCACTTCGGTCGGCGCCGACACGCTGGACACCGCCTTCATCTCGGCCATCAGCGCTTCATCGACATGCAGGCGACCGGCGGTGTCGAGCAGGAGAACGTCGAAATTCTGGAGCCGCGAAGCCTCCATCGCGCGCCGGGCGATATCCACCGGCTGCTGCCCAGCGACAATCGGCAGGGTCGCGACACCGACCTGCTCGCCCAGCACCTTGAGCTGCTCTTGCGCGGCGGGACGATTGACGTCGAGCGAGGCCATCATGGCCTTTCGCCCATGCTTTTCACGGATCAGTTTGCCGAGTTTCGCGGTGGTGGTCGTCTTACCAGAGCCTTGCAGGCCGACCATCATGATGACGACCGGCGGTTTGGCGTCGAAATTCAGGCCTTCACCGGCCATCGCCGATTGCGGATCGTCGGGATCGCCGCCCAGCATCGTGACCAGTTCGTCGTGGACGATCTTGATGACCTGCTGGCCGGGCTTGACCGACTTGAGCACCTCGGCGCCCACGGCCTTTTCGGTGACCGCGTCGATGAAGCGCCGCGCGACCGGCAGCGCGACATCGGCCTCGAGCAGGGCAACGCGCACTTCGCGCATGGCGTCGCGCACGTCCTGTTCCTTAAGTGCGCCGCGGCCCTTTAGCTTGTCAAAGACGCCACCAAGGCGGTCGGACAGATTGTCAAACATAGCGCGCATCCTTGAGGCTGGGGGCCGCTGCAATTTTTTGGTCGCATGGCCGAACCGAAAAAGTGGTGCCCACTTTTCCTGGCCACGCGCCGCGGCCCTTGAGCTTGTCAAAGACGCCGCCAAGGCGGTCGGACAGATTGTCAAACATCGTCTTCAACTCCTGCCCGACTTGCCGGCCGGGTATTAAACGCGAAAAACGCCGGCGGACGAAACCTCGTCGGCCAGCGTGCGGTGCCTCTGTCCCAAGAGACGCCCTTATTGTGCCTTGATGGTGGAGCCTAGCGGGATCGAACCGCTGACCTCAACACTGCCAGTGTTGCGCTCTCCCAGCTGAGCTAAGGCCCCCCGAAATCAATCGGTATCCATCAATTCGTGACCCTACAAGAAATAGGGGCAATGTCTCGCTCTCGCAAGAGAGCGCGCCGCTTAAGCGCGTCCCTTGCGAAACGCAAGTTCAAAATCAGTTATCGTCGTCGCCGTCGTCATCGCCCTTGCCGGCCGCGACCCCCAGATCATCGTCGCCGCCAAGATCGACGTCGTTGTCGGGCGAATCGTCGTCATCATCGATGTTTTCGATATCCTTCAGATCATCATCATCGTCGCCGCCCAGATCGCTGTCGGGTTCCTGATCCTTGTTCTTTTCGGGATCATCGACCGGGATCGGCTGCTTGGATTTGAGAACGGGCTCGGGATACCATTGGTGGCCGTTCGGGCTGGTCACCGGGTTGTCGTTGCCAAGATCATAGAAGCGCTCACCGGTTTGCGGACAGGTGCGCTTTGTTCCCCATTCGGGCTTGGGCATAATCGTGTTCCTCTAAGGTCCTGCGCGCGGCGCAGGGTGCGTCTATGCGCGAAACAATGGTGCTGGACGCGGCGGGAATCAAGACGCCCGACGCGTCGAAGGCGCGCCGCTTGCCAGAAGGGTGGAGCGCTGTCAAAGACCGCGCTCGCATGCCCCACTACACTTTCACTTATAACGGACCCTTGACCGGGACTTTGCGCGTGCCCGGCGACAAGTCGATCAGCCATCGCGCGCTGATGTTTGCCTCGCTGTGCGTCGGGACGAGCCGCATCACCGGCCTGCTGGAAGGCGAAGACGTGCTTGCGACCGCGGCGGCCATGCGCCAGCTGGGCGCTCGCATCGAGCGCGAGAGCGACGGCGTCTGGCGCGTCGATGGCGTCGGCCTAGGAGGGCTGCTGGAACCGGCCCAAGCGCTCGATATGGGCAATTCGGGGACGTCGACACGGCTTTTGATGGGCCTTCTTGCAAGCCATGGCCTCACCGCGACCTTTGTCGGCGATGCAAGCCTTTCGGGCCGCCCGATGAAGCGCGTGATCGCACCGCTCTCGCAGATGGGAGCGGCGTTCGAGCCTTCGCGCGGAGGCACTTTGCCGCTGATGCTGCGCGGCGCCCAGCCCCCCGTGCCGATCACCTACCGCCTGCCCGTCGCAAGCGCGCAGGTGAAAAGCGCGGTGCTGCTGGCCGGGCTCAACACTCCCGGCACAACGAGCGTTATCGAACCCGTGCCAACCCGCGACCACACCGAGCGGATGCTCAGCGCGTTCGGCGTCGAAGTCGAAATCGCCGAGGAAGCGGGCGAACGCGTCATATCGGTCACCGGAGAAGCGGACCTGAGCCCGTGCGATGTGGTCGTGCCGGGCGATCCGTCCTCGGCAGCATTCTTCCTTGTGGCCGCGCTGGCTGTGCCGGGAAGCGATCTTGTTATCGAGAATGTCGGGCTCAATCCCACCCGCGCCGGGATCATCTCGGTCCTGCGCGAAATGGGCGGCGCGATCGAGGAGTTGAACCCGCGCGAGGTGGGCGGCGAACCCGTCGCCGATCTGCGCGTTCGGCACTCGGCGCTCAAAGGTATCGATGTGGATCCGGCGCTCGCACCCAGCATGATCGACGAGTTTCCGGTGCTCTTCGTTGCCGCCGCTCTGGCCGATGGCACGACACGCACCAGCGGTCTTGAAGAGCTGCGCGTCAAGGAAAGCGACCGCCTCGCCGCCATGGCCGCCGCCCTGACTTCTGTCGGCGCGCGCGTGGTTGAGCTACCCGATGGCCTTGAGATCGAGGGAACCAGCGGAGACCCTCTTCGAGGCAGCGCCAACGCGGCGGTCGAAACCCAACTGGACCACCGCATCGCCATGGCGATGGCGGTCGCGGGCCTCGCCAGCCACGACGGGGTGCAGATCGACGACACCGCCCCGATCGCGACGAGCTTTCCGACGTTTATGGAGCTTCTTCAGGAAAGCTCGGGACGATAGCGGGCGGATGCTGCGCAAGCCTCTGACACGACGCCTCTTTGCAGCCGTGCTGTTGTACGGTTTCGCGATCGGCGCCGTGTTCTTCTGGCGCTCCGAAGGCCCGATCAGCGAGCAGGGTTCGATGATGGCGATCAACCTGATGTTCGCGACGCTTGGTCTGGTAATCCTGCACTTTCGCTGGCGGCGCCAGGAGGCGCGCGTCCTGACACCCAAGAAGGCTGAGGACATTTTCTCATGATTATCGCCGTCGACGGCCCCACCGCCTCGGGCAAAGGCACGATTGCCAAGCGCTTGGCGGTGCATTTTGGCGTGCCGCATCTCGACACGGGCCTGCTCTACCGCGCCGTCGGGCGACAGGTGGCGATCAATGAAGGCGATCCGGATAATGAATCCGATGCACTGGCAGCGTGCGCCTTTTCCGACGATCTGCTGGACGATGATATCCTGCGGTCCGAAGAAGTGGGCGGGCTCGCCAGCCGCGTGTCGGTTCACCCGGCGGTGCGCGAGGCGCTGTTCCGGCGCCAGCGCGCCTTTGCCGAACAGCCCGGCGGCGCCGTGCTCGACGGGCGCGATATCGGCACCGTCATTGCGCCCGATGCCGATGTGAAGCTGTTCATCACCGCCAGCGTGCACGAACGCGCCCGGCGACGCTGGCTTGAGATGACCGCCAGCGGTTTTGGCCGCGAAATCGAAATCCCGCTCGACGAGATCGAGAAGGACATCGTGGCCCGCGACGCCCGCGACATTCAGCGCGCCGACGCGCCGCTCAGGGCCGCGCCCGACGCTCTGGTGATCGACACGACCGCGTTTGACCGTGAGCAGGCGTTCGAGACGGTGCTGGAGGCGGTTAAGGAGGCTCTGCAAGCAGGCTAGCGGGGCAGAACTCAGACCTGCGGTTGGTTGGCCGTGATGGGTCTAGGCAGGAACCCAAAGGTCCGTCGACAATTCGCATCAAAAGCCAGTCCGACCCCAAGACCGGCTGCGATCGATACAAGGAACGCGACGATGAAATTCCCGCCAGCAGCGAGGACCATCCACTGAACCGGAGCATGCACGGCATAGAGCGGGAATGAAATCGCACCCAGTTTGCAGGCCAGTCGTGAGTACGGCAAAGAAAGCGCTCCGAGCATCATGACCGGGCTCACGATTATCACAAAAAGCAGCTCAAACCGCAGATCGTCAGCCTGACTGATCAGCCCAACCAGCAACGGAAATAGGAGCAGTAGCGGCCATGCGAAGTGGATCGAAATCCGCTCTCGATCTCCGTTCCAACGATAGAGAACTATGCCTAGCGAATAGGACATGATGACGCGTGGCACGCCGAGCCAGAATGTCTCGGCCTCGTGCCCCATATGCGTTCCGTGCGCCCCCAGATAGGGCAGCATGACGATTGCACATACCAAGGAGACTGCAATCAGCGATGCCATTCCAAAATCCTTGAGAATCGCTGCATGGAACCAGTTGGCCAGCAATTCGAAGAAGATCGACCAGGCCGGCGGGTTAAGCGCGATCTGGTAGCCTATCATCGGCAGGATGAGACCGAAGACGAGATAGGGCATCAACGTCTCTGCCGATAATCCCTGCATTGCAAAGTGCAGCCCGCCAAGTGCGACTCCGATCACGAGCAGAAGCCAAAGCCTCTTGAAACGCATGATAAGAAAATCGAGCGATTGCGGCATTCTGCTTTCAAAAGCACGGGCCAATACGAAGCCCGACAGCATGAAGAACAGGTCGACAGACACATGGCCGCGAACTAGGATTGTTTTCCCGAAATCGCCATAGCCGGAGAAATACGCGGCATGGTTATAGGCGACGATTAGAGCTGCGATGCCGCGTAATGCCTCCAATCCTGGCAGTCTCTTCGTCATGGCCGCCTGCATGGACGGGTTTGCCTAATATCCTGCTAATTCCTTAGGTTGCGCCTGAGGTCCTGATGCAATACCTGACTTTCCGCTCTCAAGAAAACCGCTATTCCCTTGCCTTTCGGGCTGGTTTCGCCTAGGCGCGCGCCCGTTCTCGAAATCTATTGGATTGAAGGAACCTTCGCAGCGGCATCCGGCCTTGCGGAGAGATCGGCCTCTTGCCCTGCTAGCCCTCGCAATGGTGCGTGGGAGGCAGTTTAAGACCCCGGAGAAACCGGTGGCCGGTAGCAAAACGAAAACAGGACTGCCCCTTACCTATGGCAACTGCACCTAACCCCCAGGAAATGCCGACGCGCGACGACTTCGAAGCGCTTCTCAATGAACAACTCGGCGGCGCCGGCGATGAAGGCTTTGAAGGCCGTGTCGTCATGGGCACTGTAACCGCGATTGAAGCCGGTTACGCCGTCATCGACGTGGGCCTCAAAAGCGAAGGCCGCGTCAACCTCAAGGAATTCGCGCGCGGCGAAGACGATCACGGGCTTAGCGTCGGCGACGAAGTCGAAGTCTATGTCGACCGTGTCGAGAACGCCGATGGCGAAGCGATGCTCAGCCGCGACCGCGCCCGCCGCGAAGCCGCCTGGGACAAGCTCGAAAACGAATTTGGCGAAGGCAAGCGCGTCGAGGGGCGTATTTTCGGCCGCGTCAAGGGCGGCTTCACGGTCGATCTCGACGGCGCCGTCGCCTTCCTGCCGGGAAGCCAGGTCGATATCCGTCCCGTGCGCGATGTCACCCCGCTGATGGAAGTGCCCCAGCCCTTCCAGATCCTCAAGATGGACCGTCGCCGCGGCAACATCGTCGTCTCGCGCCGCGCGGTCCTCGAAGAGACCCGCGCCGAGCAGCGCAGCGAACTGATCGACAAGCTGGCCGAGGGTCAGGTGATCGACGGGGTGGTCAAGAACATCACCGATTACGGCGCCTTCGTGGATCTGGGCGGCATTGACGGCCTGCTCCACGTCACCGACATGAGCTACAAGCGGGTCAACCACCCCAGCGAGATCATCGAAATCGGCCAGACCGTGACCGTGCAGATTGTGCGCATCAACGCCGAAACGCAGCGCATCAGCCTGGGCATGAAGCAGCTGGAAAGCGATCCGTGGGACGGTGTATCCGCCAAGTACCCGGTCGGCGCCAAGCTCACCGGCACCGTCACCAACATCACCGAATACGGCGCGTTCGTGGAACTGGAGCCGGGCATCGAAGGCCTGGTCCACGTCTCGGAGATGAGCTGGACCAAGAAGAACGTCCACCCCGGCAAGATCGTCTCGACCAGTCAGGAAGTCGACGTGATCGTGCTCGAAGTCGACAGCGAAAAGCGTCGCATCAGCCTTGGTCTCAAGCAGGCCCAGCGCAATCCGTGGGACGAGTTCGCCGAGAAGCACCCGGTCGGCAGCGAAGTCGAGGGCGAAGTCAAGAACGCCACCGAATTCGGCCTGTTCATCGGGCTCGATGGCGACGTCGACGGGATGGTCCACATGTCCGACATCGCCTGGGGCATTTCGGGCGAGGACGCGCTGGCGCTTCACCGCAAGGGTGAAGAGGTCAAGGCGGTCGTGCTCGATGTCGATGTCGAGAAAGAGCGCATCAGCCTTGGTATGAAGCAGCTCGAAAAGGGCGCGCCGAGCGCCGAGGGCGCCGATACCAGTTCCTTGCGCAAGGGTCAGACGGTTACCGTCACGGTCCTCGAAGTGCGCGATGGCGGCCTCGAAGTGCAGGTCGGCGACGACGGCGCGACCGGCTTCATCAAGCGTTCCGACCTTGGCCGCGACCGCGACGAGCAGCGCCCCGACCGCTTCCAGGTCGGCGCGAAGGTCGATGCGATGGTCACCGGCTTCGACCGTTCGAAGAAGCCCAACTTCTCGATCAAGGCGCGTCAGATCGCCGAAGAGAAGGAAGCGGTGGCGCAGTTCGGTTCGTCCGACAGCGGCGCGTCGCTGGGCGACATTCTGGGCGAAGCGCTCAAGAAGTCCGACGACTGATCGTGTGAATGATGTGAGCTCCTGCGAAAGCAGGAGCCCATGGCATCACCTGACTGGGTTCCTGCTTGCGCAGGAACTCACAATGGGACAGAGGCCCGCTTTCCCGACCGGAGAGCGGGCCTTTCCTAATCCGGTGACCAGCGGTATCCTCGCGTGCAAAGAGAGGACCCCATGCTGCACGTTCACCAATTCCCCTGCCTCACCGACAATTACGGCTTCCTGCTCCATAACTCGGTTACCGAAGAGACCGCCGCGATCGACACGCCCGACGCGAAGGAATACCTCAAACAGGCCGAGGCCAAAGGCTGGACGATCACGCATATCTGGAACACCCACTGGCACCCCGATCACGCCGGCGGCAACACCGAGATCGTGGAGGCGACGGGCGCGCGCGTTCTGGCTCCGAAGGAAGTCGAGAAACTCTCGCACATCGACCGCGTGGTTGCGCATGGCGATGTCGTGAATCTGGGCGAGCACAGCGCCAACGTGATCGACGTATCGGGTCATACCAACGGGCATGTCGCGTTCCATGTTGTCGAGGAAGGCATCGCGTTTGTGGGCGACGCCGTGTTCGCGCTGGGCTGCGGCCGGATGTTCGAAGGAGAGCCCGAGCAATTCTGGGACAGCCTCGATCGCATTCGCCGCATGCCCACCGCGACCACGCTCTACTGCGCGCACGAATACACCGCCGCCAACGCGAAGTTCGCGCTGCACGCGGACCCGGACAACGAAGAGCTCCAGGCCTACGCTGCCGAGATCGAGGCCAAACGCGCGAGGGGCGAACCCACCGTGCCTACGGTTCTGAGCCGCGAGCTCGCCACCAACCCCTTCCTCAGGGCCGACGACCCTGCGATCATCGCCAAATGGGGCGGCAGCGCACCGCACGAGACTTTTGCGGCGTTGAGAGCGGGTAAGGACAACTTCTGAGGTGGAAATGAGCGCAATGCACCTCCCCTCCCCTTGGGAAGGGGAGCAAGGGGTGGGGGCTGCGAGAGATTTGCAACGCACTACCACCACCCCCAACCCCCTCCTTCGAAGGAGGGGGCTAAGCTGTGAAAGCGCTGTGCGTTGAGAACCTGAGCGAAGACCTGTCAGGCGTTTCGCTCGTCGATATCCCCGTGCCCAAGCGTCAGCCCGGCGAGGTGCTGGTGCGCGTCCGCGCCGCTTCGCTGAACTACCCCGACTTGCTGATGACGCGCGGGGCGTACCAGTTCAAACCGGAGTTACCCTTTACCAGCGGGCTTGAATGCGCGGGCGAAGTGATCGAGGCCGATCCCGAAAACGGCTTGTCAGCCGGTGACCGGGTCATGGGCGGCAACAAGACCGGAGCCTTTGCCGAGGTGGCGAGCTTGCCCGCGCGCGCGCTCTCGACGATGCCGGCGAACTTCTCCTTCGCGCAAGCTGCGGCCATGGGCGCGGCCTACTCAACCGCTTACACAGGACTGGTCGAGCTGTGCGGGCTCGAAGCTGGGCAACGCGTGCTGGTGACCGGCGCCAGCGGCGGTGTTGGCCTCGCCGCGCTCGATCTGGCCAAGACCCTTGGCGCCAAGGCCATCGCGGCGACAGGGGTCGACGCGAAACGCGCCGATATCGAACGGTTTGCCTCGCCCGATGCGGTGATCGTCAGCAAAGGGCGCTTCCGCGAAACCGTGTCGGAGCTTACGGACGGCAAACTGTGCGACATAGTCTTCGACACGGTGGGCGGCGACGTCTTTGACGAATGCACACGCTGCGTCGCTTTCGGAGGCAAGCTGGTGGTCGTCGGCTTCACCAGCGGTCGGATTGCCGAGGTCGCGGCGAACATTCCGCTGATAAAGGGGTTCTCGATTGTCGGGCTTCGCGCCGGTGAATACGCGCGGCGCTTTCCGGAGCGCGGCGCTGCGATCAACGCCGCCCTTCGCGAGCTGGCGCAAGCGGGCCAGATCACGCCCGCGCTCGCCATGGAGCTGCCTTTGTCGCGCTGGCAAGAGGGCTTTGCGGCCATGGCGGAGCGTCGCCTTGTGGGCAAGGTGGTGTTCGACCCGTCCCGATAGAGCAAGGGCGCCCCGATAAACCGCTCAACCCAGGGCGTGCACACAAGAAAGGCGGCCCAAAATGGACCGCCTTTCCCCTCTCCAACTCAAGATCCCAAACGGCGCGCCTCAAGGCTGAGGCTGCGAGCCGCTAGAGCTGGGAAATCACTTCATCCGCCAATTTGCTGTCCGCTTTGCTATCATGCTTTTGCGCAATAAGCGAGCGTGACGCTACGGCCGCCGCGTCAACCGCGCGTTTGCGCACGGCGTCGAGCGCGTCGCGTTCAGCGGCCGCGATCTTCTCTTCAGCCATGCGCTGGCGCCGCTCGACCATTTTCTCACTGTCGCTTTCGGCCTTGGCTAGCAGGGCGTCGGCTTCGGCCTTCGCGTTTTGCATCATGGCCTCGGCGTCCTTCTGAGCGCCGGCCATCTTCGCGGCGTATTCATCGCGCAGGGCTTCGGCCTCAGCCCGCAAGGCCTTGGCGTCTTCGAGCTGAGACTTGATTTCTTCGATCTTGGCATCGAGCCCACCCGCCAGAAGGCTGGGCACCTTTTTCCAGACCATCACTGCAAGAAGGATCGCCATGGCAAGCGCAACCCAGCCATAATCGTCGAAGCCAAGCGCGGCGTACTCTTCCTTCAGATACTTCCCGCCTTCGCCGTCGTCAGCGAGCATTGGCTCGCTGGCCGCGATCATCAGACCGGTGAAACTAAGCATCGACCATGGCCTCCTTTACCGCCGCTTTGGCCGCTGCTTCACTGATATCGGCGCCCGCCAAGCGAGCGACAATATCGCGCGCGGCGTCGGCCGCCACATTCTCGATCTCAGTCATGGCACTCGCGCGCGCCGCTTCGATCTGAGCCTCGGCTTCGGCCAGTTTGGCGTCGAGCCGCGCTTGCGCTTCGGACAGCTTGGCCTCGCTGCTCGCTGCCGCTTTCGTCTTGGCCTCCGCGACAAGCGCCTGGGCTTCTGCACGGTTTTCGTTCTCGCGAAGCCGCCATTCCTCTTCCTGCGTGTCCGCCGCGTTGCGCGCCGCCTTGGCAGCCGCCAAGTCGTCGGCAATCTGCTTGTCACGAAGTTCGACCGTTCCCATGACCTTGGGGACCATGCCCCGACCGACGAGGAAATACGTGATCCCGAAGAACACCGCGAGCCAGAAGAGCTGGCTGGAGAACGTCTCTAGGACTTGATCTATCTGAGGCATTGGCTGGTCCGCGTGCAGGTTCGTGTCTGGTCAGGGCGCAATCAAATGGCGTCCCTGACCAAATGCGATATCGCTTACGCGACAAAGACCAGGATGACGGCCACGAGGAACGCCAGCAGACCGAGAAGTTCGGCGGCGGCGAAGCCAATGAAGAGGCGGCCCTGCTGGCTGTCCGCCGCGCCCGGATTGCGCAGCGCGCCTTCGAGGAACGAGGCAAAGACGTTGCCCACACCGAGAGCTGCAAGTCCGGCGCCTACGGCGGCGAGACCGGCACCGATCATCTTGGCGGCTTCCATATCCATTCTAAATACTCCTTGGGAAAATCGTTGTGTAAGTGGATTAGTGAAGGTTTTCAGCGTCGTTGATGTACAGCGACGAAAGCAGAGCGAACACGTAGGCCTGGATGCCGGCCACAAGGATCTCAAGCGCGCTGATCGCGATCATCAGGATGAGCGCGGCAGGACCGACCGTCGCGCCCAGCAGCGGTCCTGCGTTGAGGCTGTCGATCACGAAGGTCGCGAGAATCTTCAAAAGAACGTGTCCGGCCATCATCGCCACGAACAAGCGCAGCGCAAGGCTGATCGGGCGAATGAGGAAAGAAAACAGTTCGATGACGAACAGAAGCGGGGTCATCAGGACGGGCGTCCCGTGCGGCACAAACAGGCCGAAAAACCCGATGCCGTGCTTCCAAAAACCGACGATCAGAACAATCGAGAAGCTCATCAGCGCCAGCACGCCCGTAATCGTGAAATGACTGGTGAAGGTGAACGGGTGCAAACCCACCAGCCCGATCGGGAGAAGGCCCAAGAGGTTGCCAAAGAGGATGAACATGAACAGGCTGAAAATGTAGGGCACGTATTTGCGCCCTTCCTTGCCAATGTTCGCCTCCAACATGTTGTCGATGAAGCCGGTCATGGTCTCGACCGCCATCTGCCAGCGGCCCGGCACCAATTCACGCCGCATTCCACCATAGACGAACGCCACCAGCAGGATGACCGTCACGGCCATCCACAGCGCAGAGTTCGTAAATGCGATGCTGAACCCGGCAATCTCCCAGTTTTCCGACCCGAAGATCGGCTCAATCTGGAATTGCTTCATCGGATCGACTTTGCCTTCTTCGGCTGCCACGTCTGTCGGTCCTCAATGCCTTCTAAGAAACGCGCCCCTGACCAAGACGTTCGGCGCCCTCGCCTTATTTCGGAGCGTCGCCTTGATCGTCAGGGCGGGTGTTCGCCGCTGAAATTATGTTTCTGAAAGCCACCCCGATCCCAAGGAACAGGCAGACCAACAGACCCCATGGTGTGCTGCCGGCCAGCGCGTCAATAGCAAGGCCCACAACAGTGCCACCGAGCACCCCGCCGATCAGGTCCGCCAAGGCCCGGTTGCCGCTGCGATAATTCGCATCAACGCCCTGAACTTTGGACGAGTTGCGCTTTTCTTCGCGCTCGGTCGCGGTTCTGAGCCGCTCATCGAGCGCGTCGAGCCGCGCATCCTCAGCGATGGGTTCCCGTGCGGGTTTTTCCTCGTTCACACCTAGCGTCCCAATAAGAGCGTCAGGCACGCGCAAAGAGCTGCCCGCCAAGGGCAGGCGCGCCTTAGAAGGGGGCAAATCTCAAGTCAACCATGCCCGACGCCCCGATTATGCGTCTTTCGTCTTATTTTGGAAAGGCGGGCCCGAAGTGGTACGTGGCGCGGTGCGCTCTTAGGGGCACTGCGGCAGTCGCTCCGGCGGCTCGCTCGTTCGCGTTTTCCATGTGCGATCAGGCGCCTGGTACTTCTCCCCCGGAACCGTACGGGCGATCGCCTGGCATCCGGCGGTGAGCGCATACTGCTCCAAAGTCGCGTTGTTTTCCTGGGCTTTTCTTGCGTAAACCGCGCGCCGCTTGATGTTTATGTCATCAACAAGGCGACGCAGTTCGGGCGTCGCCGCGCCGACAACGCCGAGATACCCGTCAATCTGCTCACCCACCTCGCCGTTCGCGCGAGCTTGAGCGTAGGCGGGATCCCGCTGCGCCGAAAGCGGTGCGCTTGCCAGAGCGCTAAGCGCGAGCGCGCCCGTCGCGGTCAACACGGTTTTGCCCAGATACCTCATGCCTCTTCCCTTGGTCTCGAACATCCTCTGAACATCGCCGAAAGCGCTTTCAGAATATGTCCGCGTTTTCCTCAATCGTATCGGCCGCGTCTTCGGCGAGCCGGTAAATGACTTCCTGGCGAATATTTATGTTCAGCTCGATCACGATCGGGTCTTCAGGCGCCGCGACGTTTATGCAGCCACCAAGCGCGCCTGCGCCGATCACCAAAAGCCCCGTCGACAATCCTCTCGCTGCTCGCACCGCACGCGCCCCTTTCCCTGTTCTCACCGGGAAACTGGCAGGCGAGCGCGCTCCGGTCAATTTCAAGAATATCATGGCAGTGTCTCGCTTTCTGGAGGTTGAACGCGGGGTTCATCGGGGCGCAGAACGTCCGTATCGACCCCGTCCGTCTCCGATGGAGGCGCCGGAACATCGCGCATGGGGCGCGAAGGGTCACCCCGCTTGATCTCGTCCAGAGGCGCATCCGGAAGCGAAGTCGGATCCCAAAAGGTCCGGACCATCGTCGCCAGTTCGTAGAAGTTTTCAGACCGCACATTCACGTTGAACCGGATCGGCAGCCTTGAAAGGCGTCGTGTGATGAAGTTCTGGCTGGCGTCCGCGCCCTGACGCACGCCATCAATTCGAAAACGCGTGATAATCTCTCCGGCCAGGTCGCCCTCCAGATCCACGCCCATGTGGCGATAATCGAGACTGCGCAGCGACTGAAACGCGAAGTTGCTGATGGTCCCCATATCCTCGTAAGTCAGCTCACCGATATAGGAGACATTCCCGCCGGGTGGACGGCTGGCGAGTTCGCCTCCCTCGATCCGACCATTGCCCTGCGCGTCGAAAACAACCGGGACCAGCCCGTCGAAGATACCGGTCGCTCCCAGATTGCTCAGCTCCATTTGCGTTACGAATTTGGCCGCGTCGAGCGCGACGATCTCAAAGGTGTAGCGCTGTTCGGAATCGGTACCATAGCGCAGCGTCGTTGGTCTCATGATGAGGCTGCCGCCCATGAACGGCCAGCGCGCGTCCTCCACGTCGATGATCTCGCCGTCAGTGAGCGAGAAACGGACCTTTCCGGCCAGCACCTCCAGGCCTGGATTGATCGATTCGATCTCGATGACCTGAGAGGGCTCAGTGGTCATGCTCAGGAGATCGCTAAAACGCACCTCGCCCTTCATCCCGGTGACCGGTCCAAAGGCGGCTGCAAGATCGAGACTGTCGCTACGAAACGCGCCGGTGCTTCTGATATCCTCGCCTGCCCAGGCGATACGGCCCTCCCCGGCAACCGTTCCGTTCGTGTAAGCCACTACACCTTCGGCAAGGGGCGTGAGATCGCTCATGGCAAAGCTGTCGTCGAACTTTAGAGCGTCCACTTCGAGCAGCGCGGAACCCTCAGACGAGGCGAGACTGTGTGCAATCGCGACGCTTGTAACCGGCGCTCCGGAAGCCTTGTGGCTGAGGCGGGCGAGCGCGGTGACTTCCGAGCCATCCAAGGTGAGAGTGGCGTCCTCCGAGCTGAGGGGATTGAAGCGCGCAAGCCCCTCCACCCGATCCGTCAGTGTAAAGCTGGCCTTCGAGACGGAAAGGACACCGTCGTTGAAGCTCCATTGCCCAGCAAGATCGCTGACATCGAGCGGCACCACATCAAGACCCGCAGCCGCGCCTGAAAACTCGCCGCTGGTCTCAGCCTCCAACGCGCCAGTGAAGCGCGCGCTCGACAGGCGCAGGGCGTTGTCTGGTTCGCCGATAGTGGCCGAGGCCTGCATCAGCTCGAAGCCGCCAGGGTAGCGCAGCCGCGCGTTCTGCGCTTCGAACCGGGTCGGCGAATCCGAAAGCGCGCCCACGACCCGCACGTTATTCGCCTGAACCGCAATTTCGAGAGCCTCATCATAGGTGAGCATCGCGCGCGCCTTCTCGGGGCATAGGCGCAAGGTTTGCTTGTCGAGGGACAGATCGGCGTATCGGATCTGAGCGAACCGGACCGTCTCGCACTGTGCGCCAACCGATAGCCCCGCTGCGGGTTCGAAACGTCCATTGAGCGGCAGAGACAGGTTCCGAACAGCGCCCCCCGGGATCGCTCCGCTCACCTGCGCGCGTCCAGCGAAGGCAAATCCCCCTTGCGGAAGCTCCCGAAGGTTCAGGCGGGAGAGCTCGAGGCTGTCCGCGCCGGCGCTGTAGGGCGCCATCGACAACCGCATCGACAGAGGTGCCCCTGCATCCTGCTCAAACCGACCGGTTATTTGTGGCAGGTCTTGCCCGCCGGTTAAAATGTTCCCCGACAAACGGGTCGAAGTCTCCTCACCCGACGCGCTCCAGCTGACCCGCGAGAGCGCGAGCAGAACGTCGCCATTGGAGCTACGCAGGCGAGCCGTGGGGACGACAACACTGGCCGATCGGGGGCCGATCCGCCCGACCACATCGGCGTTTAGCACATTCCCGCCCATTGCCTCACTCAGCCCGCGCTCGAACCGGCCAAGCAGCGGGGCGACCAGAGTGTCCGAAGCCGCTCTGCGCGCCTCGGCGATGGCACCGCTCGCTGCGGGAGCCACAAGCACTTCCGCGCCTTGCAAATCGGCGTTCCACGAGCTTTCTGTAAAACCGCGAGCGCTGCGCAAGACGCCATCGGCGCGCAAGCTCGCAAGCGTGACGTAAGGGGTATCGATCGCCTCAATCGTGAGGTCGTGATCGAGAATCAGGTCGTCCCAGCCCGCCGAAAGGCCGGCCCGCCCGGATACGCTGCGCGCCCGATTACCGGAATATTCGATGGCTCCGGTCGAGAGGTCGAATTCCCCGTCGACGCGTGCAAACTCACGGTCAGCGCTCAGAACAGCACCAACATCCACCGAAGCCAGCTCGGCGCCCTCACACTTCAGCCGCCGCAGGCGAAGCGGCCCTTCGAAACGCGGTGAACCGGCTTTCGTGGTGAGCGTGCCATAGGCGGTAGCGCTTCTTGTCGCGCATTCGTCGATGCCAAAATCGGGGGCGACGACCGCCAGTGTCCCGGCAAATCCATTATCCAGCGGCCCTTCCCCTTCAAGCGCCAATCCGATTCTGCCGTAATCGGTGTCGAGACGGGCGCCGCCCTCGACGATATCGATGGCAATCTCGGGCAGTCCGGCAAACGGTTCTGCGCTCTCGCCGAACACGATCGGGTCAAGCGCACCGAAACTCAAAGTGCCATCGATCAAGGTGCCAAACAGCTTTGGACGCTCAAGCTTGACGAAGCCGACCTCCGGGGTGCCAAAACCATAGCTCAGATCAACGGTTACACGCTCGATCGTAAGGTCAGGCGCGCTCGGATCCCCGACCAGGACATTGGCGATCACCTGGCGTTTGGCGCCGATTGAGACCAGGTCGTAAGTGGCCTCAAGACCGGTCTGGGAGATGTAGTCGTCGATCAGGTCAGTCGCGATGCGCTCGCGCGAAAACCAAAGGGTGCTCCCTACGATAAGCAGGAGAACTATCAGCGCCACACCGATGCGAGCAGGCCAGCGCGCCCAGCCGCCCTTCGCTCGCCGCGGATTATCCGTCTCAACTGACCCCATGACGCCCGGACACTTGCGCGCATCTTCAAGCAAAGGCAATGAAGCACAAGGCAAAAGCGCGCTGGCGATCGACGGGAGGTCCGGTGGCGACGAGCGATGACAGCTTTGATTTTGGTGAGCCATTGGGTCGGCCGGATATGACCGAGAGCGCGGGCAAGGCTGCTGGCAAAGGCCATCGCGCTCGTCTTCGAGAGCGGCTGATAAAGGGTGGGGCCGAAGCGCTGGCGGATTACGAAGTGCTCGAATACCTCTTGTTTGCCGGGATCAGGCAAGGCGATACCAAGCCGGTCGCCAAAGCCTTGATAGCCCGTTTCGGGTCGCTTGCGGGCGTGCTCAACGCCGATCCGGCTGCGCTCCAGCAGGTGAGCGGCGTCGGCGAAACCAGCGCAGCCGCGCTCAAGAGCGTCGCTATAGCGGCGCGGCGCATGGCCCGGAGCGAAGTGGCCGACAAGCCTGTCCTTTCAAGCTGGCAAGCTTTGCTCGATTATCTCGCGATCGACATGGCCCATCTCAACAAGGAGAGGGTCCGGGTGCTCTACCTCGACACCAAGAATCGCCTGATCGATGATCACCACCACGCAGAAGGATCGATCGACGAAGCCGCCATACATCCGCGCGAAGTGATTGGCCGGGCGATGGATGTGGGCGCTTCCGCGCTCATTCTCGTTCACAATCACCCTAGCGGAAGCCCCGAACCGAGCCGGGCCGACATCCAGATTACGCAGAAGATCGCCGAAGCCGGTGAGCACATGGGCGTGACGTTGCACGATCACGTCATCGTCGGTCGAGAGGGCCATGTCAGCCTGCGCGCGCGCGGACTTATTCGTTAAGGCGCTTTGTTCATTGGGGGGACTTGGCCGGGTCCCGTGATCAGACGGATCCCGGAGTGGTTGGCGAAAAAGCTCCAGCCCCAGTTGATGGCGACTGTCAGCCGGTTTCTGGCACCAGTCAGAAAGCCTACATGGACAAGACCCCAAAGCCACCAGGCGCTAGCCCCCGAAAGGCTGAAATGGCCAAAATCCGCGACAGCCGACTTGCGGCCAATGGTGGCAAGGCTGCCCTGATGCTTGTAGACAAAGGGGCCGGGGGATTCCTTGCCAAGCAATTCCGCCTCGACCATGCGAGAAACATAAGCGCCCGCCTGTTTGGCAGCGGGCGCCAGGCCCGGAACCGGCTTTCCATCCCACGCGAGGCTCCTTGCGGTATCGCCGATGGCGTAAATCGAAGCGATCGGCTTTCCATCAGCGCCGATCACACGCATACGGTCGTCCACCTCAACCCGGCCAGAGCGATCGGATTTCGCGCCGAGCCACTGGGCGGCGGGTGACGCGGTGACGCCAGCGGCCCAGAGAACCGTCTCGCTGTCGATGCACTCGTCCTGCCCGATGCAAACCTGGCTCGCGCTGATACGCGTCACCCTTCGACCCGCATGGACCTCGACACCAAGCGCCTCGAGCGATGCCTGCGCCTTGCTCGAAAGCTCTGGGCGAAAGGCGGGAAGGATACGCGGGGCCGACTGCACCAGGATCACCCGCGCGCTTGCCGGATCGACCGTTCGAAACTCGCGCTCGACATGCAGTCTGGCAAGCTCGGCGATGGCACCGGCGAGCTCAACCCCGGTCGGACCCGCGCCGACGATAACGAAGGTCAAAAGGCGTTTGATGCGTTCCGGATCATCGATCGCTTCGGCCTTTTCGAAGGCATCCAAGATGGTACTGCGTACCGCGATGCCATCTTCGATTGTCTTAAGTCCCGGAGCGTGAGCGCCCCACTCATCCTTGCCAAGATAGCTGTGGGTCGCCCCCGTCGCCAACACGAGCCGGTCGAAGCTCTCCTCGCGACCGTTTGCCAGTGTCAGGGTCTTTGCCCTGGGGTCTATCGCGGTGACCTCACCCTTCAACACGCGGACATTTCCGTCGCCGCGAAACAGAGATCGGATGGGCGTGGCGATGTCGGCCGGGTTGAGTGTCGCGGTCGCAATTTGGTAGAGCAGTGGCTGAAACAGGTGGTAGTTGCGCTTGTCGATAAGCGTAACGCGAACTGGCAAGCGTTTCAGCCGCGCCGCTGCCTCAAGCCCGCCAAATCCAGCCCCCACGACGACGACGTGCGGCCAGTTCTCCGGTATGTCTTCGTAATTCCGGTCGAACAGGATGTTCCGTTCCATCCACGTCAGGATCGCGCGATCCACTGAAAAGAGCCCCGCCCCGCGTGCCTCGTAAAGAGCAAGAAAGAGAAACGGGAAGAGCGTCACGTTGGGATGCGCGTCGGCGATCATGAAGAACGCGATGAGAAAGAACAGGCCATAGGAAACGATCACGGCTCCAAAGCCGGTGAAGAAGAAGAGCGAGACCACCACCGCCAACCAATCGGGAAAGCCAAAGAAGACCATGGTCGGCAACCACGTCTGGATCGCCACGGGCGGCTCGACTACGCCCGCATAGACAAGCAGCGTGACGCCCAGCCACAGTCGCAGGATCGCCAGCAAGACAGGGCCGAGGTTCTCGCGAGACCAATCGGCGGCGCGGATCGCCGGACCGGCCAAAGGCAGCGCGCTGGTCCGCAGCCCGCTGGCAAGCATCCGGTCGAGTGAAAGCGCCGCCGGCCCGGCCACGGCGTACCAGACGAGCAAGGCGATCACGACCAAATTGCTTGTGGTAGGCACATACGCCGCCTGCGATATCACGGTGAGCGCCGCCATGGCGATGGCCGCGGGCCGCGTGAATAGCCCCGCAATGAGCAGCACCGGACCGACGAGCTCGATCGCTACGCCGATGAGCGCGGCGGTCGCAGGCTCCATCCAGCTGACCGGATACTCGTTGGCCGCAAGATACAGCGCGGTTTCCCAATCCGCAGCCTTCACAAGGCCCGATCGAAGAAACCACATGCCGACGAAGAACCGGATCATCGCATCGCTGATCGGCCAGAACGTCTCGGTGCCGTCCAGATACCATTTCACCCAGCGACGCAGGGTCACGCGAACAAACGGCGGATACTTCTCCTCGGCCAGGCGAGCGCGCGCGGCACTGCCCGACGCCGACTTGGCGCTGTGCATCGACACTGTCCTCCTGCCCCTTCGTTCGCCGCTCCCCACCGTGAAGTTACAGCCCGGCCTTGCCAAGTTGCGGATGCGCGCATAGCCGCGCCCCAGCACCCATCCTTCCCTTCACGAAAGATCACGCCATGGTTCCGCGTTATGCCCGTCCTGAAATGTCCGCAATCTGGGAGCCTGAGGCCAAGTTTAGGATCTGGTTCGAGATCGAAGCCCATGCGACCCAAAAGCTGGCCGAGCTAGGCGTTGTGCCCCAATCGGCGGCCAAGGCGCTGTGGGACTGGTGGGCGACGGACCCGGTGATCGATGTCGATGCGATTGATGCAATCGAGGCGGTGACCAAGCATGACGTCATCGCCTTTCTCACCTGGGTCGCGGAGAATGTCGGCGAAGAAGCGCGGTTCATGCATCAGGGCATGACGTCATCGGATGTGCTCGATACGACCCTTTCGGTGCAGCTGGCGCGCGCTTCCGACATCCTTCTGGCCGATCTTGACGCCCTTCTGGCAGCGCTAAGGACCCGGGCCGAGGAGCATAAATACACCGCCACAATCGGGCGCAGCCACGGCATTCACGCCGAACCGGTGACCTTCGGGCTCAAGCTGGCGCAGGCTTATGCCGAATTCGATCGGTGCAGACAGCGCCTGATCGCCGCGCGCGCCGAAATTGCGACCTGCGCAGTGTCCGGTGCGGTTGGGACGTTCGCCAACGTCGATCCCTCGGTCGAGGCCTATGTGGCCGAGCAACTTGGCCTCACACCCGAACCCATCAGCACCCAGGTCATTCCGCGAGACAGGCACGCGATGTATTTCGCGACACTGGCGGTGATCGCTGGCTCGATAGAGCGCCTGGCGGTCGAAATTCGCCATTTGCAGCGCACCGAGGTGCTCGAGGCCGAGGAGTATTTCTCACCGGGCCAAAAGGGCTCGAGCGCCATGCCGCACAAACGCAATCCGGTGCTGACCGAGAACCTGACGGGGCAAGCGCGCATGATCCGCGCCTACGCCCTGCCCGCGCTGGAGAACGTAGCGCTGTGGCACGAGCGCGACATTTCGCACTCTTCGGTAGAGCGCTTTATCGGTCCCGATGCGACCATCACGCTTGATTTCTCGCTCGCGCGTCTGACCGGCGTGGTCGAGAAGCTATTGGTCTACCCGGAGCGCATGCAGACCAATCTCGATGCAATGGGCGGCCTTGTTCACTCGCAGCGCGTGCTGCTGGCGCTGACCCAGGCGGGGGTGACGCGCGAGGAAGCTTACCGGCTTGTCCAACGCAACGCGATGAAGGTTTGGGACAGTTCCGGCGCGCTGCAATTGCTCGATCTCCTCAAGGCCGACCCGAACGTGGCCGCCGCGCTTTCCGAAGCCGAGCTCGAGGAGAAGTTCGACCTCGCCTACCATTTCAAGCGCGTCGACACGATATTTGCCCGGGTGTTTGGTTGAAACCAAGTGTAGCCTAGGCTTTTCAAGGGATCCGCGCGCTTGCGGGATTGATTCGACAGCCAGCGCAAATCGCCTAGGATCACATACGGGACGGAAAGAACGGGGGAGATTGCAAGCCCATGCAGATCGTAAGGACCATACTCTGGGTGCTGCTGTTTGTAGCGCTGCTCGCCTTTTCCTTCTTCAACTGGGACACGGTCGAGGTGACCCTTTGGGAGAATCTGGTTCTGGAGACCAAGGTACCTGCGCTCGTAATCATCTCGTTTCTGCTCGGCCTGGTGCCGATGTGGGCCTACCATCGCAGCGTCAAATGGAGCCTCAGCCGCCGCATTCGCAGCCTGGAGAACGCCGCGCGCTCGACCGCGCTTCAACAGCGGCACGCGCCAAGCTCCGGCGAAGCGAAGAGCGATGCGAGCGCACCATCACCGCGCGTGGACAAACCTGTCGAAAGCACGGCAAAACCTGGGGACACGCTGACCCCGGCCGACGACACCTCCGCCGCGCCATAGGCCTCATCAGCTAGGACTATTCATGAGCAACCCCGTATACCTCGCGCTTGATGTGCCGCAGATCGAGCCTGCCAAGGCGCTCCTCTCCAAGGTCAAGGCGCATATTGGAGGTGTAAAGCTGGGGCTGGAATTCTTTTGTGCGCACGGACCGCACGGCGTGCACGAAATCGCGCATATGGGATTGCCGATCTTTCTCGACCTGAAATTCCACGACATCCCCAACACGGTTGCCGGGGCTATGCAGGCGATCCATGTCTACGAGCCCAAGATCGTCACCGTCCACGCGTCAGGCGGGCGTGCCATGATGGAAGACGCCAAAGCCGCCGCGGCCGAAGGGTGCAAGGTCGTCGGCGTCACGACGCTCACCAGCATGGATTCAAGCGATCTCACCGCGACCGGCGTCTATGGCAGCGCGGAGACGCAGGTCATGCGGCTGGCGGAGCTGGCGCACAAAGCCGGGCTGGACGGGATCGTGTGCTCGGGAAAGGAAGTGGGCAAAGTCCACAAGGAGTGGAAAGACGGCTATTTCGTCGTCCCCGGCCTTCGCCCTCAAGGATCAGGAACCGGCGATCAGAAGCGCGTTGTGACACCGCGCTCGGCGCGCGACAACGGCGCCAGCGTGCTGGTGATAGGTCGCCCCATCAGCCGGGCCGATGATCCCCAAGCCGCCGCGCGGGCGATCGAGGCGACGCTGTAGGCCGACCCAATGCCCATGCAGATCAAAATCTGCGGTGTCTCTACCCCTGAAGCCATCGCGGCTGCCGCCGAGGCGGGCGCGACGCATATTGGGCTGGTCCATTTTGCGAAGAGCCCGCGTCACGTCGATCTTGAACGCGCCGCAGCGCTTCGCCGAGCCGTGCCCGAAAGCGTCAAAATGGTCGTCCTTGTCGTCAATCCCGGTGGGCTCACCCTTGCGAACATCGCTGAAACGCTGCGGCCTGACGTGATCCAGTTCCATGGCAGCGAACCACCGGAGGCTCTCTTCGCCGTCAAGAAGCGCTTTGGTATTGAAGTCTGGAAAGCTCTGCCCGCGCACAGCCGCGCATCGCTCGATGAAAGCGCGATCTACGATGGCCTAGCCGACCGCCTGCTTTTCGACGCGCCCGCACCTGAAGGCTCGGCGCTTCCCGGCGGCCGCGGCGAAGCCTTCGACTGGGCGATCCTGAAAGACTACCCCCACCGCTCCCCATGGGCGCTGGCGGGCGGGCTCACCCCCGGCAACGTCGCGCTGGCGATCCGTGCGACCGGCGCCGACTTCCTAGATGTCTCCAGCGGCGTGGAGAGCGCGCCGGGGGTCAAGGACGTGGACAAGATCGCCGCCTTCTGCAAAGCCGCGCTAAATGCTTAATACCCCGCTCGCCCTGAGCTAAGTCGAAGGGCTGCACTTCTTTAAACGCTGCGCCGGAAGTTAGAGAACGGGGCTTCGACAGGCTCAGCCCGAACGGATTTTTGAATTGGCCACCGCTCCCAACAGTTTTCGCACCCAGCCCGATGATCGCGGGCACTTTGGCCAGTTTGGCGGGCGCTACGTCGCCGAGACGCTGATGCCGCTGATCCTCGATCTGGAACGCGAATACCGCGCGGCGCAGGAAGACCCCGCATTCCAGGCCGAGTTCGACGATCTGCTCGAGCATTATGTCGGGCGCCCCTCGCCGCTCTACTTCGCCGAAAGGTTGACCAAGTACATGCGAGAGGGGACCAATCCGGGATTGGGAGCGCAAATTTGGTTCAAGCGCGACGAATTAAATCACACCGGCGCGCACAAAATTAACAACTGTATCGGGCAGATCCTGCTCGCCAGGCGCATGGGCAAAACCCGGATCATCGCCGAGACCGGCGCGGGCCAGCACGGTGTTGCGACCGCGACCGTTTGCGCGCGATTTGGCCTGCCTTGCGTCATCTATATGGGCGCCGAGGACGTCGCGCGCCAATCGCCCAATGTCTTTCGCATGAAGCTTCTGGGAGCCAAAGTCGTCCCCGTCACCAGTGGCGGCGCGACGCTGAAAGACGCGATGAACGAAGGTCTGCGCGATTGGGTCGCCAACGTTCACGACACTTTCTACATCATCGGCACCGCCGCGGGCCCGCATCCCTACCCCGAGATGGTGCGCAATTTCCAAAGCGTGATCGGCACCGAAGCGCGCGCTCAGATGCTGGCGCGCACGGGCAAGCTGCCGGACCTGTTGGTCGCCTGCATTGGCGGTGGCTCCAACGCGCTAGGCCTGTTCCACCCCTTCCTCGATGATCGCGACGTGAAAATGCTCGGCGTCGAGGCGGCGGGCCATGGCCTTGATGGCGACGAACACGCCGCCAGCCTCTTGGGCGGCGCGCCGGGCGTGCTCCACGGCAACAAGACCTACCTGCTCCAGGACGAGGACGGCCAGATCACCGAAGGCCATTCGATCAGCGCCGGGCTCGACTATCCCGGCATCGGCCCCGAACACGCCTGGCTGAAAGAGACAGGCCGCGTCGAATACACTGCCGTCACCGACGATGAGGCTTTAGAGGGTTTCCAACTGCTGTGCCGCACCGAAGGCATCATCCCCGCATTGGAGCCCAGCCACGCACTCCACGCCGTCGTTGAACGCGCGAAGACCATGCGCGAAGACCAGATCGTACTCATGAACCTGTGCGGCAGAGGGGATAAGGACATCTTTACCGTGGCCGAGAAGCTCGGGGTGGAGATGTGAACACCTCACACCACGCCCGTCACCCCGGCGCAGGCCGGGGTCCAGAATGGAACGCGTTGTGCCCCGAATCACTGGATTCCGGCCTTCGCCGGAACGACGAAGCGAGCAAAACGGAATCAGGATCGCGCCCCTTCGCCCCTACCCGTCACCCTGAACCTGTTTGGCCAAGGCCAGCTACGCTTCCAGCATCCATGTCTCGCTCCTTGCCACCTCAGGGATGTTTGTGATGGACCCTGAAACAAGTTCAGGGTGACGAGGGAGCGAAGTTCGGGGTAGAGATTTGTTCTTTACCAACCACTCAACTCGTCATTGCGAGGAGCGAAGCGACGCGGCAATCCAGAGAGGTCGAGCGCCTCGCCCTGGATTGCTTCGCTCCGCTCGCAATGACGCAAGACCTCAGCAGGGAGTCAAGATGTGAGACCTTCGCTATCCGAAGCCACGGGTGCGGGTTTCGCCGCTGCGAGCCTCATTACACTCGGTGGCTGGATTGGAAGTATGCTCGTGGGCGCCAGCTTCAGTCTGGGAACGGCTAAGTTCACATTGTTCCTAGGGCTTGCGGTCTTTGCTCTCAGCAATCTCTTTCGAAAGAAACACAATACATGACCCGCCTCCAATCCGCCTTTGCCAAATCGCAAAAGCCCTCTCCCCAATTGGGGAGAGGGTTGGGAGTGGGGTGATGCGCGACCCTCGCCTCACGAACCGAGCGAGAGCAATGCGAAAGAAAATGCCTGAGCCCGAACGAAGGATTTGGCATGAATTACGCGCCGAACGGTTCGAGGGCATCAAGTTTCGCCGGCAAAAGGTGATCGGCCATTGCATCGCGGACTTCGCCTCGAATGAGCCAAAGTTGGTGGTTGAGATTGATGGGGATAGCCACTCGGGCCAAGAGCGCTATGACGCTAAGCGAACGCAGTTTCTGGAAGACCTAGGATACCATGTGATCAGATTCTCGAATATCGAAGTCATGAACAATATGGATGGGGTTTTGACACAGATTTCTAAGGGTGTGGCTAAGCTACGGGCGTCGCCCCCTCCCCCAACCCCCTCCCCTAAAGGTGAGGGGGCTTGAACATGACCCGCCTCCAATCCGCCTTTGCCAAGTCCCGCGCCGCCTTTGTCGCCTTCATCACCGCAGGCGATGGAGACACGGGGGCAAATCTTGATGCTCTCGTCGCAGGCGGTGCTGACATAATCGAGCTGGGGATGCCGTTCACCGATCCCATGGCCGATGGGCCGGCGATCCAAGCGGCCAACCTTCGCGCGCTGGGCGCAGGCACAACCACCGCCGATGTGCTCCAGATAGCGTCCGAGTTTCGTGAAAGGCACCCGGACACACCCTTGGTCCTCATGGGCTATGCCAACCCTATGATCCGTCGCGGGCCCAAATGGTTTGCGCAGGCCGCGCAAAAGGCGGGCGTCGATGGCGTCATCTGCGTCGATATCCCGCCCGAGGAAGACGGCGAGCTTGGCCCGGCTTTGCGCGAGGCGGGCATCGCCCCCATTCGCCTCGCCACACCCACCACCGACGCAGCGCGCCTGCCTCAGGTGCTCGAAGGCTCCGACGGGTTTCTCTATTACGTCTCGGTCGCCGGGATCACCGGGCTTCAGCAAGCCGCTCAAAGCTCGATCGAAGAGGCGGTCGGCGCACTCAAGGCCGCGACCGATCTGCCCGTCGCGGTCGGCTTCGGCGTGCGCACACCGCAGCAGGCCGAGGCCATCGCCAAGGTCGCGGACGGCGTCGTGGTTGGCTCTGCGTTTGTCGATCTGGTCGGGGAGTATGGCGCTGAGGCCCCGGCTAAGCTAAAGGAGCTGACAGCCAGCATGGTCAACGCGATCAGACACGCTGGCAACAAGGGATAGAATCAAATGAACTGGTTCAACCGTGTCCGCAACTCGCTGGGTTTCGGCGAGGAGAAAAAGAGCACCGAAAAGGATCTGTGGATCAAGTGCTCGAATTGCCATGAAATGCTCTTCGTGGCGGAATACGATGAGAATGGGCGGGTGTGCCCGCGCTGCGACCATCACGGGCGCATTGGCGCGGATACGCGGCTTGCGATGCTGCTCGACCCCGGCTTTGAGCTGCTGCCGCAGCCGCAGGTCACCGAAGACCCGCTGAAATTCAAGGATTCCAAGAAATACACCGAACGCCTCAAAGCGGCGCGCGCGGCCAACCCGCATGAGGACGCGTTTGTCGTCGGCTCGGGAGCGATTGATGGCCAACCCGCAGTGGTCGGCGTGCAGGACTTTTCGTTCCTGGGCGGCTCTATGGGTATGGCGGTCGGCATGGCGTTCTGCGCCGCCGCCGAGCGTGCGCTGACCCGCAAATGCGCCTTTGTCGTAGTGACCGCCGCGGGCGGCGCGCGCATGCAGGAAGGTATTCTCAGCCTGATGCAGATGCCGCGCGCGACCGTGATGACCCGGCGGCTGAAGAAGGCCGGGCTTCCCTACATTGTCGTCCTGACCGATCCGACCACTGGCGGGGTCACGGCGAGCTACGCCATGCTGGGCGACATCCATATAGCCGAGCCCGGCGCGCTTATCGGCTTTGCCGGGCAGCGCGTGATCCAGGACACGATCCGTGAACAATTGCCCGAAGGCTTCCAGCGCGCGGAGTATCTGCACAAGCACGGAATGGTCGACATGGTCGTGCACCGCCACGAGCTCAAGGCGAAGCTCGCGCAGGTGCTCGACTACATGCAGCCCGCCGAGGCGGCCTAGTTTCGCGCGATGGTGGATTTCGGGCGCTCGAATGACCCTCGGGTGCAGGCTCAGCTTGATCGCCTTGCGCTGTTGAGCGTGCCGCAAGGTCGCTTTGGCCTCGGCACGATCACCGCGCTGATGGAGCGTCTTGGCAACCCGCACCGCAAGCTGCCGCCCGTCTTCCATGTCGCGGGAACCAACGGCAAGGGATCGGTCTGCGCTTTCCTGCGCGCCATGCTCGAGGCCGATGGGAAGCGCGTCCACGTCACGACCAGCCCGCATCTGGTTCGCTACAACGAGCGCATTCGTATCGCGGGCGAGCTTATCTCGGACACCGCTCTCGCGGGCGTGCTTGAGGAAGTGCTCAATGTCAGCGAGGATTTGGGGCCGAGCTTCTTCGAGGTGACGATTGCGGCGGCGTTCCTCGCTTTCTCACGCGAGCCGGCAGAGGCCTGCGTGGTCGAAGTCGGCCTTGGCGGGCGGTTTGACGCAACCAACGTGCTCGAACCATCGGCCGTCGCGGTCAGCGGGATCGCGGCTCTGGGCCTTGATCACGAACGCTTCCTGCTCGCACCTGAGGAAGGCACGCCGCAAAATCCCATGGCGCGCATCGCGTTCGAAAAGGCAGGGATCGCCAAGAAGAACACACCGCTTGTCGCGCTCGATCAGGTGCCCGAAGCCACCAGCCAAATCATCATTCGGGCCGAAAGCGTGGGCGCTCCGCTGGCGCTCAAGGGCGATAAGTGGTCGAACAAGTTCGAACTCGCCGAGCCGGAAAACCGCCACATCTATCGCGACGAGTTCGGGGAGCTTAGCCTGCCCTTGCCCACTCTTCACGGGCCACACCAGATCCGCAACGCAGGGCTGGCGCTTGCAATGCTGCGCCATCAGGAAGAGATCGAAGTCTCGGAAAAGGCGATGGCGCAGGGCCTCACCTACGTCGATTGGCCGGGCCGGTTTCAGCAATTGAAGGAAGGGCCGCTCACCCAGGGGCGCGAAGTCTGGGTCGATGGCGGGCACAATCCCAGCGCCGGGAAGGCGATGGCGGATTTCTGGGCAGACGACAGCGTCCATCTGATCATCGGGATGCTGGCAAACAAGAATCCCGAGGCGATCATCGAGCCCATGCGCCCCTGGTGCAAGACCGTCACCGCCGTGCCGGTGCCCGATCACGAGTGGCATCCGCCAGCGGCCTTCGGCAAAGGCGCAAAGAGCGCGCTCGACCTTGCAAGCGCGATCGCGCAATTGCCCGAGGACACGCTCCCGATATTCATCACCGGCTCGCTCTATCTGGTCGGCGACGCGCTTCGCCTGAATGGGCAGATGCCTGAGTAGTCACTCAGCCGGAGATGCGCGCGGCTTTACGTTGACGGGCTCCGGGGGATCATCGGCCACCTCGTCCTGATCGGGACCCGTCTGGCGAACGCTTTCGACCACAAATCCTTTGCTCCACAATAGCCACAGCAGCGCCATGCCCGGAACCGCAACGATCACTGTAAACGTCCAGAACCCGACCCAACCCAGGTTTTCCGCAAGATAGCCAGACGGAGTGGCCAACCAGGTCCGACCCACGGCGGCAAAGCTCGAAAGCAACGCAAACTGCGTTGCCGTGTAGGCAAGGTTGGAAAGCCCCGAGAGATACGTCACGAAAACCGTAAGTCCGATCCCGCTTGTCAAATTCTCCGTGCCCACCGCTATAGCGAGCATAAGCGGCGAATGGCCGACAATTGCAAGGAGGACGAACAGGAAGTTCGACAGCATCATCAGCAACCCAGAGATGATAAGCGCGCGCCCCATGCCCAGCCACGCGATGAAAGGACCGCCAAGCGCCGACCCTACGATCAAAGCGGCAAAGCCGACGAACTTGTTGATTGTGATGAACTCCGTATCGGTAAAGCCCAGCTCAACGATCATCGGGTTCAACATTCCCTGCCCCATCGCATCACCAACCTTGTAGATAAGCACGAAAAGCAGGATCAGCACAGCGCCCTTACGCCCGAGAAACTCGCGGAATGGGTTCACGACGGTCTCCAAGAGCCACTCGCGAAACTTCTGTCCAGCTGCGCGAGCAGTGCTCGGATCGTAGCGCCCGGCCCCGGCCCAAAGCGCACCAAGAGCGGCTGGAAGAACTAGAAAGCTTGTTAGCCCATACGCCATAGCCCAGCCAACATCGTACCCCTCGGACGAAGCAAGGTAAATCGTACCCGCGCCTGCCAGCAGATTGCCTGTGCGATATCCGAACTGGTTCATCGCCGTCCCGTGCGCAATTTCCGCGTCGGGCAGAATCTCGATCCGGTAGGCGTCAATTACGATGTCTTGCGTGGCCGAAAGAAACGCGACCACAATCGCCCAGAGCGCAAACGCGCCAATATTCTCATTCGTCGGGTTGCTGGTGCCGAGCTGCCAAAGGGCGAACACGAGCGCCGCCTGCACAGCAAAGAGCCACGCTCGCCGCTGCCCGAACAGGTTGGAGAGAATGGGAATGCGGGTCTTATCGACAAATGGCGCCCACAGAAACTTAAGCGTGTATGGCGTGGTCAGCCCGATCGCGAAGCCAATTGTAGACTTGTCGATGCCCACTTTAGATAGCCAGAACGTCATCGTCCCCAGCAACAGCGTGAGCGGGAAACCCGATGAAATGCCGAGCAGAAACGCAACGAACGGCATTCTGCGACGATATGGAGCGAAGGCGGGTACCAGATAGGCGAGGCCGACAACGCCGACGATCACTCCGAACAATATGCCCGTGCTCCAATCCATACGCGAACTCGTCCTTTTGAAAACTATATGATCTGTGCGACACTAGGCGCGGATGAGAGGAATAAGCCAGAGGGGTAAAGACGCCGCTATGAACGCGTCCACAACACAATTGCAAAAGCCATCGGCGCCAAGGCGCGCAACCCCTGGGCAGGTAAAACTCGCCGAGCTGGTGCGCGATGGCGAGGATCGGCGCCGCGCAGGGGGCTCAAGAGTTCCGGCGCGCCACTACACCGACCCTGCGCATTTCGCCGCCGAGAAGGCGGCGTTGTTCGACCGCTTGCCCCAAGTGCTGGTGCCAAGCGCGCTTCTGCCTGAGCCCGGCATGGCCGTGCCGCACGATGACACAGGGCGCCCGCTCCTGATCACACGCGACAGGCAGGGCGTCGCCCGCGTGTTCCTCAATGTCTGCCGCCATCGCGGCACGCGGCTGGTGGAAGGTAATGAGGCTCAATGCGGGGCACGGCTGGTGTGCCCCTATCACGCGTGGACCTATGGTCTTGATGGCAAGCTGCTCGCCCTGCCTCGGCCCGAAACTTTCCCCGATCTCGACAAGTCCAACCACGCTCTTATCGAGCTTCCAAGTCTGGAAGGGGGCGGCCTGATCTGGTTCGCGCACAATGAAAACGCCGATTTCGGCGATGCGGCGCGAGTGAGCGAGGACTTCACCGCTTTCGGTATGCCCGAGGCCTATCTCTTCCGGCGCAAGACCCACACGGTCAAAGGCAATTGGAAGCTCATCATGGACGCGTTCCTTGAGAGCTATCACGTCACGCGCCTCCACGCGAACACGATCGGGCCGTTCTTCAAGGATGGCGTAACCGCCGGTGATGAGGTCGGGCCGCATCTGCGCTCGGCGGTGGGCCGCGCGGAGGAAATGGACGGGATCGACCTTACGGATATGGCGGCGCTTCGTCGTTTGGTCACCTTCGCCTACCAATTGCTGCCCGCAACCGTGATCGTGCCCAGTCCCGATTACGTGAACGTCATGGTGCTGATGCCGCAGGCGCACGACCTCACGCTGGTCGAAGACTTCATGCTGATCCCAGAGCCGCCCGCAACAAACAAGGCGCGCGATCACTGGGAACGCAGCTGGGCGCTGCTCGATGGCGGGGTGTTTGCCTGCGAGGACTTTCGCGCGGCGGAACTGGGCCAACAGGGTCTCGAAAGCGGGGCGATCGACGAACTCACTCTCGGCACGCTTGAGGGCGGAGTCGCGCGTTTCAACGCCATTGTTGCGGAGGCGATGGCCAAGGCCGGCTGATCTCCTTTCGCGCCCTTCGAGACGGTTCACCCTGCGGCTTCACCTCCTCAGGGTGAGCGGGTATGGGGGTGAACCGAAGCATCCGCTCATCGTGAGGAAGGGTGAGGACGAATGTCCGAACCCCGTCTCGAAGGACCCGCATCCCATGCCGACCAACCCCGAAAAATCGGCTGACCGCCCCGAAGGCGACCGGATCGCCAAGATGCTGGCGCGCGCAGGGGTCGCCAGCCGCCGCGAGGTTGAGCGCATGATCGCCGATGGGCGCGTGAGCCTCGACGGCAAGCCGGTCGGAACGCCGGCCACGTTTCTCACCAGCCTCAAGGGCGTCAGCGTCGATGGCAAGCCCGTCGCCGCGCCCGAGCCCACGCAATTGGTCGCGTTTCACAAGCCAACCGGCCTGATCACCGCCGAGCGCGATCCGGCCGGTCGCCCCACGATCTACTCCGCGCTGCGCAACGCTCTGCCCAAGAACGCGCCGCGCCTGATGCCCATCGGGCGGCTCGACCTTAACACCGAAGGCCTGCTGCTTCTGACCAATGACGGCGGGCTCAAGCGACAAATGGAACTGCCCGCCACCGGTATTCCCCGCACCTACCGCGCGCGCGCGTTCGGCGAAGTGAGCCAGGAGCAATTGGAAGACCTGAGCGAAGGCGTTGAGATCGATGGCGTGCGTTACGGTTCGATCGACGCCAATCTCGAACACGGCTCTTCGGGTAAGAACAACTGGATCGAGATGACTATCACCGAGGGCAAGAATCGCGAAGTTCGCCGCGTGCTCGAACATCTCGGCCTCAAGGTGAACCGCCTGATCCGCACCGCTTACGGTCCTTTTGCGCTCGGCGACCTGCCACGTGGCCAGGCGGCGATCATCCGCAAGGGCGATCTTGCGCGCTTTCAGAGCCAGCTCAAACGCGGTTACGGGTGTTGAGAATCATCGCGGGCGAATGGCGCGGACGCAAGCTGACAGCGCCCAAAGGCGAGGCCACGCGCCCCACCGCCGATCGCACCCGCGAGACGCTGTTCAGCATGCTAACAAGCCGTCTTGGCTCGTTCGAGGGCCTTGCGGTCGCGGATCTTTTCGCAGGCTCCGGCGCACTGGGTCTGGAAGCGCTTTCGAGAGGCGCGGCCAGCTGCCTGTTCGTGGAGCAGGATCGCGAAGCTCTCACGGCCATCCGCGCCAATATCGACGCTCTAGGCGGGCGCGACAAAGCCCGGCTTGAGGCGGGCTCTGTCATGCAATTGCGCGCGCGCGAGCGTCCGATGGACCTGATCCTGATGGATCCGCCTTACCGCACCGGAGCGGGCGCGGTGGCGCTCGATCGGCTTCTGCGGCTCGGCTGGCTGGGCGACGCGACATGGGCTGCGATTGAAACCGCTGCCGATGAAGATATCGTGGTCAAAGGGCTTCGAACCGAAGCCGAGCGACGCGTGGGCAAAGGCAAACTGACGCTGCTGCGCTTGGGCGAGTAGCGCCAACAGCCGACGCGCCGCTCGGCCGGTCCCAAGGCTGTCGGATGCGACCCTCAGCCTTATGACCTCGATCCGCCGCGCCCTTCAATGCGCGCCCAGGCCTTGTCCTGATCGGGCTTGCTCATTCCGCTGAGCGCGACCTTGTCGGGATCGGTGAGGCTCCAGAACAGCTTCTGGCGATCGGCGGAAAGCGTCCAGTAATACGACTTCGTCGCATCGGGCCACGCGTTGTAGGATGCTTGCTTTTCCTCTGGCCAGCTTGCGATCTCATCCTTCTTCGCATCCGCCTTAGGGGCGGCCTGCGCCGCATCGTCGGTCACGGTCGCGCCATAGGCTGCTATCGGTGCGCTGCTCACAGCCAGCACGGCAAGGCTGGCAAACAATCGAGCTCGGGTATCATTACGCATTGGGGTTCTCCTTTGGTTTCACTCCCAAGCGCCAACGAACGCGTTCTTCCCGACCACGAATGCGCCCCTCGGTCAGACATCTGTGAGAATGAGGGTCGCGCGTGCGTATGGCCAGCCTCGGCGCTCGCCCTCCAACCCGCTCGCGGCACATGCGAGCGAGAGCCGTGGCGAAACCGCGCCGATTCGATTGAGCTTGCCGGTGCGGCGTGCCACATCGGTGGAACGAAGGTCCGGCTTCCTTGCCACACCGGTAAATGTTCTTTATCCGTTCTACCCAGCCCCATGTCATCCCCCCCTTCCCGCCCCGCTGACCGCGCGTCCTCGACCGAACAGATCCCGGCATACGCCGCTCGGCTCAACCCGCCGCAGCGCGAGGCGGTGCTGACCACCGAAGGCCCGGTGCTGATGCTCGCGGGCGCGGGCACGGGCAAGACCGCCGCGCTCACGGCGCGCCTGGCGCATCTGGTGGCGACGCGGCGCGCTTTTCCGAGCCAGATCCTGTGCGTGACCTTCACCAACAAGGCGGCGCGCGAAATGCGCGAGCGTGTGGGCGGACATCTGGGTCCGGGCGCGGAAGGTATTCCCTGGCTTGGCACCTTCCACTCGATCTGCGCCAAGATGCTGCGCCGCCACGCCGAGATGGTGGGGCTGGAGAGCAATTACACGATCATCGACACCGACGATCAGCTGCGTCTGCTCAAAGCGCTGATCGCCGAAAACGATACTGACGACAAACGTTGGCCCGCGCGCCAGCTTGCCGGGCTGATCGATAGCTGGAAGAACCGCGGGCTCAACCCGGCTGACCTCGATGCGGTAGAGAACGAGGCTTACGCGAACGGTCGGGGCCAGGCGATATACGCCGCCTATCAGGAGCGCTTGAAGGCGCTCAACGCCTGCGATTTCGGCGACTTGATGCTCCACATGCTCAATATCTTTCGCCAACACTCCGATGTGCTGGAGGATTATCAGCGCCGCTTCCGCTACATTCTCGTCGACGAATATCAGGACACCAACGCAGTCCAGTATCTGTGGCTGAGACTGCTCGCGCAGGCGCACAAGAACATCTGCGTGGTCGGCGATGATGACCAGTCGATCTATTCCTGGCGCGGCGCGGAAGTTGCCAACATCCTGCGGTTCGAGAAGGACTTTCCCGGTGCGCATGTGGTGCGCCTTGAACAGAATTACCGCTCCACCCCGCACATTCTGGGCGCCGCCTCGGGCCTTATCCGCGCCAATTCGCAGCGCCACGAAAAGACATTGTGGACCGAGGCCAATGGCGGCGACAAGGTCAAGGTCATCGGCGTGTGGGACGCGCCCGAAGAAGCGCGGCGAGTGGGCGAAGAGATTGAGCGGCTGGAGGGTGAAGGCGCCCCGCTCGACCAGGTCGCTATCCTCGTGCGCGCGCAATACCAGACGCGCGAGTTTGAGGATCGCTTCATTCAGATCGGGATCAATTACCGGATCATCGGCGGCTTTCGCTTCTACGAGCGCGCCGAAATCCGCGATGCCCTGGCCTATCTGCGCGTCATCGCGCAGCCGCAGGACGATCTCGCCTTTGAGCGCATCTACAACCAGCCCAAACGCGGGCTAGGCGCAAAGACGCTCGAAAAGATGCACAGCCACGCCCGCTGCACCGGAATGCCCTTGACCGCCGCCTCGCTGGAACTCGCCGATACCGATGAGCTGCCCAAGCGCGCGGCGAACACGATCGGCGGCCTGATGCGCCAGTTTCTCGCCTGGCGCGAAGCGGCCGAAACGCTCAGCCCGGCCGATCTCCTGCGCCTCGTCCTAGACGAATGCGGCTATAACGAGATGCTCGCCAAGGACCGCAGCGCTGAAAGCGCGGGGCGCGCGGAGAACCTGTCCGAACTCGCGCGCGCCATGGAGGAGTACGAAACGCTCGGTGACTTCCTCGAACACGTCTCCCTCGTCATGGACAACGATCGCGGCGACGAAGATGAAACCGTCACCATCATGACGATCCACGCCGCCAAGGGGCTGGAATTCGACAACGTCTTTTGCGTGGGCTGGGAAGAAGGCGTCTTCCCCAGCCAGCGCGCGATTGACGAGGGCGGGCTCGCGAGCCTCGAAGAGGAACGCCGCCTCGCCTATGTCGCGATCACCCGCGCGCGGCGGCGTTGCACGATCCTGCACGCAGCCAACCGGCGCATCTATGGCCAGTGGACGAGCTCAATCCCCAGCCGCTTTATCGAGGAATTGCCCGAAGAGCATATCGAGCAGGAGACGACACTGACCGGCGGCGCCTCTCTGTGGCGCGCCAACTGGAGCGAGAACGAAGACCCCTTCGCGCATGTCGCCCGCGACAAGCCGAGCCGCGCGCAGACCCGTGGCCCGGGCTGGCAACGCGCGATCGAGAGCGGCTATGAAACCAAACAGAACCGCGTCGCCGAAAGCGGACGCAGCGCTGCCAGCTTCGCCGCCGCGCCCCGCTCCGACATCCGCATCGGCGCGATGGTCGAACACGCGAAATTCGGCGTGGGCTGTGTGATCGATCAGGAAGGCAACAAGCTGGAAATCGAGTTCGAAGACCACGGCACAAAGCGGGTGATCGACGGCTTTGTGAGCGTGATCGGCTAATGCCTATCTCTCCGCCAAGGGCGTGGCAGCCTGCGCGTTGTTCGTTGTTACCAGATAATCAAAGCCCAGCATCACAAAGCGGAACATATCGTCAGCATCGTTCAGCCCCGCATTGCCGAGATTGCGGCGCGCCGGCTCGAGCGGGATTACGAAATGCGATTGCCCCTGCGTGACAACTTCCATGTCGATCCCAGCTTCGGCTAAGTCGGAGATCAGCTTCTCGCCGTCGCGTACCTCTTGGATCGCGTAGATGCCATCGGGAGACGGACGAATGCCGAGTTGCGAACCGCCCACGGGCAAGTAGGCAATCCGAACCACATCCATGCCATTCTCGGCTGCTATGCCTTCGATCAGGGAGCCAATGTCGAACGTCTTCATTGGCGATGTTCCAGCACCGACGTGGACGGCCCCCATCTTCATCAGCACGCGCGGAGGCTGGCCTATTCGCTGTTTCGCCTCGGCGTAATGCTTCAGAAAATACTCGCGGATCAGCGCCACGCGCGCGGTGTTGTTGTCAAATCCGCGCCCCTCAAAATTTGCTAGGTAGATCGATTGACTGGTCTGCAAGGCATCGACCCGCTCCAGCGCTTCGGCATCATCTGCAAAGATCTTGCGAAGATAGGACCATTCCTCGGGCCCAGCGGTCACCATGAAAACACTTTGCTGATTGCCGCTTGCGAACGCCTCCCGGTCGACCGAGGCCCAGTCGCGGATCGTTTCGCTCGCCTCGCCGTCTTCCGTGCGCTCCGCAAACCAGTCTAAGTGGATTTGGGTGGACCCTATAAACTCTTGATCGATGCCCCACAGTTGGCCGTCATCAAGAAAGCCGAGCGCGACGTTAGCCTCCCGACGCTGTCCGAGAAATGGCAATGCGAGCGGCCTGCCCGTGAGCGACCGCGCAAGCGCTTCGACCCCGCCCGAAAGCAACTGTTCGCGCAGCCAATCGGTTGACCAAGGTCCGACTTCAACAGCGTAGTTAGTAAAGCCTGTTGCGCGCCCTTCAGAAGCAAATGCGGCAATCAGGTCCGGCGCGTCGGCAAAACCGTGATCCTCACCGATCGCGATGAATTGGGCATCCGCAATTTCGGCACGCAACGTCTCCGCGCCAGGTCCGGAAAAACCCGATTCCGTAAATTCGAGCGCCAAGGGCTGTATCGTTGGTTCGGGCTTTCCGGCTGCGGGTTCGGCCGCATCTTGAGCATGCGCGATAGTTGTCCCGGCGATCACCATCGCGGCCACACCCATTACCAGCCCAAACCTGCGCATCGCTCTGCTCCTTAGTGTGCTATAACAGCAATACACTTAGCGCGCACAGTAAAGCGGGTCAAGCGATCTCAGCTTACCCCCACATCAAGGAAGCCTGGCTTGGGGCCGTTCCATTCGCCTGCGGGAACCGGCTCGCGGTCCTCGCCTTGCTCATTGCGGCGGCGTGACCTGCGCGGCCTTTCGTCTTGCTCGTCTTCTTGGGCGCGCTTCTCGCGGCGCGGCTTCTTGGGTCGCTCACCGTCCTTCTTCGCCTCGCGCGGGTCTTCCTCGCGCTCCGCCTCGGTGCCCGGCTCAGCCAGCTCCACCCGCACATCGTCCTTGCCGAAGACCTTGATCTTCGCGCCGGTTAGCTTCTCCACATTGGCGATGGCTTCGGCGTCTTCCTCCGCGACGAAAGTGAAGGCGCGGCCCTTCGCCCCAGCCCGGCCTGTACGCCCGATGCGGTGGACGTAATCGTCCGGGTGCCAGGGCGTGTCGAAATTGAAGACGTGGGAGACGCCCTTGATGTCGAGCCCGCGCGCCGCGACATCGCTTGCGACAAGAATGTTCACGTCGCCCGATTTGAAGCGCTCGAGCTCCTTGAGCCGCGAATTCTGGTCAATATCGCCATGGATTTCGCCGCTGGCAAAACCGCGCTTTTGCAGATGCTTGTTAAGCTCTCGCACGGTGGTCTTGCGGTTGGCGAAGACAATCGCGGTTTCAACCTGGTCGTTGGCCAGCAACCATTCGAGCGTTTCACGCTTCTGGCGAGCCTTAACCGGCACCTTGAACGCGGTGATGTCCTTGTTGGTTGTCGCCGCGCGCGCAGTTTCGATCCGCTGCGGGTTCGACAGGAACTTCTTCGCCAGCTTTTCAATCGGCGGCGGCATGGTCGCGGAGAAAAGCATGGTCTGGCGCTGATCGGGCAGCTTGTCGCAGATGAATTCGATATCCGGGATGAAGCCCATGTCGAGCATCCGGTCTGCCTCATCGATCACGAGCAGTTCGCAGCCGTTAAGGAGGATCTTGCCGCGCTCGAACAGGTCCATCAGGCGACCCGGCGTGGCAATCAGGACGTCAACGCCTTCATCGAGCGTCTTGAGCTGATCGCCCATCTGCACGCCGCCGATCAGAAGCGCCATCTTCAGGTCGTGGTTCTTGCCATACTTCTCGAAGTTCTCAGCCACTTGCGCGGCGAGTTCGCGGGTCGGCTCCAGGATCAGCGATCGCGGCATCAGCGCGCGGCGTCGCCCTGCGGCCATCACGTCAATCATCGGCAGCACGAAGCTCGCCGTCTTGCCCGTGCCGGTCTGCGCGATGCCGATAATGTCGCGCATCATCAGGATCGAAGGGATCGCCTGCGCCTGGATCGCGGTCGGCTCAGTGTAGCCGGCGTCTTCAACGGCGGCTAACAGTTCGGGGGAAAGGCCGAGATCGGCAAAAGGCATATTCTTAGGTTGTTTCCGGATTAAGGGCGAAACATCGCTCGCGATCAGCTCGCTCATTCGATGATCGAGTACGAACCCTAGGCTCCTCGCCAGGGCGCCGCCCCTTTGTCCAAAACGCCCGGAAAAGTCAAGAAATCGGCGATGTATCGCGAGTAAGGCGCCGCGCTGAGCCAGAGCCCTGCGATTACTCTTCGATGGCCTTGAGCTTCATCATGCGCTCGATATCGCATCGCGCTCCATTGCGAGACTGAAGCGTATCGCGCGCAACGCACAGCTTCCCATCCTCGTTCTGCTCAACGTAAAAGCCGGAATAGAAGTCCCGCGCGCGGCACGCTTTTTCCAGATTGAGGCTGAGTATCTCGGCGTCCTGCAAGAACAGTAGCAGGCGATTGCCGCTTCCCGTCTCGACACCCGCAATGCGCTCTACTTTGACACAGCGCTTGGCTTTGTTTTCCTTGTACCGGGTGGGGCGCGTGGGGCTGGGCAATTGCGCAAGCATGTTGCGCTGTGTGCTCGCGCGGCGCGGAGCAATTCGGACATAGACACGTTGCTCGATGCGAATCTGACTTTGGCGCACCGTCAGGTCGAGCGATTCCAAGGGGGTTTGCGCGGTCGAATAAGGCGGCGTCGTACGCTCTGGCACCCGGGAGTTCGGCGCACCGGCGGTGCCCGTATGAGCCCATCCGGCAAAAGCCTGCAAACCGGACGCGTCGGTCGCCGACAAGCTTGCCGCAGGCAGCGCGAGCGCCAAAGATGCCAAAATGTCTGCGAGGCCGGGCATCGAAGCCAGCATCCCTCCCGAATTTTTTCCCGTCGTCCAGCCTTGCACCTAGCAATGCCGCTTGAATGGTGGCTTAACTCGCCTCTGCCGGGGCGCAAGTCGGATCGTGTCGACTGGCGTTTCGCGACCAATCTGTGGCATAGGCGCAACAATGACAGCGACAACGGTTTCCGCTCCGCAGGCGTTTCTCGCCTCGGCCAAAAGCCTCTTGGGCGAGAAGGGGTTCACTCAGGATGCTGACACGATAGAACCGTGGCTGACCGACTGGCGGGGGCGATACACGGGCCGCGCGCTCGGCCTTGCCTCACCGGCGTCAACCGCAGAGGTCGCGGCGCTGATGGCGCTTTGCAATGAGCACAGGATTCCCGTCGTCCCCCAAGGGGGCAACAGCGGCATGGCGGGCGGAGCGACACCCGATGAAAGCGGCGAAGGGATACTCCTCTCGCTGCGCCGGATGAACGCGATTCGTTCGCTGGACGTTGGCGCAGCTCAGGTGGTGTGTGAGGCGGGCGTCATCCTCCAGACCTTGCACGAAGCGACGGAAGAACACGGTCTTCGCTTTCCGTTGACCCTAGGTGGCAAAGGGTCGGCCACCATAGGCGGTCTGATCTCAACCAACGCAGGCGGCACGCAAGTGCTTCGCTATGGGACCATGCGGGCGCAGGTTCTAGGCCTTAAAGCGGTGTTGGCAGACGGACGGGTGTTCGATGCGCTGACGGTTCTCAAAAAGGACAATCGCGGATTTGACCTCAAGCAATTGCTTATCGGGTCCGAGGGAACCCTGGGTGTCGTAACCGCTGCGACCCTGCGCCTTCTTCCGCTCCCGCGTTCGCGTGTTACCGCCTGGGTCGGGTTATCGAGCGTGATCGATGCGCGCACCCTGCTGCGCCAGTCTCAGACGAGCCTGGGAGAAGCCCTTGAGGGATTCGAAGTGGTTCCGGCCCACTGCCTCCAGAGCGTGCTCGCACACTTGCCAAACGCTCGCTCCCCCCTAGTCCAGACCCACGCCTGGAACGCGCTTATCGAATGCACTTCACCCAGCGAAGACGCAGGCGCACTAAGGGCGCGGCTTGAAGCGGCGCTTGAGAGCGCGCTGGAGGCTGGGCTGATCGCCGATGCCGCCATCGCCGCCAACGAAGCCCAGGCAGAGCAATTCTGGACTTTGCGCGATTCGATCTCACCCGCAGAGCGCGCCCTTGGCCCGGCGATGCAGCACGACATCTCGGTCCCCGTGGAGCGCATGCCGGAATTCATCCTCGCCGCAATCCCGATCGTGGAGGACGAATTTCCCGGTACGACGGGCGCGGCGTTCGGGCATCTGGGCGATGGCAACGTTCACTTTCACGTCCTCGCTCCTGCAGACGCGGTCGCTGGCCAGTGGGAAGAGGAAGAGGGCCATCGGATCAGCGCGCGGGTGCACGATCTGGTGACCCAATGTGGGGGCTCGATCAGCGCGGAACACGGTATTGGCCAAATGAAGGTCGCCGAGCTTGGCCGACTTGGCGATCCGGTTGCGCTGTCGATGATGCGAGCGGTCAAGACGGCGCTGGATCCGCACGATCTGCTCAATCCCGGAAAACTTGTCCCCTAAGAGCGATGAGAGCTTTAGGACGCGTCGCTTGCGCCCACCCGCGAACCCGCCTAAGGCCGCTCGCGTTCGGTGATCTCGGGGATCGGAGTGAGGCGTAGCCAAGCCAATCCCTTCGCAGATCACCCTCACGCTCAGAATTCTTTTTCCAAGCATCCGGAGACATCCCAATGGCCACCGCGCCGCAGCCGCAACTTCCGCTGTTCTACAAAGATCTTTTGCCCCTCAACAGCAAGGAACATGGGGACTGGAAAGTCAGCTCGTTCGACAACGCGGGCTTTCTGTCAGACACGCACGCGATCCCGCTTACCGTCGACGAGTTCGTAGACGCTCAGCGCAATTATCCGATCGTCTTCACCGCTGGCGACAACCCACTTCCGATCGCGCTGTTTGGTCTGAACGAAGGCGTCAACACCTTCATTGGCGATGATGGCAAGATGGTGGCGGACGTCTACGTTCCGGCCTATGTGCGGCGCTACCCCTTCATCCTTGCCAAGCTCCAGCCGAACTCCGAGGAGATGTCGCTGTGTTTTGACCCCACCGCTGGCGTAATCGCAAAGCAGGATGAGGGACAAATTCTGTTCGACGCCGAAGGCAAGCCGAGCGACTACACCAACGGCGTGCTCGACTTTTGCCGTAAGTTCGAAGAATCCGGCCAACGCACGCGCGCATTCCTGGAAGAGCTGAAGAAGCTCGATATCCTGATGGACGGCGAAATTGCGATCACGCGCTCCGATGCGCCGGACACGCCATTTGTGTATCGCGGCTTTCGGATGGTGGACGAGAAGAAGTTGCGCGAACTCCCGACGGAGACGCTCGAAACGCTCAACAAGAACGGCATGATCATGCTGATCCATGCGCACCTGTTTTCAATGAACCTCATGCGTCGACTGTTTGAACGCCAGACGGCCATGGGCAAGGTGCCGCAGCCGGCCTCAAACAGCGCCGCGAGCTAAAGCTCAAGCGGAGACAAATCCGCAGGCTTGGGTCGCCGTTCGAACGGAGGTACCATGCCGAATTGTGCTCCCCGGTGTTCGAGACGTGCTCCGGGGAGCCGCTTACTCTTAGGCTCGGACCGCCCCAATTTGGCCGCTTGAGGCGGTATTGTTCTAAAGTGCGGCGATTTCGGACCTAAGCCACCTCGAGCGCGGCACACCGGGCGTCCTTTTCATAGACCGATATGGGTTTAGCGGAAGCGCATTCCGACCGCCGAGCCGGGATAGCGCGCTATTCCGCCGCTTCGTCTAGCCGCCCGCTATCGGCCAGACGCGCCGTCTGCGCCCCCAGCTCACGAACCAATCCCGCAAGAACGCTGGACAAGCTTGCAAGCCCCTTGGTAGTCTCGGCCATACGATCGTCGAGATAGAGCGACCGGCAGACTTCGACCTGGATCGCGTGGATCCCGCGCGACGGGGCCGCGTGGCGATCGAGCACATAACCACCCGAATAGGGCCGATTGTGCGCCACTTCATAGCCTGAGGCGTCCAGATAGCGGAACGCGCGCGCCAGCAGGGGTCCTCCGCAAGAAGCGCCAAATCGGTCGCCCAGCACGATTCTTGGCGCGCGCGCCTGCCCAGGCTGCTGTCGCAGCGGCGGCATAGAATGCAAATCGATCAGCAAGGCCGCGCCCCATGCGTCGCAGACCCGCTGGAGCTCGGCGCGCAGGAATGCGTGATACGGCCGGTGAATTTGGTCGATGCGCGCGTCCAGCTCCTCGCGCGGAAGAGGACGCTTCCAGATCTCGCCAAAACCGGGCAGGCGACGCGGCACCAGCCCCAGCCCACTGCGCGCCCTGCGATTCGCGCTTCCCGAGCGCTGGCTGATAAGCGAATGCGTGCGGCCCTCTCTCCGATGCTTCCCGGAGACCATCTCCCAATCGATATCATCGTGCGCGCGATTGAGATCGAGCATGGCTCGCGGGGCATGCGCAACGAGCAGTCCGGTTCCCGTTGCCTTGGCCACAGCAGCGCCGACTTTGTCGACGTGACGATCTTCAAGGCGCAACTGGCACAATTCCTCATCGCGCAAATCGGCTAGCACATGGTCCGGATAGGCGCGGCCAGCGTGCGGGACCGCAATCACCACGGGCAGGGGCATCGATCGCGGCGCGACATGTGTGAAGGCGGCTGCGTGCGATGCATCCTTTGCAGCGCCAGGAACCCGGCCCCCGGTCACCTTGAGCAATCCGCTCGCTCTCTGCCCGGCCGCACCGTGCGAGTTTACCGACACGCTCGCGCTCTCCCCGCTGTGTCCATACACGGTTTTTCCGGCGAACCGCGACTTGTTGTCATGGGTTTTGTGCTGCCCTGTTTGCGAGGATAAGTCAAAGTCCCAGATCGATAACGAACGACCCCTCGATCCGGTCCAATCCGGTTCGGATGAAAAAGATACGCACTCACACCAAGAATGGCCGCGTCTTTAGTGCAATTGATATGATTTCTTAAGCGACGGCTGCTAACGCAGACCCATGACCGAGACCAACGCCCCGCGGATCCTTTTAGCCGAGGACGAGGACGCCATGCGCGCCTATCTGGCGCGCGCGCTCACCAACGCCGGTTACCGTGTGGACACCGTCGATCGCGGCACAGATGCCATTCCGTTGCTGGAGAACGAACAGTTCGATCTTCTCCTCTCGGACATTGTGATGCCTGAGATGGATGGGATCGAACTTGCCCAGCGTTGCGCGGAGATCAGCCCGCGCACCAAGGTGATGTTCATAACGGGCTTTGCTGCCGTGTCGCTGCGGGCCAGTCGCGAACAGCCCACCGCGAAGGTCCTCTCCAAGCCCTTCCATTTGCGCGATCTCGTGCTGGAGGTCGAACGCGTGTTTGAAGAACAGGGCGAAGCGAGCGGCTCCACTTGAGGTCCGCATCGGGCGTTGTTTCGAAAGCCCGGTTCGAAAAGCTTGCACCGCGTCGCAAGCCGCGTTAATGCGCCGCTCCGCTTGATGCCGAACCGGTGTCGCAAGCGGTTCATCGATGGTCCGGGCGTATAGCTCAGTGGTAGAGCACTGTGTTGACATCGCAGGGGTCGGAAGTTCAACTCTTCCTACGCCCACCATCGTTGGCTTCCCGACAGGTCAGGATCGGTAGTCAGCCCATGCGGGCGGGTTTCTCGATTGTCGGACAGGCGCTTCCTTCAAGCCAAGCGCGGCCTTTCCCCATGAACCTGCAAATGCATCGCAAAGGCGCTTAGGGCGGCTTGCACAGCGCCTCGCCTCTGCTAAAGCCCGCCGCAGGGATTTTATCACACAGCAAAACGAGGCGCGCGGCCCCCCGAAGCCCCGCGTCCCATCGCGCGCCACAGCGCATAACAGGAAGGCGAGACACTTCTCATGCAGAAAATTCAGGTCAAGAACCCGGTCGTCGAACTCGACGGGGACGAAATGACGAAGATCATCTGGCAATGGATCCGCGAAAGGCTGATCCTCCCCTATCTCGACATTGATCTGAAATATTACGACCTTTCCATCGAAAAGCGCGACGAGACGGACGATCAGATTACGGTGGACGCCGCCAACGCGATCAAGGAATTCGGCGTTGGCGTGAAATGCGCCACGATCACGCCCGATGAAGCCCGCGTCGAAGAGTTTGACCTTAAGAAGATGTGGCGCTCGCCCAACGGCACGATCCGCAACATCCTGGGCGGCGTCGTCTTCCGCGAGCCCATCGTGATCGACAACGTCCCGCGCCTGGTGCCCGGCTGGACCGACCCGATCGTGGTTGGCCGTCACGCATTCGGTGATCAGTACCGCGCGACCGACACGCTAATCCCCGGCCCAGGCAAGCTGCGTCTCGTCTACGAGGGCGATGACGGCGCCATCCTCGATCTCGACGTCTACCGTTTTGAAAGCTCAGGCGTCGCCATGGCGATGTATAACCTCGATGAATCGATCCGCGCCTTCGCCAGGGCATCGATGAATTACGGCCTCGATCGCAAATGGCCCGTCTACCTCTCGACCAAGAACACAATCATGAAGGCCTATGACGGGCGCTTCAAAGACCTGTTTCAAGAGGTCTATGAGGAAGAGTTCGAAGAGCGCTTCAAGGAAGCGGGCATACATTATGAGCACCGCCTGATCGACGATATGGTCGCCAGCGCCCTCAAATGGTCGGGCAAGTTTGTCTGGGCCTGCAAGAACTATGATGGTGACGTCCAGTCGGACACGGTCGCGCAAGGGTTCGGTTCGCTTGGCCTGATGACTTCGGTTCTGATGACGCCCGATGGCAAGACCGTCGAAGCCGAGGCCGCCCACGGCACCGTGACCCGCCACTATCGCCAGCACCAGCAGGGCAAGGCGACCTCGACCAACCCTATCGCCTCAATCTTCGCCTGGACGCGCGGCCTGATGTATCGCGGCAAGTTCGACGACACGCCGGACGTGGTGAAATTCGCCGAGACGCTGGAGCGGGTTTGCATCGAGACCGTCGAAAGCGGATCGATGACAAAGGATCTGGCGCTGCTCATCGGGCCGGGCCAGAACTGGCTGACGACCGAGCAGTTCTTCGAAGCGATCGTCACCAATCTTGAAAAGGAAATGGCGAACTGGGCCTGATCTACTGGGCCTGATTCACCGCGGGGCGATCGCAGCCCGGGGACGGTTCGGACACAAAGAAAGGGCGGCGCGTTGCTTAGTGGACGCGCCGCCCCTTTTTGTTTCTCGGAACTATCAATATGACCAAAACCGCGCATTCCCCTTGCACCACGAAGGCTCGTCTCGAAGTCCGCCAGGCCAAGCTCAAGGACATACGGGCCATCGGCGATCTGGTGCGCCGCGCCTATGATGACCTGCCCACTTAAACTCAGGGCGAAATCAGGGGGCAGATCAACAACTACCCCGAGGGCTGCTTTGTCGCGAAGCTCGATGGCAGGATTGTCGGCTATTGCGCCTCGATGCGGCTCGACCAGAAGGTCGCGTTTGCGAACCACACCTGGGATGAGGTGACAGGCAACGGGTTCGGGTCGCGCCACGATCCCACCGGCGACTGGCTGTACGGTTATGAAATGTGCGTTGACCCAAAGGTCCGCGGCACCCGGCTTGGGCGGCGCCTTTACGAAGAACGGCGTGCGCTGGCGGAGCGTCGATCTTACAGGGATCGTCTTTGGCGGCCGTATGCCCGGCTACGCGCGCGCAAAGCGTCGCAAGACCAACCGCGCCGAGACGCTGTACGAATATCTGGACCTTGTGCTGGAAAACCGGATTCACGATCAGGTCCTGCGCTTTCAACTCGCCAACGGGTTTGAGCCTCAGGGCGTCCTGGCGAAATACCTGCCCGAGGACAAAGCCTCGCGCGGGAACGCGGTGCGCATGGTCTGGCGCAACCCATATGTCGGCAGCGACGCGCCGCCCAGGCATCGCCTGCCGCGCGATGTCGAAAGCGTCCGGATAGCCTCGTGCCAGTTGCAGGCGCGCGCCGTTAGCGACTTCGACGAATTCATGAAACAAGTGGAATATTTCGTTGATGTCGCTTCCGATTACGAAAGCGACTTCATCGTCCTTCCCGAGCTGTTCACGTTGATGCTGCTTTCGGCCGAGGAGCAGGAGCTCAGCTCGCTCGAAGCGATCGAGCGCCTGTCCGAATACACGCCGCGAATCCGCACACGTCTTTCAGAGCTCGCGCTTTCCTTCAATATCAACATCATCGGCGGGTCTCACCCGACGCGCATGCCCGATGGGGATATTCATAATGTAGCGTATGTGTGCCTGCGCGACGGCTCGATCCACGCCCGGGAAAAGATCCATCCCACCCCCAACGAGGCCTATTGGTGGAACATAAAGGGCGGCGACAGCATTGACGCCATCCCCACCGATTGCGGACCGGTGGGGGTGCTGATCTACTATGACAGCGAGTTTCCCGAACTCGCGCGGCGCCTCGTCGACGAAGGCGCGCGGATCATCTTTGTCCCCTTCTGCACCGATTCGCGTCAGGGCTACATGCGCGTGCGCTATTGCGCGCAGGCCTGCGCAATCGAAAACCAGTGCTACGTCGTGATGTGCGGCAATGTCGGCAATCTGCCGAATGTAGCCAACATGGACATCCAGTACGCGCAAAGCTGTATCCTGACCCCCTGCGACTTTCCGTTCGCACGCGACGGGATCGCGGCCGAAGCGAGCGAAGATGTCGAAACGCTGACGGTCAGCGATGTTAATCTGGCCGATCTGAGCTGGGCACGGGCGGAGGGCACGGTCCAGAACCTCGCGGATCGCCGGTTTGATCTCTACAGAATCGAATGGGACAAACGCGTCGGCAACATTACTCAACCGTTGGGAGACGATGAACGCTCGGATGCGGCCCCGGCTGCGATGCCTTCAAGAGAGGCCACGGGACACGCGAAAGGGTGACGCGCATCGCGCCTTTGCTGCGCCTGCGTGACAGCCTCGTATTGGACCGCTAGTTCAATCAGTATGGCCGGCGAGCTCACAGTCACGACGGAAATCAAGGACGCTCTTGTCATTCTTGGCGCGGCGGGCATCGTTATCCCGGTCTTCGCGCGCTTTCGCGTAACCCCGATTATCGGGTTCATCGTTATCGGTGTGCTGGTCGGCCCTTATGGCCTGGGTACCTGGGCCAGCGAGATCGCGATAATTGATGCCATAACCATATCCGATCCAGCCCGATTAGCGCCGTTTGCCGATTTCGGGATTATCCTTTTGCTGTTCGCGATCGGCCTTGAGCTAAGCTTCAACCGACTGTGGCAGATGCGAAAGCTTGTGTTCGGGCTCGGCTCGCTCGAAATCCTGATCATCGGCAGCTGCGGTGCGGCGTTTCTCTACTTTGTAAACGGTATGGACCGCACCGGCGCTCTTGCGCTCGGTTTTGCGCTCGCTTTCTCATCCACCGCGATTGTGCTGCCGATCTCGGGGACGCGCAGCCAGGTGGGCAAAGCGGCGCTTTCGATGCTTTTGTTCGAAGACATCATGATCGTACCGATCATCTTCATTCTCGGCGCGCTCGCTCCCAACGCGCAGGCCGACGGGGTGAGCGGTATGGTTACGACGCTTTGGCAAGGCGGCCTCGTCGTGGGGTTGCTGCTTGTCCTCGGTCGCTTTGCCCTGCCCCGGCTCTTCAGCCAGGCGGCGCGCACCAAGAGCCCCGAGGTCTTCCTTGCTGCCACGTTGCTTGTGGTGATCGGATCGAGTCTGGCGACCGGCGCCACGGGTCTTTCGCCGATCGTGGGCGCGCTTATTGCGGGCCTCCTGATTGCGGAGACCGAATACCACGGAGAGATCGAGAGCATCATCGAACCCTTCAAGGGCCTCGCGCTCGGCATCTTCCTCATCACGATCGGGATGAGTATTGATCTGCGCACGATCTGGAGCATGCTGGGCGAGTTGACCGTCGCGGTTGTCGGCATCCTGGTCTTCAAGGCGGTCATCACCGGCATTCTGCTTCGACTGATGGGAGCGCGCCGCAGTACGGCAACGGAGACCGGCGTGCTCATGGCGAGCCCGTCGGAGACGACCCTCATCGTTCTCGCCGCGGCCACATCGGCGTTGGTTGTAGACCGCGAGACGGCCCAGTTTTGGCAGATAGTCACCGCGATCGGCCTCACCGTCACCCCGCTTCTTGCCAAGCTGGGCCGGGTCATCGCGCGCCGGGTGGAGGCGGCCCCGGAACTTGACGAAGACGATCGGCACGAAGCGCGCACGATCATCGTCGGGGGCGGTCGCGTCGGGCTTTTGGTCGCCGATATGATGGACAAGCACGGCCAGTCTCATGTCATCCTCGATTCCGACCCCGACACGATCCTGGCGGCCAACCGCAAAGGGTACCGCGCGCTCTTCGGCGACGCTTCTCGCGGCGACGCGTTGTCGCGACTGGGTGTCGAGAATTCGCCCGCTGTCGTGCTGACGATGGACCAACCCGTTCTCGCCCAGCGGCTAACCGCAAAACTGCGCGCGGAGTACCCCGAGCTCCTCATCGTCGTGCGTGCGCGCGACACGGACCACGCCGCCGCGCTCTACCGCGCGGGCGCCAGCCACGCCGTGCCGGAAAACCTCGAAAGCTCGCTCCAGCTCTCCGAAGCGGTGCTCGTTGACATAGGTGTCGCAATGGGTCCGGTCATTGCCTCGATCCACGAGAAACGCGATGAATATCGCGAACGGATCGAAACGGAGGGCGGCCTCGAGACAAAACCGAAACTGCGGCCGTCCTAAGCCCGTCAGTCTGGCCAGGCCAATCGGGTAAGCCTGACCACGAGTCCTCCATCGCCTGTGAATACCTTGGGTTCACCGACCTCGATCTCGACAGGCTGGTTTATCCACGAGGTGTCGGTCCGATCGACACCGCAATCCGGCGCGCGGCGCGCCCAGAAGGTCTTGAGACGGAACCGGTAACCCTCCTCCAGATCGACCGGAGCAAGGCTCAGAACCACGCCGCTGTTGCGCGTCGCAATCCGCCGCTTGGAGAAGTCGCATTGCGAGTCGATATCGCGCAGATCCGTCTCGATGCGCGCACCGTTATACTCAGCGAGATGCAAATCTCCCGCCCACAACAGACGGCCAGCGCCCGAAATCTCGGCGCGGAACAGGAAATTCTGCTGCGACGTGTTGCGCCTCGGCGTGTCAGTCAGCACGTGGTAATTCGGGATTGGTCGCGGCTTGTCGCTGTCGCGCGGAGCGTGGACCTGCGCCTGCGAGGGAGCGCCAAGCGCGGCGGCGCAGCCGGCAGCGATGGCTGCTCTCAAAAACGCATCAGCCGCCCGCCTTGCCGCCCGACCCGATGTGACGCCGGCGCCGTGAGCCCTTGTTTCAGCGGCGCGTGAGCTCCACACGCAAGCCTCCATCGCCTTCCAGCGTCTTGGTCTCGTTGGCGGGCAGTTCAACCTGCAAGTCAAAACCCGTCGCGCGCGATCCCATTTCCGCGCACGTGTTCGATGGCCGGGTCCATGTCACATCGACCTTGTATCGATCGGACCGCTGTTGCTGGCGCACCGGGTTGATCCGGAATTCGACGCCGTTTCGGCGCATGGCGTAGTTGCGCGGGTCGATCGGGCAACGCGGATCGATGTCATCCACGTTGATGCGCACACTCGCGCCTCGGTAGTTCGCGATCGATAGCTCTCCAGACCAGAGCTCGGCGCTCCCTCCGAAGACACGGACAAAGACGCTCTCTACGCGAGACTCGTCGCTCCGGGCCTGAGGTCGCGCGCGGGATGGCGCAGGCTCAGGGATCGTCTGAACGGTCTCGATCGGCGGCGGTGGGGGAGCCGGACGCTTATCCTGCGCGGCCAAAGGCGCGGCCAGAGCGAATGCGAGGCTGGAATGAAAAACAACACGCAAGAGGTTTGACCGTTTGAACATCGCATAAACTCCCCAAGACCGATGCTTACTGCACTTTAAAAACTATAGTTGGATTGCTTCCAAAGCGTTGACGCAGTTGCCCGACCCTCAAGCAACCGGTTCAGCGAGTGCCGCCTTTACCGCTTCGAGCGCCGCGTCGGCCATGGCGCCATCCGGACCACCGCCTTGCGCCATGTCGGGCCTTCCGCCCCCGCCCTTTCCCCCCAAGGCGGCGACCCCGGCGCGCACGAGATCAACCGCGCTGAACCGATCGGTGAGATCGTCTGTGACCGCCGCTGCAATCGCTGCCTTGCTATCGTTCACCGCAACAATCGTCGCGACGCCAGAGCCGAGCCGGGCCTTGGCTTCATCGAGCAGCGGGCGCAATTCCTTGGGGCTCAGCCCTTCCAGCACCTGACCGCTGAACGTAACGCCGCCAATATCCTCGTCCGCCGGACCCGATACGCCCGAAGCGCCGCCCGCACCACCGCCACCCAGGGCCAGCGCTTTCTTCGCTTCGGCGAGCTCCTTCTCGAGCCGTTTGCGCTCGTCAAGCAAGGCCGAGACGCGCTCGGGCAGCTCCTCGGGCGTTGAGCGGATCGCGCCTGCTGCGGCTTTGAGCGCCTCTTCGCGCTCTACGAGCCAGATGCGCGCCGCTTCGCCGGTGAGGGCTTCGATACGACGAACCCCCGAAGACACGGCGCTCTCGCTGACAATGCGGAAGACGCCGATATCGCCGGTCGCTTTGACGTGGGTGCCGCCGCACAATTCGACCGAGTAATTGCGGCCACCCTCGCCTGCGCGTCCCATGGAAAGCACACGCACTTCGTCGCCATACTTCTCGCCAAACAGCGCCAGAGCGCCGGCTTCGACCGCGTCATCCGGGCTCATCAGGCGGGTCGAGACGGTCTCGTTCGCGCGGATTTCGGCGTTCACCTCGGCTTCGATCGCCGCGATGTCTTCGCCTGTGAGTGCGCTGGGGTGCGAGAAGTCGAACCGCAGGCGGTCTTCGGCGACGAGCGAGCCCTTTTGCGTCACATGCCCGCCCAGGCGGTTGCGCAAAGCGGCGTGGACAAGGTGCGTCGCCGAATGGTTGGCGCGGATAGCGGTGCGGCGCTCCTCGTCAACCACAAGCTGAACCGTGTCGCCGACGCGCAGTGCGCCCGATTCAACCTCGGCGCGGTGCGCGTGAAGGCGGCCTAACGGCTTGGCCGTGTCGGTCACCTTGGCCAAGAACCCTTCAAGCGTGGCGATGACGCCGGTGTCGCCGGTCTGCCCGCCGCTGGTGCCATAAAAGGGCGTCTGGTTGGTAAGGATGGTGACGCTTTCACCCGCTTTGGCGCTGGCCACCTCGGCTCCGTCCTTGACGATGGCGACCACCGTGCCCTCACCCGACGTGGCGCTGTAGCCGGTAAACTCGCTCGCGCCTTCGCGGTCGGCGATGTCGAACCAGACTTCTTCGGAGGCCGCCTCTCCCGAGCCCTTCCACGCGGCGCGCGCGGCTTCCTTTTGACGGGTCATCGCCGCATCAAAGCCCGGCTTGTCGACGCCAATGCCACGGCTGCGCAGCGCGTCCTCGGTGAGGTCATACGGGAAGCCGTAAGTGTCGTAGAGCTTGAACGCGGTCTCGCCGTCGAGCTCACCGCCCTCGCCCATTTCGCCCGTGGCTTCGTCCAGCAGCTTGAGGCCCTTGTCGAGCGTCTTGCGGAACTGCGTCTCCTCGCGCAGCAGCACCTCTTCGATTAGCGCTTGCCCGCGCACCAGCTCCGGAAAGGCCTGGCCCATCTCGGTCACGAGGCTGGGCACAAGACGATGCATCAGCGGCTCCTTAGCGCCCAGCAGGTGCGCGTGGCGCATGGCGCGGCGCATGATCCGGCGCAAGACGTAGCCTCGGCCCTCATTGGAAGGCAGCACGCCATCGGCCATCAGGAAGCTGGTTGAGCGCAAGTGATCTGCGATTACACGGTGGCTGGCGAGCGAGTCGCCTTCAGCGGCGACACTGGTGAAATGCTCCGACGCGCCGATCAGCGCCTTGAAGGTGTCGATATCGTAATTGTTGTGAACGCCCTGCATCACGGCCGCGACACGCTCCAGACCGCTGCCCGTATCGATCGACGGCTTGGGCAGATCGAGCCGCGTACCGTCGGCCTGCTGGTCGAACTGCATGAAGACGAGGTTCCAGATCTCGACAAAGCGATCACCGTGTTCTTCCGGGCTTCCCGGAGGGCCGCCCCAGATGTGATCCCCGTGATCGTAAAAGATCTCCGAACACGGACCGCACGGGCCCGTCTCGCCCATCGACCAGAAATTGTCATTCGAATCGATCCGGATGATGCGGTCTTCGGGAAGCCCCGCAATCTTGCGCCACAGACCAAACGCTTCGTCATCGGTATGATAGACCGTGGTTATCAACCGATCCGGGTTCAGGCCCCACTCCTTGGTGAGCAAGGTCCAGGCGTGTCCGATCGCCTGCTCCTTGAAATAGTCGCCAAACGAGAAATTGCCGAGCATCTCGAAGAACGTGTGATGCCGGGCAGTGTATCCGACATTGTCGAGATCGTTGTGCTTGCCCCCGGCGCGCACGCATTTCTGCGACGAGGTCGCGCGCGGAGCCGGCGGCGTCTCGAGCCCGGTGAACACGTTCTTGAACGGAACCATTCCGGCGTTCACGAACATGAGCGTGGGATCGTTGTACGGCACCAATGGCGCGCTTGGCACTTCAGCGTGGTCGGCGGCCTTGAAGAAATCAAGGAACGAACGCCGGATATCGTTGGTCGAAGTCATGATGACCATGCAGGTAAGCAATCGCGCCCTAACCGACAAGCCGAAGCGTGCCGCTCATGCGCGGCGGCGCGGCGCTGTTTCGCACGCACAACAGTCTCGCGCACCGGACACTTTGCGCGTCCGAGCATTCCTTGCATCGTCAGGGTCCCGCCAAAGGCGTCATGGACAAACGAAAAACCGACGCCAAGCAAGCTTCTCGGGGAAGAAAGCTCACCTGACGCCGGTGTTCCGATTGTCCGGACGCTTCGAGCAGGTCCACTTTCGGCCCAGCGAACGTCCGCTTGAGGATCAGTTGTCGGCTTCCGCGTCCGGACCCGTCATCATTTCCTCGGCAACCTCGTCGGTCTTACCGCGAATAGCGGCTTCCAACTTGGCGCAAGTCTCTGGATTTTCTTTCAGATAGACCTTGGCGTTTTCACGCCCCTGGCCGATCCGCACGCTGTCATACGAATACCAGCTGCCCGATTTCTCGACGATGCCCGCCTTGACCCCGAGATCGAGAATTTCGCCGATCTTCGAAATGCCCTCGCCGTACATGATGTCGAACTCGACCTGCTTGAACGGCGGCGCGACCTTGTTCTTGACCACCTTTACGCGGGTCGAGTTGCCGATCACCTCGTCGCGGTCCTTGATCTGACCGGTCCGACGGATGTCGAGACGTACGCTGGCGTAGAACTTGAGCGCGTTGCCGCCCGTCGTCGTCTCGGGGTTGCCGTACATCACGCCGATCTTCATCCGCAATTGGTTGATGAAGATCACCATACACTTGGAGCGGTTGATCGACCCGGTCAGTTTGCGCAGGCTTTGAGACATGAGCCGCGCCTGAAGGCCGACATGGCTATCGCCCATCTCGCCTTCGATTTCAGCGCGCGGGACAAGCGCCGCGACCGAGTCGACCACCAGCACATCAATCGCGTTTGAGCGCACGAGAGTGTCAGTGATCTCCAGCGCCTGTTCACCCGTATCAGGCTGCGAGACGATCAGTTCATCGATATCGACACCCAGCTTCTTGGCATAGACGGGATCAAGCGCGTGCTCGGCGTCGACGAAGGCTGCCGTGCCGCCTGCTTTTTGCGCTTCGGCAATGCAGTGCAAGGCAAGCGTCGTCTTGCCCGAGCTTTCAGGCCCGTAAACCTCAATGACGCGGCCCTTGGGCAGACCGCCAATCCCAAGCGCAATGTCGAGCCCGAGCGAGCCGGTGGAAATCGCTTCGACCTCCATCGCCTCCTTCGAGCCCAGCTTCATCGCCGACCCCTTGCCAAACGCGCGATCGATTTGTGCGAGCGCGGCATCAAGCGCTTTTTGACGGTCCACTTCCTTACCCTTCTCTACCAACTTCAGTTGCGCAGACATCGCATGACCTCCTTGTGTTGCCTAGAGCGGATGAAGGGGTTTTAACCGTCCTTTTTCCGTTCCGATGGGCTACGATGTATCGGGTTTGTTCCTTTAGAACAAGGGGGGAACGAAATTTATTTTCCAACAGGCTTTCAAGGAAGGACGGCGCTGCGCAATTTCCAGTCGTAGGTGCGCGTCGCATTGGCCGGGATGGTCACCTCGACGCTGTCATCGCCATTCTTCAGTCGCACTTTGCCCCGGCCAAAGCGGATATCGAAGTCGCCGCCCCACCCCAGATTGAGGCGCATTTTTATCGGATGCGGATTGGCGTTGGTGATTTCCGCGCGCATCTTGCGCCATTTGCGCCCCTCTTCGTCGAAATCCTCTTCTCCAATTCGCGCGCACTTCGCAAAGACTTGCCCGCTTTCCTCAAGGTCCAGTTCCACATCCTGTCCGCGAGCAAAATCCCGCAGACTGGTAAACGCGGCAAGCTGTGGGCCACGCGGGTCGGGTTCGAACAAGGTCATCGCGCCTTGCGGCAGCGCGATGCCCAAACCCTTCTTCCGCTCATTCTTCGTCACAAGCCGCATGCCTGCCGGGCTCGGCTCATCGAAATTCCCGATCCACTGATAGGCCGAGCATTCAGACACATACAGAAAGCTACCCCTAACCTTATCCTTGTTCAGGAAGGCGACCTGCTTGAGCCCGTTGGCCGACACGTCGACGCGTTTGGGAACACGGAACAGCTTGAGATCGCCGAGATCTTCTTCCGTGGCGGTCACAACCGAGGCGGAAGACTCCATCATGAGGTTGGGTTCAGCTCGGCGCGAACCAGTCACGACTATCCTGTCGGAATCACCCATGGGCTCCATTGGTGCAGGTGACGCAAGAAGCGACACGGGTGAGCCGGTTGAGGTGCTGCCCAACGGAAAGCAGCTCAGACGCAGCGGGCTCGCGACGGGGGGTTCAGAAAGACTTTCGAAATCGGTTTCGATATTGAGTTCGCCCGCCACGATCTGCAATTTGGCGTTGCGAAAGCTCTGGGCGTTGTCGTTGACCAGCGAGAGCCAGCTCAGCCATTCCATCGTGAATTCGCGTCCGCGGGCTTTTTCGCCCATCGTCGCAACATAATCGGCCTGCCAGTCAAAACCCCAGGAGAGATAGGTGAGCGTCACCTCATAGGTCCCAGCACTCTCTGAGCGCGTGTCGACCGAGAAGACCGGCTTGGCGAACAGGCCATCGGGCACCCGGTCGAATGTGAGCTTTTCGGCAAGCCCCGAACAGCGCACGGCTTCGAACCCTCGCGAGGTTTGCAGGACAAGTCCCCCATCGGCCCGCGTGCGCACGATCGCTTCCTCGCTCACGGGCTGGCCGGTCGCACGATTAGTGCGCGTGATCGTCACCCTGTTGCCAAGAGCGCCGTTGACGAGAGCGGCGGGCGACAAGAGCTCAGCGTTGCGATTCTTTTCGATCGTGCCGCCCGGCAATCCCGTCACGATCGCGCTGACGCCGATCATGCCTTCGGCAACGCCGATGAAGCGAACGGTGGACGCTCCTTTGGGCAAGGTGACCTTGCGCGTTTCACTGATCAGAGCAAAGCCTTGGGGGTAGTCCCGATCCATCTCGTCATATTGCGATCGTTCCGGATCCCGGTAGATCGTGACGGACAGGTCCAAAGGCGCGGAGGCGTCGACCACTTCGCGGGCCTGCGCGGTGCATGGGCCGAAGAGCGCGAGCGCTCCGAAGAAGAGGGCGGCGAGCCGCATAACCGTTCCCCGCGCGTCTAGTAGCGGGTCTCGTACACGACGCGTACCTCGCGACGGGTGTTGGCGGGTACGGAAATCGTGTATTTGCGCCGCGCGTAATCAAGCTGCTCGCCAGGCACGTCTTCGCTCACGACACGGTAGTCATACGCCCACCAGTATCGGCCAAGGCCGGTTTGCGTAAGTTCCACGTCGATAGGCTCGTCCTTCGCGTTGGTGAGCGTGTAGCGCATCGTCGTGCGGTAGAATGTCTTGTTGCGAAGACGCTCGGTCACGCCGCGCCTGACGAGTTTATCGTTCTCATCATAGACGCGAAAGCGAGCGGTTTTTTCCCATTCGCTCTCGGTAATTCTCTCCCGTTTCTCGAGTTCTGACTGGACCGTTATGTCGAACGCATCGCCGGTGACCAGCGTAAGTTCGCTGCCCATCGGCGTGTGGCTGATGCGATTCTCGCCGATAAACTGCGGAGTGCCCTGGCTGTCACGCTGGTAGAACCGCACTGCGCCCGCTGGCAGAGCATCGCCCAGCCCCTGATCTCTCGAGGAAGAGAAACTGATCGCGCTGGATACATTTTGCGGATTCTCATCGTTCTGACGCCAGCCCACCGAGATCGAATAGACCTTGCGAGCGGGCACGCCTTGCACATCGAGGAAGCTCACCTGCTTCGTCTGCGCTTTGGCCACCGTGGTGCGACCGCTGATCGGGTAGAGGTAGAAATCGCCCAAACGCTCACGATCCGCACTTTCCGTGCCCGCGCGAGTCAAGCCGCGATTGCCGAAACTGCGCGCGCGCGAACCGCTTGGATTACCCGCGACCAGCAGGGTATCCGCGTTATGGAACGTCGTTCCCGAGTTGTTGGTGAGGGTCACCCAGCCCTGCATGTCGATCGAATCGTCGCGCTCGTTGTAGAGCGCCACGTAATCCGCGCTCCAGCCAAGCCCACTCGAGAGATAGCGCAAGGATACCGGACGCGTTCCGGCTCTTTCGCTGTCGAGGCGCACGGACAGGGTGGGCCGCGCGCGCAGGTTGGGTGGCACGCGGTCGAATATCACACGAACCGGCAGACCATCATCGCGCAGCACCTCGATCCGATCGCCAATCTGGATGACCACCCCGCCTGCCGTCGAGAGCACCTTGGCTCGCTCACGCGTCTCGACCCCCGTTGCAGGATTGGTGCGCAGCAGCGTGACGGTTTGGCCGATGGCCTTTTCCATCATCTTTGTGGGCGTAAGGAGATCGTAGTCGAAGTTCTGTTCTACGATTGTCGTAGCGGGCGCGAAAAAGCTGAGCGTTTCCGGACGAATGCGCGCGGAAACGTCGGGAAACTCGATCCGGCTTTCCCCGTTGGCGATGTCGAGCTCGCGTATATCCTGAATGAGCGCGAGGTCGCGATTATAGATCGTAAGCGAGACATCGCCCTGCTGCGTTTCATCGGGATCAGGGACCGATTGCGCGAAGGCGGCGGCGCTGCAAACTCCCGACAACGAAATCGCAGCCAGACGCAGCGCATCTCTCTTCGTGAAAACAATCATCATCACCCCCTCCCGAAACAACCGCCGCTTCAGCATGTTGGACAAGGGTGTATGTAAAATGAACAGGCGCCGGCGATGACAATCGCCAGGCAGAAATCACCCCGTGAAGGTGGCCTCACCTTGCGTGGCGGCGCGCATGACGCTCGACACTTTGTCACCGATCGCCGAGACGCTGAACGGCTTGGCTATAAAGTGCATGTCGGGAATATCGATCTCTTTTCGCAGTTGCTCCTCGGCGTAGCCCGACATGAACAGGATGGGCATCTCCGGATGCCTTTCGCGAATGGCGCGCACCATGGCCGGACCATCCATGCCGGGCATCACGACATCGCTGACGACAAGGTCAAAATCACCACCTTCCTTAAGCGCGGAGAGCCCCTCTTCGCCGCCTTCGCAGGCGGTGACCTTGTAGCCCGCGCGCGTGAGCGCGCGCTCTGCGACCGCGCGCACCATATCCTCATCTTCAACCAGAAGGATGTTCCCGCCGCCCGACCAGTCCGAGGAAACCGGAGCTGGTGCTTCCTTGCGTCGTGGAGCTTCGCCGCGGTGGACGGGAAAATAGACCGTGAAGCGCGCGCCCGTCGGATCACCCGCGCTGTTGGTCACGTTGTCGGCAAAGATGAAGCCGCCCGATTGCTTGACGATCCCGTACGCGGTCGAGAGGCCGAGACCCGTGCCCTTACCCTGCTCCTTTGTGGTGAAGAAGGGTTCGAACAGTTTAGGCAGAACGTGAGGCGGAATGCCGCCGCCTGTATCCTGCACAATCAGCACGGTGTAATCGTCGGCAGGCAGAACCTCCGAGCCCAATTGGCGCACTTGCTTCGCTTCGACGCTGCGCGTCAGAAGCGAGATGCGCCCCGCCGCTGAACCGTTTTGCGCGGCCTTTGCGTTGATGGCATCGCGCGCGTTGACCGCGAGGTTCATGATGACCTGTTCAAGCTGCTGCGGGTCCGCGCGCACCGGGCCAAGATTGCGATCGTGTTGAACGTAAAAGCTGATCTTCTCACCAAGAAGGCGTGTGATGAGCGGATTAACCTCGCTCACCACGTCCGGCAATTGCAGCACTTCGGGCCGCAAGGTCTGCTGACGCGAGAAGGCAAGCAATTGCCGCGTCAGAGCCGCTGCGCGATTCGAATTGGCCTGGATCTGCTGGATATCGTCATAGTCACTGTCGCCCGGCGTGTGGCGCAAGAGCATGAGATCGCACGTGCCGATGATAGCGGTGAGGACGTTGTTGAAATCGTGCGCAACGCCTCCAGCGAGCTGTCCAACGGCCTGCATCTTGGTCGCCTGAGCGACCTGACGCTTCAATTGGTTTTCCTCGCTCGAATCGGCCAGACTTATAAGCACCGCCGCCTCACCCAGACCGCGCACACCGGCGAGGCCCATGGACACCGGCTCGTTCGGCTGGTTTGTCAGACGCACAGCCATATCCCCACTCGTAGCCGGGCCTCGACCATGACGACGCACCGCATCGGAGAGCGGGGTCTTGTCCTCGGTCACGACGAGATCGGTCGGAAAGGTGGGCAGACCGCGCCCTTCCCGGTCAACCGCGCGCAGGAACGCGCCGTTCCCGAACAGGAAGCGCCCGTCTCGGTCCGTCATCGCCAGCCCAAGCGGCAATTGCGCCAGCAACGCTCCCAATTGGGAGACACCCGCCTGACTTGAGCTGTCCCAGCCGCTGCCAATACCAAGCCCGCTGTCGATCAGAAGCATAAGCGAGGTGGTCTCCTCGGCCCGGGCGCTTTCGCCCGGCTGCGAGGGTTCGAGCGGAATGTCGATCAGCGTCTGCGCCGTGCCCTGGCGTCCTTCGCGCGTGAAGAACAAGCGGTCGCGATCATCCGATCGAAGCAGCGAGACGAAATCATGGCCGGCAAGCGTGGCGTCGGGATCGCCAACGGCGCGCGCGGCAAAGCCAGCGCTGGCGGAGCGGATGGTACCATCGGGATTTGTGATTACGCTCTCAATGCCTCCGCGGCTGAGCATCTTTCCAAACGATCCGGCAAGTTCGAGCGCGTCTAATGAGGCCGAAGCGTCGACCGCCTCCGGGGTGAATCGCCAGATCAGATGGTCGCCGGCACGCCCCGCTCGTGTCACGCGGACGCTGCACGCCCGCCCGCCGTCCGGCAGGCCCGGCAGGGTTTCGAGCTCGGCCGACCCGTCGCGCCACGCCTCGCGAGCGATCTTCGTCATCGCCTCAAGTCCAGCGCGATCAAGCGCCAATTGCGGCGGTGCGTTCGCGATTCCGAACCTGTCGGAAAAGGCCGGGTTCGCGCACACGAGACGATTGGCGCGATCCGTGATCGCGACCGCAACCGCATCAATTGCTCCCTCATCTTCCAGCGCGGCGACGGTCACGGACCAATCGGGCGCGATTGTCTCCACTTCAAGCGGAGCAGCGCGCAGGCCTTCGACGAAATAGACACCCGCTAAAAGTGCAAGAACGCCCAAACCAAACACCAGTGTGAGGGTAAGGTTCGCCGTTACCGCGAACACGGCGGCCACGCTCAGCGCCAGGCCCAGCAGCAGTCCGACCAGCGCCGGTAGCGCGGGCTGCTGGAGCGGCCCGGTTGAAGTATCTTGGGCGGAAACGAATGTCACAAGCGAAGATCCTATGCCCAGGCGCTCTTTCGATCGAGCGCCTTTCGGTGAAGAGCAAACGAGGCTCGCGCCCTCGTCTAGCTTGCCGGATTAATTCGTCTCGAGACGCTGGTCGAGACGCGCTTCCATGGATTTCAAACGTTTTGCCCGCTTGCGCGCCACACGATAGCGCCAAATCGGCGTGGCCACGAGATAGCCAACAGCTGCGGAAACGACCGCGAGCACGAAGAAACCAAAAACGGTGACACCGGCGACCTGAAACCAGTCGGTCAATACCTGCCAATAGTCGCTCTTGATCTGTTCGTTGGCAACACCCGTGGTCGCCGCGTCGATCTGAAGCATGAAGTTGCCCAACCGATTGGCCACGACGGCCCAAAAAGCGACGGTGAAGGGATTGGTCACAAACGTCACCAACGCAGCGAGCGGCACATTTGCGCGCGCCGGAAGCGCCAGAAACGCCGCCAGAAAGATCTGACCAATGGGAATGATGAAGGCGGAGAAGAGCCCCAAAGCGATTCCGCGCGGAACCGACCGCCGCGTAAAGCGCCACAATTCGGGCGAGAGGAAGCGGTGCGCTATTGGCCGCAGATACTTGTTGCGCGCCATCTGATCGCGCGAAGGCATGTAGCGAGCGATCATATCGCGCCCCAAAGTCTTGGAGCGCCAATCGATTGGCGGTTTGCTCCCGCTCTTATTGGCCGGATGCGAACTCATCGCGCATCACCGACCGCGCAGCGCGGCAGGTGGCTGGAGAGACGGTAGTCCGCACTTGAAGATCGGCTGTTGATCACGATGGTGCTGATATGGGTAGCAAGGGCTCGCTGACAATCGCGTGAACTGCGGATTGGAAAACTAATTGCTCAACCGGGAGGCATGGCGTCGCTTATTGACCACGGCGAACGACATTGGGGACCGCGGGTCTTTCTCGGATCGACAAAGCGCTTCGCACCGTCCCCCTGTCATCCTTTTTCACGCATGAGCCGAGCCTTGTCGCGCTTCCAGTCGCGCTCCTTGATACTCTGGCGCTTGTCATGCGCCTGCTTCCCCTTGGCGAGCGCGAGTTCAACCTTGGCGCGGCCGGTCGCGTTGAAGTAGATCGATAACGGCACCAGCGTCATGCCCTTTCGTTCCACTGCGCCAAAAAGCTTGTTGATCTCGCGGCCATGTAGAAGGAGTTTGCGCGGACGGCGGGGCTCATGGTTGAGGCGATTACCGTGGCTGTATTCAGGAATGTTCGAATTGATCAGCCACACCTCGCCATCGCGCACTTCGGCATAGCTTTCGGCAATCGATGCCTCGCCAGCGCGCAGCGCCTTCACCTCGGTGCCCTGCAAGGCAAGACCCGCTTCAAACGTCTCCTCAATCGAATAGTCGAATCGCGCGCGGCGGTTCTCCGCCACGGTTTTCTGCTTGTCGAAGGTCTTGGGTTTGAGCCGGGCCATAGTGGCGCGGGACATAGGCGGTGTGAGCGGGTTTCGCAAATGCGGGTCACGACATCAAAAACAGCAAAATCAAAGTTGAAATTACACAAAAATTCAGCATTGTGCCACTAGTCATTACTCTCACATGACTTGAACGGGGTCGAATTATGCTTTCACGGGTTGCGCCTGTTGCGTGCGGGATCATGCTTTATGTCAGCGGCGCGCTTGGATTGGTTTATGCGCCGCCGGCCATAGCCGCGCCCGCCGTGCCGCTTGAAGAATACGGCAAACTGCCCGACGTCGAAGACAGCGCAATTTCGCCCTCGGGCGATCGGATCGCGATGATCACGACGCGCGATGGCAAACGCATGCTGCTTGCTATCGAAAATCAGACCAAACCTATTGCCGCGATCGAAGTGGGAGACATGAAGGTTCGCTCCATCCGCTGGATCGGCGATGAACGCTTGATGCTCGTGACCAGCCAGACCGAAGATCTGAGCCGCCGATTCACCACCGACAAGGCCGAGTTCTCGGTCGCGCGAATTGTGCCGATCTCGCCCGACGTCGAAGGCGGCGTCGTCTTCGGCAACTCCGATCGCTATCCCGATACCGTTCAGGGGATCTATGGCGTGCGCAAGATCGGAAAGCGTCATTACGGCTTTTTCGGAGGCATAGAATTTGTTCGCAAGGGCACAGGAAGCCGGATGGGGAGTTACACGCTGGACCATACCCGCCCGCACCTTTTCAAGGTCGATCTTGAAAGCCTGAAAATCGAAAAGATCGCGAACGCCGCGCCTATCGACACCGGATCGGACTGGCTGATCGACGCGCAAGGCGAAATCGCTTACTCGCTTCAGGTCGACTACAATACAGGCCGGTGGCAAGTCCGTAACGCGAAGGGAAAGAAGATCCTCAGCGGCGAGCAGGCGCGCGCGTCCGTGAGCCTAATGGGGCTTGGCTATGATGGCACCACTGCGATTGTTTACGAACGCACCGATACCGGCGCCAACTGGATGGAGATCGGTCAGGACGGAGGCGAACCGACCCCGTTCCTGGACGACATCGACTTCGAAGACCTGTTCTTCGATCCGGCGACCGGCCACCTGATGGGCTACACCGTTGGCGAGGACGATGCCGAACGCCACGTGTTCGCCGACAAGTCGCTGCAGGACAAGGCCGAGCGGGTGCGCAAGGCGTTCACCTCGATAGAGTCCTCGATGATCGACTGGACCAGCGATCTGAGCGACGTGATCGTGCGCACCAGCGGGAACCAGGATTCCGGAACGCATTACGCGGTCGATCTTGGCACCAATCGCGCCAACGCGATCGCCTATGAGCGCTTCGCCATCGGGCCGGAAGCGGTCGGACCGATCTCCACCTTCGAATACACAGCCAGCGATGGCTTGGAGTTGGACGGTATTCTAACCCTGCCGCCGGGTGTAGAAGCAAAGAATCTGCCGGTCGTTCTGTTACCCCATGGTGGACCAGCGAACGCCGATTACCCGATTTTCGACTGGTGGGCGCAGGCTTTTGCCTCGCGCGGATATGCGGTCTTTCAACCCAATTTTCGCGGGAGTACGAACCGGGACACTGCTTTTGTGCGCGCAGGCTATGGCGAATACGGTCGCAAGATGCAGACGGACAAGTCCGATGGCTTAAAGGCCCTCGCCGAAACGGGTATCATCGATCCGGATCGGGCGTGTATCGTAGGCGCAAGCTATGGCGGGTATGCCGCGCTTGTGGGCGTCACCATTCAGCAGGACCTGTACAAGTGTGCGGTGGCGGTTGCCCCGCTAAGTGACCTTCGCGATCGCTACGAGTATCGATATCGCGCCTCCGGTAAGGATCGCACACGCAAAGTTGGACTGCTTGAACAGATGGGCGATCCCAAGCTGTGGGACGATTACTCGCCGCTCAAGCACGCCGACAAGGCCGACGCCCCGATTATGCTGATCCATGGCGTGGACGACACGGTTGTGCCCTACAGCCACTCCACCAAGATGGCTGACAAACTCAAGGACTTTGACAAGACTTACGAGCTCATCACCCTTGAGGGCGAAGACCACTGGCTCTCGCTATCGACCACGCGCCAGCAGATGCTGGAAAACGCGGTGCGCTGGGTGGAGACCTACAACCCGCCCGATTGATCCCGCCCGCTCAGGTAAGCCCGGCGAATTCCAGCGCAGCATCCACCGCCCGGCGCGATTCCTCGCTCGCCTCGACGATCGGGAGGCGCACGCTCGGCTCGATATAGTCGAGCACGCGGCTGAGCGCGTATTTGGCGGGCGCGGGCGAAGCGTCGGAGAACATCGCGTAGTGGAGCGGAAACAGGCGATCGTTGAGCTCGCGCGCTTTCTTGAGCTCGTTGGCGGCAATCGCGGCCTGAAATTCGGTGCACAGCGCCGGTGCGACGTTGGCGGTCACCGAAATCGCGCCGCGTCCACCCGCCGCCGAATGCGGCAGCCACAGTTCATCGTTTCCCGATAGCTGGCAGAACTCACGCCCGATGCCCATCCGGTGATCCGCCACGCGGCTCAAGTCTCCGCTTGCATCCTTGATGGCCACGATCCGCTCCGGATATTTCTTGACCAGCGCGACAACCGTCTCATCCTCGATGTCGGTCACCGTGCGGCTCGGGACATTGTAGAGCACTATGGGCAGGTCACAGTGGTCCGCCAGAAAGCTGAAATGCGCCATCAGCCCCGCCTGGCTCGGACGGTTGTAGTAAGGCGCGACACAAAGCCCCGCCGCCGCTCCCGCCTTCTTGGCAAAGTTCATATGCAGAGCGGCGTTGCGCGTGTCGTTCGAACCGCAGCCCGCGATCACCGGCACTCGGCCCGCCGCCTGCTCTATGCACACCTCGATCACGCGGTGGTGTTCGGCGTTCGACAGCGTGGAGGCCTCGCCAGTCGTACCACACGGAACAAGAGCCGAGCTGCCGTTTTCGATCTGCCAGTCCACCAGTTTGCGGAACGCGGCCTCGTCAAACGATCCGTCGCGAAAAGGAGTCACCAGAGCGGGAATCGATCCGCTGAACATTGCGTTATCCTCGTATCTTTCACTTATCTTTGTTGAGCCCGGCGATGATCTTCGCCAGCACGGCGTCTAGGTGTGCGTTCAGCGCCTGATAAGGAGCCTTCCGGCACAATGTCCAGCATGCACAAGAATTTGCGTATCAAAGCTCTCGCCTGCGCGGCGTTCGGAGTTTTCTCTCTCACCACACCTTCCATGGCCCAAACCACCGGCCAGGGATCGGGCGGCAATCTCCTGGCGCAGCAGCCGAGCCAGATCGACGCTGCCATTTCAAAATGGGAATTGCTGCAGAAGAACTCGGAGCTAGGCTTTGCCGATTATGCCGGCTTTGCAGTCGCCTATCCCAATTATCCGCGCATGGAGATCATCCGCAGCCGGGCCGAAAAGGCGTTGACTGTCGAAGCCCCCTCCCGCTCCGATCTGCTGCTTTTTTTCGACGCCTTGCCGCCGCTCACGAATCCGGGCCGCGCGCGCTACGCCATTGCGTTGGCTGGCGCGGGACGGGTCGCGGCGTTCGACGTTGCGCGAGAAGCGTGGCGCGGTGGCCAAATGGCCGAAGCGAGCGAACTGACGCTTGAGAGCCTCTACGCCCGGCGTTTTACAGCGGAGGATCACGCTGCGCGCATGAACGCGCTGTTGTGGCAGGGAGAGGCTCAGGCCGCCACCCGCCACATGGGCAAGCTCGCGCCCAAGGACAGGCCGCTCGCTCTTGCGCGCCTCGCGCTGCTCAACGGATCGACACCTACCGAAGCGGGATTGCCGGTCCCACAAGGAGCCCTTCGAGATGCCGGATATGTCTACAATCTTGCAAGCCACCTGAGAGATCGACGCGATTACGGCGAGGCAGCGGCCATCCTGGCGAGCCGTCCGGTGGCGACAGCGCCCGCTTATGACGGCGAAAGAATGGTCGGCCTGATGCTCGCCGTGGCGAAGAAGGCCTCGGTAACCAACGCCATGCGCATAGCCTCTCGCATCGACGACCTGTTCGAGCCGGGCGAGGACATTAGCCAAGGCTCATTTCTTCTGCGCGATCGCTACACCGATCTGATGTGGCTGGGCGGAACCAAGGCGCTCTGGCAGTTGGGGCGCGGAGATCAGGCGGCCCCCTTGTTCGAGCGTTACGGCAAGGCTGCGCGCACGCCGCTGACCAAAGCGAAAGGCTTCTACTGGGCCGGACGCGCAGCCCAGCGCGCCGGCAACAGCGTTGAAGCAAAACGCCTTTTCGAAGCCGCTGCGCAGTGGCCGGATTACTATTACGCGCAGCTGTCGCTTGCCGCGCTCAATCGACCGATGCCCGATTTCGCCGCGCTTCCGCGCCCGGAAGTGTCCGCCGAGGACCGCCGCGCCTTCGAGGCGCAGCCCGTCGCCGAGGCCCTTATCGCGATGAGTTCTAACCGACGCCGATGGCAGACGGAACGGCGTTTTTTCCAGGCGCTCGGCGAAAGCGCGACATCCGAGGCCGAAATGTTGATGGCACACGACCTCGCCGCGCGGCTCGGCATGCCGGAATTGTCGGTAGTCCTGGGCATGAAAGCGGGCGAGCTGGGCCACAGCGGGATCGAACGGATTGGCTACCCCACGATCTCCACACCGATCGTGCGTGACTGGGCGATGGTCCACGGCATCAGCCGTCAGGAAAGCGAATTTGATCGCACCCGTGTCAGTCACGCGGGCGCGCGCGGCATCATGCAGCTCATGCCTGGCACCGCACGCGAGCAGTCCGGCAAGCTCGGGATCCGCTACATGCGCGCGGATCTGATCGCAAAGCCGCAATACAATATCGAGCTGGGCGATGCCTATTTCCAGCGCATGCTCGCCTATTATGACGGCGCGTATCCGCTTGCCGTGGGCGCGTATAACGCGGGGCCGGGGCGCGTTAACCAGTGGCTGCGGCTGAATGGCGATCCACGTCGCGGCGATATTGACTGGGTCACTTGGGTGGAGCGCATTCCGCCCAATTTCGAAACCCGCTATTACATCATGCGCGTGCTCGGCAACGCAGTCACCTACTCGCATATGTACCCGGACAAGGCTGGTCTTCCTCGCCCGATCGATGCCTTCCTGCCATAGCGGTAGATCGCGTATCCATGGCAACCAAGCCCGGACCACCGATCACGCCCGCTGGCATGGCCGCGCTCAAAGCGCGCTACGATCACCTGCTTGGCAAAGAGCGCCCGGAGATTGTCGAGATCGTCAGCTGGGCGGCGGGCAATGGCGACCGCAGCGAGAACGGCGATTATCTTTATGGCCGCAAGCGGATGCGCGAGATCGACCGCGAACTGGGCTACCTTGCTCGCCGAATGAAGGCGTGCCGCGTGGTCGACCCGGCCAACCAACCCGACAAGACCCGCGCCTATTTCGGCGCCACTGTCGAACTCGCCGATGAAGACGACGTGCGCCAGAGCGTGACGCTGGTTGGCGACGACGAGCAGGACGCAAGCGATGGGCGCATCGGCTGGAACTCGCCCATGGCCCGCGCGCTCAAGGGGGCCGAAGTGGGCGACCTTCGCACCGTGCGCCTGCCGAGCGGCGCGAAGGAATGGGAGGTGATGGCAATCCGCTATGAATAGATGGCTTGGCCTTGTTGCCCTCCTTGCCGCTGTGCCGCTCTCAGCCAAGGACAGCCTCGGCGTCTATTCAAGTTGGGCCGCGTTTCGCGACGCGGAGACCCCACGCTGCTACGCCATTGCGCAAAGCGAACAGCGCAAGGACAGCGATCCGCAAGGTTACGCCAGCGTCGGCACTTGGCCCTCGCGCGAAGTGCGCGGCCAGTTCTATATGCGTCTTTCGAGGGGCGTGAGCGGGAGCGCCCGTGTTCGCCTGGCGATTGGCCGCCAACGCTTTACTCTGAGCGCGAGCGGGACTGATGCCTGGGCGGCGGACAAGGCGATGGACGCGGCTATCGTTGCCGCCATGCGCTCGGCACCGAGCATGAGCGTCTACGCGCGCAGCCGCAACGGGCGCCGTTTCGCCGATCGCTATTCGCTCGAAGGCGTAGCCACCGCGATGGACGCAGCCCTACTGGGCTGCGCGCAGCTTTAGCGGCCAGCGATCTGGTCAAATGGCGCGCGCGGCCCTATATGCGCCGCCGACCCATGGCAGACACAGAGCTCATGACCATCCCCGGACAGGTGGATCCGGTGCCCGTCGCGCGTGACATCACGCCGCGCGCCGATGGGCGTGTCGATCTGATCGGTCTGCCTCGCCCACGCATTCGCGAATTGTTCGCCGACGCGGGGCTCGAGCCGCGCCAAGCGAAACTGCGCGCCAAACAGGTCTTCCACTGGCTCTACCATCGCGGCGTCACCGACTTTGCGCAGATGACCGATATCTCCAAAGCCATGCGACCCTGGCTCAGCGAGCGGTTCGTGATCGGGCGGCCGAATGTACTCGAAGCCCAACACAGCGCTGATGGCACGCGCAAATGGCTGCTTCAGACCGATGACGGCCATGATTTCGAGATGGTTTTCATCCCCGATGAGACACGCGGCACCCTGTGTGTCTCAAGCCAGGTCGGCTGCACCTTGAACTGCACTTTCTGCGCGACCGGCACGATGCGCCTGGTGCGCAACCTGACGCCTGGCGAGATCGTGGGTCAGGTCATGCTTGCGCGCGACGCGCTGGGCGAATGGCCCAAAGGCACGATGCGCGATCTTGGCGAAGAAGAAGCAGGGCACTACACCGCCGACGGTCGCCTGCTTACCAATATCGTGATGATGGGTATGGGCGAGCCGCTCTATAACTTCGATCACGTGCGAGACGCGCTGCATCTCGTGATGGATGGCGATGGCCTTGGTCTCTCGAAGCGGCGCATCACACTCTCAACCAGCGGTGTGATCCCGGCCATGGAGCGTTGCGGTGAGGAAATCGGCGTGAACCTCGCCGTCTCGCTGCACGCGGTGAGCAAGGAAGTGCGCGACGAAATCGTGCCGCTCAACAAGAAGTACGGGATCGAAGAGCTTCTTCAGGCCTGCGCCGATTATCCCGGCGCCTCCAACGCACGGCGCATCACTTTTGAATACGTGATGCTCAAGGACAAGAACGATTCAGACGAAGACGCGCGTGAGCTTGTCCGTCTTCTGAAGGAATATGACCTGCCCGCCAAGGTCAACCTCATTCCATTCAATCCATGGCCTGGTGCACCTTACGAGTGCTCAACGCCGGAACGGGTCAAAGCGTTCAGCGACATCGTTTTCGAGGGCGGAATCAGCGCGCCCGTTCGCACCCCGCGCGGGCGCGACATTGACGCAGCGTGCGGCCAGCTGAAGACCGCGGCGCAGAAGAAAAGCCGAGCGCAAAGGGATCGCGAAGCCGAACGCAAGGCATCTTTGCAGGCGGAGAAGACGTAGATCAAAGGGTGGCAGGAGAATGAGGATATCTTGCATGAAACCCCTTCACTCACTCGCCGTTTTTGCGCTTATCATAGCTGCGCCGAGTCTCGCGGAACCGCGTTCTCCGGCGATCGAAAACGAGATTCTGGTTGGCGAGAGCCTCCCGGGCGCGTTCTACGCGACACCTGAAGGCAAAGGTCCGTTTCCCGCAATCATTCTCCTCGGCGGCAGCGAAGGAGGCGATAGGGGTGCGCGAAGTCTGGCACCGCAGTTCCTGGAAGCGGGATATGCGGTGCTCGGATTGCCCTATTATTCGCCCGCCTGGGGCGACCGACCGCAACAGTTTCCCGGCTTGCCCAGAGCCTTCGCCAACATTCCGGTCGAAATGGCTGGAAAGGCAAAGGATTGGCTCGCCGCCCGCCCAGACGTTCGCGGCGCCGATATTGCCATTTACGGCGTTTCGAAAGGCGCTGAGCTGGCTCTGCTCGCGGGGTCGAGGATTGATGGATTCGCCGCCATAGCCGCGATCGCGCCCAGTGACGTTGTTTGGGAGGGATGGGGCACTGGCGACGGCACCCGTCCCAGTTCCTTCAGCTGGCAGGGTGAGCCGCTGCCCTTCGTGCCCTATGAGGGGATGGAAGAGGAATTTGCCAATCCCACCGGTCCAAGCGGGCGCCCTCGCCTTCGCCTGCCGCACGACAAAGGGCGCAACGCCAATCCCGACAGAGCCGTCGCCGCGCGCATCGCCGTGGAGAGCATTGACGAGCCGGTGCTGGTCGCTGGCGGCGATGCCGATCTCGTCTGGAATTCGGGCGAAATGGCACAAGCCATTGCCGAGCGCCGCGCGGCCGCCAACCTGCCGACGGTCAGCCTTGTGTTCACCGATGCAGGGCACGCGCTCTCGGGCACCGGCGCGACAAACGAAAGGCGCGCAGAAGCCGATCTCGCGGCGCAGCGCAAGATCTGGCCCGCAACGCTGGAATTTATGGCGCGCCACCTCAAGGATTAGGCTATCAGCGCCGGGATGATCGATCCGGCCACATTCGATTTCTACACGACGCGCGCGCCGCACTACACCTACAGCAACGCGCAAAGCCATTCGCGCTCGCTCGACGCGTTCCTGGACCGACTGGACCCGCGTGCGAAGGTTCTCGAACTGGGCTGCGGCGGTGGGCAGGACTCCGCTCGCATGCGCGAGCGAGGATTCGCGATCGACGCGACCGACGGCGTGCCCGCCATGGTGAAGAAAGCGAACGAGCGCTTCGACCTTGGCGCTCGCACGATGCGCTTTGATGAACTGGCCGAGCGGGCGAAATACGACGCGGTGTGGGCCCACGCGACCCTATTGCATTGCCCGCGCGCCGAGCTGCCCGATGCCCTTGCGCGCGTGTTCCGCGCCCTGAAACCGGGTGGATGGCACTTTGCCAGCTACAAGCTTGGGACCGGCGAAGGGCGCGATTTGCTGGGCAGGTTGCACAACTTTCCCACGTCTGAATGGCTGCTGGATCGCTATCTGGAAGCGGGCTTTGCCCTAATCGACAGGCGAGTATATCCCGGCATGGGCTCCGACGGCACGCAGCGCGACTGGATCGACATCACAGTGAGGAAGCTATGAGGCGCACAATCGAAGCGATCTGCACCGGCACCGCGCGACCGTTCAACGGCGCTGAGACGAGCGCGATTGCCAAATATCCGCACGAAGGGACCGTGCAACTGCTCGAAGAGGGCTTTGCGCCCGACGAGCAGGCCGACCGGCGCGTGCATGGCGGTCCGCACAAGGCGGTGCACCTCTATCCGCTGGATCACCACGCGGTTTGGCGCGAGGAACTTCAGGACGAGAGCGCCCGCGCCTTTCTCGACGAACCGGGCGCGTTCGGTTCAAACCTCAGCGTGAGCGCAATCCGCGAGAGCGATGTCTTCATCGGCGACCGCTTTCGCCTCGGCACCGCTCTCGTCGAGCTAAGCCAGCCACGCCAGCCATGCTGGAAGGTCGATCATCGCTTCGGCGTCAAAGGCATGACCGCGCGGATCGTAAAAACGGGCCGCTCTGGCTGGTACTTTCGCGTGCTGGAGATCGGCGAGGTTCAGGCCGGCGACGCGCTTGAACGCGTGGAGGATGGCGACCGCGACTGGAGTGTCGCGCGGGTGTTCACCGCGCTCGTTCAGGGCAAGGCCAGCCGCGCAGAGTGGGAGGCGCTGGCAAGGCACCCACGGCTGTCTCCGGAAATGCAGGCCATGGCGGTAAGAAGGCTCGGCTAGGGCTCACATAATCGCACGAGGCGTTCGCTTCGTCCTTGATATGGGTTCTCCAACAGTCCGTTCATCTAGCGTTCCTTCAATATGAACATAATGAGCGTGTCAGATACGACCACTCAAGCAATGGAGCCCATGATGAAGACCCTTGTTCTGATTGCAGCCACCGGCTCTCTCGCCGCGCTTAGCGCTCCCGCCGGCGCCGCTGAGTTTCCAATTCCAGACGCGACGACGATGGCCGACGCGTTCCAGACCTCCGCTATCACATCACACACGGTTCGCTACGACGCGGATGACTGGGACGACGATGACTGGGACGAGGATCGCTGGGATGATGACAGTGATTGGGAAGACGGCCGACGCTATCGCCGGGGACGCGCCATTTACGACCGGCATGGTCGATACATCCAGCCCCGCCGTATAGGTCGCCGAGACCGGATCTGGCGGGGGCGCGATGGGCGTGTCTACTGTCGCCGCGACAACGGGACCACCGGCCTTGTGATCGGTGCGGGCGTTGGCGCGCTGCTGGGACGCACGATCGACACGCGCGGCGACCGAACGGTCGGTACGCTGCTTGGCGGCGCTCTGGGGGCTGTGCTTGGCCGAGAACTCGACCGCGGTGATTTGCGCTGCCGCTGATTTCTCCGAGGCCGGGATGGATTGAAGCGCGCCCGCACCACTGATACGGCGCGGGCGCAATGACACGTCCTGCCATTCTCGTTACCGGAGGCGCGACCCGGATCGGCGCAGCGATCACCCGAGGTTTCGCACAAGCGCAGTGGCACACTATCATTCATTATAACTCCAGCGCCGACGCGGCTGAGGCGCTTGCCGCCGATCTGCCCTCGGCCGAGACGGTCAAGTGCGACATCAGTGATGGCGACGCAGCCGAGGCGATGATTGAGAACCTCGCCGCACGCCTTTCCGATTGGCGCTGCCTCGTCAACTCAGCCTCGATCTTCGAGTATGACGATGCAACCAAACTCGATCCGGCGACGAACCTGTCGGCGATGCAGGTAAACGCGACCGCCCCCGCGCGCATGGCGCAGACCTTTCTGCGCAGCGCGAAAAGCGCGGCGACACGCAGTGTGATCCAGATCACCGACATGAAGCTCGCCAACCCGAACCCAGACTTTTTCAGCTACACGATGTCGAAGCACGCGCTTGCCTCGACAATCGCAATGCTGGCCAAACACTACGCAGATGATGAGAACGCGCGGGTCTATGGGCTCGCTCCGGGTGCCATTCTGGCCAGTTACGACCAGACCGAGGACGAAACCGATGTCTCGCACACGCTCAACCTGCTGAAGCGCAAGACCGGTGTGGAGGAGATTGTCGAGGCCGCGCTTTTTCTCGCGAGCGGAGCGGTCAAAAGCGGATCGAGCCTTTACATCGACAGCGGGCAGCACCTGCTCGATCAGCCGCGCGATGTGATCTATCTGGCGCGAGCGGCCGCGAAAGAGAGCCAATGACCTTGCGCCCGAAACCGCGCCACGCTCTCAGCACGAGGGTTTGGCACTGGATCAACGCCGCGGCTTTCGTGGTGCTGTTCATGTCGGGCCTCGGTATCTCGAACGCGCACCGATACCTCTACTGGGGTGATTATGGCTTCGACCCCGCAGACGCGTGGACGGCTGTTATGCGCTTTCCGAACTGGGCCACTCTGCCTCAGCGCTACAACCTCGCCGAGGCGCGCGACTGGCACAGCGCGGGCGCGTGGGTCTTCGCGCTCGCTTTGCTGGGGATATGGGTCGCCATGCTCGCCAACCGCCATTTCGCGCGCGACATCGCCGCGCCGCCCAGCGCTTGGTCCCCCGCCAATCTCTGGCGCGAGGTCACTGAGCACCTGAAAGGGCGTTTCGATCCAGAGGATGGAGGCAGATACAACACCTTGCAGAAACTGACCTATGGCGTGGTGTTCGGCTTCCTTTTGCCGCTGATGATTCTTACCGGTCTCGCGATCAGTCCGGGCTTCGAGCCCGCCGCACCGTGGATCGTCGAGATACTGGGCGGGCGACAGAGCGCGCGCTCGCTCCATTTCATCGCCGCCTTTGCTTTGTTCGCCTTCTTGGTGGTGCATCTCGTGATGGTGCTTGTGTCGGGTCCGATCCGTCAGATATGGGCCATGATTGCCGGAGGCCGCGCGCCTGAGGGAGCCAACGCGTGACCCGGATCGCCCGCCGCTCGCTTCTTGCCGGTATCGCTGCGCTGGGAACCGGGGCCTGCTCCAAAATCGACGGCTTTGCCACCAGCGAGACGGGTTCAGGTCTGTTTGACCTGGCCGAAGATTGGCACCTGACCGCGCATCGCACCCTCGCCGGTCGACAAGCGCTCGCGCCCGAATACGCGCCAGAAGACCGCTCGCCGAGCTTCAAGGGCAACGGCTCGCTCACCGTCGACAACCCGATCTACCGCGATCAGTTGGCCAAGGGCTTTCCCGATTGGCGTTTGTCGGTCAAAGGCCTTGTCGAGAACCCCTTGCGGCTCTCGCTCGACGAGTTGAAGGCCCTGCCCCAGCGCACGCAAATCACCCGCCATGACTGTGTCGAGGGTTGGAGCGCGATTGGCGAGTGGACCGGCCCACAGCTCTCAACGCTGCTCGATCGGGCCAAGGTCAGACCCGAGGCCAATTTCATCGTGTTTCGCTGCGCCGACGTTCTTTATGGCCGCCGCTACTATGAGAGCGTCGACATGGTGGACGCCTATCATCCCCAGACAATCATCGCACACTCCCTGAACGGCGCACCGATCCCGGAGAAGAACGGCGCACCGCTGCGCATGCGGATCGAGCGCCAACTGGGCTACAAGCACGCCAAGTATCTGACCGCGATTGAAGCCGTCGCCAGCTTTGACGAAATCGGCGCTGGCAAAGGCGGCTTTTGGGAAGATATCGGCAATTACCAATGGTACGCTGGTATCTGAACGCGCTCAGTCCGGATATTTGCGGTTCATGGCCTTCCAGCAAAGCCCGATGACCTGTTCGAGGACGTCGAGATCGATATCGGCGAGCTTGTTGACATAGACGCAGCTTGCCCCGGTCTTGTGCTTGCCCATCTTTTCAAGCAGCGCGTCGACTTTCCGGCCCGTCGCCTCGTCCACATACCGGCCCATGAAATAGAGCGAATGCCTGGCTTTGCGCGGGCTGAAGCCGGATCGCATACTGTCGCCTTCGCGCCCGCTATCGTACTTGTAGTGATATTGGCCAAAACCAATGATCGATGGCCCCCACATTTTCGCTGGCTCGCCAGTGACCCGCTCGAAGATCTCCAGCAACACCTGCGCATCCTCTCGCTTGGCCGCCGGTTCGACCCCGGCGATGAACTCCGCCACCGACGCCTGGGTTGGGACCGTCTTTGCATCAACCATGGTCTTTACCTCCCCTTCTGCGTCTGGTGTAACCGATTGAAGGGTCCAAGAGAACACGGTGGGAAGACAAGCGTGAGGACTGTGGAATGAGCAAAGGCCTTTTGAGGCGATTCCTCTCTGGCGGTGTCAAGCAGGGGCGGCTTGGGGTCGTCTACGCTGACGGAAGCTCGGACACCTTTGGCAAAGAGGCCGAGGGCTTTCCCGATATCATCGTGCGGTTTACCGACACACGCGTTCCGCGCGATATCATCATGGACCCCAGACTGGGCGCGGCCGAGGCTTTCATGGACGGGCGGCTGCTCATCGAAGAGGGCGATGTGATGGGTCTCGTCACTCTCCTGCGCGCCAACAGCAGATGGGAATTCGGAGGCCAGCTTGCCCCGCCCCGTTTGACTCGCCAGATCACCGACACGGCCGCCTGGCTTGCCGACCGGGTCAACACCGCGATCACAGCCAAGAAGAACGTCGCGCATCACTATGACATAGGCAACGACTTCTATGCCCTGATGCTCGACCCCGAGCACTGGCAGTATTCGTGCGCCTACTGGGACACAGGCCGCTATGGCGAAGACATGACTCTGGGCCAGGCGCAGCAGGCCAAGCTCGCGCACATCGCCAAGAAGCTTGCGATCAACCCTGGAAACAGCGTTCTTGATATCGGGTGCGGTTGGGGCGGCATGGCAATCTTCCTCGCCAAGACATACGGCGTGCACGTCACGGGGATAACCCTGTCCGAAGAGCAGCTTGCGCTGGCCCGCACGCGCGCCGAAGAGGCGGGAGTTGCCGACAGGATCCACTTTCAACTGGTTGATTATCGCGATCTCGCCGAGCGGTGCCGGGCAGACAATCACCAGTTTGACCGGATCGTCTCGGTCGGCATGTTCGAGCATGTTGGCCAACCGCAGTTTGACACCTTCTTTCAGGCGTGCGCCACCATGCTAGCATCCGATGGTGTCATGCTGCTGCACACGATCGGGCGCATGGGCGGTCCGGGTTCGACCGACGCCTTTACGCGCAAGTACATCTTCCCCGGTGGCTATATCCCCGCTCTCTCCGAGACCGTGGCCGCGAGCGAGAAAGTGCGCCTGATCGCGACCGATATCGAGACCCTCCGGCTTCATTACGCACGCACCCTGCGCGAGTGGTACGCCAATTGCCTCTCCAACAAGGACGCGATCATCGACATGTACGATGAGCGCTTTTTCCGGATGTGGACGTTCTACCTCGCCGGCGCAGCGACCGTCTTTGAAAGCGGCAGTATGTGCAACTACCAGATCCAGTATGCGCGCGACCGGCGCGCGCTCCCGCTCACACGCGACTACCTTTACCCCTCGTCGTAAAACGCTGGCGGACCAGAGCCAGTCAGGACGCGCTTCCGCCGGCGTGGTCACGCGTCGCCTGGCTCGGACGATAGATGGGACCAAAGCCAAGCAGCGCCGCGCCCAGGAGGGGCAAAGCGATCACCCACCAGCGAATCCCGGACAGACTGTCGGGACTGGCGATCGTGACGCCCGCCGTCGCACCCAGGCCGATGCAGATCGCGAGCACGCCGAATACGGCGCGCGCCTTGGGCACAGTGCGACCGCCGCGGATCGGGCCGAAGCTGCGCTCATGCCGAGCAAAGATCGCGATGAACGGAAGCAAGGCGGCAACATAGATCGCGATCCACAAGGGGCGCGAGGCCCACCAGGCGCCGGTGCCGGGGACCGAGTCCAGTCCGGCGCCACCCAGCACCAACCAGCAGACAGTCAGAACCAGCACAAACGCCGTGAGGTGCCACAGATAGACTGTCATGATCATGCCGTTCATGAGCACAGTGGCGGTCCACAGTCCCACTGACTTCAGCATCTTGCGGCCCATGGGCTCAAGCGCCAGCACCAGTCCGACCTGCGCCATGCCGAGCGCGAACAGGGCCAGAGTGGGTGGAAGCGAATTGGAAAAACCTCCGGGTGCGGACACCATCGAGACCGGATAGAACCCGTAGACCGTGATCGAGACCAGGATGGCAAGGCCGCCAGCAAACCAGGCCCAGGCAAGCCAGCGCCGGTCGAACTTCCCATCCTGCCAGGCAAAGCCCAATTGGTGGATCGCCAGGAATACCCAGAGGAAATTGGTGAAGTTCACATAGGGCACGCCTTGCGTGAAGGTCAGCCAATCGGTCAGCATTGCAAGCGGGACAAAGACCGCAAAGCTGAGCCAGCCAAACCGGTTCCAGGCGGCGTGCGTGACCGGCGTAAACGCGGTTACCAGAAGGTAGACTGCCAGGAACCACACCGGGATGAGCGCAGCCTCGGTCGCCATGCGGATCTGATCGCGCGGCAAGCCAACCTGCGTCATGATGACCGCCAGCGCCGCCCATAACAGCAGAACCGGGAAGGTCGGCGTGATCAGGCGCTGGACACGCGTTGCCAGCCAGTCGCGATAGACGCCTGTCTGGCTCGGTCGTCCCTCGGCCTGAGCCTTTCGCACGGTTGCTGCCCAGCTCACGGAGTTGGAATACCCCCCGACCAGAAAGAAGACCGGCATCACCTGAAAGCCCCAGGTCAACCAGTGAGTCCAGTCGGCGACCGTCAGCAAGTCTCCGCGCCGCAATTCGCCCACGCTGTCGACATACATGCCCGCCATCAGCCAGTGGCCGATTACCACCGCCATGATCGAGAGCGCTCTCAGGAAATCGACCCAGCGATTGCGCTCGGGCGGCGTCATCTCGGCCAGCTCGCGCGCTTTGCCCCACATACCCGACACTCGATCCCTCCTGCCCTATCCCGCTGCAAAATATCGGTTCTTTGCAGACGGGTTGCAAGTCTTGGCAGCCAAGTCTTTCGAAATTGCCAATAGTCTGCTCGCACTTAAGGCATAACTGGTCGAACCCAGAAGACCGGGTCGCCGCAGCTCTATTTGGCCTTTAGCGCTGATCGGGTGCCTTATGTTCATAGCATTTATCTCACTGGCGAGGAGAGTACGAGCGAGCTTCCATGGGCGATCGAGCGCAACATCGAATCGCTAGCCCACCATCATGCTGAGTTCGAGCCAAAGCTGTGGGATGACGTCAGCGGTCGACGCTTTATCGAGCAGCACTTCGACGCATCGGTGCTATATGCGTGGGATGAGCTTGTCCCGCTAGCCTACCGATCGGACCTGTTACGCTTCTGCCTACTATCAAAGCTGGGTGGGATTTATGCGGATGTATCGGTCCACTGCTTCGCCCCCTTGCTCAAGGCGCCCGAGGCGCCGGGTAAAGAAAGTGTCATCTTGTTCAGGGACATTTTCAATCGGGTACCTTGGATCATGAGCGTATCGCTCATGCACGCTCCGCCGGGTGTGGAATTGTTTGCCAATTGTGTTGATCGAATTGCTTCGAACGTTCGGGAGGGCTTTTATGGCACCAACGCGCTCTGCCCGACCGGGCCGAACTTGCTTGGGCGGGAAGCGGCAATCTGGGGAGGACTGGACCGGATCGATCTTGGCGACTGTGCTAGCATCATCCGGGGAGATGGGGGGCCGATAATCGGGCGCACTTTCATCGATGCGCCGGGTCGCTTGGTCGCAGTCGTGGCAAAATCGGGTACCGGCCTCGCTTCGCTGGGTGCCAAAAAGCAAAACAACTACAATACGTTTTACGACCGGCGAAAGATTTATCGGCGGCAACTCAGCGCACCGGACATATGGACAATATCGGACTATATGGAGCGTCAGATGCACAATGGCGCACCAAGCTCCTCTGAAGACGAACTTTCGTTCGACGCGGGATGCGCGCTCTATGGTCCTTACGTGACACTTGATGCGGGGCGTTACACCGCTCGTTTCGTGTTTGACGGGAAAGCGCCAAAAGGAGCCGATGTCGATGTCGTATCCGGACCGAAACAATTGAAAGAAGCCCAAGCACCACGGATCAGCGGCAATGCGCTGGAGTGTGATTTTGAGATTCACGAGCGCGAAACGTCGGTTGAGATCCGTCTGTTTCTCGACGCGCCTGACAGACTTGCATTCAAGTGTCTCGAACTGATCAGTCACACTGACGAAGCCGGCTGAGTGCTCAACACCAGCGCAAAGCAAGTTGCCCCCATGTGCGCAGCCTGATAGCGGGCGCCCACTTCGTCCTAAAGAGTTTGCACCATGTCCGGCATCAAGCGCGTTGTTCTTGCCTACTCCGGAGGTCTCGACACCTCTGTCATCGCCAAATGGCTGAGCGTTGAATGCGGGCTGGAGGTGGTCACCTTCACCGCTGACCTTGGCCAGGGCGAGGAGATCGAACCGGCCCGCGACAAGGCCCGCGCGATGGGCATTCCCGATGAACACATCTTCATCGAGGACCTGCGCGAAGAGTTCGTGCGCGACTTCGTCTTCCCCATGATGCGCGCCAACGCCCGTTATGAAGGCGACTATCTGCTGGGCACGTCGATCGCGCGCCCGCTCATCTCCAAACGTCTGGTTGAGATCGCGCGCGAAACCGGCGCGCACGCCATCGCTCACGGCGCGACCGGCAAGGGCAACGACCAGGTGCGTTTCGAACTTTCGGCCTACGCGCTCGATCCCGACATTACGGTGATTGCTCCGTGGCGCGAATGGGACCTCACCAGCCGCACCGCGCTTATCGCCTGGGCCGAAGCGCACCAGATCAAGGTCCCGCAGGACAAGCGGGGCGACGCGCCGTTTTCGACCGACGCCAACCTCTTGCACACCTCGTCGGAAGGCAAGGTGCTCGAGGATCCCTGGCAAGAGACGCCCGACTACGTCTATTCGCGCACCGATCATCCCGAGGACGCGCCGGACCAACCGGAATACATCGAGATCGGCTTTGAACGAGGCGACGGCGTGTCGCTCAACGGCGAGGCGATGAGCCCGGCAACCCTGCTCAGCTCTCTGAACGATCTTGGGCGCAAACACGGCATCGGGCGGCTCGACCTCGTTGAGAACCGCTTTGTGGGCATGAAGAGCCGCGGCATGTACGAGACGCCCGGCGGCGAGATCTACGCCCGCGCGCATCGCGGGATCGAACAGATTACCCTGGACCGGGGCGCCGCGCACCTCAAAGACGAGCTGATGCCGAAATACGCTGAGCTCATCTACAACGGCTTCTGGTTCGCCCCGGAGCGCGAGATGCTCCAGGCCGCGATCGATCACAGCCAAGAGAAGGTGACCGGCACCGTGCGCCTGAAACTCTACAAGGGTCTGGCAAGCGTGGTCGGTCGCGCATCGCCGCATTCGCTCTATTCCGAGGCGCATGTCACCTTCGAAGACGATGCGGGCGCCTATGATCAGGAAGACGCAGCCGGCTTCATCAAGCTGAACGCGCTGCGACTGCGCTTGCTGGCTCAACGCGATCGTTAACGCCGCCGAGAAATCGACCGGCGCGAGTCGGAGTGCCCGAGTCGCGTCATGCGCATTCACATGAAGCTGAGTCGCGAAATTTTCATAAAGACCGACTTGCCAGTCCGAACCATTGAAAACGAACGAGTGTGCATCGGGTTCCCCGGAAGAAGCACTCAAAGCGATGAACCGTTGAGTTGTCCACCGCTGTCCACAGATGATCGGGGGAAAAGTGGATAAGTGGCACTTGCCACCCTTGCCGAGACGGGGATTCGGGCGCAATTTGATCATGTCTTCGGGACGGAAGACGCCGACGCCAAGAACCGCAAGGCTCTGATACGAAAGCGTTTTCTAAACCTTAGACCGCGTTGGCAGCTGTCCACGCGCTGATCGAGAGACGTCATGCCAAGGGTCTCGGCCCGAAGCAAGGCGGATCGTTTGAGAGATGTGCGAAGTACTGACAACGCGAAAGACTGCGAGCCTGGTTCGCGATCGAGGGCGTGTGGAAGGGCAACCCGAAGCCGACCGTTTGAGATCGAGAGCCGCATAGGTGAACAGTCTCGGCTTCGCGGAAGCGAGCGAAGCGCCCGAGCTTGGCTTTGGCCAGGTGGAGGCGTAGGCCTCGCGGAAACGGGACCGGATGCCGGCGCGAGCGCCGGTGACGAAGCCAGACGCGGAAAGGCACCCTTCGGGGTGTGCCAAAGAGATGAACCTTCGGGTTCGACTTGGAGGATCGACCGCGAACGGCATGAGACATCGGACGCCAAGCGTGTCTTTGTTGAGGGTGCAAGATCGGCTTGCTGATCGAACACGCAAAGCGGGATGCCCACGCGTCGGTGAGAGTGGGGTCGGCAGCAATGCCGGCCCCATTTGCTTTGGGCCTCTCGCCGACCCGCGCCATCGCCTCTCCTCCACCCCGTCCCCATGCGCGCTGCGCGACCGACCGGTTTGCCCGCAGGCCGCTGCGCGCCGAGCGGGCTTGGCCTTGGCGCCTGGGAGCGGCTATAGCGGCGCGCATGGAGGGGACCGAGGGTATCGAACACCGGCCAAAGCGCCTGGCCGCCTTGCAGCCTGTGCGCCCGCGCACCCTCACCGCGCCGCCCCCGGCCCGGTCCCTTCCGCGCGCACGCCGCCGCAGCCCGGCCCGCATCGCCCTTACCGCCGCGCTCGGTCTCGCCCTCGCCCTCCCCGCCGCGCAAGCGCCCACGCCCGCATTCGCCCTTGCCGAGCCCGACGACGCGCCCAGCCGCGACGATGCCGCGCTCGAGGCTTCGGCATCCGGCCCTGCCCCTTCCGCCTTTGCCGCGCAGTTCCGGCCCTACGCCGCCGCGCCTCTGCCCATCGAGGCCGCCCCGGGCGCCGTCGACCTCGCCACTATCGAGCCCCCGCGCGGCCCCACCGTCCTGCGCTCGCTGGGCACCGGCGTTGCCTCCTATTACGGCAAGCGCTTTCACGGGCGCCGCACCGCCAACGGCGAGCGGTTCGACATGAACGCGATGACCGCCGCGCACAAGACGCTCCCCTTTGGCACCCATGTGCGCGTCACCAATCGCCGCAACGGCAAGAGCGTTACCGTGCGCATCAACGATCGCGGCCCCTTCATCCGGGGGCGCACGATCGACCTCAGCCGCGCCGCCGCGCGCGAGATCGGCCTCATCCAGAGCGGCCACGCGCGCGTGACGATGGAGGTGGTGGAGCCTTAGGGCGCCGCGCCCCCAGCCGTCTGCGATCCGCCCGGCGCACGCCCGCCATCCCCGCAAACGACCTCCCACCACCGCGCCTCGCCCGCTTCGAAGGCGGCGAGCTGCGCCTGCTCAACCTCTCCCGCATCGCGATCCTCGCTCGCCAGTTGGTGCGGTTTGAGAGCCCCCTCGGGCCGGGCCGCCTCCATCGCGCGCAAGCGCCGTTCGACCGGCGGCAGCGCCTCCTCCCCTTTCCCTCTGGCCCCATTCCTACAGGATGGAACAGGTGGAACACGGTCCTGGGGTTCAAATTTCCGTTCGTGCTGAGCTTGTCGAAGCCCTGCATCTTCCTTGGCACCTCGCGCTGAAGAGAAGGGCGCCCGTTCGCGCTGCGCGCCCTCTTCTGGTCCGGCAAGCTCAGGGCGAACGGTGGGAGTCATGGAATCCTCCAGCGACACCCCCTCCTCCAACCGTTCGATCGCCTCGTCGAGCAGCGGGAGCGCCTCCGCCACCTCCTCGCGCTCTTCGAGCCGGTCGAGCCGCGCGAGATGCGCGAGCAACAGGCGACTGTCATAGCGCTTGCGCCGCGCGACCTCCTCCCCATGATAAAACACCGCCTCCTCCACCCCGTTGATCGCCCGGTCGGCCAGCGTCGCCTCGGCGTGCGCCCGCGCCGCCACCAGCGCCGCATCCCAGGCGAGCGCAAAACCCGCCGAGCGCCGCCGCGCGCGATAGGCCGTCTGCGCCGAGACCGAGGCCGAGCGGCACGCCAGCCGGACATTGCCGAAAAGCTGAAGCGACTTGAGGAACACTGCCTGGCGATTGTCGGTGAGGATGGTGTACCTCGCCCTTTCAGCAGAAGTGGGAACTGGCTCTGCGCCCGGAGAGGGCGACAAAGAAACACTCTGGGACGAGGTGGCGGTGGTGTCGGTGAAGGTTTCCGTGCGCTCGTGATCTTCTGCGAAGGCCGGAGCCTGGGGCAGAATGGCGGGAGGCTGATGGGTCATGATGCGTGGTCCTGTGCGGGGAGAAAGACCGCTCAGGCTAGGCAATTGGGGCGATGTAGGAAAATGCGCTCTCTCCGCTCGCCCAGAGCTTGTCGAAGGGCTGCACTTCCTTCGGACGCAACGCTGGTGAAGAAGAAGTACTGTGCTTCGAAGTCGAAGACAGCCAAAGGCCACCAGCTCAGGATGAGCGGTTTTCTTTTATCACCCCGTCACCCCGGCGGAGGCCGGGATCCAGAACCACAAGGCGCTGCGCCAAGCAGCCCCGGACCCCGGCCTCCGCCGGGGTGACGAAACTGGACAGCGGGGCGGCGGGGTTCACGCAGAGCCGACAGAGGAATTAGCCCCTCCCCCCGTTCGCCCTCAGCCTGTCGAAGGGCGCGGCTGCGCGTCGCCACGTCAGCGGCTTCGTAACGGAGCACGCACCGCACGCTCTTCTGCGAAAGCAGGAGCGCAGCGCCGCAGCCACGAAGCGCCCCCTACCCCTCCCCCGTTTGCCCTGAGCCTGTCGAAGGGCACGCTCGAGCGGAGCCGAGAGTGCACAAAGGTTCTCGGCAAGCTCGAACCATTGCTTCGACAAGCTCAGCACGAACGGAGTTGGTTCATGATCCCGTCACCAAAGTGGAAACCGATACTCGCCCAGCAGGAGCAGCTCACCCGCGAGCGTGGCGGGCGAGGATTTTGCGGTTGGTCTGAGGGCGCTCCCTGATGCGCCCGGCATCGACATGACGCTGCCACTCGGCCCAAGCGTTGCGTGCCTCGTTGTCTCTATTGTGAAAGTTATTGGCACGCCCAAGGCGAATGCCAGCGTCCCCGTTCCGCATTCTCACCCTCGGGGTATCCGCCGGAGCGATCGGGCGCGTCGTCTCCTATTCCCAATACGGCGAGCCGCCGACCGAAAAAGAGGCCGAGATGGGTCTTGAACCGGTCATTCCGCTGCTGATCGCCTGCCAATGGTGGCGCGCGCGAGGCGGAGCAAGGTGCCCAATAGCAAGCGGTCTAGCGCCAAGCGTCCTCCCCGCGCACGGCGCCCTCACGTCACCGTCATTGCGAGCCGCGAAGCGGCCCGGCGAGTCGAAGACGTGCATCGCACAATCCAGTGCGTATCGCGCGGTGCTTGGCATTACCTGTGTGGATTGCCGCGTCGGCTTCGCCTCCTCGCAATGACAAGATGGGACCACGCAGTTGCCCTGCACCACCGGGCGCTGCGGCGCGTCATGGCCAATTCTCAGCCGATGCAGAAGAATCCGATCTCGTTGTTTGCCGTGTCGGTCTCGGCAACGTTTGCCGCTACCCGCACCACAACATTGTAGTCGCCGGCCGGGACCGTGTCCGGCGCGGTCATGGTCCGCTCCTCGCTCGCGCCGGCTGCCAGCGATTCAATGGGCGGCGTTGCGGTGGTTGGCGTTGCGTCGCCGACCTGCATGGTGACGGTCACCTCGCTGCTTACATCCACTGTGCCCTGATTGGTGACCCGCACGCGGATTTCATCCAGGCGTCGGCACAACGCCCCGTTCTCGGTGTTGTCGATGAATTCGGGGACGAGGTCGATGTCCTGCCGGGGAACAACGACTTCGTCCTTGCCCTCAAGATCGTCTTCATCGATTGTTGGTCGGTCGGGCGGACAAGCCGAAAGAGCCAAAGCAATTGGCAGAACAAGCGCAGCGCGTTTCATAGAGGCCTCCCAAGACTCGCGCGACCCAGCCAAATCATAGCACAGTGTTCGGTTCGAGGGTAATTTGCTCCCGGAATGGACAGAGCGCGGGGTGCTCTTGAAGGCAACCGGATTACGCCGCCGCCTCCCGCGCAGCGCCGCTCTCCTTCTCCAGCATCGGCCCTTCGACCTAGCCCGCGAGAGCCTTCAAATACCGCCCCGGAAACGAGCGCTGCTCCTGCGCCACGTCCTCCGGCGTCCCAGCCGCGACGATCTCGCCGCCGCGACCGCCGTCTATCGCCTAGTGTCACCCTGAGCTTGTTTGACCTTTGGTCAGCTGCTCTTCCAGGGTCCATCCCCTGCGCCATACCTGACCGAATGAGTAGGCGATGGATGCTGGGGTCGCAGACGGCCACAGGCCAACCAGGTTCAGCATGACGAATGCGCGCCTACTCCGCCGCCTCTTGCTGACGCTTGAGCATCGGCTTCAAATAAGCCCCGGTAAAGCTCCGCTCCACCTCGGCCACCTCCTCCGGCGTCCCCTCGGCCACAATCTCGCCGCCGCGCACGCCGCCTTCGGGGCCCAGGTCCACGATCCAGTCGGCGGTCTTGATCACGTCGAGATTGTGCTCGATCACCACCACCGAATTGCCCTGCTCCACCAGCCGGTGCAGCACTTCCAGGAGCTTGCGCACGTCCTCGAAATGCAGGCCGGTGGTCGGTTCATCGAGGATGTAGAGCGTCTGCCCGGTGGAGCGTTTGGCGAGCTCCTTGGCGAGCTTCACGCGCTGCGCTTCGCCGCCGGACAGCGTCGTCGCCTGTTGGCCGACCTTGACATAGCCGAGGCCCACCTCGTTCAGCATCCGCATCTTGTCGCGGATCGGGGGGACGGCCTTGAAGAACTCCTCGGCGTCCTCGATCGTCATGTCGAGCACGTCGGCGATCGAGTGGCCCTTGAACTTCACCTCGAGCGTTTCGCGGTTGTAGCGTTTGCCGCCGCAGGTCTCGCAGGTAACGTAGACGTCGGGGAGGAAGTGCATCTCGATCTTGATGACGCCGTCGCCCTGGCACGCCTCGCAGCGCCCGCCCTTGACGTTGAAGGAGAAGCGCCCGGGTTTGTAACCGCGCGCCTGGCTTTCGGGGAGACCGGCGAACCAGTCGCGGATCTGGGTGAAGGCGCCGGTGTAAGTCGCGGGGTTGCTACGGGGCGTGCGACCGATGGGGGACTGGTCGATCTCGATCACCTTGTCGCAAAATTCGAGGCCTTCTACGCTCTCATGCTTGCCCGCGATGACGCGCGCGCCGTTCAGCGTGCGGGCGGCGGCGGCGTAGAGCGTGTCGATGGTGAAGGACGACTTGCCCGAGCCCGAGACGCCGGTGATGCAGGTGAAGGTGCCGAGCGGGATGCTGGCGGTGACGTTTTGCAGGTTGTTCGCCTGCGCGCCTTTGACGGTAAGCTTGTGCCCGTTGCCTTTGCGGCGCACCTGACGCACCGCGATCTCGCGCCGGCCGGTGAGGTAGTCGGCGGTGAGCGACCTCTTGGCCCTCATGATCTGTTTGAGCGTGCCTTGCGCGACCACTTCGCCCCCGCGCACGCCCGCGCCGGGGCCGAGATCGACGATATGGTCAGCCGCGCGGATCGCGTCCTCGTCGTGCTCGACGACGATCACCGTGTTGCCCAGATCGCGCAGCCGCTTGAGCGTTTCCAAGAGCCGGTCATTGTCGCGCTGGTGCAGGCCGATCGAGGGCTCGTCGAGCACGTAGAGCACGCCCGATAGACCGCTGCCGATCTGCGAGGCGAGCCGGATGCGCTGGCTCTCCCCGCCCGACAGCGTGCCTGACGTGCGGTCGAGGTTGAGATAGTCGAGCCCGACATTATCGAGGAAGCCGAGGCGCTCGTTGATCTCTTTGAGGATCGGGCGCGCGATCTGGCGCTGCTGATCGGTCAGGTGATTGTCGAGATCGAGAAACCAGGCCTTGGCGTCCGCGACGCTCATCACGGTCGGCTCGGCAATGTCGGTCGGGCCGTTCGCTGAGGGGATCTTCACCGCCAGCGCCTTTTCATTCAGCCGCTTTCCCCCGCACGCCTCGCAAGGCTGCGAGGTCTGGAACTTGGCCAGCTCCTCCTGCATCCACGCGCTTTCGGTCTGCGCCAGGCGGCGGTTGAGATTGCCGATCACGCCCTCGAAGGGCTTGTTGACCGTGTACTCCTTGCGCCCGTCCTTGAAGGTCAGCGCCACCGGCATTCCGCCCGTCCCATGCAGGATGATCATGCGCTGGTCGGGCTCAAGCTCCTTCCACGGCGTGGTGATGTCGAAATCATACGCTTTGGCCAGCGAGGTCAGCACCTGCATGTAATAGGGCGATGGCGGGTTGGACTTCGCCCACGGCGCAATCGCCCCCTGCTTCAGGGTCAGCGCCTCGTTCGGCACGACCAATTGCTCGTCGAACAGCTGCTTCTCTCCGATCCCGTCGCAGGCCGGGCACGCGCCCTGAGGCGAGTTGAACGAGAACAGGCGCGGCTCGATTTCCTCAATCGTGAAACCGCTGACCGGACAGGCGAATTTCTCGGAGAAGACGATACGGTTATCGGGAACGCCTGCCCCCTTGATAGCCCCTCCCTTGAGGGAGGGGTTGGGGTGGGTGTTCAACGCCTGCGGGGGTGTACCCCCCACCCCCGGCCCCTCCCCCGTGGGGAGGGGAGATGCGACGTCAGCGACCGTCTTATCCGCCAGATCCACATAGGCAAGCCCATCGGCGAGCTTCAGCGCGGTCTCGAACGAATCCGCCAGCCGCGTCTCGATCCCCGGCTTCACCGCGATCCGATCGACCACCACTTCGATATCGTGCTTGTACTTCTTGTCGAGCGCAGGGGCGTCCTCGATCGCGTAGAGCTCGCCGTCGATCCGCACGCGGGTAAAGCCCGCCTTCTGCCATTCGGCGAGTTCCTTACGATATTCACCCTTTCGCCCGCGCACCACCGGCGCAAGCAGGTAGGCGCGCGTGCCCTCGGGCAGTTCCATCACCCGGTCGACCATTTGCGAGACGCTTTGCGCGGTGATCGGCTCACCGGTGGCGGGCGAATACGGCACCCCCACCCGCGCCCACAAAAGCCGCATATAGTCGTAAATCTCGGTCACGGTCGCGACGGTCGAGCGCGGGTTGCGGCTGGTCGTCTTCTGCTCGATCGAAATCGCGGGGGAGAGCCCGTCAATATGTTCGACATCGGGCTTCTGCATCATTTCGAGGAACTGGCGCGCATAGGCCGACAGGCTTTCGACATAGCGCCGCTGCCCCTCGGCGTAGATCGTGTCGAACGCCAGGCTCGACTTGCCCGACCCGCTGAGCCCCGTCACCACGATCAGGCTGTCGCGCGGCAGGTCGATATCGATCCCTTTGAGATTGTGTTCGCGCGCGCCCCTGACGCTTATTTTGGTCAGCATGAGCTTGGCTCATTCGAGGCGGAAGTCTTGGTCAGGCTCATGACGGGCTTTGTTCCGGAAATGTTCGCATTTGTAAAGCGTCGCGCAAACGCTGCGCGATGGCTGTCCCCGATCTGGTTCCGGGGTGCTCGAAATACAACGGGCGAGCGCGCCATTGGGTCCGGACGCGGTGGAGGGCCAAGGGCCGAGACGAACCCTGCGGCGAAGCGTGTGCAAGCAGCGCTCAAAAGAGCGCGGCGCGTAAGCCTTGTTCAGCCTTTTCGCGTTAGTGTTGCACCAGGTGGAAAGACTTTGACGCACAAGCCTATCGGAGAAATTGCACCATGCACCGCGTAACCGTTCTTGCCGCGCTCGCCATCTCGATCCCGGCGGGAGGAGCAGCCCCGCTCGCCGCCTGCAACCCGGAGGACTGCGGCAAAGGCACGCTGTCCGCCGAGGAAGCCAAGCGCGACCGCGAGATCACCCGCCGACTTAACAGCGAAGAACTTCGTTATGTCTCGCGCCGCGACGCGGAATACGCAAACCAGCGTGAACGCAGCACGCAAGCCCTGCGAAACTACGAGCGCGAGCGCGCCGACTATGAGCGCCGCCTGGCCGAATGGCGCGAAGCGGTGCGCCGATGCGAGGCGGGCGAGCGGCAATATTGCGGAGGTTGAATCCGGTCTAACGCGCATCCGGAGACCTCGCGCTCGCAGCGCGCCATCCGGCATTGCGCACGGACACATTTGCCAAGCTGTTGCACAATAAGACAATTTGATCGAGGGCGATGACACTCTCACCGGTACCGATGGCGACGACATCATCAACGCGCTGGCGGGCGCGGATACCGTTTGCGGCCTTGGCGGAAATGACTGGCTGATCGGCGGGGCGGGCAACGATGCGCTATGAGGCGGCGCCGGCTTCGACGTTGCCGCTTACGAAACCGCGACCAACAGTGTGAGCGTCGACCTGGCTGGCGATCACCATGGCGCCGAACGCGTTTGCGCTGTCGCAGATCGTGATCTGGCTCAACGGTGCGCTCACCGACCGATCCTGGAACGAAGTCGTGATTTGCGCGCCGCTCGTGCTGGCGGGCCTCGTAGCGCTCGGTCTTGCTGCGCGGCCGCTCGATGCGCTGACGCTGGGGGAAGACGCGGCGCGCTCGATGGGCGTCAATCCGCGCGCGCTGTTGTGGCTCTTGATCCTCGGGATCGGCCGCACCGTCGGGGCGAGCGTCGCGGTGGCGGGCATCATCGGTTTCGTCGGTCTGATTGTGCCGCATCTGGTGCGCCCGCTGACCGACAAGCTCGCCGCCAGCCCATCCGCCACTGCTTACGCCGCCGCCCCCAACCCGCCATCCGCCCCGGCTGCGATGAGCATCGAGGACAGGACACCCGAGTTCTTCGGATAGAAGGGGGCGTTCGGGCGTGGCCCTGGCCGGTTCGCAGGGCCCCCGGGACGCTGAAAACGTCGGAATTCCGCCAAAAACCCGCCCCCTGTAGAAAAACTTAAGTCGTCGGCGCGGCGCATTCGCGCTATCCGACAGACCTCTTTGCATGTTTTCCAACGCATTCCTTTGGGTCGCACCTGGGTCCTGCGCAAGCTGCAAGGAAAGCCCGGCGCGAGGGGTCGGCTCCCCCGCCCCTCGCGTTTTTTTTGGCAATCGCGGCTAGGCCCGGGTTACAAGCGCGCGCTCCGGGTTCACCCAGCCACCGCGTCTCGACACCCCATCCCTGCGCGATCACCACCGCCAGCGCGGCGCGTGGGAGGCGCAGCTCCATCAGGATGAGGGCGGCGTTAGGTGCGGCGTTCGTCCCCGCGAGCGGATCGATCCAGACCCTCCCGGCGAGCAGCGACAGCGGCAAGAGCGCCGCGAGGAGCGCGGCGAAAACGAGGGTCGCGCGGTTCATGGTCCGGTCAACTCCGGCTCGAAACCTATGCGCCACCGCGCCAGTTCGTCGCGCACCTTCGGGATCGAAGTCCCTGCGCAAAAAAACAGCCGCGGGTCGAGATAGCCCACCTTCATGCCTTCGACCTGCTGGAACAGGGGATGCGCCTGCCCCGCGCTCTCGCCCGCGATCAGCAGCAGGTCCGGCGGGTGCGTCAGGATCTCTTCGAGCGCGATGCGATCCGCCTGCCCCAGCCCCAGCGCGGCCGCGTGATTGGTGAACCCGCCTTCCTCGACAAGTTGCACGATTAGGCTCTGCTCGCCCGCCGCGGCCAACGCGCACAGCGCCGCGCCCACAACAGCTTTTGCGTGGATATGTCGAAGACCCAAGGTCACGGCGCGCCAGCGATAGGCAGGCCGCCAACGCGCTGCAAGCGCGCGTGTGCAAGAGCGTTAAGAGGAACCGCGCTCCTGTGCGCTTTCGGGACGGCGCCTTTGCAAGCCTCGCGCCAGGGCGTGCACCGCGATACGCGCCAGAGCGCGCCATGACCAGCAATCGCCCATCCCTCTTCGAGCGCGCCAAGCCAGCGCCGCAGCGCGCGCCGCAACGCATGGGCGTGCAGCGCGCGCGACCCCGGGGCAGCATCGCGACAGGTTCTCCGGCCAAGCGTCGCAAGCGGTTCGCCAGCCTGTTGGCGCTCATCGCTGTTCCAGCCATGGCCGCGGCGCCGGGCGATTTCGGAGCGCTTGCGGGCAACGCTCCGAGCGATCCGGTTGCGCGAGGCGTCAGCGAAGGACGGCGCGGCGCGATGGCGTTTGAACAACCGGGGATGAGCTTTCCAGGCTCGGCCTTCTACTATCTCGCCGATCCGCCCAAGGCGGCGTTGATCGCTTTGCCCGAAAGCGATCCCGCCAGCCGGTCCGCGCAAGGCGCCCGCGCGCCAGGCACGCTGATCGACGCGGGCCCCGCGGCGCGTCCGTTTGTCGCCGGTAGCGGGGCGAACTACGCGCGCGCCGAAGACTGTCTGGCCCAGGCCGTGTGGTACGAGGCGGCCAGCGAAAGCGAAGCGGGTCAGCGCGCGGTAGCGCAAGTGGTGCTCAACCGCGTCGCGCATCCCTCATGGCCGGGAAGCGTGTGCGGCGTCGTCTATCAGGGATCGCAGCGTTCGACCGGTTGCCAGTTCAGCTTCACCTGCGATGGCAGTCTGGCTCGCCGCAAACCAGAGAGCCTTAACGGTGCCAGCTGGAATCGCGCTCGGCGCGTTGCGCGCGGCGCTCTTGCAGGCGATGTCTACACGCCGATTGGTCACGCAACGCACTACCATACGCTTTGGGTGAAGCCCTATTGGGCGCGCGCGCTCGATCATGTCGGGACGATCGGCGCGCACCGTTTCTACCGCAATCGCGGATCGGGCGGGACAAAAACTGCGTTTTCGGCGCGCTATAGCGGGAACGAGCCGCTCGTTTCCGCGCGTCGCGCGGCGATTGCCCGCTCCCTCGAACCATCGGCGCTGGCCAAGGATGGCGACCGGATGGCAAACGCGCCTGGCGCGCGGCTGTCGATCACCGCGCAGCCTTCGAGCGAGGCTGCAAGCCCTGTCCGCGCCGAACCCACTGGCGGCGCGCTCGCCGACCCGGCGCTCGAAAGCGCCGGAAAGCCGCGCGACGCCTACACGAGGGCGGGCCGCTGGAAGGTCGATCCAAGCGCTCTCGATCTTGGCGCCTCGGGTCGTTCGCAAGCGAATACCGGCGATCCGCCAAGACCCTGAGCCCGCTGCGAACTCACGGTTAACTGACGCTCAACCGTGTCCTCACACCAAGCCTTAGCTACCCGGCTCCTATCCGATGCGGCCTTGCTTCTCTTGCGCGCTCCGCGTCCCTCCCCAGCGCTTATTTCGGCGTGACGGCATCGATCCTGCGCGCAGGGCCCTTTGGAATTGGCTGAATGACAACCGACCTCGCCGCCGTACAATCCGGCTATAACAATCCAGCGATCGGCCCCCTGCCGCGCTCGACCTCGCGCACTCTAATTGCAGGAGCAATGGAACGGGTCGCGAACGACACCGGATCGCCCACGCCCGCTGGCGGACTGGACGAACCGCTCTTGAAGGCCGCCTTGCAGCATTTTGCCGAGCACGGGCTCGGCGCTGCGCAAACCGCTCGGGCCCGAGCCGAAGCGGCGTTAGGCGCGGGCGATCGCAGCGGATACCGATGGTGGCTTGAGATCACACGCACACTCGATGCGCGCCTCGCCGACGAGGCTCAGCGCGCGCCGCGCGAGCGACGAGTGGCCTGGCCGGAATAGTCCGCATTTGTCCGCGGCCCTGTCACGCGGGACCGTATTCGCCATGTCGCCGGGGTCTAGCGGGTGCAAGACGCGCGTTAACCGCTGCTTGACCTGTTGGAGCTAACGCCTGCGGGTTATGGCGGTGGGTTGGCTTCTCTCTTTGTTTGGCGCACGCGTCGCGCCCGATCCGTCGGACGATGCGAGCTCGCAGCGCGCCCGGCGGGTGCTCGTCCACTCGCTTTACACCCAGCCTTCCAGTCTGGCCTTCGGAGCGGTTGCCGGCGTGACCGCGACCAGCGCTGCGGCGTGGGTGTCGGGCATCGGGTTTCTCTGGCTTTGCGCGCTCGCGCTCGCGGTGGTTGCCGCCGCGCGTGTGGCCCTTGCCTACAGCGTCTTGCCCGGTTCGACGACCGCCAGTCTGCGTCGGCTCGAACTGCTCTATGAGATCGGCGCTTTCACATACGCGGCGCTGCTTGGCGGGGCAGCCGCGTTCTGCCTCCTGATGGACGAGAGCAGCGAAGCGTGCGCCCTGATCGTCGCCAACGCGCTGTGCTATGGGATCGCCGTGGCCGCCCGCAACGCCGGGCGACCGGGCCTGGCGCTTGGTCAGCTTGCTCTCGTCGCGCTTCCGATCGCGGTAACCGCGCTGACGATCGGATCTGTCGCGATGGTCGCCCTCGCGATCACGATAGGTCTGATGATCGCGGGCATGGCGACGATCACGCTCAACATTGCGGACATATTGCGCGAATCCATCGCGGCGGCTGAAACCAGCCGCGATCTGGCCCACAAGATGCAGGCTTTGGCGCGGACCGATGTCGTCACCGACCTCGCCAACCGCGCCGGTCTCAACCACGCAATGGTCGAGACCTTGATGAGCATCGACGATGACAGCCATTTTGCCCTGTTCTGGATCGATCTGGACCGCTTCAAGGAAGTCAACGATCTGCTCGGGCATCCGGTCGGCGACCGCGTCCTCATCGAGGTCGCCCGGCGTCTGCGCGATGTGTGCCCGCAGGGGTCGACCGTCTCGCGTTTCGGCGGAGACGAGTTCATCATGTTCTGCCCGACCGCCGGGCGCAAGGACGCTGAGCGGATCTCAAGCGAGATCCACGCCGAGATCATGCGCGCCATCCGCGTCGATGGCGACCGGCTGGAAGTGCGCGCGTCGGTGGGCGTTGCGCTGCTGCCCGAGGATGGCAAGGACGCCGATACACTCATGAAGCGCGCGGATCTTGCGCTCTATCACGCCAAGGTGGGGGGACGCGCGCAGACCTGCTTCTTTACCCCCTCCATGACGCGCGACCTCGTGCGCCGACGCGAGATCGAAGGCGAGCTGCGCACCGCCCTGCAACGCGATGAGTTGTCGATCTTCTTCCAGCCGATCGTGGACCTTGAGACCGGGCGGATACGCACGTTCGAGGCGCTGGTGCGGTGGTTCCACCCGGACAAGGGAGAGCTGACGCCGGACGAATTCATCCCGGTCGCCGAGGAGACGGGCGTCATCCTGACGCTGGGCAACTGGATCACCGCGCAGGCCGCGCGCATCGCCGCGCAATGGCCCGAAGACGTGACCGTGTCGGTCAACCTTTCGCCGCTTCAGATCCGCGCTCCGGGCGCCGCGCTCGGCATCAAGAATGCGCTGCGCGAAGCGCGTCTCGATCCGCGGCGTTTGGAGCTTGAAGTGACCGAAGGGCTGTTCATCGACGACAACCACGCAACGGCCAGCTTCATCGAGGAGCTTTCCGAAATCGGCGTGCGGTTTGCGCTCGACGATTTTGGCACCGGCTATTCCTCGCTCGCGTACATCAACAGTTTCCCCTTCCGCAAAATCAAGGTCGATCGCAGCTTTGTATCGGGCTCGCAGGTCGGGCGGCGCAGCGACGCGATCATCCGCGCGGTGGCGGAAATGGGCACAACGCTTGAGATGGACATCGTCGCCGAGGGTCTTGAGACGCTCGAACAGGTTCAGGCGGTCCGGGCGGCGGGATGCACGCTGGGTCAGGGCTATTACTTCAGCCGCGCCGTGCCCGATTATCTGGCCGCGATGCTGCTCGCTCAGGAACGCGAGAATTCGGGCGAAGCGCACACGGCCCTGCGCGCTTGAGGCGCAGCCCGCCGATCGGGTCGGTCGAGTAAGCGATTGATCGAAGAATTCCGAGAAATGCGGCCAGTGTATTCAGCGTGCAGTAAGGCGCGCGGCGCTGTCTGACAGGCAATTATTGCTATTGCGAACTATACGCAAATAAATCCACCGAATGCGACTTTTTGATGGTTGCAAAGCCCTGGCGAGAGGCCTACCCCGCCCTTCGAAGACAATGCAAAGCCGCTACGGGACGGGGGCACGCATGAGCCGCCCGCTTCTTTTTCAAAGAGGCGCGCGGCGCTTCGCTTGGACAGTTTGCCGTCCCATGGGTTCTGGGAAGGATATCACGACATATGGCTCGTAAGAAGATTGCGCTGATCGGCTCCGGCATGATCGGTGGCACGCTCGCCCACCTCGCCGCGAAGAAGGAAATGGGCGACATCGTCCTGTTCGACATCGCCGAGGGCATGCCGCAGGGCAAGGCGCTGGACCTGTCGCAATGCGGCCCGATCGAAGGCTTCGATGCCAAGATCACCGGTTCGAACGACTACGCCGATATTGCGGGCGCGGACGTCGTGATCGTCACCGCAGGCGTTCCGCGCAAGCCGGGTATGAGCCGCGATGATCTGCTCGGCATCAACCTCAAAGTGATGAAAGCGGTCGGCGAAGGCATCAAGAACAACTGCCCCGACGCATTCGTTATCTGCATCACCAACCCTCTCGATGCGATGGTCTGGGCGCTGCGCGAGTTTTCCGGCCTGCCCCACAACAAGGTGGTCGGCATGGCGGGCGTGCTCGACTCGGCACGCTTTGCCACCTTCCTCGCCTGGGAGTTTGATTGCTCGGTCAAGGATGTGAACGCCTTCGTGCTCGGCGGCCACGGCGACACGATGGTCCCGGTCCTCTCCTATTCGACGATCAACGGCATCCCGGTAAAGGATATGGCCAAGATCAAGGGCGTTTCGGAAGACCGCCTTGATGACATCGTTGCGCGCACCCGCGCAGGCGGCGGCGAGATCGTGAAGCTGCTGGGCAACGGTTCGGCCTATTACGCCCCCGCCACCAGCGCGATTGCAATGGCCGAGGCCTATCTCGGCGACCAGAAGCGCATCCTGCCCTGCGCAAGCTTCGTTGAAGGCAAATACGGCCTCGACGGGCTGTATGTAGGGGTCCCCACCGTGATCGGCGCAGGCGGCACCGAAGACGTGGTCGAGATCGAGCTCACCGACGAAGAGAAAGCTAACCTGAAGGTGAGCACCGACGCGGTCGAGGAACTGCTTGAGGCGTGCAAGGGCCTGGATAGCTCGCTTGCTTAAATACCTATCTAGTCTTTTTGCATTGTTGGTGCTCCTCGGAGCGCCAGCCCATGCACAGCTGACCGAGGCGACCTTCCAAGACGTCGGCAGGGCATTCAATGACTGCATTGAAGCCACCAAAGATGGGTTGGTTGTAAAAAGATTGGAAACCCGTGGTTGGGTTCGCGCAACCCACGATCCGCTCGATGGGAAACTCCTCTCAGAAGATCGTGTCATCTATCAGCACGATGAAAATAAGCTTCTGATTTACATTGGAGGGGATACTGACCTTGGGATTTGCATGGCCGCTGGACCGGTTGATAATTTCGAAGCAGCCAAAGAATTTATGTCGATTTTTGGCGATGTAAGCAAACCAACTGAGAATGGTGGAGTCGAATTCTGGCTTAATGGCGGCCTAGTGCAAATCAATCCCACTGGAACCGCCGAGAACCCGAGTATTCGAATAGTCGCTTTTACTCCCATGGAGAACAATTGAATGTCCATCCCCATCAACAAAGACACCTGTCACCCCGGCGCAGGCCGGGGTCCAGAGGCGGCGGTCGGACGGGATTCCGGCCTACGCCGGAATGACGGTTGAGATGGCAAAAGGCGGCTTTGTCTACATTATGGCAAGCCGCCGGAATGGAACGATTTACATCGGTGTGACCTCCGACTTGCCCAAAAGGGTTTGGGAGCACCGGGAAGAAAGGATTGAAGGCTTCACGAAGAAATATGGCTGCAAACTCTGGTCTGGTTTGAACCCCACGAGTCTATCGAAGCGGCCATCACTCGCGAACGTCAAATGAAGGAATGGAAGCGCGCCTGGAAATTGCGCGTGATCGAAGAGAAGAACCCCAACTGGGACGATTTGTTCGAGTTGGTTTGTAGTTAGGAAATACGTCACCCCGGCGCAGGCCGGGGTCCAGTTTCAAGGGTAGGACTGGATACCGGCCTTCGCCGGTATGACGGCGAAAGGAGAAGGAACGACACCAATGTCCATCCTCATTAACAAAGACACCAAGGTCATCACGCAGGGGATGACCGGCAACACCGGCACTTTCCACACCGAGCAGGCGCTCGATTACGGGACCAAGATGGTCGCTGGCGTAACGCCGGGCAAAGGCGGGACGACGCATATCGGCGTGCCGCAGTTCAACACCGTGCGTGAAGCCAAGGCCGCGACTGGCGCGACCGCTTCGTGCATCTACGTGCCCCCGCCCTTTGCAGCGGACGCGATTTGCGAGGCTATCGATGCCGAAATCGAACTCATCATCTGCATCACCGAAGGGATCCCCGTGCTCGACATGGTGCGCGCCAAGGCGGCTCTCACCGGCTCCAAGTCGCGCCTGATCGGCCCCAACTGCCCCGGCGTGTTGACGCCCGATGAGTGCAAGATCGGCATCATGCCGGGCTCGATCTTCAAAAAGGGCTCCGTTGGCGTTGTCAGCCGCTCGGGCACGCTCACTTACGAAGCCGTGCACCAGACCACGCAGGTCGGTCTTGGCCAGACCACCGCGGTCGGCATTGGCGGAGACCCGGTCAACGGCACCAACTTTATCGACGTGCTCGACCTCTTCCTCGATGATCCGGAAACCAAAAGCATGATCATGATCGGCGAAATCGGTGGATCGGCCGAAGAAGAAGCCGCCGAGTTCTTGAAGCAGGAAGCCGCCAAGGGTCGCTCCAAGCCGACTGTCGGCTTTATCGCGGGCCGCACCGCGCCTCCGGGCCGGCGCATGGGCCATGCGGGCGCGATCGTCTCGGGCGGCAAAGGCGGCGCGGAAGACAAGATCGCGGCGATGGAAGCGGCGGGCATCCGCGTCAGCCCCTCCCCATCCGAACTGGGCATCACGCTCGATGCGATGCTGAAGGAGATGGTGTGATAAATTTTGTGAGTCCCCGCGCAGGCGGGGACCTCATCGAATAGAGCGGGCAGGCTCCTGCCTTCGCGGGAGCTCACAAGGTGGCAAAAGGAGGCTTCGTCTATATTCTTACCAATAAGAAAGATGGCGTGCTTTACATCGGAGTTACGGCTGACCTCGCCGCCCGCATTGAACAACACCGCGCAGGCGCGGTCTCCAGCTTTACCCGAAAGTACAATTGCCACCGGCTCGTCTGGTTTGAATGGTTCGAAGATCTGAACGACGCGCAGCGCGCTGAGAAACGCATGAAGAAGTGGAACCGGGCATGGAAAGTCAAACGGATCGAAACTCGCAATCCGGCGTGGGACGATCTTTCGAAGGCCATTCCGCACATTAATTGAGGGAGGTCCCCGCCTGCGCGGGGACTCACGATTAGCATGAACGAGCAGAGCAACACCTTCATCCCGGACCTGACCGATCAGGAGGGCCCGCAGCCCGGACCCTCTTGGGGCAACGCCAAGTGGCTCGACACGGTGAGCGGCGCCGACGCGGATCTCGCGAGCGCGATGGATCCGACGCAGATGACGCTCGACGAGCTCAAGGGCGCGATTGACACCGCCGCCAAGAAAGCGGGCAAGCCGCTCGACAAGGACGCGCTTGAGCACGCCGCCGATATCTCCAACAAGGCGATGACGCTGGTGCGGCTTTACCGCGTGCGCGGGCACATGGCGGCCGATCTCGATCCGCTGGGCCTTCACGGCCACGAGCAGCCCGATGACCTCACGCTCGAATTTCACGGCCTGGCGGGCACCGAGGACGAAGAGGTCTATGTGAGCGACGTGCTTGGCCTTGAATGGACCACGATTCGAGCGCTGCACCGGCGCCTGCAAGAGGTCTATTGCGGCAAGGTCGGCCTTGAATACATGCACATCGCCGACACCGAGGAACGCCGGTTCCTTCAGGACAAGTTCGAAAGCCCCGGCGACACGATCCAGTTCACCCCCGAAGGCAAGAAAGCGATCCTCGCAGCCGTGATCCGCGGCGAGCAATATGAGGAGTTTCTTGGGCGTAAATATGTCGGGACCAAGCGCTTTGGCCTCGATGGCGGGGAATCGATGATCCCCGCATTGGAAGCGGTCATCAAGCATGGCGGCTCCGCGGGCGTGCGCGAGATTATCTACGGCATGGCCCATCGCGGGCGCCTCAACGTGCTCGCAAACGTGATGGCCAAGCCCTACAAGGTGATCTTCCACGAATTTTCCGGCGGCTCGGCCAATCCCGACGATGTCGGCGGTTCGGGCGATGTGAAGTATCACCTGGGCACCAGCACGGACCGCGCGTTCGACAGTATCGAGGTTCACATGAGCCTCGTCCCCAACCCCTCGCACCTTGAAGCGGTGAACCCGGTTGTGCTCGGCAAGGCGCGCGCGCAGCAGGTGATCCGCGACGATCTCGATAACATGCAGGAAGTGCTCCCTGTTCTGATCCACGGCGACGCCGCCTTTGCGGGCCAGGGCGTGGTTTGGGAGAGCCTCTCGCTTTCGGGCGTGCCCGGCTACGATACGGGCGGCTGTCTGCACTTCATCATCAACAACCAGATCGGCTTTACCACCTCGCCTAAGTTTGCGCGCTCGTCGCCCTATCCCAGCGATGTCGCCAAGGGCGTTCAAGCGCCGATCTTGCACGTCAACGGCGATGATCCCGAAGCGGTGACCTTCGCCTGCAAACTCGCGGTCGAATACCGCCAGACCTTCCACCGCGATATCGTGATCGACATGTGGTGCTATCGCCGCTTTGGCCACAATGAAGGCGACGAGCCCAAATTCACACAGCCGCTGATGTACGACGCGATCCGCAAGCACCCGAAGGTCAGCGTCCACTATGAAGGCCGGCTGATCGAGGAAGGCGTTGTCGAGGCGGGTCACCGAGATGCGGTTGCGGGCGAATTTGTCGAGCTGCTTGAGGACGAATTCGAGGCGGCCAAGAGCTACAAGCCCAACGATGCCGACTGGTTTGGTGGGCGTTGGACCGGCCTCAACAAGCCCGCCGATCCCGAGACCGCGCGGCGCAACATCGATACCTCGATCGAGGGCAAGATGTTCGACAAGCTCGGCGAGACACTGACCAGCGTTCCGGGCGATCTCACCATCCACAAGACGCTCGGCCGCGTGCTCGCCGCCAAAGAAAAGATGTTCAAGACCGGTGAGGGCTTCGACTGGGCCACCGCCGAGGCGCTGGCGTTCGGCAGTCTGGTGATGGAAGGCTATGGCGTGCGCCTTTCGGGACAGGATTCCGGGCGCGGCACCTTCTCGCAGCGCCACGCGGTGTGGGTCGATCAGAAGACCGAAGAGAAATACATCCCGCTCACCACGCTGCCGCATGGCAGTTTCGAAGTCTACGATTCAACGCTGTCCGAATACGGCGTTCTGGGGTTTGAATACGGCTTTGCGATGGCGGACCCCAAAAGCCTCGTCATGTGGGAAGCGCAGTTCGGCGATTTTGCCAACGGCGCGCAGATCATGATCGACCAGTTCGTCGCGAGCGGCGAGGCAAAATGGCTGCGCGCAAACGGTCTCGTTATGCTGCTGCCGCACGGCTATGAAGGTCAGGGCCCCGAACACTCCTCGGCGCGGCTGGAACGCTTCCTCCAGCTGTGCGCGGACGACAATATCCAGGTCTGCAACATCACGACGCCCGCCAATTACTTCCACGTTCTGCGCCGTCAGATGCTGCGTCCGTTCCGCAAGCCTCTGGTGATCATGACGCCCAAGTCGCTGCTGCGGCACCCGATGGCGAAATCCACCCGCGACGAATTCCTGGGCGATTGGCAGTTCAAGCGCATCAAATCGGACACGGCGATGAAGCCGGACAGCCCGGACGACAAGAAGATCAAGCGCCTTGTTCTGTGTTCGGGCAAGGTTGCCTACGACCTTATCGAAGAGCGCGACGCGAAGGGTCTGGACGATGTGTCCATCGTGCGGATCGAACAGCTCTATCCCTTCCCCGGCGACCCGCTGGCGCTGCGCCTGTCGCGCATGACCAGTCTTGAAACCGTGGTGTGGTGCCAGGAAGAGCCCAGGAACAATGGCGCGTGGTTCTTTGTCGAGAACCAGATCGAGGACGCGCTCACCCAAGGCGGGCACGAGGGCAAGCGTCCGGTCTACGCCGGGCGCGACGCGGCGGCCTCGCCCGCAACCGGGCTCGCCAGCCGCCACAAGGAACAACAGGAGAAGCTCATCGCGCAGGCGCTGGGCCTTACCCAATAACCCGACTTTGAAGGCCGAAAGGGATCGAAACACATGGCCACTGAAATCACCGTCCCCGCTCTGGGGGAATCCGTTACCGAAGGCACGATCGGCGAATGGCTCAAGCAGCCGGGCGAAGGGGTCGCGGTCGATGAGCCGATCGCCAGCCTTGAAACCGACAAGGTCGCGGTCGACGTGCCCTCCCCCGTCGCGGGCGTCATGAGCGAGCACAGAGCGGCCGAAGGCGACACGGTCGAGGTTGGCGCGGTGATCGCGATCATCGAAGAAGGCGCGACCGCGTCCGGCGACGCGAAGCCCGCCTCAAAGCCCGCCGCATCGAAAGCCGACACGCCCGCACCCGCCGCCACCAAGGACGCGCCGTCCGAAGACCTCGCCGCGGCCGCTGCCACGCTCTCACCGGCGGTGCGCCGCGCGGTGCTGGAGCACGGGGTTGATCCCAGCACGATCAAGGGCACCGGTAAGGATGGTCGCCTGACCAAGGAAGACGTGATCGCCGCGGCCAAGGCGAAGAGCGACGCCCCCGCCCCCACTCCCGCGCCTGCCGCCGCCTCCGCCGGCGCTGCGGAGCCGACCGGTGGTCGCAACGAGGAACGGGTCAAGATGACCCGCATGCGCCAGACGATCGCCAAGCGCCTGAAGGGCGCGCAGGACAACGCTGCGCTGCTCACCACCTTCAACGATTGCGACATGAGCGCCGTCATCGAGGCGCGCACCAAGTACAAGGATCTGTTCGCGAAGAAGCACGACATTCGTCTGGGCTTCATGGGCTTCTTCGCCAAGGCCGCGTGCCTTGCGCTCAAAGACGTGCCCGCCGCCAACGCCTATATCGAGGGCGATGAGATCGTCTATCACGACTATGTCGATATCTCGGTCGCGGTGTCCGCGCCCAACGGCCTGGTCGTCCCGGTCATCCGCGACGCGGACAAGAAGGGCTTTGCCCGGATCGAGAAGGACATCGCCGACTTCGGCAAGCGCGCCAAGGAAGGCACGCTGACCATGGAAGACATGTCGGGTGGCACCTTCACGATCTCGAATGGCGGTGTGTTCGGCAGCCTCATGTCCACCCCGATCATCAACCCGCCGCAATCCGCCGTGCTGGGCCTCCACCGCATCGAGGAGCGCCCCGTCGCGGTGAACGGCGAGGTCGTGATCAAGCCGATGATGTATCTCGCCCTGTCCTACGACCACCGCCTGATCGACGGACGCGAGGCGGTGACGGCCCTGAAAATCATCAAGGAAGCGATCGAAGATCCCACGCGGATGCTGATTGATTTGTGATGGACTGACGTGATCTCCTGCGAAAGCAGGAGCCCAGAAGGTTCGAGGGAATTGGATTCCTGCTTTCGCAGGAAAGCACGAACGGAAACGATAACGATGAAATGAAGGAGGGATGGCTCTACCTACTCGCAAGCAATCACGACGGAACTCTCTATCTTGGTGTAACAAGCGACCTCCTACAGCGGATCTGGCAACATCGTAACGGATTGGTCGAAGGGTTTTCCAAGAAGTACAATTGCACGAGGCTTGTCTGGTTTGAGCATTATCCCAACTTGCATGATGCGCGCGCCCGTGAGGCGCAAATGAAGAAATGGAAGCGAGCTTGGAAGCTCGAACTGATCGAGAAGGATAACCCCGGCTGGCGCGATCTCTGGCATGACATCAATCGGTGATCTCCTGCGAAAGCAGGAATCCATGCAACTGAGAATTGCCCTATCTGGGTTCCTGCGTTCGCAGGAACGCACGAATGGAGTTGGAAATGGCTGACCACGAATACGATTACGACGTCCTTGTCATCGGCGCTGGGCCTGGCGGCTATGTCGCCGCTATCCGTGCAGCGCAGCTGGGCCTGAAAACTGCCTGCGTGGAAAGCCGCGAGACTTTGGGCGGTACTTGCCTCAATGTCGGCTGCATCCCTTCGAAGGCGCTGCTGCATGGCTCGGAATTGTTCGAGGAGGCCGAGGGCGGCCACTTCGCGACCTGGGGCATCACCGCCAAGCCCAAGCTCGACCTTGGCCGCATGATGGAAGAGAAGACGAAGGCGGTGGGCGAGCTCACCGGCGGGATCGAATTCCTGTTCAAGAAGAACAAGGTCACCTGGCTGAAGGGCCACGCGGCGTTCGAGGATGCGCACACCGTCAAGGTCGGCCCTTCGACAGGCTCAGGACAGGCTACGACGCACACCGCGAAGGACATCGTGATCGCCACCGGCTCCAGCGTCACACCCCTTCCCGGCGTCGACGTCGACAACGAGGCCAAGCGTATCGTCGACTCCACCGGCGCGCTCGAACTCGAGGAAGTGCCCGAGCACCTCGTCGTAATCGGCGGCGGTGTCATCGGGCTTGAGCTCGGCAGCGTTTGGCGCAGGCTTGGCGCAAAGGTCACCGTGGTCGAGTTTCTGCCGCAAATCCTGCCCGGCATGGACGAGGAAGTTCGCAAGGAAGCCAACAAGATATTCAAGAAGCAGGGACTTGAATGGATGCTGGGCCACAAGGTCACCGGCGCCGAGGTCAAGGGCAAAGGGGTGACCCTGACGATCGAAAAGGCCGAAGGCGGCGACGAACAGACCCTCGAAGCGAGCCATGTGCTCGTTTCCATCGGGCGTCGCCCCAACACCGATGGCCTTGCGCTCGACAAGGCGGGGCTTCAGGTCAACAATCGCGGCCAGATCGAGATCGATCATTCCTTCCGTACGAAGGTCGACGGCGTTTGGGCTATCGGCGACTGCGTGCCCGGCCCGATGCTGGCGCACAAGGCCGAGGATGAAGGCATTGCGGTCGCCGAGAACATCGCCGGCCAGACCGGCATCGTGAACCACGATGTGATCCCCAACGTCGTCTACACCGCGCCCGAAATCGCCGGGGTCGGCCTGACGCAGGAGCAGGCCATCGAAGCCGCGGGCGGCGACAAGAAGAAGGTCAAGGTCGGCAAATTCCCGATGATGGCCAACAGCCGCGCCAAGGCGAACCGCGACACCGATGGCTTCGTGAAAGTCATCGCCGATGCCGAAACCGACCGCGTGCTCGGCGTGTGGATGATCAACACGCTCGCGGGCACCATGATCGCGCAGGCAGCCCAAGCGATGGAATTCGGCGCCACATCCGAAGACATCGCCTACACCTGCCACGCCCACCCGACCCACGCCGAAGCCTTCAAGGAAGCGGCGATGGCGGTGCGGGGCAAGCCGATCCATATGTGACCCGATGGCCCGCTCGATTGCCATTATCGGAGCGGGCCAGATCGGTTATGCGGCGGCGCGCGAGTTCCTCTTGAGCGATTGGCGGGACTGGGATGTGCGGGTCCTCGCCCGCACCGAACCGGCCTGGTCACTCGAAGACGTGGAATTCGAACGATACGTCGCTGGCGAAGACCCCGCACCTGAAGCGGATGCAGTCCTCGACACGATTGCCTTCGATGCGGACGACGTCGCGCGCTACGATCCGGACCGCGTCGGGCGCTATATCGCCATGTCCTCCGCCGCTGTATACCGCGATCCGGAAGGCCGCAGTTTCGACACCGCAGCGATCACCGGTTACCCCGATTTCGGTCATCCCATTCCCGAAGACGCCTCCACGATAGCGGGCGGCCCCCAGAGCTATTCGACGAAGAAAGTGCGCATGGAGCGCAAGGCACGAGAGCTTTTTCAAGAACGCTCGACTGTGCTGCGCCCCTGCGCGATCTATGGCCCTTACAGCCGGCATCCGCGCGAGTGGTGGTTCGTCAATCGGATCAAGGACAGGCGGCGCGTCATACCGCTGGCTTTCGATGGTGAGAGCGTCTTTCACACCACGTCCGCCCGCAGCATCGGCGCGTTCGCAGCGCACGCAGCGGATCTGGACATCGGCGGCGTGTTCAACGTAGCCGACGCCAACGCCCCGAGCGTTCGCGAGATTGGGCAAGCGATCGCTGCTCAGTTCGGCAAGCGCATCCGCTTCTACGGGATCGAAGGCCCTCCGGTCGGATCGGTCGGAGCAACGCCGTGGTCGGTTCCCGCCCCTTTCGAGGTAGATTGCTCGAAGGCCTTCCAGGCCGGGTTTGACGATTTCGCCGATTACCGCGTCGAAGTGGCGGAAACTGTGAACTGGCTGCGCGGTCTGCCCTCGGACCAATGGCAAACCCTGTTTCCGCAACTCGCCGCCTACCCGCGCGAACACTTCGACTACGAAGCCGAAGATCGCTTCTTCGCATCGCTGTAACGCGCTAGGTCCTCAGTAAGAGAGGGACACCCCATCATGACCTATCCGCGCCTGACCGACAAACCCGGCCTTATCGAGACCGCCGAAGCGATCCGGGCTGGCCAGCTTTCGGCGCGCGAGGCGGTGGATGCAGCGATCGTGCGGATCGAGAAGCTCGACACCGAAATCAACGCGCTCGCCGTCCCGGATTTCGAGCGCGCGGCGGCCTGCGCCAAGGCTCTCGACGAAGCCGGCCCCGATCCCGAAAGGCCCCTCTACGGCGTGCCGATGACAGTCAAGGAGAGCTTTGATGTCGAAGGGCTGCAAAGCTGTTGGGGGCACACAAATCTCACCGACTATATCGCCCCGCGCGACAGCGAGGTGGTGCGACGGCTCAAGGCGGCGGGCGCGGTTATCGTGGGCAAGACCAACGTGCCGACCGACCTCACCGACTGGCAGAGCTTCAATCGGGTCTATGGCCGGACGAATAATCCACACGATACCGGGCGCTCGCCCGGCGGATCGTCGGGTGGCGGCGCGGCGGCGGTTGCCAGCGGCATGGTCGCGGGCGAGTACGGGAGCGATATTGGCGGGTCTGTGCGCGTTCCAGCGCATTTTTGCGGCGTGTGGGGCCACAAGACCACCTGGGGCCTTGTTCCCAAACAGGGTCACGATCACCCGCTGATGGCCCGCCGCCCCGGTTTTCTTGCCGCGCATAACGGGGCGCTCTCGATCGCCGGTCCGCTCGCCCGCAGCGCGCAGGACCTTGCGCTGTTGACCAAGATCGGCGCCCAATACCCGCTGGCGCGCACGGGCAAGCCGCTGAGGGAAGGCCGCCTGCTGGCGATCACGGAATATCCCGGCGCGCCCGTGGATACGAGCGTTGCCGGACCCACCGAAGCGGCCATTTCCTCGCTGGTTCAAGCAGGCGTTAGCGTCGATCGCGCGAGCGCTCTCGTCCCCGATCTCGAAAAGCAGTTTGCCGACTATATGCGCATGCTCAACATCGCGATGGCACGCGGCGCGCCCTCCCCGAGCGGCAAGCGCGCGAGCGCGACCGACTGGTTCGACCTGCTCGACGCGCAGGCCGCCAACGCGTTTGAGTGGGCGCGGCTGTTTGAAACCTACGATTTCGTTCTCGCGCCGCCGGCGCCGGTGCTCGCCGTGCCGCACAGCGAGGCCCGCGTCTTCGACGCGACAATCCGCGTGAACGGCTCCGATGTGCAGGGCGCCTCGGGCCTCGCCTGGGCGGGCATTGCGACTTTTCCGAACCTGCCATCGACCGTGCTCCCTATTGGCAGCGGTACCTATGAGGGCGCGGTGCTGCCCTGCGGAATGCAGGTGATAGGCCCTCGCATGGCCGATCTGGACTGCATCGCGGCGGCGGGCGAGATCGGGAACATCTTGCACGGCTAGCCGCTTGCCGCCATGGGCGCTGCGCATGGCAAGCAAACGGATAATGCAGCGTCTGGCGCAATGGCACATCTGGCTGGGCTGGCTGGTGGGTGTACCCATTGTCCTCTGGCTGGCCTCGGGCCTCTTCATGACCCTGAAGCCCTTGCCCGAAGTGCGCGGCGAGCATCTGCGCCTGGAAGCGGAAGCCCCCATGCCCCTCATCCTTGAAGGAAGCGCGATCGCCAGCGCGGACAAGCGGCTTCGCGAGATGCGGGTGGTGATGCAGGAGGGACGCGCGGTCGCCATCCTCACAACGCTCGACGGCGACAGCGCCCGCGTCGACTTTGCCACGGGCGAACCGATCCCGCCACTGGACGCGGCGAGAGCGCGCGAGCTGGTCGCCCGAAGCATTGCGGGCGGAGACCGGGTCCGGGCCGCCACCTTCTACGAAGCCGACGAGGTGCCGTTCGATTTTCGCCGCCCCCTGCCCGTGTGGCGCGTCACACTCGAAGATGGCACCTATGTCTATGTCGGGCGCGACACGGGCCGTATCGAGGCGGTGCGCACGCGCTGGTGGCGCTGGTTCGATCTGGCCTGGGGCCTGCACATCATGGACCTTTCCGAGCGCGAGGATAACAGCCACCCGATCCTTATCCTCTTCGCCGCGCTCTCGCTTTCGGGCGCGCTGATGGGCTGCGTTTTGATGTTCCGGAGGCGCCGGGCGCGCACGCGCGCACCCATGCCGCGGCAAGAGAGGCCATCGACGTGAACGGCGAAGTCCTCACCCCCATTCTCAACTGGCTCGATGTATTCGGCATTGCAATCTTCGCGCTGTCGGGAGCGGCTGTGGCCGCGAAGGAACGGCAGACTTTTGTGACGATGGCGTTCTTCGCCCTGGTCACCGGAGTTGGGGGAGGCACCGTGCGCGATTTGCTGATCGAGGCCCCGGTCTTCTGGATCACCGATCCGCGCGTGCCCGCCGTCTGCCTCATCTGCGCGACCCTCGCGTGGTTCACGCCGGTCCGCCTGTGGCAGGGCAAGGCGTTCGATATGGCCGATGCGGCCGGCCTTGCCGCCTACGCCGTGCTGGGCAGCGCCAAGGCCACCGCGTATGGCATCCCGCCCATCCCGGCGGCGCTGATGGGGATCATCACCGGCTGCGTGGGCGGTATCATCCGTGACGTGGTGGCCGGGCGCCCATCGATCATCATGCAGCCCGAACTCTACGTGACCGCCGCCGCGCTCAGCGCTTCGCTGACCGTGGCTGGCATGGTGGTGGCGCAATGGCTCACGATCAGCGATGGCTGGGTCTGGGGCGTGGCCTTCGTGGCGGGGTTTGTCCTGCGCGCCGCGGCGATCCAGTTCCAGATCGCCCTGCCAAGCTATGGCGGTGGCAAGGAAGCCAACGGATAGCCAACCGCTCTACTGCCCCACTCACTCTCGCCTCCAAAAGCGCAAACGCGGGCCACCGCCAGGCGATGACCCGCGCTTCCTACGCAAGCGGCAAACGCGTTTCCCGCTTTACTCTTCGCCGGGGACTGGTCCCCCCGGATAGGCGGGCATACGCTCCGCCGTCAGCGGGACGAGCGGCTGCGCCGGGCGTTCGCCCGCGTCGGCAAACCGCTCGGACGTGCTGTATGTGGTGTAACGCTCGTCATCCAACGATGCGCGCGCGTTGGCGTAGAAATCGTCGGTGCGCTGGCCGGGTGCTGCGCCGCTGGCCGAGCGATCGGGACGATCATCAACGGCGCCGCCTCGAAAACCGCCATACTCGATGTCCGAGATCCGCCCGTCATTGCCGATTTCGCACGAAAAGCCCGAGCCATCGAACACACTGCCCGTCACGATCCAGCCGCTTGAGACCCGGGTGGCGCCATCGACGGTATCGACCCGGATATCGCGCTCGATTTCGCGCAGACATTGCGAGACCGCGTTGTCGATCCCGTCGCCGCCAGAGCTTCGCGGATTGCGATCGCGGTCATCGTAGCGGCGCGAATCCTCGTAGCGCCGCGAATCCTCGTAGCGGTCGGTTCGGACTTCACGATCGACAATCACCACATCGCGCTCCCGGCGGCGGTTGTTTGCGGTCGCCACCGCGGCGATCCCTCCAATAATAGCGACCCCGGCAAGGACCTGTCCGAAGCTGGGACCGCGTCGCCAACCTCGGCGCCAGCCGCGCCGGAAGCAACCGCGCCAACCGCAGCGGCGCCATTCCTGGATATCGCTGTTCGCATCGTATGAACTGGTGGAGAAGGCCCCTGCCCAGTCGCCCGCCCAGTCGCCCGCCCAGTCGCCCGCCCCGCCGCCGGTCAAGGACGCCGATGGCGCTGGCGGCGTGGCTTGAGGTGTCAATGCCGCCGATGCGGGCGCCGTCATCGCCAGTGCGGCCGCGAGGCCCAGACTTCCAGCGAAAGGTGATACGCGAGCCATAAAGCTCCCTCCTGTTCTTCGTGTCGAGGTGAGCGGCCACCAATCGCTCAAGGTGCGCATAGCAATAAAGCGCCCTTGCTTACACCCCGCTGAACCGGGTGATGCACAGCGGGACGAGCGAAGGGCTCAGCCGGCAAAGGGAAAACACGGGCAAAGGAAAGGACACCGGCAAGCCCCCCGCTTGCCGGTGCCCGAGCGCTTCGCGTCTTCAGTGCGAGGCGCTCAACTGACGCGGATCAACGCAGGCCGCGCACTCCGCGAAAGTCAACGAACGGGCGCCCTCTTCCGTCGAAGCGGCAGGTGAAGCGGCCACGGTCGAAGTTGCGGCGGAAGGCCGGGTGGCCCTCGACCACGATCCGGCCACGAATGCGAAATCCGAACCGGGTGCGGTCAACATCGCGGATCTGCGTAACCTCGGCAAAGCGCCAGCCGCCAAACCGGCGCGCCTGTCGTTCGGCGGCGCGCACGCAGCGATTGATCGCGCGGCGCGGACGGACATTGCGAAAGCCCGGCCCGGCGCGGTTGTGGTTGTAGGCAAAACGGCGGTTGTCGAAGCGGTGGCGATCGCCATCGAAAGCGCCCGCCAGCGCGGCCACGCCACCGATCACCGCTGCACCGGCGATTATCTCTCCTGCGCCAATGCCGCCGCGGTCGCGACCATCATCGGCCAGAGCGGGGGTTGCACAAGCGAGAGCCATCGCGCCAGCGGCGACAGTCCCGAGCGCTCCCTTGGCGATTTTCGGCGTGAAAGTCGTCTTGTCGATCATGGAGTTCATCCTCGGGTTCTTCAGCGAGGGCGGGAGTGCCCGTTCACTGTAAGAGCGTTTTAGATGAACAAAAGTGAGATCAATCTGAGCGGGGCTTGCAGCTCTCGTTCAGTTTTATACGTCTTTTTATGAACAATTCTTCCCTTTGAGTGGGTTGATAACCCCTCCGCCGCATGCCTTTGATCAACTAAACCCCTCAATCGAGAGCCGCAAGCACATCGCGGGTAAACGCCGCGATATCGAAGCGCGTGCCCACCACGTCCTCGCCGCGCCGCACAATCACCACATTGCGCGACGGCACGACCACGACATACTGCCCGCGATTGCCGCGCGCCGCGAAGGCGTCGTCGGGAATGCCCTCAAAAGCGTTGCCTTCGGGGCGACGAAACGTCCACCAGCCCGCGCCATAGCCCCATTGCGTGCCCTCAGGCTGCGGACCGCTGGGGGTGGAGACGTAGTCGCGCCAGCCTTCCGGCAAAATGCGCTCACCATTCCAGACGCCGTTGTTGAGATAGAGAAGCCCCAGCTTCGCAAGATCATCCGCGGTCGACCACACCTGCGAGGACAGCACATAGTTTCCCTGCCAGTCGGTTTCGGCAATCGTCGCGTTCATGCCCAGCTTTGCAAAGAATTCGGATGGCGGATGCGCATCGAAGCTGCAGGCGATGGCCTCGACCGCCATCAGCGTATCGTTATTGGCGTAGCGATAGACCGTGCCGGGCTTGTGCACCAGCGGCCAGTTGGCGGCGCGCTCATCGATGGTCGTGCCGCCCCAGTAAAGCGGATCGGTGCGGTTGCCGGGCGTGTCGGAATACCGGCCCGACGCCATGCGCAGCAGATGATCGACGCTGACCGCGTTGCGCGGATCGCCAGCCGCTGGCGTGGCTTTCGTCAGCAGCTGGTCCCCGATGCACGCCTCGCCATTATGCTTTGCGACCCCGACGAGTGTGGCAGCGATGCTCTTTGCAACCGACCAGGTGCGCTGCGGGGTTTTCTCGCTGAAACCGGGCGCGAGACGCGCCGCGCCAACCAGCCCGCCGGTGCCTTCGCGGCGCTCTATCATTACGACAGTGGTGCGGCTTCCCTCGCCATATCCGCCGGACATCGCCGCATCGAGGACCGTGTCGAGCGCAGTCGGCTGCGGCTTTGTCCAACCGTCGCTCTTCTGAGCTTCGATCGTGAAAGAGAACCTTTCCTCCTCGCGCTCCGGCTCCTGCGTCACAACCGGCGCATCGAGTTCGGGGAGGAGTGTCGCGGCGTCCCAGCCGATGGGCAGAGTGACGCAGCCGTGGTCATAATCGTGCCGCGCGATCCGGGGAGGCATATCATCGGCCCATTCGACCAGCACATGGCGGATATGCCCCTCCTCTGCCCGGACGATCTCATAGGGCAGATCGCGAATGATCGGATCGAGAGCGGGATAGATGCCGGTCAGTTCCCATTCGTGGACGCTTTGCGGCGTGCGCTCGCCACCGACGCGCTCCGCATTCGCAATCGCGCTGCATAGCATCAGCCCCTTATACCCCGCTGCCAGCGCCCTATCGTAGCGCGCATCGAGACGCTCCTGGGCCGATTGGGCGGTGACGGGTGCGGCGATGAAGGCGGCGATCGCGCCGACGATGACAGATGTCTTCATGCCCCGATTATTGCCACGCCGTCTGCGGCAAGGCTAGTGGGGCATCGCGACCATCTCGCCGTGGCTCGCGCCCTTCCTCAAACGTGCAGTGCTCGATACCGAGCCGGGCAAAGTCCGCTTCGAAGTCTGCAAGGCTGAGAAAGCCAGAGCACACACGGGCACCCGGATCGGGCCGCCATCCAGCGCGGTAACGCCGCAGCATGGCCATCGCGGCAAGCACCGGCACATAGGGGCCTCGATTGGCGTTGGCCTTGAGAAACCAGCGGCGCGCGAGGGACCTGCCGTGTTCATCCTCTCCGCTGGCGTAGACCGACATGCCGCCGCGATCCGATCCGAAGGGAAGGAACCACTTCGCAATGGTGAGCATCGGACGCGAGAACGGGCGCAGGCTCTCGACCCAGCCCCAACGCACCGGGAGCGCCATCAGGGCAAGGCCCAGATGGAGCAGGCCAAGTTCCAGCCCTGCGTAGAATTCGGCGCTGCGGCGCGGCGCATACCGCTCGACCAGCAAGTCCTGCTCGGGCGTTTCGCACACGCTGGCCCAGCGTTTGCCCACGCCGGGAAGCTTCTCGCGATGGAGCAAGCCCCATCCCGGCACGTCGCGCCAGCGGCCCTTCCGAAAGACGCGCACCGGGCGCCCCACATACGAAAGGATGCCTTCGACGACGGCGAGGCCGCGCGGCGCCCTGTTGCCCGGATAGATGCCGATGCGAAGTGTGTCGATCGCGCTCCACCCTTGCGTGATGTGGTCGATGACCGCGTGGCTAAGCGCCGGGATTGAACTCGCTCCGGCGGTCAGCGCCATGCCCGCTCCCTTCGCCGCTTCATCGTAGCGCGTGAAAGCCTGCACAAAATCGCGCCCATCGGCGAGGTCCATGTAATCGACGCCGGCCGCCATGGCGGATTCGACGACGCGCATGTGAGACGCCTGAAAAGGGCCCGCCGCGTCAATGACCAGGTCGAAGCCTGCAAGATCCTGCGCGGTGAGGCTTGCGCGATCGAGGGCGAGGCTCTTCACAGGCCGTGACAGCCCTTGTGCCAGCGCGCTTAACTTGGAAAGACCGCGCGCGGCCAGTGTGAGATCGATCGGCTTGTCTTCTGCGCAAATGAGACGCGCCAGACGCGAGCCGAACACACCGCTCGCGCCAAGCAGAAGCACGCGCAAAGTCTTGCTCTCACGCGTCATGGAAAAGCCCTTCCTGATAGACCAGCTCGCCCAGCCATTTGTGGCTCAGCCTGAGCGAAAACACGAAGCTATCGTCACTCACATGGCGGTGTTTCACGACGGTCTCACCGGGGCATACCCAATCGGGAAGCCGCACGCGTTTGCCGAAGAGCGAGACAAAGTAGTGATCGCTGCGAAAGGCGATCCCATCCTCAAGCGCGCTGACGTTGAGGGCCATCCCGATCCCGAGACCGATACGCTCTTCCAGCCCGGTGGGACCGTCAAAGCGCTTCGAGCTGTGAATGACCTGCGGAAAGCCGCGCGAGCGTGCGTAGGTTCGGGTCCAGAGCTGCCCTTTTCCCTGCCGATCCTCCATCACGGAGACGGCGGCAGGCAACCCGCATTCGCGCCCCAGAGGCAGCGGCGCGCCCACCAGCCGGCACGCCTGTGCGAACAGCCACCCCATCGCCGAGAAGCGCGCCTCGCGGATAACGCCGGGATAGACGACCATCCTCTGATCCACGATCCGCTTCGAGAAACGCCGTCGGACCGAAGCGGGAAGCGCGGCCCAGCCTTTCGAACCAATCAGGCGGCGAAAGCGCGGATCGTACGGCGCGTCAGACTGTGTGGGCGATGAAGCCTGCTTGGTTTGAGGCCAAGACGCCCCGTATTGGCCACTTCTTTCAGCAATTGGCATCGGCATCTCGCACCGCCTTTCCGGCCCCTTTCGCGGGGCTCTTAATCCTCGGACTTCTTGCCCGGCCTCCAATTGATGAGCTTGGTGACGCCAGAGCCCATCTTGATCAGCGCGGTGAGCGCGGGCTTGGGAACCTTGGTCATCTCTTCGTGCCAGCGCGACATGGTGGTGACGAAGTCGAGCATGTCCGCCAGCTTTTGGCGCGCCTCGGGACTGACTTGCGGATCGTTCTCCGCTTCCTCGTTGCACACGCGAAGCGCCGCCTCGGCGGGGTCGATCTCGCGCGCCTTGCGGCCTTCCGCGATCTTGATCGCCATCTCCCAGATGTCGGTATCAGCGGCGAAGTGATCGCGTCGGTCCCCCATGACAGGCACACGGTGGATCAGCTTCCAGCCCAGCAATTCCTTGATCGAATTGGACACGTTCGACCGCGCCATGCCCAGCTGGTGAGCGATATCCTCCGCCGTTAGCGGCTTGTCCGAAATGAAGAGCAGCGCGTGGATTTGCGCCACCGAGCGGTTCACACCCCACTGCCCGCCCAGATCGCCCCAATGAAGGACGAAGCGAGCCACGGATGGCGGAAGTTCCGAATCGACATTTATTTCTGTCATGACAGAATTATCCGATAGTTCCGTCCTTTCGTCAAGCGGCAAACAAAAAGGGCCAGCGGATCGCTCCGCCGGCCCTTCCCATTGTCTGTATTTGCCCGCTTACGCTTCGGCGTACTCTTCTTCATCGGTCATGACCGGGCCGCTGTCCTGGCCGCGCGCATCTTCGTCGCGATCGACGAACTCGATTACCGCCAATTGAGCCGCGTCGCTCTCGCGGAAGCCAGCCTTGAGCACGCGCGTATAGCCACCGTCACGATCCGCGTAGCGCTCGGCCAACACGTCGAAGAGCTTCTTGAGCTGTGTTTCATCGCCAAGCTTGCTCATTGCAAGACGCCGGTTCGATAGGCCGCCGCGCTTGGCCAGCGTGATCAGCTTCTCAACGTAAGGACGCAGTTCCTTCGCCTTGGGCAGCGTGGTGACGATCTGCTCATGCTTGATCAGCGCAGCCGACATGTTGCGGAACAGGGCCTTGCGGTGGCCCGACTTGCGGCTCAGCTTGCGCTGCGAAATTCCGTGACGCATTTTTCATTCTCCGTTCGTAGGGAGCCCGTGTGAGGTAGCTCCATCCTGGTGGCTGTTAAGGCCGCCACCTTCATCCAATATGAGCTCCGGACCTGATCCGGAGCCTAGGGCAACTGGGCTCCTGCTTTCGCAGGAGCGCACAGCTACTTATCCCAGCAGCTCTTGTTCGAGCTTCTTGGCCATTTCCTCGATGTTCTCCGGCGGCCAGCCCGGGATGTCCATGCCAAGACGCAGGCCCATGCTGGAGAGCACTTCCTTGATCTCGTTCAAGGACTTGCGACCGAAATTCGGCGTGCGCAGCATCTCGGCCTCGGTCTTTTGGACCAGATCGCCGATGTAGATTATGTTGTCGTTCTTGAGGCAGTTGGCCGAACGCACCGAGAGCTCCAACTCGTCAACCTTCTTGAGCAGATAACGGTTGAGCTGGTTGGCGTCGTCTTCCTGCGGCTGCGCGGCCTGGCCGATCATCGCGGATTGCGGCTGCGGAATGCCATCCTCGAAGTGGACAAACAGGGTGAGCTGGTCCTGGAGAATGCGCGCGGCGTAGGCCACGGCGTCTTCAGGGGTGACGGTGCCATCGGTTTCGACGGTCAGCGAGAGCTTGTCATAGTCAAGCTCTTGTCCGACGCGGGCGTTCTCGACCTTGTAGCTTACCTGGCGAACCGGCGAGTAGAGCGAATCGACCGGGATCAGGCCGATCGGCGCGTCAGCCGGGCGGTTCTGAACAGCCGGAGCGTAGCCCTTGCCCACGTCCGCGGTCAGTTCCATGTTGAGCGTGGCGCCCTCATCGAGGTGGCACAGGACGAGATCCTTGTTCATCACTTCGATGTCGCCGGTAACCGCGATGTCCCCCGCCTTGACGGTGGCCGGGCCCGTCGCCGACAGCTGCAGGCGCTTGGGGCCTTCGCCTTCCATCTTGAGCGCGATCTGCTTTACGTTGAGGACGATGTCCGTCACATCCTCACGCACGCCAGCGAGCGACGAGAATTCGTGCAGCACATTCTCAATCTTGATCGACGTAATCGCCGCCCCTTGCAAAGAAGAGAGCAGCACGCGGCGAAGAGCGTTGCCAAGCGTAAGGCCAAAGCCACGTTCAAGCGGTTCAGCTACAAATGTGGTCTTGCGCTGCTTGTCGCCGCCTTCTTTGATGTCCAGAGCGTTGGGTTTCTTAAGTTCCTGCCAGTTCTTCGTGTTGACGGACATGGATTTCCCCTAATTCGCTGTATCAGCGGTTCAAATATGTGGTGCGGGCCATTCGGTGCTTCCGAGCCTGGAAGCGGCCTACAAACCCGCGCGGGTGGCGGCAGGAGCGGATGCCGCCAATCCGGGTCGGGTCAGACGCGCCGACGCTTGGACGGGCGAACGCCGTTGTGCGGGATCGGCGTCACATCACGGATCGAGGTGATGTTGAAACCGACGGCCGCCAGTCCGCGAAGCGCGCTTTCGCGGCCCGAGCCAGGGCCCTTGACTTCGACCTCCAGCGTGCGCACGCCATGTTCGGCGGCTTTCTTGCCCGCATCGTCCGCGGCCACCTGGGCTGCGTAGGGCGTCGACTTGCGGCTGCCCTTGAATCCCATCATGCCAGCGCTCGACCAGCTGATCGCGTTGCCTTGCGCGTCGGTGATGGTGATCATAGTGTTGTTGAAGCTGGCGTTGATGTGCGCCACGCCGCTAGTGATGTTCTTGCGGTCGCGGCGTCTTACCTTACCGGGTTCGCGTGCCATAGTCTCGTATCCTTATATCTGAAGGAAGAAGGGAAAAGCGTCTGAGCCGAGAAAGGCCGCGCTTACTTCTTCTTGCCTGCAATCGGCTTCGCCTTGCCCTTGCGGGTGCGGGCGTTTGTGTGCGTGCGCTGGCCGCGAACCGGCAGCTGGTTGCGATGGCGCAGCCCGCGATAGGATCTGAGGTCCATCAGACGCTTGATGTTCATTGCGGTTTCGCGGCGCAGGTCACCCTCGACCTGGTAATCCGCGTCGATCGTTTCCCGAATGCGCAGCACTTCCTCGTCCGTGAGGTCCTGCACGCGCGCGCTGTGCGGAATGCCCAGCTTGTTCGCGATTTCAACAGCCGTCGTGCGACCGATGCCGTGAATGTAGGTGAGCGCGATGATAACGCGCTTGTTGGTGGGGATGTTTACCCCGGCAATACGAGCCACTTAATTCTCCATGCTCCACAGGGGCGGAACGCTTGGCGCCATGGCCCCCATCTCAACGCTCAAACACACAACAGGGGCGAACCCGCCTTCAAATGGCAAGAGTCCGGTTGGCGAATCGCATCGATACCGCCGGCCGGACTTGGTTCGAACCTGTCGAATGAGCGGCGCGCTTACGGCGATTCGGGTCTGACGTCAACCGCCCGCCGCGCAGAATCGCCCGAGCCGCCGATATAGAGCGATCGGATCGTCTTTCAACGGGATAACCCGAAACGCCCGCCCGGTCAAAGCGGGTCGCGCAAGAGCGCCCGCAAAGCTGTGGAGCCAGAAGCTAGACCGATCCTTCGCGCTCACTCAGATCGCCGAAGGCTTCATCGACGCTGAGCCCTTCTGGCTTGGCTTCTTCCGCAGCTGCAGCCCCGTCCTTGAGCGTGTCCTCAGTCTCGATCTTGACCGGTGTATCCGCAGCACCATCGCCTTGGGCCGGATCGTCCTGCGCCACAACCACCTTGCCCAGTTTCGCGGCCAAGCCGGCGAGTTGCAGGCTCATCACCCCATCCACCGCTTTGGAGATGACCGGAATCTCGTAGCGCATGGATCCACCGACATTGTACTCCCAGACAATCCGGGTCCCCTTACCCTGCGGGATGTCAACTTCGGTCAGCGCAATGGTGAGGACACCCGTAACCGGCTCGCTTTGCAGCGGCCCCAACGCCCCCACCATGCGCAAGGCGTTCTCAGGATAGGCCTGGATCACGCGCATGTGCTCAACACTCCCTTCGAGCGTAAACCGACCCGGCTCATCGATTTCGGGGATCTTCTCGCAAAAGCATCCCCCCGCCTGGGGCGTGAGGCGCAAATTGGCTGCATCGGCCGACCAGGTGTGCTGCGAGGACCACCAGTCGGCCGGACTTATGAGAGCCAGCCACGTTTCCTTGAGGTTCGTCTCGACCACCGCCACGTCGCGCGTGACGAAGCCGGCATCGCTGCTCTCGACGACTTCGGCCTGAGCCCGAGCGTCCAGCCCAAGAGCGGCAACAGCCAGCGCAACACAGATCGGTCTTTTCATGATTGCCACTCTCCCTTGCCGCGAGAACCTAAGCGATCTCGAAGAATGGGAAAAGCCCCGTCGCCTGCGACAGAATTCAGGACAGGATCGAGTCGATCGCCTCGGAAACCTCTTCAATCGCTCCCATGCCGTCAATCCGAGACACAAGGCCGCGCTCCTCATAGCCCGGCAGGATGGGCGCGGTCTTGGCGCGGTATTCCTGCATGCGGGTACGCACGGTTTCCTCGTTATCATCCGGGCGGCGTTTGAACTCCACACCGCCGCACGCATCGCACACGCCTTCCACCTGTGGCGGACTTGCCGTGTCGTGATAAAGCGCGCCGCAGTTGGCGCATGAGAAGCGCCCCGTAATGCGCTTGACCAAGGCGTCTTCGTCAACGCCCAGTTCGATCACATGGTCAAGCTTCCGCCCGTTCTTCGCCAGAATGGAGTCGAGGTCGCGCGCCTGGGCGGCGGTGCGCGGATACCCGTCGAAGATTGCGCCCTGTTCAGCGGGCATCGCTGCAAGGTTCTCGTCGATCAGCGAAGAGACGATCGCGTCGGAAACAAGCTCGCCGCGGTCCATCACCGCTTTCGCTTCAAGCCCGACCGGGGTCTGCGCTTTGACAGCGGCGCGAAGCATGTCTCCGGTGGACAATTGCTTCATGCCGTGGCGTTGAACAAGCCCAGCGCTTTGCGTGCCCTTGCCCGCGCCCGGAGGTCCCAGAAGGATGATGTTCATTCTCTCTCCCCGTTAGCCGCGCGCGAAAAGCCCCCGCACGGCCCGATACGCAATCCGGCGTTCGCCATGCGCTATCGCTTGCGGCCTTTCAACTTAGCCTTCTTGATTAGATTGTCATATTGATGCGCAAAGAGATGCGACTGGATCTGCGTGATCGTATCCACGGTCACGTTGACCACGATCAGCAGACTGGTGCCGCCGAGATAGATCGGAATGCCTATTTCGGCGATCATGTATTCGGGCACGACACAGACAAACGTCAGATAAATCGCACCGACCACCGTGATCCGCGTCAGAACATACTCCAGATAGTCGGCGGTACGCTTTCCGGGACGAATGCCGGGAATGAAGCCGCCGTTCTTCTTGAGATTGTCCGCCGTCTCTTCCGGATTGAAGACAACCGCCGTGTAGAAGAAGCAGAAGAAGATGATCCCGATCGCGTAAAGCAGCATGTAAATCGGCTGACCATGCGCGAGGTACTGGTTCAACGTCAGAATGGCCCCGCCAAAGGCGCTGTCGGCGTCAAGCGAACCGCTGGCAAATTGTGAAATCGTAAGCGGCAGGAGCAGCAGCGAGCTGGCAAAGATCGGGGGGATCACGCCCGCCGTGTTGAGCTTGAGCGGGAGGTACTGGTTATCGGCCTGCACCATGCCGCGCTGCGTTGCGCGCTTGGGGTATTGCACCAGCAGGCGCCGCTGCGCGCGCTCGACAAAGCTGATCAGGAGGATGAGACCGATCACCATCACGAGGAAGGCGATGATAATGGCCGGACCAATCGTGCCCGTGCGGCCGCCCTCGAACAGGTTGATGGCAAAGGTGGGGAACTGCGCGACGATCCCCGCCATGATGATCAAGGACACGCCGTTGCCGATCCCGCGAGACGTGATCTGCTCGCCCAGCCACAGCAGGAACATGGTCCCGCCAACCAGACTGATGACCGCGCCGATCCGGAACGCAAAGCCTGGGTTGACGACCGCCTGGATACCGTTTGCGCTCGCAAAGGTCTCAAGGCCCACGGCGAGGAAGTAGCCCTGGATCGCGCAGAGAAAAACCGTGCCGTAGCGCGTGTACTGGTTGAGTTTCTGGCGTCCCGCGGCGCCCTCTTTCTTCAGAGCGGCCAGCGTCGGATGCAAAGCCGAGGCCATTTGCACCACGATCGAGGCGGTGATGTAGGGCATGACGCCGAGCGCGATGAGGCTCATGCGCTCCAGGCTTCCGCCAGAGAAAGTGTTGAACAGCTCCGCCACGCCCCCGCGCGCGAGCTCCGCCAGATCCTGCAAAGCGGCCGGGTTGACGCCGGGAAGCGGCACGAAGCTCAAAAACCGGAAGACGATCAGCGCGCCCAGCGTAAACCAGATCCGCTGACGCAGCTCGGTCGCCTGCGCGAAATTGCCAAGGTTAAGGTTGCTGGCGACGTTGTCTGCGCGTGATGCCATTTTGGGTCTTTATCCTGGTCCTCTGCCGACCAGAGGCCAGCTTAGAGGGGATACGTAGGAAGCGGGAGCCCTCTTGTCGAACCCCCGCCCCACGTTTTGTTCGATTATTCGCTGTCAGCGACGGCTTCCGTCTTCGCCGGAGCGGTCACTTCGACGCTGCCGCCAGCCTTCTCGACCGCAACAATGGCGCCCTTGGTAGCACCGGTCACAACGAACTTGGCCTTGGCCTTGATCTCGCCCTTGCCGAGCAGTTTGACCCCGTCCTGGCCGCCGCGCACAAGACCTGCTTCGCGAAGGACCTCTTCGGTGATGTCCTTCTTCGCATCGAGCTTCTTCGCGTCGATGAACTTCTGGACCATGCCGATGTTCACTTCGGCAAAATCCTTGCCAAACGGATTGTTGAAGCCGCGCTTCGGGATGCGCATGTGCAGCGGCATCTGGCCGCCTTCAAAGCCCTTGATCGCGACGCCCGAACGGCTCTTCTGGCCCTTCTGGCCGCGTGCAGCGGTTTTGCCTTTGCCCGAGCCGATACCACGGCCCACGCGCATGCGACCCTTGCGGGCTCCGGCGTTATCTTTGATTTCGTTCAGTTTCATGATTGCACTCGCTTTCGCTTTTCTTCGCGCTGAAATGGTGCCGCCGGAGGATCGCAGTACGAACCGGATCGCCTCTTTACCGGCAGGCGGACAAACTACCCTGTCGCGGCGGCGCGGCTAATATAGTGTTACTCCACGATCTCGACCAGATGCGGGATCTTCGCGACCGCGCCACGCACCTCGGGGGTGTCCTGGCGTTCGACAATCTTGTGCATCTTGTTGAGGCCCAGGCCGATCAGGATCTTGCGCTGACCTTCGGGGCGACGGATCGGCGAACCGATCTGCTTGATCTTGATGGTAGCCATCGTCTGTTACTCCACAATAGCCGCAGCGTCGGCTTCGGCCTCGACCGCGCTCGCACCGCCGCGCCCCAGCAGGTCGGCAACCTTCTTGCCGCGACGCTGAGCGACCGACTTCGGCGAAGTCTGGTCCTGCAGCGCCTCGAAGGTGGCGCGGATCATGTTGTAGGGGTTCGACGTGCCGACCGACTTGGTGACAACGTCAGCGACGCCCAGGCTCTCGAACACAGCACGCATCGGACCACCGGCGATGATGCCGGTTCCCGGAGGCGCGGTGCGCACGGTGACCTTGCCCGCACCGAAACGGCCATTGCCATCATGGTGCAGTGTGCGACCTTCCTTGAGCGGGACGCGGATCATTTTCTTGCGCGCCGCAGCGGTTGCCTTGGTGATCGCCTCGGGCACTTCGCGCGCCTTGCCGTGACCAAAGCCGACACGGCCCTGACCATCGCCAACAACCACGAGCGCGGCAAAGCCGAAGCGCTTACCGCCCTTTACGGTCTTGGAGACGCGGTTGATGTGCACCAGCTTTTCGATGATGCCGTCATCTTCTTCCTCGCGCCGCCCGCGGCCACCGTCACGGCCTCCGCGACCGCGACCACGACCGCCTTCACGGTTGCCACCACGTCCACGTCCACGGCCCTGTTGTTGTGGCTGCTCTGCGGGAGCGGCTTCAGCAGGAGTGGCCTCGGCAGGAGCAACATCGGCGGCGGGTGCAGCCTCGGGTGCGGCTTCAGGGGTTGCAGCGGCTTCGACCGGCGTTTCGGTTTCCGCTTCAGGGGTTTTCTTTTCATCAGCCATAATCAGAACTCCAGCCCGCCTTCGCGAGCGGCATCAGCCAGCGCCTTGACGCGGCCATGAAACAGGAACCCACCGCGATCGAACACGACGCTCGTCACACCCGCTTTCTTCGCGGCTGCGGCGATGTCCTTGCCGACCTTCGAGGCAGCGTCGATATTCGCGCCGCTGGACTTTTCACCGAGCGTCGAAGCGGCTGCGACCGTCTTGCCCTGCGCGTCGTCGATGATCTGCGCGTAGATATGCTTGCCGGTGCGGTGCACGCTCAGCCGCGGTTTGTCGCCTGCGCGGGCGCGCAGAGCGGTGCGCACACGGCGGCGACGGCGTTCAAAAAGAGAAAGCTTTGCCATCTTACTTCTTCTTCCCTTCCTTGCGGAAGATATACTCGCCGCGATATTTGATGCCTTTGCCCTTATAGGGTTCAGGCTTGCGCCATTCGCGGATCTCAGCGGCAAACTGGCCAACCGCCTGTTTGTCGATGCCGCTGATTTCAACAGTGGTCTGATCCGGGGTCTTCACCTCGATGCCCTCGGGCACGTCCAGATCGACGTCGTGGCTGAAACCAAGCTCGAGCTTCAAGGTCTTGCCCTGCGCCTTGGCGCGGTAGCCGACGCCCGAGATTTCAAGCGTCTTCGAGAAGCCCTCGGTCACGCCTTCAACCAGGTTCGACACCAGCGTGCGCTGCATGCCCCAATAGGAGCGCGCCTGCTTCGTATCGTTGGCCGGGTTGACCTGGATCTCGCCCTCTTCGACCTTGTAGTCGATGAGATCGGACAGGCCCATCGAAAGGGTACCCTTCGGCCCCTTCACGCTGAGCGTGCCTTCCTTGATCTCGGCCGTCACCCCGGCGGGGATCGGGACGGCCTTTTTACCAATGCGGCTCATCAGAACACCTCCGCGAGCACTTCGCCACCGACATTGCTCTCGCGAGCCTCGGCGTCCGAAAGGACACCGCGCGGGGTCGAAACGATGGTGATGCCCAGGCCGTTGCGCACGCTCGGCAGTTCCTTCGAACCCGAGTAGATACGACGGCCCGGCTTGGAGACGCGCGCGACGTGCTTGATCGCCGGCTCGCCTTCGAAATACTTCAGTTCGATCCGCAGCGCCTTGTGAGGGCCGGTCTCGTCTTCGCTGTAGCCACGGATGTAGCCTTCGCGTTGAAGCACTTCGAGAACGTTCGCACGCAGCTTGGAAGCGGGCGAGAGAACGCTGTCCTTCTTCGCCTGCTGGCCGTTGCGGATGCGGGTGAGCATATCACCCAGAGGATCGGTCATAGCCATCTGTTACTTCCTCACCAGCTCGACTTGGTCACACCGGGGATCAGGCCCTTATTGGCCAGATCGCGCAGTTCGATACGGTTGAGACCAAACTTGCGGTAATAGCCGCGCGGGCGGCCAGTGGTGGCGCAGCGATTGCGCACCCGGGTCGGGTTTGCGTTGCGCGGAATCTCCGCCATCTTCAGACGCGCGATCAGACGCTCGCTTTCATCAAGCGTTTCGTCATCGGCAATCGCCTTCAGCTTCTCGTACTTCGCTGCGTACTTTTTCACGAGCTTCTTGCGACGCTCATTCTTGTTGATCGAACTCAGTTTCGCCATTGGACTTAAGCTCTCTTCTTCTCTGTCTTGTTCATTGAAGACCGCTCACGCGGCCTTCTTGGCCTCGGCGTCGCCCTGGAAGGGGAAGCCAAAGAGGCGCAGCAATTCGCGCGCTTCTTCATCGGTTTTCGCGGTGGTCGTGACGATGATGTCCATGCCACGCACCTTGTCGATCTTGTCGTAGCTGATCTCCGGGAACACGATCTGCTCCTTGAGACCCATCGCGTAATTGCCACGACCATCGAACGACCTGGCGTTCAGGCCACGAAAGTCACGGATGCGCGGCATGGCCACGGTCACCAGACGATCGAGGAATTCGAACATGCGATCACGGCGCAGGGTTACCTTGCAACCGATCGGCATGCCTTCGCGCAATTTGAACTGCGCGATCGACTTCTTCGCCTTGGTGATAACCGGCTTCTGACCAGCGATCAGCGCCATTTCCTCAGCAGCCGTCTGGACCTTCTTCTTGTCCTGGCTGGCCTCGCCCACACCCATATTGAGCGTGATCTTCTCCAGCTTGGGCACCTGAAGACGGTTCGTGTAGCCGAACTTCTCGGTCATGGCCTTGACGATGTGCTCGTCATATTTGGCCTTCATGCGAGGGGTGTAATCAGCCATCGATGGTCTCCCCACTCTTAACGGCGACACGCACCTTCTTGCCATCCTTCTCTTCGAAGCGGACACGCGTGGGCGTGCCATCCTTGGGATCGGCCACAGCAACCTTCGAGATGGGCATCGGCGCAGGCCTGCGCTCAATACCACCTTGCGGGTTTTGCTGGGTCGGCTTGTTATGACGGGTGATCACGTTGATGCCTTCGACGATGACCTTGCCGTCCTTGGGCATGACCTTCTCGACCGTGCCGGTGCGGCCCTTGTCCTTGCCCGACAGCACGACGACGCTGTCGCCCTTCTTGATTCTGGCTGCCATGGTCAGAGCACCTCCGGCGCGAGCGAAATGATCTTCATGAAGCCGCGTCCGCGCAGCTCGCGCACCACCGGGCCAAAGATGCGGGTGCCGATCGGCTCCTCGCTCTTGTTGACCAACACCGCGGCGTTGCTGTCAAAGCGGATCACGCTGCCATCGGGACGGCGAACGTCCTTCTTGGTGCGAACGATCACGGCGCGGTGAACGTCGCCCTTCTTGACCTTCGCGCGCGGCTGAGCCTCTTTCACAGAGACCACGATCACGTCGCCAACGGAGGCAAACCGGCGCTTCGAGCCGCCCAGCACCTTGATGCACTGGACGCGCTTGGCGCCGCTATTGTCCGCGACGTCGAGATTGGATTGCATCTGGATCATGGATCCGGTTCCTTCTCTTGGCTTGCCGGGACACCCGATACTGACCGGGGCTCGGCAGTTCCTCGTCTAACTAATCAGCTACGGGCCGCCTCGACATCGAGATCGGCTTCGACCGCCTGCACTCCGCCAGAAACCACACGGTCCTTGACCATCCAGGTTTTCGTTTTCGAGATCGGCTTGGTCTCTTCGATGCGCACAACGTCGCCAAGCGTGTACTCGTTGGCTTCGTCGTGAGCGTGATACTTCTTCGAGCGGCGGATGATCTTCCCGTAAAGCGGGTGCTTCACCTTGCGCTCGACCAGAACGGTCACGGTTTTGTCGGTCTTGTCGGAAGTGACAGTCCCGATCAGGATACGTTTCGGCATTGTCTACTCCTTACGCCTGTTTCGCAGCAGCCGCCGCGCGCTCGTTCTGGAGCGTCTTGATCTGCGCGATGTGGCGACGCACTTCGCGAACGCGGCTTGGGCGCTCGAGCTGGTTCGTCGCCGCCTGGAAGCGCAGGTTGAACTGCTCGCGCTTGAGCTCGGTAAGCTCAACCGCCAGCTGGTCGTCGGTCTTCGTGCGAAGGTCTGCGATATCAGCCATTACTTGTCACCTCCCAGGTGTGAAGTGTCGCCAAAGCGGGCCACGACCTTCGTCTTGATCGGCAGCTTCATGGCGGCGCGTTCGAACGCGAGCGCGGCAACCTGGCCGTCAACGCCATCGAGTTCGAACAGGATACGGCCCGGCTTCACACGCGCGGCCCAGTATTCCACCGAGCCCTTGCCCTTACCCTGACGCACTTCGGCCGGCTTCTTGGACACCGGCACGTCCGGGAAGACGCGGATCCACAGGCGGCCCTGACGACGCATGGCGCGGGTGATCGCCCGGCGAGCCGCTTCGATCTGGCGCGCGGTGATCCGCTCCGGCTCAAGCGCCTTGAGACCGTAGGAGCCAAAGTTCAGCGTGGTGCCGCCTTTGGCGTTACCCTTGATCTTGCCCTTGAAGGCCTTGCGGTATTTGGTTTTCTTCGGTTGAAGCATTGTCTCTTACCTATTCAGCGGTCCCTCGCTCAGCGCGCGGGACGCACTCCCGAAGTTTGCGATTCCATCATCAGGCGGTCCTGAGCGGTCGGATCGTGACCGAGGATTTCGCCTTTGAAGACCCACACCTTGATGCCGATAATGCCGTAAGCGGTGAGCGCCTCGGCTTCGGCGTAGTCGATGTTGGCGCGCAGCGTGTGCAGCGGCACGCGGCCTTCGCGATACTGCTCGACGCGGGCGATTTCAGCGCCGCCCAGACGGCCACCGCACACGATCTTGATGCCTTCAGCGCCCAGACGCATGGCAGACTGCATGGCGCGCTTCATCGCGCGGCGGAAAGCCACCCGGCGAATGAGCTGATCGGCGATACCCTGGGCGACGAGCTTGGCGTCGATTTCCGGCTTGCGGATCTCAACGATGTTCAGCTTCACTTCGCTCTCGGTCATGGTCGAAAGCTTCGCGCGCAGCTTTTCGATGTCTGCGCCCTTCTTGCCGATGATGACACCCGGGCGAGCCGCGTAGATCGAAACGCGGCACAGCTTGGCCGGACGCTCGATCACCACCTTGGAGATCGCCGCCTGCGGCAGCGTCTTGGTGATGTAGTTGCGGATCTCGATATCTTCCTTGAGCTGGCCAGCGTAGTCGCGGCCTTCCGCGTACCAGCGGCTGTCCCAGGTGCGGTTGATCTGCAGGCGCAGACCGATCGGATTGCTCTTCTGGCCCATATTACGCCTCTTCTTCCTGCTCGCGCACAACGATGCGCAGCTTGCTGAACGGCTTCAGGATGCGGGTCGACTTGCCGCGACCGCGCGTGTGGAAGCGCTTCATGGTGATCGACTTGCCCACGCTCGCTTCGGCGACGACCAGCGCGTCGACGTCGAGATCGTGGTTGTTTTCCGCATTGGCGATCGCCGATGCGAGAACCTTCTTGGCATCCTTGGCCATTCCCCGTTTGGAGAATTCGAGGATGTTGAGAGCGTCCTCGGCCTTCTTGCCGCGGATCAGCTGCGCGACAAGGTTCAGCTTCTGAGCCGAGCCACGGATCTGCGTGCCGACAGCCAGCGCCTCGTTATCAGCGACGCGGCGGGGTGCTTTTGCCTTGCCCATTATCGCTTGCCCTTCTTGTCGGCCGCATGGCCCGGGAAGTTGCGCGTGGGCGCGAACTCGCCAAGCTTGTGGCCGACCATTTCTTCCGAAACGGAAACGGGGATGAATTTCTGACCGTTGTAAACGTTGAACGTGAGCCCGACGAACTGCGGCAGGATGGTGGAGCGACGCGACCAGGTCTTGATCGGCTTGGTGCTGCTCGCTTCCTGCGCGTCCTCTGCCTTCTTTAGCAGGCTGAGTTCGACAAACGGACCTTTCCAGACGGAACGTGCCATCGTCTCTTACCTCTTCTTCTTCGCGTGCCGCGAACGGATAATCATCTTGTCCGTCTGCTTGTTCTTGCGGGTGCGCGCACCCTTGGTCGGCTTGCCCCACGGGGTGACCGGGTGACGGCCACCGGAGGTACGCCCTTCACCACCACCGTGCGGGTGATCGACCGGGTTCTTGGCGACACCGCGCGTCAGCGGGCGACGACCCTTCCAGCGGGTGCGCCCCGCTTTGCCGAAATTCTGGTTCTGGTTGTCGGGGTTCGAGACCGCGCCAACCGTGCCCATGCAATCAGCCCGCAGATAACGCTGCTCGCCCGAGTTCAGACGAACGATAACCATCCCGCGATCACGACCGACAAGCTGGACATACGCGCCTGCCGAACGAGCGATCTGCCCGCCCTTGCCCGGCTTCATCTCGACATTGTGGCAGATCGTGCCGACCGGCATCTGACCCAGCAGCATGGCGTTGCCCGGCTTCGTGTCGGTCTTCTCGCCAGCCACCACCGTGTCGCCAACAGCGAGGCGCTGCGGGCAGATGATGTAAGCCAGTTCGCCGTCTTCGTACTTGATCAGCGCGATGAAAGCGGTGCGGTTGGGGTCGTATTCGATCCGCTCCACGGTCGCGGGGACATCCCATTTGCGACGCTTGAAGTCGATAAAACGATACTTCTGCTTGTGACCGCCCGCAATGCCGCGCGAGGTCACGTGACCCTTGTTGTTGCGGCCACCGGTCTTGCGCTTGCCCTCGGTGAGCGACTTGACCGGGCCACCTTTGTGAAGGCCCGATTTATCGACCAGGATCAGGCCGCGGCGCGCCGGGCTTGTCGGTTTGTAGTTCTTGAGTGCCATTGTTCTCTATGCCCTCAGATACCGGTGGTGATGTCGATCATCTCGCCATCCGCGAGAGTGACGACCGCCTTCTTGAAGTCCGAACGCTTGTAGGGCTTGCCCCGCCAGCGCTTCGTCTTTCCCTTGGTGAGGATCGTGTTCACCGAGGCGACCTTCTTGTCGTAGATCGCCTCGACCGCTTCCTTGATCTGCGGCTTGGTCGCGTCGTTCGCGACCTTGAACACAACCGCGTTATTCTCCGAGGCCAGCGTTGACTTCTCGGTGATATGCGGCGCGAGGATCACATCGTAGTGACGCGGATCGATGCCGTCCTTCTTAGCCATTGAAACGCGCCTCCAGTTTGGCGACCGCGTCCTTGGTGAGGACCAGCGTGTCGTGGTTGAGGATGTCGTAAACGTTGGCGCCCGCAGCCGGCATCACGTTGACGCCCACCAGGTTGCCCGCCGCCTTCGCAAAGCCGTCATTCACCGCCTCGCCGTCGATGACCAGAACCTTGCCAGCAAGGCCCGCCTTGTCGAAGTGGCCCTTGAGCGCCTTCGTCTTGGCTTCCTTGAGATCGAGGCTGTCGAGAACGACCAGACCGTCCTTGGCCTTGGTCGACAAGGCCATCTTGAGGCCGAGCGCGCGCACCTTCTTGTTCAGCGACGGATTGAAGTCGCGCTTGCGAGCGCCATGCGCCTTGCCGCCGCCGATAAAGATCGGAGCGCCGCGATCGCCGTGCCGCGCGCCGCCCGAACCCTTCTGGGCGCCGAACTTCTTGCCGGTGCGAGCGACGTCGGACCGCTCGCGCGTCGGACGCGCTGTCGCACGGCGCTTTTCAAGTTGCCACGTGACGACACGGTGCAGGATGTCCGCGCGCGGCTCTACGCCGAACACGTCATCGCTAAGCTCGATATCGCCCGAGGCCTTGCCGTCGATTTTCTGGACCTTCACCTTCATGGCTTAGTCTTCCTTCTTCTCGTCCGCAGCCGGAGCGTCGGTCGCGCCGCCATTCTCGGCAGCGGCTTCTTCAGCCTGGCTGGGAACCTCGGTCGCCGGGTCGGTCACCTTGACCTCTTCCTCGGCAGCCGGTGCATCGTTGGCGGGCGATGCCGTGTCGCGCACTGCGCCCGGGAACGGCACGTCAGCGGGCATCGGCAGCTTGATCGCGTCGCGAACCAGCAGCCAGCCATTCTTCGAGCCCGGCACCGAGCCCTTGATGAACAGCAGGCCGCGCTCGGCGTCGGTGCGAACCACTTCGAGGTTCATCTGAGTGCGCTGGCGATCACCCATGTGACCGGCCATCTTCTTGCCCTTGAACACGCGGCCCGGATCCTGGCGGTTACCCGTCGAACCGTGCGAACGGTGCGAGATCGAAACGCCGTGCGTCGCGCGCAGACCGCCGAAGCCCCAGCGCTTCATCGCGCCCGCAAAGCCCTTGCCCTGCGTATGCCCGGTGATGTCGACCTTCTGACCGGCAATGAAGTGCTCGGCGCTGATCAGCGAACCGACCGGCACGAGGCCCTCTTCATTCTCCACGCGGAATTCGGCCACGCGCTTCTTGAGGCCAACTCCGGCCTTGCCGAAGTGCTCGCGCTGCGGCTTTGCCACGTTCTTCTGCTTCGCTTCGCCCGCGCCGAGCTGAACGGCGAAATAGCCATCCGTATCGGCGGTGCGGTGCGAGACAACCTGGCAGTCTTCCAAAGCGAGAACGGTGACGGGCACGTGCCGTCCGTCCTCCTGGAAGAGGCGGGTCATCCCAACCTTCTTTGCGATCACGCCAGTGCGCATCGTCTTTACTCCTTACAGAGGCACCAAGGAGACCATCCCCAAGGTGCGTGCGGATCTTTCGATCCTGTTCGGCCCAAATTTTTCGCTACGCCCCGTCCGGGCTGATGCCGCCCCACACCGATTGGCGGGTTTGGCGAGACGGAGGACGCAGCCCGAGCATACTCGGCGGTATCCAATTTCTCCTCGAAGGACTTTGCCTTCGTGCGTTCCTGCGAAAGCAGGAACCCAGTGCCTGACACACTGGACCCCGGATCAAGTCCGGGGATCACCCACCATTAGGCGAGCTTGATCTCAACATTCACGCCAGCGGCCAGATCGAGCTTCATCAGCGCGTCGACCGTCTGGGCGTTGGGCTGCACGATGTCGAGCAGCCGCTTGTAGGTGCGCACCTCGAACTGCTCGCGCGACTTCTTGTCGATATGCGGGCCGCGGTTCACGGTGAACTTCTCAATGCGCGTCGGGAGGGGAATGGGGCCGCGAATAAGCGCGCCAGTGCGCCGAGCCGTGTCTGCAATCTCGCCAGTCGCCTGGTCGAGAACGCGGTGGTCAAACGCCTTGAGGCGAATACGAATATTCTGAGCTTCCATTACCTACACCGATGCGAAAGAGCCGAGATGGGTTGCCCCATCCAAACAAAAACAAAAGGCCGGCCCCACTTGCCCTAACCCCGGTACTTCCGGAAGGCTTAGCGGGCGGCCTTACAAAATTGCGTGTTCGAGAACGAATCCTCGTCCTCGTGTGGACGCGCGTATATCGATGAGGCCCTAGGGATGCAACCCAAAATCCTACAGAGATGTTACGCGTTTTTTGTTGGTTGCTTGCCAGGCCACCCTCTCCCCTGCCCTTCGTACCCCCATGGTATGCACTAAGGGGTGCGAAGGACGGGGGAGAGGGTGGCGGAGGCCAGCCCAAACAAAGAAGGCGCCTCAGACAAAATGGGGTCCGGCTCACTTTTGCGAGCCGGACCCCGAATGTCCAATCAGCCTTCGCGCTTGGCTAAGGCCGAAACCCTGACGGGCTTACTTGGTGATCTTGGCAACGACGCCCGAACCCACCGTGCGGCCACCTTCGCGGATCGCGAAACGCAGACCTTCGTCCATGGCGATCGGCGCGATCAGCTTGACGTTGATCGTCACGTTGTCGCCCGGCATCACCATCTCGGTGCCTTCGGGAAGGATCACTTCGCCGGTGACGTCGGTGGTGCGGAAGTAGAACTGCGGACGGTAGTTCGCAAAGAACGGCGTGTGACGACCGCCCTCGTCCTTCGACAGAACGTAGACCTCGGCGCTGAACTCGGTGTGCGGCGTAACCGAACCCGGCTTGGCCAGAACCTGACCACGCTCGACTTCGTCACGGGCAACACCACGGATCAGAGCACCGATGTTGTCGCCGGCTTCACCCGAATCGAGCAGCTTGCGGAACATTTCGACGCCGGTGACGGTCGTCTTGGTGGTGTCCTTGATGCCGACGATCTCGACTTCGTCGCCAACGTTCACAACGCCGGTCTCGACACGGCCGGTAACAACCGTACCACGACCCGAGATCGAGAACACGTCTTCGATCGGCATCAGGAAGTCCTGGTCGACCGGACGGTCGGGCTGCGGAATGTACTCATCGACGGCCTTCATCAGTTCGCGAACCGAGTTCTCGCCGATTTCCGGATCACGGCCTTCGAGAGCGGCCAGAGCCGAACCCTTGATGATGGGGATTTCATCGCCATCGAAGCCATATTCGCTGAGGAGTTCGCGCACTTCGAGTTCGACGAGCTCGAGGATTTCCTCATCGTCGACCTGGTCGACCTTATTCATGTAGACAACCAGAGCCGGAACGCCGACCTGACGGGCGAGCAGGATGTGCTCACGGGTCTGCGGCATGGGGCCATCGGCGGCGTTCACAACCAGGATCGCACCGTCCATCTGAGCGGCGCCGGTGATCATGTTCTTCACATAGTCGGCGTGGCCCGGGCAGTCGACGTGAGCGTAGTGACGCGCGTCGGTTTCGTACTCGACGTGGGCGGTCGAAATCGTGATGCCGCGCTCGCGCTCTTCGGGAGCCTTGTCGATGTTGGCGAAATCAACCGCCGAACCCATGACCTTCGTGATCGCCGCTGTCAGCGTGGTCTTGCCATGGTCAACGTGACCGATGGTGCCGATGTTGCAGTGCGGCTTGTTACGCTCAAACTTTTCCTTCGCCATTTTTCCGTATTACCTTCTCTTGGAATTTTGAATTTCTGCGGGGGAAAGGGCGGACCCCCAGACGCTCTGTCTGAATCAGGCGCCGCCCCTAGCCGTGCTTGCGCTGTTAAGCAAGCTTCTCCTTGACCTTCTGCGCCTCGCTCGAGGGGACTTCGTCATAGTGCGAGAACTGCATCGTGTACTGCGCCCGCCCTTGCGTGAACGAACGCAGTTCGTTCACATAGCCGAACATGTTGGCGAGCGGCACGAACGCCTCAACCGCTTGGGCGTTGCCGCGGCTGTCGGTTCCCTGGATCTGGCCGCGACGGCTGTTGAGGTCGCCGATCACGTCGCCGAGGTAATCCTCGGGCGTGACGACCTCGACTTTCATGATCGGCTCAAGCAGCTTGATCCCGGCTTTCTCGGCCGCCTCGCGCATCGCGCCGCGTCCGGTGATTTCGAACGCCACGGTGCTGGAATCGACGTCGTGATACTTGCCGTCGATCAGGCGGATCGTGAAGTCGATGATCGGGAACCCGATCATGTAACCGCTCTCGGCCTGCTCGCGCATGCCCTTCTCGACGCTGGGGATATATTCCTTCGGAATGTTACCGCCTTTGATCTCGTCTTCGAAGATGATGCCCTGACCGCGCTCGCCCGGAGTGAGGACGACCTTGGCCTCGCCGAACTGACCCGAGCCACCCGACTGCTTCTTGTGGGTGTAGGTGAGCTCGACCTCACGGCCCAGCGCTTCGCGGTAGGCCACCTGCGGCGCGCCCACATTCGCCTCGACCTTGAACTCGCGCTTCATGCGATCGACCAGGATGTCGAGGTGAAGCTCGCCCATGCCCTTGATGATCGTCTGACCGCTCTCGTGGTCCGTGGTCACGCGGAAGCTGGGATCCTCGGCCGCCAGGCGGTTGAGCGCAACGCCCATCTTCTCCTGGTCGGCCTTGGTCTTGGGCTCCACCGACAGCTCGATAACCGGATCGGGGAATTCCATCCGCTCAAGAATGATCGGAGCGCTCGGCGCGCACAGCGTATCGCCGGTCGTCGTCTCCTTCAGACCCGCAATCGCGACGATATCGCCCGCAAACGCCTCATCGATGTCCTCGCGGTTATTCGAGTGCATCAGCAGCATGCGGCCGATCTTTTCCTTCTTGTCCTTCACCGAGTTCAGCACGCTGCCCTTGGTGAGCTGACCCGAGTAGATGCGGGTGAAGGTGAGCGAGCCCACGAAGGGATCGTTCATGATCTTGAACGCCAGCGCGGAGAACGGCGCGTTGTCGTCGGACGGACGCTCATCCTCCTCGTCGCTGTCGGGCTTGACGCCCTTGATCGCCGGCACGTCGAGCGGGCTCGGCATGTAGTCGACCACCGCATCGAGCAGGGGCTGCACGCCCTTGTTCTTGAACGCCGAGCCGCACAGCACCGGCACGAAATCGCGCGCCATCGTGCCCTTGCGGATAAGGCGCTTGATCGTCGCGACGTCCGGCTCCTCGCCCTCAAGGTATTCCATCATCACATCGTCGTCCTGCTCGACAACGGTCTCGAGCAGCTTCTCGCGATACTCAGCGGCCTTGTCGGCGAGATCATCGGGGATCGGGACGTGCTTGTAGCTTGCGCCCAGACCTTCCGATTCCCACACGATGCCGCGATTGCCGACGAGGTCGACCACGCCCTGAAGATCGCTCTCTGCGCCGATCGGCAGGTAGAGCACCAGAGGCGTCGCGCCCAGGCGATCAATAATCGACTGCACGCAGTAGTAAAAGTCGGCGCCGGTGCGATCGAGCTTGTTGATAAAACACATCCGAGGAACGCCGTATTTGTCGGCCTGGCGCCAGACGGTTTCGGATTGGGGTTCAACACCAGCGACACCATCGAATACTGCAACCGCGCCATCGAGTACTCGCAGACTGCGTTCGACTTCAATGGTGAAGTCCACGTGACCTGGAGTGTCGATAATATTGATGCGATGCTTTTCAGTATTCGCGCGAAGACCTTCGGGCGAGGACATCGGGTCCATGCTCGCATCTTCGGCGTTCCAGAACGTGGTCGTCGCCGCCGAGGTGATCGTGATCCCGCGCTCCTGCTCCTGCTCCATCCAGTCCATCGTCGCCGCGCCATCGTGCACTTCGCCGATCTTGTAGGACTTGCCGGTGTAATACAGAATACGCTCGGTCGTGGTGGTCTTGCCGGCATCGATGTGCGCCATGATGCCGATATTGCGATAGCGCTCCAGCGGGTAATCGCGGGCCATAATCTGTTCCTCAAGTGGTGGGGCGGTCCGGTGTTGGATCGCGCCCCATATAGTTACGAGTGTGACGAGTTGAAGACGGGCCGACGCGCTATCCCCGATTGATCGGAAAAACAGCCGCGCCGCCGGCTCGCCGTTCAGCTCACCCCCAGCCTCTCGCGCCGCTTACCAGCGGTAGTGCGAGAAGGCGCGGTTGGCATCGGCCATGCGGTGCGTGTCTTCGCGCTTCTTGACCGCGTTGCCGCGATTGTTGGCCGCGTCCATCAGCTCGCCCGAAAGGCGCGCGGACATGGTGGTCTCGGGACGACCGCGCGCGGCCGAGATCAGCCAGCGGATCGCCAGCGCCTGAGCGCGCTCGGGACGCACCTCGACCGGCACCTGGTAGGTGGCCCCGCCCACACGGCGGCTGCGCACTTCGACCTGCGGCTTCACATTGTTGAGCGCGTCGTGAAACAGCTGCATCGGATCGGCCTTGGCCTTGGCCTCGACCGTATCGAGCGCGCTGTACACGATCCCCTCGGCCACGGCCTTCTTACCGTCCAGCATGAGGTTGTTCATGAACTTCGACAAAACCTGATCACCGAACTTGGGATCGGGCAGAATTTCCCGCTTCTCGGGACGACGACGACGTGACATTTTTGTGTCTCCAATTGGCCCTTGGCTCTAACCGTCACCCTGAACTTGATTCAGGGTCCATCTCACGGCTTGGATCAGGCCTTCCAATTCAATTTGCGAACTCAGTGCCCAGCGGGACCATGGATCCTGAACTACGCTCGCTTGCGGCGAGCTATCCAGGATGACCTGTCCCCCGGACAGGTCACTTAGGCCGCTTGGCGCCGTACTTGCTGCGCGACTGCTTGCGGTCCTTGACCCCTTGCGTGTCGAGCACGCCGCGAAGGACGTGGTAGCGCACACCGGGAAGATCGCGCACACGCCCGCCGCGGATCAGCACCACGGAGTGCTCCTGCAGGTTGTGGCCTTCGCCCGGAATGTAGGAGATAACCTCGCGGCTGTTGGTCAGGCGCACCTTGGCAACCTTGCGCAGCGCGGAGTTCGGCTTCTTCGGCGTCGTCGTGTAGACGCGCGTGCAGACACCGCGCTTTTGCGGGTTCTGCTCCATCGCAGGGACCTTCGACTTGGCCTTCTGCGGCGTGCGGCCCTTGCGGACCAGCTGGTTGATCGTCGGCATAGACTTCTTTCTCTTCACCGGGGCCTGAGGCCCGGCGGGCCCAAGGCACATAAAATCAGCGACACCTGCGGGACGATCATGAGGATGGAAGTTCGCGCCCGTTTCATCCGCTCTGCGCTCCTGCGAAAGCAGGAGCCTAGGGTAACCAAACGCCACCCACACTGGGCTCCTGCCTGAAGCAGGAGCTCACGGAAAAACGAGCCTGAAACACTCCACCCAAGGATCGGCCACTCGGCCACCGGGTTACTTTGACGGCCGCCCCACCAAGCGCTTCCCTCCCGTGATTTCCTGCGAAAGCAGGAACCCAGCGAAACAAGGAAACACCCCAATAGAAAAGGCCTCAACCGCGTTTTGCGAGAGAGACCTGCGGGACGAACCGGCAATGTTCAGCTCTATTGTTTGAGGGCACTGGAGTGCGCGCAAAGCACACTAAGCCCTCGAATGGCGGCGCGCCTAGGGGATTTGGGGGGTGGGGTCAAGGGTTCGCTAAGATCCGACACTGGCATCTTTCACAGCCAATCGACCTTCCGAAAAGAACTTGTGCAGACGGTCGACACGCCTTTCGGTAGCAAGGAGAACCTTCGCTGCTACCAATGGATTGCTGCCAGCCATCTTTTTGAGATCCCGGTAGCGCGCGACGTCAAGCTCTTTTGCTAGCTTCTTTGCTCGCAAATTAACCTCATCGGCAGCAGAAGACTTCCGATCGAAAGTGCCAGCTGCTTGTCTCAAGAGCTTCATCTCTTGCATGTAAGCATAGAGTTCGCTGTATCGTCGATCAATCTTCTTCTTATTGCGTCCATAGTGTTCCAGCGTCTCTATCAAGCGCTCAAATGACTCCTGTTTGCCGATGACGTCGATGTATCCCGGCGACGCCCACTGAATCGCACCAATTCTAGGCCGATATTCATCACCACCAGCTTTTGACAGGGACTTAAAGAAGCCAAAGTAGCTCCCACCCCCCTCCCAAGGTTTGATGAAGGACTGCATGACTTTGCGCCGAACCTTCATCGGCTGATCCTCATCGACAAAAATATCTATGCTACGTGTGACCGCGTACAAATCTGATACGTAGCTGTGAAATTTCGAGAATTCTCGCATGTCCCATTGGCCATCGACGTTAAATCGTTGTCGCGCGGTTTTAATGATCGAGTGCGACGAATAGTTCTCGGAGTGATCGCGTGCGAAAAGGCCCTGCTCAGGCACGTATGCCGAAACATGCTGCTGCCTAAGCGCGACCGGATTGAGTGGAATTGCGTCCTCATATGAGGTCAAGTCGAACTGAAAGTATGCTCCAGAGTTCGCGTGTAAAAACAAATACCTAAGATCAAATCTTTCACTTAAATAGTCCTCAAAATTCTTTAGCGATACCTTGACACCAAAATATTCGAAATCAGCAATCCGACGGCACGCCACAGCAACGACCTTCGCTCGGCTTCCAGCCGAAAGCACGATCAATTCCGGGTCCTCCAAATAAAAGAGAACTTGTTCGAATGTGACGAATGTTCGTTTGGCGCTCACGGTAGCTCTACGATCTGAACAACACAGGTCGTGACATCAGTGTTGTCATTTGCCCAAAAATGAATGTGCTTCTCCTTGCCTTGGTGCGCACCAGAGCCAGCGGGAATATCAAGTTTCGCCGCATGGGTGCAGTCTTGGAGATTCTTGTAACGACGCACGACGCTAGTATCATTAAAGAGCGATAGCGATGCCCACTTGCAAGGGTCCATGCCTCGCGGCATCACCTTGCCGCGCTCCAGATGCGTTTGCCAGTCATAAGCAATGGGTTCTTCTCCCACCAACACCCGGTATACACCTTGAAGTGCATTTGTCTCGTGCTTTTCAGGAGGGCATGCTGGCGGCAAATTGCTGAAATTCATGGCGGCTATTTAGACCGACAACTCGCGGCGTCAAATGACTAGGACGGATTTTCTTCAGCGTGTCTTCTAATGACCCTGTTTGAACATTTTCCTACCACCCAAAAATCTGAGTTGCATTCGCGGAAGGGAACCGCGCGGCTCTCTCCCCATTGCTCAGGTCAGTTCGAATTCTGAACCACAATTGCTGCACCTCGTCATTGCGAGACTCTGACTAAGTCGGAAGCGTGGCAGCCCATCTCCTGAGCTTTCCGCTTTGTGCACCTTTAGGCGCTGGATCGCCGGGTGGCCTATGGCCGTCTTCGACTCCGCCTTCGCTCCTCGCGATGACGCAGAATTGGTGTTGCGTTGGTTGAGATAGGTTTTTGTTTCATGCTCGCCCATCCGGGCGAGGGTGGGCTTTGCCCGTCTGCGACTCCCTCAGTGCTATTCCCTACGCCGAATCTTCGGCTCCGGGGCACCTGCGGGCGCGCGGTCGTCCTTGCGAAATCTTAGATTTCGTTCCCGCGCTGTCCCTCTCCGCACAGCACCCGGACGCTTGGCGCTTCCTAGCCAACGAGGTGCAGAAACGGTTTGCTACAGCAAACCGCAAGGCCAAAGGCCGCCCGCAGCGGGTCCGCAGGGGAAGATTCCCCGGAGGACGTCTAGCGAGGACGCTCGCCCGGACGGGCGAGCATGAAACAAAAACTCAAAACCTCCCCACCATCACCCCGTCCATTCAGTTTCCCTTCTCCTACCCCTCCCCCACCCCACACTCACACCTTTCCAACCCGCGCGCCGCCGCTATGCTGCGCCTCCTCCCCCCCTCCCCACACTCTCACCAAAGGCCCCTCGCGCATGATCGCTTATTCCACGCTCGGCACCAACGATATGGACCGCTCGATCGCTTTCTACGACGCGGTGTTCGGGGCGATTGGCGGGGCGCGCGAGAGCACGGCGCCCGCCTGGACGGTCTATGGCCGCGCTGGCGAGCGTCCCAAGGTCGCGCTCACCCCGCCCTATGACAAAAGGGCCGCTCAGCCCGGCAACGGCCCGATGCTCGCCTTTGAGACCGACGCGCGCGCCAAGGTCGACGCGTTTCACGCCGCCGCTCTGGCGCATGGAGGCTCGGATGAAGGGCTGCCCGGCGTGCGCGAGGGGACGCATTACGTCGCCTATGTCCGCGATCCGGAAGGCAACAAGCTGTGCGTCTTTGCGCCCAAATAACAGCGCTTGCGGAGGGCTGGTTCAGGGTCTGGTGCGGGGCTAATTCAGGGGCTGGTACGGGGGCGTTTTCCTACTTGCGCGGATTGTGCCACACACTGGGGGATGAAGCGTCTCCCGCCCTCCTCGCCCGGTTCCTCACCCGATTCCTCGCCCGAATCCTCCCCCGGTTCCTCACCCGGATCGTCCCGGCGCAAGATCATGCGCACCAAGCGCGCAACGCCGCGTCAGGCGACCAGTCGCACCGCGTTCGAATACACCGCGCTCTCCCCCGACGATCCGCTGCTCGCCTTCGAGCCCTATCGGCACCGCCAGCCGCGCGCGAACTCGATCACCCCCGATCTGCAGCGCGAATTCATTGCCCACCTCGCCGCCACCGGGATCGTGACGAGCGCCGCGCGCCATGTCGGGCGCTCGATGGAGGCGCTCTACAAGCTCAAGCACAGGCCGGGCGCGGAAGGGTTTGCCGAGGCGTGGGACCGGGCGATGGACCTCGGCGTCGAGCGCCTGGAGGACTCAGCGCTCGCCCGCGCGATCGAGGGATCGGAGCGCCTGATCATTCGCGGCGGAGAGGTGATCGCGACCGAGCGCTCGCACAACGAGGCGCTGGTGATGTTCTTCCTCAAGACGCGGCTGCCCGATCGCTACGCTCCCCAAGCCGTCAACAGCGCCCATGTCGGCCCCGGCCACCCGGTCTACGAACGCGCCGCGCGCGCCTATGAGGAAGAGGCGCGGGCCAAGGCCAACGATCCCGAGCAGGTCCAGCGGATCAAAGACAGCCTCGACCGCAAGATCGGCGAGTGGAAACGCGAGCTGCTGGGCGAGTGGAACGCCAAGGTGCGCGCCTACAACGCCGAACACGGGACGCAATTGCCGGTGGTCTCGGACGAAGGCGAGCTGGAATTTCCCGATGGCGGCGGGAAGGCGTGAGAGAGCAGGAGCGCTCTACGCGCCATCCCACTCCCGCTTGAGCAGGCCGTACCAGTACACATCGCACATCCCCGCGTGGGTCTCTTCATGCTCGCGAAAATGCGCCTCGCGCGTGAAACCGAGCGCCTCCAGCAGGCGGATCGATGCGGCGTTGCGCGTGTCGACCTCGGCGGTGAGCTTGCGCGCGCCCTGGTCGAAGAGATGCGCCATCAGCGCGCGGCAGCCTTCCCTGGCGATGCCCTCGCCCTGCCGCTGGACCACCGTGACATAGCCGATTTCGAACACGCCCTCGCTCGCGCCGGGCACGGCGACGAAGCGTCCCAGAACCTCGCCCCCCGCATCCTCGGCGATCCACGTTCGGCCCGGCCAGTCCGGCTCGGCCAGCCAGCCCCACAGTTCTTCTTCACAGGCGAATGCGGGCCGCGAGAGATAGCGGCACTGCCCCGCATCCGAGAGCGTCGGGAACAGCGCGCCCGCATCGGAGCGCCGCAGCGGACGAAGAATAAAGCGCGCAGCGGTGAGTGTCGGAACCTCGTCCATAACGCGCGCTATCCCGGTTAGCGCCGCCAAAGGCAAGCGGTGAAGGGATGACGCGAGGACAGCGTCAAAGCTCAATCGGGCAATTGCAAAACGCCCGAGTGGCAAGACGCCTTGGTGCCCTTCACGATCACCAGCGCCTGTTCATCCGGACGCACCTTCGTTTCGGTCCTGGTGCCCTTCCAACCAAATGTGAAAACAACCGGGCCCTCCAACCGACACACCGCGCCCTTCTCTTCGGCTTCGCACATAGCCTCAGCGCGCTTGTAGCCCTCGACGGTCAGCGGCTCGACCGGTTCGACGCCGAGATATGTGGAAGCGGATCCACCCAGCAAAACGCGCTGTCCGAAATTCAACGCGTTGGACTTCCAAACCGTGTTGCCGTCGACGACTTTGGTTTTCTCGATGCCGGCGTTGCTGGCGAGACGCTCGCAAAAATCGGCCTCTTCATCAGCCGCTGGAACTTGCGCGTAACCCGTCATCGCTACGAACAGGAGCGAACAGGCTGCGGCTCTGGTTACGATCTTCACAAGGCACTCCTATCGAAATCAACAGCGTCGGCCAGTCTGGTCGGCCATCAAACGGACCGCATTTCAAGGCCATGCCTTAACAAACGCCATACTGGAAACTGGTTCCAGGAACGCAAACAGCGCCGCGATCGATCCGGACGTTACCGACAATGTGCGCAAACTTAAGAGGTCAGGTGGTGGACGAGCGCCTTCACCTTCTTCGAGCGCCACTGCGGCAGTGGCGCGACCAGCCAATAGGCGCGCTTGCTCTCGACCGGATCGTCCAGCGTTTCAAGCAGGCCCGCTTCGACAGCGCTCTCGACCAGGGCCAGAGGCAGGATCGTGCGCCCCATCCCGGCGAGCGCCGAACTCATCGCCTGGCCCGCGCTCGAGGCCTTGATGCACGCCGCCGTGCCTTCGGGCAGCCCCGCCTCGGGCCAGTCGATCCACGCGTCGCGCGCTTCGGGCGCGGCGACCAGCACTTTGAGCGCGGGCGCCAGTTGCACGCCTTCCAGCTCACCCGGCCCCGCGATGAAGCGAATGGCGAGATCGAGATTGGCCTCGGTGAAATCGGCGCCTTCATCGGGCGCGAGGATATACTGCACGCCCGGCGTCTGGGCTTGAAACGGCGCGATGCGCGGCGCGAGCCACGCGGCGTAAAACTCGCGCGGGGCGGCGATTGTGTAGCGATCCGAGGACTGGCCCGCCTGCATCGCGTCCACGCTTTCTTCAAACCGCAGGAACCCCTCGCGCAGCGCGTTGAGGCCCGCCGTGCCTTCGGGTGTCAGCTCCAACCCCTTGGACGTGCGGCGAAACAGGACCACGCCCAGATGGTCTTCCAACGCTCTGATCTGCTGGCCGACGGCGGCGGGCGTCACCGCCAGTTCGTCCGCTGCGCGCGTGAAGGACAGGTGCCGCGCGGCGGCGTCATAGACGCGCAGGGCGTTGAGGGGCAGGTGCGTGCGTTTCACGGTCGCAACGCTTAGGCGCGCGGCCTGACGCGGGCAAGTCGCGCGCTTCTTTCAGCCTCGAAAGCAGGGCTTTGGGCCCGATCTAGGAACGCTCGGCGGTTTCGGGCGCGGCGAGCGGAAAGTAGGGAATGCGCACTTCGATCGGCGATCCGTCGGAGCGTTGGAAGGTGTAGAACCCTTCCATCGATCCGTGCGGCGTCGTCAACGGACAGCCGGAGACGTAATCGTGGCTTTCCCCGGGCGCGAGGCTCGGCTGTTCGCCCACAACGCCCTCTCCATCGACATGGTTGACCATGCCGCGCGCGTCGGTGATCCGCCAGTGGCGGGTGCGCAACTGGAGCGCCTCGTGCGAGTTGTTCTCGATCCGGATATGATAGACCCAGAACCATTTGCCCGCCTCCGGATGCGATTGCTCCGGCAGGAAGTTGACGGCAACCCGAACGGTGACCCCTTCGGTAACGGCAGCGTGTTGGAACAGCTCTTTCATATCGGGGTCCAAAGTAACGATTCTAAACCGGGCGACAAGGACAGAACGCGAGTTTTCGTCGAGGTTTCCCGAGAGTGTGTCTAAATCACTCGCCGCTGGCATGGTCGGGCACCTCGCCCGCGCCGGGATTATCGTTATCCGCCTGTGGTTTGATCCCCCGCAGCGCCCCGTTCGCGTCCATCTGATCCGCGGGATTATGCTTAGCCAGAAACGCATCGAGCGCGTCGTACCATTGCTGCTCGCTTTCGGAAGAGGAGAAGCTGTGCCCGTCGCCTTCGAGTGCGAGAGTGGTTGGAGGGACCGGCGCCGTCTTTGCCGCCTGGAGAAACACCTCATACTGCTTGAACGGGACAGTCTGATCCCCAGTGCCGTGCGCCAGCAGCACGGGGCGGTTCAGCCGCGCGGCGTGGATCGCGGGCGAGACGGTGTGGAGATCGAAGTCCTCTTCCCCCTCCACCCTCGCGCGCCACGCCTTCGCGTCCTTGCGCGAGAAGAATTTGCGGTCGTATCTCAACATAAGGTCGAGGTCGGTCGGCCCCGCCCAGCTCGCTGCACATGCGTAGCGATCCGGATTACGCAGCACCGCCCATAAAGCCGCGTATCCGCCATACGAACCTCCTACGACGCACACCTTCCTGGGGTCGGCAATCCCTTCAGCGACGGCCCAGTCCATCGCGTCGTCCAGGTCGTCCTGCATTCCGCGTCCGATTTGGCCGGTGCCCGCTTCGAAAAACGCATCGCCATACCCGCCGCTGCCGCGAAAATTGGGCTGAAGCACCGCGTAGCCGCGATTGGCAAGCAATTGCACCTCGTCGTTATATTCCAGCACGTCGCGCACGCCGTAGGGGCCGCCATGGGGAAGAATGACGAGCGGGAGGCCGCGCGGCTCGCGCCCGTTCGGCAGGGTAAGATAGGCGCGGATTTCCAGACCGTCACGCGCGGTGTAACGCACCGGCGTGGGCTTCACGAGCTGCCGGAAATCAAGATCGGGCCTGGCGTTTGCCAACACCGCCAATTGCTTGGCCTCGCGGTCGAACAGGTAGAAGGCGCCAGGATCCGCCTCGCTGCCACCCCAGATCAGCATGGTTGTCTCATCGCGCGAGCGCGAGATCACCCGCACCTCTTCCATCTTAAGCGCGCGTTTGAACTCAGTGTAAAGCGCCTCGGTCCCCTTATCGAACCAAATAATTCGTCGGCGATCATCGGTGTAAAGCGCGGCGAGCGGAGTGCCGTCGGGTTTGAGCCACATCTCTTCCACGTCCCATTCGGGATGCTCATAGAAGGTCTCGAGCGGCGTCCCCGTCTCGTAATCGAACCGGCGTATCCCGGTGCGCCCGTTCTCGCCCTCTTCAAGCACATAGCCCTCGCTAGACCCCGAGACGATTTGCACAACGCTCCAATAACGGCTTTCATCATCGTTTGCTTTGAGCTTTCCGACCAGCTCAAACTTGGCGTTCTCGTCCGGGCGGTAGTAGACGCGCAGGCGACGCCCCCGCCAGCCCATACCCAGACGCACGACGCCCTCATCATCGGCATACCAGCTCCACACCCCGCCTTTGGGTTTCACAATACGCTCAGCCGCGCCGCCGGGACGCAACTCGTAGCGGTAAACCCCCGGTGTCTTGCGCAGCGAAGACTGAACCGAAATGAGTGCATGACTGCCATCTGGCGCAAGGTGGACGAGATCGCCGCCCCAGATGACATCCTCGTCGACCTCAAGCGGGAAGAAGTCGTCATTCGTCAGGTCGCTCACATGCAGCCGGTTGCTGCGCACGAATTGCCACATGAAGAAGGCCGGTATCGAAAGCGACATCAGCAGCTTTTCGTTGCCCGCCCAGCGCACCCAGTCAAGCTGAGCGCGCTCGCCAAAGGTCAGGCGCTTTTGGGGTTTGCGCGTGGCGGTATCGACAACCAGGATCTCGGGGCGGCCATCAACCTCGCGGGTGATTGCCAGACGGGCGCCATCGGGAGAGAGTTCGAACGCGCGAAAGGCGCTGCGCCCGGCAAAGGCCTTGGTCGGGATGAGCGGCGGAATTTCGTCAGCTCGCTCAGCGTTGGTGTCGGGCGCGGGTTCCTGCGCAACGCTGCGCGACCCACTGCCCGCCGAAAAAGCCAAGGCAAGGGTAAGCCAGCACAGAAACGATACGGTGCGAAGACGAATCATCGCAATCGAGACTACTTCGCTCCCTCATCCGCGCAAGCGGCTATCCTTTTGAAATGAAACCAGCGTCTTAGCCTGAAACAAGCTCCTCCTCGATCTGCGCGAGGCGTTCCTTGCCGAAGAACATTTCCTGCGGCCCGTCCTTCTCGCCGACAAACATGGTGGGGATGCCGAAAGCGCCGCGTTCGACCGCGTGGTCGGTGTTCCTGGCGACGACCTGTTTGACGTCGTCGGTCTGGATACGCGCCATCATGTCGGCGGCATCGAAACCGATCTCGGCCACAGTGGCGGCGAGCGTTTCGGGATCGGTTATATCGACGCCCTCTTCCCACACCTTGGGCAGCATCGCCTCGGCAAACTGAACGCTGCGCCCGTCCTGCTCGGCTGCGACCAGAAGGCGTTGCAGGCTGATCGAATTGAACGGAAACTTGGGGTGCAGCTTGAACTTCGTCAGGCCGTGCTTGGCAATGAACCGGCGCATTTCGAGCGCGTCGTACTCGACCTTGCCCTTCACATCCTTGTTGCGAATCATCGGCGGGGCGTTGCCGGTGAGCTTGTGCATGCCCCCCAGAAAGACCGGCGTTACGTCCAGCTCTGCCCCGGTGCGCTGCACGAGCTCGCGCAGCGGCCACCAGATCAGATAGGCGTTGGGGCTGACGAAATCGAAGATCAGTTCGACGCGCTTGGTCATGGTCTCTTCCTCGCGATGGTGCGGTGTGTGAGGCCGGGTTCGCACGCGAGACCCGCGCTTGCAAGTCTGGAAAACAGATTTTTCGCCGCTTTGCCGCGCGCCGTCCGCAAACGCGGTAAACGCGTTGTTACCCGCGTCTGCTACCCCCGCGTTAGGGCTTGGCCGCGTATGCTGTCCCCATCGTCGGTTGGCTTTGCAGGCGTGACGCGCCCCGGCGCCAAAGGCTTGCAGAGGCTGTCGTTTCCGGGGTGGAAACGGGCTTCATTCAGGGGCTCGACCTAGACCAATGCGCATCGGGCCGAGGCGCTCTTGACCGGAGCGGCTCGGCCTTTTGGGTTTGACTTTCGGGGTTGGCTTTCGGGGTTGAAGAGCGCGCTAATTCCACTGCGCCGGATCGAGCGCCAGAAGCTCGGCCAGTTGCGCGTAAAGCGCGGGCTCTTCATGGGCCAGTTCACGCGGTTTTTCGAAGAAGGTCACGATCGCCTCGGCGAAGAACTCTTCGTGGTTCGTCGCGCCGTAAGGGTCGATCACCGTGGAGTGCCCACCCTCAACGCGCCGCACATGGTCGTGATACGCGTCCAACATGGCTTTTTCCCAGCCCTCATACCTCTGCCCCTTGCGCAGCACCGGGATGCCGTTGGTGTGGCCGGTGAGGCCGTCGAGCTGGTGCGCAAATTCGTGGATGACGACGTTGTAGCCATCGTCGGCGTCGAGCCCGCCTTCGAGCGCGTCGTCCCATGATAGGACCACCGGTCCGCGCGCCCAGCTTTCGCCCGCCATGTGGTAGTCGCGCTCATGGACGACATAGCCATCGTGCGTCGGGCGACGGGCCCGGAAGACGCTCGGATAGACCAGCACGTTGCGCAACGTATCGTACCAGACCGGGCTGTTGACGACCGGGAGGCAGGCCTGCGCGGCGATCGAGAGCCGCATGGCCTCGGTCGCTTCCAGCCCGTTCTGCCCGCGCACGGTGATCTGATCGAGGAACAGGTTGATCTTCCCCTCCAGTCTGGCGCGCAAATGGGCGGGCATGCGGCGCGTGATCGGAACCAGCTGCGCCACGATTTCGCGCTGATCAGCCGTGAGCTGCGTCGCGAGTATCCGCTCGCGCCGGCGCCGCCGCATAGAGCCGCGCAGCCAGAGCGCGGCGAGGACGAGCAGCACCGCGCCAAAGAAGTAGAGGAAAAAGGCCATGGACCTGAGATAAGCACGGCCCCGCCCGGCTTGTAGGGTGCGAGAGTGATCCGCAAGGCAAGCGCCGGCGCGCGCCCGCAAAAACTACCAGGTCTTTGAAATCGCGATTTTGGGGGTGAAGGTCACCCGCGACTGATCGAGCAGGATGCCGGTGTCATCCTCGTCCACCACTTGCCACGAGACGCCCAGCGAGGCGGTGTCGAGCAGGCTGTCCTCGCCGAAAAGGCGCTGGGCAAGATTCACGCCGACGCTTCCGGTCAGGAAATGCTGAGTGTCCGCGCCGGTCTCGACCTCGTCGAGAATACGGTACTGGTAATCGAGGCTTAGCTCACCTTTGATGCCGCGCGCCAGCAACTGGGTCGTTGTAATCTTCGCGCGCGGGGTCCAGCGTTCGGTGAACGGGTCCTCGCCATCGATGCGCTCGATCGCAGCCGACGCCTTGAGCGTGAACGCGCTGCTGCGCAGCGGTTCGTCTTCGGTCTTACGTCCAAGGCATTCGTCCTTGTCGAAGATGACAAGATCCGCCCCGACCGAGAACGTCGCGAAATCGTTCGCGCTCGCCTCAAAAAAGCCCGTCCGCCCGTGTTCGTAGACCGCTCCGGCAAACGGACTGATCCGGCGACAGCCACGCGCCCAGTTGATCTTGGCCGAACCCGTCAGGGCCGAGTTGGATTCATCGTCGTCATTTTCGAGGTCGCTCTTCCAGCGGGCGCGTCCCGCAAAGGTGATCACAATGTCCTTGACCGACTTGATCTTGTATTCGACGCCGACCCCGCTGGTGGCCACCGCATCGTCAAGCCTCTCACCCTCGGCGCGGGCGAAATCACCGCCAATGTTCGGCTCGAACGACGCGCTCAGCTTGAACGAGTTCTTACGATCATCGTCATCGGTAACGACAAGAGCCTCGCTCTGCGCGAAAGCGCCCGTTGAAAGGCACGCCAGCGCAAGCGGCATTGCGAATTTCATCATAGTTTTCCCCCCTTGGCGCCCGGAGGTAGAAGACTATGGGTCCGCGTGGCACTTCACTTTTTCTACAATCCCGCGCTTTTGAGCGCCTGATCCATATCCTCGGCCAGATCAGCCACGTCCTCCAGCCCCACATTGATGCGCAACAGGCCGTCGGTCACGCCCATCTCGGCACGCCCATCCTCGCCCATATTGGCGTGGGTGGTGGAGGCCGGGTGGCACATCAGGGACTTCGCATCGCCGATATTGTTCGAGATATCGATCAGCTCCAGCGCGTCGAGCAGCGCAAAGGCGCGTGTCTGCGTCCCCAGATCGAACGCGAAGATCGGACCCGTCGCGTCCATTTGCTTCAGCGCCATTTCGTGGCGCGGATGGCTGGCAAGGCCCGGATGCAGCATCCGCCCGCCCGCCGCCGTCACGCGCGGCTCGAGAAATTCCCCCAGCGCCACCGCGTTCGCGCTTTGACGCTGCGCGCGCAAATTCAGCGTCTCCAGCCCCTTCATCACCACCCAGGCGTTGAAGGCCGAGAGCGTGGGGCCGGTGTTGCGCTGGAAGGGCATCAGCGTCTCGGTGATCCACTCCTCACTGCCGCAAATCGCGCCCGCAAGCACCCGGCCCTGCCCGTCCATGATCTTGGTCGCGCTGTAGGCGACGACGTCCGCGCCAAATTCCATCGGGCGTTGCAGCGTCGGTCCGGCAAAGGCGTTGTCGACCACCGTGGTGATCCCGTGCGCTCTGGCAAGGCCGCAGACATGCTCCAGATCGACGATATCGAGAGTGGGATTGGCGGGCGTCTCGAAGAAAAAGACCTTGGTGTTCGGCCGGATCGCGGCTTCCCACGCGGCGTTGTCCGCGCTGTCGATCACCGTGGTCTCGATCCCGAAGCGCGGGAGGAGGTGATCGACCAGCCAGCGGCAACTGCCGAACGCGGCGCGCGCGGCGACGCAGTGATCGCCGACCGAGAGCTGGCACAACAGCGAGGCCGTCATCGCCGCCATTCCCGAGGTTTGCGCGCGGGCCGCCTCGGCCCCCTCCATCATCGCGATCCGCTCTTCCAGCATCGCAACGGTGGGGTTCTGAAGGCGCGAATAGGTCATCCCGTCCGCCTCGCCCGCAAACCGGTCCGCAACCGTTTGCGCATCGTCATAGGTGTAGCCAGAGGTGAGATACATCGCCTCGGACGTCTCGCCATGCTCGCTGCGCCAGGTGCCCGCGCGCACCGCGCGGGTGGCGGGGCGCCACTTTGAGGTGGCCGCGCGATCCATTCCTGTGGTCTTTTTCATGCTACCTGTCTTCTTTGGCCGACGCGCTTAGTCGCCCGCCCGATCACCCGCAAGCCCGCTTGCAAGCAGTCCTTCGCGCGCCGTCCTTGCGTGGCCCACCGTACCGAGCATCAAGGTGCCCTCGAGCAGCGTCAGCAGGTAGCGCGCCCCGCCTTTGGGATCGGGATCGCCCTCGGGCATTTGCGCCTCGAACCAGTCGAGCTGCTTGGTGATCATCGCCTCCGCCGCATCGGCGTAACCCGGAAGCCCGCGCGCCGAGCCCGCCACAATCTCCCACCACAGCACCAGAAATGGCTGGATGCCCGGCCCGCGTCCCAACGCCAGAATGCGCGCAAACGCCTCCTGACGCGTCGCGGGCCGACGATCGCCCAGTGCCATATCGAGCGCCGTCGCATAGACACCCGAGATGTATTCGAGCAGGTCGCGCACCAGCGTCTCCTTGTCGCCGAAATGGTAGATCAGCATCCGGTCGCTCGTCCCCGCCGCCTTGGCCAGCGGACGCAGGCTCGCCCCGCCCAGACCATGTTCGAGCACATGCGCTGCGAGCTTTGGCAGCAGCGTCTCCCTGGACATTCTGGGCTTGGGTTCGGGCGGCGGCATAAAGTTCTTGTAGCACTTGCTACATTCAGTTAGAAGCGAGTGTAGCGGACGCTACACTTTGCCTGGAAGGCCGACCAATGGACACGCTGCAAATCCTCTTCTTCCTGATTATCGGAGCCACGACCCTGGCGGGCGTCTACATACTGGTCGCCAAACCAACAATCGGCAACTGGGCGTTTGCTTCCACGATGTGCGCGGTGTTCCTCGTCTACACGCTAGTACAGATCGCGCAGGAAGGCTTGGTGATGTTCTACACCAATCACAGCGCCAATCTGACCGGCCTGCAAGTGTGGTGGGATCTGGTGATGTGCGTGCTGATCGCGCTGTTCTTCATCCTGCCGCGCGCACGCAAGGTGGGCATGAACGTCATTCCCTGGGCGCTGCTCGTCGCGACGACCGCCAGCATCGGCCTGCTCGCGATGTGCGCACGGCTCTTCTGGCTTGAGCGGCAGGCGAGCGCGGCGTCGAACCCGGTGTCCGCAACCGCCTGACATTGTACACCCTTGCCCCTCCCCACACGCTTTTCTAAGCATTTGGGGGCATGGCGTCCGCTGCCCCCGCCCTCTCCCAAGACGCTCCGGCGCGCCCGCAGCCCTATCCCGTCGAGCGCGATCCGTGGGTGTGGTGCCTTGCGATACCGGCGCTGTTCGGCGCGCTGGCGACGATCCGCCTCGCGATCCCCTCAACCCCGCTGTTCGATGAGGTGCATTACCTTCCCGCCGCGCGCGAGCTTCTGAAAATCGGCGAGCCCAGCGGCGCGCAATACCTCAACCGCGAACACCCGCTGCTGGGCAAGCAATTGATTGCGCTGGGGATTTACACGCTGGGCGACACCGCGCTCGGATGGCGGATCGCGCCGCTCATCGCCGGGGTCATCGCCCTTGGCGCCAGCATGCGCGCGCTGTGGCACGCGAGCGGGGAGCGTTACGCGACGATCGTGTTCGGCGCGCTGCTCGCAACCGGCTTCCCGCTGTTCGTCCACGCGCGCATCGCCATGCTCGATATCTTCATGGCTGCCTTCCTCGCGCTTGCCGCCTGGCAGTTCGCCGCCGCGTGCCGCGAGCCCGAGACGGGCCGCTGGCGGCTTGCGCTCACAGGGCTAGCGCTGGGCGCAGCGATGGGCGCGAAGTGGAACGCGGTGCCGCTCGCCATGGTGCCGGGCCTCACCTTCTTCGCCGCGCGGCTTTCCGCCGGACGCCGCCGGCTGATCTTGAGCCGCCGGGGCGTGCCCGTGCCCGGCGTGAGCCTTGCCGAGGCGTTTGTGTGGCTCGGCCTTGTGCCGCTCGCCGTCTACGCGCTGACCTTCGCGCCGGGCTATTGGCTGGGTTCCATCCAATACCCCTCGCCTCTCAGCGAGCAGGGTCTGATCGCGTTCCACGGCGAAATCCTCGACCTGCAAGGCTCGGTGATGACCCCGCACGCCTATCAGAGCGCCTGGCCGCAATGGGTCACCAACACGCGCGGCATCTGGTATCTCTACGAGTTCACCGACAACGCGCAGCGCGGCGTGCTGCTGATCGGCAACCCGCTGACGATGCTTGCGGGGCTGCCCGCGCTTCTATGGTGCCTGTGGATCGGGCTCTACCGGCTCGACTGGGCGCGCCTCGGCGTGGTGGTGGGCTATGGCGTCGCGCTCGGCTTCTGGATGATCGCGCCCAAGCCGGTGCAGTTCTACTACCATTACATGATGCCGAGTTGCTTTGTGCTCGCCGCGCTGGCGCTGAGCCTGAACGATTGCCTCGCGACCCGAAGGCTGCGCTGGCTGAGCACCGCGGTGCCGGTGGCCAGCGTCGCGCTGTTCGCGGTGTTCTTCCCCATCCTGACCGCCGCCCCGCTGGAGGGACCGATGAGCTTTACCAAATGGGCCTGGCTGGAGGGGTGGCGGTGAGGGGTTGGCGAAGTGGCCGCCAGTAGGTTTCGACCCCACTTTCAGACATACTTCGTCATTCCCGCGCACGCGGGAATCCATTGAGCTAGGTCCAATGCACAAAGAGTTTCAACCAACGGTTTGCCTGTTGGCATCTGCCTAAAACGGCACGCTGTATCTCGGCGTCAGTTCGCATTTACTCCAGCGCATTGCTCAGCATCGCGACGGT
>NZ_JASJAP010000003.1 GCF_030066995.1 Erythrobacter sp.
CGCTGCCGTACTCTCATCCGATCGCATCTCGCTGCGCCCTTATCTCGACGCTCAGCCTTCGATCAGGATTGTCTACTCCGATTACTCTTTAGTCTGTCTCGACCCGAACCAGGATCTCATCACGATACTGGCCAGCTGCCGCGCTGGCAGTGCTACCGATGACCACCTCCCCTCGGTACACTTCGCCCGCTGGCTCAATGAAAGGCTGAAACATGGTATAAGGTTGTCGTAGATCGACCGCAGTCCCATCGACGCTCAACGCGTAATCGATCGCTGCTTCTCCTGGCCCTGAGAGATTCTTCAACTGGCCGCCGTTGGTTGATGTCATGGTGATCGTAATTGGCGAATTCGCGCGCGTTTGCAGGTAGAACCGTTGCCTGTCACCGGTCTCAAGCTCCGCAAAGTCCAACAGCAGCGTGTCCAAGCCACTTTGATTCGCCGATAGCGCTACGCTTGCTTTGACAAGGCTCGGTATCGCTTCAACCACCAATATATTTCGCACCTCCAAGACTTCATCAATCCCAAGATCCACGAGCTCGAAGATGATGGACTCAGACGTTTCTCCAGCTTGTCGACTGGGCACGACTTGCGGATCAATTCGCAAGATCAAGCGCGTGCGCGTCGACGCGCCGAGCCGCAAGCGGTACACCCCATCGGCCCGCCGCTCGAACTGGAAGGCTGCGCTGTCCGGACTTAGAGACACATTGTAGAGACTGGTGCCGATGCGAAACGGTAAGGGTGAACGATCGTTGCCGATGAACCTGGCTTCAAGATCACAGGTACCGTTCCCGCGATTCTCGATCGTTATTGTTTCATCTTGGAGGATGACATCATCCTCCAAAGCGTTAATCGTGACTTCGGTCCTGACGGGGATCTGCAGAATCGGATCACAATCCACGCTCTGAGCGAGCGCCGGCTTAGCGACAATCAAGAGTATCAGTGCTAGCAAGCGGTAAGCCATTTTCATCAACCTCAAGTCGAACATCTGGCACGTGAACTAATCCGCTTTCGTCATCGGGCGACTGCGGGGTGAAAGTGCCGACATTCTTGCCGTCGATTATAACCGTTACAGGCTCGAGTGACGTGCCTGTGATAACAAAGCGGCCAGCCTTCGAAGTAAAAAAGTCAATGCGACGACCAGCCTGACAGGCTGTAGCAATAACTCCGCGCAAAGGATCACCGTTTGCCGTAAACGCTTGCCCGATTAAAGAACGCCAATTCGCGCTTCCATAAAAGAAAACGTATCCGCGGCCAAACGCTGGCACAAGCTCAATCTTCTCTGACTCTATTGTGTAGCCCTGCGGGCGGTCATTCATACGGGTCTCGTTGCGAATTGGTCGAAAACCGCGGAGTGGAAGAACCGCTGGACCCAAGTCTCCAGTCTTCGCTTCCGTGATCCGACCCGTCGAGTTCTGGATTTCGAGCTGCCGTCCCTCGAGAGATTCATGTGTCTTTGCCAGCAAAAAGCTGTCTTGAACGCCCCTTGTTCTTCCAAAGCCAAAGTGCCCGTCCGCGAACGCAGCGAATGTGGATAGGGTGCCTCGAATTTGCTGAATACCGCTTTGTCGGCCATCTTGATCTCGGAAAGACGCGGAAATGTCGGCGACAAAACGGTTGTCGACATAGTTACCCGAGGCAAACACTTCTGTGCCGGTGTCGGATTGAACAATTTCCACCCTTCCTGCCACGTCTCCGATTTCTTGCCTCGAGAAACGTTCGACAGAGAAGCTTCGCCGCATCTGGTCAGTGTCAAAAAGCGCTCTGCCGCGCCCACTGCTGCCAAATTGAAAGGTGGCGGATACCAGAGCGCTAAAGCTGGTCCCCCTCTCGTCTTCAAGGGCGCTAAGCCGAGCGTTCAACTGAACACCTCTCACCTGCGTTGTGACTGTGAAGTTCACGCCCATGATCTCTGGGAGTCGATCGCGTTGCCGCCGGTAGAAAGCGTTGGTGTTTATCGAGAACAGGCTGGGCAAGGATAAGCCGACTGTGACGTTCCCGGAGTGCGAAATACGGTTCTCGGCCAGCGTATTGAACGGAGAGCCGAAATGACGGCTCTGATACTCATAGAACACGCTTGCATTCAGAAAAGCCCCGGACTCTGAAATCTGGGTTTGGCTGTCATACTGGGTTGTGACAGACCAACCGTCGCGCTCTGTGCGCGAGTAGGCAGAATTCACAAGGACGGGGCCGAAAGGGGTGGCGACCTGCGCTTCAAAGCCAGCTTGAAAATGAAAGTCGGCATTCGACTGAAGGTTGAACCCTGCGGTGAGTGTCTCCGAGAGGCCGGCGCGCACGTATCCTGAAGCAACGCCAGGGCCAGCGCTGCCCAAGTTTTGAAGGGAGCCAGCGCTGAAGCCAAAGTCGACGAGCCCGGGATTCAACAGATCGCCTGCGAAGGTCAGTGTCGAATTCAAAACTTCAACGCGCCCTGTGGGGCCCTGCGCGATGATTGAGACATCGTTCTGGCCTGATACAAGGGGGAGGTCATCCACGTCGTATTGCCCAGCAGGCAGGAAGAGCCTTTGAACCACGACCTGGTTCACGATGACCTCAACCTCGGAATCATCCTCAAGCAAGAATGACCGGCGACCGCTGGGCGCAAGATTGCGGAAAGGCTGTAACTCATCGAATTGCTTCGAAAGGGACACTCCGGTCAGCTCGCCGCCGAACTGCAGCGCGCGGGTCGGAGGGAAGATCTCTCCGGCGGTAAAGCGAAGCGACTGTTCGGGCCAATCCTTGATGACCTGAAGGTTGTCGACGGCAAACTCTGCGTCGTCAGAAGTCGTGAACTCTACAATCCCTGCAACCGCCAGATCGAGGCCGCCTCCGATACCGACGAGCGTCTCTGCAAAGATGTCAGGTGAGCCGATTGAAAGCTCCCCATCTGCCGATTGATCGCCTCGAAACTGAAGAAAGATCTCGCTCCCGATTGAGAAGTCGGCAGGGGTCAGATCGTTCGTTATTGAAAGGATTGATCGGTTGGCGGCAAAGCTAAGTGTTGTAGTCGGCTGAGCTTCCGCCGCGATATCTATACGGACGACCACTTCAGCTGCGTCGAATTGGACCTCGATACCGAAGGGCTCCAGATCAGCTGGAGTGACAAATCGCCCCTCGCGTCGAACTTCGGTCAAGAAGACAAAGGCCTCAGAGTCGATTTCGAGAGAGGAGCGAAATACATCTTGAAGAGATGCAGCGCGAAAGCGCACAAGACCCTCGGGGCTTGTCTCAAAGATGATCTCATCAACAAGATTGCCGCCAACCAAGACCGGTGCTGCGACCTTGAACCAGGATGTATCGTGTTCGGGAGCCGACGTTTCCGCGGCGGGTTCAAAGAGCGGCTCAGCCTGCGGACCAGCGTCTGTATCCGGTTCCAGAGCGACAGTAGTAGAGTCGTCCGACAGGCATGCGGGATTACCCACGCCACATGCAATTACCAGCGACTCGAACGTAAGCGCCAACACGATTTGTCAGACTTGGTCAGAACGTGAAAAAGCCATCGGTCTGCCCCCGTTAGCGATTAGAATTCCACAACAACCTTCGCGGCCGGGTCGCTAGCTGGGAGTTCCTCAGGCTCGATTACAAATTCGCGGCTTGAGCCGGGCTCAAGCAGAGAGAACCCCAGAAAGTTGAGCGTTTTGAAAGGAATTCGCTCGCCTCCCGAGTCAACTAGAAACCATGTTCCGCGCTTGAGGATCGCGTGCCTCGTACCATCATTGCGCGCAGAAACCCGAATCCGTCCGTCAGGCTGTCGGGTCGACTCCACACTTACCCGTGGTTGCGTATCAGAGGCCGACACTGACAATCCGAGTCGATATTGAAGCCGTAGCGCAACCCCTGAGGCATCGCTGTCAGAAGGTCGCCGTGCGGCGGTGTCGGTGAGAATTAGACTGTAATACCCGACGTCGGGTCCAGCGTCTGGGCCCACGTAACGAACGCGGATGTTTTGTTGCGCTCCAGGTTGAACAAGCGCCTGGGGGGGGAAAACCAGGAATTCGTCGCTCGCGTCTTCAACGCGCTCTTCTCCGTCTGGATCAAGCGCACGGCTGACAACGCTTACTTCCAGAGTGAGTGGGGTTGTCTTGCTGTTCGTGACAGTGACGACCGCGCCTCTACCACTGGGCTCGACTTCAAGAGTCATCGGGCTAGCGCTGAACTGCGCGGCCGCTGGTGAACTCAGCAAGAAAAGAAGAAAAGAAACCCAATACAGCCGCATAGCTGCACCCCCCGTAAGCGAGATGATCGCGGGCACGATGTGCGCCCGCGATCACTCGTGCAATTAGGGCTTTTCGACCGTCACGGTGAGGTCGCCGGTGTAAGTACCAGCGGCCTGTTGGTTTCCAACTTGGATCAGCGCGAGAGTGAAGATCTCACCGTCGAGAAAATCGCTATCCGCCGTGAAGGAACCGGTTGAGCCGCAGGGGCCGTTAATCAGCGAACCTGCAGCAGCATCTGCGTTGGTTCCCTGTTTGAAGCGAACACTGAAGTCTACCGAATTCGTGCCTGAAGTCAGCTCACAAGGCCCGGTGACGGCCACGTCGATCGACTCGCCAATGAAGTTCGTCGAGATCACAAATTCCGCAACGTCCTGTGAGTTGGTGGCGTCGATCAGGTTGACGCTGCTGATGGCGCCAGCTTCAATGCCCACATTCCCTGCGACTTCACCCGTTAACGTGATCGTGACATCGTCGACTGTTTGCTGCGCCGAAGCGCCCGAAGTAACCGCCAATGCAGCGACCATACCAATAAGCAACTTTTTCATAGTAGTTCCTCCGATAAATTGATTTGTTGGTCTCGATCGCTTTCGCAATCATTTTTGCGCCCGTGATACGACAAAGTCGGTGAATTACCGCTCTGTTCGTTAGTTAATATAACATAACCGATCCGCTCCCGAGTCGGTCAAGGAATCTTTCGAGAATAGCCCGGACGTCTAAAAATGGGACAATATGGGGTCAGATTGCGCTCCCTATCACCGCTGAGACCGGGCCGAAGGCTCATGATCCGCGAACGATAGCCGTGCAGAGAAGAGTATGATGGCTGGGTAGAAGTTGTCGGCTTGTTAGTCGTATCGTGTTGCCAGGCCTCTGGCGTGTTCGAGTTTTCCGAAGAAGCGCTCGATCAGGGTGCGAGAGCGGTAGCGGAAGGCGCTTAAGGGGAGCCCCTTGCGGCGGTTGCGCCTTGCCGGAGTGTTGGCAGAGCACGCCGCGCGCTTTGCTTTCGGGCGAATGGTGTCGGCGTCATGCGCTTTGTCGGACGGGAATGTGCGGCCTTGCGACACCGCGTCGAGCCGTGGCTTGGCCTGGCGGCAATCGCTGGCCTGCGCTTCGGAAGGAGGCAGGCCGACCGGCAAGCCTCGGCCATCGACCAGCGCATGGATCTTGATCGTCAGAGCGCCTCGGGCCTTGCTGCTCGCCATGCCCCCGGCATGGCTGCGCCTCTCACTCCCATGCAGCGATCCGGGCCACCCTTTTGAGGTCCGCACCATGCCGGTGGAGGCGGATCGAGGCACTGTCGATCATGACCAGTTCGCGACCGAAAGCTGCGCTGAAAGAGGCCAGAAGCCGGTCGCGCACACCGGCTTTGCGCTGGCGGTCGACACGGCTCTCGCTGGTGGTGTGCGGACCATAGCGCACCGGGATATCCGCCCACGGACTGCCCGTACGCAAGCGCCACACTATCCCGTCGGTAACCCGACGATCATCGACCCGAGGCACGCCGCGCACATTGTTCGGCGATAAGAGCTCAATCACCGACCGCTCAAAGTCTGCAAGCCCAAAGCTGCGACGCGCTATCCGAGGCTCCCATCCAGAGCCTTGGATCCATAACACGCAACAAACCCAAGTCCGTCTATGAGACTACGGCCTGGCGCTGCCGTACTCTCATCCGATCGCATCTCGCCTTTCCAAGGACGCAAGCGAAAAGGCCCGACCTTGCTGACCCTCATCGAGGGAGCAGGGTCGGGCCTTTGATGCCGACCGGTAGAGCCCGCTACGCTTGGTGTTAATCAGGCTCTACCGCAGGGCGGCTATGGCACCAGAAGCTCAAACAGGAGCGTAATAGTGCTCTTGCGCCCAGATGTACCAATTCTCGACCACGGTGCCCGACAGCAGCACGCCGATACCACCGGTCAGTGTGGTCAGGACGGCGAACCACCAGGCCCAGCGGTGGATCGATTCGATCGAAGCGTTGAAGCCCATCGTCCAACGCCAGAACAGACCACCACGCTCGGCAGCCGTACCCCGGTCCGTGATCTGCTCGATTTCCCGCTCGGCCCCATAGCGACCGGTCGCCAGAATGGTGGCGCCGTGCATCGCGAACAGGATCGCCGAGCCATACAGGAACACGATCGAGAGCGCGTGGAAGGGGTTGTAGAAGAAGTTCCCCCAGATGAGCGAAAAGTTGTTCGTCCAGATCAGGTGACTGAAGATACCGTAGGGAACCGCTTCGTGCCATCCCGTTCCCAGCATCGGGCGGATGAAACCCAGCACGAGGAACAGCCAGATTGCCGAGGCGAAGGCCCAAGGAATGTGGTAGCCCATGCCGAGCGCGCGGGCGCGCATATAAGTCCGGACCCACCAGCACAGCACCGAGATGGTGAGGAAGGCGCCGGTCATGATGAACCAGCCGCCCTCTTTCAAGGGGACGATGAAGTCCTTCCCGTATTCCGGTCCCGGCGGATCAAGCGAAAGCCAGAAAAACTCGCGCATGAACGTCTGCGGGCTCCAGTTTGCTTGCTCGGCAAAGTTCATCCCGATGATAAACAGCGCGGCAAAACCGAAAGCGAGACTGAATATCCCCATCCAGCCAAGGTAAACCGGGCCAAGCTGCGCCTGGCCCAGCTTGCCCATCCAATAGGAATAGCCGGTGACGTTATAGCGCGGTTCGCTCATGTCCAGGTGCGGGACGCCAAGCTCTGGCTCGGCCTTGACCTGCACCTGCGTGAAGATGTTTTGATATGTAGCCATTAGGACAAGGCCTCCCCTTCCCAAATCGGAATTTCACGCCAGAATTCCCAGAAATCGACCCAGCTTCCCACATAGATCGGACCTGAGATCACGATACAGATCGCGCTCCAGAAACCCGCGTTCAGCGCCAGGAACAGGCCCACGCGGTGAATCCCGAGCGTGCCGACCGAGTATCCGATGAAATCGCGGAAATAGGTGTCTTCGTATTCCGGCGTCTTCACCTCGGTGTCGTTCGATGGGTTCACCGCCGAAAGCACCAGGCCGCCATGGAGCGCGAGCGCGAGACAGTTCGTGAAAAAGAACGTGATCGCGAGCATGTGGATCGGGTTGAAGTGGAAATTGCCGTAGGTGTACCCAGTGTAGGACACCCAATCGAGGTGGGTCCAAATGCCGTATGGGAATGCGTGCCCCCAAGCGCCCATCCACATGGGCCGGATGACCTGCAGCGTGAAATAGGCAAACACCGCCGTCGCGAACGCGATCGGCACGTGGTACGTCATGCCCAGTTTGCGGCTGATTTCAGCCTGCCGCATCACCCACGATCCAAAGGCAATGAGCGCGCATACGGTGATCCACTGCCAGTAGCCGCCCTGATCGAGCGGCATGATTGAAAGGCCATTTTCAACAGCCGGTGGCTGAATATCGATGAGCCAGGGATTCATGGTCGGGCCTTCGAGAGCCGCTGAGAAAATCAGCATCGTGCCAAGGGCCGCGCTGATGGCCGTCGTCACCCCAAAGAATCCGACATAAAACGGGCCGACCCAAAAGTCGAAGAGGTCGCCGCCGACTATTGTGCCTCCGCGCACGCGGTATTTCCGCTCGAAACTAAGGAGCGCCATAGGTCCATCCTTCCCGCCGCAAGAGGCGGGTTTTGAAGGTTTGCCAGAGTGTTAGGAGGCAGGCAGGCGAACCTGCCCCCTCACATTTTCTTCGCGTCCGTCAGCCAGCCGCCGGTGCGTCCAGCAGTTCGACCGAAGCCGACTGAGAAGCGATCGGGGCGCCCGACGCTTGATCCAGCCAGTTGTAACGGTCCGTGCTCAGAAGCAGGAAGTGGATGGTGAAAGCGAGAACCGCCAGGCCAACGTGAAGACCCACGAGGACGCGACGGATGTCAAATTGAAGCCAGATTCTCCACATGATGGAATTCCTTATGCTTGTTGGATGAAATGCTTATGTGATCAGCCACAGGGCCGCTCACGAAGCAATCAGAGGCCAAAGCCGCCAGTGAACCACGGCTTGTGAGCCCAGATCAGCACATGCGCCACGACCGCAATCGCGACATAGAGCGTGAATGTGCTCATGAAGCCTTTGTGGATCTCCTGGGCCTCTTCAGGCGTCAGGTAAGTGCCGATGCGCTCACCGGGAGTCGGATCAACCATTTCTTAGTCTCCGTATCAGTTGGGTATTTGAGGGCTAAGCCCCCGTCGGCATCCCCGCGTGATCCCCCACGTGGATTGGATGAGCCCGATCCCCAGGCAATTCCGTGACTAATCGCGGCCACACCCGCGTCGTTTTTGAAGAGCGAGACGAGCCTCATGCGCGTTCTCCCTCCAGCAATGCCTCGGCGAGGCAATCTTCGGTCACGCAGCTCGTCCCGCTTTGGCGGGCGGCGCGTTCGGCGGCGTCGCGTAGACGCTTGGCCGCGGAAATTCGAACCAGCACCGGTTGCTTCTCGACAAGTCTATCGAGCCGGGCTTTGGCTTCATTGTCCCAGATCAATTCCGCCTCGATCCGGGTAGGAGTGGCGGGGGCCTTGTCCATTTCGGTGCCGAGCGGCAGAATGTGGAACAGCGCATCGAAGAGCGCGTTACACACTTCCTGCACCAGATAAGTCGCGCCAGCGTAGCCCATGAACGGCGTGCCGGTGTGTCGGCGGATGGCCGCGCCTGGAAAGCTTGCCGGAATGAACTGGCCTTGCGGCCCCATTCCGCGATTGCCGCATTCGGCCATGTACATCCGCTCATTGTAGGAGCCGAACATGACAAGCGGCGGGTTTGCGCGGATGGCGGCGCGCACATCCTCATTCACGGGCTTGACCCCCGCGCAGCGCGAGAAACTGAGCGCACACGGCAATCCCATGTCCTCTTCAAGGAAGTGGCGAATGCCGCGCGCGTAGGTTTCGTTGGCGACAATGCCGAAGCTTGCCGTCCCGAAGAAGTCCTGTGTGACCGAGCGCCACAGATCCCACAGCGGCTTGATCGTGGTGTGCTTCTCGCGCTCGATGAAGGGTTCGGGATCAAGACCCAGTTCCTCGCCTAAGGCGCGGAGGAATTTGGTCGTCGACGTAAGGCCGACCGGGGCCTGAAAGTAGGGTATCTCGAGCGTCTCGCAAAGATTGCGACCGAACTCGCGATACATGCAGATATTGGCGTCAGCGGTCGCAAGATTGCGGATGTCGGCAAGGTGACTGCCGAGTGGGAAGACCATCCCAACCTCGGCGCCAATCCCCTCGACCAGCCGACGGATCTCGGCGAGGTCCGAGGGCATGTTGAACATGCCATAGGACGGGCCGATGATGTTGACGACCGGCTTCTCGCCTTCCTTACGCTCTTTGCGCTTGGGCATCTTCTTGGGCCCGAATTCGGTCCACAGCCATGTGAGCGCGCGGTCGGCAGACTGCCATTGGTCTTCATCGATGGTGCGCGGCAGGAAACGCTTGATGTTCGTGCCTTCAGGTGTGACGCCGCCGCCGATCATCTCAGCGATGGATCCGGTGACCACAACGGCGGGCAATTCGGTGTCGAGTGTTTCCCAGGCCCGCCTCATCGCGCCTTCGGTGCCGGTTTTGCCAAGCTCTTCTTCCGCAAGGCCGGTAACCACAATCGGGAGCTCATGCGGAGGAAGGGCATCGGTGTAATGCAGCACCGACGTCACCGGAAGGTTCTCGCACCCCACCGGACCATCGATGATGACCTGCAAGCCTTTTACCGCCGTGAAGACGTAGGTGGCGCCCCAATACCCGCCCGCGCGATCGTGATCGAGGACGAGCGTCATGTGCCGACCGCCTCTGATGCCTTGCGCGCCGCTTCGTTCAAGGCCGCGTATTTCTTGCGGAATTTCGGTCGATCAACGGGCGTGTCTTCCCAGACGCCGGCAGCGTGCTCGGTGCCCACGCCGTCGAAGAACTCGCGCATCGCCTGGAAGCGACCCTTGTTGGCCATCGCTGCGTTGATCACCTGCGCGAGGCTGCCCGCGCCAGCCGGGCCCATGAGCGGCCGCGCAGATATGAGATTCGTGAAGTACAGCGCCGGGATCGCCTTGGCCTTGGCGTGCTGGACAACAGGAGTGGTCCCAATGGCGAGATCCGGTCGGTGCTCTTCGACCGCCGCGATGTCTTCTTCGAGACTGGCGCGGAAATTGACGGTCACGCCGCGCGCTTCAAGCCATTCGCGATCGGTGTCCGACCATTTGGTCTTCGGACAGGCGCTCCCGACATAGCGAACTTCGGCACCGCTCTCGATCAGAAGGCGGGCCACGAGGAGTTCTGAACCTTCATAGCCAGAAACCGTGATGCGCCCATCGATCGGTTGCGAGGCCAAGGCACCTTGGCAGGCGCCGATCATGGCGTTTTTGACCCCGTCTACTTTATCTTGCGCCAGACCGAGGGTGTCGCCGAGCGACTGGAGCCAGGCGGCCGTACCATCGGCCCCAACCGGGGCAGAGCCGATGACGGGCCGTCCGGCGTGTTCGAATTCGCGAATACTGGCGGTGTAGAAGGGGTGAATTGCTGCTGCCACCGCGCAATCGAGTGCCGAGTAGAGCTCGCGCCACTCGCGCGTGGGCACGACCGGGCCAGCGGCCAGCCCCAAGGGCTCTAGCATCTGCCCGATCACGACTGGGTCAGCGGGGAACATTTCACCCAGAAGGCTGACCGTCGGCTTTCGATCTTCCGGATTGGCCTTCAACCCGTCCGGCGCGGCGACGGGGCCAGCGGTGACCTCTTCGCGAGCGTAGGCGAGCATGGCGCCTGCCAAGACGTCCTTCGCCTCGGCATGGGTTGGGATGCCAAAGCCAGGCACGTCAATGCCGATGATCCGTACGCCGTTTATCTGCTTCTTGAGCAGGCGCAGCGGCACTCCGCTCGCCGTGGGAACGCACAGATTTGTGACGACGATCGCGTCGTAATTCTCCGGGTCAGCCAGTTCCTCCACCGCTTCTTTGATGTCCTCGAACAGCTTGCCGGTGACGAGCGTTTCGGAACTGAAGGGCACATAGCCCACCGTCCGACGCGCGCCGTAGAAATGCGAGGTGAAGGTGAGACCGTAGACACAGCATGCGGAACCCGAAAGAACCGTCGCGGTACGCTTCATCCTCAGACCGACGCGCAGGCTGCCAAACGCCGGGCACATCGATTGCGGTTGATCATGCGGTCCGCGTTCCGGGTCGACAGGATAGTCGACCGCGTACTGGTCCAGAATTTCGCTCTTGCCAGCCTTTCGGGCGGCTTCGCGCATGGTTTCCTTGCTTGAGCAGCCGCCCGAATGCGCCGCGCCGAGATCAAGCTGGTCGCGAGTGCGTTGCGCATCGAGGGGGGTGCGTTCGCTCATCGCTCAAACCTCGTCGTAGATCACTTCAAGGCTTGGTTTTTCTTCGAACACGCCGCCGCGCATATCGGCCTGGGTAGCGGGCACTAGTTCGACATTGCCCCCCGTGTCCTCGGGACTGAAGAGGTCAAGAAGGCCGTCCTGGTCAAGCGGCTTGGGCTGTTGTGGGGGCGCCTCAGCGACGTTCTTTGCGAGCTCTTCGAACAGACCGCCCCATTCGCCGCCGGGCTTCCCGATGATCTGATAATTGGCGCTCTTGCGGCGGATATCCTCATCGGCGGGGATCGCGGTCAGCACCGGAATGTCGACAGCTTCGGCGAACGCCTGCGCCTCGCCGGTGCCATCGTCCTTGTTCACGATCATGCCAGCGACACCGACATTGCCGCCCATCTTGCGGAAATATTCGACCGCGTGACAGACATTGTTGGCGACATAGAGTGATTGCAGATCGTTCGAGCCGACCACGATCACTTTCTGACACATGTCGCGCGCGATCGGCAGGCCGAAGCCGCCGCATACGACATCGCCGAGGAAATCGAGCAGGACATAGTCAAAGCCCCATTCGTGAAAGCCCAGCTTCTCCATAAGCTCAAAGCCGTGGATGATGCCGCGGCCACCGCAGCCGCGTCCGACTTCCGGACCGCCCAGTTCCATGGCGAAGACACCGTCGCGCTGGAAGCATACGTCCTCAATGGTAACGTCCTCGCCCGCGAGCTTTTTCTTGGAGGAGGTTTCGATGATCGTGGGGCAGCTTTTGCCGCCGAACAGGAGGCTGGTTGTGTCCGACTTGGGGTCACATCCGATCAGAAGCACGCGCTTGCCCTGCTGCGCCATCATGTAGCTGAGGTTCGAAAGCGCGAAGCTCTTGCCCGAACCACCCTTGCCATAGATCGCGATGACCTGCGTTTCGCTTTTCGCCTCGCCGGTTTGGACAGGGTCGGGTTCCTGCGCGGCCTCTTCGCGAAGCGCTTCGGCCTGAGAGTCCAGCATGCTCATACGGCGTTCCAATCAAGGATCATCTTGAGGCAATCGGGATCGTCGAAAGCCTGGGGGTAGGCGTCCTCGGCCTCGACCGCGGGGCGGCGGGTGCTGATGAGTCCCGCCAAATCGAGCCGACCGCTTTCCACAAGTTCGCGGGTCATGGCCATGTCGTCAGGCTGCCATTCTGCGGCGATGCGCAGACGCGCCTCAGCCTGGAAGGCAGGGGCAAACGCGAAATCGACGCGGCCCGAATAAAAGCCAGCCAAGACGATCTCACCGCCTTTGGAAAGCCGGCTGATCAGGCCATCGAGAACGCTTGCATCCCCGCTGGCGTCATAAATGGAGCGATAGTCGAATCGTGCGTCCTGATCTGGAGCGAGTACGGTGTATCCCTCGCTGCCCATTTGGCGTGCCGGATTTGTTTCCCACACGGTGGGTGCCGGTTCGCCCAGGGCGATGGTCAGGCGGGCCAGCAAACGCCCTAGCACACCGTGTCCGACAATGAGATCCGGCGCAGCACCGTCGTTGATAGCGTGGAGGGCGGTCGCAGCGAGCGCGAAGAGCGCTCCGGATTCGCCGAGCGCTTCTGGCACCGGCAAGGCCCGAGCCGAGGGCACGACGACCCGCCTGGCTGTTCCTCCGAAAAGGCCACGCGCCGCTGTGTAACAATTTGCGCCGGCAACAAAGACCCAGTCGCCGATCCGCTCGCGCGCTTCGTCGCCTGCATCAATGATGCGTCCAACCGATTCATAGCCTGGAACAAGCGGATAACCCATGCCCGGAAACTGCGGCATTCGCCCCGTCCAAAGCAGCTTCTCAGTGCCCGTGCTGACGCCGCTGAAAGAGATTTCGACAAGAACATCGCCCGGACCCAGAGGATTTAGCTCAAGCGTCCGAAGCGCCAAGCGCTCGGGTCCCTCAAGAATTACGGCCAGCGTTTCCATTGCGACTGCCTTCTTCAGGCTCCCTCTTGGCGATGGGTGAAAAAACGCGACTCGCGCCTCGCCCAAAGCTGGTTCTCCTAATTGTCTGCTACGCCTTACTAGCCTGAGTGTCAATCAAAGCAGACACTCTTTTTGTCAGGCTGTTGCGACCACCATGCTTGCGATGACCGGTTGTGGTCCCGCGATCAGCCGAGTTCTGGCGAAACCCGCCTCGTGCAGCATCGCTTTGATTTCGGCGGGGCTGCGCGCGCGTCCAGAGCCCATTGCCCAAAGATAAAAACCGAAAAAGGCCTCTCCCATTGCCTCGGCACCCGGGTTCCGCGCCATTGGCTCGGCAATCAGAAGCCGCTGCCCGGGCTTAAGGCTCGCGCGGATGTTGCGCAGAAGCGAGGCAGCGGGCCCATCGTCGTGATCGTGAAGAATGCGGACCAGGCTGACCATGTCGTAACCTTGCGGTATCGCGTCCTCGAAGAAGTTGCCGGGATGTCCCTCTATTAGCGTGTCGCCCAAGTCAGAGGCGAGCGGATCAAGACCGGTTTTTACCACTTCAGGCAAATCGAACAGGCCAAGCCTCATAGCCGGATAGTCTTCGCTCACGCGGCGCAGGAACGCTCCATGTCCGCCGCCGACGTCAAGAAGGCTTTGTGTCTTTGAAAAGGAGAAGGCCGCGAGCACCTGATCGGCGACGTAGCGCTGCGAGGCCGCCATGAGCCGGGAATACTCCGCTGTTTCTCGCCCGCGCTCGGCCGCACCATGCAAGGCGCCCGCATAAGACCAGTAGCGCGAAAGCTCGGTAGGCTCGCGCCGGTCCCCACGCAGCAGCTCCAGGGGTTCGAGCAAGTCGCGATACAGCAGGCGGTGATGCTGGATCATCGCCTGCGTGCCTTCGTCGGCCACTAGCACGGCTCCTTGCTGGCCCAGCATCCAGCCATCCTCGACCACTTCTTCCGACAGATCGAGCGCGCGGGCCGCTCGAAGCAGTGCAAGCGCGGCGTCCTCGCTCAGCTTTGTGTAGTGCGCGACTTCGTTGGCGGTAATCGGCCCGTTGGCCAGCAGATCGAGAAGCTCCGTCTCAACGACCGCCTTGAGAACCTGCGAGTAGGTAAAGCCGACGATGTGATCCATCATCTGCGTCGCGCGTCGCTTGGCGACGCCGCGAATAAAGGGCAAGCGCGCGCACCAATACTGGAACGCGTTGGATCCAAAGATTGCGTTGCGCCGGGCGATATAGCCGATGCGCCAGCGCTCGCGTCGAGACCTTGGCGGACTCGCTCGCGGCGAGCCGTCCGGCGAGCTCTCGTCCGGCATCAGCATAGTGTTGGTTGACGCTTCATATGTCTAAAAGATTGGACAGATTGCGGCGTAAGGTCAATAAGATTGTCCGGAAACAAACGTCTGGGGAGAGTCGGTGGGCGAGAGTGTCGCCATCATCGGAGCCGGGATCGGGGGGCTGACAAGCGCCGCGCTGCTCGCCGCGCGCGGGTTTCGCGTGACCGTGCTGGAGAAGGAGCCAAGCGTCGGTGGCAAGGCGCGCGAGGTTGTGATTGACGGCGCAAGGGTCGCAGGCGGCCCGACCGTCTTCACGATGCGCGATGTGTTCGATTCGGTGTTCGAGGAGTGCGGCGGCGCGCTGGACGATTATGTGCGGATTGAGCGCGCTGAAGTCATCGCACGCCACGCATGGGATGCTAGCGCCACTCTCGATCTTTTCGCGGATCCCGAAGCAAGCGAAGCGGCAATCGGCGATTTCGCCGGTGCCAAAGAGGCGGCGGCCTATCGCGCGTTTCGCAGCGAAGCCAGGCGCATTTTCGAGGTTCTCGACGAACCTTTTCTGCGCGGCGACAGCGCCTCTACCCCGTTTCCGATGATGCGGCGCATTGGCCCCTGGCGCATTGGCGATACGATGGCGATGCGTCCATTCGACAATTTCTGGAAAGCGATCGGCGGTCACTTCAAGGACCCGCGCCTGCAACAGCTGTTCGGGCGCTATTCCACCTATTGCGGATCAGACCCGTTTCGGGCGCCCGCAACCTTGATGCTGATTGCCCACACCGAAGCCAAGGGTGTCTGGCTGATCGATGGCGGCATCCACGCTCTGGCCAAGGCCCTGGCGGAGCTTGCGACGGTTGCGGGAGCGACCATTCGCACCGGTGTGCGGGTGGCGCAGGTGCTGACCGAGAACGCGCGTGCGAGCGGTGTGCGACTGACCAATGGTGAAACCGTCCCTGCCGACACCGTTATCTGCAACGCTGACCCCGCAGCGCTCGCCAAGGGCAAGTTTGGCGACTATTCCGCGCGCTCGGTCGCCAACATGCCGGATGCAAAGCGATCGCTCTCCGCTCTGGTCTGGTTCGCGCACACGCAGACCTCCGGCTTTGATCTTCAGCATCACAACGTCTTCTTTTCGCCCGATTACCCGCGCGAATTCCGCGAGATCGCGAGTGGGAGACCGCCTAGCAATCCCACCGTCTACCTGTGCGCGCAGGATCGCAGCGCGCACGTTGGGCCCGCCGCCGCGCGCGCCGCCGATGCACGCGAGCGCATCCAGATGATCGTCAATGCCCCGCCCAATGGGGATTCTCACAGCTATTCACCCGAGGAGATAGAGACATGCAACCGGGCAATGAGACAAACGCTGCGCCGCTGCGGACTCGAACTGGAGGATCCGATGCCTCATCACCTCGCAACCCCGCAGGAGTGGGAGCGACTGTTCCCGGCGACGGGCGGCGCCCTTTATGGCAGAGCGTCGCACGGCTGGGCGGCCTCCTTCCAGCGGCAAGGTCCGCGCACGAAGATCCAGGGGCTCTACTGCGCGGGCGGGGGGACTCATCCATCGGCGGGAGTCCCTATGGCCGCCTTGTCCGGACAGCTTGCAGCGAAGGTGATCTGCGAGGACCGCGCTTCGATGCGCCGGTACCACCCGGTGGCTACTCGTGGTGGTATGTCGACGCGATCAGCGAAGACGGGCAGCACGGCCTGACGATCATCGTCTTTGTCGGCAGCGTTTTCTCACCTTACTACAAGCGCTCAGGGCGCGGCGATCCGGTGGATCATTCCTGCCTTAATGTCGCGCTTTATGGTCCGAAGGGGCGCTGGGTGATGACGGAAAGGCCACGAGAGTGCGTGGCACGCGGGTCGCGCGAGTTGGCTATCGGACCAAGCCAGGTCCAATGGGACGGAGACGCGCTCAAGATCACGATCAAGGAACGCGACACGCGGCTGTTCAATCCGATCCGCCGTCCCGTTCGCGGCACGGTCCGCGTGGTGCCCGAGGCGCTGAACCCGGCCGCTTTCGCTTTGGATGGCAACGAAAATCACATCTGGCACTGCATGGCGCCGCGCGCGCGCATCGAGGTGGCGATGGAAGAGCCCGGGCTGAGCTGGTCGGGCAAGGGATACTTCGATCACAACCGCGGAAGCGAGCCGCTCGAAGACGGTTTTCGAGTCTGGCACTGGAGCCGCGCGCACATGCGCAAGGGTTCGGTCGTCTGCTATGAGGGCGAGCGCTCCGACGGCTCCCTGTTCGCAAGCGCCATACGGTTCAACGCCGCCGGCATACCGGAAGAGGCCGAGCTGCCATCCATGGCTCAGCTTGCGCCGAGCCGCTGGCGCATCGACCGGCGCACGCGATCCGAGATCGGCCTCGCCAAGGTGCGGCGCACCTGGGAAGACACACCGTTCTATTCGCGTTCGGAATTGAGCTCTCAGCTTTACGGAGAGCAGGTGGTCGCGGTGCAGGAAAGCCTCGACATGCGCCGCTTTGCAAATCCGCTGGTGCAGTTCATGTTGCCCTATCGGATGCCTCGGGGGAAGGGCTAGAGCCGCCGGTTTCCTGAGCCTTCTTGGCCGCTTCTTTCGCTTCGCGTTCCAGGCGTTCGGCGCGGGTCTTCTTGAGCTCTTTGTCGGTCTTCCAGACCTGCCAAAGGCCAAAGCCGATCGCGATTCCGTAGAAGAAGATGATCTCGATCCATCCGAACCACCAGCTTCCCATGATCGCCTCCTCTTTCCTGCCTCAGGCCGCAGCCAGAATTGTCTGGGCCTGTGCGAACCGAATGATCGCGGCGTGGGAGCGTTCCGGCGCTTCTTCGTGCGCGAGATGCCCAAGGCCCTCCAGCACCTCCAGCGCGGCGTTCGGCAGACAAGCGTGCGCTTCCCGGGCCCAGTCGAGCGGAATCGCGGCGTCGCGATCGGAATGCACCATCATCACGGGGTTGGTGATCTCGTGCATGCGCGTTTTCAGCGACGGCAAATCCCAATTGGCCATCATTGCAAGGCCGCCCTTGGTGTGGTGGGGGTTGGCAAAGAGCGCTTCGTAACAGGCCATGCCTTCAGCATCGATGCGTGAGCCTGTGGAGCGGAACAGAAAGCGCTCCGCTTCCTTGCCGAAGGTTGTCATCTTCGAGAAGAGGCGCGGCACGAGCGGGTTGACGAAAAGCAGCTTGGCCACCGCTGGAAAGATCTGCGCCGCGGGTCCGGGGAAAGGGCGCAGCGCCGAATTGAGTCCCACGATCGGACCACCATAACCGTGATCGAGCGCCAATTGCAGCGCAAGAGCGGCTCCGGCGGAATGACCGATGACAAGATCGGGCTCAAGACCAAGAACGTCGTTGAGGCGCGCGATCTCCGCTGCCATTCGCGGCAACGACATCGCGTCGGGTGGGTGTCCGCGCGTAAAGGCATGGCGAGGCAGGTCCAGGCTCGTCACCGCAAAATCCTGCGCCAACATGGGCATGAGAGAGCGCCAGCTGTGGACGGATGCGCCGGTCCCGTGAAGCAGGAGTGCTTGAGGGGCGCCCGCCTTGCCCATTTGCTGGACGTGCCAGGTTGTGCCCGCGATCTTGATAAAGTCGCTGGTCTCGCGATGCGGCCAGATGCGCCCTTCGCGGTTCCAGTCGAGCGCCCGGCTCACGCGGCAGCTCGTGGCGGTTGCATCGCGTCGACCGCGTCGGCGATCTGGCGCGCATCGGCGCGAGGCAGGGCGAGGAAGCGCGCGTTCATGGCCTCGGCAAGCGCGGCTCCCTCACGCGCGGCGCGCGCGGAGATGTCGATCACAAGAGCATCGATCCCCGCGCGCGCGATTGCTTTGGCGGAAGTCTCCGCATCCTCGCCCGCCTGTTTGCGGCCCGGCCTGCCGTCGCGATCGATGTTGGCGCGGCCATCGGTAAGGATGACAAGGCTGGGTGTGCGTCCTTTCGAGGCGACCGCTTCGGCGCATTCGTGCGCGCTGTCGAGGCCCATGGCGAGCGGTGTGCCGCCTCCGCCCGGAAGCTCGCTCAGAGCACGGCGCGCTCTTGTGAGCGAGCGTGTCGGAGGGAGGACCAATTCCGCGCTTTCGCCGCGGAACGCGACCAGCGCCACCTCGCTGCGGGTAACATAAGCCTGCGCCAGCATCAGTTCGACCGCGCCCTTGGCTTCGGCGAGGCGCGCGGCTGCGGCCGAGCCCGACGCGTCGACCGCAAAGATCGTTACCCGCGCGGCCTTGTCCTCGAACCGGCGCACGCGCAGGTCTTCCTTGCGCATCTGGATGAGATCTTCGCCCGACGCCCCGGTCTCTCGCCGCCGAACCTCCTGCCATGGCACCGCCGCGCGTAGCGTGTCGATCAGCGCCAGCCGCGCGCCGCCGCGTGGCAGTCCCTGGCGCGCGCCCAGTGGTTTGCCGCGCAGGCCCGATTTGCGCCGTTTGCCCGTACCGCCTCCAGCCACCCGGCGCGCTGCCTTTCCCTGTGCGAGCGCGGCCAGCAGATCGGCGGGGATCGCGGCCTTCGCCGCTTCGACCAGTATCTCTTCGAGCGGCGCGTCCGGGTCGGGTTGCTGGGTGTCGCGTTCGTCCATGCCTTCTTCGGGAGGAGTGTCGGGCGGGGCCTCTTCCGGGGGAGGGGGCTGCTCTTCCAAGGGCGGAAGCTGCGTTGCTCGCGGAGCCAGAACAAGGCGAGCGGCCGCCGCCAGATCCCCCTCTTCGACCTCGCTCCTCCCGGCAAGTGCGGCTGAGGCGCGCGCGGCGTGTGCGGCAAAGATCAAGGGCCGCAGCGAAGCGACGCCGAACGCCTCGGCGGTCGCGGCCAGCGCTTCCAAAGCTTCCGAAACGAGTGGAGCGACACGTTCCAGAGCGAGGGCATTGCTCACATCCAACGGCCCCGACCGCCATTCGCGCGACGCGGCGAGATCCGCATGGAACGCGGCACGCTCTAGTAGACTCGCAGGCGGGGCGTCGTCGGCCTCCCGTCCGTCGTCGAGCAGGATCATGGCCGGGCCATCCGCGCCTTCATCGGCGCGCTGCGCGAGGCGTCCGGCAACGCTCGGCTCCAAACGCTCGGCCATCGGCACAATCACCGCGCCGCCCGCGCATTCGTCCAGCAGCCCGCGTTGTTCAACGGCGCGACCGCTTGCAAGACTGGCTGCGATATCGATCCCGCCCAACAGCCGCTCGTCATCGACATGGCCCGGCAAGCGGCGCACGCAGCGTCCCTGGAGCGTCATGGCGTCGCTAAGCGCGCTCACCAGCGCATCGCGCGCGGGCGAGGCGCCCCGCAGGACCATGCCGCCAAAAAGCGTGGGAGCGACGAGGAAAAGGCGAGCGGCGAGCTCTGCGTCGTCGAGAGGGTCGCGCGGCTCGCCTTCCATCAGCCAAACAGCTCTTCGATCGCGCGGGTGATACGCGCGGTCGATCCGGTTTCGTCGAGCACGTCGCGCCTCAGCCTGTGCCGCAGCGCTGAGGGCGCAATCGCGATCAGATGCTCGCGCCGCACCGCCTTGGCGCCCTTGAGCGCCGCCAGCGCGCGCGCGGCGCGCATCAGGGTCAGCTCGCCGCGAAGACCATCTGCCCCGACAGCAAGGCACAAATGCGCGGCATCGGTCAGCACGTCCTCGCCCGGCTCGAGTTTGGTGAGCCTCTTCTTGCCGCGCGCGATCTGCTTGAGGATTTTCTCATCCTCGTCGGCCCACTCGGCCTCGAAGCCTTCCGGATCGCGTTCCTGCGCCGCGACCAGACGCATGATTTCAATCCGTGTCTCGATCTCGGTCGGCGTTCTGACTTCGACCGAGAGCCCGAAGCGATCAAGCAGTTGCGGGCGCAGTTCGCCTTCTTCCGGGTTGCCGCTGCCGATCAGGACGAAGCGCGCCGGGTGGCGCACGGAAAGCCCCTCACGCTCCACCACATTCTCGCCCGAGGCGGCGACATCGAGCAAAAGGTCGACCAGGTGGTCTTCGAGCAGGTTGATTTCGTCAATGTAGAGAAAGCCGCGATGTGCCTTGGCGAGCAGGCCCGGTTCGAACGCTTTCTCGCCGGCTCTCAAGGCGCGTTCCAGATCAAGGCTGCCGATCACCCGATCCTCGGTCGCGCCCAGCGGCATGTCGACAAAGGGCACCGCGCGCTTGCGCAGCGGCCCCGTGCCGCAGACGTCTGGATAGCGCGCCTTGTCCTCTTTCGAGCAGCCATAGGGGCAATCCTCGATCGCGGTGATCGGAGGGAGCAGGCGAGCGAGCGCGCGCGCCGCGGTCGATTTGCCGGTTCCCCGGTCGCCAAACACCATCACACCGCCGATCGAGGGATCGACCGCCGCGATTAGCAGTGCCTGCTTCATCTCGTCCTGACCGACGATGGCGGAAAATGGGAAACGTGCCATGGGGCAACTCATGAACCTTTCGGCCGCTGTGGACAAGCGGTACCGACAAATTCGCCTGACAGTTTCGCGCTTTAGTGCGACCGCCCTCGGGTAAGCAACGTTACCGGTATTAGACCGACCGCGAGCAGGATCAGCGCGGGGATCGAGGCTTCCATCAGCCGCTCGTCGCTGGCGAGGCGATAGGTGCGCGTGGCGAGCGTTTCGAGGTTGAATGGACGCAGAATGAGCGTTGCGGGCAATTCGCGCAGCGTGTCGATAAGAACGAGCGCCAGCGCGGCGAGCAGGCTTGGTCGAAGCAGGGGCAGGTAGACGCGCGCCAGCACTCTTGAAGGACCGGCGCCCAGCGATCGCGCGGCGGCGTCGAGCGAGGTTGGGATACGCGCCATCGCGCTGTCGAGCGCGTTATAGGCGACGGTCAGAAACCGCACAGCGAGCGCGTAGACCAGAATGAGGCTTGTCCCGGTGAGCAGCAACCCGCCCGTGTAGCCAATGCTGGCGCGCGCAAAGCCGGTAAGCGTCTGGTCGAGTGCGCCCAGCGGGGCCAGCAGGCCAACCGCCAGCAAGGCGCCGGGCAGCGCGTAGCCCAGCGTGGCGAAGCGCGCGACGCTGGCCACGAGAGTATGGCCGCTGCGCGTTTTGGCAAACACCAGCACCAGGGCGAGCGCGGCCGTGGTGACGGCGACGGTAATGCCCAGGCCGAGGCTGGAGGCGGCGTATCGAGGCAGGAAGGACGCCGCCCGAAGCGCGGGTTCTTGAAAAGCGAGACCCGCCAGATGCAGCGCCGGAACGATGAATCCCAGCGCCACCGGAACCGCGCAAGCCAGGGTGGCGCCCAGCGCTCCGACCGGGGAGAGCGATACAAGCGGCTCCTGCGTCCCGGCGTCTGCAAAGCCGTCGCGGCTGTCTATGCGGCCCCTGCGGGTCAGCGCCTCAAGCGCCACCAGCGCAGCGACAAACAGCAGCATCAAACCGGCCAGGCCGAGCGCTGCGTTCTTGTCGCCCATCGCAAGCCAGCTGCGAAAGATCCCGGTCGAAAAGGTGGGGATCGCAAAGTATTCGGCGAGACCGAAATCGGCGAGCACCTCCATCAGGACCAGCGCCAGCCCACCGGCAATGGCGGGGCGCGCGGCGGGAAGGACCACCTGTCTGAAAGCGCGCGCCGGGCGAGCGCCGAGGCTGCGCGCGGCGCGAAACTGCGCGGCGCTCTGGGTCGCGAAGGCCGCGCGCGCCAGCAGATATATGTACGGGTAAAGCACCAGAGCGAGGATCACCGCTCCGCCTGTGAGCGAACGGATGGGCGGAAAGGTGTAGTCATCGACGCTCCATCCCGTCACCGCGCGCAAGGCCGTTTGCACCGGACCCGAGAAGTCGAGCAGGTCGGCGTAGACATAGGCGGCGATATAGGAGGGCACGGCAAGCGGCAGGACCAGCGCCCAGCCCAGAGTGCGCCGACCGGGAAACGCGCAGGCGCTCACCAGCCAGGCCGTCGACACGCCGATCACGGTCGCAAGGAGGCCCGTCAACGCCATCAGGCCCGCCGTGTTGACGACGTAGCGCGCCAGCACCGTGTCCGCGAGACGCTCCAGCCCGGCCAGTCCCTCGGTCGGCGAGGTGATGGCGATCGCGAGCAAGGGCACAGCGGCGAAAGCGGCGATAAGACACGCAGCGACCAGCCAGCCCGCGCTGCCCGGCATTGCGCTCAGGGAGCGCAAACGCATCCAATCCCGAGCGGTCCTTGCCTCGCCCTCGTCAAATTGCCTAAGGCGGCCTACCACCCGCGCGGCTCTCGTGAGCGCGCCTTGTCGTGTAGAGCGTCGCAATAAGACCCCATCGGACCAGCCATTTGAGCCTCGAATTCAGCCATATTGCCCACACTTACGGCGCCAAGGAAGGGACGCGCGCGCTCACGGATGTAAGCTTTGTCGCGCCCGGCGGAGAGATCACCTGTCTGCTTGGCGCTTCGGGTTGCGGCAAGTCAACCTTGCTGAACCTTGCCGCCGGGCTCTTGCCCGTGCAGGCGGGTCGCATCGCGCTCGGCGGAGCGACGCTGGCGGAACCGGGCGCCTGCCCACCGCCCGAAGTGCGTCCGGTCGGACTGGTGTTTCAGGACGCCGCGCTGTTCCCGCATATGACGGTTGCGAAGAACATCGCCTTCGGGCTTCCCCGGGACCGCCACAGCGAGATCGAGATGTGGCTGGCGCGGGTCGGGCTGGGCGGGCTGGGCGAGCGCTATCCGCACCAGCTTTCCGGAGGCCAGCAACAGCGCGCCGCGCTCGCGCGGTCGATGGCGCCCGAGCCGCAAGTGCTGCTTATGGACGAGCCCTTTGCGAGCGTTGACGTGGTGCTGCGCCGCAGCCTGCGCCGCGAATGCCGCCTGCTGCTGAGAGAGGGGGGGACGACGACGATCCTCGTGACGCACGATCCCGACGAAGCGCTTGATATCGCCGATCGCATCGCGGTTATGGAGGGCGGGCGCATCGTCCAGTTCGGCACCCCGCAAGAGCTCTACAACGAGCCGAAAGTCCCTTCGGTGGGCGCGATGTTCGGCGGCGCGCAGATCGTGCGCGCCCGCTTCAGGGACGGCGCCTATGAGTGCGCTTTCGGGCGCTGGCCGAGCGAGTGCGCGCTGGGTGAGGCGGGCCGCGAGGGTGAGGCGGTCGATCTGCTGGTCCAGGCGCGCGCGCTGCGGCTGGAGCTGGACCGCGATGGGGTGCCGGTGCGCGACGTGCATCCGCTGGGCGCTCGCTCGCGCGTGCTGTTCCGGCATTCAGGCGGCGCGGAACTCACCGCCGAAGTCCCGCAAGCGGCGGGCGATCACATCCGACCGGGGGCGCGCTATCGCATCACGCCGGACCCGCAATCGCTGCGCGCCTTTGCGCTGGGATGATGGATGTGAGGGGGTTTCGTTCATGAAACACAGCCGGGAGGGCACGTTTTTGCGCGCTTTCGGCTTGCTTTGCAGAAGATAATAATGCAAATCAATCGCAAATTGGACCGGAGGAAATCCCACTCGTGACTCACGCCCCGCACGCCCTGCAGACTCTGCTCGCCCCGCACGCCGAGCGCCCCCGGCGCACCCCGCGCCTTCTCGCCGCCGTTGTGGCTGCGCTTGGCCTGTTGACCGCAAGCGCCTGCGCGCCCGGAGACACCGCGGCGTCCGAAGACCCGGTCGAAATCACCGGCGAGGTGAACATCTACTCCTCGCGCCACTACGACACCGATCTGGCGCTGTATGAAGACTTCACCAAGGCCACCGGCATCAGGGTCAATCGCATCGAAGCGGGCGCGGACGCGCTGATCGAGCGGATTGTGAGCGAGGGCGAATACTCGCCCGCCGATCTCCTCATCACCGTTGACGCCGGGCGGCTGTGGCGCGCGGAAAAGGCGGGCGTTCTGTCGCCCATCGCATCGGATGTTCTTAGCGAGCGTATCCCTGAGAACCTGCGCCATCCCGATGGCCTGTGGTTCGGCCTCTCCACCCGTGCGCGTGTCATCATCTACAACGAAGCCGATGGCAAACCCGAGGGCCTTGAGACCTATGAAGACCTTGCCGATCCGCGTCACCGCGCGAAAATCTGCATGCGTTCATCGTCGAACATCTACAACATTTCGCTGCTATCCAGCCTCATCGCGCATCGCGGAGAGGACGCAGCACTCGACTGGGCTCGCGGGGTTGTCTCCAACTTCCGCCGCGCGCCCGAAGGCAACGACACCGCCAATATCGAAGCGGTCGCGAACGGCGAATGCGGGATCAGCGTGGTCAACACCTATTACCTGGCGCGCTATGCGGGCGATGAGGACACAAGCGGACTGATCGACAAGGTGGGCGTGGTCTTTCCCAATCAGGAGACCACCGGCACGCATGTCAATATCAGCGGGGCGGGGCTGCTCAAGAACGCGCCCAATCGCGACAACGCGATCCGCTTCCTCGAATATCTCACCAGCGACACCGCGCAGGGGTATTTTGCCAATGGCAACAACGAACACCCCGCGGTTGAAGGGGTGGCTCCGACATCCGCCGTCGCCTCGCTCGGCGAGTTTCGCGCCGACGACCTGAGCACCGCGACGATCGGCGCCAATCAGGCCAAGGCGGTCGCCATTTACGACGCGGCGGGCTGGAACTGAACCCACGGGGGCGTGCATTTGATGGCGATCAAGGCGCGATAGACTCACTGGGTTCAAGCGAGGCTTTCACCTATTAAGCTGAAACTACCTTGATGCGCGCGCGCAGAACGTCCATTTGCGCGCGCAATTCCAGACCCACGCAAAAGGCCGAGTACAAAACCCCATGAACATGCCCATCACCGACCGCGACCAGTTCACCGAGAGCGCCGCGATGAGCGTTGAGACGATCACGGATGTTCATCACTGGAACGAGGAGCTGTTCAGCCTGAAGATGACGCGTCCGGCGAGCTTCCGCTTCCGTTCGGGCGAGTTCGTGATGATCGGGCTGCCGCAGGAGAACGGCAAACCGCTGCTGCGCGCCTATTCGGTCGCCTCGCCAAGCTATGATGAAGAGCTCGAGTTTCTCTCCATCATCGTGCAGGACGGCCCGCTCACCTCGCGCCTCCAGCACATCAAGACGGGCGATCCGATCTATCTCGGTAAGAAACCGACCGGCACGCTCGTCACCGACGCGCTGCTGCCGGGCAAGCGATTGTTCATGCTGTCGACCGGGACCGGCCTTGCCCCGTTCATGAGCCTCGCGCGCGATCCCGAAGTCTACGAGATGTTCGAGGAAGTGATCATCGTGCACTCGGTGCGCCGCGTCGCCGACCTTGCTTATCGCGAGCTGCTTGAAAGCAGGCTGGAGGGCGATCCGCTGCTCGAAGACGACCAGCGCGAGCGCTTCATTTACGTGCCCACGGTGACGCGCGAGAGCTTCCGCACGCAGGGCCGCATTCAGACGCTGATCGACGATGGACGCCTGTTCGAACAGAGCAAAGGCCCGCAGCGCTTCGACCCTGAAAACGACCGCGTAATGCTGTGCGGATCGATGGCGATGATCAAGGACCACGCCGCCGATCTCGAAGCGCGCGGCTTTGAAGAAGGCGCGAACAACAAGCCCGGCTCCTTCGTTATCGAGCGCGCGTTTGTGGGGTGAGTGGCGATGACCGGTCGTACCGGTCCTTGCTCGCTACTCCCCGCACCCTTCCTCATCGTTGCGGCATTCTATCAGGAATGCGGTGAAGCCCACCGCAATCACCGTCACGAAAACACCGCCGGCCACCGCCGCACCGCGCAGGACCTTTTTGCCTGTCGAACGGCCGGACTTCTTGTCCTCGCCGTCCTCTTGCGCGCCTTCCTCATCTTCGTCTGCGTGGAGGCTATAATCGCTCTGAAACGCAAGGCCATTGAGAAGAAAGCGCGGCTGTTCTTCCAACGTCAGGGACAATTTGGTGCTCCGGACATTGCGACGTTCGGGGCGGATCGAGATATTCTGGTTAAATCCATCGACACCCTGGCGAAACTGCGCCCTTTCAAGGGTCAGATCGAATCGGGGCTTGGCCTCAACGCTTTTCGATCGGCTTCCCAACGGGATCGTGATTCCGACCATGGCCCTGGTCTCGACGGCGCCGGCGTCTGTAAAGGGGGCCAGCGCCTGAGCGCGGGCCGGAGCGGTCCCGAACACAAAGGCGCAGATCAAGAACAGCTGCGCAATACGGTTGAACATGGTTGAATGGCCTCCCTCACCTGTGATGTGTCCCTTGATGGCGGTGAGCGACATCTCGGGCTTGTCAAAAACAACCGGCCGATGGGCCGAACTACGATCCCCGCGCGCCGCGCGCGCCTGAGCCATTGATCCGCGAGCGGGCGGTGTGTTCGCTCTCAGCATCCATCATCGCCATCGCATTGGGTCAGGACGCCAATGAGGCCGATGCCGGCTATGACCACCATCACACCTCCAGCCACCGCCGCGCCGCGCAGCACCTTTTGCCCGGTCGTGGTGCCCTTCTTCTCTTGCGTGCCCTCTTCGTTTTCCTCGCTCGTGTCCTCGTCGGCGCTCAAACGGTACTGGCTTTCAAGCACCCGTCCGTTCAGCAGGAAGCGCGGCCTGTCTTCCATTGTCCATGAAAGGCTCACCCGCCGGACGTTACGCCGGGGCTGCAACCCTATGCGGCGATCGGGCGCGTCGTTGAAATCCGGGCGATAATCGGCCGCTTCAAGCCGCAGGTCGAATCTGGGGCGGGTTTCGGCCTGGCGTCGCTTTGCGCCGAAGGGAATGGTCACGCCGACCATCGCTCTTGTCTCAACGGCTCCCGCGCCGGTCGATGCGCCGAATGTCTGCGCGTTTACGCTGGCAGGAGCCAGTCCGATGACCAGCGCCAGAGCCAGCGTCCTTCGGTGAAGCCCTCTCTCCATGGTCGACCCTTTCTAACCCCTTGAGACAAGATGAAAAGACCGGGACGGGTGTGTCAACGATCTTGCGGCGTTGCGCTGATCTTTCTGCAAGGAGTGTGGCGGGTGTGTTGCGCGTTTCGCGCTTGACCCTTGCGTCAAGGCGCGCTTCACTCGGTCTTCGAAAACAACGCATTTCCCGGAGAGAACACCCCCATGCTCGATACCGCCCACCGCACCGCCTATAACGAAGACCACGCGGCGTTTCGCGAAACCGTTCGCAAAGTCTTCGCCGAGCATATGGAGCCGCATCTCGATACCCACGAGGAAGAAGGGATCGTCCCGCGCTCGGCTTGGAAGGCGCTGGGCGAGGCGGGCATGTTGTGCCCGACGGTGAAGGAGGAGAATGGCGGGCTGGGGCTCGATTTCGGCTTCAATTGCGTGCTGGCCGAAGAGCTGTCCTACATGGGCTCGTCCGCCGGTTTCACGCTGCAAAACGACATCACGGTCAACTATTTCGAGCGCCTGGGCAGCGACGAGCAGAAAGAGAAGTATCTGCCCGGCATGATCTCGGGCGATATCATCACTGCGATCGCGATGACCGAACCGGGTGCAGGCTCCGACCTTCAGGGCATTCGCACCACCGCCACAGAGGACGGCAATCATCTCGTCATCAACGGCTCGAAAACCTACATCACCAATGGCCAGAACGCCGATGTCGTGATCGTGGTCGCCAAGACCGATCCGAGCGCGGGTGCGAAGGGCACCAGCCTTGTTCTGGTCGATGCCGACACACCGGGTTTCGAGCGTGGGCGCAATCTCGACAAGATCGGCCAGCATTCCGCCGACACCTCCGAGTTGTTCTTTTCCGATGTGCGCGTGCCCAAGACCAACATTCTGGGCGGCGAGAAGCGCGGCTTCATCCATCTTATGGAGGAACTGCCGCAAGAGCGCCTCTCGATCGCGGTCAGCGCCATGGGCGGCGCGCAGCGTGCCTTCGACGAAGCGGTGAAGTTTACGAAAGAGCGCAAGGCGTTCGGCAAGACGGTGTTCGAGTTCCAGAACTCCAAATTCACGCTCGCCGATCTCGCCGCCAAGCTTCAGGTTGGCTGGGCGCATCTCGACTGGGCGATTAAGCGGCATCTGGCGGGCGAGCTGACTACGGGCGAGGCGAGCGCGGCCAAGCTGTGGCACACCGAAATGCAGTGGGAGATGGTCGATGCTTCGCTGCAACTCCACGGCGGGGCGGGCTATATGAACGAATACCCCATCGCGCGGCTGTGGCGCGACGCGCGCGTCCAGCGCATCTATGGCGGCACATCCGAGATCATGAAGGAAGTCGTCAGCCGCGAGATTTGAGGGGGCTCAAACCCATATCCTTTCGATGAGCTCTTTGTCTCGACCGCAGCCTGTTGCGTGGCCCGCGATGGCCTGGTCGTGCGCGGCGGTAATGGGGGTGGCGGCGCCCGTGGCCGCAATGCTGCTGATTGCGCTTGGACCCTTCGCACTCTCGCTGGCTTCAGGGATTGGCCCGATCCTCGCCATTGGTCTGATGGGGACCGGCATGATCGCGGCGGCTGCGGATGGGCGCTTTGCGATGGGCGTCTTCCTTGCGCTTGCGGTTGGTGTGGGCCTGCTGATTCTCGCGCAGGCGCTGGGGTTGCCCGCGCTGCCGTATTTGCCCGCAATCGCGCTGGTCGTCGCCGTCGCAACCATCAGTTTTGCCGCGCGCGGTGCCCTGTTTGCGCGCAGCATGCCCGGCAAGGGCTGGGGCATGGCGGTGTTCGTGGTCGCTGGCGAGGCCGCGATTGTGCTCACCGCCTTGGCGCATCCGGGAGCGTTGCCAGACTGGTTACTCGCGCTGCTGCCCGCGCAATGGGCGAGTTCGGCAATCCAGGAAGCCTTCACCGGCACCGGCCCGTTCGCCGCGTGGGCGGCCTTGCTCGCGCTCGGCGGAACGGCGGCGGCCACGCTGCTGGTGGCTCGGCTTTTACCGCGGCGCTGGCCGTATCTGATCATGTTCACGACCTGGCTGACTTTGTCCGCCGTCGTGTACTACAACGCCTGACCCCTTTTCGAAGCGGTTGAGGCGAACAGGCAAAGGAAGGGTATGATGACGACTAACCCCCTCGACTTCACCGGAAAGCGCGTGCTCGTCATCGGCGGCTCCAGCGGCGTTGGCGGCAACGGCACTGCGCCCCCGTGGCGCGACGCGCGCGTCCATCGCATTCATGGCGCCACGAGCGAGATCATGAAGGAAGTGGTGAGTCGTGAGTTTTGAGCCGCTGACGAGTTTTCCGGCTAAGGCCAGCTGGGCGATTATTGCCCTTTTGTCGGTACTCCCGGGCGTTGGCGCCGCGCAGGTTCAGGCTCCTCCAGGCGAAGCGCCACCCGAAGCTTCTGAAGAAACGACAACGGTCGAATTTCTACATCCGGCAGACCAACTCAATTGGCTTCCCATGAGCACTGCGCGCGGAGCGCCAACATTCCGCGCGCGCAGCGGCGATGAGGACGTGTGCGCCCTCTTTGACACCGGCAGCGACAAGACCTTCGTCGATATTGCATTGGCCGATCGGCTTGGCCTGAAGATCGGTGAGCTCTCGAAAGAGGCGCGTAGCCTGACAGGCACCTTGCCCGTGTCGCGTGTCTTTGCCGTGCCTGTCGAAGTGCCCGGACAATTCCGGTTTCAGGGCAGCTTGCACGCAGTCGCCTTGCCGAAATTGGACTGTGCAGATGGAACCAGACTGTCGCTGATCCTTGGTCAGGAGTTCGTGAACGCCATGGTGATCCTGACGGACAATACCTCCAAGCGGATCGCTTTTCACGCCAGTGGTTATGTCAAACCCGATGCCGACAAGTATGTTCGCATACCTTGGTCAGGCAACACAGTTTCAGGGCAGGTCGCGGGGCGAAAAGCCATCCTGAAAGTCGACACCGGCAGTGCCACTGACCTCGCTTTTCAGGCGAAACACTTCGACACGTTTTTTGCTGATCGGGACCGGACCACGCTAGCTGTATCAACCAATGCGAGCGGAAGACAGGACGAGAGCGTTGGAATTGCCGCGGTCGAATATCAGATCGAGGCGGTCGCCAAAGTCGGCGACGTGAAACGCGTAGCTGATCGCGAGGCACCCTATGTCGGCAATCTCGGCTATCCTTTCTTTGCTGAGGCGATGACGATCTTCGATGCAGGCAAAGGCGCGATCTGGCTGCAAAATCAGGGAGAATCACATTGACCAACCCCCTCGACACGCCGCTCGACTTCACCGGCAAACGCGTGCTCGTCACCGGCGGCTCCAGCGGCATCGGCAACGGCATCGCGCAAGCTTTTGCGGCGCGAGGCGCTGAGGTTATCGTCACCGGCACGCGGCCCGATGAGGGCGACTATCTCGAAGCCGAAGACAGCGATTTCACCGGGCTGACCTATCGCCAGCTCGACGTGACCGACCGCGAGGCGGCCGGCGCGCTCTCCGAAGCCATCGGCGCGATGGACGTGGTGATCCAGAGCCAGGGCATTGTGCGCTATGGGCAGAAGGAGTTCACCCGCGAGGGCTGGGATCAGGTGATCGGCGTCAATCTCAATTCGGTAATGGATGTGGCGCGCGCCTTTTACGAAGGGATGAAGGAGCGCGGCGGGACGATGATCGTCGTCAGCTCGGTCGCGGCCTTCCAGGCGGTGATCGGCCAGCCCGCCTACGCCGCGTCGAAAGCGGGCGCGGCGAGCCTTGTGAAATCGCTCGCCGAAGCCTGGGCGCGCGACGGCATCCGGGTGAACGGCATCGCGCCGGGACTTGTGCCCACGAAGATGACCTCGATCATGACCGAGCATCCCGAGCGGCTGGAGATGATGGTCAAAGCCATCCCCATGCGCCGCCCGGGAACGCCCGAAGAAATGGCGGGCGCCGCGCTGTTCCTGGCCTCATCGCTTTCGTCCTATATGACGGGGCAAACGCTCGTGATCGATGGCGGACTGACGCTGAGTTGAGATAAAAGCCTTCCACCCGTCACCCCGGCGAAGGCCGGGGTCCAGTCGAGCGGGCACGATGCTTTGCTGCGCTGGATTCCGGCCTGCGCCGGAATGACGGGTTGCGTGTTGCTTTTGCCTGCCGCTCGCAATGACGAACGGATGCGGAAGCGCTTTCCTATCTCGCTAGTGATCGGTATTCTTCCTCGCCAAGGGCACCTCATCATCCGATGCGGACGGCCAAATCGGAAAGTGACACTTCTTGAACGCGAAACGCAAAAGTTGGTTTTTCTTTCAATATATTGATCGGGAAACGGACTTTTCGAGATACGCCGTTTGTCTGTGTCATCGCAAAGGAACCCGCTCATGAAATTCACCCGCCTCGGCCCCTCGGGTCTATCCGTCTCGCGGCTGTGTCTCGGCTGCATGTCCTATGGGGACACCACCAAGGGCTGGCACGGCGACTGGCTGCTGGGCGAGGAAGAGAGCCGTCCTTTCTTTCGCGCGGCGCTGGAGGCGGGGATCAACTTCTTCGATACGGCCAACGGCTATTCGGGCGGTACTTCTGAGGAGATCACCGGAAAGCTGTTGAACGAGATGGCCAATCGCGATGAGATCGTGGTCGCGACCAAGGCGTTCATCCCGTGGCGCAACGCGCCCAACACCGGCGGGCTGTCGCGCAAGGCCTTGATGCAGGCGATTGACGACAGCCTGACGCGCCTCGGCATGGAGTATGTCGACCTGTTCCAGATCCACCGCTGGGACGATCACACCCCGATCGAAGAGACGATGGAGGCGCTGCACGACATCGTGAAGGGGGGCAAGGCGCGCTATATCGGCGCGTCCTCGATGCACGCCTGGCAATTCGCCAAGGCGCAGGAGACCGCGCGCGCGAATGGGTGGGTGCCGTTCATCTCGATGCAGAACCAGCTCAATCTGCTCTACCGCGAGGAAGAGCGCGAAATGCTGCCGCTGTGCGAGGACGAGGGCGTGGGAGTGATCCCATGGTCTCCGCTCGCGCGCGGACGGCTGGCGCGGCCTTTGGGTGAGGGCACGGTGCGCTCCGAGACCGACGGCGTTGGCAAGTCTCTCTACCGGGACGGCGATGCGGCCGACGAAGCGGTCATCACCGCGCTGGCCAGGCTTGCGGGCGAACGCGGCGTGCCCATGGCGACCCTCGCTCTCGCGTGGCACTTCACCAAGCCAGCCGTCGCTGCGCCGATCATCGGGGCGACCAAGCCGCATCATATCGAGGCCGCCGTGGCGGCGCTCGATACCCAGCTTGGCGAAGAGGAGATCGCGGCGCTCGAAGGGCCGTATCGCCCGAAATTCCCGACCGGGCTGGGCATGGCGATGCCGGGGATGGATCAGGTCAGCCTCAGATCCAAGTGACGGCCCCGTGTGACGTTCCCGAGTGACGCCCCCGTGTGTCGCCACCGCCCGGTGCCAAGAAAAAGGCCGCCTCAGCAAGGAGGCGGCCTTTCGCAATCCTTCGCGCTAGCCCCTAGAACCGGGCCTGGACGCCAAGCTGCACGCGGGTGCCGACTTCGAAAGTGTTCACTTCGATGCGCCCGGTTTCGTTCTCGAGAAACTCGAAGTTGTCGCGTCCGAAGATGTTGCGCACCTCCAGGCTGACCTCGACCGGCAAGCCCAGCGGGCTGATATCGGAGCGCGCCACGAAATCGACGGTCAGGCCCGGATCCTCGACCACGTCGGGGGTGGCAAACCCGCGGGTGGTGACGCGTTCGCTGGCGTAATTGAAGAGGAAGAAGGCCTGCTGGGTCTTCTCGAAATCCTCAAAGCCGATCTGGAAGTTGGCGACGTGGTCCGACTGGCCAACCAGTGGATTGCCTTCCTCGAAGACGATCGAAACCGGAACGTCGCCGACCACCGTGGGAACAAGCGCGTCGGGATCCGGGATACCCAGTTCGGAATCGGTGAAGGTGTAGTTGGCGATGATCAGCAGGTCCTTGGTGCTGAAGAAGCCGCCAAGACTGGTGATATCGAATCCGTACACCAATTCGAACTCGGCGCCGAACAGCGTCGCCTCCGGCGCGTTGGCGTAGGTTGTCGTCAGATCGCCCGTGCCCGAGCCGCCCAGAATGATCGGCTCGATGGGGTTTTCGATGTCCTTGTAGAAACCGGCAAGGCTCACGCGGTTCTTGCCACCAAGATAGTATTCCGCGCGGGTTTCAAGGTTGAGAAACTCGCTGTCGATCAGCTGGGCGTTACCACGAAAATCGCGGTTCGATACCGGGTCGAAATAGATCTGATCGACGAGTTCGCGAAACTGCGGCCGCGCAATGGTCTGCGAGGCGGAAAAACGCAGCTGAAGATCGGGAATGACCTCCCAGGTGATCGTACCGCCGGGAAGGAAATAGTCGTTTTCGAGGTTGGTTTCGACCGGCACGATGGTGGACTGGGCCGTCCCCTCGGGCAGGGTAACGCGCTGGACGGCGTCCTCATAGCGCACCCCGATATCGACGGTGAGGGTGTCGCTCGGAACCCACCGGACCTGGCCGTAGGCGCCGTGTACTTCGAGCAGGGCGTCAAAGATCGGGAAGTCCACGAAGTCGAGGACATCGACGTTGAAGCCCGCAAGGGTCGCTCCGTTGATAATGTCGCCCGGAGGCTGGAGGCCAAGCAGGGCCGGGTTGAAATCGACCTCGGTCGTCTGGTCCGGTCGGATCAGCGGGGCGTAGATGCGGCTCTCCGAACGGCGATCCGTGTCCGAATAGGAATAGCCGACCGTGACGTCGAAGCCTTCGACAGCCGACCAGGTGAGGTCGATACCGCCGGCGTAGTTCTCTTCCTGAAGATCATCGAAGCTTATGCTGTGGTCGTAGAACTCGTTATCGCCGTCGAAATAGGCAACGAAGTTCGAGCCCAGCACGTTTCGTTCGGAATCAGCGGGTTCGTCCGGCGTCGTGTCGTTCGAGCGCGCGTAGAGAATTTCGGTGTTGTATGGCGCCTCGCGATCGGTGCGGGCATAGCCGAGCCGGGTGTCGAGCTCGAACGCGCCGTCGCCAAACTCGAACTCTCCGACCAGCTGCGTGTCGATCAGCTGGCGCTCGAACCAGGCCGTCTGCTGGCGCTGCAGGTCCGCGCCGTCCTGCGATCCGAGCGTCACGTCGAACCCTTCGGAAAGGCGCGCCGTCTTGAGCGTGTCGCGAATATACAGGTTGGTCCAGCGGATCGTGTTCTCGCCGAAGTCGAGACCGAAGCTGAGCATCCCGTTCACAAGGACGTTTTCGTCGGTGATGAAGTTGGTCGAGTCTTCGGTGACGAACGAGAAATCGTCGATGCTCGCGCGCTGATTGCGCACGCTGCGGTTCTGCAACTGGTTGGAGATACCGCCGGTCGCGATGATCCCGAGATAGGTGCCATCGCCAACCTCAAGCGCCAGACCGCCGGTGATATTGGCCGAGAAGTTGGGCCTCTGATTGTCGACGCGCTGCAGGGTGACGAGGTTCGTCGGCATTAGCTGACCGGCGATCGCTTCGCGGGTGAGCGCGGTGGGATCGGTGGGGCTTGCCGAAAGTGGCAGCTGGTCGAGCGGCGTCCCGGAATCGATAGCCTGCTGCAGGAACGAGGGGGTGTCGCGGTTGCCGTTGTCGAAACCGAGCGAATCCCAGTCCGACCCGAAATAGGTCAGCCCGTTTTCGAAGGTCGTCTCGCTGTCGAATTCCCCGCTCATCGACACGGTCAGAAAATTCTCGACCGGAACCGCGCGCGTGGTGAGGTTGATCACACCGCCGCCGAACTCGCCGGGATAGTTCGGCGAATAGGTCTTCTGCACGAGGCTGGAGGCGACCACATTGGTCGGGAAGATATCCAGCGGAACCACACGGCTGAGCGGTTCGGGACTGGGCAGGGGCAGGCCATTCAGGAGCGCCAGCGAATAGCGATCGCCCAGGCCACGCACGAACACGCGCCCATCGCCGACCACGCTGAGGCCGGTCACGCGCGACAGCGCACCGGCAATGTCGCCTTCGCCGGTGCGAGCGATATCCTCGGTCGTAAGAACGTTGAGAACCTGCGTCGAACCGCGCACGGGATCGCGCGCGCGGCGCCCGGTCACGATGATGCTGCCGCCCGGGACCGAAACCTCGGGCTCTTCGTCTTGATCCTCTTCGACCGCGCCGACGGCTTGTGCCAACGGATCTTCCGCTTCCTGTGCGCTCTGATTGGTCCCCTCATCCTGAGCGTACGCCAGGGAGGGAAAGGTGAATGAACTTGTGAGAAGCAGCAGCCCTGCCAGGCGCTTGCCGGTCGACATAATGTTAGACCCCCTCATATTAGGCCCTGAAACGCGCGACGCCCTGCGACGTCATCGTTGGTGCGCTGCGAGAAAGGGGGCGCCGAACTGGGCAGCGCCCCCCGTCATCATCGCAGCAACGTGCTTAGTCTTCTTCACCGGGACGGATCGGCAAGGACGTGCAGGATGAGCCCGAACCGAAGTTGAGGGTGCCTGAATCGCAGGTCCAGCCCTGGAAGCGCGTGTCGTCGGCGGTCGAGAGGGCCCCGACAAAGGTCGTCGCTTCGAAAAAGGTGGACGTCGCGGTCGCATCGAAGACCGGAGTGGCGCTTGCATCGAAGAAGAAGCCGTTCGTGAAGGTCACGTCGGTGTCGAGCGTGTTGTTGGCGCTCGCCGCGTTGTAGATCGCTTCAAGATCGGCCAGCGCCGCGCCGTCGGTGGCGCGAAGCGGGGTCGAGGCGCTGCAATCGCCGACGATGGAATCGAAAGTCGGAGCCGCGGCGATCGTTTCGGGCTGATCGATGCGCACGCAGGGCGTGCCATTGGCCTCGATGATGCCGTTCGAGAGACGGATCCGCGAGCCGCCGCGCGCGCGCACGACCTGGTCGTTGCCCGAACCCTGAATGAACGTGAAGTTCGTCACGGCCAGCACAGTCTGCGGGATCGCGGCGGTCGAAAAGTCATCGGGCGGGCTGTCGAGCTCGATGATGCTGTCGCCGGCGTTCGAGCGCTGGGCGACGACCACATATTGCAGGGCGCCTTGCGTTCCGGTGTCCGCATCGATCGAATCGTCGGACGCGCCGACCACGGCAACGTTGCGCATGTTCACCGTGCCGCCGAAGAATTCGATGCCGTCATCGGAGCTGTTGAACGACTGGATGTTGTCGAGCGTGGTGCCATTGCCGATCGAGCCGGTGGTCAGCGCCTGCAACTCGTCACCCGGCGCAAGCGCGAAGCCTGAGAAGCGGATCTGGTTGAAGGTCATCGAACCCGAGCTGTCATCGTCGAAGTCGCCGCCGAAGATGGTCGAGATCGTCGTGCCCTCGAGCAGCTGCTCGCATTGCGGGTTGGCGGTGGGGTTAGCGGCGGTGTTGAACGCGCCCGTCGCGCAGTCCGAGGTGGGCGCACGGCCCAGAAGGACGACGCCGCCCCATTGCTGGTCCGAATCGTCGTCGGTCAGACCCAGGATGTTGTCGCGGCTGGTCCAGATGATCGGGTCCGTCGCGGTGCCATCGGCTTCGATCCGGCTGCCTCGGTTGACGACGAGGAAGGAACGACCGCTCGATGCGTAAATGATGACGCCCGGTTCGATCTCCAGCGTCGCAACCGGATCTTCTCCGGCGAGAGGGTCCGTCGCGCCAAAGCTGTTCGCTGCGCCCACATCGGCACCGACATCGACGCGGCCATTCATCGAGTAGAGGAGGCCCGGCACATAGGGGAGCGTATCGTTCTCGGCGTCGAATACGGCTGGCATTTCACAGATGCGGTATTCGCCGGTCGGGCCCTGGATGGTGCCCCGGTCCGTCAGGCCGCCGGTCGAGTTGATTGTGGGACAACCGGCTGCGGGGGTGACGTTGCCGGCCCCGGTTGGCGGCGGCGTCGGCGACGGCGGCGCAGGGTTATTAATAATAATGTCGCCCGACGTGCCGGGCGAGACAATTTCATCAGCGCCGCAACCTGCCAGAACGACAAGGCCACAACCCAAAACGACAGTGCGTGGAAGATTTTTCACAGCGTGCGGTCCCCTCAAAAACCGAGAATCAAGAAGCGCTTGGAATCGATGCGCGAGGGACCGGCTACGGACGCCGTATGACACAATTTAGTCAGCGTTACAGGCGTAAGGCAAAATACGAACTAAGTCATTTTTGTTACGCCTTTCGCCGCACCATTCGGTGGATTTGAACCGGATTGGCGAAATGTTACAGTGTTTGATCTCAAAAAAATCAATAGGATAAGGAAATAAAACGACTAAAAAATTACAATGTGTCAGTTTTGTTGCATTTTTGGGAAAAGCGTGCATGATAGTCTCCAGCACACAAGGAGAAGCTTATGTTCATGATCACGACCGCCGCGGTGGCGATGCTGATGACGAGCGCTCAGCCTGCCCAGACCACGCCCGTCGAACCGAACACCGAAGCGGCGACGCTCGCGTCGGATTCGCTGACGCAGGGCCGCACGATTTCGGCGATTGCCAAGCTCGAAAAGCAGGTGGCGCGCGCGCCCCAGGATCCCGCCCTTCTGATTAACCTTGGCATTGCGCACGCCCAGCAAGGCGACGCGGAAAAGGCCCAGGCCCTGTTCGAGCGCGCTTTGGTTAGTCCCGAGCCGCTCGACCTGGAGACCGCCGATGGCGATCTCATCGATTCGCGTCGGCTCGCGCGCAAGGCGATGCGGATGCTCGCAAGGGGCGAATTCACGCCACGGCTTACGCGCCGCGACTAAGCCCGCTGTGAAATGACTAGGCCCGCTGTGAAATTGAGCCAGCCGTGAATGGGCCGGGAGAATCTCGCACGGCGTGAGAGATGGCGTGCGAGATGGCGTCAGAGATGGCGGCGGCTCATGCAGTTACGCAGTTGAGAGCGGGGCGCTGCGGGGCGCTCCGCTCTCTTGGCATCCGGAAAAGCGCGACGGATGCGTGACGCCACGGCTGGCGGTGTCACCTCAGTGTCATCTTGCGCAGACAAGGGGGTCAATGTCCGGAGGGCATGCGATGATTCCCGCGCGCGGCACGCGCTTTACGATTTCAGCCGTTTTTGCAGCGAGCCTCGTGTTCGCCAGCGCTCCTGCGCGCGCCGATGTCATGGAAGTCGGGCCCGAGGGCGCGCGCTGGGTCACGGGCGATCTCGCCTCGATGCCTGTCGAGGCCGCTGCGCCAGTGGAAGGCGTCTTCATCGAGTTGAGCGCCGACGCCGTTGCCGACGCCGTTCCCGACGCCGTTCCCGACGCCTATCCCGAAGGCGCCATCGCGAACGTGGCGGCGCACGCGGCGGGCGTGCCGACCCGCTACGCCGCGAAGATAATGGAACTCAGCCGCCGCTTCGATCTCAGCCCAAGTTTGCTCGAAGCGCTTGTGTGGCAGGAAAGCCGCTGGCGCGAAGGCGCGGTCAGCCATGCGGGCGCGCGCGGGCTTGCGCAGCTGATGCCGGGCACGGCGCGCTATCTCGGCGTCGATTCCGACGATCCCATGGACAACCTTGAAGGCGGCGCGCGTTACCTGCGCGAGCAGCTTGACCGGTTCGATGGCGATCTCGAAAAGGCGCTCGCCGCCTACAACGCCGGGCCCGGACGCGTTATCAGAGCGGGCGGCGTTCCCAATATCAAGGAAACCAAAGCCTATGTCGCTGCGATCATGGGAAGGCTTTCCGGTCATGCACGGATCAACACCGCGCCCTAGTTTCGCAAGGGGCGCACGGACTTGTTCGAGAATATGGATACGGCAATGAATTCGATTTTTCGCAGGCTGGCCGGATGGCTGGTTCTTCTCCTGGCTTTTATCGCGCCCAGCGCCGCCATGGCGCAGGCCGGCACCGGCGGCGGCAATCCGCTGGTCGATGCGCTTTCGTGGATGCAGAGCATTCTGCTCGGCCCCATCGCCACCAGTCTTGCCGTGATGGCGGTTGCGGGCGTGGGCTTCATGATGCTGACCGGCCGCATGAACTGGCGCTATGGCGGAACCGTCATTGTCGGCGTCTTCATCATCTTTGGCGCGCCGCGCCTCGTGAACTCGATCGCGGCGTTCTGACACCATGACCGAGCTTGCGCGCCAGCCGATCTATCGCAGCCTGACCCGGCCGCAGATGTTTGCGGGTGTGACGATGAATTTCTTCATCATCAACATGACGGTTTCGACGATCGCGTTTCTGGTGCTCGACAGCTTCTGGTTTATCCCGGTGCCGATTATCATGCACGCGATCGGCTATTTCGCGTGTCTGCGCGAACCGCGCGTGTTCGACCTGTGGATCACCAAGGTTTCCAAATGCCCGCGCGTGCCCAATTACCGGCGTTGGGGGGGCAACAGCTATGCGCCCTGATGCGGTGATTCACGCGGTCATGGACGCGGTGATTGACCGGGCCGCACGCGCACCTTGCAAGGAGGGACTGTGACCATGGCCAAATGGATCGGACCCGCCAGTTGGAGCGCGAAGGAGGCGCTGGTCGGCGATCGTCTGCCTTACGCGCGGCTGATCGATGAAAGCACCGTGCTGCTGCGCGACGGCTCGGTGATGAGCGCGATCCAGGTGCCCGGCCTGCTGTTCGAGACCGAGGATAGCGACGCGCTCAACGCTCACGCCGCGACGCGCGAGGTGATGCTACGCTCGACGCTCGATGCCCGTTTCGTGCTCTACCACCACGTCGTTCGCCGCCGGGTCGAGGTTGAGCTTGACGGCGAGTTTCCCGATCCCCTGAGCCGCCATATCGATGCGCGCTGGAAAGAGCGCCTGGCGGGCGGGTCTTTGTTCATCAACGATCAGTTCGTCACCCTCATTCGTCGCCCGGCGCGCGGCAAGACGGGTCTGCCCGAGCGGATGGCCCGATTTTTCTCGCGTCAGGGCAAGGACGAACTCGAAGCCGATCCCAAGGACATCCGCAGTCTGAAAGCCGCCGTCACGGGCCTGACCGCCTCGCTTTCGGCCTATGGCGCGGCGGTCTTGAGCGATTACGACGCGCCCCAAACGAATGGTGGCTCGAAGGGTGGCACGAATTCGGAAATGCTCGAGCTGCTCTCGGCGCTCTTCAACGGCGAGATGCGGCCCGTGCGCCGTCCTTCGGCCGAGACCGATATCGGCCACATGCTGCCCTATCGCCGCGCGAGTTTTGGTCTCGATGCGATGGAATTGAAGGGCTCGGGCCAGCCCGATTTCTCCGCGATCCTCGGCCTCAAGGATTATCCCGAGGCGACTTCTCCCGGCCTGCTCGATGGGCTGCTGCGCCTGCCATACGAGATGGTCGTCACCGAAAGCTACGCGCCCAACGAGCGGACAACCGCGCGCGAGCGGATCGATCTGGCGCTGCGCCGTTCGCGCTCGGTCGATGAGGAAGCCGCAAGCGAACGCGCCGACATGATGGCCGCGCGCGACGCGCTTGGAAACGGCAGTGTGGGCTTTGGCGATCATCACCTCACCGTGCTGGTGCGCGAGCGCTCGCTCGACCGGCTCGACGACGCTTGCGCTGCCTGCGCCGCCGCTTTGGCGGATACGGGCGCGATTGCGGTGCGCGAGGACACCAATCTGGAGCCGGCTTTCTGGGCGCAGTTTCCAGGCAATGAGGACTACATCGTGCGCCGCGCGCTGATCTCCAGCGCCAACATGGCGAGCTTTGGCAGCTTTCACGGCTTCGCGCTCGGCAGCGCGGAAGGCAACCATTGGGGCGAGGCGGTCACGCTGCTTGAAACGACCAGCGCGACGCCGTTCTTCTTCAACTTCCACCACGGCGATCTCGGCAATTTTTCGGTGATCGGCCCGTCGGGTTCGGGCAAGACGGTGGTGATGAACTTCCTCGCCGCGCAGGCGCAAAAGTTCAGCCCCCGCACCATCCTGTTCGACAAGGATCGCGGCGCGGAGCTCTTCATTCGCGGCATTGGCGGGCGCTATGACCGGATCAATCCGGGCGAGCCGACCGGTTTCAACCCGCTCTCTTTGCCCGACACGCCCGCGAACAAGGCGTTCCTGCGCGACTGGCTGGGCGTTCTCCTGAAGGCCGATGGGCCCGAGGAACTGGCCTGCATCAGCGCGGCGGTCGACGCAGCCTACGCCAACGACGCGCGGCTGCGGCGCTTGCGGCACTTCAAGGAATTGCTGGCTGGCGCGCGGCGTCCGGAACCCGGCGATCTGGCGGACCGGCTGAGCGCCTGGATCGGTCATTCGGGCGAGGACGATGGCGAACACGCCTGGTTGTTCGATAACGAAACCGACGCGCTGGACCTTGACGCCCGCGTGCTCGGCTTCGACATGACGCAGCTGCTCGAAAACCCGCGCCTGCGCACGCCGGTGATGATGTACCTTTTCCACCGCATCGACGAGCGGCTCGACGGCAAGCCGACCATGATCCTGATCGATGAGGGCTGGAAGGCGCTCGACGACGAGGTGTTTGCCGCGCGCATTCGCGATTGGCTCAAGACGCTGAGGAAACGCAACGCGCTGGTGGGTTTTGCGACGCAGTCGGCGCGCGACGCGCTTGAAAGCCGGATTTCGACCGCTCTGGTCGAGCAGACGGCGACGATGATCTTCATGCCCAACAGCCGCGCGCGGCCTGAGGATTATTGCGACGGCTTTGGCCTGACCGATCATGAGCTTGCGCTGATCCGCACGCTGCCCGCGCATTCGCGCTGTTTCCTGGTGCGACAGCCCGATGCGAGCGTAGTCGTGCGCCTCGATCTGTCGGGCGCGCCGGAGGTGCTCACCATTCTCTCGGGCCGCGAGGCCTCGGTGCGCCGGCTCGACCTGCTGCGCGAGGCGGTGGGCGATGAGCCGAGCCAATGGTACCCCGCGCTCACCAACAAGGCGTGGCCCGATGGCGGCAACGGTGAGGTTGACGAAGACGGGCATCCCGTCTGGCAGGCGGCCGAATAATGGCGACGAGCTGCGATCTGGTGGCCCAGGAGGTCGGCGCGGGCGTCTCGGCGGCGCTGACGGCGGTAGACTGCATTGCCAGCGAGGTCAGCGAGCAGGCGTTCGGCCAGATCTTCGGGTCAGAGGGTCAGATGTCGCTGGTGCTGACCATCCTGTTGACGTTCTACGTTGCGTTCTTCGGCATCAGCCTGATGCTTGGCCGCTCCAATCTGTCGATCCGCGCGCTGGTGCCCCGGATCATGACGATCGGGCTGGTTGTCACCTTTGCGACAAGCTTCGCCGCGTTCTCGGCGGTGTTCTACAACATCTTCGTTGAAACGCCCGACTGGCTGGCGGGTGTCCTGACAAAGAGCGAAGGGTCGGCGACGGCGACCTTCGCGCAAAAGCTCGATGTCGTGTTCATCGCGGTGCAGGAAGCCTCGACCGGGCAGACCGACATCAACATGTTCTCGCCCCCCGGCATGATGTGGCTGGGCGCGCTGCTGCTTCTGCTGGGCACGGTGGGGCTGCTTGTGACCGCGCGCATTGGCCTCGCTTTGCTGCTCGCGGTCGGTCCGATCTTCGTGGTGATGGCGCTGTTCAACCAGACGCGCGGGTTGTTTGTCGGCTGGCTGAAGGGGATGCTGATGCTCAGCCTTGCGCCGCTCTTCGCGGTCGTTGGCGGTTCGATCATGCTGGAGATGGCGGTGCCGATCCTCGCCGCGCTGATCGCGACGCCCGGCGAAATCAACCAACAGGCGGCCATGGCGTTCTTCGTAGTGGGTTTTGTCCACTGCATGCTGATGCTGATGGCGCTGCTGACCTCGTCGATCATGGTCTCCAAATGGCAGGTGTTCGGCTTCGCGCCGACGGCAAAAGAGGTCGAACCCAGCTTCGCACCCACCGCCGCGCCCGTCGCGCAAGCGCCGATCGTGGCGGACCGCGCCGCGCGCACCGCGCCCCCGGTTGCGGCGGCGGCGGTCCAGCGCCGCGCCGAAGTTGCGCCCGCGAGCGCGATTGCCGCCAACGACACCGGCCCCGCCACCACCACAGTCCGCCAGACGAAGGTCTACGCATCCACGGCTCAGGGCGGTGGGTCTGCGTCAACCCGTTCAGGCCCGTCCCGCACGCGCGGGATCGGCAACCGTTTCAAAAGCGCTCCGGCTTCCAGCCGCTCGCCCGCCAAAAGGAATTGAGAATGAACCGCGCAGCCGCCTTGCTGCCTTTGACAGCATTTGCCGCCGCCGCTCTGCTGGCGCCGCCCGCATTCGCGCAGGACGCCGCCGATGCCGCGCCCGCGAGCGAGCAAGCGCCCGCCGATCCGCGCATCCAGACCGTGATTTATGACGAAGCGATGGTCTATTCGCTGCCTGGCAAGGTGAAAGTGCAGACCACGATCAAGTTCGCCGAGGACGAGGTAATCGAGAACGTCGCGATCGGCGACAGCGGCGCTTGGCAGGTGCAGCCGAACAAGGCGCAGTCGCTGCTGTTCGTCAAGCCGCTTGCGGTGCGTGCCAAGACCAACCTGACCGTGGTGACGAGCAAGCGTACCTATCTGTTCGACCTTTCCGCATCGCCCAGCAACGCGCCGCTCTACGTGCTGCAATTCCGCCACCCGGAACTGGAAAAGGCCAAGGAAGAAGCCCGGCTGGCCGCCCTCGAAGCCGCCGCCGAGCAGGAAAAGGCCAACGCGCTGGAGATGGCGGCGGCGAAAGACCCTTACGCGGTGGCCGATCCGGCGAGTTTGAACTTTGAATGGGCGGGCGCGGGGACAAGCGGTTTGCTGCCCGCGCGGGCCTATGACGATGGGGAGGCGCTGTTCCTCACCTGGCCCGAGGGCACTGCGATCCCGGCGATCCTGATCACCAATGAGGATGGTGTCGAAGGGCCGGTCAACTTCACCGTGCGCGGCGATACGGTCGTGCTCGACCGCGTGCCTGCTCAGATCATTCTGCGCTCCGGCAATGAAACCGCCACTCTGACCAACACCGGTCCCACGATCATCCGGCCGCGTCAGGCGGCGAGACCGTGAAGGGACACACCATGTTTGCGTTTCGAAACTTCGGCAGAACCCGTGATGGAGAGTAAGTGATGCGACTGGCTATGCGTCTCCCGCCCAAGAAGAGTGACAACGGCGCTTTCGACGCGGGCGATCCGCGCGAGGGTGAAAGCGCGGAGATCATCGATCTCGCCAGCCGCAGCGCCTTTCCCGCGGTCACGGATCGCAAGTCGAAAACCGACGGGCTGGGCCTCGCCGCCGGTGTCGCCATTGTCGGCGCTCTGGGCGCGGTCACGCTGTGGAGCATGAACGCAGCCCAGGTTCCCGAGCCTGAGACGATCGGCAGCGCGCAAGTCGCAGCCGCTGCGCCAGCGCCCGCTCCGGTGGCGCCGCAGCCGGTTAGCCCTGAGCCCGCGCCGCGTCGCCCCGATCCGACGCCCGCGCCGATCCTCACCCGCGCACCGGACACAAACCCGGCTCTCGCGAGCAACCCCTATGCCAGCCCGATCATGCCCTATGACGCAAGCGTGCCCGCCAACAGCGCCGTCGCCGCGCCGCCAGCGGTCGGCGGCGGGGCTCCGGCCACCGGCGCGCAAGCAGGGGCCGTGGCGGGATCGGCGGCGGCCTTTGCCAGCTCGATCGGCGGAGTGGGCGGCGCGCCGGTGCAGGCGACGCCGATGACCAACCCCTCGACCACGGTCACGCAAGGCACTCTGATTCCCGCCGTACTCGAAACCGCGATCAACACCGACGTGCCCGGCTATGTGCGCGCGGTGGTGAGCCAGGATGTGCGCAGTTTTGATGGAACGCGCATTCTCGTCCCGCGCTCTTCGCGCTTGATCGGGCAGTACCAGTCGGGCGTCCAGCAGGGGCAAAAGCGCGCCTATGTGATCTGGACCCGCCTGATCCGTCCCGATGGTGTGTCGGTCAATCTCGCCTCGCCCGCGGTCGCCTTTGACGGCACAACGGGCCTTGAGGGCGACGTGAACAGCCACTTCTTCAAGCGCTTTGGCTCCTCGATGCTCCTGTCTGTCATCGGGGGGCTGGGAGGCATTGTTTCGGGCGGCACGTCGGTGTTCCTCGGCGGCGCGCAAACGGCCTCGCCCGACGCCGGCATCAGCCCGACGATCCGCGTGAAGATGGGCGAACCCATTCGCGTCTTCACCTCGCGCGATCTCGACTTCAGCACGGTTTCGAACTGAGGCTGCCCCCGCATGCTGGCCCGTCGATCATGAGCGCCGATATCCATCCTCTCCCCTCATCCGGCGAGGGCGCGTCGGCGGCCCGGTTGCCGGAAGAGCCGACCAGCAGCCTTGAACGGCTGGCCGAGCGCAGCGTCTATCTCGATGCGTATCTGGAGCCGTTCAAGCGCTGGCTGGATCGCGACACGGTGACCGAAATCATGGTCAACCGGCCGGGCGAGGTGTGGGTCGAGGACGCCTCGGAAGGCGCCGGGTTTCGCCGGATCGCAACGCCGGAAATCGATGACCGACTGGTGCAGCGGCTTGCCGAACAGGTCGCGCGCGTCAGCCACCAGGGGATCAACCGCGAACATCCGCTGCTGGGCGCAACGCTGCCCGATGGCGCGCGTATCCAGTTCTGTGGGCCTCCGGCAAGCCGCAAGCACTGGATCATGGCGATCCGCCGCCACCGTCGGCTGGACCTGCCGCTTGACGCGTATGACGCCGGTCCCCTTTCGGGCGAGACGCAGGTCGAGATGCCTGACCCCCAGGCGCGGCCGATCGACTATCTGCGTGAAGCGATCCGCCAGCGCCGCACGATCCTGATTTCCGGCGGGACCAGCACGGGCAAGACGACTTTCCTCAACGCCATGCTAGGCGAAATCCCGTCCGAAGAGCGCGTCGTATTGGTCGAGGACACACCCGAGCTCAAGTTTCCCGGCGAAAACTGCGTCGGGCTTGTCGCGGTCAAGGGCGAGCTGGGCGAGGCGAAGGTCACCGCCAACGAGCTGCTTCAGGCCGCCTTGCGCCTGCGGCCCGACCGCATCGTACTGGGCGAACTGCGCGGCGGAGAGAGCGTGTCCTTCCTGCGTGCGATCAACACCGGCCATCCGGGCAGTTTCTCGACGATCCACGCCAACTCGCTGCGCGGCGCGCTCGAACAATTGTCGCTGATGGTGATGCAAACCGGGATCGGCCTCACGCGTTCCGACACCATCGCCTACGCGGCGAGCGTGATCGATGTGATCGTCCAGCTGGGCCGCGACGCAAAGGGCAAGCGCGGGATCACTCAGATTGCCGAGGCGCGCTCGCTCGTTTGAGGGGGCGATATCGATTTGACATTCCTGGGGCAGGGCCCAAGTCGTTAGTTGCGTCGTGTCGGTCGCGCTGCGAGGATCAGACGCATCGACAGCGAAAGGGAAGGGACCAGGCCAGGCGATGAGCAGCGCTCCGATCATCCACGATACGCCCGATACGCCCGATTTGGGCGCGGCGAGCGATGGCGAGAACTATTTCAACCGCGAGCTGTCCTGGCTGTCGTTCAACGAGCGTGTGCTCGCCGAAGCGGACAACACCGCCTATCCGCTGCTGGAGAGGCTGCGCTTCCTTTCGATTTCGGGCAGCAATCTTGACGAGTTCATGATGATCCGCGTCGCAGGGCTGGTCGGCCAGGCGCAGCGCGGGATCGACAAGACCGCGATTGACGGGCGCACGCCCAGCCAGCAACTGGTCGCGATCCGCGCCAAGCTGGCCGAGCTTTCCGAACGCCAGCAGGATATCTGGCGCGCGCTGCGCGAGGCGTTGGCAGACAGCGATATCTACATTGCCGACGAACAGCGCATCGAAACGCAGGCGCATGACTGGTTGGCGAATTACTTTCTTGAAGAGATCCTGCCGGTCATCACGCCGCAAGCGCTCGACCCCGCGCACCCGTTCCCGTTCGTGCAGAACGAGGGGATGGGGCTGCTCTTCACGCTGACGCGCGATGCCGACAAGGAACAGCTGATCGAAATGATCCTGATCCCCACCGCGCTGCCGCGTTTCGTTCGCGTGCCCAGCGATATCGCGGGAACCGGAGAGGCGATCTACATCTCGATTGCGAGCCTCATCCAGCGCTATGCCAAGCGTCTGTTTCCCGGGTTCACTATCGAGGGCGACGGCCTGTTCCGGGTGCTGCGCGACAGCGATATCGAGATCGAGGAAGAGGCCGAGGATCTGGTGCGCACCTTCCGCAGCGCGATCCAGCGCCGCCGCCGGGGCCAGGTGATCCAGCTCGAACTCGAAGAGGATTTCGACCCCCAGGCCGAGGCGATGCTGCTCGAACAGCTCGGCGTGCACGAGGCTGCGGTGATCAAGACCGATGGGATGATCGGGATCGACGGGCTTGCCGAGATCGTCTCCGAAGATCGCCCCGATCTCAAGTTCGACGCCTATTCCCCGCGCTATCCCGAACGCGTGCGCGAGCACGATGGCGATGTTTTCTCCGCCATCCGCGAGAAAGACATCGTGATCCACCACCCCTATGAGAGCTTCGAAGTGGTGGTCGATTTCATCCGGCAGGCCGCGAACGATCCGGACGTGGTGGCGATCAAGCAGACGCTCTACCGCGCGGGCTCGCAATCCGCCGTCATCAACGCGTTGATCGAAGCGGCGGAAAACGGCGTGTCGGTCACCGCCGTGGTCGAATTGAAGGCGCGCTTTGACGAGGAGCAGAACCTCAAATGGGCGACCAAGCTGGAGCGCGCCGGGGTTCAGGTGATCTACGGCTTCACCGACTGGAAGACCCACGCCAAGACCGCGATGGTGGTGCGGCGCGAGGGCGACAGTTTCCGCACTTACTGCCATTTCGGCACGGGCAATTATCACCCGATCACCGCCAAGATCTACACCGATATGAGCTTCTTCACCGCCGATCCGCGGCTGGGACGCGACGCGGCGCGGATGATGAATTTCGTCACCGGCTATGTCGAGCCCAAGGATCTTGAACTCATCAAGATCGCCCCGCTCGATCTTCGTGAAGAGCTGTACCGGCGCATCGATACCGAGATTGCCAACGCGCAAAAGGGCAAGCCCGCCGCGATCTGGATGAAGTGCAACCAGATCACCGACAAGGGGATGATCGACCGGCTCTACGCCGCGAGCCAGGCGGGTGTCTCGGTCGAACTGGTGGTGCGCGGCATTTGCTGTCTGAAGCCGGGCGAACCGGGTTTGTCCGAGAACATTCGCGTCAAATCGATCATCGGTCGTTTCCTCGAACACAGCCGCATTTACGCCTTTGCCGATGGTCGCCCCATGCCCGGCGCGCAATCGGCCGTCTTCATCTCGTCGGCCGATCTGATGGGCCGCAATCTTGATCGCCGGGTCGAAAGCCTGATCCCGATCCTCAACCGCACGGTCCACGATCAGGTGCTCCAGCAAGTGCTGCTCGCCAACATGCTCGACACCGAGCAGAGCTGGTGGCTCAACGCCGATGGCACCTATTCGCGGGTCGAGCCGGGCGAGAAGCCGTTCAACTGCCATCGCTATTTCATGACCAACCCCTCGCTTTCCGGGCGCGGAGGTGCTTTGGAGGCCGGAGGCGTTCCCAAATTGTCGCTGCGCAAGGGTCGAAGCGGCTGAAGGGGACGGGCTTGAGGTCGCTAGCCAGGCGGGGAAGAGCATAAAGACGCGATGAGTTTCAAACGACGGCGAGAGGAACGCGACGGGGCGTTCTCCGGCAGCGTCGCTGCCCGGGCAATTATCGATATCGGTTCGAACACGGTCCGCCTTGTCGTTTACGGCGGTTCGATGCGGGCGCCGAGAGTTCTGCTCAACGAGAAGGTCACCGCCAGGCTTGGCCGGGACATTGCGAAGAACGCGACGCTCGCGCCCGAGGCGATCGAGATCGCTATGCAGGGCCTGCGGCGGTTCACGCTTCTGCTGAAGGACCTTGGCGTTTCCGACGTGGAGACCGTCGCCACCGCCGCCGTGCGCGAGGCGAGCAATGGTGCCGATCTCGTCGCCGAGATCAGGGAGCTTGGCCTCCATCCGCGCATTCTGAGCGGGGAAGAGGAAGCGATCCTGAGCGCCCACGGCGTTGCGGGCGCGTTTCCGGGCGCTGAGGGTATTGTTGCCGACCTTGGCGGAGGCAGCCTTGAGCTTGTCAACCTTGCCAAGGGCGATGTGAGCCACCCGATCACCCTCCCTCTGGGCGCGCTGCGACTGCCGGACTACCGCGAGCGCGCGGACGGATCGGACAGCGCCATGCGCGCCGCGCTCGAGAAGGATCTTGCAAAGGGGGCCAAGAAGCGCGCCAAGGGCGCAAAGCTGTTTCTTGTCGGCGGCACCTGGCGCGCGATGTCGGTCTTTGCGATGCAGGCGCAAGGGCACCCGTTGAGCGATCCGCACGGGCTCTCGCTCAGCGCCAAGCGGGCGATGAGCCTTACCAAAGCGCTGGGCGAAGAAACGCCCGAGAGCCTCAAGGCGCGCGAACGCATCTCGACCATGCGGGCCGAACGGTTGCCCGATGCGGCCATCCTCTTGCAGGCGCTGCTTGCGACGCTGAAGCCGAGCCGGGTGGTGTTTTCCTCGTGGGGTCTTCGCGAAGGGATACTTCATGACAGCCTTGCGCCCGAGGCCCGCGCGCAGGACCCGCTGCTCGCTGGCGTGTCCACCTTTGCCGCCGGGCGCGGCGCTCCGCCGACCCTGGCGGCGCGGATGGCCAGCTGGACGCTCGACGCCGCGCCCGCGCGCGATCACGGGAATGAGCGGCTGCGTCTGGCGGCGACCATGCTGTCGCTCGCCTCGATGCAGATCGAGCCCAATATCCGCTTGCCCCAGGCGATCGATTGGGCGCTGCAAAAGCGCTGGATTGCGATAAGCGGCGCGGAACGCGCCATGCTGGCGGCCGCGATTGCGGCGAACGGCAACGCGCTCGATCTGGACGAGCGGGTCCGCGCCCTGGCGAGCGAGGCGGCGCTCGACGAAGCGATAAACTGGGGCCTTAGCGTGCGGCTTGCGCGCCGGCTGGGCGCCAATTCGCGGCGGTCGCTTGAAATGAGCCGCCTGGTGCTTGAAGAGGATGCGCTGGTGCTGCGCCTCGCGCAAAGCCACGCGGCGCTCGCCAGCGGCCCGGTCGAAAAGGACATGAAGCTCCTGGCGGGCCGCCTCAACCTGATCCCGCGGGTGGATATCGTGGCCGACGACGCACTGCGCAACTAGGCGGCCTAGGCGCGTTTCTCACGACCTGAAAATGGCGAGAAATCGGTCTCGGTGTCGAACAGATCGACCCCTTCGGCGCGTTTGAGCCAACCGACCACCGCGTATGTCACCGGGGTCAGCGCCGCTTCCCAGAAGACCTTGAGCAGCCAGTTGGTGACCATCACCGTCACCACCGCCTCGCTCGTCCAGATGCCGTAGAAGGCAACGGGGTAGAAGATCAGGCTGTCGACGCCCTGGCCTACCACGGTCGAACCGATCGTGCGGGTCCATAAGGCGCGGCCTTTGGTCCACACCTTCATCTTGGCCATGACATAGGAATTGACGAACTCGCCCGCCCAGAACGCGACGATCGAGGCAACCACGATGCGCCACGTGCTGCCAAAGACGCTCTCATAGGTCTGCTGGCAGATGGCACCGGAAGGGCCGCCGGGATCGATGGTGGAGGCGAGGGGGCCGGGCGGGGTGTCGAACCCGCTCGCCGCGCAGGTCCAGCCGTCGAAGGCGGGCAGGCTGACGACGACATAGCTCATGAACGCAAGGAAGATCATCGCCGCAAAGCCCGTCCAGATCACCCGGCGCGCGCGGGCAAAGCCGTAAATCTCGGTCAGCACATCGCCGATGACATAGCCCAGCGGAAAGAACAGGATCCCCGCGCCATAGATGAACACCCCGTCCGCCGCCGGCCACCAGCCGCTTGGCCACCAGCTCACCTCCACATAGGTGAGCTTGGCCGCCCCGATGATGTTGGAGAGCAGCAGGATTGCGACAAACGCCGCCATGACAAAGTCGTAGAACCGGAAAGTCACCGGGGCGGTGTCGATGGCAACGATATTGTCGGTGGGGTCTACGTCGTATTCGGGGGGAAGAGTGGTCTTTTCCATGCCTTGCGGCCCCTAGCGCGATTCCCATGGCGGCGAAAGCGCGCTAAGGGCCTCTTCGGCGCGCGCCCTTAGCTCATCTGGATAGAGCGCGAGACTTCTAATCTTGAGGTAGTAGGTTCGAGTCCTACAGGGCGCGCCAATTTCACTTCGTTCAAATCGCGCGCCCTTGCCTTTGTCTGGTTCGGACTTCGTCCTCTAGGGCGCGCCATTTCATCTCTTTCCTCGCCGCTGTTCCCTTCGCCCGGACGCGGGCCGGGCTGCGGGGCGGGCTGGGGGGCGGCTGCGGGCGAGCGGTCGCTCTTGCGAACCTTTTCGGGTTCGGGCGCTCGTACGATCGGTTGCCTTTGCGCGGTCTAGTCCGTCTCGTTCTCCGGATCGTAATCGCCGCGCGGGGCGTCGATCAGCGAGGAGAAGAAGATCGCGTTCATCAGCAGCTTCTCGGTGCCCGGATAGGTGCCGCGAAAGACCGGGTTGTCGGCCATCAGGATCACCGCGCCGCTTTTCACGCGCTCGGCGACGACGGAGGGCGTGCCCGCGATCTCCTCCTGACGGCGCTGAGAGGCGTAGCCGGTAAGCAGAGGTTCCTGCGTGTATTGGACCGGCACCGCATACGGATTGTCCTCGGGACGTGTAAGCGTGAAGCTCTCATTGCGGTGCACGGGCAGATCGCGATCGGCAAAACCGAAGCCGAGCGGGTGCGAGGTGTCGAGATCGGCGGCAAAGATCGCGCCGCCGATCACGTGCTCCGCGTCGCGCACGCTCATATCGGCGAAGTCGAGACGCTCTGGCACGGTGCCGGTTTCACCGTCTTCCTCCGACGCTTCCTCGGGCGCTTCCTCGCTTTCGTCTTCCTCATCCGCGCGTCCAAGGATCGCCTCTTCGGCCCACAGCGCCGCGTCGCGCGTCGCGATCAGCGTGCCGCCGTTTTCGATCCAGCCTTTGACCGCCTCGGTCAGATCCTCATCGAACGCCGCCTCGCCCCCGACGAGAACAAGGTGCGTGTATTCGCTCCAGTCGAGCGAGCCCAGATCGTCCTTCTTGACGATGGTGACCGGCACGCGGTGGCGAAAATCGAGCGTCCACCACACCTCGCCCACATCATAGCGCGCAAGCCCGCCTTCATAGGCGAGCACGACGCGTGGATTTTCCAGCGCGCGATTGATGGCGACCGCGCCCAGATCCTTGCCCGTCACCGGCGTCAGCCCCGTGGTCGCGGCGTAGACCGGCACGCCGTCCTTGGCGGCGATTTCCTCCATGATCGCGTGAATCTCCTCGCGCGGGGTTTCCTGCCGGGCGAGGGGGACGAAGATCGAGCCCCGGCCCAGCGGCACATCGCCTGCGGTCGTGCGCACCACCGTTTCTTCCATCGCAGCGCGGGCCATCACGTCTTTTGAAAGAATGCGGTTGAGCGCGCGCGGGGCGTAAGTGTGCGACCAGTCGAAGACATAGCCATAAGAGGCGCGGTCCGGAGCGGGCGCGCTCTGAAACCCGCCATCGGCCAGATCGCCCGCCGGGGCAGAGCCGACCTGTGAATATTCAAGATCGTAGGCGAGTGGCAGTGTCCAGCCCGACACGTCGTAAAAGACGTTCTCCTCAAACCTCGTCAAGCGTTCGAAGATGCCGCGGATCATGCGACTGTTGGTCTGTGCGGTGGGCACGAAATAGCTCGTCCCGGCGGGATAGATCCGCCCGTCCGCCGACACATCGCCCGACAAGCGGCGAACCGCGATGTCGTGCATGTTGAGCAGCCGCACAAAGCGCGCCGCGCGTTCGGGATCGCCCTTTGCTGTAAACACCCATCCGCCACGCCCTGCGGCCTGACGGGCGTTCTCGGCGAAGAAATCGCGCTGATAGGCGGTGATCTGGTCGCGCAGGTCGAGCGAACCCTGGATCGTTGTCAAAGCGGTGCGAAAATGCGTGCGCGCGTTGTCGGCGGTCTCGACCAGCCCGCGCTCGGTCTCAACCGATCCGCCGCGCGCCGCGCCCGCCTCGAACAGGATGCCGAGCGAACCGTTGATCTGCGGATAGGTCGAGCCCTTGCCGATATAGAAATTATCGAAGCCCTCTTCGGTCGAATAGAGCCGCGCCTCGCTGTCCATGAAGGCGGCGTGGCGCTGACCGATCGCTTGCGTCAACTCGCGCGCGCGCCGGGGGATCAGCGGGTTGCGGCGCAGCTCCTCTCCGGGGTGGAAGTAGTAAGGCGAGGACGAGCCCATCTCGTGATAGTCGGCGGAGACCATCGGCTTCCATTTGTGCCACTGGCGAATCCAGGCCTGGCTTTCGGGCTGGGTGAGCAGCAGCCACTGGCGGTTGAGATCGAACCAGTAATGGTTGACCCGCGCCTCGGTCCACAGATTGTGCGCCGCGTCGTTCAAATCGGTATTTTCGCCGTAGGACCAGAAGGTCTCGACATGGTTGATGCGCCGGGCGTGGCCGTCGGGGTTGAAGGTGACGGTGACGATCATCACCGCGTCGCTCAGCTGCGCTTCGACCGCCGGCCCCTGCGCGGCGGCGTAGTGATACAGCAGCGGGATCGCGCCATCCATCGAGGAGGTTTCCGAGCCGTGCACGCCCCAGTTGATCCAGAGCACCATGGGGGCCGCACTCGGCGCCGCGTTACCCTCCAGCCGGGCAAGATGCGTCTGGCGGATTGTTTCGATATTAGCGTGATTGGTGGGGCTTGTGACCGTGAAAGTCAGGATCGGGCGGCGCTCATGCGAATAGCCGATCGTCTCGACGCTGATCCGGTCCGAGCGTTCGGCAAGGCCCCGCAGATAGGCCACCATGTCCGCGTAGCGCACCGGGCGCTCGCCGATCTCATAGCCCGCTTGGTCTTCGAAGGCCGGAACGCTTTCATCGTAGGTCACACCCTCGACCTGAAAGAACTCAACCGGTTTGGCGGATGCGGGCGCCAATGAGAGCGAGGCTAGTGAAAGGGCTAAGACAGCGAAAGCGCGGCGCAGCATGGCGGCTCCTTGAGTTGTGCGGCGTGGCGCGGACATCGAGGGCTCGAGCGCGCGTTTGATCCTTTTGCTGAACGGCGCTGGCGCTCTTGTCAAAGGAAAGCGCAAGACCCGCGTCGGTCTCGCTTCATCGCGCTCAGCAAAGGGGTGAGGAATGGGGTGTTGCCAAATGCGGGGACCAGTTCGGTTGCCGTTCAGCTTGAGACGACAAGTGTAGTCACACCCTTGCAAACAGGAGAAACCCGTCATGCGCACGATCCTTGTTCCCTTGCTCGCCGCCACCGCGCTCGCCGTGCCCGTCTCCGCGAGCGCCCACGATCCGGAGATCATCGTCGATGGCAAGCGCGGGCTTGAGATCTCGCCCAACAACGAGAGCAATCCGTGGTGGATCGATTACCAGACCGATCTCAGCGAGGCGAAGCGCGAGCTCAGGAGCGATTTGCGGCGCGCGACCGATTACGAGGATCGGGTCGAGGCCAAGGCCGAATATCAGCGCGAAGTGGCCGATGCGAAGCACGATTACCGCAAGGAAATGGCCGAGCGCGGCTATCGCGTCGTGAGTTTTCGCGAGAACAGACGCGAATTTTACCGGCGCTGACCCCTGGGTTTAAGGGCGTTCAGCCCCGCGCCACGGTTTCCAGCAATTCGGCGGTGATCGGATATCCGGCGTCTTCCATAATGGTCAGCATCGGGGTGCCGGTGCTGTCATCGACCTTGGGCACGATCGTCTTGACCGGGATCGCCTCGGCCTGAGCGCGCGCCTCGGCGAAGCTTGTAAAGAGCGCGAGGCGTTCAAGGTTGCGGCGGGTGGGAAAGATCAGCTTGATCTCGCCGCGCTCGGCTGACTCCAGCGCCCCTTGCGCGCTGGTCCAGAACAGCTTGGTATTCTCCGAATTGTCGACCGACACATCGACCGCGCCGGTGCCAAGGTCGGCGAGGTAGAAGCGGGTGTCGTAGACGCGCGAGAGGTTCTCATTCTTGGGAAACCAGCGCGCGAAGGGCACGATTTGATCAAGGTCCAGTTCCCAGTCGAAAGCGCTGAGCACAGGGGCGAGCGCCTTTTTCTCCTCCAGCAAGCGGCGGGCCTGCTGCGCGGTTGCGGCGGAGATGCCGCCCCTGAGCCCCAGCGCAAGGCCCGTCTCTTCCAGCGTCTCGCGCACGGCGGCTATCTGGTGGCCGGCTTCATCGGGGGTAAGGCCGCCTTGCGCGGCAACCGCTTCGCCAAGCGCGAAGTCCTCGGGATCAACCCGCCCGCCGGGAAACACAGCCATTCCGCCTGCAAACGCCATGGTGCGCGAGCGCACCGTCATCAGAATTTGCGGCGCGCCGCCATCAGGACAGGCGCGAAAGATGACGATCGTGGCAGCGGGAATGCCCTGGGGAGTTCGCTTCTGGGAAGGGGAGTCGCTCATGGCGCGTGTGATGGCGTGCGTTCGCGCGCTTGCCAAGCGACACAGTTGAAACTGGCCTGTTTGCGAGCCGACCAGTGCCCAGGCGTGGCGCGCCGGATTAGTGTCGGACCACTTTACAACCGCGCTTATGGTTGCGCGCCCATTAACCGTCCAAGCGGCTGATAAACGGAATGTTCAATATTTTGGCACAGGGAGTGCATACCTATTGGCAGACCCAGTGGTCTTCTAAGCGAGGTTGGATCTTCCTGGTCTCTGGTCCGACCTCCCCGTGCAAAAAAAAGCCGCCTTGGGTTTGGTCACCCAGGGCGGTTTTTTTTGATTTTAGAGGGTTATCCGGTGAGACGGTGCGGTTCCGGTCGCGTGGACTGTCGGCAAGCAACCGGGCGACCGACCGCGGGCGCGCCAACGCTGGCAGCGCAAAAGGCGCAAAGGGCCTGAAGATGAGCGCCCGGATCGGCGCTCGCAAAACCTTACGTCGCGGCCGCAGTGATCCCATTGTCGTCCATCAGCTGTTTCAGCTCGCCCGCCTCGAACATCTCCATCATGATGTCGCTGCCACCGACGAACTCGCCCTTGACATAGAGCTGGGGGATGGTCGGCCAGTCTGAATAGGCCTTGATGCCCTGCCGGATATCCATGTCCTGCAGGACATCGACGCTTTCATAGGCGACGCCGACGTGATCGAGGATCGCTACTGCGCGGCTCGAAAAGCCGCATTGCGGGAAGAGCGGCGTGCCCTTCATGAACAGGACGACATCGTTGTCGCCAACGAGGGTGGAGATGCGTTCGTTGATATCAGCCATGGGTGTTCGGCCTTCATCTGGGTGGATGTGTGATAGCGGGTGCCCCGCGCTAGCGCCTACTTGGGCACCACGGTCGTGACTTGCAAGGCGTGCAGTTCGCCGCCCATCTTCTCCCCGAAGGCGGCGTAGACCATCTTGTGCTGCGCAACGCGTGTCTTGCCTGCGAATTGCGGGGCGGTCACGCGCGCGGCCCAGTGGTCGTCATCCCCGGCGAGATCGGTAAGCTCAACCACCGCACCGGGCAGCTCCGCTTCGATTGCGGCGATAATGTCTTCGCCCTTCATCGGCATCGGTGCGTCTCCGGTGCGTTAAAGTTCGCTGGTGAGCTGGCGCTTGGCTTCCACCGCCATCTGATCCAGCTTCACGCGAATGTCGGCCTCGCTCACATCCGCGTTGGCTGCGGTGAGATCGCCCAAAAGCTTGCGGATCACGTCTTCATCGCCCGCCTCTTCGAAATCGGCCTGCACCACCGCTTTCTTGTACGCGTCGGTTTCTTCGGGCGTCAGGTTCATCAGGCCCGCGGCCCATTCGCCCAGCAGGCGGTTGCGGCGCGCGGAAATCTTGAACTGGAATTCTTCGTCCATCGCGAAGTGAGCTTCTTCGGCGCGTTCGCGGTCTTTGAATTCGGTCATCGGTCCCTCCGAAAATGATACCGTGTGGGAATAGGCGGGGGCGCGAAGGGCGGCAAGCCAATCCTGCCCCAATTCGTGCTTAGTCCATTGAGCGCTATTCCATCGTCACGACAAGCTTGCCAACCGCCTCGCGGTTTTCGAGTTTGGCGATGGCTTCGCCCGCGCGTTCCAGCGGAAAGGTTTCGGAGACCAGCGGGTCGATCTTGCCGTCCTTCATTAGCTGGAAGAGCTCTTGAACCTGCGCCATGAACCTGGCGGGTTCGCGCGCGGTAAAGGCGCCCCAGAACACCCCGCAAATGTCGCAGGATTTGAGCAGCGTGAGGTTGAGCGGCATCCTGGCGATGCCCGCCGGAAAACCCACGACCAGAAAGCGCCCCTCCCAGGCGATGGCGCGCAAAGCGGGCTCGGAATACTGGCCGCCAACAATATCGTAGACGATGTCGGCGCCGTTGGGACCGCAGGCGGCCTTGAACGCGTTCGCGAGTTCCTTGGACGCGGCCTTGTCCATCTCACCGCGCGGATAGATGACGACCTCGTCCGCGCCCGCCTTTCTGGCGACCTCGCCCTTGGCCTCGCTGGAAACCGCCGCGACGACGCGCGCGCCGAAGGCCTTGGCCAGCTCGATCGCGGAAAGTCCGACGCCGCCCGCCGCGCCGAGGATCAGCACCACATCGCCTTCCTTGATGTGGCCGCGATCCTTGAGGCCGTGTATCGTGGTGCCATAGGTCATCAGCAGCGAGGCGGCCTTCTCGAACGGGACGCCATCGGGGATCGGGAACATGCGATTGGCGGGGACAATGGCCTTTTCGCGCAGGCCCCCATTGCCCATGCCCGCCATCACTCGGTCGCCGATCTTGAAGTTCTCCACCCCTTCGCCGACCGCTTCGACAATTCCCGCCAGCTCCCCGCCGGGCGAATAGGGCCGCTCGGGCTTGAACTGGTAAAGGTCGCGGATCATCAGCGTGTCGGGATAGTTGATCGCGCAGGCCTTGACCGCAACCAGCACCTCACCCTTGCCAGGAGTGGGCACATCGATTTCGTCAAGCGTCAGGGTCTCGGGGCCGCCGACCTCGTGGGTGCGAATGGCTTTCATCGGTTTCTCTCTCCCGTTTCTGTGAGGTCAGGTATTGGTACCAGCGCTCAGCCAGCCCTGCGTGGCCGCGCGGCGCTTCTCGAACGAGCCGATGGCCGCGTCACGCTCCAGCGTCAGCGCCACTTCGTCGAGCCCGTTGAGCAGGCAGCGCTTGCGGAAGGGGTCGATCTCGAAGGGGAAGCGATCCTGATACTCGGTGGTCACGGTCTGCGTGTCGAGGTCGACCGTGATCGGCGATCCTTCGCGCGCGACTTCCATCAGGCGGTCGATTGCGTCCTGCGGCAAAACCACGGGCAGGATGCCGTTCTTGACCGCGTTGCCCGAGAAGATGTCGGAATAGCTCGGCGCGATGACCACGCGGATGCCCAGATCAAGGATCGCCCAGGCGGCGTGTTCGCGGCTGGAGCCGCAGCCGAAATTGTCGCCCGCGATCAGGATAGGTGCGCCAGCATAGGCCGGATCGTCGAACACATTGCCAGGGGTCTCGCGCACCGTTTCGAACGCCCCTTCGCCAAGGCCGTCGCGGGTGATGGTCTTGAGCCATTTGGCCGGGATGATGACGTCGGTGTCGACGTTCTTCTGGCCAAAGGGGGTGGCCGTGCCGGTGACGGTCTTGAGCGTGTCCATAGGGCGTCGTGAGTCTTCAGTCGGTTTCCGGCGGTTCGCCCGAGGGCGGCGTCTTGACTTGCTCTGCGCCGATCGCGCTGTCCTCCGGCTTCTTGCGGAACCGGCGCCCGGCATAGAGCAAGGCCGCAGCGATGGCCGCGGATCCGATAGCCGCCGCGCCCACGGCGACAGCGGAGGTTTTCTTGTCTTCGGGGTCGGGGGTCTTGTCGGTCATGGTTTTCTCTTGGTCCGCTCTCTCCTGCGATGCAAGATAGCAGGGTTTACAGAAACGCGTCCACGCCCAGTTTCCCGGGCGGGCGGCGATCGCCGGGTGCGGTTTCTCCAAACCAGTTGCGCCCATCCGGAAAGCGCGCTTCGACGCCGTAGAGTTCGGCGGGCTCGAAAATGCGCGCGTTAACGCCCATGCGGTCGCCCTCCAAGTGCTCGGTCAGAACCCAATGTGTGGTGGTCCCGCAATGGGGGCAATGGTGCACCTCAACCGCGGGTTCGTCGTAGTCGACGCGGCGGTAGCCGCGCGTTTCGCCCTTAACGGTAACATCCGCGCTTTCATAATAGCCCCAGACGCCGCCACTCTTGGCGCACAAGGAGCAATCGCAGAAATTCACGTAATCAGGCTTATGCGTCACCGTCACGCGCACCGCACCGCAATGGCACGAGCCGGTCACTTCTGAAGCTCCCGCACATCGGTCAGCTTGCCCGTCACCGCCGCCGCCGCCGCCATAGCGGGCGAGACGAGATGCGTGCGCGCTCCCGGCCCCTGGCGGCCCACGAAATTGCGGTTCGAAGTCGATGCGCAGCGCTCACCAGAAGGCACCTTGTCGGGGTTCATGCCCAGACACGCCGAGCAGCCCGGCTCGCGCCACTCAAAGCCCGCTTCGGTAAAGATGCGGTCGAGCCCTTCATCTTCCGCCATCGCTTTGACCAGGCCAGAGCCCGGCACCACTATGGCCCAGCGTACGTTGTCGGCCTTGCGCCGCCCGCGTAGGATTTCCGCCGCGCTGCGCAAATCCTCGATCCGGCTGTTGGTGCAGCTGCCGATGAAAATGTTCTCGACCGGCACGTCGGTCATCGCGGTGCCCGGGGAAAGCCCCATATAGTCGAGGCTCTTGGCGGCTGCCGCGCGCTTGCTCTCATCGGCGAAGCTGTCGGGCGAGGGCACCGAGCCGGTGATCGGCACCACGTCCTCGGGGCTTGTCCCCCAGGTTACGGTGGGCGCGACATCGGCGGCGTTGATCGTCACCGATTTTGCAAACACCGCGCCATCATCGCTGTGAAGCGTGCGCCAATAGGCGAGCGCGGCGTCCCAGTCGGCGCCTTTGGGCGCCATCGGGCGGTTCTTCAGATAGCGGAACACGGTCTCATCGGGCGCGATCAGCCCGGCTCTGGCCCCCGCCTCGATGCTCATATTGCACACGGTCAGGCGCTCTTCGACGCTCATCGCCTCGAACACGGGCCCACGATACTCGATCACGTGGCCGGTGCCACCCGCTGCGCCGATCACCCCGATGATGTGCAGGATCAGATCTTTGGCCGAAACGCCCGGCCCAAGAGCGCCTTCGACACACACTACCATCGGCTTGGATTGCTGAAGCAGCAGCGTCTGCGTCGCGAGCACGTGCTCGACCTCGCTGGTGCCGATGCCAAAGGCCAGCGCGCCAAGCCCGCCATGGCTCGCCGTGTGCGAATCGCCGCAGACAATCGTGGTGCCCGGAAGCGAGAAACCCTGTTCGGGGCCGACCACGTGGACAATTCCCTGCTCGGCGTCGGCGTCACCGATGTAGCGAATACCGAAATCGGGCGCGTTCTTTTCCAGCGCGGCGAGCTGCGCTGCGCTTTGCGGATCGGCAATCGGCACCTTGCCCCCGCTTGCATCGCGGCGCGCGGTGGTGGGCAGGTTGTGATCGGGCACGGCGAGGGTGAGCTCGGGCCGGCGCACCGGGCGCCCCGCCATTCGCAGCGCCTCGAACGCCTGCGGGCTCGTCACTTCGTGGACCAGATGCCGGTCGATATAGATCAGCGAAGTCCCGTCCTCGCGGCGTTCCACCACGTGAGCGTTCCAGATTTTCTCGTAGAGGGTGAGGGGTTTGCTCGCCATGTCTCTCTTCGTGTCCTGCCCGCGGCGAGCAATTAGCGGTCATGGTGCAACACTGGCAAGTTTGACGCCGAATTAGGGGCAATTTCTCATGGAATTTTGAGAAACGCCGCGCTAACTTACACGCATGTCAGCAACATCGCACTCCGCGCCATTCCGATTCCCCATCAAGGTTGTTCCCGATGACATCGACTTCATGGGGCATGTGAACAACGCGCGGTATCTCAATTGGGTTCAGGATGCGGTGCTTGAGCATTGGCAAAGGCTCGCTCCGGCGGAAGAAGTGGCGAGCAAGGCGTGGGTGGCGCTGAAGCACGAGATCACCTATCGCAAGCCCGCATTTCTGGAAGACGACGTGATCGCTAGCACGGTGCTCGAACGCTATAACGGCGCGCGCGCGTTCTATCACACGGTGATCCAGCGCGGCGAGGAAGTGCTCGCCGAAGTGAAATCGAGCTGGTGCTGCCTCGACGTCGAGACCAAGCGTCCCGCGCGCATCGGTGAGCATCTGCGCGAGGTGTTTTTCCCGGCGGTGGATTGATCACGCCGCAGCGCCTATAGGCACCCAAATGCTACGCTCACGCGTATATACCGCATGACCACGCGCCATGCTCTTCCCAGCCAGCCCATTCAGCGGGCGATCGGTTTGTCGCTGGCGGCGTTGGTGGCGGGAGGCTGGCTCGGTGTGCATTTCTACGGCATGTTCGTGTTCGAGCTGACCTGGGACAGCCTGCCGCTTGCGCTCGCTCTGGCGGCGCTGCAAATCTGGCTGAGCGTAGGCGTGTTCATCATCTGCCACGATGCCATGCATGGCACACTCGCTCCCGGGTGGCCTCGGGTCAACGCGGCGATAGGCGCGCCGCTCTTGATGCTGTACGCCGGGTTCAAGTGGAAGCGGATGCGCGATGCGCATTTCGTCCATCACAAGCTGTCAGGGCACAAGGGCGATCCCGACTTTGACGAAGAGCATCCCAGCAGCTTCGTCCACTGGTACTGGACCTTCTTCAAGCGCTATTTCGGCTGGTTCTCGCTGATTTTCGTGCACACGGTGGTGGGGATTTACCTGTTCGTCTTCGATATCCCCTTTATGCAGATTTTCGTGCTGTATGGCGCGCCTGCGCTGCTTTCCTCGCTCCAGCTGTTCTACTTCGGCACCTTCCGTCCGCATCATCAAGCCGCTGACAAACCCTTCGCCGATACGCACAACGCGCGCAGCAACGATTTTCACCCGCTCGCCAGCCTCGCCACCTGTTTCCATTTCGGCTATCATCTGGAGCATCATCGCGCTCCGCACGTGCCCTGGTGGGCGCTGCCGGGTGCCAAGAAAGCGGGGATCGGCGCTGTAACGCCTTCGTCGGACTTGGCGGCGGCGGATGCGGGGCCTAAGGAAGCGGCGCTATGACCCTGACCTGGTTCGAGGTGTTCCTGACCGTGATGTCGTCCCTCATCGGGATGGAGTTGTTCGCCTGGTGGGCGCACAAATACATCATGCACGGTTGGGGCTGGGGCTGGCACCGCGACCACCATGAACCGCATGACAACACGTTTGAGCGCAACGATCTGTTCGCGGTGGTCTTCGGCACGATCAACGCCGCCATGTACATCTACGGCTCGCTCTATTGGGACTGGCTGTGGTGGTTCGCGGTCGGTATCTCGCTCTATGGCGTGATCTACACGCTGATCCACGATGGTCTGGTGCACCAGCGCTATTTCAAATGGGTGCCCAAGAAAGGGTATGCCAAGCGGCTGGTGCAGGCGCACAAGCTCCACCACGCGACCATCGGCAAAGAGGGCGGCGTCAGCTTCGGCTTTGTCTTCGCGCGCGATCCGCAAGTGCTCAAGAAAGAGCTGAAAGAGCAGCGCGAGGCGGGCGTCGCGGTCGTTCGAGACAGCGTGGGGGCCTGAGGCGCTCGTGCTAGAGGCGTTGAGTGCCCGATCCGCTTAATCTGACGGGCAAATGGGGCGGGGTGTTTTCTTACCCAAGCGACTACGCGCCGACCACGCCTTTCCTCGCCGACATTATCGAAGAAGCGGGCGCGTTTAGCGGCACGACGATTGAGCCCGATCTTTACAGCGACAGCCCGGCCAACGCGCGCATCACCGGGCATCGCAGCGGGCGCTCGGTTGATTTCACGAAAGTCTATCCGGGGCGCCGCGATGGCTATGCGAACCCGGTCGATTATGTCGGGCAGCTGAGCGAAGACGGGCTGGTGATCACCGGTGTGTGGTCGCTTCTCCAATGGAATGGCGAGTTTGAGATGACCCGCGAAACCGGGCTGCAAGTGGCCGAAGAAGAACGCGCCGAGGTCGAAGTCTAAACGCTCATTCGGGCCGGGTCGCGATCCAGCCGCCTCCCACCACCAGAACCGCCACCGAAATCCACACCCAGGGAAAGCCAAGGGTCAACCAGGTGAATCCGACGCCCGTTGCAATGGAGCCGATTGCCATGACCTTGGCCTGGCGCGAAATCGCCCCTCGCTCGCGCCAATCCCTGACTTGTGGTCCCCAGTGAGGATGGTCGAGAATGCGCTGTTCCCACGCCGGATTGCTTCGCGCAAAGCAGAACACGGCGAGCAACAGAAACGGCACGGTCGGTATGATGGGCAGGGCCGCCCCGATCGCGCCCAGCCCAACGAAGAACAAGCCAGCGGCGAGATAAAGCCGCCGCACGCCGGCCTCAGGCCGCAGCCGCCAGCCGCGCCGCGTGTTCCTTCACCAGCGCGATCATGTTGGGCACGCCCTGGGTGCGGTTGCTGGAGAGCTGGTTCTTGAGATCGAAGGGTTCCAGCGCGCCGGTCACATCCATGCTCGCGACTTCGCTGGCGGGCTTGTCCTGCACCGCCGAAATCACCAGCGCGACGATGCCCTTGGTGATCGCGGCGTTGCTGTCGGCCAGGAAATGCAGCGTGTCGCTGTCTTCGGTGGGATAGACCCACACCGCCGCCGAGCAGCCGCGCACGAGCGTCGCGTCGGTCTTGAGCGCGTCGGGCATGTCCTCAAGCTCTCGGCCAAGCTCGATCAGCAGGCGATAACGCTCATCGCCTTCGAGGAATTCGTATTCTTCGAGAATGTCGGATAGGGATCGCAAGGTGTCAAATCTCGTCATTGCGAGCGGAGCGAAGCAATCCAGGGCCTTGCGCGCGTCCGCCCCTGGATTGCGTCGTCGCTGCGCTTCTCGCAATGACGACCCCTGGGACCCACGGCTATTTAGTCCGGGCGCGCGAATGTTCCACCCCGCGGCTGTCCGCCCTACAGTTCAACCCCGCTGGCGATCGCTTCCAGCTTCTTGATCCGCTCTTTCATGTCGGCCAGTTCGATCCGCGCCGCGCCCACGCTGATCTGAGAGTTGTCATCGGCGGCCGGTTTCTCGGCGCTGTGGCTCTCCAGTTCGCGGCGCTTGAGCGACAGCCAGTCCTGCCAGGCGCGCAGCAGCGCGAAGACGACGAGCGTGATCGCGACAAGACAGGTCAGGGCAACCACCAGAGTCGGGTCCATCGGGGCCGGAGCGGCGTTCGTCAGCGACGTTTCAAGAGCGGGGGTGAAAGAAGGGGCATCAATCATGGGCTCGGATCCTGTCTCTTGCGCTTGATCGTTCTTTCGTGCGTTCGGTTACGCGTCGCTGGAGGCTCGCGATGCGTCGGTGGTTCTGCTTTCCGGGGTCTTGTCAGCCGGCAGGCTGGGCGGCTTGGCTTCGCGCAGGGCTTCGATTTCGGAGGCGATCCGCGCCCTCTCGCGCGCATCGTTGGAATTGTTGTCCGTTGCGATGCGTTCAAGCACGGCGATGCGCTTCTTCAGCTCGGCGATCTCGGCTTCCGCCGCGCTGGTGTCGGGCGCGGATTGCGGGGGAAAGACGGGGTTGCCGTCCTCATCGCGCGTCACACCCATTTCGCGATCGTGGCGACGAGTCCACACGGTGACCAGAGCCCAGATTGCGACGACGATGACAACGGCGGTCCAGAAACTCATTACGCGTTCCCTTCGTCCTGGCGGCTTTCCAGCGCGCGCTCGCGCAGCGCGTCGATCTCGGCGCCGAGGTGGTATCCCCCATCGGTGACGATGCGCTCGACGTTTGCGAGGCGGTCCTTGACCGAACCCAGCTCGGCGCGCAGCTCGGCGTTTTCCTGCGTCAGCAGGGCCACGCGTTCCTTTGCCTGATTATCGGTCACGGGCTTAAGTGTCTGGCCCCAGCTTCCTTCGAGTGGGTATCCATTCTTGACGCGCAGCCATGTGGTGAAGACCCACCCTGCGACAGCGCCCAGGCCCACAACGGTAAGGAGTTCGGTGGTGATAAGCTCTTGTAGCATCAGACCTTTTCCTTGCTTCCAAAATCGAGCGGAATGCCGGTGTTCGCTGCCTCGGTTTCACGCGTGTCGCGCAGCGCTTCGATTTGCGTGGCGACATCGTAGCCGCGGTCGGTGACGATGCGCTCAAGCACGACGACCCGATCTTCGAGCCGTTGCACCTGGCTGGCGTATTGCGCCGCTTTCTCAGCGGTGTGCTCAGCGGTCTTGTCGGCCTGAATCTCGGCCATCCTCTGCTGGTGTTTGGCCCAGATCGCGACGATCGGGATCATCACCCCGATGATCGGTATCAGGAGTGCCAGTTGTCCGGGTTCCATGATGTTTGCCCCTGCTTGGTGTGGATTAGCGCAGCCGCTCGATTTCGGCGGTCAGGCGCGGATTGCTTGAGACATAGTGCGCTTCGACGGAGGCGAGGCGGCGGTCGATGTCGCGGAAGTTGGCGCGGATTTCGCGGGCGGTGCGTTGCGGGCTCTGCCGCACGCGCTGCCAGTACTTCTCCTCGGCCGTGTCGCGGTACAGATGCGGCGGCTTCTTGTTCAGGACGAGCCCGAGCAGGAAGTAGAAGAGGATCGAGGACCCGCTGGTCATGAAGATCGAGGCGACCGCGGCCAGGCGGATCCAGATCGTGTCGATCCCGGTGTACTCGGCGATGCCCGAGCACACGCCCATGATCTTGCCGTTGTGCTTGTCACGGTAGAGCTTGGTGCGCGGCGAGTTCACGACTTGGTTCCTTTCTTCTCTTGCATCATCATTTCGAGTTCACGCAGTTGCTGGTTGTCGCTGTCCTGGTCGGCCTGCAGGCGCTTGACCGGGGTGAAGCTGGGATCGTCGGCGGCGACCAGGCGCTCGACCGTGTCCATCCGTTCATCCAGGCGCTTGGCGAGGTTGTAGAGCTCTTCGAGCAGCACCTCATCGTCCGAGGTGATGGTCGCGGCGGTCTTCCACTTTGTCATGTAATGCAGAATGATCCACGGCAGACCGATGAAGAGCATCCCGACAACAAGGACTGGGATAAGGTCGTCCATCGATTATTCCCCTTTCTTGGCGTCGGATTTACCGAGCGCCTTTTTCATTTCAGCGAGTTCGTCATCGATGGCGTCGGAGCCTTCGAGAGCGGCAATTTCATCAGCAAGGCTGGGCTGGTCTTCGCCGATGCTGATCGCGTCGGCGCGGCCTTCGGCGTAATCCACGCGGCGTTCGAGCTGGTCGAACTTGGCGAGCGCGTCATCGGTGCGCTCGGTGCTCATCAGCGAGCGCAGCTTGACCCGGTTTTCCGCGCTTTCGAGCCGTGCAGCGATCGCCGACTGACGGCTGCGCGCCTCTCGCAGGCGGTGCTGCAGTTTGGCAATGTCTTCCTCATAGGCGCGCAGCGCGTCGTCGAGCACGGCGATCTCCGCCTTGAGCTGGTTGCCCATGTCGGCGGCCTTCTTCTTCTCGACCAGAGCCGCGCGGGCCAGATCCTCGCGATCTTTCGACAGCGCCAGCTGCGCCTTCTCGCCCCAGTCGGCCTGAAGCTTGTCGAGCTTGACAACATGGCGGTGCATTTCCTTCTGGTCCGCGATGGTGCGCGCGGCGCTGGCGCGCACTTCGACCAGGGTCTCCTCCATTTCGAGGATGATCATGCGGATCATCTTGGAAGGATCGTCCGCCTTATCGAGCATGTCGTTGAAGTTGGCAGCGATAATGTCCCTGGTGCGGCTGAAAATGCCCATGAAGGCTACTCCATCTAGAAACGGGTTGTTGGCGCGCTGACCGTCCTCGTCAGGCGATTGTCTTGACCGACCTTGCGTCGGAGTGGGGCTGCGACGCAAGGCCTCGATTTCGGCGTCGAGCCTGGAAAGCTGCGCGGGGCGGGTAACGCTGCGCTCAGGCGACAAGTCGGCACCAGGCTTGGGGCGGGCCGGAGCGGCGGTGTCGGGGGCACCGCCATTTACGGGGACTGAGCGCTCCGGCCCTAACGCGTTACCGCTTGCCTTTGAGGTTTTCCGGTCGGTCACGATCACTCTCAGGCCAGTTCGACCGCCGCGATCAGTTCGCTCGCGCCAGCAAAGCTGTTCGGGGTGGTTTGAAGCTGGGTCGTCAACGCGATCATTGCGGTCGTCGCCAGAACGCTGGCGAAAGCGGCCTGACCAAGCTTGCTGTTCCAGAAGGCTTTGTCGTACATGTGGGTCACTCCCTCGAATGGCGCGGCGCCGCGGTCTGTCGGGGCCGGATTGTCTGTCTTGCCCCTTGCTCTGCAACCGGCGTGCCAAACTGAGAAAATCGCGGAAATCTGCGGTGTTTCCCTCCGAACACTCATTACCATATGGTTTCCATTGCCAAATCTTGGGAAAATTCCCTATATAGTGGCGCATAGGAGGGGTATGTGGAGCGCGAAAACCAATTTATCGGCCAGTCCGGTGCCTTTCTCGACGCGGTGGAGCGCACCAGCCGCGCCGCGCCCATGGAGCGGCCCGTCCTCGTCATCGGCGAGCGCGGGACCGGCAAGGAACTCATCGCCGAGCGCCTGCACCGCCTGTCCACGCGCTGGGACGAGCCGCTTGTCACCATGAACTGCGCAGCGCTTCCTGAGACGCTGATCGAGGCCGAATTGTTCGGTCATGAAGCGGGAGCCTTTACCGGGGCTACCAAAGCGCGCGCCGGAAGGTTCGAAGAAGCCGACAAAGGCACGCTGTTTCTCGACGAACTGGGCACGCTCTCGATGGGCGCGCAAGAACGCCTGCTGCGCGCGGTCGAATACGGTGAAGTCACGCGGATCGGTTCCTCGCGCCCCATCCGGGTCGATGTGCGCATTGTGGCGGCCACCAACGACGATTTGCCCGCTCTGGCCAAAAGCGGCGAGTTTCGCGCCGATCTGCTCGATCGCTTGAGCTTCGAGGTCATCACCCTGCCGCCCTTGCGCGTGCGCGAAGGCGATGTCGCGGTGCTCGCCGAGTATTTCGGTCGCCGGATGGGAGCCGAGCTCGATTGGCACGCCTGGCCGGGTTTTGCGGCGCATGTGACCGAGCAATTCGAAAACTACGCCTGGCCCGGCAATGTGCGCGAGCTTCGCAACGTGGTGGAGCGCGCGGTCTATCGCTGGGATGACCCCGAAACGCAGATCGCGCATGTCCAGTTCGATCCGTTCGAGAGCCCCTGGAAACCGAGCGCGCCGGCAACCCGCAAGAGCGTAGGCCGCGACGCGCCGCCGCCAGCGAGCGGGGCTGGGCAAGCCAGCGTTTCAGGGACGGCGCCCGATTACGACGCGATCGACGACCTGCGCGCCGCGGTCGACAGCCATGAAAGAGCCATCGTTCTGCACGCGCTGGGCAAGCATCGCTGGAACCAGCGTCAGACCGCCAAGGCGCTGGGCCTGAGCTACGATCAGCTGCGCCACGCGATCAAGAAACACGCCCTGATGGAAGAACAGGACGGCTGATACCCGGTGCCCGCCATCCGCAAGGGTTGACTCGCGGCATCATTTCGATATTTCTAGAAATATGGAAGTGATGGATGGTCGGCCGGATACGCTCGAAAGCGCCGTCAGCGCTCTGGGTGCGCTCGCGCAGGCCCACCGGCTCAGCGTCTTTCGCGAGCTTGTCGAGGCGGGCTCTTCCGGGCTTGCGGCCGGCGCGCTGGCGGACCGTCTTGCGGTGCCACGCTCCTCGCTCTCCTTCCACCTGTCAAACCTCAAGCAAACCGGATTGATCGCCGAGCGCCGCGCGGGGCGCTCGATCATCTACACCGCCAATTTTGCGCGGATGCGCGCGCTGGTCGCCTTTCTGCTGCACAATTGTTGCGCGGGCGACGCGGCGGCGGGCAAGCTTGTCGAGCAATTCGAAGCAGGAGATCTTGCATGAAGCGTTTTCACGTCAATCTGCGCGTGGCCGACCTGGAGGCCTCCACACGCTTTTACACCGAGATTTTCGGGGTCGAACCCGTCGTGAGCGAAACGGATTATCGCAAATGGATGCTCGATGATCCGCGGATCAATTTCTCGATCGAGCCTCAAGGCGCGTGCGAGGCGCAGAGCAGCCCGGACACCGGCGTGGCGCATCTGGGCCTTCAGGTCGACAGCCAGGCCGAGCTTGAGGAGATGCGAGCGCGGATCGGGAAGGCGGCGGCTCCCTCGTTCGACGAAGGCGAAACGCAGTGCTGCTACGCTCACTCTTTCAAGAGCTGGACGCGCGATCCCGACGGTGTGGTGTGGGAGACCTTCTTCACCGATGGCCAGCGGCGCGACTATGGAGCCGCGCCCCGGATCGCAGAGACGTTAAGCTAGGCCGCCCCATCGGGCTGGGCCCGGCGCGGTTATCCTAAGCAATTCATAACCCTTCGCGATTAACGTAGCGGCCCTGCGCGATGTGTGCAGGGTAAAGTTAACGGCGAAGCATGCGAATATTTGTCGAAATCCTTGAGAACTTTGCGGACGGCGTTCGCCTGATCGTCGGTGTTCTCACGCTGATCATCATGGGCACAGTCCTCGTTTTCACCTTCGGCGCTTCCTATGTCGCGACCGGGGCGGCCGAGGAGATCGCCGAGCACGCGGAAGAGGTCGGGAAAGGGGCGATCCGCGCCCAGATCGCGGCCGAACGCAACCGCGAGCTTGCCAAGGACGGCTGGGGTTACGAAGCCGCATCGGGCGCGGGATCTGGAACGGGCGTCGGCGATTTCGGAGCGGAAACCGGGCCCGATCGCGCGCGCCGCGCGCGCCAGGGTGGCGCGAACGATTGGGGCAGCGCTGAGTGACACGCCATGATCCCGTGCGACCCAGAGCATCCCTCGGTTCCGAACCACCAGGCTGAGCGCGAGTCGCTCCAATGATCGAGCGTCCGCATTTTCGCGACCACGATGCGTTCGGCGAACACGCGGACGGGTCCGAAGACGGGACTGGCGGCGATCCATCGAGCCTGCGGGATGCGGTTGCGTTCTGGACCGACGAGACGAAGGTGGAGGGGCCGTCGGACGAGGCGCAGCTTGAACACTTTCTCGAAACGCTTGAGCAGGCCACAGCGAACGCGCGCACCGAGGTCTCGACTGCGACAAACCCGGTCGGCCGCCGCGGCGCGGCGCGTCTGCGACTGAGTGTGCCCGCCGGCTTTACCGCTGTCGACCGCGCGCACTCCTGCATCTTGTTGAACCTCTCGCGGACAGGGGCCAAGATCGCCATTCTGGATCCGCTGCGCGAAGGCGATGGCGGGATTCTGAGATGCGGATCCCTTTCGGTTTTCGCGATCGTGGCGCGGCGCGAGTTCAGTCTCAACGCGCTCCGATTCGAAGAACCGATTGGCGACGAAGACGTGCTGGCCATGCGTCGCTATTACGAAACCTTCGAACTGCGTGAACGCCGCAAGCTGATCGAAACCGCTCGCCGCTGGGCAAGTGGAGACAGCAAGGACGGGCGCGCCATGTAGGCCGGAGCGCTGGCGGCGTCCTAAGCATTCCTCCCTAGAAGTGGCTTTGCGCCCCTTTAGGAGCGGATGGTCAGGGTTCGCTAGCTATGTCAGGGTCCCTCAGCTCTCTTGTCCGGCTGCCGCTTGGAGGCATCCCCTTCGTTGCCCCGCGCCCGGACGCCGATGAGGAACCCTTGGCGAATGTCGGCCGCCGCAGAGCGGCTCGGCTGAGGCTCTCGATCCCGGCGAAGCTGGTCACGCTCTCCGAAACGCGTCGCTGCGTCCTGCTCGACATTTCGCGCACCGGCGCGCAGATCAACCTCTCCAGGCCGCTCGGCGTCGGGGAGGCGGGGTTGCTGCAATTCGCCGATTACGAGTTGTTCGTAAGCGCCATCCGCGCGGCTACCGGGCGCAACGGGCTGGAATTCGACGCACAGATTGCGGATGAGGACGTGCTCGAAATCCGGCGGTTCGCCGACACGTTCGAACTCGATCAACGCCGGGCCTTGCTTCGCGAGGCGCAGCAATGGGCCACGGGCCGCGCGGCGGCTTGACCGCCAAGGCCCGGCGCTCGGCTGAGCTCCGAAGAAAATCAGCGCAGACGCTCTTGCCAAACGGGGCGGGCACGCCTACCTCGCATGCATCCCGACATTGTTGAGATCGTGACGGGCTGGCGCCGACAGGGGCCGGCACAAAGTGTCTTGGCTGACGCAGCGGGGTCATGGACGCAGAGTATAAAGGACCGGATGACCGACCTCACACGCCTTGTTGAACTGGTTGAGCCCGAGGCTCGCGCGCTCGGCTTTGAGCTGGTGCGCGTCCAGATGATGCAGTCCGAGGCGGGGGAAGGTGGCCAGGCGCTTCAGATCATGGCGGAAGACCCCGCAACGGGGCAGCTGGTGATCGAGCAGTGCGCCAGGCTTTCGCGCAAGGTCTCCGATCTGATCGACGAGCGTGAGGAAGCTGGCGAGGTGCTGGTGGAAGGCGCCTATCATCTCGAAGTGTCCTCGCCCGGAATTGATCGCCCTTTGACGCGGGATAAGGACTTCGCGAACTGGGCCGGACACGAAGCGCGCATCGTGATGCAAAAGGGGTGGACCGGCGAAGAGAAAGCGCAGCGCGTGTTCAAGGGCGAGCTCAAGGGCCTTGAAAACGGGGTCGTCTCGCTCGACGAAACCAAGATGGGCGTGGTGGTGGAGTTGCCGCGCGAGAAGATTCACAGCGCAAAGCTGGTCCTGACCGACAAGTTGATCGCTGCCACCAAGCCGCTCGATGCGAGCGGTGCGGATGATATTGTAGAGGAACACGACGAAGATTGACGTGCAGCCGCTCCCCCGCGAAGGCGTGGGTCCAGTCGGCACCAAGAGCAACTGGGTCCCCGCCTTCGCGGGGACGCGTACAGAGAAGAAGGTAAAACGAAAATGGCCAGTGCGATTTCCGCCAACAAGGCAGAATTGCTTGCGATTGCGAATTCCGTCGCATCGGAGAAGATGATCGACAAAGCGATCGTCATCGAGGCGATGGAAGAGGCGATTCAGAAATCGGCTCGCAACCGCTACGGCGCGGAGAACGACATCCGCGCCAAGCTCGATCCGCAGACCGGCGATCTGACGCTCTGGCGTGTGGTCGAAGTGGTTGAAGAGGTCGAAGACTACTTCAAGCAGGTCGATCTCAAGCAAGCGCAAAAGCTTCAGGATGGGGCCGCGATCGGCGACTTTATCGTCGACCCGCTGCCCCCGGTGGATCTGGGCCGTATCGACGCGCAGAGCGCCAAGCAGGTGATCTTCCAGAAGGTGCGCGACGCCGAGCGTGAGCGCCAGTACGAGGAATTCAAGGACCGCGCGGGCGAGATTATCACCGGCGTGATCAAGTCGGTCGAGTTCGGCCATGTCATCGTCAACCTTGGCCGCGCCGAAGGCGTTATCCGCCGCGATCAGCAGATCCCGCGTGAAGCGGCCCGCGTGGGCGAACGTGTCCGCGCGCTGATCACCAAGGTTGAGCGCAATAATCGCGGCCCGCAGATCTTCCTGTCGCGCGCCGCGCCCGATTTCATGCGCAAGCTCTTCGCGCAGGAAGTGCCCGAGATTTACGATGGCATCATCGAGATCAAGGCCGCCGCGCGCGATCCGGGCAGCCGCGCGAAGATCGGCGTGATCAGCCACGACAGCAGCATCGATCCGGTCGGCGCGTGCGTCGGCATGAAGGGCAGCCGCGTGCAAGCGGTGGTGCAGGAACTTCAGGGTGAGAAGATCGACATCATCCCGTGGTCCGAAGACACCGCCACCTTTATCGTGAACGCGCTGCAGCCCGCAACGGTCAGCCGCGTCGTTCTCGACGAGGACGATGGCCGCATCGAAGTGGTCGTGCCCGACGATCAGCTCAGCCTGGCGATCGGTCGCCGTGGTCAGAATGTGCGTCTCGCCAGCCAGCTGACGACGCATCAGATCGACATCATGACCGAGGAAGAGGCGAGCGAAAAGCGCTCGAAGGAGTTCGCCGAGCGCTCCAAGATGTTCGAAGAGGAACTCGACGTCGACGAAACGCTCTCGCAGCTGCTCGTTGCCGAAGGCTTCGCGATGCTGGAGGAAGTCGCCTATGTCGAGCTGGCAGAGCTTGCGGCGATCGAGGGCTTCGATGAGGAACTGGCCGAAGAACTCCAGAGCCGCGCTGTCGAAGCCATTGAGCGTCAGGAAGAGGCGCACCGCACCGCGCGCCGCGAACTGGGTGTCGAAGACGATCTTGCGACCATGCCGCACCTGACCGAAGCGATGCTGGTCGTACTGGGCAAGGCGGGCATCAAGACGCTGGATGACCTGGCGGATCTGGCGACCGACGAACTCATCGCCAAGAAGCGCGAAGCGCCGCGTCGCCGCAACACCGCCGACGGCCCGCCGATGCGGCGTCCGCAGCGCGAGCAGGACAAAGGCGGCGTGCTTGGCGAATACGGCCTTACCGAAGAGCAGGGCAACGAGATCATCATGGCCGCCCGCGCGCACTGGTTCGAAGACGAGGAACCCGCCGCACAGGCGACTCAGGAGGCCGCCAATGCGGACTCCACCCAATGAGGCGCTGAACCCCGACATCGTCGAGGACCGCGCTCCCGGAAGCCATTCCGGGAGCGAACGCCGCTGCGTCCTTTCCGGAGAGACTCACCCGCGCGAGAGCCTTGTGCGCTTGGCGATCTCGCCCGCCAGGGACGATGGAACATGCGACGTGCTGCCCGATGCAGGGGCGAAGGCGCCGGGTCGTGGCGCGTGGATTGCGCCAGACAGCGCCGCGCTTGAAACCGCTATCGCCAATGGCCAGCTTAAAGGAGCGCTGGCGCGCGCGTTTAAGGGGGCAAAACTAACCATCCCCAACAATTTGCCAGAGCTCGTCGAGGCGGCCCTGCGCCGCCATGTGACGGATCGGCTGGGGCTGGAGATGCGCGCGGGCAACATCGTGCTTGGTTCGGGCCGGATCGCCGAGCAGGCGCGCTGCGGGTCGGTGGCGCTCTTGCTTCACGCGGCCGATGCCAGCGAAGACGGGCGCAAAAAGCTCGATCAGGCGTGGCGCGTCGGCCTCGATGCGCAAGGGTCCGGCGTGCGAGGCACCGTCTTGCCTCTGGACCGAGAGGCGCTGTCTGTGGCATTGGGCCGCGAAAATGTCGTCCATCTGGGCGTTTCGGGCCACTCTGGCGACTTGCGCGCGGCAAACAGAGTGGAGCAGGCGGTCTCGCGTCTGATGAAATTTGTCAGGACTGAACCGCTTGCAGCGGCCCAGCCCGATGCTCAAGGCGGGGCTGATGCGCCGTCTCATCTGTCTTCCGGACAGACGACACATGAGAATACGTGAAGGAATAACGAGCTAGAATGAGCGACGAAAACAACAAACGCACCCGTAAGCCGCTGGGCCTCAAACGGTCGGTCGACGCTGGCGAGGTCAAACAGACCTTTAGCCACGGCCGCACCAACAAGGTCGCGGTCGAGGTGAAGCGGCGCCGCAAGCTCGTGAAGCCGGGCGAAACCCCCGCGCCTGCGCCAGAGGCGACGCCCGCTCCCACGCCCGCGCCCGCTCCGGCCCCGGCTCCTGCGGCCAGGAAGACGGCTGCGCCCAAGAAAAAGGCGCCCGCTGGCGAGACAGCGCAGGAGCGCGTGAAGCGTCTGGAGCGTGAAGCGGAGGAAATGCGCCTCGCGCAGCAGGCTGAGGACCGCAAGCGCGAAGAGGAAGCGGCCAAGAAGCGCGAGCTGGACGAGAAGCGCCGCGCCGAGGAAAACCGCAAGGCCGAAGAAGAGGCCGAGAAGCGCGCCCGAGAAGAGGCCGAAGCCGCCGCCATGGCGGAGGCCGAAGCGGCGAAACAGGCCGCCGATGCAAGCGGCGCCGAGCCGGGCGAAGCGAAGGCGGGTGGCAAACCAACGGTCTCGCGCAAGTTCACGCCCGTCGCGCGGCCCGAACCCAAGCGCCCGGCCAAGAAGAAGGAAGAAAAACGCGCCGAGACAGTCGGCGGTGGCAAGGACAAGCGCCGTTCAGGCAAGCTCACCGTTTCCAAGGCTCTCAACGAAGACGAAGGGCGGCGCGCCCGCAGCCTCGCCGCGTTGAAGCGCGCGCGGGAGAAGGAACGCCGGATGCAGGGCGGGGGCTCATCGAAGCCCCGCGAAAAGCAGGTGCGCGACGTGGTCGTTCCCGAGGCGATCACCGTGCAGGAACTCGCCAACCGCATGGCCGAGAAGGGCGCGGATCTGGTGAAGGAATTGTTCAATCTGGGTATGATGGTGACCGTCAACCAGACGATCGACGCCGACACGGCGGAATTGCTGGTCGAACAGTTCGGCCACAACATCCAGCGCGTTTCGGAAGCCGATGTCGATATCTCGACCGAAGAGGATGTCGATCCCGAAGAGACCCTGAAGCCGCGCCCGCCCGTCGTGACGATCATGGGGCATGTCGATCACGGCAAGACCTCGCTGCTCGATGCGCTGCGCGGCACTGACGTGACCAAGGGCGAAGCCGGCGGCATCACCCAGCACATCGGCAGCTACCAGATCACCACCAAGGGCTCCGGTAAGGATAAGGGGCAGAAGATCACCTTCCTCGATACGCCCGGCCACGCCGCGTTTACCGAGATGCGCGCGCGCGGGGCGAACGTCACCGACATCGTTGTGCTGGTCGTCGCGGCGGATGACGGCATCATGCCGCAAACGATCGAGGCCATTAACCACACCAAGGCCGCCGGCGTCCCGATGATTGTCGCGATCAACAAGATGGACAAGCCCGAAGCCAATCCGGACAATGTGCGCAACCGTCTGCTTGAGCACGAAGTGATCGTGGAAAAACTCTCGGGCGATGTTCAGGATGTCGAGGTTTCGGCCACGAAGAAGACCGGCCTCGATGAGCTTCTGGAAGCCATCAACGTTCAGGCCGAACTGCTTGAACTCAAGGCCAATCCGGATCGCGATGCGGATGCGACCGTGATCGAAGCGCAGCTTGACAAGGGCCGCGGCCCGGTTGCGACCGTGCTGGTGACACGCGGTACATTGAAGCGCGGCGACACCTTTGTGGTCGGCACGCAGAGCGGGCGCGTGCGCGCGATCGTCGATGACCAGGGCAAACAGATCAAGAAGGCCGGCCCGTCCATGCCGGTCGAGGTGCTGGGCCTTGGCGGGGTGCCCTCGGCGGGTGACCAGCTTACCGTCGTCGAGAACGAGCAGCGCGCCCGCGAGGTCGCCGAATACCGACAAGAGAAAGCGACCGAGAAGCGCACCGCTCTGGCGCCGACCAGTTTCGATACGATGTTCAACAATCTGGCGAGCAACGTCATCGAGTGGCCGGTGCTGGTTAAGGCCGATGTGCAAGGGTCGGTCGAAGCCATTGTCAACGCGCTGCACAACATCTCGAACGACGAGATCAAGGTGCGCGTGCTGCACGCGGGCGTTGGCGCGATTACCGAGACGGATGTCTCGCTTGCCGCTGCGTCCAACGCGCCGATCATCGGCTTCAACGTTCGCCCCAATGCCAAAGCGCGCGAGCTGGTGAAGCGCGACGATGTGCGCATGATGTATTACGACGTGATCTATCATCTCACCGAAGAGGTGGCGAAAGAGATGGCGGGCGAGCTCGGTCCCGAACGGATCGAGACGGTTGTTGGCCGCGCCGAGGTCAAGCAGGTCTTCCCGGCGGGCAAGAAGGACAAGGCCGCGGGGCTCCTCGTCATCGACGGCGTTATCCGCCAGGGCCTGTTCACGCGTCTCACGCGCGAGGACGTTATCGTCTCGGCCACCAAGATCGCCTCGCTGCGGCGCTTCAAGGACGATGTGGACGAGGTCCGCGCCGGCCTCGAATGCGGCGTGGTGCTCGAAGACACGAACGACATCAAACCGGGCGACAACCTCGAAGTCTTCGAAGTCGAAGAGCGCGAGCGGACGCTGGAGGTTGGGTGATGAATGGGCTGGCCTATGTCGCAGCGGCGGCTTCGATTGCCTTTTACGCTTTCATAGCGTGGGCCGTTCTAGCGCACGTTAAGGAGCAACGTAGCCAGAGCGCGATTTTGGCAAAGATGGCGAGCCTGCTCGAGCGGTCTCTGAAGGACGATTGAGCCAGGTCGTGGATTGGCGTGACCAAATCCAAGAGGGGGCCGACGGCTCCCCTCATTCGAACCTGCTCGGCTCGAAATTTGTGGACTTCGACGAAGCCACCCAAACCGCGACCATGCGCTTCACCGTGCGCAAGGAGATGACAACGTGGCGCGGGGGAGTGCAAGGCGGATTGATCGCGGGCTATCTCGATGATGTGATGGGCTACGCCTTTGTGGCCGCGACGGGCGGCGAGATGGCGCCGCTCAACCTTGAGCTTTCGATGAGCCTTATTCGCCTGGTCCCCGAAGGCGCGGAGATCATCGGCAAGGGCCGGGTGGTGAAGGCCGGACGCCGGGTCGTGTTCCTCGAAGGCGAATTGCTGGCCGAGGACGGGACGATCTACGCCCGCGCAACCTCCACCGCGATCCCCACCGCGCGACCTTCGCCGACCGAGACGGGGATGGGGCTTTGATCGGCTTGACCATTCACTTAGTCCAAATTAGACAAAAGGAGTGAGGTCAAACTTTCCAAATCAGCAAGATTGGCTCTTTTGAAGTCGAACAAGGCCAAGCTGATCCGTGCCAAGATCGAAGCGTTTGCGGAAGATCCGGATGTGACCCATCCCAATGTTACGAAGCTCAAAGGGCGGCCCGAATACCGTTTGAGGGTCCAGGACTGGCGGGTTATCTTTCTTCTCGAAGACAATCTCGCCTTGGTTCGTGACATTGGCCCGCGTGGCTCGATTTATGAATAGGTGATCCATGACTGTGCAAGAAGTTGAAATTGCTGGAAAAAATATGGTGCTACTGACCAAGGCGCAGTATGATCAGCTTGCTGAAGCGGCGGAGAATTATGCTGATATCTGCGCTGCAGTTGCCGCGCAGGAACGGGCTGATGCGGGGGAGGAGTATGTCCCTGCCGAGATGGTAGGCCGCATCCTTGATGGGGAATCCGCCTTGAAGGTCTGGCGCGAGTATCGAGGTCTCACGCAAGAAGAACTCGCTCTAAAGGTGGGAAAACAGGGGTCATGGCTGGCCAAGATGGAAAAAGGAAAACTTAAGGGCGATGTTCAAATTTGGCGCAAGCTTGCTGGTGCCCTCAATGTCGAACTCGACGACATTCTCCCGCTGGAGGATTGATGGCACGCCGACAAGACTTCACCGCCGAACAGCACTCGGTCCGCGTCCTCAAGGTCGGCGAGCGGGTGCGGCATATCCTGTCCGAATTGCTCGCGCGGCAGGAAGTGCATGACGAGGTGGTCAGCGCGTCCAATATCGCGGTCACCGAAGTGCGCATGACGCCCGATCTGCGCCATGCGACGGCCTATGTGAAACCGCTGCTGGGCGCTGGCGAAGACGATGTGGTCCACGCGCTGCGTCAGAACACCGCTTTCCTTCAGCGCGAGGTTGCCAAGCGGCTCGGCCTCAAATTCGCGCCCAAGCTCAAGTTTCGCAAGGATGAGAGCTTTGCCGAAGCCGACCGCATCGAAGCGCTGCTGCGCGATCCCAAGGTCGCGCGCGATTTGGAAGATCCTGACACATAAGTGAGTCCCCGCGCAGGCGGGGACCTCCCGCGCCATCGCACATCTTTGAAGAGGTCCCCGCCTGCGCGGGGACTCACCGCCGGTTCGCAGACCACGATGCTTGCGTTGCTTTCCTACACACCCCAATCAATGGCATTCATGGGGCCGCTCTTTGACAATCGCATCCCCCAAAACCACCCCAAAGGCAGGCGTCCTGTTGGACAAGTGTCAACTTCGCAAAATGACGTCAATAGTCTGAAATTATGTGAAAATAGGAGAATCTTCGCGGGTGACACGGTGTCACCTTTGTCACCTTGCGCAGATCCCGAATGCGCCTCAGGCGGGCTGCATTCGGGCGCTGAGCGTGATCTTGACCTTGTTGCCCACGATCAACTGATAGCTCTTCATCCCGTATTCGCGCCGGTCGATCGTCGTCTTTCCCGTAAAGCGGATCGGCTGGCCCGCAGACGCCTTGAGCGGAGGCGTATCGAATTCGATGGAGAGGGTTGCCGGCTTGGTCACGCCGCGCGCGGTCAACTGCCCTTTGACCTTGCCCTTGGTCGCGCTGGTCAGCTTGAGGGTCTCGCCGACAAAGCGGATCTTTGGATATTTTTCGACCCAGAAGAATTTTTCGCCGCGCAGACGCTCCAGCGTCACGCTGTCAGGCGCTTCCAGCGCGGTGGCATCGAAGGTCACATCGATCCGCGCGGCTTCGGGATCGTCGGGAACGATCTTCACATCGCCTTCCATCTTGGGAAAGCGCGCGGTCTTGCTGGCAAGGCCAAAGAAGGAGACCTTGGCCGAGACGCTGCTGGCGGCCTGGTCGATCGAGTAGCGCAAAGTCTGCGGCGGGGGCGCCGAAACGGGCGCGGCGACCTGCGCGCTGGCGGTGAAGGCCAGCGGGACAAGGGTGGCAATAAGGGCAAGCGTCCAACCTGGAAAACGCATCGTGCAAGTGTCTCCGATGCTCCCTCTACGGCTGAGAGGCGCACTTGGTTTCTTTGGTATCGCGATTTTGACGCGTCTTCACCCCGCCTGGGCGCGAAGTACCCACAGACGAGTGGCGCGTCGGTTTCGACTCAAGCGCGCCGTGCGTTGTAAGTCTGTTCGCCATGGCCAAGCTCTATTTCTACTATTCCAGCATGAACGCGGGCAAATCCTCGAGCCTGCTGCAAGCCGACTTCAACTATCGCGAGCGCGGTATGCACACGATGGTGTGGACCGCCAAGCTCGACACGCGCAGCAATGGGCGGGTGAAGAGCCGGATCGGATTGGAATCGCCCGCGAACCTTTACACCGAGGAGACCGATCTGTTCACGGTCATCGGCGAGGCGCATGAGGAGAGAGCGCTTGATTGCGTGCTGCTCGACGAGGCGCAGTTTCTGACCAAAGCGCAGGTCTGGCAGCTTTCGCGCCTGTGCGACACGCTCAATATTCCGGTGCTCTGCTATGGTCTGAGAACGGATTTTCAGGGCGAGCTGTTCCCCGGCGCGGCGATCTTGCTGGGCATTGCGGACGCATTGGTGGAGCTCAAGGCGGTGTGCTGGTGCGGGCGCAAGGCGACGATGAACCTGCGCGTCGATGGCATGGGGCGACCGGTCAGCGAAGGCGAGCAGACCGAGATCGGCGGTAACGATCGGTATGTGGCGCTGTGCCGGATGCACTTTGCTGCAGCTCTCGGCGGCGATGTTGACGCGGTGGGATAGATTTGAGCCCGCGCATTCCTACATAAGCGGCATGAGTGACACGCTTCTTCTGATCCTTGTTCTGGTCCCCTGCCTTGTTATCGCGATCGTATTCCACGAGGTGGCGCATGGCTACGCGGCAAAGTTGCTCGGCGACACCACTGCGAGCGAGCGCGGGCGGCTGACGCTCAATCCTATCCGTCATGTCGATCCCGTTGGTACGCTCCTCGTGCCCGGCGCGCTGGCGTTGGCGGGCGGGCCTGTGTTCGGCTGGGCCAAGCCCGTGCCGGTGATGAAGTCGCGCTTGCGCAATCCGAGGCTGGGCATGATGGCGGTTGCGGCCGCCGGACCGGGCAGCAACTTTGTCCTCGCGTTCCTGGGCGCGCTGGCGCTGGGCGTGGCGATGATCGTGATGGGGCCGGGCGTCATGGCCGAAGACAATATCGTCGGCCTCGGGCTCACCATGTTCCTTCTCATCAACATCTTCCTGGGGCTCTTCAATCTGCTGCCGATCCCGCCGTTCGATGGCTCGCACATTGTCGGCGGGTTGCTTCCCGTTCATCTGCGGCGCCACTGGGAGCGATTGCAGAGGGTGGGCATTGTGCTGATCCTGGGCGTGATCGCCTATAGCTGGATGTTTGGCACAAGCTGGATTGCGAGCACCCTTCTGCCGCCGGTGGAATGGGCGATGGGTCTGTGTCTGCGTTTCGCCGGATGGATCGCCGGGGCGCCCTAGGACAGGGTCAGGCGAGGGCGCGTTCGCGCTCGAACCAGTCGTCAACGCGCGCCTGTTCTTCGGGTGTCAGATGCAAATAGAGCTTGGACCGGCGCTTGAGAACGTCCGCCGCGCTACGGGCGAATTCGGTTTCGACGAGATAGCGCAGTTCCGCCTCATAAAGGTCTCCGCCAAAATGCACGCCCAGATCGGCGACGCTTTTGGCCCCGGCCAGGACGTCTTTCACGCGGGTGCCATAGGCCCGGAACAGGCGTCTGAGCCCGTGGGGCGGAAACCAGTCGATGCGCATCTGCAATTGGGCGAGTTTGTCTTCGAACCGCTCCACCGGGATGTCGCCTCCCGGCAGGGGTTCATCCGCTGTCCATTGGCGCGATGAGAACATCGGAAGTTTCTCCAGAGCGTGCTCGGCGAGTTTGCGATAGGTCGTGATCTTTCCGCCGAAGATCGAGAGTATCGGCGCAGCCGTGCCATCTTCGCCCCTATCGAGCTCGAACTGGTAGTCGCGCGTGACGGTCGAGTTGCTGCTGGCGTTGTTTTCGTAGAGCGGGCGCACCCCGGCGTAGCTCGCCACGGCCTGGTCCGGCCTAATGTCGCTGCGCAGATATTCGTTGGCGGCGTTGCAGATATAGGCGGCTTCTTCGGCGCTGATATCGATACCGGTCGGATCGCCCTGAAAACCGACATCGGTTGTGCCGACCAGAGTAAAGTCGCGCTCATAGGGGATGGCGAAGATTATCCGGTCGTCCCTGTTCTGGAAGATGTAGCAGTGCTCGCCTTCGTAGAGCTTCGGGAAGATCAGGTGGCTGCCTTTCACAAGGCGCAGATTCGTGTGCGTCTCGCGGGGCAGGGCTTGGCCAAGAACCGCGTCAACCCACGGACCAGCCGCGTTGACGATGGCGCGCGCGGTGATGCGCTCTTCCTGGCCGTCCGCGGTGCGCAGGGTAGCAATCCAGACCTGTTCTCTCCGCTCCAGCCCGACGCACTCGGTGCGCGTGCGAATGTCGGCCCCGCGCTCCTTCGCGTCCAGCGCGTTCAGCACCACCAGCCGGGAATCCTCGACCCAGCAGTCGGAATATTCCCAGCCTCGGATCAGACGGTCTTCGAGGATGGCGCTGTGCGGGGCCTCGCGCAGGTTCACATCGCGCGTGGGTGGCAGCCGCTTGCGCCCTCCGATATGGTCGTAAAGGAACAGCCCGAGGCGCAGCATCCACTTTGGTCTGAGCCCCTTGTCATGCGGCAGAACAAAGCGCAGCGGCCAGATGATGTGAGGGGCAATCGTAAGCAGGCGCTCGCGTTCGATCAGGCTTTCGCGCACCAGCCGGAACTCGAAATGCTCAAGGTAGCGCAGACCCCCATGCACAAGCTTGGTCGATGCGCTTGACGTGGCCTGAGCAAGATCGTCCTTCTCGACAAGGCAGACCGAAAGGCCGCGCCCGGCGGCGTCGCGCGCGATCCCGGCGCCGTTTATCCCGCCGCCGATGACAAGGAGGTCGAAATCGTTTTGCATTGCAGCACGAAGGATTGGCGGTTCCGAGCTGCTTTGGCTAGGGGGCGCGCATGAGCGACCCCAGAAAACCGGCTCCGCACGGATGGATCGTCCTCGACAAGCCGCGCGGACTGGGCTCGACGCAAGCCGTCGGCGCGGTCAAGCGCGTGCTGCGACAGGGCGGTTATGCCAAGACCAAGGTTGGCCATGGCGGCACGCTTGATCCGCTAGCCGAAGGGGTGCTGCCGATCGCGCTGGGCGAGGCGACGAAGCTCGCAGGGCGGATGCTGGATGCGAGCAAGATTTACGAGTTCACGATCCGCTTTGGCGAAGAGACCGACACGCTTGATACCGAAGGGGAGGTGGTCGAGACCAGCCCGGCGCGGCCGACCCTTGCCCAAGTGGAGGCGGTGTTGCTGCAATTCACCGGGCCGATAGAGCAAGTGCCGCCTGCTTACTCGGCGCTGAAAGTGGACGGCGAGCGCGCCTATGATCTGGCGAGGGCTGGGGAGCAGGTGGAGTTGAAGGCGCGAAGCGTGACCGTTCATGATCTAACGATCTGTCATCCCGGCGAAGGCCGGGATCCAGACAACGGTGGCGACAACCACGGATCTCTGATGGACTCCGGCCTTCGCCGGGGTGACAAGGTTAGAGAGTTGACCCTAACCGCCCATGTTTCGAAGGGCACCTACATCCGCTCTCTTGCCCGCGATATCGCGCGCTCTCTTGGCACCCGCGGGCACGTCACCTATCTCAGGCGAACCAAAGCCGGGCCTTTCCTCCAGGAACAGGCGATTTCGCTGGACAAACTGAACGAAATTGCTAATGGCGCGCAATTATCTGACCTACTCCTGCCGTTGGAGGCGGGGCTGGACGACATCCCGGCCCTTTCCCTCTCCCAGACAGACGCGCAGGCGGTCCGACAGGGCCGGGTCTTGTCTGGAATGCCCCAATCCTCTGGGCTCTATTGCGCGATGCTGGACAGCGTGCCGGTCGCGCTGATGGAGATAGTGGACGGGACCGCGAAAGTGGTCAGGGGCTTCAACCTACCCGATGTCGCTGAGTAAGAGAGAAAAACCATGTCGGTATCCGCCGAGCGTAAGCAAGAGATCATCAAGGACAACGCCCAGCAAGACGGCGACACCGGTTCGCCGGAAGTGCAGGTTGCGATCCTCACCGAGCGCATTCGCAACCTCACCGAGCACTTCAAGGACAACCACAAGGACAACCACTCGCGTCGCGGCCTTCTCATGATGGTCAACAAGCGTCGCAACCTGCTCGCCTACCTCAAGAAGAAGGACGTCGAGCGTTACAACGCGCTGATCCAGAAGCTGGGTCTGCGCAAATAAGAGTTTCGGAAGGCGGCCCTGTCTTGGGCCGCTTTTCATATGCATCCCGAGGAAAGTGTTGCGCTTCCCCGCGAAGGCGGGGATCCAGAGCAATAAAGGGATCACCGAGCCAACTGGATCCCCGCCTTCGCGGGGAAGCGGAAGGCGCTAGAATAGGGGTAAGGGCTGCAATTCGGCGGCCTAGCCTTGGGGCACTGTTCTTAAAGCCCCGCAACCGACCGGGCGGGAACACCCGGCAAATGTAGGCCCCGCCGCGCAATAAGGCCCGGTGGGTTCAAAAGGAAAATCCATGTTCGACACGAAAACCGTATCGCTGGAGTGGGGCGGAAAAACCCTCACTCTGGAAACCGGCCGTATTGCCCGTCAAGCCGATGGCGCCGTGCTGGCCACTTATGGCGAAACCGTGGTGCTGTGCGCCGTGACCGCCGCCAAGAGCGTAAAGGAAGGCCAGGACTTCTTCCCGCTCACCGTTCACTACCAGGAAAAATTCTCCGCTGCGGGCCGTATTCCCGGCGGCTTTTTCAAGCGCGAAGGCCGCGCGACCGAGAAGGAAACGCTCACCAGCCGTCTGATCGACCGCCCGGTGCGCCCGCTCTTTCCGGAAGGGTTCTACAACGAAATCAACGTCATCTGCCAGGTTCTGTCCTACGATGGCGAAACCGAGCCAGACATCGTTGCGATGATCGCAGCATCGGCGGCTCTGACCATTTCGGGCGTTCCCTTCATGGGCCCGATCGGCGCAGCGCGCGTCGGCTTCACCAATGACGGCGAATACGTGCTTAACCCCGGCATCACCGATGCTCTGGGCGAAGACGGCAATCTCGACCTTGTGGTCGCCGCTACGCAGGACGCGGTGATGATGGTCGAATCCGAAGCCAAGGAACTGACCGAAGAGCAGATGCTCGGTGCGGTCATGTTTGCGCACGAAGAGAGCCGCAAGGTTATCGGCGCGATCATCGATCTCGCAGAACAGGCGGCCAAGGATCCGTGGGAGCTCGATCCCGTCGACGACAAGGCCGAAACCATGGCCAAGCTGCGCGACGCCATCGGCGCCGATCTCGAAGCGGCCTACAAGCTGACCAACAAGTCGGAGCGTCAGGACGCGGTCAACGCAGCGCGCGAGAAAGCGCGTGAAGCCTTCGCCGACCTCGCCGAGAGCGATCCGGCCGAATATCTTGGCACTTTGAAGCTGGTGAAAAAGCTCGAAAGCGAAATCGTTCGCGGCTCGATCCTCAAGGACGGCACCCGCATCGATGGGCGCAAGCTCGATCAGGTTCGCCCGATCGAAGCGATGGTGGGCCTGCTGCCGCGCACGCACGGTTCGGCGCTGTTCACCCGCGGCGAAACGCAGGCGATCTGCACCACTACGCTCGGCACCAAAGACGCCGAGCAGATGATCGATGGGCTCGAAGGCCTCAGCTACAACAATTTCATGCTGCACTATAACTTCCCGCCCTATTCGGTCGGCGAAGTGGGCCGTTTCGGCTTTACCGGTCGGCGCGAGATTGGCCACGGCAAGCTCGCCTATCGCGCGCTGCACCCGGTGATGCCGGATGTGGAGGAGTTCCCGTACACGATCCGCGTTCTGTCGGACATCACCGAAAGCAACGGCTCGTCCTCGATGGCAACCGTGTGCGGCGGTGCGCTGTCCATGATGGACGCCGGTGTTCCCTTGAAGCGTCCGGTCTCCGGCATCGCAATGGGCCTGATCCTCGAAGGCGAGGACTTTGCGGTTCTCTCCGACATTCTGGGTGACGAAGATCACCTGGGCGACATGGACTTCAAGGTGGCAGGGTCAGAAGAAGGCATCACCAGCCTTCAGATGGACATCAAGGTTGCCGGGATCACCAAGGAGATAATGGAAAAGGCGCTCGAACAGGCGAAGGCTGGCCGCGCGCATATCCTGGGTGAAATGGCGAAGGCCCTGACCGGTGCCCGCACCGAGGTTTCCAAGCACGCTCCGCGTATCGAGACGATGCAGATCGACAAGTCGAAGATCCGCGACGTCATCGGTACAGGCGGCAAGGTCATCCGCGAAATCGTTGCCGAGACCGGCGCCAAGGTCGACATTGACGATGAGGGCGTGATCAAGATCAGCTCTTCGAACGCCGATGAAATCGAAGCCGCGAAGAAGTGGATCGAAGGCATCGTCGAGGAAGCCGAGGTCGGCAAGATCTACACCGGCAAGGTCGTCAACATCGTCGATTTCGGTGCGTTCGTGAACTTCATGGGTGGCAAGGACGGCCTCGTCCACGTCTCCGAAATGAAGAATGAGCGCGTGGAAAAGCCGACCGACGTCGTCTCCGAAGGCCAGGAAGTGAAGGTCAAGGTGCTTGAGATCGACCAGCGCGGCAAGGTCCGCCTGTCGATGCGTGTGGTTGACCAGGAAACCGGCGAAGAGCTGGAAGACACCCGCCCGCCGCGCGAGCCCAGAGGCGATAGGGGCGGTGATAAGGGCGGCCGCGGTGGCCGTGGCGGCGATCGCCGTGGCGGGCGAGGCCGCGGTCCCAAGAGCGGCGGCGACCGCGGCGGACGCGACGGCGGCAATGACGGCCCCGCCGCAATGCCGGACTTCCTGAAGGACTGAGCCCTTTCACCCTTCATAGAAAAAGGCCGCTCGGAGCGATCCGGGCGGCCTTTTTCGTGCTATAATTGCTTTTGCTCTTTCACGCGCAAAATCGACTTCAACCTTAAAAATCGTAAATGATGGTTATGCGGCTGAGCGTATCGGTCTTGACCGCGCCCAGCGGCGGATCGGTGTCGTGCTCGACTGTGTAAGACAGGCGGACCGAGAGAGCGTCGGAAATGCCCGCCTGGAACCCTGTGTCCGATATGAAGGTGCTCGAACCGCTCTGCACAAACGCGCTTGCGTCCTGGGTAAAGGTAATGTTCTTGGCAATGTCCCAATCAAAATCGAGCGCGGCGAGGCCGGCGAGGTTACTGCTGCTCGTGCCATCGACCAGCTCGGTGCGGCGCCAGGCCGGACCGGCTTTGACCGTTAGTGTTGGCCCATCCACGAGAAGATCATAGCCGAGACCGCCCGAGGCCGAATAGCGCGCCGAAAAACCCTGGAAACGGTCGCGTTCGTACTGCGCCAGCGCATATGCGTAGAGCCGATCTGTGATCTTCACGTTGGGCTCGTATGCGGCGAGATACTGTTCGCGCGTGACGGTGCCTTCGGTCTCCTGATAGTCGGCGCGTCCGGACAGTTTGTGACGCCAATTGATGCCCTTGCGCACAAGCGAAAGGCTTGCGGTCAGGCCCGTGTTTTCGGCGTTGCCGGTGGAGTTGAAAGCGCCCAGTTCGCCCTGACCGGACCAGTTCTCGAAGAACCCGGCGGAGCGGATCTCAGCCTCTTTGGCCGCCTCTTCAGCAGCATCGGCGGCCGCCAGATCGGTCTCATAGGCGGCCAGGATCGAGTTGAGCTCGGCGATATCGTCCGGGTTGGTTGTCTTGGCGAGATCGATCACCGCGCGCACGGTGTCCTCGTCGCCAGCCGCAATCGCAGCCTCGATCATGTCGCGCACCGGCCCGGGAAGTTCGGCCAGGGCTGGGGTGGGTAGGGCGAGCGCGCACAGCGCGGCTGTGCTGACCAAAAGGCTCTTGGAACGGTTCACATCAATTCTCGATAGCGCGCGGCGTGTGAAGGAAGGCGCGCTTATTGAGCGGCAATCCCTTCATACGCAGGATGTCGTAGAAAGTGGTCGCGTGAAAGTAGAAGTTCGGCTGGGAGAAGCTCAGAAGAAAGTTGGCGACGGTGAACTCCATCAGTCGCTTTCCGCCCAGTACAAAGAAAACTCGGTTTTCCGCGATCGCCTCGAGAGCGCTCTCATCAACCCCGCCGAGCCCGTCCAGAGCATCGTCCGCCATGGCGCGCATCGCGTCCCAGCTTGCGGGCACGTCGGTGAAATCGGGCGAGAATTCGCCGGTTGGCATAAGATCGAGCGCAAGCTTCGAGTGCACCCAGCACGCGCGAACATGCCAGGGAAGCGACCACATGTCGTCCGCGAGCTTGGCTTCAATGAACTCGGCATCCGCGATTTCGTGTTCGCGCGCGAACCCTTCGGCCTGATCGATCATGGCGCGCACGCCCCCAAGGATTTGCTGGCAGCTTGGTACAAAGGCGGCGTGAAGTGACAACGGCATTATGGTTCTCCCCAAGACTGAAGGCCCAGGAACTGAAACGCTACTGGGCCTTAGGATTGAAGTCTGTCAACGCATTGGCAAGCGTCTTTAACGCACGCGCGGTCCACCGAATGGGAGCGGCGGCGGAGGACGGCGAGCGCCGCGCGGCAATTGGGCCTGATAAGCCCGGCCGCAGTGTTCAACGCAATAGGGAAAGCCTGGATTGACCGGCTTGCCGCAGAAGTGGAAATCGGGCTCGCCCGGGTGACCGATGGGCCATCGGCAGACCTTGTCCGAAAGGTCGAGCAGGCTCGTCTTGTCGGCGATCTCGGGACTCGGCTTGGCGGGGACGAGGCGTCGCGGCGGAGCGGGCGGAATGGGCGCCTGCTGATCGCCCGGGCCTTGGCGCAAAAAGCCTCCGGGACCGACCGAGACGATCTTCGGAAGCACGGAAGACGGGTTCGGCACTGGCTGTGTGGGAATGGCTGCGCTTGCGGTGGGTTTGGCGTCCTGAGCGGGGCTGGAGGAAGCGGCCTTTTCCTTCTTGGGCGAACCTTTGGCTGTGGCCTTGGTCGCGGGATTCGCCGTCTTTTCTGCGCCTTTCCTAGCCGCAGCCGACGCCTTCGACGACGTCTTCTTGGCGGCCTTTTTCTTCTCGTTCGCCTTGACCGGAGACGGGCGGGACTTGAGGCCCAGCCGGTGCGCCTTGCCGATCACCGCGTTGCGGCTGACACCGCCAAGTTCCTCCGCGATCTGGCTGGCTGTCGAGCCGCCTTCCCACATCTTCTTGAGCGTTTCGATCCGCTCGTCCGTCCAGCTCATAGAGTTACTTCCAGTCTTTTCCGATGGGCGTTTCCGGCCCATTCGCCTTGTTTGTCTTGTCACGCTCGCCTAGGCGGCAAGCCATGGTCCAGCAAGCGTCACAATCCCCATCGTCCCGATCGCACGCCGCGTCACGGACAGCTGCCTCCTCGCAAGGTTTCGCTCCCCGCGGCGTGCCTCAGATAGTAGGGATTAATCGCGTTGGCCTCTGGGCGCTCTATATGAAGGAGGTGCGCCGGTTTCTCAAGGTGCAGACCCAGACAATCTGGGCTCCAGCGGTTACGACCTTGCTGTTTCTGGTCATTTTTACGGTCGCGTTGGGGCGTGAGGGGCGCGAAGTGCTCGGTGTGCCCTTCGCCAGCTTCGTTGCGCCCGGACTGATTGTCATGGGCATGATGCAAAACGCGTTTGCCAACTCCTCCTTCTCCTTGCTGTCTGGCAAGATCCAAGGGACGATTATCGATCTCCTGATGCCCCCGCTATCTCCCGGTGAGCTCATGACCGGGATCATCGCGGCAGCGGTGACCAGAGCGGTCGCGGTTGGCTTCACGGTGGCGCTTGCCATGGCGCTCTGGCCAGGCGTGTCGCTTGGGCTCGCGCACCCATGGGCCATCGTTTGGTTTGGCTTGATGGGCGCGGTGATGCTCGCGCTCTTGGGTCTGGCGACGTCGATCTGGGCTGAGAAATTCGATCACAACGCGGCTATCACGAATTTCATCATCGCGCCGCTTTCCCTGCTTTCTGGCACTTTCTACGTGATCGAGAACCTTGCCCCCGCATTCCAGGCGGTGAGCCGCGCGAACCCGTTCTTCTACGTTATTTCGGGTTTTCGGTATGGCTTTCTCGGGCAGAGCGACATTGGGCAAGGGGGCGATGTGCTGTTGGCAGCGATTGGGATCGCGGCGTTCAACGCGCTGATGGCGCTGGGTGTCTATGCTCTCTTGCGCAGCGGTTGGAAGTTAAAGAGCTGAAACACCCATCCCCGAGCGGCGCACCTAGTGCGTCAGCGAGCGGCGCATCCTGTAACGGCCATCGCGAAACCGTTCAAAAAGTTGCGGCAGCGTGGGATGATCCACTGGTCCACTCTCGCCATCGCTCACCAGATTCTGCTGGCTGACATACGCGACGTAGCTGGAATCCTCGTTCTCCGCGAGGAGGTGGTAAAATGGCTGATCGCGGCACGGGCGGATCTCTTCGGGTATCGATTCGTACCATTCTTCGCTGTTCGCAAAGACCGGGTCGATATCAAAGACAACACCGCGAAAATCGAACATCCGATGGCGCACCACATCGCCAATGCCAAAGCGGCTGCGAAGCTGACGCGGGGCGACGATTGTGCGCCCTGCATGGCTCGAGAAGAATTCGGCACGTTCCATAATGCAGAAAATATGGCTCTTTGTAGCCGCAAAACAAGCCACGAGGCCTTCGGGAGACGAGATATGCCCGCCTTTCGCGACCTTTGTGCCACATTGCGACCCTAAAGGGCTTGGCAAAGGCTGTAACCTTGCGCTAACGGGCGCGCTCTCGAGAACCACCAAGCCGCGCCGCCGACCACGCGGCGAGCCTGTTTCTCAGCGAGAATACGGAGAGATGCCGGAGTGGTCGAACGGGGCGGTCTCGAAAACCGTTGTGCTCTCACGAGTACCGAGGGTTCGAATCCCTCTCTCTCCGCCATTTCTCATTAAGTACAAGGGGTTAGTGAGTGCTCCCTGGCCACTTTTGTGCTGGCATTCGCGCGGCATGGCGGAAGGCTTCTAGCGCTTTTTTGCAACTGCCTTCGCGAGTCGCGCTTGATGGACGCGCGAATGGTTATCGCGCGTGGCCTGCGCCCTGATGATTCCACGTCCAAGAGTTGGCTCTGTCCAGCTTTGAGAACGCGCGCTCAGGAGCCGACTGGCGCAGAAATCCACCCAAAAACGATCAGCTCACCAGCATTTGTCCCGTCATACTTCTCGCTCTGCGAATACCGCTATTCAAAGATGACGGTCGCTTATTAACGAAAGCGAGCGGCCTGGCGAACTCCGCCTGTGATTGGTTCAAGGCCTGACCCGTGACCTGTCCACACGACCCATTTCGGGGTGCACGGGCGGAAGTGTAGGATCGTTGAGGCGTCTGCGCCCGTGGCTGGAGAGCCAGTCGATCGCTTCGGATGGATCGACGAAGCGCAAAGCTCCCATCCCGCGCACCGCTCCGCGGCGTTTCTCCTCGCGCTGAATATCGAACCAGGCATTCAAGTCTACCGGCGCCTCGATATCCAGTCCCGGAGCGCCGCGGCGCTCCGTCGCGTCGGCCAGATCAGTCAGCATTGTTGCAGCCACTTCTTCGGCATCGACTTTATTGGTCCCGATGACGCCGATCGGGCCTCGGCGGGCCCAGCCCGACGCGTAAAGGAACGGTTCTGCGGCCCCATCGGCGTTTAGAACGCGGCCTTTCGCGTCCATCGACATTCGTGCTCGCTCGGTATCGAATGGCAGCCCGGCGATCTCAGTGGTCCGAAAACCAATCGCCCGGATCACGCTGCCACATTCCAGGCGCTCGCTTTCACCGGTCATTTCATGCTGCGCGCGTCCATCCTTTTCGACCACGCGCGTGCCGTCGAGAATCAGCGCCTCAACACGCGCGCTGCCTTCAATTCTAGAGGGATTGCGGCGAAACCGAATGCGGATGGGGCGTTTGCTTTGATCGCACGGGGCCGCGGCCCATTGCGCGAAGAGTTCAAGATTGCGTTTACGCCGCCGTTCGGCCTGCGGGTCCGCCAGCGCGAGCGGCAGATCTGCCTCAAGATCGGCCGGGTCGACGATGATCTGAACGCCCGGCATGTCCGACAGTTCGACCAGCTCTTTTGGGGTAAAGCTGGTCTGGGACGGACCGGAGCGACCGATCATCTCGACTTCCTCGATATCGGAGGACGCGAAGCGAGCAGCCGCCTCGGGCATCATGTCGGTCAGGATGAGTTTGTGCGGATCGCTAACGAGCATCCGCGCTGTATCGAGCGCGACATTACCATGGCCGATGATCGCAACCCTCTTCCCAATACGTGGGTCGAGATCGTAGAAATCTGGATGCGCATTGTACCAGCGAACCAGATCGGGTGCGGCAAAGCTTCCGGGAAGATCCTCTCCAGGAATGCCGAGCCTGCGATTGGCAGGGGCTCCGGTTGAGAGACACACCGCGTCATAAAGTCCGCGCAACTCCGATGCCTCGACATCCTTGCCGATCTCGACACCCCCCAGGAAGCGTATTCGCGGGTGTTCAAGCATCCGATCATACGTAAAGCCTTTGGCGCGAACCTCTGGGTGATCGGGCGCGACACCGTAACGCACCAGGCCATGAGGGAAGGGAAGCCGCTCAATCATGTCGATCCGCGCGGTCGGATCGCGTTCCAGCACGGACTTGGCGACATAGAACCCGGCTGGACCGGCGCCGACTACGGCGATGCGCGGCCCTTCGATAGTGGCGTTTGCGGTGGCTGTCTCGGCGATGGTTGATGTAGGCCTGGTTCGAACAGGGTTAGCGAGGCCAGCCTCATAGCTCTTGCGCACGACATCGTAGCCTTTCTCACTGAACGGGCACACCTTGACGCAGATCGCACAGCCCCAATTGCGCCCGAAATAGTCGCGGCAAGCCGTTGCCCGAATTGAGCGTTTGAACCCGTTTGCCTTCGGCTTGGGGCTGGCTTCAATTGCACCAGGCGGGCAGCTGCGCACACATCGGCGGCAATTGGCGCAGACATCGCGCACCCATAGGTGAGGATTTTCGGCTTTGGGCAGGTTGTCGATGCCGACATAGATGGTGCTGACGCGCATCCTCGCACCGGCATTAGGGCCGATCAGGAGGCCGTGATACCCGATTGCTCCGATCCCGGCAGCCTCGGCCATCGCCGGATAATCGGTCTGCCCGCCCATAGCTGTGCCCGGATAGGCGGCAATGCCGCGTTCGCGAAGCCATTCACTCGTCTCATTCGCGATCTTGCCCAGCGCACAATAGCCGTCGACAACTTCTGTGAAAGCCCGGCCAGAGGGCGCGGTCTCCATTGCCGCCTGTTCCATCTCGACCGTGAAGACTATCGCATGACGCTCAGGCAGTGCCATACCCTTGAACACTAACTTCGGATCGACTTCTGGATAGAACCCGATATCGAGCGCGCCCCTCTCTTTCATAAAGGCGATCAGTCCCTCGCGTTCCTCCTCCGACAAGGTTCGGCGAGAAGGCTGGAAGGTCTCTTCAAACAGGCGGCTGCCGCGCTTCATCTCGCGCGGTAGTCTTGGCATCTTCGTGATGAGTGAAAACAATCGGCGCCAGCCGATATGGGCAAGCGCGGTTTGATCGAAGGGGATGTGGTTGGTGAAGGGCGTGCTTGGCAGAGAATCAGGGTGCGCTGGTAGCGGGTCCGAGCCGATGCCCGGATGATCCTCGGCCCTTTCGATCATATCCAGCATCGTATGCTGGGGAGCGGCTATCGGATAACCCAGCTTCTTGCCAATTGCCATAATGATTTCAATCGGTCCGGGCATTACGCGTCTCCCAGATGAATTTGACACCAACGCAGCGCCAGGCCTGCGAACGCTTCCGGAGCAGACTCGTCCCAGGCTTGCGCCTCGCTGGGCAGTGTTGCCACCAAGAACAGCACACCTTCGAAAAAGCTGCATGCCGCAGCGAAACCGTCCGTGCGCAATCGCCCGCTATCCTCCAGCCAGTCAGCGAACCGGCTGCGCGCGTTTGTGAGCACGCTGAGCCCCGTCTCGCGAAAGTCCTGTGTGCGAGGGTCGCGTGAGAGCATGATAGAGCAAAAGGCCCAGCCCGGCGTGCCCGGCCGCAGGCGTTTGGAGGCCGCTTCAGTCAGGCTTTGAAGCGTCGCGGCCAAGTTGTTGCTTGCCGGCTTTTCGAGCACTTCTAACAGGCTTGAGAGCAAGGTCTCGCGCGAGAGTGCCGCCGCCTCCAAAAGGCCCGCCTTGCTCTTGAAATAGTGAAAGATGAGAGCTTCGGAAACGCCCACACGTTGTGCAAGGTCGCGGGTCGATACACCGGCGACGCCACGCTCCATTATCATCGCGAGAGTCGCCTCGATAAGAAGCTGACGCCGCCCCGTTGGTGCCGCTTCGGCGCCGACCGTATCGTCGCCTGCGGAAGTTCGCCGGGCGGTTGCTTTTCGCATTGGTCCTGTATACTGAGTAAGTACTCAAACAGCAAGCGCGGCGTGGTCCAATGACCCACCTGATCGGAGAACCCTGTCTTGGCGTGAAAGACGCATCCTGCACCACCGTCTGCCCGGTTTCATGCATCCACGATGTGGGAGACCGCTTCGCTATCGACGCGGAGGTGTGTATCGATTGCGGCGCCTGTGTCGTCGTTTGCCCGGTGAGCGCGATCTTGCCGGCGGCGGATCAACCTTCCGAATGGCGCAATACGCCGACCAAGCTTGATTGAACTGCGAACAAGGTGCGAAGAGCAGCTCAATGGCGATTTGCATCCACATCCACAAACGTCCGCTACCTCGGCTTGTCGCGGCTGCCGCTCAGCCGACTTGTCAGATCGACTGGACCTGATTGACGGACAAGGCGGCGTGGATAGGGCGGGCCACTGCCAAGTGGAAATGGGTTTGCGTCAGACAGACAGCACCGCCACCTGCTCGCCACGTGTCTCTGGTACTATTCGACCTGCGCAAGCGAAGGCAGGCGCAACTCTTTGGCCATCTCTTGCGCTCCTCTCGGTGGGAGTGCTGAGGCTGGCCGTACTTGATTGACGCGCCCTTCGTGCAAGCTGTGTTCGGGCCGTTGTTTAGAGCGCGGCTTCCGGTCCATCCCATCCCCCTCCCAAGGCTCGATAGAGGTCGGTGAACGCCAGATCCCTTTGCAACCTTGCCCGCGCGATCGCCAGCTCGGTCGAAAGGACCAGACGCTGCGCGTCAAGCACGGAAAGATAGCTGACCACACCGCTTCGAAAGCGCAAATCTTGCAGGAACAAGGTCCGCTGCGCAGCGGTGAGCTGGACGGTGAGAGGATCAAGCTGCTCTTCGGCTGCCGTGTAGGCGTAAACGGCAGAATTGACCTCGAAAAGCGCGGTTTGGATCGTCTGACGATAGACGATCAGAGCCTGACGCGTTTGCGCTTCGGCCACCCGCACATTGCCGAGATCGCGACCGAAGTTCAGGATGGGAAGCTGGACATTCGGGCCCCAGCTGTTGAGCGCCGAGGATCGGCCACCTTCGAAAAGCGAACCGATATCGGTCGATGTCCGGCCCAGCAGCCCCGTCAGGCCTATCGTCGGGAACGGGAAGCGGTTGGCGATCGCAACCCCTTCATTGGCGGTGGCTGCCACCAGTTCCTGTTCGGCGAAGATCACGTCAGGACGGCGGGCGAGCAGGTCGCTCGGCACGCCAACGGGCAGCGCATAAGCCCCTATACCTTGCGCTTGGCGAACCGGGTCGAACGGCGTGAGGTCGATTTCGGACGGATACCGCCCCAACAGCACGGTGAGCAGGTTTTCGGTGACGAGCCGTGTCTGCACGGTTTGCGGCAGGAGCGCGCGGGTTCCGGCCAGTTGTGCGGTGGCCTGCTGCACTTCGCTATCAGAGACGATCCCCTGCCCGTTGAGTTTGAGCACAAGCTCAAGCGCCTCTTCCTGCAACTCGATATTGCGGGCGATAATCGACTCTTCAGCTTGCAACTCGCGCAAAGTCAGCCAAGTCGCGGCGGTTTGCTGCACGATGGAAGTCACCACCGCGTTCTTGCCCGCTTCGCTCGCCAGCAATTGCGCCCGTGCAGCTTCGTTCTGGCGGCGGATCTTGCCGAACAGGTCGACTTCCCAATTGAGCAGCAAACCCAGCGTAAAGGCGCCATCGTTGCTGTTGCTTTGCGGCGTGGCTGCCGTAGTCAGCGCCCCGTCGACCCTGGGAAAGAACAGGCTGCGCGAAACCAGCAGACGCGCACGCGCTTCCTCTATCCGTGCAAAGGCCAGCTGCAGATCGAGATTACTCGCCAGCGCCTCCTCGATGAGCGGGCGCAGCTCGGGGTCGTCGAACACGTCAAACCATGGGACGTTGGCGGCGGTTTGCGCTTCGCTTGGCGTCAGGGTGACAGCGCTGCGATCGGGCAGGCCGAGTTCGGGCCGGTCATAATCGCGCCCCACGATTGTGCACGCGCTCAGCGAGAGAGCGGCGGCGGCTATCCCCAATAGGGTACTCCAGCGCATGATCATGCTGGCGCTCCAACGGGCTGCGTGCCTGCGGACGGTGTCTCTGCAGGGGGCAAAGTTGGCGAGGTGGTGTTGCCCTTCTTCTTGCCCGTCATCTTTTCCGTGATGCTTTGCACGATTACATAGAGCGCAGGCACCGACAGCACCGCCAGCACCGTTGCGACGAGCATGCCGCCAAACACCACTGTGCCCACCGATTGCTTGGACGCCGCGCCAGCGCCGGAAGCGATGAGGAGCGGAATGACGCCCATGATGAATGCGAACGATGTCATCAGGATCGGGCGCAGGCGCTGTTTGGCGGCTTCCTTCGCGGCTTGCGCGATACCCATGCCCTCTTCGTGAAACTGCTTGGCGAACTCAACGATCAGGATCGCGTTCTTGGCCGACAAGCCGACCAAAGTGACAACGCCAATCTGGCCATACACGTTGAAATCGAGGCCGCGCAGTTGGAGCGCGATCAACGCACCGAGCACGCCGAAGGGCACGCCCAGCAACACCGCGACCGGGATCGACCAGCTTTCATAAAGCGCGGCGAGGAACAGGAAGACAACAAGCACGGACAGCGCCATCACGACCGTTGCGGCGTTGCCGGTCTCCACTTCCTCTTTGGTCACGCCCGCCCATTCATAGCCATATCCCGCTGGAAGGTGCTGGGCGGCGGTGCGTTCAAGCGCAGCAACAGCGTCGCCCGACGAATAGCCGGGCGCCGGAGCGCCATTAAGGTCGGCCGAGCCATAGAGATTGAAACGCGCCGTAAAGCGCGGCGCGGCCGATTTGCTGATCGAGACCACGCTGCTTAGCGGCACCATTTGTCCGGTCGTTCGGCTGCGCACGTTGACGAGCGCGAGTCCAGAGATGTCCTCTCGGTAGTTTCCGTCAGACTGGACCATCACCTTGTAATTCTTGCCATACCGGGTGAAGTCATTGACCTGAGATCCACCGAGCAGGATTTGCAGCGTCTGGTAGACATCGGTGAGCGCAAGGCCGAGTGCCTTTGCGCGTTCGCGGTCGATCTCCAACTGGAAGTTGGGCGTGCCTGCGCTGAAGGTTGTCGAGATACGCCCGATTTCAGGCTGCTTGCTCGCTTCGGCGATGAAATCACGTGTCACATCGGCCAGTTCGCGAGCTGACTGACCCTCACGCGCTTGCAGCATCATCGAAAAACCCGAAGACGCTCCGAAGCCGGGAAGCGCGGGCGGACCAAAACCAAAAATCTGCGCTTCAGGTGTTACAAAGCCCATTTTGTTGGCTTGCATGATGATCGCTTCAGCCGAGGTCGCTGCGTCGCGCTCGCCCCATGGATGCAGCTTTACGATCATGAGGCCAGCGCTGGACGCAGCGGTGCCCGAAAGCACGTCGTAGCCGGTGATCGACATTATCGACTCAACGCCCTCCAACTTTCCAAGCTTTCCGGAAAAGTCTCGCAGAACCTGCGCTGTGCGCTGGCTGTTCGCGGCGTCCGGCAACATCGCCTGGACGAAGAAAGATCCGGTGTCCTCATCGGGGACAAAGCCTGTGGGCGTGACCCGGAACAGCAGCGCGACCGCGAACAAGACTATGGTTAGAAACACCGCGACGCGTTTGAGGCTTCCGGTCGTCATCCCGATGAACGCGCCATAGCGCTGGGTCAGGCGGTCAAATCCAGCGTTGAAGCGGTCGAAGAAGCGCGTGAGGATACTGCCGGATCCGCCTTCAGACTTTGGCTTGAGCAACATCGCGCACAGCGCCGGCGTCAAGGTGAGCGCGATCAGCGCGGAGAACATTGTGGAAACTGCAATCGTCAGCGCGAATTGCTGATACAATTGGCCGCTGACGCCAGGGACGAAGGCCATCGGCACAAACACCGCGGAGAGCACAAGCGCGATGGCGACGACGGGGCCGGAAACCTCGTCCATCGCCGCGCGGGTCGCCTCTTTGGGGCTCAATCCCTTGTGCTCCATCTTGTGTTCAACCATCTCGACCACAACGATCGCATCATCGACCACGATGCCGATAGCGAGCACCATTCCGAACAAGGACAGCGTGTTGATCGAAAAGCCGAGCGCCTGATACGCGATCAGCGTCGCTAGCAAGGACACCGGAACGGCAAGCATCGGAATCAGCGTCGCGCGCCAGCTTTGCAGGAAGAGGAACACCACGAGCAGAACGAGAATCACAGCATCGCGCAGGGTGTGGCCGACCTCCGCGATCGATTCCTCGACGAACTCCGAGGAATCGTAGACGATCTCGTAGTCAAAGTCGGGCGGGAAGCTCTCTTTCATTTCCCCAAGGCGGGTCTTCAGCTCTTCGGCCGTCGTCATGGCGTTGGCGCCAGGCGATAACGCGATGCCCACAGCGGCCGCCGGCTTGCCATTGAGGGAGGCTTCCTGCGCGTATCCTTTGGCGCCCAACTCGACCCGCGCGACATCCCCGACACGCACCTGCGAGCCATCGGCGCCGCTGCGTAGGACGATGTTTTCAAACTCGCCAACCTGCGCGATCCGGCCCTGCAATTCGAGCGAGTATTCAAAACCGCTCGCGGTCTGATTTGGCGGTTGTCCCACCGCCCCGGGAGCCGCCTGAGCGTTCTGTTCGCGCACAGCGGCCACAACATCCATCGGCGAAAGACCCAGCGCTGCCAGGCGATCAGGTTTCAGCCAGATGCGCATGGCGAAGGGCGCGCCGAACACCGAGACGTCACCCACGCCTTGAACGCGCTTGAGCTCATCGACGATGATGTTGTCGAGATAGTTCGAGATGAACGTGCGATCGTACGCATCGGCGGTCGAATAGAACGCTGCGTACATCAAGGTGTCCGAGGAGGCCTTGCGCACAGTCACGCCGATATCGTTCACCGTTGCGGGCAATTGCGGCGAAACCTGCGTAACCCGGTTCTGCGTCTCGACTGCGGCGATATCGGCGTCGGTTTCAAGGCTGAATTGCACCGTGATGATCGAGCTTCCATCGGAGCCGGAAACAGCGCGGATCGATTCCATGCCGGTAACGCCGTTGATCTGCGAATCGAGCGGTGCGGTAACGCCTTCCTCGACCACCTTTGCGCTCGCGCCGGGATAGACCGAGGTAATCTTGACTGTCGGCGGTGTAATCTCGGGATATTGCGCGACCGGAAGCGCTAACAGCGACAAGTAACCCGCTAGTGAGAGGAATAAAGCGATGACGATCGCGAAAACCGGGCGAACGATAAAGATGCGAGCCATGATCTGCGCCTATTCCGCTTCTTGGGTCGAAGGGGCGCTCGCTTCGGGCCTGGCCGCTCCATCCGGAGCCGAGCCAAGGGGAGGGAGCGGTTGCACCGCGCTGCCCTGGCGCACCTTGCTCAAGCCCTCGACGATGACGGTCTCACCGGGGGAAAGACCGTCCTCGATAATCCATTCGCCACCCGCCTGGACCCCGACCTTGACCTGGCGTTGCTCAACGAGGTTGTCTTCGCCGACCACCATCACGAAGTAGGAACCGAACTGTTCGATGACCGCGCGATCAGGCACGCTGAGAGCGTCGCGTTTGATCCGAACCTGGATTTGCACGCGGCCAAACTGGCCTGGGCGCACTTGCTGCCCTGGATTTGGGAAGACCGCGCGCAGACTGTAACTACCTGTGAGCGGATCGATCGCGCGGTCTGCAAAGTCTATCGTTCCAGTCTGCGGCAAGATCGTCCCATCGGAAAGGACCAGCTTTACTCCTGATTGAGCGCCGGCTCGTTCTTCGGGTGGGAGCGAGTTGAAGCGCAGGACTTCATCCTCGCTCGGGCTGAAATAGACCTCTATCTCATCCGAATTGGAAATCCGCGCCAGTTCCACCTGACCCGGCGCAACCAGTTGTCCAACGCTAACCGATGCCTTACCGATCCGCCCGCTTATCGGTGCACGCACCTGACTGTAGGACAGCGCGATCTCCGTGTTGCGCAAGCTCGCCCTGGCGGCATCCACCTGGGCCGCGTTCGCCTTCGCGGTCGACACCGCGTTGTCGTAAATCTGTCGTGCAATCGCGTCCTCCGCGACCAGCGGTTCATAGCGGGCGACATCATCGTTGGCCCGCGCGGACTGCGCCAGCGCCGAGGCCAGTTGCGCGCGCGCCACGTCGCGCGCGGCGACGTATTCCTGCGCATCAATGGTGAAGAGAACCTGCCCCTGTTTCACAAGCGCGCCTTCGCGAAACCGCTGGCTGACCACGGTTCCGGCCACGCGTGGGAACACCGCAACTTCGTCTTGCGCGCGAATTTCTCCGATATACTCGGTCGAAAGCGGCTTGTCCTGCGCTTCGACCTTGTAGACGCGCACTGGCACGGGTGGCGGCTCAACAGGCTCGGGGTCGGAGCAGGCCGAAAGTAGCAGCAAACTCAGCGCGGCGCCCAGCGTGGAGCGGCTCAAAGCGTGTTTCATCATCCCGATCCCAACTTCGAGCGCGCCGCCGCACGCTTCGAGTTATCCTTGACCTATTCCACGGCTGCTCAGGCCCACTCGTCTTCGAACATAAGCGCACCCGTCCGGGCAACTAACAGCATGTGCGAGAACAAAGGGCCGCCGACAGCCGGTTCGTGCTTGTAGACTGGAGCTCAAACTGGACGGATTCGCCAATATTTGATCTCCATCTTCGCGAATACGGAGCGAAACGAGCGTGATTGCCGAAAATTTGGCAATTCGATCAGAATCCCTTTTGCAGAGCCAAGACGTCTCGCGCCTCGTCCTCGACCCATCACCACGGCTCTCTCGCTCCGGTGAACTCAAAGCCCTTGCATCCCTGATCGTCTGGCAAGTCATAGGCCTCGAAGCGGACCCTCAGTGAGCTTGCGAGACTGGTGCGTCATCCTTTCCTTAGCCCGTGGGAACGCCGCGTTCGAGCGACGGATGGTGGTTGTTCGGTGGTGCACGCGTCTTTTCTTGGTATCTTGCCGTGGCGATGACGAAGGACGAAGCGGGCGAACTCATGAAGCGTGGCAACTGGCTTGCTACGCTCCCCGGCAACCTGGCGGACGAATTGGTGGCGAGCGCGATGATCATGCGGGCCGAGCCAGGACAGCTCGTTTACCGACTGGGCGATTCGCCGGGCGGGCTCTACGGCGTCGTCACCGGCTCGGTCAGGGTAGAAATCGAGACGCCGCGCGACAGCAGCAAGTTGATCGGCATATTGCAGCGCGGGGCGTGGATGGGGCACCGGCCTTCTTTCCTCGGGAAGACCCACCGGACGGCAACCTTGCGGGCCGTTGGTGACTGCGTCTTGTTGAATGTGTCGCTCGCATCGGTTCGCGAACTCTTGAGCCGCGGGCCGGATTGGGCGCTGGCGTTGGCCTCGCTAATGGACTGGTACGTACGAATTGCCGAGGTAGCCATCAGCGATCTGATGATCCCGGAGCTGCGCCAACGTGTTGCCGCCACGCTTCTGCGCATGGCCAACTATCCCTTTGGCCTCCCCGGCGATGGTGGGTGGCTTGTGCCTCTGACCCAGTCCGACCTGGCCGAAGTCGCCAACTGTTCGCGCGACAACATTCGCCTCGCCATGGCGGATTTTCGAGCAAGAGGATGGGTTGAGAACAAGTACCGCTCGATCCGGGTGCTGGAGCCCAAGGCCTTGCGCGAATTTGCCTATGAGGAAAGCGGCGATCCGGCTTAAGTCTAGGCTGTCTCGCCGTCGGTACTCAGATCCCGCACTCAATTGTTCGGCCATACTGCGCAGCCAGAGGCGGAAGAACGCAGCGCATGGGCTGCGCGGGACGTGTCGGCTTTTGCCTGCAATGCGATACCGGAGGCTGCTTCCGATCCGCGCAAGAGGGAAGCTGCTAATCGCAAAGATCGAAGTGCGTGACACGAGAAGAACGCGAGCATACGCTCACAGACCAGGGGCACGATCGCCAAACAGGGGAGAACACGCGTGAAACGCATGCTAATTGGGCTGGGCCTAGCGATCTCGTGGGTCGGGACGACCACGTTCGCACAGGACAATCCGAAAGCCAGTGCGGAACCTGCACAGGCTGAGGGAGAGGAGCTTCCCGAAGATGAGCGAGCCTATTTTGCCGCATTGAAATGGCGTAACGTTGGCCCTGAACGGGGGGGAAGATCAATCTCTGGGGCGGGAAGTGTCACCCGTCCCAACGAATACTATTTCGCGTCCGCTGGCGGCGGTGTTTGGAAGACGACCGACGGCGGCACCAGCTGGAAACCTGTGAGCGACGGCCAGATGGACACTGCCGCTCTGGGCGGCATCGCGGTGTGCGAGAGCGATCCGGACACGGTTTACGCGACCACCGGCGAAACGCAGATTCGCGGCAATATTCAGCCAGGCAATGGTGTCTGGAAAACCACTGATGCGGGCAAGACCTGGTCCAATGTTGGCCTCGCCGAAGTCCGAAACTTCTCGCGCGTGCGTATCCATCCCGAGGATTGCGACACCGTCTATGTGGGCGGCTTTGGTCATTACGGCGTCCCGAACGAGGACCGCGGCGTATTCAAGACGAATGACGGGGGCGAAAGTTGGCAAAAGGTTCTCTACCGCGATGAACGCACGGGCGCGGTCGATATTTCGATCGATCCAAACGACCCCGAAACGATTTACGCCGCGCTGTGGGAGGCATACCGGAAACCTTGGAGCATGAGCTCCGGCGGGCCGGGTAGCGGTCTTTTCCGCAGCACCGATGGCGGGCAAAGCTGGGACGACCTCACCCGAGCAGAAGGGATGCCTCAAGAGGGTGTCCTGGGAAAGATCGGCGTGAGCGTCTCGCCGGTCGATGCAAGCCGTGTCTACGCGATTGTCGAACACGAAGAAGCGGGCGGGGTCTATATCTCAGATGATGCCGGTGAAAGCTGGCGCCGGACGAACGACAGCCGATCGATCCGCCAGCGCTCGTTCTACTATTCGCGGCTGGTGGCGGACCCTCAGGAGAAAGACCGGGTTTACATTCTGAACGTCAACTTCTTCCGCTCTGATGACGCCGGCGAAACGCTCGTGAAGATCGACGTGCCGCATGGTGATAATCATGATCTGTGGATCGACCCGACCAACAACAGCCGCATGATCCAGACAAACGACGGCGGCGCGAATGTGTCCCTGAATGCTGGGGAAAGCTGGACCGGTCAGAGGTATCCGACCGCGCAGATGTACCGCGTCTCGGTCAGCAACCACTTTCCCTATTTCGTGTGCGGCGGGCAACAGGACAATTCGACGATTTGCGTCCCCTCACGAGACTGGAACCACGTAGACCGATTGGGCGACCAGTATGGCTTTGCCGCGGGAGGGGGTGAAAGCGGGTATGTTACCAACGATCCGAAAAACCACGACATCTTCTACGCCGGCAGCTATGGCGGCACCCTTACCCGCTTCGACTATTCGACCGGGCAGAACCGCCGGATCAACGTCTATCCCGATAACCCGATGGGCTATTCCGCCGGGGACATTGCCGAGCGCTTTCAGTGGACCTTTCCGATTGTGTTCGACCCGCACGATCCCCAGACGCTTTTCGTCGCCTCGCAGCATGTCTGGCGCACGCGCAATGAGGGGCAGAGCTGGGAGCGCATCAGTCCCGACCTGACCCGCGCGGATCCGATCACCATGGGCCCCTCGGGTGGGCCGATCACGCTCGACCAGACAGGGGTGGAGACTTACGCAACGGTTTTCTCGCTCGCGCCCTCTCGGCTCGAGCGCGGACTGATCTGGGCCGCCTCGGATGATGGCCTTGTGCACATCACGCGCGATGGCGGCGAGGTTTGGACCAACGTTACGCCTCCCGTTCTACCCGTGAACACCAAGATTACGACGATCGAGGATTCTCCGCACGCCGAGGGCACCGCGTTCCTGACCGGACATCGCTTCTTGCTCGGCGACTTCAAGCCTTACGTCCTCAAGACCAGCGACTACGGCGCGAACTGGACGCAAATCGCATCCGGTATTCCGTCAGATGAGATTGCGCGCAGCATCCGCGAGGATCTGGTCCGGCCCGGCCTTTTGTACCTCGGTACCGAGCGCGGGGTGTGGACCTCGTTCAACAGCGGGGAGAAATGGTTCAAATTGCAGCGCAATCTGCCCGCAGTGCAGGTTTCCGACCTGGCGGTGACCGAGCGCGATCTCGTGATCGGAACGCATGGCCGATCATTCTGGATCATGGACAATATCGGCGTGTTGCGACAGCTCGAAGTGGGCGGCGAGCGAGGCCTGCAATTGTTTGAACCCGCCTTCGCGGTGCGGGGCGTCGATGAGGGCGTGGCGATCGACTACTTCCTGCCAACACAGCCGCAAGAACTGAAGCTGGATATCCTAGATTCAGCTGGAGCGCTGATCCGCAGCTTCGAGGGCAAGCTTTCGCGGTCGGAGGACGAGGATAAGAAGAAGAACGAGCCCTACGATCCGAGCCGCAAGGAACCCCCGCCCACAGCGGATATCAAGGCGGGGCTCAACCGTTTCACTTGGGACATGCGTTATCCTGGCTTCACCGAATTCCCCGGGATGGTCCTGTGGACCAGCAGCAACCGCGGCATCATGGCCGTGCCCGGGCAGTATCAGGTGCGGCTGACGGTCGATGGTGAAACGCTGATCCAATCCTTCGAAATTCGGCTGGACCCGCGTGTGACCTTGAACGATCCGAGCGATCCCGAGGCGCGCTTTGAGCTCGCCAGCGCGATCAGCGCGAAGGTAAGCGAAGCGAACGAGGCGGTCCTTCTGATCCGCGGCGTCAAACAACAGGTCGAGGCGCTGGGCGATTTACCGGAAGCCGGGCTTGCGGACGCCGTGACCGCGTTGGTTGAAAACATCGGCGCGATCGAAGGGCGGATCTATCAGGTTCGCAACCAAAGCCGCCAGGATCCACTGAACTACCCGATTATGCTCAACGACAAGCTGGCCGGATTGATCGGTACTGTTGAGGGTGCCGAGGCTCCGCCGACCGATCAGACATACGAGGTGTTTGCCCGGCTCTCTGCCGCGCTCGATACTGAGTTGGCTGCGCTCGAAAACACGCTCGACACCCAGCTACCGGCCTTGAACGCGCGGCTCGTTTCAGCCGGGTTCCAGCCTGTGGTCCGAGCCCCGCTTGAGGCCGTCGAAGCTCCCCCCGATTAGAGCTCTAGGCGATTGGGAAGGGTCGGCCAGGGCGCCGACCGGAAGAGTAGTCTGCAATCACAATGGGGGGTAGCGCACCGCCAGGGCTCGAAGTCCGAAGAGTAGCGCGCGAATGATGCGGCGTTCGGCAGCGTTCCTGACGCTTTGAGCAATCGGTCGGTGCAAGTGTGGCGGCAGGAGCGTCGGTTGAGCGACCATCTTGTGCCAAGCGGAGACTGACGCGTATTTTGCGCTTCAGGGACTTCACCCAATTGGCCCCGGTGGCTATCGTGCAACTACGATGGTTCGAGCAGCCATCGATGGAGCCAAACGTGGGACTACGTGAACAGTGCGAAGGCGCCTTTTGGAGGGGCGCTGTCGAGACCCTTCGAACGAAAGTCGGGTCCGAATAGCCTCTCGATAGGTTCACTTTGGCCTCGTTGGGGAAATGTACGACAGGCGTATCTCGCTTTCTGTTCAAGATCCGGCTTGTGGGGGGATTCTGGTTTTGAAAAACACGGCTCTGGTCGTTGCAAGTCTTCTGTTCAGCTTGGTCCTTGTCGAACTCGGTTTACGCTTGCTTGATCCGCTGAATGTTCAGCCGCACGTCAGCCGATCAATAGCCAATGTGCCGCTGGTCAACGACGAATACTATTTTTGCAAGGGTGGCCCCTCTCAGCTCGTGCCCCATCCGGTCGTTTTTTCGCGCGATACGCCCAACCAATCCTACTTTGAGTTTCGCAACGATCGCGCTTCCTTCTTCGAGATCAACAGCCACGGGTTTCGTGGAAGTTTTGGCGCGGACGAGGGTAGGGGCCGTGTACTTGTTCTGGGAGACTCTTTCACCCGCGGAACGCTGGCCGACGAGACCGAGACAATTCCTGCGCTCTTGTCTGAATGGTCAACCGATAGCCATTTCGTGAATTTGGGGACCGGCGGCCATGGGACCATGCAACACGCTCTGACTTATCGGGAATTCAAGGATAAGATCCCTCACGAAGCCGTTCTGCTTTTCGCTTTTACAGGGAACGATCTGGTAGACAACATCCGCTTCAGCGAATGGCAAAAGGATCCGACGGCGCGCACAACAGAGCCGACGACGTCCCAATGGCTAAAGCAGATGGCCGTGAAGCTCTACATCGGAAAACTCTTGCAGGGCTTTTCAAACTCGGTCTCTCAGGAAAGCAAGTTTGCGTCCGCACCGACAGATAAGGAGCGCGGGTTACTTCTTAATTCTCTGGCGGATTTGTCGCAGGCGGTCGCTGAGAACGGAGCGCGGTTGTTCGTGTTCTCTTTGCCCGAGATCTCGGAATTTGTTGGCAGTGACAAAGCGACCTTTCGTGAAGATCCGGTCGGATATGGCAACGCGGCGCGCGAGCTGATCGAGCAAGCGGCCAAAGCCAATGAGTTCACCTACATTGATTTGAAACCCAGCTTGGTCGAGGCATCCGATCGAATGAAAGTCCCGACCACCGCGCTATTCGGTCAGCCCGATCACCATCTTCAAGAAGTTGCCAATTACGCTTTGGCGCAGACTGTGGCCGATGCGCTCGAGAATGAAGGTGTCACGGACTTTGCTCGTGACGCTCAGTTCATAGACCGGACCCGTTTTGATCCCGCTGCAGTGACGTGCCCTTAGGACAGCGAGACTTGGCCATCGCTTCTCGACTCTTTACCGTTTGACGGGCGGTGCCAAGGTGGGACATGGAAGTTGATAGCGGTGAAATCCGGTGTCAGATTCTTTAGGACCGGGCTCGTCATTTAGTCGGCACGCGACAGCCAGTACGGATGCGGCTCTCCCCGGCAAATCCAAGGCTTCGTGATTGGGGCGCTCTCTGGAGTTTTGGTGCATGTGGAAAAAGCTTCGCACGATTTTCATTATCGTGTTGAACACGGCCTTGTTGTTCGGTGTGCTTGAATTGGGTGTGCGGTTTTTCGCGCCTTCCAAAGTCTCGACGACCTATCTGGAAGGCGGTCCACTCGGCCAGGAAGACGCGGTCCTCGGGCATAAGAACAACCCCAACACGCTTGCCCGCGTCACTGCCCCAGAATTTGAAGTCGAATACTACATCGATGCCGATGGTTTCCGGGGAAGGCCGGGGGCCGAGGCTCGAGCACTCGATCCGGAGGCGAAGACGGTGCTTCTGATCGGAGATTCCTTCACTTTCGGCGCGACCAACGATTACGATGACATCTGGCCAAAGCTCCTTGCGGATCGGTTTGCGCAGGAGCAGCGCTCGGTAAACATCGTCAACGCTGGCGTTCCCGGATACAACACGGCGCAACAGGCGCTGTATCTTGAGCGCCTCTACGAAGATTGCAAACCCGACATCGTGGTGGTGATGTTTCTTCCGAACGATCTCTTCGCGAATGAGCCGATCCGGACGGTCGAAGGAACGGACGTGGCCGTGTCCGATGCCGCAGCGGTAATAAAGGCCGGCCCGGGGAAGCGCTCGACACTGGAATCGGTCGACTTTATCAAGCGCATGATGATGCAAAACGATGCGATGTACGCGTCGCTTTATCTGATGACACCTCGGCGCGAATTCTTTGAAAAGCCGTTCTCCGACCTTGTGCAGTCGAAGGTAGACGTGACGAAGGACCTGCTCGCCCGGATGGGGAATTTCGCCACCAAGAAAGACTTTGATCTGGTGTTCATCTCAGTGCCTCAAGCTTTTCAGGTGCTCTACAAGGCCTCGGGACAAGAGCGTGATTCGGTCGATGCAAGTATGCCGGATACCGTGTTTGGACCCTTTGCGGCTGATCACAATATTCAGTGGGTAGGTACGCTTGATCCTCTCGTGGAGGCATACGCAGCGGACGGTGAGAAGCTCTACTATCGCTATGACGGCCACTTCAACCCGAAAGGCAATCGGGTGGTCACCGACGTAATCTACGAAGCTCTGCTCCCCGCCTTGTCAAAGGGAAGTCCCGAAGCGCAGCCTGGTCTGTGAGCCAGCTGCGCAGGGCGCCGTTTCCACAAAGCGCCTCTTCCCCGACTTAGGGCGCTGACCCGCGCCTTGCAGTACGAGGGGAGAGATCGTCTATCTTCGCGGCGCTCTGGCCCCAGAGCTTGGCCAACTCTCCGATGAGCAGGCCGCCGTGATCGGCTCAGCATGAAACGCCGGCGCGCAGGCTACGCTTGGCGCTAAGACGAGCTTGTTGGCGCGTTATTCGATCTCAGAAGATAGATTATTGGAGGTGGGTGGGAGCTAATCAGACTCAAGCGAAACAAGCTTCGCTTCGAGCGCGTGCGCGGCGGCTTCGGACCCGCTCGGGCTGAAATGGCCATCGGCGGCGTAAAGCCTGCCGGGATCGTCCGATTGGCTAAAAACAGTTGTCAAGTCGACCACTTCGACTTCGTGCTTCGCGGCCGCGTCAAGGACCATTCCACGCAAATCGTCGTAGAGGAAGGACTTGTCCAGCAATCCGCGGTATCTTGCCGCTTGGGGAATGTAGACAAGCACGAATTTGCCTCCCCAGCTTTCGGTCAAGGCTTTCGTCCGTTCGAGCGTCTTTTCGAACACGGGCTGGTCGCGGCTGATTCGGGGGTAATCGAGGCCCATGATCCCCCAGACCTGGTTCAACGCGAAGATGTTTCGCACAAACGAAGACTGTTTCAGCACGAGGGTTGGAGAGATGTCTTCCTTCCACCAGCGATCGATCACTTCCTTTGAACGCTCAACCGTTTCGGTCGAGGGCTTGACCGGCCCGAAATCGGCGCCGGGCTCCAGCGCCTCGGCGAGCCAGGGGGTTGAGGCCTCTCGCGCGAGGTTCTCCCAGTCATTGCCCTCGAAAAACCCCATCACCACCCAGTCGGGTTTGAATTGCTGACCGTAGCGCCCCACGAGGGCAAGCTCGAAGAGCGGCCCTCCGCCGCGCATACCGATACTGGCGGTTTGCGGTCGTCGGTTTCGCATGCGCCCCGCGAATGTGTCGGGCCTTGGTTGGCAATAGCCTTCGACAAAGGAATCGCCGACAATCATGACCTCCAGCGCGGCGTCGTGAACATTGTCATCGTTGTTAAAACCGAAGCGGTCGGCGTTATAATAGAGCGGAGCGCCTTGCTGGGAGCACAGCAGGACTTCTTCGTTGGGAATGCCGCCGAGAAGCGCCTGATCCAGGCGATCGACGTCCAGAACATTCGTCAATCTTTTGCTTGTGTACATCGGTGGAATGCTGGAGCGTCCTCTCGCAATCTCATCGTCTGCGTCTGGCGCGTTGCCGACTGTTGTCGCAAGGCCAATCATAGCCATGACGATTCGCGCGTTGAGAAAGACTTCAACCACCAGCAGGCCGAGCAGTATGGCCGTTGCCGCAAGTCCGATGTTCGAGCTCTTGCGTGGAGAGAGGAAAAGCGAAGCGCCGATAAGCGCGGCTGCAATCGCTCCCGGCGCAGCGATGTAGCGCATGAAGCGCGGAAAGTCCGCCCCGTAAGAGGAAAAGTTGAGCAGAGCGTATCCGGCGACCGCCAAGAAGTAGGCCGCCGGCAACAGGCAAAAAAAACGCGCCAGCGACGCGCTTGGAGAAGGTGGACCCTCCTCCGAAAGGCCTTGGGTAGTGGCCATCTCGGGAGAGCCCGGGCGGCTCATCAGTCGAGCGCGAACTCGTTCTGGTAGTCAAGCGCCAGCTTTGGATCCTGCTGCTCCTTTTTGAGGACGCAATTGCCCACAGCAAGGTGATCCAGACCGGTGCCCATGAAACAGCGGAAAGCGTCTTCCGGCGTGTTTACGATCGGCTCGCCGCGCACGTTGAAGCTGGTGTTGATCAGAACCGGGCAATTGGTGCGCTTCTCGAACGCGTTCAGCAGATCCCAATAGCGCGGGTTTGTCTCCCGATGGACGGTTTGAATGCGAGCAGAATAGTCGACGTGTGTGATCGCGGGAATTTCCGAGCGTACGATATTGAGCTTGTCGATCCCGAAGAGCTTCTGCTCCTCTTCGCTCATCTCCCGCCGGCGATCTTCTGCCACGTCCCCAACAATCAGCATGTACGGACTGTCGCCGCTGTGTTCAAACCAGTCCGACACGCTCTCACGCTTCACCGAAGGGGCAAAGGGGCGGAAGCTCTCGCGGTATTTCACTTTCAGATTGAGTGTCTTCTGCATTGTCGGAGAGCGCGGGTCGCCAAGGATCGAGCGTCCGCCAAGCGCGCGAGGCCCGAACTCCATGCGGCCTTGCATCCAGCCGACTGCCTGACCCTCGGTCAGCGCGTCAGCCGTTTGTTCGATAACCGCCTTTTCATCGAGCGCTTCGAACTTGGCGCCCACCGACCGAAGCCGGTTTTCAATGTCATGTTGTTCAAACGATGGCCCGAGATAGGATCCCGCCATCGTGTCACGTCCATCTTGACGCACCGAGCGCGGCTGGTCCTTGTATTGGTGCCAAACCGACAGCGCAGCCCCGAGCGCGCCACCAGCGTCGCCTGCGGCCGGCTGGATCCAGATGCGATCGAAAACGCCTTCGCGCAAAAGTTTGCCGTTGGCGACGCAGTTCAGAGCGACACCGCCGGCCAAGCACAGATTGCGGTCACCCGTCTCTTTGCGGATCGAGCGTGCCAGACGAAGCACGATAAGTTCGGTAACCTTCTGGATGGATGCCGCCAAATCCATTTCCCGCTGGGTGAGCCGATCTTCGGGCTTGCGCGGCGGTCCACCAAACAACTGATCAAATTTCTTCGATGTCATGGTCAGGCCGCTGACATAGTTGAAGTACTTCTGATCGATGTGGAAAGTGCCGTCCTCATGTACGTGGACGAGATTGTCGAGGATCTTGTCGACAAAGCGCGGCTCGCCATAGGGGGCAAGGCCCATGACCTTGTATTCCCCTGAGTTCACGCGAAAGCCAGTGTAATAGGTGAAGGCCGAATAGAGCAGCCCCAGAGAATGCGGGAAATGCAGTTCCTTGGTGATGTTGAGGCTGTTGCCCGAGCCATGGCCGAGCGACGTCGTACACCATTCCCCCACGCCATCCATGGTCAGGACGGCGGCCGTCTCGAACGGGGAAGGGAAGAACGCGCTCGCTGCGTGAGAGAGGTGATGCTCTGTGAACAGCAGGGACTCGTTCCAGCTATCGGCGCCAGGCACCTTTGATAGCTCTGTCTTCAGCATCTTCTTCTGGAAGAGCTTGTCCTTGATCCAAATGGGAATGGCCATGCGGAAGGACTGGAAGCCGCGAGGCGCGGTGGCGAAGTAGGACTCGAGTAACCGTTCAAATTTCAGAAACGGCTTTTCATAGAAGACCACATGGTCGACCTCAGCCAGAGTGCATCCGGCCTCCGCGAGGCAGTATTCCACCGCGTTATGTGGAAAGCGCGGATCGTGCTTGCGCCTCGTGAAACGCTCTTCCTGAGCCGCGGCGATAATATCGCCGTCTTCGACCAGGGCAGCGGCGCTGTCATGGTAGAAGGCCGAAATGCCTAGTATTCGCATGGGACTTAAGACCTTAGAACAGCGTGTAAATGAAGGGCGCGACCGCGGAACCTTGCGTCAGCACAATGAGCAGGCCGAACAGGAACATGACCGCGACGATAGGTGCGAGCCACAATTTCTTGCGTGCTTTCAGAAAGGACCAGAGCTCTTTTGCAAGTTCCATAACCGTTCCTTAGAATTGGTTTTTCAAGGTTTCGGGCGCCGGGCCCGGAGGATTTCTCTCGATCCAGTATGAGCCTGACCCAGCGGGCCGCTTCATCCGGAGGGCGTCACGACCAAAGATCTTCATGATGAGGCCGATTGGGATGAACAGCACAACAAACATGAGCGCCATCACGATGGGATTGACGATCATCGCCAGAAGCAGGCCGAGCTTCATCCAGCCCTTGTTGAGCAAGCTTAGAAGCTGAGGCTGAACGAGGCCCAAAAGGACCAGAAGGGTGCCTGGGATGACGAAGGCCAGAGTGCTCCATTGGCTTGCATCGAATGCGAACCACCGCACAAGACCAATCGCAACCAGAATACCACCGACGGTCAGGCCGAAGGATCGGTCGGAAGGTCCCGTGATCTCCTGATGGTCTTCAAAGTTATCGTGGGCCGCCTTGGCCATGTTAATCCCCCTGATGTCCTCTCGAAAGCGGCGGTTTGCGTCAGTTCCATCTGCACGCAGGCGCTCGCCCGGCGGATCATTCAAAGCTTCGTTGATAGTGGAAATACGGGTACTTTACGGGGGCAAGAACACCAGAGCCTATTTCGAGGATTGCGCGTCTATGGTGAGGTAACGCTTTAGTATAGCGCGCTGAGTGGGGGTATCTGGCGGGTCGCCAACGCGCCGTTCATAAGCCACTCCGCCGCATTTTGAGGTCGCTCTCAAGACACCTAGTTCGCGTGAATTTTCAATAGGAAGCGCCTTACAAGCGGTTGTCGGTCTCACGTCTGGCGCATCAAAAGATGGCGCTACCCACTTTTTGGACCGGGCTATGTCGTACCGACTTTGACTTTTTCACCCGCGACCATGACGTATATCGTCAAGAGTACGATTTTCGCGTCGAGCAGCGCACTTCTGTTCTGGATGTACCAAAGGTCAAGGTCGACCTTCTGATCAAGCGTGAGAAGCGTATTGCCGCTGACTTGCGACAATCCCGTAAGGCCGGGTTTCACCTGGCAACGTCTGAGGCCCTTTTCATCCAGATCCTCGATGGTTTCAGGAAGAAGCGGGCGCGGCCCGACAAATGCCATCTCACCGCGCACGACATTCACGAGACCAGGCAATTCGTCCAGCCTAGAGCGACGAAGAAAGGTTCCGATGGTGGTCACACGCTCTTCATCGGGCATAAGCTCACCGTGGCTGTCGCGCGTGTCGCGCATGCTCCTGAACTTCAGGAGCTCAAAGGGCTCCTTGTGCTGTCCGGCTCGAAGCTGTCGGAACATGACCGGGCGGCCTTGCGCGAGCGCGCAGGCGACAAACAGGGCGATCAGTAAGGGCGAGAGCGCCAAAAGTGTGAGCAGCGCTGCGGGGCGCGCTATGATGCTGGTCATCGCAAGGGGGCCTTCCTGGCTTCGCTCGGGGTGGGATCAAGCGACAAGCACAGCCTATCGATCACCTTCGCAAGCGGCTGAGCGGCGAAACCTCGCTGCCGCAATCGGCTGCAATCGATTGCCGGGAAGCCCTGATCTTTCGTTTGAGTCTCACCCACACCGCGCAGCTGAGGGCTCTTCTTCAGTCGCTGAGCGATGATATCGACAATCTGCAAAAGAGTGCGCCGCTTTCCAGTCGATATATTGAAATCGCCTTCAAGTTTCTGATCTATAATGATTAAAAGCCCTTGTACCACATCGTCTAACGCGATGAAATCGGCCCCATATTCGGGGTTCGAGAGTGTGACTGGCTCGCCGCAAGATATCTTCGTTGCGAGCCGTGTGACGATATCGTCTCCGGTCGCAACGACCGAGGAAAGGCGCGCAATGGCGCAGTGAATTCCATGAGTCTGGCACTGCTCTCTAGCGTAAGCTTCCTGCGCGGCCTTTGATGTCAGATAGAGGGTGCGCGACAGGGGGCGGATCGGCGTCTCTTCATCGGCAACTTCCACCCTTGGGTCATAGATGTTGGCGCTTGAAGCAACAACCAGACGTTCAACCTGCGCAAGGCCCAAAAGACCGATTAGATACCCTGTCCCCAGCACATTGGTGTTGAAGAGCGCAAGGGCCGCATCATCATCCTTGGGATTGGTATCGATCCGTGCGGCGAGATGAAGGACAACATCGACGCCCTTGAGCGCATCAACCAGTTCCGGAGCAGGACCGCGCTCGTCGAGGTCGACGTGGTGATAGTAAGCAAGGTCATCCATCCCGACAGGGCGCTGGCGGCCAAGCAAGAGCAAGGTGTGGCCAGCGTCGTGCGCCGCCTTCACAAAGGCCCTGCCGACCGTGCCGGAGGCTCCGGTGACAGCTATTCGCATTACGCCGCAGCCTGGTTAGCCTCGGCCAGATCAGTTGGCAGCAATTGCTCCTCAAGAAAGCGAACGACTGTGCCTTTGGTGACCGGTGGTTGAGTGATCGGCGTGCCGTTCAAGAGCTTTTGCAGGACCATATGGACCTCGTTGAAGCCTAGCAGAGCCCGCATAGGGGTAGTGCCCGAGAAGCGCGCGTTGATTTCGAACAACCGGAATTCGCCATCAAGGCCTCGGCGAAACTGCAGGTTGGCCGGTCCGAAAGGCTTGAGGGCCTTGGCCACGCGGCGCACATAGGCATCGCAATCGGGGTAATGGTCGGCATAGGCGCGAAACGTATTTCCATCGCGCAAGTCACGGCGCAAGACGATCGACGCCTCGACGTTGCCGTCGAAGCAGATCACGCCCGCCGTGTATTCTTCGTTGTCGGGGCCAGCCCATTCCTGTACGACGAGACCTTCGCGTCCTCGCGTCGCGGCCGTCAGCTCGTCCTGATCGCGCACCAACTCCACCCCGACCGCGCGGGCACCGACACGTGGTTTCACGACAAGCGGAAAACCGAGTTCTTGAGTGAGGGCTGCGACTTCGTCAGGCCGCTCGGCAGGGACCGAGCGCGGGAAGGGCAAGCCGTTCGCCTCAAGCCACCTCGCGGTTTCCAGTTTGTCATCAGCAGTGCGGATGGTTTCCGGGGGGCTAACTACGATCTTGGTGTCGAAACGCTCCTCCCATTCTGTGCGATTGCGCGCAAAGATATCGAGCTCGACATCTGTGCCGACTAGGACCGCATCGGGACGCTCGTTTTCGAGGATAGCCTCTATTGCGCTGCAATAGTCCTCGCTACTCGCCATCGGCACGAGGTCATGCGAATCCGCCCAGTACAGCCCAGGGGATAGAGGGTTGGGGTCAACAGCGATAACTTGGTATTCGAAGGGGGCCGATTTGAGGGACTTGATTATCCCCTGCCCCAGAACGGCGCCAGCCCCGGTTACGACGATCTTGGTCATTGGTAAAACCTGCAAAGCCTTGATTTGGTATCGGCCGATAGCCCGGCAACCGATTGGATTTTTATCTGGGCCGCCTTGGTGTCGAAATCGATTGGTCGTGTTTCGACCGACACCGCATCGTCCATGACATCCACCATAGTCCAGGACGGTGTCGGATTGGAGTTTGATCGAGGTTGACCGATTGAGTTGACGACGTGGACCTCGATTCCCTTGTCGTCGCGATAGTACTTTGGCCTGTGAAGGTGGCCAAAAACTCCGGCGCGAAAGCCGCGTTCTTTCAGAGTGCTGGCTGCCGCCCGAAGCCGGGGGTCATCGGAGAGATAGGTCCAGTCGCCATAGCCGAACGGGTTCGCGTGGGCGAACAGGACGCCGTCGCATGCCCATTCCTCGATCCACTTCAGGCGATGCGGCCACTCTTCTCCAAGTTCTTGCCAGGTCCACTCGACCGAATCCCGGATCCAGTCAGGAAGCTTGTCGAAATAGCCGGGTCGGCTGTCCCGCAAGTCGATGTACAACTCCTCGTGGTTGCCCCCGATAAGCAACGCCCCGTCCTGGTCAATTGCTTCTAGCGCGAGATCGAGGCAGGCTGCTGGATCAACCCCGTATGTGAACAGATCGCCGAGCAAGATCAGCTGATCAAACGTTTCGTCGCGAGCGGCCTTGAGCGCTTTCTCGAAGGGCGCCGCTGTTGAATGCACGTCGCTGATCACCGCGATACGCATGGCCGTTGCCCGTTTGGTTAGAGAGCGGAGCTCTTATGATAGGATCGACCCCGGAAGAAGCGCACGAATTGCTCTCGCAGCGTTAGCTTTCCTGGGAAGTCGCCTTCGAAGTAGTCCGAGGCTTCGAAGTAGAACTGGATCGAGTCCCCGTATTTTCGGCGAGCGTGCTCGGCGTAGTCGACCTGATTGTAAATACAGCCCGCAACATTGCTTGAACCAAGCAATTCAAGCGTGGCGCGCATCTGTTCGATGGTCGTATCACCCCATTTGGCCACAACAAGGGTATCGTCAGTGTAATCGGTCATGGATCGGGCGTCCCGGACTGCCAAAGTGGCTGGAGCGTTCACCACAACCAGATCAAAACGTGATTTCAATTCAATGACTAGCTGGCGGAACCTCGAAGAACTCAAGACGGCGGCCGGCTCTGCAACCGGTTGCGACGCGCTGAACAGCATGAAGCGCGACAGCATGTCTTCGGCGTTGTCATGAAACGCGAGGTCCATGCTTGTTTCGGCCTCACCGTTGTCTTCCTCGCTCGGCGGAGCGAGCAGAGCGTGGAGATCGACATTTCCTCGCACCAGATCCATGAGCTCTGGTGCGTCAATATCCTTCTGGATTTTCTGAAGGATACCCGAGCGCCTCAGGTCCAGATCGAGGATCACGGCCTTTTTCCCCATAGCGACGGCAGCCGCCGCGATCGTGAGGGCAATCACCGACTTTCCATCTCCCGGCAAAGGAGAGGTGATAAGGACGCTTTGAGACTGGTTCAGCGGCATGAGCGCTCTGGTCTCGGCGTATATCGATCGCGCGACCTCAGCGAATAGCGATTGCGGTTCTCCGAAAACGGGGGATTCGCGCAGCTTGGAGGAGATACCGCCAGACATGTCCGGCAACATGCCAAACACCGGCAGAGCGAAATATTTCCGGATCTGCGCCACCGTCCGCAGCCGATCGTCGAGTACGTCGATCATGAAGGCCACCATTACGGCCAGAATGCCGGCGCCCAGCATGGCTACGATCGTCGTCTTCAGAGGCGAGGGTGAGATGCGTTCCCCGTTCGGAGTGGCAGGTGAGATAATGTTCGAGGAAACCCCTTCGACCAGTTTCTCGGATTGCACTTGCGTGATTTGATCGCCGATCTCGGCGACCGCCGCCGCTGTTGTTTGCGCTTCCCGTTCCAACTCTTGCAAGAGCGGCGTGTTGGCCGCGTTCTGGTAGGCTCTCGATGTCAGGGAAGCCACGACCGACTGAAGCTGGCTTGCGCGCGCGGCGTCGCGCGCGGCATCGGCTTGCGCCATCTGGCGCATTCGGGCCGCTTCGGCATTCGCCTGATCCTGAGCTGCGCGGCGGGCGGCTTCTTCCTCGCGCGCGAGATTTGAGCGAACGTTCTGCAGTTCGCTTTCGACCCGAGCGAGTTCGGGATAGCCACTTCCATACGTCTGTGAGAGTCGGGCGAGTTCTGCGCTGAGTTGCGCCTCTTGACGTTGAAGCTGCTGCACAGCTGCGGAGGTCGCTCCGGCCGTTGAATTGATACTCGCGGCGCTCGCGATACCCGCGCTCTGCGCTGCCGAGCCCGAACCCATCGCGCTTGCCGATGCAGCTTCACTCGCGATCCGGTTTATCTGCGCAAGGTCTTCGGCGCCGCCAGCGCCGACCAGCATCCGGTTCTTTACACGAAACTCGGCCAGCTCTTCGGCTGCTTCCACCGCGCGTTGCATGCGAGCGTCGCGTTCCGTGCTCAACTCTGCAAGGAGCTCCTCGCGCCGTCCGGCGTCGCGCGCGCGCTTTAGATCACGAACCGCTTCGGGAAAGGAGTTCGCAATTCGCGCCGCAAGCTCGGGCGAACGAGAGATGGCGGCCAGTTCGATCAGGTCCGAACCATCTTCGGACTCGACACGAGTCATATCAAGCACGGTTGAAATCGCGGCGGTCATCCGCTTGCTTTCATCGCCACCAGGCGCGCCGCCCATTTCATCAAGAAAATCAGGATCGTTCAGAAGGCCGAGGCTCTCGACGACCATCTGAGCCGAATTGCGCGAGCGATAGAGCTTGCTTTCGTTGGCAAGACGTTGCGAATTGCGGGCAAGCACGTCGGCTTGGTTTGTTCCCGTTTCATCGATGAGCTCAACTTTGATATTGGCGGTGGACCGATAAAGACTGGGCGATGTCAATTGCCACACCAGAGTTCCAAGTGTTACGAGTGCGATGATGGACAGCACCAGAACTTTGTGGCGCTCGAACGTGCGAATGAGGTCCACAAGCCCGAATTGATCTGATGAAGGCTCCGCCTCGACCGGCTGATAACGGGGGGTTAGCGGCGCCGGCCGCTGAGTGGGGAAGCCCTCTCTCGACTGATCAAGGGCAATATCGTTCACCGCTGTTCTCCGTTGCTTGCCGTGTTTCCGGTGCTGAAACCACGAGATTTTGTGGCATGGTAATAGAGCAAGGTAAGTCTGGCCGTAAAAGGCTATTGCGGAGTGCTGGGCTCTCTTTCGGCTACCTCTTTTGGTGGATACCATGAGCGGTCGCGATTCTGATCGGCCAATTCTTTGTAAAGGATCCGATGTTTCGAGGCTGTTCGATCGATCGAGAACTCGCGGCTTTTCTCAAGAGAACCAACTGAGAGCTTTCGATGTAAATCGGGATCCTCGAGTACTTCGCAAACGCTTTGTGCGATGGCGTTGGCGTCACCAAGGGGCGGTTTTTTGCCGTTTTCGTTGTCGTGAACCAATTCGCGGTTCCCAGGGACATCAGTTGCCACAATTGGCAATCCACTCGCCATTGCCTCAAGAAGGGTCAGGGGCATCCCTTCGAACAGAGAGACATTCAGATAGAGGTCACTTTCCTGCATCAGCTTCGGGACATCTGACCTCTCGCCGAGAAATTCGACAATATCATCAAGGGCTCGCTCTTTTGTCTGCGCCCTCAACTTTTGAAGATCGGCACCACCTCCTGCGATTCGGAAGACGGGCAGCGGGTCGATTGATCGAGCGGCTTTGAGCGCCGACGCGACATCAAGGATCAGTCTGTAATTCTTCTGCTCGCTGATGGTCCCGACGGACAGGATCGATTTTACCCCTTGTGCCAGGGTGCGGGGCACCCCCGCGGTGAACGATCGGTTCGCAGCGTTTGGAATGCGGACAATTTTGCCGCTGGCATGGCGGCGCAGTATCTCCTCAACTTCCGCGCCGATGGCCACATATCCTTGGGTCATCTGATCGAACACTTTGAAGAGCCAAGTTGGAAAAGGAATGTGTGTGTTGTGGTGGGTGAGCACCGTGGGTATTGCGCGCAGTCCGATTGTCGCCATGGGCAGTGCGCGAACGGTGTGGCAATGGATGATATCGGGTTCGAACCCGCGCAGCGCTGCGCGCAGTTTTATGGCCCCCATCAGGGGGTTGCGGCGTGACGAAAGCCCCAGCGAGAGGAAATCCGCTCCTACGGAACGGATCTGCTCTGCCATCCGCGCCTCGGTTTCGGCGGAATTGCCAACAGTTTCCGCGTCGCAGAGCGCGACGACAAGCGCTCGATCGCCTAGCCTTGCGAACTCAGCCGATAAGGCGGAAACCAAGACCTCGGCGCCGCCGGTTGTAAGACTGTTGATGATTGAGCAAACGCGCATCGACTGCTCCTCCCGTTCAAACTAAAGAGCCCACCGCAACAGCGGACCCAGATCTGGTAACGCGGGGTGGACTGAAGAGGGCCGTAGACCAAACCGCTGATAGAACGCGTCCAAGCGCAACACATTGCCAACGACGGGGCCCAGGCTGTGCTTAGCCAGACTTGACCATTGCTCCTGTGTCTCGGGGAGCGTCATGCTGGCGCCTCTCGTCTTTCGTAGGTCCCGTAGGCAGACCGGAAGGTAATCTCGAGCGCAATAAACGTCACGGCTGAGAAGGCGATATGCGCGTAGTTGGCGCCGATGGCCCCGGCATCAGGTATGAGGATGTACGCTGTTGCGAAGAAGGCGAGTGTCGCGATCGCGGAGATGATCAGAACAGTTCCTGGCCGGTTCATGGCGAGCATTGTCGAGCGTGCTGGCGCTCCGACGAGGATCAAGGTAACGGCGATGAGCTGTGTCAGCAGTAGTGGATAGACGGTGCTGAACTCATCTCCAAACAGCCACTCAACCCCCAGCGCGCCCGCCGCCCATGTAACAAAGACAATCGCCAGTCCAATCGATATCAGAGCCAATTGGACCTTGGTTTTCACCGTGCGGACCGTGTCGAAGTTCTTTCTCGCCCACATACGAGAGAGGTCGGGATAGATCACCGCCTGAACATGCTGGCCAATCTGCTGGGCAACCTTCGCGAAGCGCTTGGCAATGTGATAGAAACCGGCCGAAGTCGGGCCCGCAAGCGCCCCGACCATCAAAGTGTCCGCTTCCTGGGTCAACGTGCGCAAAGCGCTCGACGCGTTCGTGGACCACGCAAATCTCATAAACTCAGGAAATTGTTGCAGAATTCCGCTTGTTCCCGCGCTTATGGGATTGGCGACGCCAAGGCTATTCAACGCGCGTGCTGCCAGAACGGCGAACACGACAACGTCGATCAGCTGCGCAAGCGTCCACACGGCCAGAAAAACCGCCAGTTCGGCTCCCAGAGACCAAGCGAGCGCCGCGAGCGCGAGGCGCAAGGTGGCTGAGAAAAGACCAAAATAGGCGAGCAGTCTAAACTGTCCGGCCATGCGCAGCGCTGCTGTCGGAACTCCGCGGATGTTGAACGCGATCGCTGGGGCAAATATCGCCAGCAAGACGAAGTGTGATGGGTCGAGCCCGATGAAGGGAAGAAGAAAGTATCCTCCGACTAGCATCAAGGCGGCGGCAAACCATGCGCAGGCGAAATCAAGCATCAAACCGAGTAGAAACAGCCGGCCCAGTTTTTCGGGGTCATCCTCAGTATCAGTCTGGGTGCCGAAACGAATAAGGGCTTGCCAACTCTCAAAGCGAATGAGGCGCTCGCAAATTCGGCCAACTGTGAGCACGAGAGCAAGGATACCATACGCCTCGGGACCAAGCGCCCGGGCGGCGACAACCGTGCTGAGGGCCATCATCGCCGCGACCGCCATGCTCCCGCTCATGAGGTGCGCGATGCTTGCGAGCCGGGAGCGTAGGATTGTGTTTCCGCTTTCCACTGCAGATCGTCCTCAGGCCTGACTTGCCGCGATCACTGCCACGTGTCCCGCCAGATGCGATTGGATGCCGCGTGAACGGCGAAACATGCGCTCATTGCCAGCAGGACCGGCAGGATCCACGCCCTCGTGTACATGTGAGGGATGGCAAAGGTGTAGACATTGAAGACCGCGACGACCGCCAAGATCATCGCTCCATCAGTGCGGTTTCGCGAAATCGCGACCATCGCCGCCACGATCATCGTCAACACGATGAGCAATAGGCCGATGAAGGCCAAAACGCCGCCTTCATTCCAGATGAGCAGATGGGTCTCATGCACCGGCGCTCCGTGTGAGCTGACCACGCGGAACTGGTCGACGCCAAGACCCACGATGATGTTGTCATCCGTCATTTGCCAAGCTTCTGCAATTAGGTCTGAGCGGTCGCTGAATGTGCCAGCCTGATTGAGATTGCCCGTCGACAAGGCAGCAAAAACCCGCTCCTCAAACGCCGAGGGAAGAGGGAGACCGGAAACAAGGTACAACGATGAAGCGATCACGGCGACGACCGAAGCTCTCAGGAATGTCCCCAGGCCCGAAACCGCAATGTAGATCCCCACGCTGGCCACTGAGGCGCAGAAACCGGTGAACGAGCCGCTAGCAAGCAAGCCCCAGACGAGCAGAGCGCCACAAAGAATGCCGATGCCCAGTGGAATGATACCGCGACGAAGGCAGTACAAAAGCATCGGGAGCGCGAAAGCAATCATAGCGCCGTTCGCATTGGGTTCCCCCGACATTGCGCCAACTCTGCCATTGCCGGTCACAAAGTCGGGGCCGAGAAATTCCTTCGTCACAGAGTATTCGAGGAGCAGGCTGGCAGAGATTCCGATCAACTGAGATACCGCGATCCCAATTACGAACAGCGCAGGCAGCGTCCGCGTGAGCGAATTTTGTTGGCCCATCAAAAGCATGGGCAGGAGAAGGAACGCGAACAGGTACTGGGCTCCAACAATCAGCCACCGATCGACGCTGCCGCTATCGACAGAGCCTATCAGCAGTCCCAGAAGCATCAAACCCAGACCAAGCAGCCAGAAAACCGTCAGTTTCTCGAATGGTCGGGCGTTGACATCGCCTCGCAGAAGCATGGTGACCATGACTACCGATAGAACGACATCGCTCACGGTCAGATTTATCTGCGGCAGCTTGAAGAGCGACCAGCCGCAAAAGAAAATGGCGATCATCAACGCGGCTCTTACGAACCGCGGCGTGGGTCTGGCGCGATCACCGATGCCATTCAGGGGCTCATTGCCGACAGCGCTCTGCGCCCAGGCTTGGCCGGCGAGCGATGGGTCTTGCAAGGTTGCCGCATCCGACACGTCGTGGAGATTGGTTTGATCGCTCATTCTAGTTGCACCCTGCAAGAAGGGTGGCGTCTCGACAACGGTTTATCAGTCCAGTTTCCTGCGCATTGGGGCTATAATGTGCCCACAGGAATGAGTGGACGGGATATACCAAAGATAGCTTGCTCGGTGTTCTCCCCTCTGCAACGCTTTGACACTCTATACGAGAACGTTGGAAACCGCTGGGGAAGCTGTCTTCGAAATCTTTTTCCTGAAACAGCGTAACAGCAACAAGGCTATCAGCACCGGCACATCCCGCCCGCTCGTTTTTGATGTCGATTCATGTGTCTCGCTGCATCGGCGCTGTTCTTATCGCACTCCAAAGAGGCCGGAAGCATGAGGAAAAGCGTTACAAGGACGGTTTCGGCGACTGCGATGTCGCTATTGCTGAGCTCAAGCCTTGCTGTCCCGCAATGCACTGAAGAAGTGATTGCGCAGTCGCCAGGCGATGCGAAGCCAATACCGGGACATAAAGCCTTTCCGGTGGCGGTTGGTCACGGCGCGGGCGCTCAGGGAGGCCAAGGCGGCGAAATAATATACGTCACCAATCGCGATAACTCCGGTCCCGGTTCGCTCCGCAACTGCCTTGTTGCGACTGGAAAGCGCGTGTGCGTCTTTCGAATTGGGGGAGTCTTCCGCTTCACCACTGAGCCTCCCATAATCAAGAATCCCTATCTCACGATTGCTGGCCAGACCGCTCCGGGGGGCGGCGTCTTAATCACGCACTCGGGCGGCGTCTTTGCGCACACTCCCATCGTGATCAAAAACACGCACGATGTTATTGTGCGTCATGTGCGTGTGCGTCTGGACCGCCTGAGCGCTAATCGCGAAAGCGACGACGCCTTCACGATCGAGAACAGCACCGACGTCATTCTCGATCATGTCAGCGGAAGTTGGGCGAGCGATGAGTTGGTCAATGGCTATGGTGATAACGATCGCATTACGATCAGCAACTCTATTTTCGCCTATGGCATCCCCCGACATGACAAATGCGCACTGCTTGGTAGCGACCCCATAGATCGTCAAAATGTGAGCTTTGTCGGCAATCTGTGCGCTCACAACGGCGATCGCAATCCGGACATCAATTTCCCACCGGGATCGTGCATCGAAGTGGTCAACAATGTGCTGTACAACGCCCAATCTGAGTTTGCGGAGGTTTGGGAGAGCTATGGCGGAACCCCGGTCGCTATTGCGGGGAACACCTTCGTGAAAGGCCCGGATTCAAGCGTCCGCTCGCAAGGCGTCACTCGGATTCGAACCGGTTCGCGCGGCAAGGCGCGGATTTATCTCTGGGATAACCAGTTTGTGGGAACATTCAATCACGTGACGAAATCGGCAAAAGCCGTCCTGATAGAAAAGCCGGACTGTCCGATGACGGTAACGCCTGTCGCGGCTGAAAAGGCGTATGAAAGTGTCCTCGAAACCGCCGGGGCGTGGCCACGCGATGCGATCGATGAGCGTGTGGTCCGCGACGTCCGAGACCGGAGCGGTCGGATCGTGAACGAGCCCGGATCCCTCCCTGCGATTGCGGCGGGCAAGGCCTATGATGACGCGGACGAGGACGGCATGGATGATAATTGGGAAATCGCGCACGGAGCCGATCCGCGGGTGACCGATATGTGGGAAGATGCCGATGCAAACGGTATCTCGAACTTCGAGGAGTTCCTTTCCTTTCGCGAAGTCGCCTTGCGCGGGGGCGCAGGGGCGTGAAGGCGTTCGATCTAGCTACCGCTATCGCCGCGTCAGAGCGAGGCGCTGAGCAGTCTCAGCCAGCCACGATCTGCTACCCTTTCGCTGGCGATAGCGTGGGCGGCAGCCACTTATCCCTTTTTGGTCTCCTAAAGAATCTCGATCCCGCCCGATATCGTGTGCTGATCGTTCCCGAGGATACCACTGGCAAGATCGCCGACCTATTCTCCGCGTTCGAGCAGTGCGAGGACCCTGGCAAGCCGCGCGTCGCCTTCACGCCCGGGGAGAAATTTAGCGTAGCGAATTTCATGCGAACCTTTGCTGGATTGCCTGCAAGAATTCGCTTCCTTCGTGAGAATGACGTTCGCTTGGTTCATACAAACGATGGGCGGACCCACGCGTCCTGGGCGCTTGCGGCTCGTCTCGCGGGCATCCCTTTAATCTGGCACCACAGAGCCGATCCCAAGGCGCTGGGTCTTCGTCTCTTAGCGCCCTTACTGGCCAGCAAAGTTCTTACCGTATCGAGTTTTTCTCTCCCAAAGGGTCGATTTTGGAGCGCCGCGCATAAAGCGCAGGTTGTCTTCAGCCCTTTTGATACCTCAAGCACTGCAAACCGGGCCGAGGCACGTGAGAGGGTGCTAAAGCTTGCCGGGCTTCCAAGCGATTCCCTTCTCCTCGGTTACTTCGGCAGCTTCATCCCTCGAAAGAGACCGTTTCTCTTCGTTGATGTGATCGCAGAGCTTCGCGCACGGCTTGACCGACCGGTCTATGGCCTGATGTTTGGCGAGGCGGTTGTGCCCGAAATGGACGCCGCATTACGGGAGCATATAAGGACAACGGGCATGGAAGACGCGGTTCGGCTCATGGGATTTTGCTCACCTGGCCACGAATGGATCGCAAGTTGCGACCAGCTTATCGTGCCGGCGTTCGGCGAACCTCTCGGCCGGACACTCGTGGAAGCGATGCTGGTGAAAACGCCCGTGGTGGCGACGCGCTCCGGTGGTAACGAAGAGGCGCTTGCCGATGACTGCGGAGTGCTTGTCGAACCGGAAAGCGCGAGGGCATTGGCCAATGGGGTAGAGGCTGTTTTGTCCGAGCCGCAAAAGACTCAGTCGATGCTAGACCACGCTGCTCGCTCCGCAAGAGAGCGGTTTAGCGAGGCACGCCATGTGTCGACAGTAGTCGAGGTCTACGAAGACCTCCTCAATGGGGGTTCGACAGACCGCTAGAAGCGGAAACGCGCTCCCAGGCTTGCTTGAAACCTGTCGAACACTTGCGTGGGGTCGTCACTCGTTCGGTCAGAGACCTGGACCTCGGCGACGAACGATAGCCCTCTGCCGGCAAGAAACTCCAGCGCCGCGTTTGAGCGCAGAATTCTCTCATCGATGCCACTCCCGACAAAGCGGTTCCGGATCCATCGACCGCCAGCGCGGGCGTAAAGGTTATGCCGAACTTCGAATTGTCCCGTCAACGAAACCCGAGTGTCCGTGCGGGCGATCGCACCTTGGCGAAAGGTCGCCACGTCACCATTGAACGCTTCAAAGATCAAAGCTGTTCGGCGCGTTGGAAGGTAGGTGAGCGAGACGTCGGCGGAGAACCCTGTCCGTGCATCCAGCGTCGGATCATTTGGTTCAAAGCGGAATAGACCAAGCCGGGCTCGGCCCGTCAGGCGTTCACTTTCAACGAAACTCAGCCCCACTTGGCCACCATAGGTTGTTGCATCCCTATCCGGATTGACCAGGGTGCCTTCAAGTCTGAAGTCTCTATAGTTAACGAACCCGGTTACAGTGGCGTAGACTGGACCGCTGACCCTGTACCCTGCGGTCGCGCGGCCTGCGAAGGTTTCGAAGTCTCGATCATCGTCGATCGGCGATATGGCATCCAAGTTATCGTAGCCCGCTTCAAGAGCGACGAGAAGGCGGCCACCTGCGCGCCGATAGCTCACGTTCGCGAAAGTGCTATCAACGAGCCGAGGCCCTGGCCCCGCAATGTCGCGCGCTTCGGGATCACCACGGTCCTCTTTTATTCGAGCGTAGCCGGCGCCGACGTTCAGACGGCTGCTTACACTCGGACTGTAAGAGAAATCTCCGCTGACACCGTATGTGTCCGAATCTTCACTCGTGAAGTCGGCAAATCGTGAGAATTCGCCGTAACCCTCAAGAGTGAAGCCGATATTCCTGTCGCCGAGGCGTGCGACCATCTCCGGGCGCACGATGAATTCGACATCCTCGATTTCAGCGCCGTCCGGATTGGCGATAACGTTGTCGTCATAAACGGTGGTGGCGACGATTTGCGGTGAGAGTCGAAACGGGCCCACCGTCAGCGGATCGGGCTCATACTCCGGGTCTTCTCCCGCGACGAGAGGCGCGATGCTCGTCTGCGCAAGAGCACCTGTCGGGGAGCACGCGAGCGCCCCAAACGCGAGGGCCGCGCCGATGTGGGGGCGAACTTTTATTATGCGCATCAGAACCAGCGCTCATAGACGCGGATACGATCACCTGGAAGGATGACGCTGTCCTCTGTGGCGACCGCCGTGGTTGGCTGATCATTAACGATCCGGGTGACGGCGACCTCATCGGTTCGCGCACGGTAAGTGTAGCCACCAGCCATCGAAACCGCCGCGAAAACGGTCAAGCCCTGGCGAAACGCATACTCGCCTGGTCGTCGAACCTCACCCATGATGTAGATCGGTCGCAGCTCGAGAGGCTGAACCGTTACATTCGGGTTTTTCAAAACATCGGCCGCAACCAATTGCGCGGCTATCGCTCTTTGCATCTCGACATAAGACAGCCCGGCGGCATCGACCCGGTCTACAAGGGGAAGCGAGACAGAGCCCGTTTCATCAATGATGTATTCGCCCGACATCGTATCGAGATCCTGAACCACGATGCTGACCTTATCGCCCGGCGCAAGCTTCACCTCTACGGCCCCCGTGCTTTCGAGCGGGGGAAGGTCGCCCATCCCGGTCGAGCATCCTCCCGTGACAGCAAGGCAAGTCGCAGCCGCAAGAACTGCAAAACGTCTATGGAACGTGATCATGGGTGTCCCCCCTTCGTCATGTCTACTCTAATGAGCCGAGGTCGCTCGGCAAGATACACAAGCTCTATTTGGTCAGATCGTCCGCCGACTCCCTGTCCTGTGTTGCACCATGGGGCTATGGCCGGACAAGAATCGGAGACCACTTCGCATCACTTTCATGAGCCGCTCGAATACCGGTTCACGATGTCGGCTAGACGGCGCCCGACATAGGCGGTCTGTTCGGCAGAAAGGGTGTGATCGACCTGAAACATGATTGTTTCCCTTGCGAGACGGCGGGCGTTCGGCAGATCGCCATCGCGCCTGACATCCATCGCATCAAAGGCCGCCTCTCGGCTCATGTCAGGGCATGCGCCGCTACCGCAGGTAATGCCTTCAGCCATCAGGGCCGCGATTATGTCTGGGCGAGAAACGCTTGTGGGGAGGCGCTCGAGATCAAGGCGCGCGTAGGCCTTGTAATAGGCATGACGAGCGGGATCGGGAAGGCGCATCGGCCTTACGGCTTGTGCTTTGCACGCTTCAGTAAGGAGAGCCTCTGCGTTTTTTTGACGGCGAGCGACCCAGCGATCCAGTTTTGCCAGCTGCTTTCGTCCGATCGCAGCCTGCATTTCGGTCATTCGGAAGTTGCTGCCGAACTCGTCATGCAGGTAGCGGAACTCACCGGGTGCCGAGAGCGAAGGTTCGCGCAGGCGGACCGGATCCTTGCCATGATCCTTGTAGGCCCAGGCCGCGCGCCATACCTTTTCGTCTCGCACAGTCAGCATTCCGCCTTCGCCACCGGTCGACATGATCTTGTCCGTGCAGAAGGAAAAGGAGCCAGCATCACCGAAAGAACCGACCCGCTGGCCATCAAAGCTTGCGCCATGGGCTTGAGCGCAATCTTCGATCAGGCGAAGATCGTTCTTTGCTGCAATCTCGCACAGTCGTTTCATGTCGCAAGGTTGGCCCGCGAGATGGACGCAGACAATTGCCCGTGTTTCTTTTCCAATCAGGCGCTCGACCGAGGCAGGGTCGATATTCTGAGTGTCGACTTCAACATCAGCAAAAACTGGCAACGCGCCGACAGCGACCACCGCGCTGGTCGTGGCAAAGAAGCTGCGCGCCGGGACGATCACTTCGTCGCCCGGGCCGATCCCAAGGGCTCGAAGGGCTAATTCGATCGATACGGTCCCGTTGCTGACCGCAATTGCGAAGGGGGTACCGATATAGCTGGCGAATTCGGCCTCAAACGCACGGTTCTGGGTGCCGTGAACCAACGCGTTTACCTTGCCAGACTCAAGCACCTTGGTTACGGCCTCTATCTCGTCGCTCTCGTGTCTTGGCCAGAGCGAGGCCGTCGAAAGAGCAGGGTTGGGTTCGATGGTCCGCCCGGGCTCGGCTGTGTCCGTGATCTGCATAATGAAATCAGACTTCCTCAACTGTGCGAAACTTGCGGCCCCAGATATTCTTCGAGTTCGCCACGAAACCGGCAAGCGTAGGGGAAGTGCTCGGTAGGCTCGTCAGGTGATGCGTAATGCGCCGGACATCACCGTCGTTTCCTTTCTCGATCTCAATTCCGATTTCTTCGATTGCACGTGTGATGAGCGGCAGTGGAATGGGGTGCGACTGGGCCTCAAAAATGCCAGGAATCGACGACGGCTCTTGCACTTCGCAACTGTCGAACAACTCCTCATAGAGTTTCTCACCCGGTCGCAGACCTGTGAATTTGATCTCCATATCCACGTCCGGCTCAAAGCCGTGGAGACGGATCATGCGCTTGGCGAGATCAACGATTTTGACCGGTTCCCCCATGTCGAGCACCATAATGCGACCGCGGGGTGTGCCGTCCTGGAGCGCGCGCGAGCTGCTTTCGAGGATAAGCTGAACCGACTCGCGCACCGTCATGAAGAACCGCTTTATCTCGGGGTGAGTGACGGTCAGCGGACCACCGGCCAGCAACTGACTCTTGAACAGAGGCACTACCGAGCCCGACGAGCCTAGAACGTTGCCAAAACGCGTGGTCATAAAGCGCGGAGCGTCCGGATCATCGACCCCGCAAAGATCGAGCGACTGGGCGTATAATTCGCCTACGCGTTTGCTCGCCCCCATGATGCCGACGGGGTTAACAGCTTTGTCTGTGCTGACTTGGACCATCGCTCGAGCGCCGAACTCGCATACGGCGTCCGCTACGTTCTTCGTTCCGATCACATTGGTGAAAGCCGCAGCGCAAGGGTTTGCCTCGGCGATAGGAACATGCTTGATCGCTGCGGCGTGATACACGATCGCGGGTTGTTGGCGTTCGAACACGCGTCTGATTTCATCGAAATTGCGCACGTCGCAAAGCGCGATGCCGAGCGGCAATTCGGGATGGGCCTCTCTGATCTGGCGTTCAATCGTGTAGAGGTTGAACTCACTATGGTCCAACAAGACGAGCTTGCCCGGCTTGAAGTTTGCGAGCTGTCTGGCCAGTTCGCCCCCAATGGTCCCGCCGGCGCCGGTCACGAGGATCGTCTCCCCGGCGACCTGCTGCGAGATAGCAGCTTCGCGCAATTCGAACTCTCGCCTTCCAAGCAGTTCAGTCGTCGAGAGCTTATCCAATCCGGACCGGGCAGGGCGTCCGAGCAGATGGCCCCAGTCATCCCCGACGCGGACAATCTTGATTCCCAGATCGCGCGTTCGGCGAGTGATCGAGGCGATGTCGCGGGGGCTTAAGTTGACAGCGTCGTCGCACAGAATGATCGTGTCGGGGCGACGGTCGCGCTCCTCAAGAGCAAGAACTGCGGACAGAAGATTTTCGGGAAATCCAAGAACCGGAACGCCCCGAACTTGCGAAATCGGACCATCCGCCTCGGGAAGAAGAACTCCCACCACACCGATCGATGTGTTTCTATCGGAGCGGGTTATCCGGATCACCGATTCGACCCAGTCCGCCCGACCGACCAGTACCACCTTTTCCCTGTTGGCGAGGTCGACGGGGGTAGTGTCGCGGCTCAGCGAAAAGAAAGGAAGCCGAACCGCTGCGCGACGAGACAGCCGCATCACCTGCATGATCAGGAAGGAGAGACAGAAGTGCAGAATTGCGAGAAGGGTGAATTGGGACTGATCGAACGTCTCCGTCATAAACCAGATCGCACCCCATAGTGCGCCGAGCACTATCGCGATATTCAGTCCCAACACGAAGCAATCCGACAGCGACGTAAAGCGCCAGTTGCGTCGATAGAGCCCGCTCAGGAACAGGAGCGCAACGGCGACGCCGCACGCTCCGATGACGAACAAGGGGAGGCTGATCAGCTCAGAGCGGGTCTCGACTCTCTCCTGGAGCAAGGGGAGCAGCAGGAACAACGCACCGGCAATAGCCGCGAAGTCGAGCGTCATCACACCGGCAAGACGGATGAACTTCTTCCATTGGAACGCAGGTACAATCCCAAGGCGCGCGGCGAGGAAGCGCGACAGCCGAGTGAGGCGACCCGAACGATCGACTACATAGTCTTCGGTCTCCTCAGTGGCGGCTGTTGCGCCGTTGTCTGCGGTGTCCGTGATAGCCTGCACCATCGCTTAGTCTTTTCCCCCTGGATTGAGCGGAACTCTGCGAACTTCGAGGGGGGATACCTTGCGCCAGCACTAAGTGCACTTGCGCATCAAGGCATTAGCCTAAAGGGCTTACTTCTGGGTAACGCTCTCCAAGTGGGGAGGCGATGGCTCAAAAGGATATCACCGCCGGTCTCCTAAAGGGGGGGCGTTTTCCAACCTCTCAACTGCGGCATTATCCATGTTTGCTGATGTGCATCTTTTGCCTATTCGACCGAATACAATTTTCATTTTGACGCCAGACAGGGCACTGCTGCAACGTGATGTATCGAACAAGCACGCGATGGGGTGGAGACCGACCTTGAAAGTAATGGTGCTCTCAAGTCTGGCGTTTTCCTTGATCAATTTTCGAGGCAGACTGCTGGAGGAAATGCGCAAGGCCGGGCACGATGTTGTCGCCGTCGCGCCCGACGATGATCCAAAGGTTCGCGCTAAACTCGATTCGATCGGCGTCGGCTTCCGAACAGTGCCGATGGCTCGAACTGGTACAAACGCGTTCGCCGACCTCAGGACCATTTGGGCTTACGTCAGACTGTTTCGTGAAGAGAAGCCTGACGCCGTTGTCGCCTACACGCAGAAACCGATCATCTATGGTGGCCTTGCGAGCCGCATTTGTGGTGTGAAGCGATATTATGCTCTTATGTCGGGCCTCGGCTATTTGTTCAGCGAAGCCGCGTCAGGGCGGCGGCTGCTGAAGTCTGTGTTTTGCCGTTTGTATCGTTCGGGGTTGCGGCGCGCGGACAAGATATTCGTCTTCAACTCGGACGACCGTGCGGACATGATCGAAGCCGCAATAGTGGATCAATCCTCCCCGGTGGTCGAAGTCCCCGGCTCCGGCGTCGATCTTGAGAGGTTTGTATTCGCCGACCTTCCCCAAGGCCCAATGCACTTTTTGATGATTGGCCGACTTATGCGTGACAAGGGGGTGTGGGAATACGCCGAGGCGGCGGCCATGATTGCCTCCGAGAATCCGGGGGTCCGCTTTAGCCTGATTGGCCGTCCAGAGCCCAGCAATCCCACGGGCTTGGGCGAATCCGACCTGAAGAGGCTCCAGAGAGAATTTCCGGTCGAACTGATTCCCGAAACCGATGATGTGCCTGGCTTTCTTGCAACAGGCCACGCGTTCGTGCTTCCGACCTATTATCGCGAGGGGCTCCCTCGGACCATACTTGAAGCTCTTGCTGTCGGGCGCGCGATCATCACCACCGATACTCCGGGTTGCCGCGACGCGGTTACGGATGGTCATAACGGGTTTCTGGTGCCGCCTCGAGACGCAAAGAGTCTGGCCAATGCGATGGGTAAACTGGTTGCAGATGCGGAGCTGACCAAACAGATGAGTCTGCGTTCTCGTCACCTCGCCGAGACGGTCTACGATGTGCGAAAGGTCAACGCCTTCCTGTTGAAGGAGATGGGGCTGGATCGCGACAATTCAGCTCGCAACCAGGCAGTCGCAAATGAAAGCGCGGTGGCAAAGTCCCGGCCCAGCCGCGCCCAAGGGGCCGTGTGAAGCCATGAGGGTTGCACTCGTCGGAGCGGTCGAGAGCTCATTGTGCGCCTTGCGCGCGATGATCGAAGCCGGGTGCCCCCCGTGCCTGGTGGCAACCCTGAACGAAGAGTTGTCTCGGCGGCATTCCGACTTCGTGGCGCTTGCGCCCATTGCAGAGCAACATGGTGTCCCGGTGGTCCATGTCAGGAACATCAACGAGCCCGATGCGATTGAGGCCGTCAGGCAAGCGGCGCCCGACTACATTTTCGTGGTTGGCTGGTCGCAGATATGCGGCGATGAATTCATGCAACTCACCCCCGGACGGGTGATTGGTTACCACCCAGCGCCTCTGCCTCGGATGCGGGGGAGGGCGGTCTTGCCATGGACCATCCTGAATGATGAGAAGATTACAGGGGCGACCTTGTTCTGGATGGACGGCGGGGTCGACACCGGCGATATCCTGGAACAGCGCTTTTTCCATGTCGCGCCGCGAGAGACGGCGCGCACGCTTTATGACAAGCACATGGAGGCGCTCAGTTCGATGGTTCGCGCCTCGCTTGTCTCGCTTGCATCCAGCGCTCCGCCGAGGGAAATCCAGGACGAGGCCTGCGCGACTTTTGCAGCGCGGAGACGGCCCGAGGATGGGCAAATCAACTGGAATTCCTCTGCCAGGGACATTGATCGACTCATCAGAGCGGTATCAAAGCCGTATCCGGGCGCCTACACAGTGCTGAATGGCAAACGACTAACCATCTGGTCCGCGCACTACGTCAACGAGCATGACCATCACGGTGTCGCTGGACAGGTGGTCGAAGTGTCGGAGAAAGGGTTTAATGTGATCACTGGCGAGGGGCTGCTGATTGTCGAGGAGTGGGAGAGCGACGAGATCGCGTCAGTTCGCAATCACCCGGTCCTTGGACGCTAGATATGAGCGGCCTCACCCATCTTGGCACATCGCTCATTGTCGCCCCGCACCCCGATGATGAAGTTCTCGGGTGTGGGGGGACCATCGCGCGTCTCGCTGATGCCGGGCAGGACGTTCACGTCGCGATTGTGACTCGTGGATACGAGCCCGCCTTCTCGGATGAATTGGTGCAGACGGTGCGCGCGGAACTTGTCGAGGCGCATAGGATATTGGGCGTTACCAAGTGTCATTTCCTCGATTTACCCGCGGCTGCCCTCGATACGCTGCCGGGTTCGGAGCTGAACGCGGCGATCGGGGGGCTGGTGCAAGAGGTGTCGCCCGACACTCTGTTTCTGCCGTTTGTCGGGGACATTCATCGAGATCATCAGTTGATTTTCACGGCCGGCTTAGTGGCTGCGCGGCCGAGAAGTCTCAAGGTACCCCAACGGATCTATGCTTATGAGACGCTTTCGGAGACCAATTGGGCCGCTCCGGGTGTAACCGAGACCTTCGCGCCGAACGTTTTTTTCGACATCGGAGCAACCCTGGATCGCAAGCTCAAGGCGTTCGCATGCTTTAAAAGTCAGGTTAAGGACTTCCCCGATGAGAGGTCTCTCAAGACCATCGAAGCTCTTGCAACGCTAAGGGGTTCAACCGTTTATCGTTCTTCGGCCGAAGGCTTCATACTGCTACGCGAAACTACCTAAGGCTCGATTCCGCAACGCAACACTTTAATTGCGAAGTGTCCAGCTTTTGGACTCGACGAATCGTGGCCGTTGCAGTTAATCTTCTGATCTAACATAGCACGAAAGTACGAAGGTTCGTTGGATGGAATGGGCGGCGCAGAATCGCCTAACGTCTAACGGCACATAACTTCTGGGTCGTAGGCGAACCGCTCAAAGGGGGGACTGTGCAAATGAATACTCGATCATCCGTGTCAATTGCTATCGTGAGCGATAACGCTCTCGCACGGGAAGGATTACGGCGTATTCTCGAAGGTGATGAATTCACCGTTGTGGAATCACACGCATCAAGTTGCGCTCTAGCCAGTTTGGAGGAGCGGGTTGGCAATCCTGAGATCGTCATCCTTGATGTTGGCGATGACGAAGAAATCTGCGCCGAGGTCGAAGCTTCGCAGCGCTCATTGCCGAGTTCCAAGATTGTTGTGCTCAGCAATGATTTCAACTTCGATCTAATGTTCGAAGCGTTCAAGAGTGGCGTAGACGCTTACATCGTTAAGCGGATCGATTGCGAGGCCCTGATTGGTTCTCTGCGTCTGGTTCATCTGGGCGAAAAAGTCATGCCCAGTGAACTGGCCAAGGGTTTCCCTTCGCGTTGGTCGGGCAAGATGGCCCCCTCCATGTCGGAGCGCGAAGTGGTTTCGCTTTTGTCCGAAAGAGAGATCGAGACGCTGCGCTTCCTTATCCTGGGCTCACCCAACAAGGTGATTGCGGGCCATCTGGATATCAGTGAGGCTACGGTCAAAGTTCATGTCAAAGCCATTCTGCGCAAGCTGGGAGCTCAGAACCGCACGCAGGCCGCTATCTGGGCCGTCAAAAACGGGATAGAGCTAAAACAGGCGGAGCTGATCGCTGCGAACGGAGCGGACGATGCAAGTCCGGATGTTGCGCCTGAGGTGGTGGCCGCGAGCTGATCGCTTGCTTAGGGTGGTTCGCCTCAGTGGAGAACCTGCTCCTAGAGGCGGAATACCGATTGCAAGGCGAGGGTCCGTTCCCCTCTCCCACTGGTCTCCCTTGCGCCGGTTTCTTCTGGGTGCGCCCGTAGTGGTGAGTATGGGGCGGGCCTGCATCCACGCCGACTTCGTAGGTGACGAGCGTGACCAGGGCGGTCGGCTAGCCGACAAGGTAACAAGGGTAACACGCCTAGAGTTTGGTGGTGAACCTCTCGCTTACGTGTTCCCTTGTCACGTTCGTGTCGTCTAGATCAGGGCAAAACCTGGTTCTTCAGCCGACGGGCCAATGAGAACACGACTGTCCAAGCTTGGTTACCCAACGCACAGGCTAGTCTTCGCGGACGACCATTGCGCTGATCAGCCCTTCCGGCGACTTGCGGAAGCCGAGCAGCCGAAAACCGACGGCGCCTCTGGTTCGTTCGAACTCAACGCCCCAGGCAGCAATCTCTTCCAGCGACGGATTAACTCCTATCGGGACTTCTTCGACCTTCGTCTCGCTGGTCGGAGCGCCAGGCATTGCGCGAGATTTGAGCAGCGCGGCGCTGACGGCTGCTTTGGAAACAGGAGTCAAGAACTCGCATCCGTAGGAATTATCTTTACTCCAAACTACGCTCGCTTCCGTTACACCGACGAAGGGTAATTCGACAATGAGGGTTTCCCCTTGTTCAAGCGCGCTCGTCGTCTCCAGCCTCAGCCCAGTCTCCGACAGGTCATGGATCAGCGCCCGGCCCGCTTCGGATGTGGTGCTTACAGACGTAGTGAGTTGAACAGTGCGCCGCACCGAGCCTCGCTGTCTCCCCAGAATCTGAGCGTTAAGTGGCTGGCGTTGCGCGGCCATGCGACGACTTTACTCCTGCCATATAATGCGCCCCGATCCTGGTCCGCTTAATTCGGCCAAAGTCAGCGCGTAAAGGAAGTCCGTCGCTATTCTCGCACGAGTCATCAGCATTCCCCCGATTCATCCCCAGTCTCGCCCTTCAACATTGGAGATTTAGCCACCCTGCCTAACTTGTAGGCGTCATGGTTAGTGAAAGAAAGAAATGCTGCAAGGTTTCCGCCGACCTTGCGCAATTTTCTCTCTTTCATGGCGCGGAATCGGTTCGGTTGTATCGTTATTGTTTCCGAAGAGCACTTGACGCCGAGACTTACGGACGGCTTGACAACGGATTGCTATCGCGCGCTGGACTTACCGACATCGGTCTAGGATAGGATCGTACGCGGGCGACGCCATGCAAGAAAACACGCGATCCGATCGAGACGCGATCTCATAATCCATTAGGCTGCACCAAACGTGGCTCATACGCCGCATTACCCTGGGCAAGAGGACACAACTGGATGAAAGACATTCGCTCAAAGCGGCTCGAGTGGAACCGCCGCTATGCACTCAAGACCATTGGATCCTCGGCCATCGCTGGATTGTCGTTGTTCTCGAGCGCGCGTGCGATCGCCTACCCTCTGTTTAGCCGGTACCCGTTTCAGTTGGGGATCGCCTCCGGAGAACCCACGCCCGACGGTTTCGTTATCTGGACCCGGCTCGCGCCCGACCCTTTCGAGATCGGCTATGGCATGCCGGCGGCACCCGTCGAGGTAACCTGGCAGGTGTCGAGCGATGAGCGAATGCAGGAAATCGTTGCCAGCGGTGAAGCGATCGCGCGGCCAGAGCTTGGTCATGCCGTTCACGTTGAGGTCGCCGGCCTCGAACCAAACCGACCCTACTGGTATCGTTTCGCGTCCGGGCGCGAGCGCAGCGGCGTTGGGCGCAGCCGCACCACGCCGGCCATCGGACAACCGATAGAGCGCGTTCGCTTCGCCGTCGCTGGATGCCAGAATTACGAAGATGGCTACTACACCGCTCACCGCTATCTATCGGATGAGGACGCGGATTTCGTGTTCTGCTACGGCGACTACATTTATGAGTATCGCGGCCGGCGTATTCGAAACTCTCGCGAAGGCCCGACCGAGATCGTCCGGTCCCATGTGGGACAAGAGATCTATTCAATTGAGGACTATCGACGCCGCTACGCGCAGTACAAGATGGACGTCGATCTGCAGGCCGCCCACGCCAGCGCTCCATGGTTTGTAGTGTGGGATGATCATGAGATTGACAACAATTGGGTAACTGATCGGGATCAGGACGAGACGCCATTGTCGGCTTTCCGTCTTCGCCAGCAAATGGCGATGCAGGCTTATTACGAGCATATGCCGTTGCGCGCATCGTCGATGCCGCTCGGCAATTCGATGCAGATTTTCCGGCAGGCGCGCTATGGTGATTTGATCGACCTCAACTTGCTGGATACCCGTCAGTATCGCACCAATCAGCCCTGTGATGATGGATGGGGCGTCGTGTGCGACGGGATTTACGATAGAGGTGCGCAGGTCCTGGGGCCGACGCAAGAGCGTTGGCTTCGTGAAAAGCTTGGCCGGTCTGAGAGCCATTGGCAGGTGTTGGCGCAGCAAGTCATGATGATGGACCTCGATCGTATGCCGGGGCCGGAGCGAACCGAAAATCTGGACAGCTGGGCCGGCTATCGCACGCCGCGAACGCGCATGTTGGAAACGATCAGAGACCTGCAGCTCGACAGCGTGATCGTCCTCACCGGGGATGAGCATCAGAACTACGCTGGCGAACTGCACATTGATGGCAAGCGGCCAGAGGCGAGACCGCTCGCGACCGAATTTGTTGCAACCTCGATTTCCTCGCGCGGGGATGGAGAGGATCAGTCCCCACAGACGGCGGCCATTCAGGCGGAAAATGAATGCTTGAAATGGTTCAATTCGCAGCGCGGCTATGTGATGTGCGATGTAACGCGCGATCGTTGGATGACCGAGTTCAAGACGCTCGACCGGGTGACTCAGAAGGGCGGACAGTTGCGCACCCGCAAGCGAATGGCTGTCGAGCATGGCGCGCCGGGGTCGCTTGCAGAAATCTGATCTGGGCGCTCGGGTTCGCCTCCCCACGCGCGTTCGATGAACGCCAATTGCCAAATTCTTCTTTGTCCCTAAGGTTCGATGCTGATGTCTGCGGGCAGGGGAGGAGTCCAGTCATGTTCGGTTGGCCGAAACGTTTGGGTATGGCTTTGGTGGCGGGCGCGCTTGCGTTAGGGCTTGGGCTCGTAGCACCAGCGACAGCGCAATCGGACGATGACGAAAAAGCAAGCGCTTTGTCTTCCTTGCCATTGCGCCTGATCGGGCCGGCCTATCCATCGGGGCGTGTGTCGGACTTTGCGTTTTTCTCTGGTGGGCACCACCACTACCTCGTCGCTACAGCGTCGGGTGGATTGTGGGTCACCGAAAACGCGGGGGCGACCTGGACGCCGCTTTTCGATCGCGAGGGCTCCTACGCGATAGGTGTGGTCGAGATCGCACCGTCGGATGAGAAAACCATATGGGTGGGTACGGGCGAGAACAACGCCCAGCGTTCGGTTGCCTTCGGTGACGGTGTCTACAAATCGACCGATGGTGGCAAGACGTGGACTAATATGGGCCTGAAGGAATCGGGCCATATCAGCCAGATCTGGATTGATCCCAAGGATGCAAACACAGTGCTTGTCGCGGCGCAGGGGCCTTTATGGTCCGAAGGTGGCGATCGGGGCCTTTACAAGACGACCGACGGCGGCGCGAACTGGGAACGCGTTCTCGAAATTGATGAGCACACGGGGATCAATGAGTTCGTGGTCCATCCTGACGATCCTGATCTGATCGTTGCTTCATCCTATCAGCGCCGTCGGCACGTATGGGTGTTAATCAACGGAGGCCCGGGGTCCGGCATCCATCGCACAACTGACGGTGGCGAAAACTGGACGAAGATCTCGGCTGGCCTGCCGAGCGACGATATGGGGCGTATTGGCCTCGCCATGGCCCCCTCCAATGCCGACATTGTCTATGCAATCATCGAGGGGCAGCCAGAGGAACAGGGCGTCTACCGGTCTAGCGACTTCGGACAAAGCTGGGAGAAACGCTCCGAGCACAAGACCACCAGCCCGCAATATTACAACGAGATTGTGGTCGATCCCAAGGATGCGGACACGCTGTATTCGCTGGACACATTCTCAAAGCGGTCAAGCGACGGTGGCAAGACTTTCACAGACCTAAGTAACGCCGCGCGTCATGTCGACGACCATGCCCTTTGGATCGATGAGGCCAACACCAAGCACCTGATCATGGGCGGCGATGGTGGCGTTTATGAAAGCTGGGACGGCGGGCAGCGCTGGCGTCACGTCGACAACCTGCCGATCGTGCAGTTCTACCGCATCCAGCCTGACAACGCAGAACCGTTCTACAATGTGTGCGGGGGAACGCAGGACAACAACTCGTTGTGCGGTCCATCGCGCACCACTGTCGTGCATGGCATCACGAATTCGGACTGGCATATCGTGCTCGGCGGCGATGGCTATAAGCCGCAGATCGACCCTCGCGATCCCAACATTGTCTACACTCAATACCAGTATGGTGGTCTCGCACGCTATGACCGGCGCACGCAGGAGCGCGTCTTTCTTACCCCTCAGCCAGAGCCGGGCGAACCCGCATACAAATGGAACTGGAACACGCCGATCCTGATCAGCCCCCACAACCCGGATCGCATCTATTACGCAGCTGAGTACCTTTTTGCCTCGAATGATCGCGGCAATACGTGGGAAAAGATCAGTCCAGACCTCACCCGGCAAATTGATCGCAACGCGCTGCCGGTGATGGGCCGGGTGTGGAGCGTCGACGCCATCGCGAAGAACGATTCAACATCGATCTTTGGCGCCGCGATTTCGATCAGCGAAAGCCCGCTCGCCCAAGGCCTCATCTATGTCGGGACCGATGACGGTGTGATCTCGGTTACAGAAGATAACGGCGCCACCTGGCGACGCAGCGAAATGGTTCGCGGTGTGCCCGACATGACATTGGTTGAAGACATCGTAACGTCGCAGCACTCGCCGGACGTCGCTTACGCGGTGTTCGATAATCACAAGCGCGGCGACTACAAACCCTATGTCTTCCTTACAGCCGACCGGGGTCGGTCGTGGCAGCCAATCATGGGTGACTTGCCGCCGCGCGGCGCGGCGCATACGATTGCCGAGGATCACGTGGATCCGGATTTGCTGTTTGTCGGGACTGAAGACGGTCTTTTCTACACACAGGATCGCGGTGGCAGTTGGAGCCGGTTGAAAGCGAACCTTCCGACCATCGCGGTGCGTGATCTGGAGATCCAGCGGCGCGAGAACGATCTGGTGGTCGGCACCTTCGGGCGCTCGATCTACATCCTTGATGACTACACCCCGCTGCGCACGGATGCCGAAAGTGTGGCAAATGAAGAGGCGACCTTGTTCGAGGTGCGCGATCCCTGGCTTTATGTTGAAGGCGATTTGTGGGGCGGTGGAAGCGCGCAGGCTTTCAACGGGGATGATTTCTGGTTTGCGGAAAACCCGCCCTTTGGCGCGGTGTTCACATATGCGTTGCGCGATGGGCTCGAAACCCGTGCGCAAACCCGCCGCAAGGGTGAGCGCAAGATCGAAAAAGAGGGCGGGGACACTCCGTATCCGTCGTGGGACGCGCTGCGCGCGGAGGATCGAGAGGATCCGCCGGCCATTGTCTTCACCATCACGGATGCCAGCGGAAACGTGGTGCGCCGCATGACGGCGCCGCACACACCCGGCCTCCACCGCGTCGCCTGGAATCTGCGCTACGCCGCGCCCGACCCTGTGACGCTCGAAAGCCCTCCGCGCTCAATTTTCGATGGCGAGGCCGATGGACCACTCGTGCTTCCCGGCGACTACACGGTGACTATGGGCAAGCGGATCAACGGCGTGGTGACTCAGCTTTCGAGCCCGCAGACTTTCACCGTTAAGGAACTCGATAACAGTCCGGAACTGAGCGAGGATCGCGCCGTCACTCTGGCCTTCCAGCAGGAAACCGCAGATCTTGCGCGCGCTGTGTCGGCAGTGGGTGTGGTCGGCGCTGAGCTGCAGAACCGCGTGAACCACATCAAGGTGGCGATCGAGGCGCTGAGCGAGCCGAACGACGCGCAGCGTGCCGATGCGCAAGCGATCGAGAGCCTGCTCGATGACGCTCGCGAAGCGATATACGGTGACAACACGGTGGCGAGCCGCAACGAGCCGGTGCCGTTCTCCATCGCACAACGCGTGGGACAAATTCGTGGGTGGGGATGGTCGCATCAATCGCCGGTGACGAGCTCTGACAAACGAGCGCTTGAGATCGCCAAGGCCGAGTTTTCAGCGGTGCTCGCGCAAATGCGCGATATCGAGTTGCGTCTCGAGGCGCTGGAACGCGAACTGGGCACCAAAGGCGCCCCTTATACGCCTGGCAGCGGCTTGCCTGTCTGGCCGCTGCCGCTCTGAGTCTGTAGGAAGAAGGATCGGCTAGGGCCTCGATCCGCTGACGAGGTCAGCGCTGGGATGTGTAAAAGGGTCTCAGCGACGAATAGCTGCGCGCTTTGTCGAGACTCTATCTCTGGGACGCGCGCGCGTAGGCAACCGCCGCTCCGACAAGTCCCGGTTCAGCAAGCGTTACGAGTTTTACAGGCAGACCTTCCATATGTGGTGTGAAACGTCCCTTGTCCGTGAAACGGGAATGGAAATTCGACGCGGGCAATGCTGCGCGTAGCCGCGAACCCAGGCCTCCCGCGATCACCACGCCTCGGGCTCCGTGCACCAGCGCGATATCGCCGGTCACCGATCCGAGCGCGTCGCAAAATCGGCCAATCGATTTCGCGGCCAAGGGGTCCTCTCCGGTCAGCCCAGTCCTCCAAATCTCGATTTCCTCTTTGCGTGGTGCCGCCAGTCCCTCGAGTTCGCAGAGCACTTCATAGTACTCAGCGATAGCGGGACCGCACAGCGCGCGCTCCGTCGAAACCCGGCCGAAGTGAGCCTTCAATCGTTCGTACAAGGCGCGCTCGAACCTATCCACCGGGGCAAAACTGGCGTGACCGCCTTCGGTTGATTGGACGAGGGCTCTTCCGTCTCGCTCGCGGTGGAAGTGGGCTACACCAAGTCCCGTCCCAGGGCCAACGACGCTGACTGTTCCAAACCTGGGTAAGTCCCCCGATGGACCTGCCAAGTGCAGAAACTGATCGCTGGCGGCTTGCGATACGGCGTGGGCCACCGCTTCGAAATCGTTAACGACATGGCAGCGTTCGAAGTCGAACTCATTTTTGAGGTGTTTGCGATGGAGCGTCCATTGATTGTTCGTGAAGGGTATGACGTCGCCTTCGACCAGGCCGGCCATCGCGATGGATGCAGCGCGGGGCAACGCATCGCCAAGACCGGACCGATAGGCCGAAAAAGCGTCTTCGAGCGCGCGGTAATCGCGTGTCTTGAGCGTCCGCACTTTGCCCAATGTGATCGCGCCATCCGGTTCAAAGGTCGCGATTCCAAAGCGCGCGTGCGTACCACCGATATCAACGGCGACGATCTGCCTCGAAACCTCCACCGGGTTCAGAGGCCGGCGCTGGCGAGCATGGCCGAAGCTCCGCTTTCGGCGCTATCGACGTGGGTTTGCATTATTCGGAACAATTCTCTGCCAACGCCCAGTTCGGGCTCGGGGGCGATCGCCGGTTCTCGACTGGCAAGGTCGGCCGCCGTCGAGAGCGTTCCCGTAGCGCCGCACACCTTGACAATGTCCCCATCCCTCAGCCGGCTTAAAGGGCCGCCCCCCAGCGCTTCGGGCGTAGTGTGGATTGCCGCCGGCACCTTTCCGCTCGCGCCCGACATGCGTCCATCGGTAACGAGTGCCACATGGTGGCCGCGATCCTGCAAGAGGCCAAGGGTTGGCGTGAGCGCGTGCAATTCCGGCATACCATTCGCTCGGGGGCCTTGGAAACGGATCACGACAACCGCGTCACGATCAAGCTCTCCGGCCTTAAAGGCTTCTTTTACAGCAGCTTGCGTCTCGAAAACGCGGGCTGGAGCTTCGACCGTGAGCCGGTCGGCCGGCACCGCCGATGTCTTGAAACACGCGCGGCCCAGATTCCCGGTGAGCAGGCGTATGCCGCCATCGCTCTGAAACGGATCGCCGACCGGACGCAGCATTGTATCGTCGCTTGATGGGCCGACATCTTGCCACGTCAGATCGCCTTTTTCGGTGAGGACGGGCGCGCGCGAATAGGTCTCAAACCCACTCTCCCAGATTGTGAGAATGTCGCCATGGGCCAGCCCTGCATCAAGCAGTTCGGCGACGATAAAACCCATCCCGCCAGCATCGTGAAACTGGTTTACGTCGCCGGAACCATTGGGATAAACCCTTGCCATTAGCGGAACGACGCTCGACAATTCAGCAATGTCGTTCCAGTCGAGCGAGATGCCAGCAGCCCGTGCGATTGCCGGCAGGTGAATGGCGTGATTGGTGGAGCCGCCGGTGGCCAACAAGCCAATCACCGCGTTCACAATTGCCTTCTCATCGACGACCTGCGCCAGGGAGCGTTCGCGCGTTTCGGAGAGTTGTGCGAGCCGGTGCACCGCCGCCCGGTCGAGCGCCTGTCGCAGTTTCGTACCGGGCGATATGAACGCGGCCCCTGGCACGTGCAGACCCATCATCTCCATCAGCATCTGGTTGGAATTGGCCGTCCCGTAGAAGGTGCAGGTTCCGGGTGAGTGGTAGCTCTTGAGTTCGCTTTCGAGCAGCTTTTCTCGGCCGACCGCACCAGCGGCGTATTGCTGGCGGGTTTCCTGCTTCTGCTTGTTCGAGATGCCTGAAGGCATTGGACCGGAGGGAACAAAGACGGCGGGAAGGTGGCCGAACCGAAGCGCGCCGATCAGCAGGCCCGGCACGATCTTGTCGCAGATTCCAAGACAAGCGACGCTGTCATACATCTGATGACTGAGCGCCACGCCGGTCGACAAAGCGATAGCGTCGCGGCTGAAGAGCGAGAGCTCCATCCCGTCTTCGCCTTGCGTCACGCCGTCGCACATCGCTGGTGTTCCTCCTGCGACTTGCGCAGTTGCACCGACTTCGCGGGCGTAGACCTTCAGGCGATCCGGATAACGGCCATAGGGTTGATGCGCCGAAAGCATGTCGTTGTACGCGGTAACAACGCCGATATTGGGACCGCGACGGTCTTTCATCGCCTCTTGATCCTCAAGCGCTCCGGCAAAAGCGTGAGCGAGGTTCGAACACGCTATTTCCGTGTGCTCAGGCGAGCGGTCGGCTTCGCGCCGCATCAAATCGAGATAGGCGTTTCGGCGAGGCTTGGAGCGCTCGATAATCCGATCGGTCACCTTGCGAAGGATTGGATTGAGATCATTCATGCCAGCTCACTCCATCGCGTTCGGCCAAGGCGATCGATGCGCTCGGCCCCCAACTGCCCGCTGTGTAGGTCTTCGGCGTAACCCCGTGACGCTGCCATTCCGCCCGGATAGCATCGATCCAGTGCCATTGCGCTTCAACTTCGTCGCGGCGCACAAACAGGGTCTGGTCACCTTTTACAAGGTCCAGGAGCAGGCGTTCATAGGCGATCCTGCGATGCGCTTCGGAAAAGGCATCGGGCATCGCGATAGCGAGCGGCACTTCCCGTAGCGCCAGCCCCTCTTCATCGAGCCCCGGAACTTTGGCCATGAGAGAAAGCGTTATGTTCTCTTCAGGCTGGATACCGATCAGCAGATGGTTGGGCCGCATAACAGGGCTTTGTCCCGAGCCGTTTACGGTGAAGATGGAATGCGGCACATCGGCAAATCGGACGAGGATTTCTGTCACGCGTTCAGGAAGGCGTTTTCCGGTGCGAAGGTAGAACGGAACGCCTTTCCAACGCCAATTGTCCAGATGCGCCTTGATCGCTACGAAAGTCTCGGTGGATGAAGCCTTTCCAAGCTCCTCATCATAGCCGAGCACGGCCGCCCCGGCGATGGCGCCCGCGCGGTACTGGCCGGTAACAGTCTCGCTTGCATTGGCAGGACGAAGCGCGCGAAGGACTTTTACCTTTTCGTCTCGAACGGCGGTTGCATCAAAGCTGGTTGGCGGTTCCATCGCCACCAGACTCAGAAGCTGGAGCATGTGGTTTTGCACCATGTCCCGTAGCGCGCCCGCGTCATCGTAGAAGCCAACCCGTCCTTCGAGACCAACTGTTTCGGCCACGGTGATCTGGACATGGCTGATGTATTTCGAATTCCAGATCGGCTCAAAAAGGATATTGGCGAAGCGCAGAGCGAGCAGGTTCTGCACCGTTTCCTTGCCAAGATAGTGGTCGATTCGAAAAATCCGGTCTTCCGGAAATGCGCTCGCGACCGCGTCGTTTATGGCGCAGCTTGAAGTCAGATCGTTTCCCAGCGGCTTTTCAAGACCAATGCGAACGGTCTCTCCGGTGAGACCAGCGTGCTCAAGACCCGTGATGGTCGGACCGAACAGGCTTGGCGCGGTGGAGAGGAAAATTGCAAGGCCGTGATCGGGTGCACCAACAATTTCTGCGAGATTGGCGAAGCCTCCAAGCGTGGTGGCGTCGAGCGGCTGATAGGTTAACCGTCCCAGGAACCGACCTATCTGCGCGCGCCTATCGTTGGGAAGATGCTCTTCAAGAGCTGCTTTGGCAAAGGCGCGATAGGCCTCATCATCGTGTCCGCTTCGAGCGGTGGCAATGATCTGAAGGTTTTCCGGTAGCAGATCGTCGGCATCAAGAGCGCAAAGCGAGGGCAGTAGTTTGCGACGGGCAAGGTCTCCCGTGGCCCCGAACAAGAGCAGTCGATCGGCTGTGAACTCGCTCATGCATCAGCCCCTTTGTTCAGCTCTGGCCTGCGCTATCCAGCAAAAGAGCTAAAGCGGCCTTGGCCGAAAACCAAGAGGCGACTTTGTGGTGGACGGTGCTTTGCTCACGCTAAAGGAAGCCGTCCGGCCTCCTCTCAAGCAATAAGAGTTGTAGGTAGGACACCGGGCTGGCCCCAGGATCAAATGCGACAAAATTGGAGCGAGCGCTAAGCTAGCGAGATGTGCCGTTTCATGTGGTGATCGACATTGCCGAACTCGGACTCAAAGATCGTCAGACGCTTGAAGTAGTGCCCGATGGCGTACTCATCGGTAACGCCGTTGCCGCCGTGGATTTGCACCGCCTCTTGGCCGATCAGGCGCGCCGCTTGGCCCACGCCCACCTTCGCCGCCGAAACGTGCCGTTTGCGCTCGCGCTCGGGCGCGTCCAGCTTGAGGGTTGCCAGGTAGGTAAGGGAGAGCGATGTCTCATACGCTGTATACATGTCGACCATGCGGTGCTGAAGCACTTGGAAGGAGCCGATCGGTACCCCAAACTGCTTGCGTTGTCGCGAATACTCGACCGTCATGGAGTGCGCGACCTTCATTGCGCCGCAAGCCTCCGCGCATTGTGCCGCAATTGCTTCGTCCGCGACCTGTTCGATGAGGGGAAGGGCAGCGCCTTCCTCTCCGATGAGCGCGTCAGACGGGATCGACACGTTTTCGAAGTAGACTTCCGAAGCCCGGCGGCCATCGACCGTTTCGTAGTCGCGCGTGACGACGCCGTCAGTCGCTTTCTCGACGATGAATACACTGACACCGTCCTGGTCCCGGCGCTCGCCGCTCGTACGCGCGGTGACGATCAAGTGGCTTGCCCAGGGCGCGCCAATGACGACCGCCTTGTGGCCATTGAGCGTGTAGCCGCCACCATCCTTTTTGGCGGTTGTCTGAAGGTCGGCGTAGTTATAGCGGCCCTTGGGTTCAGCATAGGCGAAGGCAAAGACTCGCTCGCCGCCAATGATCGCTGAAATATGCTCTTGCTTTTGTGCATCGGAGCCACCGTGTTTGAGAAAGCCGCCCGCGCAGACGACTGTAGGCACGAATGGCTCAATAACCAGTCCTTTGCCAAACTCTTCCATGACGACCATTGCGTCCATCGCACCTCCGCCAAAGCCACCCACGTCTTCGCTGAAGGGCATGCCGAGGATGCCCAGCTCTGCCAATTGTGACCAGATTTCCGGGCTCCAGCCCGCCTCGCTCTCGATCGCCTTGCGGCGGGTTTCCCAGTCGTATTGCTCGCGCACCATGCGCGAAAGACCATCGCGCACCATGTCCTGTTCTTCGGTGAAGTTAAAATCCACGGATTGTCTCTCCCAAGGAGTGTCTGTTTTTTGGGGACTGGCGGCCTAGAGGCCGAGGATCATCTTGGAGATGATATTGCGCTGGATCTCGTTCGATCCGCCATAGATCGAGGTTTTGCGCATGTTGAAATAGGTCGAGGCGGAATGCGCCGCGTAGTCAGGGCCGATCGGGTACTCGTTCGATCCCGTGTCTTTCGCTATGCTGCCGTAATAGGGCGTCCCGTAATTGCCGACCGCCTCAAGAGTGAGTTCGGTCAAGCGCTGCTGAATCTCGGTTCCCTTGATCTTGAGGATCGAGCTTTCGGGGCCTGGGCCTTTGCCGGCCTGTTCGTTCGCCAGCGTGCGCAGCTCGGTGATTTCAAGGGCGGTAAGGTCAATCTCAAGCTGGCTAACCTTGCGAGCGAAGTCGAAGTCGTCAATCAGCGGATCGCCATCAATGGTTTCGTTCGCGGCGATCTCGCGCAGCTTTTCGACCCCGCGCTTGGAGCGGGCCACGCCAGCGATGCCGCTGCGTTCATGCGCAAGGAGAAATTTTGCGTAGGTCCATCCCTGATTTTCGGCGCCCACGAGGTTCTCGACCGGGACGCGGACGTCCGTAAGCCAAGTCTCGTTGACCTCATAACCGCCGTCAAGAAGCTTGATCGGCTTCACCTCGACGCCGGGCGATTTCATGTCGATCAGAATGAAGCTGATCCCTTCTTGCGGCTTGGCCGCGTCCGGGTCGGTACGGCACAGGAAGAAGCCCCAATCCGCGTGCTGCGCCAGGGTCGTCCAGGTCTTTTGCCCGTTGATGATATAATGATCGCCCTCGGAATCCGTGGCGCGCACGGCTGTCGTCTTGAGAGACGCAAGATCCGAGCCAGCGCCGGGTTCCGAATAGCCCTGGCACCACCAGACATCGCCGCTCAGAATACCGGGCAAGTGCTTGGCCTTCTGTTCATCGTTGCCGAAAGTGTAGATAACGGGACCGACCATCGAAACACCGAACGGAAGGGGCATGAAGGTACCCACACGCGCGTTTTCTTCGGACCAGATGTAGCGCTGCGTCGGTGTCCAGCCTGTGCCGCCATACTCGACCGGCCACGCCGGGGCGGACCAACCCTTCTTCCCAAGGATCTTGTGCCACGCGGTCATATCTTCGGACGACATATCTTCGCGGTTGCCCATGCCTTCGAGGTGTTTGGGGTGGTTCTCAGCGATGAACGCGCGGACTTCATCGCGAAACGCCTGTTCCTCAGGCGTAAAATCGAGGTTCATGTATTCTTACTCCCAAATCAAAAGTCGGCATCCAACCACGCAGGACGACATGCTCTACGAAACGTAGCCGTTCAAGAGGGGATTTGCAGGCTGGCTGACGCTTGCAACCTGCCGCAAGCGCACGCGCATATTCTAGCGCAGTGAACCGCCAGAATGATCGCTGGAAACGGGCCTGCGACCCTAGCGAACGAGCCTGAAGGCAGGCGATGGATGTCCCTGATTGTGATGCTGGAACCTTTCGCCGTCGGCTTTCGTATCTTCGGCATGAACAAAGTGACAGTCTGGTATGACGGCGCTTGTCCGCTCTGCCTGCGCGAAATCGGCGTGATGCGTCGCCTCGACAAGAAGGGCGTCATCGACTTTGTCGATGTTTCCGATAGCGCCGATCCGAAATGTCCGATCGATCAAGCCGAGCTGCTTGCCCGCTTTCACGCCGAAGAGGACGGCGAAATTGTCTCTGGCGCCGCCGCGTTTGCCGCGATGTGGCGCGCGATCCCGCTTTTGCGACCGTTGGGGCTCATTGCGCGCAATCGGTTGGTCCTAGGCGCGTTGGAAATGCTGTACATCCAGTTTCTCAAAGTGCGCCCGCAGCTCCAGCGTCTGGCCCGTTGAAACCGCTTGCTCCCGCCGGGTTGCTCGCGCACTCTTCCGACAAGCGTAACTGGGAGAGTGAGATATGGACGCGGTGCCGAAGCAAAAGTTCGCCGGCCTCAATTTCGGCGGGATACAGAATGAGATCTACAACGCCGGACTAAGCGGCGTCCTGCCCGAATTTCCGGTCGATTTTGCCACTCTTGAAAAGCGCGCGCACGATGCCCTTGGACCGGGTCTTACGAACTACGTTGCAGGCGGTTGCGGCGACGAGCACACGCAGGATACGAACGCCAGCGCCTTCCACCATTGGGGCATGGTCCCGCGCATGATGGTCGATTGCGCGGAGCGGGATCTCTCGATCGAACTGTTCGGGCACCGCTACCCCACGCCCTTGTTTATGGCGCCGATCGGCCTCAACGGCGACGCTACCCAAGACAAAGACGGTGACATGGCGGCGGCGCGCGCGTCCGCAAAAACGGGTATTCCGTTTTGCGCCTCGACGCTGGCTAACCATCCCATGGAGGATGTGAAGAAGGCGTGTGGGGACACGCCGGCCTTCTTCCAGCTCTACACGCCAAAGCACAAGGGCCTTGCCGAAAGCCTCATCGCGCGCGCCGAAACCGCGGGATACTCGGCGCTGGTCGTCACATTGGATACCTGGGTGACGGGGTGGAGGCCGCGCGACCTCAACGCCTCGAATTTTCCGCAGCTTCGCGGGCGCGTGCTGCAGAACTATTTCACCGATCCTGTCTTCCGCTCTTTGCTGGAGAAGCCGCCCGAAGAGGACTTGAGGGCGGCTATCTTTACCTGGGCGGCAACATTTGGGCAGGTTCTGACGTGGGAAGACATGGCGTGGTTCAAGTCGGTGACGAAGCTTCCGATTGTCCTCAAGGGTATATGCCACCCCGAAGACGCAAAGCGCGCGGTCGATACGGGAGCCGACGCGATCTACTGCTCCAACCACGGTGGACGACAGGCCAATGGCGGTATCGCGACCATCGACATGCTCGAGGATGTGGTCGAAGCCGCAGGCAATGTCCCGGTTCTGTTTGACAGCGGTGTTCGATCGGGATCGGATGCTGTCAAGGCTCTGGCGCTCGGTGCGACGGCGGTTGGCGTTGGGCGACCCTACACATATGGCCTTGCGCTTGGTGGGGATCGGGGTGCGGCCTTCGTCCTCAAATCGATCCTGGCCGAGGCCGATTTGCTCATGGCCGTAAACGGTTATCCCACGCTCAAGGCTGTGCGCGAAGCCGGAGCACGTCGCGTTTAGTCCGGTTCGAAACCGGGCGTTGGGCCCTTCTTTCGACCGAACGTTGCGCGCTGGCTTCGCAGTTGCAAAAAAGGACTCGTTATCCACAGGAAATGTGTTAGCTTTCCTTCACTAACATTATCGCGAATCGGGGACGCGACAAATGGAAAAGCCAACGTTCGTTTCGAGCGGGCCAGACGCAATGGGCCGCACAGTGTGTTTTGGAGACGAGTTCTCCCGCCAGGCCCGATACGGACGCATACGCCCTATGCCAAAACGGCGCGGCCTGCTTGGTCGACTGGGTCGGTTCTTTTTCTGAGCGCTGCGCCGTGATACGTAAGCCCATTGCGACTTACGGCGCTGACTTGGCTACTGTCACAAGTTTGGTCTGAGTGTAGCCGAGATAGCCTTCCACGCCGCTTTCCGAGCCAAACCCGCTGTCGCCTATCCCGCCAAATGGCGTTTCGGGCGATCCCACGGCAAAATGGTTGATCGCGACCATACCCGCTTTCAGCGCTGATCCGAGATAATGGCTCTCGTCGAGCGAGCCGGTGAAGGCGTAGGCAGCAAGGCCATAGCGCAACGAATTGGCGATGCGCACGGCGTCCTCAATGTCGTCGTACGGCACGATACCGGCGATCGGGCCGAAGGGCTCCTCGGTCATGAGACGGCTGTCTGCTGAGGGCCCGGCGACGATGGTTGGCTGAAAGAAGTTGCCCACGCCTTCGATGGCCGCCCCGCCGGTGACCACCTCGCCCTTTTCGCCGCCGAGGGAACCGACAAGGTCTTCCATCGCTGCAACCCGTCCGGGGTGAGCTAGCGGCCCCATCGCCACGCTGTCATCCGCGCTTGCATCGCCCACCTTCAGGCTGTCAGCGCGCGCTGCAAACTCGCTCACGAACCGATCGTAGATTCCGCGCGCTACGAGGAAGCGAGTGGGGCTTACACAGACTTGTCCCGCGTTTCGGAACTTGGTCGCCGCGCACGCGGCCACGGTCCGGTCAAAGTCGGCGCTCTCGCCAATCACGACCGGCGCGTGTCCGCCAAGCTCGGCGGTGAACCGCTTGAGCCCTTGCGCCGCGAGAGCGCCGAGACTGCGCCCCACAGCTGTAGAGCCGGTAAAGCTTACCTTTCGGATCGCCGGCGCGGTGATGAGATGTTCGGAAATCATCGCCGGATCGCCAAAGACGAGGTTGATCGCGCCCGAAGGGACGCCCGCGTCGACAAAGCATTCAACGAGCAATTGCGCCGAAGCGGGCGTTGTCTCCGCGGGTTTGAGAAGACACGAACAGCCCGCCGCCAAGGCTCCCGCCAGCTTCTTTGCGGGCAGATTGATCGGAAAATTCCAAGGCGTGAAAAGCGCAGCGGGTCCAATCGGCTCATTCGTCACACGTTGTTGGAGGAGGTTCGGCCCGCGCACGGGCACGAGACGTCCGCCTTGGCGCTTGGCTTCTTCGCCGAGGAAATCGATGAGATCGGCAGCGTTTTGCGTCTCGCCGATCGCCTGAGCGTGCGGCTTGCCCATTTCCAGGGTGATGACGCGGGCGATGCGTTCGGAGCGTTCGCGCAGCAATTCGGCTGCGCGGCGGATAATCCGGTGCCGCTCCGCGCCCGGCGTGGCAGCCCATCCGGCGAACGCTTGATCCGCCGCGGCAAGGCCTGCGTCGAGTTGCTCTTTCGAGGCTTTGGGACACGAGGCGAACGCCTCTTCCGTAGCTGGATTGACCACCGGCATGGTCCCTTCGCCGCCTTGCGCGACCCACTCGCCGCCGATCAGCATCTTGATGTCAGGGTATGCGGTCATGTCAGTGTCTCCCGTCGCGTCGATCGCCTTCAAGATGGCTCTCGCAGAGCCAATTTCCAGTTGCAACCATATGTGTTGCGGTTGTAATTTTGTTACGCGGGCATTTGAGTGTATCGCGAGTGTCCTGAGAGCAGGAGAGAATCATGCTGGTCGGCGTCCCCAAGGAAATCAAGAACCACGAATACCGCGTTGGCCTCACACCGGAAGCGGCTCGCGAATATGTCGACGCCGGACACCGCGTGATCGTTGAAACCAATGCGGGGATCGGGATCAGCAAGACCGATGCGGATTATCAATCGATCGGTGCGGAGATCGTCGACACCGCCGAGGAGGTCTTCGCTCGCGCCGAAATGGTCGTGAAGGTCAAGGAGCCTCAGCCAAAGGAGTGGGTGCAGCTGCGCGAAGGGCAGATCTTGTTCACCTATCTTCATCTGGCCCCCGATCCCGAGCAGGCGCGCGGGCTGATGGAATCGGGCGTGTCCGCGGTGGCGTATGAGACCGTGACCGCTCCGGGCGGTTCATTGCCGCTTCTTGCGCCCATGAGCGAGGTCGCCGGGCGGCTTTCGATCGAGGCGGCGGCGATTGCGAGCCACGCGCCGCAAGGTGGACGCGGCGTGCTGATGGGCGGTGTCCCCGGCGTGCATCCGGCGCGCGTCGTCGTCATCGGCGGCGGTGTCGTGGGCACGCAGGCGGCGCACATGGCCGTGGGGCTGGGCGCGATCGTCAAGATCATCGACCGGTCGCTGCCGCGTCTGCGCCAGCTCGATGAGATGTTTCTGGGGCGCGTGACTACCTTGTATTCCAACACCGGCACAATTGAACGCGCGATCGCTGAGGCCGACATCGTTATTGGCGCGGTTCTCGTCCCAGGCGCGAGCGCGCCCAAGCTGGTGACGCGCGATATGCTGGGCCTTATGCAGCGGCGCGCCGTTATGGTGGATGTCGCGATCGATCAGGGAGGGTGCTTCGAGACGTCTCGACCCACCACGCACGAAGACCCGACTTACCTTGTCGACGACATCATCCATTATTGCGTCGCCAACATGCCCGGCGCGGTTCCCCACACGTCGAGCTATGCGCTTACCAACGCGACGCTTCCGTTCGGTCTGGCGCTGGCAAACAAGGGTCTGAAGGCTTGCGCAGACGATCCGCATCTTGCCCCTGGTCTCAATGTGCACGCAGGCAAGATTGTAAATTCCGCAGTCTCGGAGAGTCTCGGCTTCTGACTGTTGCATCAGACTGCACACTGGTTGAGGCGGTTTCGGGAGCAAAATCGTGATTTATGCGTATATGAGGTGAGCCGAAAAAAGACATGGCCAGGGCGCCGGACATGGGGTCAGGTAGAAGGGGTCGCGTCAGATTTGGGTAATCCCCTGAGATGAAACAGATCAAACCGCAACCGATGATCCGGCAGGTCAATTACGACGCCGTGATCGACAGCCACGTCCCTCCACAAAACGCGAGCGACAAGGTCGCCATTGCCTTCGTGAAGGCGTTGCGTTTTGTCGCGGACACCTTCTTTGCCAAGCGCTACGGTCACCGCGCCGTCGTGCTGGAAACGGTTGCGGCTGTGCCCGGCATGGTCGGCGGGCTGTGGCAGCATCTCACCGCGCTGCGTACGATGCGCGATGATGAGGGCTGGATCCGCACGCTGCTCGATGAGGCCGAAAACGAGCGGATGCACCTGATGACGTTCATCGAGATCGCGCAGCCCAACTGGTTTGAGCGCGCGCTTATCGCGATCACGCAGATGGTGTTCTACAACTTCTACTTCTTCCTCTACCTGTTCGCGCCGCGTACGGCGCACCGGGTGGTCGGCTATTTCGAGGAAGAGGCGGTCATCAGCTACACGGCCTATCTCGCCGAAGTCGATGCCGGGCGCCACGAGAACGTGCCCGCGCCGCAGATCGCGATCGACTACTGGCAATTGCCGTCCGATGCGCGCCTGCGCGACGTCATCATCGCTGTGCGGGCCGACGAGGCCGAACACCGCGACGTGAATCATGGCTTTGTCGACGTGATGGACGCGCGCAAGGGGCACAAGCCGCTTGCCACTCCTTCGGTAGAAGAGCCCGCCGAGTAGGCGGCTCTTGACCTGACGCTCCCCTCGTGCTGCCTCTAACGGTGAGCAGGAGGGGAGAACATCATGAGGACCAGAGCTGCCGTCGCGTTCGAGGCGAAGCGACCGCTCGAGATCGTGGAACTCGATCTTGAGGGGCCCAAGGAGGGTGAGGTGCTGGTCGAGCTGATGGCGACCGGCATCTGCCACACCGACGCTTACACCTTGGACGGCCTCGACAGCGAGGGCATCTTCCCCAGCGTGCTCGGGCACGAGGGCTGCGGCGTTGTGCGCGAGGTTGGCCCCGGCGTCTCCTCGGTGGCGCCCGACGATCATGTCATCCCGCTCTACACGCCCGAATGCGGCCAGTGTAAGTTCTGTCTCTCGGGCAAGACCAATCTGTGTCAGGCGATCCGCGTGACCCAGGGCCAGGGCGTCATGCCCGACGGCACCTCGCGCATGAGCTACAAGGGCCAGACGATCTACCACTACATGGGCTGTTCGACCTTCTCGAACTTCATCGTCCTGCCCGAGATTGCGGTGGCGAGGATCCGCAAGGACGCGCCCTTCGAGACGACCTGCTATGTCGGCTGCGGCGTCACCACGGGGGTGGGCGCGGTGACAAAGACCGCCAAGGTTCAGCCGGGCGACAACGTTGTTGTCTTTGGCCTTGGAGGCATCGGCCTCAACGTCATTCAGGGCGCCAAGCTGGCCGGCGCCAACCGGATTGTGGGGGTCGATATCAACCCTTCCAAGCGCGAGTGGGGCGAGAGGTTCGGAATGACCGACTTTATCGATCCGCGCGAGACCACAGATGTGGTTGGCCAGATCGTGGAGATGCTCGATGGCGGAGCGGACTACTCGTTCGACTGCACCGGCAACACCGATGTGATGCGCGACGCGCTGGAATGCTGTCACAAGGGCTGGGGCACCTCGATCATCATCGGCGTTGCCGAAGCGGGCAAGGAGATCGCAACGCGGCCCTTCCAGCTTGTGACCGGGCGCAACTGGCGCGGGACGGCGTTCGGCGGGGCCAAGGGGCGCACGGACGTGCCCGAGATTGTCGATTGGTACATGAACGGCAAGATCGAGATCGATCCCATGATCACCCACCGGCTGACGCTGGAGGAGATCAACACCGGCTTCGACCTGATGCACGCGGGCGAGAGCATCCGCAGTGTTGTCGTCTTCTAGGGGATGGAGTTCGAATGCCCCGGAAGATCAACCTCGCCGACAAGTTCGCGCTGTTCGATGAGCGCTGGGCGCCGCGCCGTGCCGCGCGCTACAATGGCAACGAAGTGCGCCTCGCCAAGCTGGAAGGCGACTTTCACTGGCACGCCCACCCGGATACCGATGAGCTGTTTCTCGTCATCGCAGGCGAGCTCGACATTGCGTTTCGCGACCGCACCGAGACGCTGAGCGCGGGCGAGATGATCGTCGTTCCGCGCGGCACCGAGCATTGCCCAAGAGCGCGCAAGGGTGAGGTGAAGGTGTTGATCATGGACGCCGAGGGCACTCCCAACACGGGCGACGCGGCGACCGCTTTCACGCCGGTTGAAATCTGAGCGCATCGCCTAGGCTGGCGCTTGCCGAAAAGGCGACTGACAAAGCGAAAGAACGGCGCGATCCTATCGCGGCGGTCGGGAGTAGGAAAGCGGCGCAGCCATGCGCGCTGCTAGGCCTGCACCACCTTTTGCTCGATGCTCCCGAAGATCGAGTGGTTGTCCTTATCGCGCATCTCCACTTTCACCGTGTCGCCCGGCGCCATGAAGCGCGTTGAGGGCTCGCCCTCGGCGATCGTCTCGATCATGCGAATCTCGGCGATGCACGAATAGCCAAGCCCGCCTTCGGAGACCGGCTTGCCGGGGCCGCCATCGGCGCCTTTGTTGCTGATCGTGCCCGAGCCGATGATCGACCCCGCGCACAGGCTGCGCGTCCTGGCCGCGTGCGCCACAAGCTGCGCCATGTTGAACGTTGCGTCCGCGCCCACCTCGGCCCGGCCAAAGGGCTCCCCGTTATAGTCGACCATCAGCGGCAGGTGGATGAGGCTGTCCTTCCACGCTTCGCCCAGCTCATCGGGCGTCACCGCGACGGGGGAGAAGGCGCTGGCGGGTTTGGACTGGAAGAAGCCAAACCCCTTGGCAAGCTCGCCCGGTATCAGCCCGCGCAAGGACACATCGTTGACCAGCATAACGAGCTTGATGTGATCGGCAGCGGCCTCAGCGCTCACGCCCATCGGCACATCATCGACGATCACCGCAACCTCGCCCTCCATGTCGCAGCCCCAGGCGGTGTCGCGCAGTGGGATGTCCGCGCGCGGGGGCAGGAAGCCGTCGCTGCCGCCCTGATACATCAGCGGATCGGAGTAGAAGCTCTCCGGCACTTCCGCCCCGCGCGCCTGGCGCACCAGTTCGACGTGGTTGATGTAGGCGCTGCCATCGGCCCACTGATAGGCGCGCGGCAAAGGGGAGTGGGCTTGCCGCTCGTGAAAGCGCTCGCACGGGACCACTTCGTGTTCGACATCGCGCGCGAGCACTTCAAGCTCGGGCGCAATGCGCGCCCAGTCGTCCAGCGCAGCCTGCAAGGTGGGCGCGATGTAGCCCGCCGCGCAGCAGCGTGTAAGATCCTTCGAGACGACGACCAGTTTGCCGTCGCGCGTCCCGTCGTTCAGTGTGGCCAGTTTCATCGGGCTCTCTCCGGATTGTCGTCTTGATTGTCAGGGTGCGCGCGCTGGAAGGCGGGCAGGGCAAGGCAGGCCGCCTCGATGCGGGCGATGCGTGGGCTCTCGCCGAAGTCGTAGCCGAAGCGGCGGGCGTTGTAGACTTGCGGAAGCAGGACGATCTCGAAGAAGCCGGGGGCGTCCATCAGGAAGTCGCCCGTGTCCAGCTGGGCCAGCCGCGCCTCCACCGGCTGCAACGTGCGCGCGAGCCAATGGCGATACCACTCGCCGATCTCGTCCTGGCTCTTGCCGTATTCGTCTTTCAGCCATTTGAGCACGGGCAGATTGAGCGGGGCGTGCAGTTCGGTCGCGATCGCGTAGGTGAGTTCGCGCACGGTGTAGCGCGCTTCGAGGTCAGCCGGCAGCAACGGGGGCTGCGGATAGGCTTCTTCCAGCCACTCCAGCAACGCCATCGATTGAGCGCGGTCGCGCCCGTCCGCCTCCAGCATCGGTACCGAGGCGAAGGGGTTGCGGCGGATGAAGGCTGCGTTCTTCTGCTCGGCGGCGAGCAGGTTCACCGGCACGTTCTCGTAGGCAAGGCCCTTCAGCTCCAGCGCGATACGCAAGCGATAGGAGGTCGAGCTTCGGTAGTAGCCGTGGAGTCGCATCACCGCGCGCGGCCTATCCGAAGGCCGACGCAAGGCTCGGTTCGTCGCACGTGGAGAACGCTTGGAACACTTGGAACACTGTCCTGAAGCAAAAATCCTGCCCCTTGCGCGCCCGCTTCGAGAGGCAGGTTCGCAAAGGGGGCGCGCGCGGCAATCATGCCGCTCTTATGCCGGATGCGCGGCGTGTAGGACACCTTGGAGCACGCTGCGCCGGGACCGCCCATCAAAACGCGGCGATACCCGTAATGCCGCGGCCCAGGATCAGCGCGTGGACGTCGTGCGTGCCTTCATAGGTGTTCACCGTTTCGAGGTTCACCGCGTGGCGGATCACCTGATATTCCTCGCTGATGCCGTTGCCGCCGTGCATGTCGCGCGCCATCCGGGCGATGTCCAGGGCCTTGCCGACATTGTTGCGCTTGACGATGCTGATCGTGTCCGGGCTGAAACGGCCCTCATCGATCAGGCGTCCGACGCGCAGGCTCGCCTGCAGGCCCAGCGCGATATCGCTCATCATATCGGCGAGCTTCTTCTGATAAAGCTGCGTTGCGGCAAGCGGTCGGCCGAACTGCTTGCGATCAAGGCCGTATTGGCGCGCGGCGTGCAGGCAGAACTCCGCCGCGCCCATCGCGCCCCAGCTGATGCCGTAGCGCGCGCGGTTGAGACAGCCGAACGGACCCTTCAACCCCTGTACATGGGGCAGCAGTGCGCTGGCGGGCACGCGCACCTCGTCCATCATGATCATGCCCGTGGTCGAGGCGCGCAGCGAAATCTTGCCTTCGATTTTCGGAGCCGAAAGGCCTTCCATGCCCTTCTCAAGCACGAAACCGCGAATACCGCCGCCATGCTCTTCGCTCTTGGCCCAGACGACGAAAACGTCGGCGAAGGGCGCGTTCGAGATCCAGGTCTTCGAGCCCGAAATGACGTAGTCGTCACCATCCTTCTTGGCCCAGGTCTTCATGCCGGCGGGGTCCGAGCCCGCGTCGGGTTCGGTCAGGCCAAAACAGCCGATCAGTTCACCCTTCGCAAGACCGGGCAGGTATTGGGCGCGTTGCTCATCCGATCCGTAAGCGTAGATCGGGTGCATGACGAGGCTCGACTGCACGCTCGCCATGGAGCGATAGCCGCTGTCGACCCGCTCAATCTCTCGCGCGACGAGCCCGTAGGCGACATAGGACGCGCCTACCCCGCCGAACGCTTCAGGGATGGTGACGCCAAGCACACCGGCCTCGCCCATAAGCGGAAAGAGCTCGGGCGCAGAAACTTCGTTGCGATAGGCCTCGATCACGCGCGGTTGCAGCTCGCTTTGCGCGAACGCGTTGGCTGCGTCGCGGATCATGCGCTCGTCTTCGGTCAGCTGGCTTTCAAGATCGAAGGGATCCTCCCAATTGAACGGGACGATGCCCGCGCTTGGGTTGCGCTCTTCGGACTGCGCTTCGGGCGAGTTAAAGGGGGCGTTCACGCGGGGGCTCCTGTCGATCTTGCGTCGATCTTCACCGGCCGATCTGTTCGGGCCGATCGTCACCAGCGCTCTTCGCAGTTTCGCACAGGCCCTTCAACCCCGTAACGCTTGGCGCGCATGGGCGCAGCCAGCGCGACGCGTCGCCCGGCCTTGGGGCGCCGGGCTCAGGCTCGGTCAGACGTTGATCGTCGCCCTGGCCAGGTGCGTATCCTCTTCCTCGGTTCGCTCAAGGGCGGTGTTGACCGCGCTAAGCATTTCCGCAGGCGGGCACGGCTTGATCAGGGTTGTCGCGGCCGGAAATTGCTCGGCGACCTCATCGCGCGAATGCGCGCCCGAATGAAAAATGATCGGCACGTTGTCCGCCTCAAGCCGCTTGGCGAGGGAAAAGACTTCGCCGTCCTCGAGAGTGATGTCGAGAATGGCGAGGTCCGGCTTTTCCTTTTCCGACGCCAGAGCGGCGGATGACACCCCGCTAAAGGGACCTTCCACCTCATAGCCCGCCTCTTCGACCGTATCGCACAGATCGAACGCGACGATCGGCTCATCCTCAGCAACGAGTATGCGCTGCACCATAAGTGGTCTCCTTACTAGACGGTAAGGGGTGTAGCACAGGTTTGACAGTTCGCGCTTCGAATTCTTATCCGTTATTGCCGAATTTCTCGGCGAAGGCCGACTTGTCACCGGAAATCAGCAGCTTGGCTTGCTCGACCCATTGGTCCCGCGCGATGCGGCCTTTGAAACGACCGAGCTTGGCGTCGATCGCGGCCACGTCCGAATCGCTCCACGCGGCGATCTGCGCGAAGGTTGTGACGCCTTCGGCTGCAAGGATGCCGACGAGTTTCGGTCCCACACCCTTGATCGTCGTGAGATCGTCAGCGGTATTGCTGGTGGCAGCGGGGCTGGCAGCGGCGCTTGGCGCGGGTGTTGGAAGCGGAGCGGGTGTGTCGTCCATCGCGGCGGGAGCGGGCGCGGGTGTTGGCTCCTTCGAGAGCGGCGGGAGCGGATCGGGCGTCGGCGCCGGAGCGGGCTGGGCTGTCGCCAGCGGGGCGGACGTGTCTTCCACCACGGCGGGCTTGGCATCGATCAACGCCTGGTTGCGCTGCGCCGGTGCGGCGCCTTCGTCGAGCACATCGCGCTTCAGGCTCTGATCGCCGACGATGGTGGTCGACTGATTGAACCGCACGAAAAGCCAGATTGCGATCGCCAGCAGAACAAGGCTGATGATGATCAGGGGCAGCGCGTTGGCGAGGGATTGGGACATGGCAAAAAGGCTTCTTTCCAAGGTGAATGGCAGGATCGCCGCGACTTAGCACCGTCGCTTTCGAGCGCAACCGGCGAGATCGCACCGGGGCGGCTTTACGCAAGCGGCGTCAGGTCTTGTCGCCAGGATCCGGGACGGTCGCCGGCACCACGTTCTTGCGAAACAGGACCCGGTCCGATTCTTCGAATCCCCGGTACCAAAGCACCAAGGCGTAAACGGCGAGGATCGCCGGGATACCGAGGACAAGCTCCACCCATTCCAGCGATGGCGGCAGCGAGATGAACACAAAGCCGATCACGACCGCAGGGCCCATCGCCCAGACCAGCCCCCAGCGCAGGTTCGACACCGGCGCTTCCAGGAGTTTCCTGAGCACCAGCGCCTTGATCACGCTTGAGACCGTAAGTGCAAGGAACAGCGCGATGGCCGGACCGGCGGTCGCAAAGCCGTCGACATCAAGGCCGAACTCATCCGCCAGTCGCTCCAGCCCGAAGATCAAGGCAAAGGTCAGCGCCGCCTGAAGACCGAGGATAAAGACCGAGATCGCAAGATTGCGCTTGCGCGCGATGTAGACAAGGACGCTTTCCGATACGACCGCCATCGACGCGGCGACCTCGGCGGCGAGGAGAAAGGCCAGTGCCGCAGTCCCGGCGACGTAATCCGGCCCCCACAAGCCCATCACCGCTTCGCCCGGAATGGCGAGTGCGAGAGCAATCGCGAGCTGCACCGCTATAATCCAGAAGCCCACCTGCCGCACCTGCGTGGCGATGGCCGCAAGGTTGCCGCTCTTGAGGTTCTTCGTGATCACCGGAGACAGGATCGGCTCGAAGCTGGTCTTCAGCTTTTGAGGCAGGCTCGCGATCTGCTGGGCCGCGTAATAGATGCCGACTGCAACCGGCGAGGCGACGAAGCCGAGAATGAAGATGTCGAGCAGCCGCGTGCCGCGCTCGATCGCGTCCGCGCCGATCAGCGGCAGCGCGCGGCTCGACTGCCTTATCATGGCGCGCCCCGAGGGGGTCCAGTCGCGGGGTGGTCCATAGGTGCGAACGAAGGAGAAAGCGGCGGTGATCAGCCCGGCGAAGATCGAGACGATGAAGGCCAGCGCCAGGCCGAATTCGCGCAGCGGCGCGATGTAGAAGAACACGCCGGCTGCAATGCTGATCGTCCAGGGTTCCACGATGGCGCGCGTGCGCACCGTGGTTGCGATGTCGTACTTGTAGGCCTGGGCGGCGAGCATGATCTCGGTCAGCGCAAAGGCCGGGATCGTGGCGATCAACCACATGTCATACGGGCTGTTCATCCCGCTGGGAAACATCGGCGTGGGGTAGATCCAGAGCGCCAGGCACGCGGCGCCGGACCATAACAGGGCAAGCAGCATCCCATCGAAGACGAGGTTGACTTCGGGCTCGCCATCCGGGTTGCCATGCTCGGTCCCGCCTTCGGTGAGGCGCTGGGCAAGGCCGCGCTTTTCGCCCAGCGAGCACACCAGCGCGAGCACTTCGATCAACACCAGCGCAGAGGCAAAGCGGCCCAGCGCTTCCGCGCCATAAAGGCGCGTGGCGATCAGGATGAACGGGATGCGAGCGATCAGACGCACGACAAAGCCCATCGTGTTGGTCCTGCCGCCCTTGGCGAGCGCCGCCATATCGTCCTGGTGCGTGGCCGGATCGGGGTTTCGCGCTGCGCTCATGTCAGATGTCGCGCTCGCGCTTGAGCCGGCGGGCTAGCAGTCTGGCGACCACATCACCGGGCGCGGCGCCGTCGAGGATTGCCTGCACTGCGGCGGTGATCGGCATTGCGATCCCGCGATCCTTGGACAGCTTGGCGAGTACGGGAGCGGTGTGCGCGCCCTCGGCGACGGTGCGACGATCGGCCATGAGTTCCGCCGCGCTGGCGCCTTCGCCAAGCGCTTTGCCGAGCGAGAAATTGCGGCTGGAGGTAGAGGTGCAGGTCAGAACCACATCGCCCATACCGCACAGGCCCGACAGCGTTTCGGCCCGCGCGCCCAGCGCCGCTCCGAACCGCAGCATTTCCGCCATGCCGCGCGCAATCAGCGCTGCGCGCGCGTTGTGACCGAGGCCAAGCCCTTCAACAAGGCCGCAGGCGATCGCCAGCACGTTCTTGATCGCCCCGCCGATCTCCGCCCCGGTAACATCATCCGAATAATACGGGCGGAACGAGGGCCGCGCGATGGCAGAGACCAGCCGTTCCCATTGCGCCTCGCCGCCCGAGCACGCCAGCGTGACCGCGGTGGGCAGGCCAGCGGCGACTTCGTGCGCGAAGGTCGGCCCGGAGAGCACAGCAACCGCGCTATCGGGGCAGGCGGCGCGCGCGACTTCGTTCATCAGCCGTCCGGAGCCCGCCTCGATGCCTTTCGAGCACAGCACCAGGTCGCGCGGGGAACGAGGGAGGCTGGCGAGCACTGTGCCCAGAACTTGCGCTGGGGTGACGCCAAGAACGATGTCCGTTTCAGCGAAGTCGCCCATGTCACCGGTCGCGCGGATCGTGGGATTGAGTTCAGCACTAGGCAGGTAGAGCGGATTGCGATGCCCGGCGTTGATCGTCTCGACCAATTCGGGCTCATAGGCCCACAGCAGGACTTCGCGACCGTCGCTGGCGAGCATTTGCGCCAGAGCCGTCCCCCAGGCGCCTGCGCCGATGACACCGACCCGCTGGCTCATGCTTTCACTCCCGCGCCGCGCACCGCTTCGGCTTCGGGGTCGAGCGGCCATCGCGGACGGGCGCGAAAGTCGAGCGGGTCGCCTTCAAAAAGTTCTCCCGATTTCGCCAGGCGCTCGCATCCGGCCCAGGCGATCATCGCCGCGTTATCGGTGCACAGCTTCAGCGGCGGCGCGCAAAAGCGCATTCCTCGCCTCTCAGCCAGAGCCTCCAGCGCCCTGCGCACCGAAAGATTGGCCGCAACGCCCCCGGCGGCGACCAGCGCGGGAGGGGTGCTAATCCGCTCCAGCGCATGGTCCAAACGATCGACAAGGCAATCGATTGCAGCCCGTTGGAAACTGGCGGCGAGGTCAGCGTCGGCGTGCTCGCCGCTCTCATAAGCCCGCAGGACCGCGCTCTTGAGCCCGGCAAACGAGAAATGCGGTTCCCTGGAGCCTTTCAACGGGCGGGGCAGGGGAACCGCCACCGCGTCGCCCTTGCTCGCCAGCCGCTCGACCGCCGGGCCTCCGGGATAACCGAGCCCCATGATCTTCGCGGTCTTGTCGAACGCTTCGCCAAGCGCGTCATCGATGGTTGTGGCAAGGCGGCGATACTCACCGACGCCTTCGACAAGCAGGATCTGGCAGTGCCCTCCCGAAACCAGCAGCAGCAGATAGGGAAAGGCGAGCGCCTCGTCGGCAAGACGCGGGGAGAGCGCGTGGCCTTCGAGGTGATTGATCGCCAGCAGCGGCGTGTCCGAGGCCATCGCCAGCGCCTTGGCGCTCACCAGACCCACCATAACGCCCCCGATCAGGCCCGGCCCGGCGGTCGCGGCGATCGCGTCCACCGCTTCAAGCCCGATCCCGGCGTCTTCGAGCACGGCGTCGATCATGGGCGCAAGGCGCTCGGCGTGGGCGCGCGCGGCGATTTCGGGGACGACACCGCCATAAGGCGCGTGTTCGGCTTCCTGACTGGCGATGCGCTCGGCCAGAACAACCCGTTCGGAAGTCACCAGAGCGACAGCTGTCTCATCGCAGCTCGACTCGATGCCGAGAACGATTGCCTTTCCAGCGGAGATGCGCGCTTGTGATCCCATCGCGCTTTCATCTAGTCGTTGCGCGGGCTAGGGCAAGCCGGACGGAAGGGATGTCCATGACTAAGCACACGAACCCGGCGGTGAGAATCCGCCTGGGGACACGCAATTCGCCCCTCGCCATGGCGCAAGCGTATGAAACGCGCGACCGGCTCTGCGCAGCGCATGGTTGGGCTGAGGACGAGGTGGAACTGGTCCCGGTGATGGCGAGCGGTGACAAAGTGCTGGACCGGCCGCTGGCGGAAATCGGCGGCAAAGCGCTGTGGACCAAGGAACTCGATGTCTGGCTTGTCGAAGGGCGGATCGATGTGGCGGTCCATTCGGCCAAGGACGTGGAGACGATTCGGCCCGATGCCTTTGTCTTTGGCGCGGTCCTGCCGCGCGCGGACCGGCGCGATTGTCTGATCGGTGCCGCCGGGATCGCTGAAATCCCGGAGGGTGCCGTGGTGGGCACCAGCGCCCCGCGCCGGGCAGCCCAGCTCTTGTGGCAGCGCCCGGATTGCAAGGTCGTCACGTTTCGCGGAAATGTCGCGACGCGTCTTGCCAAACTGGAAGCGGGAGAGGCGGATGTGACCTTTCTGGCGGCGGCCGGGCTTGAGCGGCTTGGCCAGGCGCATGTGGGCGTTCCCATCGACGAGACGATGTGGCGCCCGGCAGCGGCCCAGGGTGTCATCGCGCTGGAATGCCGCGCCGGCGACAGCGCGACGCGCGACGCGCTGGCGGCGATTGACCACAGCGAGACGCACGCGGAATTGCGCGCCGAGCGGCTCTTGCTTGAGGCTCTGGGAGGCACATGCCACTCACCGGTTGCGGCGACGTGCCACTATGTCGACGGCACTATGGTCCTCGACGCCTCGCTCTTTTCGCCCGACGGGCAGGAGCGCGTGGATGGAGAGGCCCATTTCAAACCGGGCGAGAACGATGAGGTTCTGGCGCTTGCGCGCGATCTTCTGAGCCGCTCGTCGCCTGCAATAACGGAGCATTTTCGCGGCGCATGAGCGATACACCCGTCCTTGCCATCCGGCCTGAGCCCGGCCTGTCCGCAACGCTGGCCCTCGGGCGCCAGATGGGGCTGGCCATGCACGGCTTCGCGCTGTCGCGCGTGGTGCCTGTGGAATGGGAAGTGCCATCGCTCTCGCGCTTCGATGCGCTTCTCATCGGCAGCGCGAACGCGATGCGCCTGGGTGGAAAAAATCTCGCCCGGCTGACGCATCTGCCGGTCCACGCCGTGGGTGAGGCCACCGCGCGCGAGGCGAGAGCGGCTGGCTTTGAGGTGACGCGGCTTGGCCAAGGGGGCTTGCAGAGCGTTCTCGATGCCGTGGAGCCACCGGTGCATTATCTGCGGCTTGTCGGAAACGAATATGTCGCGCTCGATTGGCCCGAAGGCGTATCCTTCGAACCGCTTCCGGTCTACGCCGTTCAGCCTCGCCATTTTCTCGACAAGCCCGCCTCACTGCTGCAAGGCGAGGTGATCGTGCTGCTCCACTCGGCGGCTTCGACCCGCCAGTTCGTCTCTGAATGCGCGCGGCTATCTGTGGACCGGAGCCGGGTCACACTGGCGGCGATGGGAGAGCGCATCGCCGAACCGGCGCGCGCGGCTGATGAGGGCGGATGGGCCGCTGTCCACATCGCAATGGAGCCAAGCGACGAGGCGCTGCTGGCCATGGTGTCCGCGCTATGCCAATAAGGACGACATGAACGTCTCCCGCGCCGGAACGTTGACTGTCGAGAAAACACGGCATTGGTGTCGGGCCGGGAGCGGTTTTTCGGGGCGCAATAAGAGATAAGACGGGTATGGAATCGAAGTATGGCAGCCGGCGCAAGAATTCGCCCATGAAGGGCGCCTTGCTTGCGTCAGGCGCGTCATTTCTAATCGGCGGCGCGCTGGTCGGCTATGTGGTTTGGCACAACGCCCGCACGGACGACCCGCCCGAACCGCCAAGAGTGGAAACGATCGCCGAGAGCGGCTCGCCCACCCCGACAGGGGTGCCCAGCGCGGCTGTTTCCCCATCGCCCACCCCGTTGGCCGAAGCCCTGGGAGAGGCAGAAACGCCCGAGGAGGCTGTGGAAGCGGTCACGCGGGTCGCTGAGCAGCAGGGCGGACTTGAACAGCGCCTTGCCGCCGCCGAGCAGCGGTTGACGCGGCTCGATATTCAAGCGCAGGCCGCCGCCGGAAACGCCGCGCGCGCCGAAGCGCTGCTGATCGCCTTCGCCACGCGCCGTCTGGTCGAGCGCGGGGATGAGCTTGGCTATCTCGCCGACCAATTGCGGCTGCGGTTCGGCGACGAACGCCCGAACGCGGTCAACACGATCATCAGTTTTTCGCGCATCGATCCTCCGATCCGGCTCGATGGCCTGCTGGCCCGGCTCGACGGCCTGGGGCCGCAGTTACAGGAGCGCAGCGAAGGGCCGTCATGGGAGGCCTTTTCCCGCGAGATTGGCGAACTCTTCGTCATTCGCCGCGAATCGACGCCCTCCAGCCAGCCCGAACGGCGGCTTGAGCGCGCGCGTTACGCCATGGAGCAGGGGCGCTATCGCAGCGCGATCGAGGAAGTGCGCGGCCTGCCCGGCGCGGACAAGGCCGACGCATGGATCGCCGATGTGGAGCGTTTCGCCAGCGCGATGGAGGCGCTTGAGAACATTGAAGCGGCCGCCGTGCTCGATCAGCGGGGCCTGCGCGATGGGTCGGGCAACCGCGTTGCGCAACCAAGCGCCGTCGAAACGCCCGGCTAAGCTCTCACGTCAGGCGCGCAGCAATTCGGGCAGATCGCCGGACACCCCGCGCGCCTCATCCATAAAGAAGGTTTTCAACGCCCCGGTGCGTTGCACCCCGGCCATACCTAACCGCCGGATAGCCGAGGCGGCGTTGCCGGGCACTCCGAACAAGCGTGTCAGAGTGTCGGTCGCAAGGCTCACCATGAAGCTGTCGAGCCCGCGCCAGTTTTCGTATCGCTTCAAAAGCTGTGCGTCGCCCGGGTCCAGGCCCAGCCGCGCGCCGTCGGCCAGAACCTCGACCAGCGCCGCCGCGTCGCGCAGCCCCAGATTGAGGCCCTGGCCCGCAATCGGGTGTATGCCGTGCGCTGCATCGCCCACCAGGGCCAGACGTTCATCGGTGATCTTGGCGGTGTGATGGAAGCCGAGCGGCCAGCTTGATCTCTTGCCCACGCTCGTCACTTCGCCAAGGACATCGCCCATGCGCTTTTGCACCTCGGAAAGGAACGCGCGGTCGCCCAGCTTCATGACGCCGCGTCCATCCTCTTCGGAGACGGTCCATACAAGCGAGGATCGGTGCGTCCCGTCCGCGTCGTCGTTCATGGGGAGCAGCGCGAAGGGGCCGGCGGGGTAGAAGATCTCCCAGGCAACGTTGTCGTGTGGTTTGGAATGGGTGAGCCCGGCGATGACGGCGCGGTGCTTGTAGTCCCATTTTGCGAGCGTAAAGCCCGCTTCTTCCCGCGTCGGCGAGCCGCGCCCTTCGGCGGCGACCATCAGTCGGCCTTTGAGCTTCTCTCCCGACGCGAGCACGGCGGCGACACCGTATTCGGAGCGCTGGCGCTCCGTCACCTCGGCCTTGGACACCCAGTTGATGAGTGGTTCTTCAGCGGCGGCCTCGAAGAGGGCCAGCCGCAAACGCCGGTTCGGGAACATCCGGCCCAGGGTGCCCTGATCGGCGTCAGGCTGAAAATCGATGCGGCCCGGCTTTTGCTGATCGGTCACTGCAATGCTGGCGATGTCGCAGGCGAATTCCTCAAGGCCCTCGGCAATCCCGATATTGGTGAACATATGCCAGCTCGCGGTCGAGATCGCGGTGGCGCGGTCATCGAACCCCTCGGCGGTCAGCTCCGCCGGGTCCGCGCGGTCGATGACATGGCTCGACAGCCCCTTCTTCGCCGCCGCCAGCGCGAGCGCCATGCCGACAAGGCCGCCGCCCAGGATCAGAAGGTCGCGGGTCTCGTGCGTCTGGGTCATTGTGTCACCTTGTCCGGTCCGTTTGCGATCACCATGTGTTCCGCTCTAGAGGCTTGGCCGTGACCGACGCAACATTCTTTCCCCCTTGGCCAAGACACTTCGCTGCATGGGTTTTTGCGTGCCTCGCAAGTCTGGCCCTTGCCTGCGCAGCGAGCGCGCAGGAGACCGAACGCCGCGAATTCTATGGCGATGCCAACATCGAAGTGCAGCTGCTCGCGGAAGACCTGCCTGCGCCGGGCCGGGAATGGACGCTCGCGCTCACCTTCTCGCCAAGCGCGCCCGAATGGCACGGCTATTGGAAGAATCCGGGCGATGCAGGGCAGGGCCTGCGGCTGACCCTCGATCTGCCTGAAGGCTGGGAAATGGGCGAGGCGCTCTATCCAGTGCCCGATCGTCTCCTGATCGGCGATCTGATGAACCACATTTACGAGGGTGAGTACGCCGTCCTGGTGCCGGTGAGCGTGCCTGAGGATGCGGAGATCGAAGGCATCCCGACCCTGACCGGCTATGTCGAATTTCTCGCCTGCACCGATCGTGTGTGCGTGCCGCAAGACGCGGTGCTGGAGGCAGGGATTGGCCTTGGCGATTTTCCGAAATGGCGCGCGCAGGTGGCGCCGTTGCTCGATGCGCAAGCGGCGTTTGATCTCGCCGGAGATACGCTGCGCCTGGCGATCCCGCTGCCCGAAAGCGTTACCTTGGCCGCGCCGCACGTCTTCATCGCCAACGAAGAGCTGGTTGACTACGCGGCAGCGCAGAGCTTTCGCCGCGCCGGCGACACATTGACAGTCGATGTTCCGCTTGGTCGCGGGAACGCCGCGCCTCCCGGCGCGGTTGAAGGCATCCTCGCCTTTGGGGATGAATCCGGCGTGCGCTTCAGGGCGGTGCCCGGCGAAGTGCCGACGGGCGGCGAGGTGATCGCGGGGCCGGCGACACGCGCTGTTCCGCCGCTGTGGACGCTCGCGATCGGCGCGCTGGTTGGCGGTTTCATTCTCAACATCATGCCCTGTGTGTTTCCGATACTCAGCCTCAAGGCTCTTAGTCTCGCGCGTGCTGGTGAAAGCGAGGCAGCGGCGCGGGTCGAGGGGCTCGCCTACACTGCCGGAGTGGTGCTGGCCTGCGTGGCGCTCGGCGCGGTACTGCTCGCCTTGCGCGCGGCGGGCGAGCAGGTGGGCTGGGCATTTCAATTGCAGGAGCCTTCGGTCGTGATCGTCCTGCTGGTGCTGGCCGCCGCGATCACCGCCAACTTTGCAGGTGTGTTCGAACTTCCCAGCATCGACACGGGGTCTGGCGCGCGCAAGGGAGCGGGCGGCGCGTTTGCGACCGGGCTGCTCGCCGCTTTTGCCGCCACGCCGTGCACGGGACCGTTCATGGCCGCCGCTCTAGGCGCAGCGCTGTTGCTCCCCGCGCCCCTCGCGCTCGTGCTGTTCGCAATGCTGGGGCTGGGGCTGGCGCTCCCATTTCTTGCACTCGGCTTTGTACCCGCTCTGCGCCGCCGCCTGCCCAAGCCGGGCGCCTGGATGGAGACGTTCCGGCGCATCATGGCGATCCCGATGGGCCTCACCGCCATCGCGCTTGTCTGGCTCACCGCACAGCTTGGTGGGCGCTATTTTGCCATGCTGGCCTTGCTCACCGTCTTCGGGGTCATTCTGGCGCTGTGGGTGGTCGGCAAGCTCCAACGCGCGGGCAAAATGGCCTGGCCCGCTCTTCCGCTCGTCGCCGCGCCCTTCCTCGTTTTCGGGGCGGTGGCGCTGCCCGCCAGTTTTGAACGCCCCTTGCGCGGTGCGTCGGCGTCGCTCTTGGCCGCGCAGGAGTTCTCCGAGGAGGCGCTGGCCGAGGGGCGCGCAAGCGGTAAACCGGTCTTCGTGTGGTTCACCGCCGATTGGTGCGTGACCTGCAAGGTGAACGAGAGCGTGGCGATCGAGCGCGAGGCGACCGCCGAGGCGTTCGAGGAAGCGGAGGTCATCGCCATGGTGGGCGACTGGACCGTGCGCGATGAGGCCATCACCGCGTTCCTGACCGAGCAGGGGGCGGCCGGCGTACCGCTTTACCTATGGTACGAGCCCGGCGCAGAACCCGAACAGCTGCCGCAGGTTCTGACGCCCGATACCCTGCCTGAGCTTGCGCGCCGCCCCCGCTAGCCTTCGCGGCAACGCTCCACCAGACGCATGGGCAGATCGCTCGCGTTCAGTTTGACAAGCCCGCCGCCCGGAACCGTCGCGTTGACCGCGCGCGGACCGGCCAGAGGTTCCAGATCGCGGTCGTCGGCGGGCGCTTCGCCGCGCCAGACCATCGCGCCCTCGACGTGCGTGGCGTCGACTTCGATCCGGCCGATATGACCGTTGCCCACCAGCGCCATCAGCGCTTTGGCGCCCTCATCCGCAGGGCTCGGCCGGGTGATGCGCACGCGCGCTTGTTTCTCATCGGTCAGGCAATCAAGCGACATCAGAGCGGGTGAGCCGGGCACACCATAGATGATCCGGTTCCCATCGCGCGCGCTTGCTGTCCACAAAGCGCCTTCGGTGTCGGGAGAGGGCAAAGGCTCCGAAGCGTAGGTTGGCGCCGGATCGGGCATGGCGCGGTTCATACCCGCATCGGTTGGCGGCGGCTTGCAGGCTGCAAGCGCCACAGCGCCGATGGCTAGCGCGGCCCAGCGGCTGGGGGTCTTGGCCCTCATCGCGCACGGATAAAGGCGCGAATGTCTTCGGAAAGCTGTTCGCGGTCTTCGTCGCGGATATACATCGTATGGCCTGCATCGTAATACTTGTACGTGACCCGATCCTGCGGAATGCCCATGCGGTTGAGCGAGTATTCCGCGCCGAAGAACGGCGTTGCAAAATCGTACCAGCCCTGCGCGTTGAAGACCTTGAGCCCGCTGTTCTGGCGCATGGCCTTCCCGATGAACGGCGCAAGGTTGAGATACGCGCCGCGACCCTGACCGCTCAGCGACCAGTCCCACCGCGCGCCAAGCCCGCCGATCGAGCTGTAGGGCCGGTCGGTTTCAAACCCGAGCCCTTCGCGCGCCCATTGGTTGATCGCGGCGGTGTAGCCCGCGTCAATGCCGTAAAAGCTGGGGTCGCTGTCGGGGTGTTCGCCCGCGTTATCGTAATCGACGCCCGTGTAGCGTGCATCCAGTCGCCCGATGGTAAGCCCCCGGTCACGCAGAAGCTCCTTGTAGAAACGCTGAGCGGTCACGCGCAGATTGGCGCGGTCGAGATAGGCTTCGGATAGCCCCGTAAGCTGCGAAAGCCGCGCGCGCACCGCCGCTCGCTCGGCGTCGGGAAGGCTCTGACCTTTGAGCAGCGCGGTCGCAAATGGACCGATGGCAAACTCGCGCGCTTCCTGCGCAATCGCCTCGACCGAACTCGCCTGGACGACGCCGTGATAATAGGCCGCCGTCGCCATGTTCGGCAGGGTGACGATATAGGCCATCTCGTTGCCTGGCGTCGGCTCGCGGCCCGCAAAGTCGAGAATGGTCGATATGAGGATCAGGCCGTTAAGAGCGACATCGTTATACGTCGAACCCTCAAGCTCATCGACCACCATGGCCGTGCGGCTGGTGCCGTAGCTTTCGCCGCCGAGGAATTTGGGACTGTTCCAGCGTCCGTTATCGTTAATCCAGCGGCGGATGACGGAGGCGACCGCGCGCGCGTCCTGCCGTAGGCCGTAATATTTCGAGGTGTCGGTGCCCTTGGTCAGATAGGAAAAGCCCGTGCCGGGCGGATCGATGAAGACAAGGTCAGCAACATCGAGCAGGCTCGCCGGGTTATCGAGGATCGGATAGGGCGGCGCGCCATCGTCGCGCGCGTCCGAGGGGATCGCGACCCGCTTGGGCCCGAACGCGCCCATCTGGAGCCAGACCGAGCCCGAACCCGGCCCGCCGTTGTAGATGAAGAACACCGGGCGAGAGGTGTCCGCCGGGTCCTTAACATAGGAGGTGGTAACGATGACGGCTTCCTGCTTGCCCCCTTGCGAACTACTGGCGTCGCCTTCGAGGATCGTTTCGGCAATGGTCGCGGTGTAGTTCATGCGCACCCCGCCGAACGTGCCGGAATGCTGCGTGGTCTTGACCTGCGGCTCGATTGTCGCGGCTTGAGATGAAGCGCCTTCCTGGTGGCTGTCAGCCAGGGCGGGAGCGGCACTCAGAGCAAGGGCAAGGGCGGCGGCGCTGAGGGCGCTGAGAATGCGGGCGTTCATGAGGGCGCTCTAAAGCATCCCGCGCAAAGCGCATCAAGACTTACGCGTAGATGGCGGGGCGATAGCGAGCCTCCGGGATCGGGAGGTCGCTGTCCCTTGCCGTTTCCAGCCAGCCCTCGATCGCTTCTTGAATACTGGCGATGGCCTCATCGGGTGTATCACCGTGCGCCGAGCAATACTTCAGATCGGGGACATCTGCGATCCAGCAGCCATCCTCATCCGACCAAAAAAGATTGATATGATAGTGCGCGTTCTTCACGCTCACATATGTAGGTCATAATCCCTTACCACTTCAAGAAGGCGTTTCACCTGATAAGGCATCGCGTCCTTTCCGCGTGGCTGCACAGTTAGGATGATCGGCACGTCCGGATGCTTGTAGTGTCGGTGACTGCCTTTTTGACGGTGCATTTCGAAGCCGAATGCAGTGAGAAGGGCTTCGAAGTCTTTGAACGAGATGCGCAGTTGAGGGTTATCGAGGATTTTGGCGTAGAGTTTATCGATGCGGGTCATTGCTTGAGCTCATCAAGCTTTACCCAATCATCATCGCTGGGCCGCTTAGCGTACCAAAATTTCCAGCCATTCACGTTGTTGCCGGAGATCGCACTTGCAGCGTCTGACGGACTGGTCCTCTTGTTGCCTTCCTGATCGACCCAACACCCTTCTCGGATCTCGCCGGCGTAGGTCTGCCCTTTGTATGAAGCACGGAACAGCGTGCCTTCAGGAAAGAACACGTTGCTGTACCAAGCTCCACCATCGGTCAGAGAGTTGAGAAAATTCCCATGCTTGGCTGTCATGGCGCTGGGCGGCAATTTTGCGAGCAACTGGAATAAATTATTCCGGTAGCCCGGACCTCCGCCGAGGATATCCTCAACCGTACCTATGTCCCTTGCTTCGCCTTTGATTGGTTCAAGCTTCAATAGGCGGCGAATGACTGAATTATAGGTATCCTCTTCCGTTTTTCGAAGCGCGGTCAAGGCTTTGAAGACGTCAAAGTCAATCTCGATCTGCATTTACGTTCTCCGATACGAAAAGTTCTATCGAAGATAAAATAGAAAATCAACTGTAAACACTCAGTTTTGGCGCCTAAGCCTTCCCGCCCACCCGCTTGTACCTTGTCTTCCCATAGCGTGTCTTTCTCGTCCCCGGCCTTCCTTCGGTGCTTTTGCCCTTGATCGGCGCTGCCTTCTGCTCATCGGGCAGCCCAAGCTCGTCATTCTCCAGACGGCGGATTTCGTCGCGCAAGCGTCCGGCTTCCTCGAATTCGAGATTGGCGGCGGCGTCGCGCATGCGCTTTTCGAGGTCTTCGATGTAGCTGCGCAGATTGTGGCCCCTGAGACTTTCGGCTCGGTTGTTGACCTCCTCATCGCCCGTGTCGACCACCACGCCATCCTTGCTCGCGGCGTCCGCAACGATGTCCGCGATGTCGCGCTTGATCGTTTGCGGGGTGATGCCGTGTTCCTTGTTGAATTCCTCCTGCTTCTCGCGGCGGCGGTCGGTTTCGGCCATGGCGCGCTCCATGCTGCCGGTAATTCGGTCAGCGTAGAGGATCACCCGGCCATCGACATTGCGCGCTGCGCGGCCGATGGTCTGGACTAGGCTGGTCTCGGAGCGCAGGAAGCCTTCCTTGTCCGCATCCAATATGCACACGAGGCCGCATTCGGGAATGTCGAGCCCCTCGCGCAGCAGGTTGATCCCCACCAGGACATCATAGACGCCAAGGCGCAGGTCGCGGATCAGTTCAATACGCTCCAGCGTCTCCACGTCCGAGTGCATGTAGCGGACCTTGACGCCCGCCTCGTGCATGAACTCGGTGAGGTCTTCGGCCATCCGCTTGGTGAGGGTGGTGACGAGCGTGCGATAGCCCTTGGCGGCGGTCGCCTTGCATTCCTCGATGCAGTCCTGCACCTGATCCTCGACCGGGCGGATGGTGACGGGCGGGTCGATCAGGCCGGTGGGGCGGATGACTTGTTCTGCAAACACGCCGCCCGTCTGCTCCAGCTCCCACGGGCCGGGCGTGGCCGAGACGCAGAAGGTCTGCGGGCGCATCGCGTCCCATTCGTTGAAGCGAAGCGGGCGGTTATCGATGCACGAGGGCAGGCGAAAGCCGTATTCGGCGAGCGTGATCTTGCGCCGGTGGTCCCCGCGCGCCATCGCGCCGATCTGCGGCACGGTCTGGTGGCTTTCATCGACAAAAAGCAGCGCGTTTTCGGGCAGGTATTCGAACAGCGTCGGCGGGGGCTCCCCCGGAAGGCGCCCGGTGAGGAAGCGTGAGTAATTCTCGATCCCGTTGCAGCTTCCGGTCGCGGCGATCATTTCCAGATCGAAATGCGTGCGCTGTTCGAGCCGCTGGTGTTCGAGCAGCTTACCTTCCGCCTCCAGCTCTTTCAGCCGTTCGGCAAGCTCGAATTTGATCGCTTCGGTCGCCTGCTTCATCGTCGGGCCAGGGGTCACATAGTGTGAGTTCGCGTAGACCCGCACCTTGTCGAGCTTTGCGCCGGTTTTGCCGGTCAGCGGGTCGAACTCGGCGATCTCCTCGATCTCGTCGCCGAAGAAGCTGATGCGCCAGGCCATATCCTCATAGTGGCTGGGGAAGATCTCCAGATTGTCCCCGCGCACTCGAAAGCACCCACGCACGAAGGCGGCGTCGTTGCGCTTGTATTGCAGCGCGACAAGCTTGCGGATGATCTCGCGCTGATCGACGGTCTCGCCCTTTTTGATGTCGAAGATCATCGCCGAATAGGTCTCGACCGAGCCAATGCCGTAAAGACACGAGACCGAGGCCACGATCACCACATCGTCGCGTTCGAGCAGAGCGCGGGTGGCGGAATGGCGCATCCGGTCGATCGCCTCGTTCACGCTCGATTCCTTCTCGATATAGGTGTCGGAGCGCGGCACGTAGGCTTCGGGCTGGTAGTAATCGTAGTAGCTGACGAAGTACTCAACGGCGTTGTTCGGGAAGAAGCTCTTCATCTCGCCATAAAGCTGGGCGGCGAGGATCTTGTTGGGCGCGAGGATCAGGGCCGGGCGCTGCAATTCCTCGATCACCTTGGCCATGGTGAAGGTCTTGCCCGAGCCCGTGACGCCCAGCAGCGTTTGCGTTTTCTCGTTATCGCGCGCGCCTTGAACAAGCTCCGCGATCGCCGTCGGCTGGTCGCCGGCGGGTTCATAGTCCGAGACGATTTCGAACCGCTTGCCCGGCATCGATTTCTCGGGGCGCTCGGGGCGGTGGGGGGTGAATTCCTCGCCGGTTTCGGGCTCGTCGAGGCCCCTGCGAATAACGAGTTCTGCCATGGGCCTTCATATGTGCGCGCTCGGGTTGATTGTGAAGTGGCGAAGCGCGCTCTAGCGCCGCGGCTTCAATTCGGTCATGATCCGAATCGCGGGGTCTTGGGGGAGGTGCGGAACATGCGGATTTGGTTGGCAAGCGCGGCGGCGCTTTTGGGCGCGGGCGCAGTGATCGCCCAAACGATCGATGAGGAAATGAAGCCGCTGCCTGGCCAATACCAATCCCGGCTTGAGCTTATCTCGGCCGAGATCCCCGGCATGCCCGCCAACATGACGGAGATGATGAAAGGCATGCTTGAGAGAAGCATCACCATTTGTGTGACGCCCGAAGAAGTCGAGGAAGGCTACAAGGAAGCGCTGCGCAAGTCGCAGGATGGCGAGTGCCGCTATAACAGCTTTACGGCCACGGGCGGACGCATCGAGGCCGAGATGGTGTGCAGCACGGATATGGGCGAGATGACCATGGTGATGTCGGGCACCGGGTCGCCCACGGCATCGGATGTCACCATGCAGATGACGGGCGAAATGGGCGGCGGGCCCGGTTCCATGACCATGCGGGTGAGGCAGAACCGGCTTGGCGATTGCTGAGCGTATTGGACGGTCTTGGCCGCAAACTGATCTAAGGGGGAAGATATGACGCGTTTGGTTGTCGTGCCACTTTTGGCTGCGTTTGCGCTTTCGGCGTGTGGGGGAGGAGGGTCTTCGGTTGATGCGGACGCCGATGCCGATGGCAAGGTGACGGCGCAGGAAGCGCGCGACGCCATGGCCGAAGTGCGGCGCGAGATGAAGCCCGAACCCGGAAAATACGCAACAACAATGACTGTGATCGACGTCAGTATGCCGGGCGCGCCGCCCGAGATGGCGCAAATGATGGGCGGGGCGATGAACAATACGGGCGAGTTTTGCCTGACGCCTGAGATGGCGGAGCAGGGTTTTGAGGATTCGCTCAAGCGGGGCCAGAACGAGGCGTGCACCATTGAAAGCTTCACCATCGATGATGGCGATGTGAACATGGCGATGACCTGTCAGGGACAGGGCATGGGCACCATGTCCGCTCAGCTCGATGGAACGGTAACACCAACGAGCTCCGACATGACGATGGCAATGAGCGGCTCGGTTCCCGAACTCGGCCCGATCGAAATGACGATGGCCTTCAAACAGGAGCGCGTGGGCGCTTGCGACTGACGCGCCGCCGATGACCGCCTGCTAGTGGAGAGTCGGAGTTGCGTCGTCGCGGACGTACTGCGGTCTTTTCATTGGCGCTTCGTCGGGTTAGGGTCTTCGCATATGCAGCAAGCGCAAACGGGATCAAGTGCGAGCGCGGACCCTGGCGAGGCCGTAAACTTCGACGAGATGACGGACGCGATCGGAGCCGTTAGGCCAGCTTACGCTGATTATTGCGGCTGGCTTGGCGAGCAGGACTCGTCGGCCCTTAGACGCAAGAGCACCGAAGCGGATGAGAGCTTTCGGCGCACCGGGATCACCTTCAACGTCTATGGCGAGGATGAAGCCGAAGAGCGTCTCATCCCGTTCGATATGGTGCCGCGCGTCATCACCGCGTCTGAATGGCGCAAACTGACCCGAGGCATTGAGCAACGCGTGCGCGCGCTCAATTCGTTTCTCTACGATCTCTATCACCGGCAGGAAATCATCCGGGCGGGGCGTGTGCCCGAAAGTCTGTTCGCTCAGAACGATGCGTGGTTGCCCCATATGGTGGGCTTCACGCCGCCCGGTGGCATCTACACTCATATCGTCGGCGTCGACCTGGTGCGGACCGGGCCCGACGAATTCTTCGTTCTCGAGGACAACGCGCGCACGCCGTCTGGCGTGTCCTACATGCTCGAAAATCGCGAGACGATGATGGCGATGTTCCCCGACCTGTTCAGCCGGGTCGCGATAGAGCCGGTCTCGAATTACCCGCGTCGCCTTGCGCGCAGCCTCGCCGCGTGCGCCCCGCCGGCTTTCCAAGCCAGCGGCAACGCAAAGCCGATGGTCGCGGTGCTGACGCCCGGCATCTACAACTCCGCCTATTTCGAGCACGCCTTTCTGGCTGACCACATGGGCGCGGAACTGGTTGAAGGCTCGGACCTGCGGGTCGTCGAAGGCCGGGTGCAGATGCGCACGACCCGGGGCTACAAGCCGATCGATGTGCTCTATCGGCGGGTGGATGACGAATATCTGGACCCGCTGACGTTCAACCCCGACAGCGTTCTGGGCGTACCCGGCATCATGGATGTGTACCGCGCAGGGGGGATTACGATCGCCAACGCCCCCGGCACCGGCATTTGCGACGACAAGGCGATCTACAGCTTCATGCCGGAGATCGTGGAATTCTACACGGGCGAGAAGCCGTTATTGCCCAATGTCCAGACCTGGCGCTGCGCCGATCCGGACAGCCTGGCTTACGTGCTCGACAATCTGGAAAACCTGGTGGTCAAGGAAGTGCACGGCTCGGGCGGCTACGGCATGCTGATCGGCCCGACCGCGACCAAGAAAGAGATCAAGGCGTTCCGCGCCAAGCTGGAATCGCGACCGGCCAACTACATCGCGCAGCCCACTTTGTCGCTTTCGACCTGCCCGATCTACACCAAGAAGGGCCTCGCGCCGCGCCATGTCGATCTGAGGCCGTTTGTGCTTGTCTCTCCCAGCGGGATCGACATCACTCCCGGCGGCCTTACGCGCGTGGCGCTAAAGGAAGGTTCGCTGGTGGTGAATTCAAGCCAGGGTGGCGGCACCAAGGACACCTGGGTCTTGAAGGACTGAAGCTGCCCAATGCTCGGACGCACAGCCAACAGCCTGTTCTGGATGTTCCGCTACCTTGAGCGCTCGGAGAACACCGCGCGCTTGCTGGAGGCGGCCTTGCGCATGGCGCTGACGCGCGATGTCGTATCGGCGGAGGAGGAATGGCGTTCGGTCGTCTCGACGCTTGGCATTCGTGAACTCTATCAGGAAACCAACGACACCTTTGACGGGCATTCGGCGTGGAATTTCGTCCTGCGCGACAAGGCCAACGCGGCCAGCGTGCGCGAAATGTTCGGCGCGGTGCGATCCAACGCACGGGTCGCGCGGACCAACATTTCCTCCGAAGTGTGGACCGCGATCAACGAAAGCTACCTCAAGCTCGACCCGATGCTGGCCCGACCCGTCAGCCAAAGCGCGGTCGGAGAGGTTGTCCAGATGATCCGGCGGGCCGGCACCCGGGTGCACGGCGCGCTGGATGGGTCAATGCTGCGAAACGAGAGTTTCCATTTCGCCCGCGCGGGCACCTATATCGAGCGTGCGGAAAGCACTGCGCGCATAATGGACATGAAGTATTTCCTGCTCTTGCCCTCGCTTAATCACGTGGGCTCGCGTCTCGACAACGGGCAGTGGGATCAGGTGCTGCGCTCGGTCGCGGGTGCGGGCGCGTACAGTTGGCTCAACGCTGGCTATATCGAGGCGCGCAGCATTGTCGAATTTCTCATCCTCGACGATCGGTTTCCGCGCAGCCTCGCCTTTTGCCGCAGCGCGTTGCGCGACAATCTCGACGCGTTGGCCCGGATGCACGGCGAGAAGGGCCGATGCCATGAATTGATGGCCGAAGCCGATGAACGGATCAACAACCTGACCGTGGACCAGATATTCGACCGCGGTCTGCACGAGTTTCTCAGCGACGTCATGGCGCGCAATGTGGCCATCGCGGACGCCATCGCCGAAGATTACCGGTTTCTCGCCTGAAGGGTTGCTAGCTGATGCGTCTCTCGATCCGCCACACGACACGCTACGCCTTTTCCGACCCGGTGATCCACGCCTTGCAGCGTCTGCGCCTGACGCCAAAGGGCACGCAGGGCCAGAGCGTGATCCACTGGGATATGGAATTCGAGAACGCCCATCCGGAACTCGAATACGACGATCAGCACTTCAACACGGTCACGCTGGTCGCGGTCGAGCCGGGCGCGAACGAGGTGATTGTCACCAGCAACGGCACCGTCGAAACGCGCGATAACGCCGGCGTGATTGGCCAGCATTCCGGACACATGCCCTTGTGGAGCTTCCTCGGTCAGACCCCGCTGACGAAGCCGGGGCCCAGGATGCGGGCGCTGATCCGCGAAGTGTCGGGCCCCGAAGACGGCGAAAGGCTCGACTATCTCCACGCTCTGTCCGCCCGAATTCGCGAGCTGGTCGAATACGATCGCGCAGGCAGCGATGTCGACACCAGCGCGGAAGAAGCGGTCGCGACGGGCAAGGGTGTGTGCCAGGACCACACGCATATCTTTATCGGCGCGGCGCGCGCTGCCGATATTCCGGCGCGCTATGTCAGCGGCTATCTGATGATGAACGACCGCGTCGAACAGGAGGCCACCCACGCCTGGGCCGAAGCGCATATTGACGGGCTGGGCTGGGTCGGTTTCGATATCTCCAACGGCATTTCGCCCGACCCGCGCTATGTGCGGGTGGCGACCGGTCGCGACTATCGCGACGCGGCCCCGGTCACGGGCATCAGCTTTGGCCAGGCGGAGCAGCTTTTGACTGTGCACGTACAGGTCGCCGATCAAACTCAGAGCCAGGATGAAAGCGGCCAGAAGCAGCAATAGCGCTTTGCTCGAAGATGCTCTTGGTCTAACGCGCCGAGCGCACATCAGGAGCCTTTGGGAATGACTTACTGCGTGGGTATGATGCTCGATAAGGGCCTGGTCCTCATGAGCGACACCCGCACCAATTCGGGCGTCGACAACATTTCGGTATTTCGCAAGATGTTCTCCTGGCACGTGCCCGGCGAAAGGATGATTGCGATCATGACCGCCGGCAATCTGGCGACGACGCAAGCGGTCGTCAGCCAGCTTGAAGAGCGCACGAAAGAACCGGACGAGCGCGCCAACACGCTCCTGAAAAGTCCGACCATGTTCAGCGTTGCGACCGATATCGGCCGGCTCTTGCGCGAAGTGATCGCGGAACGGCAGTCGGCCAACGGCTCTCGCGGGGCGGGCAGGTTCACCGCATCGATCATTCTTGCAGGGCAGATTGCGGGGATGGAGCCGCGCCTGTTCATGGTCTATCCGGAAGGCAACTTTATCGAGGCGAGCTGGGATACCCCGTTCTTCCAGATCGGGGAAACCAAGTATGGCCGCCCGATCATCATTCGCGGCTATGATCGCGACATGAGCTTTGAGGACGCGGTCAAGCTGTTGATGGTCAGTTTCGATTCGACGCTGAAAGCAAACCTGTCGGTTGGCCTCCCGCTTGACCTGATGGTCATCGCCAAGGATGAATTCGCCCCCACTCACCAGAAGCGGGTGACGCACGAGGACGCCTATTTCGGCGAGATCTCGTCAGGTTGGGGGGATGCTTTGAAATCGGCCTTCCACTCTTTGCCCAATTACGACTTCGAGTCGCCATAGGGTTGCGCGCCGAGGCACGCGATTAGCCGCGTGAGCCTGGAAGTTAGGCGTTTTCACGTTCATTTTGGAGTGCGGCAAAGGCCTGATCACAAAGCGGAAAATTGGTTAACTTGCGGGTATTACTCCGGATCGGAAGGAGTCTCGCGTGAATTAACCGGAAGGCTGGCGCAACACGATGACCATGTCACGCCAAGCCACTCTTCACTTCATCGATTCTTCCAGTCGGCATCGCGCCGAACTGGCCCGGATCGGGTTTTCACTCGGCCACCATGCGGAGGTCTACGGAGATCTGTCCGAACTTTCGATCCATCCCCCTCGCGAGGGCATCATTGTCGCGCGCGACACGATGTCGGAAGGCGGGGTGGCGGTCATTCTCGAACGCCTGAGCCGTCTTGGTATCTGGCTGCCGCTCATCGCTTTCGAGACGCAGCCAAGACCGGGCCGTATTGTCGAGGCGATCAAGGCCGGGGCGCTCGATTATCTTTCGCTCCCGCTTGATCCGGACCGGTTCGCGCGTTGCCTCGGCCGGATTGAGAAGGAAGCCGAGATGTTCGGTCAGGCGCGGCGGCGCATGATCGAGGCCCGCGACCGCATTTCCAGTCTCTCCACCCGTGAACGTGAGGTCCTCGATTGGCTCACGGAGGGGAGCAGCAACAAGGTGATCGCTCGCGAACTCGATATCAGCCCGCGGACCGTCGAAATTCACCGCGCAAACATGATGAGCAAGCTTGGTGCACGCCACGCCGCCGAAGCGGTCCGGCTCAAGCTGGAAGCGAGGCTCGAACCTCAAATCCGCGCCTGATCGCGCCGCGTCCCCCGCTCAACCGATCAGGCAAGCGAAGCAAAAAAGCCCTTAGGGAGCGCAACATCAAAGATGGCGGTTTGCCCACTGCCGTCCTCCGCCCGAACTGGCTCTGGTGAGTCGCGATTCGGACGTCCCCGAGGTCCCGCATCTGAAGCCGACCCCCGCGGCTTTAGGTGCGGGACTGTCTTTCTGCCGGGTCTCGGAGGGGAACGGGGATCAATGGCGACCGCTTGTCGCACATCGCTTATCGCACACCGCCTCCGGGTTCGGATCATTCGGGCAATTGGTCGATCACCTGTTCCCACAGCTCGATCTTCACCTCGTTCGGATCGAGCAGCCACGCGAACTTCGCATAGCCCTCATCGGCGGTGTCGAGAATGTCGACGCCCTTGGCTTTAAGCGCCTTCACAAAGCCATCAAGGTCATGAACCCGTAAATTGATCATGAAGCCGCCCTTTCCCGGCTTGATGTACTGATCATCGGAGAAATGGCTGATGAGTGAATAGGGATTGGCCTTCGGCTCTTCGGCCCAGGCAAGCTGCGGTCCGTAGGTTCCATCGATGCCCAGCGTTTCGCGATACCAGGCGCGCGTCGCCTCGGGGTCTTTGACCACGTAGAAAACGCCGCCCAGACCCGTGACGCGCGGGTGTGACTCCGTGCTCATATAGGTGTTCCTTCCCTCTGTTTCGCGATCCCGAGGGCTTTTGTGCGCCCAAAGCGTCGTGGAGGAAAGGGGGCGGCAAGCGATTTGGGCATCAGAACGCGGTTGTGAAACGGACAAGCCCGCTCGGCAAGGCGTCCAGCACCGCAATCTCGACAACCTTGTCAAGCCCGCTCAGCACCATGAGGCCGACCGCAAGCAGCGCCGCGCCGAAGATCGGCTTTGCATAGTGCGCCACAGCGCGCAGCGCCCGGCCGCGCTCACCCAGCGCGCGGCGCGAGCCATAGGCGAACAGCAGGATCGAGGCGGCCACGCCGATGCCGAAGGTCAGAAAGATGAGGAAAGCGCTCGCCAGGTCCTGCCCCTGGCTCGCCGCCGCGATCGCAACGCCAAGGGTCGGCCCGACGCACGGCGCCCACACCAGGCCGAGCAACAGACCGACAAGGTACTGACCTGTCACGCCGTCGGTCTTGACCCTCGCAAGCCCCTGATTGCCCAGAGCGCCGAGCGGCGCGGCAACCGCGCTCAGCCTCGCCTGGGCCTGTGGTACGAGCAATACGAGCCCTGCAGCTGCGAGCAGCGCGCCAGCGAGCGAGCGGATCAGACGCTCATCGATGCCGAGCGAATACCCGAAGGCAATCACGGTGAAGCCAAACAGCGTGAAGCTGGTCACCAGGCCCGCCGCCAGCGCGAGGGGCCCGCTGCGAGCCTTCCCGAGCGCCGAGCCGACAAGGATCGGTATCAAGGGCAAGACGCACGGATTGAGGATCGTCACCAGACCCGCGAGGAAGGCAAGAGCAACGCTTGTGACCATGACGGCTTGGCTTTCGCGCGCTCCCTACAGCGCGCCCAGCACGACGCTGCGCAACGCCGCGCGGTCGGTCTGCGCAATCGAGCGGGCCGCTTCATCCATGCCCTTGAACACCAGAACGGTCGATTGGCGCGGGATACGGTGCTGGCGCAGGAAGTCCTTCTCCTCGTCGAAATCGACCTTGACGAACAGCACCTTGCTCGATTGCTCCTCGGTGCGAAGCTCATCGAGGATCGGCGCCTGCGCGCGGCATGTCGGGCACCAGTCGGCGTAGACATCGACCACAATGGTCTTGCCCTTCTTTTGCGCCATCATGAAATCGGCGGCGTCGTATCGGGTCCAGCCCTCGGTTTCGGTGGTGGCGGAGAGCTGCATGGCGCCAACGAACAGCGCGCCGACAGCGGCGATAAGAGCGAACAGGCGAAGCATGAGCTTTCAATTCTCCAACAGCAAGCATCGGCGCCAACAGCCGACAGAACACCTGGGGTTCGCGGCGGGGACGAGATCGGTTACAGACCCCCCACAATCGCCGTTATCCGCCGGGATATGCACGCCCGGCCACACCGCCCGAAAGGAGCCGAAGCCATGACCCAATCCACCCGCTTTGCCGACCACACCGTGATCGTCACAGGCTCCTCCACCGGCATTGGCGAGGGGATCGCGCGCCGCTTCCATGCCGAAGGCGCCAACGTGGTGATCAACGCCCGCAACGCCGACAAGTGCGCGCATGTCGCCGACAGCCTCGGTAGCGAGCGCACGCTGGTCGTCCCCGGCGATGTCTCCAGCCCCGATTTCGCCGAGGAGATCGTCGCGAAGACGGTCGAGCGATTTGGCGGGCTCGACACGCTTGTGAACAATGCGGGCGTCGCCGACCAGGGGATGCTGCACAAGATGAGCGACGCGCAGATCGACCGCGTGATCGACATCAACGTGAAGGGCGTCATCTACCTCTCGCGCGCCGCGATCCCCGAACTGATGAAGACCAAGGGTTCGATCATCAACATCTCCAGCGTTTCCGGGATCGGCGGGGATTCGCTGATGCCGCTGTACAACGCCTCGAAAGGCGCGGTGACGAACCTGACGTGCGGGCTGGCCCTGCAATTGGGACCGATGAATGTGCGCGTGAACGCGATCAACCCCTCGGTCACGCGTTCGGACATGGTCGAGGGCATCCTTGGCAGCGAACAGGCGATGCAGCTGATGATGAACCGCCTCGCCATCAAGCGCGTGGGCGAGCCCGAAGACATCGCCGCAGCGTGCGCCTTCCTCGCGAGCGAGGACGCCAGCTTCATCACCGGCGTCAACCTGCCCGTCGATGGCGGCGTAAGCGCGTCGAACGGCCAGCCCAACTTCATGGGCTGAGCCCCGCGCAATCGCCAAACCACTCGGTTCGTCGTGCGTACAGCACGGTTGATACACATGGAACACTGTCCGAGGCAAGAAATCCGCTCGATCACAACGCGGCGGTTTGATCGAGGGAAGCGATCGAAACGCGCGTGAGGGCCAGCGACCTGGTGCATCCTTGAGGGTTTACTCGCGAGGAGACGAGTAGGAAAACACACCGCTTGCCAGAGGGTTGAAGCGTGGGCAGAGTCTTTCAGGCGAAGGAAGGGAAGGGGGCGAAATGCGTCTGAGCTGGTCTGAAATACGACGCCGCGCGAAAGACTTCAGCGTGGAGTGGAAAGACGCCTCTTACGAAAAGGGTGAAACCCAGAGCTTCTACAACGATTTCTTCGACATTTTCGGGATCAAGCGTTCTCGCGTGGCGGTGTTTGAAAAGAAGATAGACCTAATCGATCAGAACCGCCGTGGTTTCATCGATCTGTTCTGGCCTTCGGTTCTCTTGGTCGAGCAGAAGAGCGCCGGCAAAGATCTGCTAAAGGCAGAGAACCAGGCGCTCGACTACGTCCTTGGCCTAAAGGACCGCGAGCTGCCCAAATTCGTATTGACCTGCGACTTCCAGAGGTTTCGGCTGCTCGAGCTCGACACCCGCAAAGAAATCACTTTCACGCTCCCCGAGCTGCACAAACACGTCGAAGAATTCGGCTTCATGGTCGGCGTTCAACGCCGCAATTACGGCAGACAGGCCGAGGTCAGCATCAAAGCCGCTGAATTGCTCGGCAAGGTTCACGATGCGCTCTACGACCGCAGTTATCGCGGCATCGATCTCCAGCGTATCATGGTTCGCTTGCTGTTCTGCATGTTCGCTGACGACACCGGCATTTTCGAGACCAAGGATGATTTTCTCTATTTCATTGAGGAACGCACCGATGAGGATGGCGGTGATGTCGGGCGCAAGCTCAATCATATCTTCGAGATACTCGACACGCCCGAAGCCGATCGGATCGAGGGCGATGATCCTGAAATTACCAAGTTTCCTTACGTAAACGGCGATCTATTCAAGGGCGCGGTGCGCACCGCACCGTTTGACAAGCAGATGCGCGAGGATTTGCTTGATTGTTGCCGGTTTGATTGGGGCGCGGTCAGCCCAGCCATTTTCGGCTCTCTGTTCCAGTCGGTGATGGACAAGGTCGAGCGGCGCAAGAAGGGCGCGCATTACACGACCGAGCCCAACATTATGAAGGTGATCGGGCCGCTGTTCTTGGATGATCTGCGCGCTGAGCTCGATCACCTCAAGGCGCGCCGCGACGGTGGCAAGCGAAACGCGCTGCTGGAATTCCAGACGAAGCTGGCCAGCCTCAAATTCTTTGACCCTGCCTGCGGATGCGGCAACTTTCTGGTTGTCACTTATCGCGAATTGCGGCGGATGGAGCAGGAGGCGCTCGAGATCATCTATAACCGCCAGGGAGAGCTGTTCGATGTCGAAGAGCTTTCAAATGTGCGCCTGAACCAATTCTATGGCATCGAGCTGGAAGAATTTCCCGCCCACATCGCCGAGGTCGCGATGTGGATGACCGAGCATCTGGCCAATATCGAGCTGGGGCGCACCTTCGGAAAGGTGTTTGCCGATATCCCGCTGAGCGACAGCGCAACCATCGTGCACGGCGACGCGCTGGAGACCGAGTGGAAAGATGTGTTGCCCGCGAGCGAGTGCTTTGCGGTGCTGGGCAATCCGCCCTTTGTCGGCGCGAAATACCAATCGAGCAAGCAACGCCAGCAGGTGCGCGATTTGGCGCAGCTGGGCAAAAGCGGCGGGACCCTCGATTTCGTGTGTGCGTGGTTCCTGAAGGCGGGCGCTTACATTGCGGGAGGCCCTACGCGGGTCGGGTTTGTCTCGACCAATTCGATCACGCAAGGAGAGCAAGTCGCGCAACTGTGGCCACTCCTGTTTGATCGCTATGGGCTCGAGATCGACTTTGCCCACCGCACCTTCGCCTGGGGCTCCGACGCGCGCGGAAAGGCGGCGGTGCATGTCGTTATTATCGGGCTGTCGCACCGCGATCATGAGCGCACTGAGAAACGTCTCTTCAGCTATGACGATGTGAAGGGCGAACCGGATGGGACGCGCCACAAGGCGTTATCGCCCTATCTGTTCGGCGCGGAAAACGTGGCCAACCGGCACTTGGTGGTAAAGGAGGAAAGCCGGCCGATAAATGGGGCGCTGCAGCTGAAAACGGGTAGCAAGCCTCTCGATGGGGGTTATCTGACGATCGAAGTCGGCGACCCTGATCGATCGGAGCTGTTAGCGACGTTGGAACGCAATGTTCTTAGGCCATTTTGGGGCGCACGTGAATTCATCAATGACAAACCGAGATGGTTGATTTGCGCGCAGAACCTTCCGCCCGCTCAGCGCAAGCAAAACCCTCTTCTCTTCGAGCGACTTCGGAAGGTGGGAGCGTTCCGACGTGGTGAGATTGGTTCGAAGCGTAATCCTGCAAAGAGCAACTTTAAAAAGGGTAGTTCTGCAAGCTCGTTGGCAGACGCGCCGGCACAATTTCACACCACCGTAATTCCAGATACTAGCTTTTTAGTGCTGCCCCAAGTGAGCTCAGAACGCAGGCAGTACGCGCCAATCGGGTTTGTAGAACCTCCAGTCGTTCCAAGTGATAAGCTGAGGATTCAGCTCGACGGAGATTTGTACCAATTCGGAGTTTTGACTAGCCGGATGCACATGGCGTGGATGCGAGCCATCACTGGGCGCCTAGAGAGCCGCTACATGTATTCAGTTGGGGTAGTCTATAACACATTCCCGTGGCCCGATATCTCCGATGCCGACAAAACTCAGATTGAAAACCTCGCTCAAGCAGTGCTCGACGCGCGCGAGGAATGGCCGACTTCCAGCCTCGCCGATCTCTACGATCCCGACACCATGCCCGCCAATTTGCGCAAGGCGCACGCCGCGCTCGACATAGCCGTAGATCGACTTTATCGCCGCAAAGCGTTTGAGAGCGACCGCGACCGGGTCGAACACCTTTTCGGCCTTTACGAAAAGCTGGTGAATCCCATCGAGGCCGACGCCGAAGTGCAGAACAAACGCGTATCGCGCAACGTGAAGCGGCGTAGAAGGAAGCGTTAGCCCCACCCCCGGCCCCTCCCGCAAGCAGGAGGGAAACAGGACTACGCCACGTCCTTCTTCCTTCTCGCCCGCTTTCTCTCATGCGGGTCGAGCAGGGCTTTGCGCAGGCGGATCGTTTGCGGGGTTACCTCGACCATTTCATCGTCGTCGATATAGGCGATGGCCTGTTCCAGGCTCATGCGGCGCGGCGGGGTGAGGCGGATCGTGTCGTCCTTGCCCGAGGAGCGGATGTTGGTGAGCTGTTTGGATTTCAAGGGGTTGACTTCAAGATCGTCGGGCTTGGCGTTCTCGCCGATCACCATGCCTTCATAGACCTTCATCTGCGGGCCGATGAACAGTTCGCCGCGTTCCTCGAGCGCGTTCAGAGCGTAGGCAACGCTTTCGCCGTCCGAATTGCTGATCAGCACGCCGTTGATGCGGCCTTCGATCGCGCCCTTGTAGGGGCCGTATTTCTCGAACAGGCGGTTCATGATGCCGGTGCCGCGGGTGTCGGAGAGAAACTCGCCGTGATATCCGATCAGCCCGCGCGATGGGGCGGAGAAGGTGATGCGGGTCTTGCCCTGGCCCGAGGGGCGCATTTCGGTGAGGTCGGCCTTGCGGCGCTGCATCTTCTCGACGACGGTGCCGGAGTGCTCATCGTCCACGTCGATGACGACGGTCTCGTAGGGTTCGAGGCGCTCGCCGTCTTCCTCGCGCAGGAGCACTTTGGGGCGGGAGATGCCGAGCTCAAAGCCCTCGCGGCGCATGGTCTCGATAAGGACGCCCAATTGGAGTTCGCCGCGCCCGGCAACCTCGAAGCTGTCCTTGTCCTCGCTCTCGGTGATGCGGATGGCGACATTGGTCTCCGCCTCGCGCAGCAGGCGGTCGCGGATCATGCGGCTTGTCACCTTGTCGCCCTCGCGCCCGGCAAGCGGGCTGTCGTTGACGGCAAAGCGCATGGCGAGCGTGGGCGGATCGATCGGTTGCGCTTCGATGGGGGTTGTGACGCTGGGGTCGCAGATCGTGTTGGCGACGGTGGCTTTCTCAAGGCCGGCGAGCGCGATGATATCGCCCGCTTTCGCGCTCTCGACCGGCACGCGTTCGAGCCCCCGGAACGAGAGCAGCTTGGTCGCGCGGCCCGCTTCGACCACATTGCCGTCGCGGTCGATCGCGTGGATCGGATCGTTGACGTTGAGCGTGCCCGACTGGACGCGGCCGGTTAGAACGCGGCCCATGAAGTTGTCGCGATCAAGCAGGGTGGCAAGGAAGGAGAAGGGCGCATCGACTTCAAGGCCCGGCGGCGGGACATGATCGACGATTAGCTGGAAGAGCGGACCCAGCGTGCCCTCGCGTGCATTCTCGTCATCGCTCGCATAACCATCGCGCCCGGAAGCCCAGAGCGAGGGGAAATCGAGCTGTTCGTCGGTTGCATCGAGGCTGGCGAACAGGTCGAACACCTCGTCGAGCACTTCCTGCGGGCGGCCATCGGGCCGGTCGATCTTGTTGACGACGACGATGGGGCGAAGACCCAGGGCGAGCGCCTTGCCGGTGACGAACTTGGTCTGCGGCATCGCGCCTTCCGCGCTATCGACCAGCAGGATGACGCCATCGACCATGCTGAGGATGCGCTCGACTTCCGCGCCAAAGTCGGCGTGTCCCGGCGTGTCGACGATGTTGATGCGGGTCAGCTCCCCGTCGGGTGCCTCCCATTCGACGCTGGTGCACTTGGCGAGGATCGTGATCCCGCGCTCTTTTTCGAGGTCGCCGGAATCCATCGCGCGCTCTTCGACCCGCTGGTTCTCGCGGAACGTGCCCGACTGACGGAACAGCTGGTCGACCAGCGTGGTCTTGCCGTGGTCAACGTGCGCGATGATCGCGACATTGCGCAGGGATGAGGGGGCTTTTGACATCGGGAAAGAGGCTTTCGAATTCGGAGCGGATGGAACGCTCGCGCGGCTTTCGGCGGCACGCGGCTGAGAGCGTGCGGGGGCCTTAGGGGCGGGGGCCGCCAAGGGCAAACGAAACCGTGCGATAACCTCGTATGCGCCCGTTCGAGGCCTTTGCGTTCGCAGCGCCAGCCGACGCAAGAGTGTTCGCGGCGCGTCAACAGCGCTCGAATCTGTGACTCGCCTGCAACATATCCGCCGTTTCCCCCCGCAAATGACCCGCTGCAAGCCCTTCTGTCTTGTGGGCTTTTTGACACTGGCTTACAGATCGAGGCAATCGAGAAGGGGAGCGGGGGCATTTGGGGTGCCTCACGGGATCGATTACAGGGGTCAATCAAGGGGCCTGATCTGAACCTCTCCTTCGTTCGATGAATTGAGGAGAGGATTTCCCATGCGTTCAAATGTGACCGGCGCTGCCGGAAAAAGTCGCTACACGCTGCTTGCCGGCGTAACCGCGTTTGCGCTTGCCACCCCCGGTGTAGCGCTGGCGCAGGACACCGAAGCGGATGAAGAAGATATCGGTCTTGAGGCGCCCGAGAGCGGCAACCAAATCATCGTGACCGCTTCCAAGCGCGAGCAAACCTTGCAAGAGACGCCGATTTCGGTCTCGGTGACCAGCGGCGAGACGCTCGAAAACGCGCAAATCCGGGATGTTCTGGATTTGCAAACGGTTACCCCTTCGCTGCGCGTAAGCCAGCTGCAGAGCGCTTCGGCCTCGACCTTCATCATTCGCGGCTTTGGTAACGGTGACAACAACTTCGGGATCGAGCCGTCGGTCGGTGTCTTCATCGACGGCGTGTTCCGCTCACGTTCGGCATCCGCTCTTTCCGATCTTCCCAATGTGGAGCGCATCGAGGTGCTGCGTGGTCCGCAATCGACGCTGTTCGGCAAGAACGCATCGGCGGGTGTGATCTCGGTCGTAACCCGCGAGCCGCAGTTCGACTTTGGCGGCACGCTTGAGGCAAGCTACGGCAATTACAATGCCTTGATCCTAAGGGGCGACATTACCGGGCCGCTGACCGACACGCTCGCTTTCTCGGTTGACGGCAGTTACAACCGCCGGGACGGCTTTGCCGAGATCGTGAACCTTGATGAGGACATCAACAATCGCAACCGTTGGTCTGCGCGTGGCCAGTTGCTGTTCGAACCGACGCCTGATCTGAGTTTCCGCGCGATTGCCGATTATTCAAAGATCGACGAAGTCTGCTGTCAGGTAGGCACCGTGGTCGAAGGGCCGACCGGTGCGGCTGTCCGGGCGACCGGCGGCGAACTCGACACCGATTTCTTCGCTTACGAATCCTTTCTCAACCAGGAGCCGCTCAGCCAGGTCGACAATTACGGGGTTTCGCTTCAGGCCGACTATGAATCCGGCGCGTTTAGTTTCACCTCTATTACTTCGTATCGCGAACTTGAGAACATCCTCGATCAGGATGTCGACTTCACCAGCGCCGATGTCGTGAGTGAAAGACGCGATCAGAAGGTCAGCACGTTTACCCAGGAACTCCGGATCGCGACCAACTTCGATGGCCCGATCAACTTCCTGCTCGGTGGATTTTTCTTCGACGAAACTGTCGAACAGGTGAGCGGCCTTGACGCTGGATCCGACGCGCGGTTGTTTTTCGACCTGCTAGCCGGAGGCCCCGGCGTTTTTGACTCGGTTGAGCCAGCTCTTGGTATTCCTGTGGGAGGGAGCTTTGCAGAGGGTCCGTTCACGCGCGACGAGTTCGGAATGGATAACCAGGCCTGGTCTATCTTCGGTACAGTGGATTTCGAGCCGGTCGACGGCCTCGTCTTCACCGCTGGGTTCAACTACACCGATGACAAGAAGGATTACACCCTCCAGCGTGAAGCGCTCGACCCGCTTTCGAATGTCAACCTGGTCGATCAATTTATCGTTGTCGCAACAGGTGGCACGGTAACAACGCGGGATCAGTTTCAGGCGCTTCCTCAGGGACAGCAGGATGCTCTGGCCGGGCTTGCCTTGACGCCGTGCCCTCCTGGTACAACGGACAATTGTAACCCGTTTCTCGGTCTTTCCGCGTTGCAATTCCAACCGCCGTGGCCGAACGTTCCCAACGAAGTTGAGGATGGCCAGACCCGCGATGACGACTGGTCCTACACCCTTCGCTTGGCCTATGATGTGGCGCCCGAACTGAACGTGTATCTCAGCTACGCCACCGGCTTTAAGGCAAGCTCGGTGAACCTGTCGGCAGATTCGCGTCCGACTGCTCTCGAGTTTACGCCAGGCCCCGTACCCGATGGGATCGGTTCAACCGTGGGCGGCAGCAACTTCCTTGCTCCGGACTCGCCGATCGTGGATGCCGGTATTGACGTGACTAACCTTACGACCGGTTCGCGTGTGGCGGGACCGGAGAAAGCCAAGGTCTGGGAAGTCGGTATGAAGGGCCAGTTCGAAGGCGTCGGGTTTAACCTTGCGCTGTTTGACCAGACTCTAGAAGGCTTCCAGAGCTTCATCTTCACCGGCACGGGCTTCCAGCTCAACAACGCTGGTGAACAATCAGTCAGGGGCTTTGAGTTCGACACGAATATCACTCCCGCCGATGGGCTCGTTCTGACCTTTGCGACGACCTACCTCGATGCTGTGTTCGACGATTTCGTCGACTCGCCGGTCGGCGATCTGTCAGGCGAACGGCCCGGCGGCATCCCGGAATGGACGATTGCGACGTCGGCGACCTACACGCATGAATTCGGCGCAAGCGGCAATCGCCTGGTCACTCGCGTCGACTACAGCCATGAAAGCAACACGCCGATCAACAATGGCCTGCCGACCTACAATGCCTCGCTCGGCAACTCAGAGATCTTCTTCCGCGAGATCAATCTGGTCAATGCGTCGTCTACCGTGATGCTCGATAATGGACTTGAAGTGGGTATCTGGGCCCGCAACCTGTTCAATGACCAGTACATCATGACCGTCTTCGATGGCGTTGCCCAAGCGGGCACCGTGAGCGGTTATCCGAGCCCGCCGCGCACTTATGGCGGCATCGTGCGGTTCCGCTTCTGATCCACGCGATCTGGAATGACCCAACTGGAGGCCCCGCGCGATTGAACCCGCGCGGGGCCTTTCTGTCTCAATTCCTGACCAGTGCGAAACAGGGATTGTGATCTGATGCTCGATCTGGCTTCCTGGTGCCGGGGCGATGCACGCGAGGCCCAAGAGAAAGACAGGGGCAATTCATGAATGTCGATATCGGGCGAGTGGTTTCGATGACCCTTGCCATGTTCAAAGAGCGCTTCTGGCCGATGATCGGGCTTTGGGCGGTGTTCGTTGCGATTTCGATCGCCTTCGTGATTGGCTTTCTGATCGTGGTCGGCACGTCTGTTGCGGGTTTCGCCTCGATCGGGCCGGACGGTTTCGACAATCCAGCTGCTTTGGGTGGCCTCGGTGTGACCGTCATCTTGTCGATGGTGCTCTTCTATCTGCTCTTCATCGCCGTCACCTTTGCCCAGCAAGCGGCAATGACCGTGATGGCATCGCCGGTGGAACGTCCCACCTTCGGCGAAGCCGTCTCGCGCGGGTTCAAGGCGGGTCTCACCTTTCTGGCGCTCGCGATCCTGTTCATCATCGCGTATTCGGTTGTCGGGCTGATCGTCGCGCTGATCTTCGGCGTGGCGGCCCTTGCGGGCGATATCGGCGGCGCGGTTGTCTCGATCCTGCTGGTCCCGATCGGTGTGTATTTTAGCTGCCGGTTTGCGGTCATTATGCCGGTTGTGGCGGTCGAGCGCGTCTTCAACCCGATCAAGGCCATCAACCGGACCTGGAACGTGACCGACGGGCGCGTCATCGGAATTCTCGTTGTGCTGCTGATCAACCTCGCCGCGGCGGTCGCGTTGTTTGCGATCCCGCTCGTTCTGCTGTTCGCGTCCGGCGTCGGAGCCGCCTCGGATCCGGGCAGTCTTGGCGGACCGGCGGCGGTGTTGGTCTTCGTCTCGATCCTGCTGTTTTTCCCATTGGTGATTGTCTATCAGATCGTCTCGACGACAATGACAGCGTGCCTGCACGCCGAGATCAGCGATGATCAGGCAACGCGGATGAGCGAGGTTTTCGAATAGCGGCTAGAGTTCTCTAAGCGCCTGAGCCGGCTTGGCGCGCAGCAGGGGCAGCGAGCCGCCCAGCGCAAAGGCAAGCACCATGACAAGGCCAAGCCCCAGGACCGCGAGGACGCGCGGCCAATCGGGCAGCCAGTCGAACTCGAACAGCTGCGTGATGATCACCCAGCCGAGCCCCGCGCCAAGCCCCAGCGCCACCAGCGCCAGCGCAAGCGCGATCAGGCCGTATTCGGCGAGCTGCATCATCAGCACCTGACGGCGGCTCGCGCCCAGTACGCGCAGCACCACGGTGTCGTACATGCGCGCAGCGCGAGCGGCCGCTATCGCGCCCATCAGCACGGCGAGGCCGGCCAGGACGGCGACCGCCGCCGCGGCCAGCGTGGCGAGCGCCACCTGCTCAAGCAGCGTGCGCGCCTCGACCAGAACCTCGCTCACGTCCACAACCGAGCTCGACGGAAAGGCGCGCACCAGCTCGCGCAGCACTTCGCCGCGCTTTGTCACGATATCCGCAGGGCTTCCGGTTTCGTTGAGTTCAACCGAAGCGGCGAGATTGTGCGGCACATCGGCCATCGTGTTGGGCGAGAAAACGAGCGTGAAGTTGAAGCCCAGGCTCTCCCAGTCGATCCGGCGCAGGCTTGCGATGCGCACGTCGCGCTCCGCGCCGAGCACGCCGATCGTGAGGTAGTCGCCCACCTCCAGTCCCAGCGCGCGGGCGCTGTCCACGTTGATCGAGACCAGCGGCTCGCCGGTATAGCCGGGCTCCCACCACTCGCCTTCGATCAGCGTGTTGCCCGGCGGCGTCTCGTCCGAATAGGTGAGGCCGCGCTCGCCGTTCAGGATCCAGCCGCCCTCGGGGATTTCCTCAAGGTCCGCGACCCGCTGCATGCTATCCTTGGGGCCGTAGGCCAGAACCGCGCCCCTGAGTGTTGGCACCGTGCGGATTTCGGCGTCGGGGAAGCGCTTGCGGATCAGCCCCTTGAACCGCTGTTCGCCCTCGCGCGGCACGTCGATGACGAAATAGTCCGGCGCTTCCTGAGGGACGCGGCTTTCAATATTGCCGTCGATCGCGGTCTGGACGGAGGCGAGGAGTACGAAAGCGGCGAGGCCAAAGCCGAGCGCGGTCACCAGCGCGCCGGTGGGCGCGCCGGGGCGATAGATATTGGCGAGAGCCGAGCGCAGGATCGGGTTCGAGGGACGCGGCAATCGGCGTGCAAAGCGCTGGATCACCAGACCCAAGCCGGCCAATAGCGCCAGCGCCAGTCCCGCTCCGGCAAGGAAGCTCGCCGACAGCTCCACACGATCGGTGGTGATAAGCGCCAGAAGGCAAATGAGCGCAAGCCCCAGCGCCGTCGCGATCAGCGCGCGGCGATCGCGCGAAAGCGGTGCGATGCGGCTGCGCATCAGCGCCATGGCCGGAAAACTGCGCGCGCGCAGCAGGGGCGCCGCGGCGAAGGCAAAGGCAACCAGCACGCCGTATGCGCCTGCGAGCAGGAGCGGCGCGGGCTCAATCACAAAGCCTGTTTCCACCGGCAAGAGCCCGTCCAGCGCAGCGCCGAACAGAGGTGTCACCAACACGCCCGTCGCCAGCCCGGCGGCGCTACCGATAGCGGCGGCAGCAGCAATCTGAAGCGCGTAGATCCGGACGATATCGCGCGAGGAGGCGCCCAGCACTTTGAGCGTTGCGATGCTGGCCCGGCGCTGATCGAGATAGGAGGACACACCGCCCGCGATCCCGATCCCCGCGATCACCAGCGCAGCCAGGCCCACAAGGGTCAGAAAATCGCTCATCTGCGTGACAAACCGGTCGGCTCCCGGCGAGGCGCGGTCGCGCGTGCGAAAGTCGAACCCGGAATTGGGAAAGGCCTGCTCAAGCGCCTCGGCTTCGTCGCGCGGCGACAGGCCTTGGTCGTCGAAGGCGACGCGATACTTGCTTTCATACAGCGCGCCGGGAGCCAGAAGGCCCGCGCGCAGCGGCACATCCTCGGCGACGATCACGGTGGGACCAAGCTGAAAGCCTTCGGACAGACGATCCGGCTCCTCGTCGATCACTCCGGCTGCGGTAAGTGTGACGGTGCCAACGCGAAAGGTGTCGCCAACCGCGATGCCGAGCCGATCCAGCGCCCCTTGCGAAATCCACGCCGTGTCCCCGTCAGGCGCCGCGACCTCGCGTCCATCGGCGAGCGTGAGAGTCCCGAACAGCGGCCAAAGCTCATCGACCGCCTTGAGTTCGATCGGCGCGGCGCTGGCGTCTTCAGACTGGCCGGGCGCCGGCTCGCTGATCGCCATGGCTTGCAGACGGGTGCCGCCCGACACCGTGCCCAGCGCCTCAAGCGCGGCGTATTCCTCATCGTTGAGCGAGCGCTGCCAGACTTCGACCTCAAGATCGCCGCCCAGAATTTCCTGCCCGCTCGACTGAAGCTCGCGCTCGATCGAGGCGGTCAGCGTGCCGATCGCAGCGAGAGCGGCGGTGCCCAGGAAAATGCACACCAAAAGCAGGCGCAGCCCCTTGAAGCGCGCGTTGAGATCGCGCCGGGCGAGCCTCCAGGCGTCACCCCAGCTCAGACCCGAGGTATGGGCGCTCACGAGGCCGCGCCCGCCTGAGCTTCCCGGTCCTGATCATTGTGGTCCTGATCGTTGCGGGCCTGATCTTCGCCCGGACGGTCCGAGACGATCCGGCCATCCGCCATCGTCAGGACGCGTTCGCACTTCTCCGCGAGCGCGCGATCGTGCGTGATGATAAGCAGGGTCGCCCCGGTTTCGGCGCGGCGCGCGAACAGCAATTCGACGATTTCCTTGCCTGTCTGGACGTCGAGATTGCCCGTAGGTTCGTCGGCAAAGATCAGATCGGGGCGCGGCGCGATCGCCCGCGCAATGGCAACGCGCTGTTGTTCGCCGCCCGAAAGCTGTGTGGGGTAGTGATCGACGCGGTGGCCAAGACCAACCGCCTCAAGCTCGGCGCGCGCACGGGCCGCGGTGTCGGCGCTTCCAGCCAGTTCCATGGGGGTTGCCACGTTCTCGGTCGCCGTCATCGTTGGCAGCAGGTGAAAGGCCTGGAGCACGATCCCGATCCGCCCGCGGCGCGCCTGCGCTAGCCCGTCCTCGTCGAGGTGGGTGAAATCCTGCCCCGCGACGGTAAGGTCTCCGCCACTGGCCCGCTCAAGCCCGGACAGCACCGCCATCAGAGAGCTTTTGCCCGAACCCGATGGACCCAGCAGCGCGACCACCTCGCCGCGCGCGATATCGAGATCGATGCCCTTGAGGATGTCGACGGGGGCTGCGCGGCTTCCAAGGGTCAGCGTCAGCCCTCGCGCGCTGATCGCCGGCAACGATGCTGCAGGCGCCGTCGCGGCGGTGTCCGAGGCAGAGGGCGGGGCCGAAACCTCGGCGGGGGTACCGAGTGAGCGGGGGGCGAAGGGGCTTGTTTGACTTGTCACGGCATCCAGATGGGATAGGGGCAGGCTTGAGGCAAGAACCTAGAAAGAGGTTGGTACATGCCAATACGATTGAATCGTCTGAAAGTTACGGGGCTGGCGAGCCTTGCGGCGCTTTTTTCGCTCAGCGCGTGCAGCGAAGACGCCGGCGGCGCCGATGCGACGGTGGTTTCGCAGGCCGCGGGCGGCGCTGAGGCGGCGCTCGACCCAATTCCCATCATGGGCGAAGAAGTCCGTATTCTGGCCTTTGGCGACAGCCTGTTTGCCGGATACGGGCTGGCGGATTCCGAAGGCGACAGTTATCCCTCAAAGCTTGAAGCGGCCTTGCGCGCGCGCGGGATCAACGCCCGTGTCACCAATGCGGGCGTTTCCGGCGACACCAGCGCGGCCGGTCGTCAGCGGCTCGGCTTCGTGCTAGAGGCGCAAGGCGAAACGCCCGACCTTTTCATACTGGAGCTGGGAGGCAACGACCTCTTGCGCGGTCTCTCTCCGGACGAAACCCGCGCCAACTTCTCGGCCATGCTCGACACCCTGAAGGAACGCGATATTCCCGTGTTGATCATGGGGATGCGCGCCCCGCCCAATTACGGGCCGGAATATCAACAGGCCTTCGACGCGCTCTATGGCGAGCTGGCGCGCGAATACGCGGTGGACCTGATCCCGTTCTGGCTTGAGGAGATCTATCAGGAACCGCAGCTGTTCCAGGATGATCGCATTCATCCAACCCTTGAGGGGATCGAGGCGCTGGTCGCGTCGACCGTCGATGAAGTGGCGGCGGTGTTGCCCGAGCGGGAAACCGTCCCGGCCGAGTGAAGCGAGGGGAACGGGGCTCACAGTCGGACCAGTTCTCCGCTGCGGACCTCCCACACGGCGGCTTCCGCTTCGATCTGGGCGAACGGGCCGAGCTCGGTTCCGGTCATCCAGACTTGAGCGCGTCCGGCGCGCAGGCGGCGAAACAGCTCGGCGCGGCGAACCGGATCGAGGTGCGCGGCGACCTCGTCGAGCAACAGGACGCTTGGTCGCCCCTCGGCTGCGAGCGCGCCATGCGCCAGAGTGATCGCGATCAGCATCGCCTTTTGCTCCCCGGTTGAGCACGAGGCTGCGGCGATCCCGCTTGAGGCCATGATGACTTCCAGTTCGTCGCGATGCGGACCGACAAGGGCGCGACCAGCGGCAGCGTCCCGCGGGCGTTCTCGCGCAAGGACGGCGAGAAGTTCGGCGGCGTTGGTCGGGCCGCCGGGACGATAGGTGAGGGCGGGCTTGGCAAAAGGTTCAGGCGGCAGCGCGGAAAGTTCATCGCTCAGTCGGTCCACAAGCAGCGCGCGCGCCGCCGCCACTCGCGCGCCGTGCTGAGCGGCCTGCGCTTCGATTGCGTCGAGCCAACGCGCATCGCCGCGCTCTTCGAGCAGGCGATTGCGTTCGCGCAGAGCGGTTTCATATTGCGAGACTGCCTTGGCGTGGCCCGGCTCAACGGCAAGGGTCATGCGGTCCACGAAGCGGCGCCGGGCGGCCGCGCTGTCGGTGAAGAGCCCGTCCATCGCCGGGGTGAGCCAGCTGACCGCGTGCCACTCGGACAGCGCGGTTGCGGGCGCGTCGGCTCCGTTGATGCGCACCAGGCGCCGCGTCGGGCGCTCGGCGAGCGTGTAGGTGCCCAGCCGGGCCGACACTTGCCCCTGCTCGATCAGGCTCGCACCGATCGCAAACCCCAGCGGCGCCTCGCTCTCGCTGGTGCGGCGCGCAAGGTCGGAGAGCGGCGCGCGGCGCAGGCCCCGCCCGGGGCTCAGCAGGCTGATCGCTTCGAGAACGTTGGTCTTTCCCGCGCCGTTCTCGCCCACCAGCAAGTTGAAATGCGCGGTTTCGGTGAGCGCGCTTTCCTTGTGATTGCGAAAGTTCTGGAGGGTAATCTTGGCGAGCGGCATGGGCGGGCTTCGCGTTAGCACGCGGCTCGCGGAAGGCCAGTGGGATGGGCTCGAAACAGCCGATCCCAATAGGTGGTAAAAAATCCCAACCTTTCGGATCGATGAACGGGACTGTGGGAAAACCCAAGCTCGAAAAGCGCGGAATTCAGCCATTTCTCGAGTTTGGCACACCTCATGCTTAAGGTTCGGTGTCCCCAGGGTAGAGCCCAAGGGGACGCGAAAACCGAACCACAGGAGAATGTTTCAAATGTCCGCCGCCGCCAACACCTTCGCTTCCGCCGCTTTCGCGCTCGCCGTCTCGGCCAGCCTGTTTGCCTACGCGATCATCCCCGCCAGCCCGACCATGATGGTCTGAGCTTCGGCCACCACCTCTTCAAATCCAGCAAGGAACCCCGCTTCATGCCTACCAACGAAACCACCGGTCGTCTGTGCGCCGCCGCCTTTGCGGTGATCCTGACGATCGGCACCTTCGCCTACGCGATTGTCCCGGCCACGCCCGGCCTCGCCTGATCGAAATCCACCGACTGACCGAAAGAGACCTTCAATGTTTGCCCCCGCCGACTTTCCAAAGCATGTCAGCGACACGCTGATTGCCTTTGCCGCCGCCATCGCGCTTGGTATGGTGCTGATGGCCACCGCGATTGCTCCGGCCAGCCCGGCGCTCGCATCCGGTTCCATCGCCATGGGAGTTCTCGCATGAACAACATTACCAATCGCGGAGACGGCGGTCCGCCCCGCAAGTTCCGCCTCGACAAGACCGACGCCAAGCTTGCCGGTGTGTGCGGCGGTATCGCCAATTATTTCGGCATGGACGCGATGATCGTCCGCCTCATCTTTGTGGCCGCCACGCTGTTCGGCTTTGGCAGCCCGATCATCATCTACCTGATCATCGCTCTGATTGCGGACTGATGGCGCGCGTCTTTGGCGGCCCCCGGTTTGCAAATGGCGGGCGCGCGGCCTTTCACCACGAACGAACCGGAGGGCCTTTTTCGGAGGCCCCTTTTCTTTGTTTTGCGAAGCCGCATCCGCGGCTTCGTCCTCGCTAGACGTCCTCCGGCCAATCTTGGCCTGCGGACCCGCTGCGGGCGGCCAGTCGGCCTTGCGTTTTGCTGTCGCAAACCGTTGCCCGCCATGTTTATCTGGGAAGCTCAGTGTCGAAATCTACGATTTCGCAAGCGCGACTGCGCGCGCCCTTCGACTGCCTGCCTGCGGCAGTCGCTCAGGATGAACTACGCTGCCCCGGAGCCGAAGATTCGGCGTAGGGAATAGCACCGAGGATGCACCCGCGGATGCTGGTGCCAAAAACTACATCGCGCTAATGCCGCCATCCAGCTTGATTTCCGCGCCCGTCATGAACCGGCTCTCATCGCTCGCCAGATACACCACCGCGTTGGCAATATCGTTGGGCTCGCCCACGAATTTGAGCGGGATCTGCCGCGCGAGCTTGTCCATCAGCACGTCCTTGTCGAGATTGTGCTGCCGCGCGGTGCCATCGAGGATCGGCGTGTCGACAAAGGTGGGATGAACCGAGTTGCAACGGATCTGCATGTTCATCTTCGCGCAGTGCAGCGCGATCGATTTCGACAGCATCCACACGCTCGCCTTCGATGCGTTGTAAGCAGGCATCGTGTCGCTCGCGATCAGCCCGGCGATGCTGGAGATATTGACGATCGATCCGGGCGCGTGTTCGCGCATCAGCGGCAGGGCCTTCTGGCAACCGTGGAAGATCGAGTTCACGTTGATGTCAAAGCAGCGCTGCCAATCCTCGAACGTGCAGGTTTCGATATTGCCGCCAACGCCTATCCCGGCGTTGTTCACGAGCACGTTCAGGCCGCCCAGATGGTCGCGCGCAGCCTCGACGGCCGCCTCCCACTGATCGGGGCTGGTCACATCATGCGCGATGGCAAAGGCGGTGCCATCGCCGATCTGAGCGTTGACGAGCTGGGCGGTCTCGGCGGCGCCTTCACCGTTGATATCGGTCGCCAGCACCCGCGCGCCTTCCTGCGCCAGCCGGATGCAATGCGCGCGGCCCAGCCCTTGCGCAGCCCCGGTTACCAGCGCGAGTTTGCCTTCGCAGCGTTTGGTCATGGTTTTCGATCCCTCTCCAATGGTGTTGTTCTTAATCCAGAAAGCCGGGCGTCATCAGCATCGCAATGCGCACATCGACGCCGTGCCCAGCCGCGCGCCAGTCGGCGACGAAATCGGCAAGGCCTTCAAGCGGGACACGATGCACCGTGATGTTCTCCTCCGCCAGCCCGCCGCCTTCGCTGACCTTGGTGAGCCTGCTCGCCTTGAGCAGAGTGAACATTTCCGAGACCATGCCGGGCGAGGAATAGAATTCTCCCAGAACCTCAATCCGGCCCGCGCGGTAGCCGGTCTCTTCCTCAAGCTCGCGCGCGGCGGCGTCCAGGGCCGCTTCGTCTTCGCGGCCTGCGTCATCGCCGACAAGCCCGGCCGGGATTTCGAGGCAGAACCGACCCAGCGGTACGCGATATTGACCTACAAGGATGACGTTGCGGGTTCCATCGGCGTCCTCGTCGAGCGCCAGGATCGCGGCGGCGCGAATACCGCGAGCGCGGCCCACATATTCCCATCGCCCGCGCTTCTTGGCGGTGATGAAGCGGCCTTCCCACATGATCTCTTCGGGCAGATCGGCGTCGCGATCGCGAACGAATTCCTGGTTCGTCATAGGCCTGTGGGCTTAGACTTCGATCAGGCGATCGGGAAGTTCGTTTTCATCGTCGTCGGTGCGCGGGAAATGCTGGGAGAGCACAAAGCCGACATCGCGCACGCCGATGGCAAGGCCTTCGGCGATGCGGCCCGCTTTGATCTCGCGCAGCATCTCGATCATTGCTTCGCCCCACACCTCGGCCTCGACCAATTTGGCGATCGGTTCATCGGCGACGATTTCGGCGCGGTGTTCGCGCATTGAGAGGTAGATCAGAATGCCGGTGCGCCCGAGTGTGCGCGCCTCGGCTCCAACCTTGAAATGGCGCACCGCCTGATCGTGGACACGCGCGGTGCGAACGGGGCCGGGGATGAGCGCAAACTTGAGCGGCTGGAAGAGCTGCACCGCCCAGGCGAGCGCAAACGTGATGAGGCCGAGCGCGATGGTGACGCTGGCGATCTCGCCGGTGGCCCATTCATGGCCCCAGCCGCCCATCAGGCCTTCGACGACAAGAGAGTCCCAAAGACCAAGGAAAGGTTTTGGAAACGCCGCAAAGACGCTCATCGCGGTGAAGGAGAGAGCCGCGGACCACAGCAGGGCCACATCGATGTAGCTATCGCTGCGCTCGGCCAGAACGGTGAGGATTTCGCCTGAGGTATCGAGTTCGGATTGCGCCACCGCGTCGGAGACGACCTTGTGCTCAGCTTCGGTGAGATAACTCATCTACCGGCCTCCTCGTTACCAGCCGCCGGAGGCGCCGCCGCCTCCGAACGACCCGCCGCCGCCGGAAAAACCGCCGCCGAAGCCTCCGCCGCCCCAGCCGCCGCTTGAACGCCCGCCGCCTAGCGCTCCGCGCGCGATGGCCGTGCCCACTTCCCACAGGATGATATCGCGCGCGGTCCGGCCCCAGCCGTCATCGTCGTCGTCCCAATCGTCATCGTCCTCGCGCTTGCCCCACGGACCCTTCTTGCGTTTCTTGTATCTGCGCCGGCGCGAGCGTCCGCGAAGGATCGGCAGGACGAAGAACAGGAACATCAGCACAAGCCAGATCAGCGTTCCAATCGGAAACCCGCCATCGGTCTGGTCGGAACGTCGCCGTTCGCTGGCCTGGCTTGCCACGCGCGCCGCTTCGTCGGGTGGGAGCGCCAATTGGCTCACAATGGCGTTCGCGCCCGCGACCACTCCGCCGGGCATGTCGCCGTCGCGAAAGCGCGGCAGGATCGCGTTCTGGATGATCAGCGAAGAAAGCGCGTCGGTCAGATAGCCTTCCAGACCATAGCCGACCTCGATCCGCACGCGGCGTTCGTTGGGCGCCACAAGAAGGATCGCGCCGTTGTTCTCGCCTTCCTGACCGATCCCCCAATCGCGCCCCAGCCGATATCCGTACTCCTCGATCTCATACCCTTGCAGGTCGGAAACGGTCGCGACGACCAGCTGGCGCGTGGACTGCGTCTCAAGCGCTTCAAGCTGCGCGGTGAGTTGGGCCTCGACGTCAGCGGGCAGGATGTTCGCCTCGTCCACCACGCGCCCGGTGAGCGCGGGGAAGGTTTGCGCGGCGGCTGGGGACGCGAGGAGCGCAAGAAGCGCGGCAAAGAGGATCGCGAAGGCTCTCATGATGCTTGCTTCACTTCGACGGGTGTCACCTCTTCGATCAGGCGATCGACGCCGGCCTCAACTCCGCTCTCAAAGTCTCCGTTTCGAAAATGCGGGATCATGTCTTGTCTGATAATATGAGCGGCTTCGCCGTCCTTCACTGACGCTTCGAGCCCATACCCCACTTCGATCCTCACTTGCCGCTCTTGCGGGGCCACGAGCACCATTAATCCATCAAGCCGCTCGTCGCTGCCAATTCCCCACGCCCGCGCCAAATCCACGCTGTACAGTTCAACTGCCTGACTCTTCAGACCGGACGTCGTTACGACAACAAGTTGCACGCCCGTAGCGTCTTCAAGCCGCGCCAGTTTTTCGGTCATCTCTACTTCGAAAGTTGGCTCAAGAACTGCGGCCTCATCGACCACGCGCCCCGTTAGCTGCAGAGATGGGTTGCCGGGCGCATCGCTCGGCTCGCCTGCACATCCGATGAGAGCAAGCGCAAGAGCGCTAGCGGGAAGGCGCCCTGGCACCGCGCTTAGTCTGACGTCAAATCGAGCGTGGGCGCGGCCTCGGCGCCCGGCGTCACCGCGCTGTAGGGCTCCAGCGGCTCCGCGCCGTGGATGATGTTCGCGCCGATCGTGTCGGGGAAGGTGCGGATCGTGGTGTTATACTTGCGCACCGCCTCGTTGTAGTCGCGAATGGCCACGGCAATGCGGTTCTCGGTGCCTTCGAGCTGGCTTTGCAGCGCCAGGAAGTTCTGATTGGACTGAATTTCCGGATAGGCCTCGAAGCTGGCGAGCAGACGGCCAAGGCCGGCGCCCAGCTGGCTCTGCGCGGCGGCGAATTCCTCCATCTTGGCCGCGTCGCCCAGATCGTCGGCGGTGATGTTGACGCCCGTTGCCCGCGCGCGCGCTTCGGTCACCTCTCGCAGGATCGTCTGTTCGTTTTCAGCGGCGCCCTGAACGATTTCCGCAAGGTTCGGGATAAGGTTGGCGCGGCGCTGAAATTGCGCTTCGACATCGGCCCACTTCGCCTTGGCGTCTTCTTCGGCGGCTGGCACCGAGTTGATACCGCACGCGGCAAGGCTGAGCGCGGCGAGCGCGACAAAGGCGGTGCGCAAAGTGTGTGCAAATTTCACGGATTGTCCTCCAAAAACCAGCCTCGCGGCGCATGCGCACGGGCCAAGAGTGTCTGTGTTAGGCATATAGCTCACCAGCGGCCCCGTTCAAGCCGTGGAAGGGCGCGCGCGGTGCGCTTGGCAAGCCGGCCAGGAGATGCCAGAACCATCGGCAACGCAAGCGGTTCTGAGGTTCATCTATGCTGTCCGATTTCAAGGAGTTCATCGCCAAGGGCAATGTGATGCAATTGGCGGTCGCCGTGATTATTGGCGGCGCTTTTGCAACAATTGTGAAATCGCTCACGGACGAGGTGATCATGCCGGTCGTGGGCGCGGTTTTCGGCGGGGCGGACTTTTCATCCTACTTTGTCCTGCTCTCCGTACCCGAGGGTTATGAAGGCGATCTGGGCGATTACGCGGCTCTCAAGGAGGCGGGTGCGGCGATGATCGGCTACGGCGCGTTCATCACGGCGATCATCAACTTCCTCATCCTCGCCTTCATTATCTTCCTGATGGTGCGCTACACGATGAAAGTCATGGAGCAGATGGACAAGAAGGAAGAGGAGCCCGCAGCCGAGGAACCCGCAGGCCCCACCGAAGTCGAGTTGCTGACCGAGATCCGGGACAGCCTGGCGAAGTGATTGTGCGGCCCCACCCGGGGCCACATCCTCGCTGGACGTCTTCCGGGGAATCTTCCCCTGCAGACCCGCTGCGCTCGCGCAGTCGCGCTTGCGAAATCATAGATTTCGAAACAGCGCGTCCAGATGGTGTTGGCGTGCGAACCGAGAGGCCGACCCGCCGACCGCAGGTACACCGCCGCCCAAGATTGGCCGAAGGGAACAGCACCGAGGAGTGCGCCCGGATGGGCGAACACATAGAAAGGCCGTTCACTTCCAATTTAGCTTCAAAGCGCTATATGGAATGCGTTGGGCAACCGACTATGGCGATAAAGTGCAGCGTGCAATAGGCGCAACGGACCCGGGGGCAGTACCCGGCGGCTCCACCATAAACCCCTCAAGAAGGGGGCTTTTGACGGGGCCGAACTAGGATCGACGTGGGCTGAAAAGCGTTGTTTTTGCCCGGGCTGAGTAACCCGTTAAAGGCTCAATCTCATAAGTGCCAATGATAATGAAGCACTCGCTCTCGCTGCGTAATTTTACGGCCTAACGGCCTGAATTTACAAAGCTAAAGCGCGGTTGGACCCACCGGGCAACAGAAGCGGATTCCGGGGCTCCGGGGGTAGCTAGCAACAGAAACCCCCATCTGTCTTTCGGCTGGGTCGCAACCCGATGGAGGCTGAAACGCGTGTGAGAATTGCCTTGATCGCCTCTGTGCTTTTGCCGCTGGTCGCCGTTTCGTCGCCGACAGCGGCCGAAACCTACGCTCAATACCTCTCTCGTCTTCGCGATATCTGCTCGGTTGAGTGCATGCAGCCGCGTCCGTTTCAACGCGCCGCGCGCAAACGCGGCGCGCGCGGCGAAGAGGACATGGCCGTTATCATGGATGTGGCCCTTGTCCGGCGGAGGGGTGATCGCTTCGAACTGCTCAATCTGGAATTGCAGGCCAACCCGCTGCAGACTGAGGCAATCCTTGGATCGGCGGGGATCAACACCTCGAGCAGCAATGGAATTGGCGGTCTGCCCCGCGGAAACAACGGCGCTCTGTCGCCCAATGTGATCGTGATCGACCTTGACGCTCAGGCTTTTGCCGATTTCCTCAACCCGCCTGAAAAGCAACCGTCCCAGCCCCTCGGGAGCGCGAGCCCAGAGACAAGGCAAAGTGACGAAGCCGACATCCTAGTAGAGGGCGATCGACAGACCAAGCCAAAGCCCCGCAAGCCGACACTCGCCTCGCTGCGCGCGGCCTTCCTCAACCGACGTATTGTCGCACGCGGCACGCCCAGGCTTGAGGCGCAATGGGTTGGCGGGCGCAAGGATTATCGCCGCAAGCAGGTGACGCTTGTTGTCGATAACGCCGACGATCTGGTGGTGCTTCCGCGCTTTGACGGAGACGGCAACCCGATCCTCAATGGCGAGTTTGGCGTTATCGAACCGCCTGCGCAAACCGCCACCGCGCAAGACTGAACTGGGCGCGGGGTGGCAGCGCGGGCCTAGGCCCAACCCATTCACATTCAAGACATTCGCGCGATGGTAATCGCGCTGCGCGGGGGAACGACGCTAGCACAGGACGGCTCTTAGCCTGCGTGTGTGGCAGAGATAGAGGAGATCCGTGTGCGCAGTTGTGGTGTGCTTCTCCCGCTCGGCGCAGCGTTGTTCCTGTCCGTCCCGACCGCGTTGGTTGCCGAAACCCGCGAGGCGTATCTGGAGCGATTGCGGGACATCTGCTCGGTCGAATGCATGCAGCCGCGTGAGTTGGTCCGGACAGCCCGCAAGCGCGGCAGCGGCTACGACCACGACATGGCCGGCATTTTTGATATCATCGATGTAAGCCGCTGGAATGATAAGTATCTCTTGCTGACGCAGTTCGGTTCCTCCGGCCTGTTTGAACGACCGGGCACGCGCACACCGTTATCCTTTCGCCCCTTGACTGAACCCAACGCTGTTGTGGTCGAAATGGATGCGGCGACTTTCTTCGATCTGCCCAACATGCCCATACCCGGTGCGAAAGACCGAAGGCTCGCGTCCGAAGCGTCGGCGCCGGAGCGCGGCGATGATGGCGGTATTCTGGTTGAGGGAGACCGGGATCTCATATTCAGCAAGCCAACGCTTGCGAAACTCAGGCAAATGTTCATCAATCGCCGCATCGTGGTGCGCGGCGCGCCCCGGCTAGAGCCAACCTTGCGCGGCGCGCGGCTCGACTACCGGCTCAAGAAGCTCACCCTTGAAGTGGACAACGCCGACGATATCGTTCTGCTTCCGCGCTTCGACAAGAATGGCGAGGCGATTGTGGACGGAGAGTTTACCGAAACCCGCGCCAGCGCCGGGTCAGGCGATTGATGGGAGGCTATAAGAGCCGGGCGCTTGCTTCTGCGCTCGCCGTGACGGCTTTGCCCCCTGCGGCACTGGCGCACACAGAGCGTGAGCCTTTCGCGCAGGACGATTCTGGCCGCACCCAACGCGAAAGCGCGCTGATCGCGCGCAACGAAGACGCGTTCGAGCGGATTGAGGAGATGTGCGAAGACGGCTGCTACACCGAATTCGGCATCGTCGAAGCGGCTCGCGAACCGGGCGCTCCGCCCTCGATTGACGGCGCTTTCATGCTCGATGTCTACCGGGTTCAGAAAAAGCCCTATTCGTACTCCCTGCATTCGCTCGATCGCTATGATCCGACCTGTGTCATCATTCAGATCGACAAGGACATCATGGCGCAATTGCTCGATCGTTTCGAATGGGAGGCGCAGTTTCTGGAGGGCAGCGACGATGAAATCGTGGTCGCGCGTCGCAAGAAGTTGAAGAAAGCCACGCTGGAAGGGGCGAACGAACATTTCGCCGGCCGCCGCATAGTCATCCGTGGCCAAACGCGCTTGATCCGCTGGCCCTGGGAGGGACAAAAACGCGGCGATCAGGTGGTTATAAAGGTGGAATCGGCGGACGACCTTGTGCGCGTGCCCATTCTGCGTCCGCGCGATTAGTCGGGCGCGGTTTTTTGCTGCCTGTCCGCCTTGAGCTGCGCCAGCTCGGCTTTCGCTTTCAGACCGTCGAGAATGGCCGCCCCGGCGAGGAACACGGCGCCAGTCGCAGCGGCGAACAGCATTTGCCCCGCAATGCCCGGATACTCCTCCAGATAGGCCGAGCCGCGCGAGGTTGCACCCAGAGCCAGCGCGTAGATGATCACGAACGCTTCGAAACGGTTCTTGATCACAAACAGACGGGCTATCTTGCGCAGCATCTTCTCTCCTTTAACCTTCTGGAATGCAACGCGCGTGCCAAGTGAGGCTTGCTGCGCGTAACGGTGGTTAATGTGTTAAGAAGTGTAAACGAGCCCGACGAAAAGTTGCAAATGCGTTAACCAAGTTCTTCCAGTTCCAACACGCTCAGCAGTGCACGACGCGCGTTGATCACCGTTTCGGCAAGAACCGGCGCGCCAAGATCGCCGGGATCGATCTGTTCCGGCCAGGTCTTTGCAATTATTTCTTCAATCCGATCGGCTTTCTCCTCGGACAATAAGAACCGGGGATCGACCTTCCCCGGATCGCATACGACCCGCAGCCTGAGACAGGCCGGGCCGCCGCCATTGGCCATCGACTGGCGGACATCGACCGGAATTACGTCGCGGATCGGGCCGTTCGAAGCCATCAACCCTTCGCAATACGCCCACACGCTTGCGCTTTCGCGGCATTCTTCGGGCACGATCAGCGCCATCGTCCCGTCTGGCAGAGTGATGAGCTGCGCGTTGAAGAGATAGGTGCGGATCGCTTCGGCAAGGCTCACGGCCTCGCTGGGCACTTCCACCACTTCCAGAGCGGGGAATGCGGCGCGAATGGCGTCGTAGGCGCCTTGCTGATCGGCAAAGGCCTCGGCGTGGGTGAACAGCACACGCTCATTCGCGACCGAGACAACGTCATTGTGGAACGCGCCCGCTTCGATGGCGGCGGGGTTTTGCTCGATGAAGACGCATCTCGCCGGATCGAGACCATGCGCGCGCGCAACCAGTCGGCTGGCCTGCTCGTGCTGGCGGGCGGGGAATTTGCCGCCGGGTCTTCCGTATACGAAAACCTCGACGCCCGCAGCCGCGTGGCCTTGGCACAGCCGCATATGGTTTGCCGCGCCCTCATCGCCGAAAGTGGGCGGCACCGCGCTATGCACGGCAAAATGGTCGGTGTCGCCAAACGCCAGCGAGAGTTGTGCGAGCGTGTCGGGCCATTCCTGCGCGCGGTGGAGCATGGTCACAAGATTGGCGGGCGTGAAATGGCACCTGCCGTCTTTCGTGTCGGGGGCCGGAGAGACGGTCGCGGCGTTGGCGGTCCACATGCTGGAGGCGGACCATGTCGCGGCGAGCAATTGGCGCGGAGCCGTTTCGTCAAGCGCCAGCGTCTCTTGCAGAGCCGCGTTCGGGCGAGGAAGAGGCAAGAGAAAACCCTGAACGCCCAGCCGCGCAAGATTGCCGCGCATCTTGGCCACCCCCTGAAGCGCGGCGGCGCGCGGGTAGGATGGGTCTCCCTTGTGGCTGACGCTGGCAATGTTGCCGAGGCTGAGACCGGCGTAATTGTGGCTGGGGCCGACAACGCCATCGAAGTTGATTTCCGCAAGGCTCATCGCGCGACGCTCCAGATCGTATCGCCGGGGGCCACATCCAACGTATCGGCGGCCAGCGAATCGATCGCAATCCCGCCGTCGCCATCAAGGCTGCGCGCGCCATAACACGCGCGGAAGGTTTCGAGCCGTCCGGTTGCGAGGATGGCTCGCTCTCCCTCTTCGATATCCATTCCGGTCAGGGTTGCGGACACGCTGTCCCTGACGCTTGCGACCTGATCCGTGATCGCGACCATGGTGGGGCCGCCGTCGAAAATGTCGACATAGCCATCGTAGCGGAACCCTTCGTTCTCCAGCATTCGCATGGCTGCGCGGCCCGTGGGGTGGGGCGTGCCAATCACCTTGCGCGCGTTCTCGTCCAGCATCGCCACATAGACCGGGTGTTTGGGCATCAGGTCCGCGATGAACTGGTTGCCGTTGATAGCGTTGAAATAGTCCGCCTCCTGAAAGCCCATGCCGAAGAACCGACCGGCGACGTTATCCCAAAACGGCGAATCCCCTCGCTCATCGATGATGCCGCGCAATTCGGCGATGATTTTGTCGGCAAACCGGCTGCGGTGCATCGCCACAAACAAGTAGCGCGAGCGCGCAAGCAGCAGGCCAAGCCCGCCGGCGCGTTCGTTGGGATGGAGGAAAAGCCCGCCCACTTCGCTCATCCCCTCAAGATCGGTCACGAGGCTGAGCATCTCTGCGCGCACGGTGCGATCGAGCTCGCGGCTGTACTGGGTGAGCGTGTTGAGCCGGTAGGAATAGAACGGCCACTGCTGGCCCACCTGGCTCATCAACTGGCATGTCCCTCGCACCGCGCCCGTCTCGCGATTTTCGAGCACAAGCACGAATTGCTCATCGGCCAGAGCGTCCTGGGTGTTGGCAAAGGCCTCGGCGGCGCGTTCGAGTTTGCCGGAAAGGGCCTTGCGGTCGGCGGGCAGGTTGGTGAACCCGCCGCCGGTGAGCTTGGCCATCTCGTAAAGGTGCTCAAGATCGGACAGGCGCGCAGCGCGCAGGCGCATGCTCATGCGATAGCTTTCGAAGATAGCGTCATATTCTGTTGCCTAGCGGCCCTCGCAGCCGGTTCCAACCCATGCCCCATGCTCATGCCCCACGCCGCTACCCCCAAAGCCGCATTGCAATCCCCCCGACAGGTCGTCATATCGCGCCGGTCCTCTCCTCCCCAGGACCCGATTTCATTCGTGAGTACGAGGATCTTTGAATGACGAGCAAGACGCAGCGCGCCGGCCTTTCCGTGGATCAGGGGCTGGCCACTTTCCTTGAGGCCGAGGTGCTGGCGCCGCTCGGGCGCGACGTCGACGCCTTTTGGAGCGGGTTTGCCACGCTCGTGGCGCGTTTCACCCCGCGCAACCGCGCGCTGCTCGCCAAACGCGAAGATCTGCAAGCCAAGATCGACGCGTGGCACAAGGCGCGAAAGGGCAAGCCGCACGACGCGGTCGAGTATCGCGCCTTCCTGAGCGAGATTGGCTATCTTGTTCCCGAGCCCGGACCCTTCACGATCGGCACGCAGAACGTCGATCCCGAAATCGCCACCATGGCGGGGCCGCAATTGGTGGTTCCCATCCTCAACGCGCGCTTCTTGCTCAACGCGGCCAATGCGCGCTGGGGCTCGCTCTATGACGCGCTTTACGGCACCGACGCGCTGGACGCTCCGCCCGCCAGACCCGGCGGTTACGACGAGGCGCGCGGCGCCGCCGTGATCGCGCAGGGCCGCGCCTTCCTCGATGAAGCGCTGCCGCTTGTCGATCAGAGTTGGGCGGACCTGGCCGACGAAAACGACGGCAAGCTTGTCGATGAAAACCAGTATGTTGGCAGAACCGACAAGGGCTTGTTGTTCAAGAACAATGGCTTGCACATCGAAGTTGTGTTCGATTCCTCGACACCGGTGGGGGCGAGCGACAAAGCGGGCATAGCCGACATTAATCTCGAAGCCGCGCTCTCAACGATCGCCGATTGCGAGGACTCGGTCGCCGCCGTTGACGCCGAGGACAAGCTCCTCGCCTACACCAATTGGCTGGGCGTCATTCGGGGCGATCTTGAAGAGAGTTTCGAGAAGGGCGGGCTCACAGTGACCCGGAAGCTCGGCGGCGACAAGACCTACACCGATCGCCATGGCAACACCCACACCCTTTCGGGGCGTTCGATGATGTTTGTTCGCAATGTCGGGCACTTGATGACCAATCCGGCCATGCTACTCGAAGATGGAAGCGAGATTCCCGAGGGCATCATGGACGCGGTCTTCACCTCCGCGATCAGCGCGATCGATGCCGAAGGCCACGCTAGGTACGGGAATTCAAAGCACGGCTCGATCTATATCGTGAAGCCCAAGATGCATGGGCCGGAAGAATGCGCGTTCACCAACGAACTGTTCGACGCGGTTGAGGATCTGCTGGGCCTGCCGCGGCACACGATCAAGGTTGGCGTCATGGACGAGGAACGTCGGACGAGCGCTAACCTCGCAGCGTGCATCCACGCCGTGAAGGACCGGATCGTGTTCATCAACACCGGCTTTCTTGATCGCACCGGCGATGAGATTCACACCTCGATGGAAGCCGGTCCGATGATGCGCAAAGGCGCGATGAAGGGTTCGCCATGGCTCGCGGCCTATGAGGCGCGCAACGTGGCGATCGGTCTGGCGCACGGCCTGTCGGGCAAGGCGCAGATTGGCAAGGGGATGTGGGCCGCGCCCGACCTGATGGGGCAGATGATGGTCGAGAAGATCGGCCATCTGCGCGCCGGGGCCAACACCGCCTGGGTGCCGTCGCCAACGGCGGCGACGCTCCACGCGCTGCACTACCACCGCGAGAACGTGTTCGACATTCAGAAAGACCTTTCCGAACCGGCCTCGCTCGACGCGCTCCTAACCATTCCGCTCGCCGAGAACACCAACTGGCCCGAGGACGAGCTGCGCGAAGAGCTCGATAACAATTGCCAGGGTTTGCTTGGCTATGTGGTGCGCTGGATCGATGCGGGCGTCGGCTGCTCGAAGGTGCCCGACATCAACGATGTGGGCCTGATGGAGGACCGCGCGACCCTGCGTATCTCGTCACAGCACATCGCCAACTGGCTACATCACGGCGTGGTTAGCGAGGAGATGGTGATCGACAGCCTGACCCGCATGGCCGCCAAGGTTGACGCGCAAAACGCCGACGATCCGGACTACCAGCCGCTTATCGGCAACGAAGACGGCCCCGCTTTTTCAGCGGCGCGCGATCTGATTTTCAAGGGCGCCCGCCAACCCAGCGGTTACACCGAACCGCTGCTGCACCATTGGCGTCAAGTGAAGAAGGCGGGCTGAGACCGCGGGGGTTTTCGCTTACTGCTCGGGCTCGATGTCGTCCCATTCGATCCCAAGCTCGCCAAAGTCGAAATCGGCATCGAACTCAAGGTCGAAGCCAATCGCATCGTCTTCGAGCGCCCTTGCCGCGTCGATACCGTCTTCGGCGAGGGCTTTGAGCTTCTCAAGGTCACTCGTCACGGCCAGGCTCATCACGGCCACCTCGTCGGCTATCGCTTCGTCGGACAGCGCATCGTCGAACGTCGCAAGCGTCGTCAGCGTCACGCGGCAGGCGCTCTCTCCCACGGGCTCAAGAATGTGCTCTTCAATCGCCGAGACAAGCGCGTTGATGCGCGGCTCGATCGCGGTCTCGACCTTGTGCCGCGAATTGAGGGTGCGTTCGAGGACACGAAAGTGGAAGACCACATCCTCCATTTCGTCCGAGGAAAGCTCGAAACGGTCGTCGCTTCCTTCGACGCGGCTGACGTGCGCGCCCATCTGCGCATCCTTGAACCGAGGGTCGTTGATGTCGATCAGGGGGAAGACCTCGGAGGCCGGGCGATCGATCAGGACGTCAGCGGAAAACTCGACAGGTCCACCGATCAGGCGATTTTTCTTATTGAAACTAAACATCCCTTTGCTCCCTGGCGCGTTGGACATCACGCAGGAGCTAGCGGCAAATACCTAACGCTGTGTGTCGATCGCCCGCGCCAGCGCCACAAATTCGGCAACACTGATGGTTTCCGCGCGCCGGGTTTCCGCAATTCCAACCGATGAAAGCGCCTCGAGCGCGCCCGGCACACCCTTGAGGCTTTGGCGCAGCATCTTGCGGCGCTGCCCAAAAGCGGCGGCGGTGAGTTGCGAAAGGCGCTTTGCCTCGACGTCCTCCGGTTGCTGCAATGGCGTCACTTGCACGACCGCGCTCATCACCTTGGGCGGTGGGGTAAAGGCGCTGCGATGAACCTTGAGCGCGAGCTTCGCACTCGACCGCCACTGCGCGAGGACGGCCAAGCGACCATAGGCGCTCGTGCCCGGCTGAGCGACGATGCGATCCGCCACTTCGCGCTGAAACATCAGCGTGAGCGAGCGCCATTGCGGCGGCCAATTCGCCCCGTCGAGCCAGCGCGTAAACAGTGCCGTGCCGACATTATAGGGCAGGTTTGAGACGATGTGGAAAGGCTCGCCCTTCATCAAGGCGGCATGGTCGAGCTTCATCGCGTCGCCCTCGATGACCTCGAGCTGCCCCGCAAACACCTGGCCCTGTTCAGCCAGCGCAGGGAGGCAGCGCCGGTCCATTTCGATGGCGGTGACGCGGGCTCCTGCGCGCAGTAGAGCGCGGGTCAGACCTCCCGGGCCGGGGCCGACTTCGAGGACGCGCGCTCCGGCAAGATCGCCGGGAAGCGCGGCAATGCGGGCGAGCAACTGCTCGTCCAGCAGGAAATTCTGGCCCAACGCCTTGGAGGCGGACAGACCATGCCGGGCGATAACCTCGCGGATCGGGGGAAGGTCGGCTTCGCTCGCCGCGCGCCCGGGAGGCGGCGCCGCTTTATTCACGCGCCGGGATGGCGGCACCCTATTCATGCGCCGGTATCGCGGCGCGCTGAGTTGCGCACGCGCTTGCCATGCGGATCGCGGCAATCATCGCACCCGGATCCGCAAGACGCTTGCCCGCGATATCGAAGGCGGTGCCATGATCGGGCGACGTGCGCACGATCGGCAGGCCCAGCGTGACATTCACCCCGTCATCGACCTCCAGCGCTTTGAGGGGGATAAGCGCCTGATCGTGATACATGCACACCGCTGCATCGTAACCGGAGCGCGCGCGTGGCATGAACAGCGCGTCGCCCGGCACCGGACCGATGACATCCAGCCCTTCAGCCTTCAGCGCGCTGATGGCCGGCGCGATGATGCGCTCTTCCTCATCGCCGAATTGTCCGTTCTCGCCAGCGTGGGGATTGAGCGCTGCGACGGCGAGGCGCGGCTTGGCAAGGCCGAAGTCGCGCGCAAGAGCGATGTGGGTGATCACCGCCTTGTGGATGATCAGTTCGGGCGTGAGCCTTCGGGGCACGTCAGCCAGCGCGCAATGGACCGTAACCGGAACGGTGCGCAGCGAAGGACCGGCCAGCATCATGACCGCATCATGCGAACGCCGCCCGCAGGTAGAGGCGAGAAATTCGGTCTGGCCGGGATGCTCAAAGCCGATGGCGCTCAGCTCCGTCTTGGCGACGGGCGCTGTCACAATGCCGGCCACGTCACCGCGCAAGGCGAGGTCGGTCGCCCACTCCAGCGAAGACAGAGCCACGCGCGCGCCATCGGGTGAAGGAGTGCCGGGAGTGTACTCAACATCGATCCCGGCCATCACCGGAAGCCCGGCTGACCAGGCAAGCGGCGCTTCCGCGCTTTGCGCTATGGGCACCAAAGGGCAGTCGATCCCGCGCGCGTCCGCTGCGGCGCGCAGGATTTCCATACCGCCAACCACGAAGAACGGATGTGACAGACTTTTGTCGCTCTGGAGCGCGGCCCAGGCGGCGACGATAAGCTCTGGCCCCACGCCCGAGGGGTCGCCCAGCGCGACCGCGAGAGGGGCATCGGGCGTGAGCGGGGCCGGTCCGGGTCGGGCGCCGCGCGTCAATTGTATTCGATATACGCGTCGTTGCGCAGGTCGCGCAGGTAGCGCTGGGCGCGGCGGTTAATCCGCTCTTCTTCGATTTGGCGTTCGATGACGGCAAAAGTCGGCGCATTGGCAACCTTGGGATCATCGCGCCCGCACAGCATGAGCACGCGAACGCCTTCCTGGATCGAACCAAAGGCGGGCGTGGTCTGGCCGATCTGAAGGTTCACAACCAGGTTTTGCAGCGCTTCGGGCAGCTGCCGGGCCTGAATCTGATCGTTGCTTACCACTGTGGCACCAATCGCCTGCTGCGCTCCGTCCGCGTCCGCGCACCCACGCAGACCCTTGATGTAGGTGTCGAATTCCTGGATTTTCGCTTCGGCGGCCGCCTGTTCGATACCCGGTGCGAAGGCGACCGAGATTTGTTTGAGGCTTAGCACCGCGTCGCGGGGGTCCGCTGTTAGAACCTGCCGGCGATCGATGAGGTAAAGAATCGAAAACCCGCCGGGGATCTCGATCGGACCAACCAGCTGACCCGGCTGCATATTGCTGGCGGCGGTCGCAAGCGCCGGGGGAAGCTGCGCCAGACGCAGCCAACCCAGGTCGCCGCCCACAGCGGCGGTCGAGGCTTCGGAGAACTGGCGAGCGTAGGCAACGAAGCTTCCGCCTGCTTGCAGCTGTTCGACAATGCGCTGGGCGTTCTGGAGCACGGCTTCGCGGTTCTCGGTCGTTGCCGATAGATAAATCTCGCCGACGCGATGCTCCTCGGTCCCGCGCGACTCCTCCAGACGTTTGAGAACCTCGTTCACCTCTTCGGCGGCGACGCTGACAAAGGGATTGACGTTGCGTCGCAGGAGGTTGTCCCAGGCAAGCTCGCCCTCGATCTGGCGTTGCAGCGCAGCGGGCGAGGAGTTGATGGAGCGGAGGTACTCATCCATCCTTGCCGGGTCGTCCGGGAAATTCTGCGCCGCGAGCTGGTCGTAAGTCTGCTGGACCTGGCCGCGCTCAACCGGTATCTCAAGCTGCTCAGCCGCCTGAATTTTCAGGGTTTCATCGATTAGATTGCGCAGCACCTGTACTCTGAGGCGCTGAAGCTCCTCGTCGGAAACATCGGCCTTCGAAGCCGACGTGACGAGCGCGACCCGCTGGTCGACGTCCGTGCCGGTGATCACATAACCGTTCACGATCGCAGTCGCGGTGCGCACGTTGGGGTTATCGTCGCCGATAATGTTGATTTCGTCCGGCAGGCCGAGCGGGTTGTCTGGCGTCGGTTGGGCGACCGTTTGCGCGTAAACCGCCATCGTCGCCGTCCCGAAGACCACAAGTCCAGCAGCAGCAAGCGATTTTAGCATGGATTTAAATGTCACGTTTCTATCCCGAATGTCCTCAAGCTCTTTCGCTGCGCAGCCCCCGTTGCGCGTCTTAGCGTTTGCGTTTGTTTCCGGCTTCCGTCTGGCGTTCAAGGCGTTCGGCTAACCAAGCCGAACTGAACGAGCGCTGAGCCACACAACGCTGCAACACCGGCTCCTAAACGACTTTTTACTCGTATGCCAACGCCGCGTGATCAAGCCCCGTCAGCTTGTGCAGAACTGCAAAGGCTGCTCGGGGGCGCAGCCAATGGGCTCAATTGAAGCCAAGATTGCGCAGCGCGAAGGAAAGCTGGAAAGAGTTGCCGCGCGCCGCGTCGCCCGCGGTGATGAAGTCGCGCCGCCAGGTAAACCCGAACTCAATGCAATCATCCTGATAGGCGATGCCAAGCCGCGTACGGATCGGCTCAAACCCGTCAGGCTCGAATACGGGGTCGTCTTCTTTATCGGTGAGGTTGAAGACCCCCGATCCGAAGGCTGACCATTTCCGACCGAACGCCACGCGCGCCGCAGCCCGCACTTCTTCCCGGTCCTGCAGGTCTTCCACTTCGGTGATATCGCGGTTGAGCTGCAGATAGCCAAGCTCGACATAGGTCCGCTTGGACCCGACCGCAGCGTCGATTTCGTTGCGACGCACCGCCAGATTGTCCTTGTCGAGCCGGAAGCGGTGGGTGAACTGGATGAAATCGCGGTAGCGGACCTCGGTGCGTCCGACGAAATCGGACACTCTTTCGGAAAGGCCGGTGCCGTCAGGGAAGAGGTCGTTTTCGGATTCGAGACGATAGGACTGGCCGACATTGGTCTTTAGCCGCAGACCAGGCCGGGTAAGCTCCCAATCGACGCCCCAGGTGATCCGCGTGCCGTCTTCCACCCTGTCATATCCGTTGAAACGATTGAGCGCGAAGAGGTTGGAATCCTCAAGGTCAATGGCGCGGGCGTCTTCGTTGGGCACGTCAAGATTGCGGATCGGCGGCGAAGCGACGAACTGAACGCGCGGCGTCAGCACCTGTGTTCCGCCAAACGCCTCGCTAACAAAGGGCCATTCGACATCGACCGCTGCCAGCGCGATCGCGCGACCCGTAAACCCTTCATTGCCGCGGTAACTCTCCGTTTCCGTCGCCTCGATGTTCTGTGTATGGTAGACATCGCCTCGGGCGAGAGCGGTGAAGGTGACGACTTGCCCCAGATCGGTCAGGGTTCGCAGATCCCACTGTGCCCCTGCAAAAGCGCGCTGTGTGTCTTGTCCTTCCTGCCGTACAAGGCTGAGCGTGTTGGCTTGCAGTTGAAGATTGCCGCCCATGACGGGGTCGTCGAGATTATAGCGGTAATCGAAGGCCGGCACGGCGACCGGGATCTGGCCCTGTTCAGCGTTGATGCGCAGCGTCTGGGTCGCCCATCCAGCCAGACTCAGATAGGAATTCTTGTCGATCCGTTCGAGATTGATGGTCGAACGCAAGCGATCATCGCGGCTAAGGTCATAGCGGCGCAAGAAGGTGCGATCGCTCGCCACCCGGACCGAACCTGTAAGGCTCCAAGCCGGATCAAGCTGGAAACGGCCATTGGCGAAAAGGTAGCCGCGCGGGTCGCTCTCTTCGGTCGTCGTCACGCCGGTAAAGTTGGAAACCCGTTGCGAGGCGGTCGCATAGCCCGTGATCTGGTAAGCGCCTTTCTCCGTCAGGTGTCGCCAATGCGCGCTCGCCATGGGGGCAACTTCACTGAACACGAAAGCGCCCAGTGTCAGATCCTTGTTGTCCGCGATGCGCCAGTAATAATCGCCGGAAACCTCGATCCCGTTGACGTTGGTGACGCGGAAATTGGGGTTCGTGAAACCGGTCTCGGCGCCGCCATCGGTGCGGATGGTGAGGCCCGGGAGAGGCAGCAGGCGTTGCCCGAACAATTCCAGCATGGCTCCGGTGAAGCTGACCTTGCTGGTGTCGTCGTCATAGCGCACCCGCTGCGCGGTGATGCGCCAGCTCGGGTTCTTGTCGCACCCTTTCGCATCGGTCACCGCGCAGGCCGTGTAGGCTGCGTCCGTGAGAACAATCGTGCCATCCTCATCTCGCATGGCGCTTTGCGCTGCGAGCCGCCCTCCGGCTCTCAACGCGATCAGAAGGCGGCTCATGGCACCAGCCTCGAAAGTATCGGTCAACTCGATAGCATCGGTGAATAGCTGGTTGCCGCTTTCATCGACCAGTCGGATGTTTCCAACGGCGTAGATGCGTCCCTCGCCGCGCACCCATACGACCTCGTTTGCGCGTACCGAACGATCGGCGCTACGCAAGACCACGTTCCCGCGCGCTACCAGCGTATCGCTCTCATTGTCGTAGGCGAGTTGGTCGGCCTCGAAGTTGATTGGCTCCGTCAGCGCGGGTTCGTTCGGTTCGACGGCGTCGGCTGCGCGCGGCGGATCGTCCTCGACCGTCCCGGGCTCTGGCAATGCCTGGGCCTTACCGGCGACTCGCAGGGTGATCGGGTCCACAGGGCTGGCGGGCTGAGCCAGCGCCGCAGCGTGCGCGCTTGCGGCGAACGCAGAAGCAAGCAAAGCCGCTCGCACAGTCTGGCGCGTAGTGGGGCGCACACTCGGGCGCAAAGCCTCGTATCGGTCCGGCCCCTTTCGCCGTTGCGCGCGCCGCGGCCAAGACGGCCTTGACGCATCCAGCTTTGAACCTGCCGACATGTCTTGCCTATTGCACCGCTCGCGCCTAATCGCAATCGCCATTAGTGGCCATGGTTCGGCCCCTTTTCCGCGCCCCATGCCTTATCCCACAAGCGATGTTTTGCGCGCCGCTTGCCGCATCTTTGACCGGAGTGTTCATGCAGTTTCTTTTCGCCAGCGCCGCCCCCACACAGGTTCGTCTGACCGCGCGGATCGTCAATCAGGACGACACGCCCGATGATCTGGACGCTGCGGTAATTGATGGCGCCAAGGCTGCCCGTTTCATTGGACGTGCTGGCCAGGTGTTCGAACACTTCGCGATGGATGACGGCGCGCTTGTCCGCCTGGGTTTGGCGGGAGCGGGCGAAGTTGAAGCAGAGGCCCGGGCGGCGAATGTCGAGAAAGCGGGCGGAGCGCTGGCGGCCAAGTACGTCGCCTCGGGTGAGACCGATATGATCCTTGACCTTGGTCGAGCCGATCTGTCCGGCGAAGAGGCCGCTCGAGCCATGTTGGGTCTGCGGCTGCGTTCGTGGCGTTACGACGCCTTGCGCACAAAGCTTTCGACCGAGAAGAAGGTCTCGCTCGAGACCGTGCATGTGGTCAACGCGCCCGAAGGCACACAGGCTGCATGGGAAAGCGCCTCTGCTATCGCCGAGGGCGTCGAGTTCACCAAGCGTCTGACCACCCTGCCTGCGAATATCCTGTATCCAGAGAGCTTTGTGGCCCTGTGTGAAGAAGCGTTCGAAGGCACGGGAGCCGAGATCACTGTCCTCGACGAGCCAGCTATGGAAGCGCTTGGCATGGGGGCTCTGCTTGGTGTGGGCCAGGGATCGCGGCGCGAATCGCGCCTGCTCGCGATCCGCTGGAATGGCGGCAAGGGCGGCGAAAGGCCGACCGCCGTCGTCGGCAAGGGTGTGACCTTCGACACGGGCGGCATCTCCTTGAAACCGCCTCCGGGCATGGAGGACATGAAGTGGGATATGGGCGGCGCGGGTGCCGTGGCCGGCGGGATGCTGGCTCTGGTTAAGCGCAAGGCGAAAGCCAACGTGGTCGCCGTCATGGGTCTTGTGGAGAATATGCCCGATGGCAACGCGCAACGTCCCGGCGACATCGTGACGACGATGAGCGGCCAGACGGTCGAGGTGCTCAACACCGACGCTGAAGGCCGTCTCGTCCTGTGCGACGCGCTGCATTGGGCTCAGGAAACCTTCTCGCCGGCGCGCATTGTCGATTTCGCGACGCTAACCGGCGCCATGATCATCGCGCTTGGGCATGAGCATGGCGGTCTTTTTGCCAACGACGATGACCTGGCAGACCAACTCATCAAGGCGGGCCGTGCGACGGGCGACACCTTGTGGCGCATGCCCATCGGCCCGGCTTACGACAAGCTCATCGATTCGCCGATTGCGGACATCAAGAATGTCGGCCCGCGCCCGGCTGGATCGATCACCGCGGCTCAGTTTCTGGGCCGGTTCATCCAGAAGGACACACCCTGGGCGCATTGCGACATTGCGGGCACCGTCTGGTCCGACAAGCCTGGGCCCACCCATGAAAAGGGTGCTACAGGGTGGGGCGCGCGGCTTATCGACCGGATGATCTCCGACAACTTCGAGCAATAGGAGGGATTTTGCCATCCCCAAGATGCGCAAGAAATCCGATCTTCCCACGAAGATTTGCGAGACCTGCGGGCTGCCCTTCTCCTGGCGGAAGAAATGGGCGCGCGACTGGGAGAATGTGCGCTATTGTTCAGAGCGCTGTCGGCGCACTAAGCCGTCGGCGTAGACCCGGTGGCCTCATACAGCGGAGCGATAGGCCTGACCAATGGCGAAAATCGACTTCTGGCAGCTGTCACGCGACCCGGTGGAAAAGGTCACCGCGCTGATCGCCCAGCGCGTGCTCGATCAGGGAGAGCGGCTTCTTGTCGTGAGCGCGAGTGACGAGCAGCGCGCCGCGATCGCAAGGGGCTTGTGGCAAGCCGGGCCGGACAGTTTCCTCGCGAACGGCGAGGCGCGCGCCCCAGGCGCAGAGCGTCAGCCCATCCTTCTTTCCGACAGTCTTGAGGCGGCCAACGGCGCCACCCACGCAATCTTCGCGGACGGTACCTTTCGCGATGCGCCCGATTTTTCGCGCACGTTTCTGCTGTTCGACGAGGCGAGCCTCCGGCACGCGCGCCAGACCTGGAAGGCGCTTTCGGACCGGGAAGGTGTTGAGCGCGCCTTCTTCCGGCAGGACGGGGGCAAGTGGGTCAAAGTCGCCTGATCCGCTGATGGCTTGCGCTCGTCGCCGGGATCGGAGACAGTGCATTATCGGCTTTGGGAGACAATTCATGCGTTCAACACTCGTGTTCATCGCGCCGCTTGCCTGCGCGCTTGCCGCGTGCGGATCGGAAACATCGGGCACATTCACCGGTGAAGATGGCGAAACCGGCGAATACACAATCGACAACTCGACCGGTGAGACGACCGCCACCATCACGACCGACGATGGAACCGCAACCTTGCGTTCGGGCACGAACGTCCCGGTCGAACTTCCCTCTGGATTCTCGGTTTATCCGGGCGCTGACGTGGTCTCGAACACGGTGTTCAAGCAGGGTGCGGGCTCGGGAGCGCTTGTCACCATGAAAAGTGAGGACAAGCCGGAAAAGCTCGCGGCGTTCTACAAGCAGCAGGCGGAAAGCGCCGGGATCAAGATCCAGATGGAGATGAAGACCAATGGCGCTCAGATGATCGGTGGCGAGGCGCCCGATGGTTTGACGTTCTCGGTGATCGCGAGCCCTGAGGGCGAGGGCAGCACGGCTCAGCTTTCCGTGGGCACCAAGGGGGATTGAGTGCGCCTTGCCGGGTGAGACCGGCGATGGTTTCACTCGAAACTTGAATTGCCTGGGAACGAGAGGTAGGGGCCGCGCAAATTCGTCCGCGCGCTAGCCGGCGCGCCTTCATTCAAGGATAATTGCCATGGCGCTCACCCGCACTTTTTCGATCATCAAGCCCGACGCCACGCGCCGCAACCTGACCGGTGCGGTGACCAAGATGCTGGAGGAGGCTGGCCTTCGTGTCGTCGCCTCCAAGCGCATTCACATGAGCCGCGAGCAGGCTGAAGGCTTTTACGCCGTCCACAAAGAGCGGCCCTTTTTTGGCGAGTTGGTCGATTTCATGATCAGCGAGCCGGTGGTTGTCCAAGTGCTTGAGGGCGAAGACGCCGTAACCCGTAACCGCGATATCATGGGCGCGACCAACCCAGCCGAGGCGGACGAAGGCACGATCCGAAAGACCCACGCGCTCTCGATCGGCGAAAACACTGTGCACGGCTCCGACAGCGAGGAAAACGCGGCGACCGAGATCGCGTTTTTCTTCAGCGACGACGAGATCGTGGGCTAAGCCTGCGTGACCCGAGCGAACTCGTAAGGGGCCGTCCGTTTGGGCGGCCCTTTTGCTATGCGCTCTGGAAACGGGCGAGCTGAGCGGAGTGGGCTCGGTGCTGGCCGTTGCGACTTGCGGACATCGCCTTGCGCATGCCTGAAAGCGCGGCGAGACTCAGCTCGATACCCAGATCGCCATAAGCGCGGGCGATTGCGCTCTCCCAGTCGGCGGTCATCTCCTCAAACGTGATGCGGGCGACCGCCCCGTTCCACGCGCGCAGCGCGCCTTCGCGTCGCTCTTCGCGCAACGCGATCTTGCGATCCCACTCGGCCTCGATCGCGGCGAGATCGACGGTGTCCGATTGCACCGCCATCTGGTTGGCCACCAGTGACACCGCGCTGCGATGCACCGCTTTGCGGTCGCGGGTGGCGATGATCAGTCGCGCGTCCGGAAACTGCGCGAGAAGCTCAGGCAGGTTCTCGGAAAAGACGGGCACTTTGAGCACCCGCGGGCGATCGGCATTTCCTCGATGCGCGGCGTCGGTTCTCAGCACCCTTGCAAACTCGCGATACACGCTCGCGGCGTCGCGCGCTTCGCTCCATGCGGAGTAGGACGGGATGCGCCACTGGCTTTCATAGATCGAGTGCTGGAACGCGCCCGCGAGCCAGCCGAGCTCCTCTTCAACCTCGTCGCTGGCCACAGGATGGATCGACTGAAGCCAGGGGTTGAGCGCGCCCAGAAACGCGATTTCGAACGCGGCCTTCCACTCGCGCAGGTCAACAGCGCGCCCCGGCACAGGGTGAAAGGCGTCGCAATACCGCGTGTGCGAATGCGCGGGATCGGCAGCCAGCAGTTTGTGGATCCGGGTGGTGCCGCTGCGCATGTGGCCGACAATGATAATCGGCGGGGCAAGCGGTGTTTGCGCCATCGCCGGGCGCTCCATCCAGACCTGACCCATCCGTAGGCGGTTGCGGATGGCCCGCTCCAACTGGCCATGCGCCATGACCCGCCCCAAGGGATTGAGATCCGCTTCTTCACGCGCAGCTTCTGCAAGCTGATCGAGCCGTGCGCGAAAATCGTCAACATCGGCCTCGGATCGCTGGGCGTGTTCCGCTTCCCTGGCGGCTTGGCCGAGCGGTCTGGCGGCGCTCTCCCACAGTGCGCCCGCTTCGAGCAGCGGGGGTGGGAGCCATCCCTTGTCCCAGGCCTCGACCAATAAGCGGTTGGCGCGATCCACGCGCGGGCTGCGGGCAAGCGGATGGGGGCGGGGAGGGGGCGCCTTCAACGCGGAGCCCTCAGAATGGCTCGGCCGCGTTGAGCTGCCGGGTCAAGCGCGATGGCGCGGCGGTGCGCCAGCTACGCTCCAGCCATTCGCCGACATGCGACCAGTCGACATCTGGACGGTTGAGAATCACGCCGACCCAGCCGCTTGCGCCGTAATAGGCCGGCCTGAAGTAGACCTCCGGCTGCGATTCCGTGAGGCCGTGCAGTTCGTCCATCCCACTGGTCTTCACCAGAACAGCGACGTGTTCGCTGCCATGGTGTCTCACCGAGAAATGCGCGAAGAACCTGCCCGATTTTTCGGTCCCGACGCGAAAGCCGGGGGAGCCGTGGCTGTCCTTGGCGTGGGTTTCGGGAAGCGCCAGCGCCAGTTCGGCAACGCGGGCGTAAAGGTATTCGGGATCGCTGCCCCGAGCGACGTATTCCGCCAGGGCGCGCGGATACAATTGATGCTCGGCGAGCTTTACGCGCTGTGCGAGGCTCTCAGGCGTATCGCCTGGGGCGATGGCCACCCGCGCTTGCGCCAGCACCTCTCCAGCGTCCAGTTCCGGCGTCACCAGATGAACGCTCGCGCCCGCGTGACTATCGCCCGCTGCGATCGCGCGCGCGTAGGTGTCCAGGCCCTTGTATCTGGGGAGAAGCGAGGGGTGAATATTGAGAATCCGGCCCGCCCAACGCTCGACGAACGCATCGGAAAGGATGCGCATGTACCCTGCAAGCACGATATACTGCGCGCTGCTTTCGCGCACCGCGGCCTCCATAGCCGCGTCGTGGTCCTCGCGACTGTGGCCCTTGTGTGAGTGCGCGAAGGTCGCGACGCCCTCGAGCTCGGCCAGAGCGAGTCCTTCGGCCTGCGGGTTATTGCTGGCGACAAGAACGATTTCGAACGGCGCCTTTTCAGCCCGGCTTGCGTAAAGCAACGCGGCCATATTGGTGCCGGTACCGGAGATGAAGATCGCGACCTTTGCGGGCGGGTTAGGCAAGATGGGTGGCCTTCCAGTCGCCCCGCGCGCCCCAGATGCCCTGACCGCCTTGCACCGTGCACCCGCGCTCGCCGGATACGATCGATCCCACGGTCACGACGGTCTCGCCCGCCTCTCGAAGTCTGGCGGTCACCGCCTCGACCCGGTCTTCGGCAACGCTCAGCACCATACCGACGCCGCAATTGAACGTGCGCGCCATCTCTTCAGGTTCGATGCCGCCTTGCGCCTGGAGGAACGCCATGAGGCGTGGCTGAGACCACAGTCCGGCGTCGATACGCGCGTGCGCGCCGCTGGGCAGGATACGCGGGACATTTTCAAGCAGGCCGCCCCCGGTGATATGCGCCAGGGCGTTGATCTCGCCCTCCCGGATCAGCGGTAGCAGGCTCGCGACGTAAATGCGCGTCGGCTCAAGCAGCGCGTCGATGAGCAGACATTCCTGATCGAACAGGGCCGGGCGATCAAGCCTCCAGCCAAGATCGTCGGCCAGGCGCCGGACCAGCGAGTAGCCGTTCGAGTGCACACCCGAGCTTGTAAGGCCGAGAAGGACGTCGCCCGGCGCGGCGCGCTCTCCGGTCAATTGCTCGCCGCGCTCCACGGCGCCGACGCAGAAGCCGGCCAGATCGTAGTCTCCTGCGCCGTACATGCCCGGCATTTCAGCCGTTTCGCCACCGATAAGCGCACAGTTGGCCTGTTTGCAGCCTTCCGCAATGCCAGCGATAACCCGTTCGGCAATCCCGGTCTCAAGCTTTCCGGTCGCAAAATAGTCCAGAAAAAACAGCGGCTCGGCGCCTTGCACGATCAGATCGTTGACGCACATGGCGACAAGATCGATGCCCACCGTGTCGTGTCGGTTGTGATCGATCGCCAGTTTCAGCTTCGTGCCCACACCATCGTTGGCGGCCACCAGCAGCGGATCGGAGTAGCCCGCCGCCTTGGGGTCGAAGAACCCGCCAAAGCCCCCCAACTCGCTGGTCGCCCCCGCACGCGCTGTCGCTTTGACCAGCGGCCCGATGGCGCGCACCAGAGCGTTGCCCGCGGCGATGTCCACACCGGCGTCGGCATAGGTGTAGGATGCGTTCTTGCCTCTCATGCCATTGGCTTTAGCCTTTCGGGCTTGGAATTCCACTCGCCTTTGGGCAAAGACCGTCGCGATTTCCCCGATGCTGACGCGCACCCAGTCCTCCCGCCCGTTTTCCGAGGCCCGTTCGAGACCATTCTGGCCCGCGCAATTGAGCCGATTTCGACCCATCGGTGCCGCGCTAGTGGCGCTGGGTCTGCTTGGTGCGGGCTACGCTTTCGTGCTTGCGCAGGTTACCGGAGAGCGCGGAATTGCTCCGACAGCGTCGACTTCGGACATCGAAATCCGCGGTATCCAGGTCGATGTCACAGGGAAGAGCGCCCAAGACGCCCGCGAGAAAGGCTGGCGCGAGGCCCAAAGGGCTGCATGGGAGCGCGCCGGAGGCCCGAGCATTTCGGACGGGCAACTGGCTGGTCTGGTCTCCTCGATCGTGATCCAGCGTGAACAGCTCGGACCACGGCGCTACATTGCGACACTGGGCGTCATCTTCGATCGCCAACGCGCCAGCCCGTTTCTTGGTGGACGCACGCAGACCCGGTCATCTGCGCCGATGCTGGTTGTACCGGTGATGGCGACAGCCGGTGCGTACACGGTCTTCGAGGTGCGCAACCCGTGGCAGCGCGCTTGGGCCGAGTTCAATCCGGGCACCAGCCGCATCGACTATGTGCGTCCCAGCGGCGCGGGGGGAGACTCGCTGCTGCTGACCTTTGGGCAAACGGGCCGTCGAAGCCGCACGTGGTGGCGTAGCACGCTCGATCAATACAACGCCGCCGATGTGCTCATCCCCGCCGCGCGCCTTGAGCACCAATTTCCGGGCGGCCCGATCACGGGCACTTTCACCGCGCGCTATGGCCCCGATAGCAGGGTACTTGAGACCTTTACGCTCACCGCGGACAGTCAGAACGCGCTGCAGGATATGCTCGGAGAGGCCGTGGCGCGCATGGACGCCATCTTCGAGCGCGCTCTGGCGGACGGAAAATTGCGGCCCGATCCCACTCTGAGTGTAAGCGGGCTGGGAGAAGTGGATCCAGCGCTCCAGCGACTCATCGACATTGGTCGGGCCATACAGCAGCGCGAAGAAGCCGCGGCGTTGGCCGCGTCTGGCGAGGGCGCGCCCGTTGCATCGCAAGAGGGCCAGCCGCCGGTCGTCGAGACGCCCGAACCGCCGCAGGTGCCCGCGCGAAGTGTCGTCGTTCAGTTCGCATCGCCCAACGCGTCGGCCTTTGACGCGGCGCTTTCGAGTGTGCGCGCGACGCCCGGCGTGCGTGCTCTCGCGGTCACCAGCACGGCGATCGGTGGTTCGTCCGTCATGACTGTCAGTTTTGGCGGCACGCCAGAGCAGCTTGCCGAAGCGCTGCGCGCGCGCGGCTTTACCGTCAACCAGAGCGGTCGCACGCTCGCCATCAGCCGATAGCGGGCTTCGAAGAGGCGTGTGTCCGTGCCATCCGCGACAGCTCCCGTTTCGCAGATCGCCCTTCCGCTTGAACCGGCCGGATCAGATCAAGTCTCGCGCATCGTGGTTGGCAACGCCAACGCCGAAGCCGTCGAAGCGCTGCGCGAGCCCGGACGCTGGCCATTTCACACCGCAATCCTCACTGGCCCGCCGCGATCCGGCAAGACCTTGCTCGGACGTTGGGCGGCGGCGCAAGGCGTCGATGTTATCGATGACGCGGAAAAGGTGGAAGAAGACGCGCTGTTTCATCGCTGGAACGCCAGTCAGCAGGGTGGCTCTCGGGCCGGAGAGCCCTTGTTGCTGATCACCAGCGCGCAGCCATGGACCATCGCTTTGCCCGATTTGCGTTCGCGTCTTGGCGGCTCTTTGCACCTCGAACTCGGTGAACCCGATGACGCCATGGCCGCGCAATTGATCGAATCCCTCGCCGCGCAGCGCGGTCTTAGCCTTGCCGACGGAGCGACCGACTACCTTGTGCCGCGAACGGCGCGAAGTTTCGCCGATCTGGAGCGTCTTGTGCGCATGATCGACCAAATCAGCTTGGAACGCGCCGCTCCGGCCACCATGTCGGTATGGCGCGCGGCGCTGGAAGCCGTGCAAGGGCCGGAGCAAGCCAACCTTCTGTAGGAACAAGAGGGCGTTGGTTGCATTTGCTCGCGGATGGTGAAAGGCAAGAGGCTGGTGTAAGGAGACAGCTCATGTTTGATCGGCTGACATCCTATCTGGACTCTATCCGAGAGCGCGATCCCGCTCCGCGCTCGCGCTGGGAAATCCTCTTTTATCCGGGGGTCTTGGCGCTTGGTTTTCATCGCGTGGCCCATTGGCTGTTTGTGGCCAAGCTCTATTTCCTGGCGCGGATGGTCAACCATCTGTCGCGCTTCCTTACCGCGATAGACATCCATCCGGGCGCGAGAATTGGGAAGAACTTCTTTATCGATCACGGATTTACGGTCATCGGTGAAACCGCCGAGATCGGCGACAGCGTCACTATCTATCAGTGCGTGACCCTGGGCGGTACAAATCCCACAAACGGCAAGGGCGGTAAACGCCATCCGACGCTTGAAGACAACGTGATCATCGGTTCAGGCGCGCAGATCATCGGCCCAATCACGGTCGGTGAGCGCGCGCGGGTGGGAGCCAGCGCCGTGGTGATGGAAGATGTCGCCGCAGGCGCGACGATGGTGGGCTTCAAGGCGCGCTCGACTCTGGTTCCGGCCGAGGAGTGGATCAAGGAGTTCATTCCGTATGGCTCTACGCCGCAATGCGAAGACGCCGAGGGCAATCGCGTCGATTGTATTGAGAAGCTCGAAGGCGAACTGGCTGCGTTGCGGGCCGAACTGGCCGCGCTGAAGGCTTCCGTGAACAAGCCGCAGCCTCATGAGCCGGTGCAGGCAAGCCTGGATCTTGGCGGTGCGAAGAGCGGGACGCACGACGAATGAGTTCAGGCAGCGGGCCGCGGGGCCACGGAGCCGGTGCAGCAACAATGGGTCAGGTCCTGGCTTTCCCTGGCGCCTCACCCAATGGCCAAAGGGCGCAGGTCGCGTTCGAACGCGACGAGTTGCAGCGCATCCTTGATCTGTACGGACGCATGGTCGCAGCTGGGCAATGGCGGGACTACGCGATGGACTTTGAAAAGGCCTTTGCAAGCTTCTCCGCCTTTCGTCGCGCCGCCGAGCGCCCTCAGGCGCGGATCGAGAAGCGTCCCGCCTTACGGGTCAAGCAGGGCATGTGGACGCTGTTCGGCGAGCATGGCCAAATTTTGAAGCGCGGGCACGAGCTTGCCAACGTGCTTGCGCCGATCGAAAGGCGACTGCTCAAGGCGGTCGAGGACGAGTAGGCTCCGTTCTGATCGCCCTAAAGCGCGGGGCGTGTGGTTGCGAGCGGGACCACCATTTCCGGTTTCGGCAGCTTGGCCTGCACGGTTTCCGGCAAGGCGCCGACCACAGCCGCGCGGATGGTCTGCCAGAACGCCGAAAGGCTGAGGAGAGCTGAACCGATGATGAGCGCGGTCAGCGCGAAGCCCAGCTCAACCGCCCCGAACTCGCGGAACAGAAAGGCGAGGGCGAACAGCACATAGGCCAGAGCCGAAACCAGCAGCGCGCGCCGGTCGATCGCGAGAGCCACAAGGCCAAAAGCGATGTACACTCCCAGCACCGCGAACGCCGCGCCAGCCGTAATCACGCCTTCGGTGACGCCAATAAGCGCGAAAACCGGGTGCGCGATCAGCGGCGCCGCGACAAGGTGCATCCAGAAGGCGACATCGCTGCGCCGCGTGGTGCGCTCCAGATCCGACATGTCCCAGCGCATGGCTAAGGTGAAGACGACACCGCCTGCGACCAGAACCGAGACCAGAAAGGTCGGCGTGTCGGGCTCGATCTGGAGGACGCCCGCCAGCGCAAACAACAGCGACACAACCGCAACGCCCGTTGCGGCGGCGACGGTGATCGGTACCTGGAAGCGGCGCCAATGAAGCAGGGCCGCCCCGGCCGCAATGAGCCCGGAAAGCACAATCAGAAGCGCGCCGATCCCTTCATCCACGTTGGCTCCAAGCGCCATCCCGACGCCAAAGACGCTGACAAAAGCGCCGCCAACGAAGGCGAGAAGGAGCAAGATCGAAGGGAGAGCCATGCGCCGCGCGCGGGTGAAGAACTCGGACAAGGGCCAGGCCGTCACTGTAACGAACAGGCCAGCCAGAGCGGCCGATACGCCCGTCGAATATCCATTTGCCGCGCGCCACGCCTCGCGCTGCGCATCGCTGGGCTCGGGCACCCGGTTGAAGAACTCAAAGGCCGTTTCGACCGGTGCGATGACGCCACCCAGAGCCTGTCCGATCGCACCTACGGCGACCAGCAGGATCACGATCCCGATCGCAACGAAGATATCGTTGAAGCTGTTGATCAGCTTGAAATTCTCTTCCGACTGCCGGGGAAGGGCGCGCGCCCGGCTGATGTGGGAGCGAAAGCTGGCGGCGGCTTCGGCGCTCAGCGCTCCAGCGGCTACAGCCGAATTGATGTCGTCTTCGGAATACATGTCGCGCCCACTCCAACGTGTCGAAGCAAGGCGGGTACGCCAGGTGTGTTATCATGTCAATACACGCAAGGTGTAGTGCCCCCCAGATTTGGACGGCCAAAAAGACTAGGGGCGAGAAGCTATCGAACGCTTCCCGCCCCTTTGGGTGTTTCGGCAACTCTGGCCTGAGGGCTTAGCCGCGCGCGCTTGACGGGCCGGTGCCCGTCACCTTTTGCATCGCCGTTAGGATGGCGCCCGACTGCTCGGAACCCGATTGCGGCGCTTTGAGGTTGGTGAATTCGTTGATCTTGTCCCAATTCGCGGCGAAGCCTTCCACGGTCCGCTCGCCATCGGGTAGCCAGACTGCATCGTTCATGACTACCCAGGCCGAATGGAATCCGCCCGCGCCCGCGCCCACGATCTGGTTGGTCGGCGCATCTTCGCTGACCAGGAAGAGCGCGGCGGGAACCACGTTTTCAGGCGCAAACAGCTTGAAGGCTTCTTCGGGGAAGAGGTCTTCGGTCATCCGTGTGCCCGCGACCGGGGACAGCGAGTTGACGCGGATATTGTATTTCGCGCCTTCAAGCTGGAGCGTCTTGGTAAATCCGGCCAGGCCCAGCTTGGCCGCGCCGTAATTCGCCTGGCCGAAATTGCCGAACAGGCCGGTCGAAGACGCGGTCATCAGCACGCGGCCATAGCTTTGCTCGCGGAAGGTTTCCCAGCACGCCTTGGTGACGAAAGCCGAGCCGGTGAGGTGGACTTTCAGGACGAACTCAAAGTCGTCCGGGGTCATCTTGGCGAAGGTCTTGTCGCGCAGGACGCCCGCATTGTTGATGAGGATGTGGACGCCGCCCCATTTCTGCTTGGCGTCGGCGACCATCTTTTCCATCTGATCGTATTCGGTGACAGAGCCGCCATTGGAGATGGCCTCGCCGCCCATCTTCTCGATTTCCTCGACAACCTCGAGCGCCATGTCCGAATGGCCCGTTCCGTCGCGCGCGCCGCCCAGATCGTTGACGACAACCTTTGCGCCGCGCTTTGCCAGTTCCAGCGCGTAGGCACGACCGAGACCGCCACCGGCACCGGTTACGATCGCGACCTTGTCCATAAAGTCGATGCTCATGAGAATTCCTCCCTCGGGGGTTTATGAAGGCGCGCGCTTGACGCGCGCGTAAAGCCATCCGTGCGCGCTGCGTGGCACTTTTGCGGCGGCCTTGCAACCTGATGATTGTACAATTCGAAGGAGGGCTGAATGCCGTAACGGCATCATCGCGATCAGAGTCGGGCAAGAGATGGGAGGAGCTGGTCGAGCGAATCGATGACAGCGTCCGCGCCGAATTCTCCGGCCGGTGCATCGCAATACCCATAGGCGGCCGCGATCACCGGCACCCCAGCGGCCCGGGCCGCCTTCATGTCGTAGGAACTGTCGCCGACAAACGCGAACGCGCCGGGGTTTTCGGAATTCTCAGCGCACCGTTTGCGCGCTTCGAGGATAGGATCGGGATGCGGTTTGGAGCGAAAGATGCCGTCCGGACCTTTGCCCATCGTGTCGCCTCCGATCACCGTTTCGAACGGGTCGAGGAAATCGAGTTCGGTCAGAATCGAGCGGGCAAAGCTCTCGAACTTGTTCGTGACCACCGCCATTTTGACCCCGCGCGCGGCGAGCCCGGCGACGGCTTCGCGCGCGTGGGGGTAGGGCTTGGTGTAGACCGCGTTATTCTCGGAATAGAAGCGCAGCATCGCCTTGTAGAGCGAGCGGAAATCATCGCCTTCAAGCCCTCCGGGAAGGCCGCCTTGAGCGTTCACCGCCTGGGCCAGCATGATCTTCGCGCCTCCGCCAATCAGGTCCTGACTCGATTCCATCGCCACCGGCGCAAAACCGCCGAGAGCCAGTGCGTGGTTCACTGCGGCGCCAAGATCGCGGAAGGTGTCGAGCAGGGTTCCGTCAAGGTCGAACCCGACCGTCTCAAAAGGTATATCGGTCATGCCTTGGCGCCGTGGTGCAAACGACTTCAAACCGCAAGCATTTGCTGCCAAGCGGCGCGCAGCTTAAGGAGTGTGCATGACCGATTTCGCCGCCATCATCCTCGCCGCGGGCAAAGGCACGCGCATGAAAAGCGATCTGCACAAAGTGCTGCACCCGATCGCGGGCAAGGCTATGCTCCTGCATCTGCTCGACAGTCTGGCCGAGCTTTCACCGACTCGTACGGTGGTCGTGGCGGGCGACCGGCGTGATCAGCTCGAAGCAGCGCTCGCGGGCTATGACATCTCCACCGCGCTGCAAGAACCGCAATTGGGCACCGCGCACGCCGCGCTTCAGGCCAAGCCGGCGCTGGAGGGTTTTTCCGGTCATGTGCTGGTATGCTTTGGCGATGTGCCGATGGTGCGTGCCGAAACGGTGCAGCGTTTGACTGCGGCGCTGGAGGAGGGGGCAAAGGTCGCGGTGCTCGGTTTCCGCCCTGGCGACCCACTCGCTTATGGTCGGATTATCGCCAATAGCGATGGGACCGTGCGCAAGATGGTCGAATTCAAGGATGCGACCGAGCGTGAGAAGAAGACCCGCCTCTGCAATGCCGGGCTAATAGTCGCGCATTCCGACGATATGTGGCCGCTGCTTGAGGCTGTCGGAAATGACAATGCGCAAGGCGAGTACTACCTTCCGGATGTCGCGACCGGTGCGATCGCGCGCGGTGACAAGGTTGTGGTGGTTGAATGCGAGCCGGAAGAAGTCGCTGGCATCAATTCGCGCGCCGAACTCGCTGCCGTCGAAGCGTGGTGGCAGTCGCAGCGGCGCGAGCGGGCGATGGCGGACGGAGCGAGCCTGCGCGCGCCGGAAACCGTCTTCTTCAGCCACGACACCGTGCTGGGGCGCGACGTTACGGTTGATCCTCACGTCGTGTTCGGTCCCGGTGTGACCATCGCCGATAATGTCCACATCAAGGCCTTTAGCCACATCGAAGGGGCACAGATCGCCAGGGGTGCAAGCGCGGGCCCCTTTGCCCGACTGCGACCGGGTGCGATCATGGAAGAGGGCAGCTTTGTCGGCAACTTTGTCGAGATGAAGAAGGCGGTGCTCGGCAAGGGCGCCAAGGCAAGCCACCTGACCTATCTCGGCGATGCGACAATCGGAGAGGCCGCCAACATCGGAGCCGGGACGATCACCTGCAACTACGACGGCTATTTCAAGTATCAGACCACGATTGGGGAACGGGCCTTCATCGGTTCGAACAGCGCTCTGATCGCGCCGGTGAATATTGGCGCCGACGCAATCGTCGCCGCGGGATCGACCGTCAGCCGCGATGTCGCGGCGGGTGAACTTCGGATGGTGCGCGCCGAACAGCTCGTCAAAGACGGTTGGGCCGATCGCTTTCACGACACGATGAAGCGCAAGAAGGAAGCGGCGAAGAAAGACTGACCCAAGGAGGCTACCCATGACGCCAATCCTGTTTACCGCAACGACCAAGCCCGATGAGGCGCGGGATTTCTACACACAAGTGATGGGCTTCGCGCTAACCGAGGACAGCCCCTTCTCGCTCAGCTTCGATGCCTGCGGAACCATGTTGCGGGTGCAAAAGGTTCAGGACTTCACGCCGCTTCCCTTCACTCTGTTCGGTTGGCAGGTCGACGACATTGCCGCCAAGATTGACGAATTGCACGGCCGCGGAGCCGTCTTTGAACGCTTTGATTTCATGGGACAGGACGAGCGCGGTGTCTGGACGGCTGCCGATGGCGCGAAGGTGGCGTGGTTCAAGGATCCGGACGGCAACACCTTGTCTCTTAGCGAGTTCGGCTGATTGTCTGAGAGCGATCTCACCTGCTGGCTCTGTGGGCGCCCGTTCGAAACGCTTATCCAGTGGCACCATCCAGTGCCCAAGTCGAAGAAGGGGCGCAGCACCGTTCCTCTCCATCCGATCTGTCACAAGACTATCCACGCCAATTTCACAAACGCCGCGCTTGCGAGGATTGGCGATGATCCGGATCGTATCCGAGGGAACGAAACGATCGCGCGGTTTGTCCAATGGGTAGCGAGCAAGCCTCCCGATTTTCACGCCCCGACACGGCGATAAGCGATGATCCGGGAACCTTTGGCCAGCGCAACGGCTGGTGAAAGGCATGGCGAAAGGATCATGGATATGGGTTGGCCTGAGCGACTTGGCATCGGACTTGGTTTGGCGATTGGTCTGGGGTCGCTCGCGAGCGTGACTTATGCTCAGTACCGCGATCGCGGCGAGGGCCCGGCCTTCGACCTGATCCTTTCCGACGGGGCCTTCGAGCTGCGCGATTACGCGCCCATGATCGTCGCCGAGACGACCCATTCGGGCGACCGCCGCAGCGCCAGCGGCAAGAGCTTCGGTCGACTTGCTGCGTATATCTTCGCAAAGGACCGTCCGGAGGGGGGCGAGACCATCGCGATGACCGCCCCGGTCCTTCAGGAGGAGACGCGGGACAACATCTGGCGCATGCGGTTTGTGATGCCGGAGCGCTACACTCTGGAAACGCTTCCCGCCGCGCCCGATGATATTGCGCTGACCCAGGTGCCCGCGCGCCGTGTCGCGGCGGTCCGGTTCAGCGGCAACGGGTCAGCGCGTGATCTTGCGCGGATGGCCGCGTCCTTGAGCGAGTGGATCGCAAGCAGGGGCCTTAAACCCAAGGGCGATGTCGAATACGCCTTTTACGATGCGCCGATGGTGCCGGGGCCGCTTCGGCGCAACGAAGCGCTGATCGAAGTCGTCGCCGAATAGGGCGGCCCGGCGTTACGCGGTTTCGTGTTTTCGCTCGGTTGCCACTTCGTTGGCGTTAACGGGCGGGAAGCTGCGCTCCCATTGCTCAAACTCACCGCGGCTCAGCAGATAGCGCTCGCGCGCTTCGTGGAAGCTGATGACCCGGTCGTGCACCGCCTGGACCACATCGGCCTTGCGGGTATCGGACCAGTGCACGCGGTGGCTCTTGGGCAGGCCATACTGCTTGATGACATCGGCGATAGACATGTCGCGGGGGTACGCCATTTCCTCATTTCTCCTTTTTCGCCCCACCTGGTTGATCGGGGTGATCGCCTTCGTGGTGATGGGAGAATTGCCGGAGACACTTAACGAGATCTTTCGAAACATGGTTAATTTTGGGTTAACCGCCTTCCTTGTGCTTGGCCTGCGGTGAACGGAGGCAAAAGTGTCGGATGCGTTTACATCTCCACCAAGAAGGGCTCCGGCGCCGACCGCGCCGAAGCCCTTTTCCTGACCCGATTGCGCGGCCCTATCCGCCCTCGCGTTCGTCCATCAGACGCTGCATCAGGTAAACGAACTGGAGCGCCTGGAGCTTGGCGCGCTGCTCGTTATCGACACCGCCCGAATGGCCGCCCGTCGTGTCCTCGAAGTAAAGGTAGGGCTGATCGAGCCCTTTAAGCTTGGCGGCTCCTTTGCGCGCGTGAGCGGGGTGGGTGCGGTCATCGGCGGTCGAGGCCCACAGGAACGGCATCGGGTAATCCACGCCCTCCTCGATCTTCTGATAGGGCGAGTAGCCGTCGATCCAGGCGCGCTGTTCGGGAATGCGCGGATCGCCGTATTCGCCAATCCACGAAGCGCCGCGCCCGATCAGGTGATAGCGCACCATGTCGAACAGCGGGATCTGTACGATCGCCGCGCCGAACAGGTCCGGGCGCTGTGTAAACGCGGTCCCGACCAGCAGGCCGCCTTGCGAGCCGCCCTGGATACCCAGATGCTCCGGCGAGGTGAAGCCGCGCGCCACCAGATCCTCGCCCACCGCGATGAAGTCGTCCCAGGTGCGCTGCTTGTTCTCGCGGATCGCGGTTTGGTGCCACATCGGGCCGAACTCGCCCCCGCCGCGCAGGTTCGCGAGCACATAGGCGCCGCCCTTCTCCAGCCACATCTTGCCCGTGCTGCCGAGATAGGCGGGCAGGCGCGGGATCTGGAATCCGCCATAGCCGGTCATCAGCGTCGCGGTCTCACCGGTCAGCTCCATGCCAGCGGGCTTGACGATGAAGTAAGGGATCTTCGTCCCGTCCTTGCTCGTCGCTTCATGCTGTTCGACATCCATGCCTGTGGGGTCGAAATAGGCGGGCGAGGTCTTGATCACCCTGGGATCGGAAGACCCGTCGGTGTAATAGAGCGTCGTCGGATTGAGGAAGTCGGTGACCGTGAACATGATCTGCTCGCTCTCATCCGAGCTTGCCGCGATGCCGACGGTCGCGTTGTCGGGCAACTCCACCTCTTCGCTGGTCCACGCGCCCCCTTCGTCATTGGCAACGAAGTTGAACTTCAGAACCTTGCCCACGACGTTGTCGAGCAGGCCGACATACAGCGCCCCCGCCGTAATCGCTCCGCCGCGTTTGGTCTGGCGTTCACCGGGCGCCCAGACGAGGGTCTTGGCCGCTGCGTTCGGGTCCTTCTTCCATTCTTCAAGTTCCATGGCGATGAGGCTGTCCGCGGGGAAGGTCTGTCCATCGACTTCCCAATCCTCATCGGTGGTCATCAGCATGTGCCCATCCACAATGCCGTAGGGCGAGGCCTTCTTGGGGATGTCGAGCTTCACCCACTCGTAATCCGGATTGAGCCAGAAATACTCGCTCTCGTGAAAGCTGATGCCGCGAAACGCCGTCGTCGCATGGATCGTACCGGTGTTGTCGCGCACAAGGTTCGCGCCCGCCCACACATCGCTCGGCTCGCCGCGGAACAGTTCCTTGGCCTCGGCGATGTCCGTGCCCCGCTTCCACACGCGGGTGGTGAAGGGGTATTCGCTGTCCGTGAGCGTGCCCTCGCCAAAATCGCGGCCAACGAACAGCGTGTCTTCGTCGAGCCACTGAACACCGCCCTGGCTCTTCTCGGCCAGCTCGAACCCGCCTTCCACGAAGGTCTTCGTGGTCATGTCGAATTCGCGCATGATGGTTGCGTCTTCGCCCCCGTCGGAAAGCGCGATCATGCACTTTTCAAGCTTGGGCGGTAGGCAGGTTGAGCCCTTGTAGACCCATTCCTTGCCTTCCGCGGCCGCCAGCGCGTCAACGTCGAGCACGGTTTCCCATTCCGGCTCCTCGCTCTGATAGCTTTCCAGCGTCGTGCGGCGCAGCAGGCCTTTGGGGTTCTGCTTGTCCTGCCAGAAGTTGTAGAGCCCATCGGGGCGGAAGCTCACATAGGGAATGCGGTCTTCGCTGTCGAAGATGGCCAGCGCCTCGGCCTTGAGATCCTCGAAACGCGCATCGGTTTCCAGCATCGCAAGCGTGCGCTTGTTCTCTTCCTCGACCCAGGCCAGCGCTTCCTCGCTGCGGGCCTCTTCGAGCCAGATATAGGGATCCTCTTCGGGGCCGGGGATGGGCGCCGTTTCGGCGTCCTTTGCGGCGTCGGTGTGACCGTCGGCGGCGGCGGGCGTCGCGACTGTCATTGCCAGCGCTGCCGTGATTGCAAGGGTGGATACAAGCTTCAAAAGTCCTCTCCTGTGAGAATTGCTGACCGCGTTTTTGCCGGGGATGAGATCGCTTGTGAAGGGCGAATGTGGACGCGCCCGCGCCCTCGGTTCGTCGCATGTGGAGAACGGTTGGAACACATGGAACACTGTCCTGGAGTCAAAAAACCCGGCGTCGGCCCGGCGGTCTTCGGGCCGGCCGGACGAGCGGTCGGTTCGGTGGGAGAGGCGCGCGCGATGAGCATGTCGCGCAGGCTGCCAAAAGCCGCGCCAGTAGGAAAACGCAAAAGCGGCGCGCCGACGCAAAAAAGGGCGACCATATGGCCGCCCTTGCAATGGTTGCGTTTCCGGAGGCGCGTTACCCCTCGACATGCTCCGCGAGCACGGTCAGGCCAGCATTGCCCACCTCGGCAAAGCCGCCGCGCACTTCAATCGTCTCGGGCGCGGCGCCCGGCGTCTTGTAGACCTGCACCGCGCCATCGCGGATTGTGCTCATGAAAGGCGCGTGCCCTTCGAGCACGCCGAATTCGCCATCGGTGCCGGGCACGACGACCATGTGGACGTCCTCGCTGCGAACTAGCTTGGCGGGCGTTACGAGTTCGAAGTGAAGTGGCATTCTTCAATCCTTTTATCCCCTCCCGTTCGGGAGGGGCAACGAGACTTGGCAGCTTGCTGCCTAGTCGCAGTGGGGTGGGTGGGCGAAACAACGGGCGTCGAACCCCCACCCCCAACCCCTCTCCAAGGGGAGGGGAGTCTCAATTACGCGTCCTCGGCCATCTTCTGGGCTTTCTCGACCACCATGTCGATGCCGCCGACCATGTAGAAGGCCGCTTCGGGCAGGTGATCGTACTCGCCGTCAACCACCGCCTTGAAGCTCTTGATGGTGTCCTCAAGCTGCACGAAGATGCCGGGGATGTTGGTGAAGACCTCGGCCACGTGGAAGGGCTGAGAGAGGAATTTCTGGATCTTGCGGGCGCGGGCGACGGTGAGCTTATCCTCTTCGGAAAGTTCGTCCATGCCAAGGATCGCGATGATATCCTGCAGGCTCTTGTACTTCTGCAAGGTCTCCTGGACCTTGCGCGCGGTCTCGTAGTGCTCCTGTCCGACAACGCGCGGCTCAAGGACGCGGCTGGTGGAATCGAGCGGGTCGACCGCCGGATAGATGCCCAGTTCCGAAATGGCGCGGTTGAGCGTCGTCGTCGCGTCCAAGTGCGCGAACGAGGTGGCCGGAGCCGGGTCGGTCAAGTCGTCCGCGGGCACGTAGATCGCCTGGACCGAGGTGATCGAACCCTTGGTGGTCGAGGTGATGCGTTCCTGAAGGTTGCCCATGTCGGTGGAGAGAGTAGGCTGGTAGCCCACCGCCGACGGGATACGACCGAGCAGCGCGGACACTTCCGACCCCGCTTGGGTGAAGCGGAAGATGTTATCGACGAAGAACAGGACGTCCTGGCCTTCCTGATCGCGGAAGTATTCCGCCATGGTCAGGCCCGAGAGAGCGACGCGCGCGCGTGCGCCCGGAGGCTCGTTCATCTGGCCGAAGACGAGCGCCACCTTGGAGCCATCGCTGATCGCGTTGCCGTCCTCATCCTTGGCGATGACGCCCGCGTCGAGGAATTCGTGGTAGAGATCGTTGCCTTCGCGGGTGCGCTCACCAACGCCCGCAAACACGGACACTCCGCCGTGACCCTTCGCGATGTTGTTAATGAGTTCCTGGATCAGCACGGTCTTGCCGACGCCCGCGCCGCCGAACAGGCCGATCTTGCCGCCCTTGGCGTAAGGGGCGAGCAGATCGATGACCTTGATGCCGGTGACGAGGATTGCCGCGTCGGTCGATTGATCGACAAAGGGCGGAGCCTCGGCGTGGATCGGTGCGGTCATGTCCGCGCCGACCGGCCCGCGCTCGTCAATCGCTTCGCCGACGACGTTCATGATGCGGCCCAGCGTCTTGGGGCCGACGGGCACGCTGATCTGCGCGCCGGTGTTGATCACTTCGCTGCCGCGCGTGAGGCCTTCGGTTGAATCCATCGCGATCGTGCGCACTGTGTTCTCGCCAAGGTGCTGCGCGACTTCGAGAACCAGCGTCTTGTCGCCGTTCTTGGTTTCAAGCGCGGTGAGGATCGCGGGCAGTTCGCCTTCGAACTGCACGTCGACGACAGCGCCGATGACCTGGCTGATAGTGCCAGCGGTGGTCAGGTTTACAGGTGCGGTGGCCATTATCTGGGTTCCTGATGCGTGAGATTAGGCGCCTTGGGCGCAAACGGTTTCGGGTTCGAGGAGGACGTATTCGCCATCCACCTCGGAAAGGACGCCTTCGTGGCGCAGGTAGTCGTCATCGCCGAGGCCGTATTCGCAGGTGAAATCGTGGCTGCCCATGCCCTGCGCGAGGCAGGTCGCCTTGTTGACCGGCTTTTGCGACGGGCAGGCGGCGGCGAACTTCTCGGCGAAGACATCGCGATCGGGCGGGCTGAGCTTGCCGCCCTTCTCGATCGCGGCCTGAACTTCGCGAGCGGTCGGAGCCTGCGGCTCGGCTTCTTCATTCGCGCCTTGCGAACAGGCGCTAGCGGCCAGGGCGAGCGGGGAGAGGATAATAAGAGTGCGGATCATAGTGCTTCTGCGCCTGCAATGATTTCAATGAGTTCGGTGGTGATCGCGGCCTGGCGGCTGCGGTTGTACTGGATGGTCAGATCCTTGATGAGCTCGCCCGCATTGCGCGTGGCGTTGTCCATCGCGGTCATCGAGGCGCCGTGCTCGGACGCCTCGCGCTCCAGCAGCGCGCCGAAGAGCTGGGTCTTCACGTATCGCGGCAGGAGCGCTTCGAGGATTTCCTCCTCGCCCGGCTCGTATTCGACCACCGCGCCGCTGTCGCCCGCCGCTTCCTCGGGGGAGGGGACCGGGATCAGCTGGTCGATGGTCGGGTCCTGGCTGAGCGCGGTCTTGAACACCGGATAGACGAGGTGCGCGACATCGAACGCGCCCGCCTCGAACATCTCCAGCAATTCGGTCCCGATCGCGTCGGCTTCGTCAAAACCCGGCGTCTTGACGGTGCTCGTGTCGAAGTGCTTGCCGATGCGATCGGCAAAGTCGCGTTTCAGGGGCGCACGGCCTTTCTTTCCGACCAGATAGAACTCGACCTGCTTGCCCTGGCCGATCAGGCTTTGCGCCTTGGCCTTCGCGGCCTTCACAAGATTGGAGTTGAGCGCGCCGCACAGGCCCTTGTCGGTGTTGACGACGACAATCAGGTGCTTGGTGTCCGAGCCTGTGCCGCTGAGCAGTTTGGGCGCGTTGTCGCCGGAAACCTTGCTCGCAAGGCTCGCCATGACGGCTGCCAGACGCTCCTGATAAGGGCGCGCGGCTTCGGCAGCGCTCTGAGCGCGCCGCAGCTTGGCCGCGGCGACCATCTGCTTGGCCTTGGTGATCTTTTGGGTCGATTTGACCGAGTTGATCCGACCTTTGAGTTCCTTGAGACTTGGCATTCCCTTGCCCCTAATCCGTTCGCCCTGAGCATGTCGAAGGGCTGTTCTTCACTTTTGACGTTCGTCCGAAAAGAAGTGCAGTGCTTCGACGGGCTCAGCACGAACGGGTGTGGAGGTTGCTCCTTGTAATCTTACGCAAACTGCTTCGCGAACGCGTCCAGCGCGGCGACGGTGCGATCCTTTACATCGCCGTCGAACTTCTTCGTCTCGCGGATCTCGTCGAGAATGTCGGCGTGGTTGGCGCGGATGAAGGCGAGCATGTGCTCTTCGTATTCGCCCACGCGGCTCACTTCGACATCGTCGATATAGCCGTTGGTTCCCGCAAAGATCGACACGGTCTGCTCTTCGAACGGCATCGGCGAGAACTGCGCCTGCTTCAAAAGCTCGGTCAGCCGCGCGCCGCGATTGAGCAGCTTTTGCGTCGCCGCATCGAGGTCCGAGCCGAACTGCGCGAACGCCGCCATTTCGCGGTATTGCGCAAGGTCGAGCTTCATCGAGCCCGAAACCTTCTTCATAGCCTTGGTCTGCGCGGCACCGCCCACACGGCTGACCGAGAGACCCACGTTGATTGCCGGGCGGATGCCCTGATAGAACAGGTCGGTTTCCAGGAAGATCTGACCGTCGGTGATCGAGATCACGTTGGTCGGAATGTAGGCCGACACGTCGCCAGCCTGCGTTTCGATGATCGGCAGCGCGGTCAGCGAGCCGTGGCCGTTATCCGCGTTCATCTTGGCCGCGCGCTCAAGCAGGCGGCTGTGGAGGTAGAACACGTCACCCGGATAGGCTTCGCGGCCCGGAGGACGACGCAGCAGCAGCGACATCTGACGATAGGCGACGGCCTGCTTGGAAAGGTCATCATACACGATCACCGCGTGCATGCCGTTGTCGCGGAAGAATTCACCCATCGCGCAGCCGGTGTAGGGTGCGAGGTATTGCAGCGGGGCGGGCTCGGACGCGGTGGCGGCGACCACGATGGAATATTCCATTGCGCCGTTCTCTTCGAGCTGCTTGACGATCTGGGCAACCGTCGAACGCTTCTGACCGACCGCGACATAGACGCAGTAGAGCTTCTTGCTCTCATCATCGCCTTCGTTGATCGGCTTCTGGTTGATGAAGGTGTCAATCGCGACCGCGGTCTTGCCGGTCTGGCGGTCGCCAATGATGAGCTCGCGTTGGCCACGGCCCACGGGCACCAGCGCGTCGATGGCCTTGAGACCGGTCTGCACCGGCTCGCTTACCGATTCGCGCGGAATGATGCCCGGCGCCTTGACCTCGACGCGGCGGCGCTCGGTCGTCTCGATCGGGCCTTTGCCGTCGATGGGATTGCCCAGCGCGTCGACCACGCGGCCCAGCAGGCCCTTGCCGACCGGCACGTCCACGATGGTCTCGGTGCGCTTGACGGTGTCGCCTTCCTTGATCTCGGCGTCGGAGCCAAAGATCACCGCGCCGACATTGTCGGCTTCGAGGTTGAGCGCCATGCCCTGAACGCCGTTGGCAAACTCGACCATTTCCCCGGCCTGCACCTTGTCGAGGCCGTGGATGCGGGCGATCCCGTCGCCGACGCTGAGCACGGTGCCCACTTCGCTGACTTCGGCCTCTGTGCCGAAATTGGCGATCTGGTCCTTGAGAACCTTCGAGATTTCTGCAGCGCGGATTTCCATCGGATTTGTCCTTTAAGCCTTCATGGGCCGTATCTGGGATCAGGCCTTCATGGCCTGGGCAAGAGAGTTCAGGCGAGTGCGGATCGAGGCGTCGATGCGTTTCGATCCAATGGTGACGACAAGACCACCGAGCAGGTCGGGGTCGACATCGGCGGACAGCATGACCGTGCGCCCTTCGCGCGCCGTCAGCTTGTCCTTGAGAGTGCTTAGCTGCGCGTCGGTCAGCGGATGCGCGCTGGTGACTTTCGCGGTGACCTCGCCGCGTTGGGCTGCGGCAATGGTCTTGAACGCGGCGATCATATCGCCCAGCGCGGACAGGCGGCGGTTGGCCGCGAGTACGCCGAGAAAGTTCGTGGTAAGCTCGGAAAGATCGAGATGCCTGGCCACAGCGGCCATGCCCTCTCCCTGCTCTTCGCGGGAGAGCTGGGGATTGGTCGTGACGTTTGACAGCGCATCCGATTCGGCGATCGCCGCATCCAGCTTTTCAAGGTCGGTTTCAACCGCGGTTACGGTTCCGTTTTCGCTCGCAAGCTCGAACAAGGCCGACGCGTAGCGGCCTGCTAGGCTAGCCTGAATACCGGCGGAAATATCCACGCGCTCGTTCTTCCTTCTCGGGAGGCGGTAAAAGTGTCTCGTCTCGCCTTGAACATTGGTGTGTCCCACAAGGCGCAAGAAAGCGTCCCCGTCCAAGGCTGGCGCGCGCCTAGCACCGGGGAAATCATGATGCAAGCCGCCCTCTGGACACATGGACCATTGTCGGTAACTTTAGCCTACAAAGGGGCGAAAAGTCCGATGGGAGAGAGATGAATGAAACTGACCGCGATGGCGCCTGAATGCGGCGTGGAAGTATCCGGCGTGGAGCTGGCAACCTGCAACGACGCGCAGATGCAGGACATCAAGAACGCGATCTACGAGCATGGCGTTGCCGTGTTCCGCGATCAGGAGTTTACGCCCGAAGAGCACATTGCCTTCGCCAAGCGCTGGGGCGGGATCGACATCAACAACTATTTCCCCTTGAACGAGGCCTATCCCGAGATCGCGCTGGTCAAGAAAGAGCCCGATCAACAGACCAATATCGGCGGCGCGTGGCATACCGATCATTCCTACGATCAGATACCCGCAATGGGTTCCATTCTCGTCGCGCGCGTTCTCCCGCCCGCAGGCGGCGACACGATGTGGGCGCATATGGGCGCGGCCTATGATGCGCTGCCCGACGATCTGAAAGAAGAGATCGAGGGGCTTGAAGCCTTTCACACCGCCGATCACGTCTACAAGTCGGACGGCCTCTACGCGCAGACCGATCAGGGCAAGAGCCTTCGCGGGCACGATGTCGATACCGGAGCGGTGCACCCCGTGGTGATCCGTCACCCGCACACCGGACGCAAACTGCTCTACGTGAACACGGCTTTCACGATTCACTTCGTCGGCCAGACGCGCGAGGAGAGCCTTCCGCTCTTGTCGAAGCTGTTTGCCGCGGCCCTGACCAAGACCAATCAATGCCGCCTGGAATGGAAGCCGGGTACGGTCGCGATCTGGGATAACCGCACGACGTGGCACAACGCGATCAACGATTATCAGGGCCACGCGCGCGAAATGCACCGTATTACGCTTTCGGGAGAGGCGATCGCGGCTTAGATTGAAGCGCTCACGCTTCGCTGATTGACTGTCGAGCATCCTCAAACGTCGTCATTGCGAGCGAAGCGAAGCAATCCAGGGGCGTTCCGCTCAGCGCTCTGGATTGCCGCGCGGCTGCGCCGCTCGCAATGACGAAAGTGGGTAAGTTGGATGGAACGTGAGCAGGAGGCTGCCTTTCCCAAGCTCCGTCTTCGGGGCAGCCGCCGTTCGCTAAACTCCGTGAGACGCCTCCGTGCGATGGCAATAAGCGCGAACTTGGGCGCAAAGTGCGGTTCGTACGTCGCCATCGAGGATTATCCACTATTCCGCTTCCTGCGGAACGCCGCGCGCGGCCTCGCAGATATAGACGAGGCGTTCGTTGGGACGCTCGGGCAGGATCGAGAGTATCGCCGATTGCTGTTCGCCCAGAACGCGCGCCGCGTCGGTCACACCGCAGGCGGGCGGTGTGTAGGCGTCGCGGATCGCGCGCGCATTCTTCATGGCCGCGCGGCCCAGCAGATACCGATCGGTCCGGAAAATCCGGGTCTGGGGATCGTAGGAGTTGATCGAAACGGCGGATTCGTCGTTCGGGACGAACACGCGGGTCCAGTCGCCATTGGCAAAGCCGTATTGCGTGCGCGAATTGACACAGCCATCGGCGGCCCAGTCGAATTCGACATCGTCGGTGCGCGCGCCGGTCACCCGGCTGCGTTCCGGGATGAAGGTGCAAAGCAGCGTTCCCTCGCTCGCGAGCGAGGGCTGGGCCGGCGTTTCGTCCTCGCCTGTCTCCAGCTCGCCCATGATTGAAGCGACGCGGTCCTCAAGCTCGGAGAAGCCGGGGCGCGTGATCCATACGAGCGCCATTGCGATGAGAAACGCGCCCGAGAGCCCGGCTGCGATGATCACGCGCGGTTGCGGCACAGCCTGCGCGGAGCCGTCGGCGCCGCTGGCGGATCCCGCTTGCCGCAAACGCACAGCGACTGCCGCGCAGACGAGCGCCAGCAACAGCAGGACAAGGGCCAGCGCCACCGCGTTGTCGCGCGCCTCGGTAATGTCGAGCAACGCCTGCAGGCGCGCCGCCTCGCGCGCCTCGCGCGCCTTTGCCTCGCGCGCCGCGATACGCTCGCGCGCCTCGGCGCGCTCGGCTTCGAAGCGCGCGCGTTCGGCCGCGTTCAGCTCCGCGAACGAGCGACACGGCGCCGTGCTCGTGTTGGGCTCGACGTCGTTGGCGCGCAGGAATGGCAGCAATTCGCGCAAGGACACAGCGAAGTAGAACTCCGCATCCGAACCATCCGAATCCGCGCCGAACGAATTGACGCCGACCACGCGCCCGCAGGAATCGAGCAGCGGGCCGCCCGAATTGCCCCGCGCAATGGGCGCGGTGTGAAGCAGCGTATCGAACTGGCGGCTGGGGCGCTGACCGGAGAGAAAGCCGCGAGTCTTTACCGGCGGTTGCGCATCAAAGATATCCGCAAAGTCGAGCCCCTGCGCCAGATCCACGTTCATCGGATAGCCGACCGCCGAAACCTCTCCCATATCGCCGCTGACCACGCCCGCTATCGTCAAGGCGGGCAGGCGCAGGCCATCCTCGGCGATTTCCAGCAAGGCCAGATCGTTGCGCGGTGACACCGATATCGCGCGCGCAAAGGCGCCGTTGCCGGCCTCGCCCACGCTTTCGGAAGGAACCACACCGATGCGCAGCGTGTCGTCCTGCAAAGCCTCGCGGATGACATGGGCGTTGGTGACGATCAGCGTGGGCGTTACCGCAAAGCCGCTGCCGTGGCTCACCGGGATCACCGCTTCCTCGCCCTCGGGCCCCTGCGTGCCGATCAACACAACGCGCACGACCCCGCGCGCCGCCGCTTCGACGTCGGCGGAATCGGCGTGCGCGGGCGATGTCAGCAGCGCCATCAGCGCCGCAAAAATCCAGAAGGCCTGTTTCATTCGGCCTCCCTTTAGGCGCGCTGCGACATTGACCGCAAGCTTCGGGACGCGCCTGTTCCCTCTCTGGGTTAAGCGTGAAGCCATCAGGAAAGGCACCGCGCTATGGACTATGTCATCGAAGGGCTCGATCCCGCCGCATTCAAGCCCTATTTCGGGCTTGACGACACTCAGTTGAAAAGCCGCAACGCCGCCCGTTTCCAGGTCGATGCAAAGCCGGGCTATCCGTGCCGCGTGAGTCTGGAGGATGCCCAGGTGGGAGAGACCGTTATCTTGCTCAATCACGTCAGCCGGGCCGACAACACGCCGTACCGCGCCAGCCATGCTATCTTCGTGCGAGAAAGGTTGGGCGAAGGCGCACGGTTTCGAAATGCGGTTCCTGAGGTGTTTCATTCCTGTATCCTCTCGCTGCGCGGCTTTGATGAAGCGGGCATGATCATCGATGCACGGCTGAGGCAGCCGGGAGAGGCGGACAGCGATTTGCGCGGCTTGTTTGAAAATGACGCTGTCGTGGAGATCGACGTTCACAACGCGATACGCGGGTGCTTTTCGGCACGGGCAAGGAGGGCGTGATGGTCCAACGCTCCGGTCTTACAGATGATGATTGCTGGCGCATTGCGCTTGCCAAGGATCGTCGTTTCGATGGTGCGTTCGTGACGGGCGTGCACTCGACCGGTATCTATTGCCGCCCAAGCTGCCCGGCGCGCGCGCCGCTTCGGCGCAATGTACGCTTCTATGCGACACCGCAGGACGCGCGCGCGGCGGGGCTAAGGGCGTGCAAGCGCTGTTCGCCCGACACCCAAAGCGCCGAAGAAGCCTGCGTCCTGGCGGCGATCGCCGCAATTCGATCGGGAGAGGCGGCAACGCTTGCCGCCCTGGCCGATCTGACGGGGTACTCGCCGACACACTTCCAGCGCTTGTTCACCCGCACGGTCGGTCTCTCTCCCGCCGCGTTCGCGCGCGCCTTGCGAGAGGACCGGGTCAGGCGCGAACTCGCTGGCGGAGCGGCGGTGAGCGACGCGCTGTACGCCGCGGGATATTCAACGCCGTCGCGGTTTTACGCCGAGATGAAAGGGAAAATGGGAATGAGCGCGAGCGACTGGTCGAATGGCGGCGCGGGCCGTCGCATTCATTGGAGCGTTATCGAAACCTCGCTCGGCCCGATGCTGGTGGCCGCGACATCCAAAGGCGTGTGCTGCCTTTCCTTCAACGAGTGCGAGACGGAGCTTCGCGCGCGCTTCCCCGAGGCCGAATTGGTCGAGGCCGGGGAGGACTTTGCCACCTTGTTCGACCGCGTGGTGGCCGCGGTCGAGAAGCCGGGAACGGGGGGCGGCGCGGCGATCCCGCTCGATGTCAAGGGCACCGCCTTTCAGCAACGCGTCTGGAACGCTCTGCGCCAGATCCCGCCTGGCGAAACGCGAAGCTACGGCGAACTGGCCGCCGCGCTCGGCAATCCCAAGGCCAGCCGCGCGGTCGGCAGCGCAAACGGTGCGAACAACATCGCCGTGCTGATCCCGTGCCACCGGGTGGTGCAGGCGGATGGTTCAATTGGTGGCTACGCCTATGGGTCGCAAATCAAGCGCGAATTGCTGCGCCGCGAAGGGTCCGAGATCGATGAGAATCCAGAAAACCTGTTGTGACCCGGAACGATTCTGAACTTGAGCGTTCACTTATTGCAGCGCGGGGGTCGGCCCCGTGGCAATCAGGGAAAGCGCCGGAATGTCAGATTATCCGCTCGACCTCGCGACCGAGCTTGAACCGGTCGGTGAGACCCGCCTCAAATCGTCGGCGGGGGAGGCGTATTGGAACTTCACCTCGGCCTTTGGCGGGTGGGCGCTGGCGCTGGGCTACAGCGCGGTGCAAAAGGCAAGTCCGCAGACCGGAGCGCTGGCGAGCGCAGTGGCGTCGTTCTTGAAGCCGTTGCCGGAAAGCGGTCTGATGATCGATGTTCGCGCGCTTCGCGAGGGGCGACGCACCAATTTCATGCGGGCCGAGTTCGCGAGCGAAGATACGCCCGACACCCCCGTCTTTACCGCCGATTACGTTTTCAGCGATATGAAGATGAAAGAACTCGACTATACGTGCGACTTTCCCGATGTGAAGGCGCCGGAGGATGCAGCCCGCCTGCCCGACAACCCTGGCCCCAAATTCCTCAGTCGGTACGAACAGCGCGTCGCGCTCGGCCAGCCCTTCAGCGCGCAGGAGCGCCCTCATTCCGCCTTCTGGGTGCGCGATGCAGCGGACAGGCCCTGGGATGCCAAGGCGCTGCTGGCGCTGTCGGACACGCCGATGCCGCGTACCTTCTTTGTCGATCCGACACCGCGCTTTGGCTCGACGGTGCAATACGATCTGCATGTGATGTGCGGCGCCGATGATCTTGCCGCGTGCGGGAGCGACTATCTGCTGGTCGAAGCCTCCAGCGATCGGGTTTTCTCGGGCCGCTTCAGCCAGGTGACGCGCATCTGGTCGCGCGAGAAGCGCTTGCTCGCGATCTCCAACCAATTGGCCTTTTACTGAGCCGACGTCGGGCGCAAGCCTGCGTCTTACGCGTTCTTGATGGTCAGCCCGCCGTCCACCGGGATCACCGCGCCGGTGATAAAGCTCGCCGATGGCAGCACCAGCGAAAGCGTTATGTGCGCCACCTCTTCCGGGAAGCCATAGCGGCGCAGGGGCACGCGGCGTTTGGCGTAGATCTCTTTGTGCTCTTCGGGAATGGCCTCGGTGATGCCGGTCCGGATCGGGCCGGGGCACACGCAGTTGACCGTTATCCCTTCGCGGCCCAGGTCCACCGCCATGCCGCGCGTAAGGCCGATGACGCCGTGCTTGGCCGCGACATAGGGCGAGTTTCCGGGCGTTGCGCCCTGCCCTTCGGTCGAGGCGATATTGACGATACGCGGATGCGCGCTTTGTCTGAGGTGGGGAAGGCTTGCACGGATGATGCGCTGTTGCGCGGTGAGCATCGCCTCAAGGCTGTCGCTCCAGACTTGCGGGTAGTGCTCGTCCTCGATCAGCGCGTGGCGCGCAAATCCGGCGTTGTTGACGACGATATCGAGCCCGCCGAACGCGTCGACTGCGGCGGCGATCGCGGTCTCGATCGCGGACGGATCGGTAACATCCAGCGCCATCGCAAGAGCATCGCCCGGATAGCCCGCCTCGGCGATTTCCTGCGCGACCGCATCGCACTTGGCTTGATCAAGATCGGTCACCGCCACCTTTGCGCCCTGTGAGGCAAACAGATGCGCGCTCGCGCGGCCCATGCCGCTCGCCGCGCCGGTGATGATGGCGGTGTGCCCGGCAATCGAGCGGCTGAGATCCTTGTAGGGTTCCATCAGGCGCCCCTCAATCGAGCTTTGGCGGAAAGCCGGGTTCGGCCTTGGCCATGGCGCGTTGATACGCTTCGCGCGCGCCGATGCGTTTGAGGTAGGCTTGCAGATTGGGCTTGTCGTCGATCGGCTGCTCGCGAAACGCGCGGCTGGTGGTGAGCTGGAACACCATCATGATGTCCGCCGTCGTCAGCTGCGACCCGCCGAAGTAATCGGCCTCGCCCAGCCGCCGCTCGATCTGCGCCCAGGCGTTGTTGACGCGGTTCATCATCGGCTCGGGCATCTCCGCCCCTGCAAAGGCGACCGCGATCTGCATCATCCCGTTGGTCATGAAGGTCGCGTTGGCGAAGTGGAACCAGTAGAGATGATCGGCGAAGTCGGGGTGATCGGGGCCGGGCACCAGATCGCTGTCGGGCGCGTACTTGCCGATGATGTACTCGACGATGGCGCCGCTCTCGCCCAGCAGCACGTCACCGTCTTCGATCAGCGGCGCGATCTGCATGGGGTGGAGCGCCTTCAACTCCGGCGGGGCGAGGCGCGTTTCGGGATCGCGATTATAGAGCTTGAGATCGTAATCGAGCCCGAGTTCCTCGCACAGCCAGACAATGCGTTCGGACTGCGAAATGCGCAGGTGATGAATGGTGAGCATGGCTTTGAGAATCTCCTCTAGTTCTCGCGCGCCCACCCTTTGCGAGCCGGCTGGAGAGAGTCGAGGAATTTGTCGGCGCTTTCGAGATACTCGCGCTTTTTTGCATCGCCCATCCGGTCCCAGGTCGCGTAAATGCGGCCGATGCGATGGTTGCTTTCAAGCCGCTCGCGGTGGCGGTCCATGAAGTGCCAGTAGAGCGGATTGAACGGGCAGGCGCCTTCGCCGGTCTTCTTGCTGACCGAGTACGTGCATTCCTTGCAGTAGTTGGACATCTTGTTGATGTAATTGCCGCTCGCCGCGTAGGGCTTGGTCGCGAGCTTGCCGCCATCGGCGTAGAGGATCATGCCCGATACGTTGGGTAGCTCGACCCATTGATAGGCGTCGGCGTACACCGCGAGATACCAATCCTGGACATCGGCGGGATCGATCCCGGCGATAAGGCAGAAATTGCCCAGCACCATGAGCCTTTGAATGTGGTGCGCGTGCGCGTCCTCGTGGGTGGAACGGATGCAGTCGGCAAGGCAGCGCATGTCGGTTTCGCCGGTCCAGAAGAACTCCGGCAGCGGGCGCGTCGCCTCAAGCGCGTTGTCACTTTCGAGACCCGGCATGTGCAGCCAGTAAAACCCGCGAATATATTCGCGCCATCCGATGATCTGGCGGATGAAGCCTTCGACCGAATTGATCGGCGCGCGGCCTTCCTCGTAGGCTTGCTCGGCGCGTTCGCACAGGTCGAGCGGGTCCAGAAGGCCGCAGTTGAGGCTGGTCGAGAGCATTGAGTGATACATGTCGTCCTGCCCGTGGACCATCGCGTCCTGATAGGGACCGAACTGCTCGATACGCTGTTTGAAGAAGGCGTCGGCGGCCTTGTTCGCTTCGTCCGAGGTGACTGGCCAGTGAAAGCTTTCAAGGCTGCCGAAGTGGTCGCCGAAGCGATTCTCGACCAGATCGATCACCTCGCGGGTGATGTCGTCGGGTTCGAAATGCGGGACGGCGGGCGGGTCCATATCCTCTTTTGGCGGCTCGCGATTGTCCTTGTCGTAGTTCCAGTCGCCTCCCTTGGGTTTGCCGTCATCGGTCATCAGGATGCCGGTGCGTCTGCGCATCTCGCGGTAGAAATGCTCCATGGTCAGGTGCTTGCGACCCTCCGCCCATTCGCGAAAGGTTGCGTGGTCGCAGACAAACCGGTCATCGGGGAATATCTCGACCTCGCAGGCGAACTTGTCCGGCCATTCTTCGAGCGCCTGTTGCACGCGCCACTCGCCCGCTTCGGTTATGTGGACGGCGCGCGGTTCGTGGCGTTCGATCGCGCGCGCGACCTCGCCGGTGAAGCTGCCCGAATTGTCTTTATCGTCGAGCTTCACATAATCGACGCTCCACCCGTCGTCGCGCAGCTCCTTCGCAAAATGACGCATCGCCGAAAAGACGAGGACAATCTTCTGCTTGTGGTGTTTGACGTAAGCGGCCTCGTCCCAGACCTCCATCATCAGGATGACGGTATCGTCTTTGGTCCGGCCCCGGATGCTCGAAAGCGTGCGGGTCAATTGATCGCCGAGGATCGGGACGAGGATCGGAGTTCGAGCGGGCATGGTGGCGAAACGCGCGGGTGGCCGCTTCGCTCCCGGACCGGGATTTGATCGATCAGGGTTCGGCCCTGGCGGCGGCGATCTCCTTCGCCGGCGCTGCGGTCGGCTCGGTCGGCCTGGGCTCGGCGCCGAAATCGGCCCGCTTGAAAGCGTCTGAAGGGACAAACCGGAATTTCGAGGTGCCTTGCCGGTAAAGCACCGAGCCTGTGCAGTTCGTGTCGCGTTTCATATGGCCATCTGAGGCGAAAGCCTGGCGCGCTTCCTCTTCGCTTTCGCGAAAGTAGATCTCGTTGACGTGGTTGCCCGTCGGCCCGTTGATCCATTTGTAGGCGGTTGGCGAGCGATCGCGCAGATAGCCCAGCCAAGCGCCGACGACCGCGTTGGCGTGCGCTTGCGAAATCGCGCTTGGACCATCGAAGATGATCGGGTCATATGTGCTGACCTTGTAGACCGGCTTCTTGCATCGTTCCGGGTCGTAAGGTTCGTAAATGGCGAGCATCACGTACCACGTCTTGCTGGCCTCAGCGTGGTCTGGCGCCGGTTCTGGGGCGGCGGAGGGCACCGTGGCCTTACGCTGTGAAGCTTCTGGCGATGGGGCCCTGGCCGCTTGGGTGGGCTCTGTCTGAGCTAGAGCCGGGAGCGCCAGAGTGGCGCTTGCTACGAGGCCCAGCCATACCGTTGCATGCTTCATATTGCCCTCATGCGTTACCTTCCGACCGGCACCATTCGCACATGAGGATTAGGATAGGGCTAAAGTAACGAACGAGCCGACCTGTTTACACAAAGCTGTAAGGGTCAATGTCGATCCCAACACGCACGCCGGGTGGGAAGTCATGTGCGTCCAGCCAGTCGCGTATTGTCGCCTGCAGGTTGGCGGTTCGGCGCGCGTTGATGAGGAACCGGTAGCGATAGCGACCGCGCAGCAACGCCATCGGGGCAGGGGCTGGTCCCAGGATGTAGAGATCATCGGCGTGGGGGCGTGTATCGCCAAGTCTGGCGGCGGCGGCGCGCGCTTCGCGTTCGTCTTCGCTCGAAAGAATGATGGACGCCCAGCGGCCAAAGGGTGGGGCGCCTGCGTCGCGCCGCGCGTCGGTCTCGGCGGCGTAGAAGGCGTCGCGGTCTCCATTGGCGAGCGCGGCGATGACGGGCGCGTCGGTGTGGCGCGTCTGGATCAGCACTTCGCCCGGCTTGGACCCGCGTCCCGCGCGTCCGGCCACTTGCGCGACCTGCTGGTAGGTGCGCTCTGCGGCGCGCAAGTCTCCGCCTTCAAGGCCCAGGTCTGCGTCGATCACACCGACGAGGGTGAGCTCGGGGAAGTGGAAGCCTTTGGTGACGAGCTGCGTTCCCACGATCACGTCGATCGCTTTGTTCTGCACCTTCTCGAGGAAATCCGCCGTGCGCTCGGGCGAGTTGAGCGTGTCCGAGGTCGCAATGGCCACGCGTGCCTCGGGGAAGAGCTCGCTGACCTCGTCTGCGATGCGCTCAACGCCGGGTCCGCAGGCAACCAAGGCGTCTTTTTCGCCGCATTCCGGGCATTCGTCCGGAACCTGTCCCTCGAACCCGCAATGGTGGCAGGCGAGGCGGCTGGAGAGCCGGTGCTCGACCAGCCAGGCCGAGCAATTGGGGCATTTGAAGCGGTGACCGCAATTGCGACACAACGTCAGCGGCGCGTAGCCACGGCGATTGAGAAACAGAAGCGACTGCTCGCCGCGCGCAAGGCGGTCCTCAAGGCCCTGGACCAGTGGTTGCGCCAGCCAGCGACCCTCGCCCGGCTTGTCGATGGTGAGATCGACAAGCTGAATTTCGGGCAATTGCGCCCCGCCAAACCGACTGGGCAGATCGAGCTTTTGATAGATCCCGCTCGCCGCCATATGCAGGCTTTCAAGCGCGGGCGTCGCGCTGGCAAGTACCACGGGCAGCCCTTCGAAACGGGCGCGCATCACCGAGACATCGCGCGCGTTGTAGCGCACGCCGTCATCCTGTTTGAAACTCACCTCGTGTGCTTCGTCGACGACGATGAGGCCGAGGTTCGCATAAGGCAGGAACAGCGCCGAGCGCGCGCCGACGACGACTTGCGCGGTCCCCTCGCTGATCGCGCGCCACGCGCGCCGTCGTTCGGTCGATTTGAGCGAGGAATGCCAAAGCACAGGCGCTGCCCCGAAGCGCTGCTCAAAGCGCGACAGGAAGTTCTCGGTCAGCGCAATCTCGGGCAGCAACACCAGCACCTGCCGCCCCATCCGGATTGCGGCGGCGATGGGTTCGAAATAGGTCTCTGTCTTGCCTGAGCCTGTCACTCCGTCGAGCAGGAAAGGCGCGTATTCCTGGGCTTCGACCGCTTTCACTAATGTCTTTGCGACCCGCAGCTGGTCGGCTGAAAGCGCGGGCTGGTAGAAGTCCGGTTCGGCGGGCGGGTAGGGGCGGTCTATGGCCACCGTCACCGGCTCGATAACGCCTTGATTGACGAGACCGCGCAGCACGCCCTCGGACACGCCGGCTATCCCGGATAGCTCGCGAATGGTCGCCTGCTCGCCCTCGAGCGCCTCGATAGCGACCGCGCGTTGCGGCGTCATGCGCTCGGGCACACCGCCGCTCAGGCGATACTCGGTGGTCGTGCTCGGCCCACCCAGCGCGCCGCCGCTCGAAAGCACCATCCGCGCTACATTGGCCATGGCGGCGCAGTAATAGTCGGCGGTCCATTCGATCAGGCGACGAAGCGGCTCAGACAGCGGCGGGACGGGCGAGACCTCCAGAATCGCGCGCAGCTTTGCGGCGGGGACTTCGGCGCCCGGCAAGCGGCCTTCATCCCAGACAATGCCGGTGACTTTGCGCGGACCCAACGGGGCGACCACAACACTACCGGGCTCGACGGTGCAGCCCTCGGGCAGCTTGTAATCCAGCGGGCCCAGAGCCGCGTTCAGAACCAGCAGGCGAATGCGTTGCGTCACGCCTCCTCTTATGGGCGCAGCGCCGTGTGCGGTTCAAGCGGTGCGGCGACGCAATCGACTGGTGATTGCAGCGTTACGAGCACCCCTTGCGCATCGTAAACTGAATGTGGGGACGCCCTGCGATGCGCCAGCCGCCGCCTTCAAAAGGCCCCTTTAGCCACCAGCGCGGACGCCTTCTTCATTCGACGCCGGATAAGCGCGGTCTTGCTCAAAACGTGGAATGCAGACCCAGTATCGGCGCGTGGCCCACGGTCTCAACTTCCCGTTGCTCGAGATCGTATTGCATCAGATAGCCCGCTTTCAGCTTGAGATTTTCGCTCACTTTGTGCGCCACGGCGATCTGAGTCCGCATCTCGGACTTGCCGATATCGCCTCCCGGATTTGAATTGCGCAGAGTGACGAAGCTCTCGATATCGGGCGAGAAGAACCAGGTTTTCCGACCGTCGAGCGGAATATCGGCGCCGATGCGGGCGCGCACACGGAGCCCCATCCGGCCGCCTGAGTTTTCAGCGAAGCGTTGTTCCAGCCGCAGACGCATCCGGGCTACGCTATATCGGCCGGTGGCTTGCTGCATGGTGCGGACTTCGTCGCGCCGTCCGTCATTGATGCGCCGTTCCACAGCCCCGGCCAGGGTCAGGCCCGAGCTTACCTTTTGCTTGGCCCACAGGCGAAAGAAATAGGTGTCAGGGCGCCCTTCGCTCTCGCGTCTGAGGCGCTGTGCGGTTTCCAATTTGACCGATGTGTCCTCATCAAGGGCAACAGCAATGGTGGGATTGAACCAGAATTCGATGTCATCGTCGGTTGCGTGAGCGGCGCAGGGCGTCGTGGCCATCAGAGCAACCCAGCATGCGTGTAAAACAGGTCTTGAGGTGAGAGGCATTGGAAAAATACCCCTTTGCCGGGCATGTCTTGCTCCGACGCGCGACCCCTCTCCCGCGAGCCCGAGCAGACGTTCAAAAATTCATGAAGAGCATGACATTGGCGATGTGGTCCGACCGGTCACGTCCATCGCGAAAGACGTGCTGATTGAGATAACCTGGTACGGCCTCAACACCGCGGGCGATGGGTATCGAAATCCCTGCAAAATTGCGCCACAAGGCCAGCCCGCCGCGCTGAACTGGCGTCTCATTGAGCGCGACAAGCGGCTCGGTGTAGACAACCAGCTTGTTGCGTGCGTTCAAGGGCGCCCTGAGCTGAACAAAGTTGCGAAAACGCCAGGCGAGTTCGCCGTCCTCTTCGAAGGTGCGTTGCTCCAGCCGCGTGCGCGAGTGGAGAGTTAATCCGCCTTTCTCGACCAGGTGGATGTTCAACTCTTGATAGAAACGATGTTCGTTGACTTCGGCCGGGCCCTCTGGATCAGTCAGGATATAGGCGTACCCACCGCCAAGATCGACGCGCTTTGAGATCCGGTATCCCACAAAGCTGCGCAAAAGCAGCTGGCCCAGCCGGTCCGCATCGTTGGTAAAACGCTCCTGCGCTTCGCCGCGTATGTAGACATCGTCGGTGATATCGATCGAGGCAAATTGAGCGCCCCAGATGTTGAAATCGTCCTCATTGGCGCTGGCAGGCGCAGCGGTGAGGGCCGTAAGAATGCCAAGGGCAAAGGCGCAGCGCATCGGAAAAATCCTGTTTGGCGAGAGGCGCGCTGCGCGGGCAAACTGTCGATACCGCGCTGGCCTCACAGGCGACGCTATGCCATCGCTCGCGTCAACCGAGTCGTAACCACGTTCTGAGGGAAAACGCGCGTATGAAATTCTTCGTCGACACCGCCGAGATTGACGACATCAAGGAACTGGCCGCCACCGGGTTGCTTGATGGCGTCACCACCAATCCCTCGCTGATCCACAAGTCGGGCCGCGATTTCATGGAAGTCACCAAGGAAATCTGCGGGATCGTTGATGGGCCGGTGAGCGCCGAAGTCGTCGCGCTCGATCACGAAACGATGATGAAAGAGGCCGAGGTGCTGCGCAAGATTGCGGACAATGTCTGCATCAAGGTGCCGCTGACCGTCGATGGCCTCAAGACCTGCCGCGCGTTGACGGGCGATGGCACGATGGTGAACGTCACGCTGTGTTTCTCCGCCAATCAGGCGCTGCTTGCGGCCAAGGCGGGCGCGACCTTCATCTCGCCTTTTGTCGGACGCCACGACGATAACGGTTTCGACGGGATGGACCTCATCAGCGATATCCGCCTCATCTACGACAATTACGACTTCGAGACGGAAATTCTCGTCGCGAGCGTGCGCCACGTGACCCACGTTCTGGAAAGCGCAAAGATTGGCGCGGACGTGATGACCGCGCCGCCCAAGGTGATCCATGGCCTGTTCAAGCATGTCTTGACCGACAAGGGGATCGAAGGATTCCTCAAGGACTGGGAAGCGACCGGGCAGAGCATTATCTGACCGCTCTGCGCTCCTGCGAAGGCAGGAGCCTAGCGAGATTTTTCGCAGCCCTGGCTTCCTGCTTTCGCAGGAAGTCACGAGTTGCTAACGAAAACCCATATGTCAGAAGAATCCCCCCTCGATCAGTTCAAACAGGCGCTTACCGGCGCCGCGCGCGCCATTTCGCACGATCCCGATGTCGAAGTGGCCTGGAGCGCGGACGTGCCGGGCGCGTCGGGCAACCGCTTTCGGGTGCCGCTGCCGGGGCGCGACCTGCCACCCGAACAGATCACCGAAGCGCGCGGCTTTGCTGACAGCTTTGCCTTGAAGCTGCGCCATCACGACGCCGGCCTGCACGCAGGCGCCGCTCCGCCCGAGCCGGTCGCGCGCGCGTGCTACGACGCGATCGAGCAGGTGCGCTACGAAGCGATCGGCGCCAACCGGTTTGACGGGATCAGGGACAATCTCGACGCGGCGACCGAGATGCGCACCTCGGGCGATTCGATCGTGCGCGCCTACAACGCCGCCGAAGTGCCCTTGCAGACCGCGCTGGCGCTGATGGTGCGCGAGGCGCTGACCGGGGAAGCGGTGCCCGACAAGGCCGAGCGGGGGGTGAGCCTTGTCCGCTCCGATATCGAGGCCAAGATCGGCGGCGATTTCTCCGCGCTGCTCGACAATCTCGACGATCAGGAGGCCTTCCAGAAGCTCTCGCTCGATATCCTGCGCGATCTCGATCTCACCCGCCCGACCGAAACGCCCGACGAAACCGATCAGGACGAGGGTGACGAGGAGGATGGCCAGGACGACGATCAGCCCGGCGATGACGAGCAGGAAGGCGACGCCGATCCGCAAAGCGCCGAGGTTGCGGGCGATATGGCCGAGGGCGACGGCGAGGGCGAGGCGGACAGCGATCTCACCTCCGATGAAGAGATGCAGGATGGCGAGCCGAGCGAAGAGGGCGATGCCTCGAACGCGCCGGTGCGCCCCAATCGTCCGCCGCCCGACATTCCTGAAGGCCTCGACTACAAGGCCTTTACCGAGAAGTTCGACGAGGAGATCGAAGCCCCCGAACTGTGCGACAGCGAGGAGCTTGATCGCCTGCGCGCTTATCTCGACAGTCAGCTAACCGGGCTGCAAGGCGTCGTCACGCGGCTCGCCAACCGCTTGCAACGCCGCCTGATGGCGCAGCAGAACCGCAGCTGGGACTTCGACCAGGAAGAGGGCATTCTCGACGCCGCGCGCCTTTCCCGCGTGGTCGTCTCGCCGGGGACCGCGCTCAGCTACAAGGTTGAGCGCGATATCGAGTTTCGCGACACGGTGGTGACGCTGTTGATCGACAATTCGGGCTCGATGCGCGGGCGGCCGATCAGCATAGCTGCGATCAGCGCCGACATTCTGGCGCGCACGCTGGAGCGCTGCGGGGTCAAGACCGAGATCCTCGGCTTCACCACCCGCGCGTGGAAGGGCGGACAGAGCCGCGAAGCGTGGCTAGCCGATGGCAAGCCGCAAGGGCCGGGCCGCCTCAACGACCTCCGGCACATCATCTACAAACAGGCCGACGAGCCCTGGCGCCGCGCGCGCCGCAATCTCGGCCTGATGATGCGCGAGGGGCTGCTGAAGGAAAACATCGACGGCGAAGCGCTACTCTGGGCGCACAGCCGCCTGATCTACCGCCCCGAGGAACGCCGCATCCTGATGGTGATCTCCGACGGCGCGCCGGTGGATGATTCGACGTTGAGCGTGAACAGCGCAGGCTATCTCGAAGCGCATTTGCGCGGCGTGATCGAGTGGGTCGAAAAGGTAAGCCCCGTGCAACTGGTCGCCATCGGCATCGGCCACGACGTGACGCGCTACTACCGCCGCGCGGTGACGATCATGGATGTCGAACAACTCGGCGGCACGATCATGGAGCAACTCGCGGAGTTGTTTGAGGATGAGAAGGGGCCGGGGAGGGGGCGGCGGTGAAGCTCTGGGTCCCAATCTCGCTGGCACTCGGCATGCTCTATTGGATGTGGGTGGATTCTCAGCTCGGCGTAACCGAGCCATGGGACTCTGAGCATTTCTGGTCGTACTACCTTCCCGCCTTGCCAATTGGCTTCCTGATCGGGTTTGTATCCCGGCAGCGAAGCGTGTTGATTGGTGGGATATTCGTTCTTGCCATGTTGCCGGTGATGGCACTCCAATCCGGTGTGGGGCCTCTGATCGCGGTGGGCATTTTGCTGCTCCTTTTCCTGTCAGCCCCGGCGGCTGTCTCAAGTTGGGTAGGAGGTCACCTCAGGCAGAAGCTATCTGGACCCCTGCCTTCGCAGGGGTGACGAAGAAAGAGAATCGATGAACGTCACCGAAGCCGTCACCAGCCGCCGCTCTGTGCGGGAATTCCTCGACAAGCCGGTCGAGCTCGAAACGATCCGCCGCGTCATGGACAAAGCCCGCTGGGCGGCTTCGGGCTGCAATTATCAGCCTTGGGAAGCGACCATCCTTACCGGTCAGCCGCTCAAGGATCTGCAGGCCAAGATCACTTCCACGCCGCCGCAACAGCTCGAATACGATTGGGACGCTCCCAAAACCGAGGACGCTTACAAGGAGCGTCTCTACGGCATTTCCAAAGGCATGTTCGAAGCGCTCGGCATTGCGCGCGACGATGGTGCGGCGCGCATGGCGGCGATGGGCCGCAACGCCACCAGCTTTGATGCGCCCGCGGTGATGTTCGTCTACTTCCCCAGGCTGATGAAAGAGCCGCAATGGTCCGATACCGGCATGTGGCTGCAAACGGTCGCGCTGCTGCTGCGCGAGGAAGGGCTCGATAGCTGTTTTCAGGAATTCATGGCCTACTACGCCGACGTAATCCGCGACCACCTCGGCCTCGATCACGAGCGCTACATGTTCTTTTGCGGCATGGCCATCGGCTATCGCGATCCGGACGCGCCGGTGAACAAATTCGAGCGCGAGCGTGTGCCTTTGGAAGAGCAGGTCAGGTTCGTCGGGTTCTGAGCTTCGTCATTGCGAGCCGTAGGCGAAGCAATCCAGGGCGATCGAGCCCGGCGGCTCTGGATTGCCGCGGCGACTGCGTCGCCTCGCAATGACGATGCGATTGACGGGTCGCTAAACGCTGGGCAAAGCGCAGTGTAGCTATGACCGATGATACAACATCTCATGATCTGTGCCTGTTCAACTCGCTGACCCGCGAGCTTGAGACCTTCACCCCCGTCCACCCCGGTGAAGCGCGTGTCTATTCGTGCGGGCCGACGGTCTACAACTATCAGCATGTCGGCAATATGCGCGCCTATGTGTTCGCCGATACGTTGGGGCGCGCACTGCAATACAAGGGCTATAAGCTCACCCACGTCGTCAACATCACCGATGTCGGCCACCTAACCTCGGACGCCGATGAGGGTGAGGACAAGATGGAGAAGATGGCGGCGCTTCAGGGTAAGTCGGCTTGGGATATCGCGGCCTTCTACCAAGCGGACTTCGAGCAGGATTTGCGCCGTCTCAATATCGAGCCCAAGCAGCATCCGCGCGCGACCGAATATGTCGACAAGATGATCGAATGGGGCAAGAGCATCGCCGACAAGCATTGCTACGAACTCGACAGCGGGCTCTACTTCGACGTCTCGACGATCGAAGATTACGGTCGGCTTGCGCGCGCCGTTACCGAAGATGGAGAAGGCCGCATCGACACGGTCGAGGGCAAGCGCAACGCCGCCGATTTCGCAATCTGGCGCAAAACGCCTGAGGGCGAAACACGCCAGATGGAGTGGGACAGCCCGTGGGGCAAAGGCGCTCCTGGCTGGCATCTGGAATGCTCGGTGATGGGCGAGGAATTGCTGGGCTTTCCCTTCGACATTCACACCGGCGGGATCGATCACCGCGAGATCCACCACCCCAACGAGATTGCGCAGAACCAGGCCTATTGCTGCGCGGGCGGGCTGTCCGAGGCGAGGAATTCGGGCGCGAACATCTGGATGCACAACAACTTCCTGGTGGAACGGTCAGGCAAGATGTCGAAGTCGTCGGGCGAGTTCCTGCGGCTGCAATTGCTGGTCGACAAGGGCTTTCACCCGCTCGCCTATCGCCTGATGTGCCTGCAGGCGCACTACCGCAGCGAGCTGGAGTTCAGCTGGGAAGGGCTGGAAGCGGCGCTGACCAGGCTGAAGCGGATGGTGATGGCGGTGCAGACGCTCAAAGCCCGACATGCTGAACTCGTTTCAGCATCCATCGCCGACGCTGCGCCATGGATGGCGGATGAGGGATGGACCCTGAAACAAGTTCAGGGTGACGGCTGGGGCAAGCTTGGACCATCCCTTGAGAAATTCGACGGCGCCATTTCGGATGATCTGAACACTCCCGTCGCATTGACGGCACTGGATGATGTTCTCGGAATGAAGAAGGTTGACCCTGTCAAGAAGGGCAAACTCGCCGCTGCCATGGACGAGGTTCTTGGCCTTAACCTGTTTGGTCTCACACGCGTAGACTTGCGCATCCGACCGGTCTCAGCCGAGATCACCGAAGCCGAAATCGAGGACGCGCTCGACCGTCGCAAGGCCGCGCGCGCTCAGAAGGACTTTGCGACCTCCGATGCCATCCGCGATGAACTTGCGGCCAAGGGCGTGGAGGTGATGGATGGCGATCCGCTGGGCTGGGAGTGGAAGCTCTCTTGATCCGTCATTGCGAGGAGCGTAGCGACGAAGCAATCCAGAGTTCGTAGCAGAGCGGCTCTACGTTGCCTCGCTTGGTTTATCCAAAGCGACTGCTGCAAGCGGTCAGCTGAAGGGCTCGCAATGACGAGGGAGAGGAAAGCATGACCAAACTCGCCATTTCCGGTCTCATCCGCCCGCTCCTTGAACCTCGATTTCCCGGCGATCTCGACGTGCGCTGGTTCATGACCAAGGAGGAGGCGATCGATGCTGTCGCCGACGCTGAAATCGGCTGGTTCGACATGAACGAGCAGGACGCGATGGCTGAGACATTGCTCGCGGCCAAGAAGCTCAAATGGCTCAATTCGATCTACGCCGGGCTCGATTTCCTGCCGATGGACGTGCTGATCGAGCGCGGGATTACCGTTACCAACGGCGCCGGGATCAACGCCATCACGATCGCCGAGTATGTCGTGATGGGCATGCTCGCTATGTCCAAGGGGTACCGCGACGTCGTGCGCGCCCAAGACCGCCGGGAATGGCTTACGGATTCGCCCGGCAAACGCGAACTCTACGGCTCGGAAGCCCTGTTGCTGGGCTATGGCGCGATCGGCAAGCTCATCAAGCCGCGGCTGGAAGCCTTCGATGTCGAAGTGACGGTGGTGCGCCGGACGCCCGCCGAGGGCGCGCTGACGCCCGATCAATGGCGCGGCAAGCTCGGCGAATTCGACTGGGTGATCCTGGCTGTTCCCGCAACGCCCGAGACCGACAACATGATCGGCGCGGACGAGTTGGCGGCGATGAAGCGGGACGCGGTTCTGGTCAACATCGCGCGAGGGGCGGTGGTCGATCAGGAGGCGCTGGTCGCGGCCCTTGAGGCGAAGTCGATCGGTGGGGCGTTCCTCGATGTGACCACGCCCGAGCCGCTGCCCGCCGAACACCCCTTGTGGGGCCTCGACAACGCGCACATCACCATGCACCTGTCCGGGCGTGCGCAGGACAAGATGTTCATCCGCAGCGCCGAGCGGTTCCTCGACAATCTCCAAAAATACCGCCGAGGAGAGCCGGTGTCCCCGATCTTCGATCCCGCGCGCGGATACTAAGGCGCGAAAACCCCTATCCTATTGCCAACCGCTTGACTCGCGTCCTCGGAAAGCTCCACGGGTCGTCGCGACTGTTACTCCGGGATCGAACACAGCCACAGTAATCCAGCGCCGCGCGTCTTGCGGCGCGTCCGGCCATGGAGACGTCCACGTGAGCGATACCAAGAAAGCGTCAGACCTGTTCATCGAGTGCCTTGAGGCGGAAGGCTGCGAGTACATCTTCGGTGTTCCGGGTGAGGAAAACCTCGATCTGCTTGATTCGCTTAGCCGAGCAAAGCGGATCAAGCTGGTGCTGACCCGCCACGAACAGAGCGCGGCGTTCATGGCCGCCACCTATGGTCGGCACACCGGCAAGGTTGGCGTGTGCCTCGCGACGCTCGGGCCGGGCGCGACGAATCTTGTAACCGGCGCGGCTTACGCAACGCTGGGCGGTATGCCCATCATGATGATCACCGGCCAGAAACCGATCAAGCATTCCAAGCAGGGCCGTTTCCAGATCCTTGACGTGGTCGATATGATGGGGCCGATCACCAAGTTCACGCACCAGCTAGCAAGCGGCGACAATATCCCCAGCCGAGTGCGCGAGGCGTTCCGTTTGGCGCAGGAGGAAAAGCCCGGCGCAACGCATCTGGAATTGCCCGAGGATATTGCGGACGAGCAGACCGGCAGCCGTCCGCTGCAACCCTCGCTGGCTCGGCGCCCCTCCGCCGAAGCGAAGGCGGTTCGCATGGCGGTTGAGGCGATCGAGCAGGCGCGCAAGCCCGTGCTCGTTATCGCGGCGGGGGCAAACCGCACGATGACGGGCCGGATGCTCAACCAGTTCATCGAGAAGACCGGTATTCCCTTCGTCACGACGCAAATGGGCAAAGGCGTCATCGATGAACGCCACCCGCTGTTTCTGGGCTGCGCGGCGCTCTCCTCAGGCGATTTCTGCCATCGCGCGATCGAGGACGCGGACTGCATCATCAATGTAGGCCACGATGTTATCGAGAAGCCGCCGTTCTTCATGCGTGACGCCTTCGACGATCCCAAAGAGGGCGGCACGAAGGTCATCCATATCTCGAACAAGACCGCCGAGGTGGATCCCGTCTACTTCCCCCAGATCGAGGTGATCGGCGATATCGCCAACGCGATCTGGCAGATCAAGGAAGCGATAACACCCCAGCAGACCTGGAATTTCGACCCCTTGCTTTGCTATCGCCGCGCGGAGGTCAGACACTCCGAACCGCTGGAGCAGGATGCGCGTTTTCCCATCTTCCCCCCTCATCTCGTCAAGCAAGTCAGGGAGGCCATGCCCGAAGACGCCATCATCTGCCTCGACAACGGGATCTACAAGATCTGGTTTGCGCGTAATTACACCGCCTACTTTCCCAACACGGTGCTGCTCGACAACGCGCTCGCCTCGATGGGGGCGGGGCTGCCATCGGCGATGATGAGCGCGATGCTCTATCCCGAGCGAGCGGTCATGGCGATCTGCGGCGATGGCGGCTTCATGATGAACAGTCAGGAGATGGAAACCGCGGTGCGCCTTGGGCTAAATCTCACCGTCCTCATCTTGCGCGACGATGCCTACGGAATGATCCGCTGGAAGCAGGCGAATATGGGCTTCGCCGATTACGGGCTGACCTATGGCAACCCCGATTTTGTCAAATATGCCGAGAGCTATGGCGCGAGCGGCCACCGGGTGGAATCGTCTGAACACCTGACCGAACTGCTCGCCTCATGCCGGAATACGCCGGGGGTTCATCTGATCGACTGCCCGGTCGATTACAGCGAGAACGACCAGATCCTGAACCATGATATCAAAGAATTGAGCGCGGACCTGTAACGCGGATCGGCACTGGAGAAGAGCCATGTCGCAGTTGAAAGACACCTACCCTCTCTATCTCAACAACAAGGCCGCGCAGCCCAACACCGATCTGGAAGTCACGGACAAGTACACCGGTGAGGTTGCCTTTCGCACGGCGCTCGCCGACCCTGAAACGATCGACACAGCGATTGTCGGCGCAGTGGCGGCGACCGAGCCGATGGGGAAGCTGGCGGCATACGAACGCCAGGATGTGCTGATGCACTGCGTCGCCCGCTTCAAGGAGCGCTTCGATGAACTGGCCTACGCCTTGTGCGTGGAGGCGGGTAAGCCGATCAAGGATTCCGAAGGCGAGGTCACACGGCTGATCGACACCTTTCGGATCGCGGCCGAAGAGGCGGTGCGCATTTACGGGGAGATCATGCCGCTCGACATTTCCGCGCGCGCCAGGGGCTATTCCTCGATGTGGAAACGCTATCCGATTGGCCCGTGCAGTTTTATCTCCCCTTTCAACTTTCCGCTTAATCTCGCGGCGCACAAGATCGCGCCTGCCCTTGCGGTGGGCTGTCCGTTCGTGATGAAGCCCGCCTCCAAGACGCCGCTTGGCGCGCTCATCATGGGTGAGGTGCTGGCCGAATGCGACATCCTGCCCGAAGGCGCTTTTTCGATCCTGCCCGCGCGCCGCGATGGGGCGGACCTGTTTACCGAGGATGAGCGCCTCAAACTGCTGAGCTTCACCGGCTCACCGGCGGTGGGCTGGGCCCTGAAAGCCAAGGCGGGCAAGAAGAAGGTCGTTCTGGAATTGGGCGGCAACGCAGCGGTTATTGTTGATCACGATGCGGACCTGGAAGACGCGTTGGAGCGGATCATCTTCGGGGCGTTTTACCAGTCCGGCCAGTCGTGCATCGGGGTCCAGCGAATCCTCATTCACGAAAATGTCTATGACCGCTTCAAGGAGATGCTCGTCGCGAAGACCAAGACGCTCGTGGCAGGTGATCCCAAGGATCCCGACGTGTTCATCGGCCCGATGATTTCCGAGGGCGAGGCGACGCGCCTGAAAGGCTGGATCGATGAAGCCGTCGAAGCGGGCGCGAGCCTTTTGTGCGGAGGCGGGTTGTCGCGTGGCAACATGCTGGAGGCGACGCTGCTTGAGAATGTCGACCGGGACGCGCGGGCGCTGAACGACGAGGCGTTCGGTCCGCTCGCGGTCCTGATCAAGTTCGCGGATTTCGATGAGGCGCTCGCTGAAGTAAACCGCTCCCAATTCGGCCTTCAGGCCGGCATCTTCACGCGCGACCTGTTCAAGATGTTCGACGCCTGGGACCGACTGGAAGTGGGCGGCGTCGTCATCAACGATGTGCCCAGCTACCGGGTCGACAACATGCCCTATGGCGGCGTCAAGGACTCGGGCCTTGGCCGCGAGGGCATCCGCTTCGCGATGGAGGACATGAGCGAAATCCGCAATCTGGTGGTGCGGCGCGCTTAGCCCGCTGTACCTGAGGAGGCGCTTACACCTCCTCAAGCAGCAGCAGGACGCACGTCACCACCATGCGCTCATCGGCGCCGAAGCGGTGGTCCACTTCGCGCACGCTGGCGTCGGCGACCAGTTGTCCGGGAATGCGGAATTCGTGCTCGGGCAACTCGGCGATGAAGGTCTCCCCGGCTTCGACCGCGTCGCAGCCGTCAAAGTCGAGCACGACTTCATGGCGGGTGCCGGTGAAGGTGATCGACGACCACGCGCTTTCTTCATGCGTCACCACTTCGCCGTGGCTTTCGGCGAGCGCGAGCAGCGCCGCCCGCAGACGGTCTGCGGTCGAGCGGCGCGGGCGGTAACGCGCCGGGCGCGCTGGAGTTGCATTCGCGGCTTTATCCGATTCGGCGGATTTGGTTTCGAGCAATTCGATTTCAAACATGGGCAAACCCCTTCGTTTCGCTGGCGGCTTCGGTTGGGACGGGGGCTGGGTCCGGAACTGAGGCCGGGACTGGGGCCGGGGCCGCGACTGTGCGATAGCTTGCCATCCAGGCCAGGGTGCGCGCCTCGGTCTCGGCGCGCGGGATCCGCCCCATCCGCAAGTCGAGCACAAAGCGAGGGTCGTGCGCAGCGAGGCGTCCGAACTTGGTGGCTGGCATATCGTGCTCGCGCAGGAATTGTTCGACTTTCCGAATCAGCATGACGGTGGTTCTCCCTGTTGTTTGTGTGCGGGTGGGTGGTGGTTCACCGAGCGACCGATCCCGCGAATCGCCCGGTGTTCTTGAAACGTTCCACGCGAAATCCTACTTGTCTAGGAAAAATCCTTCATGTAGGAAGAATGGCATGACCAAATCGACTGAAACTCCGCTGTCCGGCGCCCGTGCGCGCCTTCTCGCACTCTCGCAGGAGCGCGGGGCAAGCCTCTCGAGCCTGTCCGAGATGCTAGGTCGCAACCCGAGCTATCTCCAACAATTCATTCGCAAAGGATCACCGCGAAAGCTGGAGGAGAGTGATCGCCGCACACTGTCGCAGTTCTTCGGTGTGGATGAGAATGAGCTCGGTCCTGAAGGGTCTTCTTTAAAGGAAAAATCCTATATCAGGCGGCAGGATGATCTTACGCCGAGCTATGTTGACGTGCCGCGGCTCGCGATTGGCGCGTCCGCCGGGCCGGGTTCGCTGCCCGATGCTGAGGTCGTGTTCGACGCGTTCAAATTCTCACGGCGCTGGCTAACCGAGCAGGGGCTGGAGCACGGGCAGTTGTCGGTGATTACGGTCGAGGGCGATTCGATGGAGCCGCTGCTCAATGACTGTGACGAAATCCTGGTCGATCGCTCGCAACGCGCGTTTCGCGATGGCGTGCACGTCGTGCGGCTGGGTGAGACGCTGATGGTCAAACGCGTGGCGAGCGCTGGGGCGGGGCGGTTCTCGCTGCTAAGCCAGAACCTGGCCTATCCGCCGGTCAATGTGGAGGCTGACGAGGTGGAGATTATCGGTCGGGTTGTGTGGAAGGGCGGGCGGATTTAGATGGGCGCCATGACCGACCAACCGCTTCCCCCCATGCGCGCGGCAATCCTTCCCGTGACGCCGCTCCAGCAGAACTGCTCCCTCATTTGGTGCACCAGGACCATGAAGGCCGCGCTGGTCGATCCTGGGGGCGATCTCGACAAGTTGAAAGCTGGCGTCGCCAAAGCGGGCGTGACGCTGGAAAAGCTGCTCATCACGCATGGGCATCTCGATCATTGCGGGCAGGCGGGGATGCTCGCGGATGAGCTTGGGCTACCGATCGAAGGCCCGCACAAGGATGATCTGTTCTGGATCGAGCAATTGGACGATGACGGCGCGCGCTGGGGGATGGAAGCCAAGACGTTCACACCCACGCGCTGGCTTGAGCATGGCGACACCGTGACGGTCGGCGATCTCATGCTCGATGTCATCCATTGCCCCGGCCACACGCCCGGGCATGTGGTGTTCTTCCATCGGCCGAGCCGGTTTGCGATTGTCGGCGACGTGCTGTTCCAGGGCTCGATCGGGCGCACGGATTTTCCGCGCGGCAATCATCAGGATCTGATCGATTCGATCACCCAGCGCCTCTGGCCGCTCGGCGAAGACATCACCTTCATCCCCGGACATGGTCCCACCAGCACGTTTGGTCAGGAACGCAAGAACAACGCGTTCGTCTCGGATTACGCTTTGTCCTGATCGCCCGATGCGGCCTTGTTCATCGCGTGGCTCTCGCGCTTGAGCGGGTGCGACACGGGGCAGACTTCCTGCACATAACCGTCGAGCGTGTTGGTCAGGTTTTCGCGCACGATCCGGTAGTGAACGAACTGCCCGCGCTTTTCGCTTTCGATCAATCCGGCGTTTTGCAGCACGCTGAGGTGCTGGGAGACCGCGGGTTTGGAGATGTCGAAGCGGTCCGCAATCTGCCCCGCTGTCAACTCGGTCTCCGAGAGATAGGCGAGGATCTTGCGGCGAACGCTGGATGCAAGGGCTTCAAAGACTTTCTGCATCGCCCCGATATATAAGCGCTTGCCTAATTGCTTACTGGTTTGCGGGTAGCGCTGGGAGAACGATAAGGGTTCCGCGGGATGGAGCGCGGCCAATGACGCGCGAGACAAGGCCCTTCGCACAATACTTGCGCTCCAGAAAAATTTCGCTATAGGCAGCGGCTTTCCGACACAACCGGGCCGGAACGCTGCGCGACAACGCTTGCGCCGCCTGCTGCGGACCCCTAAGTGCGGCATCGAGTTACCTGAGCGCCCCGCGCTGCAAACGCATGAATTTTGAGGAATTGGTGTAGCCATGGCTGTCCCAAAGAGAAAAGTATCGCCCCACCGCCGTGGCAATCGCCGCGCGCATGACGCGCTGAAGGTTGAAGCCTTCCACGAATGCCCGAATTGCGGCGAACTCAAGCGCCCGCACAATGTGTGCGGCCATTGCGGCTATTATAACGGCCGTCAGGTGCTGATGCCCAAGGGCATCTGATCACACATTTGAGTGAAGGATAAACGGCATGGCCCTTCCGCGTATCGCTCTTGATGCGATGGGCGGCGATGAGGGTGTGCGCGTCATGATTGAGGGCGCGGCGCTCGCTCGGCGTGATCACGACGCGTTTCAATTCCTGTTAGTCGGCGATCAGGCGCGTATCGAGCGCGCGCTGGATAATCACCCCGGTCTTCGCGGCGCTTCTGAGATTCTTCATTGCGATGACGTCGTGGCGGGCGACGAGCTGCCCAGTAAGGCCTTGCGCCGATCCAAGACGACGTCGATGGGACTGGCCGTGAACGCGGTGAAGGCGGGCGATGCGGGTGCGGCGGTGAGCGCAGGCAACACCGGCGCTCTGATGGCGATGAGCAAGATCGCGCTGCGCACTATGCCCGGTATCGACCGGCCGGCGCTCGCAGCCTTGATGCCGACGCTCGAAGAGCACGATGTCGTGATGCTCGATCTGGGCGCCAACACAGAAGCGGACGCGCGCAATCTGGTGCAGTTTGCCGTCATGGGTGCGGCCTATTCGCGGATCGTGAACGGTTTCGAACGTCCGCGCGTGCGCTTGCTCAATATCGGTACCGAAGAAATCAAGGGAACCGACGCTCTGCGCGATGCGGCCGCTCAATTGCAGGCGGCGAGCGAAGACGAAGTGGGTGGTCTGGCGCTGGAATTTGCCGGGTTCGTCGAATCCGACAAGATCAATCGCGGGGAAACCCATGTGGTCGTCACCGACGGGTTTTCGGGCAATATCGCGCTCAAGGCGATCGAAGGCTCCGCTCGTTTCGTGACCGACCTCTTGCGGCAGGCGTTCACCAGTTCGCTGCGCTCCAAGTTCGGTTTTCTCGTCTCGCGCCCGGCAACCGAGCTGCTGCGCCATCATCTCGATCCCAACAATCATAACGGCGCGGTCTTTCTTGGCCTGAACGGCGTGATCGTGAAGAGCCATGGCAGCGCCAACGCCAAGGGTGTGAGCCATGCGGTGGCTGTCACCGCCAGCCTTTTGTCGAACGCACTGACGGAACGGATTGCCGAGGACCTAGCGCGGCTGGGAAGCGATTGGGGCAACGGCGCCGGAGCCGGTACCAGCGCAGGTGCCGGAACCTCGTCCTCGCCAAGCCAAGCGTCGGATAAAGAGCAAACCGCGTGACAGGTCCAACGCCCGGCGCCCGATTGCTGGGCTCAGGCTCAGCTCTGCCGCCGCGCGTCGTCACGAACGCGGAACTCGCTGAGAAGATCGACACCAGCGACGAGTGGATCGTCGCTCGCACGGGCATTCGTCAGCGGCATATTGCCGGTGATGGGGAAACCACCGCCACGCTCGCGACACAGGCGGCGCGCGCCGCTCTCGATGACGCTGATCTGACACCGGCTGATATCGATCTGATTATCGTCGCAACGGCGACGCCGGATAACACCTTCCCGGCAACCGCGACCAAGGTGCAGCACGCGCTCGGCTGCAACGGCGGACCGGCCTTCGACGTTGCGGCGGTGTGCTCAGGATTTCTTTACGCGCTGGCGACAGCCGATTCGCTGCTTCGGACCGGGGGAGCGACTCGCGCGCTTGTCATCGGCGCGGAAACGTTCAGCCGTATCCTCGACTGGGAGGACCGCACGACCTGCGTCCTGTTCGGAGACGGCGCGGGTGCCGTGGTGCTTGAGGCGCCGGGCCTCGACACCGCGCGCAAGGGCGAGGCTGGGATCCTCGCAACCCGCCTTCACGCCGACGGCGCGCAGCACGATCTGCTTTACGTTGATGGCGGCCCGTCAAGCACGCAAACGGTTGGGCACTTGCGGATGAAGGGACGCGAAGTGTTTCGTCACGCGGTCGTCAATCTCGCCGGGGTTCTCGGTGAAGTGCTTGAAGACGCTGGCGTTTCGGCTGAAGAGATCGATTGGGTCGTGCCGCACCAGGCCAACGCCCGCATCCTTGATGCCACAGCGAAGAAGCTGGGCATTCCGCCTGAAAAAGTGATCGTGACGGTTGATCGCCACGCCAATACTTCCGCCGCTTCGGTGCCGCTCGCGCTCGACGAAGCGCGCCGCGACGGTCGCATAAAGGCCGGAGACCTGCTCATGCTCGAAGCAATGGGTGGCGGTTTCACCTGGGGAGCCTGCCTCCTGCGGGCCTGACGGCCAGGCGGCTTCACGTCGACATTTGTGCACAGGCAGCGTCTGACGGGCGTGTTATGTTGCGGGAATAGTGGGAAAGTTGTATGTTTCTCACACGCTTGGGTCGCACCAAAGAGAAAGGATCGCGCGCAATGCGTTCAGTTGGAACTCTGACACGGGCCGACTTGGCTGAGACCATCAATCGCAAGATGGGTCTTAGTCGAGCGGAATCGCTGGAGCTGGTGGAATCGATCCTCGACCATATGTGCGACGCGCTGGCCAACGGCGAGAATGTGAAAGTGTCCGGGTTCGGCAGTTTCGTTCTGCGGGACAAGAATGAACGGATCGGTCGCAACCCCAAGACCGGCGTCGAAGTGCCGATTACGCCGCGCCGGGTCATGACGTTCCGCGCCAGCCAGCTCCTCAAAGAACAGATCGCCAAAGCCGGTTAGCGCGCGAAACCATGGCGGAATTCGACGACGGCAAGGACGAGAACGCGCTTCGCACGATTGGTGAGGTCAGCGAAGCGCTCGAGATAAAGCCGCACGTCCTGCGGTACTGGGAACAGCAATTCTCGCTTCTCAAGCCCCTGAAACGCAGCGGTGGGCGTCGCTATTACCGGCTCGACGATGTCAAGCTGGTCGAAGAAATCGATCGGCTGGTCAATCAGGAAGGCTATACGCTCAAGGGCGCCGAAGCCGTGTTGCGGGCTCGAAGCAAGTCGGAGCTCGATCGGCGCAGCGGAGAGGACCGCCGAAAGGGGGACCGCCGCGCAAACGAGGGCGCGAACCCCGATACGCACGTCACTGTTGAAACGCTCAAGCCCGATCACTCGGAGACGATCGCGGCGCTCAAGGCTGTCCGGGACCGGCTGGCCAAAGCGATCAAGGCCTGAGGATCGCTGTGCGCGCGCGTCGTTGACAGGCGAGGGCGCGGGTCACTCCGCGGCCATCAATTCCGCTTCACCCAGGTCAACGCTGACGAGGCGCGAGACCCCTTTTTCGGCCATAGTTACGCCAAATAGGCGATGCATCCGGCTCATCGTGACCGCGTTGTGCGTGACGATTAGATAGCGCGTGGTTGTTGTGCGCACCATCGAATCGAGCAGATCGCAAAACCGCTCCACATTGGCATCATCAAGCGGCGCATCAACTTCGTCGAGCACGCAGATCGGCGCCGGATTGGTGAGGAACAAAGCGAAAATGAGCGCGGTCGCGGTCAGCGCCTGCTCGCCGCCTGACAGGAGCGAAAGCGATTGCAGGCGCTTGCCCGGCGGCTGAGCGAAAATCTCAAGGCCGGCTTCCAGGGGGTCATCGCTGTCCACCAGCGCAAGATGGGCCTGGCCGCCCTGAAACAGGCGCGGGTAGAGCTCCTGAAAATGGGCGTTCACCTCTTCGAAGGCCGTGCGCAAGCGTTCGCGCCCTTCGCGGTTGAGATTGCCGATCGAACCGCGAAGGCGCGCAACCGCTTCGGTCAGCTCGGCCTGTTCGGACGCGTTGGCGCCGTGCTCCTCCTCGATCCGCTTGAGTTCGTCGGCGGCGACAAGGTTGACCGGACCGATGCGTTCGCGCGCGGCGGTAAGCCGGTCGAGCTCTTCGCTCTCGGCCTGCGCGTGCTCCACCGCCTCCACCTCGAAGCCGAAGCGCTCCGAAAGCAGCGGTGGAGGAGCCTGGAATCGTTCGCCGGAGATTCGAGCCAGTTCGCTCCGGCGCGATTCCTGGCTTTCGGCTCGCGCGGCGAGGGTTGCGCGGCCCTCGCGCGCGACGGCGAGCTCCTCGTTCGCGGCGGCGAGCGCTTCGTTCGCCATCCGCGCCCGCGCCTCGCAATCGTCGAGCGCCAATTGGGCCTCGTTGAGCTCACGGGTCAGCCGCTCGCGCACTGTATCGCCCTGTTCGATCTCAGCCATCAGTGTTGCCGGCTTTGCGGCGATGACGGCGCTTTCCTCTTCGATCTCTTCCAGCCGCCGGCCCGCTTGCGCGACGCGTTGCTCGGCCTCGCTCGAGCGCGATTTCCAGTTCGCGTAGTCAGCCTGTTGCGCGGCAAGCCGTTCGCGCGCCACCGCCAGAGTCTGATCGTGCGCGGCGAGTTCGGCGAGGGACGCCTGCACGGCGGTGCGCGCGGCGTCGTGCTTGGCTTGCGCGGCTTCCAGCGCGGCGCGCCCGGCGTCCGGTGCGGGCAGGGCGGAGCGCGCGGCCTGCGCCGACACCAGATCGCCGCGCGCGGATGAGAGCTGTTCGGCAAGATCCTTCGCCCCCGCGCCGAGTTCGTCCAGCCGCGCCGCAAGCCTTTCCCTGGCCGCCTCGGCGGCGTCGAGCTGACGAAGCGCGCCGCGTTCCGCCTCGACGGCGCCCGCCAAGCTGCGTTCAAGGGCAATAAGGTCGCGCTGAAGCGTCGAAAGATCTTCGCGAGCGGTGGCTTCGGCTCTCGCCGCTTGCTCGACTGTCTCGCGCAAGGAGGGCAATTGCGATTCAAGCTCCGCAAGCCGGTTGGCCGCCTCAAGCCGCGCCGCCTCTGCCGAGCCCTCGCCGCGCGCGATGAAACCGTCCCAGCGCCGCAAATGCCCAGCGAGCGTCACCAGCCACTCGCCGGGCTTCAGCGCGCGGTCGTCATCCTCTTTGACAAGGTGGACGAGCGCCAGGCGCGCGCGGAGCTCGGAAGGGCAATCATCGATGTGAGCCAGCAGGCTGTCGGCGACCGCCTCGGGAGGCTCACTGCCGGTCCAGAACCGCCCATCGGTCACGCTGGAAGAGGTGCCAAGAGGGGACTTCGCGTCGCGGCCGAGCGCCGCGGCCAGCGCACGCTCATAGCCCGGAGCCACGCGGATCCGATCGAGCGCTGCGGGCAATCCTTCGCGGTTTTTGGCGCTCTTGAGGCGGGCGTCGCGATCACGGGCGAGGGCATTGTGCTCGCGCTCAACCCCCGCCAGTTCCGCCCGCGCTGTCGCAAGCGCGTTGGCCGCCTCGTCGCGCGCGATCTGGAGCTCGCCCTTGCGCGTCTGATCCGTCTCCAGTGTGGTCCGCAGACGCGTCACCTCGCCCGCCGCTTCCTCGGCGGCTTCGCGCGCTGCGATCACCGCATGTTCGGCGTTGTCTCCGCTGCCGAGTTCAGCCCGCGTGGCGACGATACGCTCTTCGTCGCGCTGGAGACGCTCAAGGCGGCTCTGCGCTTGCTCTATGGCGGCTTCGGCGACGCGCCATTCGGCTTCGACGCCCGCCTGATCCGCCGTTGCCTTTGCCAGCGCCATTTCCGCAGCCCGGCTAGCGCTCTCGGCCCGCTCGTTCCGCTCGACAACTCGAGGGCGTTCGTCCTCGGCTTCGGCTAGCCCCGCGCGGCTGGCTTGGAGGTCGGCTTCCAGCTTGGCAAGCGCGTCGACCGCGTCACCCGTCAGGCGATCCGCCGCCGCGCGATCCTGCTCAAGCTGCTCGCGTTGACGTGTGAGATCAGCCAAGCGGGCTTCAGCCGCTTCGAGCTTCTCCGACAAGGCCGCCATGCGGTGGCCGTGCGCGCTGGCGTCATCGCGGCGGTCGGCGAGTTCCTCGCGCGCTTCGGACAATTCCTGCGCAATCGTCGCCTGATCGCGCTCGGCGGCCTCGGCGGCCTGCTTCGCCCTGGCGACGTTGTCCTCAGCTCCTTGCGCGGCCTCGCGCGCTTCCTTTGCGGCCTGCGCCGCTTCGCGCCAGCGGGCAAACAGCAGGCGCGCTTCGGCGGTGGTGATCTGCTCGGTCAGCTTGGTGTAGCGCTCGGCCTGCTTCGCTTGCCGCTTGAGCGCGGCCATTTGCGAATCCAGTCCCGCCATCAGGTCCTCGAGCCGCGCCAGATTGGCCTCGGTGGAGCGCAGCTTGCTCTCGGCGTCCTTGCGCCGGACATGCAGACCCGCGATTCCGGCGGCTTCTTCAAGCATCTGACGGCGCTGGGCGGGCTTGGCCGCAATAACCTGCGCGATTTTGCCCTGGCTGACCAGCGCGGGAGAATGCGCGCCAGTCGCGGCGTCGGCGAAGGTGAGCGCTACATCCTTGGCGCGTACATCCGCCCCGTTCACCCGGTAGGCCGAGCCCGCGCCGCGTTCGATCCGGCGGGTAACCACCAACTCTTCGCCTGCGTCGTCTTCGGCGTGCAGCACCACTTCGGCAAAGGCGCGTTCGGGCCGCGTCGAGGTGCCCGCGAAGATCACATCTTCCATGCCGCCCGAGCGCATCGACTTGGCCGAGGTTTCACCCATGACCCAGCGGATGGCTTCCAAGACGTTGGATTTGCCGCAACCATTCGGCCCGACGACACCCGTCAGCCCCGGCTCGATTCGCAATTCAGCGGGTTCGACAAAGCTCTTGAATCCGCTGAGTTTGAGCCGGTTTATCTGCATAGACGCGCCCCCGCGACCTTATTCCTGACGCGCGCCGGCGCGCTGGAGGATCGGTTCGAGCCCGTCCCACTGGTTAGCGTCGACCTTCGCGCCGTTGAGCGTGAAGGTCGGTGTGCCTGTGACACCAACCTCGTTCGCTTTGTCACCGGCGGCCTCGACCATCGCTTCGATGTTCTCGCTCTGCGCAAGGCACATACGCGCCTGATCCGACGAAAGCCCGCGCGCGGCGAAGAAATCAATGAGGCCCGTGACCTCGCCGATCCGAACGAAGCGTTGGCTTACATCGAGCTGTCCGGCGGACTGGGCGGCCTCGGAATTATTCTGAATGCCTTGCATCACGCTCGACAGGTTCTGCCACACCTCGTCTGAAAGCGTCTGAAAGCGCTCATCCGGCCCACACCGAGCAAGCGATGCGATCACCACGTCAAACGTGTTCAGGAAGACTTCGCGCTGTTCGAAACTTACAACGCCTGTCTCGACATATTCTTTCAGCGATGGTTTGCCTGTCACGGCAAAATTCGCGCACGCGCCGCAGGTGTGAGAGGCGTATTCCGCAAGCTTCAAGGGCGCCTCGGGATTGCCCACTATGTAACCTTGGCCATCTTCCGACACGGTGAAGGTTTCGAGCCACGCTGTGCCTTCCGGCGCTGCAATCGGCGCGATCGGCTCGCCGCGCGGGATGTCCTGGACGGCGGCATCTTCACTGCAAGCCGCCAGAGCAAGCGGTGCGCCGAGCGCCAGAGCGAGCGCGGAGAAAGGGGTGCGAAAGGTGAGGCGGGCGGAAATCATGGAGGTATCCTTTTTGTCACGTGAGGTTTGCAGCGAACACGCCGCAGGTAAAGGTCAGGCACGCAGCGCTTGTGTAAAATTGTGTCAGTTCTGTGTAGAAACCCTTAGAGGCGCCCGCATTTCAGTGAGAGTGTGGATCAGAATCCTCGGCGCCCGTCGCGTTTTCAACCGCCGGTGACGCTCTCTTGCGGATCGGGACGGAACCTTGCCTGCAGCGTGGCCGACAGCGCAGGCCAATCGTGAACTTCGTCCAGCTTTTCCCCGTTGAACGCGAAGGTAGGCGTGCTGGTTATCTCGAACTTGGCCCGGTCGTCCTTGTCGTTAGCGAGGATTTCCTGCGCCGCGCGCTCATCTCTTAGGCAGGTGTTGATTTGAGGCATGGTCACCCCTTTGGCCACGAGGGTCTGTTCAAAACCGAGCGCTTTGGCGGCGTTGATCCGGCCCTCCGCTGTTCCGCGCGACCATATCGCTTTCTGGGATTGCGGCGCCTTGATCGCCTTATCGAGCCACTCGTCTTGCGTGTAAAGAAACGTGCGGTGGCGGTCTTTGAACCCGGCTGGGTCTCCGCATTGCACAAGCATGGTCACCACCAGGTCGAGATAGTTGCGGATCACCGGGCGCACTTCGACAGAGAGATAGCCCGGACCAATGGCTGCCACATCAAGGGTGCCGTCGCTCTGTTTTGCGAAATCCGCGCAGTGGCTACAGGTGTAGCTGATAAACTCGATGAGCTGTCCTTCAGCCTCGGGTTTCCCGATGCGATAGCCGTGCGACGTTCTCTCGACCACACTTAGCCAGGCTTGCGGTGGCAGGTCGACAAAGTCGCTTTGCGGGTTAGCCAGGCTCTGAGCGCCACCCGGCGCCGCTGAGCCCAGTCCAAGAGCGAGCGCAGACAGGCCGACAAACGCGCCGCAGGCGACCCGCAGGGCTGATAGCGTGCGAAAGGCTCTCACTTTGAAGTTTCGTCCTTCGTATCGTCTTTGTTGTCGAGACTGCGGGCCAGCGATTCCAGCACGGTGCGCAATTCCGGGTCCCCAATATCGCGCAAACTGTCCCCCAGTTCCATCGGGATGGGCTTAAGCGAAGGTGGCGCTTTGGCAGCGGCCTTGTCTTGAGGAGGCTTAACCGCACCTTGACGCAGCTTGATGCGGGCAACCGCGCTGTAGCCGAAAAAGCGGTTCACCCGCTCAATGATCTCTGGCGTGACCTGCTGGATCAGCGGGGCATGAGCGGGCGTGACAACGAGTTGGAGGATGCCCTCGGACTTTTCCCCCGGGGGGAAACGCAAGCTTTCCGGCGCGCAGAAACGGGCGTGGTGCGGGCCGACAATTTCGGGCCAGCGCGTGACGATCGAGCTTTGCACAAAGCCGAAGCGGCGAAACGCGGTCCGACCGATTTCGGGCATGAGCTCGCCGATAGGCTTCGCCGCGCCCCCGCGTGGGCGCTCGAAATGCTTGGCGCGTTTCGAGGTTTTCCCGGAGCTTCGTTTGGTGCCGCTTCCCATGACGCTCGTGCCCATGCCATAAAGCGTGCGTGACCTCCAGCGCCCCCGAAACAATATCCCAGCGTCTGCTCGACTGGTACGACAAGAACGCGCGCGAACTTCCTTGGCGCAACCCTCCCGGTAGGGCCAGACCCACCGATCCGAACTGGCCCTATCGCGTGTGGCTTTCAGAGGTCATGTTGCAGCAGACGACGGTTGCGGCGGTGAAGCCTTATTTCGAGAAGTTCACAAGGGTGTGGCCGAGTGTCTTCGATCTGGCCGCGGCGGAAGATGAGGCGATCATGGCGGCCTGGGCGGGGCTGGGCTATTATTCGCGGGCTAGAAACCTTGTGAAGTGCGCTCGAGAAGTGGCCGTTCTTGGTGGCTTTCCCGAAACGGAGGCCGAACTGCGCGAGCTCCCGGGACTCGGCGCCTACACGGCGGCCGCGATCGCAGCGATTGCCTTTGGTCAGCGTGCCGTGGTGGTGGATGCAAATGTTGAGCGGGTGGTTGCGCGGCTGTTCGCGATTGAGAAGCCGCTGCCCGGCGCGCGCAAGGCGATCCGCAGCGACGCCGAAGCCATCACGCCCGAGGCGCGAGCCGGTGATTTCGCGCAGGCGATGATGGATCAGGGCTCCAGCATATGCACGACCAAAGCGCCGCGCTGTCTGTTGTGTCCGGTAAGCGAGGTATGCGAGGCGCGAAAGCAGGGCGAGCCTGAGCGATTGCCGGTCAAACCCGCCAAGAAAGCGAAGCCTGAGCGACTGGGCACTGCCTACTGGATCGAGCGCGAAGGGCAGGTGTGGCTCGTCACAAGACCTCCAATGGGCATGTTGGGATCGATGCGGGCGATTCCGGATGATGGCTGGACCGCACAGAGCGATGGTTCGGACGAGCCTCCTATCGCTGCGCAATGGGAAGATTTGGGTGCCGTCCGCCACACCTTTACCCATGCGCACCTGACCTTGCGGGTAAAACGCGGAAGTGTCGAAATGAATCCTGCCATTGCAGGCGAATGGTGGCGGATAAGCGATCTCGACGAAGCGGGTCTGCCAAGCCTGTTCGCCAAGGCGGCCAGGCTCGCGCTGGTCTAAAAGTCCGCGCGGGCCGTCAGGCGACTCCGCCAAAGACGGACAGCCGCAGGATAATCAGCACAAACACCAGAATGTTGAAATTGCGTCCGCTGTCTTTCGAGGACAGCGCGCCGATCAGAATGCCCAGCGCGCAAACCGGCAGGAGCAGCCACAAGAGGATGCCGACGACTGGGATCAAGAGCGGAATCCCGAGGATGAGGCAGACAAGGCCGATGAGCCAGGAGATCAGATTGAGCATGTGTGTTATATGGGTATAACACCTCGACATTGCAAGGCTCAATATGAGGCAGGCCGAGCGGATTGACGCTTTGGGTGATCTGCCCCAAACACGCGCGCAAAACCTCTTGGGAGATTCCTCAGATCATGGCTTTCCGCACCTTCGATACCCTCGGCCACGCGCCGGAAATCTCGCGCCGTTCGCTTTTTCGCGGCGGCGCCTATCTGGCGAGCGCAGCGGCTTTGTCGGGCCTGCCCTTCGGTCGAGACCTGCTGGCGCACGACGTAGCAGAAGCGTGGCCCAATGTGGCCGCCATGGCCGAGAAGTACGTCTCGGAAGGCAAAGTGGCGAACATGTTCCTGACCTTCGGCTGGGATCAGGAGGACCACGCGCATACCGTAGGCGGAGGTACGCTCAGCCTGAATGGCAGCGCTCCGGTCGACGAGGACACGCTCTATCGCATCTACTCGATGTCAAAACCGATTACCGGCATGGCGATCATGATGCTGATCGATGAAGGTAAGCTCGGTCTCGAAATGCCCCTGCAGGAGGTGATCCCCGCCTTTCGCGATATGCAGGTTCTGGTCGATCCTGAAGGCCCACTGGATAACACCGTGCCCGCCGAGCGCCCGATCACGATCCGCCAATTGCTGACCCACACCGCGGGGCTCGGCTACACGATCGTCAGCAAGGGCCCGCTGCTCGACGCCTATGTTGAGAACGGAATTGTCGGCGGGCGCGTCAGTCGCTTCCCGATCCCGGGCGTTCCGAACCCCGAGCCGGCCCCCGGCCTTGAGGTGTGGGCCGATCGCCTGGCCGAACTCCCGCTCATGTACCAGCCGGCTAGCAAGTGGAGCTATTCGTGCAGCATCGACCTGTTGGGCCGCGTGATCGAGGTGGTCTCGGGCATGGAGTTTGAAGCGTTCCTCAAGGAGCGTCTGTTCGATCCTCTGGGCATGACCAGCACCTTCATGACAGTTCCGGAAAGCGAGAAGGGGCGCCTGGCGGACAATTACGGCGTCTTGAACGGCACGGTCCTGCCGCTCGATCCAGCTTCGAACTCGATCTATCTTGATCCGCCCAAAGTGCCCTCGGGCGGGGGCGGCCTGGTCTCCAGTCCCAAGGATTATGACCGCTTCCTGCGCATGCTGCTGGGCTTTGGCAAGCTCGGTGAAGAGCGGATCATGAGCGAGCAAGCGGTGCGCGTGGGGACATCGGACCTTATTCCAGCGAGCGTCGACAAGACCGGTTCGTGGATGGAAAAAGAGGGCCACGGCGCTGGCGGACGCTCGGTCGGCGACACGTTCGGATGGGGCGGCGCGGCGGGCACGCTGGGCGCGATCGATTACAAACTGGGCCTGCGCACCGCCTTGTGGACGCAATACATGCCGCCGGAAAGCTATCCGGTGCGCGAAGAGTACCTTGCAGCGATTCAGGAAGACCTGAAAGTCATGAAGAAGGGGTGAGAGAAGCCATGCTCGATGCGAGCTGCGCTCCGATTGCCTTTGCGGGGTCGCCCATGGACCGCGCGGACAATATCCGCGTCGATCCAGAGGCGCTCGGCAACCTGATGAACTGGCGCGCGCGCGTCATGGAACTGGATGGCCTGCTTCCGTCAGTCGACGAGACGGGCGGGTTGATCTGGGGCACGCTCGCCGACGTTGATCCGGATACCGAGCTCGTCTTTCTCGGCATGATGGATGACAAGGCGCATTTCGCGCCGGTCCCGCCGCAGGGTTCCACTTCCCCCGCCATGCCGCGCGCCTGGCAAGTGATGCAGCTGCTACGTCCGGAAGAGCTGGCGGTGTATGGAGGCGCGAAGTCGCTTGTCGACTGGCACGCCCGGCACAAGTTCTGCGCCAATTGCGGAGCGCCGACCAAGATCACCAAAGGCGGCTGGCAGCGAGACTGCGGCAATTGCGGCGCGCAGCATTTCCCGCGCACCGATCCCGTCACGATCATGCTTGTTGAGCATGAGGACAAGTTGCTGCTGGGCCGCCAGCCGCGCTTTCCGCCCAAGATCTATTCCGCGCTTGCAGGCTTCGTCGAGCCGGGCGAAACGATCGAGGAAGCGGTGGCGCGCGAGGTGTGGGAGGAGGTTGGCGTGCGCGTTTCGGGCGTGCGCTATCTCGCCAGCCAGCCCTGGCCCTTCCCAAGCCAGATGATGATCGGCTGCACGAGCATCGCCGAAACGACCGAGCTTACCATCGACAAGACCGAGCTGGACGACGCGCGCTGGTTCGACCGCGAAGAGCTGGAGGACGCGCGAAACGCCGGGCCGGGCGGCAATGAGACGCTGATCTTTCCACAGCGTTTCGCCATCGCACACCGGCTTGTGACCTGGTGGCTGGATAAGGGAGCCGACGCATGACCGAGCGCCTGACCATCGATATCTATTCCGACGTGGTGTGCCCATGGTGCGCGATTGGCTACGGCCAGCTGACCAGGGCTCTCGCCGAACTGGAGGGTGAGATTGAGGCTCAGGTGCGCTGGCGCCCGTTTGAGCTCAACCCGGGAATGCTGCCGGAAGGCGAAGGCTTCGAGGAGCATTTGAGCCGCAAATATGGCCGCTCGGCCGAGGAAGGCGCGGCGGTGCGCGCGCAGATGAAGGACATCGCCAAAGAGGCGGGCGTTTCGCTCTCCTATGAAGGGGAGGGCACCCCTCCTCCTCAGCGCATGTGGAACACGCGCGATTGCCACAAGCTTTTGACCTTCGCGCTCGAGGAAGCGGGGCCAGAGGTGCAGACCGCGCTCAAGCTCGCTTTCTTCAAGGCGCATTTCAACCAGCGCCAGCCCCTGAACGATCGCGATGCGCTGCTCGACATTGCGGCGAGCGTCGGCGTGCACCGCGAAGCGGCGAAAGCGGCGCTGGATGATCCCGATCTCGAAGCCCGTGTGATCGCTGAAGAAAAGCAGGCCTGGGATTACAACATCACCGGCGTTCCGGCGATGATCGTGGGCGGCAAATTCATGATCCCTGGAGCGCAAGCGCCTGAGACCTATGTCAACGCGCTGCGCAGAGTGGTCGAGAAAACGCGCAGCGCTGCATCCGCCTGATCGATCGAGCGCGTATATGGGGCAGTCATGAAAAGCATCCTCACCTTCCTGATCGTCACGGCTATCGCGTTTGCTTTCGGCATTGCGGCGGGCTCGCAGACCATCGCGGTCGGGAATTATTCCGCCTATTTCCTGTGCGTCGTGCTGGCGATGGTCATCAACTGGGTGGCTTTTGTGCCCTCCGCCATCGCCAAGTCGGACACATTCTACGACACGACCGGTGCGATCACCTATTTCACCGTGACGGTGGCGGCGTGCTTCATGGCGTACAGCCACCACGGCGCAATCGATCTGCGCAGCCTGGCAATCGCGGCGATGGTGGTGATCTGGTGCGCGAGGCTCGGCACCTTCCTGTTCATTCGCATCCACGCGATGGGCGGCACGGATTCGCGCTTCGAGAAGATCAAGGTGAACCCGGCGCGCTTTCTTGTCGCCTGGACCCTGCAAGGGCTGTGGGTGGTGCTCACCGCTTCGGCGGCGCATGTTGCGATCCTGGCCCAGACCCGCGCGCCAATCGGGCTTTACTTCTTCATCGGCGCGGCGGTGTGGTTGTTTGGCTTTGTCTGGGAGAGCGTCGCCGACGCGCAGAAAAGCGCGTTCAAGAAGGACCCCGCGAACAAGGGCAAGTTCATCAATGTCGGTCTGTGGCGCTGGTCGCGCCATCCCAACTATTTCGGCGAGATCACGCTGTGGACCGGCGTGCTGATCGCCGCGATCCCGGTGCTGAGCGGCCTTTCCTGGCTGGTGGTCATCTCGCCCATCTTCATAACGCTGCTCCTCACAAAGGTCAGCGGCGTCAATCTGCAGAAGCAGCAGGCGCTTGAACGCTGGGGCGATGACCCGGACTACCGCGAATATCTGGCGAACACGCCGATGCTGGTGCCCCAGCCGCCCAAGCTGGGCTAGACCCTAGATCAGCGCCAGCTTCTCCAGCTTCGCCGCCAGCTTGCCCGGGAGAGCATCCCCGATGTCTTCGCCCGGTGCCAGATCGCGCGGAGGATCGCCTTTCAGATAGCGCCAGCCCTGATGCGCGCGTTTGGAACGTGGGTGGACGCGGATGAGTTCGGGCTCCAGCTCGATCCGCCAGCGCCCGCTTTCCTCCTGGCTGAAACCGGTGATCTCGGAACGCGCGACGATCGCGTGCTGGTGGATCCAGTAAAGCGATCCGCCGATGCACTCCTGCCACTTGGTGGGGCGGTACTTCGTCGTCAGGTACGGGCTGCGTCGCCCCGCATACCAGCTTTCGATATCGGAATAGCTCTGCGCGCCAAACGCGATCTTCGTCAGATGAAGGGGCATGCGAGGAAGGTAGGGCGAGGGCGCCGGCGGCTCAACCCATGGGGACAAGCCCACTCACAACGGCAAGGCCGAGGAAAGCGAAGAAGCCCATACTGTCGGTGATCATCGATACAAAAACCGACGAAGCCACCGCCGGATCTTGCTTCAAGCGTTCGAAAATCACGGGCACCAGAACGCCCGCCATGCCCGCCACCACGATGTTGATCACCATGGCGAGCGCGATCACCGCGCCCATCATGGGCTCGAAGATCAGCCCGGCGGCGATCCCGATCAAGATGGCGACCGTCGTGCCATTGAGCATAGCCACGCGCAATTCGCGCCAGACGATCCTCCAGGTGTTGGCCCTCGTCAGCTGATTGGTCGCTATCGCCCGTACCGCCACCGCCATGGTCTGCGTGCCCGCATTGCCCCCGATGCTGGCGACGATCGGCATCAGCACGGCGAGCGCCACCAGCGCCTCAATCGCTGCGCCGAACAGTGCAATGATCGCCGAGGCGACGACAGCCGTCCCGAGATTGGCGATGAGCCAGCGCACGCGGGCGGAATAGGCCTCGCGGATCGGTTCGTTGATGTCGCCATCGCCCGCGCCCGAGAGCAAAAGCGCGTCCTCGCCCGCTTCCTGGGAGATGATGTGGACGATGTCATCGACCGTCATCTGGCCCACAAGCCGCCCGCTTTCGTCCACTACCGCGGCCGAGATCAGCGCGTATTTCTGGAACATCAGCGCGACCTCTTCCTGATCCATGGTCACTGGGATCAGGGTCTGGTCGCGTTTCATGACGTCGGTAAGCTTGACCGTGCGCGGGCTGGTGAGGATCCAGTTGAGCGCGCAGGTGCCCACCGGGTGGAACGAGGCGTCGACGACGAAGACCTCGAAGAAATCGTGTTCGAAATCGCCTTCGTTGCGCAGGTAATCGATGAGGTCGCCGACCCGCATATGCTCTGGTGCCGCCATCACATGACGGTTCATCAGACGCCCGGCGGTTTCCTCCGGGTAAGCGAGCGCGCTCTCGACCGCGGCCTGTGTTTCCGGCTCCAGCTCGGCGATGATCGCCTTCTGATCGTCTTCGTCGAGGTCTTCTAGCAGCTGGACCGCATCATCGGTCTCAAGCTGCTCGGTGATTGCGGCAACATCGACGGGGGCCAGAGCCTCCATCATGTCTTCGCGAACGAAATCATTGAGCTCCGCAACGACGTCGGAGCTCATAAGGTCGGTGATCGACGCGGCGAGACCGGCGCGCTCATCCTTGTCGAAGATTTCGAGGAGATCGGCGATGTCAGCCGGGTGAAGCGGCTCAACCAGCTCGTAGACCGTGCCCTTCTCGCCCGCTTCCAGCGCGTCCCGCACGCTGGCGATATAGCTGGGTTTCAGCCGGTTTTCGGTGTCGTGGCGGTCATCGTCGATCCGGTCATCGGGCCGCACTTCTTCTTCGGTCGCGGAGTCCGCTTCCAGAACATCGTCCTCAAGAGCCGGATCGTGCGCCATGGGCACGGGGTTTAGGCGGGGGAACACGAAAAGCAAGCGCGGTCCGGTGGTTGTGGGTGACAGCTAGAAGCAAACCCTTTAGGCGCAGGGCCAACGCAATTCAGGAGATTCCAAATGGCTGAGAAGCTCACATTTACGCTCGACACCGGAGATGGTGAGAACAAGGACGTCGTCATCAAGCTGCGCCCCGACCTTGCGCCCGGCCATGTGGAGCGCATCACTGAGCTCGCGAGCGAAGGTTTCTATGACGGCGTTGTCTTCCACCGCGTGATCGATGGCTTCATGGCGCAGGGCGGCGATCCGACCGGGACCGGCATGGGCGGCAGCGACCGTCCGGACCTGAAGGCCGAATTCAACGATGAGCCGCATGTCGAAGGCGTGTGCTCAATGGCGCGCGCGCAGAACCCGGACAGCGCAAATTCGCAATTCTTCATCTGCATCGACGACGCGCGCTTCCTCGACAAGCAATACACCGTGTGGGGCCAGGTCGAGAGCGGCATGGAACACGTCCACGCGCTGCCCAAAGGCGAACCGCCGGCCGCTCCGGGCAAGATCGTGAAAGCGAGCGTTGCCTAACCTCGCCAGCGAGGTCAGTCAGTCTCTGAGCGCGGTGGCGCAAGCGCTAGCCACAGCGCGTGATCCCTGGTGGGTGATAGGGAGCGCAGCGGTCGCTCTGCATGGCGGAGCACCGGGAGCGATCGCTGATGTGGACGTCATCGTCTCGCTTCACGATCTCGATCATCTCTATCGACGCCTGCCTCTCACCAACACGCCGGAAGAGGGCAAGATCTTGTTCACGTCCGACCGGTTCGGGCGCTGGTCCGAGCCGCCATTGGACGTTGAGTTCATGGCCAATTTGAAGCTGCGTGTAGAGGATGAGTGGCAGCCGATTCAGCCAGCAACGCGCCAAGCCGCCCAGCTTGGCGAGCGCAGGCTATACGTGCCCGAAAAGGGAGAACTGATCGCCATTCTCCACCGCTTCGGGCGCGAGAAAGACCGGCGACGAGCAGCAAGCCTGACCTAGGTTCGCTTTTCCACAATCCCCTCCAGCACCTTCGTCACCGGCACATGAAACGGCAGCTTTGTGTTGGTGTGGTGCCGCGCAGTGATCGGCATTCCGCTTCCCCGCGGAGGCGGGGATCCAGGGTTAGGTTGCTCGGAAGTTGCTCTGGGCCCCCGCCTTTGCGGGGGAGCATCGGTAGGGCGCAGGGCAAGGCAATCAGCCTCGCGCGATTTTCTCCAGCACCTTTGTCACCGGCACATGAAACGGCAGGCGCGTATTCGTGTGGTGCCAGGCGTTCGGGATAGTCACGTCCACCGCGATATCGGGGCGTGAGTTGAGCGCGCCGAAGCTGTCGAGATCGCCCATCACATCGATGACCCGCTCGATCTGGTTCGGCATCGCGATGCGCGCGCCGAAGGTGACGATGGGCACCTCGCGCGCGACCGTTTCGAACCGCTTGGGGTGACGTGCGCGCAAGGCGTAGAGCGCTTCGGATATCACCAGATTACCCTTTGAGTGGCCGACCAGCCAGTCGGTCTCCACCTCGCGCGCCAGCAGTCGCATGAGCGCCTTTACGTCTTCGCTGAAACTGGCGAGCTGAAAGCCTTGCCCGGGATCGACGCTCGATAGTGGGGGCGAGGGCAGCCAGGGGTTCAGCGCTCGTATCGCGTCAACGGTCCGGTCGAACGAATTCACACCGTGGCGCATCGCGTTGAGACCGCCGAACAGGAAGAACCCGCCCATCGCCTCGCTGGCGATGTCCGCGACGCCGTGGCCCGATACCACCGCGAGGACCCTGCCCCTGACCGCGTCCGCGACGTTGCGTGCGAGCGCCGCAGCGCCAAGCGCGGAACTGCCGACACCCGCCACGGTGATCGCGCGATACCGCTTGGCCAGCCCCTCGCACTGGGAGAGTTTGTACCACACGCGCAAGGATGCGTCCCAGGAGGGACCAACCTCCAGGATCATGCCCTCGACCTTGCTGGGATGCCGAAGTCTTGTCCTCTCATCGCGGCTCAGAGCGTCGAGATCGTAGAAGAGGCCATCAAGAGCGGTGTTTTCCGCTAGGTTGAGCGAGGAAAGGGGAGAAAGCGCCATAAATCGCGCGCCTTCTATCGCCTTCCTTCTCGCAGTGCACGCCCTCCTTTGTGCGGAGATCCCCGATCAAGCGAGCAATTGAAGCGGCGCCGCAATCCCGCTAAGGCGCGGCCGATCATGAAACCGCAAACACTCCCCCTGAACCGGCCAAAGACCTACCGGGTCAAGTCCTTCGGCTGCCAGATGAACGTCTATGATGGCGAGCGCATGGGCGAGCTTCTGGCCGAGAAGGGCATCGCGCCCGCGCCCGAAGGCGAAGAGGCCGATCTGGTGGTGCTCAACACCTGCCACATCCGCGAGAAGGCCGCCGAAAAGGTCTATTCGGATATCGGGCGTCTCAAGAAAGAGGACGGCACCAAGCCGATCATCGCGGTCGCGGGATGCGTCGCGCAGGCCGAGGGCGAGGAGATCATGGAGCGCGCGCCCTCGGTCTCGATGGTGGTCGGCCCGCAGGCTTATCACAGGTTGCCCGACATGCTCGACAAAGCGGTGAAGGGCCAGCGCGCGACCGATACGGACATGCCTGCGATCGCGAAATTCGATTCGCTCCCCAAGCGAAAGAAACGCTCGCCGACCGCGTTTCTGACGGTGCAGGAGGGCTGCGACAAGTTCTGCACCTATTGCGTGGTGCCTTATACGCGCGGCGCTGAAATCTCGCGCCCCTACAGCGACTTGATCGATGAAGCTTACAGACTGGTTGACGCTGGCGCGCGCGAGATCACGTTGCTGGGACAGAACGTAAACGCCTGGTCGGGCGAGGATGCGAATGGCCGGCGCGCGGGGTTGGGCGAACTCATCCACGCCATCGCCAGGATCGATGGCCTCGAGCGCATTCGCTACACCACAAGCCACCCGAACGACATGGATGACGCGCTGATCGAGGCGCACGGCTCGTCCGACAAGCTGATGCCCTATCTCCATTTGCCGGTGCAGTCTGGCAACGACCGGGTGCTCAAGGCAATGAACCGCGCGCACACCGCCGAGAGCTATCTCAGGCTGCTTGAGCGTTTCCGCACGGTCCGGCCCGATATCGCGCTGTCGGGCGACTTCATCGTCGGATTTCCGGGCGAGACCGAGGCGGAGTTTGAAGACACGCTGAGCCTGATTGACGAAGTGCGCTACAGCCAAGCGTTCAGCTTCAAGTATTCCCCGCGCCCCGGCACGCCCGCTGCGACGATGGACAATCAGATCGCGCCCGAGGTGATGAGCGAGCGCCTGCATCGTCTGCAGGCGCGCCTCAACCGCGATCAGATCGCCTTCAACGAGGCAAGCGTAGGCAAGACGTGCCAAGTGCTGGTCGAACGCAAGGGCAAGCATCCGGGCCAATGGCTCGGCAAATCGCCCTGGCTGCAAAGCGTGTGGTTCGAAGGCGAGGCGCAGATCGGCGATCTGATCGAAGTCGAACTGGTCGAAGCCGGGCCGAACTCACTCAAGGGCGCGCTTTTGACACCGGCCATCGCCTGAGGAGGCGGATGACAACCCGGTGACTTTCCACCGCTACGCTCTGGTGATCCGCTTGCTTTGCGCGAGGTAGCCCCTAGGCTTCCGACTCGACCGTCCAACGCAGCCAAAAAGGGACCTATGGGCCGCAGACCGACACGCAAGATTGATCCAGCCGCCTTGCCCGAGGCTATCGCAGACGATGGCACGCAGCGCGCGAAGGCGGAGCTGACGTTCGAGAACCAGTCGCTGCTCGGTGCGCTGTTTGGCCAGTTCGACGCCAACCTGGTTCAGGTGGAAAACCGGCTCGGTGTGTTTATCCACGCGCGCGGTGACAAGATCGTTATCGAGGGGCCTGAGGACTCGGTGGCGCGGGCGCGCGACACGCTCAACACGATGTATGATCGCCTTGCCATGGGTCAGGACTTAGACGCGGGCGCAATCGAGTCGCTCATTGCCCATTCGATCCAGGTGTCCAACGAGCCGACGCTCGACGGCATTGTCCGCAGGGACAAAAGCGAACCGCCGATCATGATCCGCACGCGCAAGAAGACGATTGTGCCGCGCTCGGCGGCGCAGATCGACTACATGCGCGCGCTGGTTCGCGACGATATCGTCTTCGCGCTCGGCCCGGCAGGCACGGGCAAAACCTATATCGCGGTCGCGCAGGCGGTCAGCCAGCTTATCACCGGCAGCGTGCAGCGCCTGATCCTGTCGCGCCCGGCGGTGGAAGCAGGCGAAAAGCTGGGCTTCCTGCCCGGCACGGAGAAGGAGAAGGTCGATCCCTATCTGCGCCCGCTCTATGACGCGCTCAACGATTGCATGCCGCCCGAACAGGTCCAGCGCCGGATCGACAACGGCGAGATCGAGATCGCGCCGATTGCGTTTATGCGCGGGCGCACGCTGTCGGATGCGTTCGTGATCCTCGACGAAGCGCAGAACACGACGCGCGAGCAGATGAAGATGTTCCTAACCCGCTTTGGCCAGAACAGCCGGATGGTGGTGTGCGGAGACCCGTTGCAGGTCGACATTCCCGGCGGCATAGTGATGAGCGGCCTGGCTGACGCGGTCGAGAAGCTGGAGGATGTCGAGGGCTTCGGCACCATCCGCTTCAGCGCTGCCGATGTGGTCCGCCACCCGATCGTGGGCCGAATCGTCGAGGCGTATGAGGGCGATGGATAACCTGGCCTTTTCCCGTCGCATCGGCTCCTGATGGTCACCACAAGAAGAGAGCATAAATGGCTACGCTACGCTCTAGGTCGTTCCTTATGGCCGGACCTCCTTTCCGCCCTCGCAGCGGTGGTCGGGGTAGTCGCGCTTGCTGACTATGTCATAGCCTATCTGGCGGGCGCGCTTACGAGCGCCAACATCGCATTTGCCATAATCGCAAGCGCTTCAGTTGTTCTGAGCGTCGTCCTCATTTGGAGAGGACGAGCGTCCTACGTGCGGAAGGCCAATGCAAAGCTGAATGCGACGCTTGCGACTAAGATCGCATCCGATCTGAAAATTGAATTACCCAGCGATTACAGGACGAGCGGGTATGAGTTGGTCGGAGGAAAACACGGATTCGGATTTTGGAGTAGATACACTACCTCTCAATTATTCCGTAAGTCGGGAGCGAAAGAATTGTCGGGGACGATTCGTATTCGCGCCGGAAAGTTTACAGGACGAGAGGATCTGCGGCGTTCGATAGGCGCAAGGAATGCAGTGAACGCAATCCGCAGTCAGACACTCTTCCGCAATGATCGGAAGATCAGACTGCGCAGCAATCTGTTAAAGGCGACCTGGAGTGGCGGAAATGTCGAACTTCAAGAAACCGATTATCTTGCGTCGCGCATCAGCAACGATATCTCTTTTCAGACCATCAGTTTGCGCAACGCAGCGCTCGATAGTCCGGACGAAGCCACGACCGAAGTTCTCTATGACGGGCTGTCATTCTTTCTCAAGACCAAAGCTGAGGGTCGCGAGTTTCGCGGCTATTGCGATACCGATTGTTCGAACCAGATTGGAGTTTCGACGCTCGCCTTCACTAGCGATGGTTACCTGTTGCTCGTAGACCAGTTGAGCGGTGGCCTCGAAAGTGCTGAACTTATTGCACCCAGTGGTTCCGGCTCTCTCGATTGGGAAGACTTGCCGTCTGATCCCGATGGTAAGGATTTCTGGACATGGATTACTCAAGCAGCTAAGCGCGAACTGCGAGAAGAACTTGGTCTGTGCCACTACAGCCTCTCTTTGCTCGAGCGAATAAGGCATCGTCATAAAGTGCGATGGATGAAATCACTCAGCATTGAGCCCGCCCTGATCGGCATAGGGGGCCTGATGCATCGCGGTGGAAAGCCAGACCTATTCTTCCTTGCCAAGCTTGATTGCACCGTCGACGATATTCGAAGATACTCCGTTTACGGAGCCGAGGAAAAGTTTCTTTCGCAGCGTTGTGGATTGGATGCTGCGAAGAAACTGACTGATTGGACGCCGCAAAGCGTGCAGGAGTTGGTAGGCCGAAACACGACAGATCGGGATTCGTTCCCATTAGAGTTGTGCTTCTTAATGCTGTTGGAGTTGTGCCAGACTTGCCCCGGAGAGTTGCAGTCATTCCTTGAAGACTAACCCGTTGGTGTGGAACCGGCAGGTCACCAAACTGGTCGCTTCCATGGGGCCGAGCCTACGCTAGTGAGCGTTTCAGAGTTGCAGAATTCGCGATGAAATTGGATATCGACATCGAAGGTTGGCCCGCGGGCGAGTGGAAGACGCTTGCGGCGCGATCGGTGGATGCGGTGAACGGCGTCGCCTCCGAACTGGCGAACGCTCGGCTGACCGCGAGTCTCCTCCTCACCACCGACACCGAGGTCCACACCCTCAACCGCGAATGGCGCGAGCGCGACAAGGCGACGAATGTGCTGAGCTTCCCCATGCTCGACCGCGCCGAATTGCTCGACCTGACCCGGGACGGCCCGCCCGTCATGCTCGGCGATATCGCGCTCGCTTACGAGACCTGCGCGCGCGAGGCTGAGGAGAAGGGTATCGAACTCGAAGCGCACGCTGCGCACCTTATCGTCCACGGATTGCTGCACCTCGCGGGATACGATCATGTGCACTCGGACGAGGAAGCCGAGGCCATGGAGGCGCTGGAAACGCGCGCTCTTGCAAAATTGGGCCTTGAGGACCCATATGATGACAGAGACTGAACGGAGGAAACCTCGCTAGGGCCATGCCCGATTCACAAAGCCCCGCGGGAGACGCGGAGAGTAGCAGCGGGCTCTGGTCCAATCTGGGGCTCGCTTTCAGACGATTGACAGGGGCCGGTGACGGCGATCGCTCCTTGCGTGCGCAGCTTGAGGAGGCAATCGACGAGCACGAGGGCGAAAACGGCGACGACACGCCCGATGAGGGCGGGAGCGCCAGTGGCGACCTGTTGCCGGTTGAGCGGCAGATGTTGCGCAACCTCCTGCACTTCTCCGACCACGACGCCGACGATGTCGCAGTGCCGCGCGGTGAGATCGTCGCGGTGGACGCCAAGATCGACTGGGAAGAGCTGGTCGCCACCTTCTCCGAGCACGGTCATTCGCGCATGCCGGTCTATCGCGAGACGCTCGATGAGGTGATCGGCATGATCCACATCAAGGACGTGTTTTCCTACCTTGCCAACGGCAAAACGCCGCCTTCGGACTGGACGACGCTGATGCGGCAACCGCTCTACGTGCCGCAGGTGCGCGGCGCGCTTGATGTGCTCGCGGACATGCGCGCGCGGCGAGTGCACCTTGCCATCGTGCTTGACGAGTTTTCCGGGACCGACGGTATCATCACCATCGAAGACCTGGTCGAAGAGATCGTCGGGGAAATCGAGGATGAACACGATGAGACGCCCGAAGCGCTGATCGTTCCGATTGGCGAGGGCATGTGGGATTGCGACGCGCGCGCCGAGCTGGAGGACGTGGCTGAGATGGTCGATCCGCGCCTTGCCGAGGTTGAAGAATCGGTCGACACTCTGGGCGGGCTGGCGTTCGTTCTCGCCGAAGCGGTGCCACAGGTCGGCGCAATGGTGGAACATCCCAGCGGCTGGCGGATTGAGGTAACAGCGGGCGATGAGACGCATGTGAAACGTCTGCGGCTGCATCGACCGGACGCCGCGCCAGTTGCGAGTGACATGCAATAATCGCACGGCAAGAGCGTTTTTTCACCGAAATCTTCCGTTTTTTGCATCCAATTCGCTTGGCGAACGTATTTCCTATCAGGGATAGGAGTTTGCATGCCTTCACGTCGTTTGCCACCGCTTCGCGCGCTCGAAGCCTTCATGCGCACCGTTCGCCTTGGCTCCGCGCGCGCCGCCGCTGAGGAGATCGGGCTGAGCCCGTCCGCGCTCTCACGCCGGATCACCAATCTGGAAGAGTTTGTCGGCAAAAAGCTCTTCACTCGCGCGCGCCAGTCGATGCAGCTGACCGATGAAGGCCAGGCCTTCTATGAGGCGGTGAACCCGCATCTGGAATCGCTCGCGCGCGCGGTCGAGAGCCAGTCGGACAACGTTTCGCTGCTGCGCCTGCGCCTCGGCGTCCTTCCCATGTTCGGCAGCCAGCGCCTGTTCCCGCGTCTTGGCGAATTGCGCAAGCGCCATCCCCTGCTGCACATCGATATCGACACCGCTCCGCATCTGGAAGACCGGGTGGGCGACACGCTGGATGCGGCCATCATCCTCTCTCGCGGCCCCGACACCAACCTTCACGCCGTGCGGCTCGACCACAACCTCGTCCACGCGCTGTGCTCGAAAGAGATCGCGCAGATTGTCGGTGAGGACATCACCGCCGAGCGGCTCGCCAAGCAGACCTTCCTGATCCACAACGAATTGCCCGAGAGCTTTCGCGCGTGGAAGCAGGCCTATCGCCTCGAAGATATGGAGCCCGCCGCGATTGATCACTACGATTCCGGCCAGCTGATGCTGGAGGCCGCCGCCCAAGGGCTAGGCATTGCGATCATGCACGACGATCACCTGCGCCGCGCCGCCGACAGCCGCCTCACCAATCTCGGCTCGCTGACCGTGGAGAGCCCGTACAGCTACTGGTTTGTGTGCAAACCGACAGCGTTGGAGGCGAGGCCGGTGCGGCTGTTTCACGATTGGCTCGTGCGCGCGGCCCTTTAGGCGCGCAAAGCCCTTGTTCGGTTTCCTACGCTGTTGATGTGTGGAAGACCTCGACTTCGCGTCCGCATGTGGGATCAACAGTGCGTCGATCAAAGCGCATGCCGAGCTTTTCGATCACCCGCCGCGAAGCTACATTCTCGATCTGAAAAACGCTCACAATCGTTGGCAGTCCAAGGTCCTGCAGGCCAAATTGAAGCGCCGCCTGTGCGGCCTCCGTTGCATAGCCTTGTCCCCAGTGCTTGTGGGCAAGCCTCCAGCCAATCTCCACGGCAGGCATGATCTCGGGAAGAAAAGTGGGCTCGGACAGACCGGTAAAGCCTATGAAATTTCCATTCTTCAAGAGCTCCACCGCGAACAGGCCGAAGCCCTTCTCATCCCATTCGCGTTCAAAGGCGTCGATTGATCGTTCGACCTCTTCGCGTGTTCGGGTGTTTCCGCCGCCGATGAACCGCATGACCTCGCGATCGCGGCACATGGCTGCGAAGAATTCGATATCGTCAGAGCGCCATCTTCGCAGCAGGAGGCGGCCCGTTGTGATTGATGGGTCCATTATCGTCACATAACAAAGACAAGGGAGAACCGGCCACAATCAGATCTGAGCAAGCCTCACTGCGTCTCCACCGGCACCTTTTCGCGCGGCGCTTCGTAGCGCACGGGCGGCACCGAGTGGCTGAACTCGCGCAAGGGTTTGCCCAGCGCGTCGCAAAGAGCCTCTTCGATCCGGCGGCGCGCTTCGGCGCTGATCGCCTTGCGCCCGCGATGGTCCTCGGGGCTGAAGGGCTCAAGAAAGGTTACGCGCAAGCGGAAGGTGCCCTTGCGCGACAAAAGGCGTTTGGCGTTGTTCAGCCCGCCTTCCTCGCCGATCCAGCCGATCCATTCGGCAACCGGTCCATAATCGAGCAGAACCGGCTGAACGAGCACGCCGGGGGGAGGGGGCTCCAGCACCGAGAGCATGCTGGTCTTGAAGGGCAGCAGCGATTGCCCGTCCGTCGTGGTTCCTTCGGGAAAAACGGTGACCGACCAATTGTCCGCCAGCGCCTCCTTGAGCGCGTTGATCTGTTCCGCGACGCCCAGCCGGTGTTCGCGTTTGACGAAGACGGTGCGATTGAGCGAGGCGAGCCAGCCGACGATGGGGGATTGTTCCAGCTCCGCCTTGGCGACGAAGGCCGTCCCGCTCGCCCCCGCCAGCGCCAGAATATCGATCCAGGAGACGTGGTTGGCGACGTAGAATACATCGCGCTTCAGGTGGGTGCCCACGGTCTCGACCCGCGCGCCGCACACCCGCGCGGCGCAGCGCAGAAACAGCATCGGGAAAGGCGAGCCGTAAAGCACCGTGCGGTATATGTAGTGGAGCGGCATAAACACCGCGAGAAGCCCGATCAGGCCCAGCGCGCGCCAGACGATGCGCATCCAGCCGATAGCCGAGATCGCGGTCGTCTCTCCGCGCGCCGCGGCGACGCGATCCTGCCAGGCTTTGGTGTTCTCTTCTGTCATTCGCCCCTTCGTGCGTCCACCGCGTCGGCTCAATCGTCGCGAGAGAGCCGCACGCCGTATAGCTCCATCCGGTGGTCAACCAGGCGGTAGCCCAGTTTTTCCGCGATCTGGCGTTGCAGCGACTCGACCTCGGGATCGACGAATTCGACCACTTTGCCGGTTTCGACATCGATCAGATGATCGTGGTGCGCCTCGGGCACCGGCTCATAGCGCGACCGGCCATCGCCGAAATCGTGGCGATCGAGGATGCCGGCCTCCTCGAACAGGCGGACGGTGCGGTAAACGGTCGCGATCGAGATCTTGGGGTCGATGGCCGAGGCGCGGTTGTGCAGCAGTTCGACGTCGGGGTGATCGTCGCTTTCGGACAGAACCTTGGCGATGACGCGCCGCTGCTCGGTGATGCGCAGACCCTTTTCGGCGCACAATTGCTCAAGATCGATCTTCTGGCTCAAGGTGGCTCCCCTGACGTGATGGACGCCGTGTGGCCGCAACAGCGGCGCCCGAAAGCCGCGCCCGGTAGGTGTGTTCGCCCGCTGTCTTACAAAGACGAGAGCGATGGCTCAAGCGCGAGCCGTGGAAAGGTGTCGGACCACCTTTCAAGCGACTGCGCTGCGTTGCCTCTGGGAGAGACTCGAAACCGCCGCCTTGCGCACACGGCATAGCGGCGGTTTGCGGTACCAGTGAGGCGCTCAATCGCGCCTTTTCGTCAGGCGGTCCTAGGCAGCCTTGCGGCGGCCGCGCCCGCTGCCCGGCTTGCGGCCCAGACCGATTTTCTTCGCGAGATCGCGGCGCTTTTCAGCGTAATTGGGTGCGACCATCGGATAGTCCGACGGCAGGTTCCAGCGCGCGCGGTACTCTTCAGGCGTCATGTTGTAATTGGTGCGCAGATAGCGCTTGAGCATTTTGAGCTTCTTGCCGTCTTCCAGGCAGACAATGTAATCCGGCTTGACTGACGCGCGAATGGAAACGGCAGGCTCGGGCCGTTCTTCGGCGGCTTCAGCGGCCTCGCCAAGACCAGACAGAGCGCCAAAGACGTTGGTTATCAGCCCCGGCACATCATCCACCGCCACATCGTTGTTGCTGACATGCGCTGCGACGATATCACTGGTTAGTGTGATCAGTGTTTCTTTCATTTCTGAATCAAGTTCTTGCATGAGTTCCTCGTCTCTTTTGTCGAAGTCCAGCTATCTTGCCGGTGACCTCCCTTTGGACTGTAGGTTTCGTCTGCGCAAGACATAGATCGTTTAAGATGTGATTAAACTCATCTAAAACGAAGATAACTCGGTGATTAAAGGGCGCGACCGAAAGTAATGGCATCGATTCGGCTGCCGTCCGAGGAACTGTAATAGTTGGGGCGCTCGCCGATCGGCTCAAAGCCGAGTTTGCGGTAAAGATGGATCGCCGGATTACCACGCCGCATTTCGAGAAAGACACGGGTAACGCCTCGCCGTGCGGCGGCCCAGAGCAAATGATCTATCAACGCGCGGCCCAGGCCTTGCGCTCGGTGTTCAGGCCGGACCGCAATCAACAGCAGCTCCTCCTCATCCGCCGCGTGGCGCGAGAGCACAAATCCGGCTGGAGCGACGTCCGCATCTTCGGTGATCGCACCGCCCTTGGCGTCGACCAGCAGAGCGTGTGTGCTCGGCAAGAGCAGCGCGTCGCTGATCTGGCGACGGTTCCACGCCTCACCGAAGGCCGGATCGAAGGCCGCGTCCATCACCTGCATGATGCCATCGACCAGATGCGGGCGAAGCTGCGCGGGCCGGGTGCTCACGAGGCGGCCGCCGCCTTTTGCGGGGTGGCATCGGGCGCGCGGCCATAGATCGGGCGCAGGTCCCGCGTGAAGCGATCGGGGCCGAGGCGATGCGCATCCCGCGCGTCCGGCAAAAGCTCCAGCACGGTGCGATCATCGGCGAACAGAGCGGCGCACTCGCTTGCCCGGTTGCCCGCGATCACGCGATGCACATCGGCCGCGCGCGTCTGCTCCGGCGTGAGCGAGCGGGCCGCGTCCTGGGGACACCCGTCAGCGGCGAAGTTCTGAAAGAACCACTCACCGTGCCCGCCATTCATGCAGACACTCACCGGACCCGTCTCGCGGTGAAGGGCTGCGTGCGCGACAAGGCTTAGCGTGGGGTAGCCAAGAACCTCGGCTTTCCATGCCACACCCAGGGCGCGCGCGGCGGCGAGCCCCACGCGAACGCCGGTAAAGCTGCCCGGGCCGAGCGAGACGATGATCCGCTCCGCGCGGCCTTTGTCGGGCAGAGCCGCGATCATCGGGACCAATTGCTCGGCGTGGCCGCGACCCAGCACACGGTGGTCGCGCGCGATCACGCCCTCAGCGTCCGAAAGGGCGATCGAGCAGGCCTCGCTGGCCGTCTCTATGGCGAGAACACGCATCCCCTCCGCCCTGCCTCAGGCGCGGGCCGGGAGCAAGTCACACGATGGTGTTGAACTTTTCAAAGTCCGGGCGCGGCGAGCGATCGAAGATGCTCTCGGGATCGCCATAGCCCACCGAACACAGGAAGTTCACGCGGTGGCGCGGCGCATCGGCAAAGAACGCCTGGTTCACCGCGTCCGCGTCAAAGCCGGACATCGGCCCGCAATCGAGACCCAGCGCGCGCGCGGCGAGGATCAGGTAGGCGCCCTGCAACGACGAATTGCGAAACGCGCCCTCCTTGCGGCCCTCTTCGTCGCCCTCGAACCAGCTCTTGGCGTCGGTATGCGGGAAGAGCCAGGGCAGTTCCTCATGAAAATCAATGTCGTATCCGACCACCGCCGTGACCGGCGCGGCCTTGATCTTGTCGCGATTGCCTTCCATCGCGCAGCCGGCGAGCCGGGCCTTTTCTTCCTCGGATTTGACCCACACTATCCGGACTGGCTGCATATTGGCCGAGGTCGGCGCCATCTTCATCAAATCCCAGATGGCGTGAAGCTGCGCGTCGGAAACCGGCTTGTCGAGCCAGCCATTATAGGTGCGCGCTTCGTTAAACAGCTGAGCGAGAGCGTCGCCGCCCAGCGCGTGATCGTGAAACTGTTGGGTCATGGAAGTCCTTGGAGAAACGGCGAAAGTCAGGCGGCTCTGACTTCAACGACTTCCGGGACATAATGTTTCAGGAGACTTTCGATCCCCTGCTTGAGCGTCGCGGTGCTGGAGGGACAGCCAGAGCAGGCGCCCTGAAGGGCAAGGTAAACGACCCCGTCCTGAAAACCGCGATAGGCGATGTCACCGCCATCCCCGGCCACAGCCGGGCGAACGCGCGTTTCGAGCAATTCGTTGATGTTGGCGATGATTTCGGCGTCTTCCTGACGATCCTCGACAACCGGAGCTTCGTTGTCCGCCGGGACATGGATACCCTCCGCGCTGCCGCCGGCAAACAGCGGCGCTTCGGAGACAAAATGGTCGAGCAGGATTGCGGTGACTTCGGGCTTGAGCGCGCTCCAATCCGCGCCGGGCGCGGCGGTCACCGTCACGAAATCGGAACCGAAAAAGACGTTCACCGCCTCGCCCGTGTCGAAAATCGCTTGCGCCAGAGGGCTCGCCTCCGCCGCTTCGGGCGAGGCAAATTCGCGCGTGCCGGTCGGCATCACAGTGCGTCCGGGCAGGAACTTGAGGCTGGCTGGGTTCGGCGTCGTTTCGGTCTCGATAAACATACCAGAGGATATAGGATGCCGCCTGCGAGCGGGCAAGCGATCACAATCGGTCATGTGTTCACTATCCCTTCAGCGCTTTGCGTCCTATATGGTCGGGTTATGAATCTGCTTTATCGGGGCGCACTCGCGCTCAGCCTGATCGCCGCGCCCCTTGCGCTCGCCTTTCCCTCGCTCGCTCAGCCGACCCCGGTTACGCCGGCGATCCCGGCTGAGGAGGCGTTTCCGGTTCCTGAACCCACAGCGATTCAGGGTGAAGACGAAACGCCGTGGCTCTATCGCGGAAGCGACGTTCCGGTCGATCGCGAGTGGCTGTTCGGCGAAATGGAAAACGGCCTGCGATACGCGGTGCGAAAGAACGGTGTTCCGCCCGGACAGGTTTCGATTCGCGTGCGGGTCGATGTCGGCAGCCTGCACGAACGCGACTTCGAGCAGGGCTACGCGCACTTGCTGGAACACCTGCTGTTTCGCGAGAGCAAGTATCTTGGCCAGGCTGAGGCGATCGCCGCTTGGCAGCGCCTGGGTGCGACCTTTGGCGCGGACGCAAACGCCGAGACGAGCCCGACGCACACCGCCTACAAGATCGACCTGCCAAATATTGACCGCGCGAAGCTGGTCGAGAGCTTCAAGTACATCTCCGGCATGATCCGTGAACCGGTGCTCAACGATTTCAACGTCAACGCCGAATTGCCGATCGTCCTCGCCGAAAAACGCGAGCGCGGAGGCGCGGGGCAACGCGTCTCCGAGCTTACACGCACGACCTTCTTTGCCGGGCAACGCCTCGCAACGCGCAGCCCTATCGGCATTCTGGAAACCCTCAACGCGGCCGACGGCGCGAAGGTCGCTGAGTTCCACCGGCGTTGGTATCGCCCCGAAAACACGGTCATCGTCGTAGCGGGCGATGAAGATCCGCGCGTTCTGGCGGGTCTGGTCGAGCAATGGTTCGGCGATTGGGAAGCGCGCGGAGAGGCTGCGATTACGCCGGACTTTGGCGATCCTCTCCCGCCCGAAGGCACGCAGAAAGCCGCGGGCACTGGCTGGCCGATCGGGCAAATGGCCGTGGCTGTCGAGCCTGACCTGCCGCGCAACCTGACCTATGCGATCATGCGTCCGTGGCGCAAAGTGGACGACACCATTGTTTATAATGAAGGGCTCCTGCTCGACGCCCTGTCGACCTCGATCATCAATCGCCGTCTCGAAGCGCGCGCGCGGTCGGGGGCCAGCTTCCTCTACGCCAGCGTCCAGCAGGATGACATTTCGCGTTCGACCGATGCGACGTTTGTCAGTTTCGCACCGTTGAGCGATGACTGGGCGGCCGCGCTCGCGGATGTGCGCAGCGTCATCGCCGATGCAATCGCCAACCCGCCCACACAGGAAGAGATCGACCGCGAAGCTGCCGAATTCGCGGTGGTGTTCGAAAATCAGGTGGAGCAGGAGAGCGTGCAGGCCGGGTCCAAGCTGGCGGATAACATCGTCAACGCGGTCGATATCCGGGAAACCGTGGCCGCGCCCAAGGTTGTGCGCGATGTGTTCGCCGGGATGAAAGACCGGCTCAACCCTACCGAAGTGCTCGAGCGAACCCGCGCGTTGTTTCAGGGCGATGTCGTGCGCTCGGTCTATGTGACGCCGCAGATGGGGGAAGCCGATGCCGACGCCTTGCGGCTGGCGCTGGCAACCGAAGTCGACATCGATTCGTCCGCGCGCCTGGCCGCGCAGTCGATCGAGTTTGACGACCTGCCGGCAATCGGCGCGCCCGGCGCGATTGTGAGCCGCCAGCCGCTCGGGATCCTTGAGGTGGAGCAGGTCAATTACGCCAATGGCGTGCGCGCGCTGCTCTGGGCAAACGACGCAGAGCCCGGGCGGGTGACGGTCAAAGTCCGCTTTGGCGCGGGCTATCGCGCGTTCGACCAGGACAGCGCGGTCTACGCCAAGATCGGCGAAGCGGCTCTGGTCGGTTCCGGCCTCGGCGAACTTGGCCAGAACGAGATCGACCGACTGGCAACGGGGCGCAAGCTCGGCTTTCAGTTCTCGATCGAAGACGCGGTGTTCACCTTCGAGGCGCAGACCCGCTCAAGCGATGTGGAGGACCAGCTTTACCTGTTCGCCGCCAAGCTTGGTATGCCGCGCTGGGATCCGGACCCGGTGATCCGGGCCAAAGCCGCCCTGCAACTCGCTTACAACACCTACGCGACAAGCCCCGGCGGGGTCGTCGGGCGGGACCTGGAATATCTCGTGACCGATCGTGACCCGCGCTTTGCAACGCCCGATCCGACCGCCCTCCAGACGGTGACGCCCGAGGCCTTTCGCGAGGTGTGGGAACCGCTCTTGAAGCAAGGCCCGATCGAGGTTCTGGTGTTTGGCGAGTTCGACAAGGAAGCGATCGTCGCCAAGCTTACTGAGACATTCGGCGCCTTGCCGCCCGCGCAGCCTGTGCCGCTCGAAATCGCAAAGCGCGAGCCGGGCTTTCCCGAAGGCGAGCCGCTGCCAACCGTACTTGAGCACCGGGGCGACGACAATCAGGCCGCAGCGGTGGTCGCTTGGGAGAGCGGCGCCGGAATGCGCTCCATCCGCGAATCGCGCCAGGTCGAGATCCTGACCCAGATCTTCAACAACCGTCTGCTCGACGCCCTGCGCGAGGATGCAGGTGCGGCATACGCGCCGCAGGTCTATTCGAACTGGCCGACCGATATCGAAAGCGGCGGCACGATCACCGCCATCGCGCAGATCGAACCGGAAATCCTGCCGCTGTTCTTCTCCGAAGCTGACCGGATCGCGAAGGACTTGGCCACCAATCCCCCCACCGATGACGAAATCGCGCGGGTGACCGGACCGCTTTCGCAGCGCATCCGGCGCGCCTCGACCGGCAACCTATTCTGGTTGTACAATCTTGAGGGGGCGAGCTTCGACCCGCAGCGTGTCGAGCTGTTGCGCTCTTTGCTCGCCGACTATTCGCGCACGGACCCCCGGATCATGCAGTTCCTCGCCGATCGGTATTTCGCGCGCGGCGCGCCGCTGCGCCTGGCGATCATTCCCGAGGGCCAGGAACTGGCCGAGGTCGCGCCGCTCGCGCCGCCCAAGGCCAAGGGCCCGGCGTCGCCGATCGGGCCGGTTCAGGGGCCCGGCGTGGCGGGGCGTTGACGCGCGTGGTCATCGACGGAAGCGATTGCTGTGCGCGCGAAACATAATTGTCGCAAATGCACGCAGCCCTTTACAAATGTAACGGGACGCGTGTAGCGGCGCTCTCCATCTCGGGCGGTGCATTTGATAAGGCCTGGCCCGACTTTGTGACCCCATTGATCAGACAAAGACCGATTTATTCCTATGGCTCGCACTTGGAACCCGGACAGCTGGACCCGCTTTGAAGCAAAGCACCTCCCACATTACGAGGACGCGGCCGAACTGGCCGACGCGGAGGCGACGCTGGAGGCCTATCCCCCGCTCGTCTTTGCTGGCGAGGCGCGCGCGCTGAAGGCCGATCTCGCCGAGGTCGCCGAGGGGCGCGCCTTCCTGCTGCAGGGCGGCGATTGCGCCGAGAGCTTTGCCGAGTTCCATCCCAACAACATTCGCGACACCTTCCGTGTGCTGCTGCAAATGGCGGTCGTCATGACCTTTGCCAGCAAGCGCCCGGTGGTGAAGGTCGGACGCATGGCGGGACAGTTTGCCAAGCCGCGCTCCTCGCCCACGGAAAGCAAGGGCGATGTGACGCTCCCAAGCTATTTCGGCGACAACATCAACGGTATCGAATTCGATCCGGTTGAGCGCCGCAACGATCCGGGGCGCATGGTGCGCGCCTATTCGCAGGCGGCGGCGACGCTCAATCTGCTGCGCGCCTTTGCCGGCGGGGGCTACGCGAACCTGCGGCAGGTCCACCAGTGGACGCTCGATTTCATGGGCCGTACGCCGTGGACCGAGAAGTTTTCGGAGACCGCGGACCGGATCGGCGAGGCGCTCGATTTCATGGAAGCGTGCGGGATCGACCCGGCGACGGTGCCACAATTGCAGGGCACCAGTTTCTACACCAGTCACGAAGGGCTGTTGCTGCCCTACGAACAGGCGCTCACCCGCCGCGATTCGCTCACGGGCAGCTGGTACGCCACCTCGGCGCACATGCTGTGGATCGGCGACCGCACGCGCTTCCAAGGCAGCGCTCACGTCGAATTCGCGCGCGGCATCGGCAATCCGCTGGGCATGAAATGCGGTCCGAGCCTTGAGCCCGACGCGCTTCTGACGCTGCTGGACGAGTTGAACCCGTCGCGTGAGCCGGGCCGCATCACGCTGATCAGCCGCTACGGGCACGACAAGGTGGAGGAGGGCCTGCCCAAGCTGGTGCGCGCGGTGAAGCGCGAAGGGCACCCGGTCGTGTGGAGCTGCGATCCGATGCACGGCAACGTCATCAAATCGGAAAGCGGCTACAAGACGCGCCCGTTTGATCGCATCCTGACCGAGGTGAAGGGCTTCTTCGCGGTTCACCGCGCCGAAGGCACTCATCCGGGGGGCATCCATATCGAGATGACCGGACAGGACGTGACCGAATGTGTCGGCGGCGCGGTGGCGATCACCGATGACGCGCTGGGCGATCGCTATCACACGCATTGCGATCCGCGGCTGAACGCCGAACAGTCGCTCGAGCTTGCGTTCCTGATCGCCGAGATGCTTAACGATGCGGCGAGCGAGCGACAGGCCGACGCGGCCTGAAAGCCCTGGTTCCGCGCGCCCCTCGGGGCGAAAAGCTAGGTAAACAAACCTAGGACGGCTTGCGGCTCTTTGACGGGTTGTGGCGCTACGCCGAAAGGCATGGCGACCATCTCTGCCTGTGTACTTGGCGCGATTCCCGGCGATCCGCACGTCGTCGCTACGCTGGCGCTTGGCGCGCTGGGGCTGGCGGACGCCCCTTTGGCGCTGGGCGTCGCGGTCGGGACAGAAACGCTCCTTTTGCTCGTCGCTCTCATGATCGCGGTGGCGTTGGTGTCTCTTGGCACGGTCGTCGCCGTCCGGCGCGAGGCGCGCGACGCGGCCCGGCTCGCTCGCCAGCGCGCGCGGGCCATGAACGAGCTGCTGCGCACCGTGCGCATGGCCGAGAACATGGCCGATCTGGGGGTATGGCAATACGATCCCGTAACGGGCGAGCAGCAATGGTCCGACGGGATGCGACAATTGTTCGGCGTCGACCACACGGACGAGTTTGTCGCCGGGGACGCCGAGACGCTGCTCTACGCCAACGACATCGATCTGATCTCGCAGGTCTCGCAGCGCGCTAACGAGCGCACGCCCTTCACCTTGCGCTACGAAATTCATGGCTATGACGGTGTTCCACGTTCAATCTGTGTGCAGGCGTGCAACCTGTTCGGGGAAGGCGGCGTTGTCGTGAGGATCGTGGCGGTGGTGCGCGATGTCACCGACCAGATAAGCCGCGAGCGGCAGCTTGAGGATTCGCGTATGGCCGCCATTCGCGAGGCGCGGCGCGCGCGCGAGCTGGCTGACACCGATCCGCTGACCGGCCTTGCCAACCGCAGGCGGGTGATGGCCGAACTCGATCGCCTCATCATCGAAGCGCGCCAGGAGCGTAAGCCGCTGGTCCTGATCGTGTTCGATATCGACCGCTTCAAACAGGTCAACGACACTCATGGCCATCTGGAGGGCGACAAGGTGCTCAGACGCGTGGCGCAGATCAGCCAGGACCATGTGCGTGATCTCGACCTTGTGGGCCGGGTGGGCGGCGAAGAGTTTGTATGGGTCGTCCCGCAGGTCAGCCAGTTTCAGGCCGAGCCGATGGCGCAGCGCCTGCGCGAAGCGGTGGAGAACGGAAGCGGGGTCGGGGCGGTGCCTCATGTGACGATCAGCGTCGGCCTTGCCGAACTGCAGGACGGCGACACCTCGCTCACCCTGTTTTCGCGCGCGGACAACGCGCTCTACGCCGCGAAGAAGGGCGGGCGAAACACCGTCAAGCTCGCCGCCTGAACCATCGCCAGGCTTGCCTGTCAGTCGCGTTTGACATCGGCTTGCGACAAGCTGGCCTGAAATAAAGCTCTGACACGCCTTTCTTTTGTCACGGTGATGGGCCATGCCGCACGCTCGCTTCTGATGGGAGCGCAAATGCGAGGATGGCCGATGAGCAAAACCGCGAGCAAACGCCCCGATCCCGGGATCGCAGGATCGCCTGGCGAACCGGGCCTTGCGCGCCGCTTTGCCGCCACGCGCGCTCTGAGCGAGGCGCTTGTCGCGCCGCTCAGCGAAGCGGATGCGTGCCTTCAGTCGATGGAGGATGCCTCGCCCGCCAAGTGGCATCTGGCGCACACGACGTGGTTTTGGGAGACCTTTCTGCTGCGCGATCGCCGGGCCGGATACCGTCTGTTCGATGATCGCTATCCCTATCTCTTCAATTCCTATTACGAGGCCGAGGGCGCGCGCCACGCGCGATGCGCGCGCGGGCTGCTGTCGCGCCCGAGCCTTGTCGAGATCCTCGAATGGCGCGCGGTGGTCGATCGGGCGATGGAGGACATGTTGGACGATCCCGCGCTCTCGCTGCTCATCGAGCTGGGTATCGCACACGAGCAGCAGCACATTGAGTTGCTGCTGACCGACATAAAGCACGCTCTGTTCCAGAACCCGCTTGGCCCGCAGATGTGGGAGAGCGCGCCGGGCCCGTGCGCGGGAGGGGCGTGCGCAGGGGGCGCCGAAATGGGTTGGCACGCGCACCCCGGCGGTGTGGCGCGCATCGGCCATGACGGTGAGGGCTTTGCCTTCGACAATGAAGGCCCCGCGCATCGCGTCCTGTTGGAGCCCTTTACGCTTGCCGACGGTCTAATCACCAACGCCGAGTGGGACCAGTTCATCGCCGATGGTGGCTATCGCACGGCGAGCCTGTGGCTGGCCGATGGCTGGGCCTGGGTGAACGAGAACGCGATCACCGCGCCGCTCTATTGGCGAGGGGCCGAGCGCTTTACGCACACCGGCTGGCGCGAGCGCGATCCGAACGCGCCGGTGACGCATATCTCGCAATTCGAAGCGGACGCGTTTGCAGGCTGGGCCGGAGCCCGGCTGCCTACCGAATTCGAATGGGAGGCGATCGCGCGCGGACAGGACGCCGAGGGCACGCCCGCCGCGCACGATGCGAACGCGGGCAACCAGCTCGACCGCGCTACGCCGCCGGACCCGCGCGGCGGCGGTGATCTGTTCGGCGACGTCTGGCAATTCACTTCGTCCGCCTATCTGCCCTATCCGCGCTTTCGCGTCGCCGAGGGCGCGGTCGGCGAATATAACGGCAAGTTCATGAGCGGGCAGAGCGTGCTGAAGGGCGCGAGCTGCGCGAGCGTGCGCGGCCACTCGCGGGCCTCTTATCGTAACTTCTTCTACCCCCATCAGCGCTGGCAATTCACTGGCCTGCGCCTTGCCAAGGATCTCTAAGCCATGCCCCAGGAACGCGGCCTAGCGCTGGTTGAACGCGACGCAGACGGGATCGACACGGCCTTTCGCGCCGATGTGCTCGACGGCCTGTCGCAGCCGCAAAAGGCGATTCCGGCTCGCTGGCTGTACGATGACGCGGGTTCGCAATTGTTCGAAGAAATCACCAAGCTGCCCGAATACTACCCGACCCGCGCGGAAACCGAGATCCTGAAAGCGCGCGGGCGTGAATTCGCAAAGCGGATCGGCACAGGCCGCGCGGTGATCGAGTTTGGCTCGGGCTCTTCGGTCAAGACGCCGCTGCTGCTTGAGGCGATCGACCCCGCCGCCTACGTCCCGCTCGACATTTCGGGCGATTTCCTGCGCGCCTCGGCCCGCGAATTGGGCGCCAAGTTTCCCGGCCTTCCCGTGCACCCGGTCGAAGCGGATTTCATGCGCCGCGTCGAATTGCCCAAGGCCGTGGAAGACCTGCCCAAACTCGGCTTCTTTCCAGGCTCGACCATCGGCAACATGGTGGCCCCGAGCGCGGTGGATTTGCTGCGCACCATGCGCGCGACCTTGGGTGAGGGCGCCAAGCTGTTGATCGGGATGGACCTTATCAAGAACAAGGACACGCTGATCGCGGCCTATGACGATGAGGCGGGCGTCACGGCGCGCTTCAACCTCAATCTCGTCCACCGTATAAACCGGCAGCTGAAAGGCGATATTCCCGTCGACGCGCTGAAGCACGAGGCGCGCTGGAACGACGAGCACGCCCGGATCGAGATGCATCTGGTCGCGACGCGCGCGATGGTGTTCACGGTGGCGGGCAAGGGCTTTGCGATGGCCAAGGGCGAGAGCTTTCACACCGAGAACAGCCACAAGTTCAGCCGTCGCACCTCTTACATGGCGCTGCTGGCGGGCGGGTGGGAACCCGAGGCGCGCTGGCTCGACAGCGAAGAGCGTTTCTCGCTGCTGCTTGCCGAGGCGAGACCGCCGCGCATGGCGCCCTGAAACGAAACCGGGTGGGAAGTGGGGCGTTGAGCCTTCCATGAGCGCATCACACAGCGATATCGCGATCATCGGCGCCGGCATGGCGGGGCTGGCCTGCGCGACCAGGCTCAAGGCGGCTGGCCGCTTGGTGCGGGTGTTCGACAAGGGACGCGGACCGGGCGGTCGCATGGCCGCGCGGCGGGTCGAACTGAACGGCGAAACCGTGCGCTTCGATCACGGCGCGCAATACTTCACAGCGCGCGATCCGGCCTTTCGCGACGCGGTAGCAGGCTGGGAAGCGCAAGGCGTGGTGGCGCGCTGGCACGCGGCCTCGCGGGCCGCGGAAGACCCCGCCTTTGTCGGCGCGCCCGGCATGAACGGGCCGATCAAGGCGATGGCCAACGCGGTCGGGGGTGTGCATTGGAGCACCCGGATCAAAGACCTCACGCGCGACGGCGATATGTGGCGCATGACCACGACCGACAGCGCGGACTACACCGCCAGCACCGTCTTGATCGCGATTCCCGCTGAACAGGCGAGCGACCTGTTGCAAACGGTCGCACCCGAATTCGCCGATATCGCCGCGAGCGTCACATCCGAACCGTGCTGGGCGGTCATGGCCGCCTTTGCCCGGCCTCTCGCGATCGAACCGGATACCTTGCGCGATGCCGAGGCGAAGATCTCTTGGGCGGCGCGCAATTCGGCCAAGCCGGGGCGCGGCGGGCCGGAGGGCTGGGTGCTGCACGCCTCACCGCGGCGCAGTCGCCAGATCATCGACCGGGCCAAACAGGACGCCGCCGAAATCCTGCTCGCCGATTTCTTCGATCAAACCGGCACGGATCGTGTGGACCCCATCCACCTTGTCGCTCACCGCTGGCTGTACGCGCAGCCCACCAGCCTCAAGGGCGAGCCGGCGCGCTACGAGCCCAAGGCGCGGATCGGGATTGCGGGAGATTACCTGCACAGCCCGCGCGTCGAGGGAGCGTGGGTATCGGGGACCGCGCTGGCGGATCTGGTTCTGGGCGGTGGCTAGCTCCCACATTGCGATTTCGGTCCGAAGGGCCGCAAGCGCGACCGTGCGCCCGGACCGGCCCCGCAGTGGAGCGAAGCGAAACGAAGGGCATTGCCGGGAGGACGAACCGGCAATGCCGGTTCATGAAGCAGGAATGGCTGGGGTGGCAGGGATCGAACCTGCGAATGGCGGTACCAAAAACCGCTGCCTTACCACTTGGCTACACCCCAGCAGGAGGAGGGCCGTATAACGCGCCCCGCACAAATGTGAAGGCTCTAATCGCGCTGGTCCTCACACGGTCGAACGCCGCGCGGTGAGATCGGTTTCCACTTGTCGCATCAGCTTGTGGCTGAGCGGGTAGAACATCATCGCGATACCGGCCGGGATCAGGACGAGGCCGGGCAGCCAGGCGAAGGCGAACTCGATGCCCGCCAGCGCCTCGGCGCTTTGCGCAACCTCGCGCTCAAAGCCGGTCAGCTCCAGCACCAGCCCCGGCGTTGCAGCGCCAAGCCCCGCGCCCACCTTCACCGCGAAGATCGAGGCCGACATGGTCAGCGCGGTCATCTGCACGCCCGAGCGCCAGTCGATGAACTCGGCGATATCGGTGAACATCGAGAAGGATAGCACCATAAGAAACCCAAAGCCGGTCCCGACCATCAATTGCGCGAGCGTCTGCGGCCAGACCGCGTCGAGCGGCAGGAGGTAGAAGATCGCGATGCCGCTGATCTTCATGAGGCCGCCTGTGATGATCAGGTGCGACTTCTCGAACCGTCTTTGCAGCGCGTAGCCCAGCACAACTCCGCTCACCTGGCCCAGCGCCAGCGCGGTCAGGAACAGGCCGAAGCGGTCGAGGAACAGGAAGACAGGCGCGCCGTCATCGCCCGCGACATATTTGAACCAGAACCGCGCGCTGGTGGCGCGGCTGGCGATGGAGAGGACGCCGAAAATCGCTGCAATCGCGGTGGCGATCCACGCGCCGGTGCGCACCAGTCGGCCCAGATCGCCCTTGACCGAGCCGGTGGTGGGCGCGGCGGGTATGCGCTCCTTGGTGGTCGCAAAGGTGATGAGAAAGCACAGGCTCGAAATTGCAGCGAACAGCCCCATGGTGAGCTTGATGCCGAGCGCTTCGTCCCCGCCGCCCAACTCGCGCACCAAAGTGGTCGCCAATACCCCCACCATGATGCCGGCAAAACCGGAGAAGAACATGCGATAGGCGGTCACATTCGCGCGTTGCTCGGTGGAAGGCGAGATCACGCCGAGCAGACCGGAATAGGGCACATTGGTCGCGGTAAACGCCAGCATACACAGACCGTAGCTGACGTAGGCCCAGACCAGCAGCCAGCCGGGCGACAGATCGGCCGCGGCGAAGATCAGGTAGCCCGTCACTCCATAGGGGATCGCGCCGAATGCGATGTAAGGCCGATAACGCCCCCAGCGGGTGCGGGTGCGATCGCTGATCATCCCCATCACAGGATCGGTGAACGCGTCGAACACGCGGCTCAAAAGCAGCATGAGCGCCATCGCTGCGGGTGCGACGCCGCCCAGATCGACGAAGAAAAACAGCAGGTAAGCGCTGAAGAAGTTGAGATAGAGCCCTGAGGGGATGTCCCCCAGTCCATAGCCCAGCTTTTCGATTAGGCCGATGCGCTCATCCGCCCCTTTTTCCGCTGGTGTGTCCGCCGGTGATGGCGCGCTCGGTATGGTTGGCTGTGAGGCCAATCGCGATTTCCTCTCACTGCCAATCGATAATGGGCCCGGACCGAAGCAATTTCCAGCCCATTATCCTTTGGTCAAGCGGAGGGGTCAGAACGACCAGTCGAGCTTCTTGCCTTCGAAATCGGCCGCCGAGTGCCGCTCGATCAGCTGCGTTTCCTCATCGCCCCACGACTTGTTGACGATGCGCCCGCGCTGAACCGCAGGCCGCGCGGCGATCTCGCGCGCCCAGCGACCGACATTCTCGTAGCCGTCGATCGAGAGGAAGGTCTTGGCCTCGTTATAGATCGTGCCGGCGACGAACGGGGCGAGCCAGGGCCAGTTGGCGACATCGGCAATCGTGTATTCGTCGCCCGCCAGATAGCGCGTTTTTGCCAGGCGCTGGTCGACTACATCGAAGATACGCTTGGCTTCCATCGCGTAGCGGTTGATCGGGTATTCGTACTTGTCCGGCGCGTAGGCGTAGAAGTGGCCAAAGCCCCCGCCGATAAAGGGGCCGGTGCCGACCTGGAAGAAGACCCAGCTCAAGACCTCGGCTCTGGCGGCGGGATCGGCGGGAAGGAATTCTCCGAATTTTTCGGCAAGGTGAACGAGGATGGCGCCGGATTCGAACACGCGGAAGGGTTTACCGCCGCTCTTGTCCAGCAGCGCGGGGATCTTCGAGTTGGGGTTGACCGCGACAAAGCCGCTGGTGAACTGCACGGCCTCGCTGATATTGACCGTGTAGGCGTCGTATTCAGCCCCTGCATGGCCCTTTTCGAGCAGCTCTTCGAACATGATGGTCGCCTTGACGCCGTTGGGCGTAGCGAGGCTGTAGAGCTGGAACGGGTGGTCGCCCTCGGGCAAGTCCTTCTCTTCGCGCGCGCCCGCGGTGGGGCGGTTGATGCTGGCGAACCGCCCGCCCGATTCGGTGTCGTGCGTCCAGACTTCGGGCGGCGTGTAGGTGGGATCGGCCATGGTACGTGTTCTCCTGATTGAGAGCGGAAATGCGGTAACACCCTGACGCGCTTCCAACTGGCGCTTTGTCACCTTGCGCGCAACCGCCCCGATGGCTGCAATCGCTGCTAGTCCTGATAGCGCAGCTTTGCAGCCCTGCGCGAAGCCGCTAGAGCGCATCGCATGGCCGAGACCGCAACCACCCACCGCTTTTTCGACATGCACGCGCAGGGCTTTGTGCGCGTGGCGACTTCGACACCGTGCGTGCGACCGGCGGATGTGGCCTCCAACACGGCGGGGGTGATAAGCGAGGCGCGGCGCGCGGCGCAGAGCCATGTCGACCTGCTGGTCTATCCCGAGCTGACGCTGTCGTCCTACGCGATCGACGACCTGCATCTTCAGGCTGCGCTGCTGGACCGGGTGGAGCAAGGCGTCGCCGAGGTGATCGAGGCGAGCCGTGATCTTGCCCCGGTGCTGATAATCGGAGCGCCGCTGCGCCGGGGCGACAAGATCTTCAATTGCGCGCTGGTGATCGCGGGCGGCGAGCTGCTGGGCGTGGTGCCCAAGAGCTATCTTCCCAATTACCGCGAGTTTTATGAAAAGCGCTATTTTGCGCATGGCCGCGATTGCCAGGATCTGTGGATCGCGGTGGCAGGAGAGGAGGTGCCGTTCGGGACCGATCTGGTGTTCGCCGCCTCGAACCTGCCCGGCTTCACCTTTGGCGTCGAGATTTGCGAGGACTTCTGGGCGCCCTATCCCCCCGGCCACATGGCCGCGCTCGCGGGCGCGCGCATCGTGTGCAACCTTTCTGCCTCGCCGATCACGATCGGGCGCGCCGATGACCGCCACTTGCATTGCCGCTCCAGCTCTTCGCGGGCCATGTGCGCGTATGTCTATTCGGCGAGCGGCCACGGGGAGAGCACGACCGACCTCGCCTGGGACGGGCAGGGCGTGATCTACGAGCTTGGCGGATTGCTTGGCGAAAGCACCCGCTTCGATCTCGAGCCCGAGCTGTGCATCGTCGATGTCGACACCGATCGCATCGCGCTGGAGCGAATGCGCAACGGCACGTTCAACGACGCCGCCGAAGCGCATGGTCGGCCCGAAGATACGTTCCGCCGTGTGGTGTTCGAACACGCCTGTGACGAAGGCGATGTCGGTCTCATGCGCCCGGTGCGCCGCTTTCCGTTTGTGCCGAGCGATCCCAGGTCGCTGGACGAGGACTGCTATGAGGCCTTCAACATCCAGGTCGATGCGCTCATGCGCCGGATGCAGGCGACCGGTACCAAGAGCCTCATCATCGGGATTTCGGGCGGCCTTGATTCCACTCACGCGCTGATCGTGGCGGCCAAGGCCTGCGACCGGCTGGGCCTGCCGCGCAGCACGATCCGGGGCTACACCATGCCCGGCTTTGCGACCTCGGGCGCGACCAAGTCCAACGCGTGGAAGCTGATGGAAGCCTTTGGCATCGCGGCGCAAGAGATCGATATCCGCCCGGCGGCGACCAAGATGCTCGAAGACATGGGCCATCCCTTCAGCAAGGGTGAGCCGGTCTATGATGTGACCTTCGAGAACGTGCAGGCGGGCCTGCGCACCGATTACCTGTTTCGCCTGGCCGGACAGCATTCGGGTTTTGTCGTGGGCACGGGAGACCTCTCCGAGCTGGCGCTGGGCTGGTGCACCTATGGCGTGGGCGATCATATGAGCCATTACGGCGTCAATTCGGGTGTGCCCAAGACGCTGATCCGCTATCTCATCCGCTGGACGGTGGAGACCGAGCAATTCTCGCCCGAATGCAGCGACATCCTGATGGCGGTCTACCACACCGTCATTTCGCCCGAACTGGTGCCAGCGGACGACGAAGGCGCGATCCAGGACACCGAGGCGCATATCGGCCCCTATGAGCTGAACGACTTCTTCCTCCACCACACGATCCGGGTCGGCCAGCGACCGGGCAAGATCGCCTTTCTCGCCTGGCACGCGTGGAAAGACGCGTCAGCGGGCGCGTGGCCCGCCGGATTTCCCGAAGAGCGCAAGAACGAATACGACCTTGCCACCATTGCCGACTGGCTGGAGGGGTTTGCCAAGCGTTTCTTCGGCTTCTCGCAGTTCAAGCGCAGCGCGCTTCCCAACGGCCCCAAGGTCTCCTCGATGGGCGCGCTATCCCCCAGAGGCGACTGGCGTGCGCCCAGCGACGCGGTGGCCGATGTCTGGCTTGAGGATCTCAAGAACAGCCTGCCGCCGCTCGATTAAAGCGACCAGCTTGCCAATCGCCTCATAGCCGTTAGCCTTGGCATCAGGGCGGCGGCGTTCGGGGAAGTGTGTTGTGAATGATGGCAATGGCGGCGGTCTGATCCTCGAGCGCTCGCGCCCCTTGCGCTTTTTCTCGCTCTTCATCCTCTATGTCGGTCAGGGAATGCCCATCGGCCTGTTCTGGTTCGCCATCCCCGCCTGGATGGCGGTAAACGGCGCGAGCGCGGCGGACGTGGGAAGCGTGGGCGCGCTCACGGCGCTGCCTTGGTCCCTTAAGCTCATGAATGGCTTCATCATGGATCGCTACACCTTCCTCGCCATGGGGCGGCGGCGCGCTTGGATTCTCGGCGCGCAAGGGGTCATGATCGGCTCGCTAATCGTTGCTGCGATCGTAAACCCTTCCTCGAGCGATGTCGCAATCCTCGGCGCGTTGGGCTTTACGGTCAATCTGGCGACCACCTTCCAGGACGTGGGCGTCGATGGGCTTGCCGTTGACATAATGACGGAGGACGAGCGCGCTCGCGGTTCGGGTATGATGTTTGGAGGCCAGTCGATCGGTATTGCGACCGCCACTGCCATTTGCGGCTTCGTAATCGAGGATCTTGGCGCGCCCGCCGCCTTCCTGGTCGTAGCGGCAATCATCTTCGTCCTGTGCGTCTACATCGCTGCGTTTCGCGAACGAGAGGGCGAAAGGCGGATGCCATGGAGCGCAGGGAAGGCGCATGCGCGCAATGTCTCGATCCAGCTGGAGGCCTGGTGGCCGCTCTTGAAGACGACGTTCGGCTCGCTCAGCCAATGGGCCAGCGTGTTGTGGCTCCCGGTCATTTTCGGGCGCGGCATCATGTATGGAACGCTGACAGGCGCAACCCCGCTGATCGGTGCCAATTACACCGGTTGGAATGTCTCGGAAATTTCGTCGCTCACCGCCACTGCCGGGCTGGTCGCGGGAGTTTTGTGCATGACGTTGGGCGGATGGCTGGGAGATCGGTTCGGGTCCAAGCGCATTGTGATCATCTGGCAGGTCATCGGAATAGCCATGTGCGCGGCCATGTTCTCGGGCGTATCGAGCTGGAGCGCAGCCCCCATTTTCATAGCTTTTGTCTACCTTTGGGTGTCGCTCGATATGCTGTTGACGGTCGCAAGCCTGCCCATAAGCATGCGGCTGTGCGATGCGAAGGTCGCCGCGACCCAGTTCACGATCTACATGGCGGTGTCGAACTTCGGCATTTCCTTCGGGGCCTTCATGCTGAGCCAGGCAGACGCGATGGGCGGACTGCCATCCATTTTCGTTGTGACCGGCGCGGGACTGCTTGTGGGCCTGACGCTGATGCTGACTGTCCGATATCCCCGCCGCCCCGAATATTACGCCAACCAGACCGAAGCGGCGCTGGTGTTTGACACGGCTGATCCGCTGCCGGAGGCTACACGGTAAGGAAAGGGCCGGGCCCGCCATGCGGCTGACCCGGCCCTCCCTGCGACCCTCGGACTGCGAGGGACAGCTTTTTTGCGTTTGTCCGTGCTCGCGCGTCGAAAGACTACGCAGCGAGCGCGACCTTGGATGCCTTGTCGAGCGCGGCGGCGATTTTGGCTTCAGCGTCAGCTCCCATGATGCCATCGGCGGCGATCACTTCGACGTCCTTGATGCCGAGGAAGCCGAGGAAGAACGTCAGCCAGCTCGACATGTAGTCCATCCCAGAGCCGATCGGCGTGCCACCCGATGCGGCGGTGATATGCGCCTTCTTGCCCTCAAGCAGGCCAACGGGGCCATTTTCGGTGTATTTGAACGTCGTGCCTGCGCGGGCAACCAGATCGGCCCAGGCTTTCACGGTGGCCGGCACCCCGAAATTGTAGACCGGCGTCGCTATAACAATCGTGTCCGCCGCCATCAGTTCCTCGATCAGCGTGTCGGCATAGGCGGCCAGATGCGCCTGTTCCGGCGTGCGGTCGTCCTTGGCGGTGAGCCCGGCGTTGAAACGCTCCCAGCTTTGGAAGGGGATATCGTTGGTCGCAAGATCGCGCGTGACCAGGCTGTCGCCACCGGTCTTGATGCTGTCCAGAAGCGTTTGCCCGATCCGGTTCGAGACGCTTTCGTCTCCGCGGATGCTGGCGGTGAGGTAGAGGATGTTCGACATGGGGGTTCTCCTAAGGATCAAGGGGGGCTGGATTGTTTGAGAAACGCGGTGAGCCAGCCGAGGTGCCCCGGCTGGCTCTGCGTTGGGTCAGGCGGCGTCCACCAGGACGATTTCACTGTCTTCGAGCGCGGTGATCGTCACTTCTTCAAGCTGCGTGATCGCCACGCCGTCGCGCGCATTGGCGATGGTGTCCTTGATCTGGACCTTGCCGGTGGCGGGAACCAGATAAAGGTGCCGCCGCGCGTCCGCGATATCATAGGTCACGCTTTGGCCAGCCTTGATCGTTGCGCCCATCACCTTGGCGTCCGTGCGGATCGGCAGCGGGCCGTCATTGTCGTTGACGCCATCGGGAACCGCGCCGCTGGCGAGCGTCACGAATTGCCCGGCGCGCTCACCCTTGGGAAAGGCGCGGGCGCCCCAGGCTGGCTCGCCGCCGCGTTCGCTCGGGATGATCCAGATCTGGAAGATCTGCGTGTCCTCGTCCTCGCGGTTGTATTCGGAGTGGCGCACGCCGGTGCCCGCGCTCATCACCTGAACATCGCCCGCTTCGGTGCGGCCTTCATTGCCCATCGAATCGGTGTGCGTGATCGCGCCTTTGCGAACATAGGTGATGATCTCCATGTCCTGGTGCGGGTGAGTGGGAAAGCCGGTTCCGGGCGCGATGGTGTCATCGTTCCAGACGCGGATTGCGCCCCACTGCACGCGGGCCGGATCGTGGTAGCCGGCGAAGGAGAAGTGATGGTGCGCATCGAGCCAGCCGTGATTGGCCGCACCCAGGCTTTCAAAGGGACGAAGTTCGATCATGGTGTGTCTCCAGTTTCGCAAGAGCCAGTTTCTCAGGAGGATGTCTCGAATGGGCCTCTCGCTGCGTTGAGTGCGAGATAGGTGATCCGGGCTAGCTGGATAAGTGCGATAAAACTTGCAAAGATGTTCAGATTATCCGAACATCCAGCCATGAAGCTCGGCGAGCCGTCTCTGGATCAGTTGCGCATTTTCCTGAGCGTCGTCGAGCACGGCAGTTTTGGCGGAGCGGCGCGGTCCATGGGGCGCGCGGTCTCGGCGGTGAGCTACGGCATCGCGCAGCTGGAGCAGCAACTGGCGGTCACGCTGTTCGAACGCGAAGGCTCGCGCAAACCCGTCCTCACCGAGGAGGGCGAGGGGCTGCTCGCCGAGGCGCGTGCAGTCGCCGACCGGGTTGATGCGCTGCTGGCCAAGACCCGCAGCCTGCACGCCGGGCTTGAATCGAGCCTGGGGCTCGTGGTCGATGTGATGGTGCCGGGCGAACTTACCGCGCAAACCCTGCGCGAGTTTCGCCGCATTTTCCCGACGGTCGCGCTGAGCTTAAATATTGAAGGGCTGGGCGCGGTGGCGCAGTGCCTGCTTGAGGAGCGATCCGAGCTGGCCATTGGCGGCCCGGTGATCGGCGAGCATCCCGCGCTCGAACGCCAGGCTCTTGGCGAGGTGGATCTGATCCCCGTCGCCGCGCCCGATCACCCGCTGGCTGTTGCGGTGGCCGAAGGCGCCATTACCCCCGGCCTTTCGCGCCGACATCTGCAACTGGTCCTGGCCGACCGCTCGGACCTCACCCAGGGCCGCGAGTTTTCTGTGCTGAGCCCCCAGACATGGCGGTTGGGCGATCTGGGCGCGAAGCATTCGCTGCTCAAGGAGGGGCTTGGGTGGGGCAACATGCCGCGCGAGATGGTCGCCGGCGATCTTGAACGCGGGCGGCTGGTCGAGCTCGACCTTCCGGAAAAGCCGGGCGATCACTACACGCTCAGCGCGCTCTGGCGGCGCGACACCCGGCTGGGCCCGGCGTCAAGCTGGCTGATCGATGCGTTTCGCGAGGGGCTTGCCTAGGCCTTCGCCTTCCCCTGTGCCCGCCCGTCGGAATCTCTTGCGGAGCGCAGCCAGCGCAGGGCTTCGACCTTGTCATCAAAGAACTCGACACGCGTCCGCTTCGCCAGCCGGGCGTATTGCATCTTGGTTATACTCGACGCGCCGATGATCGCGACGCCTTGCAGGCCGTGTTCGGTTGCCACGTTGATCTGGTCGCGCACCGCGTCGGCCACCTCTCGGTCCTGAGGCACATAGCCGGTCATGTCTCCGAGGACGCTAAAGGGCGTCTGGCTTTCGATGAAAGGCAGCGTCTTGATCGTCAGTTCCTTGATAAAGGCCTGAGCGACCTCAAGCGTGTAAAAGCCGCGCGTGGAAAAGTGCATCTCCGCGTGAGTCTCATTACGCGTGATCACATAGTTTGGTGCCAGATCCTCCATTGCCCTCACTTGCTGCTAGGGTTCTTCTTTAGCCGATGGCGTTCGCGCGGATGGAAAGGAGTTTCCTCTCGGGTGGGTTTTCACCGCTGCCAATTTCTTACGTTGCTAGCGGGAAGAGGGTGGTTTGAGAGTTAACCCACAGCTAGGGGCGTTTGCCGAGCGTCGCTTGCGAGTTCGGGATCGGAGTGTTCGTTTACCGGCGCTCGCTAGTCTGTGCGCAGCCAGGCGAGCGCTTCGGCGCGGTCGGTGAAGAACTCGCACTGCAGCGCGTCGCTGGCACGCCGAAACTGCTGTTTCATCAGGGTCGATCTGTAGAGGATTGCCATCTTGTCGACGCCGACCTTGGCCGATGTGTCCTGCGAGAGCTTGAGCTTGTCCGCCACCTCTCGCGTCTGGACGACCATTTCGCGCAGATCGCCGAGCACGCGAAAGCCCTGGCGATCATCGATAAAGGGTTTCGCCGCGCGCAGGAGCGCGACGAACAGCTCTTCCATCTTTCCCGAGGTGAACAGGCCGGAATGTGAGTAGAGAATCTCGCGCCTGGCTTCGTCGCGTGACACGGTGAAGGTGGGAGCCAGGGTTTCCATGCCGCGGCCCTATCGGGCCGTGGTTAACGATTTTTTCGGAAGGGCCTGTGGTGTTTATCGGGGTCCGCTGGCCTAGGAGCGCAGCCAGGCGATGGCGTCGCCCTTAGTGGGGAAAATCGCGGTGTTGGAGCCCTCGGCGAGGCGCTCATACTGCATCCGTACCAATGGCGCGGTGATCACGATGGCCAGCCGTTCCATGCCCAGCTTTTCCGATTCATGGAGCATGAAGCGCATCGATTCCGCCATGAGCCGGTCCTGCACCGCAAGGCCGCTGAGATCGCCCATCACGCGGAACGCTGTCTGACTTTGATAGAGCGGCTTGGATTTCTCCAGAAGCGAACTCTGGAACCGCGCCATATCCTGCGGCGACCAGAAGCCCGAGGCCGCGAAATGCACCTCGCGCCGGGACTGGTCGACCAGGATTGTGAAATGAGGTTTGAGCTCGCTCATAGGGGTCACCCCTTAGAGCATGAGTGGTTAAGGATTTACCACGGGGCTTGCGGGGGCCGAAATCGTCGAATGCCCTGCCGATCACTCGCGTCGATCAAACCCGCATCACCCAGCCATGGCGGTCGGGTTCGCGCCCGTGCTGGATATCGACGAGCTTGGTGCGCAGCTTTGAGGTGAGCTGACCGTTGCCGCCCGCGCCGATCTGGAACTCGCCTTGAGGGGAGGCGACCGTGCCGACCGGCGTGACCACCGCAGCCGTGCCACAGGCCATGGTTTCCAGCAGCTCGCCGCTCTGCGCCTCGGCGCGCCATTGATCGATCGAATACGGCTCCTCGCGCACATCAAGGCCCTCTTCGCGCAACAGAGCGATCAGGCTCTCACGTGTGATACCGGGCAGGATCGTGCCGGTCAGCGGCGGCGTGATGACGCTGCCGTCGGCTCTGACGAAGAACAGGTTCATTCCGCCCAGTTCCTCAACCCATTTGTGTTCGATCGCGTCGAGGAAGACGACCTGGTCGCAGCCGTGCGCAATCGCCTCGGCCTGCGGGACCAGCGAGGCGGCGTAATTGCCACCGGTCTTCGCCGCGCCGGTGCCACCGGGGGCGGCGCGGACATAATCCTGGCTCACCCAGATCTTCACCGGGTTCACGCCACCCTTGAAGTAATTGCCCGAGGACACGAGGATGACGATAAACTTGTATTGCTTGGCCGGACGCACCCCCAGAAACGCTTCGGATGCGAACATGAAGGGGCGGATGTAGAGCGAGCCGCCCTCGATTTGCGGCATCCAGTGCGCGTCGGTCTCGACCGCGATCCTGACCGCGTCGAGAAACAGGTCTTCCGGGATTTCCGGCATCGCCATCCGCCGCGCGCTGGCGTTGAAACGCCCCGCGTTCGCTTCGGGACGAAACAGTGCTAGCCCGCCACCCTTGTGGGGAAAGGCCTTCATCCCTTCGAAGATTTCCTGCGCATAATGCAGCACGCTGGCGGCCGGATCGAGCGCGATCGGTTCGCGCGGTCCAATGCGCGGCGAGTGCCAGCCGCCCGCCACGCTGCCCGGGGCGCCCTCGTCGTATTCGACCGTGACCATATGATCGGTGAAGGTGGTTCCGAAACCGGGGTCTTTGATCGCCTCGATCCGATCTGCGTCGGGCGTGGGCGAGGGGTGAGGGATGCGTGTGAACTGCATGGAATTGCGGGTAATAGGACTGGGCGCGGGGGGCAAGCGAAGTGTGCGCTATCGCCCGCAAGACCGCGCGCTGGCCACGCGCGTCAGGTCGGTGCGCGAGCCACACGCATCACGTCGGTGCGCCAACCGCGCGCATCATTTTAACGCGCATGAAAGCTCGATCACATCCGCAGCGAGATCGAATGTCAGGCGCGAGCAATGCGCGATCTGGCTGCGACCGATCCGTGTGACGACATCCGGCTTGCCGCGGCCCTTTCGCCGGCTGACGACAATCGCGCCATCCACAAAGCGGGGATCGTTCTCGTCAATGTTCCCGACTTTGTTGGCCTTGCCATGATCGTTCACGCGCACGGCAAAGGTATCCAGCTGCAAATCGCCCAATTCCAGTGGGTAGGCAAGGCGCATGTCTTTCGTAGGCCGGCGCATCGCGAACGCGGCCATTTCGACCACATTCTCGCTGCCTTCGACAAAGCCGCCTTCTTGATGGGTGGCGAGGAAATTGGCCGTCGAGGCGGAGACAAGATTGGGCTCAATCCCGAGAGCAAAGACGGCAAACAGTTTCTTGTCCGCCACCTCAAGATCGGTCCCAATCCGCAGAAAGTCGGGACGTCCCTTGCGCTTGAGGGGGAAACGCTGCACGCGCTCGGATGCGGAGGGTTCGCCAAGGACGAAAGTGACGCGATCATAGGGCAAGTGTTGGACTCCGATGACGCCATCGGCGCGGTTAGAGGCCGCAATCTTGGTCCAGGTCACCCGCCGTTTCCTTGGCTCCGAACCAAAATTGAGGCTCGTGTTCGTCACGTAAGTCGGGACCTGATACTCGCCGAAATCGTATGTCAGCCGATCCGAGGCGCGCAGCTTGGCTTTCTCGGCGATATCCGGGTTGATCAGGATCGGCCCCGAGGCGCTGGGATTGACTTCGAGCCTGGTGGGCACGCCGTTGACCAACACCTCGATTGTGTCGAGGCCCTCAAGTCGCAATTCGCTGGACAGTTCTTGCGGCTGCGATGCGGCGGCGGGGGTGCGCGCGAGAGCAAGCCCAAGCGCGGGCGCGAACGCAATCAAAGCAAGGGGGCAAAGACGTGAGCTAGCGTGCATGGCAAAGGCGTATTTTAGCGTGGATGCGCGTTAGTCCGGGATTTGTGAAGAACTTCCGGGATTTGTGAAGATGCATAGCCTCAAATGTAAAGGGCAGTTCCGCCCGTCGGGGAACTGCCCTTTGCATGGTCAGCGGCCGGAAGCGCCGCTCACGTAGCCTTACTCGGCAAGGAGAGTTACCGAATATGCTCCGTAGGGATCTTCACCGACCTCGCTACTGAACCATGAGACATCGGATCACCTCCTTTCGCGCTATGAAGCCATGACCCCGAACGTTTCACCGGGGGCCGAGCCGATGCGTGTACCGCTGGCCTGAGTGTGTTGTGAATCATGTGATTTGCTCACACAAGACTTGAATTCTGGTTTTCCCACGTCACAATAGTTGGCCGCCGTAATGATCGCGGCGCGATGACGCTCTGGGGAATGGCCCGGGGCGTTTTTGATTCCGCATCCCGGAGCCTGCGGCGCACCGCGCAAGCCTGTGGATAAGTCTGTGCGAATCGGGTGGGCAAGTCTGGGGAAAGCGCTCGGACAAACCCGGGAAAAAGCTCTTATCGGCAATCCTCGATCACGCGGCTGACCTCGGCCCAGGCGGGGATGTAGAGCGCTTCCTCACCCTCGACCTCGATCGCAAACCGCCCTTTGGTGATCGCGATGGCATCGAGCAGCGGATCATCGGGCGCCAGCTCTGCGGCCACCAGACCGGCCCCCTCGACCGAATTGGCCACTAGCTGGCGGGTCGTCGTCTCCGCCTGCACCACCATCGTGAGCGGGCCTTGGCGGGCTGTGCGCCGGGCAAGGCCGACCTGCCCCGTCCGCTTGTCGCACCGGATGATGAAGGGAAGGGCGCGATCGGGCACGCCGAAAAGGCCGAGGCTTTCGGCCGGCTCGTCCACATATTGCCAGGTTCCCGGCGTTTGCGGCGCGTCGAGATAGTAGTCGGATTCCAGCGCGCTGGAGGGATTGTCCTGAGCGCAAGCGGCGGTGGCGATGGTCAGCGGCACGCAGAGCGCGCCCAGCGCGGCTGAGAGAGTGGAGAGCGAAGCTTTCATGCCCCCTCAATGCGCGCTAACGGCTTACGCGTCCATGACCAAGCCGGCCTCTTCCCTCAAGAAAATGCGGATTGACCAATTGCTGGTCGAGCGCGGGCTCGCCGAGAGCCGCACGCGCGCCCAGGCGTTGGTTATGGCGGGCACGGTGTTTGTGGGTGAAACGAAGGTCGAGAAACCGGGCCAGTCCGTTCCCCGCGACGCCGCGCTGGAGGTGCGCGGGCGCGATCATCCCTGGGTCAGCCGCGGCGGGATCAAGCTGGCCCACGCGCTTGAACACTTTGCGATCGATGTCACCGGCGCGGTGGCGATGGACATTGGCAGCTCGACCGGCGGCTTTACCGATGTTCTGCTGACGCGCGGCGCGGCGCATGTCTTTGCGGTGGACAGCGGAACCAATCAGCTCGCCTGGAAGCTGCGCCGCGATGACCGCGTGACGGTGCTCGAGCAGACGAGCGCGCGCCTTCTCACACCCGATTTGATCGACCGGGCGTGCGATCTGGTGGTGTGCGATGCAAGCTTCATCAGCCTCGCCAAGGTGCTGGAGGTGCCGCTGCAACTGGCCGCGCCGCAGTGCCGTCTGGTGGCGCTGATCAAGCCGCAATTCGAGGTCGCGCGCGCGGAGGTGGGCAAGGGCGGTGTGGTGCGCGACCCGGCTCTGCATGAACGCGTATGCGACGAAGTTCGTGAGTGGGTTCAGGGGCTTGGCTGGGCGGTTGAAGGGATAATCGAAAGTCCGATCACCGGTCCCAAGGGCAATGTGGAATTCCTGATCCACGCGGTGCGGTCTTGAATGGCGCAGCCCATACGGGTTGCGCTCCTCGCTAGACGCCCTCCGGCGAATTCTCGCCTGCAGACCCGCTGCGGGCGCGCGCTTGCGCTTGCGAAATCTCAGATCTCGAAACAGCTCGTCTTCGCCGTAGTCGCTCCGCCAAATGTTCGCGAAAGCGAACCGCAAGTCCAAGGGCCGCCCCGCAGGCGCCCCGCAGGCACCCCGCAGGCTCCCCGCAGGCACCCCGTAGCCCAGGATCAGGCGGAGGGAACAGCGCCGAGGAGTTCGCCCGGATGGGCGAACACATGACGAGCCTTACACGCCTTCCAGGTCCAGCGAGCCGATTTTCGTGTCGAGATCGATCGGTATCTGCGCCAGCACATCGACGCCGCTCGCCTTTTCGTAAGCGGCATCGCCAAGCTCGGCGACCAGTTCCTCCTGAACGGCGTCGCGCTTGCGCAGCAGGTCCGCGATTTCCTCGCGATAAAGCGCCACCATGGCGGTGACGAAGCGGTTTACGAGATCGTCCTGCTTGGTGTCGTCGACGTTGAAGGCGGGCAGGTGCTCGATCATCACGTCGGCGGGATAGAGAAACTCGTTGGTGACGTAGCGATTGGTCGCGAACCAGGCGCGCGGGATGCCTAGCGCATCAATCGAAAGGCCGATCAGGTGCGTGACATGCGCCTTCGCGTCTTCGCCCTGCGGCGGCCAGACCTTGGGCTCCAGCCCCTCGGGCAATTGGGTGCGGTGGAGGAAGAGGTGAAAGTGGCCGTGCTCATCCTCATCCCGGTCTCCCGCCGCATGGACGTGATAGTACCATCGCGCCTTGCAGCTCTGGCTGCGCGCGTCGCCCTTGGGATAATGCGTCCAATAGGTCGCGCCCCCTTCCGGGATCACCCGCAGCATAAGTGGCTTTTGCTCGGCGGCCATGGCGGTGATCGTCTCTATGACGGTAAGGGCGGCGCGTTCGGGGGTCATGGTGCGGGGGCTTGGATTACCTGCTTCCTTGAAATCCTGGGACCGGAACGAAAAAGGCCAGTGGCAACCTGTTCGTCGCCACCGGCCTCTTTGTTACACGCATCGAAGCGTGAGGCTGAACCCGATTACTCGGCGGCAGCGCAGTCTTCAGCGCCGCACTCAGCGCCTTCGCAAGCCGCTTCGCAGCCCTCGGCGCCGCACTCGGCGCCTTCGCAAGCCGCTTCGCAGCCTTCAGCGCCGCACTCGGCACCTTCGCACGCCGCCTCACATGCCGGAGCCTCGACCGAGGTCGCGTCGGCGTCGGTGGTCGCTTCGTCCGCCGGTGCCGAGCACGCCGCAGTGGTTACAGCGAGGCCGCCGGCGACAGCGAGCATCGAGGCAAAGTTGGTCTTCTTCATGTAAGTGTTCCCCTCATGGAGCCCTGAACAATTGCGGGACGCGCGGATTTCTCCGTCTTGCCGAACCGCGCCCCCGAATCACGGCAAGAATGTGGCAACGCTAGCACATTGTTCGCTGAGCGCTATCCCCTTTGCATTCTTTGCACTCAACCCGGCGCGAACGGAGGAAAAGTTGCGACGAAGCGCATCGCGCGCATAGGCTCCTGGAAGGGCCGACGACGCGCACGAAAACCGCCCCGAAGCGCCGACCTTCGGCGCCGCGCGTCGGCGCCGCTGTTTGGCGCGCGGGCAAGGGTGGTGTATCGGCCTCCCGCAAACGAATCCGGTTGAAATTTCAGCCCTTGAGGGAGCCGCGTCAACGCCCGGGCCAACACGGGCATGAAAAGCGCGCCTCCAAGGCTGGCTCATCGAAAGGGCTTGAATGAACGTCCTGGCTTCCAAGGCGCAGCTGCGCGCCAGTTTTCTGCGGTGGTCCTTGTTTTGCGTGCCTCTGATCCTGCTGATCGGCTTTGTGGGTGGCCGAATGGGCACGCCCGATACGCTGTGGTTTCAGAGCCTGACGAAGCCGACGATCTTTCCGCCGCCCGCCGCTTTCGGGATCGTGTGGTCGATCCTGTTCACGATGATCGGCTTTGCGCTCGCGCTCGTGCTCAGCGCCTGGGGAGCCTACGGTCGCGGCCTAGCAGTGGGTCTGTTTGTGCCGCACTTCCTCATCACGACCGCGTGGACGCTGGTGTTCTTCGGCCTTCAGGACATGCAAGGGGGCCTTATCGTCCTTGGCCTGGCGGTCGTAAGCCTGCTGCCGGTGCTATGGGCGTTTTTCCGGGTCCGCTCGCTCGCCGCCTATCTGCTGGTGCCCTATTTCGGCTGGCTGTGCTTTGCGAGCGCGCTCAATTACCAGTTCATCGTCGAAAACCCCGACGGCGGCGTCCAGACGCAAAGCGGCGCCGAGGTCGAAGTTAGCCTCTAGACAACCCCGGGCAAGGCGACCACATAGCGCGTCATGCAAAGCGAAAACCCGATCATCGCCGACCTTGTGAAAATGGCCAACAGCGCCGCTGGCACCATGGCCGGCATGACCCGCGAAGCGCGCGAGAGCGCGCGTGAGCGGATGCGCGAGGCGATGGGCGGTCTCGATTTCGTCAGCCGCGAAGAGTTCGAGACGGTAAAAGCCATGGCGCAAAAGGCGCGCGAACAGGCTGACGCGCTCGAAGCGAAGCTCGCCGAGCTGGAAGCAAAGCTTAAGTAAGCGTGCCAAGCCGGTGAGGCGATGAACCTCCCCGTCTCTCTCAAAAGTCCTGCCATAGTAATCGCGAGCCGGCCGCACGCCGAGACGGCGGTGATCGCGCGTCTGCTGACCGAAGAGCACGGCCTTGTCGCAGGCTATGTCGCGGGCGGGCGAGGGCGGCGCCTGCGCCCCGTCCTGATCCCCGGCAACCTCGTCTCGCTGGAGCTGCGCGCGCGCTCTGACAGCCAGTTGCCGTTTGCCCGGATCGAACTGGTGGAGAGCCGGGGGCCGTGGCTCTCCGAACCGCTTCCCGCGGCCGCAATCGCGTGGGCCTGCGCGCTCACCGCCAGCGCTTTGCCCGAACGCAATCCCTACCCCTCGCTCTACCACGCGCTCACCGCGCTGCTTGATGCGATCTGCAACGCCCCGTCCGCGCGCGGCTGGCTGGCGGCGATGGTGCTTTACGAGGCGATGCTGCTGCGCGAGCTTGGCTATGGCGGTTCGAAGCCCGACGCCGCTGCGCCCCTTGAGGAGCAGTTCGAGGCCTTCCGCCAGCTCCACAAGCCGATTTCGCGCTATCTGCTTGTGGATCAAACCCGCGATGTTATGGCCGCGCGCGTGGCGCTGGGCGAACGGCTCGCGAGAATGATCGGATGAGGATAACGGCGTGAAGATAGCGGTTCTGGCGGGCGATGGCATCGGTCCGGAAGTGACAGCCGAAGCGGTGCGGGTGCTGGAGGCGTGCAATCTATCGGTGATCACGCTGACCCACGCCGATGTCGGCGGCGCCGCCTACAGGAACCACGGCCATCCGCTGCCCGAGGCGACGCTTGAAGCCGCGCGCGCGGCGGACGCGGTGCTGTTCGGCGCGGTGGGCGATCCCGCTTGCGACGCGCTCGAACGCCATCTGCGGCCCGAACAGGCAATCCTTGGCCTGCGCCGCGAGCTTGGCCTGTTCGCCAATCTGCGCCCGGCCAGGATTTTCCCCGGCCTTGAACATCTCTCGCCTTTGAAGCCGGAGATCGCGCGCCAGGTCGACACGCTGATCGTGCGCGAACTCACGGGCGATGTGTATTTCGGCGACAAAGGCGTTCGCGAGACCGCCGAGGGCGCGCGCGAGGGCTGGGACATGATGGCCTATTCGGCGCCCGAGATCCGCCGTATAGCCAGGGTCGCCTTCACCACCGCGCAAGGCGCAAGCGGCGCGCTCACCAGCGTGGACAAGGCCAATGTGCTGGAAACGAGCCAGGTCTGGCGCGACGAGGTCAGCGCGATGGCGGCGGATTATCCCGAGGTTACGCTCTCCCACATGTATGTCGACAACGCCGCGATGCAGATCATCTCCAACCCTGCGCAGTTCAGCGTGATGGTGACGGGCAACCTGTTCGGCGACATCCTCTCCGATCTCGCCAGCGCGGCGGTGGGCTCGATTGGCCTGCTCCCAAGCGCCTCGTTGGGTGAGCGGCAGACGGACTATGGCACTTTCGGCCTCTACGAGCCGATCCATGGCTCCGCGCCCGATATCGCCGGGCGGGGCATCGCCAACCCTATGGCGACCATTCTCTCAGCCGCGATGATGCTGCGTCATTCGCTCGGCCGCGCGCTGGAAGCGGACCGGATCGAGGCGGCGGTCGCCAAGGCGCTGGCGGACGGCGTGCTGGGCCGCGATCTCGGCGGCGAGCACGGCACGCGCGCCATCGGCGACGCGGTGATCGAGCGCTTGTCGCCCTGAGCCATGCCGCTGCGGCTCGCGATCATCCTGCCAACGCTCAACGAAAGGGACAATCTGCCCCCTCTGATCGAGCGGATCGCGGCGGCGCTCGACCCGGTGCTTGGCGAGGATGGATGGGAAGTCCTCATCGTCGATGACAACAGCGCGGACGGCACCGCCGACCAGGCGCGCGCGCTGGCGCTTGCCGACCGCCGGGTTCGCGTGATCCAGCGCATCGGGCGACGCGGGCTTGCCAGCGCGGTGATCGAGGGGTTCTGCGCGACGCCCGCGCCCTATGTGGCGGTGATGGACGCCGACCATCAGCACGATCCCGCGCTGCTTCCCAAAATGCTCACCGCGCTGGAAGCGGGCGAGGCCGATATCGCGGTTGCCAGTCGCTTTGCGCGCGGCGCGAGCACACAGGGGTGGGGCGATATGGAGCGCGAGAAGCTCTCCGGCCTCGCCAACGCGCTCGCGCGGCGGATCACCCGCGTGGATCTGACCGATCCGATGAGCGGGTATTTCATGCTGCCGGGGCAGGCCGCGCGCGGCCTGGCGCCGAGGCTCTCCGGGATCGGTTTCAAGATCCTGCTCGACGTGCTGGCGAGTTCTCCCACACGCATGCGGGTGACGGAATTCCCGCTCGCCTTCGCCGCGCGCCGCGAGGGCGTGAGCAAGCTCGACCGGGCGATCGCGTTCGACTTTCTCGCCGGGCTTTACGACAAGGCGCTGGGCCGGGTGATCCCCACGCGCTTTGCGCTGTTCGGCACGGTCGGAGCGCTGGGCGTCGTCGTCCATATGGCGGTGCTATCCGCGCTGCTGCTGGGCTTTGGCGAGGGCTTCGCTTTTGCGCAAGGCGTGGCGGTGCTGAGCGCGATGAGTTTCAACTTCTGGCTCAACAACTGGCTGACCTATCGCGACAAGCGCCTGCTTGGCTGGAGAGCGAAACTGCGCGGCTGGGCCGGGTTCGTCGCGACCTGCGCGGTGGGTGGTTTTGCGAACGTGGCGGTCGCGACGCTGCTGGAAGGGCGCGGGGTGCACTGGGCGCTGGCGGCTTTGTGCGGCATCCTGATGGGATCGGTGTGGAACTACGCGCTCAGCAGCCGATTTGTGTGGGGGCGGTTTTGAGGGGGGAGGTAGGGCGTAGGCGCTGGGTTTCCGGTTGGCTGTGAATAGGGTCAGCCAAGGGGTAGGAAGCGGGCACTAACATTGTCGTCATTCCCGCGCATGCGGGAATCCACTCTGTCACAACGGCTCAAATCCAAAGTCCTCAGCCAAATCTCGCCATCTTGCGTTGTCTTCTTCGATCAAATCCACCTTCCAAGCGCGCCGCCATTTCTTGATCTGCTTCTCGCGCAAGATGGCTTGCTCCACTGTCGCATGTTGTTCGAACCAAACAAGACGATGCACATCGTACTTCTTGGAGAAACCTTCGAATG
>NZ_JASJAP010000004.1 GCF_030066995.1 Erythrobacter sp.
TGCCCGAACGGCCCAGCCTCTGTTCAACCGCGATCACGCTGGAGCCGGTCTTGAGCCCCTCGGGCGTCTCGACCTCGACCCTCAGGCGATAGCGATAATCGGGTGTCGGATCGTCGGCTCCGGTGCAGCCGGACAGGGCAAGCAGCGCGAGGAAGCTCAGGAAGAAGCGTATGGCGGAGGTGGTGGACGGTCGCTCCATGCACCGACAATCGCACGATTAGATTGCGGTTTGGTATCCGATTTATCCGTCATCCCGGCGCAGGCCGGGATCCAGAGCCTCTGGGCGCAACGCCTAAAAAAGCTGGACCCCGGCCTGCGCCGGGGTGACGGAATGGGTCAAACCGTTCGATCGTCATTGCGAGCCCTTCAAACCGCCAGCTTCTCCCCCACCAACTCCTCGCTCATCTCCCACAGGCGCCGCGCCGTCACTTCGTTGCGCGCGCGATCATCGATGATCGCGTCGCCCACGGGGCCGCGCGCGTCGAAGGGGCCGGTTGGTCCCTTGAATTGCAGCGCGGTGTCGGAATAGCCGGGGTGATACGCGATCGACTTGATCCGCGAACCCGCGCAAAAGCGCGGCCAAGAGAAGCAACAAAAGCGCATCGGGGGGCGTCATAAGCCGGGTTCTGTTCCTGCGCGCGGTATGCCCGAAGGCACCGGCCGCGCAGGCGCGACCATTCATCTGGGCCGCCTGTTGCCAGACGGCTCTAGCAGCCAACCCGGATCTCTCGGGGCGAAACTCCCCTGCCCTTACCCGAAGGCGAGCGCGAGACCCCTATTTGGCCTTGCTCCGGGTGGGGTTTGCCATGCGGGCCTTGTTACCAAGCCCCCGGTGCGCTCTTGCCGCACCCTTTCACCCTTGCCTGTGAGGTCTCCCTCCATCGGCGGTATACTCTCTGTGGCACTTTCCCTGAGCGCTCGCTCAAAAAGCGCGCGCCCGGCGGGAGTTACCCGCCACCCTCGTTTCGTGGAGCCCGGACTTTCCTCGACCCGCTTGGCGCGGACCGCGGCCGCCTCAGCCCCCCGATGCACCTGTGTAATTAGCGCATTGCGCCTTTCGTTGCAAAGCGAGGTGGCGGGCGGAGGTCAGGCTTCGCCGCCAAGCTCATCAAGCGATTCGTCGGGCGCCAACAGGATTTTCCAGATCAAGGCGCCCACAACAGCGCCGATGAGCGGCGCCGCCCAGAACAGCCACAGCTGATCGAGCGCGGCGGTTTCCGCGTAGAAGGCGACGCTCGTCGAGCGCGCCGGATTGACCGAGGTGTTGGTCACCGGGATCGAAATGAGGTGGATCAGCGTCAGCGCCAGTCCGATTGCGATCGGGGCAAAGCCCGCCGGCGCCTTGGCCGACGTCGATCCCAGGATGACGATCAGGAACATCGCGGTCAGCACGATCTCGATCACCAGCGCGGATTGCATCGAAAAGCCACCGGGCGACAAATCGCCGTACCCGTTCGAGGCAAAGCCGCCCGGAGCGAAATCGGCGACACCGCTGGCGATGAAGAACAGGGCTCCGGCCGCCGCGAAGGACCCGAGCACTTGCGCGATCCAGTAAGGGATCATTTCGCCAAAACCGAAGCGCCCGCCAATCACGAGCCCCAGGGAAACCGCCGGGTTGAAGTGACCGCCCGAGATACCGCCCACAGCGTAAGCCATGGTGAGCACCGTCAGACCAAAGGCCATCGAAACGCCGACAAAACCGATCCCGAGCTCGGGAAAACCGGCTGCGAGGACGGCGGAACCGCAGCCCCCGAACACAAGCCAGAATGTGCCGAAAAACTCTGCGCCAAGCTTCTTCATCATAGGTGATCCCTCCCTGGGGCGATGCCGAAAGTTCGGGATAGGCCTTCCAAGCTGAATCCCGTTTACCGTGACGCTGCTTGCGTAGCGGATGGTGCGCGTTTTAGCGAGCCCGGCCCTGATCGCGCTCCAGCAGCAAGTGCCACAGGATCGCGCCAAGCTGCGCGTCGGGTTTGCCTTCGATCTTGTGCGGGCGCCAGCGGCGCTCAAACGCCTCGATTGCCTTGCGCCCTTCGGTGATGTCGTAGCCAAAGCGCTCCAGGCCGAGAATGAAGGCCCCTTCGTTGTGCCACGGATCGACCGGCTCGATCTTCGCAGGGCGCGGCAAGCACAGGCCGTATTCGGCGAGGCGCTCCCAGGGGAACAGTTCGCCCGGATCCGTCTTGCGCATGGGCGCGACGTCGGAGTGGCCCACGACATTGGCGCGCGGAATGTCGTAATCCTTGATGATGCGCGCGACCAGCGGCACCAGCGCCTCGAACTGCGCCTCGGCAAAGTCGCGATAGCCCCCGTTTTCGGGCGCGTGGCCGGGATGATCGAGTTCGATCCCGACGCTGGCGGAGTTGATGTCCCTGTTGCCGCGCCAAAAGCTCTTGCCCGCGTGCCAGGCGCGCTTGGTCTCGGAAACGAGCTGCGTGACCGCACCCTCTTCGCTGATGAGGTAGTGCGCCGAAACGCCCGCCTCGGGATCGCACAGCTTATGCAGCGCGGTCTCGACCGGTTTCATCTCGGTGTAGTGGAGCACCAGCATGCTGATCGGCTGCTGGCGCTCGTTGAAATTGGGCGAAGGGATCACCGCGTGGACCAGCTCGCCGGTCTCCATATCGCGCCATGCCGGTTCGCTCGTGAGGCTCATCCGATTAGGCCCTCGGGCTCGGGCAACACCGCGCCAAGCACCAGCGCGCCGTCCGACAGGGCGTATTGCAGCCCGCCGCCCAGCTCCTGCGCCAGCAGCGCGATCATATGGGCTGCGGCGGTGCGGCTGGTAATCTCGGCCTCGTCGATCTCGCCGTGCAGAGCGCGCCCGATAATCTCGTCAAAGGCGATCTTGTCGCCTGTGGCGCGCGCCACGATCTCGACATTCCCGTCGCGCTTTTCGACACCGATATCGAGCGTGCCGCCGCGCACCAGCGTCTCCAGCGCGATTTGCGCAATGTTCAGCAGCACTTTCACGGCGGGCTTGGGAAGACTGGGTTCGGCGATCGCCCAGTTGAGCTTCACGCGCTTTGCGTCCGCGGCGAGCGCCGCGATCACGTCCTGCGCCTCTTCCACCGGCACCGCCTCGCCAAAGCCACCTGCCGCTCCGAAGGCGAGGCGGAAGAATTTGAGCTTGTCCGTGCTGATCCGCGCCGATTGTTCCAGCAATTCGATGACCTTGGCCCGCATCTCCGGGTCTTTCTCATCCGCAAGCAGTTCGAGCCCGTTCGAAAGGGCACCGACGGGCGAGAGCATGTCGTGGCAAAGGCGCGAGCACAAAAGGGCGGCCAGATCGGTGGGTGAAGTCATGGGCGTCTGTTAGCTTTTGATGATTGGTATTGAAAGTTCGCGAAAGCCATTGCTCGTGGACTTCCAGAAGCGCACCGCGTTTCGGGCGACGATCGCCCAGATCCTGCCGTCGCCGGCGGCCTGCGCCGCGTCCCTTGCAGAGGGCACAGTGTCGCCCGTGGGATGCGAGTGGTAATAGCCGATTACCTCCAGCCCCCCTTGGCGTTCCTCGCGATGCGCGTCGATCAAGGCCCGCGGGTCGATCTCGAAATGGGTTTGCGGTGTTGGATGCACGTTGCGGGCGGGCCTCGCCTGGGTGATCACGCCATCCCCGCCGAGCAGCAAGCCGCAGCATTCCTGGGGGTACGATTGACGCGCCGATCCCAGCAAATCCGAGAGAATCGGTTCCATCAGGCCAATGTCCGTTCGTGCTGAGCTTGTCGAAGCACCGTCCTTCACTTACTTGCGCCTCCATGCCGTTCTGGGCCTACATGCTGCATTGCCGTGGAGGCAAATACTACACTGGTCACACCGACGATCTTGAGCAGCGCGTAAACGCGCATCAGTCGGGTGATATTCCGGGCTTCACGGCGGGTCTGCTACCAGTCGAACTCGTCTGGTCGCAGGAGTTCTCTCACCGTCATGAAGCCATGGCGGCCGAACAGCGGATAAAAGGGTGGTCGCGGGCGAAGAAGCAAGCCCTGATAAGGGGCGGTTGGGACCGAATTTCACAGCTTGCGAAAAGTAAGGACGGTGCTTCGACAGGCTCAGCACGAACGGGTGGGGAGATTTCCGGGAAGACGCTCACCCCCGCGCGGCTCGACAAGGCGCTCGCCGAAGCCACGGATTTGAGCCGCGCGCGGGTGCAGGCGCTGATCGCGCAAGGCGCGGTTGAGGTCGATGGCACGCCCGCATCCAGCCCGTCGGCCAGGGTCGATGAGGGTGCCCGATTTTTAATCAAACTGCCCGCCGCCACACAGGCGAAAGCGCGCGCCCAGGACATTGCGCTCGATATCGTGTTCGAGGACGAACACCTCGTGGTGGTCAATAAACAGGCAGGGATGGTGGTCCACCCCGCAGCCGGCAATCCGGACGGCACTCTGGTCAACGCGCTGCTGCATTATTGTGCAGGTCAGCTGAGCGGGATCGGGGGCGTTGCGCGACCGGGTATTGTCCATCGCATCGACAAGGACACATCCGGCCTGCTGGTGGTCGCCAAGACCGACGCCGCGCATGAAGGCCTCGCCGCCCAGTTCGCCGAACACAGCGTGCATCGCCGCTATCTGGCCGTAACCGGGGGCACGCCCAGCCCGGCGCAAGGCACGATCGAGGGGCGAATCGCGCGTTCGGAAGCGAACCGCAAGAAAATGGCGGCGCTGCCCAAGAATTACTCACGCGGCAAAATGGCCGTGACGCATTACAAGGTTCTCGAACGCTTCGCTCACGCGGCGCTGATCGAGTGCCGGTTGGAGACGGGGCGGACCCATCAGGTGCGCGTTCACTGCGCATCAATCGGCCATGCGCTATTAGGAGATCCAATCTACGGCAAATCACCCAAGCCCCTGAAACCCCTGCTTGATCGGCTCCATTTCGCCCGTCAGGCGCTGCACGCGGCCGAATTGGGCTTTGTGCATCCGATTTCGAGGGAATTCGTATCTTTTTCGGTCGATTTGCCGAATGACATGATGGAACTGATCGACGAACTTGGTCGTTCTTATCGATGAAAGTTGCGCCGAATCTAAGCAACTTCGTCTATATGCAACCGTGTGGCCCGAAAAGTCGGATGCCCATCAGGGGTCTGACGAAGCGCGGTCGACGTTAGAAAGGTTAGGGAAGACGTGAGCAAAGCAAACACAGTCCCGGCATTGAGCGGTGAGCAGAGCCTCAATCGCTATCTGTCGGAAATCAAGAAATATCCCGTGCTGACGGCGGAGCAGGAATACATGCTCGCCAAGCGCTACGAAGAGCACGAAGACCCCGAAGCGGCCGCGCAGCTGGTCTCCAGCCACCTGCGCCTCGTGGCGAAAATCGCCATGGGCTATCGCGGCTACGGCCTGCCGGTCTCCGATCTCATCTCCGAAGGCAATGTAGGCCTGATGCAAGGGGTCAAGAAATTCGAGCCCGATCGCGGCTTCCGCCTCGCGACCTACGCGATGTGGTGGATCAAGGCGAGCATCCAGGAATACATCCTGCGTTCGTGGAGCCTTGTAAAAATGGGCACCACCGCTGCGCAAAAGAAGCTGTTCTTCAACCTTCGCCGGATGAAGAAGCAGCTCGAAGCCTATGAAGACACCGACCTGTCGCCGGACGACGTGACAAAGATCGCCACCGATCTGGGCGTGCCCGAGCAGGAAGTCGTCAACATGAACCGCCGGATGATGATGGGCGGCGACGGCTCGCTCAACACGCCGATGCGCGGCGGCGAGGAAGGCTCGGGCGAATGGCAGGATTGGCTGACCGACGAACGCCCGCTTCAGGACGAGACGGTGGCCGACGCCGAGGAAGCGCAAGTGCGCCACGATATGCTCCTTGAGGCGATGGGCTCGCTCAACGAGCGCGAACAGCACATCCTCACCGAACGCCGCCTGACGGAAAAGCCGCAGACGTTGGAAGAACTCAGCCAAGTCTACGATGTGTCGCGCGAACGCATCCGCCAAATCGAAGTGCGCGCGTTCGAAAAGCTGCAGAAGGCTATGCAGCGCATTGCGGGTGAGCGGTTGTTGCCTGGGGTGGCTTAGTAGTCAGCTCATCTGCTAGGCGCGAAATTAATTGGTTGGCAACTCTGTCAATAGAGATTGACATCTTGGGTGCTTAACGAATAGGCGTCCGAGAACAGGAGATTTGATAATGCGAAACAAAGACCTTTAACCGGGATCATCGACCCGCCCATTAGGAGGACTAAACGGTCCTTTGTCATTTGTCTTTATCGCCGGTGCAGGCTCCTTGAGCTTCCTGAACTCGACAGCTTCCTTCTGGAGCCACATAGCGTGCTCCATGAAGTACTCGTTCGGGTAGGGTTTTTCTTCCCGGCGCAGCTGAAAATGACGCTCAAAATTGCGCATCGTTGGAATAATGACCTGGTCATAAAGGCTAAGGATGTCCTCCTTGGGCAGCAACCCTTGCTTGCACAAAAGGCCTACCGTTTCAAAAAAGTTCGGAAGGGTCATCAACTCGGCGTAGATCTCATAGGCCTTAACCGCCTCTGAGCTTGGGCTCTCGACATCTTCATCCTTGATTTCGCGCGCGGTTTCCCAAATCTCGGTCATCCGTCGAGAAAATTCAATGGCAAGTGCGTCCTTCATGTCATCATTGGTGGTTCGCTTGCCGCGACTCTTGATCGCAGTCTCGGACCGATTGCGCATTGACCGAACGGCCATGCGGGACTTGTAAAGATCCTGGCTCTCAAACTGCATATCGAGCTTGAGAAGCAGCTCTGCACGCGCGATCTGTTTCTGAAAATCTTGAGCCTTTGCAGCCAAGTCCTGCGCTTCGGCCGCGGCTTTTTCCTCAGCTGTGATATTTGCGAGCTCTTTGAGACCGAAGTACACGCCCCCCAATGCCGTAAGGGCAATGATCCAGTCGGGAATTGTGCCCCACAGATTTCCTCCGCCGTCAAAGTCAACTATCACGCTACCCCCGCTTCACTTGTTACCCGAGCGCAAATTTACTCAGGCCAATTCGCGGATTTCAAGCAATAATTTGGATATGAGGTCGAAGTTATATGACTGGTGTCTGACTTACATCGAGTCTCTTTAGTCAACTCGCCGGAGCCAGATCCAGCACCGCGGCGATCATCGCTTTGGTGCCCAGCGTCACGCTTTCGCGCGGGGCGATCTTGAACAGGGGTGAATGGTGGCTGGGAACCGCGGGGCCGCCCGCCTCTTCCGCGTCGAACGCCGCCTGCGGCGTGCCGCCCACCGCGAAGTAATAGCCGGGCACGCCCAGCTCATCGGCGACGAAATAGGCAAAATCCTCTGCGCCCATTCCCAATTGTTCGAAATCCTTGAACGCGCTCTCTCCCAGATCGCGCTTCATGACCGTGTTGAGCCGCCGGGCAAGGGCCGGGTCGTTATACGTCACCGGCGTGCCTTCCACGACCTCGACCTTGACCGGCAAATCCTCGGGCAGCCCGTGCGCCTTTCCGACATTCACCGCCACCCGCTCAATCGCTTCGAGCAGTTGCGCGCGCACCGCCTCATCGTTGGAACGCACGGTGAGCTGCAACTCGGCCTGGTCGGAGATGATATTGTGCTTGGATCCGGCCTGGAACGATCCGACCGTGATCACGGCGGGCGAAAGGGGCATGATCTCGCGGCTGACGATCGATTGGAGCGCGGTCACGATCTGGCTAGCGATATAGACCGGGTCGCGGCCCTTGTGCGGGCTGGCGCCGTGCGCGCCGATGCCCGGCACCGTGATATCGACCGAATCCGAGCTCGAATACTGGATACCTTCCGCCGCCGAGACGACGCCCGTCGGCAGAACCGAGGACACATGAAAGGCGAGCGCGTAATCGGGCTTGCCGAAGCGCTCGTAAAGCCCATCGGCGAGCATGGCTTTGGCGCCGCCCACTCGCTCTTCAGCCGGCTGAACGATGAACATGAGCGTGCCCGACCAGCGGTCCTTCATCGCCATGAGGCGGCGCGCTGTGCCGACCATCGAGGTGATGTGCACGTCGTGTCCGCACGCGTGCATGACGGGGTATTCCTTGCCGTCCTGGCCGATCTGCGTAACCCTTGAGGCGTAATCGAGCCCCGATTTCTCCTCGACGGGAAGCCCGTCCATATCCGCGCGCAACAGGATCAGCGGCCCCTCGCCGTTCTCGATCATGCCGACCACCCCCGTGCCGCCCACGCCTTCGGTCACTTCGAGCCCGGCGTCGCGCAGCTCCTTGGCCATGCGCGCGGCGGTCTTGTTCTCGAGAAAGGAAAGCTCGGGATTGCGGTGAAAGTGGACGAAAAGCGGTTCGAGATAGGTGTCGTAATCCGCGTCCACAGCCGCGGCGATTTCGTCCGTATTGGCCAAAGCGGGCGCGCCGAGCGCGCATGTCGCAAGGGCCAACGCCGCAGCGGCTGTGGGAAGGATACGCATGTCAATCTCCCGATCGATGTTCGTCATGCAAACAAGCACGCCGTTTGATCCTACGCAAGACTCGGTGGTGATTGCTCGCGCAGCACGCGCTGGTTAAGGGGGCGACCATGCAACGCGTGGCCAAGATCGCTGTGGGTTTTCTCGCCAAGACGGTCTTGTGGTTTATCGGGCTCAGCCTTGCGCTGGTGATCGTGTTCAAGTGGGTGCCCGTGCCTTACACCGCGACGATGGCGATGGACGAAAACGGCGTGACCAAGGATTGGGAGCCGCTCGAAAGCGTCGATCCCCACCTGGTCGCCGCCGTGATCGCTGCGGAAGATTCGCGCTTTTGCGAGCATTTCGGCTTCGACACCGAGGCGATCGAGAAAGCGATGGAAAGCAACGCGAAAGGCGGGCGCATTCGCGGCGGCTCGACCATTACCCAGCAAACGGCGAAGAACGTCTTCCTGTGGCACGGCGGCGGCTATGCGCGCAAAGGGCTAGAGGCCTGGTTTGCGTTTTGGATCGAGGCGGTGTGGGGCAAACGGCGGATTATGGAGGTCTATCTCAACGTCGCGGAAACCGGCATCGGCACCTACGGCGCGACGGCGGGCGCTGAGCGGTATTTCGGCAAAAGCGCCGCGCGCCTGACCCCATCCGAGGCCGCGCGCATGGCCGCCGCCCTGCCCCAGCCCAAGAAACGCAGCGTGCGCAATCCAACGGGGTGGCTCGCCCGGCAAGCGCGCCGGATCGAGGGTGGAATCGCCACAGTGCAGGCCGACGGACTGGACGATTGCGTGTATCCCTGAGCGCTCAAGGCGTTAGCGCGCGCTGCGCCCGACGCGCATCGCCATTGACGAACGCGCGCCCCATGGGCATTGGCGCAGTGTTATGGAGACACACCTCCAGTCACGCTGGCCTCTCTCGGCGCCGGGCTACAAACGCGGCGAATTCGCGTGAGCGTTGCCGCACCGTCCTCGGATAGCTCCCGCTCCAGCAAGAGCGCGAACGAGGCCCGCGAAGCCCTGCGCGCCGCCATGGTGCGCCTCGCGGACGGAGACAGCGCAGCGCTGGAGGAAATCTACACCGCAACCCGCGTGAAACTGTTCGGCATCTGCTATCGTATCTTGGGCGACAGGAAGGAAGCAGAGGACGCCTTGCAAGACGTCTACGTCAATCTTTGGCAGCGCGCGGACCGCTACGATCCGCAGCGCGCGAGCCCGATCAGCTGGCTCGCTACTTTCGCGCGCAACCGCGCGATCGATCGCCTGCGCACGGGTAAGGTGCGCTCGGGTGCGGTGGCCGTGGAAGAGGCCGCCCCGCTGCCGGACGAAGCGCCGTTGGCCGACGCCCTGCTGGTCGACGCCGAGCGCGACGCGCAGATCCACAAATGCCTCGGCACGCTTGATGACAGGGCGCAGACCTATATTCGGGCGGCGTTCTTCGAAGGGCACACCTACGCCCAACTCGCCGACGCGGCCGACGTGCCGCTGGGAACGATGAAGAGCTGGATCCGACGTGGCCTGTTGAGGTTGCGCGCGTGCCTTGAGGCGAGCGAAAAAGGGGGAGACGCGGCGTGAGCGACGACGCTGACATCCCCGCTCCTGGCGGTCCGGAAAGCGCAAGCGAGCGCGAACGCGTCGTCGCTGCGGAATTCGCGCTCGGTCTGCTCGAAGGCGAGGAATTGCTCGCAGCGCGCGGGCGTCTGGCGACAGACCCCGACTTCGCCGCCCGCCGCGAGTGGTGGGACGAGTGGTTCGCTCCGCTGAGCGACGAAGTGTCAGGTGCGCAGCCGGGCGCGCATGTCTGGGACGGCATCGCCGCGCGCGTCAACGGCGCGCAGGTCTCGCGCGAGGCGGCGTCGGTATCCGCAACGCCCCTCGAAGGCCCATCGAACGTGACCTCGCTCGACATGGAGCGCCGCGTGCGCCGGTGGCAATGGACCGCCGGGCTCTCGTCGGCTGCGGCGGCGGTCGCGCTGGCGCTGTTCTTCTCCGCGCCCGGCGCCGCGCCCCAAGCGGATGAAGCGCCCCTGATCGCTGCGGGCGCGCCGCTGATGGCGTCGATCCCGATCGGCGACACGCCGCTGCGTCTGGGTGTGACCTTTATTCCGGCCTCGGACGAGATGCTGGTCTCCGCGTCCGGCCTCACCGCTGATGGCGTGCACGATCATGAGCTGTGGCTGGTTCCGGAAGACGGCAGCGCCCCGCAATCGCTGGGGGTTGTCGTGCCAGGCGAAGAGCGCCGAATGCTGCTGCCCGAAAACATCGTGCAGAATATGGGGCCGGGCGTTGGACTGGTACTCACGCGTGAACCGATTGGCGGCAAGCCCGAAGGCGTCGACGCGGGTCCGGTGGTGGCGCAAGGGCAACTGGACGCGGTCTAAGCCATCGCCCATCGACCGTCAGGCCGCGACGTGGCCATGGGCGCCGTCTCCTGCAATTTTCAACTAATTTTTCGCACCTTTGCATCTTATCATGAAAGCATTGCGTAACTCTGGCGCAAGATCGGGAGGACTTGCCGCAAACCAGGAGAATGCAATGCCCTCGATCCAAAGCCCCTTCAAACCGTCTGCCCTTGCGACTTTTAGCCTCGCTGCTTTTGGCAAAGCCGCCGTGATGAGCCTTGCCCTAGCCTCGACCACAGTTCTGACCCTTGCCCCAGATCCCGCGCTCGCCCATCACAAGCGTTCCAAAGCCCAGGCCGATCTGGTCGACACCGCCGCCAAGAGCAAGGTGCACAAAACCCTCGTCACCGCCGTCAAGGCCGCTGACCTTGTCGACACGCTCAAGAGCGCCGGCCCTTTCACGGTGTTCGCCCCGACCGACACCGCCTTTGCCAAATTGCCTGAGGGGTCGCTCGCCACGCTCGTCAAGCCTGAGAGCAAGGCGACGCTTTCAAAGATCCTGACCTACCACGTTGTTGCCGGGCGCGTGACCGCCAGCGATCTGGCCAACCAGATCAAGCTGAACGGGGGTGAGTATCGTATCTCGACGGTCGCCGGGCCGAAGCTGACCGCGCGCTTGTCTGGCGACACGATCGTTATCACCGACGCCCAGAACCGCACCACGGCGGTGACACGCGCGAACGTGTCCACGTCGAATGGCGTTATCCATTTCACAGACGGCGTCTTTCTGCCGGGCTGATCCGTCAGACAAGCCGATTGCGCGGGCCCCCTCATTCCCAAGGATGCGATGGGCCCGCGCACCGCGGCGCGCTCGACACCAACCATTCGCCGTAAGCCCTCCGCGCCAAATTGCCCCGATTGCGCGACAAACGCCCAGATAACTGGATCCGATCGCGGCAGCGTTTCGTAACTGAAGCGCAAGGTCGGAGGGGCTTGCGAAAAACCAGGAGACACTCAATGACTTCGATCCCAACCCATTTCAAGACCGCCATCCTCGCCGCTTTTGCAGCGTCCGCCAGCATCACCGTCGCCACCCCGGCGCTTGCCGATGGCCATATGGAAAACGAAGCCGGAAAGCCGGATATCGTCGCCACCGCCATGAGCACCGGCTCGCACGAAACCCTCGTCACCGCGATCAAGGCCGCCGGCCTTGTCGAGACGCTTCAAGGCCCCGGCCCGTTCACGGTCTTCGCGCCGACCGACGATGGCTTTGCCAAGCTTCCCGATGGCACGGTCGCCACGCTTGTGAAGCCCGAGAGCAAGGCAACGCTCACCAAGATCCTGACCTACCACGCGGTCGCTGGCGAAGTGACCGCCGAAGCGTTGATTGGCCTGATCGAAGCGGGCGACGGCGCGGCTACGGTTGAGACGCTGGCTGGCGAGACCCTGACCGCGCGCGTCGTCGATGGCAGCGTGGTGATCACCGACGCCAAAGGCGGCACGGCCACCGTGGTCGCGGCCGATGTCATGACATCGAATGGCGTGATCCACGTGACCGATGGCGTCTTTTTGCCGGGTTGATCCGTAGCTCAGATACAAGCTCGCGCGGTCTCACCGTTCCCATCCTCCCACCCGAGGCCGCGCAAACCAAGGCTCCGCCCGGCGAACCTCCATCGCCGGGCGGAGTTTTTTTGCGTGCAGCGAACCATTATTGGTCCTCCCACCGCGTTGATCCGCCACCGGCGCTGTGCTTCACACGGTCCAGCCAGAGGAGGACGGCATGACGTTTCGTGTGGTGATCCCGATTTTCGACGATGTGACACAGCTCGATTTCACGGGGCCCGCGCATGTATTCGCCAAGGTGCCCGGCGTGGAGCTTTGCATCGCATCAAAGGGCACAGCGCCGGTTCAAACCGACAGCGCCTTTGCGATCCACGCGCCCTACACCTTCTCCCAATGCCCCTCGGCGGACCTCATCTGCGTTCCGGGCGGTGTTGGGATCATGTCCGCTATCCAGGACCCGGACTTTCTGGACTTCATCGATCGCCAATGCCGCGGCGCGCAATATGTGACCTCGGTGTGCACCGGCCTGTTTGCGCTCGGGGCTTTGGGCCTTGTCGAAGGCCGCAAGGTCACAACCCACTGGGGCTACGAAAAGGTCATCGGCGATTGCGGCGGCGTCTACACAAAAGGGCGCGTTGTGGTGGACGGGAATCTGATCACCGCAGGCGGCGTGACATCGGGTATCGACTTCGGCCTCGCGGTTATAGCGCAGGTCTTTGGCGAAGAGATCGCGCGGCTGATCCAGCTCTCCTCGGAGTACAACCCAAAGCCGCCGTTCGAAAGCGGCCATCCCAGCGTTGCGGACGAAGAAACGGTAGCACAGGCCAACCCGTTCTACGCGGAACTTGCGCAGCGCATGCGCGAGGCGCTCAAGGCGGCGCGGCGCAGCTAGTCCGAGAGTGCAAACTCCACCGCCGCTTCGCAATGGAGCGCGGTCGTGTCGAACAGCGGCAGCGCGCTGTGCTGTTGTTGGATCAGCAGCATGATCTCGGTGCAGGCGAGCGCTATCGCGGTGGCACCGCGCGTTTGCAGATCGGCGATCATCGTGCGAACCCGCTCGCGCGAGGCGTCCGAAACCTCGCCCGCGCACAATTCGGCAAAGATGATGCGGTGCAGCTCCTCGCGCTGCGCCTCGGGCGGGATCACCGCATCGACGCCCTGCCCCGCCAGCCGTTCGGCGTAGAACGGCTGTTCCATCGTGAAGCGCGTCGCCAGAAGCCCCACGCACGTATGGCCCTGGGCAATGAGCGCCCGCCCCAGCGGGTCGGCGATGTGGAGGAGAGGAACCGTGATCGCGGCCTCGATCGCTGGCGCGACCAGATGCATCGTGTTGGTGGCCACCAGGATAAGATCGGCGCCCGCGCGTTCGAGCGCGGCGGCGGCGTCGCCCAGTTGCGCGCCCAAGGCCTCCCATTCGCCGGCTCTTTGTCGCGCGGCAATCTCGTCGAAGTTGAAACTGTGCATCACGATCTTGGCCGAAGCGATCCCGCCGCGTCGGTCGCGTACCGCGCGATTGATGAGCGCGTAATACTGCGCCGAGCTTTCCCAGCTCATGCCGCCAAGGATGCCGATCGTCCTCACCAACCGGTCCCGATCACGGCGCATCCGCTTTCGTTGCGATAAAGAGGCACACCGCCTGCCCGACCAGAAGGATCGGCGCGAGCGCGTAAAACAGGAGCGACGCGACCCCGAGCGCAATGCTGCGGTATCCGCCCGCTTCTCCAAAGAAGGCTTCGTAGAGCAAGGCGATGATAGCGACGAGGCCCGCCACCGGGACAAGCCAGCACAGCGTCTTTGCAAACAGGGAGCTGAGGCGCCAACTTCGAAAGAGCGCCAGACCGGTCACGGCGAACCACGCTAGGAAGGCTACAAACGCCGCTGTCCAAAGCTTCGCTTCAGCCACGATCTCAACCCTGTTCGCGGGCCCAGCGGGTGAGCAGCCACAGGATGAAACCTTGCGCGCCGACGGTCGCGACACTGGCGATGATCACGCCAAGGCTGGGGTCGCCTTCGACGTATCGCGGCGGCACAACGGCGCGAAGCAGCGCGATCAGGGCAAGCGCAAGGACAAGGATGGCCGGGGGCAGCCAGATCACCAGCCAGCGAGGACCGTAGGCGGTGGGCTTGAGTGACGGGCCAAAGTGACGCGGCAATCGATCATGGGCCGCGAACCGATGATGCGCCCAGATGGACGAGCCCAGCAAGACGGCGAAAGCGATGATGACCGACACAAGTGCCGGGCCGGTCAGGACTGTGCCCATTATCCCGAACGGCTCAAGCCAAGCGGCGGCGTTCAGGCCGCGGCCTCTTTTTCCTTGTTGTCGTCGTTCGAGACCACCTGGATCGGCTCCTTGGAGCCTTCGACCACGTCGCCATCGATCACGATCTCGCTGACATTCTCCATGTCGGGCAGGTCGAACATCGTGTCGAGCAGGATACCTTCGACAATCGAGCGCAGGCCGCGCGCGCCGGTCTTGCGCTTGATCGCCCGCTCGGCAATGGCCTTCAAAGCCTCGTCGGTGAAGGTGAGATCCACGTCCTCAAGCTCGAACAGCTTGCTGTACTGCTTCACGATGGCGTTCTTCGGTTCGGTCAGAATGGTGACGAGCGCGTCGACATCGAGATCGTGCAGGGTCGCGATCACCGGCAGGCGCCCGACGAATTCCGGGATCAAGCCGAACTTCAGAAGGTCTTCCGGTTCGCTCTTCTCGAGCAGTTCGCCCACCTTGCGCTTGTCCGGATCGGCGACATGCGCGCCGAACCCGATCGAACGCTTTTGCAGGCGGTCGGCGATGATCTTGTCGAGACCGGCAAAGGCGCCGCCGCAGATGAACAGGATGTTGGTCGTATCGACCTGAAGGAATTCCTGCTGCGGATGCTTGCGCCCGCCCTGCGGCGGAACGGAAGCTGTGGTGCCTTCCATCAGCTTCAAGAGCGCCTGCTGCACACCCTCGCCCGAGACGTCGCGCGTGATCGAGGGGTTTTCCGCCTTGCGGGTAATCTTGTCGATCTCGTCGATATAAACGATGCCGTGCTGCGCCTTCTCGACATTGTAGTCGGAGGCCTGAAGCAGCTTCAGAATGATGTTCTCAACGTCCTCGCCCACATAGCCCGCTTCGGTCAGCGTGGTGGCGTCGGCCATGGTAAAGGGCACATCGAAGGTGCGCGCCAGCGTCTGCGCCAGCAGCGTCTTGCCCGTGCCGGTCGGTCCAACGAGCAGGATGTTCGACTTGGCCAGCTCAACATCGCCCGCCTTGCCTGAGTGGTTGAGGCGCTTGTAGTGATTGTGGACCGCGACCGAGAGGTTGCGCTTGGCGGAGTTCTGGCCGATCACATAATCGTTGAGCGTGGCGTAGATTTCCTTGGGCGTTGGAACCTCGCCCTCTTTCTTGCCGCCGAGTCCCTGCTTGGTCTCTTCGCGGATGATGTCGTTGCACAGTTCAACGCACTCATCGCAGATGAACACAGTGGGGCCAGCGATCAGCTTTCGCACCTCATGCTGCGATTTTCCGCAGAAGCTGCAATACAGGGTGCTCTTGCTGTCCGATCCGCTCAATTTTGTCATTCCTGCTTCCCTCGAATCCGGCGCAGTTGGTTCCCAATCGCAACCGAGATTCGCAAACCATAGAACGCGCGACGGATGAATCAACGTCTCGCGCAGCCTTTTGCGTCCGTAAAGGCGCTATGCGCACCGATCTGGCACGCCTTGAGTGCCTGGGTTTAACGAGACGAGCCCGTCATTCCGGTGCGCCGCCGGACCCTTCTTCCCCGCCTTCGCTTTCGTTTTCCGGACGGGTTTCAAACACCTTGTCGACCAGACCGAACTCCTTCGCTTCCTCCGCTTCGAGGAAGGTGTCGCGGTCCATTGCCTTTTCGATCTCGTCTAGGCTCTTGCCGGTGTATTTCACGTAAAGATCGTTCAGGCGCTGGCGCATACGCAGAATCTCGCGCGCGACGATCTCGATATCGGACGCCATGCCGCGCGCCCCGCCCGAGGGCTGGTGAACCATGATGCGCGCGTTGGGCAGAGCAACTCGCATGCCGGGCTCGCCCGCGGCCAGCAGGAAGCTACCCATCGAGGCGGCCTGCCCGATGCACACCGTCGACACGCGCGGCTTGATATACTGCATGGTGTCGTGGATCGCGAGACCCGCCGTGACCACGCCACCGGGTGAGTTGATGTACATGCTGATGGGCTTCGAAGGGTTCTCGCTCTCAAGGAAGAGCAATTGCGCGGTGATAAGGCTCGCCATGCCGTCCTCGACCTGACCCGTCACGAACACGATTCGCTCGCGCAAAAGGCGCGAGAAGATATCGAAGCTGCGCTCTCCCCGGCTGGTCTGTTCGACCACCACGGGCACCAGCGCGCCGGTCAGAGGGTCGCGTGTGAACTGGCCTTGCGCGCCGAAAGTTTCGCCTTTGTCACCGAGCAGATCGAACATGTGGGGAGCATCCTTCTTGATATGTCGGCCCCATGTCGGACCAGCCTCGTCCAAGTTCAAGGGGCTTAACCATTTGCTCTGGAAAACCCGCAAGTCATCGCCGATCGCGATAGCGCTTGCGCGTCGCTTTGGGAGCGGCAACAAGACGTCCATGACCACGCTATACAGCGCCGCGCGCCCGCTCACCCTTGCTCTCGCCGCCAGCCTTTGCGCCTTGGCCGCGCCCCCCGCCGAACGCGCCCTCGCCCAGGATCCGGAGGCGCCCGCCTTCGACGCTGAGGCGGATATCGCGATGCGCGTCGCGCAGATCGAGCGTTACGATAACGGACCCGATGGTCTCAACGCGGTGATCGTCCACTCGCAAACGGCGGGCTTCAAGGCGCGCGAGGCTGCGGGCACCGGGCCGCTCAACGGGCGAAGCGTGCTGGTCAAGGACAATATCGAGACCGAAGAGTGGGCAACCACGGCGGGCAGCCTGGCGTTGCAGTACAATTTCACCCGCCGCGATGCCCCGATGATCGCGAACCTTCGCAAGGCCGGCGGCGTTGTCCTGGGCAAGGCAAACCTGAGCGAATGGGCGAATATTCGCGGCGACAATTCCACCAGCGGCTGGAGCGCGATTGGCGGCCTCACCCGCAACCCGCACGCGACCGATCGCAACACCTGCGGCTCGTCTTCGGGCAGCGGCGCGGCGGTGGCCGCAGGCATGGCGTGGGGCGCCATCGGCACGGAGACGAACGGCTCGATCACCTGCCCCGCTTCGATCAACGGCGTCGTCGGCTTCAAGCCCAGCGTCGGGATCGTCAGCCGCACGCATGTGATCCCGATCAGCTCCACGCAGGACACCGCCGGGCCGATGACGCAGACGGTGTATGACGCCGCCCTTCTGCTGTCCGCGATCGCGGGCGAGGACGAGGCGGACGCGGCGACGGTGGGCGTGCCGCGCGTGGCCGATTACACCGAGGGGCTGAGCGCCTTCTCGCTGGAGGGTGTGCGAATTGGCGTCATGGTGAACCAGCTTGGCAACCGCGAGGACTTGAAAGCGGTGTTCGCGCAGGCCCGCGCCGATCTGGAAGCGGCGGGCGCGGCGCTGGTGGATATCGAACACGACACCAACCGCGAAATGTACCGCGACAGCTTTACGGTCCTCAAGTTCGAGCTGCGCGAGGAAATGGGCAAGTATCTGCGCTCCATCCCCGAGATGCAGGGTGCCCCGACACCTAGGAGCCTGGCAGACCTCATCGCGTTCAACAAAGCCAATTCGGATCGCGAATTGCGCTGGTTCGGGCAGGAGACCTTCATCGAAGCCGAAGCGGAAACGGACCGCGAGGCTTACGAGAAGGCGCGCGAGAACGCGGTGCGTCTGGCGGGCGAGGAGACGCTCGACGCCATCATGGCCGAGCACAAGGTCGCCTTCCTCATCGCGCCAACGCGCGGGCCAGCCTGGGTCAGCGATCTCGTCAACGGCGACAGTTTCAATGGCTCGATCGGCTTTGGCTCGCCCGCAGCGATTGCGGGCTATCCGCATCTGACTGTACCCATGGGCGCAATCGAGGGCCTGCCTGTCGGCCTCAGCTTCTTTGGCGCCAAATGGGCCGACCACGAAGTCCTGAAAGTGGGCGCCGCGTACGAAAAGGCGCGGACCGCTAAGCTGCCCGCGCCTTCATTCGAACCGTGGTCCGCCGAGCGATAATCCGCAAACAAGCCCCCTCGCGCAAGGAGCTTGCTTGAAGGTCAAGCCGCGTCGTTGGTCTTCTTGGCCGGAGCTTTCTTGGCTGCGGGTTTCTTGGCCGCCGGCTTTTTGGCAGGAGCCTTCTTGGCCGGTGTGGTCTTGGCGGCCGTCGTTTTCGCAGCGGGCTTCTTGGCCGGAGCTTTCTTTGCCGGGGCCTTCTTCGCAGCCGGTTTAGCGTCCGCATCGTTTGAGGTGGCCTCGGACGCAGCGGCGGCCTTCTTGGCTGGAGCCTTCTTTGCAGCTGTCTTCTTCGCGGGCGCTTTCTTCGCCGGGGCCTTCTTGGCCGCGGTTTTCTTCGGCGCCGCTTTCGCCTTTTCAGCCTCCGCGTCTTCGTCCGCCTCGATCGCGGCCTGCAGTTCCTCGGTGGTCACTTCACGCTCAGTGACCTCGGCCTTGTCGAACAGGAAATCGACCACCTTGTCCTCGTAGAGCGGTGCGCGCAGCTGGGCGGCGGCCATCGGCTCGGATTGGATGTACTGGATGAAGCGCTCGCGGTCTTCCTCGCGATACTGCTGCGCCGCCTGCTGGATCAGCATCGACATTTCCTGGCTCGTCACCTCGACGCCATTGGCCTGGCCGATTTCGGAGAGCAGGAGGCCCAGACGCACCCGGCGTTCGGCAATCGACTTGTAGTCGTCCTTCTCGTCCTCGATCTCTTTGAGAGCGTCTTCCGGATTGTCTTCCTTGGCCGCTTCTTGCTGAAGCTGGTTCCAGATCTGCTCGAACTCGGCATCGACCATGCTCTGCGGCACTTCGAAGTCGTGGCCGGAGGCGAGCTGATCGAGCAGCTGGCGCTTCATCTGCGTGCGGGTGAGACCGGCGGTCTGCTGTTCAAGCTGACCCTTCATGATCTCTTTCAGCTTGTCGAGACTGTCGAGGCCCAGATTGGTCGCGAACTCATCGTCGATCTTGGTCTCGGTCTCGACCTTCACCTGCTTGACGGTGATATCGAACGTCGCCTCTTTGCCTGCGAGGTTTTCAGCCTGATACTCTTCGGGGAAGGTAACGGTGATCGTCTTTTCGTCCCCGGTCTTCGCGCCGATCAGCTGCTCTTCGAAGCCGGGGATGAACGCGCCCGATCCGATCACCAGCGGGGCGTCTTCGGCCTTGCCGCCTTCGAACGGCTCGCCATCGAGCTTGCCGAGGAAATCGATGATCAGCTGATCGCCTTCGGCCGCCTTCTTGGTCTTGGCTGCGTCCTTGTAGCTCTTGTTCTGCCCCGCAATACCCTCGATCGCTTCGGTGATCTGGTCATCGGTTACGGGTACGACCAGCTTTTCGAGCTTGAGCCCATCCACGCTGGGCGCTTCGATCACCGGGAGCACTTCCAGCTCGACCGTGATCTCGACGTCCTTGCCTTCTTCATAGCCCTCGCCCAGCGAGACCTGAGGCTGCATCGCGGGACGCAGCTCTGCATCCTTGGTCAGCTGATCAACCGAATCGCGGATCGTGTCGTTCAGCGTCTGCGCGTGCAATTGATCGCCGTGCATCTTCTTGACGAGATTGGCGGGCACCTTGCCGGGACGAAAGCCAGGCATTTTCACCTGCGGCGCGATCTTCTTGATCTCGGCGTCGATCTTATCGCTGAGTTCACCAGCGGTAATGGTGATGGTGTAGGCGCGCTTGAGGCCTTCGTTGACGGTCTGCTTGGTCTGCATGGGGGTTACTTTAGTACCTTGTTGAGCAAATCTTGTGACGGGTCTTGGCAACGGGCCGGCGCGGGGCGTGACTGGTGCGGGCGAAGGGACTCGAACCCCCACATCTTTCGATACTGGTACCTAAAACCAGCGCGTCTACCAATTCCGCCACGCCCGCATCCCCGAACGAAGCCGCGCGGGAAACCCGATGGTCCCCCGCGCGAATTGGAAGCGCCTCTATCGGCTGCAACGCAAAAGGGCAAGCGCAACACGCTTGTTTCGTGCGCGCCAGCCGACTAAGGGCGCGCGCATGAGCGAGAATAACACTCAGGACGTGCCCCCCGATCACCTTGCCGTGCACCCGGCAAGCCCCCATTTCAACGCCGAGGTTCTGCAGCGCGGCGTCGGCATCCGCTTCAAGGGCCGCCAGCGCACCGATATCGAGGAATATTCGATCCCCGAAGGCTGGGTAAAGGTGCAGGCGGGCAAGACCGTCGACCGCAAGGGCCGCCCGCTGCTGATCAAGCTGCAGGGCGAAGTCGAAGCGTGGTTTGAAGATCTGGGCGAGGACGCACCGGTCGCTAAAAAAGACTGAGCTCTTCGTTTAGGGCGCGGGAGGCTTGGCCACGCAGCAAAAACTGTCCACTGCTTGCCTTAACGGCTCGCAAGGGCCACTTGGCGATCCGCAATGAAACCCAATGTCGTCATCATCGGCCGACCAAATGTTGGCAAGTCCACGCTGTTCAACCGGCTGGTGGGCAAGAAGCTGGCGCTGGTCGATGATCAGCCAGGCGTAACCCGCGATCGCCGCATGGGCGATGCGGAGGTTGCGGGGCTGGAGTTCACCATCGTCGATACCGCCGGATGGGAAGACGAAGACGCGAAGACCCTGCCGGGCCGAATGCGCCAGCAGACCGAGGCAAGCCTCGAGGGAGCAGACGCGGCGCTCTTCGTCATCGATGCGCGCGCCGGGCTTACCCCGCTCGACAACGAGATCGCGCGCTATCTGCGCGGGGCCGCCGTGCCGATCGTGTTGGTCGCGAACAAGGCCGAAGGCGCGGCGGGCGAGAGCGGCGTGCTGGAGGCCTATTCGCTGGGCCTCGGTGAGCCGGTCGCGCTGTCTGCCGAGCACGGCGAGGGCGTGGCGGACCTGTTCGGCGCGCTGTGGCCGCTGATTGGCGACAAGGCGGAGAGCTGGGAGGCCGAGCTCGACGCCGCCAGGATCGAGATCGAAGATGAGGACGCGCCGCTCGGGCCGTTGAAGCTCGCCATTGTGGGCCGGCCTAACGCGGGCAAATCGACGTTGATCAACCGGTTGCTGGGCGAAGATCGTCTGCTGACCGGCCCGGAAGCCGGGATCACGCGCGATTCGATTGCGATCGACTGGCAATGGGAAGACCCCCGGTCGGGCGAAACCCGGGACATCCGCCTGATCGACACAGCGGGCATGCGCAAAAAACGCAATGTTACCGAAAAGCTGGAAAAGCTCTCGGTCGCCGACGCGCGTCGCGCGGTCGATTTTGCCGAGGTGGTCGTGCTGTTGCTGGACGCAACGCAGGGGCTGGAACACCAGGATCTGAAGATCGCTAGCCACGTGCTTGAAGAAGGCCGCGCGCTGATGATCGCGATCAACAAGTGGGATGTGGCCGAGGAACCCTCTGCGCTTTTCAACGGAATTCGCGCCGCGCTCGACGATGGGCTGGCGCAGGTCCGGGGTCTGCCGCTATTCGCGGTGAGCGCCAAGACCGGCAAGGGGCTCGACGCGATGCTGGGCGCGGCCTTCGAAATCCGCGAAAGCTGGTCGAAGCGTGTGCCCACCGCCGCGCTCAACCGCTGGTTCGACGACGCGATGGAGGCCAATCCGCCGCCCGCCCCCGGAGGCCGCCGGATCAAGCTGCGATACATCACCCAGGCCGGCACGCGCCCGCCGCGTTTCGTGATCTTCGGCACGCGGCTCGACGCGTTGCCCAAGAGTTACGAGCGCTATCTCGTGAACAGCATCCGCGCTAAACTCGGCTTTGAAGCGGTCCCGGTGCGCGTGGTGCTGAAAAGCCCCAAGAACCCCTATAACGCGAACAGGGGCGGCGGCGGAAACTACTCGACCGGATCGGATAAGGCGTGATGCTGGAATTGCTGCTCGCCCCATCGAACATCGCCTCGGAATTGCTGGAGCGCACTTCGAGCACACCCAACACGCTGCGCGCGGTGCAATTGAGCCTGGCGCCCGCTTTTCTGCTCGTCGGGATCGGCAGCATCCTCAACGTTATGGTGGCGCGGGTCACATGGATTGCAGGGCGGATTGAGCGTTTGAACGAAACCGAGGAAAGCAAGCGCAGCGCCCAGATCGCGCGCGAGATCGAATGGCTGAGCGCGCGTCGCAGCTTTGCGCGCCGCGCCATCATGTTCGCCACGGCTTCCGCCATGACGATCAGCGTCGTCGTCGCGGTGCTGTTCTCCTCGGTCTATGTCGAAACCAAGCTTGGCACGCTGGTGGCGGCGCTTTGGGTGCTGACGATGGGCCTCTTGATCGCCGCTCTGACGCTGTTTCTGCGCGAGACGCTGCTGGCAGCGCGCGGTCCGGAACCCAAGGAAAGCAAGCTGTGAACCGGGCGTTCTGGTTTGCCATCGCGGCGGCAACTTCAGTCGTTAGCCCGCTCGCCGCGCAGGAGGCCGCGCCCAGCGAACCTCCCGCAGAAACGCCCCCCGAGAACAGCGAGGAAGGCGCCTCGGACCAGCCTCAAACGCTGCTTCCGAGCGGTATGACGGCGGATCAGTTCATCCAGTTCTTCACTCTCTTCAGCGCGAGCGAGGCAATGGAAAATATTGCCGCGCCCGCAGCGCAGCAATTGATGCGGCCCGGCGAGAAGGTCGAGGACTGGAGCGTCGAGGGCATTGACATCATCGCGGCACTCAGCGCGCTTGATGGTGGCCTTCGCGGCAATCTTTTGCGCGACGCGAGTGACGAGGTTTTGAGCGTTACCGATCTATCCGGCACGTTGGCGCCCGATCTATCGGATTTCCAGAGCTACGCTCTTCGTCCCGATCCCGTGGGCCTCGTCGCCGAGCGCAGCTTTTCAAGCTTCCTGCCGGGCATCTGGCTTGAGACAGCCATGCAGCGCAGCCAGATTGGCAACGCGCTGTGCTATGGCGGTTACTTTGGCATCACGCTGCACACCACGCGTCCCTATTCCGATTGGACCGAGGACGAGTTGATCACCACCGCGACCATCTTCGCGCTGTTCGACCGCGTTTCCGCGCTGGAGTTTTGCGTGGTCTACGAGAAAGCGGGCGATGGGCAATACACCGCGCGCTCGTTCCAGCCAGACGGTACCCGGCTGCCGGAGCTGGACGAGGATGTCGAGCTGTCGGTGCTGATGGCGCGCGATGCGGTCGATGCCTTTCTCAAGCGCAGCCCGGCGGTCTCGGCGACCGACACGGACGAGTAGAGCGCGCCCCAGCCAACAAGAAGGACGGGAGGCTCGCGCGCCCCGCCCTTCATTGTAGTCCTGGAGCGTGCTCAGATCATTTGAGCATCTTCACTTCGCTCAGCATGTAGGTGCCCTGTATCGTGCGGATCTTGTTGTAGAGTTCGAGCACGGTCTGGTTGCCCGCATCGATGTTCGCTTTGCCATAGGTCTCAAGGAACTTCATGTAGCGCTCTTTGTTCGGCGCGAGCATTTCGCTGCTCGGGTAGACGGTGACGAGCATCATGTTCCATTCGCCCTCCCCATAGGGAACCGAATAGATGCCGTAATCGGTGATGTAGCCCAGCTCCTTGGAGACGTCGTTGGCCGCGATCCAGGTGCTCTTTAGGCCCTCCAGATAGGTCTCGAACTGCCCCTCATCGACCTTGACCATGGTGATCTCGACCACTTCCTCGGCGGGCTCGTAGTCTTCGTAGAGCGTCAGTTGAGCGGACGCCGGGGTTGCCATGGCCAGGGTTGCTGCGGCGGTGGCCGTCGCAAATGTCTTGAAAAACGCGTTCATTTGATACCTCCAAAATGCGACCCTGGTCCCTGCGACCCAATCGATTTGGCAGGTGTATGAAACGACCCAAGCTTGGCGCGGGCTCAAGGCCTACGCGCGCACCCCCATAGCACTCTCCCTGCCTTCAAGTCTGAGCCGGCAACGGGGCGGTGTCAAACGCTTGAAGGGCTCACTTGTACAAACGCGTCAAACCGCGAAGGGCATGCAAAGAACGGCCCGCAACCGGTAGAATTGCGAGCCGTTCAAGATGGCGTGATTGTGCCGATGTTCGTGTGACGCAGGATTAACCCTCGCCATCCCCCTCGCCCGCGGCTCGGCTTTGCAGCTGAACGTAATTCTGAAGGCCCATGCGTTCGATCAGGTCGAACTGGGTTTCCAGGAAGTCGACGTGCTCCTCCTCGTTGTCGAGGATGGAATTGAATAGGTCGCGGCTGACATAGTCGCGCACTTTCTCGCAATATTCGACCGCGTCGCGCAGCAGCGGGATGGCGTCTTCCTCGAGCGCCATGTCGGCCTTGAGTATTTCCTCGACCGTCTCGCCCACACGCAGATTGTGGATCGCCTGAAAATTGGGCAGTCCGTTGAGAAACAGGACGCGCGCCGCCAACTGGTCGGCGTGCTCCATTTCCTCGATCGATTCCTTGCGTTCGTATTCGGCGAGCTTCGTTACGCCCCAATCGTCGAGCACGCGATAGTGCAGCCAGTACTGGTTGATGGCGGTGAGCTCATTCGTGAGCGCCTTGTTCAAAAACTCAATAACCTTCGGATCGCCCTTCATGGCGTTGCTCCTGTCTTCATCGCTACTGCGCTGCGCACGACGAAAGGCGCGCATGCTCGCGCACCTTATATGCGTGCCGGGAACGGTCCGACAAGAGGTTGTGTCCGGATTTTTTGTTTAGAATCAGTGCTTTGCGATCCGCTCGCAATAGCGGCGAGGATGTTTATACTGAGACGTTCTCGCAAGAAGCGAGCGCGCGCTCCTGCTCAATAATTTCGCCTGCTTTTCCAAGGCATTGGCCGCAATTGGGGCGTTTGCCAAGCGTGGCGTAGGTCGCTTCGGCGTCTCCACCGTGACCGATTGCGGCTTGGCGCAGATCGGTTTCTCGGATTGCGTTGCAAATGCAAATGTACATGGGCTGGCGAATCTTTCCTGAGAAGCGTTTGCAACAGCAATTTATGCAAGCCATTCTCAATTGCAAGCCAAATCGTGTGGAAAGAAGCACCCAAGCCCACACGAGCGCTCATACGTCTGGCGCTATCGGCCCATGGGGAACAGCCGGCGATAAGTCAGGCAGCGCCACAGCCACTCCAGCGGGCCGTACCGAAAGCGGTCGAGCCAGGGCTTCGACCACGCCAGCATGAGCCCGCACGTGAGCGCGGTAACAAGGTAGAGCTGGGGCCGGTTGAGCTCGCCAAACAGGCCCAGCCCCCAACCCTGGAACACCAACATCATCACAATCGAGGTGCCAAGATAGTTGGTAAAGGCCGCGCGCCCCGCTGCCGAAATGCGCTCAGCCAGCCAGCCGGTTGCGGTCTTCGAGTATTCGACCAGCAGCGCAGCCAATCCCAGGACCATCATCAGGCGCGGCACCATGCTCCAACCCATAAAGGCCGCCGTCCCCGCCCCATACGAAAAGCCGACCGACTGGACGAACAGACCCAGCGCCAGAAAGCCCGCGGCGCCGGCCACGACGCCGATCCAACCCCAGAGCTTCATCTTGGCCGGGCTGAACGCACCGCTGAAAAAGCCCTGGCGGTAAAGTCCCATCCCGATAAGCATCAAGGGCAGGGTTTCCTGAAAGAAGAAGAGCGGATTGAGAAAGGGAAAGAACCACTGCTGGTCCCAGCGTTCAGCGATAAGATCGGGGTAGTCGCCGCTCATCGTCAGCGCCGCAAGCTTGGCCTCGTCCGCCTGCGTTTCTTCAAAGCTTGAGGCAATCTCTGATCGCGCTTCGCCAATCCAGTCCGCTCCATCGAACACCGCCGTCTCGGCGATGAGGTACTGCATCAGGAACACGCCGCCCAGGAAGATGACGCCCAACGCGTATATGAACAGGCCGATACGGATCTGTGTACCCGCCTGAAATCCCATGAAAGCAACCGCGAGAAAGCCGATGAGCGCGTACATCGCCAGAATGTCGCCAAACCAGATCAGATAGAAATGCAGCAGGCCAAAGCCCAGCAGCACTATCAGCCGCCACGTCTGCAACCAGCGGGTCGAACCGCGCGCCCAGGTGCGCTCCATGAACAGGTACATCCCCGCTCCGAACAGCAGCGTGAACAACCCGCGCATCTTCCCATCGATCAGGACAAACTGCGCGATCCACTGCCACCCACCCGGATCGGCCGGCTCGATCAGAAAGGCGTCCGGCCAGATATAGGCGCTGGGCGGCTGGCCGAAGGCGATAATGTTGGCCGCCAGGATGCCCATCACGGCTATTCCTCGAATGAAGTCGAGGCTGGCGATGCGGTCTTGCGCTTTGACGGGCGCTGCGTCTGGGACGCTGTTGAGCGAGGCCGGATCAGCCTCACCCGCAGCAACGGTTGCAATCATCGAACAATCCCCCTGGCGCAAGACCCTAGCAGGCCTGCTCCCGAGGGAAAGCGGTTATGTCTACGCTTACGCGCTGGGCGCCTTGACCAGGCAATCCTGCCCCTGGCGTTTCAGCTCGGCGCACGCGCGCGACGCATCCGCCCGACTGCTGTAGCCCACCGCACGCAGACGCTTGACTTTGCCAGTGCCCACCAGCGCCTTGCGCGTGCCGCTGAGCGCTGGATTGCCCGAAAGCTTGTTCCACAGCCTGTCTGCGTTGCCAGCCACGCCGAACGCGCCCAGCTGCACCGCCCAGCCGCCACTCCTGGCGACCGGGGTGGCTGAGACGGCAGGAGGCGCCGCTGGCGCTTTGGCAAGGGTTTTCGCAAGGGTTTTGGCAGGCGCGGGCTGAGGAACTGGTGCCGGTTGCGGCGATGGCGGCGTCACAGGCTGCGCGAGAGCGGCGGGCGCCATGCCGCGCTGCTGCAGGTCGAGCGCGGCAAGCTGCGCGGCGCGGCGGCGACCCCCTTCCGCCTCGATCTCGCGCGCCATCACCTGCGCCATCTGGCGCTGTTTCATCGGGATGTAGGCGTCCATCTGCTCCAGCGCGCCGGTTGCTTGCGGGAGGCCCGCTCCTTGCGCAAGCGAGAGGAGCGCGTAGGCCTTCACCCAGTCCTTCTCGGCGTAGTCGGCGTTGAAATGCGCAAGACCCATCACGTATTGCGCGCGCGGGTCGCCGCGTTCCGAGGCGGCCCGGATAAGCGGCATGGCCCGCTCTGCCTGGCCCTGCTGAAACAGCAAGAGGCCATAATTGTCGGCGGCCTTGACGTGGCCCTTTTGCGCGGCCTCGGCGTACAGTTCGCGAGCGCGGTCGATATCCGCCGGCACGCCGCGACCGAGCCGATAGGCCTGGGCCAGATTGAACAGAGCATCGGCGTCTCCCGATTGGGCGGAGAGTTGCCATTCGCTGACCGCCGCCGCGAAGTCACCCTGCGTCCACGCGTCCACGCCGCGTTTTACATCGGCGCTCAGCGGAGCGGCGGAAATGGCGAAAAGCGCGGCGATCAATGCCGTTTGTGAACGGTAAGCCATGACGATCCGGTTCCTTGTTCTTCACTGCAATCGATCTCTGCTCCACCCCGGCGCGAACGCAGCGCGGGCGACCGAATGCGGGCAGTAAAGCCGATTATGGTAAACATGCGGTTAGCAACTCGTACCCAGCGAGCGGAGCAACGCACGGCGCGACCATTTAACGGGCGGCTGCTGTGGGCACCTTTACGAAATCCCATTTCATAACGCCGCCGCTGGCCCGCCTAAGGTTACTGGCGCATCGTCTTAACCTCGCGGACTTTTCCAGCCCGACACGGGTTCAACATTAACCCAAAATTAGGGGTAGTCTGCGATCCCCTCCTCATCCAGCCGCATCCACGCGGCGCAAGTTGGACTAACCCAGGGGGACGAAGGCTTTGCGTGTACTCGCTTTGGCATCGCAAAAAGGCGGATCGGGGAAAACGACCCTGTCCGGACACCTTGCTGTCCAGGCACAGCGCGCTGGCGCTGGCCCGGTCGTTTTAATTGATATCGACCCCCAGGGATCGCTGGCGGATTGGTGGAACGAGCGCGAGGAGGAGTATCCCGCCTTTGCGCAGACCACCGTCTCACGTCTGGCCAATGACCTCCAGGTTTTGCGCCAACAGGGCTTCAAGCTGGCGGTCATCGATACGCCGCCCGCCATTACAATGGCGATCCAATCGGTGATCAGCGTCGCCGAACTCATCGTCGTCCCGACCCGCCCGAGCCCGCACGACCTTCGCGCCGTGGGCGCGACCGTCGACCTGTGCGAGCGCGCCGGCAAGCCGCTGGTCTTCGTCGTGAACGCGGCGACACCCAAGGCGAAGATCACCTCTGAAGCCGCGGTTGCGCTTTCGCAGCATGGCACGGTGGCCCCGATTACCCTGCACCATCGCACAGACTTCGCCGCTTCGATGATCGATGGTCGCACCGTAATGGAGGTCGATCCGGAAAGCCGTTCGGCCGCAGAGATCACCGCGCTCTGGAAATATATCTCCGATCGCCTTGAAAAGAATTTCCGCCGCACCGTCTTTGCCGCGCCCAATGGCCAGGCGGCCAACGCCGGTGGCGCGCAGCGCCCCGGAGGCGGTTTCGGCCGCCGAGTGGCTCAGTAAACGGGCGCCGCGACTATGATGTCCGAAGCCAGTTTTGCCTCACTTGGCCCGACGTTACTCGCTCGCAAAGGCGGCGCGAAACCGGCCATGCGCCCGCAATTGACGCCGCTGCCCGGCGATCTATCGGAGATGGCGGCGCTGGCGGAAGAGCAGCTCGAGGACCTGGGCTGGAACGACATGGGTACCGATGTCGAGATCGATGCGACCCAGTCGCGCCAATCGCCGTCGCGCCAAGCAACGTCGAGCGAGGCCAACGCAGTTTCGGTCGAGCGTTCGGCCACACAAGACGACGAGGACGCGTACGACGAGGAAGAGGCGCATTTCGGCTCCGGGCCGCATCCCATCATCGATCCGGTAAGCAGCGCGGAGATCGTGCCGTTTGGCGGGCATGCTTCCAGCCGCACACCGGCGAACGAGGATTCGTTCGAAGTCGCCAGCCCCGTGGTTCGCAACCAGCAAAGGCGTCTTGCGCGCCGCATCCTGAGCGAATCTGAGGCAGATGGGCGAGAGATCGCGCGTTTGGCAGACCCCAAGAGCGCGTTGCTTCGAACCAAGACAAGCAAACCTCGCAAAGGAAAGGAAAAGGAAGGGGCCAAGAGCGCGCGCCGCGCTGCCTTCACCCTGCGCCTCGACACCGATCGCCACCTGAAACTGCGTCTTGCCGCGACCATGAACGGCGTGAGCGCGCAGTCGCTTGTTACCGAAGCTCTCGACGCGCTGCTCGACGGGATCGAAGATCTCGACACCCTCGCAGAGCGCATGAAACGCGAGTGACCAGCCTAGCCATTCGCCCACGCGATTTACTCCGTTTTGTCATCGCAATCTCGAACCTCACGCACTTTAACATCTAGGGGAAACGACATGGATCGCATCACCAAGAACCGCCAAAGCGGTCCGCACTTCGGACCCAAGCTGGCCCTTCTCGCCACCGCGGCCGTGGCAGCGGTCACGCTGACCGGCTGCACGACCGCTTCGGCTCCGCGCGCAGAAGTGTCGTTCAACAAGGCCCAGAAGGCGCTTGAGAAAGGCCAGTACGTCAAGGCAATCGATTACGCCGAAGCGGCTGTCCTCGCTGAGCCCCGCGACGCGGGCTACCGCGCGCTGCTGGGCGCGGCCTATCTTGATGCGGGCCGCTACAAGTCGGCCGCGACGAGCTTTGGTGAAGCGATTGAACTGGGTGACAAGGATCCGCGCACCGTATTGAGCTTCGCGCTTTCGAAGACCGCCATCGGCGAGGGCAAGGATGCGCTGGCCGCGCTGACCGCGGCCCAAGGCTCGATCAGCCCGGCTGACGCTGGCCTCGCTCTGGCGCTTGCCGGTGATCCGGAGCGCGGCGTGTTCGTCTTGACCAACGCGCTGCGGGCTGGCCAGAGCTCCGCAAAGGTTCGCCAGAATCTGGCGTACACCTATGCGCTTGCCGGCAACTGGCGGGCGGCCCGCGTGATGGCGGCTGAAGATGTACCGGCTGACAGGCTTGATGCGCGCCTTTCGGACTGGGCTTCCAAAGCGCGTCCCGAAGATCACATGGTCCGCGTTTCCGAACTGCTGGGCGTCGCGCCGATCAGCGACAGCGGTCGGCCCGCGCAACTCGCACTGGCCAACTTCCCGACCGCAGACGAAATGCTCGCTGATGCGAAAACCGCCTCGCCGGTTGACGCAGCGCCCGCGCAAGTGGCTGCAGCGCCGGGGACGGTATCGGTTCCGGCCAAGCCGACCGAGACTAAGACCGAGACAGCGGCCGTAACGCCCAAGCCAGTGGCGAAACCGGTCGCCAAACCCTCGCCAGCGCCGCGTGTAGCGGCCAAACCGGCCGTCCCGGCTGGTCCGTCATTCGTCTCGCGCCCCGTTACGCAGACACTGCCTGCGGCCCCCGCTTCCACAACGATCGCGGCGGCTCCCAAGGCAAAGGCTCCGACGCCGGCTCCGGCAAAGAAGAGCGTCGCGAAGAAGGCGCCAAAAGGCGACAGTCACATGGTGCAGCTTGGCAGCTATGTCAGCGAAGTCGAAGCGAAACGCGGCTGGACCAGTCTCAAAGCCAAGTTCCCGCAACTTGCCGCGCACGATGTCGTGATCACGAAAGCTGAGGTGAAGGGCAAGGTCTACTACCGTGTCGCCGCTGCCGGCTTTGGTCAGCAAGGCGCGGCGCAGATGTGCTCGACCGTCAAGGCGGCGGGGCGCGGCTGCTTCGCCTACGCCAAGACCAACCCGCCCAAAGGCGCCGTTGGAAAAGGCACCCGTATCGCTGCCGCGCGCTGAATTGGTAGGGCCGCACCGCGCGGTCCCACCAAGCGTTTGAGTTAGTCCAAAGTTCGGGCCGCCTCTTAGGCGGCCCGTTCTGTTTGGGACAACCGGGACTAGCGTTCGATGACGACACCGCCTTTGATCAGGGCGCGCACACGGCCCTGAGCGCCCTGACCATCGAAGGGGGTGTTATCCGCGGTCGCCGCCATCTTGGTGCGGTCGACGACCCAGGGCGCGTCCGGATCGACCAACGCGATATCCGCCTCGAAGCCTTCAACAAGCGCGCCCGCCGAAACACCCAACAGGCGCGCAGGATTGGTGGCCAGGTGCTCGAAGGCGCGCGCGCTGTCGATCACCCCGTCACGCACAAGGTTGAGCGTCATCGCCAGCAGCGTTTCAGCGCCCGCTACGCCCGGCTCTGCATCGGCGAAAGGCAAACGCTTGTCCTCGGGTCCGCGCGGGTCGTGCCCGCTCGCAATCACATCGACAACGCCCTCGCCGATGGCGTCACGCGCCGCCTGTCGGTCGGCTTCGCTGCGTAAAGGCGGCGAGACGCGGGCGAAAGTTCGAAAATCGGCGGTCGCGAGATCGCTCAGCATGAAATGCGCCGGCGTTATCCCGCAGGTGACGTTCACCCCGCGCTTTTTGGCCGCGCGCACTAGATCGAATCCCGCCGAAGTCGTCACCTGCCGGAAATGCACTCTCGCGCCGCTCATCTCGGCAAGCGCAATGTCGCGGGCCAGCGCGAGTGTCTCCGCCTCTGCCGGAGCGCTTGGCAAGCCGAGCCGCGTTGCGATCTCCCCCGCGCTCGCCGCCGCCTCGCCTGCAAGCCCCGCGTCTTCCGGGTGCGCGACGACAACCAGGTCAAGCATGGCCGCGTACTGAAGCATTCGCAGCATCAGCCCGGAATCGGCGATCCAGCGACGCCCGGTGGCCACTCCGCGCGCGCCCGCTTCCTTCATCAGCGCGATCTCGGCGAGTTCTTCGCCTTGTAGCGACCGTGTGGCGGCCGCGAGCGGGTGAACCCACAAGTCCGGCTTGCCGCTTTTGGCGATGTAATTGACCCGGCTCGGGTAATCGAGTGGCGGAGACTGGTCGGGCATCAGCGCGGCGCGTGTGATCCCGCCGAAATGAAAGGCCGGTTTGTCGACCGCAAACACGCCCAGATCGACAAGCCCCGGCGCGACCAGTTTTCCGCGCGCATCGATCACGGTATCCCCCTCGCCTGGCCGGACCTGCGGTCCAAGCGCCGCGATCAGCCCCCCTTCCAGCCGCACTGCGCCGTCGAGGTGCCCCTTCGGCGTCACCAATGTCCCGCCAGTGATCGTGAGAGGCGTCACTTGTTTCATGACCAGCCCTCCACACCGCGTCGCTCCCGCGTCAGCACATCAAGGCACGCCATCCGGATTGCGACACCCATCTCGACCTGCTGAGTGATGATCGAGCGATCGATCATGTCGGCCACTTCGCTGTCGATCTCGACCCCTCGGTTCATCGGTCCAGGGTGCATGACGAGCGCGTGCGAGGCCGCGTTTGCGAGGCGGCTTCTCGTCAGGCCGTAAAGGTGGTGGTATTCGCGCGCAGACGGGATGAAACGGCCGGCCATGCGCTCGGTCTGCAACCGGAGCATCATCACCACATCGACACCATCGAGCGCCGCATCGAAGTCGTAGAACGGCTCAACTCCCATGGCTTCGATCCCCGCAGGCATCAAAGCGGGCGGCGCGCATAACCGCACGCTCGCGCCCATCGCTTGCAGGCACAAGATGTTCGAACGGGCGACCCGGCTGTGCAGAATATCGCCGCAGATCGTGACGGTAAGCCCTGTAAAGTCCTCACTCGCATCGCCGCGACGTTTCAACGCCTCGCGAAGCGCCAAAGCGTCAAGCAGACCTTGCGTGGGATGTTCGTGGCTTCCATCCCCCGCGTTCACAACCGGGCAATCCACCTTTTGCGCGATCAGCTGCGGCGCGCCCGAGGAACCGTGGCGTATGACAATCGCATCGGGGCGCATCGCGCTCAACGTGATCGCGGTGTCGAGCAACGTCTCGCCCTTCTTGAGGCTCGACGTCGCCGCCGCCATGTTGACCACATCCGCGCCAAGCCGTTTGCCCGCGATCTCAAAACTCAAGAGGGTGCGGGTGGAATTTTCGAAGAACGCGTTGATGATGGTGCGTCCGGCAAGGATTTCGCGGCGCTTCTCTCCTTCGCGATTGAGCTTCACCCATTCTTCGGCGGCGGCCAGCAGAAAAAGGATTTCGTGCCGCTCCAGATGACCGATCCCGGTCAGATGCGCGTGCGGAAAAGCGAGGCGGCCAGCGGGAAAGCGACCGGGCTCGATCAAGGGTGTCGTCGATGTCATTAAGCCTGAGCCTCTAGTCGAGCCAGCAGACACGCTCAACCCGCCGTCTGCAAGGTTTCCCATGGCGTTTGCCCGCCGCGCTTCCTATGTCAGACCAACGCGCGGTCAACGCACGGCGCTGCATAGCAAGAAGGACAGGTATTTCATGGGTTTCGTCGGCAAGTTCTGGAAGGTTCTGGTGGGAGTGAAGGATGGCCTGGTCCTGCTCTTCATGCTGCTGTTTTTCGTAACCCTTTTTGCAGCGCTTTCCGCTTCGCCGAGCCCCGCCAAGGTGCGGGAGGGCGCGCTCTATATCGATCTCACCGGCTTCGTCGTCGAAGAGCGGGCGCCGATCGATCCATGGGGTGCACTCTTGAGCCGGTCCGCGCCGCCGACCCAGCATCAAGCAAGAGATGTCGTCCGCGCGCTTGACGCCGCCGTCGGCGATGACCGGATAAAGGCCGTCGTCATGGACCTTACAACCTTCGTGGGCGGCGGACAGGTGCACATGCAGGAGATCGCGGAGGCGATGGACCGGGTGCGCAAGGCCGACAAGCCCGTTCTCACCTACGCGCTGGGCTATGGCGATGACCATATGCACCTAGCCAGTCACGCCAGCGAGGTTTGGCTCGATCCACTTGGCGGAGCCACCATCCGCGGGCCCGGCGGCAGCTTCCTGTTCTACGCCGAGCTGCTGAAAAAGCTAAACGTGAACGCGCGCGTCTACCGCGTGGGCGAATTCAAGGCCGCCGTCGAACCCTATGTCCTCAATGCCATGTCGCCTCAGGCCCGAGAAAACATCGAAGGCCTTTATGGCGCGCTGTGGGAGGAGTGGAAGGCCAACGTGGCGAAAGGCCGCCCCGATCTCGATCTTGATGGGGTGACGCAAAATCCGCTCGAATGGATCGAGGCCAATGATGGCGATCTTGCCAAAGCGTCGCTCGCCGCCGGCCTTGTCGACACACTCGGAAACCGGGTCGAATTCGGCGAACGCGTCGCGGAGTTGGCGGGCGCGGATGAGTGGGACGAGAAACCCGGCAGCTACGCCAGCACGTCGCTCTCTGCGTTCCTTGCCGACCACCCGTCCAGCACCCAAGGCAAAGCCATTGCGGTGGTGACGGTTGCGGGAGGGATTGTCGATGGCAACGCTGGCCCTGGCACCGCGGGCGGCGACCGTATCGCTCGCATTCTCGACAAGGCGCTCAATAGCGATGTCGCGGGCCTTGTCGTGCGGGTGGATTCGCCCGGAGGGTCCGTGATCGCGTCCGAGGAAATCCGCCGCGCGATCGACCGCTACCGCGAAAAAGACCTGCCGGTGGCCGTCTCTTTTGCCAACGTCGCGGCGAGCGGTGGCTACTGGGTCGCAACAGCCGGAGATCACATCTTTGCCCAGCCCGAGACGATAACGGGCTCGATCGGTGTCTTCGCGATCCTCCCTACCTTTGAAGGGACAGCAAGCGAACTCGGCGTGAACGCGGATGCGATCCGAACGACGCCGCTCTCGGGCCAGCCCGACATTATCGATGGCCTGACACCCGAGGTTGAAGGGATCTTCCAAGCCTCGATCAATGACACCTACGCCGATTTTATCGAACGCGTTTCGCAAGCGCGCAGCATCCCGGGTGATGAGGTCGACCGCATCGCTCAGGGCCGGGTCTGGGATGGCGGCACGGCGCGCCAGATCAAACTGGTTGATCAGTTTGGCGGCCTGGAGGATGCGCTGGCTTGGGTCGCCGGGCAAGCCGGGCTGGAGGATGGCGGTTGGCATGCGAAATTCCTTGATGAGCCAGAAGAAGGCTTCGATGCGCTCATCCGTCAGCTGCTCTCCAACAACGTGGCGAAGAGCGAGACGAGGCAAGGGGGCGACATGTTCGCGCTCGCCGCGCAAAGCCGCAACCGGACGCTTGCGCGTCTGCTTGCCGATGCAGAGCGCCTCGGCGGCAGCCACGGCGTTCAGGCGTATTGTCTTGAGTGCCCGGCGATAGAACGTCCGCTCCCCGAGCCAGTGGCGAAATTGTCCACGCTCAAGGCGCTGCGCGCCTTGCTGGCAGATTAGGCCGAATACGAAGTCGACCTTCGGTCGATGGCGCGGCGCTGGCTCGGATCGGTACGAACAGGGCTTGCAAGAAGCGCCGCTGCGCAGTAGACGCGCGCCCCTGTCCATGCAGCCGACAACGCCGCTTTCATCGGACGGGCGCGTAGCTCAGTGGTAGAGCACACCCTTCACACGGGTGGGGTCGCAAGTTCAATCCTTGCCGCGCCCACCATCCTCTGCATCCGCTGTTTGACCCTTCGAGCGGTCACGATGATCTTATGGGGAGAGAATGGACAAGCCCCCTTGGGCGCGCTTATCTCCAAACCTCAGAAGCAAGTCAGGCAGGGAGATAGACAGCCATGACGATCGGAACGCGGATTTGGGCTGGGACGCTCTTGGCGCTAAGCGCGCTTGGGATGGCCGCCTGCGCGCAGCAGGGCGTAGCCACCGACGCCCTTGTTTCGGCAGACGCCGACGAGGCCAACTGGATCACCCACGGTCGCACCTATTCCGAACAGCGCTTCTCTCCGCTTCGATCTATCAACGCCGAGACGGTCGGCGATCTGGGCCTCGCCTGGTTTGCCGATATGGACACAGCGCGCGGACAGGAGGCGACCCCGCTGGTTATTGACGGCAAGCTCTACGTCACGACCGCCTGGAGCAAGGTCAAAGCCTATGACGCGGCCACCGGGCAGCCGCTGTGGGAGTACGACCCGCAAGTTCCGGGCGAAACGGGCGTCAAGGTGTGCTGCGACGTCGTCAATCGGGGTGTCGCGGCCTGGGGAGACGCGCTGTTCTTGGGCACGCTCGACGGGCGACTGGTGAAGCTCGATCGCGAGACCGGCGCGGTGGAGTGGGAGGTCGTCACCGTCGATCAGGATAGGGCCTATTCGATCACAGGCGCGCCGCGCGTCATCGATGGCAAGGTCATCATCGGCAATGGCGGCGCTGAGTTTGGCGTGCGCGGGTACATCGCGGCTTACGACGCACAGGATGGCAAGGAGCTGTGGCGCTTCTACACCGTGCCAGATGGCACCGAAGGCGACGAGGCTCCGCAGCACCTCAAGGCCGCCGCCGAGACCTGGAACATGGAAGCCCTTGCCAGCTCCGACGCCATCGGCGGGGGCGGCACGGTGTGGGATTCCATGGCGTACGATCCCGACCTCGACCTGCTCTATTTTGGCGTGGGCAATGGCAGCCCCTGGAACCGCGCCTATCGTTCGCCGGGCGAAGACGGGACCGGTGAAGGCGATAACCTCTACCTTTCCTCCATAGTCGCGGTGCGGCCGGACACCGGCGAATATGTCTGGCACTACCAGACCACGCCCGGCGAGACTTGGGACTACACCGCGACGCAGCACATCATTCTGGCCGATTTGGAGATCGAGGGAACCCAGCGCAAAGTCCTGATGCAGGCGCCCAAGAACGGGTTCTTCTACGTCCTCGACCGGGAGACCGGAGAGTTTATTTCAGCCCGGGAGTATATCCCGCAAAACTGGGCCAAGGGCATCGATGAGAACGGGCGCCCGATCTTCAACGAGGAGACACGCGTCGATGTTACGGGCAAGCCCGCTCTCGTCATGCCGGGGCCGCTGGGCGGTCACAACTGGCACCCGATGGCGTTCCACCCTGGAGAAGGGCTCGTCTACATTCCAGCCTTCGAAGCGGCGACAGTGTACGCGCCCGAAGCAGACTGGAAGCCCGACCGTGCGCGCGGGTTCAACGTCGGCTTTGATCTGGGGGCGGGGGATCTTCCACCCGATCTTGGCATCCGGCGCGAAGTCTATGGAACCGTGAAGGGCAAGCTGATGGCGTGGGATCCGGTCGCGCAGGAGCCACGCTGGGTGGTTGAGCACCCCGGCCCTTGGAATGGAGGCATTCTCGCAACCGCTGGCGGCCTCATCTTCCAGGGCAATTCGTCCAGCGAGTTCGCGGCTTATAACGCAGGCACGGGCGAGAAGGTCTGGAGCTTTGCCGCGCAAACCGGCGTGGTTGCCCCGCCGATGACGTATTCGGTCGAAGGCGAGCAGTACATTGCGGTTCTGGCAGGATGGGGCGGCGCTTACGCGATCACCGCCGATGGCCATCTGATCAACCATCAGGGACCGGTGCGCAACGTGTCGCGGTTGCTGGTCTTCAAGCTGGGCGGCGAGGCGCAGTTGCCCCCCGAGCGAGAACTTGTCAGCCTTCCGCTCGACCCGCCACCGAGCCGCGCGAGCGCCGAGACGATCGCCTTGGGCAAGGAAAAGTACGCCCGTTACTGCGCCGTGTGTCACGCGCCAGCGGCAGTGGGCTCAACCGAGCTTCCCGACCTGCGCCGCTCGGGCACATTGGGGAACGCGCAGTCGTGGAAGGCCGTGGTGTATGACGGTATCCTCAAGGACAACGGCATGGTCAGCTTTGCGCCATCGCTGACCGAGGAAGAGGTGCAGGCCATCCGGGCCTACGTCATCCAGCGGGCCAATGAGGACAAGGTTCTGGAAGCGGGCAAGGCCGTCGCCCTCTCGACAGCCCCTTGAAGGGCTGTCGAGAGAGTTTGGCGCGGCGCGTGTGCCCTACTCGGCCGAAGCGCTCGCTTCGCCCTCTTCGCTTTTGAGAAGTCCGAGCGAGGCCAGCATGTACTTCACGTCCGGGTCGCGCTCAGCGTAACTGCGGTAGACCACGTCGTAATCCATGGTTCCCCCGCGGCTGAGCACCTTTTCGCGCAGGCGCTTACCATTGGCGCGCGTCAGGCCGCCATTCTCCAGAATGTAGTTCCGGCTGTCATGGTCGAGCATCTGCGTCCACAAATAGCTGTAATAGCCTGAGGAATAGCCTGTGGGGCTCGAGAAGATGTGGTTGAAGTAGGTGCTGCGATAGCGCGGCGGGACGTTCTCAACCTCAAGGCCCAGTTCTGACAGCGCCTGGGTCTCGAAAGCCGTGACCTTTTCCGGCGTATCGATGGCGGCGGCCTCCTCAGCTGAGAGCGAGTGCCATTTCATGTCGAGCAACGCCGCTTCCATCACTTCGCCAAAGTCATACCCCTGATTGAACTGGAAGGCCGCTTCGATCCGATCGAGGAGTTCGAGCGGCATCGTTTCGCCGGTCTCGTAGTGCTTAGCGTAGTTCTGCAGCACAGCGGGCTGCTTTTGCCACATCTCGTGCACCTGCGCGGGGTACTCGACAAAATCGCGCGGTGTCGCAGTGCCAGACAAGCTCGGGTACTTCTGTTCGGCAAACATTCCATGAAGGCCATGGCCGAATTCGTGGAAGGCGGTTTGCACCCAGTCCCAACTGATGAACTGGGTCTCACCCTCAGCCGCCTTTGGCACGTTGAGCGTGTTGAGGATCACCGGTTTTTCATCGTTGAGGTAGTTTTGCGGCACAAAACTGCTCATCCACGCGCCGCCACGCTTGGAGGGACGCTGGAACGGGTCGAAGTAAAACAGCGCAAGCTCTGAGCCGTCGGCGTCGAAGATGGTGTAGACCCAAACGTCAGGGTGGTAGGTCGGGATGTCGTCGCGACGCTCGAAAGTAAGGCCATACATCTGATTGGCCATGTAGAAGACACCGTCCTCAAGAACGCGCTCTAACTCGAGATATTCGGTGACTTCGGCTTCGCTGAAATTGTAGCGCTCCTCGCGGACCTTGTTGGCGTATCGATACCAATCCCAAGGCTGGACGGTGAAGTCTTCGCCACTCTCTGCAATCGCCTCGTTCAGGACCGCCGCCTCGCGCCGCTGCGTCTGCGCAAGCGCCGGGACCATCTGTTCCATGAACTCCAGAGCCAGCTCCGGAGTGTCGGCCATGTTGCCCTGCATGATGTAGCTTGCCCAGTTGGGCTTACCGAACAGCGAAGCCTTCTCCGCGCGCAAAGCCGCAATCTTCGCGACCAGCATTCGAGTGTCGTATTCCGGATCGGTGCCGTCCGCTCGCTGATAGCTCAGCTTGAAGAATGTCTCACGCACGGCGCGGTTCTCAAGCTCGGGCAAAAGCGGCTGTTGCGTAGTATTCTGAAGGGCAATCGCGTACTTTCCCTCCATGCCCATCTCCGTCGCAAGCGCCGCTGCGGCGTCGATCTGCGTTTGCGAAAGACCGGCAAGCTCCTCGGCAGTATCGACCAGAAGCGGCTGCGCGTTCGTCGCGTTGCGCACCATCTGGCTGAACTCGGTGGTCAGCGTTGAAAGCTCGGTGTTGATCGTCTTTACCCGCTCTCGCTCTTCAGCCGAAAGCTCAGCGCCGGCTTTGACCATATCCTCGTAGGTCTTCTCGAGCAGCTTTGCGCTTTCGGGGTCGAGCGAAAGCGTCTCTCGCTGCTCGTAGACGGCCTTTACGCGCGCGAAAAGTCCCGGGTTGAGCGTGATGGACGAGTAATGCGCGGAGCGCTTGGGGCTGATCTCACGATTGATCTCGTCGAGCCGTTCGGTGGTGTTGGCGCTGGTCAACTGGCCAAAAACACGCGACACCCGGCTCAGCATCCGGCCCGAGCTTTCATAGGCCACGATTGTGTTTTCGAACGTTGCGGCGTCCGGGTTATCTACGATCGCCTGAATCTCGGCCTTCTGGACCGCCATGCCTTGCTCGAAGGCTGGCATGAAGTCGTCTTCGGTGATCTTGGAAAAGTCGGGTGCCTTGAAAGGGAGCGCGCTTTCCGCAGCGAAGTACCCACTCCCGTTTTGAGTGGACGTCTTGTCAACGTGCGTTGTCGCGTTGGAAGGGATCTGTTCCGCTCTGGCGTGTGCAGTCCAACCTGCAACGAGGGCGAATGCGGAAACGGTGAAGAGAGCTGGGGCGAGCGACCGGCTGGTCCTTGTCTTGATAGTCATGCGCGCGCTTTTGCCGACTTGGCGCCGAAGGTCAACGCGCGATCCGGTGACCACACCAGATCGCTCGATTAACGCCGATCAGGCCTCTGAGGTGGTCGCGGATGTCGAGCCTTCGTGCGCCGCGACCTGCGCCACGACGGCGTCGAGCGTTGCATCGAAACACGAAAAATCGCGAGGGCGCGAAAGGTCGAAGACGGGCACCGTCTGCAAGACATTCAAGATCATGCGAAAGGCCGCTTCTTCAAGTCCGAGAGCCGGCACGAGTTCCTGACGATAAAGGTTGCTGCGCAATTCGCGCAAGGCCTCGGGAGACGCGAGAGGGCGACAGTCTACGCCTTCGCGCTCATCGTCGAATCTCAAGCGAAACACCCCTGCAAGTGTGGCTTCGTGCACAACCCTGTCCGGTTCGAAGGGGACGTGAAACTTGTCCATGTCCTGATGCAGTCGGGCGAGCGGAGAGGTCCGAATGGCGAGGTGATCGGCCGCGTCCTGCCACAGTTTCATGCGCGGAAAAGAAGGGGTTACGCTCACGCTTCTGATCCGCTCGCTAGCGCCCCCCGGATCAAACACAACCACATCATCGCTCATGAAGCCGAAGCCGCGTTCGACCAGGGCCGCAGTGAGCGTAGACTTCCCCGCACCGCTCGGACCAGTCAGGGCAAAGCCGAGCCCATTCCTCGTCACAAGCCCACAGTGGAACGGAAAACGTCCACACAAGTACGTCCATGCGCCAAAGCCGGACCCAGTGAGATAAAGGCGAGCCTCGCGCTCACGCTTCGCATCAAGGACATCGACCTCGATCAGCTCCTCGCTCGCCACTCGAATGCGAACGATGCCTTCAATGTCGAGGTCGACCACGCCGTCTCGAACGCGAAAGAATCCGGCGTTGCGCTCTTCGCGAGGCACGGGAGGCAGCGAACGGCGCCGGATGGTCAGATCGGGCACGATCGACTCGCTTCCAGCCTCCTTGCAAACGGTTTCGAATTCCGGAAGCGCGAGCTCAGACCCGACAACGCGTCCAAAAGCGCGGAAAAGGTGCATGCTGGAACTTAAACCTGACACTCGACGAATACCGAACCGCGCGAAGGGAGCGAGTTGCGAATCCGAATGGAGTGCCCTACGCCCCGGCAAAGAGGGTCTTAAGGGACAAGAACCGTGTTGGTGAAGCGAAATCCGCGCGTATTGGCCAGCGCACTTCCAGATGGGAACACCGCGCTGCTCGTTGTTGAAACGGGCCGCTACGTAACCTTTGACGAGACCGCTACGGCCATTTGGCAACGGATCGAGCAACCGATCTCTTTCAACGATCTGATTGCTTCGCTGATGGCCGAATACGATGTTTCGAATGATGTTCTGCAAAGCGACGTGAGAAACGCACTCCATGCCCTCGAAGACAAGCAAGTGCTGACGCTTACAGAATAGGCGTGGACGACCGGGATCGCTGCGAGGGCCTATTGCAGGCAATGTCTGACTGGCCAGGTGTTTCGTGTCGGCTCGCATCGGGCGGCGCATCACGCTTTTGGGTTGCGCATAAATGAGCGGGATTGGCGCCGTATTTCACCGCGATGCGCGTCCCGTCGAGCGCGAGAGTCTGGAGCGCATGTCGCGCTCGCTCGCCATGTATGGCCCCGAGAAACGTGTGGTGAGGCCCGAGGGGGAAATCGGGTTCGCCTACACGCATTTCACGAATACGCCCGAGGCACGGCTCGCCGCGCAACCGCTTGTTTCGCCGACCGGGCGCTACACTTTCCTGTTGGACGGAAGGATCGACAACCGCGCCGACCTGGCCGAAGCGCTCATAATAAGTCCTGCTACCCTCGCACGGATGAGCGACGCGGCCTTGGCGCTTGAAGCCTGGCAGAAATGGGGCGCTGATGGCCTGACCCGCTGGATCGGCGAGTTCGCCGCGATCATCTGGGACCGCGATGCGCGCGCCGTGAACCTTGTGCGCGATCCCTTCGGGCGCCGACCGCTGTATTACAACGTGACCGACAGACGGCTTGCGGTGGCCTCCATGCCCAAGGGGCTGCACGCGCTTGGCGACATTTCGCGCGAGTTGGACACAAAGCGACTGACAGATGCGCTCACCCAGTACGACGCGGACCTGACCCGAAGCTATTACCGCGAGGTCAGTCTGGTCGCGCCCGCGACGATAACGACCGTGTCGCGCGACCGGATTGCGCACACGCGTTACTATTCGCTCAGGGATAACATCGCACCGTTCCGCCACGCTCGCGACGAGGATTATCTGGAAGAGGCCCGCGAGTTATTCGACACCGCGATGAGCGCTTGTCTGCGCTCCCCTGGTCCCATTGGATCGCACCTTAGCGGCGGTATGGATTCCTCTTTCGTAGCCGCGCACGCGGCGCAGCGCCTTGCCGAGACAAACGAGCGGCTTTCGACCTATACATGGGTGCCGGTCGATGGCTTTACGGCGAAGGCGCGGTCTCAGATGTGCTACGACGAATCCCCGGCCGCGCGGGCGATGGCGCAGATGTACAATAACATCGATATCAATCTGATCGGACGGGATGGTCCGAGCCTTTACGACGGACTAAGCGAGTACATCCTCGCGGCCGAAAGCCTCCTTCGCAACGGGCTTAACGTCTCGCTTGTCATGGCGAGCGCACGAAAGGCACGCGAAGATGGCGTCAGGGTGATGCTCAACGGACAGAACGGCAACATAACCCTTTCCTATAACGGGGTCGCCGCGCCGTATGAGCTGCTGCGCAAGGGCCGACTGGTGGCCATGCTGCGGGACATCAGCCGGCACGCCCGACCATCCGATCAGTGGCGCAACCTGCTGGTGAGCGTTCTGCCTCGACGACTGGTGGAGGCCGTTCGAACGGTCAAGAGCCCGGGCAACACCGCCGAAAGCAAGCTCCTTCGCGAAAGCGCCGCCACACCTGACGCCACGCTGGGTCGTAACATCATGGCGCGCGCGCGCAGCATGGGCTTTGAGATGGGTCGACATCCTCCCAAGAGCGATGACGAGCATTGGATGACCTACCTTGAGAACTATCTCGCCCCCGTCGAGGCGAACGCGTTGGCGGCCATGCCCGCGCTGTTTGGCCATGAATTGCGCGACCCCTTTATGGACCGCCGGATTATTGAGTGGCGCTTTGGCGTGCCGGCCACACAGTTCCGGCGCGACGGTAAGCCGCGCTTTCTGATGCGAAGGCTGATCGATGGACAAGTCCCCGACATGATCCGCGATCAGACGCTTGGGCGCGGAGTGCAATCGGCCGATTGGCTTGAGCGCCTTACGCCCGATCTGGCGCGGATCAAACGCGAGCTTGAGATCGCCTCGGGACTTCAGAGCCTCAACACGATCATCGACGCGCCAAAGATCAGCGGCCTGCTTGAAACCTTCCCGACCGATGCGAGCGAACTCGATACCGTAAAACGGAAGGCTTACGCTTCCCTCATACCGATTGCGGCGAGCATGTCGGCTTTCGCGATTGATCAGGCGGGCGTGAATTACGGTGAGCTGGGGGACGATTGACGCTTGCGATCCAAGCACATGAAACCTTAAAATCTGAGCGTTACCAGAAGGCTAGGAGGCTGGTTTGAATGTGGTCAATGCGAGCGCGCGCCGCGTTCGCACCTGCAAAACCGAGTTGCATTCGGGGAAATAGCCGCTATTACGTTTCTGATACACGGAGACAGAGATGCTCGAACGTAAAAAGACATGGACGAAGCCGTCGATTGAGGAGTTCAAGATTGAAGAGCTCACTCAAAACGGTGGTGATGGCCCGGACGATGGCAGCGGCGCCAAGGATGATGCCCTGATTTCGTAGTCAGTGCGTAAGCAGCGCCGGTGACCATACGGCAGCTGCAGAACGAACCTGAGACCTTCGGCAAGGCACGATCTCATACTGGTCGTGCCTTTTTTCCTGTCCGGACGTACAGCGGCGGAATGATACTCGAGAAACTGCGACGCTGGTCTAAGGAGCACCCTGGCGAGCGAGCTGTCTCCTACTACAAGACGAGTTCCTCAGACCCCGAAAGCCTGACGTGGCGCGAGCTTTGGGAGACTGTCGCGGAGCTTGGCACAGCCTTGTCGCGGGAATTTGAGCCTGGCGCGCTATTGCTCCTCGCTTTTCCGCAAGGTCTTGAGTTTTACGCCTGCCAATTGGCGTCCCACTACGCGGGCTGTGTTCCGATCCCGACCTCCTTGCCAACCGACGCAAGCGGCGCCGAGCGGCTTCGCGGTGTTATCGCTGACAGCCAGAGCGCAGGGCTGTTGTGCCTTGAAAAGCACCTCAGCGATTTCGGCAAGCTCGGCGACACGATCGACATCGTCAGCTTTGAAGAACTCGATGCGCGGCGCGTGGTGGAACCAGCGCCACCCTTTGCGACCAGTAAGAAGGATCTCGCCTTCATTCAGTACACATCGGGTTCGGTCAGCGCGCCCAAGGGCGTGGTGGTCACGCACGGGAACCTCGATACGAATTTGCGCATGATGTCGGAAGAGCACCACGCGGGTGGAGAGACTTTCGTCAGCTGGGTCCCGCATTTCCACGACATGGGCCTGATCGGAAACTTCTACATGAGCGTGCACTTGAAGATTCCGCTCCATCTGATGCCCGCTGAAGCGTTTGTGCGCCGTCCTCTGAGCTGGCTGCGCCTTATGGCGCGCGTCCAGGGGACCCATACCACTGCGCCGCATTCCGCCCTTGGCCTGTGCACCCGCCTGGCCCACACGTTGAGGCCGGGCGAAATCGATTTGTCTTCGACGCGGCTGATCGTCGACTCCTCCGAGCCGATCGATTGGAAGGGCGTGGAAGAGTTCGAAGCCGCATTCGCTCCGTTCGGCTTGCCGCGCGGGACTGTCGTGCCGCACTATGGCCTGGCCGAATGCACAGTGATGGTCAGCTACCCGACCGATGACCGTCCGCGATATATCGATGTGGACCGGGAATCTTTGACCAAAGGTGAAATCACGCTGTGCTCAGACCCGGACCAGGCTCAGCGCATCGCGAATTGCGGACGTGGTCAGATCGATTGCGAGTTCGCGATCGTCGAGCCCCAAACCTCTCAGCGCCTGCCCGCAGATCGTGTAGGCGAAGTCTGGATAACGGGGTCGCATGTGGCGCAAGGCTATTGGCAGCGCCCCGAAGAATCCGCGCAAGCCTTCGGCCAGGAGATAGCCGGTGAAGCGTCGGGCAAGCGCTATGTGCGCTCGGGCGACTTTGGCTTCGTGCACGATGGTGACCTCTACATCACCGGGCGGATGAAGGACGTGATCATTGTGCGTGGCCGGAATTTCCACGCGCGGGACATCGAGCTTCTGGCTGAAACGGCGTCACCGCTCGTGCGCGAGGGACGCGTGGTGGCCATCCCGCTTACGCATAAGGGACAGGAAACTTTCGGCCTACTGGCTGAGGTTGCCGGCAGCTTTGACTATCGTTTGCATGCGTTCGACTTTGTGTCCGCCTTTACCAGCGCGCTCCGCGACCAATTTGGTTTATCACCCTATAGGATTGCGCTGGTGCGCCGAAATTCCCTGCCGCGCACGACCAGTGGCAAGATCCGCCGTCCCAGCGCGGCCCAGCTCTACCACGCGGGCGGCCTCAACTCGCTGTTCGAATATGAGATGCCGCGCTTCACCTCCTCCTCTGGCGACGCATCGGCGTTCCCGGGCATCGGCGATCGCGACGCCTTGCGCGCGTGGCTGGAAGTGCGCGTTCTTGAGCATGCGGGCGTGGCTTCGATTAAAGAGGATGAAGACCTCTTCGCGCTCGGCGTCGACTCGCTGTCCATGACCAACGTCCTGCTCGAAATCGAGGACGCAAGCGGTCGATCCCTTCTGCAGGAAGAGTTCTACGCGGTCCCTACTCTTCGTACCCTAGTGGGTTTGCTGAGCGATGGGGTCGGGCAGCAGGGTGGACCACCAGAGCCATCATCGCCGTCCACAAGCAAGAGCACGCCGACAAAAGATCAGAAAGAGAAATCGCTCAAGGAACGGCTTGTCTGGCGGCTGCGCGATCACGGTCCGATAGCCGGTTCCTGGGAAATGCCGTATGAAATGGGGTCGCGATTGCTCGATCGAGTGGCAGGGACCAAAGCCTTCTACCATCGCGCCATGCGTCCGTTGTCAAAGGCGCTCGATGCACTGCTGGAGGAGAACGACTACGCAGACCCAGACGCGATCCGGCGCGAAGTCTCCCGCGCCTACACCTGGGTGATCTGGCGCGAGAGAGTGCTTGGCGACCCAGAGCTCTTTGCCAAGTATGTAACGATCCTCGGCCTTGAGCGCATCGCGCGGGCGCGAGAGGGCGGCTACGGCATTGTCCTTGGGGTTGTGACGTCGCGTTTGCAGGGCCTCTACAAATACGTGCCCGAATTGACCGAAAAGCCGTTCGGCGTAATCGGCAATCAGACCGCTGAGCGCATGGAATTCTACGGCATGGGTGCTGTGGCCCGGAGCACCGGCGCGCGAGGCATCGAATACGTCCCATCCGCCCGCGTCGCGCAAATCCACAACGCGCATCGTATCCTGCGCCAAGGCGGCACGGTCGGCGTCTTTATGGACAACATCGAAGGCGTAGGCGGCATCACCGTGCCTTTCTTCGGGCGCCGGCGCCCCGTGCGCCCGGGCCTTGCCGAGCTGGCGCTCGACACACGATCCGTGATCATCCCGGCCGATCAACGGTTGCACGACGAAGGCCGCATCACAATCGAGTTTCACGCGCCGTTCGTTGCAAAGGGCCGCACCCGCGAGGAACAACTCCTCAGTCTTATGCTTCAGCAAGCCGAAGCGCTTGAGCGCGTTTGGCGGACAGCTCCTGGGCAGCTCAACGCGGAAGCCCTGCGCCGCCAGCAGAGCCTGCCGCGCGTTTAAGAACCACGCCGCTTGATCGGTGTGCAGCCCCCCTCTTGCTCTTGCGCGCTTTCCACGCAAAAGCTGCGGGCCAAAAGGGAGGACTTCATGAAGTGGTTGATCCGGGTTGCGCTGCTCCTTGTGACGCTGGTGGTTCTGACGGGCGTTTTGCTGTGGTTTTTCTTGCCGCGCATAAACGACCGGCAGGTCAACGGAGAAATCGCCGTGGCGGGCGGCAACGCCCCGATCCGGATCGTTCGCGACAGCAACTCGATGCCCTACATTTACGCCGAGACGCTAGAAGACGCGTTTGTCGGGCAGGGCTTTGTCGCAGGACAAGATCGCCTGTTCCAGATGGAGCTTGCCAAAAGAGCCGCAACAGGGCGACTGGCCGAAGCGCTTGGGCCGGGCGAAGACGAGGCGATCCTCAACCTCGATCGCGAAGCGCGCACCGTTGGCTTCTACCGGATCGCCGCGCGGCAGGAGGCTATCTTGTCCCCAGAATCGCGCGCGGCGATGACGGCCTATCTCTCCGGGCTCAACGCCTTCATTCTCCAGCACGCCGACAGTCACCCTATCGAGTTCAAGCTCTCGGGCTTCGAGCCGCAGGTCTGGACGACAACCGAGTTGCTCGCGACCGGCTTTTTCCTCGGCTGGGCAAGCGCGGCCAACTTCGATGGTGAGCTGATTGCGCACAAGGTCATAATGGCAGTGGGCGAGAAGAAGTTCGGCGAGATCGCACCAATGGTCGTCAATCCGGATGACGAAGGAGAGCCGACTGAGACCGCGGAGCCAGCGCAGCGTCCCATTCGCTCTGCCCGCAAGACCGCGCCTCTTTCGCAATGGATCAAGGGGGGCTGGCGCGAACAAGGGCATGGAGGCAGCAACAATTGGGCAATGAGCGGCGCCAAGGCGGGCCAGCGCGCAGCGATCGTAACCAACGACCCGCATCTCGACAGCCGCAACCTGCCTGGGCCTTGGCATCCGGTCGCGCTCATTACGTCTGAGCATCGCATTGTCGGCGTCAGCGCCGGACTTCCGGGCGTGGTCATTGGCCGCAATCAGCGCATCGCCTTTGGAGTGACCAACGCCTACGCCGATGCGGTCGATCTCTATATCGAGACGCTCGATCCTGAGAATTCCGAGAACTATCTCGAAGGCGCAACCTCGATCCCGCTTGAGATCATCGCCGAGCCGATACTGATCAAGGACGAGACCAAGGCCGCCGGCTTTCGCCAGGAGACGCTGACCGTTCGCTCAACGCGCCGGGGGCCCTTGATTACGGATCATACGGACCGCGGGGTCGGCGACGCGCACATTTCGATGCGCTGGGCCTCTGCGGAATACATGGATGGTGACCTAGGTCTGGACACTTTGATGCTCGCGCAGGATGTGGATCAGGCGCTCGAAGCGATTGAGAAAACGCGCATCGTCTCGATCAATTTTGTCGTCGGCGATGTGACCGGTCGCGTGGCGCGGCGCGCGAGCGGTGCCGCACCTATTCGGCTGCGGGGCGACGGGATGACGCCCTTCCCTGTTACGGACACCACGGACAACTGGGGCGGGCCAATTGCGCCTTCCGAGATGCCCGGAGAGATCGACCCGGCGCGCGGCTGGACCGGCACCGCCAACCACATGACCGCCCCGCGCGACTACCCCTACACCTACACCAGCTACGCCTCGCCGCCCTATCGCTATCGCCGTATGAAAGAGATTTTCGCAGCCGACAAAGTGGGCGCAGCAGAAGCGTGGGCGGCGCAATATGATGTGACCAACCTCTACGCGCGCGAGCTTGCTCCTATCCTCGCGAGAGTCCTGGTGCAATCGCAGGAAGCGGAGCTGCGCGAAGCGGGCGAAGTCCTTCAGGACTGGGATCACCGCGACCTTGCGGACGCTCTGGCACCAACCCTGTTTCAGGAAATTGCGCGGCAGTTGGCAAGGCAGACGTTCGAGGATGAGTTGGGGCCAGAGGCGACGCAAGCCTATCTGTCCAACTGGTATGTCTGGCAGAGCCGATTTGAGGTCATGGTCCGGGAAGGAACCTCAGACTGGTTCGACGACACTCGCACACCGGATAAGGAGACTTTGGCCGATCTCGTCCACCGCGCGGGGTCAGCTGCGCTTGAGCGATTGACACAGCAATACGGCGCGGACCAGGCCAACTGGGTTTGGGGCAAGGTTCACGCGATCAGGTTTCAGAGCCCACTTCGCCAAAGCGGCCTTGCGGGCGATCTTACCGGCAATCGCAGGGTTGAATTAGGGGGCTCGGGCGAAACGCTCTTGCGCGCGCTTTATCCCTATGATGAGCCGTTTGGTTCCAAGTGGTTTGCCTCGCTGCGAATGACCGCCGACCTCAGCGATCCCGACAAGGTGCGCGCGGTGCTGCCAGGCGGCGTTGTGGGCCGGACGTTCCACCCGCATCTGGCGAACCAGATCGACGCCTGGATGGAACCCGACGCGCAAGTCTACTGGTGGTTTTCCGATGAGAAGATCGAGGCCGACACCCAATCCACGCTGACGCTCACTCCGGTTCAACTGGCGGGGGATTGAAACCAGCGCGATTGCCAAACGTAGGGTTCCTGAGCACAGCGCTCGCCCTAACTTTGTCGAGCATCCGGGGCATCATATGAAACCAATGATCGCATTTGCGACTCTGATCGCCAGTCTTTCCGTCACAGCGCACGCGCAGGAGACGGCAAAGACTAACCTGCGCCCTCTCACCGCTGAGGACGTGTTCGAGCTGGAATGGGCCGATGACCCGCAGGTCTCGCCCGATGGACGCCAGGCGCTTTATCTACGCCGGTTCAATGACATCCAGACTGACCGCACGCTGAGCCATGTGTGGATCGTCGATCTCAATGGCAACGGGCATGAGCCGCTGCTTGCCGGCGAAGGGTCCTATCGGTCCCCGCGCTGGTCACCCGACGGGACGCGAATCGCTTACATGCGCAAAGTCGAAGCGGGGACGGGCCTTTTCGTGCATTATCTTGCGTCCGGTCGAGAGGCGCTGATCGCTGCGTTCGAACGGTCGCCACGTGGCCTTACCTGGTCCCCGGATTCCGCGAGAATCGCCTTCACTATGGCGGTCAAGGGCCAAAGCGAAAAGCTGGTGAGCGCGCCGAGCAAGCCAGAAGGCGCCCAGTGGGCAGAGCCGCCGATCGTGATCGATCGCGCGCGCTACCGCACCAACGGGTCGGGCTTTGTTGAGCTCGCCTATGACCACGTCTTCATCCTCCCCGCCGAAGGCGGAACCGCGCGCCAGTTGACCCAAGGCGATTTCAACCACGGCAGCGATCTTGCTTTCACCCCCGATGGCTCGGAAATCTTCTTCTCAGCCAACCGCAACCCCGATTGGGAGCTGCAATCGCGCGAGGCCGACATTTTTGCAATCGGTGTTGCCGACAGCTCGCTGCGCAATGTCACGAGCCAGCCCGGCGTCGAAGCCAGCCCGAAGGTTTCGCCCGACGGCAAGCGCATCGCGTTCCTTTCGAGCAGCAACGAACGCGTGCCATTTGTGCCGACCAATGTGTTTGTGATGGCGCCGGACGGTTCGGGCCAGCGCAACCTGACCCAGGGGCTGGATCGCAGAGCAGGCGACCCGCATTGGCTTTCGAACAGCGAAATCGCCTACACCTTTCAGAATAGGGGCGAGAACCATATTGGCGTGGTCGACACCAGCGGTGGCCGCCGCGTCGCGGCTGAGGGCATTGGCGGGACCACGATCGGTCGCCCCTATGTCAGCGGTGCTTTTGACGCGCGGCCCGGCGCTAGGATTGTCTACACCAAGGGCAGCGCAGCGCGTCCCGCTGATCTGTTTGCCAAGAGGGGCAGTCGTGAGGTGCAACTGACCTCGCTCAACGAGGATTTGCTCGCCCATCGCGATCTGGGACAGCTTCGCAGCTTCACCTACCCGTCCTCGCTTGATGGCTTGGAAATCCAAGGCTGGATGATCACGCCGCCCGGCTATGTGGAAGGCAAGACCTACCCGCTGATCATCGAAATCCACGGCGGCCCACATCTTGCCTATGGCCCACACTTCTCCGCCGAGCTACAACGTATGGCTGCGGCGGGCTATGTCGTGATCTACGACAACCATCGTGGCTCGATCGGCTATGGCAGCAAGTTCGCGAACCTTCTCCAGTACAAATATTCCAGCCCCGACGATTTCGCCGATCATATGTCGGCGGTTGATTGGGCGATCGCAAACGGCTTTGCGGATGAAAACAATCTGTTCATCGCCGGAGGCTCCGCGGGGGGCATAGCCACCGCTTACGCAATCGGTCTGACGGATCGCTTCAACGCGGCGGTGGCGGCCAAACCGGTGATCAATTGGGTGTCCAAGGTGCTGACCGCCGATAGCTATATCGGCCAGATCCAGAACCAGTTTCCCGGACCGCCCTGGGAGCATCTTGATCATTACTGGGAACGTTCACCGCTTAGTCTCGTGGGCAATGTGACGACGCCGACCATGCTGATTACCGGCGAAGTCGACTACCGCACGCCGATCTCGGAAACCGAGCAGTTTTATCAGGCGCTCCAGCTTCTGCGCGTGCCTTCGGTCATGGTTCGCATTCCGGGCTCCAATCACGGCATCGCCTCGCGGCCCTCGCGGCTTAACGCCAAGACCGACTACACGCTCGCCTGGTTTGAAAAGCACAAGGTCCAAGACGCCGCGGCCCAACCGCCAGCGGACTGACCCTTGCGCTGCCGCGCACGGGCGATAACACACACATCTCAAAGGCGCGGGTTCCCGCGCCCTTCTTTAAAAAACGGGGAACACCATAATGAAGCTCTTCACCACGCGGCGGCTACCGCTTGCAGCGGCCCTACTGTGCAGCGTTGCCGCCCCGGCTGTCGCGGAAGAAGGCTTCTATCAATATCCGAGCGCGCGGGGCGATGTGCTGGTGTTCGCAAGCGAGGGAGACCTTTGGCGGACATCGCGCCGAGGCGGGACCGCGATCCGGCTTACCAACCACGAAGAGGAAGAGCGCAACGCGCGCGTGTCTCCCGATGGAACGATGGTGGCCTTCAATGCGAGCTATGACAGCGGGGATGACATCTATGTGATGCCGGTCGCCGGGGGCGCGCCAAGACGGCTGACCTTTGAGGGCGGCGGGCTCAGCACCGTGGGGTGGTCCCCCGATGGCCAAATCGTCTATTCCTCACGCTTAACCGGCAACGGCCAGGGCGAGGTGTTGTACACCATTTCGCCAAACGGTGGTGAGGCAACGCCAATCCCGCTTTGGCGCGCCAACGCGGCGACGTACAGCCTGGACAAGTCGAAGCTCTTCTTTTCTCGCCGGGGGCTTTACGCTCGGGCGCGCGACAACGCGGTGCTTTATCGCGGCGGCGGCATGGCGCAGCTGTGGAACTGGTCCTTGGGTTCCAGCGAGGAAGCCAATCAATTGCTCGCCGATTTTGGCGCACCGGTCCGCATGCCGATGGCCCATGCGGGTCGGATCTACTTCGTCTCCGACAAGAGCGGTGCGGATGCGATCTGGTCGGTCGCAGAAGACGGCGGCGATGCAACCAAGGAATCGGACGAATTCCCCTTCCCGGTGCTGCAGGCTGCAATCGACGGGGGCGAGATCTTCCTTCAGAATGGCGCGGATCTGCATGTATTCACAATCGCTTCGGGCGCTTTGGAAACCCTCTCGATCGACCTCGTTACCGATCGCGAACAGACCCGTTCACGCACGCTCGAAAACCCGCTTCGCGATATTGACGCGGCGCGGATCACACCATCGGGCAAAAGCCTGACCGTTACCGCGCGCGGCGAAGTCGCGCTAGCCGCCCCTCTCCAGCGTCGCCGGGTCGAATTCATGATCCCAGCCGGCGCACGTGCGCGTGAGGCGGTCGCTGGGCCTGAGGGCGATAACGTCTTCATGATCCTTGATCAGGGCGAGGCGCGCGAAATCGTGAGAATGGCCGCCGACGGCACGGGTGAACCGGTTGCTATAACCAAGGGCTACGATGCGCATATCTGGTCTTTTGCCGTCAGCCCGGATGCAAAGTCATTGCTGGTCTGGGACAAAGAGGCACGCCTGCAAAAGGTGGATGTTGAGACCGGCGCGGTTACTCTACTCTCGCAAAACACCACTGGCGACGACAACCCCTTCAGCACGCCCGTCTTTTCGCCGGACGGCGAGTACATCGCCTATTCCGAAACCGGTTCGGAGAACTTCGGCAATATCAGCAACATCTACGTCCAGAACCTTGAATCCGGCGAAAGGGTGAAGGCGACCTCGGGCAAGTTCAACGACCACGCTCCGGTCTTCTCCGCCGATGGCGCGTGGCTGTATTTCATCTCCGATCGTAATTTTACGCCCGAGCCCGGCAGCCCCTGGGGCGATCGCAACATGGGCGTCTCCTTCCCCGATCGCGGGGAACTGCACGCGCTTCAGCTTGATCCGCAAGCCGAATTCGCCTTCCGCGCCGACAACGAGCTAACCGGAGAAAACGACGAAGAGGAGGACGAGGAGAACGGCGAAGACGACGACAGCGACGACAAGACCGACGGGGACGAGGAGACCAAGGCCGCCGTCACCCTCGCCGGTCTTCGAGACCGCCTCTATAAGCTGCCGGTCAAGCCGGGCGCAGCGCGTCAATTGCTGGCGTCCAAAGAATTCCTCTACACTCAAATCGGCGGTGAGTGGGTTTCGATCACGATCGACAAGAACGACCCCGAGATTGAGACGTTCGTGCCCGAAGCGCTCGGCCTTTCAATGTCAGCGGATCGCAAGACGATCGCGGTGGTGCAGCAGCAGGGTGACGCGCTTCGCTTTGCGCTCGTCCCGGCCAAGGACAAGATGCCGAAGAAGCTAGACGGCAAGCTCGTGCGCCTGGGGGACTGGCGCCTGACCATCGATCCAAAAGAGGAATGGTCGCAAATGTTCCTCGACGCCTGGCGCATGCACCGCGATTTCGCTTACGATCCGGCGCTGCGCGGGGTCGATTGGGATGCGGTGCGCGATCAGCATCAACCTCTGGTTGAGCGGATCGGCACGCGCGCCGAACTTGCCACGATCATGGGCCAGATGGCCGCGCAACTCGGCATCCTGCACAGTCAGGTGCGCGGCGGCGACCAGCCCGAAGATGAGGAGAACAGCCAGTTGGCCTTCCTCGGCGCGCGCTACACACCGGAAGCGGGCGGGCTTCGCATCGACAGCGTCTATCGCGGTGAAGCGGACCTGGTCGAGCTTCAGCCACCTTTGCGCCGTCCCGGTGTCGATGTCCGCGCAGGCGATGTCATCACCAAGGTCGACGGGCGCCCCGTCGCCTCCCTCGCCGACTTGCGCCTCGCTCTGGCGTCCAAGGCGGGCCAGCAGGTGCGGCTCGACCTGACTCGCTCCGGCGCCAGGATGAGCGAGATCGTCACCCCGATGAACGCGCGCGGGCGAGCGATGGCGGAGTATTACGACTTCACCGAGGGGCGCAAAGAGGCGGTGGCCGCGCTTTCGGGCGGTGAGATCGGTTATCTCAAGCTGCGCGCAATGGGCGGCGGCGACATTGCGAGCTTTGCGCGCGACTTCTTCAGCCAGCTCGATAAGGACGCGATGATTATTGACGTCCGCAACAATTCGGGTGGCAACATCGACAGCATCCTGATCGCTCAATTGCTTCGTCGCCCCTGGGCATTCTGGGGCGCGCCCGATGGCTCAGGCGTCGAATACACCAACATGCAGAACGCCTATCGCGGGCACATCGCGGTGCTGATCGATGAGCGCACCTATTCCGATGGTGAGACCTTTGCGGGCGGTATCAAATCGCTGGGCATCGGACCGTTGGTGGGCAAGCGCACTGCGGGCGCAGGTATTTGGCTTTCCGACCGCACCCGGGTGATCGACAATGGGGGCGTGCGCATCGCCGAATACGCGCAATACGACATCAACGGAAACTGGATTGTCGAAGGCATTGGCGTGGGGCCGGACTACGAAGTCGAAAATGGCCCTTACGCGACCTATCAGGGCGACGACGCGCAGCTTGAGGCGGCGGTCGGCTTGCTGCAAGCGCGTATCGAGGAAGAGCCAATACCCGACCTCGCGCCGCGCCCGCTCAGCCCTCTGGGAACGCCAGCGGCGGACGTCTCAAAGCTGGATTGACACTTGTTTCGCGCGCACCGTGTCTATTGATAATGATTTGCAACTGGTAGCCCAAGCGGTATAGCGGCGGCAAGGTTGAGCGAAGGAATCACACATGAAATCGACAATCAAAGTCTGGACGGGTCTGGGTCTGGCGACCGCTCTCGTGGGTGCGGGCCTTGCAGGCTGCGCGGGAGAAGGCGGCGAAGGAGGCGAAGGCGCCGATAGCTCTGTGTCGGGCGAAGCCGGTGAAGGCGAAGCCGGTGAAGGTGAGGGTGGTGAAGGCGAAGGGGGCGAAGGCGAAGGCGGCGAAGGTGAAGGGGGTGAAGGCGGTGTCGCTGTAGGTGACGCGGCGAGCGACCCGGTCGTTTACGGCGCTGCGCTCGCGATTGTCGAAGCGCACGCCATTGCCGGGCTCGACGCCTACGCTGTGGGCAAGACCAACGCAGCAGCGGAAATGTTCGGTCATCCGGTCTCTGAAGTGCTCACCGACATGGCTCCGGTGTTTGAGAAACTGGGTGTCGAGGACTTCACGGCAGCGATGAACGAAGCGTCCCGCGCTGCGCTCAAGGCCGATAACGAGCAGGAAGTCAGCGCAGCCTACAAAGCGATCATGGCCGCGTTGGAAGAGGCAGCCGCCAAAGCGCCCACTGGCGATCTCAGCAAAGGAGCCGTGACCGCGGGCGTGGTCGCGGATCAGATCGGACGCGCGGCGAGCATGTATCGGGAAGCCACCGGCAACGACACCTATGAGCCCTATCTCGACGGCTATGGCTATTACAAGGCCGCCGCGCGCGCCTTTGAGCGAGACGGAGCGGCGATCGAGACCTACAATTCGGGGCTGCACAGTGATATCACGGCCGCTCTGGACCTTCTGGCTACCGCCTATCCGAGCGCTGAGCGGCCCGCTGCGCTTGAGGTTGAGGAAGGTAAACTCCTCGGCGCCTCTTCGAAGGTCGATCTGGGTCTGCCGACGGCTTAGCGAGGTCGCGAAGGCCTACATCCAATCGCGTCTCCTTGCGCTCTGTGAGACTTAGCGAGTCCAGAGGGTGACAGAAAGACCGGGAATGCGTCCTTAACAGGGGGCTATAAAGTGTCGCGCGCGCTCGGTTCGTCGTGGCGCGCGACCCCGGATTCCAACAAGCGATTAACCCGGCCTGCGACCTCGTCATGGCTGAGCGCATCGGTTTCCTTGCCCCAGATTGCAAAGCGCAGGCCGACAAACACGTTCATGCCCATCACCGCCCAGGCTTCGACCTCGTCGAGTCCGGCGCGAAACTCGCCCGCCTCAACTCCCTTGTGAAGCCGCTGGCCGATACGCTCAGCAACCGTCTCGTAATGGGTGCGATAGCTGGCCGGATCGACGAATTCCGCCTCGTCGATAATTCTGTACACCTCTTTGTTCTCACTTGCGAAATCTAGAAACGCGCACAGCGCAGCGCGTTCGGTTTCGAGCGCGCTCATGTCCTCCCGCAGCGCGGCGCGGGCGCTGGTGCGCACATTATCGCTCATGTCGAGTACAAGCGCGCGAAACAGAGCGTCCTTGCTGTCGAAATAGGTGTAGAAACTGCCCAGCGCGATGCCAGCGCGCCGGGTGATCGAACTCACCGACGCTTCATGAAACCCCTTCTCGCCGAACTCGATCGCAGAAGCGTCGAGCAGCTTGCGCAAGGTGCGCCGTCCGCGTTCGGTGCGCGGCACCTTCGCGTCGGGCATCGCCGCCCGTTCGTCAAGCGACGCGGCGCCTTCACCCGCGCGCTCGCCTGTTTTGTCGTGAGCCTTTTCGACCATACTCCATCCCCTCCACCCTTCCTGCCTAAGTCTGCGGCGCGTGTCTCACAAGAGAAAACTTGAAAGGTGGTTCATCTTTCAATAAAGTACGCACAACTGCCATAATCGGCAGCTCACAGGGGAGAGAAAGCATGAAACGGATTTTCGCCAGCCGTGCGCTGTGGCTCGCGGGGTTTGCGGGTGTCGCGTGCGCCGCCGTGCCCGCCACCGCGCAAAACGCGGACGAACCCAACGCCGAGGCCAACACCGAAGTCGCCGAGCCGAACGAAAACCGCATCATCGTCACCGCCCGGCGCCGCGAGGAGACGCTGCTCGAAGTGCCGGTGGCCGTTACATCCTTTTCGGGAGAAGACCTCCTCCAGCAAGGGGTGCAAGACCTCACGCAGGTCGGCCAGCAGGTGCCCAACATCACGTTGGAAGTCAGCCGGGGCACCAACACCACGCTCACCGCCTTTATTCGGGGCGTCGGCCAGCAGGATCCGGTTGCCGGTTTCGAAGCGGGCGTGGGGCTTTACATCGACGATGTCTATCTCAATCGTCCGCAGGCCGCTGTTCTCGACATCTACAACGTCGAGCGCATCGAGGTGCTGCGCGGGCCACAAGGCACGCTTTATGGGCGCAACACGATCGGCGGCGCGATCAAGTATGTGACCGCAGAGCTACCCGAAGAAACCAGCTTCAGCGCGCGCGGGACCTACGGTTCCTATGATCAGGCAGACTTGATCCTGACCGCCTCGACCCCGATCACCGACAGCCTCAAGATCGGCGCCAGCGGCGCACGCCTTTCGCGCGGGGGATTTGGCGAGAACATCAACACGGGCGAGGAGAACTACAACAAGGATGTGTGGGCCGCGCGCGGGACGATCGAATTTGACAGTGGCCCGGTCTTTGCGCGCCTTTCAGGCGATTACATCAAAGACAATTCCAACGCGCGGCAAGGCCACCGCCTCATTCCCGGCCAGTTGTCCGGTGCGCCCGTGCTCGACAACGTGTTTGACACCCGCGCGGGACTCGATGTCGTCGATCAGGAAGTTGAGGCCTATGGCGGCGCGCTCAATATCGCGATTGAGCTGAATGACACGCTGACGCTCAAATCAATCACCGGCTACCGCGAAGACAGCTCGACCACGCCGATCGATTTTGACAGCCTGCCCGAAGCGGATGTCGATGTTCCGGCCATTTACGAAAACGACCAGTTCAGCCAGGAGCTGCAATTGCTTTACGAAGGCGATCGACTTTCGGGCGTTTTCGGATTCTATTACCTCAACGCCAACGCCTTCACCGCCTTCGATGTTTTGCTTGATACCACCGGGCAGCTTATCGGATTACCGGGTCTGAACGCGCAGACTTTGGGCGATGTCGACACCGAAACCTGGTCGGTCTTTGGCGATTTCACCTACGATATCACCGACACGATCAGCGTATCGCTTGGTGGCCGATACACCAACGACAAGCGCACCAGCCGCGTGCTGCGCACCACCTTTATCGGCGGGTTTTCCGATCTGTTCGTCCCGGACAGTCCGGCGATACCGATCGCGGTTACCAGCGATTTCGAAGGCAGCGACACGTTCGAGGACTTCAACCCGCGCGCCTCGATCAGCTGGCAACCCACGCCCGATCACAACGTCTATTTCAGCTACGCTCAGGGCTTTAAGGGTGGCGGCTTTGACCCGCGCGGTCAAACCACATCGACGCCCGATTTCGATGGCAACGGCACGGTCAGCGACGACGAGATCTTTGAGTTCATGCGCTTTGAGCCGGAAACGGTCGACAGCTTCGAAATCGGCTACAAGGCTTCGCTGCTGGATAATCGACTGAACATCGCGATCGCCGCCTTCCTGGGGCAATACACCAATGTGCAGATCCCGGGTTCGGTGGGCTTTGACAGCGATGGAGACGGGGTAATCGATGGATTTGAAGGGATAACGTCGAACGCCGCGGACGCAGACATCAACGGCTTCGAATTCGAAGGCAACGCGCTGGTCGGCAAGGACTTCCTCGGCCAGGGAAGCGTTTTCAGCGTCAATTGGTCGCTGGGCTATATCGATGCGCAGTTCAACGAATTCATTGACGCCTTTGGCGAGGATGTGGCGGATGAACGGACCTTCCAGAACACGCCCGAGTTTACCGGCCATATGGGCTTCAATCTGGGTGTTCCGGCAGCGGAAGGGATCATCGATTTCATCGGCCTCGTCTCCTTCCGCAGCGAAGCTAGCCAGTTTGAACAACCCAACGAATTCCTCGATCAGGAAGCCTTTGAGCTGGTCGACTTCAGCATCGTTTACACGCGCGACGATGGGCGTTTCAGTCTTGGCGGGCACGTGAAGAACCTGTTCGACAAGGAGTATATCGTTGCCGGCTACAACTTTGTGGCGGGCGGCACTCCTCCCGGCACGCCGTTTATTCCGACACTCGGCCTCGAAGGCACGCTGACGGGGTTCTACGGCGATCCCCGGCGCTTCTTCGTGACCGCGCAGGTCAACTACTAGGAACCCGTTTTCATCCGGCTCTCCAAGGGGCGGCGCGCATCGGGGGGATGCGCGCCGCCCCGCCCTTTTCGGGCTAGGATTGTCGGGGCCTTTCAATCGTAATGCGAAGCGGGCATAGGCGCGCCCATGCACGATATCCGTTTGATCCGAGACGATCCTGACGCTTTTGACGCGGGGCTGGCCCGGCGCGGGGCCGAGCCTGTGGCCAGGGCCATTCTTGCGCTGGACGAAGAACGCCGCGCGCTCACAACCCGGCTACAAAACGCACAGTCGCGTCGCAACGAAGCCTCGAAAGCGATCGGTAAGGCGATGGGTCAGGGCGACACCGAAAGCGCCGAGGCCTTGAAAGCAGAGGTCGCCGAGCTCAAGCGGACCATGCCCGAGATGGAAGAGGCGGAGCGCGCGCTGGGCGAGAAGCTCAAAGACGCGCTCGCGGTGATCCCGAACATCCCCTTCGACGACGTGCCCGAAGGCGCGGACGAGGACGACAACGTCGAAGTAAGCCGCTGGGGCGACAAGCCTGTCTTCGATTTCGAGCCGCAGGAGCACGCCGACTTCGCCCCTGCGCTCGGCATGGAGTTCGAAACCGGCGCGCGCATTTCGGGCGCGCGTTTTACCTTCTTGCGCGGCGACATGGCGCGCCTACACCGCGCGCTCGGCCAATTCATGCTCGACCATCAGATCAGCGCTAACGGCTACACCGAATGCGCGCCCCCGCTGCTGGTCAAAGATGAAGCCATGTACGGGACCGACAAGCTGCCGAAATTCAAAGAGGATAGTTTCAAGACTTCCGTAAGCTATCTGGAGCCGACGGATTTCATCAGGGCCATTCAGGAAAATGGTAGAATCGATGCCACGAGCAGAACCGCCGAGGAGTACAAGCCCTTTCTTGAGTCCGTCGAGCAGAAAACACGCCGCTGGCTTATCCCCACCGCCGAAGTCTCGTTGACCGCCAGCGTCATGGGCGAGCTGCTGGACGAAAGCGCCCTCCCCTTGCGCCTCACCGCGCTGACCGATTGCTTCCGCTCCGAGGCAGGCGCGGCGGGGCGCGACACGCGCGGCTTCATCCGCCAGCACCAGTTTACCAAGTGCGAGCTGGTGAGCATCGTCAAACCCGAGGAGTCCGAGGCTGAGCACGAACGCATGACGAAAGCGGCGCAAGGCATCCTCGAAGCGCTGGGCCTGCCCTATCGCACGATACTCCTGTGCACCGGTGACATGGGTTTTGGCGCGCGCAAGACCTACGATCTGGAAGTCTGGCTGCCGGGGCAGAACGCCTATCGCGAAATCAGCTCGTGTTCCAACACCGGCGACTTTCAGGCGCGGCGCATGAACACACGCTATCGCGTAGCCGGTGAGGCAAAAAAGACCGAGTTTGTCCACACCCTAAACGGCTCCGGGCTCGCCGTGGGCCGCACTTTGGTGGCGATTATCGAGAATTACCAGCAGGCCGACGGCAGTGTTGTGGTGCCCGAGGTGCTGCATTCCTATATGGGCGGGGTGACCACACTCACCCCCTAACTCAAAACCCGTTCGCCCTGAGCTTGTCGAAGGGCTGTCCTTCTTCTTCAGTGTCCGGCAAAAGCAAATACAGTGCTTCGACAAGCTCAGCATGAACGGATAGGGGTACGGCCAAGCCAATGAGAATCCTTGTAACCAACGATGATGGATACCACGCGCCGGGCCTTGCCGTGCTCGAAGAGATCGCAGCCCAGTTTTCCGACGACATCTGGGTATGCGCGCCTTCCGAAGAGCAATCGGGCGCGGGCCACTCGCTGACGCTCAACCGCCCGGTGCGCTTGCAGAAGTTTGCCGAGCGGCGCTTTGCTGTCACCGGCACCCCGACCGACAGCGTGATGATGGCGCTCCGCGAAGTGCTCGACAGCCCGCCGGACCTGATCCTCTCAGGCGTCAACCGGGGCGCCAATCTTGGCGATGACATCACCTATTCAGGCACCGTATCCGCCGCGATCGAAGGCGCTCTGGCCGGCATTCGCTCGATTGCGCTCTCCCAAGTCTATGGCCCACGCAACACATCGGGCAACACACGCCGCAACATCGATGGCGGAGGCGACGCCGATCTGTTCGACGCCGCGATCAAATGGGGCCCAAAAGCGATACAGCCGCTGCTTGACGCTGCCTTTGACGAGCGCACGCTTGTCAATATCAACTTCCCCCCATGTCTGGCCAGCGACGTCAAGGGCATGCGAGTGGTGCGCCAGGGCTTCCACGATTATTCCCGCGGCTCGGTCGTTGAGGGTAAGGATCCTCGCGGTCACCGCTATTTCTGGTTCGGCCTGCATGCTATCGAGCACACTCTAGACCACGGCACCGATCTCGAAGCGGTCGCCGATGGCCATATCGCGATCACCCCGCTTCAGCTCGATCTGACGCACCATACCTCGCTTGCAAACCTCGCCGAAAGGTTCGAGGCGTAACGCCGGATCGCGCGCGCTCATGGCTGACACAACCAAACGTTCCCGGAAGATATCGAGCAAGTTCAAGCCCCTCAGGCGCGCGGTCAATCTGCCGTGGTATTCTGACCTCACTCTGCGTCTTGGCGCGGCCTTCATCCTGATCGGCATTGTGGTCTTCATCCACTGGCTCGACCGCGACGGCCTTGTCGACAGCACAGACGGACACGTCAGCCTGCTCGACGTGTTCTACTTCACCATGATCTCGATCACGACCACCGGCTTTGGCGACATTGCGCCGGTCAGTGACAGCGCGCGCTTCAAGGAAGCGGTGATCGTTACTCCGATCCGGTTTGCGGTCTTTTTCATTTTCGTGGGCACCGCGTACAATTTCATCATCAAGCGAAGCTGGGAGAAGTGGCGCATGGCGCGCATCCAGGACAACCTCACCGATCATATCGTCGTGCTGGGTTTCGGCGTTTCAGGTTCGCAGAGCGTGGAAGAGCTTATTCAGCGCGGCGCTGATGCCAACAAGATCGTGGTCGTCGACCCCAGCGAAGAACGACTGAAGGTCGCCGAGGAACTCGGCGTTGCGGTGTTGGCGGGTGACGCAGCGCGCGATGACATCCTGAAAGCCGTGCGGATCGAGACCGCGGGTTCCGTGCTGGTATCCGCCGGTCGCGACGACACCTCGATCCTGATCGTGCTCACCGTCCGTCACCTCGCGCCAAAAGTGCCGATCAGCGTGGTCGTGCGCGCGTCAGACAACGAATTGCTTGCCCGTCAGGCTGGCGCGAACAACGTGATCAACCCGGTGCGGTTTACTGGCCTCTTGCTTGCCGGCTCCGCACAAGGGGCGCATATCGCCGATTACCTGGCCGACCTTGCCTCGGTCTCAGGCCGCGTTCAGCTCGTCGAGCGAGTGGTCGAAGATGAAGAATGCGGATGCGCGATCACCGACTTGAAAAGCGGCGGGCGAGGTCTGCGCATCTACCGCAACGGGCGCGCGATCGGTTATTGGGAAGAGGAATGCCAGAACCTTCAGACGGGCGACGTGGTGGTCGAGATTGTTCCTGCTAATGGGAACGGGGGCTAAGTGTTTGTTTAGGAGGGCGCGAACAGCTCGGCCCGGCGAAGCTATAGAAACCACACAAACACTGCGCCCATAGCCGCCATGCCTAGCAGGAAATGGCCCGCATCGATCAAGAACAGTGTGAAACTCTTGCGCTGGAACAGGTAGTTTATTCCCATCGCCGGGATCATAATGCCGCCGGCAAAGCCCACCGCCATCATCATCACCACATGAGGCGCCGGATTGACCCGCGCGAGCAAGTGCCACAGCACCATCGCGATCAGCATTTCAAAGAGGAAACACAGGCCGAATATCAAGGCCATACTGCCGCTTTGAACCTGGGCCTCGCTCAGCCCGGCCGCCCTTTGCCAGACCTTGCCGAACAGCGCGCCGTACCAGACCATCCCGACCAGGAAGAACGCCGCGCTGCCGGCGAGCACGGGCCAGAGTGCAAAGTCGCTCATTGATCAATCCCTCCCTCAATGCGTTCAGTCTAGCGCAAACGATCGGCGCGGTGTAGGGGCGCGCCCATCATGAACTCGACCACAACCCTTCCAGACGCCAAACGCGTTGGCATGGTTTCGCTTGGCTGCCCGAAAGCGCTGGTAGACAGCGAGCGTATCCTCACGCGCCTGCGCGCCGACGGCTATGCGATGAGCTCGGATTACGCGGGCGCTGATGTCGTTCTGGTCAACACCTGTGGATTCCTCGACAGTGCGAAGGAAGAAAGCCTCGCAGCCATTGGGGAGGCGATCGCCGAAAACGGTCGCGTCATCGTGACTGGCTGCATGGGCGAGGAAGCGGACGCGATCCGCGCCGCGCACCCGCAGGTGCTCGCGGTCACCGGCGCGCACCAGTACGAGCAGGTTGTCGAGGCCGTCCATGAACACGCCCCGCCCAGCCAGGGCCCGTTCGTCGATCTGATCCCGCAACCCAGTGACAGCGACATCAAGCTGACACCGCGTCATTACAGTTATCTGAAGATTTCCGAGGGCTGCAACCATTCCTGCGCGTTCTGCATCATTCCTCAGCTGCGTGGAAAACTGGCCAGCCGCCGGATCGACGCGGTCCTGCGCGAAGCGGAAAAGCTGGTGGCCGCCGGAACGCGCGAGCTTCTGGTGATCAGTCAGGATACGAGCGCCTATGGCGTCGACATCAAGCACGAACCCAAGCCATGGAAGGGGCGCGAGGTCCGCGCGCATATGACCGACATGGCGCGCGAATTGGGCCAGCTCGACATCGGCAATGGCACGCCGCCCTGGGTCCGGCTGCACTATGTCTACCCCTACCCGCATGTCGACAGGGTCTTGCCCCTGATGGCCGAAGGGCTGCTGACTCCGTATCTCGACATTCCCTTTCAGCACGCTTCGCCCAAGGTGCTCAAACTGATGCGGCGCCCGGCGAACGAGGCAAAGGTGCTAGACCGTCTCAAAAGCTGGCGCGAAATCTGTCCTGAGATTGCGGTGCGTTCGTCTTTCGTCGTTGGCTTTCCAGGCGAGACCGAAGAGGATTTTCGATACCTCATCGATTGGCTTGAGGAAGCGCAGCTTGATCGTGTCGGCGCGTTTCGTTTCGAACCGGTTGAGGGCGCGGCGGCGAACGCGCTGCCCGATCCGGTGCCCGAAGCGGTAAAGGAAGAGCGGTACGCGGCGCTTATGGAAGTGACTGAGCGGATTTCAGCGGCGAAGCTCGAAGCCAAGATCGGAAAGACGCTGCCGGTGATCATCGATGAGGTCGGCGAGCCCGATGAGGACGGAGACATCGGCGCCAACGGTCGCACGCAGGCCGATGCGCCCGAGATCGATGGCGCGGTCTATTTGCGAAACGTGCCCGAAACGCTTGCCGCTGGCGACATCGTCGACGTGCGCATCGAAGAGGCCGACGCGCACGACCTGTTCGGTGTCATTGAGCCGCGCTGACGCGCTCTTCCCAATTCGGGAGCTCGAGATCGGCTCGCAAAGTCGCTGCGCGAGGCACCATCGCTTCGGGCAAGGGGCGCGCGAGCTGTTCCAGTTCGGCCAAGAGTTCGGCGTGATCCTCCAACAGCTGGTGCGTATCGGGGAGGATCGACTGCGTGTAGAACAGGTCCGCTTCAGGTGGCCTCAAGGCGTCCAGCGCGCTGGACCGGGTGCTCGGATCGCGCAGGCCCTCGAGCAGGATCTGCGCAGCTTCATCGCGCAGACCGTGACACAAAAGCCCCGTCGCCGCGAGGGCGACGGAAGCGCTCTTGTTGTCACGGAGAAAGGCGAGCTCCAATTCGGCCTCTTCGGCGCGCCCCAGAGCGTTGAGCGCGCAGGCGTGGTCCTTGGCGACGATCATCTCGGCATAAGTGGTCCCGGGCACGGTGCGCGCAAGCCTGGCCGCCTCCAACCCCTCTGCAAACCGGCTATAGCCGACGAGGCGCGAGGCGCGATTGATCACGAAACTGACGACCCAGTGATTCCTCTCGGGATCAAGGCTCGCGAGCCGGTCGAAGATGGCGTCGGCCTTGTCGGTCTGACCCAACGAATCATAGGCATATGCCTGAAGGTTCAACGCCCAGGCGTCGCCTTCCTCGATCTCCTCCACACCTTCCTTGTTCGCAAGCGCATCGTTTACAAGGTCAATCACAGCCTGATACTCGCCGTGATAGTGCAGCGCACGCGCGAGGTCGCTTAGCTTGTCGCTGTCGTCGGGGTTTTCTTCGAGCCCCTGTCTGGCCTTTGCGACGTTTTCTTCGCCCACTGCGGACAGGTTTGCGCCAGCGCGTTCCTCGATCTGCGGCCAAAACGCCGCGTAGCGACGCTCGGTAAGGAGGTCGATATAGCTGTCAGGCCGGGACATTGCGGCCAGTAAATCATCGACCATGTCGTCGCGGCCCTGACGCGCAGCAGCGTCGAGCGCGCTGTCCGCAAGGCTTGCTTCCATATTCCAGGTTGCTTGCTCGATCAGCCCGCTTTCGAACCAGGCGAGCGTCCGATCGGAAAGCTCATCCTCCCGCCCCGCCTCGCGGATCGTGCGATAAGCGGGCCAGAAATGGGCACGCGTCAGGCTTGGCATTGATTCTGAGTCGAGCCAACTGAAGAGATCGAGCGCGAGTTGGGCGTCCTTGGCCTTGGCCGCGAGAAACAGCGTGAGAGCCGCATACTCGGCTTCGGGCTCAACCTCGCGCAGTTCGCGCACACGCTGGATGCCGTCTTCAAAACGATCCTCGTGCGCGGCGCACAAGGCTCTTGCGAAAAGCGAGGTGCGCTGAACCCAGGCGTCGTCCGGGCTTACTTCTTGCAGCGCTGCCGCAATCGGAACGCCAAACACACACGGCTCTTCGTACCAGCGCGCTGGATCCTTATCGAACTCCGCCACGAGATCGCTTGGCCGCATACCGGAAAAATCAAGCGGTTCTTTGGTGTCGGGCTCGGTTCTCTGCGCGGCCAGCGAAGACACGCACAGAACGGCGAGCGCGGATAGACAAAAAGCTCTTGTAAGGAAGAGCGAAATCGGCACGGCGATTACCCCTTTGCTGCGGCTGCCTTTGTCTAGCGAACCGCCGCAAAAGGAAAGCCCCAAATGGCGAGCGCGTGCGGCTGTTCCAGTAAGTTCGGATGCCCCCGGAACATCCCGCCGTTCGCGCGTTGTTGTGATGATGGCAATCGATCTGACCGTTACCTTCGCTTTTCAGCTCGATGAGGCCGCCGACGCTCTGCTGCAGTTCGAAGCCGCGCCGCTCGCTGATCAGCGGATCGTGTCGTCGTCCACATCGCTACCCGACGGCGCGCTAATTTCGCGCGTGGCGGCGCAAGATGGCGTGGGAGAACGCATCTGGATCAACGCGCAAGGCCGTGTCGAGGTGCGCTACGAGGCGCTAGTAGAGTTTGGCCGCGCGCTGGATACGATGGACTCGCTGCGCGGCGCCACTTTGCCCGATTTGCCGGACTACGTGGTTCCGTATCTTATGGGATCGCAGTATTGCCCAGCCGCTCAGTTTGCCGATTTTGCCGGCGAGTGCTTCTTGCCGATCGAAGGCGCCGGCGCGCGTGTTCTCGCAATCCGCGACTGGGTAGCGGACAATATCGCCTATACGCCGGGTGCAAGCGGGCCGGAAACGAGCGCCACCGACACCTTTCACGCCGGTGCAGGCGTCTGCCGCGATTTCGCGCATCTCTTTGTTACACTGGCGCGCGCCTCAGCCATCCCCGCGCGCTACGCAGCGTGCTACGCGCCGGGAGTGGCTCCGCAGGACTTCCACGCGGTCGCGCAGGTCTTTCTAGCTGACGAAAATGGAAATGCGGGCTGGCGTATCATCGACGCCACCGGAATGGCCGATCCGGGACAAACCGCGATTATCGGCGTGGGACGCGATGCGGGAGATGTGTCCTTCCTCACCAGCTTTGGACCGATGCAGTTTCTCGAAAGCAAGGTGGAGGTCGCGGTTCACAGTCAGCCCAGCGAACCGCAAGCGTCAAAGGCGGCGGTCGTTTAATCGAACGCCAAGAACTCGTCCCTGCCAGGGACGCCGACGGGTAAGAGTCTGGTTATCACCGCGTTAACCGGGCATATAACACGCCATGACTCGGATTGGCTCCAACATTCGGTTCGCTGTAGCGCTCGGGCTCGCTTCGCTTGGCGGCGCGTCCACACTGGCCGCGCAATCCACCCCGGCGGACGGTGTAGCGAGCGAGGCGGATCGGATTGCGCAAGAGGCCGACACCGCTCTGGAAACGATCGATCCGACCACTGGGTTACCCAAGTCGGCTAACGGCGCATTTGAACGACCGACACCGGCTGTGGAAGTGGTACCTCGTCTCTTGGCGCAACCCCTGCAAGAGCCTGATCTCCGGCCTGAGCCCCAGCCAGAACCAGATCCAGAACCAGTGCCAGACCCTGCAGCCCTGCGGACGCACGCGAGCGCGGAAGCGTTCACGCTCAAGAGCATCCTCACCATCCCCGAAGGCCCGTTTCGCTATGGCGACTGGTACTGGGACGAAAGCAACGCGCCCGCAAAGGGCAAACTGGTCGTGACCGTCGATCTTGATGCGCGGGTCATCAGCGCTTTTCGCGATGGACACGAAATCGGCACCGCCGTCGCCTTGCTCGGCACAAAAAAGCACCCGACGCCGCTCGGCCGTTTCCCGATCCTGACCAAGGAAAAGGACAACATCTCCGAGAAATACAATAACGCACCCATGCCTTGGACGCTTCGGTTGACCTGGAACGGCATTGCCATCCACGGCTCGCCGGTGATCAACGGCTACGCCAGCCATGGGTGCATCGGGGTGCCTGATGAATTCGCCGAGAAGCTGTTTGCCGCCGCGCGCCGCGGCGACCATGTGATCATTACCCGCGGCCAGACGCTGGCGCTTGGCGATCGTTTGTCATAGGTTGGGGACCTGCGGAGCTACGCGTTCCAGAACGACTAATGCGGGCGCCGCGGCGGCTCTGGCGAAAACCGCCACACGCGCATGTCTACCCCGACCCTTGCGATGCGCTCCACCGTCGGCACGGCCAGCACGCCACCAAGCGAAGCATTCTTCCCTCGCCACAAGCGGTCGGCCGCACGGCCTGCTTCCGCGCGCGAGACCACGCCGCCCAACTCGCTCACGATCCGCCGGACAGTTTCGATCTGGATGATGCGCGGCGCGTTGGCGTTGTAGCGCACGGTCAGGGAGTTATCCTCGCGGCTCACCATCTCTTCCCAGTCGATCTGCGCGTACCATTCGATCGCCCGCCAAGCCTCGGCAAGATGCTGAGCACTGGCCGCAAGCGCCTGAGGGTCAAGCCAATCATGCGCAGCCAGGTGCTCGCGCACGCGCACCCGGTCAAAGCGGTTTTCCTTGTTTGAGGGATCGCGCGCGGGCGCCAGACCGCTAGCGCGCACGATGTCCTCCAGTTCCGTCTTGCGCCAATCAAGCAGCGGACGAAGGAGCGTAAACGGCTCCCCACCATCGTCAGGCTCGAACTGATGCGCCGCGCGTACTCCGGCAAGCCCGGACAGACCGCTCCCACGCGCCAGCCGCATCAGAAGCGTTTCCGCCTGGTCGTCGGCGTGGTGCGCCGTGGCGAGCGCGCCCATCCGCTCGTCGCGCAGCCAGGTCGCCAATGCCGCGTAACGCGCTTCGCGCGCCCGCGCCTGGAGATTGCCGCCCTTCACGTCAACGCTGAGCGGGGTAAACGGGACGTCGAGCGCCTCGCATGCACGCTGGACCAGCGCGACTTCGCCCGCCGCCTCGGGACGAAGGCCGTGATTGACACTGGCGACAGCGATCTCACCCGGCATCGCAGTGGCGGCTAGCAAGAGCAGCGCAAGCGAATCCGGACCACCCGACACAGCGAGACCCAGCTTGGCCGTGCCCTCGCGGCCTTCAAGCGGCCATAGCCGCTCCAACGTCTGGGAAAAGCGCGCGATCTGCGCGGCATCAGGGGGCGAGGAAATTGCGGCGCTATCCATGGCCCTGCCCGCCGATCGCACCGGCTAGCTTTCGCAGGTCACCTTGCGCCGGCTGGCCTGGTACCGCTCAAGCAGGCGACCCGTTGCCACTGCAGGATAGGTCTCGGCAAATTCGGCGAGCGCGATGCAGGCGCGGCGGGTGTCGTCGAGCGCGATCATGCTGTCCGCCAAGAACAACAGGCTGTCGGGCGCGCGCGCGGCGGTGCGATCGGTCTGGTAGTTTTTGAGGAACCAGCGCGCGGCGTCTTCGGGTTTGCCGTCGTCTAGATAGGCGCGGCCCAGCAGGTTGCGACCATAGGTCGCGCGCCAGTGATCGGGATAGCTGTCAAGAAAGCTTGATAGCTGCTGGCGCGCTTCGGGATAGAAGCCCGCGTCCCAGAGGCGAAAGCCATAGGAGTATTCATCATCGGCCGCGTCGCTGGTTTGAGGCTTGGCGATCTCTTGCACCGCAGCAAGGCGCTCGGGCGTCGGCCCTTGAGGCTGCGGTGTTGTTTCGGCCTCTTCGGTTAATCCTACGCTGGGGCCTGCGCCCATAGCGGCGAGATTCGACGTCATGGCACGCGGTTCTTCTGCCGCCTCTGCCGCGTCCTCGACCGCGTCTTGCGCGACGGTCGTCGTGGTCTCAAGCGGGCTGGATGCGGCGTCGGCTGCCCCAATTTGGGGAGCGCCACCCGCCTCAATGGCCGCGATGCGCGTCGCCAGCAAACTGATGGCGTTGGCGTTCTCCTCGGTGATCGCCGTAAGCTGCGTCAATTGTTGCTCGATCGCGTCGAGCCGCGCGAGGATATCGGTCACCGCCGTGGTGGAGGGGCCGGTGGCTCTAGTGACATTGGGATCGACCGAAGTTATTTCAGGCTCGAAGTAACGCTCATCCCCACCCGGAAAGACGTTGCGCTGGAGCGCGCGGATTTCCGCTTCAATCTTGCGCAGGCGCGCTTCGGACACCTCATCCTGCGCCTGTGCAGGGATGGGAGCGGCCACTACGAGTGCTGGCGCGAGAAGGAACGCCGAGAGCGCGACTTTGGGGAAAGAACTACGGGCGAGAGCTTTGGGCATCATCAGTCACCTTCTGTTGTCCTTGCGGCGATGGCGAGCCTTGGGGATGTGCACGCCGACGCCTGAACATGGCTAAAACCTGTGACGAGGCCGCGCGCGCAAGTCGAGACCGAACCCCGACGAAAATGGTGGGAAAGCGCGAACTAGCTGGTCGGAGCGGCGGCGTCGCGCGCCAAAAGAGCGGCGGCCGATATAGGTGTACCACCCATGGTAACCGGTTCATCGGCTAGCTTTGGCACTTCAAGGCCGCCAACCGTGATTGCAAAGGCATCAGGCCGCCCCGTGTTAATTCGCGGCTCGGTCGCCTCGCGCGGCAATTCGAACGTGTCTCCGCTGGCCATCTGCGCTTCGAAAAGACGCTCGCCACCCTCTTCGTAAAACCGCACCCAAACCCCGTCCTCAAGCGCGGTGAAAATCACTTGGCCCTCGGGCGGAGGCGCGGTCTGGGCGTCGAATGGTTTCTGAGCCGCAGCGCTGGCAGCCGCAAGCGCCTCGGCCTCCCTCTCGGCCTCTTGCTGCACGAGCAGAGATTCGGGCCCCACGCCCGCCTGATAATAGGTGCTCGCAAACGAAATCACGCCTAGCGTCAGGATGAGGGCCGCGCCCCCCCCAAACCAGGCGAGACCATTTGAAGGTAACTTCGCCGGATCGCCCGGCTCCATGCCTTGCCCCATCGCGGAATTGCGCGGCCCGGCAAGCTCCATCTCCTCACGCACAAGATCGACGACCCCGTTTTCGTCAACACCGACCGCGCGAGCGTAGGTGCGCGCAAATCCCAGCGCGTAGGCGCGCGAGGGCAGTTCATCAAAATGCCCCGCTTCAATCGTTTGCAGATGGCGGACCGGAATGCGGGTGTGCGCCGAAAGAGCATCGAGCGATAGGCCGAGCCCCTCGCGCCCGGCGCGCAAGGTCGCGCCAGCGGTGGCGGGCAGGCCGATACCTTCGGCTTCGTGACCGGCGCCTTGACCCTCTTCGGTCTCGATACTGTCCTGACTTTTTTCCATGACCCTGCCTAGCATAAAGCGTCGCTCAACAAGATGAGAGGCTTCGAGACGCTTTTGCTTTTTCCGCACCCAATCGGCGAGGCGAAATAAAGTCAAGGATTCACTTGAGCTTGCGCAACATCTTGGGCGCTTTTGCGATAGATCGACAAGTTTGAGAGACCATTTGCGTCGAACTTGCGGAAGGATCAGTCGACATCAATGTGACGCTGTTCAGCCCATGCCACCAACGACGCCCGTAAATCCGTCCCCGGATCGCTGAGCCAGGCGCTCATCGCCGCGCTCAGTTCGGTCAGGTCCACCCGGCGCACCAATTCCTTGATCGGGCCCACCGCCGCGGGCGTGATGGAAAGCCGCCGGAAACCAATACCCAGAAGCGCAAGCGCTTCAAGCCGACGTCCGCCCATCTCGCCGCACACGCCTAGATCAACACCGCTACCGACCGATCCTTGCACCACCCGGCTCAGGAAGCGGATGATCGAAGGGCTGAGCCAATCGTAACGCTGCGCCAGTCTGGGGTTGGCGCGGTCGGCGGCGAACAGGAATTGGGTGAGATCGTTGGTGCCGACTGAGAGAAAGCTCAGCTTGGGCAGCAGCACGTCGAGCACTTCGGCGAGAGCGGGCACCTCGAGCATTGCACCGAAGTGGATCGCCTCCGGGCTCACCTTCTTTTTTCGACGAAGGAAAGCGAGTTGCTCATCAAACACCGCCTTGGCCGCGTCGAATTCCCACGGTTCGGATACCATCGGGAACATGACGTAAAGCGATCGCCCTCCCGCTGCCTCAAGGAGCGCGCGCGCCTGCGCCTTCATGAGCCCTTCGCGGTCGAGCCCTAGCCGCAGCGCGCGCCAACCCATCGCCGGGTTCTCGTCCGCGTCGGCAACCGCAGATGAGAGATAAGGAACCGACTTGTCCCCGCCGATATCGACCGTGCGGAAGATCACCGGCTTGTCGCTCGCCGCCTCCAGCACATCGCGATAGAGCCGTGTCTGGCGCTCACGCTGAGGGAGCGTGGCGGAAACGAGAAATTGAAATTCGGTGCGAAAGAGGCCCACGCCGTCGGCGCCCGTCATGGCGAGCGCGCTCATATCGTCGCGCAGCCCGGCGTTCATCATCACCTGAATTCGGGTGCCGTCGCGGGTGAAGGGTTCGACATCGCGCAGCTCAGCGTAAGCGGCCTGGCGCTCGCGCGACTTGGCGAAGCGCGCGGCGAAGGCGTCGGCGACCTGAACACTCGGGCGCACGGTGGCGATCCCGGCGCCAGCGTCAAGAAGGATCTCGTCGCCTTCGCGTACCGTCCCGCGAAGGCCGCCCTTGCCATGGTTGGCGCGGCCCAGCACCGGCACCCCCATGGCGCGCGCGACAATCACAACATGCGCTGTCAGCGAACCTTCTTCAAGGATCACGCCTTTCAAACGCCGCTTGTCGTATTCGAGCAGCTCCGCCGGCCCCAGATTGCGCGCGATCAGGATCGTATCCTTGGGCAGCCCCTGCTGCGCCGCCGTGCCCAGCTGGCCCGAGACAATCCGCAGTAGCCGATTCGCCAGATCCTCCAAATCGTGCATCCGGTCCTGAAGCAGCGGATCGTCTATCTCGCGCATGCGCATGCGTGTGTGCTGTTGCACGCGCTCAATCGCCGCCTCGGCGGTGAGGCCGGAATCGATGGCTTCGTTGATGCGCCGCGACCAGCCTTCGTCGTAGGCGAACATCTTGTAGGTCTCGAGCACCTCTTCGTGCTCTCCGCCCTTGCCGCCAAATTCGGCCTGCCCCGCCAGGGCGTCGATCTGCTCGCGCATCTTGTCGAAGGCGCGGTAAACCCGCTGACGCTCGGCCTCGATATCTTCAGCAACCGTCTGGGTGATCTGCACGCGCGGCTGGTGATAGACCGCTTGCCCCGCACCCAGCCCTTTGACGAGCGTGAGACCGGTGACCGTCTGCGGCCCCGTCCGCTCGCCGGTCAGTCCGCGCGCCTCCTCCTCATCGACCAGCTCAGCGTTGGTGATAAGCTCGGAGAGAACCATCGCGGTAGTCTGCAACGCTTCGATCTCGACGTCTTCGTAGCGGCGCGGCTCGACATGCTGAACGCACAGAACGCCCACTGCGCGTTCGCGGTAGACGATGGGCACGCCGGCGAAAGAGTGGAATTTCTCCTCGCCCGTCTCCTCGCGATATCGGAAGTCGGGATGCGCGCGCGCTTCGGCGAGGTTCAGCGTCTCTACGTTGTCGGCGATGGTGCCGGTCAGCCCCTCGCCGACTGCCATGCGCGTGACGTGGACGGCCGTCTTGTTGAGACCGCGCGTTGCGAAGAGCTCCAGCATCCCCTGGCGCAGAAGGTATATTGAACACACCTCGCTGGTCAGGCTCTCGCCAATGATCTCGACGACGCGATCTAACTTCGCCTGCGCGTGTAGGCGCGAGGCCATCACCTCGTGCAAGCGGGTGAGGATCTGACGGGCTGAAGCGGCTGCGCTCATGAGAGATCAGGGCCTACGCGGATCGTGGCCAAAAATCAAAGCAGCCGGGCTTGGGATCAAGGCGCACCGGGCGTAGGCGATCGGGCGCTGCGCCACCAAAAAACGCCGAGAGGGATTGAAACGCCTAGTGGCGTGCAATCTCTTCCTTGAGCGCGAGTTTTCGTTTCTTGAGGTATTGGACTGTTGCCGCATCGGGCGAAGGCCGGGCCAGTTCTTCGCGGAGCTTCGCGTCAAGACCGGCGTGTTTGGACTGGAGTGCATGGACGTGAGACGCGGTTCCTGTAGCCAAAGGTGAACCGGTTTCCGATAGAGCCATATTCGTTCTCCTATGCAATCGGGGGGCCGCCCCCGTGAAGCGACTCGGCGCATCGCAACCCAGTCGCTGGGAAATATCAAACACACATCGCTCCCACTTGCAAAGCGTGAGAATCCCCTAGTGCATCCACCGGTGCGAGAGCAGGGCTGAATTGAAGCTGCCATCCGACCGAAAATCCGGTAGAGACGCCGGCGCATGATCCGACACGAAAAAACCCACGAGAGCCAGGACACTGAACAAGGCAGGCGAGCGCCATGAATGAAGCCGAGCTTCAAAAACGGCTGGAATTGCTGCGTTCCGAGCATCGCGACCTCGACGCGGCCATTGTGGCGCTGAGCGAGGCGGGGCAGGAAAAAGGCTTTACCGACCAGCTCCAGATCGCCCGGCTGAAGAAGCGCAAGCTTCGCCTAAAGGATCAGATCGCCATTATCGAGGACACGCTGCTGCCCGACATTATCGCCTGACGCGTAAGCCGGGTTGCCTATACGCACCCGAATTGTCCCAAGCGGGTACGATTTCGCAAAATCAACGGGATAGTAACCATAGCGCGCTGGAGAATCGCGCCCGCGTGCCCTACAAATAGAGTCGAAATCCTCGATCAATCATGACTCGCACAAGCTCGCTCTCTAAGCCCATTATTGAGGCGCTATACACCGAGGCGCTCGTCCTTGCCGACGAAGTGCGCTCTGTGTTTGCGCATGGCGCAACACCGTCAGAGCCGAGCGTGGCGCGTCATGAGGACGCAATGGCACGACTGGCGCTCTCGACAGAAGGGCTGAAGACTACCACCCGGATGATGCACGTATTGGCGTGGCTCTTGAATCAGCGCGCCTACTTCTCCGGTGAGCTGAGCGAGAATCAGGTGCGTCAACATGGCGCCTTGCCCGCAGACCGCAGCGCCGACGCGGAGCAGATCGAGCGGCTGGAACCCGAGACCCGCGAACTCATCGCGGAAACCGAGCGGCTGCACCGCCGGATTGCGCGGCTAGACAACGCGTGGCGTGAACGGTTTGAACTGGGTAATTCGCCTGCGCGCGCGTTCCAGGAACGGATCGGGCGCGAGTTGGGCGGTTGAACCCAACAGCTACGCGGCCTTCAGCGCGGCCTTCCAACGCTTTAGGCGTTCAGCGCGGGTATCCGCGTCCATTGCGGGTTCGAATCGTTTGAGCTGTCCCTGCATGGCGACCGCTGCGCTCGCAAGGTTGTCATACAGTCCGGCGCCTACGGCCGCGAGCATGGCAGCGCCAAGGGCTGTGGTCTCGACAAAACCGGGGCGCTCCACAGGGACACCGAGCATGTCTGCCAGGTCCTGCGCCATCCATGTGTTGGCCGCCATTCCACCATCAATGCGCAGCGTCTCCCAGCGCGTGCCATCGGCGGCGAAGGCTTCAGCAAGGTCATGGGTTTGATGCGCCATTGCCTCCAGCGCTGCGCGCGCGAGCTCAGCCTTCCCGCTTGCAAAGCTCAATCCGCTGATCACGCCGCGCGCGTCCGCCCGCCAATGCGGCGCACCGAGGCCTGCGAGAGCGGGTACAATTGTGACCCCTCCGCTCGAAGGGATCGAGCGCGCGAGTTCCTCGGTCTGCGAGGCAACCTCGACAATGCCAAGCGAATCGCGCAGCCACTGAACCAGACTGCCCGCAACAAAAACGGAGCCTTCAATCGCGTAGGTGCGCTTACCGGCGATCTGAGTGAGAACGGTGCCCAGCAGTCGGTTCCGCGAACTGGGCGGCTTGGCGCCTTGGTTGGTAAGGACAAACGCGCCGGTACCATAGGTTGCCTTGGTCTCGCCCGGCTCAAGGCAGGCCTGCCCGATCGTCGCCGCCTGCTGGTCCCCGACGAGCCCGGTGATGGGTATCTCGCGCCCAAACAGGGAAGCGTCGGTCACCGCGAGCGCGCCCGACATGTCCGTGACCGTCGGCAGCGCAGAGACCGGTACACCGAACAGGTCGCACAGATCCGGGCTGAATTGCGCGTCTTCCAGTCCCATCAGGAGTGTGCGGCTGGCGTTGCTGGCGTCGGTGATATGGACGCTGCCTTCCTTCCGCCCACCCGTCAATTTGTAAACAAGCCAGCTTTCGATTGTGCCGAAAGCGAGTGTGTCAGCCTCGGCAGCCGCCTTCACTTCGGCCACGTTGTCGAGCATCCAGCGCATCTTGGTGCCCGAGAAATAGGGGTCCAGGAGAAGCCCGGTCTTGGCTTGGACCTCCGATTCCTCGCCGGCTTCGCGCAGCTCGGCGCATAATGGCTCGGTGCGCCGATCCTGCCAGACGATCGCGCGCGTCAGCGGCTCGCCGGTCGCGGTATCCCAGGCGACTACGGTTTCGCGCTGGTTGGTGATTCCGATCCCGGCGATCATCGCCGCGCCGCCCGCCTTGGGGATCACTTCGAGCGCGCATTGGCGCGTCTTGTCCCAGATCTCGGCCGCGTCGTGCTCGACCCATCCGGCTTGCGGATAGTGCTGATCGAGCTCCTTCTGCGCGTTCGCGACTAACACGCCGTCTCTGGCAAAGAGCATGGCGCGGGTCGATGTGGTGCCTTCGTCGAGGACAAGGATGTAGTCAGACATATCCGTCGGTTACCGCTTCGCTGCTTGAGCGCGACAATACGCCCGCCCTCCCGTTTGACGTGACTTCTGCCATCACTCCCTCCATATGCAAACCCATGGCTGGATTACCTCCGAAACCGTGGCCGACAGGGGCCTGTGAACAGCTCGACCTGCTGATCGCGCGAGTGTTGGCGCCTAATCCCTCGCCCTACACTTACACCGGCACGCAGACCTATGTGGTGGGCAGCAAGGGCGGCCCCGACTGCGCGGTTATCGACCCCGGCCCGAACGATCCTGACCATATCGAAGCCATCCTGGCCGCTGTTGGTGAGCGCGCCGTCACCGCGATCATGTGCACGCACACCCACCGCGACCATTCGCCTGCCGCCGCGCCGCTAGCCGCGACGACGGGCGCTTCGATCATCGGCTGCGCGCCACTGGTCTTGAAGAGTAACTTGCCCCGCTCCGACGAGGCGTTTGATACGACCTATGATCCCGACCGCGTCCTCGAAGACGGCGAACAAATGCGAGGGACGGGCTGGACGCTCACCGCGGTGGCGACACCGGGTCACACGTCCAATCACCTGTGCTTTGCGCTGGAAGAGAGCGCCGCGTTGTTCACCGGCGATCACGTCATGGGCTGGTCCACCAGCGTTGTAATCCCGCCCGATGGTGACATGGGCGATTACATGGCGAGCCTTGAGAAACTTCAGGCGCGCGACGATGTGGTCTACCACTCCGCCCATGGCGCCGCGATCACCAAACCAAGGCAATTGGTGCGCGGCATGATAGGTCACCGCCGCCAGCGCGAGAACCAGATTTTGCGCCTGATGGGCGAGCGCGCAAGGCCCGTGGCTGAGTTCATTCCTGACATGTACAAAGGCCTCGACCCGCGCCTCATCCCGGCGGCCGAGATGAGCGTAACAGCGCATCTCATAGACCTTGAGCGGCGCGGTATGGCGGCGCTGAAAGGCGAGGTCTGGCGGGCGCGCTAACGGTGATGACGCCGATTAGAGTTTGTGCGAATTTTGGGGCGGTGAGCTGCCGTCAGGCTTCTCCGTTGCACTGCATGCTCTCAATCTGCTGGGATTTAGGATCGAATATGATCGTGACCAGATCGCAACCGCCGTCCAAGATCATCGGTAGATCACGGTAGTTATCAAACCAGCGCGACTGATTTGCCCGTCCGAATAGGTCTGCATTCGCGTTCTCTTGGACTGCGAATTCTGCTTTCTCGGCGTCCGTGCATGGTCGTGACCCCAAGTCTTTAAGAATCACTTCGCAACCATAGTCACTATCGCGAGCCTTCATCGGCCATGGCATGACATAGACTGCGACCACCTTGCCATCAGGTCGCAATGCATAGTTGCGCGAGTATTCGCCGAACGCCCGCGCGCCATTGGGCAACTCCACCGCAGTCTCAATAGCTCGCATAACCAACTCATGTTCCGGGGCTTGCTGCTGCGAACACGCTGCTCCGCTAATCAGTGCAACAGAGTAGAATAGTACTCTCATCGGAACTCCATTACCCAGACAGTCGATCACCGCAACTGAGATCGGAAACCGACTTCAGCCCAACTCGCCCTTCGCAAAGTCTTCCGCCAGCTGGAACTTCTGGATTTTGCCCGATCCGGTGAGCGGAAATTCCTTAACCCAGACCCAGTGCGCCGGCGTCTTTTGCGGTGACAGGCGCTCGCGGATAAAGCCTTTCAGGTCATCATCGCTAGGGTGCTCAAACCCATCGACAATCCTCAAGAAAGCGGCGACGATCTCGCCCCATTTCTCGTCCGGGACGCCCGCCACTGCGACCTCCGCGATTGCGGGGTGTTCGAGCAGCGCGGCTTCGATCTCGGCAGGAAACAGGTTTTCGCCGCCGCGAATGATCATCTCCTTCACTCGGCCGGTGATCTTCACATAGCCGCGCGCATCCATGCTCCCGAGATCGCCCGTATGCAGCCAGCCTTCTTCGTCAATTGTCTCCGCGGTCGCCTTCGGGTTGTCGTTATAGCCAGCCATCATGTTGAAGCCGCGCATGCAAATCTCGCCCTGCTCATCCAGAGCGCACACGGTGTTGTCACTTGGCGAGCGGATTGAGACATCCATGTGGCTGCAGGGCTGCCCGATTGTCTCGATCAAATCGCTGCCTGTGTCAGTGGGCCATGAGGCGGTGATTGCAGGTGATGTTTCGGTCTGGCCATAAACGATCAGGATCGGCACGCCGTACACTTGCTTCGCCTTTGCGTTGAGCGCAGCTGGCACCATGGCCCCGCCGCTTACCACCGTCTCAACGCTTGAGACATCGGTGCCGGTCGCCGCGGCGGCTTCCATGATGGCAAAGTGCATCGTCGGTACTCCGCCCAAGATCTCGGGCTTTTCGCGCTCGATCGCCTTAGCCACGGCAATCGGATCAAAGAGCGTGACCAGCAGCAAAGTTGCCCCCTGGGCAAGGCAGCCCAGCACGCAAACCGCACTGCCTGCCGTGTGGAACAGCGGGAACGGCCCGGTCACCGTCTTTCCAGCCGTGATGCCCCAGCGCACGAAGAGGTCCTCATTGCTCTGGATGAGGCCATGTTGATGAAGCAGCACGCCTTTGGGGAACCCGGTCGTGCCCGACGTATACTGGATCATACAGATATCGAGTGGATTGGTCTGTCGCAGTTCGCCGTCGCCCTCGCCTGCAAGCAGCTCTCCGGGATCCTCTATATCAATGATGAAGTCAGACGCCGGCAATCCAGCCGCAGCCTCGTCCACAACCGGGCGCAGCGGCGTGCCGCGCACAAAGGGCTGATAGTAAACGGCGCTTGAATTCGATTGTTCGAGTACATAGCGCACCTCACGCGGTAGGAAGCTGGGATTGACAGTTACCAGCACCAGCCCGGCCAGAGCTGCTCCCAGTTCAACAAGCACCCATTCCGGGCAATTGCCGCCCATGATCGCGATCCGGGTGCCGACCGGATGCCGCGCCGCCAACGCGCGCCCGCAGCGTTCGGCGTCAGCAAGAAGCTGGGCGAAAGTCCATTCGCGGCCCACCGTGCCATCCGCCAGCAACTCACGCAGCGCTTTTGCATCCGGGCGGATCGCGACCTGCTCGCGCAGCACCTCCTCAACGGTACGCTCGCGATAGGTGCTGTCGGGCTGCGCTGGAAAATGGGCTTCGGTCAGTTTGACGTCGTACATGGTCCTCTCCCCGCTTGTGATGTAGCACAGTCGCACAGAAAACCGCTCGAAATTGCGGCAACAATTCCTATACTGAGCGTAACAAAGTTATTCGAGGGATCGAGGATGAGTTTTGAAAACGCCCCGCCACGTGGCGAAGAATTGATTGCAGAGATCAATCGGCTTCGCAGGGAGCGCAACGCCGTTATCCTCGCGCATTATTACCAGTCGCCCGACATTCAGGACATCGCCGACTTCATCGGCGATTCGCTTCAGCTCTCGCAGCTGGCTGCGGAGACCGACGCGGACGTTATCGCGTTTTGCGGCGTCAAGTTCATGGCCGATACCGCCAAGATCCTATCGCCCGAAAAGACTGTTGTGCTGCCCGACATGGACGCCGGGTGCAGCCTCGAAGACAGCTGCCCGCCCGAAAAGTTCAAGGCGTTCCGCGAAGCGCACCCCGATCACATCGCGCTCACCTATATCAACTGCTCGACCGAGGTGAAAGCCTTGAGCGATGTGATCGTCACCTCTTCCAGCGCGGAGACGATCCTCGAGCAGATCCCCAAGGACCAGAAAATCATCTTCGGCCCCGATCGGCACCTTGGCGGGTATCTGAGCCGCAAGTTCAATCGCGAAATGCTGCTGTGGCCGGGCGTGTGCATCGTCCATGAAGCTTTTAGCGAAACCGAGCTGTTGAAACTCAAGGAACAGTATCCCGATGCCCCCATTGCCGCGCACCCTGAGTGCCCGCCGACGATTGTCGATCACGCGGATTACGTCGGCTCGACCAGCGGCATCCTGAAGTTCGCCAAAGACTTCGACGGCGACACTCTGATCGTGGCAACCGAACCGCACATCATGCACCAGATGGAGAAGGCGCTGCCCGAGAAGACCTTCATCGGCGCGCCCGGAGCGGATGGGAACTGCAACTGCAACATCTGCCCATACATGGCGCTCAACACGATGGAGAAGCTCTACGTGGCGCTGCGCGATCTGGAACCACGTATCGAGATCGAGGAGGAGCTGCGCGTGAAGGCCAAAAAGAGCCTCGATGCCATGCTGGAGCTTGCCAAGGGCACGGTGGGCCAGGGCGACCTGGGACGCGTGATTTCGAAGGCGGATGGGTGAACGGCCCACGGCTCATTCTCCGGGCCGCGGTTGCGGGCGCGCTGGCCGGCGCAGCAGGCGCTTCAGCGCAACCACAGGCCACCTCGAACTTTCACTCGGTCGGTATTGATGTCGACCCGAACGACGAAGAAGCCTTTACCCGCTCGATCCTCGGTCTGACCAAGGATTGCGCGCTTATTGAACTTGACGAAGACGATCTGGTTTGTCGCCGCGAAACCGATAAAGGCGGGCAAATCTGGATTGGCCTGAGAAAGAAAGGTGGCGCGCATGAGGTCGTCACCGCCAATCCGGGCTTTGTAGGCAAAAGCAAATTTCCGGTCCGTATCCAGGGTGTGCAGTCCGACCCCGAATGGGAGCCATTCGAATACCGCCTGGAGGTCACCTTTTCCGACTACGATATTCCGCTGCTGATCGAACTGGCCGACCCGCGCGAAGCCTCGCGATTCCGCGACTTGGACACGCCACAAGAACTAACGCTCGATGTGACGGCGTTCACTTTCAACCCGGAAATCTTTGCAGATGAGGAGGCGTTTCGGGATGCTCAACAAGAGCTTGGAGACAACGTTTCCTACGCGACCGATTTCTTTATCCCTTCGGGCCTCTTCGGCGAGAACACGAGTTCGCGCGCAACCTTTGGTGGCGAAATCATCGATGCGGAGAGAGTGAATACAAACGCAGGTGCAAGCCATTGGCGCGCTCTGGTAAAGGTGCAGGGCGGCGGCACGGTGAATGTCGTGTTCGACGATATCTGGTCCGAGCTTGAGCCCAAGCCCGGACATCTTATCAGCGGCGCATTCTGGCTCAGCGCGCAGATTCCGGCGGCAGAGTGACGCACTAGGCGCGCCGCTGCACCACCCGTGCGGCGACCAACGCGCTTCCCAACAAAGCCATCCCGACAAGGTCGAGCCAAGTCAGTCTCTCGCCAAAGACGCTATAGCCGATCGCCGCCGCAATCGCGGGCTGGGTCAGCAGAGTGAGGCCGATGATCAGCGGCGGAAAGTGGCCGAGCGAATAGACCAACAGCCCCTGCCCGATCAGCTGGCTTGAAACGAACAGCACTACAATCGGCGTCCAGTCGGTGGGCCAGACCGGTTCGCCGCGCGCGAAAGCCAAGGCGAGGAGCACCGGGCAGGCAAAAACACTCACCCACACCAGCAGGCTCCACGATCCGAACCGGGAGCGCTCGCCTTGCAGGCTAAGCAGATACACCGCGTAGAGCAGCCCTGCGGCAATGCAGAACAGATCGCCCACGAAGCTCGTTTGCGAGATCTCGAGGCTGCGCCCCAGAAGAATGCCCGCACCCGAAAGCGCGAAAACAATTGCCAGCCATTCAGCGCCGCGCGGCAAGGTGCGCGCGACCAGGAAACCCCAGAACAACAGGACGACGCTGCCCACGTTGCCGAACAGGGTCGCGTTGCCCAGCCGTGTCATGCCGATGCCGATATGCCAACTCGCTAGGTCGCCGGCAAAAGCCACCGCCCCAAGGCCCACGAGCGCAAGCGACTTTCCTGGAATACCGCCAATCCTCTGGCCGGCAACCTTCGCAAAGACCAGCAGAAAGGGAAGCGCCAGGAACAAGCGCCAGAAAGCCGCGCTCACTTCGCCCGTATCCGTGAGGCGGACGAGCCAGGGCCCCAGCGCCAGCGCAAAATTCCCGCCCAGCAAGGCAGCAAGCAATAGCGCGCTGCGCAGAGCGCCACCGCGCTCGCCAAGCTGCGCTTTGCCAAGGTGAGCCTTTTCCATGGTTGCGCCCTAGCTGCGCATGGCCCAAGTGCAATCCCAACTCGAAACGAAGAGGAGAAACCTCATGCAGCACGAAGCCCTGTTTAAGCCGCTCACCATGGGGGCGCTCACCGCCAAGAACCGCATCTTCATGGCCCCGCTCACGCGCGGGCGCGCCGCCGATCCGATGTTCGTCCCCAACGCCATGATGGGCACCTATTACCGCCAGCGCTCGGGCGCGGGTATGATCCTGACCGAAGCCACCGGGATAAGCACAGAGGGCCTGGGCTGGCCCAGCGCACCGGGTATCTGGTCCGACGAGCAAACCGAGGCTTGGAAGCCGATCGTCGAAGGCGTGCACGAAAAAGGTGGCCTGATCGCGATGCAGCTGTGGCACATGGGGCGGATCGTTCACCCCTATTATCTCGATGACGAGCCGCCTGTTTCGGCCAGCGCGACCAAGGCCCCAGGCGAAGCGCACACGCCGGTCGGCAAGCAGGAGTTCGTAACCGCGCGGGCGATGACCAAGGACGATATCGAGCGCACGATCGACGATTACCGACAAGCCGCCGAGAACGCGAAGAAGGCGGGGTTCGACGCGGTTCAACTGCACGCGGCGAATGGTTATCTGGTCGACCAGTTCCTGCGTGACGGGACCAATCACCGCGACGACGATTACGGCGGGAGCCCGGAAAACCGCACGCGCTTCATGCGCGAAGCGCTCGAGGCGATTGTCGATGTCTGGGGCGCGGACCGCACGGGCATCCGGCTTTCACCAAACGGTGACAGCCAGGGCACCGATGACAGCAACCCGCCCGCGACCTTCGGCGCGGCGGCCAAGGTCATTGAAGAGATGGGCCTTGCCTTCCTGGAATTGCGCCAGCCCGGCCCCGATGGCACTTTTGGCCGCACCGACGTGCCTCAGCAGGACGCGTTGATCCGCTCGCTCTATTCGGGCGCGCTCATCCTCAACTCCGACTACACACCGCAAGAGGCCGACGAGGATGTCTCCAGCGGACGCTGCGATGCGGTCAGCTTCGGCCGCCCGTATATCTCGAACCCCGATCTCGACAAGCGCATCGCTGCAGGCGCTGAGTTGAATCCCAACAAGGACGCCCCCAAGAGCTGGTACTTCCCGGTTGCCGAGGGTTACATTGACTACCCGACGCTCGACGAGGAAAGGGCAGCGGCCTGACCTCAGCGGCCTGACTATACGCGCAGCGCCTCTGGCTACTGGGCCGGGCCCTGCCCTGGAGGGTCATCCGGCGGTGTCGGCGTGGGCGTGTCGGTAACCGGCGGCGCGAGGGGGAGCGGGGTTTCTTCTGGCAGCGTTTCGTCCGGCTGATCCTGCATCTCGGTTGGAGCTGGTGCCTGGGCTGCAGGCGCAGCGATCGCGCTTTCGAATTCGCCGGTCGCTTCGTTGACCGGTGCATCATTCACCGGTGCATCGCCAAACGTTGGCGATTGCGAGCGCAACGCCTCAAGGGGTATCATTGCGTCGCTAATTGAGCCGCCGAGCACGTCGCCCTCCGCCTCGCCGCCATCTTCGATCGGCTCGGCCTCCTCCGGTGCCGCGGAGTCACCGCACGCGCCCAGCGCTAGCGTCAGCGCCGTCAAAGCCAGCCATCGAGGCGTCACGTTGCGCATTTCCCGCGCCCACTTCCGCCCAACGCGGCAAGAAAGCTCGGAACGCGCGCGATCAGCGCCTCGTCCCAGTCAGCAGCGCTCAGCGTATTGCCCAACTTTGCAAGGCTGGTGACGCCAAACTCCTGAATACCGCAAGGCACGATCCCGTCGAAATGCGAGAGATCGGGATCAAGATTGACCGAAAAGCCATGCATCGTCACCCAGCGCCGCACGCGCACCCCGATCGCGCCGATCTTGGCCTCTCGTCCGTCGACATCGCGCGTCCAGATGCCCACGCGGCCATCGACGGCCCATGCCTCGATCCCGAAATCGGCGAGAGTTGCGATCACCCAACCCTCAATCGCGTGAACGAAACAGCGCACATCCTTGCCGCGCTTAGCAAGATCAAGGATCAAGTAGCCCACGCGCTGGCCTGGCCCGTGGTAAGTGTATCGCCCGCCGCGCCCGGTCTTGATGACATCGAAGCGCGGATCAACAAGTTCGGCGGGGTCCGCGCTAGTCCCGGCCGTGTAGACGGGCGGGTGCTCCAAGAGCCAGATCCGCTCAGGCGCCTTGCCTTCGCGGACGCTCTTGTTGCGAGCCTCCATAGCTTCGAGCGCCTCCCTATACGGTACTGGATCCTGCTCGCGCTTCCATTCGAGCGCGTCGGCGTCAAAGGCCGATGATGGGGCTACGCTTGCCATCATCGGTGCGTGGGGGCATTGGCGAGCGAGATCAAGACCCAAGCGCGCATTTTGAGGGATCAACCCGGCGGTGACACAGAAGAAACCAGTGGCAGAAGCGAGCGGCAAGCTTGACCTAAACGCCGTGTGGAGCCGCGGCACCGCGCTGCTGCTCGAGAACAGCCAGCTTATCGCTATCCTTGCCGGAGTTTTTGTCTTTTTGCCCACCGCGGGGTTGCAGTTCACGCTGCCAGCGGACGCCCAGATCGAAGGCCCGATGACGGCCCTACTCGACATGGAGTCTTCAGAGGCGACCAAGGAAAAGGCGGCACAGACCCTGGGAGAATTGCTCGCGCCGTTTCTAACGCTCTCCGGGTTGAGCCTTGTGGTCAACCATGTCGGGTACGCCGCCATTGTCGCTTTGATCGGTCGCGCGCGGCCGACGGTGGGGCAGGCGCTGGCCCAGGCCTTCCGCGTGATCTTCCCGCTGCTGCTCGCCTTGCTGATCGCCGCGCTTGCGATCTACGCGGTGCTCATTGCGCTGCAAGTGGTGCTCAGCCCCTTGGGACCAGCGGTCGCGATCTTCCTCGGGTCCATTGTTGGGCTATTGTTCGCCTTCTTTGTGACCGCGCGCCTCTTCTTGACCCTGCCGGTGATGGTGCTTGAGTGGAGGCTCAATCCGCTCAAAGCGCTCGCTCGTTCCTGGCGGCTGACGGCGCAAAGCGCAAGCAATGTGTTTGGTTTCTGGATGTTGATGGCGGTGGCGTGGTTCGTTTCGCTGCTGTTCGAGATCGTCCTTTCGACCGGCCTTGCCAGCATACCGGGTCCCGGCTCAATCGCGTTCTTGATCGACGGCTTGCTGGGCGGTGTGTTCGCGATGGTCTGGGGTTCGATCTACTGCGCGATGGGAGTGGCCATGCACGCGCAGCTCAAAGGCCCTGACGCGGGTGACATCGCCGCAAAATTCGAGTGACAGACCTTAGCGAGTGAGAGCGTTGCGCAACGGCAATGATTGAACCGCGCGCGCCGCTGGCCTAGCGACACGCGCATGGCTGACGCCGATCCAACTTCAACCAGCGCGCCAGCGCGCTCTCCAGCGCACCAGGAGGCGTCGGCGAAGGCAGCTTACCGGCCCATCTCCTCGGGCCGGATGGCGTTGCTCTTCACCGTGATGCTGGTCACTGCAGCGGGCAATACGGCGATGCAGTCTGTGATGCCCTCAATCGGCACAGCGCTAAAGGTCGAGGATTTCTGGATCAGCCTCGCCTACAGCTGGTCTGCCTTGCTCTGGGTAACGTGCGCGCCGATCTGGGCACGGCGATCGGACAAGCGCGGTCGCAAGGCGATGATGGCGCTGGGCCTCGTCGGCTTCATCGGGTCGATGGGGCTATGCGGGCTCATACTGTGGGCGGGGCTCGCTGGCTGGTTCGGTGCGCTCACGACGCTGATCGTCTTCGCCGCCGCGCGCAGCCTTTACGGCCTGTTCGGAAGCGCCGCGCCGCCGGCGGTGCAGGCCTATGTCGCCGCGCGCACGCCGCGCTCCGAGCGCACGAACGCGTTGTCGCTCATCGCGTCGAGCTTTGGGCTGGGCACGGTGATCGGTCCGGTGCTGGCCCCATTGTTGGTGATTCCATTCTTCGGCATCGGCCTCACCGGACCGTTTCTGAGCTTCGCGCTCGTTGGCGTGGTCGCCTTGGTCCTCCTGCGCCTTCGGCTGCCCAACGATGAGCCGCAATTTGCCGCGCGCGGTCAGGCGGTCGCCTATTCGGGAGGCGCTGACGCCGCTCCGCCTGACGAAGACGAGCTTGAAAGTGACGCCGAAGGAGCGGATCGAAAAGGTCAGCTCACGCGCCTGCGCTGGTTCGAGCCGCGTCTTCGCCCCTGGGTAGTGTCGGGCCTGGTTGGTGGGCACGCGCAGGCGATGATCATGGGAATTGCGGGCTTTCTCGTGCTCGACCGGCTGGGCCTGCGCAGCAGCCCGGAAGAGGGCGCGAGCCTGGTCAGCCTCGTGCTCGTCTTTGGCGCGCTCGCCACACTGCTGGCGCAATGGGGGTTGATCCCTCGCTTTCGGATCGGCCCGCGCGCTGCAACCTTATCGGGAATGATGGTGGCAGCGCTGGGCACCATGATCTTAAGCGTCGCGAGCGATGTCTACGCGCTCTCGCTCGGCTTTGCTGTGGCCTCGCTCGGCTTCGGTCTGTTCCGCCCTGGTACCACTTCGGGCACGTCGCTGGCCGTGACGCGTGCGGAACAGGGTCAGGCCTCTGGCATCGTCTCAAGCGTCGCGGGCGCGAGCTTCATCTACGCGCCCGCCGTCGGCGTGTGGCTCTACAACACGAACGAACCGATTGCCTTTGGCCTGATCGCGGCTCTGTGTCTGGCTGTGACAATATTCGGCTGGCGCGGCTTGGCGCTCGACAGCGATCTGACGCGGGACCGGTAGCCTCTCACAGGAGCTTTAGCACCTCATCCTGAGGACGGCACAGAGCAACGCCCTTCTCCGTTTCGACCAGCGGGCGTTCGATCAGAATGGGGTCAGCCACCATCGCACGCAGCACGGTTTCCGCGTCAGCATCAGGGAGCCCGCGTTCCTCAGCATCCGTGCCACGCAGGCGCAGGCCCTGCTGAGGAGTGATCCGCGCGTCGGCATAGAGTTGTGCGAGTTTGTCGCGCGTCGGCGGATCCTTCAGATATTCGACAACGGTCACATCGACTTTGGAAAGGTTTTCCAGAATGGCGAGCGTCTTGCGCGATGTGCCGCATTTGGGGTTGTGCCAGATCGTCGCTTTCATCGGTTTCTCTCCCGCAGCTTGGTGTCGATAGCCTCTTAACTCGGCGCGACATTTTTACCACAGCGCATCGCGAACTGAGAACGGTTCTCAATCTCGCTTGCAGGTGCGAGTAAGTTGCAATAGCCGCCTGATCGAGGGGTCAAAGTGCGCGCGCGCTCTTTTTCGACGGCAAAGGAAACTCCATGATCACGACTTCGACGCGCGCTGCGCTTCTTTTGACGGGTACGCTTGTCGCCTATCCCGCTCTTGCAAATGGCGCCGCGCCCGAAACTTCAGGCGCTGAGACCGCTGAAGAGCGGGACAAAACCATCATAGTCAACGGCGAGGTTCTTTATTCCAACCAGATTGCCGCGCTGCGCACGCCGACCGAGATCATCGACGTGCCGCAAAGTTTGACCATCACGACCGATGAGGAGATTCTCGAACGCGGTTGGACCAGCATAGGCCAAATCGTCGACTACACGCCAGGTGTGAACATGTCGCAGGGCGAAGGCCACCGCGACGCGATTGTCTTTCGCGGCGTGCGCTCAACTGCCGATTTCTTCATCGATGGGGTGCGCGACGACGTGCAGTACTATCGCAGCCTCTACAACCTCGAACAGGTGGAAATCTTGCGCGGCCCCAACGCGCTTTTGTTTGGCCGCGGGGGCACGGGCGGCGTTCTGAACCGCGTGACCAAAAAGGGCACGATCGGCGAGACCTTCGGCGGTGGTCAAGTCGCCATCGACACGTATGGTGAGGCCAGCGTTCAGGGCGACTGGAATTTCGCGGCGACTGAGAATGTCGCGATCCGACTAAACGCGGCCTATGAAAACCTTAACAATCACCGCGACTTTTACGACGGCGACCGGATCGGCGTGAACCCGACAGCGCGCTTCCAGCTCAGCCCGGCAACGGTCCTCGATCTCTCCTACGAATACGCCAATCACGAACGGTTCGTGGATCGCGGCATTCCCACCGGCGCCGATGGCCGCCCGGTCGAAGCGCTTGAGGAGATCACCTTCGGAGATCCCGAGGCGAACCTCAACACGCTCGAAGCGCATCTGCTGCGCGCCAATCTCAGCCATGAATTTTCCGAGAGCTTCAAAGGCAACTTTTCCGCGTTCTACGGCGACTATGACAAGTTCTATTCGAACTTCTTCGCCACCGATTACGATGAAGCCTCCAACGTCGTCGAGCTCGATGGCTATGTCGACGAAGTCGATCGCCAGAACCTGATCCTGTCCGGCAACCTTATCGGCGAATTCAAGACCGGCAGCGTGGAACACACGCTGATCTTCGGGGGAGAGTACATCAACACCTCTTCCGACCAGTTCCGCTTCAATTCGTTCTTCGACACCTCTCAAGACGACCGCGAAACGTTTCTCGCAGAGCGTCCGATCACGCTTCGCAACAATACAGGCTTCAACGCAGCGGGGCAGGCCACGACCAACACCTTCAGCGATCTCAACGACGACACCCGCGTCACAATCGATGTGTTCTCGGCCTTTGTTCAGGACGAGATCAAACTCACCGACTGGGTCAACCTTGTTCTCGGAGCGCGATTCGACCGCTTCGATATTGAAGTCGATGACCTTGTCGACGGCACCTTCCTGACCCGTGTCGACGAAGAGTTCAGCCCGCGCGGGGGGCTGATCTTCAAACCGGCGCAGAACATCTCGATCTATGCCAGCTACTCGGAAAGCTTCCTTCCGCGTTCCGGCGAGCAATTTGCGGATCTCGGCGGCGGCGCGGATGCGTTGGCACCTGATACATTCACCAACCTCGAAGCGGGCATCAAGGTCGATATCGAACCGCGCCTTAGCCTGACCATGGCGGTGTTCGAGATCGAGCAGAGTTCTCCGCAACCGAACGACGATGATCCCGCGACGCTGGAAGTGATCGATTCCACGATCCAGGGCTTCGAAATCCAGCTTAACGGGACAATCACCGATTTCTGGACGGTCCAGGCCGGCTACAGCTATCTCGATGGCGAACAGGTCGATGAGTTCGGCAACGGCACAGGCCTACGGTTGCGCGAATTGCCGGAGAACATGGTCAGCCTTTGGAACAGCTTTCAGGCCTCGGAGCGCGTGGGCCTTGGTATCGGCTTCACGCATCAGGGGCAGAGTTTCATCAACAACTCGAACACCGCCGTGTTGCCCGCCTATACGCGCTTTGACGCGGCCGCGTGGTGGGACGTGTCCGAAAGTCTGCGCGTCCAGCTCAATGTCGAGAACCTCACCGACGAACTCTACTTCCCCAACAGCCACGCCACGCATCAGGCGACCGTGGGCCAGCCTTTCAACGCGCGCCTTGCCCTGACAGGCCGCTTCTAGGAGGTCAGTCGCTATCCGATGAAGCCTTGGAGGTTTCCGGCACGGACAGCGCCGGAACCGCAGCCGCCGCGTCCTGCGCGCGAATACCCGAGGCTGGTGCGGCGCTGACGCTCTCTTGGCGCAGCATGATGCGCCCGGCACGCTGCACGGTGCGCACAAGCCGAGGATAAGTACCATCGCGGCAATATATGCCGTCGAGCGCCTCAATAATCTCTTGTTCGCTCGGCGCGGGGTTGCGCTCAAGAAGGGCGGCCCCTGCTATGACAAGGGCGGACGTGTTGTAGCCGCTCTGGATCGCCTGTTCGGCAACCATGGCCTGCTGCATGGGATGCGAGCGATCGCGACTTAGCCCCTCGATCGTTGTGATCTCGCGTCCCTCGGCCTCAGCCAGAGTGATGCGGCAAGAACGCAGCGCCACGCCATCGACCAGCGCAAGGCATACGCCGCATTCGCAGTCCTCCTGCCCCCCGCCGCTTTTCGTGCCGGTGAGGTTGGCCGCTTCGCGCAGGGCGTAAAGTAGCGGCGTGCGCGGATCGAGCTCAAATTCGACCGGTGCGCCGTTGATGGTCATGCGCGACATGCGCGGATCCTGTCAGTGCGCGATCAGGTGCGCCAGCTGTCATCGATCCGGGAGACACGGCGTTTCCAGGCTTCGAAATCAAACACACCTGCTCCGCCTTGGCTCTGCATGACAGAGATGTCGCGCTGGTGGACGTCGACGACCTCTTGCGGGACGATTTCAGGGTTGCCCTGCGAAAGGGTCGCGATCTGGATCTCGCAGGCGCGTTGGAGCGCCCACATCTTCACGAACATGCCCTGGATGGTCTTGTCCATCACCACGGGCCCGTGATTGCGCAGCATCAGGATCGAATGATCGCCTAAATTCTCAACTAGCCGTTCGCCCTCTTCTTCACGCACAGTCACGCCCTCAAAGTCGTGATAGCCGACCTGGTTCTGGAAATTGCAGGCGTAGAAATTGGTCGGCATCAGGCCGTCCTTGTGGCTGCACACGGCCATGGTCGCGGTTGTGTGCACATGGCAGATTGCCTGTGCGCGTTCGCCCAGATGCTTGTGGAAATAGGCGTGCTGCGTGAAGCCTGCCTTGTTTACCATGTATTGCGACGGTCCGACATTATTGCCCTCGACATCGATCTTGACGAGGTTGGAGGCGGTCACTTCGTCGTAGAGCAGACCAAAAGGATTGATTAGGAACGTGTCCTTCTCGCCCGGCACCTTCACCGAAATGTGGTTATAGATCGATTCCGACCAGCCCAGGTGATCAAAAATGCGATAGCACGCAGCCAGGTCCAAACGGGCCTGCCATTCTTCAGGACTGCATTCGATATTGGGTTGCAACTGGGTGGCCATTGCCGCGATCCTCTCTTTGTCCAAATGCGCCGTCTTCTATCGCATCACGCGGTGGCGCGCGACAGAATTCTTGCGAACGCGCCTTCAGGAACAGGGGGGATGCGCGGCGCGTTGCCTATCTTGAAACTCGCGCTGTCGTGTATCGAAGGTAATCTCTTTTGCGCCTCACCCCAACCCGAGCTAGGCGCGCGCCTGCATGAGCGCGAACGCTTCCGATACAAAGAACGACACGATCGCCAAACTGATCGAGGGACCGATTACCGGGCACTTGGTCAGCCAAACTCTGCCCGGCATAATCGGCGTAGCTGCGATCATGTCGATTGGCCTCGTGGACGCCTATTTCATCGGACAACTGGGCAACGATCCACTGGCAGCGATCTCGTTCATCTTTCCGGTCTCAGTTGCGCTGTCTTCACTGGGCGTGGGCGTGATGGTCGGGATCAATTCTGTAGTCAGCCGTGCGCTGGGCGAAGGCGATGAAGACAAGGCGCAGCGGCGCGCAACATTTGGTATTGTCTTTGCTCTGGCGTGCGGTCTCCTTCTTGCAGCATGCGTGTTTGCGCTGATCGATCCCCTGTTTGAGGTGATGAACGCGCAAGAGGCAGTGCGCCCGTTGATTCGGACCTACATGGTGCCTTACTCGCTGGGATTCCCCCTGCTGCTGCTCATCATGGGGTTCAACGGCGTGCTCAGAGCACAAGGCGAGGCGCGTCGCTCAAGCTATGTTAACATATCCTACGCCGCCGCCAACTGGGTTTTGGACCCGCTGCTGATCACAGGCGCCTTCGGGCTTGATGGATTTGGCATTGTCGGGGCCGCTTACGCAACAGTCGCCGGTTGGGGCGTAGGTCTCGCCTTTGCGCTGCTGATGGTTCGTCAATCGGACATCCGGATCGATCTGTCCGCCCTGAAGCGTTCGAACCTGCTCGATCCGGCGGTATCCATTCTCAAGGTCGGTGGTCCTGCAGCGTTCTCAAACGCGATCAACCCGATCGGACTATCGATCCTGACTGCGATTATCGCCAGCCAGGGCCAGGACGCGGTCGCGGGCTTTGGCGCGGCGGGGCGATTGCAGAGCTTCGCGACCGTGCCGCTTCTCGCGCTTTCGGGCTCGATTGGAGCCATTGTGGGCCAGAACTGGGGCGCGCGCGAATTTGAGCGTGCGCGCGAAGCGGCGATCTGGGCGGGCGGCTTTTGCATCGTCTGGGGCCTTGGCACGGCAATCCTGCTGTTTGCCGCAGGCGAGTGGTTCGGCGCGCTGTTCACTGATGACCCAGCCGTGATCCGCGAATTCGCGCTCTACATCCGCGTCGCCGCGTGGGGCTATGCAGGCTTTGGCGTGCTGATCGTCGCGAACGGTATTCTCAACGCGGTCGACAAGGCGGGTTTCGCGCTCACCCAGTCGATCCTTCGTGTGTTTCTCGTCATGCTGCCGTTTGCCCTGCTTATGGACCAGACGCTGGGTTCGAGCGCAATCTACGCGGCAGAGCTTGCCGCCAACCTGTTCGGCGGGATCACGGGAGCCGCGCTCGTCTGGTGGGTGCTCGGCCGCGTCGCCCGGCGTTAAGGCCTGCCATGTTGAGCGAGGATCGGCGCTAGGCGTTCGTTAACCATCCGTTGGCATACGGTATGTTCAAGTTACCCGAGAAACCCGACACCCTTTGGGGGCGCTGCGCACCATGGACGACCTGCTGGCGGATTTCGTCGCCGAAACACGCGAAATGCTGGAGGCCAGCGAGGGCGAAATCATCGCTTGGGAAGCCAATCCGGCCGACGGATCGCGGATCGATGCCATCTTTCGCTTCGTCCACACAGTTAAGGGCAATTGCGGCTTCTTCGATTTCCCACGACTCGCCGAGCTAAGCCACGCCGCGGAAGACGCGCTGGCCGATGTTCGGGCCGAGCGGCGCGAGGCCAACGCCACACTTGTTTCCGCTGTGCTGCGCGTCATCGATCGTATCGTGGAACTGATCGACGCAATTGAAGCGAGTGGCGCTTGCCCCGCAGGCAGTGATACGGACTTAATCGCTGGACTGGAGGAAGGGAACGAAGATGGCCAGCTTCTCATCGGCGAGAGCAACGCAATGGGCTTGGATACCGGTAGCGCCAGTCCTAGCGCGCTCGGTTCATCGACGACCGCCTCCACACCGATACAGCGCACGATCCGCCTGCCAGTCGATCTGCTCGACCGGGTGATGAGCGGCGTTTCAGACATGGTTCTGGCGCGCAACGATCTGGCTCACCGCCTGCGTCAGGCCGGCAATCAGCCGACCATCGATGGTCCGTTCGAGCGGCTCACCACCATCCTTACCGATGTGCGTGACGCGATCACCCGGATGCGCATGCAGCGGATCGAAACCCTGTTCAGCGCGCTACCCCGCCTTGTACGCGATCTTTCGACCGAGCTTGGCAAGCAGGTGCTGATCGATCTTGAAGGCGGCGACGTCGAACTCGATCGCGAGATGATAGAGACTGTGCGCGACCCGCTCACGCACATCATCCGCAACGCCATCGACCACGGTGTCGAGCGGCCACGCGATCGTCTGAATCAAGGCAAGCGCGAGACCGCCCTTCTCTCCATCGCCGCGCGTCAGTCGGGCAACACGATTTCGATCGTTGTCAGCGATGATGGGCGCGGGATCGATGAGGAGAAGATCGCAGCCAAAGCAATCGCGACCGGCCTCATTACCGAAGCCGAGCACAAGGCGATGAACCGTGAGACCATCCTGCAGCTCATTTTTGAACCGGGTTTTTCGACCGCTGAGGAAGTCAGCAATGTGTCGGGACGCGGTGTTGGCCTGGATGTTGTGCGCGAAAACCTCGAGAGGGTTGGCGGTAGCATCAAGGTTTCCAGCACCGTGGGCGTGGGCACTTTGTTCACGCTGCAAATACCGCTCACCCTCAGCATCATCGCCGGACTCACGGTGGAAGTCGCCAGCCAGCGCTTCGCCATACCGCAGAGCTATGTCGAGGAAATCATCCACGCCTCGGCCAAATCGCTCGATTGCACCCATATCGGCGAGACCTCGCTCGTGACCTTCCGCGGCCAGCGCGTACCATGCCTCGTGCTAGCCGAAGTGCTGGATCTGCCCGATGGCGAAATTGACGAGGCGAACCGCTCCATGGTCATGCTGCGCCTTGCCAGCGGCGACCTGTTCGCGCTCGCGGTCGACAACATTCACAGCCATGGCGATATCGTGGTCAAGCCTCTTGCTCCAGCTGTCATGAAAAGCGGTCTCTATGCGGGCTCAACCCTGCTTGATGACGGCCAGCCGGTCCTCCTACTCGATGTAACCAACATCGCGGCGCTGCACGATCTCGTCTCCGATGCACGCACCCGCGTCCTCAGCGACGCGGTAGCGGAGGAAGAACGTCAGGAAGAAACCTTGCCGCGCGCGATGCTTTTCACCGACTTCGAAGGGCGGCGCCGCGCGTTCCGGCTTGAATTGGTGCAACGCATTGAGACCGCGCCCGCCGATGCGATTGATCGCACCTCCGCCTCACCGCGCGCCGTGATCGATGGGAACATCCTGCCGCTGATTGGCCTGCCCGAGGGCCCACTGCCCTCGGAGAAGGTTCGCCTGCTTCGCTTGACCGACGGCGTCTCACAGCTGCTTCACGCGGTGCGCGAAGTGGACGACGCGGTGGCGCTGATCGAGCCGCTCAAGCCCGTGGCGGATGACGCGCTTGTCGAAGCGGTCACATTGATCGACGGGCAGACCGTTTCCCTGATCGACGGCCACGAAGTCTTTGCGCGCTACGCTGAGGTGCCTCAGCCCGCAGCGCGCCCGCTCTGCCTGCTGCCCGAAGGCGAATGGGCAAGCACTATTCTGGCCCCGCTGGTTTCCGCTGCAGGGTATGATGCCGTTCCACGCGGCACACGCGAGGAGAGTGAAAAGGGAGGAAGCGACGGCGCGCTTTCAATCTGGTTCGAAGACGAATTCGAAGCCGCCCTCGCGCTCGACATGGATATTGCGCAGCCCGTTCTACGCCTGCGCGATCACCCCGACGCGCCTGAAGGCAGTCAGACGATCTATCGCTATGACAGGGAAGCTCTGATGAGCGCGCTTCAAGCGGCCCGAACCCCCGCCACGAAAGGAGAAGCCGCGTGAACGATCTTCTCGTGATGGCCCAGATCGCCGGGCGTCGCTGTGCCTTGCCAGCGGGCGATGTGAAATCGGTGATCGAGCTGGGCGCGATCACACCTGTCCCGCGCAGCCCGGACTTCATCGCGGGTATTACCGCCTTGCGCAGTCAGGCGCTGACCGTGATAGACTGCCGTCTCGCGCTCGGCTTTCCGGTGATCGAATGGGCGACCGATCACCGCGCCGCGGTGGTCCATGTCGGGGGCCACTCCTACGCGTTGATGGTCGATGCGATCGAGGATATCGCGACGGGCCGCACTCACCCGGAGAACGTACCAGGCGGGTTTGGCCGGGAATGGGCGCGCGTAGCCACCGGTATGGTCGAGACCGCGATTGGCCCCGCGCTTCTGATTGATATGCCCGCGCTGATCGCCGGTCCCGAACCGCTCGGAGCTGCGGCTTAATCCAAAAGTTACGGATGGTTCCTAAGCTCAGCCGACTACAACAAGAGTGATTCATGAAAACCTGCCTTATCGTTGACGATTCGCGCGTGATCCGAAAAGTGTCGAGGCATATACTCGAGACGCTTGGCTTCTCGGTGGATGAGGCGGAAAACGGGCAGGAGGGCCTAGAGGCTTGCGACAAGTCTATGCCCGATGTCGTTTTGCTCGACTGGAACATGCCCGTGATGACCGGAATAGAGTTCATCATTCAACTGCGCAAACGCCCCGGCGGCGACACGCCCAAAGTCGTCTTCTGCACCACGGAGAACGACGTCGCGCACATCCGCGAGGCAATCTCTGCTGGGGCGGATGAGTATGTGATGAAACCTTTCGATCACGAAACGCTACAGATCAAGCTTCAGCTCGTAGGCTTCGCGTGAACGCGCAACTGCCCGCCTCTCGATCCGAGATGAGCGAACGGATGCGCGGAAAGCTGCGTACGCCGGGCGACGATACGCCATCACAAGCCGAGGCCGCCATCCGGGTAATGATCGTCGACGATTCGCTGACTGTGCGCACCATCTTTAAACGTATGGTCGAGAGCGACGCTTCGATGAAAGTGACTGCGACCGCCAGCAGCGCAGAGCGCGCGATCGCCGAGCTCAAAAGCGTCCCAGCGGATGTTATCCTGCTTGATCTTGAAATGCCGGGCATGGGCGGGCTGGAGGCCTTGCCAGAAATACTTAAGCGCGCGGCGGGCGGTCAGGTCCTCGTCGTCTCCTCGCTCACGCAGGACGGCGCGGAACACACCGTCTCCGCGCTATCGATGGGCGCAGCGGACACCATGCTCAAGCCACGTCCAGGTGGGTTCAACGAAGACTATCGCGCGCAATTGCTCGGCAAGATCCGCGCTCTTGGCGGTGCCAAAGGCGACGTGCGGGCCGACAGCGCAAGGGCACGCGCGCCCGATGCAACGACCATCGAGAAGGACAAGGCGCAATTCTCCCGCCCGCCCGAAATCGTCGCCATCGGTGCCTCGACCGGCGGTATTCACGCGCTCAACATCCTTTTGCGCGGCCTGACGCCAGACTTTTATTGCCCCATCCTGATCACCCAGCATCTTCCTTCGACGTTTATTCCCGTGTTCGCGCGGCAGGTCGAAATGGCCTGCGCTCGCCCTGCCGTGATTGCCGAAGACGGGACGGAGATTCGCCGAGGCCAAGTTGTCATCGCAACAGGCCACGGGCACATGATCGTGACCCGTCGCGGCAACAAGTTGGTAACCCGCACGTCCTGCGAACCCGCGCGCAGCGGATGCCTGCCGTCAGTCGATCCCATGTTTGCAAGCCTTGCGCAGTCCTGCGGCAACCGGGTCCTGGCGCTGGTCCTCTCCGGGATGGGTCGCGATGGTCTCGAAGGCGCGCGCGCGCTCGTCGATGCAGGTTCGACCGTTTTCGCGCAGGATGCGGAAACCAGCGCAGTGTGGGGCATGCCTGGCGCGGTGGCCAAGGCCGGCCTCGCCAGCCTGATCGCGCGCCCAGAAGAATTGCGTGAGCGTATGCTCGGCGCTGTGCAAGGCGTGGTCGCCTCGGAGCGCGGTTGAGGCCTTCGCGGATATGGACGCGCACTACGCCTCGCACCAGGTCATCGCCGATCTTCTCGCCGAGCACACCGGACAGCACTTGACCGAAAGCCGGCGCTGGCGCGTCAGCAGCGCGCTGGCTGGCGTCTTTCGCGAGCGCGGTATCAGCAATGTCGATCAATTGGTGTGTCTGCTCGAAGGGCAGAGCACCGCTCGTGATAAGCGCGAACTCTCGCAACAAATCGTCGAGGCGTTGCTCAACAACGAGACCTACTTTTTTCGCGACAAGCCGACTTTTGACCAATTGCCAGAGCTTATCCTGCCCGACCTCGCGCGCAAGCGGGAAGATACGCGGCGCCTCTCGATCTGGTGCGCGGGCTGTTCAACCGGACAGGAAGCGCTCAGCGTCGCGATGATCCTCGCAGACAATGCCGAACGCTGGCACGGCTGGACGATTGACATATTGGGCACAGACATCTCCGCGACAGCAATCGCCTCAGCGCGCACGGGTCTCTACAGCCAGTTCGAAGTTCAGCGTGGCCTCGGCGTGATCGAAATGCTGCGACATTTCGACGAGACCCCCACTGGTTGGCAGATCAAGGATTCGACCCGCAAGATTACACGCTTCGAACGGCACAACGTCCTGAGCGAGCCGCCGGATAGAGCCCGCTTCGACCTCATCTTGTGCCGGAATGTGTTGCTCTATTTCGATCAGGAAACGCGTCAGAAGGCGTTCCAACGCCTTGCGGGCGCGATGCGAGGCGATGGATATCTGATGCTGGGCGCGGGCGAGACTGTTGTCGGACATACAACCGCGTTTGCCCCCACGCCCAACCGTACCAGCGTCTATGAGCCGAAGCCCGCTCCGCTGCACTCCAGTGTTGAACGCCGCGCGCTTGCCGGATGATCCTCCGCCGCGCGCGTCATGATCGACAGGCTCGATAACGCGCGCTTTACGCTTATTTAGTCCCTCATCCTTAGACCACTGCAATGGCGCAAATGGCAGCGCAAAGCTCAACAGAAACGCGCGGGTCGGGGATTTTTGGTGATCGATAAGAGCAAACCGCTGCGATTGACCCCGCTTGGTCTTGTCGGTGTGCCGCTCGCCACCATTACTTTCGCGCTCGCTCTGATCGCACTGGTCGTGATGGCCAGCGATCAGGTGGAGTTTCGCAGCCCCTCCTCCCTCTTGATCGCGAGCGCGTTGGTTTACGCCGCGACGATATTCTTTCTTGGACGCAGCGGCATTGCCAATGTGCGCGAGCTCGAAAGCCTGACGGTGACAGACCAACTCAGCCGGTTGCCTAATCGCCGATTGTTACACGAAGATATCGACGCGCTCTCGAACGGGGGCGAGGAAGTCGCCATCGCGCTTATCGATCTCGACAGCTTCAAACAGGTCAACGACCATTACGGACATACGGTGGGCGATCAGCTGATTAAGGCTTGCGCCGACGCGCTGCGCGAGGCGTGCGGCGCCGAAGCGCGGTGCTATCGCCTTGGCGGCGATGAATTCGCCGCGGTCATGGGCGGCGCGGCGGCGGGCACCATTCTGGAAGGCATTTGTAGGGGGCTACTGGAGCGGCTCGAAAGTCCCTTAAATATCGGTGATCGCCATATCTCTGTTGGCGCCAGCATTGGCCTTGCGCGCAGCACGGCCGATATCCGCTTGAGCTCATCGGAAATGCTGCGCCGAGGCGATGTGGCGATGTACATGTCGAAGCGCGGGGGGCGGATGCGCTGCACATGGTTCACCGAAGCCTTCGACCAGCGCCGCGAGGCTGTGCGCGAAATCGAGGATGAGCTGCGAGAGGCGCTCGCCAATCAGGAACTCGATCTGGCCTATCAGCCGCTCGTCGATGCGCAGGTCGGCAAGATCGTTGCCGTTGAAGCGCTGCTGCGCTGGACCCGCCCAAACGGCGAGGCTGTGAGCCCCAGCGTTTTCATTCCCGTCGCCGAGGAATCGGGCCTGATTAACCCGATCGGTCTGTGGGTGCTGCGCAAGGCTTTGTGCGACGCGGGCAGTTGGGGCGACATCAAGCTGTCCGTCAACATTTCCGCTGCCCAGCTGCGCAACCCGGAGTTCCCGATCAAGCTCGGCGAATTGCTGGAGGAAACAGGCTTCCCTCCCGAGCGGCTTGAACTCGAGATCACCGAGACTTGTCTTGTGCTCGATCCTGTCGTGGCCGAGCGCACGCTTGAAGTTATCCGTGGTTTCGGGGTGAACATCTCGCTCGACGACTTCGGCACTGGTTACGCCTCAATCGGCTTCTTGCGCCAGTTCCGCTTCGAGAAGCTCAAGCTGGACCGCAGCTTGGTCGTCCATGCTGGCGAGGATGATGGCAGCCGCGCCATGATGCTCTCCAGCATAGCAATGGCGCGCGCAATGAAGATGAGCGTGACCGCCGAAGGGGTCGAAACCGCCGAACAGGCCGACATGGTGCGCGTGGCGGGTGCCGACCAGTTACAGGGCTGGCTCTATTACAAGGCGATGCCGGGCTACGAAATCGATCGCCTGTACACCGCGCAGGTCAAAGACGAGATAACCGGTCTCGCAGGGGGAAAGGCGGCGTGAAGCGCTGGCCCCACGAAGAGACGCCTTCAGGAAAACGCGTTATTAACGATTTTCGTTCAGGACTTGCCCCTAAACTGAGAGCGCGGGGATCTCGCCCATGAACATGATGATGACGCCGGAGGAGCACAAGGAACGCTCTGCACCTACGTCCGTACAGATTGAGCCGAACGGACTTGAGGACTTTGGCCCCTCACGCGAACCTGAACCGGATGCGCACACGTCGGCCGCGTCAGGCTCAGCGTCGCTCTCGTGGTTTCGAAATCAGCGCATCGCGTCCAAGGTCAACACCATCTTTGCGGCCTTCACGGTGGTGGGCACGGCCATGCTGATGGTCCTAGCGTTCGGCATGAGCGAGGTGTGGACCCGCTATCACACGTCCGATGCCATTGAGCGTCTTATTACCGACACCAGCGAGTTCCGCGCCACCTTCGGTGAGGTGCGCTACGCAAATGCGACTTATCTGCCCGATCGCGAAACCGATCTTCTTGAGAAGCGAAGCGCGGCCCTTGCTCTGGCGCAATCGCAGCTTGACGATATGGAAACGGTTCTAACCGAGCGCGCTCCGCAATTCGCGCCGCGTGTCGAGCGATTGCGGCAGCAGCTCGATGACTATGAGACCAGCGTCGCGAGAGCTTTCGCCGAGTTCGAACGCAGCGGCGGTTCATCGCGCTCCGGTCGTCTTGACCCTGAGATCATCGCGAAGGGCGATGCCCTTTCGGCGTCATCACAGGAGTTTGCGGACGAACTGACCCGCTACACCGATACGCTGCGCGAGGACGGAATCGACTATTTCCTGATGGTCCTCACGGTCGTCGGAGTTTTCGCCGTGCTGACCGGTGTGATCCTCTTCACCGGGTTCGGGATTCTTTCGCGCGATCTCGCCACGAAAGTACGTCAAATTACTAACGGCATGACCAACCTTGCGAAGGGCGACCGCAACTTCGAGATCGAAGGCGACGACCGCAAAGACGAAATTGGGGAAATGTTGCGCGCTCTCAATATGTTCAAACGCGCCGGTCGGCAGCTTGAAAAATGGGCGCACGAGCGCTCCGAGCAGGCTGAGAAAGAAGCTCTTGAGCAGCGTGAGCGTGAGCGTGAGCGCAAGGAAGCCGAAGAGCGTCGCGTTGCCTTGATCGACGATGTTGCAAGTAGCTTTGAGCGCACGGTCGGCGATGTGGTCGGCATGGTCACCGCCGCATCGAGCGAGCTGCAAAGCACCGCGACGCGCATGGCCGCGACCGCAGAACAGGCCGCGGGGCGCACCACCGAACTGACCGAGAGCATGGCCGAGGCGAACGCCGGCGCAACATCAGCCGCCGCCGCGAGCGATGAATTCGCGCTTTCAATTGGCGAGATCAGTCGTCAAGCTGCCTCCTCCAGCGAATTGGCGCGCCTTGCCACCGACGCGACCAACGAAGCGGACACGACGATCTCGGCACTATCGGCCTCAGCCGAAGAAGTAGGCCAGATTGTCGAGCTTATTCAAACTATTGCGCAACGCACCAATCTGTTGGCGCTCAACGCTTCGATCGAGGCGGCGCGCGGCGGGGAGGCCGGACGTGGCTTCGCCGTGGTGGCCAGCGAGGTCAAGGAACTCGCGATGCAAACAAGCCGCGCAACGGAAAAAGTCGCTGACCAGATCCGCGCAATGCAGGATACGACCGGCGCAAGCGTGACCGCGCTGCGCTCCATCGCCGGGCAGGTCAAGGATCTGGAAAGCACCGCCGTCTCCATTGCGAGCGCGGTTGACCAGCAATCGGTCGCCGGGCAGGACCTGGCTCGCAGCATCGATCTTGCCGCGAGCGGCACGCAAAAAGTTGCGGGCCATATCGAGGACGTGCGCGAGCTTTCGTTATCGACCGGTGCAGCCGCCGGACAAGTGCTCACCAGCGCAACCGAGCTCGACCAACAGGCCTCGACGCTGAACGAACAGGTTCAAGTGTTCCTCAAGAAAGTCCGGGAGAGCTAAGGGAGGCAACGACGCTGGTGCCAGTATTCCGTGACGCAATCGCCAGATTTCGGGCGTGGTGAGGAAAGGCTAGGCTGCCAAGGCTGTCGGCATGGAAAGCCCACGGCGCGTTGTTCTTGGCATTCAATAACATCCCGAGGGGGTGTGTGAAATGTGCCTTCGGGTCACCGCGGAAGACGGGCGACAAGGGAAACTTACGACGCAAAATCGCAAACGCCCATTTCCATATCCACAGGCGGGATCGATATCATCGGCTCCCAGAGCATGGCCTGCCTCGGCGCCTGAGTGACACTGGGAGTGCCCGACCGCCGGCTGAAAGCGGCGGCGATTGATCGCACCGTTCATCACAGCAACTGAATGCTAACCCCCAAGCCTGCGCTGACCGTGGGATGGCACCGGCCTTGTCGCTATGCGACTGGCTCCGATGAAGACCTTCCTCGACCATCTGCCGGTCGTCCGATGCGTCACAACCCTGCAATTCGTGGCCAAACGCATCGCGGAGCTGTGCAGCCTCGACGCCAGGACGGAGCGGATACTGGCCGAGATTCGGCGTACGTGACGAAGATAATCTTCGCGACATTGGCTCGGTAGGCGCCTACAGAATGCTGCAGGGCTGCGGTTCGTGAGCCTGAACGCTTGGCTTGCCATGAAGCAACGCGCCAAGGTTGCGATTGGCGGGCGCTGAACGAGACCACCAGGCGATCTTTCCGCAAACGGATAGAAAAACCCACTCATGTATGCCTCACAACGTGTCGCCAAAAATAACCGCGCTCGGAGCGCTTCGTCAGCCGAAGAACACAGTCCGTAACGACCTCGTAGAGTGATCGGTGCGCGCAACGGCCAGCCCGTGGAAATTGCGGCCTTTTGGAGCGCGCCTCGCAACACATCGTGCGAAGTAAGATTGGAGCCACGGAAGAGGGGCGAGCCAATCGGCTGACCGCCCGATTAGTGCTGGCTGGTTTTCGGTGGTTGCGGGAGTTGGATTTGAACCAACGACCTTCAGGTTATGAGCCTGACGAGCTACCGGACTGCTCCATCCCGCGGCACCTAGCTTGAGCGTCAGAGGACCGAGGCCCTTTTAGACGTCAAAAGGGCCAACCCGGAGGTCAGCCCTTTGACAAGTGAATGGGTTTTTCCCGCGCAATCGCTGGCTGCAATGCCTGGCGGCGACCTACTCTTCCGTGCCTTAAGACACAGTACCATCGGCGCTATCTGGTTTCACGGCCGAGTTCGAGATGGGATCGGGTGGGTCACAGATGCTATGACCACCAAGCAATGAAGCCAGCGAAAGCGTGGGTCTAAATCGATGCTCTCTACAAGAGAGTGATTGCAAAGGGCGTATCTGGCTGGAGAACTCCTCCATCGCAGACGGACCTGTTCAGGCCTGTCATTGACAGTGCGAACTCTCAAGCGCGATCAGAACTATTAGGACCGGTTAGCTCCACGCATTACTGCGCTTCCACACCCGGCCTATCAACGTCATGGTCTATGACGGTTCGAAGATACCTAATCTTAAGGGAGGCTTCCCGCTTAGATGCTTTCAGCGGTTATCCCGTCCATGCATAGCTACCCTGCGGCACCCTTGGCAGGATGACAGGTACACCAGAGGCATGTTCACCCCGGTCCTCTCGTACTAGGGGCAACTCCTTTCAAGTATCGACGCCCACGGCAGATAGGGACCAAACTGTCTCGCGACGTTCTGAACCCAGCTCACGTACCACTTTAATTGGCGAACAGCCAAACCCTTGGGACCTGCTCCAGCCCCAGGATGTGATGAGCCGACATCGAGGTGCCAAACGATTCCGTCGATATGAGCTCTTGGGAATCATCAGCCTGTTATCCCCGGCGTACCTTTTATCCGTTGAGCGATGGCCCTTCCACGAGGGACCACCGGATCACTATGACCGACTTTCGTCTCTGCTCGATCTGTCGATCTCGCAGTCAGGCAGGCTTATGCCATTGCACTCTCGCAGCCGGTTTCCAACCGGCCTGAGCCTACCATCGCGCGCCTCCGTTACTCTTTAGGAGGCGACCGCCCCAGTCAAACTACCCGCCACAGAGGGTCCCACTACCGGATAACGGTAGTTGGTTAGACATCAGAAAACAGCAGGGTGGTATTTCACCTATGGCTCCACTTGGACTGGCGCCCAAGTTTCAAAGCCTCCCACCTATGCTACACAACTCTTTCCTAATGCCACTCTGAAGCTGCAGTAAAGGTGCACGGGGTCTTTCCGTCTAACCGCGGGTACTCCGCATCTTCACGGAGAATTCAATTTCGCTGAGCATATCCTGGAGACAGTGGGGAAGTCGTTACGCCATTCGTGCAGGTCGGAACTTACCCGACAAGGAATTTCGCTACCTTAGGACCGTTATAGTTACGGCCGCCGTTTACTTGGGCTTCAATTCGGAGCTTGCACTCCTCCTCTTAACCTTCAAGCACCGGGCAGGCGTCAGACCCTATACGTCGTCTTGAAGCCGACTTAGCAGAGTCCTGTGTTTTTGATAAACAGTCGCTACCCCCTGGCCTGTGCCCCCCGCTAAAAGTTGCCTTCTAACGGGGCCTCCTTCTTCCGAAGGTACGGAGGCAATTTGCCGAGTTCCTTCAGGATACTTCTCTCAAGCGCCTTGGTATACTCTACCTGACCACCTGTGTCGGTTTCGGGTACGGTCTATACGGTGGGGCTATTTCCTGGAACACCTTGGCTGCCTGCCCAATCCAATAAGGACAAACAACTTCCAGCATCCGTCACACACCACCAGGCCCACGAATATTTACGTGGTTCCCATCGACTACCCCCTTCGGGCTCGTCTTAGGGGCCGGCTAACCCTGCTCCGATTAGCGTTGAGCAGGAACCCTTGGTCTTTCGGCGAGAGGGCATCTCACCCTCTTTATCGCTACTCATGTCAGCATTCGCACTTCTGATATGTCCACCGTCGGTTACCCTTCGGCTTCATCCACTTACAGAACGCTCCGCTACCGCTGCAGTAAACTGCAACCCTAAGCTTCGGTGAATACCTTTAGTCCCGTTACATCTTCGCCGCAGGAACCCTTATTTAGACCAGTGAGCTGTTACGCTTTCTTTAAAGGATGGCTGCTTCTAAGCCAACCTCCTGGTTGTTTTGGGATTCCCACATGCTTTCGCACTTAGGTATTACTTGGGGACCTTAGCTGTAGGTTAGGGCTGTTTCCCTTTTGACGACGGACCTTAGCACCCGCCGTCTGTCTGCCATACAAGACTCGATGGTATTCGGAGTTTGGTTAGGTTTGGTACCGCTCGCGCAGCCCTAGCCCATCCAGTGCTCTACCCCCATCGGCATAAATATGACGCTCTACCTCAATAGATTTCGCGGAGAACCAGCTATTTCCCGGCTTGATTGGCCTTTCACCCCTAAACACAAGTCATCCGAGCATTTTTCAACATGCAACGGTTCGGTCCTCCAGTGCGTGTTACCGCACCTTCAACCTGCTCATGCCTAGATCGCCGGGGTTCGGGTCTAATCCATGATACTCAGTCGCCCTATTCAGACTCGCTTTCGCTTCGCCTACACCTAACGGCTTAAGCTCGCATCATAGATTAAGTCACTGACCCATTATGCAAGAGGTACGCTGTCACCCCCTATGGGGCTCCAACTGCTTGTAAGCATCCGGTTTCAGGTACTGTTTCACTCCCCTCATCGGGGTGCTTTTCACCTTTCCCTCACGGTACTGTGTTCGCTATCGGTCATGTACGAGTATTTAGGCTTGGAGGGTGGTCCCCCCATGTTCAGACAGGATTTCACGTGTCCCGCCCTACTCAAGTCCTTTTCTAGTCTTTTCTCATACGGGGCTGTCACCCGCTATGGCCACACTTTCCAGAGTGTTCTGATAATAATAGAAAAGGCACTGGCCTGGTCCCGGTTCGCTCGCCACTACTACGGGAATCTCGGTTGATGTCTTTTCCTCCAGGTACTGAGATGTTTCAGTTCCCCGGGTTTGCTTCACCAAAGCTATATATTCACTAAGGTGATACCTTATCCACCTCTCACCGATCGCCGAAAGGCAACCGATAAGAAATGGTGAAGGTGGGTTTCCCCATTCGGAAATCGCCGGATCAAAGCTTACTCACAGCTCCCCGACGCTTATCGCAGCGTGTCACGTCCTTCTTCGCCTGTACATGCCAAGGCATCCACCAAATGCTCTTACCTCACGCTTGAGAATCCACACCATCAACGACAGGCCTGCATAAAAGCCCGTGCGTCTTCGCGATGATGCGGAGGAATTATCTCAGCCAGATAATCAATTTGATTGATATGTGATGCATAGACTTAAGCGCTTGAGCGGGCCGGCTAGACCCTTTCAAACAATCTATGCGCCACGGCATCGATTTAAAAACCCATTCACAATGTCAAAGTTCGGCGGCAGATCCGCCTGACCGGCCCAGTGGAAAACCACGTACCGGATCTCTTTCGTTTCATCATCAGATCTGTTTCCAGCGCTCCTGCGGAGAACCGCTACGCTAGTGCCTGGTGGAGCCTATCGGGATCGAACCGATGACCCCCTGCTTGCAAAGCAGGTGCTCTCCCAGCTGAGCTAAGGCCCCTCACTTGGCGAACAGCCATCCTCGTAATGAGAGATGGTAGGTCCGAGTGGATTTGAACCACCGACCTCACCCTTATCAGGGGTGCGCTCTAACCAACTGAGCTACGGACCTGCACCACACGAACCGGCTCACCCTCTCTTGATAGAAAGCATGGCCGATTGCGGCGCGAGCCAGCTCAGGCAAACGCAACGCTCAAGAGCGTTAGCGTATCTGATTGATGAAAGGACATGAGGACGACGGCAATGTTCTTTGGAACTAACGAAGCTCTTCCGAAGGCTAGGCTCGGCGCTTTCGCTTGTATCCTTAGAAAGGAGGTGATCCAGCCGCAGGTTCCCCTACGGCTACCTTGTTACGACTTCACCCCAGTCGCTGATCCCACCGTGGCTGGCTGCCTCCTAAAAGGTTAGCGCACCATCTTCGGGTGAAACCAACTCCCATGGTGTGACGGGCGGTGTGTACAAGGCCTGGGAACGTATTCACCGCGGCATGCTGATCCGCGATTACTAGCGATTCCGCCTTCATGCTCTCGAGTTGCAGAGAACAATCCGAACTGAGACATCTTTTGGAGATTAGCTAACCCTCGCGGGATCGCTGCTCACTGTAGATGCCATTGTAGCACGTGTGTAGCCCAGCCTGTAAGGGCCATGAGGACTTGACGTCATCCCCACCTTCCTCCGGCTTATCACCGGCAGTTTCCTTAAAGTGCCCAACTAAATGATGGCAACTAAGGACGAGGGTTGCGCTCGTTGCGGGACTTAACCCAACATCTCACGACACGAGCTGACGACAGCCATGCAGCACCTGTCACTAGGTCCCCGAAGGGAAGGATTCTGTCTCCAGAAACCGTCCTAGGATGTCAAAGGCTGGTAAGGTTCTGCGCGTTGCTTCGAATTAAACCACATGCTCCACCGCTTGTGCAGGCCCCCGTCAATTCCTTTGAGTTTTAATCTTGCGACCGTACTCCCCAGGCGGATAACTTAATGCGTTAGCTGCGCCACCCAAGCTCTATGAGCCCGGACAGCTAGTTATCATCGTTTACGGCGTGGACTACCAGGGTATCTAATCCTGTTTGCTCCCCACGCTTTCGCACCTCAGCGTCAATAACTGTCCAGTGAGTCGCCTTCGCCACTGGTGTTCTTCCGAATATCTACGAATTTCACCTCTACACTCGGAATTCCACTCACCTCTCCAGTATTCTAGCCATCCAGTTTCAAGGGCAGTTCCGGGGTTGAGCCCCGGGATTTCACCCCTGACTTGAAAAGCCGCCTACGCGCGCTTTACGCCCAGTAATTCCGAACAACGCTAGCTCCCTCCGTATTACCGCGGCTGCTGGCACGGAGTTAGCCGGAGCTTATTCTCCAGGTACTGTCATTATCATCCCTGGTAAAAGAGCTTTACAACCCTAAGGCCTTCATCACTCACGCGGCATTGCTGGATCAGGCTTTCGCCCATTGTCCAATATTCCCCACTGCTGCCTCCCGTAGGAGTCTGGGCCGTGTCTCAGTCCCAGTGTGGCTGATCATCCTCTCAGACCAGCTATAGATCGTCGACTTGGTAGGCCATTACCCCACCAACTATCTAATCTAACGCGGGCCCATCTAAAGGCGATAAATCTTTGGTCCGAAGACATTATCCGGTATTAGCTCAAATTTCTCTGAGTTATTCCGAACCTAAAGGCAGGTTCCCACGCGTTACGCACCCGTGCGCCACTAACCCCGAAGGGTTCGTTCGACTTGCATGTGTTAGGCATGCCGCCAGCGTTCGTTCTGAGCCAGGATCAAACTCTCAAGTTTGTGTCACTCACCTATCAGCCACGGGCCGAAACCCGCCAGACCAACAAGCAAGAGCTTCAAGGAGCCGATACCTGCACTGTCAAACGTAATGGATACGAATGGACATGCATCATCACGATCCGCCTGTGGAGGCGAAAAGGATGTGGCAATCGGCTTAAGGTTAACCGGTGATCGCGCCCTTGAGGTGCGCGGACCGGGCGCCGTCGCCCACATGTCCCTTCATCAAAAACCAACAATGTCAAAGAGCCACCAGACACTAAAAGCGGACAGCCATTGCTTCCCCGATTTACACCGGGGGACCGGCTATCCGATTATGTTGGCGACCAACTCGGCAGGGCGGTAAAAACCGGCAGCGCCGCGTCGGTGAGAGGGCATATATGGATGGCCTTGAGTCGGGTCAACGCCTTTTTGCAATTTTATTTCAGCGTCGCGCACAAATCGCAGTTTTCTGCGGCTTTCCGAGCTTCGCTGAAGCTCCGATATACGCCTTCACCTTCTGATTTTCAACTGCGTTATCGCGCCCAGCGGCTCGACAGCGACCGATTCATCCGTTTCGGGCGTGAATCGGCGCAACCGACTCAATCAGATTCTTCACCATTTGCCGTTAACACCGCCCCTCTCATGGATGCGCATCCCCCACCCTACCCTTCAAGCGCCGAGGCTGGATTCAATCCTGTCCCACGTGAATCGGGGAAAGTTTCGTCGACGCCCGGCGACAGCTTCGCCGCGCGTGTGCGCAGCGCGCTTGCGTGGCGCTATGGCTCGCAGGTCGCGATGCAGCTCATCACCTGGACCTCGACCATCCTTGTCGTCCGCCTGCTCGAGCCCACCGATTACGGCCTGTTCGCGATGACGCAGGTGGTGGTCACCGCGCTGGCCTTTCTCAACGGGTCGAGCTTTGCCGTATCTTTGGTACAGACACCCCATGTTGACGAGCGCCGGATTGGGCAGGTCTTTGGCCTGCTGCTGATGTTCAACGGCGCCATGGCGATCGGCCAGTTCCTCTTTGCACCCTATGCAGCGGCCTATTTTCGCGAACCGCTGGTAGCCGATATGCTGCGCGTGCAGGCGCTCATCTTTCTGACGGTTCCGTTCTCATCGCTGCCCGCCGAGTTGCTCTCACGCCGCCTTGAGTTCCGCAAACAAGGTCAGGTGACCATGGTAACAGGCGTGGTGGGTGCGGTCGTCGCCTTGGCGCTTGCCTATTTTGGCTATGGGGTGTGGGCGCTCGTTTACGCGCCAATCTGCATGTTCGTAACACGCGCGATCGGGCTCTCCATCGCGGCGCGGTTGCAGATCAAGCCCATCTTCGATCCGCGCGGCGCATGGGATCTTGTGACCTATGGCGGCACTCTGACGCTGTGCCAGCTGTTCTGGATTGTCCAAAGCCAGAGCGACATCGTCATCGCTGGGCGGGTTCTGCCGACCTATGACCTCGGGCTGTACTCAGAGGCGCTGTTTCTGACCCTGATCGTAACCGCGCGATTTATCCCGCCGGTCAACGAAGTGGCGTTTGCGGCCTATTCCGAACTTCACCGCGAGGGCAAGCCGCTCGGGCCCTACTTCGTCAAAACCGCGCGCATGGTGATGATGATCGCCGCGCCGATTTATATTGGGCTTGCTCTAACCTGCGAGGCGGCGGTCCTGACCTTGTTTGGCGAGAAGTGGGCAGGCATCATTCCCATCGTCGGCGGCCTCACCCTCGTCATGCCCGCGCTGGCGCTGCAACTAATCTGTTCTCCGGTTACGAATGCGATGGGGCGCCCGCGCATCTACCTGTTCACCAGCGTCACAGGGGCGGTGCTGATGCCCACAGCGTTCCTGATCGGCATCACAAACAAGGGCGCTGGCGGCGAGAGTGCCGCGATGGGCCTCGTTCAGGCGTGGTGGGTCGCAGCGCCGCTCTTGTGCCTCATCACACTGATCGCAACACTGCCGCGCATCAAGGTCAACCCGCTCGACCTGCTGCGCGAACTAGCGCCGATTGCTCTGGCGTGCGCGGCCATGGCTCTCGCTGTGCTCGGCGTGCAGCGTTTTGCCGCGATCGGTGTACCGTGGCTCGACCTTGTCTGGAACGCGGCTGTGGGAGCGCTTGTCTATTTCAGCGCTTTCTGGCTGGTCTGGCCGCACACTGTAAAGGACGCGTGGCGCATGTTGCGCCCGGCCCCCGCAGCCTGACGACCCGCGCGAGCTTGATGGAACCGATTTGCGGCGCATTTGGGCCTCAGCCGCATGTCTGGTACACGTACAGATCAAGCTAGGGACAAGAACAAGACCAACGCAGACGGGATTGGATAGGAAATGCTGGAACACTGGGCTTACTGGACACTTACAATGGGCCTCGCGCCCGCTCTGACCGCGGACCACGCCGCGTCGGTCTTTGTGGAGCCCGACAAGAACGCGGCAGAGCAGGCGATTGCGCCAAGCCTGACCGATCCCTCCACCGAGATTCTCGCGCTGGACGAAGAGCGCAATCAGCGCCTCACGGTGCCCGTTTTGATCGACGGGGCCGGGCCGTTCAACTTCATGATCGACACCGGCAGCCAAGCCACCGCCGTCACCCACGAGATCAACGCCTCGCTCGGCCTCAATCCGCTGGGCACGGCGACCCTTGTTGGCATGGCGAGCACCAGGCCTGTCGACATCGTCGAGGTCGAAACCCTTAAGGTCGGCAGTTACGAAGTCTTCGACCTAGTCGCCCCCGTCTTGAGCCGCACGAATGTTGGCGCGGACGGGATAATCGGGCTCGACAGTCTGCAGGACTTCCGCGTCCTTATCGACTTTCGCGACGAGAGTATCGCGGTAGAGGACATGAGCAACAAGAAGAGCAACCGTCGCGGGTTCGAGATCGTCGTGCGCGCCAAGCAGGAGCTCGGGCAATTGCTGATCACCGACGCGATTGTCGAAGGCGTGAAGGCGACCGTCATAATCGACACCGGCGCGCAGGCCAGCCTTGCGAACACCGCGCTAAAAGAGCGGATCCGGGCCAAACGAGCGCAGGAAGTGGTGACCACCGATGTCAACGGCGTCTCGCTAACTGGCGATCTGGCCTACGTCCGCTCGCTAACGATCGAGGGTTTGTCGCTGCGCAACGTGCCGCTCGCCTTTGCCGACGCGCCCGCATTCGAAGCGCTGGGACTGAAAGACACACCGGTCCTCTCACTGGGTATGCAACACCTCAAGATGTTCGACAGGGTAGCGATCGATTTTGCGAACCGGCGCATCCTTTTCGATGTGCCGCGCGACGTCGCGCGCGAGATGCGTCGGGCCCGCCAGCCGGGGCTTCGCGCCAACTTCAACTAGGCGGCGGCCAAGCAGGGCTGCCTTGTTATCGAGCGCGCGTGCGCCCACATGAGGCGGCGCAATGACGCCTGCCCCTTCCAAACCCAAGGAACCATCCCCGCCCGAGGCCGAAGGCTGGGCAACGCTCAGGCGCTTTCTTCCGTATCTCTGGCCCAAGGATAACTGGCCGCTGCGCCGCCGTATCATCGTGGCGCTTACCTTCGTGCTCTTTGCCAAGGGCGTGACGCTGGCGCTGCCCTTTGCCTATTCGGGCGCGGTCGATGCCATGTCGCAAGGCGACGCTGTCGATGAGAGCGCGCTGGTCGCTCTGGCGCTGGTCGCCGCTTACGGTCTGGGCCGCTTCGCCGGAGTGGTCTTCGACAATGTTCGCAACATGGCCTTCGAACGCGTTGAACAGAGCGCGGTCCTGCGCCTTTCCGAGGATGTCTTTCATCGCCTCCACCGGCTTTCGCTGCGCTTTCACCTGAACCGGCGCACGGGCGAAGTCACCAAAGTGATCGAGCGCGGCACGAAGAGCATCGGGATGATGCTCTACTTCCTGCTCTTCAACATCGCCCCAACAGCCATCGAGCTGATCGCGGTGGGTGTAATCTTCTATTACAAGTTCGGGATCGAGCTGGTCGCCGCAACCGCTTTCACCGTCGTCACCTACATCTTCGTCACGCGCTGGATCACCGAATGGCGCACCAAGCTGCGGCGAGAGATGAATGACCTCGACGGCAAGGCGCTGCACCGCGCGGTGGACTCGCTGCTGAACTTTGAAACGGTGAAGTATTTCGGCGCCGAAAAGCGCGAGGAAGCGCGCTATTCGGGCGCGGCGCGCGCGTATGCGGAAGCCGCGATCAAATCGGAAAGCTCGCTTGGCCTGCTCAATATCGCGCAATCAGCGATCACCAACCTGCTGATGGCGGGCGCGATGGCCTACACGGTGTGGGGCTGGAGCCGAGGTCAGTTGAGCGTGGGCGATCTGGTGCTGGTCAACACATTCCTGATGCAGCTTTTCCGTCCGCTCGACCTGTTGGGCTGGGTCTATCGCACGATCCGTCAGGGTCTTGTCGACATGGCCGAGATGTTTCGCCTGATCGACACCGATATCGAAGTCGAAGACGCGCCCGGCGCGCCGACGCTAGCGGTGCAAAAGCCCTCGCTTACTCTCGAAAACGTGACGTTCGGCTACGCGCCCGAGCGTACTATCCTTCATGGCCTGAGTTTTGAGGTGCACGCGGGAGAGACGGTTGCGATTGTCGGTCCCTCAGGCGCGGGCAAGAGCACGCTAGGGCGCTTGCTGTTTCGCTTTTATGACCCGCAAGCGGGCCGTATCCTGATCGACGGGCAGGACATTGCCAGCGTGCAACAGGAGACGGTGCGCGCCGCGATCGGGATCGTGCCTCAGGATAGCGTGCTGTTCAACGACACTCTGGGCTACAATATCGCCTATGGCGCCGAAGATGCGGACGAAGCGACCGTCGAACAGGCGGCGCGCGACGCAGCTCTCATGCCGCTGATTGACCGGCTGCCCGATCGCTTCGAGACGACGGTGGGCGAACGCGGGCTCAAGCTTTCCGGCGGCGAGAAACAACGCGTGGCCATCGCGCGCACGCTGGTTAAGGACCCGCCCATCCTGCTGCTGGACGAAGCCACCAGCGCGCTCGACACGCGCACCGAGCAGGAAATCTTGGGCACGCTCAAACGCCTGGCGCGCGGGCGCACCACGATTGCCATCGCGCATCGGCTGTCCACCATAGCGGACGCGGACCGCATTCTGGTGCTCGATGGCGGGCAATTGGTGGAGCAAGGCACGCACGCGGCGCTGCTCGCCAAAGACGGCCTCTACGCCGAAATGTGGGCGCGCCAGGCAAGCGAGCAAAGCGAAGGCTTGGAAGCGCAAGCGGCGGAGTAAAGCGCCCTATCCGTCAGCCTTGCGCAGATCATCCGTCCCGAGATCCAGCTGTGTCGCCGGGATCACTTCGACCTCGCCCCGCAGATCCTTGAGTTCGTCGAGGAACTGTTCGGCGTCGCCGACGATCACCAGCGACGCGCGATCCGTCGAGAGATACTTGCGAGCCATTTCTGCCGCCTCATCGGCAGTCACCTGCGACAGGCGCTCCGAAATCGCGAAGGCTTCGGACGGCTCGATCCCGCGCAGCATCAGATTGGCGACCTGCCCGTTGAACCCGCCCGTCGTCTCCAAGCTCCGAGCGATCGCGCCAGAGAGATAGAGGCGCCGCTTTTGAAGAGTCTCTTCATAGAGAGGCTCGTCGCCCAGTCGCTCAAATTGTTCCAGGAAAAGCGCGGCGACTTCGTCAGCGGTCTCGTTTTTGGTTTGCGAGCGCGCGGTCAGAAGCGCGGCATCAAGGCTCTGCCCAAGGCTTGAATACGCTCCATATGAAAGGCCGCGCTTGGTGCGAACCTCATCGAACAGCCGACCGTTCGAGCCCGAGCCCAAAACCGTGTTGGCGAGCCACAGCCGGTAGAAATCCTCATCCGAGCGCGACGTAGCGCGAACGCCGGCGACGACCGCCGCCTGCCCGGCTTCAGGCATGTCGATCACAAGGGTGCGAGGTGGCAGGGGCTCCCCGGCTGGCTTGCCGACCGCTTGAGGCGCGGGCGCGTCGCTGGTCCAATCGCCAAACAGGTTCTCAGCCAGGTTTGCCGCTTCGTTCGAGCTGATGCCGCCACTGATCACAAGCTTTGCCCGGCCCGGATGCCACCAGGTTTCCCGATGAACCAGAAGATCTTCGCGGCTAATCGCAGCCATACTGGTCAGATTGCCAACCCGGCCGTAGGGCGCATCGCCATAAAGGACCCGGGTCGCGACCAAACTGGCGAGGGCGCCGGGATCCTTTAGGGTGGCGGAAAAGCCATCGAGCGTGCGCTTTCGCTCGCGCTCAACCTCCTCCGCTGGGTAGTTGGAGTTCTGAATGATATCGACCAGCACCGCGCCGGCTTCCGCGAGGTTCGCCGTAGGCGCCGTCACACTGGCGTAAACTCCATCGCGCGCGCTCGAGATACCGACACTTGCGCCCAGCGCTTCAAGAGTGGCGGCGATCTGTGTTGCGCTTCGCGTCGTGGTGCCGTTGTCGGCCAGGTCCGCTGCCATCGTCGCCAGGCCCGCTTTGGCTAGCGGATCCGTGGCATCGCCGCCGGGCATTACCAGAGTGATAGTGGCGATCGGAATCTCACTTGTCTGCGTGCTGACCAGCGGAATGCCGTTGGAAAGCTGCGTTTCGACAAAGTCCGCGCGCACAACCTCGGGGATTTCGCCCGCGGGCGGGGGAACCATGCGTTCGGCTTCCGGCAAAACCTTGCGCGGCTCGCCTGTTGGAGGGGCCACGCTTCCGTAGTCGGGGCGCGGATAGGGGTTGGCGAACGTCTCAGGATCGTACTCCCCGCGTGTGTACTCCATCGATACCTTAGAACGAGGGTCAAGCCAGGTTTGGGCGACGCGCAGAATATCCTGCGGCGTGACCGCGGCGATGCGTTCGAGCCGGATGTCCGCTGCATCCGGGTTACCGGTGGACATCAAGGCCTCACCCAGTTCGAAGGCACGACCGCGCACGGTCTGGCGCTGGGAGAGCGCGGCGGAAAAAATCTGGTTCTTGGCCTCGGTGAGCTCAACCTGGGTCACCGGCTCTCGACGGACTCGTTCAATCTGCTCGTCAAGAATCGCGCGCGCCTCCTCGGCCTTCCCCGTCGGGCTGAGCACCGCGTAGCTTGCAATGTAACCGCCATCCATGGTGAGCGAATCGAAATGCGCGGCGTTGACCGCCTTGCCGCTGCGCACCAAAGCGTCGTTGAGGCGGCTGCTCTCTCCCCCGGAAAGCACGGTCGAGAGCACTTCCAGCGCAGCGGCATCGGGGTGCGTGACCGAGGGGCCTTTCCACAAATCTCCGATCAGCGGCAGCGGCACATTGGGCGCCGCCGCGCTGACGCTGCGAGGCTGGGTGCGCCGGGGTTCCTCCAACGGTATATCGAGGCTAACCGGATTCGCGCGGCGGGGGATATCGGCAAAGTAGGTGTCGGCCAGTTCTTTGAGGCGCGGGACTTCGAAATTGCCCGCCACGATCAACGTCGCTGTGTCAGGACCATAGAACGCCTGATGAAAGGCGCGCGCGTCCTCCAGTGTGGCGTCGTCCAGCTCTTCGATCGATCCAATACCGGGGCGCCGCATAGGCAAGACGTCAAACGCGTTTTCCGGAATAACGAAGCGCTGAAGGCGGCCATAGGGCGGCGCGAGCACGCGTTGGCGCAGTTCTTCCTTCACAACCGAGCGCTCCTTCTCGAACACCTCCTCATCGACCACCAGGAAGGCCATGCGCTCACGATGGGTCCACAGCATGGTTTCCAGGTACTGGGCGGGCACCGTTTCGTAATAGTTGGTGCGATCGATCCAATTCGAGGCGTTTCGCTGCCCACCCACATCCTCGGTCAGTCGATTGACCATGTTAAGCGGCATATTGACCGTCTTGCGGCTCGAGATGTGTTCGAACAGGTGGCTGAAGCCCGCGCGCCCCTCCGGATCGTGCTTCGAGCCGACCTTGTACCATAATGAGGTGGTGACGTTGGCAGTCGAATTGTCGGGCAGAGCGATAACCTCAAGCCCGTTCTCAAGCACCCAGCGCGTGTATTCGATCTTGGGCGCGGACAGCGTAGAGGGTGGCGCGTTCGCGCTCTCGGCGGCTTCCTCAGCCATGGCAGCCGAGCCTGCACATACGCTGAGCGCAGCCGCGCCGCCGATCAAAATAGCCCGCATCATGATAGAATATCCTCATTTGTCTTGTGCCTCGAAGCTAAGCGCACTGCGCCCTTGGGCTCAAGGGGCGGTGCGGCTGCGCCCCCGAATATTGGCATATTTTATCGACCAGCGTCGAGGCTGAGGCGCTCCAGTGCTTCAAGCGCCTGCGCGCGGTCTTCCCACGGCACGAACAGATGATCGTGGTGGAAGCCCGCGATCACATTGCATGCCAGGCCCACATCGGCCAACGCGGCCGATACCCCGGCAGTCAAGCCCACCGCTTCCAAATCGGAGTGCACCTGCAAGGTGACGCGCGCGAAGAACGGGCCGGGATCATCGCGCCGCGCGCGGATCACCAGGGTCATCCCCTCATCCTCGCGCACCATCGCAAAGGTGCGGTGAAGAAGGTCGATGAAATCTTCATCAGGCCCGTGCGCAACGAACCGATAGGGCGCCTCGCAGAGTTTGGGGTTCATGCCAGCCAGCATCGCCTTCAGTTGGCTGACGGGTGCGGCGCTCACAGAATGTATTTCGACAAATCGGTGTCGCCTGCAAGATCCGCCAGACGCTCTTTGACATAGGCCGCATCGACAGTGACCGTCTGATCCGCGTATTCCTCGGCCTCGAAGCTGATTTCCTCAAGCAGCTTTTCCATTACGGTCTGCAAGCGCCGCGCGCCTATGTTTTCGACGCTCTCATTCACCTGAGCCGCGATCCGCGCAACCTCGGTGATGGCGTCGGGGGTTATGTCGAGTTCGACCTTTTCCGTCCCGATCAGCGCGCGATACTGCTCGACGAGGTTGGCCCTCGTTTCGGCAAGGATGCGCACGAAGTCCTCTTCGGTCAGCGCGCGCAAGTTCACGCGGATTGGGAGGCGTCCCTGCAATTCGGGCAACATGTCCGATGGCTTGGCGACGTGGAACGCACCGGACGCGATGAAGAGGACGTGATCGGTCTTCATCGGGCCGTATTTGGTCGCCACCGTAGTGCCTTCGATCAGCGGCAGGAGATCGCGCTGCACGCCTTCGCGGCTGACGCTGCCGCCCCGCACATCGGAGACTGCGATCTTGTCGATCTCGTCGAGAAAGACGATCCCGTTGGTTTCCGCGTTGCGCAACGCGCTTTGCGCGACATCGTCGTCATCCAGGCGCTTGTCGGCCTCCTCATCGACCAGCTTGTCCCAGGCATCGGGCACACGCAGCTTCTGGCGCTTGGTCGGTTTCTTGCCCAGCGCCTTGCCCATCATGTCGGACAAGTCGATCATACCCACATTGCCGCCCATATTGCCCATGTCGAAAGGCATTGAGCGTTCTTCAGCGACTTCGATTTCGACCTCGGTGTCGTTCATCGAATTGTCGATGATGCGCGCGCGGAAGCTCTCACGCGTCGCCTCGCTCGCGTTCTGACCGACCAGCGCGTCGAGCAGGCGCTCCATTGCAGCCTCGGAAGCCGCCTCGCGAACGGCCTCGCGGCGACGGTCCTTCTCGAGCCGGATCGCTTCTTCGACGAGGTCGCGCGCGATCTGTTCAACGTCGCGCCCGACATAGCCAACTTCGGTAAACTTCGTTGCCTCGACCTTCACGAAGGGGGCCTCTGCCAGTTTGGCGAGACGACGGCTGATCTCGGTCTTGCCGCAGCCGGTCGGACCTATCATCAGGATGTTCTTGGGCGTCACCTCATCGCGCAGGTCAGGGCCAAGTCGCTGGCGCCGCCAGCGATTGCGCAGCGCGACAGCCACCGCGCGCTTGGCGTCCTTCTGGCCGATGATGTGATCATCCAGAGCGGCGACAATCGCCTTTGGGGTCAGGTTGTCCATGAATAGCTTTCGAAAAGGGGTCAGACGGCCTCGAGCGTCACTTCACCGTTGGTAAACACGCAGATATCCGCGGCAACGGCCATCGCCTTGCGCGCAATCGTCTCCGCGTCGTCTTCGTAGTCGCTGAGCGCGCGGGCGGCGGCGAGCGCGTAATTCCCACCAGAGCCGATCGCTGCGATTCCCGCTTCGGGTTCGAGCACGTCGCCGTTGCCGGTCAGCACCAGCAATGTCTCTTCATCCGCGACGATCATCAAGGCTTCCAAATTACGCAGATACTTATCGGTGCGCCAGTCCTTGGCCAGCTCCACCGCTGCGCGCAGAAGCTGGCCCGAGTACTGCTCCAGCTTGGCCTCTAGCCGTTCGAACAATGTGAAAGCGTCCGCCGTCGCACCAGCAAAGCCGGCGACAACTTTTCCATCCTCACCGATCCGGCGCACTTTGCGCGCGTTGGGCTTCATCACGGTGTTGCCCATAGAGACCTGGCCGTCGCCCGCTATAACGGTGGTGCCGCCACGCTTAACGCCAACGATGGTGGTTCCGTGCCACTGGGTGAGGCCGTGGCTTGCCTGAGTGTCAGTCATGCGCGGGAAATATGGAGCGGTCGGGGTGGGTTCAACCCATAGCTTGGCTTAGGGCCCGTCACGCGCGCCGTTCTAGGCCGTACCGAGCGTTGGCTTACGGACCGCCAGGGCCACCGGGACCGCCCGGTCCGCCTCCCGGACCACCCGCGCCAACCTGGCCGATATTGCCGAACAGATCTTCGAGAAATCCGCGCTCGCGGCCCAGTGTGGGCGTCTTGTCGCCGTTGGGACGCAGATACACCACCTTATCAACACCAGACCGCTCAATCGACGTCACATTTCCCGCGTCATCGAATTTAACCGCCAGCACGCCGTGCGTCTTTATCCGGGGGCGCACGAAGGGTTTGCGTCCCGTTACGCTGGAAACATAGTACCAGGTCGGCTCGCCATACTGGCTGGCAAAGGTGGGTCGGCCCAACGTCCCTTCAACCGAGCGCAGATTGTCGATTCCCGGCTGGACGCTGCGCAGGAGCACGTTGTCCGAGACATAACCGCGCGATTCGCGGATCGAAGAGCACGCGCCCAAGGTGGCCAGCACGCCGGCCAAGACCATCACTCTTGCACCGATCGAACCCATTATCTGCATACGTCCCGTCAATTCCCTAATGCTCTATGCGGGCCCCGCCGTGCGAAAGGCCGGGCGCTGGCCCTGGCTTTAAGCCGAACCCTGCCGCCATGCAACGCCGCGAAGGCGATCGGGCGGCAACGAGCCACAGCAGCGGGCTCAAACTGGGACAAGACCTGACGCAAGCGTCTTGAAAAGCCAATGAACGCGGTGGCCTGCCCCTTTCCGGTCAGCCGGGTGCGACTGAGGAACATCGCAGCGCGCTTTGTGTTTGAAGGATACGCACAGTCTCCTAATCCGCTGGAGACGCCTAGGGAAACCCGCAAGCTATGTCCTTTCTTTCCCGCCTGTTGGGAACCGCGCCCGATCCGCGCGAGGCCATCCGACCGCTCTGGCACCGAGTGGTCGAGCTCGCGCGGGAGCCCTCTTACTACACCGACTGCAATGTGGCGGACACCGTGGGCGGGCGCTTCGACCTTATCACGGCGGTTTTGTGCACCGTCATGGTCCGCATCGAGGCGAGCGAGATGCGCGCGGAGAGCGCACTTCTCGCTGAGCTGTTCGTTGAAGATATGGACGGGCAATTGCGCGAATTTGGCGTAAACGACGTCGTCGTGGGTAAGCGCATGGGCAAGTTGATGAGCGTGCTCGGCGGCCGGCTGGGTTCCTATCGCAGCGCGCTAAACGCCAAGGATCGCGATCGCATGATTGCCGCTGTCAGGCGCAACGTCACATTTACGCAAGACGGTGACGAGGAAACTGGCGCTGCGGGCGTTGCCGACAAGTTGCTGGCGCTGAGCGACCGGCTTGCCGCGCGCAGCGATGACGAGCTATTAAAAGCCAATGGGATCTGGTGAATGCAATGTTGGGATCAAAAGACAAGGCGCCTGAGCTGACCCGTGTGGTCAAATCGCGACTGTTGCCGGCGAGCGCAGTGGTAATCGAGGCGGATGAGCGCGAGCGCGCGGCCTTGGCGGAGCGCTTTTCGCTTGTCAGCGTGGAGACGCTCGACGCTGAAGTCGGTCTGGAATTGTGCAAGAAGGGTATTCGGGCCGAAGGCGGCCTGCGCGCCCGCATCACGCAAGCGTGCGCGGTGTCGGGCGAACCTTTCACGGTCGAGATCGAAGAGCCAATCGCGCTTCGCTTCATCGAACAGGGCACCGCCGCGCTGACCCCGAGCGAGGAAGACGAGATAGATTACGAACTCACCGCCGATGACTGCGACGAGATCGAATACAGCGGCGACAGCTTCGATCTGGGCGAAGCGGTGGCGCAAACACTGGGGCTTGCGATTGATCCCTATGCCGAAGGCCCCGGGGCGAGCGATGCGCGCAAAAAGGCAGGTATTGTAGAAGAAGGCCAGCAGGACGGACCGCTCGCCGCTGGCCTAGCTGCGCTGCGTAAGGAGACCTAGCGCTCCTTCTCGTCGGTTTTCCGCCAAGGATTGAAGAAGAGGTCTTCAACCGGAATGTCGAAATACGCCGCCATGCGATAGGCCATCGGCAGAGACGGATCGTATTTATCGGCTTCCATCGCGATGATCGTCTGGCGTGATATCTCCAAGAGGTCGGCCAATTGCGCTTGGTTGAGCCCGCGCCCTTTGCGCAATTCGCGAAGACGGTTTTTCATTCGGCGCGTACCATGCCGCGCAGCTTCCAAACGCCCCACATCACCACAAAGCCCACAAACTGTGCGCCAAACATCGCAAAGGCGCCTTGCCCGTATTCGCTGTGCTGCGCGCGATCGGCGACGAGGTACAGAATGAATACCAGTGCACCAATGCACCCGCCCCAATACCAGCTGTTCACTTGGCCAGCCTTTTGCACATCATCCAGCGCGCGCAACCAGATGTAGACGAACCAGGCAAGGCCCATTGCCAGCACCAGCAGCGCGGGAAAGATGAGCCAGAAGTACTCGCCCTCGTCCCCGATGCGCGAGAGGCTTCCCGCGACCAGACCGAACGCGATCGTGACGATCGCCCCGGCCACCAGATAGAGGCGTATGCGCCACGTGTAAGAGAGTTTGAGCACCGGTAAACTCCTTCGATCAGCCGTGCGAATGTCAAAAGTTCTTAACATGTTTCGCGACGATGTCAAAACATCTTAACTTTTCTGCCGCCAACCGACCTATTCAGGGCTCGTAAAGGCATCGCTGAACAAGTTTTAGTCTGGACGGGCAAAGAGTTAGGTGGACCTATGCGAGCAACAATGAACCGTCTTGCCACTGCGCTTGTTGCTATGTGCGCCGCTACGAGTTTGGCCGCGCAGGAGACCGGGCAAGAGCCTGAACTCAACGCCTTCGAAACGCGCGGACCGGAAAGCCCCCCAGCTGAAGCGCCGGACCCTGAGATCCTTGTGATCGGCGATCGCATTCCGGACGATGAGGTGCGCGATTATATCGTGGACATCCTTTTCCCTGAACGCGTCGGCGCAACCAGGTTTTACGCCAAGCAGGGCGATCCTTTGTGCCCGGCCGTGATCGGGCTGGAAGAGGTCTCCAGGCAATTCGTGATCGACCGAATGCGCACGGTGTCCGAGGCCGCGGGCATTGCGGTGAGCGAGGATGAGGACTGCACGTTCAACCTGGTTTTGGCGCTGGTCGATAATGGGCCTGCGACGATAAAGCGCTGGCGCCAGCAATATAACCGAACGGCGTTCGGCTTGATCCCTCCTCACGCCCGAGACACCGTTATGCGAAGCGGCGGCCCGGCCTATGCGTGGCATGTCCTGTTTCAAGGAGCCAGCCAAAACGGCGGCGCCATGACCGTCAGCAGTCTGACGGGCGGCGCGGGTTTCAGCAATTTCACGGGTGGGCTGGGTCTATCGGACGGGCTGGCCATCAATCTGGCCCACAACAACCACCCGGTGAACCCTTACATTCGCATCCCTTATCCAGAGGAAATCACCCGTGCCTTTGTTCTGGTCGAGCGCGACGCGCTGGAAGGCGTCAGCGCGATCCAACTGGCGGACTACGCGCTGATGCGCGGAATGATGCAAATCCAGCTCAGACGCGGCCCGTCAAAGAAGGCGGACACGATCCTAAATCTGTTTGATCAGGACCTCGCGGTTGATCAGCGTCAACCTTCGCTGACCCGTGTCGATCTGGCGCTATTGGTCTCGCTCTACTCCGCGCGCTCTGACGTCAGCGCCAATCGGCAGCGCGCCGACATGATGGAGCCATTCCAGCGCGTCCTCGCTTATGGCGAGGCCGGCGTTGAGAAAGACGACAAGCGAGAGGCGCGCAATTAACGCGCCGCCCGCTCCAGATAGGGCATCGTTTCGACCAGTTCGAAGCCCGGCATACGCTGGGCAAAGTGCCGAAGCCAGGGCGCGTGGCCGCTTCCCGCGATAACGAGCACGCGGTCCCCCGGCTCAGCTATCATGTCGATCTTGCCGAACATCTTGGCGTTGCGCATGTACCAATAGGCGTTGAGCTCCGCCCCTGGCTGACTCTCGCCATCGCCAATGCGGATCAGCGAATAGTAAAGCCTGTCGTGCCGGGCTGAAAGCTGCGCGCCATCGTTGTGGGCGTAGAGCGATTCAGCCACGCTCTGTGTCTCGCGCTCGGCGTCTTGCTCGCTCGAATACGCCTGCACCTCACCGATCAATTTTTCGAGTATCGGCATCTGGCCGTTCTCAACGGCGAATGCCTGGACTTTCTCCATCGGAAAGTAATCGGGCTCTCCCTCTCCACTGCGTTCGTCATAGCCATAGACCGCCTTGTGACCCAGCCTGCGCCCGAGGCGATACCCGATCTGGACGGTTTCATTGGGTGAGGTCTTGAGGAGCTCTTCGCTGCGCGCGTAACCTTCCAGCTCGAAAGTCGGCGCGGACGCCTCATCCTCGAGAGCGATCTTGGTCGGTCCCCAGTCAGCAAGACTTTCGACCAGGGCCTCGATCTCCTGCTGGCGCCTGGGCGCGAGCATGTCGTCCACCTGGGAATTGACCATATCGGCGCCGGGATTGGCAAAGTGATAAAGGCCAAGGACCATCACCTGAATGGCTTCGGTCGGCTCTGCTGCGTCGGAGGTTTCGGCATCCGCTGGCTGCGCGACAACGACCGAAGCCGAAAGACCCATGAGCAGAGCCGCTAGGGATCGACACCACATAAAGGAACCTCCATTACTGTACTGGTGTCATAATACAGTAGCGAAATTGCGCGTCAATTCGCTTGCTGAAACCGAAAGGCGCTGGCGGGCATGCGCGCAAGAGCGCGGACGATCACCCAATCCGCGCCCGTTGGTCAGAACGGAATATCGTCGTCCAGATCATCGTAGCCGCCACCGGAACTTGCGCCCGAGCCGCTACCCTGACCACCACCGCCCTGGCTCCAGCCGCCACCCTGACCGCCACCGCCTGAGCTTTGCCCACCGCCGTAGCTTCCGCCACCGCCACCGCCACCGCCACCATCGCCGCGCCCATCGAGCATGGTCAGTGTGCCGCCGTAGTTGCGGATCACAACCTCGGTCGAGTAGCGATCCTGGCCGTTCTGGTCCTGCCATTTGCGGGTTTCGAGCTGGCCTTCAATGAAGACCTTGCTGCCCTTTTTGAGGTAGCGCTCAACCACGCCGACGAGCCCGTCCGAGAAGATCGCAACCGTGTGCCACTCAGTCTTTTCGCGGCGCTCTCCCGTGTTGCGATCCTTCCATTGTTCGCTGGTCGCAATGCGCAGGTTCGCCACCCGGCCTCCGTTCTGGAAACTGCGGATTTCCGGGTCTGCCCCGAGATTGCCAATCAGCATCACCTTGTTGAGCGAGCCTGCCATGAGCCGTTAGTCCTTCCCGTCAAAACACGCGCCCGCGCCGATCGCGCGAGCGATTCTCTGACAATGTATTAGGACAGGTAAGCGCAACTAGGCGAGCCGCGCGCGACCTTTTCCACCTCCGATATGGTGGAAATCACTTAGAAGGGTAGCGAAGACGCCCCAGAAAGCGCGTCAAACTGGGCAATTCGATGTCGCGATTGGTGAACTTCGCCTTGGCCTTTTCAAACCGCATCACCCCGTCAATGCGCCGATCGAGAAACGCGTAGGTCTTCTCCTTGCCCTCGCTATCATCGTTCACGAAATACGCCAGAGTTGCAGAGTAGATGCCCGCCAGGATCGTGCGCTTGGTGTAGTGATTGTAGTCCGTCGACGTATCGCCCGCGAGGCGCCACATGATGTCCGCGCTGCGCCAGCCGATCTGAAGCGCACGCGGCGCATTTTGCGGCATGGCCATGACGGAAAGCGCGCGTCGCACCGCTTCGTCGATGTCCTCGACCGCCTTCAACCGGAAAGCGACGAGTTCGCGAATGCGCTCGCGAATTTTGAGCTCGGCCAGACGTTCGGCCGGCCACTCGGCTTCCATCGCCTGATCGACGCTGGTGACCCACGCCTCGATCATATCCATCGACCGACCGTTCAGCGGCTTCGGGGGAAAGGCAAGCTTGGCGATGTCCACGTCGCACCCCGCCATTTCCGCGGCCGCCACCAGAGCGGTCTCGTTCCAGCCATCGAAGATAGCGGACGCCGCAATGTCAGGAGCCAGCGCCACGCGCAGCTCATCGAGGGTCATGTCGGCGAAATCGGCGCGGGCGGTGTCGGTCATATCAGAAAGAAGGCCCGTACTGCTCGGTAGTTCCCTTTTTCCCCCTTTCAGCGTCAGCTGAGGCGAACTCCTCCATGATCCGCTCATTGCCGATCAGAAGTTCCGCGTAATCGCGCGCCGAGCGTCCGGAATTGTCGCTGCGGTCGGGGTTCGCACCCTCTTTCAGCAGGCGCGCGATCAGCGCAATATCGCGCTTATGCACCGCAGAGATTAGCGGCGTCTCGCCCTGCTGGTCGGCCACATCAACCTGGGCGCCGCCCTTGATCAGCGCCTCGACACTGTCGATATCGCCGAGCGCGGCGGAAATCTGGATCGGGTAGGTGCCCGTTTTGTCCCTAATGTTCGGATCGGCGCCGCGCTGGATCAGAAAACGAATCCACAACGCGTCGCGTCGCTGCGCCACGATGTGCAAACCGGTTTGGCCATTGGTGATATCGCGCGTGTTGACCACCTGGGTACCGGGCTGGTTCAGCATCTCGGTCACCGCGTCGCCATCGCGCTCCTTGACCGCTTCGAGGAACTCATAGCCTTGCGAAAACATCTGCGCGGCAGCCGGCGCGGTCAACTGCGCGGGCGCAACCCCCGCAAGACCGGTGAAGAACACGGCACTGGCAATCGCGCCGCCAATTCCTAGTTTGCGCACAACGAAGCCCGACACGCTTTGATCCTTTCGCATTTGCTGTCACATATTGTCATCAGAAGGAGACCGGACAAGCCCCTCAAGCCTTTGCGCCTCGCGCGTCTTGGCTGTAATCTCCTGCTTGTCCGCCCGTTAGCAGAGCATGAATACCCGCGCAAAGCCCCCGATCCACGCCGTCCTTCGCTCCGCCTTGCTTGTCACTCTTGGCTCTGCGGGTCTTGCAGCGTGCGCGCCGGGCGCGGGCACACCAGGGCCTGCCCCTCTGGCGGGGGCCGATATTGGCGGAGCATTCACGCTCACCAGTTCCACCGGCAAAACTGTTGCCTGGGACGATTTTCGTGGCTCTTACGCAGTGGTCTACTTCGGCTACGCCTATTGCCCCGATGTCTGCCCCACGGACATGCAGCGCACCGCGCAAGGGCTGCGCATCCTCAAAGAGCGCAACCCCGCGCTGGCCTCCCGGACTCAAGCGGTTTTTATCTCGATCGATCCTGAGCGCGACACGCCCGAGGTGGTCGGGGAGTTCGTCTCGGCATTCTCCGACGATCTGGTTGGCCTCACAGGCAGTCCGGAAGCCGTCAAGGCGGCGGCGGACGCTTTTCGCGTCTACTACAAAAAGGGCGAGGAGACGCCGAACGGCGGCTATCTCGTCGACCACACCAACATCGTCTATTTGTTCGATCCCGATGGTGAGCCGCTTGCCATGTTGCCGACAAACGAGGGATCCGAGGCGGTCGCCGACGAAATCGAGAAATGGGCGAGCTGAGAGACCGTTTCTGGACGCTGCCTCTGGGCGAGCTCAACCGCGCGGAGTGGGAGGCGCTGTGCGATGGCTGCGGGCGCTGTTGCACGCACAAGATCGAAGACGCGGATACCGGCGAGATCGAACAGACAAATGTCGCGTGCAAGCTGCTCGACACCAAAACCGCCTGTTGCTCCGATTACCGCAACCGCAAGGCCTTTGTGCCCGATTGCCTGCGTTTGACGCTTGCGATCGTCGAGGACGTGCCATGGCTGCCTTCGACCTGCGCTTACCGCGTCCGGGCCGAAGGGCGCAGCCTGCCATCCTGGCACTATCTCATCAGCGGAGACCGCGAGGCGGTCCACCGCGTGGGCGTGGGGGTTGCGGGCCGGGTGGTGAGCGAGAGCGAAGCGGGACCGCTCGAACACCATATCGTGGAATGGGGACCGGTGCGGCTGGACAAAGCGGCCCCGGCTGAGCTTGAAGAGGGGAGCGAGCCAAGGGGAGACTTCGAAACGTGATCGACGGTCTGAAGCGGGTGTTGATGGATCCCGAGATCAACCTCAACGGGGAATGCGTCCCGATTGTCCTTCGCCGTCACTCTGCCGCCAAACGTCTGACGCTGAGGCTGGCACCGGACGGGCAGGCGGTCCAGATCACCCTGCCTCGCTGGGCGCGCAGCGCGGACGCCATCGCCTTCGCGCACGCCCGCCAGGTCTGGCTCGCGGGTCAGCACGCGCGCATTCCGCGACGCACGCGGCCAAGTGCGGGCGGCGACCTCAGGTATCGCGGCGACGCGTTGACGATCGCCTGGGACAAGGGCGCGCCTCGACGCCCGTTGCGCGAGGGCGCTCAATTGCGCGTCGGCGGCGCGATCGAAGGGCTTGAGGCGCGCCTGCGCCGCTGGCTTGAGCGCGAGGCACTAGGTTTGTTCGAAAGCGATCTGACCGACTACGCGCGCGCGGCCAAGCTGCAACCTGTGCCGATCGGGCTCAGCCGCGCCCAGAAGCGCTGGGGAAGCTGTTCGGATGGCGGCCAATCCGGGCAGCGGCGCATCCGGATCAACTGGCGGCTGGTTCAAGCGCCCGATTTCGTTCGCCGCTCCGTCGTCGCGCATGAAGTGGCCCACCTTGTCCACTTCGATCACAGCCCCGCTTTCCACGCTCTGCTGGGCGACATTTACGAAGGCGATATCGGTCAGGCGGACCGCTGGCTGAAGGACAACGGGCGCAACCTCTACACCGCGTTCGGTTGATCTTCTGGACGCTCTTGCGACGATTACTTAGGCGTTGATTAACCCTGTTCGGTTAAACGCCGGTGATGTTTCGCTGCCCTACCCTGACCGCGGCTCTGGCGACCATCATGGTGGCCAGCCTTGCTACGCCTGCGCCTTCCGCGTTGCGCGCGCAGGGTGCGTGCGAGGATTGCGACGTACCGCCCGCCTGCCGCGAAGACGCGCCCGAGAGCATCCTGCGCCTGCGCGCGCGCAATTGCCAGAAACTCAGCGTGGCGATCGAAAGCGATGTGGATTTTGGCCGCGTTGTGGTCCTGAAAAACGGCGAAGGCCGCGTCCTGCTTGACCTCGAAACAGGAGAGAGAAAGCTGCTCGGGGATCTCGAGAACCTGGGCGGAGTGCCGATCACTGGCCGCGCGACCGTGACCGGCGCGCCGCTGGAAAGGCTGCGGATCACGCTGCCGACGCGGGTTTCCATGCGCGATACAAGCGGCGGCGAAGCGGAAATCAGTGAATTCGTGACCGACCTGCCGGCGCTGCCGACCCTCGACGCCAACGGCCAGCTCACCTTCCGTTTTTCCGGAACGCTGGTGCTCAGCGCCAAGATGGAAGCCTCCGGTCGCTTGCGTGGCCGCGTGCCGATCAGCGTCGAATATCAGTAGGAACCACGGCGATCATCGAATGCGGGCCGTGCGTCAGCGCCCTTCGCCCTCTGGTCTTACGAGTGGAGCGCCCTTATATTCGCCCCATGTCCTCGCTTTCGCGCCTCAATCCCAAGACCGGTATTGTCGATTTCTGGACGGAATTCCGCAAGCCCAATCCCTTTCGCGTACCGATGTTGCTGGCCTCGACCGTTCCGCTGATGGTGATCTTTTACTGGTTGTCGGGTGAGACGCATTACTCGGCGCCAGAGCGGCCCACGATTACCTACATCACCACGTTCGATCCGGAGCGCACAGACGAAGAGATCATCGCGTCGAACGAGGCAAATCAGGAGATCAAGGATTTGCGCAAGGCGGCTCAGGATGACGTCGCCGAGCGCAAGCGCGAAATCTACAAGGCGCTGGGCAAGGGCATCGGTATGGACGTCGACAAGATCGCGGCCGAGGCCGACGCGCGCCGCGCCGCCGAGGAAGCGGCCGCCGCCGAGCAGCGAGCGCAAAGATACGGGCGTGCAAGCGCGGACTCGTCCGAGACAGGTGAGCCGCCAGCCGAAAGCACGCGGCCATAGCCTTGAAGGCTCCCGGCGACGCGGACTGGATGGCGGCGTGCGCGCGGCTGGCGGAACGCGCGCGTCCGATCAGTCGTCCCAATCCCGGTGTCGCGGCAATCTTCGTCAGGGATGGACGCGTTCTTGCGCGCGGATGGACCCGCGAAGGTGGACGCCCGCACGCCGAAGCCGATGCGCTTTCCCGCCTGGCCGACGGCGTAGCAAGAGGCTCCACGCTCTACGTAACGCTGGAGCCATGCGCGCACATATCCGATCGCGGCCCAGCGTGCTCTGACATCATCAGCGCCGCGCGTCCGGCACGCGTCGTGATCGGCCAGCACGACCCCGACCCGCGCACGGCCGGAAGCGGTATCGCTCGGCTGGAGAAGGCGGGGATCGCGGTCACGGCGCTTGAGGATGAACACTCCGCGCGCAGTCTGGTCGGCTATCTGACCCGCCAGCGCAAGGGACGACCCTATGTCACGCTCAAACTGGCGCAGTCGCTCGACGGCTGCCTCGCGCTCGCCGATGGAACAAGCCAGTGGATCACGGGGCCTCAGGCCCGCGCGCATTGCCACGCCATGCGCGCGCGCAACGATGCGATTCTAGTTGGCGGGGCCACGTGGCGCGCGGACAAGCCCAAACTCAACGTTCGCCTGCCCGGTCTCGAGAAGCGCAGCCCGGACCGCGTGCTCCTGACCCGCGGCGTCCAGCAGGACGGCGTGCGCGTGATCAACGCCCCCGAACAGATCGGACAGATCGAAGGCGCGCATTTTCTTTACATCGAGGGCGGCGCGGCGACTGCGGCGAGCTTTCTTGCCGCTGACCTGGTCGACGAACTGCACCTTTACGAAGCGCCTATCGTGATCGGCGGCGATGGGATGAACAGTCTTGGTGCGCTAGGCCTTGCCGACCTCTCGGCGGCGCACGGACGCTGGCGACGCGGAGAGACACGCCAACTTGGCAGCGACCGCTTCACCGCCTATCTGCGCCAGCACAGCTAATCGCATTCGCGGTTTACGGGCAAGCAAAGGAAATCAGGTCCCATGTTCACCGGCATCGTCACCGCCATCGGCACCATTTCGAAGGTGGACCAGCGCGGCGATATGCGTCTGCGGATCGACGCGCCGCTCGACCCCGAGCGGATCGATATCGGCGCATCGATCGCGTGTTCGGGCGTGTGCCTTACCGTGGTCGACCGCGGCGGCGATGCCGACAACGCCTGGTTCGAAGTCGACGTGTCGGCGGAGACCATCCTGCGCACACGGCGCGGCATGTGGGAAGAAGGTCAGCGGATCAACATCGAACCCTCGCTGCGCATCGGTGACGAGCTCGGCGGCCATATTGTCACCGGCCATGTGGATTCGGTCGGTGAGGTCGTCTTGTCCAAGCGCGAGGGCGACAGTTGGCGCCTGGCGATCCGCGCGCGCGCCGAGATGTCGCCATTCATCGCGGAGAAGGGCTCGATCACGGTCGATGGGGTGTCGCTGACCGTCAACGACGTGCGCGATCGCCCCGATGGCACGTGTGACTTTGCGCTCAACATCATCCCGCACACCGCCAAGGTAACGACGCTGGGCGATCTTGATGTGGGCGGTGAGGCCAATCTGGAGATTGACGTTCTGGCGCGCTATCTCAAGCGGATGCAGGGACTGGCCGCGGGAAGCTGAGCGCTCCCTTCTGGGACGACGGGCCTTCAGCCAGTCACATCGGCCAGCGCGCCGATGAACTTTTCGATATTGTCCATCGTCAGGCCCGCGATATTGATGCGGCCCGAACCGGCCATATAGATGCCATGCTCTTCACGCAGGCGGACCACTTGCTCCTTGGTCACCGGAAGAGTGGAGAACAGCCCGTTCTGGGACCCTAGCGGAGCCAGATCCACGCCGCCTGCTACGCCCGCCTCGGCCAGGCGTTCGCGGACCTGACGCATGCGAGAGCGCATCTGGTCCAGCTCATCCAGCCAGACTTCGGTCATCGCGCGATCGCGCAGGATTAGCCGGATCGCCGCGGCGCCGTGATCAGGCGGCATCGACCAGCTGGCGCGAGCGAGCGCGTTAGCGTTGGAGAACGCGGTATTTAGCGTTTCGCTCTCACCCTCACCCGCCATGATATAGAACGCGCCGACCCGGTCGCGGTACATGCCGAAATTCTTGTCACAGCTGTAAGCGATGAAAGCTTCGGGCACTTTGGCGAGCACGCTGCGCAAACCGGCTGCATCCTCCTCGAGCCCCTCGCCAAGTCCCTGATACGCGGTGTCGATGATCGGGAAGATGCCGGTCTCGGCAATCGCGTCCCCGATCGCGTCCCAATCGTCCGCTGCGTAGTCGATGCCGGTGGGATTGTGACAGCAACCGTGCAGCAGGACGCCATCGCCGGGCGCAGCGCCACGGATCGCGGCCAGAACCGCGTCGAGATTGGCGGTTCCATCGGCCTTGGCGTGGCCAAAGGCCGCAAGCTCCAGCCCCAGGTCATCGATAATCTGCTTGTGATTGGGCCAGCTCGGCGTGCCCATATGCAGCCGCTCCATCCCCGCCCTTTGCGCAAGCGCAAGAGCAAGGCGCACCGCGCCGGTGCCGCCAGGTGTCTGCATTCCCGAGATGCGCCCGCCCATCGTCGCGTCGGTTCCGAAGATGTAGGGCATCAGCGCGTTGACGAAGCCCATGTCGCCTTCCGGGCCCAGATAGCTCTTCGATTCCTGCGTATCGACCAGCGCTTGCTCGGCCCGCTTGATCGCCGCAAAAACGGGCGTGTCGCCCTGTCCCGTGCGATAGACGCCGACGCCAAGGTCGACTTTGTCAGGGCGCTCATCGGCGGCGTGGAGCTTGATCAGCGCGAGCAGCGCGTCGGGCGATTGGGCTTCGAGTCGGTTGAGCATGGCCAACGCGATGCCGTGAGCGCGGGCCGCGCGCAACCGCCTTTTGAACGGCTAGTGCACGCTGCGCACAGAGAAACGTATCAGAAAGGCAGCCAGCGCTGCTTTTTCGAGAACTTCATGTATCCCGCGTTGACGCCAAGCCGCACACCCGCGCCCATCCGGATCGGGATCAGGACAACGTCGCCCCAGCGCATGTAGCTCGCGTGCAATCCGCCGACCAGATAGGCCTGCCCCTCACCCGCCGGGAAGCGTTTGAAGAGATCCTCGGTATCGTAGAGGTTGTAGACCAGCACAAAGGTGTTGGCCGCGTTTGCGCCTGCGTCAAAACCGATCGAGGGGCCGGTCCAGTAGACTTTCTGGTCGCCTTCAACCTTGTGATGCAGCGTTCCCGAGCCGTAGCGCGCGCCAACCACAAACGCGCCGCCAGCCTCGCGGCCCACGATGTAGCCGTTGGGTTGCCCCTCTTTCTTGAGCAAATCCTCGATCATCTTGGCAAGGCCTTCTGCGCCTTTACCGAAGACGCCTTCGGCTGCGCCGATCAAATCGTCTTCGCCATAGGTACTCTCGCTTGCCGCGACGGTCTCTGCATCGATCCCGGCCTCGCCCTCGACGCTTGCGCCGCTGGCAGGGTCAACCCACTGACCCGATCCGTCCGTCGCGGTACCATTGGGCTCCGGGACGGGTTGAGGTTGAGGCTCGATCGGCGGCTCCGATTGCGGCGCGGGCGCTGACTGGGCGGCTGCTTCGGCGTTGATCGTCGCTGAATCGACGCGATAGGGTCGTGAGGTCCGAGCGGACGTATCGGTCGGCGCGGTGGCAAACGCCTCGTTGGGATCGAACGTCTCCATTTCCTGCGCGGCCAGCGGACCGGTCGCCCAGAACAGCATCGCCGCAACAGCGAGCCTCATCGTCGCCCAGAGCCCGCTCTGCGAAGAGCCTGCGGATAGGGTCTGGGTAGAGCCTCTGGGCGAGACGGGCGATTGGGTAGCGACGGCGTGCATAATCTCTTGCCCTTATTGCGAAAAGACAGTCTGGAGCCGCGTTAGCAGAGTCCGACAAACGCGATCAGGCAAGCCCAAGGGCGGTGAGTCGAATCGAAAACGCGACAGGACGGTTAATTCGGCGATCCCCCCTGAACCGGGGACGAACCGTTTCGACCGCGAGCGGACAGGCTCCGAGCGCCGCGCAAAAATTTGGCTCTGGCGGCTTGCCGCCCCACGCCGCTGCGATTATAGCGCGCGGCTCGCAGCCGAGAATGCGTCGCGGAGACGTGGGTGAGTGGCTGAAACCAGTCCCCTGCTAAGGGACCATACCGTTTATAGCGGTATCGAGGGTTCGAATCCCTCCGTCTCCGCCATTTTCCCTTCACTGTCGGTGCCAAGCCGCGTTGTTGTTTCGAACCAGATCCCGGATCAGCGGCGTTAGTCTTCGCCCTGCGGGGCGGGCGGGGCTCTGTTCGTGTCGACAACGCGAAAACCGATATGATCGGTGCCAAGGTCACGCTCTTGGAACTGACGCGCGGTGGGACGATAGCGGGCGCAGTAATTGCGCGCGCACAAGAAAGAGCCGCCCTTGATCACGTTCTCGGGCTGGCCGGGCATCGCCTCGCTGACGGTCCATTCCCAGACATTGCCGATCATGTCGTGAAGCCCGAAGGCGTTCGCGGCAAAGCACCCAACGGGTGCGCGAGAGGTGAAGCCGTCTTCGCCCAGATCCTTTGCCGGAAACACACCCTGGTAATAGTTGGCTTGCGCTTTTCCCGCCGCGTCCCTGGGCTCGGGCGCAACCTGCGATCCGGCGTGCGCGCGGGCGCGCGCGGCGTATTCCCATTGCGCTTCGGTGGGCAGGCTTTTGCCCGCCCATTCGGCGTAAGCGAGCGCGTCGTCAAAGGTCACCTGGACAACCGGATCGGTGCCTCGTCCCTCGATGGTGCTTCCCGGTCCCTCGGGCGCCCTCCACCAGGCGCCCGGGACCCAGACCCACCAGGACGGGTTCTCGTGTGTCGGTACGCGGAACACCGCCGAACCCGGCAGCCGCATTTCCGGCGGAGCGCCGGAGATGGCCGGCGGGTCACGCTCGGCTTGCGTCCGGTAGCCGGTCGCGGCAACAAATTCGGCAAACTGCGCGTTGGTGACTTCGGTCTGCGATATCCAGAAGCCTTCCACGGCGACCTGGCGCGGCGGTCCCTCTTCGCGGTAGAACGGTGCCTCGCCCATCGTGAAGGTTCCTCCTTCGATCCAGACCATCTTCGGATCGGACAGCCCGCGGCAAGCGCCCGCAGCATCCGCTTGCGCTTCAGGAGGCGGCGCGGGTTGCGAACAGGCCGCCAGCGCGAATGAGAGACCGATTGCAGAGCGCATACCTGACCAATTCCCTCCTTCCCCAAGACCTCGGGTTTCCCAGCCAGCGCATCGGCACCCCCGCTTGATCGCGTTTCTGAAGTGAAGGGAGACTGGATGGCAAGCTGTGTTTACCATCCGCATCCGCGCGGCGCTCAGCGCCCGTCGCGCAGGCGGCGCGGAGCGCCCTGGCATCAAGGCCGAGCGGCGCGCCTTCGGGGGTTTTTCCTTTGCGAGCGGACCGGATTGGCCTAGGCCCTTCCCGATGATCCACCGGGCTTCCCTGTTTGCGCGGATGTTTGCGCTTGTCGCCGTCTTTTCGGCGGTCGTGCAATGGTCGGTACCGCATGGGTGGATGATTGCAGCGGACGCGGACGGCGACTTCGTTTTCGCCCCCTGCCCCATTACCTCGCCAGCCCTCTTCGAACTCGCCCGGGCGACCGGCACCGCTCCGCACCATGGGCACCACGCCCATCACGCGCATCACGCGCATCACGCGCATGATGACGCAATGGATCATTCCGACGAGGACGCAGCGCCCGGCGTGGCAGAGGCGCTGTGCGATCAGGCGGCGATTGGCTCCCCTGCGGTCCCCCCGACCGCGCTGGAGGTTTCAGACGCGCCCCTCCTCCTCGCCGACACGGCTGACTTCGCGGCCTTCGAAGTCGCACCGGGACATGGCCTTGCGGCGCCGCCGCCGCCATCGACCGGACCTCCGCTCCTGAACGGCTGAACACACGCAGATCTCGCTCTGGGCCACGATAGCGCCCGGGCGAACTCTCATACTGCCCTGGCTCTGGCCGGGCCTCGCAAGCTGCGGTGTGGCCACGTGCACCACACCGGGCCGCGTTTCAGGAACTCAGATTCATGCCCATTCGTACATTTGCCCGGCCACTGGCTGCGGCGTCCTGCCTTGTCCTTCCGGCCACCGCGCTCCACGCGCAGGGTATTGGCCAAAGGCAAGATGAAATCATTGTCAGCGCCAGCCTCGATGGCTCGCCCACGTCCAAATCGGTCGAGGAAGCGCGCGCCGAGCTTGAGCGCATTCCAGGCGCCATCGGGGTGGTCGAAGACGAAGGCTTTGCCGATATCTTCGCGCTCAGCATCGGCGACACTCTCGAGCTTACGCCGGGAGTCTTTGCGGATACGAGCGCGCTGCGCGAGAGCCGGATTTCGGTTCGTGGATCGGGCCTCAACTCCAGTTTCGAGCGGCGCGGCCTGACGGTCCTTCGCGACGGAGTGCCGATCAGCCGGGCGGCGGGTTCCACGGAATTTCAGGAAATCGATCCGCTCTCGTTCCGCTATCTGGAAGTGTTCAAGGGCGCGAACGGGCTCGAATACGGCGCTGCATCGCTCGGCGGAGCGATCAACGTTGTCAGCCCCACGGGTCGCACCGCGCGATCGCCGATCACGCTGCGGGCGGAAGGCGGAAGCTTCAGCACCTTTCGAGCCAACGCCGCAATTGGCGGCAAGAGCGAGGACACCGATTACTGGGTCGGCGTGACAGGACTCACCACGGACGGTTTTCGAGAGCAAAGCGACGTGCGCAGTCTCTACGGTCACGGCAATCTGGGCTGGCAGGTGGCCGACAATGTCGAGACCCGCTTTTATGTCACCGCGCTCCGCGACAATTTCGAGCTCGCCGGGTCGCTTTCGCTCGAGGACGCGCTGGAAAATCCGCAAGCGGCCGCGCGTCCCGTGACAATTGGTCCATTCTTTCCGGGCGGTCCGGTTACCGTGCTTGATCCGGGCCCGGTCGCCGACGACTGGGACCGCAATCTGGATGTCCTGCGCTTTTCCAACCTCACCGCCGTCGATCTTGGAGGCGGCACCGATCTGGAGGTCGGTCTGTGGTATTCGCGGCGCGAGCTCGACCACGCGATCACGCGTTTCGCCGGCATCATCGTCCAGGGCGAAGACGAAGTCGGCGCCTCTGTCAGGTTGACGGGCGAGATCGCGTTCCTCGCCCCGCAAAGCCGCTGGCAGGTAGGCGGGATGTATGCCTTCGGCAGCAACGATGCGGAAGTGTTCGAGAACCAGTCGGGCGATCGCGGCGATCTTACCTCAAAGTCGGACCAGGATTCCTCGCTGTTGATGAGCTACGCTCAGCTCGACCTTGGGCTCACGGACGCACTTACCCTCGTCACCGGCGCGCAATACGCCCGCGCCACTCGCGATGTGGAGGCGGTGCTGAACACGGTTTCCGGGCGCGGTGAATACGACCAGTTCAATCCAAGGGTTGGCCTGTTGTTGGACGCCTCGCAAAGCGTACAGCTTTTTGGGAACATCAACCGGACTTTCGAGCCGCCAAGCCTGACCGATCTGACGGCCGGCGGAGCGTTTCCGTTTTCACCGCTCGAAGAACAGCGCGGGACCGTCTTCGAAGTCGGTACGCGAGGCCAATCGGGCGTATTTTCGTGGGACATCGCCGTCTACCGCGCTGAAATCGAGAACGAGTTCCTCGACTTTGCCGTGGAAGGAGGCGCCGGATTCATCACGGTGACGGACAACGGCGACCGTACGATCCACCAAGGCATCGAGGCCGGGATCGATGTTCGACCCGCGAAGGACGTTCTGGAAGCGCGCGGCCAGTCACTTCGTCTCTCGGCGGCCTACACGCTCAACGATTTCCGGTTCGACGACGATCCGATTTACGGCGACAACGATCTGGCCGGCGTGCCGCGCCATCTCCTGATCGCGGAGGCGCGCTTCGACAAGATCGAGGATTGGTACATTTCAACCACCTTGCGGTTCGTCCCGGATGGACCCTGGGCGGACTACGCCAACACCGAAAGGGCGCCGGGCTACGAGACCGTACAGATCACCGCCGGGGTCACGGTCTTCGAGCGGTTCCAGCTGTTCGGCTCGATCGAGAACCTGTTCGACACTGTGTTCATCTCGAACCTCAACACGGTCGCGGACCAGTCGATCAGCAACGCAGCGATTTACACACCCGGCCAGGGACGCGCCTTTTTCGGCGGTGTTCGCGCCCGGTTCTGAGGCAGGAGTTAAGCGATGTCGATGAAGAACAAGACCGCCCGTTGGTCCAATTCCAAGCACCGCTGGCTGGCGCTGGTGGGTGGGATCAGCCTGCTTGTATGGGGTCTTTCGGGCCTTATGCATATCGCAATGGTCCTGTTTGGACCGCAGCAGGCGCAATTCATGCCGCCCACGGCCCAGATCGAGCTTTCGGGAGCAAAGCCGATCGCCGACACACTCTCCGAGACCGGCGTTCTTGCAACCTCGGCGGTCAAGACCGTCGCGGCACCCGGCGGCGACGCTTTGTGGCAAGTGACCGAAGAGCCAATGGCCGCGCGTCGCTATTTCAAACCCTCGGACGGCACCGAAATCACCGATGGAGATCGCGCGCAGGCCGAGTTCCTGGCGCGCCATTTCCTCGACACCGACCGTGCAATCGTATCGGCGACGTTGCAGACCGATTTCGACGCCAGTTACCCCTGGGTCAATCGGCTGCTGCCCGTCTGGAAACTTGAGTTCGAAGGAGAGGACAGGCTGACAGCCTATGTCCACACCGAAACCTCGGCGCTCGCCGCGGTGAACAACGGCACGAAGGAAACGCTGCAATCGCTGTTCCGCGCTCTGCACACCTGGGAGTGGGTGCCACCCGGTATGGAATGGCTGCGCGTGCTGGTGATCACGCTGATGGTCGGCAGCCTCTTCGCGCTCGCGGCGACGGGGGTGATGATGCTCGTCACCGTGCGCCGCAGGAAACGCGCGCCAGGCGCGAAAGGATGGCACCGCGCGATGAGTTACATTCTTGCGCTGCCGTTGATCATGTTCTCGGCAAGCGGTGTCTACCACCTCGTGCAATCCGCGCTGGTCCCTCCGGACAGTCAATTGCGCATGGGCGAACCGGTCGATCTCGCCAGCGGCGCGTGGCCGGTCGAACAGGACTGGGCCGCGATCAGCGCGGGGCGCGACATAGCCGCTGTTTCGCTGGTCGAGGGCGATGGTGGCCGGGCGCTCTACCGGGTGGGGCTGGCCCCGCCTCGGGGCGCGATGGGCGGCGGGGCGCACGACCACAGCGCGAGCAAGAAAGCCGAGCACGAGGGTCAAGAACACGATCACGTCGCGAGCAACGCCGCATCACCGGCGCCAGGCGACACGCCGCAAACCGACGCCGAGATCCGCGAGGCCCGTTTCGCCGGGATCGAGCCGAAGGGCCCGGCCATCTATCTCGACGCGCAGACCGGTGAGGTGATCGAAGACGGCGACCGTGACATCGCGCTGGCAATAGCCCGCCGGTTCACCGAAGCGCCCGACGAGGCGGTCACAGGCATGGAACTCATAACGCGCTTCAGCCACGAATACGACTTTCGCAACAAGCGCCTCCCGGTCTGGCGGGTCGACTATGCCGAACCGATCAAGGCGAGCGTGTTTGTGGACACCGCCTCCGGCGTGCTCGTCGATCGCGTTGCCGATTGGGAAAAGCCCGAAAGGCTGATTTTCAGCATGATCCACAAGTGGAACTTCCTGTTCCCGATCGGACGCCTCAACCTCAATCTAGTGGTGGGTGGCTTCGTCATCGCGCTGATCGTTTTCATGGCCATTCTGGGGCTTCGGATGGACTGGAAAAACCGGCGCGTGCGCAAGCGTGCATCCGGTAAAGCCACCGGCCAAGGAGCGCCCATGCCCGATCCGGCGGAGTGATTGCCCCACTCAATCCGAGGCAAGCTGTTTGCAGAACTCCGCAGTCCAGGCCTGCACGTTATCGTCGCGCACGGTTCCGATCATAGCCTGATACCGCGCCTGGCGTTCTTCCAGTGGCATGTCCAGAGCGGTGGCGATCGCGCTCGCCATCGCGTCCGGGCTGTGCGGATTGACCAGCAGCGCGCCCGTGCCATCCGCTTCCAGTTGCCGGGCCGCGCCCGCAAAATCCGACAGGATCAGAACGCCAGGATCCTGAGGGTCCTGCGCGGCCACATACTCCTTGGCGACCAGGTTCATCCCGTCTCGCAAAGGGGTAACGAGCCCGATCTTGGCCGCGCGAAAGAAACCGAACAGCTCGGCGTGGCTGTACCCCCGGTTCACATACCGGATAGGCACGATATCAACCTCTGAGCGCGCGCCATTGATCTGACCGCATTTCTGCTCGAGCAGCGCGCGGATCTGCTGATAGCTTTCAACGTCTTCGCGGCTTGGCGGCGCGATCTGGATGAAAACGAGGTCGCGGGCTCTTTCCGGATGCTCGTCAAAAAAGCGTCCGATCCCGTCAATCCTTTCCGGCAGGCCCTTGGAATAGTCGAGCCGGTCAACCCCGATCATCGCCGTGCGATGGCGGGTCGAGGCCAGCAGACGCTTCTGCGCGCGGCGCGCGTCATCGGTTTGGCCCTGCGCCTGAAAGTGATCCCAGTCTATTCCAATCGGATAGGCCCTGGCTGTGGTGGTGCGACCCTCAAAGGTTACACGTCCCGATTGCGCGTCGACCTCGGCCCCCAGCTCGTTCTCGCAATAGTGCAGAAAGCTGGAGAGCCATTCCTCGGTCTGAAAACCAATAAGGTCATAGGTCAGCATCGAATTGACCAACCGCTCGTGAAACGGGAGCGAGGTCAGCAAACGCGTCGGCGGCCAGGGAATGTGCAGAAAGAAGCCAAGGCGGTTTTTAAGCCCGCGCGCGCGCAGCCGCTCGCCCAGGGGAATGAGGTGATAATCGTGCACCCACACCAGATCCTCAGCGTCGATCAGCGGTGAAACCCCTTCGGCAAAGCGTTCGTTCACCCGCTCATAGACTTGCCCCGTGCGCTTCTCGAATTCGGCCAGATCGATGCGGTAGTGAAACAAGGGCCACAGCGTCGAATTAGCGTATCCGTTGTAATACTCTTCGACCTCTTGCGCGCTGAGATCGATCGTCGCGGTCGTCACGCCGTCCGTGCGATCGAGATGGATGGTTTCCGAAGGGATTTCGGTCTCTTCCCCGGACCAGCCAAACCAGATGCCGCCGCGATCCTTAAGCGCTGCGTTCAGCGCTCCCGCCAGCCCTCCCTGCGCGCCGGCGGCTCCGCGCGCCTTGGGCACCGCCACGCGATTGGAAATCACGACAAGGCGCCCGTCTCCCGCCATCAACGCACCTCGCTCCAGGGCCGGGACAAAAGCCCCGCGCAATTGATCACTCCCACCAGCGAATAGGTCTGCGGGAAATTGCCCCACAACTCGCCCGTCTCGTAATCGAGGTCTTCGGACAACAGGCCCGATCGGGTCATGTGGCTCAGCATGCTTTCGAACAGAATGCGCGCCTCTTGGGTTCGCCCGGCGAGGTGCAAAGCTTCGATCAGCCAGAAGGTGCAGACATTGAAAGCGGTTTCGGGCGCGCCAAAGTCATCCTCGGCGGCGTAGCGCAGCATGTGCTCGCCGCGCCGCAAGTGCTCTTCCACCGCGGCAAAAGTCTGTTGGAAGCGTTCGTTATCGGGCGAAAGGAAACGCAGCTCGACCATCTGAAGCAGGCTGGCGTCAAGATAGTCGCTTTCGAAGCTCGCCCCGTAATGGCCGCCTCCAAACGCGTTGCCACCGTTCGATTTCCACGCCTTCTCCTCGATCGTCGCCGCAATCGCGTCGGCCCGCTCGCGCCACAGCTGGGCGCGATCCGGTTTGCCGATATGCTGCGCAACATTGGCAAGCCGGTCGCACGCCGCCCAGCTCATGACCGCGGAATAGGTGTGAACCTCCTGCCGGGTGCGAAACTCCCACAGGCCCGCATCCGGCTTGTCGTGCATCGCCCAGGCCATCTTGCCCACCTGTTCCAGGTTCTCGAAATCGCGCTCGTCCGAAGGACGCAAGAGCCGGGTGTCGAAGAACCCTTGCGCGCTGGGCAGGACAATCTGGCCATAACAATCGTGCTGGACCTGTTTATAGGCCGCGTTGCCGCGCCGCACAGGGCCCATTCCGCGATATCCCGCCAGATAGCTGGCGGTGGATTCGTCCAATTCGCTGTCGCCCATCACCGAATAGAGCGGCTGGATCTGTCCGCCGCGCGCCGTGTCCACGATGTTGCGCAGATAGGCGAGGTAGTTCTCCATCACGTCGAGCGCGCCGAGCCGGTTCAGGGCTTGCACCGTGTAATAAGAATCACGGATCCAGCAGTAACGATAGTCCCAGTTGCGCTCCGAATTCGCGGCCTCGGGGATCGACGTGGTCAACGCGGCAACGATCGCCCCCGTTTCCTCGTGCTGGCAGAGTTTGAGCGTGATCGCGCAGCGGATGACCTCCTCTTGCCATTCGAGGGGGATCGCCAGCATCCTGACCCATTCCTGCCAGTATTTCCGGCTCTTCTGCTCCATCGCGCGCACCTCTTCGCGCAGATTTCCGAAGAAGGGTTCGTCCGGACCCAGGAAGAAATGCGTGTCGTGCTCGATCCGAAAACTGCGCTGATCGAGAACATAGCCCACCGGCGCGTCGGTCGAGAGGCGAAGCGCTTGCGGCCCGACCAGATAGCGCACGTGGTTGGTGCCGTTGGTGGTCTCGGCAAGGCTCGCTCCGTAATTTTTCGTCGGGCGCAGGATGACCTTGACACGCGGATTGCCGGAAAGCGGGCGCAGGATCCGGGCGAAGGCCACCGGGCGGTACATCCGGCCCGAGCGCTCGTAACGTGGACAGAAATCGAGCACCTGCACCGCGCTGCCGTCTTTCGCGGTCAGCGTCGTCAGCAGATGTGGCGTGTTGCGGATGTATTCCTGATGGACCTCGCACTGGCCTTCGATTTCGAACCGCCAGATCCCGGCGTCGCGCTGGCTGTTGTTAAGAAGCGCGGAGAACACCGGATCGCCATCGACGCGCGGGGTGCAGCCCCATACGAGCGCGCCGGTTTCGTCGATCAGACCCGAGACCTGGCAATTGCCGACGGGCCAGAGTTCGAGATTCGATTGCGGGTCAGACATGAAAGGCTGTCATAGGCCGAGCCAGCGATAGACGGAAGCGACATCGGGCAATCGGTGCTGCGCGATCGTGGGCTCCCGATCCCCGACCAGTATGCCCGTCCCTCCAAGCGCGGTGCACGCAGCCATCCCCTTTTCATCGGTAAGGTCGTCACCGATGAAACAGGGCCGCGCGCCAGAGAAGGCTGCCGTCTTCATGAGGGTGCGAACCGCGCTGCCCTTGTCGGTGTGAGCGGGAACCAGTTCGATCACCGATTTGCCCGCTTGCGCGGACCATCCGTGCGCTTTGGCCAGCGCTTTGGCAAAGGCTTGAGCGGCCGGGCCCCTGATTGGCAGCGCGCGGTAATGCAGTGCCGCGCCGTGCGGTTTGGCCTCGTAATCGAGCCCTTCGCGCAAGGCGTATGCGCGCATGGGCTCGGCGATGGCGTCGGGCACGCCTTCAGGCGCCGCGCCCAGCCTGGTCCCCTCAGCCGTCCGGATATCCGCGCCGTGCGATCCGGCGCAGGTCACGGGAAGAGGGCCCCCAAGGTAGCGGGCAAGATCCTGAAGCGAGCGGCCGCTCACCAACGCGCACGCTCCGTCAAGGCCGTCGGACAGGGCGGCGAGCCGCTCGCCCAGGCGGGCGGGCACATCGATAGCGTCCGGCGTAGGGGCGATCTCGACCAGAGTGCCGTCGAAATCGACGAAGAGCGCAACCGGCCCGGCCTCGCGAAGGCTGCCCAGCAGGGGCGGAGGGGACAGCGGGCTCGCGGTCATCAAGGGCATGCCATAGCCCCTGGCGGCGGAGCGTCAATGCGCGCGTTTCGCTTTCGGAGTTCCGCCGTTTTCAGCGTACCAGGGACCTTGCGAACCGGCCAGGTCCACGCCCGAACGCCCCCTCTAGCCGAAGAACTCGGGTGTCATGTCCTCGATAGCGGTGAGGGTGATGGGGCCTATGATGGACGGGGTGATGGGCGCTGCGCTTGGAGCGATGGCGGCGTCGTCCACGCTTGCGTTGGCGGGCGCTGCGTGGGTGGTGCTGGCGGCGAGCTTGTTGGGCGCGGGCGCTTCCTGCGCGGTTGTGAACCAGCCATCCCACGTGCTCGCATCGTAGCCGTTGGCGGTGAGGTAGTCGATCACCTGTTGTTCGCTCTGATAGTTGGCGTAGCGGATATTGCCGTCAAACTCCATGATCGCGCGCAGATAGGCGGTGCCGTCGGTGAGCGCGAAATAGACCTCCTGCAAGCCGTCGCCATCGTAATCGTCCGCGCCCAGCACGCGGTTGATGTTCTCGATCGCGAGATCGTTCTGAAAGCGCTGCTGGCTGTCGAAATCGCTGAAGCGATCGACGATTCCGGCCTCGACCAGCGGGTCGATATAGATGCCCGCCACGCGCGTCTCACCCGCCCAGGAATGGTCGTCGAAATAGATGAGGCCATCCTCCGCCGTGCCGACCGTGGCAAAGCGCGCGATATTGTCGTTCACCAGGATCTGGTCGATGTCGCCATCGCCGTTCACATCAGCCTCGCCGATCCGCAGCCAGAAACCATCGCCCCCCAGCGAATTTCCGTCGAAGTCCTTGATGTTGCTCATCGCCGACTGATACGCAGCCGGGTTCGTTGCGCTGAAGTCGACCGAGACGCCCGTGCCCGGGCGAAGGCGCAGCGTCTCATCGTCGAATTGCAGAAACTCCACGCCGGTCAGCGTGTCCATCCCATCCGCGCCCACGACACGGAAGACCCCGGTCGAGATCTGGGTGACCGAATAGAATGAGCGGTTGCCCGAAACGACCGCCGTGTCCACGTTCGATCCGCCGTCAAGCGTATCGTTGCCAAGCCCGCCGGTGAGCCTATTCGCCGTATCGTTCCCGATCAGCGTGTCGTTGCCACGGCCCGCCACCGCGTTCTCGATCACGGTTCCGCGCGCAATACTCATATTGCCGACGCTGCCGCCGACATTGGAAAAGCTTTCGGCCTCCAGATTGATCAGCTGATTGGACGAGAAGGTCGAATAATTGACCGTATCGACGCCGCCATTGTCGATGATCACGAAGGCGAGCAGATTGCCGAAATTATCGGTCGCCGCGTTGCCCACGCCAAGGGATGCGCGCCCGCTGGTGTTCCCGACGCCATAGACCGTGTCGCCGGTGCGCGTGGTTGTCACGGCGCCATAGGACTGCTGGACCGCGACGATATCGGCCGACATCGGCGTCACCGCGAACTGTCGGCTGAAGCCCAGATCGTTGAAGAAATCGTTCTCGACCTGATCGAAATACGACATGACGGTCGTCGCCCAGGAATCGTTCGCGTAAAGCGCGTCCTGATCGTAGCTTGCCTGCGCGTTGTAGTCCCCGCCATGGCGCAGGCCCAGCGCGTGACCGACTTCGTGCACATAGGTCTGGAAAGAATAGCTGTCCAAACCCGTGTCGTAGGTGTTGAGCCAGTCGGTCGAGACGTTCACGGTCGAGCTGGTTATGAAGCCATTGGTGCGGATCGTCTGCGCGTAGGCGCCGCTATCGGTGTCCTGAAAGGTGATCTGCGCTCCCGAGGTCACCTCGACGAACCGGATGCCGGTCGCATCGCTCCACAGCGCCAGCGCTTCGCGCGCCAGAAACTGCCCTTCCGCGGTGAGCGTCGAGACATCGACCGTCAGCGTGTCGCCCTCGCCCGCGTCCCAGCGGCGCAAATTGCTAGGATTGCCGCTTGAGCCCAACAGCAATTGCTGCGCGATCTGGTCGTTGGTGTACTCCTGAAGCGGGCCCGCAACGCCGGCGCTGATCTGGAAGGTGCCCTCCTCGCCATCCGCCCAGCCGCCGACATCGATGTAGTAGGTCCCACTCTGGGTCGGGGTGAACCGGACCGACGAATAGATGCCCAAGCTGTCATCGTTGTACGCTTGAACCTCGCCAGATGCGTCGCGCACGCTCAAGATGGTATCGACGTCGTACAGACCGCCCGTGTCGCTCGTCTCGAAAACGTAAGTCTCACCCGCCACCAGCGTCACCGCGTACCAGTCGCGATCCCCGGTCTCCTCAAGAACGCCAAAAATTGGCGATCCGTCGAGCGCAAGGTCCTGGCTGGCGGTCGCATTCGTGTTGCCAACCGCGTCATCGAGCGGGCGCGAGCTCGACAGGACGTAAACGCCCGAATTGGCCCCAAAGCCGCTCACATCGAGGAAGTACGTGCCGGTGCGGTTCGCCGTGAAGGTGATTTCGGAATAGTACAGGAATTGCGAGGAGTTCGCGTCGTCGTTGGTGACGATTTCGTTCCCCGACAGATCGCGCAGTGTAAGAACGCTGTCGGGCAGACCTCCTGGCGGCAGGTAGACGGTGAAAGTGTAGACCTCACCCTGAATGAGGTTGATGCTGAACCAGTCACTGTCGCCGCTCTGGTTGATTTCGTCGATCACGTTGGCGCCGGGCGACAATCGGCCCTGGGTTGACGTATCGCTGCCGGTTTCGGGTCCTGACGGCGGCGAGCTTCCCGCCCCCGACGTCACCGCGTCGTCGAGCTTCTGCTGGTAGCACGCAACACAGGCGCAACTGTGCGCGTGGATCACGCTTTTGAACGCGTCGCTGAAAGACGTCGCCGGGGCGAACGCGGTCTGGACCGGGTCCAGTTCTCCCCCCTCGTATCGATCTAGAAACTCGCGAAACACGCTACGTCACTCTCTTACCCGCTTGCGCGTCAGCGAGTGTCGTTCGCCCGCCGCGCCAAAACCTTCCCCAATTCCTGCGCCAAGGCGACAACATCGCGCATGGTCAGCGACCTGTCCGACACATCGATTGCCATGGGCGGAACAACCCTTACGTTGTTTTGCGAAGCATCGGATATTGTCGCCTCTATTGTGGAGCCTTTGATCACCTTAAGCGCGATGTGAAACCGCTCAGCGCCGCTCTCTTCGCCCGCCGCGCGGATCAGTTCCTCGCGAAAGTGCGCGCAGATCTCGGCGTCGCTGGCGGGCGTTAGCACCCCCGCTGCGCCCTCGATCCGACACCCGCCCGGCGGCCCGTCATGGCTCGGTTCAACCACGGACGCGCCTGCCCAAACGGCGGGAAACAAAGACAAAGTTGCGAGAAATAGTACGCGTCCAACCATCGAAAAAGCGTGAATTCGCGCTCAAACCCCTTCGAGCGCTCCCCTCAACCGCACGACTAGAGAGCTCGTCTGGCAAGGACAAGGCGCGGATTGAGCCTGGGTGAACGCGCTAGCGAGGCACATGGCGAGAACGCAACGCAATTACCGCGAGAATGGAGTTTTCTACCTGCCACTGGCGTCGCCCCTTGGCGCGATCCAGGTGACAGGGAGGGGTTTTATAGGCCCGTCATGGCGAAAGGCCGGATGTCGACCGCGATCGGGGACCGATCCGCCCGAGGGCGAACCGCCCCAGGCCGATCCTACCTAGACTTGGACGGCGCGCCTGGTCAGGCGCCGCCCGTGAGCGAAAGCCAGCAGCACGCCGCCAATCACGGTGGGGATAGCCTCTTCGATCCCTAGCCCTTCGGAGAAGAGACCGAAGACCACCAGCGCTGCGCCCAGCCCGGCGGGGACGAGAAAGTTCGCCACGCGCGCTGCAGGATCGGTCAACGCGACCGTCCCCGAGGCGAGGATAGCGAGCACCGCGAACACCCAGTGGACCCACTCCGCTTCGGCCGCTGCGGCGGCAAACGGAAGAGCCACCGCCACCATCGGCAACGCCACACAATGCGCGATGCACGCCAGACTCAAGAAGACCGCCGCGCGATCGGTTTGGCTCCTTACGGGCGAGGTGGTGGTGCGTTGGGACGTGGTCATCGGGCGGCTTGTCCGTCTTGATGTTACAATATATCATGATGCTTTGCGCCATTGGCCGCGCAAGGTCAACCGCCGATCCCTTCTGCGAAAAGGCGTGCAAGGGCAAGTTCAGTTGTCGTTGGCGGGCTCTGACACGGTAACGCCCGGTCTCTCGGCGATCTCGCTGAGTGGCCAGAAGGCCGGAATGGTCTGCCCGTGCTTGTCGACTTCAAGGGTCATGCCGCGCCGGATGCCGAAGTTCTGCAGGCACACCATGAATTCCGGATCAAACATTTCGCCGTTCTTTTTGCACCCTGGACGCCGGGCACCGGCCACCGGCTTGCCCGGTGCGTCTCCGGGCAGAAACTCCTTGTTCTCCGAGCCGTCCGCCGTGCTCAGCAAGATGGTTCCATAGGGGTTGGCGAGCCGCAGCGAGGCGATCGAGCTCACCTCAAGTTCGTTCACCAGCAGTTCGTAGGCGCGCAGGGCCTGGACGATCGCGTTGTCGACACGGTCTACCTCCGGCTCGAACACCGCGGTCGTCGGCCCGTTGCGTAGCACATACATCCTGGGCAGTTTCTGATTCTGGTCGAGCAGCGAATAGAGCTCGCGCCCCAAAGAGCTGACCAGCGTCGCGTAGCGCCGGGCAAACGCCTCCCCGAGCTCGGAGATGAAGACCGAACGCCGCACCCCGCCATCGAACAAGGTGACGCCCGGATCATCGTCGCTCGCTCCCGCTTCCTCGACCACGCGCAATTGCTGATGGAACACCGGCATTGCGGAGGAGGCGAGCGTTGTCGCGAGCACGCAATCCACCGCCTCGCTCGTCTGGGGATTGCCGCCATCGCCGTCGTCGGGCTGGATTTCGCTCACCATCCGCTTCATGTTGACCGAGCGAAAATTGCCGTCGTGCCCCTGCACGATCCCCACCATCGTGGTGATCGGCGAATGCGCGATCTGATCGACCAGTCGGCGATCGGGAAAGGGATCGCCCGCATAGCCGCCGTCCGCCTGCCGCACACCGTCGCGAAAACCCCATCGGCTCTCCAGCACGCGGCCGACATGGCCTCGCAGTTCGTCCGTGCCGGCGACCGAGCCCTGAAGGATCACCGCGCCAAACCCATCGTAATCGACAAGCTCGCTCTGATCGGCGGGCGCGTAGCTATCGAGCATCTGCTGCAGGGCCGCGATGCGCGTCTTCCTGAGCTGCGAACGGTCAAGCACGACCATCAGCAGCAGCGACTGGAGGCTGCCGGTGCTCACGCCTGTGATGACGCCGATATCCATGGCGTCGAGAGGGCCGAAATCGATCGCCCCCTCATCGTCCACGATCACGCGCTTGCCTTCCGGCGTGTCGAGCAGGCACGGCACCGCATCGGCGTCATACGCGGTCGAAACCTCCTGCCGACACACCATGCCAAGAAACAGGCCCGCGCCATACGCGCCCCACTGCCCGCCGCCCGACAGCAGCAGGACGTTGCGCGGCGCGAGCGTGGAGCGGACAACGATCGTGTTCTTCGCCGACGGGGTGATGGCGCGATCATACGCGGTGCGCAGCCGGCTGCCTTCCCGCTTGAGTTGGTCTTCGTTCATCCCGAAAGCGGTGTCGCCGATCACCTCGTCCATCGCCGAAGGGGCGCCGGTCTTGGCGGCCGGTTCGCTCGGCGCTTCGACGCCCCGGTTCTCGACCCCGTAGCGCTGGATATCGCTGATGATCGCGTGCGGCCTGGGCTCAAGCGCGAAGTCGTCAAACCCGCGGCACGCAATGTTCTGCCCGCCGCGCGTGGAGGCGCAGCCGCTCACCAACACCGCCGCCATAGCCAACGCCAGACCCGCTCTGCCCACCACAAATCTCCCCTGACACCGCCCACCCGACCGGCCCGCAGCATCGCCAAGCCTATCGATTTTTTGCATACAATAATTGTTCGAAACAGACGATACGCTGGGAGCCAGCCAGTAGGAAAGGGACGCGTTTGATGCAGATCATCGAAATCGACGGCGGGGATTGGCTGGATGAGCATCGCACCTGCGATCGCCGCGCGCTGCGGGTGTTCAAGGTGAAGGCGGGCCCTGCGGGCGCCCTGGGCGAGGATCTGGTGCGGCGAACCGCGACGCTGGGCGCGTTGATGGACGATCTTGCCAGCCAGCCGCATCCCGTTGCGATCACCGGGTCCGCGTGGTCGCAAGCCGACCTTTTTGCATCGCCCGGTGTGCGGATCGACACCGCGCTCGATCGCGCCGTCTGGCCCGTCCCTGCCGACGCTCTGGTCCCCGAAGCCGAGAGCCAGGCTGAGCGCTTCGTCATGGCGAGCGGCGGCGCGAAGCTGGAAGACATCATGCGCTTTCTCGACGCGCGCGGCCTCTCGTTTCGCACCGCCGGATCACACAAGGGTCAGTCGATCGCGGGCGCCATTGCCACCGGTACGCATGGATCGCTGCTGGGTGAGATGGGGCTGGAGACGCATGTGCGCGGGCTTCTGTTCGTCAGCGGGTCCGACGCCAAGCACTGGATCGCCGATCCGCAATGCCCGGTGCTGAGCGAGGCTTTCATTCGCACTTTTGCGACCCCTGCCGACCCCACTTTGTTCGACGACACCTTGGTCCATCTGGGCGGGCTCGGCTATTGCGCGGCCGTCCTGCTTGAAGCGGTGCCGCGCTTTGGCCTTTCCTGGAAAAAGGCTCTGGCCCCGCTCGCCCCTCAATGGTGGGACGCGGTGGGGCAGGCGCAATACGCGCGCGCGGCCGAGGCGCTTACCGGCCCCAATCCGCCCGCATTCTATGAGATCACCTTCGATCCCAATAAGGGCCTCGATGAAGAGGTCATGCAAACCCTCTATTGGCGCGAGGACTTGCCACAAGGATACGCCGCCGCGCCCGATCCCCCGGCCCCGCCCGAGACGCGCGACGCGCTCGACCTCCTGGTTGACGGGATCAACGCGTTCTCCGCGCGCATGGTCGCCTCGCGCAGCGCCAAGGACGACAGCGACGATGATCTTGATGAGGAAGACGCCCTGTTCAGCTTCGGCCGCCGTCTGCGTCTGCTCGACATCGCCAAGATGATCTTCGGGGACTTTCGCGAGGAGGTGGAAGCAAAGCCGGTCTCGGACCGCCCTGAGAGCCTCCTTGCGCTGACCGGCGACTGGAAGCCGCGCGAGGTGCTGGGCATCCGGGTGGACACGTTCAACGCTGCGCTCGCGGTACCTGTCAGCGAGCTCAAGCGGGCGCTGGAAATCGGAAACCGCGTTGCGGCAAAGTGGCGCAAACATTTCGTTTTCACGGTGCGCTTCGCGGTCAAGAGCCGCGCCTCGCTAAGCTTCCTGCGCTTTAAGGACACCGCGATCGTCAATATCGATGGCCTGACGCGCGCCGGGATTGCGGGGTGGATTTCGCACAGCGACGAGTTTGCCCGCGATTTCACCGACGCTCTTGAGCAGGCGGGCGTGCCGTTCTCGATGCATTGGGGCAAGGACATACCGAGCGACGCGGCCAAGATCGCCGCCGACTTTGGCGAGGCCGCCGTGCGTTACCGGGCGGCGCGCGCGGCGCTGGTGCCGGAAGGTCTGCGCGCCAGGCTTTGCCCGCCCGCACTGGAGCGGTGGGGGCTCGCCTGATCTACACTATGCGAGCTAATCCTTTGCGTGTTCGGCGCGCGCAACCTCGTGCAGCCAGTCTGCGTGGCGCGGCGCTTTCTTGGTCTTGCTCCATTCCTTGAGCATCAGCGGCGCGACACGCTTGAGTTCGTCATATTGCTCGGTCGTGCCGATATCGGCGGCAAGCTCCACACGGTGCCCATTGGGATCGAAGAAATAGATCGACTTGAAGATGCCATGATGCGTTGGGCCAAGCACATCGACACCCTGCGCCTCGATATGTTTCTTGGCCTTCAGCAATTCCGCTTCGCTGCCCACGCGAAAGGCGAGGTGCTGCACCCATTGCGGCGTGTTTTCATCGCGGCCCATATCGGGCTGGTTCGGCAATTCGAAGAAGGCGAGCACGTTGCCGTTACCTGCGTCCAGGAAGACATGCATGTATGGATCGTAGGCCCCGGTCGAGGGAACGTGATCCTCGGCAAAGGCGGTGGTGTAGTCCATCCCGAGCACGCGGGCGTACCACTCGACGGTCTCTTTGGCGTCACGGCAGCGATAGGCGACGTGGTGCACGCCCGCGAGAGTGACAGGATGATCTGTCATAACCCTAACTCCGTTCGCCCCGAGCCTGTCGAAGGGCTGTCCTTCCTTTTGCTCCGTCGCTCAAGAAGAAGAGCGGTGCTTCGACAGGCTCAGCACGAACGGGTCAGCAACAGCTGTGCTTTATTCAGCCGGTTCTTCCTCGACCTCCAGGGCTCCGCGGCGGATCTGGTCCCGCTCCATGCTTTCGAACAGGGCCTTGAAGTTGCCCTCGCCAAAGCCATCGTCGCCCTTGCGCTGAATGAACTCGAAGAAGAGCGGACCGACTTTCGCCTCGGCGAAGATCTGGAGCAACAGGCGCGGAGTTTCGCCATCGGTCGTCCCGTCGAGCAGAATGCCACGCGCCTGAAGCGCGTTCACGTCTTCGCCATGGCCCGGCAGCCGCTCATCGAGCATTTCGTAATAGGTCGCGGGCGGCGCGGTCATGAACGGCACACCCAGCTCCTTAAGCTTGTCCCAGCACGTCACGAGGTCGTCGCAGATCAGCGCGATGTGCTGAATGCCCTCACCGTTGTAATGACGCAGGAATTCCTCGATCTGGCCCTTGCCGCTCTCGCCCTCTTCGTTGAGCGGAATGCGGATCTTGCCGTCGGGCGCGGTCAGCGCTTTGGACGTGAGGCCGGTGTATTCGCCCTTGATGTCGAAGAAGCGGATTTCGCGGAAGTTGAACAGGCGCTCGTAGTATTCAGCCCAGTATTTCATCCGCCCGGTGTAGACGTTGTGGGTCAGGTGATCGATCGTGTGAAAGCCCGCGCCCTCGGGATAGGGATCGACGCCGGGCAGATAGTCGAAATCGATGTCGTAGATCGTCAGGCTCTTGTCGGCTGCGCCCGCGTAGCGATCGACGAGATAAAGGATCGCGCCGCCAATACCGCGAATGGCGGGGATCGAAAGCTCCATCGGGCCGGGCTGATTGGGAACCGGCTCCGCGCCTGCCTCGATTAGATGCTCATACGCCTTGGCCGCGTCGCGCACGCGGAACGCCATTCCGCACGCGCTGGGTCCGTGTTCCTGCGCGAAGTACCAGGCGGCGCTGCGCGGCTCGTAATTGACGACGAGGTTGATCCCGCCCTGGCGCCACAGATGGACGTCTTTCGAACGGTGTTTGGCGACAAGGGTGAAGCCCATCGTCTCGAACACCGGCTCAAGCACGCCTTTTTCGGGCGCGCAGAATTCGACGAATTCGAACCCGTCGAGGCCAGCCGGGTTCTCGAACAGATCGCCGGGATGGAGGGAAGCCTGGATTGCGTCGTGTTTGGTCATGCCTTCTTGCCTTCTCGAACGCGCGCCGGGGATGCGGGCTCGGCGTCATGGGGATCGGGGTCGCACCCGGTGGGCGCGTTACAAACTGGTTACGGTTGTAACCATTTACGCGCTTTGCGCGCCGATTGCAATCGCAGAAACGTCTCATTTGGTTGAATGCTCGAATCCCGGCTCCAGGGATGTACTTTATCAACTAAACCCCCTTTCAAGCCGCTCTACTTGTGTGCAGATTGGCAGCAGCGAAGGAGAGCGGAGATGATCAAGACCAAGGGCATCAACCACGTCGCGCTGGTGTGCCGCGACATGCGCGAGACGATGAAGTTCTACACGCAGGTCCTCAACATGCCGCTGTTCAAGACGGTGCAATTGCCCGATGGAGGCCAGCACTTCTTCTTCGATTGCGGCGGCGGGAACGCGGTCGCCTTCTTCTGGTGGGACGACGCCCCGGAAGCCGCGCCGGGGATAGCCTCGGTCAAGAAGTTTCCGTTCGACGCCAAATCCGCCCACGGCTCGATGAACCATCTCGCCTTCGATATGGAAGAGAGCGAGTTGGAAGCCGCGCTCGACCGGCTGGAAGAAGCGGGCGTCGAGCACACCCATATGGTCTTCAACCACGACGACAGTCCGGGGGGCTACGCCAAGGACATGCACGAAGGCGTGTTCGTGCGCTCGGTCTATTTCACCGACCCCAACGGCATTCTCCTGGAATTTGCAGCGACCACGCGCGAATTCGGACCTGACGACGTGAAGCACGATCCGGCGGGCGTCGCCGCGCCGCAGGAGGCGTAAGGCGATGCCGCGTCTGCGCGAAGTGCCGCTTGGCGAAGCGGATGAAAAGATTGCCAAGCCGCTCTACCGCCTGCTGTTCGGAGAGCGTGATCCCGTTGCCGAACCCGGCACCGCCACGGGCACGCCGGGAGACTGGTGGACGGTGTTTGCCATCTCGCCCGCGACGTTGAAGCACGCTGCGGAAGGCTTTGCCTATTACCGCTCGCCCGAGCGCAAGCTTGATCCTGTCCTGCGCGAGCTGGGGCAAACCTGGGCCGGATGGGCGGTCGGTAGCCAGTTCGTATTCTCGCAGCATTGCAAGTCCTTGCGCGGCCTTGCCTACCCCGAAGAGAAGATCGCCGCCCTACCCACCTGGCAAACCTGCGACCTTTTCGGCGCGAAAGAACGGCTAGTGCTGGCCTATGCGGACCGGCTTGTGTGCCATCAGGGCCGCGTTCCCGATGCGCTTTTCGACGAACTCAAAGCGAGCTTTGGCGATGAGGAAATCCTTGAGCTCACCTATGTGACCGCGATGTACATGATGCACGCCGTTATAAGCCGCGCGCTGCGCACCGAATTCGACGACCGCGACGATCCGATCACCGAGGTCGAGGCGCCCGAAGGGTTCGACGCCCTCGACTTTCTGGGAGGCGAAAGGAGCTCCTAAAGGCCGGGCGTCGGCGCAAGGCGTCCGATATTTCGGCCGCGATCATCGCGCGACACGCGCAGTGTGTCTCCAAAAGGTTCACCCCCTTCAAAGACAGCGCGAGTCGCCTCGTCGTTCAGATCCGCGTTGCCCGCCATGCGCCCGCCGCTTTCATCGCGGCCAATCCAGATAGCCTCAGCGCCCTTCTTGGTGTGGTGGATCGTGTAGGTCTCGATTGTCGCTAGCTCAACCTGGGCTGAGCCCAGCGGCACCGCGTCCTCGGCCTCGGGCAGAACTTCGAAACGGTCGTTCGCGGACCAGTCCGCTGGTGTCGTTGAGTAGACGCCAGAGGAATACTTGCTCATCCACCCTCCATTGGCGCCCACGAAGGCAAAGCTCCTCGCGTCTTCGCGCACCCGCTGCACCGCTTCGGCGATGGCGTGGGCGGAGTAGTTGTTCCCGGCTCCGCCGAAGAAGGGGAGACCACCTGTCAGCGTCAGGCCGCGCGGGTCGTCCACGGTCAGGCCAAAATGGTCAATCTGGTTAAAGACCGGAATCGCAAAGCACGAATAGAAGTCGAGATAGGCCATGTCCTCCATCCCCTTGCCCGCGCGCGTCAGGGCCGCTTCCACGCTGGCGATACTGGCAGGGCAGGCGGACAGGTCCGGACGCTGCATCAACGGCAATTCGGTCGCGGCGGTGACGGCGTGGATGTGCACCCACTTTTCTTCCGGCACGCCCAATTCGCGCGCCTTGGCGACGCTGGCGACGATGATCGCGGCGGACTGATTCACCTGATCACGCGCAACCGTCATGCGAGCGTAGGGCTCGGAGACGATGCGGTTGCGCTCCGTAATTGTGGCAAGTTCCTCAGCCGTACGTTCCACCGGAGCGGCGGCGTGCGGATTGGCGGCGGCGACGCGCGTGAAAGGTTCGAACAGCGCGCCGATCTCAAGCCGATACGCGTCCAGGCTCATGCCGCGCTTGGCTCGCCGCGCGTTTTCAGCGAGCGCGTAGAGCGGGATCGCGCCGATCGCACCATGCTGGAACAGCGAGGGTTCGAGCAGCTTGTCGATGCCATAGCCCTGATCTTCGAAGTCGCCTTCAATCTCTTCGGACCAGTCGGGGGTTTCGCGACTGGCTGCGAGCGCCAGCGCGGTCGAGATCGCCTCCGCACCGACAATCGCCGCGCACTGGCTCTCGCTGGCCGCAATCGCGGTGGCGAACTCGCCGAGGAGCTGCTGGTTGGTCTGACCGCCGGTTGTCGTAAGGATTGCGCGCGCAGGGTTGGCGCCGACACGGTTTCCCATGGCGCGCGGAATGTTGCTCGCTGTGCCAAAGGGCGGCTCGCGACCTGGCCGCGAGATTTCAAACGCTCGGATCGCGGCGAGCGTGTCGATAGCCTGAGCTACCGAGCCCCTCGCGCCGCTATCGGCGATGGCCTCGGCGAGCGCCCGCCCGCCGAGATCCATGTAATTGAGGCCTTCATAGGTCGGTTCGCCCACACGCTCCGAACACTGACCGACGCCGATGATGACCGGAGTCGTATCGGCAACCTCGCGTGCCTTTTCAATCAACGAAGTCGTCCACGCGCTCGACGATAATTGCCGGGGCCATCCCGCCGGCTGCGCACATCGTCACGAGGCCGTAGCGCTTGTCCTGACGTTCGAGCTCATCGACGATGGTCCCGATCAGGATCGAGCCCGTGGCGCCAATCGGGTGGCCCAGAGCAATCGAGCCGCCGTTGACGTTGACCTTGTCCCAATCAAGATCGAGATCGCGCACGAACTTGGCGGCGACCACGGCGAAGGCCTCGTTGATCTCGAACAGGTCGATCTCGTCCAGCGTCATGCCGGCCTTTTCGAGGACTTTCTTCGCCGCCGGGACCGGCGCATTGAGCATGAGCGTGGGATCATCGCCCATATTCGCCGTGGCGACAATGCGCGCGCGCGGCTTGAGACCATGCTTCTTGGCGTATTCGCCGCTCGTCACGAGAACCGCCGCCGCGCCGTCAACCACGCCCGAGGAATTTCCAGCGTGATGGAAGTGTTCGATTTCGAGATCGGGATACTTCTGGTTCACGAGGCCGCGGAAAGTGTTGCCCTTGGCATCGAGCGGAACGTCGGCGATCTTGGTGAATGCTGGTTCAAGCTTGGCAAGATCTTCCCTCGTTGTTTGCGGGCGCGGGTACTCCTCGCGGTCGAGGACCACCGTGCCGTCATCGGCCACCACAGGCACAACCGACTTATCGAAGCGCCCTTCGGCGATGGCTTCAGCGGCGCGCTTTTGAGAACGGTAGCCAACTTCGTCGAGTTCTTCGCGGGTGAAGCCCTCCTTCGAAGCGATTGCGTCGCCGCAAATGCCCTGGTGGGATTGCGGGTGCACCCCTTGCAGCCGCTCGTTGTAGCTGCCCATCATCATCGGCTTGATGCCTGCCTGCATCTTCTCTTTCGACATGGCCGCGGTCAGGCTCATCATCTCGGTGCCTCCGGCCACGATGCAGTCTTCCATCCCGCTTATGACCTGCGCGGCGGCCAGGTTCACACTGGTAATGCCCCCGCCGCAGAACCGGTCCAGTGTGGTGCCCGACGAGGTGACGTCATAGCCCGCATCGAGCGCGGCCATACGACCAAGATCGCCCGCTTGCAGGCCGTCCTGGGTGGAGACCGACCAGATCACGTCGTCAACGGTGGCGGTGTCGAGGTTGTTGCGCTCCTTGATCGCCTTCAGAACCGTCGCGGCCAGGTGCTGCGGGTGTTGCTCAGCCAACGCACCTTTGCCCTGTTTGCCGATACCACGCGGGGTGCGCACAGCGTCGATGATGTAAGCTTCAGCCATTGGGGGTCCTCTCTCCTAGAATCTCGCGAATAGCGGTTGACGCTTGCGTAAACGCACTGCACCACGCGCACAACAATCAGTTTCGCATCGCAACGCGAAAAATCACACACTCGTGGACACGGAGAGAGAGCTTTGACCGACACCCCCACCCAAGAAGTCCTGACCGAAGTCAAGGACGGCGTGCTGATCGTCACGATCAACCGCCCCGAAGCGAAGAACGCCATGACCAAGGCCGCCGCCGAGGGCATCGCAGCAGCCATGGACCGGCTGGATTCCGACGATGCGCTGCGCGTCGGCATTTTGACCGGCGCGGGCGGCACGTTCTGCTCGGGGATGGACCTCAAAGGCTTCCTTCGGGGCGAGAGCCCGACGGTCGAAGGCCGCGGCTTTGGCGGCGTCGTTCAGGCCCCGCCAGCCAAGCCGCTGATCGCGGCGGTCGAAGGCTACGCGCTGGCGGGTGGTTTGGAGCTGATGATCGCCTGCGATCTTGTGGTTGCGTCTTCCAAGGCGAAGTTCGGCATCCCGGAAGCCAAGCGCGGCCTCGTCGCCGCGGCGGGCGGGGTGATGATGCTGCCCGACCAGATCCCCGAGCGTATCGCGATGGAGCTGGCTCTGACCGGCGACTTTATCGACGCGCCGCGCGCGTATGAGCTGGGCCTCATCAACGAGGTGACCGAGGGCGCTGCGCTTGAAGGCGCGCTTGCGCTTGCCGCGCGCATCGCCGCCAATGGACCGCTTGCGGTGCAAGTCTCCAAGCAGATTATCCGGGAGTCGCGCGGCTGGGCAATGGATGAGCGTTACGAGAAACAGGCCCAGCTGATCGCGCCGGTATTCGTATCGCAAGACGCGCGCGAAGGGGCCGCCGCTTTCGCCGAGAAGCGCCCGCCCAACTGGCAGGGCAAATGATCGCGCCGGGGCATCCTTTCGTGGTGCCCCCGCGTAATTAATTTGGGATTTGAGGAGAGAGATTATGCCCGTCATCGACGTGCCCCAACCCGCCTTCATGGAAGACGAGGAAATTTCGATTTTCGCTGACGCGGTTGGCAAGTTCTACCAGCAACACGCGCCGGAAAAGCGCATTCTGAAATGGCGTGAGGACGGCCAGGTGGAACGCGAGTTCTGGCACGAAGCGGGAGAAGCTGGCCTGCTCGGCGTCTCGGTTCCCACCGAGTATGGCGGCCATGGCGGCGACTTCCGCCACGACATGGTGGTGATCGACCAGCAAGCGAAGCACGGCGTCGAAGGCTTTGCCGCGTCCTTGCACAACACGATCATCCTGCCGTATCTCGTGCGCCACGGGACGGAAGAGCAGAAGCAGAAGTATCTGCCCAAGCTCGTCACCGGCGAACTCGTCAGCGCAATCGCCATGAGCGAACCGGACGTGGGCTCAGACCTTCAGAGCATCAAGACCACCGCCTTGAAAGACGGCAATGGATACCGGCTCAACGGGTCGAAGACCTGGATCTCGAACGGCCAGACCGCCGACTTCATCATTGTCGTCGCGAAGACCGATCCGAACGAGGGCGCCAAAGGCATCTCGCTTATGCTTCTGGAGACCGAAGGCGCGGATGGCTTCCAGCGCGGCAAGAAACTCGACAAGGTCGGTCTCGATGCGCAGGACACCTCGGAGCTGTTTTTCGACAACGTCTTTATCCCCGGCGACAACGTCCTCGGCGGGGTCGAGGGCAAGGGCTTTTACCAGCTTATGGGCGAGCTGCCACAAGAGCGCCTCGTCATTGCGATGGGCGCCATGACGGGTATCGAGAAAGCGCTCGAAGTCACGGTTGACTACGTCAAGAACCGCAAGGCGTTCGGGAAAACGATCTGGGATTTCCAGAACACGCAGTTCGTGCTCGCAGACCTTAAGGCGCGCGGCACGGCGGCGCGTGTGTTCGTCAACGACTGCATCGAGAAGCTGCTGGAGGGCAAGCTGGATGTGGCCACCGCTAGCATGGCGAAGTACTGGGTGACCGAGCTTCAGAGCGAAGTGGTCGACAAGTGCCTGCAATTCCACGGCGGCGCGGGCTACACCAACGATTACGCCATCGGCCGCATGTACCGCGACACCCGCATCGCGCGGATCTATGGCGGTTCGAACGAGATCATGAAGATGCTGATCGCGAGATCTATGTGAGCGGAACGCCTGCTTCCCTTCCCCATTGGAAGGAGAATGAGAAGTGGGGGTCTCCCCACGCATAAATTGGGGCGGCTTGGATGAACCCCACGCCGCCCTCGTTTGTTTTTCTTACACCTCGTCATTGCGAGAAGCGAAGCGACTAAGCAATCCAGAACGGTGGAGCGAACCACTCTGGATTGCCACGCTTCGCTCGCAATGACGAGACAACAAAAAAGGGGCAGCTCCGTTTCCGAAACCGCCCCACTTTCTACTTGCGCCTCAATCAGAACTTCGCGCGAACCACAACACCATAGGTGCGCGGTTGCAGCGAAAAGGCGGAACGCGAGTTGGCTGCGCCCGACCCACGCAACGTGGTGTTGAAGGTAACCCCGCGCACCACGTTGTCGGTCAGATTGTTGACAAATCCCTCGATCGAATAGGCGCCATCGTTGAAACGCAGGCCAGCGCGCAGGTTGATGAATTCCTGCCCGTCCTGCACGTCTCCGATGATGAGAGGAGCGGCATCAATCGCGGCTTCCACGCTACCCGCTGCCGCAATGGCCGCATCGTCAGGCGGAACAATCGCTTGGGTCGAGGTGCGCTGGTCGCCTTCCAAACGGATCTGGCCCGCAAAGAAGAAGTCCATACCATTGCCAATGGGCTTCTCATAATTGGCCCCCATGATCCCGATCACGCCAGGCGCGTTCGTTAGATCGAAACCACACAGCGACGCGATCGTCACGTTGTCAGTCTGGTCTCCCGCGCAATCTTCGGGATAGCGGGCGTCGAGAATCGTCGCCGAGGCGCTGATCGAAAGCTCCGGACTAACGCGCCAGAGACTTTCTATTTCGACACCCTTGGATTCCGCTTTCGGTACGTTGAAGGTCTCGAACGCCAAACCGGTGAACTCAAGAACCTGGAAGTTCGTAAATTCCTCAATGAAGGCTGCGACATTGAGCGTAAGCGCGTCGTCGATAAGGCGGCTCTTGAAACCGATCTCCCACGCATCGACTTCTTCGGACTCAAAGGTGGGGCTAGCGCCATCGACAGCGGCTGTCGTGTCGAGGTTGATACCGCCCGCTTTGATACCATGCGTGAAGCTGGCGTAGACGTTGATGGGCGTGTCGGGAAATTCGTAGCCCAAACGAACGGTGTAGATCAGCTCTTCATCGCTGAACGTGTCCTCAAACGTCTCAACCAGAGGCAGTGCAGCCGCCTGAGGCAAGTCCGCTGGCGCCGCGAAGCTGAAACAGCCAAGGGCGAACAACCCGTCGGTTAGCGCGGCTGGAACGACCCCGGCCGCAAGAGCGTCAAGAGTAGCTGGACAGATCGTGTTATTCGTCTCTGTCTGAGTGAAGCCGCCTTCCTTTTCTTCCCAAACATAGCGCGCGCCCACCGTCAGTTCGAGGCCCTCAACAAGCTCCAGCGAGTTGTGGGTGAAGATTGCGTAGCTTTGCGCGTCTTGCTGGAATCGGTTGACCGTCTCCGTGCCGGTCGCATCGGCACCGGTAAAGGTTTGAATGGGCTGCTCTAGCCCCGGGATGCCGCCAAACAGCGCACCGGCGTTGGCGTCATAATCCGATCCGAGGAAGAACGAAGTCGATTGATCGATCGTTTCATCCGAGAAGAAGCCCCCCACCATGTAGTTGAGCTTGCCTCCGAAGGTTTCGCCTTGGATCCGCATTTCCGCCGTAAACGTTTCGATGTCAGAATCGACGCCGACGTTAAAGATATCCAGCGCGGTGAAGTCTGAATCGTAAAACTCCATGCCTTCGAATTGGCGATACGAGCCGATAAAGATGAGGTCTGCGTTGTCCGAAACCGGGAATTCGATCTCACCGGTCAGGCCGTAATTGTCGATATCCGCGATAGGCGCGAAGCTGGCCGAAATCGTTCTGTTATCAAGAGCTTGTTCGAACTCAGCCTGACCAAAAGGGTTGTCCGAGACAACAGGCTGTCCGTTACCTCCGTTGGCGCCAAGCCCCACTCGCTCAAACGCGCCCGTAGGCACAAGCGGGGTTTGGTAAAGCTCGATCGCGCCGCAGCAGCTAGACTGGTTGTTCGAATAATCCGCGATCAGGCGACCACGAAAGCCGCTATCGGTTTCCCACCCTAATTGCGCGCGAACAAGGTATTGGTCGACGTCGTTGGTTTCGTCGAACTTCACACCGTTTTCATCGACAACATCAAGGAAGCCGTCGCGCTGACGAAACGCGCCAGTGACGCGCAGGGCCAGAGTGTCTTCGGTAAGAGGTACGTTGACCGCGCCTTGCAAGCTGATTTCGTCGAAATTTCCGTAGCCCGCGTTTACGAAACCGCCGAATTCGCCCAGCTCGGGTCGTTTGGTGGTGATGTTAAGAGCGCCGGCCGAGGTGTTGCGGCCAAACAAGGTGCCTTGTGGACCACGCAGCACTTCCACGCGCTCGATATCGACGAATTCGTTGAGCGCCACGCCCGGTCGCGACTGATAGGCACCGTCGATAAAGATGCCGACCGCGCTTTCAAAACCGATATTGTTTGAGGTCGTCCCCACACCGCGAATACGGAGCACGACCGAACCTGAGGCGATTTGGGCTTGGCTTGAGGTGAAGCTGGGAGCGAGGTCGGTGACCTCGCGAATGTTGTCGACACCCTGGTTATTGAGCGCCTCCGGCGAAATCGCGGTCACCGCGATCGGGATGTCCTGAACGTCCTGAGCTCGGCGGGTCGCCGTCACGATGATGACATCCTGGCTGGCTTCAGGAGCTTCGAGACCCTCGGGAATTTCCTGCGCGAAGGCGGGTGCGGTGAACGAGCTGCAGGCCATCAGACCCGCAGCGTACGCTGCAAGCTTGCGTTTCATAAAATGTCCTCTCCAACTTACCCCGGCGGCCCGCTTTCGGGCTTTCCGTAAGATTGGAGACTATCAGCGCGCGGTTAAGCCGCAAGACTCCGGGCATAGTTCTTGCCTAAATGTAGCAAAAATATCACAAATCACGCTGCGGCGCAGCATTATTACCCAACCGCCGCCACTCGGTCCGATTGCGGTTTCGCCCTAAAGGCCCACGCGCAGCCCCGCCCAGATCGTGCGCGGTACGCCGAGATCGATCGCTCCGCCCGCGTTGCGAGTCACGATCTCCTCGTCAAAGAGGTTTTCGGCTCGAAGAATAATCGACACGCCCTTCGAAATCCGGGCGGAGGCAAACAGATCAAGAGTGGTGGCCGGCGGCAATCGGTCGGTTTCCTGATCGTCCTCGAACTGCGCGCCTATGTGACGCAAAGTGCCCGCTAGCCGCCACCCTTGCGCAGGCTGCCAGGCCAGCGTCGTCGAAGCCGAGAACTCCGGTGTCTGTGGAGGCCGATTGCCATTGAGCGCCGCGCTGTCGCCCTCGCCATCGATAGTGGCGTCGGTATACGTCACCGAGGCATCAAAGCTCATCTTCCCGAAAACAAGCACGCCGTTCGCTTCTATCCCTTGCGCGTCGATTGCGGGCAGATTTTGCCTTTGGCGAAGATTGGGCTCGAGGGTCACATTGGCGATGGCGTTTTCCACGCGATTGTCAAACGCGGTCAAGGACAGGGCAATTTCGCGGCTTGGGTACCAGTCGAGTCCGAGTTCAAAGCCTTCAAGGCGCTCATTCTCCAGTTCGGCGTTGGCCTGTGTGACAACCGGAAACACAACGAAGGGTCGATACAGTTCATTCAAGGTCGGCAGTCGCAAGCCGGTGTAGGCTGCCGCTCGCATTTCGAGACGGCGCGAGGCGTTGAACTTTGCGCCCGCGCGCCAATTGAGCGCCCAGTCAGAACGATCTTCAGCGATCGTCTCGGTGACAAGAACGCTGGTCGCATTGCGCGCGCGGAAGAAGCCATCTTCGATTCGCGTGTGGTCTGCTCGCAATCCCCCGGTCAACAGAAGCGGCCCGATCTGCCAGTCGTCCTCGATGAAAACACCCAGGTTTGACGTGTTGCCACCAGCGTTTCGACGCTCGGTAATCAGACCGGTAAAGGCGCTGATGGCGTCCTCGAACAACTCGCCGTCCGCGCGGCGATAATCAGCGCCCAGCCGCACTTCATGCGCTTCGCTGATGGGCGGACGGATTTCGAATTTGCCGCCAAGACCGGTCGAGGGTGTGTTGCGCTGATCGAGGACCGGCACGAACCGTGTCGAGGAGATCACGACGTTGTTGAAATTACGCGCCTGCACGTAAGCAAGCGCGTCGAATTCCCATTGGCCGCGCCCGACCACCCGCACGCTCGCGTCCTGACCCTCGGTCATCGAATCCGCGCCGTCGAAGCGCAATGTTCGCTGGTCTTCGAAAAGGCTGACGCGCGCCTGCAGTTCGACATTGGGGCTGAGGGGCGCAACCCCGCGCAAGCCTACCTGCCAGCTCTCAAAGGCGGCTCGGGCGGAGGCGGGCGTGCGCTGATCCTCAGGCGCCGTGAAGAAACCCTGGCCACGATCCCAGCGTCCGCTAACGGTTGCAAAGCCAGCCCCGAGTTTTGTCGTGAGCGCGCCGCTCGCCTCGGTCTCCTCGCGATCGTTGACGAGTAGCGAACCGCTGAAACGCCCAAGCGCCTCGGGGCCAGCGCTCTCAAGCTCTATCGTTCCCGCCAGCGCGCCTGAACCAAACGCGCCCGCCCCCCCGCCGCGGGTGACACGAACGGTCCCGAGCGTGTCCGGGCCAACGGCGGTGAAGGGAACATAGCCGAAGAAAGGATCGGCGATCGGAACGCCATCGAGCAGCACCAAGGCCCGGCTCGTGGCGTTACCTCCCAGCGCTCTAAGGGTTACACCTTGCGCCGTCGGGTTCGAGGATCGGCTGTCCGAGCGCCTGAACTGCTGAAAGCCGGCGACGTTGCGCAGCGCATCGTCGAGACGTCCCGAAGCGCTTGTGATTATGATCTCGCGCGGAAGCTCAACCGTGGCGTACACGCTGTTGGACAGCGCAGGCTCAAGGCCCTCTCCTGTAACCAGTATACCTTCCTCTTGCGGCTCCTCGGCATCATCTTGGGCGGCGACAGGAAACGGTAGAACGGCAGCGAGCATGCACGCGGCGCAGGAAAATCGGAAGGTCATGGGGCGCGCCTAAAGCCTTGATCCGCCAAGGTCACGCGCAATGCGGCAAAATGGGACCAGTTTCATTTTGCAATCAAGACTCGCGTTTCGCACTCGAAACCGATAGTTTCTCTCGTGGAGAGAGAAGAGGCCCCAGACACCATGCTCGCAACACCCCCTGATTTTGACGTCCTCATCGTTGGCGCCGGGATTTCCGGCATTGGCATGGCCGCGCATATGGAAATGAAAGCGCCGGGCCACAGTTACGCGATCGTGGAGCGTCGCGAGAACCTGGGCGGGACTTGGGATTTGTTCCGCTATCCCGGTATCCGCTCGGACAGCGACATGCACACGCTTGGTTTCGATTTCGAGCCGTGGCGGCACGAAAAATCGATCGCGGACGCTCCGGCTATTCTGGAATACCTCAACAAGATCGTCGATGAGCGCGATATCCGAAAGCATATCCGCTTTGGTCACAAGGTCGTCTCCGCCGATTTTCGCGAGGACGAAGCGCGCTGGCATGTCGTAATGGAGCTCGACGACGGCTCGACCACCCGCCTGACGGCGAATTTCCTCTACCTTGGCTCGGGCTATTACGATTACGATGAGCCTTACGACGCCGGCTTCCAGTTTGGCGACTTCGAGGGGCAGGTGATCCATCCGCAATTCTGGCCGGAGGATCTCGACTACAGCGGCAAGAAGATCGTGGTCATCGGGTCGGGCGCCACCGCCGTGACGATCGTGCCATCAATGGCCGACAGGGCGGCCAAGGTCACCATGTTGCAGCGCACGCCGACCTGGATGTTCGCACGGCCTGCGAAAGACCGGATCGCGAACGTTCTGCGCAAGATCTTGCCCGACAAGCTCGCCTATTCGATCACCCGTTTCAAGAATATCCGGATGCAGGACTACGCCTTCAAGACGGCGCGCACCAAGCCAGAGAAGGTGAAGCAAACGCTCTATAAGGGCATCGAGAAAGCGTTGGGTCCGGGCTACGACAAGGCGGCGTTTACACCGCCCTACAATCCGTGGGAACAACGCTTGTGCCTGGTCCCCGATGACGACCTGTTCAAAGCGATACGGTCGGGCAAGGCCGAAGTGGTAACTGGCCATATCGAGGCGTTCGAGAAAGAGGGCGTTCGCCTGAAATCCGGTGAGCTTCTCGACGCGGACATCATCGTCACCGCCACCGGACTAAAACTTGCGATCGCAGGCAAGATCGACATCAGCGTAAACGGCAAGCACGTCGATTTCTCCGAGCGTTTCTATTACAAGGGCTGCATGTATTCGAACCTGCCCAACCTTGCGGTGGTGTTCGGCTATATCAACGCCAGCTGGACGCTGCGCGCAGACATCAACTCGGACTATGTCTGCCGTGTCCTCAACACGATGCGCGTAAAGGGCGCGGATATCGTCACCCCTGTGCTCACACCTGAAATGGAAGCGACGCTGGAAGTCGAAGACATCTTCGAAGGTTTCTCAAGCGGCTATCTGGCGCGCGCCAAGGACATCAATCCCAAAAACGCCGTTTCCTATCCCTGGCGTCTGAATCAGGAATATGTGGCTGATCGCAAGCTGATGCAGAATGATCCGGTCGAGGATGGCCTGCTCACCTTCAGCCGCGCCGGAGCCAACGCCTGCGAACCGGATGAGCAGCTCGAAGCGGCGGAATAGTATCGAAGCGAACGCGGTGGAATTTGCGGGGTTCTTGAACTAGATCGTCCCCCATGAATTCTCCCGACAAGATCTGGACCGCCGGCCTCGTCATAGTTGGCGATGAAATCCTCTCTGGCCGCACGCACGACAAGAACATCGCCCAGGTTGCAAGCTGGCTTCAGGTGCAAGGTATCCGTCTGGCCGAAGTCCGCATCGTTGCCGATGATCAGGACGCGATTATCGAGGCCGTGAACGCGCTGCGCAAAGCCAACGATTACCTTTTTACCACCGGCGGGATCGGACCGACGCACGATGACATCACCGTCGATGCCGTGGCGGCGGCGCTGGGCGTTCCGGTCATCATCCACGAAGACGCGCGCGCGCTCCTCGAACGCTACTACGCCGACAAAGGCGGACTGAACGAAGGCCGCTTGCGCATGGCCCGCGTTCCGCAGGGATCTGAGTTAATCCCGAACCGCATGTCCGGCGCGCCGGGCATTCGCCGCGGGAATGTGATCCTGATGGCGGGCGTGCCCCACATCACCGCGGGAATGCTCGACGCATTGACCGGCGAGCTTGAAGGCGGCGCGACCCTGCTCACCGAGACGGTCGGCTGCTGGACAGCCGAAAGCGAAGTGGCGGGCCTATTGCGCGAGACCGAGCAAGCCCACGAGAATTGCCAGATCGGGTCCTATCCGTTCTTTCGCGATGGCAAGGTCGGCGCGAACTTCGTGATCCGCTCGACCAGCGCGGACGACCTCCAAAGCTGCGTCGACACTTTGTGCGACGGCTTGGCCACGAACGGGTACGATTTCACACCGGGCGGCATCTGAGAAACGCGCATCGCCGCAGCCCAGGCAAACGCGCAATTAACCCTGCGCTGCTAGCCTCTTAGCGCTATGACCCGCGTCTACATCACAATCGACACGGAGTATTCCTCGGGCCTTGTCCGGAGCGGCAGCCCGGACGAACGCGCAGACAACTACGCTCGTTCCATCGCTTGTGTCTCCAGCAGGGTCACTGCAGGGCTTCCTCACGCGCTTGCACGCTTGCAGGAGACCGGACAGAGCGCGGTCTTCTTCGTCGATCCCATGCCCGCCCTTTTGTGGGGAACGGCGGCGATCGAGGACATCGTGGCGCCCATCCTCGACGCGGGCCAGGATGTGCAGTTGCACCTCCACACCGAATGGCTGCAATGGGCAGGGGATCACCATCCGCTCGCTTCGAGACGCACCGGGCAAAACCTGTTCGAGTTCGCGTTCGAGGATCAGTGCACGCTGATCGAATACGCCCGCTCGCAGCTCATCGCCGCGGGCGCGCCAGCACCCGTTGCCTTTCGAGCGGGCAATTACGGCGCGAACGATGACACCCTGCGGGCGCTCGCCACGTTGGGAATGGAGTACGACACCAGCCACTGTCCCGCGCTTGCCGGAAGCGCCAGTCGGCTCTCGCTGGGTCCGGACGATCGCTCTCCGCTCTTCCATAACGGCGTCATCGAGGTGCCCGTTGGCTCGATCGAAGCTCTGGGAGGCGGCGCTCAAAGGCACGCGCAAATCACCGCGCTGTCTTTCGCCGAGCTTAGCGCAGCCATTGTTCACGCCCGCGACACAGGCCAGGACAGCCTGACGCTCGTCAGCCACAGCTTTGAGTTCTTCAGCCGCGAGAAGCGGGTAGCCAAGCGCATCGTGCAACGTCGCTTTGACCGACTGTGCGCGTTTCTGCGCGACACCAAGGGTGTTGCGAGCGCGACCTATCGCTATGAACCGCCGCGGGTCCGCGCCGCCCGCACGCCCACCCCGCTGCTTCCCGCCAGCGCTTTGCGCACCGGCGCGCGCATGGTGGAGCAGGCGGTGTCGAACGCGCTTTATGGTACCCGGTGAAGCCCTCCCTTGAGCGCGCAAGTTCCCTCCAGCCTCGTCAAGAACCGAGCGAGCATCGACTTCACCATCGGCGCGCGCCGGCTGGCATCGGTCGAACGCGACCTGGCCACCTGGTCGTTCACTCTCGCTCAGGCGCTGAGCGAGCCCTCGCAGCGCATCGAGCCTCCGTCTCCGGGGCGAGACGGCTGGCGGGTTTTGTCCGCTCCCACTGCCCACATCCCTTCGATCCTGGAGCGCTTTCCCGATCACATCGTCGGCGCGCGGCAGGACTACCCGCGGCGCTTCGTGGCCATGGATGGCTCGTTTGATGACTACCTGGCGCGCTTTTCGAGCAAGACCCGCTCCACGCTCCGTCGAAAGGCACGCAAGCTGGAAGGCGAAGTCGGAGCAAGCTTCGCCATCAGCGAGCATCGCTCTCCAGCTCAGATCGAGCGGTTTCTCGCCCGCGCGCTGCCGCTTTCGGCGCGGACCTATCAGGCTCGCCTGCTGAACGCCGGTCTGCCCGAGGATCAGGCCGCGCAATCCGAGATGCTCGCTCTCGCCGAGGCCGATCGGATCCGTTGCTTCCTGCTCGAAGGGCCGGACGCTCCGATTGCGTATCTCGCCCTTCCGGTCCGCGGCACCACCCTTATCTACGCGCATCTGGGATACGATCCGCATTGGGCGCGCTTCTCGCCGGGCACCGTTTTGCAGATGGAGGCGCTGGAGAGACTGTTTGCCGAGCAGCGCTTTAGCCACTTCGACTTCACCGAAGGCGACGGCGCGCACAAGGCGTTGTTTGCAACCGATAGCGTTTGCTGCGCGAGTTTCGCGTTGCTTTCGCCGACCTTGGCCAACCGCGCGCTAGCGGCGGGACGCGACGCTTTTGACGCGAGCGTGGGCGCGGCCAAGGCGTTTGCCCAGCGTTCAGGAGGGCTCGCCCGGCTCCGAGCGCGATTGCGAGCGTAACTCCGCCGCTTGCGCGGCTCGGCGGTTTCGCCCCAGCCGTTTGAAGCGGCTTGCCAGCTTCGATCGGTCCGCTGGGCTCTCGCCGGGTTGCAGCGCAAACCGAACCCTGATCCACAGCGCAATCGCCACGATCACAACCAGACCGATCCCGACACCCAATCCCAGCTGAGCGTCATAGCTCGCCGCCAGGGCGAAGACGGCCAAGGCGACCGCAATCACGCCCCATTTGGGATTTAGCATAGTGTCTCCTTCGAAGAGTTCGGTCGGGGCGATCGGCCGAACACCGGGGGTGATGTCCGTTGCCGTCTGGTAAAACATGAGGGCTCCCGTGCGAAAAGCAAGCGAATAGCGAGGGAGATCGGGTCTCCAGCGACGATTGATGCCGGTTGTTCGCCGCAAGTGCGCTCTTCGTTACACCGCCTCGAAGAAGTCACGCGCGCTGCCCTTCGCGTTGAGCGCGCGAGATGCAGCTCCGCCGCCGACGGACCAAACCGCCGCACCCTTCGCGCAAAAGGGCAAAAAAAAGGCCGGGGATACGCATCCCCGGCCTCTTACTCCGCTTGCAGAGTGTAGGAAAACGCGAACTTACGCGCCTTCCACCTCCGCGATATCGATCTTGAGGCCCGGGCCCATCGTCGAGGTCAACGAGACCTTCTTGACGTATTTGCCCTTCGCGCCCGACGGCTTGGCCTTCACGACCGCATCGGTAATCGCCTTGAAGTTTGCCTTCAGGTCCTCGTCCTTGAACGACAGCTTGCCGATGCCGGAGTGGATGATGCCCATCTTCTCGACGCGGAATTCGACCTGGCCGCCCTTGGCGTCCTTGACGGCCTGCTCCACATTGGGGGTGACAGTGCCAAGCTTGGGGTTCGGCATCAGGCCCTTGGGGCCAAGGATCTTACCCAGTCGGCCCACCACGCCCATCATGTCCGGCGTCGCGATCACGCGGTCATAGTCGAGATTGCCGTTCTGCATGTCTTCCATCAGGTCTTCGGCGCCAACCTTGTCCGCGCCAGCCGCAGTGGCCTTTTCGGCGTTGTCGCCGCGCGCGAAGACCGCAACCTTGGCGTCCTTGCCCGTGCCCGAGGGCAGCGAGATCATGCCGCGAACCATCTGGTCGGCGTGACGCGGGTCAACGCTCAGATTCATCGAGATCTCAACCGTCTCGTCAAACTTCGCCTTGTGCTCGCGCAGCGTCGCAATCGCTTCATCAACCGTATACAGCTTCTCGCTGTCGAGCTGCGCGATCGCCTTCTGCTTCTTCGTCATCTTCGCCATTGGTTCAGCCCTCCACCACTTCGAGGCCCATCGAACGGCACGAGCCTTCGATGATCTTCATGGCCGCATCGATATCGTTCGCGTTGAGGTCCTTCATCTTGGCCTCGGCGATTTCCTTGACCTGGCTCGACTTGATCGAACCGGCGGACACCTTGCCCGGCTCTTTCGAGCCCGACTTCAGCTTGGCCGCCTTCTTGATCATGTAGCTCGCGGGCGGGCTCTTGAAGGTGAAGGTGAACGAACGGTCGGCGTAGACGGTGATCGTGGTCGGGATCGGCGCGTTCTTTTCAAGATCCTGCGTCGCGGCGTTGAACGCCTTGCAGAATTCCATAATGTTGACGCCGCGCTGACCGAGCGCGGGACCGATCGGGGGCGAAGGGTTTGCGGTGCCCGCAGGCACCTGCAACTTGATATAGCCTTCGATTTTCTTGGCCATCGCTGGCCTCCTTTCTCACTGTCGAACGCGGCCGCGGCGTTGGGCCAAGGCTGCGTTCTCATGTTAAGCGGTCCAGCAGCGAGCCCCTTGGCCCGCCTCCCGCGTGGAATCGCGCCGTTGCCGAACGCGAAGCGCGCCATTTAGCGGTTCGCGTCCGGATTGCAACCTTTGCGTCCGCTGTGCGACCCATCGGCCCGGACGGCTCAACTCATCGCACGTAGAGAACGCCTGGAACACATGGAACACTGTCCTGAAGCAAAAAAGGCGCCCCCTCGAATGCGGGTTCCACGACGCCCGATCCGACGGGCGCGAGGCGGCAGGGAAAAGCGAGCGAGACATAGAGAAGCGGCTTACCGCAGGCAGGTGCAGTAGGAAAACGGCCTGCCGCACTACGAACGCGCCAAGAAAATATCCTGTTAATTTCTATAGCTTATCGCTAGTGCACACGAGGCTTTAGGGGACTAACACAATGCTGCGCGTGGCGATCCAGGTCAAAGAACTGATTTCGAGCAATGTGACAAGCGTGATCGAGACCGCGTCCGACCCGGTCAAGATGCTGGGCAACTTGCAGCGTGAGATCGAGGAATCGATCATCGCGCTTCAGGGCGAACGCACCCGCGCCGACCGGCGCAAGTCGCGGCTGGACGAGCAGAAGACGCAGCAAGAGATGCGCGAGGCGGACTGGGGCGAGAAGGCGAAGATCGCGATGGACCACGGGCGCGAAGATCTCGCCCGGCAGGCGCTGATGGCGCGAGAGGATTGCCGCGCGGCGCTCGCCAAGCTTGACGCCGATAGTGCTGCGGCCGAAGCGGACCTCAAAGAGATTGACGAAGCGATAAGCGAGCTTGAGGCCAAGCGTGAGGAAACGCGCGAGCAGATTCTCCGACAAAGCGCCGCCGACGCTCACCACGCGTCCACCGAAACGGTCGGCCGCGCCCCCTCGAAGGCTGATCGGCATCGCAACCGCATATCCGAGCTTGAAAAGCGCACCGAGTTTGCGACTGATGGCTCTATCGAGAAGCGCGCGCAGGCCTCAGTCGAGCAAGAGATCGAAACGATGCGCCGCGAGAGCAAGATCGACGACGAGCTGGCCGCGATGAAGGGCGCGGGTTCGAAGAAGGCTCCCAGGAAGAGAAGCGCCGCCAAGAAATAGACCAACGCGCAGCTCTCCAGCGGCACCGGTTCAACCGCGCTTCAGGTGTATTACTCGCACTAGACACCCCGAACGATCCTCCCTATCTCGCCTAGCGGGATCATAACGGGAGGATGCGTTGCCCATTTCGTCCATAAGCCTTGATCAATGGTTCGGCTGGGCTGGCCAGGCTGCCATGGCGGGGTGGCTGATCCTGATCTTCGCGCCTCGCTCCTTCCCCGGAGGGTACGGCGCGTGGCTCTTCGCGATTGCGCGCTACGTGATCCCGTTCGGCATCGCGTTGCTCTACGCGGGTTTTGCGATGGCCTATTTCTTCAGCGTCGATAATGGCGGCTTCGGCTCGCTCGATCAGGTGGCCGCCGTGTTGGGCAAGCGAGAGATGCTGCTGGCGGGATGGGTTCACTATCTCGCCTTCGATCTGTTCATAGGCGGCTGGATCGCGGTCGAAGCGGACAAGATCGGCCTCAACCGGCTGGTGCAGGCGCCGATCCTTGTCGCGACGTTCATGCTCGGCCCGATTGGTCTAGCGATCTTTCTCACCATCAAGGCGGGCACGCTGCGCTGGCCGCGCGGAAGCTCCGACCCCGCGATGCGGGAGTTTCCGGCGTGACCACCACAGACGCTCCCGCCCGCGATCCGGTTTCTCTCGTCCCCCGGCTTTCGAGCGACCATATGACGCAGCTCAACCTCTCCTTGGCGTTGCTAATGGCTGCGAGCTTTGTCGTGTTTGTGCCCGCCATGCTGATCGACCCGCGCGCGCTCGACAGCGCTCCGGTCTGGGTGAAGCCTCAGAAATTCAACATCTCGCTCGCTCTGCACTTCTTCACGATCACTGCGCTCGCACAGCTTGTACCGCGCAAAGTACGCACCGGGCCAACCCTGATCGTGTTCAGTTATCTGGCGGGTTTCGCGCTCCTGCTCGAATACGTTTGGGTGGCCGTTCAGGCCGCGCAGGCAAAGCGCTCGCATTTCAATTACGACAGCCAGTTCGAGGGACTGATGTACGCCGCGATGGGCGTGGGCGCGTTCCTGCTGATGACAATCGCGATGGCGCTCGCCGTGCAAATCTGGCGCAAGGGAGACCGCTCGCGCTTTGGTTTGTGGCTTGGCTCGGTCGTGGGCCTGACGGGCGCGTTTTTCTCGACGCTTTACTTCGGCTTCGAAATGTCGAGTTCCAGCCGCTATGTCGGCGCGCCGCTGGAAGGCGGCGGAGCGACCGTGCCCTTCTTCGGCTGGTCGAGAGAATATGGCGACCTGCGGCCTGCGCATTTTGTCAGCCTGCACCTGATGCAGACCGTTCCGTTCGCCGGGTGGCTGGCGGATCGCCGGGAATGGAACGCGAAAGGGATCGTGGCTGGCGTGACGCTGGCGCAACTGGGCCTGGCCGCCGCGCTGTTCCTTCAGGCCAAGGCCGGTCAGCCCTTCTGGCCGGCCTAGGGCGCGGTGACTTCGCGCGCCTTGCGCGCGGCGATGAAACTGCGGATGAATGCGATCATGGCGAACCAGCTGGTCGCCATCATCGCCGCAACGCGCAGGATGGCCAAGGTGTCGCCGCGAGCAAAGGCGCCGCGCAGCGGCATGATAAGGGCCACGAACACCACCAGCGTCAGCCCCGCGGCCACATGCGCAATCAGCTTGTTCTCGCGCATCACACCCTGCTGGCACAGCAACAGCGCCATTCCGAACACGCCGGGGATCACAGCGGTGAGCGAGGGCGTCACGGAGGACAGATAAGCCCAGGCCGACATCGCGATCAGGACAAAAGCGTTGAGCAGGTTGGCTGTCGGCGCTTTCATCTTCGCGTGTCTCCCTCAGGCGTCAGTCTCAGCTCAGAAGCTCACTTTACCAGTTCAACCTGTTCGAAGTCGAGTTCAACCGGGGTAGCGCGGCCGAAGATCGAGACGCTGACCTTGACCTTGCCCTTGTCGAAATCGAGCTCTTCCACAACGCCGTTAAAGCTCGCAAAGGGTCCGTCGAGCACCTTGACCTGATCACCGATCTCATAATCGACATTGACCTGCGCCTTGGGTGCGGCCTTGGCTTCCTCGACCCCGCCAAAGTAGCGCGCGGCCTCTTTCTCGCTGATCGGCTGGGGCTTGTTGTTGTTGCCCAGGAATCCCGTCACCTTCGGCGTGTTCTTGACGAGGTGATAGATATCATCGTTCATCCGTAGCTTGGCGAGGACATAGCCGGGCATGAACTTGCGCTCGACCTGCACCTTCTTGCCGCGTTTCACTTCGGTTACGGTCTCGGTCGGCACTTCGATTTCCTCGACGCCTTCGGAAAGGCCGAGCCGTTCCGCTTCGGCGAGGATCGATTCCTTCACCTTGTTTTCAAAACCGGAATAGGCGTGGATGATGTACCAGCGAGCCATGGTGTTTCCTGCACAGTATAATGGGGCTTCGTGAGCGCCCTTGGGTTGAGGCGCGGCCTTAGATCGAGAGCGAGAGCGCGAAGTTGACCACCGCCTGGAACACGGTGTCGATGCCAAGGAAAAACAGCGCCAGGAGCACCATCATGATGAAGACGAAGATCGCGGTGCGGATCGTCTCATCGCGCGTGGGCCACACGACTTTCGAAGTCTCCGAACGCACTTGATTGACGAATTCGGGGACGCTGGTTTTCTTCGGTTTGGTTTCTTCGGCCATGATCGTGCGGCGCTCTTTGCAAAAAGGTTTCGTCTCCCCGACAGGTAGGGCTCATCGCTCTGCGGGACAAGGTCGCCGCTCAAGCTTTGAAATCTGCGATGTCCGGGAAGACGTGTTGCCATTATGCCCGTCGCAGAGGAATTGCAAGCGCGAGCTTGGAGCTAGGGGCTTTCGTTTTGCGGCGCACAACTCTAGCGTGCGTCGCTTCGGGCAAAGAACTACAGGGATATCTCACCACATGGCAGCCAATGACGCAGGCGGAATGAGCCTGATCGACCATGTCACCAACATTTCCGATTTCATCTGGGTGGGCACATGGATGGGCGAGCCCTTCCTGACCATTGCCGGAGAGCCGTTCCCGCCAATGGTCATCGTTCTGTTCGGTATCGGCTTTTACATGATGGTGGGGCTGCGTTTTTACCCACTCGTGAAACTCGGAGGCGCGTTTGCCGGCCTGTTCCGGAGCCGCAAGGGCGAAGGCGACGGGGAAATCAGCCCGTTTGCCGCCTTGTCCACCGCGCTTTCGGGTCAGGTTGGCACCGGCAATCTGGCCGGCGTTGCCACCGCGATCGCGATGGGTGGACCAGGGGCGGTTTTCTGGATGTGGATCACCGCGATCTTCGGCATGGCTCTGGCCTTTGGCGAAGGCTCTTTGGCGATCCGCTATCGCGAGAAGACCTCGGATGGGGTCTATCGCGGGGGTCCGATGACCTACATCATGCTGGGTCTGGGTCCGAAATACACGTGGCTTGCCATCGTCTTCTGCCTTGGCACGCTGTTTTCGGCGATGGTCACCGGAAATTCGATCCAGGCCAACGCCGTGGCGGACGGGCTCAACGAATTGTTCGGGATCGAGGAGTGGCTGGGCGGCGCGATTGTCGCGGTGCTGGTTTTCATCGTGATTATCGGCGGGATCAAGTCGATCGGCAGCGTGGCTGAAAAGATCATTCCCTTCATGGCCGCCGCCTATATCGCGATGGCGGTCATCGTGCTGGCGCTGCACGCTGGCGATCTGCCCGAAACCTTCGGGTTGATCTTCCACGGCGCGTTCAATGCGCAGGCTGCAACCGGTGGTTTTCTTGGCGCAGCTCTCATCATCGCGATCCGCTTTGGCGCGGCGCGCGGCCTGTTCTCTAACGAGGCGGGACAAGGTTCAACGCCGATTGCGCACGCGGTTGCGCAGACCAACGATCCCGAGCAGCAGGGCCGCATGGCGATGCTGGGCACGTTCATTGACACCGTGGTGATCTGCACGATGACAGCGCTTGTTATTCTGACCGTGCAAGGCGAGTTCACCGGCGGCGGCGAAGCAGTGAATCACGCCTGGAACAGCGATCTGCGCGGTTTTGCCATGACCAGCGGCGCCTTCGCGGCCGCGCTCCCGTTCACGATCGCTTCCATCCCGGTGGGCACGCTTATCGCTTCGATCGCGCTTATCCTGTTCGTCTTTACCACCTTGCTCACCTGGAGCTATTACGGGGAGCGGGCGATCACGTTCATCTATGACCGTGTGCCCGGTTCCTCGCGGCGGGGTGAAAAGATCCTTCACATGATCTGGCGCGTCCTGTGGTGCGTCGTGATCTATGTCGGATCGACGCAGGATCTAACCTTGGTCTGGCGTCTGGGCGACATTTCGAACGCCGCGATGGCGCTGCCCAACCTTCTCGCGCTTGTCCTTTTGTCCGGCGTCGTGTTCAAGCTCGCGCGCGGCGACAAGCACGCCGGCAAGACCTACGGCAAGGAAACCCCCGAAGAGCCCGAGGAATACTGAGCGGCCCGTTCAGACGCGGCCATGCGCGGCTCGAAGGGAAGGTTCCACCTGCACTCGGCGCGTGTGGGTCTCAGCTTGAAGGCAGGATGATCAGCGCCCTGCGCGCAGCCATTGGGCAAGGCGCGCCAACGCGCCGCTTCCCGGTTCGCGCGCATCGGCGCTTGCGCGTCGCGCTCTCACCACCCCGCGAGGAAGCGCGCGCACGCACAGCGCCGAAATCGCCAGCGGCTCACCCGCGAGTTTCGGCTGCGGACGGTTGAGACTAAGATAAGACATTTTCGTCCTCCTTTCAGGGTTCCTGGCGCAACTCGAAGGTCGTCAGTTCCCGTTTTCCGATGCAGAAATTACATGCCCAAGCGCTCCTGACCGGATGCTGAAATCGCGGGTTATTTCCGGTTCAGGATCGGAGCCGAGGCGGTGTGCGATCACCGGGCAGTTTCCGCGCGCGTGGTTGCAGGCGCAGCGGATGCCCAAAGCGGGCCGACGGCCTTCTTCTGCGACATGGGAGGAAATGGCAGGGGCGACAGGATTCGAACCCGTGGCCCTCGGTTTTGGAGACCGATGCTCTACCAACTGAGCTACGCCCCTGCACTTGGACGCACGCCTTTAGAGGAGCCGAGAGGGCGAAGCAACACTCTCAAGCATCAACTTGTCGCCTTCGTACTTTATTGAAGAGCCTCGCCTGCTACTCTTGGCCCCATGCATTCTCCCTTGCGCAGCGCGATTCCCGTCGAGACCTTGCTGCTCGCCTATCGCAGCGGGATTTTCCCGATGGCCGACAAGCGCGAGGATCCGGACATCTTCTGGGTAGAGCCGCGGGAACGCGCGATCCTGCCGCTGCACCTGTTCCACCTGTCAAAGTCGCTGCGCAAGGTCGTGCGCGCGGATCGCTTTGTTGTAACGCTCGACGGCGCGTTCGAAGAGGTGGTGAAGGCCTGCGCCGAACCACGTCCCGGCCACCCGGAAACCTGGATCAGCGATCGCATCTTGCGCAGCTATGTCGCGCTGCATGAAGCGGGGCACGCGCATTCGATCGAATGCTGGCGCGCCTCGGACCAGGCCGACGGGCCGCCTGTCCTGATGGGAGGACTGTACGGCGTGTGTTTTGAGCGGGTCTTTTGCGGCGAGAGCATGTTTTCGCGAACAGACAACGCCAGCAAGGTCGCGCTCGCCTGGCTGGTCGCGCTGATGCGCCGGGCGCGCTATCAACTGCTCGACTGCCAGTTCATGACCGATCACCTGGCCTCGCTCGGAGCGATCGAGATGCCGCAGCGCATGTATTTGCAGGCGCTGGAGCGGGCGCGGGGTCGACCACGAATGAGCCTGATGGAGGCGTACAAAGCCTTTACGCGCGAAGCGGTTGCGGGCTCTGTCCCCGGCGTTCAGCTGTTGCCCGATGACTCGCCCGGAAAGCGCATCGCGCAATCCTTGACCCAGACATCGTAGATCGGGTGTTCGACAACGTTGAGACTGGGCGATTCCTTGAAAAGCCAGCCTGAAAAAACCCGCGTGTGTTCGCTCTGCCCGCGCTCAAGCACATCAAGCTGCACGAACGCGCCGGTTTCCTGAGGCATTTCCCACGGCGCGGTTCGTTCGCACGTAGCCAGGCGCAGGATAACCGGACCCTCCTCGCGCACATCGCCCGGACGCATCTCGAAATCCTGGCTCAGATTGTTGCGCTTGTTGAGCAGGCCGATGGTTGCGACGCGTTCCTCGACCGGCGTTGCCCCTTCGACCGCGTCGGTGTCCGGCTCACCCTCCGTCTCACCTGCAGGCTCGACCGCCGCGCTCTCACCCAGCGCCTCGCCCTCTCCCGCAGTTTCACCGCAGGCGCTGACGACGAACGCAAGGGCCCCGGCGGCAATCAGAAATGGCGGGCGCATGGTGAAGTACAGTCAGCTCTCAGGCGACCAGGCTTCGTAATCGCCATCCGCCTTTGCGCGTTTGCCGCCGCGCTCAAGCGCGCCTTGTGGCAGATAGGCTTTGGCGGTTCCGGTCGCGTTGGGCGTGTAATCGGCTTCCCAGACCTTGGCGGGCGGCAAGTGGCTCTCGGGCACATCGTCGAACGCGCCGTGCAGCCAGCCGTGCCACTCGGAGGGCACGCGGCTTGCATCGTTTGCGCCATCGTAAATGACCCAGCGCTGCTCACGCTGCGTGTAGGAACCGGTCGAGGCTTCATCGCCCTTGCGCCGCTTGCGATAATATTTGTTCCCCGCGTGGTCGGTGCCGACATGCTCGCCGCCCTGGCGGCTGGCCCACAGATGCGTGCCGAGCGTCGCGCCATCCCACCAGGTGAAGATTTTTCCGAAGATTCCCATGGTCGCGGCGTTTAGCCCAAGCTCTCTGGCGCGCCAAGTGACTTTGCCGCGTTCGCACGGCGGCTCTCGTCAGGGCAGTTCCCACTCGACGCTGTCGCCAGGCTTGATCCCCAATTCCTGAGCCAGCCCGCCGCGAATTTCGAACACCGCGATGACCTCGCTTTCCGATGGCACGGAATCGAGCGAATAGGGCACCGCGGTCGCGATATTCGTGATCCGGCGATCAGGGCCGATGAAGATGATATCGAGGCTGATCGGCGTGTTCTTCATCCAGAAGCTGCGCATCTGCGGCGAATCGTTGGGGAACAGCATGGCCTCGTCATCGGCCAGTGCCTCGCGAAACATGAGGCCGCGCGTCTGCGCTTCGCGGCTTAAAGCAAGCTCGGTCTTGAATGGGAAACGCTTGCCTCCGCTAACCACAGTGACTTCGGCGATCTGAAGCCCGGAGATCGGATGGACAGCGCTCTTGGACGCGTCCGCAGCCTGCGTCGCCGAAGGAGCGGTGGGCACTTCCCTCGCCGCGTCCACCGGAGAACACGCCGCCACCAGCAGCGCAAGCGCAACGGCCCACACGCCCCTCCAATCGCCGGTCCTGCGGCTAGACCTGATCATCGCGTTCTTCCTCTTCGGCCTCGATCACCCAGCCTTCTACGTCGTCTGCGTGCGCCGCGTCGAGGATGAACCGGACGTGTTCGAACACGTGCCCGGCGCGCAGCATGGCGGCGATATGTTTTTCCTTGCGTTTGCGCACAGCTTCGCTGTCGGCTTCATCATCGAGAGACGCGCGCGCGAAGGGGCCAAAGCCGCGTTTCTTTGCCAGCAGCATGGCGGCGCGCCGTCCTGCCGCTTCGCCGGGCGCGTTGTCCGCTCGGGTCTGTTCCTCAACGCCCGCCGCCCACAGCGCCTGTTCAACCCGGCGTTTGCCATAGCCCCGCTGCGTCAGGTCGCGCGAACGGCCGCGCGCATACGCCTCGTCATCGATGTAACCAAGCTCGACCAGCCGCATCACCAGCCCGGTCACGTCAAGCTCGCTGGTGCGCCCGTCGGCGTCTTCGGCAACCCCGCGCTCGCGGATTTTTCGAGCGAGATAACCCTCCAGCTTGGCCGCCGTCGTTGCGAAGCGCGCAACGTAGGCCAAGGCGAGATCGCGCAAGGCGCTCTCGTCGAGAGGCGCACGCTTGCGTGCCTTTCGCGCGCGTTCGGGGCTCTGTTTGCGCCCGGAGGTCTCACTACCAAGTGATGACATTTTGCTTTCTCGTGAAACCATTTCGCCTTATTCGTGCCACAGTCGTTATCAAATGGAAAAAAATCGGATGGCTTTGGTGCTCTTGGCCAGAGCTTGAAGGACACAGTAGCGCAGGCCCTTGGGGCCAAGCAACATACGGGTTTCGCTAGGAAAAATGACCGACGACGTATTGACGCCGACGCCAAATGACTGCGATCTGCCGCGCCGGCGCGCGGAGTTTTCGACCTTTGCCGAGGCTCTCGATTACGCTGCGCGCAGCCAAAAGGGCCTCAATTTCCACGATATGCGTGGAAAACTTGAGCGCGTGTATCCTTACTCCGAAATGCGCGAAGACGCGCTCCTCATGGCGCGCAGGCTTATCGCTGCCGGAATAAAACCGCGCGACCGCGTCGCCCTGATAGCTGAGACCGGGCCCGACTTCGCCGCGCTGTTTTGCGCGTGCATCTACGCGGGCGCCTGGCCCGTGCCCCTGCCCTTGCCCACGACCTTTGGCGGCAAGGAGAGCTTCATCGATCAGCTCGCGATCCAGCTTCAAAGTTCGGACCCGGCCCTTTTGCTTTACCCCGAGGCAATCGGAGAGATGGCGCAAGCGGCTGCGGACAGGCAGTCTTGCCCCGCCGAAAGCTGGCAAACCTTCACCTTGCGCAAAGCGCCACCGTGTGAGCTGCCGGACACCGGTCCTGAGGATATCTGCTATCTGCAATATTCGTCGGGCTCGACCCGCTTCCCGCAAGGCGTGGCGGTGACGCACAAGGCCTTGCTCCACAACCTCTATGGTCATTCGACCTCCATGAATCTGGGCGCGAACGATCGCTGCGTAAGCTGGCTTCCATGGTATCACGACATGGGGCTTGTCGGATGCTTTTTGTCGCTGATCGCCAATCAGGTGAGCGGCGATTACCTCAAACCCGATGCCTTTGCGCGCCGCCCGCTGGCCTGGCTCGACATGATCAGCCGCAATCCGGGCAACACGCTCTCCTATTCACCAACCTTTGGCTACGACATTTGCGCGCGCCGGATTTCGAGCCAATCCAATGTTGCCGAACGCTTCGACCTTTCGCGCTGGCGTGTGGCCGGGAACGGGGCCGACATGATCCGCCCGGACGTGATGCAGAGCTTCGTCAACGCCTTCAGTGACGCCGGGTTCAAGGCGAGCGCCTTCACCCCCTCCTATGGTCTGGCCGAGGCTGTCCTGGCCGTCACGGTAACGCCGCCCGGCGAAGGCATTCGGGTCGAACTGGTCGAAGAAGAGCGCCTTTCGGGCACGCCGCGCGACATTTCGCGCCCGGCCCGCTACCGCGCGATTGTCAATTGCGGCAAGCCTCTGCCCGACATGGAGGTCGCCATCCGGGGCGAAGACGGACACTCACGCGGCGATCACCAGATCGGCAAGGTCTGGTGCCGGGGGCCCTCGGTGATGCATTCCTATTTCCGTAACGAGGAAGCGACCGCCGACGCCATCGTCGATGGTTGGCTCGACACCGGCGACATGGGCTACTTGGCGGACGGTTATCTGTTCATCGTGGGGCGGGCGAAGGACATGATCATCATCAACGGCAAGAACCATTGGCCCCAGGACATCGAGTGGGCCGTCGAGCAACTGCCCGGCTTCAACCATGGCGATATCGCCGCCTTCGCGGTCGAGACCGACAACGGCGAAGAGGCGCCGGCGGTGCTGGTCCATTGCCGCGTGTCCGATCCGGTCGAGCGTGTGAAGCTGCGCGAGCAGATCTCGGACAAGGTTCGCTCGGTCACGGGCATGAATTGCGTCGTCGAACTGGTCCCGCCACGCACGCTGCCGCGCACCAGTTCGGGCAAGCTCAGCCGCGCCAAGGCTAAGAAGCTCTATCTGTCGGGTGAGATCGTTCCGATCAAACTGGCGGCCTAGGGACGCCACTGCGCGCGGAGCGCTGCGCCTCCCTCTTCGACGCTCACGGCGACGCCGCGCTGCGCAAGAAGCTCCTGCGCGCGCTCGGCGTCCTGTTGCGGTCCGACGAGGACAATCGGCACGTTGAAGCGGGCCGACGCCCACGCCACCGTGTCGAGCGCGTCGCGTCCTTGATCCGTCAAGACGAGAGCCGGCTCTTCCCCCTCCTCGACCTCGCGGGCTTCGAAACCGATACGGTCGGGCAGATCGCTCATCGGAGGAAGCAGTTCGATGGTCCAGTCCGGCTCGGTCTGCGCGATGCGGTCCTCCAGCGCGCGATAGGCGGCCAGGCTCGCGCCTTCGAGACGCTGCGCGCGCACCATGGCGCGGCGGCGCGTGCGATCGATGGTCACATCGCTTTCCGGCACACCGGCGACCAGAGCGAGCCGTTTCGCAAGATCTTCAGCGCGGGCAATCTCGCGTTGCTCTTCGTTCGCTCGGGCCGCCGAAAGCTGCGCGGCCTGCGCTGCTGTGGCGCTGGTTCCAACTTGCAGTTGAGTGAGGGAAAGCTGCGCGGGTCGACTGAGACGCGCGTTAAAGGCGCGCTCGATCTCGGCCTCGGCATTGGGTTGCAGCGTGGGCGTGTAAACGGTCGAGCTCACCAGGATGGGGTCCGCGCGGAAATCGACGTCGAGACGAAAGATCTCGCTGTCACGAACAAAGGCGTCCTCAATCTCCGCGCGCATGATGCGCTGCGCGTTTGTCTGGAAGACGATCTGCTGCAGCGAATAGGTTAGCGGAATGATCAAGGCGATGAAGACGGCAAACACCGCAAGATTCTGAAAGTTCGATTGGCGTGCCGTCAGACTGGTGCGAAAGCCATAGGCCCGCGCCATCGCCCAGGCGGTCAATGCGATGGTTATGAGGTTGGTGACATAAAGCAGCAGCGCGCCGGAGAAGACGGTCCAATTCCAGGTCGCAAAGCCGAAGCCAACGGTCGCCAGCGGCGGCATCAAGGCCGTGGCGATTGCCACGCCGACAATCGTTCCATAGCGGCCTCTGATCATGGCGTATGCGCCAGCCAGAGCGGAAAACAGCGCGACAAACAGATCGAACAAGGTTGGCTCGGTGCGCGCCACGATCTCCGGCGTGATCGTCTTGATCGGAGACACGAAGACGACCAGCGCGGTCAGCCCGATCGCCACGATCGTACCCCATGCCAGACTGCGCGCCGATTGGCGAAGCCAGTGGTAGTCGCCGATTGCAAGCGCGAAGCCCAGGCCCATGATCGGGTCCATCAGCGGCGACAAGAGCATGGCCCCGATGACAACCGCCGGAGAGGACAGAAGAAGACCCAGAACGGCGATACCGGCGCTCATTGCCGTCATGAACAGGTAACGTTCGGACAAGGAGCATTCGGCGCGGCGCTTCTCGATCACTTCGGCCTGGTCGACCGTTCCGATGACGTCTTGCAGCCAATACCTTTGCAGACTGAAGACAACGCGCGAAAAGGGGGTCCGGCGGCTTCTCACGCCTCCGGCGCTTGGCTCGGCTATCCGTGCGGCGCCCGCCGGATTTTCTTCAGACCTGTTGTCCAACGTCGCCAAATGCATGGCTCCTTTTCGTCCAATGACGTGCGATACTCCCAGTCTTTTGCAAACAAAAGCGCGATTGCAGCGCAAGGCGCTAACGCGATTTTGCCAATACGCGCATTACGATGGACGGCAGCGGTCGGATCGGGCATTCTTGAAACTCGTGTTTTAGATGCCTAATACAGTTGGGAAACGCAACGACAGCCCGCTCGTGCAGGCATCGTTACAGGGAGCACAAAAGCCGTTATGAGCACCGAAAACGAGGCCGTCACCAATATCGCCACCGCGACGAAGGAAGCCGCTGCCTTCGATCTGACCCCGCCCGACCCCGTCCCTGTCGTCGCGCCGGAACAGGCCGCCGGGCTCGTTCCGGTTTCCGACGAGCAGAAGTCGAAGCTCGATCAGAAGGTCGACAGCTTCGTGACCGACCTGATCTCGGTCGATGCCAACTCGCCGGCTTTCGGCGAAAAGGTGGATCAGATCACCCGCATGGGTCAGGAGCAGATACGCGCGGCGGCGGGTCACTCGAACCGCTTTCTCGATCGTCCCGTGCGAGCGATGGATTCAGACAACAATGTCGGCAAGGATCTCGCCGAATTGCGCCGCACCGTCGAAGAGCTCGATCCGGGGCGAAAGGGCAAACTGATGGAGCCGCGCAAGCTTTTCGGCATCATCCCGTTCGGCAGCAAGCTGCAGAACTATTTCGACAGCTACACAAGCTCGCAGGGGCACATCCAGTCGATCCTCGAAAGCCTCGAAGGCGGAAAGAAGGAACTGGTGCTCGACAACGCCGCCATCGATCAGGAACGCGCCAAACTGTGGGAAGCGATGGGCGAACTGGAACAGATGATCCACATCGCCAAGACACTCGACGCGCGGCTCGAAGCCAAGGCGATCGAGCTGGACGCGAGCGATCCCGAAAAAGCCAAGGCGCTGCGGGAAAGCGCGCTGTTCTATGTGCGCCAGCGCACCCAGGATCTCCTGACGCAGATGGCGGTCAGCGTGCAGGGCTATCTCGCGCTTGACCTCGTCAAGAAGAACAACGTGGAGCTGGTCAAGGGCGTGGATCGCGCGAGCACAACGACCGTAAGCGCGCTGCGCACCGCGGTTACCGTCGCGCAGGCGATGACCAACCAGAAACTGGTGCTGGAACAGATCACCTCGCTCAATTCGACGACAGCGAACATCATCGACTCCACCAGCACGCTGCTGCGCGAGCAGACCGGACAGATCCACGAACAGGCCGCTTCCTCCACCATTCCGCTGGAGACGCTACAGCGCGCCTTTCAGAACATCTACGACACAATGGACGAGGTCGATGATTTCAAGACCCGCGCGCTCGATTCCATGAAGCAGACGGTCAACGTGCTTTCGGAAGAGGTCGAGAAGTCGAAAGGCTATATCGCGCGCGCCGAAGGTCAGGCCCAGGCACAGGCCAAGGTCGCGAGCGAGCCTTCGCTGCTGGCGCTTGAATCCTGAACGGGCACGCGCATGGTCGACACCACCAAGCAATCCGATCAGATCATGGGCGCCGCGCGTCAATCGCTTGCGGTGCAGCGCGGCGGCGGCACGCACCGGCCAGCCGACAGCATCGGCAAGGGAAGCGCCGAGGCCAAGCTGAAAAATCTGCTCAAGAAGGTCCGCAACATCGTCCTTGCCATCGTCGCGATCTGGCTCGGCGCGGGAATAGCTGGCGCAATGTTCAACGGGATCGGATTCTGGGGCGTAATGGCAGTGGTCGTCGCGACCGCTCTCGCCGTGGCGGTGTTTTCGAGCTTCCCCAAGGTGAAGCCACCCAAGCGCGAAGACCTCAAGCTTGGCAGCCCGCAGCAGATGGTCGCCAACACCGAACTGTGGCTGGAAGATCAACGCAAGGCTCTGCCCCCGCCCGCCGTACGCGTGGTCGATCAACTCGGCGTGCAGCTCGACGCACTGGGCCTTCAGCTCGAAACGATCGACGCTGCGCATCCGGCGATGAACGACGTGCGCGAGCTGGTCGGCGAATATCTTCCCGAGACGATCGACAACTACAAGAAGATCCCCGAGCACCTGCGCGCCGAGAAACACACCGGCAAGAGCGCTGATGAACGTCTGACCGACAGCCTGGGCAAGCTGTCCGGCGAGATCGACCGCGTGACGCGCCAGCTTGCCGAAGGCGCGATGGACGATCTGGCGATCAAGGACCGTTACCTGGAGTACCGCTATGGCGGGACCGAGGCGCTGAGCGAAGAGAAGAGCGCGTAGGACCGATGAAGGTTCGTTTGCCCCACCAACTGGAACGCACTGAGATCCGGCGGCGGCTCGAAGAGCGCAAAGGCGAGATCGTAAGCTATTTTCCCGAAGGCATGGCCAGCCTTGAGAGCAACTGGGCAAACGAGGATCACATGGACTTCCTCGTGGCGATTGCCGGTCAGCGCATCAGGGGATCGGTGGACATCGCCGAGGATCACGTTGTGATCGAAGTCGACCTGCCGCTCATCCTGAGCTTTCTGAACGGCAAGATCGAAAGCTCCGTGCGCAAAGAGGGCACGCGGCTGCTCACCTAGTGACTGACCCGGATTTTCGGGGTTTTCGCGATCATTATAAGCGGTTCCACGCAATTGGCCGGTCGGCTTGCGTTTGCAAATCTCGGAACTCTGTGTCAGGTTGGTTGGACGTCCTTGTTGACTATTCAATGTGACATTGGATGCGCAGGCGGGAGTGGTGTGATGGGCTTTGCCGGACCTAGCGATAACTTGCGCCAGACCTTGCGAGAGGCGACGGCCAACGCTCATGATCTGCTAGATGGCACGATGCGCGCTGCGTCGGGTTGGAGTACGCTCGAAGATTACGCGCACTTCCTCTCCCTTCAATACGCGGCGCGGGTGCCCGTTGAAGCGTGGCTGGAGGCAAGCGCGCCCGATGATCTATGCCCCCCGCCCCAGTCTACCCTGATCGCCGAGGATCTCGACCAACTGGGCTGCAAACTGCCGAAGCCCCACGCTCGCTTCGAACCGAAGGGTGTCGCCCACACTGGCGCGCGCAGAGACGACGAAACCGCGCGCTGCGAAGCTTTGGGAGCGGCCTGGGTGCTGGCCGGTTCCGCGCTTGGCAACCGATCGATCCTCGCCGAGGTGCGTCGCACAGCGCAAGCGAACGGGGCAAAGGACTGGCCGACACGTTTTCTGGGCGACCCCGCAATGCTCGAATTCTGGAAAAGATTGCGGATCGAGCTCGAAAATGGCGCCGAAATGGAGGCAGTCGAAGTGGCCAGCCTTGCCGCATCCCACGTATTCGAGCACTTCATTGAGCACGCACAGGCACCGCCAGGCTGAACAAGGCGGCATCTCGGGAGGGGTCCTCGAGGCGGCGATAGAGAACGGGACCCGATGAACTTTCATTCCACACCGCGCGAACTCACCGAATGCGATCGGGAACCGATCCATCATATTGCGGCGGTCCAGCCATTTGGCGCCCTAATCGCCTTGCGCCGCGATTGGCGCGTGGGCCAACGCTCGATCAATTGCGCAGAGCTGCTTAACCTCGGCGCGCTGCCGAAGATTGGCGCCGCGCTCGACGAGGTGCTCTTGCCGAAGGCTGTGGAGGCTCTGAAATCAGCCGCCCGACGCCTGACCGAAGAGGACGCGGTCGAGCGGCTGTTTGGCGTTGCCCTTGCCCAGCCGGAGACGTTGTTCGATTGCGCCGTGCACAAGGTCGGCGAGCGGGTGATTGTCGAGTTCGAGCGGCATGACCCGGACGAGTTCGTGAACCACGTCTCGCTCATCGCGCCCCTGGTGTCCAAGCTTGAAACGATCAACGACCTGCCCCGCCTGTGCTCACAAACCGCTAAGCTGGTGCGGGAGATGCTCGGATACGACCGGGTCATGGTCTACAAGTTTCATGCCGATGAGAGCGGCGAAGTGATCGCCGAAGACGCGCGCGAGGATTTGGAGCCCTATCTCGGGCTTCGCTACCCCCGGGCCGACATTCCGCAACAGGCTCGCGATCTCTTTCGCCGCAACCGGGTCCGGGTGATTGCCGATGTCTCGGCCGAGCCATCGCCGGTTGACCCGGCCGTCACCTTCGGCGGCCAGCCGCTCGATTTGTCCATGAGCGTCTTGCGCGCGCATTCCAACATGCATCTGAAATACCTGACCAACATGGGCGTCGGCGCGACGCTGGCCATGGCGATCGTGCGCCGCGGAAAACTGTGGGGCATGATTTCATGCCATCATGGCGAACCAAAGCTACCCTCGTTCTCGCTCAGGACCGTGGCTGAGACCTTCAGTCAGATGTTCTCGCTGATCCTCGATCGAATGCTGATCGACCGTTCCGAGCGGCTGCGCTCGCGCGGGAGGGATCTGCACAATACGCTGATGGTAAACCTTGCCGATGGCGAGTCCCTTGGCGCCAATGTCGCGAGAGTGGCAGAGATGCTGGAGGGTTTGATCCCGCATGATGGCCTAAGCCTAAAGGTCTCGAACGAGTTCACAAGCTACGGCGCCGCGCCGAGCGAAGCGGAATTCGCCGCGATCGCGGGCGATCTGAGCGACGCGGATGTTCAAGTGGCCTATGGCACCACCAATCTGGCCCAGCATATCCCGTCGGCGTCGGCTTTCGCCGAGCGCGCGACCGGCGCTCTCATCATTCCAATATCGCGCGATTCCAACGAGCATCTGATCCTTTGGCGCCAACCGCTGACCCAAACCGTGTCCTGGGCCGGCGATCCATCGAAAGCCAAGGTGGCGACGCCCGGCGAACGGCTGCAACCCCGAGAGAGTTTCGCGGCGTGGGAAAAGACTGTCGACGGGCATAGCGAGGAATGGAGCGAGGACGACCTGCAGATCGCCGAAGGACTGCGCGTTGCCCTGCTTGAGGTGATCCTGCGCATGTCCGACGAGGTGGCGCGCCAGCGCCACCGCGCGCAGGAGCAGCAGGACCTGCTTATCGCCGAGCTCAACCATCGCGTGCGCAACATTCTCAACCTTATTCGCAGCCTGGTTTCGCAATCGCAGCACGACGCCGTGAACGTCGAGAGTTTCGCCTCGATCGTGAGTGGACGCATCGCCGCGCTCGCGTCCGCGCACGACAACATAACGCGCGAGAACTGGACGCCAGCGCCGCTCGCCAAGCTGTTCGAGAGCGAGATCGAGGCGTATCTCACCGGCAAGTGGGACCGCTTCACGCTCATCGGGGAATCGGTCCTTATCGCGCCCGAAGCCTACACCGTGCTCGCGCTGGTCGTACACGAGTTGATGACCAACTCGGCAAAGTACGGCAGTCTTTGCGATCGCTCGGGCTCGGTCACGGTCGAGGTCTCGCGCACCGCGCTGGACGATCTCGCTATCGCATGGCGCGAGCGGGGCGGGCCACCCGTGCAGCCTCCCACACGGCGCGGTTTCGGTTCCACCATTATCGAGCGCTCGATACCCTTCGAGCTGAAGGGCGAGGCACGGTTGCGTTTCCAGCTCGCGGGGCTGGAGGCCGACTTTGTTGTCCCCCGCCGGTATGTCAGCCACCGAAGCGCAGAGGTTGAAGCGGACCATCCCGCTGCGTCGAACGACGACAATCGTATCGTCGCGGCGCAGTCCCCCCATACGGCAAACGGTCTTCCACGCCGCGTTCTGGTGGTCGAGGACAGCATCATCATCGCTCTCGATACCGAGGAGAACCTGAAGCGACTGGGCGTCGGTCTCGTTGACGTCGCCAGCAGCGTGGCCGCCGGCCTCGCTGCGCTTCGAGACCAAGAGCCCGAGCTAGCAATTGTCGATTTCAACCTTGGCAGCGAATCGAGCACGCTCGTCATCGAAGAGCTCAAAGAGCGCGGCGTTCCTTTCGTGCTGGCGACCGGCTACGCCGAGCTGGGCGCCAAGATCGACGAACTTGGTGCGATGAGCGTGGTGCGCAAGCCCTATGGCCGCGCCGAAATCGAACAGGTCCTGGAGGCCTATGCGAGCCAAGCCAAAGTCAAGCCCGCCAAATCCAAGTCCTCCGAGGCCAAGTCCTCCGAGGCCAAGTCCGCCTGAAGGTTGAACTCGGCCAGGCGGCCAGGCGTCTAGGCGGTTCGCGTCAGCAGCGTCACGCCCGCGTGTCGTAAGTCGATCGCGTCGAGCGAAGGGGCGTAGGCGCATTCGCCCGCTTTCACCGCGCCGGCGGCGCCGCGTAAGGTGACCTCGCCCTCGAGCGGGAGCACGAGCGCGCCTTGCGAATAGGCGTCTCGGTCGGCGGCGCTGGGCTCTCCCACGATGCGATCAAGGCGAAAATAGGGTCCATCGACAAGGCAGGGTTCGCGCTGCGCGACGGTGCCCTTGTGTCGCGCTGCGTATGGCGTTCCTTGCGCGACCGCGAGGCCCCTTTCAAGGTGCAGGTCCCGATCGCGCCCGTAATCGTAGAGCCGGAATGTCGTATCGCTGTTCTGCTGGACTTCCACGAGCGCGAGCCCCGGACCGATCGCGTGCACGGTGCCGGCGGGAAGATAATAGATCTCTCCAGGCGCAACGTCATGCCATGTCAGCAGGTCTTCGATCGAGCCATCGCGCGCCGCCGCCTCAATCCGCGCGGGCGAGATGCGCTCGTCAAAACCGATCGCCAGCTTCGCGCCGGGCTCGGCATCGAGGATCAGCCAGCATTCGTCCTTACCCGCCTCGCCCGGTTGCGCCGTCGCGTCGGAAGGGTGAACCTGAACCGAGAGCTTCTCGCTGGTGAAAAGGTATTTGACCAGCAACTCAGGCATTTCGGGGGGCGGCTCGAACAATATCTCTCCGATGCGAGCAGCGTCCGGCGCGACAAAAGGCTCAGGAAGCGTGTCGCGGCCCCAGACCTTCTCCACCTTCCGCGTCGGCAATTGGCGCGCGGTGCCATCCAAAGCCGCATCGCTGGTCATTGCTGACTGGCTCCGGGGAGCTTGCCCACCCGTTGGGCGCCCTCGCGCGTCGTGACCAGAACCTCACCGTCCGCAACGACAATGCAGACATCCTCAACACCGATCGCCGAGATGCGCGGACCGTCGCTGACGGCCAGGACATTGCGACACGTCTTGTCGAGATCGGCCTTGCCGCGTGTCACGTTGCCAAGCTCGTCCCTTTTCACGGATCGGTCGGCCTCTCCTCCAGCGCCAAGCGCGTCGTGCAGGGCGGCCCAGTTGCCGATGTCCGACCATCCCATATCCACCGGCACCATGGCGGCGCGATCGGTGTTCTCCATCACCGCGTAGTCAATCGATTCCCCGTCAATTTCCCCAAACGCCTCGGCTTGCGGGTGGAAGCGCGCGCCCTCCTCGCGCCCCGCCGCGACCGCCGCAGCCACCGCTTGAGCCATAGCCGGTCGGTGAGCGTTCAGCTCGTTCAGCAAGGCGCCGGCGCGAAAGGCAAAGATGCCGCCATTCCAACTGTACTCACCGCTCGCGAGGTAGGCTTTCGCGGTCGCAAGGTCAGGCTTCTCGACGAATTCGGCGATCTGAAAGCCGTCAGCGAGCCGCTTGCCGCGGTGCAAATAGCCATAGCCGGTTTCCGGTCGCTCCGGCGCAATCCCGAACGACACCATCCAATCCTCGCTCGCCAGATCAGCCGCCGCCAAGGCCGCGCGCCGGAACGCGTCGTCATCGGCGATGTGGTGATCGCTCGGACACACGAGCATGATCGCATCGCTGGGCAATCGCGCGGCAGCAACAGCAATGGCTGGCGCGGTGTTCTTTCCCTCAGGCTCCACGATCAGACGATAGTCGGGCACGCCCGAAAGCTGATCTTCGATCAGGCCGCAATGCTGCGCACCCGCGACAACAATGGGCGGGGCAAACCGGCCAGAACCGGTCACGCGGGCAACGGCCTGTTGAAACAGCGTCCTCTTGCCAATCAGCGGCAGAAAGGGCTTGGGCTTTTGCTTGCGGCTGACGGGCCAAAGCCGAGTGCCGCTGCCGCCGCATAAGATCACAGGATGTATGAGAGCCGGGGTGCTCATGATGCGCCAGGCTATAGCAGCGCGAAGGCCGGATGCCAGAGCGTTATCGGAGCCAAAATGGAAGCGATCGAGGCGTCTGGAAGGCGCGCTCAGAACCAGCGCTGTCGCCAGTAGAACGGCGCCTCGACCGGGTTGCCTTTGGCGTCGCGTGCGGGGCGAAAGCCCAGCCGCTCGACCACAAGCTGGCAGGTTATCCGATCCGCCTCGGGATCAGGGCTTGGGCGATAGATCGAGCAACCGTGCGCGCGCCCGTCGATCCCGACCGTCACGCGTACGATGACTTCGGTGCCTCGCCGGGCGCTTCGTCCGCCCGCTGGTGTGGGGTAATCGCGCGCGTTGCTGATCGAGCCGGAGATATGCTCGGGCCGGGTTATCGCAACGCCGCCCTGTCCTCTCCCGCTGTTTCCGGAACCGGTGCCAAGGCCTTGACCGGCCGCCCCGGTGCCTTCGCCAGTTTTGCGCGCGCCTGACACCGGAACTGCGCCGGTGGAGGCGGATTGCGGGCGATCTTCGGGTTTGGCTATCGGCGTTGGCACCGGTGGTGCGGTGATCGCTGCGGGCACGGCCTCGCGGCCCGGTGCGCCCTGTGCGCCTTCATCGGGTTCAGCGCGATTTTCCGGCGGCGGACTTTCGCTCGGGGGCGAGGTGGGGACCACGAAGGCGGCCACCACTTCGCGCTCGACAGAGCTCACAATGTCGGGAACGAGCGCGTGGGCAAGGCCGTAGAGCGCGGCAAGGTGAAACGCTACGATCCCGGCCAGCAAAGGCCAGCGCACTGTCTTGCGCGCCTTGTCTTCGCTCCCAAGCGTTCCCTCGATATCAGCGCTCCGATTCACCATCCGCTCCATTTCGGAGGCGATTGCGCCCCCCTCTCCTCGCGCGCGGGCTATACCAAAGCCGAAGATTTTTTCGAAGAAGGGCATCAGCCGCATTTCCACCGGGCGCATTGACCCATCTCGAAGGCACGCTCTGGTCCATCGTATCGCGCCGGTGGACCGGTTTTCGGATGGGACCGGTCGCGCGTCTGAAGGGACGGCCAACTGAAACATGGAACCGGGCATCTATTCAGGTGATCCTGGCCGCGTGAGGCCGGGGGTGTCGACCGAGCCAGCCACGCCGTCAGAGCCAATGCCCGATCCAAAGCGTTCACCGCCGCTCACACCGCCATTGATCGCGCGCGCACCGCCCGATCTTCGAAGCCTGATTGGGGGTCTGGCTGGCGCCGCCCTCTTCTTCGCGCTGGCGCTTTTGAGCCTTTCGCTCTCGCGCTTCGACACATCCCTCGCCACCGTCTGGTTGCCGAACGCCGGCGCGGTTGCGTTTCTCTTGCGCGCGAGGCTGGGCAACGAAATCGGCTTTTACGCCGCGGCTTTTCCCGCCAGCCTCCTGGCCAACACGCTCGGCGGCAACGCCGTCGACACAGCGCTGGTCTTTTCCACGGCGAACATGGCCACCGTGATCCTTGTCACGTGGCTGACCCGGCGAGGCTGCGGGCCCGAGCCGGACATGACCAATCTAACGACACTGGCCCGGTTTCTCTGGAATGGAGGTGTTATCGGGCCGCTGACTTCGGCTTGCATAGCCTCGCTCGCCATGTCTCCCGGCCTTCTCTCGCTGTTTGACCGAGGCGGTTTGACCGCGTGGGCCTCAGCGCTCGACGGAGCCTTCAGTTGGTTCCTCACAGACAGCATGGGCATGATCCTGATCGTTCCGATGGTGTTGCTGGTCAGCGACGCGCTGGCGCAGCGTCGCCGTCCTCCGGCCAGAACCATAACCGAAGGCGCGGCTCTGCTTGGAGCCACCCTGCTTTGTGTCGCTCTGGTCTTCGGCCAGAACGCCTATCCTTTGCTGTTCTTGGTCGTGCCCGTGACTCTCGCGCACGCCCTTCGCTTGGGCAGTGTGGGCACCGCGCTGCATGTTGCGCTTATCGCCGTGGTCTCAACCGCCATGACCTGGGGCGGCTATGGCCCGATTTTTGAAGCCAGCGGCTCTCCGACGGTTCGGCTTCACCTGATCCAGGCGTTCATCGCGGTCAATTTCCTCATCGGGCTGCCCATCGCGGCGACCTTGGCCGGGCGCGATCGGCTAACCGAAGCGATTGCCGAGGGGCGGCGCGAAATGGCGCTGCTCGCCAACAGCATCACCGATGCGGTCCTTAAGCTTGATGGTGATGGCGTGTGCACCTACGCCTCACCCGCAGTCCGAGATGTTCTGGGGGAGGCTCCGGGCGACTTCGTCGGGCGCCCAATCCGCAAACTCACCAAGGAGGATGCGAGCCAGCGGATCGCCGATGCCGTCTCGAGATTGCTGAAGGGTCAAGTCGATAAGGAACGGCTAACCTATCGCCGCCGACTGGACGGCGCCGACGGGGCACCGGTGTTCATCGAAGCGGACTGCGCCATCACCTTGGACCCGATCACTGGCGAGCGCGAGGGCGTGATCATCTCGGCCCGCGACGTCACCGAACGCGTGGAGTTGGAACTGCTGCTCACCCGCGCGCGGCGGCACGCCGAAAACGCGGCTAACGCCAAGTCCGACTTTCTCGCCAATATGAGCCACGAAATCCGCACGCCGATGAACGGCGTCCTGGGCTTTGCCGAACTCATGCTCCAAGGCGAGCTCGATCCGGAGCAACGTCGACACACCGAGATGATCGTTGAGTCCGGACGCTCGATGATGCTGTTGCTGAACGATATTCTCGATCTCTCCAAGATCGAGGCGGGACAGATCGTAATCGACGCGCGGCCGATCGATCTTCTTGCAACGCTTGAGGAGTGCGTGGCGCTGCACCGGCAAAGCGCCAAGTCGAAAGGTCTCGAGCTTCGCCTTGAGCGTGATGATGCTGAAGCGGACGGTTTGCCGCCCGGTGATACGCAACTCGGTGGCCCGGAGGCGGGCGCGACGGTGATCACCGATGGTCTGCGCCTCCGCCAGATCGCGCTCAACCTCATCGGCAACGCGATCAAGTTTACCGAACGCGGCGAAGTGTGCGTGAGCTACTGGGCCAATGCCGGCGAACTGGGCCTTAGGGTGCGCGACACCGGCATAGGAATCGGCACAGCCCGGCTGGAGAGGATTTTCCGCCCTTTCACACAAGGCGAGAGCGAGACCGCACGGCGCTTTGGGGGAACGGGTCTGGGGCTTTCCATCAGCCGACAACTCGCCGAATTGCTGGGTGGCGATATCGAGGTGGAGAGCAAGCCTGGGCTCGGATCGACCTTCACCCTCATTCTCCCCGCCACCCTGGTCGCGCCCGAAGACGCCCCACAACCTGAAGCGCCAAAGGCTGCTATTCCGCAGGATCTGCCTCAGCAAGCGCGCATCCTTCTGGTCGAAGATCACGACGTCAACCGCATGCTGGTGACCGAGATGCTTGAGCGTTGCGGGCAAAACGTAGCGATCGCGCAAGATGGCAATGAAGCGATTTCGATGGTCATCGACAGCGTCGTGCGCGCGCGTCCCTTTGACCTCGTTCTCATGGATGTGCAGATGCCGAATTGCGATGGTTACGCCGCAACCCGCGCCATCCGCGAAGAAGGGATCGGGGCCGACACACTGCCGATCGTCGCGCTCACGGCGAACGCCTTCCCCGAAGATGTGGCGTGGGCGCGCGAAGCCGGGATGCAGGCGCACCTTGCCAAGCCGATCGTGTTCTCGGATCTCGTTCAGGCGTTGCAGCGCTGGCTGCCTACCCGGATCGTCGAGGCGCCGATGGACCGCGACGTGCCCCTGATCCACCAAAGCGAGGAGAGCGAGGCCTCGCCGGAAGACGGCATGCCCGCCGACAGGAAAGCGCGGGTTGTGGCAGCGGGCCCGCCGACCCCACCCGCAGACAAAGACGCCTCAGACAAAGACGGGATGGAAAGCGAGGCCGATCTATCCATGGAGCGCGCGCGCGAAGGGAAATCGACTCCAGGCCCGCGATTGCTGAACCTGTGGCTGGAACGGCGTAGGGAAGCGATCGAAGCGGTCCGTAAGGGGCTGGCTGATGGCCTGATCGGGTTCGAAGGCAAGCGCCGCGCACAAGACCGCGAGGACCGGGAAAGCCTGCTTCGGCTGCTTCACAAGCTCGCCGGGACGGCCGGGAGCTTCGGGGAGGCCGAGCTGGGGGAGTACGCCGCCGAGCTTGAAAGAGCGCTGCGCGACGAAGGCTCCAGCGCCGAGTGCGAGGCGCTGGCGTTTGACCTGCTGGCCCTTGCCGACGAACCCGCCCGCGCGCTGCCTGAGGGCCGATCTTCGCAAGGCTAGTAGCAAGACTAGGACGGCACCAAAACGAAAACGGCGGAGCCATAGGGCCCCGCCGCTTCTTGTTGGATCAGTCAGTGAGCGCTGAGCTTAGAACTCGTAGCGAACGCCGATCTGGATACGCCATGCTGATGCCGACTGGGTGACATCATTGTCATCATCGGGGGCGAAGTTCGAGATGGAATAGCGCCCCTGCGAGTCGACAGCACCAGCACTGATTTGGTCAAAGTCGCCGTCCGCATCGGGAACAAGATCCTCGGGATCGTCGATCTCGATACCGGCGTCGACAAGATCAACCCGGCTGTTACGCTGACGGAGCACGTTCCAGCTGCTGTCGAGCAAGTTCAGGAAGTTCGAGAAGTCCGCGAAGAATTCGATCCGATCATCCGCAATCCCGGTCAGGTTGCCAATGAACGGGATTTCCTGGCTGATGCGGAAATCGACATCAAAGAACCAGTCATTCCGGCAGGTGTTGCGTTCAATGGTTTCGCCTAGCTCAAAGTCGCAGCTTGCCGCGCCCTCATCATTTTCGAGATAATTGAGAAGGCCTGTAACCGCTGACGCTTGTTCCGCCTGCAAGGCGGCCTGCTGCGCAGCACTGAAACCAAGGCCACTGTAGTCAGTCAGGTTCGGATCGTTCACGCCGGTCGGAATGTAGAGCAGCGCGTTGTCGCTACCGGATGCGCTGTCGGCAAACTCACCGCCACCATCGAAGGTAAGGCTGTAAGGACGGCCCGACCGAGCGTTGAAGAAGATACCCAGACCCGTGCTGTATCCCTCGAAAAACTCTTCACGCAGGAAGAGGCTCGCAGTGATGTTGTGTTGGGTCTCGAAGTTCGATGTCGCAATCGCCGGGTCCTGAATATCGAAGTAAGCCACACCATCGAAGGAAGAGGTTGCCGTCGAACTTGCAGCATCGCGCGCATTCTCAGCGTTGGTAAAGGAGTAACCAAGTGTGAAGTTGGTGCTGCCGTTATCTGTAAACAGCCCGCTGTCGAACCGCTTCGAAAGGATGAAGGAAAGAGCGTGACTTTCGGTGCTCGGCCCGTTGGTCAACTGGATATTGTCGTCGCGGAAGGTTCCAAAGCACTCATCCGTCAGGCCCGTATATTCGGGGCCGACACCGCCGGTTCCGACAAGTTGCGCGTCACAGCCAGCGCGAGTGACATCGACCGCCCGATAGATCGGGCGACCATCAACCGTGAAGCCGTCTAGCCCCAGGCTCGGGTTCACCGCCTGTGAGAGATCAACCCATTGCAAGGTGTCGTTGAAACGCGAATAGATGTAATCGAGCTGCAGGTTCCAGTCGCTGAAAAAGCCGGTTTCGGAACCCACGGTCGTGTTAAAACCAACGTTCGCCCGGACGACCGACGGCAGGTCGAGGTTCGGGTCGATCGACTGAACGTCAGCGAGACCGGCCGACGCTTCGGCTTCACCTGCATTCACGACGCACTGCGGAACGCCGGTAAACTGACCGTTTTCAAGCACGCTGAACTGGCCATTGGCGTCACGACCCAGCTCCGCATCGCTGCATTCGTTGCTCGTCGCACGGCCAGTGGTAAAACCGTTGTTCGAAAAGGCGTTCGAATACCAGACAACAGGGTCGCCACCCGAGAAGACGCCGACGCCGCCGGTGATCCGGCTGTTCGAAAAGAAGCCTTCATTGTCGAATTCGTAAGTGGCGGATACGCGTGGCAGGATCAGCGGATCGAGCGTCCCGAAGGAAACCGCGTTCGTGAAGCCATACCGGTCGATGAAGTTCTGGTTCGCCTGCGGTGCGTCACCGTCATAAAGTTGAACACGAACACCCATGTTCACCGCGAGCTGATCGGTGGCCTGCCACTCATCCTGAGCGTAGACCGAGTAAATCTGGCGACCAAATTCCGCAGCGGCGTTGTTGATGTCGTTGTCGACGGCAACGTTGATGTCCGCGCCAACGTTGTTCCCGCTCAGAATATCATTCGGATCGCCGCTGTCATCCGTACCGCCTGCCGCGATACCCGCTTCAAAGTCTTCGAGGCTTTCGAAGAAAATGGTCCCCGTAGCGTTGACGGCGAAGAGGTTGAAGACTTCCAAATCGTTGACTTCGAAGCCAAACTTCAGATTGTGGCCGTTGCCAGCGTCATAATTCATCTGGAAGCGCGCTTGATCGATCTTCTGGTCAAGCTGGTTGGCCGAGCGGAAGATGCCCGGACCGGTGCTGAGCGTGCCCTGCTCAATCTCATCGTCTGCGGTACCAAGGATACCATCTTCACCCGGGCCGGTCACGTTCTCAACGCCCACTTCAAGACGCACGGTCGGATCGTCGGACTGGGCTTCCCCAGCTCCGACTGGGCCTTGAACGTCGCCGACTTCGGCGCGGCTGACACGCAGTTCCGTCGAAAGCACATCGCTCCAGTTCGAGTAGAGACGAACCGAATAATAATCCGAGATGGTGCCTTCATCTTCGAACGAGTTATATCCCGTGAAGTTGTCGCCACCGCCGTCGAATTCGACGTTGGTTTCTTCAAGACGCTGATAGGTACCCTCAAGACGGTGATCCTCAGTGATCAGGGCGTCAAGGCGACCGAAATAGCGCACGTTGCCTTCCGGCAGCGTGCTTTGAATGCCACCGGTATCCTGTCCGTAGACATCACGGGCGATGCGGTCGAATTCGTTGAACTGTTCGGTGGTGACGAAGTCGCGGGTGTTACCAGCCGTGCTGTCCGCTGTGCCAAGGTTGTTGCCTTCGGCGAGATCCGCCTCTTCATAACCGAATGAGAAAAACAGGCGATCTTTGATGATTGGACCTGAGAGCGTGGCACCCCAGCGCTGTTCTTCGCCCGCGTTGAACGGCTGGCCGTCAATCTCGTCGTTCTGAAGTCCCGCGTCGAAGTAGGTAAAGAAGGCCGAACCGCTGAAACGGTTGGTACCGGCCTTGGTCACAACGTTCACAAGGCAACCGGTGAACTCGGAATATTCAACGTCAAACGGCGCAAATTCAACCGAGGTCTGGTCGACCACGTCGAACGGAAGCGGCAGCGAGTTACGCGCGGCGAACGGGGTGCCGTTCAGACCGAACGTGTCCGACTGAACAATGCCATCAACCGTAAATGTGTTCGAACGGTCGTTACCGCCGATGCACGAGATGCGATCGACTTCGTTGTCGCGATCGAGGCTTACACGCGGGTCGATACGGATGATGTCGCGAATGTCGCGTGTGATCGACGGGAAGTTTTCCAGCGTCTCAGTGCCGAACGCCGTACCCGGGCCGACGGCGACCTGGCTGGCGCGGGCGCGGGCCCCGGTGACAACGATGACCTCGTCGCTGGCGCCGGCCGCGGTGCTGGTGAGCGTGAAGCTGAAGCTCTGGCGACGGCCCAGATCGGCAAAGACGTCTTCAACCGTTTGGCCTTCGTATCCGGGCGCCGTGATGGTCACGGTGTAGGGGCCGCCAGGAGGAAGCGACTGAACGCGGAAATTGCCCTCGCTGTCGGCTGTGGCGGTGCGAACGGAGTTTGTGCGAGTGTCCGTGATGGTCGCTGTCGCGCCGGGGATCGGCTCACCGGCGTCGGTCGTCACCTGACCTTCGATACCTGAGGTGATCTGCTGCGCGTAGGCGGGTGCGGAGAGGGTAGCAGCGGCGGAGAGTGAAACAACGCTAGCTGCCAGGAGATATTTGATTTTCATGATTCTGGGCCCCTGGTCACAGTGGAAAGGATGTGAGCCCGGTCGCCCTAGGAAGCTTCCAAGTCGGAAAAGCTACCATTATGTGACAGTTTTGTGAAACTGAACGGCGGCTGAATTTCAAGGGCCGGATCAGGGTCGCTGCCCGGCCCGCAAACCCGCGAAATAGCTCGACTTTTGGCACTGTGTTGCGTGGATGCAACGAGGCGGGGTTTTCTCGACTCAGTGGCCGCCAGGAACCGCGTTTTCGCGTCGGCTACGCCAGGTTTATCTCCTGCAGGCGCTGCATCAGAAAATCGTGGGCGCTGATTGGCGGCTCGGCGCTCTCAGAGCCCATCTCATCGACACACGATTCGAGCGGTTCGATCAGATAGTCTGGACGGAAGTGGAGGAAAAACGGCATCGAGTATCGCGAGCGCTGCGCAGCTTGCCCGGCGGGATTGACAACCCGGTGCGTGGTCGAAACGAGCTTACCCGCCGTCAGCCGTTCGAGCATATCGCCAACATTGATCACCAGCGCGCCCTTTGGCACATCGACGGCGTGCCATGTGCCGGCCTTTGTAAGGAGTTCAAGCCCGGCTTCTTCCGCTCCCAGCAACAGCGTGATCGTGTTGATATCGCCATGCGCCGCCGCGCGGATGGCGCCCTCGGGCGCGTCGGGGCCGAGCGGCGGATAATGGAGCAGCCGCATCACCGAATTGCCGTCTGCCACAGTCGGCGCGAAGAAATCGCGCTCCAGACCAAGGTGCAGAGCGATCGCCTCAAGGACACGCAACCCTGCGGTTTCGAACGCCGAAAATAACTCGGTGTAAGTGCTCTTGAAGCCATCGACCTCATCTGGCCAGACATTGGGGGCCATGAACTCAGCAAGCTCATGCCCCTCGGGGAGCGAGCGTCCGACGTGCCAAAACTCCTTGAGGTCGAAGACGTTGGCGTCCTTGGCCTTCTCCGTCCCAAAGGGCGTATAGCCACGCGCGCCGCCGCCGCCTTCGATCGCGTAGGCCCTCTTGGTCGCTTCGGGCAGCGCGAAGAAGGCCTTGGACGTCGCCTCGGCGCGGTCGATAAGCTCTTGCGGGATGCCGTGATCGCGGATGACCGCGAAGCCGTTCTCCGCAAAGCTGCGCCCAAGCTCGTCGGCAATATCCTCAAGCGGCTGCGCCAGGCTGACACTGGCTATGTTGATGGTGGTATCGTTCACGGGAGCAGCCTGTGCCTTATTGGTCGCCATATCAATCATGATGTTCATTAGTCATCGCCCTTGCTCGTGCCAAGTCGGACGCTGTGTGTCGGCTTGGCGCTGGGCGAGCTTTGAGCGGGATCAAATCGGGAGAAACAGGCTCGCCAGAGCCGCGCTCATCAAATTGGCGAGACTTCCCGCGGCCAGGGCTTTGAGGCCAAGACGCGCGATTACGGGGCGCTGATTGGGCGCAAGCCCCCCGGTGACCGCCATCTGGATCGCGATTGACGAAAAATTCGCGAAGCCACAAAGAGCAAAGGTAACGATCGCGCGACTGCGCTGCGTAAGCTCACCCTCGCCCATCGCACCCAGATCGATGAACGCGACGAATTCATTGAGCACAACCTTGGTCCCGAACAGACCACCGGCAAGCTGGGCCTGCTGCCAATCGGGTATGCCGATCAGAAACATGACCGGCGCAAAGACATAACCCAGCAACGTCTGAAGACTGAGCGTGCTCAGCCATTGTGCCGTCGCGGGCGCGAAAGGTAGGCCCATGCCTTCAGCCGCGCTGGCCAACGAGGCTCCAAGTCCGGCCAGAAGGCCGTTGGCGAGCGCGACGAGGGCCACAAACACCATCACCATAGCGCCGACCGCGACGGCCAGTTTGACGCCGGTCTGAGTCCCCTGCGCGGCCGCTTCGATTATATTGGCGGGGCGATGCCCTTCCTCAAAGGTCTCCGCCATCTCGACGTTTTCCGGTTCCGCTCCCTCGACCAGCGCGGCTGGGCCGGCTCCACTGATGCGCGACTGCGGCAGTTCCACTTCCTCGCCGTTGCGATCGATCATGGTGACGCGCGCGCCGGGTGCAACCGCGCCCTGATCGCGCTTGAGCGCATGCCGTGCGAGGCTAGGCTCTTCGCCCACATGGGTCGGGGCCGCGCTTCCATCCGAGCGTGGATCATCGGGCATGATGATCTTGGCCATCAGGATGCCGCCTGGCGCTGACATGAACGCCGCAGCAAGAAGATAGGGCACCGTCTCGTTGCCGATGAAGCTGGCATAGGCGGCAAGGATCGTTCCAGCGACGCCCGCCATGCCGACACTCATCAAGGTGAACAGGCGCGATGGTGACAGGCCTTCCAGATACGGACGCACCACAAGCGGGCTTTCTGACTGCCCCACGAAGATGTTCGCCGCCGCGCCCAACGCTTCAACCTTGCTGATCCCGGTGACCCAGCCGATCGCGCCGCCCACCCAGCGCACCAGCCGCTGCATGATGCCCAGGTGATAAAGAATCGAGACAATCGCCGCGAAGAAGACGATGACAGGGAGGGCGGCGATGACAAAGGTGTTGGCAAACGGATTGCTTTCCATCGGCCCGAACACCGATGTGATGCCGACTTTCGAATAGTCGAGAAGTGCGATCACTCCGTCAGAGAGAAACTGGATAAGACCCACGCCAAAATCGGTGCGCAGGACAAGCAGCGCCATCAGTGCCTGCAACCCGAACGCCGCGCCGACTACGCGCAGGTTGATAATCCGCTTGCCCGAGGACAAGGCGAAGGCGAGACCGAGAATGGCGAAAATGCCCAGAACGCTCGACCCGGCGGACGCAAGATAATCATTCACAGCGGTGGTACGATCCCAGTTTAACCCGTCAGAACGACGGGTGCGACCGCCGTGCGGCCTGTGGCCCCAGCCAGACGCGCTCGCCTAGCAGGCTGTGTGTTGCATCCCCGCGCGCGCGGCGCAACCTTGAAGGCTCTTCCCCAAAGAGCATAGCCACGCGCCTTCCCTTTTCGCGAGTGGCGCTTTACCGCTTGGGAGGATGAATAAAGCCGATCTGTTTCCGCAAGCCACCGCTGCCAGCCCGCCCTCGCCTGCGGCGATCAATATGCCGCTGGGCCTGTTCGTCTTCACTCTGTTGTATGGCGGGATGACCGTGCTGGCGGGCGTGCTGGCGTACAAGCAGGTGCAATTGTGGCCGACCGACCTCGCGGTTGAGAGCGGAATTTTCGCCTTCCTGATTCTCGTCGTGATCTCAAGCACCTTGTCGCAGCTTTATGGCAAGACGCTGGCGAACCGAATTGTGTGGTGGGGGTTTCTGCCGCTGGCCGTTTCCATTCTGCTAATGACGCTCGTGCTGACGCTTCCCGTGTCGCCCGAAATGGTCGAGGGTCGGCCTGGCGCCATTGAGGCCTTTGAGATGGTGCACGGCCAATTCTGGCGCGTCGTGGCCTCCGGACCAGTCGCCTACCTTGTCTCGCTGCTTCTGAATGTATGGATATTCGATCGCCTTCGCGGCGAAGGCGAAACGACGACCCTTGGCCTCATGCTGCGCGGCGCAGTGGCCTCAGCGCTCAGCCAGGCGATGGATTCAGTGATCTTCGTCACGCTCGCGTTCTACGGCGAATTCGACATCACCAACCTACTAGTCGGACAAGTGCTTGCCAAGGTCACGCTCAGCTTTGTCTTAGTGCCTTTCCTCATCACCTTTGGCGTGCGCGCCGCTCAATGGCTGGACAGTCGCCAAAGCGATTGAAGGGAACTGCGAATGACCGCGCGGTCGCGATCCAACCGTCATCGTGCTGTCGCGAGCGGGGCATAGGCCTTTCCCCAAGGAAAAGGGAAAAACCATGCGCCGTAGCCTAGCCATCAGTCTTGGTCTCACTCTCGCGAATTTGAGTCTTAGCCCCGTTCATGCGCATCCGGACGGACACAACGACGCGGTGCTTCCGTGGCAGGAGGCGACGAGCTGGCCCGATCGCATCGTCGCCACAATCGACGGCGATCCGGCAACCACCCTCGCCGTGACTTGGCGCACCGACAGGAGCGTGAGCGAGACCAGCGCGCAGATCGCTCTCGCCAGGCCCGATGCCCGCTTTGATCGCGAAGCGCTCTCGGTCCCCGCTCAGACCGAAGCCCTCGATCTCTCGGTCATTAAAGGCAAGGGCTTCACCTTCGAGGTCAGCGACAACACCGGGCTGCCCAAGACGCATCACCACTCTGTGCGCTTTGACGGTCTGGAGCCCGACACGCTCTATGCCTACCGAGTGCAGGGCGCGGATGGAATGTGGAGTGAATGGTTTCAGACCCGCACTGCTCCGCGCGACGGGCCGATCCGCTTCATCTATCTGGGCGATGCGCAGAACAATCTGGACTCGCACTGGCCGCGCGTGATCCGCGAAGCCTTTCGCACCGCGCCCGACGCGCGTTTCATTCTGCATGCGGGCGATCTGGTGAACCGCGGCTCGCGCGATCTGGAATGGGCGAACTGGTTCAAGGCCGGCGGCTTTATCCACGGGATGATTCCGGCGATCGGCGTGACGGGCAATCACGAGTATGACGACTTTGAGCTTTCCAACGAAGAAGAGGTCGAGCTGCTCTCAATCCTGTGGCGGCCCCAGTTTCGCTTTCCGGTTGAGACGGGGCTGTCGCCCGAACTGCACGAGACCGTGTATTCGATCCGGTACGCTCCGGACCTCGAAATCTTCGTGCTCAACACCAATATCGAGGATATGAGCGAGCAGGCGGTCTGGCTGGATGCGAAGCTGGCCGCGAGCGATGCACGCTGGCGCGTTGTGACGATGCACCACCCGATCTTCTCCTCGGGCCGGGGGCGCGACAACCCTGAAAGCCGCGCGAGGCTTCTTCCGATCCTTCTCAAGCATGAGGTCGATCTGGTCTTGCAGGGGCACGACCACACCTATGCGCGCGGCACATTGCCCGCCGGTGCAGCGCGAGGACAGACGCCTGTGAGGCAGGCGGCCACCAACAAAGCGGGCGTCATGACGATGTTCGTCAACTCTGTCTCTGGGGCAAAGATGTACCCGTTCAATAAAGATGGCTGGGATAGATACGCGCCGAACGGCGTCACGCTGGATCGGAAGGGCGAAAACACACAATTCTTTCAGGTGATTGAGCTGGAGGACGGACAGCTCCACTACGCGGCCTACAGCGCAGACGGCGCGCTTTACGATGAGTTCCGGCTGGAGAAATCCGCTGACGGGAGCAAGGCACTGGCCAACACGGCAACGCTACCGCCCGAGCGCACGTTCGAGAACACACTGCCTTATGAGAAGCTTGAGGAATGATCGCCGTGGCGGCGGCCTTCTCCCTTAGCGCACTTGGTTACGTGCCGCCTCCAAAGCGGCTAGAATCTCATCCCAGCGCGCCAATTTGAAATTCTGCGCCGCTGGCGGATTCACGCCGTCTTGTGCGACGAACAGGCCGCCGGGAAAATCAGGACCGAAGGAACGCGGATCAAGCTCGATCCCATCGGTTTCCTCGACGCTGCCGAAAGCTCCTTCGGAGATGCGGAAGCGCCCAAGCGGTTCGACCCCCGGCAAGCGGTAGACCGCAAAGGCGTTGTCGCCCTGGCTGGAGGCAACAAGGTAGCCGCCTTTCTCGCCCTCGGGCGCAATCGCGAGCCCTTCAACGTCGGGCACGGTCATGCCGGTGCCCGTCGGCGCAACGAGACGCTTCTCACCGCTGGCGATGTCGATAGCCCAGATACCAGCGAGTTCCTCGCCAACATAAAGCGTGCCGGTGCGATCATCGACAACGCAGCCTTCGGGCTGGCTGGGGACCGATGTGAGGGTGCGAGGAGCAGCAGCGGGCGCTCCAGGCTTGTAACTCAGGCTGTAGATAACGCCGTTCTTGGGAGCGCTAAAGATCTCCACATAGCCCTCACCATCAGGCTCAGAGAGACAGATGCCATAGCCCTCCCCGGCCCCAACGGGTGCACGCTCAATCGGCTCGAGAAACCCCGACTGCTTGTCGAGCACCGAGATATGGACATGCGCGGTTTCTGGATCAAACCGGTCGCTCGCGGCCACCAGCACACGCCCATCGGGCAGCTGGGCCAGATCGACGTTGTTGAGGCCCTGGGCTGGTAGAAAGCTCAATTGCCTGCCAGCGAGATTGAAGACGTAAAGCCCGCCCTTCTTGTCGGTCCCCACAATCAGGCTCTTCGCCGGGTCCTCAGCGTTGCGCCAGATAGCGGGATCGTCCGCTGCGTCTTCGTTGATGGTGCCGACCGGTGCCGTCTCGGCGCGCGCTGTAACGGCAACCGCAGGATCGCCGCCCCGTCTTTCAGGAGGCACCGTGGCGCACGCCGCCGCAATCGCGAGCGTGATCAGGGAAAAGCTGTGGAACGGGCGAATCATCTGCCAAGTCCCCCTAGAACGTCAGCCTCAGGCCGCCCTTCATCGTCCAGTTGTACTCTTCGTACTGGAGGAGGTTCTGTCGACCACCAAGATTGTTGAACGCAAAGAATTCCGCGTTGTTGATGTTGATCCACTCATAGTAGACCTGCACATTGTCGGTCACTTGATAGCGGGCGGTAAAATCGAGCTGAAACAGGCTGTCCGTGTACCGGTCGAAGTCCGGCCCATCGGCGTTCAGTTCGTCAAGGAACCCGTCGCGGTACGTCCCGGCCAAGCGGAGGTTGAGGCCCGCCTTGTCATAGCCCAGCACGGCGTTGAAAGTGTTCTCGCTGGTGGCGGGGAGCTGAATTTCGCGGAAGGTTGGATCCGCGCCAACCTCACCTACCGGATCCTCAGCGATCAGACCGCTCGCATCAGTGTATGTGTAGTTGAACTGAACCAGCGTGCCATCGAGGAAGCCGGGCAGAAAATCGAGTTTCTGATAGAGGCTGAACTCGAAGCCGTAGACCTCGGCGCTTTCACCGTTGACGAAGGTCTCGGCCTCTTCGAACTGCACGCCAAACAGTTCGCCCGGTTCCTCAATCACCAACCCAGTGATGTAGTCTTTGATATCCTTGTAGAAAAAGGCCGCCGTGATCGCGCCGTTATTGGCCATATAGTATTCGATCGAGGCGTCAAAGTTCCAAGCCGTCGTCGGGTCCAGTTCAGGGTTGCCGATCACCGCTTCGCGATCCTCGTTAAGTTCCACCCGTGGTGCGAGTTGTTCGAAACCGGGTCGCACCAGACTGCGATAGCCAGCCAGGCGCAGGATCAGATTGTCCTGAGCCGCGTAGCGCATATTCAGACTAGGCAGCCATTGATCGTAGTCCCGCTCAAAGTTCAACGGGGTGACCGAGACGTTCTCATCGCCATCCACGGCGGTCGTGAAACCGTTTAACACGTTGTCGGTGCGCTCATAGCGCACCCCGCCAATCACCAGCAGCTCGTCGGTTTCCCACCGCCCGAGCAAGTAGCCTGCCAGGATATCCTCTTCGACTGCGTAATCCTCATTGGCGCTGTCGATCGCGGAGTCCGGCTGAACCGGATCGCCGAAGACATCGGGGTTGCTGTCGAAGAAATCGCTGAATTCGGTGAGGCCAGGCAGCGGATCGAGATTGGCAAGCGTGTTGCTCGGGCCCTCACCAAGGAACTGCGAGAGGTCGAGATCATCAGCTTCGTAGAACTCGATCTCGCCGTTGAAGGTCTTTTCACGCAAACGAGCCTTCACGCCGCCCTGGATGGTGAACACGCCGCTGTCGGTGAGAATGTCGTAGCCGAGGTCAAACCGGCCCGCGTACTCTTCATCTTCCGCATCTGAGAGCGAGGTCAACTCAACCTCGTCCAGTTCGTAGGTCGACGGATCGAAGAACGCATCCGCACCGGTCGCAACATCAAAACCCGGACGGCGCAAATCGGTGAAGTCAAAGCCAACGGTCAGCTCGTTCTCAAATTCGCCCAGGAAGACCGCTGGATCCACCGAGCCCTGGTTTTCGAGCTCTGAGGATTTGGCCCAGCTTACGGAGTATTCCGCGTTCAGATTGCCCCAATCGCTCTCGCCGCCGAACACGAGCGTGCGGATACGTTGGCGTTCAAAACGGTCCTTGATGTCTCGCTCAACCTCGATCACCGTTTCGTCCTCGGGATCGTTTAGATCGCGGATATCGTCAAACACCGGATTGGCGCTGGTTCCGCTTACATTGGCATCGCCGAGTCCGAATACCAGGCGGCGGCGGAACTCCTGGTCGTCGAACTGGCTCCACACGCCTTTGAGATACAGCTCCGTGCTCTCGCCAACCTTGGCGTCAAAACCCAAGGTCGCGCTGATACGCTCACGATCGACAAGATAGTCGCGATACTGGACTTCCTCAGCGTAAATCTGGCCATCTTCAAGCTGCCAGTCATCGGCTTCGATATTGTCGGTCTGAAATTCGCGGTTGTAATATGAAAGACCACCGCTGACGCCGAAGTTCTCCGTCAACCGAGTGGCGAAGTCGAAGCCGAGATCGGCAGTGAACGTATCGCGCAGCTCATTGTAACTGCCGCCCAGCTTAACGACGTAAAGATCCTCCTTGCGATCAAACGCGCTGGTCGTGTTAATCTGGATCGAGGCACCAATCGTGTCGGCGTCCATGTCCGGTGTCAGCGATTTCTGAACTTCGATGCTCTCGATGATCTCGCTGGAGACCACATCGAGCGCGACGCCGCGGATGTCGCCCTCAGGCGCCGGGATACGCACGCCATTGATTGAGGTCGCGTTAAGATTGGGGTCAAGGCCGCGAACCGCGACGAAGCGCCCCTCGCCCTGATCATTGAGCATGTTGATGCCAGGCAGACGCCGAAGGCTTTCGGCGACGTTCTGATCAGGGAATTGACCGATGGCATCGCGCGTCAAAACGTCCGAGACGACGTCCGAGTTGCGCTTGCGCGACAGGGCAGAGGCTTGCGCGGCGCTTTGCCCGATCACAAGGATAGCGGTCCCGCTTTGTCCAAGGGCGAAATTGCGGGTCACCGTTCCCTCAGCCGAAACCGCGATCGTATAGCGAACCTCGGGCGCGCCGACATAGCTGGCGACGATCGTGTAGCTTCCCTCGGGGACATCCCTGAAAACAAAGCTGCCGTCGCGTGCGGTCGTCGTACGGCGGCCCAATTCGACGATCAGAATTTCGGCTGCACGAAGAGCGTCGACCTCACTCGCATCGGAGACGGTCCCGCGCACTTCACCGGCAAAGGCCGGTGTGACCAGGCACGCAGCGAGGGCGGCAGACGCACCGCTGAACAAGTAACGAAAACGCATAGAATTCCCCCTCAAGGCCCGTGAATGCGGATCAACTCGATGCGCGTCGCCTACGTGCAGCAGGTGACGGGGGAACTACGAATGTGCGAAAGAAGTCTGACAATCACCGAGGCAATTGTTACGCCGCTGTCGCAAATATTGGATGATCGAGGGCGACGGGGTGGTGAGTCCTGCTGGGTTCGAACCAGCGACCTACTGATTAAAAGTCAGTTGCTCTACCAACTGAGCTAAGGACCCCCGTGACCGGGCCGCGCCAAAGCAAATCAGCGCCGAGTTGGAGCGTCCCGATAGAAAGCGATGCCCTTCGGGTCAAGCGCGGATCCTGGACATAAGGCGCGCCTTGAGCTGTTCAAGGCTAAGACCTGTCACCGGATCACGCCAGCGGGCGGCGATCGCGCTAGCCGGGCCGAGGACGAATGGGCGGCTTCGCATCTCACGATGCGGGATCGTCAGCTCCCGGCTCACCCACACCCCTCCGCTCCACAGGATGATGTCGAGATCGAGCGCTCTTGCCCGCCAACGCTGGCCGCGCCGCTGCGCTCGGGTTCGGCCAAATTGGCGTTCAACCGCATGAAGGACTTGCAGCATGTCGGTTGGATCAAGCGCGCTTTCCACCACCGCCGCGCCGTTGGCGTAGCGCCTGAGCGAGGGGCCAACCGGATCGCTCTCCACAACCGGCGCGGCCGTCACAACCTCAACCCGGTCTTCGGCCTGCAAGGCCTCAAGCGCCGCCGCCAGCACGCGCCGCGGCCCGCCGAGACTCGCGACGCGCATGTTGGAGCCCAGCGCGATGAGATAGGTCTCGCTCAAATGTCCTCGGCGATCCGGCCGTAAAGCTGCGGGCGACGATCGCGGAAGAATCCCATGCCCGCCCGGTGTGTGGCCGCGCGCGCCAGATCGAGTGTTGCGATCAGGAGGCTTTCTTCTTCTGCTCCGAACTCGGCAACCAGATCCCCCCACTCGTCGCTGATGAAGGAGTGGCCGTAGAACCGTTGCACGGCCCCCTCTGGGCCCTCGGCCCCGATCCGATTGCTCGCGACCACCGGTATGCAATTGGAGACTGCGTGGCCGATCATGGCACGGCGCCACATGCGACTGGTGTCGAGATCGGTATCGTAGGGTTCCGAACCGATTGCGGTGGGATAGAACAGGACTTCCGCGCCCTGCAACGCCATCACCCGCGCCGCTTCCGGATACCACTGGTCCCAGCACACGCCGACGCCGACGCGAACACTCTGCCCCGCATCACCCGGCACGTCCCACACCTTGAAGCCGTCATTGCCGGGGCGAAAATAGAACTTCTCCTCATAACCCGGCCCATCTGGAATATGGCTCTTGCGATAGGTCCCCATGATCTCGCCGTCAGGGCCAATCATGGCGAGGGTGTTGTAGTAATGATGCCCATCGCGCTCAAAGAAGCTGGTCGGGATGGTCACCTTCAGCTTTGCCGCGAGATCCTGCATGGCGATCACGCTGGGATGCTCGTGCGTGGGACGGGCCAGCGCAAACAGCGCCTCATCCTCCTCGCGGCAGAAATACGGACCGGAGAAAAGCTCCGGAGGAAGGATCAGCTTTGCGCCTTTGGCCGCGGCTTCCTTGACCAGCGCTGCGACGGCGGCGATGTTCTCGCCTTCACGCTCGCGGCTAAGAGAAAGCTGCAGGGCGGCGACGGTCAGTGTGCTCATATCGCCGCCCGTTAGCGTTACGTTGACCGAATGAACAGGCCGGTTGCCATCAAGCCGGCTTCCTGAACAAAAGTGTCATGCGATCGCTCTCGCCGATCGCCGCGTATTTTTCGCGGTCCTGGTCGCCTTTTGCGAAGCTCGGCGGGAGGGTCCAAACGCCGTCATCATAGTCGGCGGTATCGTTGGGGTTGGCGTTGATCTCGCTTGTCTCCACCAGCTCAAAGCCCTTGCCCTCAAAAAAGGCAATCATCTCGTCCTGCTTGAGATAGCCCTTGTTCCCGTCAACATATTCGTCCGCCGCCTCGGCTTTGGCGCGGTGCTGCACGACGCCAAGCATGCCGCCCGGTTTAAGCGCGGCAAACAGGCCCTCGATCTCGGCATCCGCAACGCCCCACCGCTTGAGGTTATGCATCATGCGCATGATCAGCACACGATCGACCGTGCCCTCCATCTCATCGGGGATGGCGCTGGTGAAGTAATAAGGCAGCTTCTCCGCCGCGATACCTGTGCTTTCGGCTTGCCTTTGCGAGAAGGTCGCCGCCCCCTCCTTGACCCGCTCCACAAAGGCTTCGCCCAGCGAAGCCGCCGCGTCCGGGCCAAAACCCACACCCACATACTGGCCTTCATCCGCCACATAGGGCGCAAGGATCCGAGTGTACCAACCGCCGCCCGGCGCGTATTCGATCACCGTATGGCTCGGCTCGACCTGAAAGAAGGCGAGCGTCTCAGCCGGGTTTCGAAACGCGTCGCGCGCCTTGTCTTCGGCCCGCAATTCAGCGTCGAGAACCTCTGCAAGCTTTGCGTTGTCGACCGACGCCTCGGTGTCCGTCTCGGTTGCTTCCACCGAGACGTTTGCTTCACACGCGCCGAGCGCCAACGCGCTCGCGAGAATCATGACCTTGAGTTTCATCCCATTCCTCCTGTGCGATCCGCTCAGCCGGCTTTCTTGAACAGCAGCGTCATCCGATTGCTCTCGCCAATCGCGAGATATTCAGCACGCCTGGGATCACTTTCGCCAGTCGCCAGCACCGGTGGCAGCGTCCACACACCGTTTTCCCAATCAGCCGGGTCTTCGGGGTTTGCGTTGATGTCGCTTTCGGCGGCCAGTTCGAAGCCGTTGGCCGCGAAGATCGCGACAACATCTTCCTTGCGCATGTAGCCGCGCTGGCGCGCGCCGTAGTCGTCATAGCTCGCACCTTCGGGAGCCATGTGCTGGACGACACCGACCATGCCATCGTCCTTGAGCATCTTGCGCGCCGCCTTGAGCACGTCGTCCGCGGTGTTGCCAATGTTGAGGCCGTGCATCGAACGGAAGATGAGCACACGGTCCACCGTGCCCTCCACGCCATCAGGCATCTCGTCGATCTCAAATGCGGTCACGGCGTCCGGCTTCGCGCCTACCATCTCGGCCACGCCGGCCTTGAAGCGCTCGGTCCAGCCCTTGGCGCGCGCTTCCTGAGCGCGGGTGCGATAGGCGCGCCCCTCGCTGTCCCCGTTAAACGCGATGTACTTACCTTCGGGCGTTAGGTACGGTGCGAGGACGCGGGTGTACCAGCCGCCTCCCGGGCTGAACTCGGCCACCGTCATTGTCGGCTCGACGCCGAAGAAGCCAAGCGTTTCAACCGGGCGGCGATACTGGTCGCGCTTGCCATCCTCCCCGCGCTTTTCGCTGGCAAGCACCTCTTCAAGGCTGGGCGCGGAGCCTTCGGTGTGGCCATCGGCAAAAGCGGGCGAGACCACAGCAGCGCTGGCGATGAGCGCAGCAATCGGGGCGATAAGGAATGCAGGTTTCATGACGAACGTCCTCTCCTCTGAATATTCTGCTGCGTCCTCTCCTGACGCGGTGGCATCGCAATGACAAGTCCGGGGGTGGTTTGACCCTACGAAGACCCTACATGGCTGGTCGAAGGAGAATGCGAGATGGAACAAGCGATCATTGCGGGCGGATGCTTCTGGTGCACCGAAGCGGTGTTCAAGGACGTTATCGGCGTGAGCGCGGTCGAAAGCGGCTATATCGGCGGCACCACAGCCAATCCAACCTACAAGGAAGTGTGCTCCGGTCGCACGGGCCATGCGGAGGGCATAAGGGTAACCTTCGATCCCGCCGTGATCAGCCTTGCGGAAATCTACGATGTGTTCCTGGGCACGCACGATCCGACCCAGCTCAATCGCCAAGGCAACGATGTGGGCACACAGTACCGCTCGGCGATTTTCCCGCTTTCTGCCAAGCAGGCCGAGGAAGCCGAAGCGGCGATTGCACGCTGGAACGCGGAGAATAGCGGAAGCGCGGTGACGACAATCGAAGGTCTCGTTGACGGCGAGCAGACCAAGCCGTGGTATGTCGCCGAGGATTACCATCAAGAGTACTGGGATGGCGAAGGGCAGCGAAACCCCTATTGCCTCGCGACGATCCCGCCCAAGATCATGAAGCTGAGGAAGAGCTTTCAGAAATACGTGAAGGCTTGACCGAAGTACCGCGTCAGATCACGCGCGGACCTGTCCATCTGCACTCAATTGCAGCGCTTTGCTCAAGGCCCATGCTCCTCCGATGAGAAGGGGCAGCGATGTTAAGGACAAGATCGCTGCAAGCGCGGCGATACCCTCAAGCCGGATGAACTCACCCAGTTCGAACACCGAAGTTGCGCCGTCCGTGAGCGACGGAATGAGCGTGTTCAAGCCTGCCAGCAAGAGGATTGCCGCAGCAACAAAGAAGGATCGATCCACACGCCCGCAGGTCACGATCCATGCCGCCAAAAGAAATAAGACGACCACGGTTCCCGCTATGGCCGTGACTGCGAAGCCGCTTTGAGCCGACAGCATGCCGTATTGATAGCCGGAATAAGTCGGATCGATCACACCACGCAGCGGCGCTGCCGAGTTGAACGATGCGTTGAGAACCAGAAAGGTCGCGCTTAGCCAGCCCATGAACGGCGCTTTGCGCGCAAGGGCGCGGGTGAAGACCATGACCGCGAACACAAAGCCGAACCCGATTGCAAGATATGGCCAGAACATAGGATATCCCCACCGCCTCAGTGTATTAAGTCACTATATCACTCCAAAGTGGATTGCAAGTCGATGCCCCGTTTTTTGCTAAGGACGGCGCTTGAATCGAGCTACGAAAAACCCATCGAGCCCGCCCTCATCGCCCAGCATTCCCGGATGCGTGCGCACCCAGCCTTCGGGTGTGGGTTTCAGGCCCGCTGGCAAATCATCGACGCGGATAGGCATGGGCGAGAGGTTAAAGGTCGCGTCGATCCACTCCGCCTGCTCCTCGCCCTCTTCGCGCTCAAGCGAGCACACCGCGTAGATCAACGTACCGCCTGGCTTAAGCCAATCGGTTGCCCTGGCAATGAGCGCGCGCTGGATCTTGACCATCTGGACGATCTCTTGCGGGCGGATGCGGTGCAGCACGTCGGGATGGCGGCGACATGTGCCCGTCGCGGTGCACGGTGCGTCGAGCAGGATCGCATCAAACGCGTGCTTGGGCTCCCATTTCAGAGCGTCGGCGCGCACGGTCGACGATGTAAGACCGGTGCGCTTGAGATTGGCCTTGAGCGCATCGAGCCGCCGCTTGGAGATGTCGATTGCGGTGACATTCCAGCCGTTTGCCGCCAGCGCCATTGTCTTGCCGCCGGGCGCTGCGCACAGGTCGAGAGCGTGCCCCCTGCCCCCTCCCAAGACGGTCGCTGGAATGCTGGCGGCGAAGTCCTGGACCCACCATGCGCCCTCCTCATAGCCTGAGAGCTTCTCAACCGGCGTTCCGCGCGGGACGCGAACGTGACCGGACGAAAGACTCATCCCGCCAAGCCGCGCCTGCCAGAGCGCGGTGTCCGCGGCGTTCTTGAGTCTGAGATCCACCTCCGGCGGCTCGGTGAGACCGGTGGATGTGGCAGCGGCGCGCTCAGTCCCCCAGCGCACAACCACCTCAGCGGGAAGTGTGGGAACCCGAGGAAGCGCAACATTCCGCTTCATGAGCGTCGAAAAGACGCCGTGGGCAAGCCGCCGCGGACCTCCGGCGAGGAGCGGAAGTCCCGTCGCGATCACCGCGTGCGCGGGCGTCTCCAACCGCAAGGCCTGCGCCAACATCAGCCGCAGCACGCTGCGCGGCTTCGCGTCCTTGGGCAGCGGCTTTTGAGTGGCGCTGTCAATCAGGTGATCGAGGTCGATCAGCCAGCGTAACGCCTCCCCTGCAATCGCACGCGAAAGCGCCTTGTCGTTCGCGTCGCGCACATCGCGCAGGGCAGAGGGGGCGGCCTGCTCCAGCGTCTCGCCCCGGCGCAGCACGGCGTCGAGCAGCTTGAGCGCAGCGCGGCGCGCGTGAATCCCGGTGGGTTGGGCCATTAAGGCCGCGATAGCGACCCCTGAAACCAAGCGCCAGCGCGCGCGTTAAATGGCTATGACCAAAAAGAAATCGGAAGCCGCCAAGAATTTCAAGAAGCCGGCGCACTGGACCAACGATCCGGCACCCGAACCCAAAGCTGTCGACCCTTTGAAGGGCGAACCGCGCGAAAAGTCTCCAACCCGCTACGGCGACTGGGAAAAAGACGGCATCGCCTGGGATTTTTGAGTGACGGGTTTTCTGTTTCATGATCGCCCATCCGGGCGATCGTCCTCGCTAGTCGTCCTCCGGGGAATCTTCTCCTGCGGACCCGCTGCGGGCGCGCAATCGCGCTTGCAAAATGATGGACTTCGTTTCGCACGATCAGGTGAGATAAGCGCTAAGGACGGTTTGCGGCAGCAAACCGCAAGGCCGACCGGCCGCCCGCAGGTGCCCCGAAGCCGAAGCTTCGGCGTAGGGAACAGCACCGAGGATGCTCGCCCGGATGGGCGAGCAAGACTTAGAGACTCTTAAACGTCACCTTCAGCCCGTCCTTGGGCTGGGGGATTGGCCAGGCTTGCCAGTCGGGCTTGTAATCCGTCCCGCCGCTCGTCGGTTCAATCCGATAGCGCTGCAGCAGCTGCGCCATCAGCACCTTGATCTGCATATACGCGAAATGAAGGCCCAGGCACATATGCGCCCCGCCCCCAAAAGGCACCCAGGCGTATTTGTGCCGCGCCTTCACCATCTCGGGCGTGAAGCGCATCGGATCGAAGGAGTAGGGGTTGTCCCAGTACTCCTCTGAGTGGTGCGTCCAGTGGATGTTGATGCCCACCATCTGCCCGGCGGGGATATGATAGCCGCCAAACTCGAAATCCCGCAACGCGCGGCGCGGCATGGAGGGGACGGGCGGGATCAGGCGCAAAACTTCCTTGAAGATCATCTCGGTGAGCTCAAGCTGGCCAAGATGATCGTAATCGAGCGGTCGCGGGCTCCCCCCCGAACCGATTACGCCGTCCGGACCGCCGGTTACAGCCATGATCTCGTCGCGCATCTTCTCTTGCCACTCGGGCTTCGTTGCGAGGTGATAGATCAGCGAGGTGGCCGACGAGGTGATCGTGTCGTGCGCGGCCATCATGAGAAAACTCATATGATCGACCACTTCGTCCACGGGCAGTAGCGAGCCATCTTCGCGTGTGGCGGTGGCGAACTGGCTGAACATGTCCTGCCCGCCACCTTCGGCCCGCCTGCGATGGGTCTCGCGGGTCAGATAGTCGACCATGTAGGCGCGGCCATCGACGCCCCTTTTCATCTTCGTAAAGGGCAGCGGTTTGCGAATGGGTGCGACGCTTGCCTGAACCATGTCGACGAACGCCGTGTTGATCCGGTCTGCTTCGGGGCCCCATGGGATACCGAGAAAGCTGTCCGCAGCCAGATCAAGCGTCAGCTGCTTGATGGCCGGTTGGAATTCCATCGCGCCTTCCCACTTGGCGGTTTCGCTTGCAATCCCGGAATTCAGCGCGCCCATGTAGTGGCGCATCGGCTCCGGCTTGAACGCAATTGACAGCGCGCGCCGATCTATCCGATGGTGATCGAAATCCATCAGCATAAGCCCACGCGGGAACAACTGATCAAGCACCGGGCCCCAGCCCTGCTCGGAAGAAAACAGCTTGTCCTTGTTGAACAGCACCAGCTCGTTAGCCTCGGCACCGATCAAGGACACGTGCCAGCCGCCAAAAGCGAAGCTTTTGTAAACCTTGCCATAAGTCTCGACCATGCGCCGGGTGAAGGCATGCGGATCGGCGAGCTGTGTGAAAGTGTTGCCGACGACCGGCCAGCCTTTTTCGCCCGGGACGTGCGCGATCGCATCGTCTGCCGGAATACCCTCGCTCCAATGCGCAAACGGGGACGCCTTCAGTGGGCCTGTCTTGTCCGGCGCTGCGGTGGCTTGCGCCTTCTCGGCTTGGGGGGCCAGGGTTGCCATAGTCTGTCTCTGCTCTCTCCAAAGCGGCTATTCAGGATACTCTGCGGTCCAAGCGTGCTAGCGCGATCTCGGTTCGCAAATGCAACTGACACAAGTGTAAATTGAGTTAAGCCTCAAATCCAGCCCGAAAGCTCGCGCCGGATCATCGCTTCGAGCATGGCGACACCGCTTTGGCTGACGTTCAGGCAGCTGAGCACCGCGTAATCCTCGCCGCCCGCTTCGACGAACTCATCCCGGCCTTCAAGCGCGAGCTCTTCGAGCGTTTCAACGCAGTCCGCCGAAAAACCTGGCGCGGCGACGACCAGGCGCTTCGTGCCTTTCTCGCCCTCGGCGATCAGCGTGTCATCGGTGGCGGGTTCAAGCCATTTGGCCGGGCCGAAGCGCGACTGGAACGTCGTCTCGAAGCGCACGCCGTCAAACTCGGGGCGATCGGCCAGACGCTCGCGCAACAGGCGCGCGCTCTTGTGGCAGTGGCAATGGTAGGGATCGCCCCGTTCGAGCGTGCGCTGCGGCATTCCATGAAAGGAGTGGAGCATCACTTCCGGCTTGAAATCGAGCGCCGCGACCTGACGAGTCAAATCCTCGGCCAGAGCATCGAGGTAGTTCGGATCGTCGTGATAGGGAGGCAAAAAGCGCAAGGCGGGTTGCCAACGCATGTCCCCCAGAACGCGGGCGACCTCGTCAAACACGGTGGCCGTCGTTGCCGCGCAATACTGCGGGTAGAGGGGCGCGACGAGAATGCGATCACACCCCTTTTGTGTCAACGCGACCAGCCGTTCTTCAATCGAGGGCTTTCCGTAACGCATGGCGTAGTCGACCACGATGTCCTCACCCAAATCCTCGGCGATCGCCTCGGCCTGACTCGCGGTAATGTCGGCAAGAGGGGAGCCGCGGTCTGTCCAGATCTTGGAATAGGCTTGCGCGCTCTTTTGCGGGCGCGTGTTGAGGATGAGGCCGCGCAGGATCGGCTGCCAGGCGATCGCGGGCAGCTCGATCACCCGCCGATCCGAAAGGAATTGCTTGAGATAGCGCTTGACGGAGGCGGGATCAGGCCCGTCGGGCGTGCCCAGATTAACCAAAAGCACGCCAACACTGCCGCTCTTTACGGGCGAGTGATCGTTCGGGAGGTGCTGCTTTTGCCAGGTCATTGCACGCTCAACGCGTTAAATCGCATCTGTATCCGCCAGACCAAAACCGCAAGCACCGGAAGGGAGAGGCGAGGATTCCGGTCATAGGCCATCTGAAAGTAGGGGCAGGCGACGAAGGCGCAAGCCTGTGGCGGAATAGAACGCGTTGGCGATGGCAGGAGGGGCGACAACCACGCCCAATTCGCCCGGGTCAGCAGGCGGTGCGGTACTGGCGATGAAGGCCACTTCGATCTTGGGGCAATCGCTCAGTTTCGGAAGCCCCAAATCTTCGTAGCGAAAGCTGGTGGGCAGGCCCGCGCGCCAACGCGGCGCAGCGCCCATCGCAAGGCCCAGCCCGAATATGAGGCCGCCTTCAATCTGTTGCAGCGCAATGTCGCGGTTGATGATGCGCCCGATATCGACCGCGACCGAAAGACTGGTCACACGAACGCCTCCCTCCCCAGCGCGCGCGGTCGCCACGCATGCGATCCGCCCGCCGGCTTGTGCGCTGCCGATGCGATGGCATGCCAGCCCCTGCCCGCTCTGGTCCGCGCCGCCGTTCCACTCAGCCAACCGCGCCGCGCGCTGGAGGCAAGCCGCAAGGCGCGCATCATCGCCCAACATCGAAATGCGATAGGACAGCGGCTCGCGGTTATGCGCGGCGGCGATCTCGTCGATAAAGCTTTCCATCGCAAAAGCGGTGTAACTGTGAGCGTTGCCGCGCACGCGGCCAGTGGGGAGGCCGATCTCGACCGGAACGTGATCGACCGCCAGGCGCGGCACACGGTAGGGCGGCACCGCGCCTTCGCAGGCCAGAACGTCCTTTTCCCCCTCACTCTCGCGGATTGCAGCCCAGCAGGTGCGCTCGCGAAACAGGCGTTCGCCAAATTCCAGCGTGGAGGGCGGGCAGGCAATGCGCACGCGCAAGGCATCGATGCTGCCCGACGAGGCTCTGGATGCGCCGAGTGGCCTTGCAAGCTGCGCGCCCAGCAACATGTGAGCGGGCGCGCGCGGGCGGCTGCGCACCAGCTCGTCGCGACGCGGCCATGTGAGCTGCACGGGCGCGCCGATCTCGCGCGCGATCAGCGCGACCTCGATCGCGTGATCGTGTTCGAGCCGCGCGTCATAGCTGCCACCTGCGGGCATGGGATAGAGGGCTACATCCTCGGGCCGGATACCCAGCGCCTTGGCCGCGGCCGTGCGCGCTTGTTCGGGCGCTTGCGCAGCCATCCACAATTCGAGGCGCCCCCCTGCGTAGCGCGCGGCGGCGCTGGCGGTCTCCAACGGCGCGGCGAGCGCGGGTTCAACCTCGTAACGCCGCGCAAAATCCACGCGCTGCAAAGCGTCGCCGCCCTTCTCATTGAGGCCTTTCTCGGCAATTCGAAAGGAGGGGCCGCCGTTCAGCGAAGTGCTCAGCCGCCCTGCAATTTCGCCGCTTTCGACCGGATAGAGCGTCTTGAACTGTGGCTTCATCGCCTTGAGCGCTTCGTTGGCGGTCCACCAGGTGGTTGCAGCGACCGCAACCCATCGCTTTGAACGCACGACACCCTTGATGCCTTCGAAGCCCCGGGCGCGATCCACGTCAAAACCAGTAAGCTGCGCGCCATGGTTGGGGCCATGGCGGATCGAGGCGTAGACCATGCCAGGCAAGCGCACATCGCTTGCATATTGATGGCTGCCGTCGACTTTGGACGGCAAGTCGATGCGCGGATGCGCAAGGCCGGCGCTTTCCGGCCCGGTGAGCACGTCTGAGAATACCACCTCTGCGGGCGGATCGGGACGCAAGGGGGGCGGGTCGGGCGGCACTCGGGTGGCCGCGCCCGCCGCCAGCTCGCCGAACGCGGCGCGCTCTTGCCCCAGGCGTACAAGGCCGCCGGAGACCTCGCACTGCTCCCAATTCGCGCCCCAGCGCTCGGCCGCTTCCATCGCCAGCATCGCCCGCGCCCCCGCCGCCGCGATCCGGCACGGCTCTTCGTAGGCAGCAATGGACGTGCCATCGGCCGTCGCGTTGAACCGCCGGGCTGTCGCCAGCCTTTCAGCCAGCGATGCATCGAGACTTTCGGACACGCCTTGCAAGAGCGGATCCCACAGATGCAGCCAGCGACTGGCCAGCGGGACATTGGCGTAAGCACCCGAGACCGCGGCGGGTTCGACCGCAATCTGGCGCCAATCCGCACCCAGCTCGTCGGCAATTATCTGCGGCAGAAGCGTGGTGATCCCCTGCCCCATCTCGCATTGCGGGACCGCGACCGTGACAACACCGTCCTCCCCGATCTTGAGCCACGCATCGAAGGCGAATTCTCCCTCGGCGGGGGCGAGCGGATTGGGCACGCTGCGCGGCACCCACCACCACGCCACCAGCAAGCCACCCCCGAGGGCCGCTCCTGTTGCAAGGCCGCGGCGCGAAATCTTCATCGCCTACGACGCTCCGGTGTCCAGCCAGCGCGCCAGGCGCTCAGCGACAGCGTGGAACGGCTTGCCAGCCTTGCCGTCTTCAACCGCCGGGGGCACGCCCTTGTCGCCAGCGAGCCGGGTTTCGATCGTCAGCGGAATACGCCCGAGAAACGGTATTTCGAGCGCTTGCGCAAACCGTTCAACCCCTCCCTGTCCGAACGGGTCGCTGATATGTCCGCATTTTGGGCATTCATAGCCCGCCATGTTTTCAACCAGACCGATGATCTCCACATCGCCCTGCTCGAACAATTGCCCGGCTCGCGCGGCGTCGAGCAAGGCAAGGTCCTGCGGAGTCGAGACAAGAATCGCGCCATCGGGCTTGCTGTCCGCCATCATGGAAAGCTGAACATCGCCGGTGCCCGGCGGCAGGTCGATCAGCAGTATGTCAGTATCGCCCCAATCGGCCTCGACCAGCTGACCGAGCGCCTTGCCCGCCATCGGCCCACGCCAAGCCAGCGCTTTGCCGGGGGCAACAAGGTGGCCCATCGAGAGCACTTTTACGCCGTGTGGGCTCTCGATCGCGACGAGTTTGTCGTCCTGCGCCACAGGACGCTCACCTTCGGTGCCCAGCAGTTTGGGCTGCGAAGGACCGTAAATGTCGCCATCGATCACGCCGACCTTTCGGCCCATGCGCGCCAGCGCCACGGCGAGATTGGTGGTCAGCGTCGATTTGCCCACACCCCCCTTGCCCGATCCGACCGTGATGATTTGACGCCTTTGGCGATCGGCGGTGAGCGCAATGTGCACCTCGGACACGTCGTCAAGTCGTGTGACCGCCAGCTTCATTGCGGCTTCGAGTTCGACCCGCGCGCCTTTTGACAAATCGCCTGCCTCAGCGACGAGGATCGCGCGCCCATCCTTCAGACGCGCCGAACGCACACGCTGCGCCATGTCGGGCGGCAAAGCGCCTCGCAGGCGCGCATCAGCCTCGCTCGACGGAGTCGCGGATTTGTCGGTGGAACCGCCTGGGGAGGGATCGCTGTCGCTCATAGCGACTTTGTCCCTAACACCAATTGAGGATCGTCTCGCCAGCAAAATTCGAGAGCCACCCCCTGTTTTTCCCAGTTTTGCGTTCCTATAAGGAAGACATGCAGAATACGGACGGATTGACATCACGGCTTGGCAAGGCGTTTGGCGTTTTGACCATGGCTGGCAAAAAGAGCCCCTGGGGCGGTGGCTCCGGCGAAGACGGCGCGCCCACGGGCGACAAGCCGGACAAGAGCGAAGGGCCGCGCAACCCCTGGCTTCCGGGCGGAGGCGGGGGTAAACGCCCGTCCAACATCGAAGACATCTTCAAGAACAAAGGCCCCGAAGGCCCGCGCCGCGGTGGTGGTCCGGGCGGTCCCAATCTTCGCCTTCCCGAGCTTCCGGGCGGTCGCAGTTGGGCGCCAGTCATCATTTTTGCTGTGCTGGCCCTATGGTACGCCGTAACGGGCGTTCACATCATCGAGCCGCGCGAAAACGCCGTCGTCAAACGGCTTGGTACCTATGTTGAGACCTTGCAGCCCGGCTTTCATCTGCGCCTGCCGTATCCCATAGAGACGGTCGACGTGGAAGACGTAGAGGGCGTGCGCGCCGTCAACATTCCGGGCGGTTCGAGCGAAAAGCTGATCCTGACAGGCGACCAGAACCTGGTCGACCTCAGCTATATCGTGCGCTGGCGTATCAAGGATCTGCCGGACTTTAAGTTCGAGCTGGCCGAGCCTGAAGAGACTGTCAACGAAGTGGCCGAAGCCGCGATGCGCGCGTCGGTCGCCGAAAAGACGCTTGACGAGACCTTCACGGGCCAAGGCCGTGCGGAGATCCAGCAATCGGTGCGCGAACGGATGCAGGAAACGCTCGACCGTTACCAATCCGGCATTCAGGTCGTTGGTGTCGAAATCGCGAAGGCGGACCCGCCCGGCGCCGTGGTCGAAGCCTTCCGCGACGTCTCCGTCGCCGAACAGAACGCCGACCGTGCGCGCAACCAGGCGCAGGGCTACGCGCAGCAGACGATCGCCCAGGCGGAAGGTGAGGCCGAGGCTTTTGACAAGGTGTATGAGCAATATCGTCTTGCACCGGGCGTCACCCGCCAGCGCCTCTACTACGAAACCATGGAGCGCGTTCTCTCGCAAACCGACAAGACCGTTGTCGAAGCGGAGGGCGTTACTTCCTATCTGCCGCTGCCGGAGGTGCGTCGTCGTTCGACCCCGCCCCCTCCCCCCACAACCGCAACGACAGGAGGGCAGTGATCGTGGAAAACATCTGGACCAAGTATCGTTTCGCCTTCGTCGCGGTGGGCCTCGCCATCGTCGCCTTCATGATGAGCGCGTTCGTGGTCAACGAGGAAGAGCAAGTCGTCGTCATCCAGACCGGTGAACCCATCGGCCTCGTCAACACACCGAAGGTTGAGGACACGCACCCAGCCGGGCTTTATTTCCGGGTTCCGATCATCCAGTCGGTGCGACGCATCGAAAAGCGCGTGCTTGACCTCGAGATGACCGACGAGGAAGTGCTTTCGAACGACCAGCAGCGTCTTCTCGTCAACGCCTACGCGCGCTTCCAGATCACCGATCCCAAGCGCATGATCGAGCGCGCAGGTACGACTGACGGTGTGCGCGGCGCGCTTGAGCCGATCCTCAACTCTGCGCTGCGTCAGGAACTGGGTCGCCGCACCTTCGCCGCCATGCTCACCGCCGAGCGCGGGACCGCGCTCGCCAATGTGCGCGCCAACCTCGACCGCGAGGCGCGACAATACGGCGCCGAGGTGATCGATGTGCAGATCAAGCGCACCGACCTTCCCGAAGGCGCGCCGCTGCAATCGGCTTTCCAGCGCATGGAATCGGACCGCGAAAGGGAAGCGCGAACCATCCGTGCGCAAGGCACCCGCGATGCCCGCATCATCCGCGCCGAGGCGGACGCCGAAGCGGCTCGCATCTATGCGGACAGCTTCGGCAAGGACGAAGGGTTCTACGATTTCTATCGGGCAATGCAGAGTTACGACACCAGCTTTGCCAAGGGGGAGGGACGCGGCGATAGCTCGATCATCCTGTCGACCGACAACGAGTATCTCCGTCAGTTCCAGGGCCAGCCCTGATCCAGAGCGTCCGGCGCGCCCGTTTCGGTCGCGTCGAACGACGAACCGTCAACACGGTCCGGCGAGCGGTTGGACTGTTCAAACAGCGTTCAGTGCGTCTTGCCCTAAGACGAGGGCGTAACTGGACCACACACGCGGCGCCGAACTGCGCGCCGGGTCCGCTTTGGGCGGGCGTAGACGAAAAGGAAAAGAAGGACGTGAGCAACGTGCGGTATGTGTATGGATTGACGAGCGCGCTCCTTGTGGGCGGTGCAGCGGTGACGCTGATGACCGGCCAACCTGTTGGCGCGCAGGTAGCCCAGAACGAGACCGAAGTGATGCAGCGCATCGTCCCGCGGGCTGGCGCGCCGGCGAGCTTTGCCGACCTTACCGAACAGCTGCAGCCCGCGGTCGTCAACATCGCGACCCGGCAGCGCGTGCAAATCAATCGCAACCCCTTTGCCGGCACGCCCTTTGCCGAGCTGTTCAACCGCCGCCGCGGCGGTCGCTCGCAGCCGCAGACGCGCGAGGCGCAGTCGCTGGGCTCCGGCTTCATTATTTCCGCGGACGGCTTCGTGGTGACCAACAACCATGTGGTTGCGCCCAATGATCGCGCGACGCTGGAGGAAATCACGGTCACCATGCCTGACGGAACCGAGTACGAAGCCGAGCTGGTCGGCGCCGACGCGCCCTCGGACCTTGCGGTGCTCAAGATCAAGTCGGACCGGACCTTCCCCTTCGTCAAATTCGGCGATTCCAGCCAGGCGCGCCCGGGAGACTGGGTGGTCGCCATTGGCAATCCGTTCGGCCTCAAAGGGACAGTGACCAGCGGGATAATCTCCGCTGTGTATCGCAACACGGGGCAAGGCGGCGCCTATGACCGCTTTATCCAGACCGATGCGAGCATCAACCGCGGCAATTCGGGCGGCCCTCTGTTCGACATGCGCGGCAACGTGATCGGCATCAACAACGCGATTTTCTCGCCTTCGGGCGGGAGCGTGGGCATTGGCTTTGCCATCCCCGCCGAAATCGCCGCGCCGATCGTCCAGCAGCTTAAAGAAGGCAGCGAGATTGAGCGCGGCTTCCTGGGCGTCGGTCTTGGTCCGGTCACGGAAGACATGGCGGATTCGCTGGGCCTTGAGGCCAATCGCGGCGAGATCGTCCAGAGCGTGCAGGATGACAGCGCGGCGCAGTCCGCCGGCCTCCAACCCGGGGACATCATCACCAGCATCAACGATCAGGAAGTGACCAAGGAACAGACCGTCATCTTCCTCATCGCCAATCTCCAGCCGGGCGAGACTATCCCGATCGAAGTGTTGCGCAACGGCCAGATCGTCTCGCTCACAGCGACGCTGGGCAAGCGTCCAAGCGAGCAGGAACTGCGCGCGCAACAGGAAACCTTCGATCCCGATTCCGAAGAACCGATGGACCCGGAAGAGATGGACGATGTGGTGGCCGACAAGCTTGGCCTTCAGGTTGTGCCGCTCACGCCGCAAATCGCGGGCCGTCTGGGTATTGACGAAGACACGGTCGGCCTCGTGGTCGCTGCGGTGGATCCGAATTCGGACGCGGGCCGCAAGGGCTTCCGTCGCGGCGACCTCATCCTTGAGGCCAATTACCAACCCGTTGGCACGGTCGAGGCGCTTCGCGAACAAATCGATCTGGCCGAAACCGAAGAACGCGCGGCGCTCTTGCTGCGCGTGCGTCAGAGAAGCGGCATCACCCTCTTCAGAGCCGTGCGCCTGCGCTAAACGCGGGGCTCGGATCAGCGCGAAACAGGAAAAGGCGCTTCGGAACTTCCTTGTCCGGGCGCCTTTTTCATGAGCTTTGGCCCCACCCCGATCCGCTCTAGTCGATAAAAACCTCTTCAAACGACGGGGGCTCACCGTCGTTCGGTGGCGGACGCGCTGGCGGCTCGTCGGGCGGCAGGTTCTGACCGGTCGCCTCCTCAAGGAAGTCCTCGCTGGCTGCAGGAGGAGGCTCTGGAGTTAAGGGCGATGTGTCATCGCTGCCTTCGGGCACCCCAAAACTGTCTTCGAACTCGGTGCGGCCCGGATCGACCAGATTGCCCTGCTCGTCGATGTAATAATAGTCGTCCGGATCGCCATAGAGGTATTCGTCATCGGGCTCGATCATCCAGTCCGGCAGGTTCAACTCGGTGTCAAAGGGGATGTCCGCGCGATCCTTCACCGCGACGCGCATAAACGCCGCAAAAGCCTGAGCGGGCGCGCGCCCGCCTTGCAAGCCCGGCACGCGCCGCGCGTCGTCCCGACCCATCCACACGCCAGTGGTGATACCGGAAGAGAAGCCGACGAAATAGCCGTCCTTGTTCGAACTCGTCGTACCGGTCTTCCCCGCGACATGGCGTCCTTCGATTTGCGCCGCGCGGCCCGTCCCGGTCTGGACGGCGGCCTGCAACAGATCGGTTATTCCAGCGGCCACATATTCAGGCACAAGTGTGCGCCGGGGCGGTTTCCGGCGCTCGTAAAGCAGCTCACCGCCCGCCGTGACCACTTTGGTGATCCCATAGGGCTCAACGCTTTCCCCACGCGCCGCAACTGCGGCAAAGGCGCGGGTCATCTCGATCAGACGCACCTCTGAGGTGCCGAGCACCATTGAGGGAAAGCTGGAAACAGTCGAGGAAATGCCAAAACGGCGCGCGGTCGAGGCGACCCGGCCAAACCCCACCTCGTTACCCAGCTGCGCGGCGATCGTGTTGATCGAAAAGGCAAAGGCGGTGCGCAGGTTGGTCTCGCCGATATTGCGCCCGTTGGCGTTGCTCGGGCTCCAGCCGTCGAAGCGAACCGGTTCGTCGGTAACGCGGCTTTCCGGCGTGTACCCTTCTTCCAGCGCGGCGAGATAGACAAACAGTTTCCAGGAGGATCCCGGCTGGCGCAGCGCGTCGGTCGCGCGGTTGAAATTCGTCGCGACGTAATCCGTCCCCCCGACCAATGCGAGGACAGCGCCGTCGCCGTCGAGACTGACAAGCGCGCCCTGCGAACCGTCGGGCACATTGCTCTTCACCGCCGTAGTCGCTGCGCGCTGCATCCCCACATCGAGCGTCGTCCACACCTCGATCGGGGCGGAGGTTTCCGGCAGCAGCAGATCGAGCTGCGGCAGCGCCCAATCCGTGAAATAGCGCACCGAATTGGTGCCCGCCTGCTGCTTGATCTCAACCGTGTCGACATCAACGCGCGCCTGACTGGCGGTGATATAGCCCTGCTCGCGCATCAGCCGCAGGACAACTTTCGCGCGGTCGACCGCGGCCTGGACGTCGGCGGTCGGCGAGTACCGGCTCGGTGCCTTCACAAGCCCGGCGATGATCGCGGCTTCGGCAACGCTCAATTCCTTCGCCGGGTGGCTGAAGAATTTGCGGCTCGCGCTGTCGATCCCATAGGCGCCGCCGCCGAAATAGACCTTGTTTAGATACAGCTCGAGGATCTGTTCCTTGGTGAACTTCCATTCGAGCGCCATGGCCAGCACCGCCTCGCGCGCCTTGCGGTCATAGGTCCGATTGGAATTGAGGAAGATGTTGCGCGCCAGCTGCTGCGTGATCGTCGAAGTGCCACCCACGCGTTCGCGCGCGCCGGTTAGCCCCTCGATGATCGCGCCGGTCAGCCGGATCGGATCGACACCATAGTGATCCTCGAAACGCTTGTCCTCGACGGCGACCATCGCGTTTTTCATGGTGTCGGGAATTTCGTTATACGGCAGCCAGACACCAAAGCTCGGCCCCAGTTCGACTATTTCCGATCCGTCGCGCGCGCGCACCAGAATGGTCTGGGCGTTCTGGGTGGACTTGAGCTGATAGAAGCTGGGGATCTCACGCGCGGCAAAACCGACCGCAAACGCCAGAAAAACCGCGCCAAGTAGCGCGACACCGACGCCCGCCACGACCAGGCGCTTGGTCCATTTCCATAGAAACGAAGGGCGCTCTTCACCGCTCGAGCCCCCATTGCGGGGCGCCTTCTTGCGCGGCGCAGCCTGGCGCGCGCGTTCGCTCGCGCCCCGGCGGCTGCCTCGCTTGTCCTTGTTTGTCAGCTGTCTGCCGCGTTTTGCCATTACGCGCTGTGTGCCCGGTCATCGATGATCATGAAGAGCGCCCTGCATAGGCAAGTTGTAACAAGGAGTGAACACCGACGCACGGGCGCGTCCCCGCCCGATCTGCACCACACGGCGCATCGCGCAACCGTTTACGCGCTCATCCCTCGTTCTCGGGGGCAAAGCTGAGCGCGGCGGAGTTGATGCAATAACGAAGTCCGCCTTCCTCGGGAGGGCCGTCGGGGAAAACATGCCCCAGATGGCTGCCGCAATTGCCGCACAGAACCTCGGTACGGATCATGCCGTGCGACATGTCACGCCGTTCTTCGATCGTGTCTTCGTCCGCCGGCCGTGTGAAGGCGGGCCAGCCGCAGCCCGAATTGTATTTAGCCGCGCTGATGAACAGCCGCGTGCCGCAGGCCGCGCACATATATTCCCCGTCCTCGTAGAACTTGTCGTATCGGCCCGAAAAGGGGCGCTCCGTCCCGGCCTCGCGCAGGATATGAAACTGTTCCGCGCTCAGCCGTTCGCGCCACTGCGCTTCGGTCAGTGTCTTGGGGTCTTCGCTCATCGCCGCTGCCTCTTCTTGTTACGCGGCGCATATAGGACGCGCGGCGCACAAAATCACGCATCGACCTTGGCATAGTGATCGGGCGGGCGGATACCGTCCATGCGCTCGGTCAGCAGCGGCTGAAAGCTCGGGCGGCTCTTGAACACCGCGTACCAGCCGCGCGTCTGTTCGTGATCGGTCCAGTCGATGCCGCCCAGATAGTCCGCGACCGAAATCTGCGCGGCCGCAGCAAGGTCCGCCATGCTCATGGTCGATCCGGCCAGCCACGGGCGCGTGTCGATCAGCCAATCCATGTAATCGAGGTGGCCATGCGCCATACGCATCGCGTTCGAAAGGACAGTGCTATCGGGAGGTTGGCGCAAGATCAGGCGTTTCTTCATTCGTTCGTTGAGCAGTGGCTGCGTGACATCGTGGAAGAAATTCTCATCGAACAGCGCGGTCAAGCGCCGGATTTCGGCTCGCGCGGTGGCCGATCCGCTGATCATCGGCAGACGATCAACGGTCTCTTCAAGATATTCGCCGATCGCGCGGCTGTCCGACAACACCGCCTTGCGATCCTCGCTCACGATCACGGGCGTGCGCCCGGCCGGGTTGAGGTTGTAAAACTCGTCGGAAGCGTTCCACGGATCCGCGCGCACGGGCTGATAGGCGATATTCTTTTCGCCCATGAGCAAGCGGATCTTGCGGCTGAACGGGCACAGCGGGAATTGGTAGAGATACCACATATTGCGGCGAACCCTTAACGCGCAAAAGCGCGCGTTGAAAGCGTGGTTAACGCCCCTTTCTGAATAGGGCGATCAGAGCCCGGCGGCTTGCAGCATCAACAGGCAGGCAGGCATCACGGCGTCGACCTCACCCGCTTCGTTGAGCCGCACGGCTTCGGCGCGCACTTCGCGCTCGATGGCGGCGCGGTCGAGCCGATGCTCGTCCATAATCCCTGCCAGCGTCACCACGAAAAACTCGCGTCCCCGTTCGCGCAAGTCGGGCTCGGCGCCCCCCGCCATCTCCGCGCGGTTGGCCGCGAGCGCAAACGCCGCCGAGCACCGAATCGCGGCGCGATTTTCGCTTGTCAGCCGGGTTTCACGTGCGGACTCGGCAACTTCGGCGGAGGGCGTGACGGGCGCGGGCTCGGACGGATTGGTGGCCTGAAGCGCAAGCGCGAGCGCGGACAAAAAGAGGGTTTCGATCATGGCCAAGGCACTATACGACTTTGGCTGAACGCCCGGCTACAAGGTCTGGGCGTAGATGAGAGGAGAACCCCCAAATGCTCAACCATGTGATGATCGGCTCCAACGACATCGAAAAGTCCAAGACGTTCTACAACGCCGTTCTCGGTGTGCTGGGCGCGGGCGAACCTATGGTCCATGTTAACGACACCGGACAGACCCGCCTGTTCTACGTTCACGATGGCAGCACGTTCTCGATCAGCGAGCCGATCAATGGAGAGCCGGCCACGGTCGCCAATGGCAGCACAATCGGGTTTGTCTGCGATTCGCCAGAACAGCTCCAGAAATTTCACGATGTGGCCCTGGCCAATGGCGGCGCGACGATGGAAGACCCCCCTGGCCTCCGTGAAGGCAGCATGGGTCCGATGTATCTGTGCTATTTCACCGATCCCGATGGCCACAAGATCTGCGGCATTCACCGCCCTGGTTAAGCCTCAGCGGCTGACCTCAAACAATGCGAATTCGGCGCGCCAGTTTGCGCCTGGCGTGCCGATTTCCTCTCCGCCCGAGAAGAACCAGCGGCGTTCGATGCGAGCGCCTCTTTCATTCACCAGGCGGCGAAAGTCCTCAATTGTTACATGGTGGATATTCTGCGTCTCGTACCAGCTCACCGGCAAAGCCTGCGTCACGGGCATTCGTCCGCTGAAAAGCAACGCTGAACGCGTGCGCCAGTGAGCAAAGTTTGGAAAGCTGATGAAGGCCGTGCGGCTCACGCGCAGCAATTCCTCCAATGTCTTGTCCGGTCGCGCGCTGGTTTGGAGCGTTTGGCCCAGCACGGTGTAATCGAACGCGTTGTCCGGATAGTCGGCAAGGTCTCGGTTCGCGTCGCCCTGCACCACTGACAGTCCGCGCGAAACGCATTTCTCGACCAGCTCCGCATCGATCTCGATCCCGCGCGCGTCGATCCCGCAATCGTCGCGCAGCACCGCCATCAAGGCGCCATCACCGCACCCAACATCAAGCACGGTTTGGCCAGCCTTCTCTCGCAGTTCCTGAGCGATCACGGCGAGGTCAAAACGCAGAGGGGGCTTAGCCATTGAGGAAGCCCTCCACGACGCGATCGAGCTGATCGTGCGGCAATAGAAAACTATCGTGCCCGGCGCTGGCGCTCAATTCCACGAAGCTGACCTGCGCGCGCGTCGAATTGAGCGCGTGGACCACGTGACGGCTCTCGCTGGTGGGATAGAGCCAGTCAGTGTCGAAACTGACGAGACAGAAGCGTGCCGTCGTACCGGAAAAGGCGTCCGCCAGCTTGCCGCAGTGCTCCTCGGCCAGGTCAAAGTAATCCATTGCGCGGGTGATGTAGAGATAGCTGTTCGCATCGAAGCGCTGGGTGAAGCCGCTGCCCTGATAACGCAGATAGCTTTCCACCTGAAAATCGGCGTCGAAGCCGAAGCTTTTCGCGTCGCGATCCTGCAAACGCCGCCCGAACTTCTCGGTCAGCCCCTCCTCGGAAAGATAGGTGATGTGCGCAGCCATCCGGGCCACCGCAAGGCCATTGTCGGGCCGCGAGCCGCTCGCATAATAATCTCCATCGCACCACGCCGGGTCTGCCATGATCGCCTGACGACCAACCTCGTGAAAGGCGATGTTCTGCGCAGAGTGCCGCGCGGTCGAGGCGATGACGAGGACGCGCTGCGCGCGCGTCGGCCAATTGGCCGCAAGGCTGAGCGCCTGCATCCCGCCCATCGATCCACCGATGACGGCGTGCAATCGCTCGATGCCAAGCCCATCGAGCAGCGCCACCTGCCCTCTCACCATGTCGCGGATGGTGATGACTGGGAAACGCATCGCGTAGGGCTCGCCATCGGGCGCGAGGCTCTTGGGTCCGGTCGATCCCATGCACGATCCGATGACGTTGGCGCAGATGACGTGGAAGCGATCCGTGTCGATCGGCTTTCCAGGACCAACCATGCGCTCCCACCAGCCCGGCTTGCCCGTGATCGGATGCGCGCTCGCCACAAACTGGTCGCCGGTCAAAGCGTGGCAGATCAGGATCGCGTTCGACTTGTCCGCATTCAGCTCGCCATAGGTCTCATACGCGATTTGTGCACCAGCCAGATTCTGTCCGCTGTCAAGCGGGAGCTCGCCGGGGATGGCGTAGAGGTTCGAGGCGGAGGCCGGCTTCATCCCGGTGCCTAAAGAGGAAAAAGCGCGGCTCGACAAGTTCGCGCATGACGGCTTGTGGCTTTTGCTTTTTTTGTCCAAGCCTCGCGGCGCGATGACCAAACACGCTTCCAAACCTCGTGCCAAACCCTGGATCGACCAAATCCACGCCTACACGCCGGGCAAATCCAGCGCGGCCGATGGGCGCGCATTGATTAAGCTCTCGGCGAACGAAAATCCGCTCGGCACCAGCCGCGCGGCGATGGCAGCCCTGGCCGAAGCGCGCGAGCAAGCCGCGCTTTACGCGGACCCGGCCTGCACACGGCTGAGGGAAGCGCTGGCACAGCTGCATGGTCTGGAAGCGGACCAGATCGTGTGCGGCACCGGCTCGGGCGAATTGCTGCATTGCGCGGTGCAGGCGTTTGCGGGCGCTGGCGATGAGGTGCTCTTCTCGCGCTATTCCTTCTCGCTCTATCCGTTGATCGCGCACAAGGTCGGTGCGACGCCGGTGATGGCAGCGGACGCGGACTACGCGGCTGATGTCGACGCGCTGCTGGGGGCGGTGACGCCGGCGACGCGCGTTGTGTTGCTCGACAATCCGAACAACCCGACCGCGACATGGATCGATCCCGACGCCGTGCGCCGCCTGCATGCCGGGCTGCGCGGCGACATCCTGCTCGTGCTTGACGAAGCTTACGCCGAGTATCTCCCCGAGGCGCACCAGCCGGTGGGCTTCGAGCTTGCCCGGAGACACGAAAACGTGCTGGTCACGCGCACATTCTCTAAAGCCTATGGTCTGGCCGCTGAACGCATCGGCTGGGCCTATGGCGCGCCGCATCTGATCGACTATCTCAACCGCCTGCGCGGCGCGTTCAACGTCAGCGCAAGCGGGCAGAAAGCCGCGCTCGCTGCCGTCGGCGATCAGGAGTTCGTCCAGCGCTCGGCGGCCAGCAACCGCGAAGCGCGCTCGCGGTTCGTCGCCCAGATCGAGGCTCTGGGCAATCGTGGTCTGCGCGCTCTGCCGAGCGAGGCGAATTTCGTACTGGTCGAGTTTGCCGGAAAGCTGAGCGCGCAATCGGCGATGCAGGCGCTCGGCGATGCGGGCTATGCGGTGCGCCATCTGCCGGGCCAGGGCCTGCCCAATCACCTGCGGATCACGATCGGCACGCCGCACGATATGGACGTGGTCGCGCAAACCCTGTCTCAGGCGGCGGGGGTCTCGGCGTGAAGATCGAGACCGTCGCGATTATCGGGCTGGGCCTGCTTGGCGGCTCGATCGGGCTGGCCATTGCGCAGCGCGCTCCGGGCATCGTCACCACCGGCTATGACCGCGACGAGGCCGTGCGCGCCGCCGCGCGCGAGCGCGGTCTGGTGGGCGCGGTGTGCGAGAGCGCTGCGGAGGCGGTCGCCAAGGCGGATCTCGTCATTTTGTGCGTGCCCGTCGGCGCCATGGAAGCGGCCGCGCGCGCCATCGCCGAGCACCTGCCGCAGCGCGCCATCATCTCCGATGTCGGCTCTTCCAAAAAGAGCGTGATCGAAGCGCTCAGCGCCGCTCTGCCGGGCCGTACGATCATTCCCGCGCACCCCGTGGCCGGAACCGAGCAAAGCGGGCCGCAAGCCGGCTTTGCGACGCTGTTCGCCGGGCGCTGGTGCATTCTCACGCCGCCCGCCGACGCCGATCCCGCGGCCCTCGAGGCGCTGTCGGACTTCTGGACAAAGCTGGGCGCGCGCGTCGAGCTTATGGACGCTGAGCATCACGATCTGGTTCTGGCGGTGACCAGCCATATTCCCCACCTCATCGCCTTCACGATTGTCGGCACGGCCAGCGACCTTGAGGACGTGACGAGGTCCGAAGTCATCAAATATTCCGCCGGGGGCTTCCGCGACTTCACCCGTATCGCCGCGAGCGACCCCGTAATGTGGCGCGATGTGTTCCTCAACAACAAGGGCGCTGTGCTGGAGATGCTGGGCCGGTTCACCGAAGACCTCACCGCCCTTCAGCGCGCGATCCGATCCGGCGATGGGGAGACGCTGCACGAATTGTTCAGCCGCACCCGCGCGATCCGGCGCGAAGTCATCGATCAGGGGCAGGACGACGAAAAACCCGACTTTGGCCGGGAACACTGACGCGCCGAATCGGAGTTAGTTGATCAAACACATCCCTGGAGGGGGGTGAACGAACTCCTCGCCCGATTGTTCGCCAGGATTGAGCGTAAAGCGGCCCGCAGCAAAGCTAGCAGGCCTTTTGCAAGTAGGAAAACACGCCCGCGCTCGTCACGCATTCAACGCGTTGATCGCCGCGTGCACGCGGGTCTCGATTTCCTCACGCTTCAGTCCCGCCGGAATGGTCTCCCCCACGCGGTATGTGATCGTCCCGGGTCGCTTGATCAGGCGGTGATAGACCGGCCCGCTGTTCACCGCGATCGGAACAACCGGCAGACCCAGCAGCTTGTACGTGCCCGCAAAGCCCGATTGCAATGGCGGCTGCGAGCCGTGCTCGACCCGCGTTCCTTCGGGAAAGATCACCAGCGGTCGCCCTTCCGCCACGCGTTCGCGCGCGGTCTTGATCATTTCGCGCAACGCGCGTGCCCCCTTGTCACGGGCCACGGGGATGAGCCCGTAAATCCGCGCCGAATAGCCCCAGCCCGGAATCAGGAACAGCTCACGCTTGGCGAACACTGTTGGAAAGCGAAACAGGCGCGGCATGTCGATCGCCTCGAAATAGCTTTCATGCTTGACCGCGATCAGCACCGGCCCGTCGGGCAGCGTCCCTTCAAGGACCACCTTTATCCCGACGATACGCTCAAGGCACCAGCGATGCCAGCGCCCCCATGTGGCAACCACGCCGCGCAGCCGCTCACGGCCAAAGGGAATGGCCAGCACCGAGGCGACGACCAGCAGAGCGCTGAAGCCGTAAAAGACGGGGTAAAACAGCAGGCTGCGCGCGAAGGGCATGGGAGGGCGGAGGCGCTCCTTTTCAGACGTTGAGCCAGCCAGCGATCTGGCTTGCGATCAGCTTGTGATACTCAAGAAAAAGCGCCCACATGCTCGGCTGCGAAGGCACCGCGTCGCGCACCACGCGCACGCCATCGGGCAGCTTGCGGTTAAGCTCGCCCGCCGCGCGGCGCATGTGCCAGTCGGTCGTCACCAGACGCAGGGAAGCGACGTCGTTCTGCTCCACCCACTCGGCGGTCTCGGACGCGTTGCCGCGTGTGTCGAGCGCCATGAAGCCGAGCGAGACGCAGCATTGCATCTGCGCTGCCGGTACATCGAACTGGGCCGCGAACTCGTCCGGCTTCACTTCGGGATCGACCCCGGTGACCAGCATCCGCCGCGCCAAACCTTCATCCAGCACATCGAGCCCGCGCGCGATCCGCCCCGCGCCGCCCGTGGGTACAATCACGGCGTCGGTCGCCATCTTCTTGGCTGGCTGCGGCAGATCAACCGCGAACCACAGGAAGCCGAGCGCCCAGACCAGAAATGCCACCGATAGGAATGTGCGAACCATTACCGGCTCTTCTTCACAGCATCGCCCTTAACGCAAGCGAAATGGTGATCCGCGCCGTCAGCAGAGCGAGCAGAACTCCGGCAAGCGGAATGGCGGCGACGATAACCCAGTCGGACGCCGTCAGGCTCGCCCCGCCGATCATCCCGCTACCCAAGGCGGCAAACTGAAAACCGAGCAGCCACACGACCGCCACACCCACAGCGGCCCCCACCAGGGCGCCAAGGCTCGCCTCGATCGTAACGCTGCGCTGAAAGATGCGCGTGATCTGGTTGTCGGTGCCGCCCAGCAGATGGATGATCTGCACTGTCTCGCGGTGGTTGGCGAACGCGCTGCGCGCCGCAAGCCACACCGCGCCCGCCGTGGCGATCGCCACCAGCGCGATCAGCGCCAGCGCCAGCCATTGCAGCGCGGCGAGCGCATCGTAGACAGGCCGCAGCCAGGTGGACTGCGCATCGATCTTGGTTCCGGGCACCGCCCGGTCGAGCGCCGTTTGCAGGCCGGCAATTTCGCTCGCGGTGGCGCGGCGGGAGAGCTCGACATCGATCAGCGCCGGGATCGGCACATCCTCTCCGCCAACACCGGTTCCCAGCCAGGGCTCAAGCAAGCCGATCAGCTCTTCCTCGGGCACGATCCGCAAGGAGACGACAAGCGGCTGGCTGGCCAGCGCTGCGGCGGCGGCTTGCGCGCGCTCGGCCCTTGTCTGCGGGTTCGCCTCGATGATCTGCACGGTTACCGCGTTCGACAGGTCCGCGCGCGCAGTGTCGGCAAGGTTGCCAAGCGCCAATCCGCCCGCAGCGGCGATAACGACGAGCGCCATGAGGATCGCGATGACCCAGGGTATCGGCCCCTTGAAGCGCGAAGTGGGCAACAGCCGGGCCGCTTCGCGCGCGTCGATCGGATGGTCGTGGTCGCTCACGCCTGGCCCCCATTGCCCCCGGCGCCCTCAGCGCTGAAAGGGTCGCGGCCCGGCTGAGGCGAGCGGGTTCGCGCCGGCGGGTAACGCAGCGCGCGCGTGGGATCGGCCAGGCGCCCCTTATGGAGACGCATGATGAGCGGATCGGGCATTTGCTGGATCAGTTGCACATCGTGGGTCGCCACCACCACCGTCGTCCCCACTCGGGCGTTGAGCGCCTCGAAAAGCCTCAGCAGCTTGAGCGCCATCTCGGGATCCACATTCCCGGTCGGTTCGTCCGCGAGGAGCAATTGCGGGCGGGCAATCACCGCGCGCGCGATCGCCACGCGCTGCTGTTCCCCGCCCGACAATGTGGCCGGGAGCGCCTGCGCGCGGTCGGCAAGATTCACCCAGTCGAGCATGTCGTGGACCGCCTTCAGCACGCGCGGTTCCTCAACGCCGGCCAGGCGCAGCGGCAAGGCCACGTTGTCGAACGCGGAAATGTGCTCGATCAGGCGGAAATCCTGAAACACAACGCCCAGCCGTCGACGGAAATCGGGCAGGTCGGCGCGCGGCAGGGTTATCATGTCGCGCCCGAACATCCGGATCCCCCCGCGCGAGGGGCGCTGAGCCAGATAGAGGAGTTTTAGAAGCGTGGTCTTGCCGGCGCCGCTTGCGCCGGTGAGGAAGTAGAAACTGCCAGGGTACAGCGTAAACGACAGATCGCTCAGGACCTCCTGATCCGCGCCATATCGCACGCCGACATTGTCAAATTTCACGATTTCGCTTGCGCGCTCGGTCATGGCGCGGCCCTATCAGCGCCCCCGTTGCGGGGAAAGCCCATGATCGCGCCCGAGCAGCGCCCAGGGGCTCCCAACACGGCAAAACCGGGTCAGCGGTGTGGAAAAATGCCCCTATTCACCCCACCTAGGGGCTCAGCACCCTTGTGCGCAGGGTACCGGCAAGTATGGCCAAGAGGACGATGATAATTTCGTGCCCTAATTGCGCGACGCGCTACGCGGTTCCGGACACCGCCATCGGCGTTGAAGGCCGCACCGTGCGCTGCGCCAAGTGCAAGCACAGTTGGTTTCAGGAGCCGCCCGAATCCCTTTTGGTCGAGGCCGAGACCGAAACCGTCGATGGTTCTTCGCAGACCGCTCCGACAGCTCCTCGGGAAGCAGCGACCGAGCCCGCGTCATCTGAGCCGCCCTCTGTGTCGGCCCCGTCACCCCCACCGCCCGAAGGCGCGTCAGCCGAACCCGCGCCAGAGGAACCGGTATCCGGACCCGCCACTCAGCGCGGCCCGGTGATCCCCAAGCCTGTGGGCGCGACGACACCGGACACTGTGGGCTCTCCCCCGCGTATTCCGACACCGCCCGCACCGGCGAACGAGCCCGACGGCGAGGTTGGGGAGGCGGTCGATGGCCCCTCGGTCAGCCACTGGACGACCAGCGACGCCGATATGAGTTCCATCGCCGCCCAGGCGCGCAGCGCGGGGGCCGAGAGCGCGCAGACGCGTTCCGAAGACGCACCGGACAGCGAAGCGGGTTTCGGCTTTGAGCGCGACCCGCTCGCTTCGAGTTTTCCCGATACGCTCGCTGAGGAGGACGAGCCCGAAAGCGAATATTCCGAAGGCGCGACCCCGTTCGACGACGATTACGAGAGCCGCTATGCCGAGGGTGAGGACGAAGAAGACGTCTCGCAATTCGAGTATCGCGCGCCCTTCACCGCGCGCCGCAACCCGCTCAAGATGTGGACCATCGCAGCGGTCGTCTTCGCGCTGATGGCGGGCGGCACCGCGATTGCGGTGAATTATGTCGGCCTGCCCGCCGGGCTGCCCTTCAATCGCCCGACCTTCGGCATCGGCAAACCCGACCTCGTGCTCAACTTCCCCGCCGCACAGCAACGCAAGGAAATCCTCGAAACCGGCGTCGAGATCTTTCGCGTGCGCGGCTCGATCACCAATGCGGGCACCGAGACCGAGACCGTCCCGCGCCTGATCGTCGTGTTCGTCGATGAGAACGACAAAGAGATTTTCAGCAAGACGGTCGTGCCCGCCAAGAACGAGCTGGCCCCCGGAGAGAGCCTCAACGTGACCGAGGGGATTTCCGATTACCCCGCCGAAGCGCGGCGCGCGCGTCTGGGATGGGCCCCCAGCTAAGGCGCCTTCGACAGGCGTTTGGTCGGTTTGGTCGCAAGCTCAGCTGAACTCGATCCAGAGCGTTCCGTTTTCGTCGCGCTGTTCTTGCGGCTCTTGCTGGCGGGGCGCATCGACAACCGGTCTTTCTCCATCGCGGCGGATCCGGACCCTCACCGGGCGCACGATCCGCGCGGTGGCGCGCGCGGAGGCTACGGGCGCGGCGTCAGCGGCGCGACCGCGCTGCGAAGAGACGTCCGTTGCGGCCGCACCCTCGGCGGCGGCGAACAGCGCAAGAGACAGACCTATCGCCATGGCCGGGACCTTCACGCGCTCTTAACCATGTTTGCAAGGCCTTCGTTAACCGCGTCCCGTCGCGGAACAGCTCGACAGGCGAGCGGCGACGCGCGGCGCGTCTCGCCTTGAGCAAAAACGGGCGCATTCGGCGTATCGGAAGGGCCGCGTCAAAAGGCTTGCGCAGGTCAAACCGGGTTGCTATCGGGCCGCTCCTACCCCGGGGTGAGCCTTGCTGTGTCCCGGCCTTTCATTGAGTGCGGTCGTGGCGGAACTGGTAGACGCGCAACGTTGAGGTCGTTGTGGGCTAACGCCCGTGGAAGTTCGAGTCTTCTCGACCGCACCAATTCCTTCTTTTTATGACGGAACACCCCTGCACAAGGGTCTCGGCAAGCGTGGGGTTACGCTGCTCGGGCGTCGATGCGTGGATGCACATCCATGTCGCTGTTTCGCGCCCATTCGGGCGGTTCGAAGGGTAGCTTGTATTTCGTGGTAAAGCTGAGTGCGGTCACGGGCCAAGTCGGGCTGCGTGCGGCTATGTGGAATTCGCCAATGAAACGCCTCGACCGACCGGTGGGGCTTGCCGGGCGGATAACTCCCGCGCTTCACATCGCGCCGCATCCAGAGGTGCGGATCATTAGAATTGGTCCCTTCGACCCGCGCTCCGTTGATCATCATGACCGACGGGCTGCCTTCATCCAGACCAGCAAAGGGAGAGCCTGAAGACGTTCGCATCCGCCCTTGCCCACGTCCATCACAGTTGTGGACCAGCAGCGCAATCCGATCGACGCACAGACCTAGAAGAGCCGCCGCTCCGCCGCCCTGGTTGAACGGCCAAAGCCTTCTGTCCCCCGGATCAATGATCATCGAGTGCGAGTGTAACTTCCGCTTCACATTTCACCGTCCATTCGGCAAGCGACTGACTGACCGTGCGGTCAATGAAAGCGCCGATCCGCGAAGCGGGCAGTGAACAGGGGAGAGGGAAATGAGTTTAAGGAAACTTTCTTGAGGGACAGCGCTCGCGAGCGTCGTATTCTTTCATCAGCAGAGTGCAGCGCAGAACACAGAAAGCGCCGGTGCAGAGAATTCGGCCCCCGAGATTGTCGTGACTGCGCAGCGGCGCGAGGAGCGGTTGATCGAGGTTCCCGCTTCTGTTGCCGTCACGGATGGCACAACCCTCCAGCGCTACAATCTTTCCGAAGCAAGCAATCTGGTTCTGACCACTCCGGGGCTGGCGTTGGGCGACGCCAACACGCCGAGAGGCGCAGGGTTTCGAATTCACGGTATTGGCACAAGCGTGTTCGCGGACGGGATCGAACAATCCGTCGGAACGGTGGTTGACGGGGTTCCTTATGCCCGAGCCGGTCAGGGACTGGCCGATCTTGTCGACGTCGAGCGCATCGAAGTCCTGCGAAGCCCTCAAGGCCTGCTCTTCGGGCGCAACGCGTCTGCCGGGCTCATCAACATTACAACACCGCTGACGGTATCGTCACGAACCTGACGACTGGCGAGGAATACAACGATCGCAACGAATACGGTGTGCGCGGCCAAATCGAGTTTACTTCAAGCGACGACTTCGAAGTGATCCTGCGCGGAGACTGGTCGGAGAGAGAGACAACGCGGGATCGATCTGGACCGTTCGCGAATTCGCCGATCCCACAACAGACCCACGTCCGGGCACCGCTTTCCTTTCAAGTGCAACAGGCCCGATCGAAGAGGGGCCTTCCGCCGATGTCATCAATCCAGGCGGCGCGATCGAGAATCTGGTCGAGAACTACGGCGGTTCGGTTGAGGCGAACGTGTTTCTCGGGGAGTTTACCCTCGCATCCCAAACCGCCTATTGCGAGTGGAAGCAGGAAGATAACAACGACGCTGACCTGTCGCAGCTCAACGTCCTCGACATAAATTTCGGAGCGAACGATCTTTGGCAATTCAGCCAGGAATTGCGCCTGACCTCACCCACCGGCGGCGCTTTCGAATTTGTCGGCGGCGCGTTGTATTATCCAAGCTCAAATCGAGGCTCTTTTAGTCAGGTTGGCCGATTCACCGTCGGTCTTGCTCAAGCGCAGGCAGCGAACTTTGATGTGCCGCTTGCACCGGGCCTCGTGCTTCCGGCCTCGCAGAACTTTGGCCGAGATATCGAGTCCGATATTGATGTCGAAGATATCGCCGTGTTCGGCCAGACCACAACCCGGATCACAGATACCCTTTCACTGATTGGCGGCGCACGTCTCATTTACTCTCAGGTCTCGCTTGATTACGAACGGGTGGGAACGCCCGGAGCCAGCGCGTTCAATTTCATTCTGGGACCGGCCTTTGCTCCCTTGGCGTTCGATGCCGAAACCGATGACACCGCGCTGTCCTGGCGTGGGGGCCTGGAATTCCAACCCAACCGGGATCTCAACATCTTCGCGACGGCGAGCCGCGGTTACAAAGGTCCAGGGTTCAACAACCTTCTCGATCTTACCGTACCGGATGGGATGACGGCGGCGGAGTTTGCCGAAGTCGAACCGGAAATCCCCACAAGTTTCGAAGTCGGGATCAAATACGCAGAACCAGACGGCGTTTTCCGCGGAAGCCTCACCATCTTCAGGACCGAAGTCGAAAACTTTTAGGCTCAGGTCGTCGAATTTGCAGAAGGCGCCCAGATCGGCTCTTTCGCGATCCGCAACGCTGGCGAACTCCTTAGCCAGGGCTTCGAGCTCGAACTCGGCGCGCAGCCGGTCCCAGGTCTGAATTTTGCCTTTGGACTGGCTTACAACGATGCGGAGTTTGTCAGCTTCGAGGGAGCCGCTTGTCCGAGCGTTGGCGCTTTGGTTACAACGGTTGGTGCGCCATGCGGTCCGCAGGTGGCCGGAGGACCGAACGCAACCTCTTTCGACGCCTCGGGGCTGGAGGTTCCCAACGCGCCGGAGTGGACAGGCAATGTATCGGGCACTTACGAATTTGATATCAGCCCGTCATCGGGGGTCGGAGGGTTCGTCCAGGCGCTCTATTCATTCCGATCGGATACCGTTTTTGGCCTTTATCCCGCGAATATACCCAACCCGACCGAGCAGGATGGATATGGCATATTGAACGCCACTGTTGGCGCGACCTTCAACGATGAACGGATCACGGTCGATCTTTGGGGGCGCAACCTGCTCGACACGAATTATGTCACTTCGATCTTCGAGCTGCCCTTTGATGGAGCAGGCGGGCTTGGCCAATTTGTAACCCGAGACGCCGATCGTCGTGTCGGCGTGCGCGTCGGGTTCGATTTCTAGGAATAGACGAACGGCCCCGCGGCAGAAAGCGCTGCACACAAACGCCGCGGGTTCGTTTGCCAGTCGCCCAAGTCCTTGCTCCATGAAGAGTGCACTGCCGGATCGATGGGAACGGTGGTGTCCATTGTGGCACCGGGCTCGACAACCACTTTCGCGAAACCCGCGAGCACGCGAATTGGCATGCTGGGGTCGGCGCTGGCTGTCTCTGCATAGATCTGGACCACGACCGCTGTCGGGCGATCGCCGTCATTGTGTATCGATACAACGCAAGCGTTTTCAAGGTTGTCCGCTGTCGAGACTTGCAGGAGCCGGGCCTTTCCGTAGCCAAGCCCGAAACCGAACGCAGCGAGTGGTCTTTTGCCGCGCCGATCATACCAGCGGTGCCCAATCAGGAGCCCTTCGCCATAGACGAGGCGACCGTCTTTGGGCGGGTAAAACGCACTGTGCGAATGGTCGCCTACTTCGCGCGGCCATGTGAAAGGGAGCCGACCCGAAGGTTCCGCTTCGCCAAGCAGCACATCGACCAGCGCATTGCCGAATTCTTCTCCCGGGAACCACGGCACCAACACCGTCGAGGCCCGATCGTACCACGGCATCGCTGTTGCCGCGCCGACGTTCATAACAACGATTGCGTCTGGGCGAGCGTCGAGCACCGCCTCTGCCAATTCATCCTGTGGGCCGGGCAAAGCACGGGTCGATCGATCTTCACCCTCCGTTTCCCAGTCCGAATTGGACCCGAGAACCAGCAGAACCCTATCCGCCTGCTGCGCCAACTCAACCGCCCGCAAAATTGAATCCGCGGGCGAGGGCTTCGCGATGCCGAATTGAAAACCTGCGATCAGCGCATTTGCCGGCTTCAGATACTCAATCCGCAGCGCGTAACGGCATCCCTTCACGAAAGCCTTGGTGGCCCTGATCTCGTCCGACCCAAAGCCGAAATAGCTTCCGCCGGGCGCAAAACTGTCCCAGTTGTCGATCACGATCTCATCGTCGATGATCAGACGCGCTGGCCCCGCGCTGAACAGGCCAAGGTCGAAATCGCCGTCCTTCTGAGGGATGAATTCGCCGCTCAGGCGCACGAATTGTTCGTTTTCCGTGAGGTTTGCTTCGCCGAAGAACAACAGCGAATTCGCCGCGTGTTTTTCCTCGCTGACCAATGGATGGTGTTCGCTTGGTCCGTCGAAGCGGGCAAGCATCAATCCGCGCTGGCCGGCTCCGTTCTGCAATTCCTCGTCGCTGGCAGGCTCGACATACTTGGCGTTGGAGCAGCCCTTCTCGAATTGGATATCAACGCCTGGCAATCGGTCGCGTAGAGCTGCGAGCGGGTGAGAGATCGGGTGCGAGCGTACGAAGGAACTGCCGCCCCCCATGATCTGTCCATGCTGCGCATTCGGTCCGATGACTGCCAGCGAGCGAAGATCGGCTGGGTCGAGGGGTAGAACCTGGCGTTGGTTCTTGAGCAACACCGTCCCTTCCGCAGCGGCCCGACGTATCAGCTTCCTGCGCTCTGGATCGTCAACGCTCGCTTCAGGATCGTCGGCATCTCCCTGCGCTTGGGCTCTCTCGGCAAGGCGCTCCAGTCTGGCGATCTTGGCGTCGATCACTTCGAGCGGGACGTCACCCGATTCCAGCGCCGTCTTGAGTTGATCGCCCCAAACGCGCGAGGGGCCTGGCATTTCCAGATCGAGCCCACCAAGCGCGTTGCCGATCGTATCCCTGGCAGCGCCCCAATCGCTGACGACCACACCTTCGAATCCCCATTCGCTGCGCAGGACGCCTTCGATAAGGTCGCCATGCGCGCACATCTGAACGCCGTTTACGAAGTTGTAGGCTGCCATGATCATCCATGGGTCCGCAGCCTTTACGGTCATTTCGAAGGGACGCAGATAGACCTCGCGCAAGGCCTGCTCGTCAACGACGCAATCAACGGTCAGTCGATCGACTTCGCAGTCGTTCGCGACGAAATGCTTCGGGCAAGCGCCGACGCCCGTTGATTGAACTCCGAGCACATAGGCGGTGGACAAGAACCCGGTAAGGACTGGGTCTTCGGACAGGCATTCGAAGTTCCTCCCGCCAATCGGGGTCCGCTGCAAATTGATCGTCGGTCCAAGAAGCACGTGGGCTCTCTTGGTGTGGGCTTCTTCGCCGAGCGCTCGCCCGATGTCGCGCACGAGATCAGTGTTCCACGATGCGCCGAGGGACACACCAACCGGAAAGCTGGCGGCCGTCACGAAATTCGCAAGGTCGCCGCGGGCGCCGTTCGGCCCATCGCTCAGCTTGACTTGCGGTATGCCCGTTCTGTTTGAAGAGGCGGTGCGCCAGAAGTCGCTGCCTGTCAGGAGGTCGATCTTCTGATCAAGCGTCAAATCGCTCTTCGGCTTAGTCATTCGACCGGGTTCCTTCTCGCTCTGCGTTGAGAGCGTCCATCACTTCCAACATGGCGAGAGCGTCCCGCCAACGATCACCGACTTCCTCTCCCTCGTGCAGCGTTGCATAGTTGATCCGATGAGTGGTGCCCTGGAAATCGACCGAGGCCGGGAGCGTTTCCGGCGCGAAAACTGTCGGCTCATTCTCGTTGGCGTTGGCAAAGCCCTCGAGACACAAGCGCCACATCGCGCGATAATCCTCCCAACATTCGTGGTCGCGCGCTTGTTCAAGCGGAAGCTGCATCGTGCAACTGTGTCCGATACGGCCATGCATGAAACGGGTTCGCTCAAAAACTGGAGCGAGCGCTGCAAGCTTGGCCTCAAAGTCACCGTATCGCATCTCCGCTCCTGTATACCAATGAGAGAGGTCCGCGTTGAACTTTAGATCGGGAGAGCGGGAACAAAGATCGGTTGTGCGGCGCATATCCTGCGTCATTGTTGCCCGGTGGGTTTCGATGTAAACCGGCAGGCCAGAGTCAGACGATGCATCAAGCGTCGCGCGCGCCGGCGCGTCCATCTCCGCATCGCTTTCAAAGCCGGTACCCACACGCCAGGTGGAGCAAACGAATCCCCACGCCTTGTGCTGCATCGCTATCGGACGAGCCTCTTCGGGATCGGTTATGCGCGCCATCCCGCTCATTTCCAGCCCAGCTTCGATTGCGGCAGGCTCGGGGAAATAATGCTGGAGGCCCACAAACCCGGCGTTCCTGACAGCACGCCAATCGGTGCCGCTTTCGTCCAGGGGTGCGGCGCTCGACGTCGGCAAAGACCACAGGACTCCTGCGTTAATGTGGAACCGCATGGCGTCAGTTCTGCAAGGGATCGTGCGATTGCCAGTCGCCGCGGTCGCCCGCAATGGCCGCCAGCGCGTTGGCGTTGGCAAAGGAAAAGATGAAAGCGCGACGGTGGCGGTCTTTGGTACGATTGGGACCGGTGTAGTGCGGCGCCGCGTAACCATGGACCGTCGCGGAGCCTGCGTCGAGCGCACATGGCACCGCCTTGGATAGATCCAAATCCCTTTCGGGATGCGTCATTGCCATAAGTCTGCCCTCATCATCGGGGTCACCGCTCGAGACGATGTGCTCGGGCATCGGGTCGGCTTGCTTGCCCGGGATAAAGGTCATGCACCCGGTCTCTTCGTCGACATCGTCGAGGGCCAGCCAGAACTGCAGGATTGCATCGTTGGGCAGGGTCGCGCCAGCTTCGGTGACTGGCCTGCCTGCATAGGCCATGTCCTGGTGCCAAGGTGTCTCGTGCCGATGCCCCGGCGGTTTGTAGATCAGCATCGAGAACATCAAGGGCAAATCGGAAGTTCCGATTATACCGCCTGCGATCTGTGCCGCGTTACGCACGGCTTCGTTCTCGGCAAATCTTGCGTCATGCAGATGCGGGTTCATCAACTGCCGCGTCAGGCCGCCCAGGTGACGGTCATCGGCTTCAAAGTCGGTTTTCCCTGAGAGCGCGTCATCATATGCGGCCTGGAGTTCGGCCAAACCTTTCTTGCCAACAAGCCCGCGGACGACAGCAAAGCCATCGGTCTGGAACCGGTCCTTTATCCGCCGCAAATTGTCGGCCTGCCTGTCTTCCACACTTCCCATTTCTGAAACCATTGGTGGGGTGCCTCGCGCTTGCCCGTTTCGCCGACCGGTACATTTCACTGACCATTCGGTCATTGAAACTCGATGCAAGATGCAAAGACCACTTCTCGTGCCGAGGAAGATATCGTCGCCTGGCCCGCTCGCCTGGCTTTTGGTGTGGGAGATTCCTCGCTCAATCTGGTTTGGAATGGCACGGCGCTGCTCTTGATGTTCGTTTACACGGATATCCTCGGCATTGCGCCGGCCACCGCGGGGCTCATCTATCTGATCGCCATGGTCTGGGATGCGGTCACCGACCCGCTTATCGCTGTATTCGTAGACCGCACGCGGACGCGTTTTGGACGCTATCGCCCCTGGCTAATGATCGGCAGCGTGCCGCTGGCTCTGAGCTATCCGATGGCCTTCTCTCAGCCACTTGTTTCAACTATCGATCCGGTCGTCTGGGCGCTTGGGACCCATCTGCTGCTGCGAACCTGTTATACAATTGTCGGTGTCCCGTTTTCCGTTCTGCAGGCCAGGCTCACGCAGGATGCGGATGAGCGCACTAGGTTGGCCGGCTTTCGTATGGCGGGCGCGGCTCTAGGCGGGCTAACCGTTGTCTTTGCGACACCGCTGATCGTCTCGATGCTTGGTTCGGCGAGAGCAGCGGAGGCTTACCAAATCGCCGCATCGATCGCAGGCGTCATGACCTTTGCGGGGATCGTGTACTGCGCTTTGGCAATTCGGGAACCTGCCAGTGGACCTCACGAACCCGCCGTCTCTCTGCGTGAGGATATCGCCAGCGTTCCGATCTTGTTCAAGGCCAACGAGCCATTGATCCGAGTCTTCTCGATTGTCGTCGTAGCGTCCATTTGTCTGGCGATGTTCTCGAAAAATATCCTCCACTATTTCAAGTACATCGCTGAACGCGAAGACCTTGCGATCTGGGCACTCACCCTACCCGCAGCCCTGTTGTTCGTAAGCGTGCCCTTCTGGGTCTGGGTGGCATCCAGAACAACCAAGGCCAGAGCACTCCACTACGGCTGTCTGATAGCCTTGGTCGGATATCTTTGCTTCCTCGCAGTGCCGGCAAGTTCGATCTTCGGGACCTTTGCCAGTATCTGCATTCTGGGTTTTGGGAGCAGTTCATTGCCTGTGCTGTTCTGGGCGATACTTCCAGACACCGTCGAATTCAGACGCTGGAAGACCGGAATACAAAGCGAAACGAAGATCTTTGGATTTGCCACGTTTGCGCAAAAAACGGCCGTCGGAATAAACGCGCTCTTGCTGGGCGCATTGCTCGATATCGCGGGATACGTCCCTAACACGGAGCAGGCACCGGGCACGCTGGTCGCCATTGAAGGTATGATGGCTGGAATTCCGGCCCTGGGTGTAATGGCCATCATCGTCATGCTGCGCGGCTACACACTTGATCAGGATAGGCATCGCGAAATCAAATCCGGTTTGATTGAGTAAGATCGCCAGCCCACGCGCGGCGTTTGAGCCCGAAGAGACCGGCAGTTCAAGCGCCTTCGCTAACCACTGCGAGCGGCGTGGCACCGGTCCGCCTTTGAAACCACCTGCAACAGGGTAGCGTTGCGGAGGTCACTTCATAGCAGGGGACGCCTTCCGCCCGCCCGATCTGATCGCTGCAGCATGGTCACACGGTTATGTCGTGGTCTTCTGGGTACAGGCCTCCGGTTTCACCGCGCCTTGAGATAGCCATTTCACGACGTAAGCAAGTTCTCGATACGCCAAACACGTCAATCAGAACCGAAGTCCCCACGCTTCATAGACTTCCCGGAGCGACGGCTTCATCGCCAACGCCAAGTCTACGTCTTCGCGCGCGCCCGGGTCGCCCTGAGCTGCGCGGACCACGCCTCTCAACAGCCTGGAATCCGCCATGCTCGGGTCTTCGAGCAACACTGCATCCAGATCCGATTGCGCTTCATGCAGATTGCCAAGACGGAAGTTGGCCATGGCCCGGCTGTCCAACGCCGCGAGCGAATAATCGCTTTTCTCGACCGCTTCGGTGCACGTGCCCAAGCGCTCGATGTCGACCTTGTTCCAAATTCCGGAAAGCCAGCAGATGGCGTTGAGCAACGAGCCGTCTCCAGGACGTCGCAGCTTCAGATCCTCAAGGATTTGCAGCCCTTCATCAAGCGAGCCGCCCCACGCAAGCGCGTGCGCCATCAGTTCCGCCTCCGACACCCGGTCATCGACATAGTCGCCATATTCTTCGGCTATGGAGACCGCCTCATCATGACGTCCGAGCAAAGAAAGCAGCTCGACTTGATCGTAATGGGTCGAACCATCCGGCTTTAGATCCTCCGCAAGGCGATAGTCGTCCAGCGCCCCCTGAAGATCGCCAACCTGGCGCTTGAGCGCCGCGCGGAAGTGATAGATTTCCTGTGAGGCTTCAATGTCATGCGCCGCCTCTACATCGGCCAGCGCCGCAGTGTAGTCGAAGATGCCGGAAAGGAAGCGCGCGCGATTGAGAAGCGCGGTCGGATCATCGGGCTCGGCCTCTTCGATCGACTGCGCGTAGAACGCCTCAAGAGGCGCGAGCAAAGCGCGTTCGTCACCGAAATACTCCCACCTTGAGCGCACTTCGGTCGGCGAGCGCAGCACGGGCAATGATCGGCTGAAGCGAGTGAGGTTACGACGAGCACTCGATAACTCGTTGGCGGGCAGTTCCTCATCAAGGCCACGCATGCGCTGCGACAAGATGAACCTGTCGTCTTCCAATTCAGCGTTCGAGTTCAGCTCCACGCCGCCGATTATCTCGGAAACCTTGCTTTGCCCCTCAATTTCGAAGCCTGAGGGCTCGTTCGGCAAGATGATCTCGAGGCGGCTCGAATAGTGAACGGGTCCATTCAAAAGCAGCGGGATATCGCGCCAGGCCGCCCGCGCGCGATCAGCGTCGAAGCTTACATCCTTGGCGGCCTGTGCGGGCGGTTCAAACTCGAAGACCGCTCTATCCTGCGTCCATTGCGTGGTCTGCAGGGCGCGCGCCGATATCGTCGCCACTCCCGTTTCCTGATCATAGCGGAGCGCTTCGTCGAGCAAATGCGCTTCGCCCAGCAGACCCGATACGGCTCTTCGGATCGCGCTGTTTCGAACATCTTCGTCCGCCTGGTTTGCCATCGCGCGCCATGCCGCTCCCCCGGCGCCGGTGTACTCGATCTCGACATCGAGCAAGGCCGGCACACTGATCCCCGCGCTGTGATCAATCGTCAGCTTCAGGGAACGGTTCGGCGTCTGCGGTGGCCGCTCATCAAGCCGTATCAGTTCAGAGCCCGCCTCTCGCAAGGGAAGCGCGAAATAGAACCTGGGAACCACATCGATGTTCTGGCGCCGCGTGCCGCTTGTCGTGCCGTCGAGCCAATAGCTCGTCCCGCCGATCTCCGCTCTAACGATCATGTGATCGAAGTTGCCGGGCATCGGCGCAAGCCCTGGGAGAGCGTCGCCACCTCTGGTCCTGACCAGCGCAACTTCCGCTTCGATGTCCAGCTTCCGCAGCATGGCGAGCAGCAGGAGCGACTTGGCTTTGCAATCCCCGAAGCGCTTTTCCCAAGTCTCTTCGGGCGCCTGCGGAAGGTAATTCCCGCCATTCAGGCCATTGAGCAGATAGCTCACATCGTCTTGCACCTTTTGGACCGCAAGGGCGGCGCGAGTCAGCGGGTCAGCGGTCTGTTTCGCGATTTCCTTGATCGCCTCTGCAAGATCATCGTCTTGGCCAACGCTGTCATTGACCTGATAGTGTTGCGCCATCTGCCGCGATACATCTTCCCAATTCTGGTAGGTCGTAACCTGCATCAGGTCGCCGATCTTATACCGTAGCGGAGCATCGACCGGAACTTCGTCGGGTTCATCGACCGGAAGCGAAGCGGACCATGTGTAATAGCCGTCCTCGAGAGTGGGCTCGGCCACCGACCCGTCGCCAAGCCTCACGCGCGAGACCTCCAGATCGACTGGCCATGAGACGCTGACCCGACCATCCTCCAAGGGAAAGGGTTTGGCCGGGAGTGGCGATTGCCACTGGACGTTCTCTTCCAGCGCCTGATCATCGAGCGAAACCGAATAGGCCAGATGGATGATGTCGCCGACACGGGCTCCGGGGACATTCAAGGTTGCGGTAAGCGAGCCATCAATCAGCCGGGCTTCCAAGCCTTGCTCGCGGCGAAGCACCTCGAACTGCGCTCCATCCGCAAGGAGGTTGATCACCTCGCCTTCGCGGATGATCTCGGCCGAATGGACGATAAGATCGCCCTTGTCGGGAAGCCACTCGGCGGTGAGTGTGCCAAACTGAGTGAGCGCTTGCGGTGTGTCCAGCGCCGCTGCGGTGCTGACGTAAGTCCACAATTCGCCATCCTCGATGCGCGACTGCTGATCAAGGAGCACAAGCGGGGAGTTGGACGTCCTTCCTTTTTGGACAAGATCAGCTTCCTCGACCCATTCCGGGGCCGGTTGGTAGATGACCTCGTCGCCAGCGAGTGCTGGAATGGGGAGCGCTAGCGCCGAAGCTCCAGAAACGAGGTATGTCACCATAACATGCGGGCGTTCTTGAAGCCGGTTCGATCGTTTTAGTGTCTTCGCAGTCACGCGCATCGCGTTGTCCTTTGGCTCAGCATGAATACCCTGTTTGGCATCGCAGATCTAAATCCGACAAAAATCAGAGAGATTTCATAACGATTGCACAAGACCTTTTGGATCGTCTTGTGCCGATCGGGTCGTCTTGGCATGGAGCAGTCCAGGATGAGTAAACGCCCCACAAACCGATTATGGATTGCCGGCGTGGTCGATATTCGTCGCCGAAGCCACCCGCCTGCTCGATTGTGGAGAAGGAACGCGTGCTTGCCCGATCCGAAAGCTGCGATGACGCGCAAATCGCCGATAAGCCCTGCATTCTGGGCCGACGTCGGATGGCTCGCGCCAGCAAAAATGCAAGTGTTCCGAAAAAAAGGCCCCGCCCTGGGGCGGAGCCATAAAGTCTCAGAACCCGCTATCAAAAACGTGGCTCTCTGGGTCGTAAGCCAGGTTATAGGCGTGGTGATTGACCAGGCGATGAACCATCAAGACAAAGACGGGGTTAACAGCCGTCTTTTCCTCAGCGGCTGGTGAAACGTCCCCTTCTAGCCGAAGAACTCGGGTGTCATGTCCTCGATGCTCATCGCAGCCGGGGCGGATGGCGGGTTGGGGGCGGCGGCGTAAGCGGTGGCGGATGGGCTGGCCGCGAGCTTGTCGGGCGCGGGCGCTTCCTGCGCGGTTGTGAACCAGACGTTCCGCCGTTGACAGCCGCGTTGGCGCTCCGGACTGCCGCTCTCCCGCGGCAAACCCACAAGCTCAGCGATGGCCGTCCCTACTGGCTGTTGAGCGCGTTGGACGTGGCGACGATGGTGAACGCGGCGCTTGCAATGGTGGAGAGGAAGCGTTCCAGCTCCACGCCAGGCGCGGTCGCGATGTAGAGCACGTCGCCATCCTGCATCATGAAATCCTGCATCGCGAAAAGGCTCTGCGCGTCGGTCATGCGCAGGCTGTAGACGACAGGCACGCGGCCATCAGCCGTGGTCGGCGCGTCCGCCCCAACCAGCGGATCAACCGCGTCGGAGGGTTCCATGCGAAAGACGAAAACGCCTTTGACGTTGGCGCGCGTCTCATTGAGGCCGCCCACACGGCCCAGAGCTTCCGCTAGGCTGATACCGCGGCTTTCGAACGGCACCTCAGCGTTGGCCTTGACCGCGCCAAGCGCCACGAAGCTGTACGGCTGGTGCTGGAGCGTGATCACATCGTCGGGCCGCAAGCCGATGTTCTGGGTCGGATCGGCGATCACGTTTTCGAGCGGCATCGCCGCCTGAACGGAGCCGCGCGCCACTTGGATTGTGGATTGCTCGATCGCTTTGCTCGCCCCACCGGCGTTTGCCAGCGCGTCAAGCACGCGCTCCCCGCGCGCGGACAGGACCATCCGCCCGCTTTGCGCCACTTCGCCGAGCACGGTGACCGTCCGGGTCTCGTTCTGGACCAGCCGCACCAGCGCCTGCGGGTCGTTGGCTCGGCCCGCGAGGCGCGAGACGATGATCGCCTCGATCTCGTCAGGGCGCAGCCCAGCAACCGTAATCCGGCCAACAAAGGGGACCGTGACCTTGCCGTCCTCGCCCACCTGCTGTTGCGGAATCTCGGCGGTGCTGGACACGTCCATCGCGCCAGCCAGCTGTACACCCGCAGGCGCCGCTCCGAACAACACCGCCGGGGGCGCCTCCCAGATCCCGATATCCAAGATGTCCCCCGGCCCGACAATCGTCGGCGACACGCTGGATTCGCCAAACACTTGCGCAAAGGTGGTCGAGGCCTTGTGCGCGTTGAGCCGCTGATTGACCCGGCCGTTGAGCTCGACCACCTGGATCGCGGTTCCCGCAACCCCGTCTTCGACGCTTCCACGGATGCCCCCGGCCGACGGCCCCGCGCCGCCCAAAGTCGTGCAGCCAGTGACCGCCATGGCGACGAGCAAGGTCAGGCTCATGCGCCAAAGGGTACGTTGGCGTGATGGGGGGTTCAATCGTGCGTTTGCGTTCGGCATTGCAGTGTCCTTGGCCCGGTCGGGCTAGAGATATCGGTCATACACGGCCTTGAGCTGCGCGCGGTACGCATCGGGGCTGAACCGCGCTGCCTGAGCGAGGCCGCGCTTCGCGTATTCCTGCCGCATCGCTTCATCGGCGTCGATCGCGCGGATAGCCTGTGTCAGGCCGGCCGTGTCGTAGGGGTCGACCGCATAGGCCGCCTCGCCCGTCACCTCGGGCAGCGACGAGGTGTTCGAGCAAATTACGGGCGTGCCAAGCAGCATGGCTTCGAGCGCGGGCAGGCCAAACCCTTCGTAGAGCGAGGGGAACAGGGCCGCGCGCGCGCCGCGAATAAGGCTGACCAGCAAGGGGAACGAGGCGTAGGGCAATTGCACAACTCGCTTTCGCGCGCCACGCCGACGCTCGATGCTTCCATGGAGCGTCTGTGTGTCGCCCAAGAGCTTCAATTCCTGTTCCGACTTCCACGCTTGCGCGCCAACCATGACCAGGGGCGTGTCGATCTGCGAAGACAAATAGGCCTCGATCATCCGCCCGATGTTCTTCTTGGGCTCAAGCGAGCCCCAGAACAGGAAGTATCCCTTGTAATCAATCCCGGTCAGCCCTTCGACCTCGCGCGCCACCTGATCTTCGGGCTTGTTGCGGTACTTTTCCGGAATGCTGACCGATTGATACGTGTTGGTGATCCGCTCGGGCGCGATCCCGACCAGCTCGACAAGATCGCGCTTCGAGTTTTCCGAGACCGTGACGAAATGCGCGGCCTTCTTGTCGAGCTGCTGAAGCAGGCGCAGATAGCGGCGCTTGTGATCAAGCGTGGTATAGGGAAGCCGGAGCGGCACGACATCGTGGAGGGTGTAAATGTTCGGGCGACCCTTGACCCAGAGCGGGATCGGATAAGTCCAGTGCGCCAGATCGGGCTTCTCTTGCAGGCGTATGGTCGACGGCCGCTGCCACAGCTTGAACGCGCTCTGCGCGCGGGCAAACAGGTCGGGCGAATTGAACAGGCGATCGTAATGCGGGAGGCGTGAGGCAAAAGTTCGGGTAATGACCCGCCCGGTCACGGGGACCGGTTTTGCTCGAAAGGTAAGCGGGCCGTGTATCGCCTGCTGGATCTGCTCCAGTATTTCGAGGATGCGGATGCGCTCCTCGCCGCCGCCATCGAAGAAATAGATCTCGCTCAGAAGGTCATCGCGCGTCGTGCTCATGCGATTGCCGTAGAGCACGTCCACCCGATGCCCGAGATGACCGATCTCGTAGCTGAGATTGCGCGCGTAGGTCGCAACGCCCGTGCCCTTTTCGAGCCCGAGATTGTAGCCATCGATGAGAAGCCGGGCCATTGCGGTTTAGGTTTCCGCCTTGGTTTGTCCGTGGGTCGCAGCGGATGCAGCCTCGTCATCTGTCAGAGGAGACTTGCGCACGATCAGGCCAAACGAAGTGGTGATCCAATTCTCGAATTGCAGCTTGAGATGGGGGTCTCTGCTGTAAGGCGGCACATCCACGTGTTTGTCCAGCGGTTGCTCTCCAAGATTGAAGTTGAGCTCCATAGAGGCGCCCTGCTCTGCAAGGCGCTGCTGCAACCAAAGAAGATCGCGCTTGCGAAAGAGCACGGTGCTGTTGTTGTCGAGCGTGTCTGTGTTCGATGTACAGTTGAACTCGGTTGTGTGCACCGCGACGCCGCCGGGCTTCAGGCAGCGCACGGAATTCATCACGAATTCAAGCCCCTGCGCAATCGAACCGAGATGCTCGAACGCGCAAGCGGACCAGCAAAAGTCAAAATGACCGTCAAGCTCCGGGGCGATCGCGTTCATATCCATGAAACGGAATTCGACGAGCTTGTCGAAACTCTCCGGATCGCAAATTCCCCTTTCGTTCAGCGCTTCTTTTGACTGCGCGTGCTGTGCGGTCTCGACCCAGCCGGCATCGGCCGCTTCCGCAGGCTCCAGGTCGGTTGCGAGCACCGACACACCGTGACTGGCAAACAACGCAGCCAAAGGTTCCTGGCCGACGCCAAAGCCAAGCGCCCGCTTGCCCTCGGTCATCATGCCGCGCGTCTTGAGAGCCTGGAGAATGTAGCAGAATTCCCACTGCTTGCGGTGCCTGCGCGGTTCTTCGCGAATGGCGCCACACCATCGTGAATAATGGGGCTCGAGGAACTGGTTCTGCGTGCAGCTCTGGGAGACGGGTTGCCACAAGGTCGGCTCTGGATGGGTCGTGTCGCTTTCGCTCAACGCTGCCGGAGCGCGGTCTTTGAATCGATTGAGAAAAGATTTGATCATGCCGTCGATACCTGCAATTCCATCCAACCGGGGGGAGGCTTCCACCCGATGAGTTTCTTAAAATCCGCATAAGCAACTTCGAAGTCGTCGTAGAGGGCGAGCTTGCCATCGTGCAGCACGCCCCAGCGGTTGCAATGATCGCGCACATAAGCAGCGTCGTGCGAGATGATGATCATCGCCCGATCCCCCCGCTTCTCGAACAATTCGTAGTTGCACCGGTCATGAAAGCGCGCATCGCCGACCGCGCTGATCTCGTCGATCAGGAAACAATCAAACTCGATGATCATCGAAATCGCGAAGGCGAGACGTGCCCGCATGCCGGAAGAATAGGTCATCACCGGTTCGCGCAGATACGGACCGAGCTCAGCGAATTGCTCAACAAAGGCGATGTTGCGTTCAAAGTCCTGTCGGTAAACGCGGCTGATAAAGGCCACGTTGTCAAAACCGGTCAGCTGATGCTGAAAGGCGCCCCCGAAAGCAAGCGGCCAGGATACGGACATGGAGGTCTCGATGGTGCCCGCCGTTGGGCGCTCGGCTCCGCTGATAAGCCGGATCATGGTGGATTTTCCGGCGCCGTTGCGGCCCAGAATACCGAGACGATCTCCCATCGCCAGATCGAAACTGACGCCGTCGAGGACAAGGTTGTCATCGAACCGGGTGCGGTAAACCTTGCGAAGGTCGCGAACGCGCATCATTCGGGCACCACCCGGCGCGAGACGTAGCGCAATGCAATGAGTGAAACCACACTCATGACGAGGTTGAAGGGAATGAGATATCCCAGATCGTAAATGGCGCGGGCGCGCGATCCGAAGAAGCCTTCACGCACGAATTCGATACCGTGGACGATTGGGATCCACAAGACGATATCCTGCGCAAATTGTGGCAGCGCAACGACGAGAAAAGCGGCGCCTGATAGTGGAAAGAGAAGGTAGGAGAACGGGTGCCACAGCTTATCGACAAGCTCGCTCATATGCGACAACGCCCCCAGGCCGATTGCCAGAGCGCACCCGAACCAAGTGATCAACAACCAACCGGCAAAGACCTTGAGCACGTCGTCGGGCGGCTCCATCCATTCCGCAGCGATCAGCAGCACCGAAAGCCCCGTAAAGGAGATCGTCGCGCCGCCAAACTCAAGCAACAGCCGCGCGGTGTATATATCGCCGACCTTGATGTTGCGGTGGTACATCAGCGGAAGATTGGCTTGCAGCGCGCCAATACAGCGGCCCGGCATGTTGCGCCACAAAAGCACACTCGAATAGCCGGTGAGCGCGAAAGCGACGATGGGCAGATCGCTGCCATGGATCGACTTTGTCGAGGTCCACAGGATCGTGACCCCGATGGTGAATATCATCGGCTCAACGAACAGCCACATGAAGCCGATGTTATGGCGCCCATAGCGGGTGAGCATCTCGCGCCGCAAAAGCGCGTCGATGACCCGGCGCTGGACGCTCAGGCTCTCACCCAGCGAGCGTCCGTACGAAGTGTTGGGCGGGGCGCTGTCTTGCGCATTTTGAGGGACTTGGCTCGCCATCAGTCGCGGTGCTCCCGAACCCCGATAGCCAGCATGGACAAAACACCCCAAGCCAGGAGGCCGAGGAGCACCGTGGCGATGATGCTGCGCACGCGGCGCGGCTCCATCGGGTAATCGGGCAGGCTGGGCGCGGAGATGAGTTCGAGGTAGGCCTGCTTGCGCCGCGCCTCGGCGCGTGCCTCTTGCAAAGAGGCTCGGGTGGCGGCCAGCTGCGCCTCGGCAAACTTCGCGTTGACTTCCAACTCCTGAAACTTCGCGATCGCCGAGGAGAGCGAAGCGCGTCCTCCAGTCAGCTCGCCGCGCGCCTGTTCGATCTCGGCGCGAAGTTGGCTGACCTGGGTTTCGAGGAACGGTATCTGCGAGGCCTCGGGCGTGTAGGTCTTGAGCTGGCGAAGCCGGGTTTGCGCGGCAATCAGCTCATCCTGAAGCTTCGAAATCATCTGCAAACCGACTTCGGATTGCTGCGCGGGATCCACAATCCCGCTGGTGTCGCGAAACCGCGCGAGCTCGACCGCGGCTTGCCGCGCCTCGTCCGCCGCCTCTTCCACCTCGCCCTCGGCGATGGCGATCAGATCGCTCTGCGCGCGGCCCGAGAGACTGTTCACAAGCTCTTCGGCTTGTTTGACCAGACGCGCGTTGATCTCCTGCGCTTCGACCGGATCGAACGCGCTGACGGTGATGGTCAAGACCTGGGTGGTTGCGCCTTCGGTCACTTCCAGCTTGTTCTCAAAGTACCGGTAGAACTGCTCGTCGCTCTTGCCGCCCAGCCAACCGAAACGATCGAACCAAAAGGTATCGTCGCGGGTGTAGGCCGCCTTGATCAGCCCGTCTGTGTTCCCTTGCACAATCGCCTGACGCGACTGCAGATAGGCGATAACCGCATCATTGCCTTCGTTGCCGGAACCAAAGCCGGTCTGATCGAGGGCGAATTCGAATCCGAAGCTGGGCGCCTGGTCTGGCTTGCGCACCACGATGCGCGATTCGGATATGTAGATATCCTCGGCAAAGATTCCGAAATACAGGATCGCGATGATCGTGGGCACGATCAACGTTGCAACCACCAAGGGGTTGAAGATTTTGAGCCGGTCCATCACGCGGCGAGGCTGCCTTCACACTTGGCCGCGCTTTTCAAACGGAAAGCTTCGACAATCGGCGCAAGCGCTGCAAAATGATCGTCCCAACAGGGCGGTGCAAAGGGCTTCGGTGTAACCTCGCGCGCCATGTGAGTTTCGATCGCACGACGCCAGGCTTGCGTGTTCCTGGGATCGACCAATTGAGGCACGGCCTGACCGATCTCACGAAAGACCGGGATATCGCTGGCAATCACGGGTACACTCATAGCCAGCGCTTCCACCAGCGGGAGGCCGAAGCCTTCGGCAAGGCTGGGCAAAAGCACGGCGCGGGCGCTCGCCATCAGGCCAGCAAGCTCCGCATCGCTGACGCTTTTGCGCCATTCGATCCGCTTGGCGAGGCGAGGATCATGAAGGATCGGCTCGAGGATATCGCCGGTCATCGGCCCCTTTTGTCCCGCGATAACAAGCTTGGGAGCGGCCGCGCCGTGGCGGATGACAAGGTCGCGCCACACCTCGATCAGGAGGCGATGGTTCTTGCGCGGTTCTATCGTTCCGACGGTCAGGAAATGCCCAGAGGGCGAGTCCGGCGATGCCGGCGCGGCGCGGCGCTGAGCGTGCAGGCGCAGGAGCGCTTCTCCCCCCAAGGGCGCCACCAGGGGCGAAGGTCTGGGCAACTCCTCGCGTGCCGCGAAGTCCGCCAGCTCATCGGCCACGGCGTGGGAGGTGACGACGATCGCGGCGCCGCCGCTGAGCGCCAAGCGCACGCGCCCCAGGTGACGGTTGACCGCGTGCGGGCGCGAAAATTCAGGGTGGGTGATCGGGATCAGGTCATGGATCAGATAGACCGCTCGCAGCCCATGGCGCTGAACCCACTGGGTGTGCTGCGGCAAGTCGAAATCAGTGTGGCTGACATTGACGTAAGTGCGACCCGCGATCGCCTCATTCGCAAGCGTGTTCATCAGCAGCCTTGGCGCGATCGCCATCAGTTTGGCGCGGAACCCTTCCGATGGCGCAAGCAGCCGTTCAAAAAGGTCCCGAGAGCCCACCGCGTCGAACACCTTGATGGCGCCGCGGTGCTGGACGACCGCTAGCGCGTTCGACCGGAAGTGGTGCAAATAGGCATAGCACACGCGATCGATGCCGGTGGAGCGGCGCTGCGTCCAGCTGCGCGAGACGAGGCGCGTGACGTCGAGCAGAATGTTTGGCTCCTCAGGCAACACGGCGCTCACCTTGCGTATTCGGCATCGGCGCGAGCGCCGTTCGCGCGGACAGAAAGCCGATATGCTGCGCTGCCTGCGCCTCAGCGAGATCAAGCGCTCTTGGATCATCGACGTCGAGCCACCAGACGCCGCCAACATCATTGGTCACTGCGCGGCGGGCGTCGGCGAGGGTTTGCATGCCGTCTGACAAGCTGCCGGGCCTTCCCGCCGCGATGGCCGACGCAATCGCTTCAGCCAGCGTGTTCGTAGCCAAAAACGCGCCGCAATCCACCGCGTCATAGGGGGCTATCGTCTTGCCGATCCGCTCAATGCGCCGCTGATCATCACAGGCGACCCAAGTCGCGTCATCCGGGTCGATCAAGGGGTTGTCGAGCGCATCGGTCGCCAGCACAACGTCGCAATCGTCAAGCGGCTGCGCGGCAAGCCGGGCCAGCAGTCCATCGCCGAACAGGTGATCGGCCATCACCAGCAGGAACGGCACGTCGAGTTTCCTTGCCCCGGCGATCACCGACCAGCCGTTTGGCCGCGACCAGTCTTCCAACTGCACTGTCTCAATCGCAGCGTCGATCCGCGGCACAAGCGCGCGCGCTTCGAGTTCGATGCGCTGCGCCTCATGCCCGGTCACGATCACGACGCGTGTGACCCCGACTGCAACGAGCTGGCGCAGGCTGATTTCCAGCAAGCTGACACCGCACACATGCGTCAGGGGCTTGGAGGTCGAGCGCGCGCGGAGGCGCTGCCCGAAACCGGCTGCCAATATAATGGCTTGCGTTACCAATTTATCGCCTCGTTTTAAGTGGTCTGCGGCCTCGCCTCTGCGCTTTACTCAGCCGCGCACCGAAACGCACCGAACTCCCAGGCCAGCAGCCGTTCGGCTTCTTCCTCGGGCATCTGGACCGGCGGATGCTTGCAATAGAAGGCTGAGGGCGCCGTCAACGCGCCCGCCATCCCGCGCTCCATAGCAAGCCGACAATATCGGATCGCATCGACGACGCATGCCGCCGCGTTGGGGCTGTCTTCGACCGAGAGCCGCAGCTCAAGGTTCATCGGGATGCCACCGAATTGCTGCCCTTCCAAACGCAAGAAGCAGATCTTGTTGTCCTTTTGCCAGGGCACGTACTCAGATGGGCCGATGACGATATCGTCATCTTCGAGCCGCGCCGCCAACGCGCTCTGCACCGCGTCGGTCTTTGACACCTTCTTCGAATCGATGCGCGAGCGATCCATCATGTTGATGAAATCGGTGTTGCCCCCGGTGTTGAGCTGGTAGGTGTGATCCACGCCGACCCCGCGCAGTGCGAATAGCTGGCTCAGTATTCGGTGCACGATTGTGGCCCCAACTTGCGCCTTTATGTCATCACCGACAATCGGCAGGCCGCGTTCGCGAAAGCGGGCGTCCCATTCGGGATCGCTGGCGATGAAGACCGGGATCGAATTGACTACGCCGACCCGCGCTTCAAGCGCGCAGTTCATGTAGAACTCGCTTGCATCCTGCGAGCCGACCGGAAGGAAGTTAACTAGCACGTCGACATCGTGCTCGCGCAACGCGGCAACGATGCTTTCCTGTGTCGCCTCGGGCCGGTTGCACACGACAAAGCCGCGTTCGCCAGCGGCGCGCATGTGATCGGAAACGCCATCGAGGCACTTTCCCATGATCACAGGCGCGGCGTTCGACGCCATGTCGGACTCAATCGCTTTTGTGTTGTTGGGTTTGGCAAAGATGGCTTCGCCAAGGGGGCGGCCAACCTTTCGCTCGTCAACATCGATGCCCAGTACGACGTCGATGTCGCCGACGGCGTAGTCCCCGACGAATTCCTGGATCAACCCGGTCGAACTTTGTTGACGACGATAATGGGCGACGCCCTGAACGAGGGAGCTGGCGCAGTTGCCAATGCCCACAACGGCGATCCTGATTGCCGTCATATGCGAGATTCCTTTCATGTCCGACGGTGCCATCGCCCTGAATTAACGGACCGCGCGGCGCTGCGCGCTAGCGAGCCCAATGTTAATTCCCGTGCAGGCACTGCCTCGACTCTTTCAAGCGCTCGAATTAATGCGTTGATTCAAGAAACAACGCGGCGGGCAGAAAATGTCGTCTCAAGTTCTGCATAACTGAACTCTAAGTGCCACACCGGGCGCTGAACACGCAGCGCTTTGACCACGAAAATGGACCTATTCTTGGGTTTTTGTACAAAACCGACAGATTTTGGGTCTTCACGTCACGGATCGAGCTATCTCCACTGTCTGCATTGATTGCCGTTATCTCGGCGCCCGCCCCAGCGGCATCGCCGAACTGGCACGCGCATTGGCTCGATTTGCGCCCGCTCTGGCGCCCGATCTCGACTTTCTGCTTCTGAAAAACCCCCACGCTCCAGAGGGTTTCGAGGCGGCGGAAAACGTAACTGAACATGTCGTTACGATCGGTTCGAACAACCCGCTGTCGATGTGGTTCTTGCCGCGGTTTGCACCGCTTGAGAGATGCGATGTGTTTCACGCGACGGCCAACACGCTGCCCGCCGGTCTATCGGTCAAGACCGTCGTCACGCTGCACGACCTTATGTGGCTGGATCATCCAGAATGGTGCGATCAGACGCCTTACGCTGCGCTCAAGCGCTGGTACTTTGGCCAGGGCATCCGGCGTTCGCTCGCCCACGCGGACCGAATCGCAGCGATTAGCCAGGCGACAAGACGCGCCGTCCTCGCGCGCCAACCCACTCTTGCCAAGCGCTGCCATGTCACGCTCTCGGGCGTAGGCGAAAGGTTCAAGCCCGCGCCGCACGACGAGGCGACATTGGCGCGATACCGCCTGGCTGGCAGCGCGCCGTTCGCGCTCGTGGTCGGCCAGTTCGCGCCCTACAAGAACCACGAAGGCGCGCTGCGCGGTTTTGCCCGCGCGGTAGAGGGCTGTGATGCGCTTATTGGTGCAAAACTGGTGCTGGTGCAGCGGCAAGGGCCGAGCCGAGCCAAGCTAGAATCGCTGGCTCGCTCGCTTGGCCTTGCGGAACGGCTCGTCTTCACAGGCCCGGTGAGCGAGGATGACCTCATCCAGCTCTATTCGCGCGCCCGCGCGCTCATCCATCCCTCCTTTTGCGAAGGCTTTGGCAACCCTGTCGCCGAAGCGATGGCGTGCGGCTGCCCGGTGATTACCAGCGACCGCAGCGCCATGCCCGAAGTGGCGGGCAACGCAGCGCTTCTGATTGATCCCGGCGACCCGGTGGCGCTTGCCAGAGCTATACGCACCGTCTGGAAGGCCGAGTCGGCGCGCCACCGAATGAGACGAGCGGGACTGGAACGCGCGCAGGAGCTTTCCTGGATCGACTTTGCGCGCTCCAATATCGCGATCTATCGAGAGCTCCTTGGCTCCAACTGAGCGATCACCTCATCAATGGCCCGGCGCGTCCGACGCATAAAGACAAGGGTCAGCACCGAAAGCAGCGCGAGTTCGAAGAAGATGATCAGCGCCGGGGCGCCCAGGATCATGGCGATGCCAATCACCAACGTGCGCGTGTTCGCGGAGAGGATCGAGAGGCGCTGAACCACTGGAAGGACGGTCTTGCGCATCAGGGCGTTGGCCTGCGCCCGGTCCTTTTGGCTCAACCGCGACAGCGCGTCATCCAGACGCGGTCCGTTTGTGGCCAATGTCTCGCCGACCCACAGATAAGCGCGCACGGGCGCACGCCACAGCCCCTGGCGCGCATGAGGCGTCTCGTTCGAAACCCGCAGCCAGATCTTGCCGTGCACCCAGAAAAGGTACTGACGCCGCTGGGTCTCGTAGAAAACGGCCTGAAACGCGCGCGCAAACCCTGCCAGCACCATGGCTGTTGCGCCCCACGCGCCCCAGTCACGCGCCATCACCGAGGCAAGAAGGCTGTAGAGCACGATGTGGCTTGCGTAATCACACACTCCGTCGATCACCTCTCCCATCTCGCTGGCGCTTCCGGTCAGCCGGGCAAGATCGCCATCCGCGCCGTCGATGACATGCCACGACATGTGAAGAGCGAGCGCGACCAGCGCCCATAACGGCCCGCTTGTGTAAGTGTAGATCAGCGCGGCGATGATGACGGTGACGCCGCCCAGGACCGAAAGGGTGTTGGGCGTTATCACCGTGTCCTTGAACGCGAGCGCCATTCGCCACGAAAGCGGGTGGTACAAGCGAAGGTTAAGCCAATCCTCGAGTTCAACGGGACGGTCGGGCCTAAGCGGCGACTCAGCTTGGCGAGTTTCGGAAGAGGGATCGTCTGCGCTCGCCATCGGACGCGTCAGCCTTGATTAGAGCGTGCCAAGAGGACACTTACTGCGGGCGCCACCGGTCGGCGCGCATATTCGCGGGAAAGCGCTTTCGCAATTGGGACAAATGGTCAACCCCATCATCGTCTTCGACAGCGAGGAAACGGCGGCGGCGTTAGTGGCTGGACTCCCGCTCGCGGCGCGGGTGTGCCGGCGATTGGCCGATACTAAGATATTGAAAAATAGATACTGTGTTGTCTTGGCAGCGCCTGGTGGCTGGAGGCGTCCCGAGCGCATCGAGGCGGAAATCCGGCGTCTGGTTACCTCGATATCGGTCCAATTCGAAACGCTTGAAAGCACTCAGCAAGGGCCGAGCGATCGGCCCGCGATCGACGCGGTCTCGCTGCTGACCGGCGTTCAGCCGCCCCTCGCCCGGCCACTCGGGATCGTGGCGCGGGAAGCGGCGGCGCGAGAAAGCCAAGCGACACGCGCCGCGCTCGACACCGCCAGCCGCCGGATCGTGGCGCAAACCGGCAAACCGACCGACGGCTTCGTCTCGCGCTTTCTCAATCGCCCCGTATCGAAGTTTCTTTCCTATCACGCCCTGAAGGTCGCATGGGTCCGCCCCATCCACGCCACTCTCTCCGCGGGTCTTCTGGGTCTTGCCATGGCGGTCTGCCTGTTTTTGGGCGGGGCCACCGGGCTGGCTCTGGGCGCAATCCTGTTTCAGGCCGCCTCGATCGTCGACGGTGTGGACGGGGAGATCGCCCGCGCCACCCAGCGCAGCTCGAAGATGGGGGCGACGCTGGATACTCTCACCGATGCGCTCACCAACTTTGCCTTCATCGCCGGGGTCAGCGCCAATCTCTGGCTGAGCGGCGATGTCGTTGCGGGGCAGATGGGCGTGGGCGCGATGATCCTGCTGGCATTTGGCCTGACGCTTCTGGGGCTGCGCTCTGTCAGAGCGGGAGGCGGGCTCAGTTTCGACGCGCTCAAGCACGATGACCGCACCGCGTCCTCGCCCGTTCTCAGCGCGCTCGCCAAGATCGCTTCGCGCGATGTCTACGCGTTGGTTCTGGCCGCGCTGGTTCTGGTGGGACTTGCCCCGGCGGCGCTTGCCCTTTTCGCAGGCGCGGTGTGTGTGTGGTTTGCCGTCGCGCTGATCATGCTGACGACAAGCGCCAAGCCGCGCTGATCCTCTCTGTCCGCACGCGCACAAAGCGAGGCTGATGGCAACGAAAACGCGGCGTCAGTTGGCTGGCTTAACTGGATCGCTCGAATTGTTTACCAATAATCGAGACTTGTCCTCCATGCGCCCACACTCGCGCTCAGTGGTTTCTAGGCTGGTAAATGGACGTTTCTAGGCTGGTAATCGACCGCGCCTGAGTGCAAGAGGGCGTGGGGTATCGACGGCATGAACGCTTCACATACGGTTTCCGGTTCTCGCGCGCGCACGCGGGTCCTGAACGCAGCGCGCGTTGGCGTCGTGGTGCTGTGTGCAGCGGCGATGATGGCTAACGCCTCCTCCGCAGTTGCGCAGACTTACGGCCCAGCAATCGATCCAGAGGTTGATACCGATTCCCCATCCGCTCTCAACTATACGCCGGACGCAGTGCCTGCGCCTCTGGTCACCGCGGTCGAAACCTCGCTGGCGCAGAATCCGCAGGTGCTCGCTGGCCTTGCCGAATTGGCCGCGCTCGACAGCGACCTCAAAGCCGCCAATTGGCAGCGTTACCCGGCGCTGACTGCCGAGGTCCTGGCGACCACGGGTGGATCGAACGCGGCCGATGCCGATGGGCTTGCGGTCAATCTGGCGCTTGAGCAGCCGATCTGGGCTGGCGGCGGCATTAACAGCGCGATCGACGCCGCTCGGATCAGCCGCGATGTGGGCAAGACGGCTCTGCGCGAAATCCGTTACGATATCATGCTCGCGATCACCGTTTCCTACTTTGACGCCTTGCTAGCTTTCCAGCGCGCGCGCGTGCTTGACGAGGGATTGGCGGAGATGCGCGGCCTCGTTTCGTCGATTGAGCGGCGCGTCGCTCAGCAGGTCTCACCGCTCGCCGACCTCACGCTTGCCCGGTCGCGACTGACACAGCTTGAGGTCGATCTGACAACCGCGCAGGAGCAAGGCGCCGCCGCCATGCTGCGCCTGCGCGAGTTTGTCGGCGCGCCGGTGCCCAGACCGGTTCTTCCGGCCAGCGATCTGGCCGCTCAGGTTCCGGTCGAAACGCTGGCGCTTGAAGACACTCTCGGCTGCTCGCCTTCGCTTGACCGGCTCCGCGCCGAGGTCGATCTCGCCGACGCTAACGTCCGCGTGACGCGCAGCGATCTTTTCCCGCGACTCTTGCTGCAATTGTCGCAGAACGAACTGACTGGCGCGCGCGCTGCTCTGGTGCTGCGCTGGCAGAGCGGCAACGGCCTTTCACAATTCGCCGCAACAAACAGCGCCGAGGCCCGCGTAGGACAGGCGATCGCGCTTTTGGGTCAGGCCGACCGTGAGACGCGCACCCGTCTCAACACCGAATATGTCAACCTTCGCGCAAGCCAGCGACGCGAAGCAGCGGGACGGATCGCTCTGGAAGCCTCGAGCGCGCTGGTCGAGAGCTATGAGCGCCAATTCGTGGCTGGGCGACGAAGCTGGCTCGACGTCCTCAACGCCGCGCGCGAAAAGGTGGTCGCCGCCGTGTCGCAAAGCGACGCGAGCGTGGGCGTGGCGGGCAGCGCGGCGCGCATACTTGCCTTGTCATGCCGTTGGCGCCCGGAAGGCGTTTGAGAGTGTATCCGATGGCCCCTTGCGACCTCACAACCGCAGTCGAGACCTACGCCCGCGCGCGCGACGTGACCCTGCCCCCGGCCTGGAGCGCGGATCTTGGCGAGTGCGATTGGCCCGCAGGCGTGGACGCGCTCGAGACGCTGCGCACCGCCATGAGCTGGGATGCTCCAATGCAAGTGGAGGGGCGCCCGCAGCCCGATCAGTTGCCGCTTCTGCTCCACGATCCGGATCGCGGCTGGCTGGTCGCGCGGCAGTGGATCGGGGAGAACGAGCTCGCCGTCATCGGAGAGGCGCAGCCCCTGTCCTGGTCCGAGAGCCAAAGCGGTTTCGCGCTCACTATTCCGGACCCCTTGCGTGAGGGTGAACCCAGCGCATTCGGCGTCTTTGCTAAAGCAATCAAGCGGCGCAGCCGTGTGCTGATAGTCGCCGGGCTGGCGACCGTCTTTGCCAATATCCTGACGCTTGCGACTTCGCTCTACGCGATGCAGCTCTACGACCGGGTCATCCCGCTTGCGAGCTTTGAGACCCTGATCGTGCTGACGGTGGGTGTTGTCTTTGCGTTGCTGCTCGATCTGGCCTTGCGAAGCCTCAGGGCCATGCTGATCGAGACCGAGGCGCAGAACATCGACAAGGAAGTGTCCGAGTTCTTCTTTGCGCGCGCGCAAGCGATCCGACTGGACGCGCGGCCCAAGGGGATCGGGACGATGGCCGCGCAGATACAGGGGCAGGAACAGATCCGGCAGGTCATGTCGGCAAGCTCGCTGTTCGTCTTTGCCGACCTTCCCTTCGCCCTCTTGTTCATCGCAGTCATCGCAGGGATCGGTGGCAGCGTCGCGCTGGTGCCGATCGTCAGCCTGCCGATTGCCATGCTCATGGCCTTCGCGTTCGCGTCGATCATCCGCAAGGGCGCCGAGCGCGCGCAGGTGACGGGCAACCAGAAGAACGGATTGCTGGTCGAGATGCTCGACGCCTCCGAAACGATCAAGGCCAATCTGGGCGCATGGCAGATGATCGGGCGCTGGAACAAGCTGATCCGCGAGATCCATCACTACGAAGACCCCGTGAAGCGCGCTTCGGCGGTGTCCGGGTCGCTGTTCTCCAGCCTCCAGCAGGCGAGCTACGTCGCGGTCATGGGCTACGGCGCCTATCTCGCTGCGACCGGGCGGATCACGACGGGCGGTTTGCTCGCCTGTTCGATTATCGTGGGGCGCATCAACGGACCGCTGATTGCACAATTGCCGGCCCTCATCGTTCAATGGGGCTACGCGCGATCCTCACTCAAGGCGCTCGATGCGTTGATGCAGCACCCGGTCGAGCGGACAGCGGCGAGCGCCGCCTTGCGCCCGGCCGATCTCGACGGCCCCCTGGTCCTCAAGGATGTATCCTACGCCTACGATCAGGGCGCGCCCGCGCTCGACATTGATCGGTTGGCGTTTGCCCCGGGTGAACGGATTGCGATTGTCGGCGGCGTGGGGGCGGGCAAATCAACCCTGCTCAAGGTCGCGGCGGGGCTCTACGCGCCGCAAAGTGGCGCGGTGTCGCTAGCGGGCTATAATCTGGCGCATCTCGCTGAAGACGTCATCCGGCGCCGTATCGGCTACCTCTCGCAGTCCAGTCGGCTTGTCACCGGCACCTTGCGCGAAGCGCTCTGCATGGGGCTCGCCCATGTTTCCGACGACACGCTGACCAAAACGGCGCGCGCGACCGGACTAGAGTCGCTCTTTGGCGAGCGCCAGCCGGGTCTCGACGCGCTCGTTCAGGAAGGCGGCACGGGGCTTTCCGGCGGGCAGCGCGCGCTTGTCGGCCTCAACCGCCTTCTTCACCAACGCCCCAGGGTGTGGCTCCTCGACGAGCCCACCGCCGCGCTAGACCTTGCCAGCGAAAAACTGGCGCTCGACTATCTAGAGAGTGCGCTTGGCGAGAGCGATACGCTCGTCATGGCGACGCACAAGGTTGACTTGCTGGCTCGGTTCACCCGCGTGGTGGTGATTGCGCGCGGCGCGGTCATCAGCGATCAGAGCGCCGAGCAATTCCTGCGCAAGGTGCGAGAACGTCGCGACGGAGCGGGTGCGCCCTCCGCCTCCGCCTCCACCTCCGCCGCCAGGACAATCACCACACAGATACGCTCCCGAGGTGGTCGGTGAGCCGTCTGACCCGGCCCGCTTCGCTGATCATCATCACGATCGGCCTGTTTGTCACGGGCTTCATCGGCTGGGCGCATTGGGCCGAACTTGACCAGGTGACGCGCGCGCCGGGCCGTGTGGTGCCATTCTCCCGCATCCAGATCGTTCAAAGCGAACGGGACGGAGCAATCTCGGGGATCGCGGTGCGCGAAGGCGAAGAGGTGTCCGAAGGTCAGTTGTTGGTGGAGCTTGACACGGTGCAACTCGAAGCCGCCCTTCGCGAAGCCCGCGTCAAGGTGGCCGCGCTCGAAAGCCGCATGGCCCGCATCAACGCCGAATTGTACGATCGCGCGCTGACCTTCCCGCCCTCGATTGAAGGCTATGAAGAGTTCATCGCCAATCAGCGCCAGTTGTTCCGGCGCCGCCGCGCGGCGCTTGCTGATGAGCTGCGCACGCTGGGCGATCTGGCGGACCTTCAGCGCCAGGAACTGGAGCTTAGCCTTCCTTTGCTGGAAACCGGCGACGTCGCGCGCTCGGAGATTATCCGGATGCAGCGCTCGGTCGTGGAAACCCAAGGGCGTATCTCCAATCTGCGCTCGGAATACACCCGCGATCTTCAGACCGAGTTTGCGCAGACCGACGAGGAGCTGGCCGCTGCGCGCGAGATCCTCGCGCGGGCCGAGGACAACCTCGCGGCCGCCACGCTGCGCGCGCCAACAGCCGGGATCGTCAAGAATGTGCGTTTCACCACGATTGGCGGGGTGGTGCGCGCAGGCGAAGAAGTGCTGCAGATCGTCCCGGTCGGGGAAAAGCTAATCGTCGAATCGCGCGTGCCGCCGCGCGACATCGCGTTCGTGAAGTCCGGCCAACGCGCGCGTGTGAATTTCGACGCTTATGACAGCGCGATCTACGGTTCGGCCGATGGGACAGTGGTGTTCATCAGCCCCGACACGCTGACCGAGCAGGCGCAGGACGGCTCGAGCGAAACGTACTACCGCGTCAATCTGGAGGTCGACACCGCCCCAATGCGCGAAGTGCCCGGACGCGATCGGATCAACCTTCAGCCGGGCATGACCGCAACGTCGGAAATACTCACCGGGGAATCGACCGTGTGGACCTATCTGACCAAGCCGATCCTGAAGACCTTCTCGGACAGTCTGCAAGAGCAGTAGGCCCGTTGGCAGGTGCGCAGCCAAAAAGGGCGCCCCTCCTTTCCTTACCCGACAAGCTCCGGCGTCATGTAATCGATTGCAGCGCGGTCCGCGTGGCCCGCGCCCGAGCGATAGCGGTGTCCTAAACGGCGATTGCAGCCGGGTCGGGGGGTGTTCTGGGGCCGGGTGATGGCTCGATGCGTGGCTGAACGAGCGCAGCGAGGACAACACGGCGCCTCGGCGAGCGATGTGAAGGCCGAGTTTATCTGGGCGCTGCCGCCGGCGGCGAGCGACAACTCGCCCTATGGCGGCGGTGACCATATTGCGGGCTACGCGCCGCTCGCGCTGGTGGCGGAGAATTCCTCGAGCCAGCTTGAGCTCTACTGGGTGCACGGCAACCACCTCGGCGTGCCGGTGGTGACGACCAACGCACAAGGCCAGGTGGTGACGCCCTCGGGCGACTTCCTGCGCCCCGGCTTCCCCGGCCAAAGCGAAGTGCTGAGCGACCTCTACTACAACCGCGCGCGCGATTACGATCCGCTAACGGGGCGGTACATCCAGGCGGACCCGATTGGGCTGATGGGGGACGTGAATCCGTACATCTATGCGAATTCGGACCCAGTCAATCTGATCGATCCACTGGGATTGAAATCTACCGCTGATGATTTGGTGATGTCAGGTCATATGATCCTGATCAGACAAGCTGGCGATGCTCTGGAGGCCGCCAATGCTCACAGGTTTGGAGTGCCTCTCTACTGTTTCAACGCTTGGGAGGTTGGTGCAGCCATTCTCTTGGGCGCGGCGACTACTCATCCAATTGGCAGAGCTGCTAAGGCAAAGAGAAATCTTGGCTCTCTTACGGACGACGAGGCACGAGTTATCCAGCGTTTTGCTGATCGCTATGGCGTAACCGTCAATGTTGTCGGAAGTAGGGCTGCCGGTAGCGCAAACAAATGGTCTGACTTTGATTACATTCTTGGTGCCTCAGGAGCTACAAGCCGACTAAGACAAAAGGCCAAAAGGCAATTACCAAGAGGTCGTGCAGGTGGTGAGGTAGGGCCACGTGGCGACAGTGGCATTGATGTTTTTAATGAGCCCGTTGATACGAACCGCCCGAATATTCCCTTTCATCCAAGGCCAAAAAGATGAATAATATAAAAAGACTAGGTGGATATACAAATGCAGTTTTGGTCCAACTGCCAGAGAGGCAGCAACCCGGTATCGTAATACAATATGATAACCTGAATAACATATCGAGTCTTTTAAATAGTATTTCAGTTCATTTAGAGGCCGGAGACTTTGAAGAGGTTAAGGGTACTCTTGAAGAAGTCCAAGATATTATCACGGGCTTTAAAAAAGCTTTCAAAAATTTAGATGGGCTTCAATGATGTCAGCGAGTCCGGTCGCCGTAGCTTTTGATAGGGATGGCCGCCTCGCCACCTATGACCGCACCAATATCGGCGCGCAGAGCTACACCTATAACGGCATGAGCGACCGCGTGCGGGTCGATAAACCGACGGGCACGCGGCGGTTTGTCACCGACGCGCTCTCTGTTTTTGGGGGCCGCGAGGTGGCCGGAAGCGGAGCGGAACGAGCGCAGCGAGGACAACACGGCGCCTCGGCCAGCGCCGTGAAGGCGCAGGTTCGTCCGGACGCTGCCCGCGCGCCTTGGATCGGCCGATTTAGGCACACCAGAACGGAGTGAAGGATATGAAAAAGGCTCTGACGATCGCTTTGCTGGCTCTTGGCTTTGCTGTTCCGGCCAGCGCCCAGACCCAGCAATGCACCGTCCCCAACACGCTCGCCAACGGCCAGGTCGCCGACGCGAGCGAAGTGATGGACAATTTCAACGCCGTCGCGGCCTGCGTCGACACCGCGCTCGACGACACCGTCACCCATGAAGGCGCGCCCGACACAGGCGAGATCGCGGTTTTCGGCAGTCCCACCAGTGTCACCGGCGGCGACCTCACAGGCGATGTTACGACCTCCGGCGGCACCACGACGACGCTCTCGGCCTCCGGTGTGGCTCCGGGCACCTATTACAACTCGACCATCACCGTCGATGCGAAAGGACGGGTCACATCGGCGACAAACCGCGCATCTTTGAGGGCGTTTGCCAGAGATCGACGCAAACGGGCCCCGCGAAGCCAAACACTTCGCGAGGCCTGCTATCGTTCGTGCCAAGGGGCTTTAGAAGCGCCAGTTCAGGCTCATTCTCGCCTCGTTATTGGTCAGAACCCCGCGTCCCAGATCCGACTGGCCGCTGAGGCTGACGCTGAAGCTGCGGTTCAGCGCAAGGTCGACGCCCGCTGTCAGAGAGACCCAGTTCGGATCAAGCTGATTGACGATTGAGAACGGCACGTCCGGCGCATCGCGCAGCGTGGCGGTGACCACGTCCTCGGTGTCGGCCAATTCGTGCGCGTAGGCCGCAGACCCAAAGGCGCTCAGTTGCCAACGCCGCGCCACCGTCGTGTCGAAAGAGGCCATCATGCCCGCCTTGGAGCCGACCGAGGTGAGCGAGCGGTCAAGGACAGTCAGACCGAATTCGCCCGCGCCAAACTCGGAATACCCGCCCAAATCGTTGCGGATGTAATCGACGCTCGCCACCGGTCCGGCTTCGAGCCCCGGCAGAATGCTGAAGGCGTAGCCGAGCCGCACGCCGCCAAACGTCTGCGAGCCGTCGGCCGAGCCGGTCACGCTGTCGAAGGCAAAGCTGAAATCGCCCTGGCTGGCCCGCTCCATACCGAAGTTCTGGCGCGAGAAACCGAAATAGACATCCGTGAACGCCTGACCTTTGTGCATCGCGGCGTAGACCGCGCCCGAAAGGCTGGTGTCATCGGCGCGTTGTCGTAGACCGTTGAGCGCCGCGCCGTTGCGGATGTTGGTTACGGCAAATCCGATGGTGAGATCCTCGGACATGCGCATATCCGCGCCCAGCGTCAGTTCGCCCGCCTGAATGAAGGCCGATTCCTCAAGCGCGTTGACGCCCGAGTTGCGATCTTCGGCGCTCACCAGAAACTGACCGCTTACAGTGCCGAAGAAGCCGAGCGGGCTTGCCTCGCCTCCCCCGGTTTGAGCGATACCAGCCATAGCGCCGCCAGCCGAGGAGAAGCCCGCCGCGCCCCGATTGCCGCCTCGCAACGACAGCGTGCGCTGCGAGATCTGCCCGGTGAAACGTTGCGAGAAGCTGTTGGCGATCATCGATTGGCTGAAGGCGCTGGTCGGCGTGAGTGCGCTCAGGGTCGGGATGAGCGAGTCCACGCTGGCGTTGTCAATCACGTTAAACAGGCCGGCGAAATCGTTGTAGCTTCCGTCGAAGCGCAAGGTGTCGAGCGCTTCGCCGATCGACCTCAGATTGCGGTCGCTCTGGAACAGGTCGCCCATACGCAGCGCCTGAACTTCTACGAGCACATTACCTCCATCAACGCGCGATTCAGCGAACAGCAGGGGCGAGCGTGTGACGAGCAAGGTGTCGTCAAACTCGCCAAGGATCGAGTTCGCGCTGAGCACGGTGAACTCGTCTCCAAACCGCAGGCGCCCGCGAGCAGAAACGATCAGCCCCCCTGCAAGGCTCGCATCGCCCGTGACCTGCAAGAGATCGGTCGTGATACGGCCGCGATCAACAAACCGCGCGTTTACGATAAGCGCGCCTTCGCTAGCCTGGATGTAATCGCCATCGATGGTCAGCGTGCCCGAGAAGATATCGCCGGCGGGCGATATCGCTGCGCTGAGATTGAACACAGCGTCGCTCGTGATCGTGCCCGTGCCCTCGAGTGTACCCCCGTACAGCGCGACCAGACCGGCGTTGAACTGTCCGTCGATCTGAGCCCGACCGTTATACTGTTCATAACCGATGATGCTCGTGAAGGTGTACTCGTCAGGCAAACGGAAGGTCGCTTGTCGGCTATCAAGCGTCAGCCGGTCGATTTCGACATCCATATCGACCGTGGTGCGGCCCGCGCGATTGAGGATCACGTCAAAATACTGCGCGGGAGCCTCAAAAGAAACGCCGGGCGTGCCGTCGGTGTTGTTGGGCACAAAACCGGTCGAACCGGGCCCGAGCAGCGCAGAACTTTCCGGCAGCTCGGAGCCAAAGTTCGGGGTGCCTTCCGGCGGCAGGACAATTGAGTTGACTTCCTCGAACTCAGCGACGTCCTGACCCAGAATGGTGCCCACATTCGGCCCGGTTGCAAAGACGCCTTCCTCTTCGCCTTCGGGTATGCCGTTCACCAGCGTGCCCGTGCCGTCATCGACCAAGAAGCCGGGATCGAGGTCCTGAGTCCAGTGATCGGGATCGGACCAATTGCCCGATCCGCGCTTGGCCGACACGTATTTGTATGGCGTGTTCTCAGTGATGAACTCAAAGAACGGGAACAGCGGGTTGTAGAAGCTGATATCGCTGTAGGTGTTGCCGATATCGAAAAAGCTCACCCCGCCGCTCAAGACTCCGGTGACGACGGGCGGACCGCCAAGCTCATCGGCAATGAGCGGAGAGCCGCTGTCTCCGCCTGCGGTGCCGACTTCGTTCGGTAAGGCGTCGCCATCGAACCAGTCGATCGCTCGTACGGCGTCGAACGATTCGCACGAGATGCCCGAGCCATCGAATTCGCAGCCCGCCTGTTCTTCCGGTGTCCGGAAGGGGTTGTCGAAATCGGTGAAGTGATAGACCTGCGAGGTCGAACCAAAATTGGTTGCCGTGGGCGCAAAATCCGGGAAAATCGCGTCATTCAGGTCCGCTAGAGACGCCTGAGCGCCGAGCATATTTTCACCGACGCGGCGGAGAAAGCCGATGTCAACATCGCCCGTTTCCGCCGTTCCAAAGCTCCCGTAGCCGACCTGGATCACGTGCGTGAGCTCATCAAGAGGCGTCAACAAGATGGGCATGGATGGCACATCCGTTATCGGCGCATCCAAAGCAACGAAGGCAAGGTCCGCCCATGGGAAGGGCAGGCCGCCATCATCGATATTGGCGGACGGATGGATAACAACATCCGTGCTCGTCGCTACGCCGCCTTCATTGTATCCGGCTCCGGTGCCGAGGTATTCAAACAGGCGCACGCTGGTGTCGACCCCGCTCGCCACAAGGACCGCGCTGTCGGCAGAGCCGGGCGTGCCATAACTTTCCGAGGAAACGTCGTTGAGGCAGTGCGCAGCAGTCAGCACAGTGCGCGGGTTGATGACGGTGCCGGTGCAATTGAAGAACACGCCGCCGGTCAGGTTGTCCTGAATGAACAGCTGCACAACCGAAGGCTGCGTGTCGTTGACGTCAACCGATCCACCAAGGCCGACATCGTCGCGCGCGATAATCTCAGGCGTCGGCGAAACAGGTGCGGCTTCCAGGGTTCGCCGATTGGTAAAGTCGGGCAACTGAGACAAGTCTGGCGTGACGCTCGTCGCGCTGCGCGTCTCTATCGTAAAGCCTTGAAACGTGCCTTGCGCCTGAAGTGAAACCGGTTCGACTTCATCGTCTTGAGTCCCCGAAGCGCTGAGAGGAGCCGAAAAAAGCCCACCAGCCAAGCCGACGAGACCTACGCTCGTCAGATAACGCACCATCTTCATAAGTTTTCCCCTTAGGCTACCCCTAACCTTTGGAAACAATGCATCTGAATAGGTAAACCTTCAAGTGATTCTTTAAATAAATTTTTCATTGCCGTGTTTGCAGGTTAGCAAATTTGGACGCCATGTTAACAAATATAATTCAAATATTATCATGATTTCGAACAATTATACTGGCTGATAACCGAATACACCGATGTGTTAATCATTGTATCAGAATGTATCCGATTCCTATGACGCAGAGACTAGACTCGGTCACGACGGGCGAGGACACGCAAAAATGGCAATCAAGTGACTTCATTCAAGATAGCATTACCTTAAACCGACTTTGCGTGAACGAGGAGTCCCTCGGTTTTAGAGAATTACATTGAAAATGATTTCGGCTTTTCAAAATCGCATTCCGTTTATTGTTTGCAGTTTCAATCGCGATTCCCTTCACGCCTAACCGCGATCAGGCATCGGGACTGCTAAGCAAGCCGTTGGATACCTCGCTCGCTTGCTCCTTGGTCTCAACTCCACTTGAAGATCTCGCCGTTCGACCAAGGCACCGCCTGACCGAACGGTGGGTTTGCCCCGGAACTTCTCGCCCAGCCCGCTGGCGCGCGGCGACGGCGGTGCTATGTCTCTCAGCATGACTGACCGCTTCCAGGATCCGCGCTTTCACCCTCCCGCCGGTGGTCTTGTACCGCATATGGGGATTACCCTGATCGATGAGGGCGAGGGCTGGATGGAGGCCCGCATGGAGATCGCTCAGCATCACCTGCGCTCTGGCACCAACGCGCTTCACGCCGCCAGTCTCATCGCGCTTGCCGACAGCGTGTGCGGCTTTGCCGCTGGGCAGGCCCTGCCTGAAGGGGCGAAAGGCTACACCACGATCGAGCTCAAATCTAACTTTGTCGGTACGGCGAACGCGGGTGTGTTGATCGGGCGGGCCGACGCGGAACATCTAGGGCGCACGACGCAGGTGTGGCGATCCAAGGTGCACCACGAAGACAGCGGACGCACCCTCGCGCTATTCCGCTGCACACAAATGGTCCTGTATTAGTTTTGGCCGCTCGAAAAGCGCGTCAGCAACCTTGCCCGCATTCGATGAACCGGCGGATCTGCGCGCGCAACTCGGCAGGGAACGCCTGCGCGATCCGGTGGTATTCCGCCTCACCGTACATGCGGCTTAGCGTTGGGCGCGAAATCGCAAAGTACTCGATCGCGCCCAGCATCTGATAAACCGCCGCGAACTTTCGCGGGGCCGGTATATTCATCAGATCCTCCACCCGGTTTAGCGGTTCGACGATCTCGTTAAGGAAGGGCTTCAGATACCACGAGCCGGCTTTTTCCGCGCGCTCCTGGTTTTCGAGCAGTTCGCGCAGCAGCACGCGCGTGTCGAGCGGTCGCTTCATGGCCTCTTCGTAAATCGCGAGGATCATGCCCTCAAACTGCGCATCCGGGCTCGCATTTTCGTCTACGCCCGATCGCATCGCGGACAACAGGCGCTGCGAGATGCGTCGCAACACCTCTGAATACAGGTCTTCCTTGCGCTTGAAGTAATAAAGAAGGGCCTGCTTGGTGAGGTCCAGCTCGCCCGCGATCTGCGCGATGCTGGCGCCATAAAAGCCGCGCTCGGCAAACTGGCTGAGCGCGGCCGTCAGCAGCCGCTCGCGAGTGTCGTCGCCCACCACGGGGCGCGCTTGTTCCAACTGCATTCTGCGTCCCTTAGTCGGCGATCCGACGAAAATCTCCACCGAAGAAAACCAACGGGTCGCCGCGCGCGGCCTGCTGGATGCCGATTACCTCTCCAAAAACCATCGTGTGGTCACCCGCACGATAGAGCGACCAGTGCCGGCACTCAAGATACCCCAACGCGCCCGCAATCACCGGAAGACCGCGGACCGAGCGGTCGAAATCCTCCGCTTTCGTCTCATGCCCACCGCGCTTGGCGTAGCGACCGGCCAGCTCCGCCTGCTCATGCGCCAGTATGCTCACCGTGTAATCGGGCGTCTTCGTCCACAGATCGAACTGGCTTGATGTGTTGTGAAGGCTCCAAGACACAAGCAGCGGGTCCAACGAAACCGAGACGAAGGAATTGACGGTTATTCCAGCGAGCGCGCCATCGGCTTCGGCCGCTGAAACCACGCACACCCCGGTCGCAAACTGCCCCATGAGCCGACGAAAGGCCTTGGTGTCGATCGGGTCAGGCGGCCGGACGTCGTGCAAAAGGAAGCTCCGAGAATTGGGTTGGTGTGTCGGCAAAAACGCGGCGCGCATTCGCGCCCGCGCAAGGGATATCGCGCGTATATGGGGCAGCAGGCTGCGTTGTGCCAGAGCGGACCGCGTGTCAATGCCACCACAACATGGCCGCAGACCCGCCCGTGCCTATTGCGCCCCGGCTGGCGCAGGCGCGCTATCCCACGATCCGCCGAGCGCCAGATTGAGCGCCACCCACTGATCAATCCGCTGACGGCGCACGCTTACAAGGTTGCTTTCAGCCAAGACCAGACGCTGCTGGAAGTTAAGCACGTCGATCAGGTCGACTTCGCCTTCCTGATACTGAAGCTGAGCCAATGCGTATGCCGTGCCGGCGTCTTCGGCTGCGGTCTCCAGGATCATCTCCCGGTCGGCGAGCACCTGCACCGCGTCCAGATTGTCTTCCACGTCGCGAAAGGCTTCGAGAGCGGTGGCGGCGTAGGCCGCGATGGCCGCGCGCCGGTTCGCGTCGGCTTCGTCCTCCTGGGCGCCGCGAAGGCCGGCGTCGAACACCGGCTGAAGCGCATCGCCAACGATCGACCAGATAAAATCACCGCTAAGGATATCGCCAATATCGGTCGAAACCACGCCAGCGGCTCCCGTCAGGACAACCTGTGGCAATTGCGCGGCCTTGGCCTGATCGAGTGATGCAAAAGCCGAGGCTACGCGCCGCTCAGCGGCGATGACGTCCGGTCGGCGCTCCAGCAACTCCGAGGGAAGCCCGGCGGGCGGGGCAGGAGGGGCTTCGGGGAGCTCTTCTCCAAGCGCAACCTTCTCCATCGGATAACGGCCAAGGAGGATTTCGAGCGCGCGGCGTGCGTTGCGCATGGCGTTGCGCGCTTGCACGAAATTGTCGCGCGCCGACTGAAGGTCCGCTGACGTCGTTGCGGTGTCCTGGCGGGAGGCGAACCCTTCGCGATAGCGCACGCGGACAATACGATCGATTTCGGTCAAGGCGTCGACGTTGCGCTGCGCGACGCTGACTTGCTGGGTGGCCTCAATGCTAGCGAAATAGGCCGAAGCAACGCCCGCGGCGAGCGCGTATTGGGCAAAGAGCAAGTCCGCTTCGACGGCCTTCGCGCTGGCGTATGCGGCGTTGCGGCCCGCTCGAACACGGCCCCAAAGGTCAAGCTCCCAGGCGGCTTGCGCGGTCGCCTGGTACTGGGTCTGGTTCAGCGCGAAGGGTAACGGGGACTCCGTGCGATCGATATTGAGATTTGCGTTAACTTGCGGAAAAAGCGCGGAACGCGCCTGCACGACCAAAGCGCGCGCGGCATCGAGATTGGCCGCCGCCGCGCGAATGTCCGGGTTGTTGACCTGCGCTTCGACGACAAGCTTGCTCAGCACCGGATCGCCGACCGCTTCGATCCATCCTATGCGCACCTCGCCAGGCACCGCGCCATCGACAGCCCAGCTTTCCGGCAGGCTGGGCAGGCTTTGCGCGGTTGCCTCGGACACGTCCTCGTCTGTGCTGAGCGTCGCGCAGCCCGTAAGAGCCACGGTGGCCACGCAAACAAGAAGCGCGCGCTTGATCATGCGAGCGCTCCCTCGCCGCCAATGGGGGCGTTGTCTTGGGATCGGCCCTTGTTTGCGCGCTCGTCGGTCGAAATGCCGAACACCGCCGCGTACACGACGGGCACAAGAACCAAGGTCAGGGCGGTCGCAAAGGTAAGGCCGAAAACGAGGACAACCGCCATCGATTTGAAGAAGGCGTCCGTGAAGAGCGGAATCACGCCAAGGACAGTGGTGCCCGAGCCGAGCAGCACGGGGCGAACGCGGCTCGCGGCGCTATCGATCAGCGCATCCATGCGCGGCTTGCCCTCGCCGATCTCGAGATCGATCTGATCGACGAGCACGATAGCGTTCTTGATCAGTAGACCCGCGAGGGAGAGCACGCCAAGAATGGCCATGAATTCAAAGGCGACATTCATCACCAGCAGCCCGAACACGACGCCCACGAGAGCGAGCGGAACCACCGACCAGATCACAAGCGGCTGGCGCAGCGCGTTGAAGAGCAGGATAGTCACCAGGATCATCGCTCCAAAGCCGAGCGGGATAACGCTGGCCAGGTTTTCGTTCGCTTCGGCCGAATTGCCCTTCTCACCGTCCCATTTGAAACTGTAACCCGGCGGGAGTGGTATCGCCTCGATCGGCGCTTCGACCCGCTCCTGCAGGTCACCGGAGAGCACGCCCGGCCCGGGATCGGCCTGAGCCTTGATCGTCCAGACGTTGTCGAGACGCCGCAATCGGCTGTCGCGAAAGACTGTGTGGATGCCATCGGTCACCTGGTCAATCGGCACCGCGCTGCCCGCCGCCGTAATGACCTGGATCGCGCCCATACCCTTGACATCGAGACGCTCGTTCTCCGGCGCGCGCGAGAGGATCGGGATGAGGTCGTCATTCTCGCGGTATACGCCCACTTGTTGGCCAGAATAATTGCGCGCGAGAGCGTCGGCCAGGTCGGCACGGCTCACCCCGGCGCGGCGTCCTTTGACTTCGGAATAGACCGGCTCAATCGCGGGCACGCGCTGGCGCCAATCGTCCTTGATCGCAATTGCGCCCCCATCCGCGTGGTAGACCTCTTGGGCCTGACGCGCGAGGTCACGCAGGACATCGGGGTCCGGCCCCGAGAAAGTCGCCTCAATCTTCGAACCGCCACCCGGCCCCAGGATGAACCGCCAGACCTTGCCCTGGGCCTGAGGGAAATTCGCATCAATGTGCTCCTGGACTTGAGGGATCAACGCGTCGAGGCGGCTGTAATCGTCGACCTTCACCAGCAGCTGACCATAGGCCGAGTTCTTGCTCTCGAACGCGTAGACGAGCATGTATCGCAAGGTCCCGCCACCCACGAGCGTATGGACGTGATCGACACCCTCCAGCTCGGCAATGTACTCCGACAAAGCGCGCATGTCGGTGTCGGTCTGCTCGATGTCTGTTCCTTCGGGCAACCAATAGTCGACCACCAGTTGCGGCGTCGTGGACGCTGGGAAAAAGCCCGATGTCACGTAGCCAAAGCCGAAGATCGAGACCACGAAAAGGCCGACTGCCGCGCCTATCGTGAGCGTCTTCTGCCCGACCAGAAAGGCGATAAGGCCCTTGAACCGCGCCATGAGGCCGCCGGCCTTACCCTCTTCCTCCTGAGCAATCCCGCCTTTCTCCGCGCATTCATCCTCAATCTTCTTGAACAGGATCGAGCACAAGAAGGGCGTGAGCGTAATCGCGAAAACCCAACTGTAGAGCAGCGAAATGAGGATGACCCAGAACAGATCGCCGGTGAACTCGGCCGTGTCTCCCGGAGCCAGACCTATTGGCGCAAAGGCAAGGATACCGACCAGCGTCCCGCCCAGAAGCGGCCAGATCGAACGTTTGACGACATCGCTAGCGATCTCGATGATCTTGCGGCCATTCTGGCAGCCGGTCAAAACGCCATCGGCCACGACAATCGCGTTATCCACCAACATGCCGAGAGCGATGATCAACGCGCCGAGCGAGATGCGGTGCATCGGAATATCGCCGAAATACATCGTGCCCAACGTTGCCGCGATGGTGAGCAAGAGGCCGATGCCAATGACCAGCCCCGACTTGAACCCCATGAAAACGACCAGCGCGCCAAGCACGATGAGCAGCGCCATGATCACGTTGACGAGGAAGGCCGACACGGATTCGTCCACCACTTCGCCCTGATTGTAGAATTCGTGCATTTCGATGCCGACGGGGCGCTGGTTTTCAAGCTGCGCCATCTTGTCCGCCAGTCGCTCTGCGACCGCAACGACATTGCTGCCGGAGACCGCCGCTACTCCCATCACAAGGCCGGGCTTGCCATCCCAATAGGTGATGAAGCTCTTGGGCTCGCGCAGGCCGCGCGTCACGGTCGCGATATCGCTCACCTGCACCACGCGCCCCTCGGAAGACGACACGAGAAGGTTGGAAATTGCCTGGACTGAATCGATATCGCCGCTGGGCGTTATGACCAATCGCTTGCCGTCGACTTCGACGGTGCCGCCGTCAACGACAGTGTTTTGCGTGGAAAGCTGCTGGAAAAGCGCGCTGACTGTCGTGCCAAGGGATGCGGCCCGCTGCCGCGAAATCTCGACATAGATGACCTCTTCCTGCTCACCGGTCAGATTGACTTTGCCAACACCGTCAACGGTTAGCAGGTCTTGACGCAACTGCTTCGCGTAGCGCCGCAATTCCGGCATCGTGAAGCCATCGCCGGTCAGGACGTAATAGATCCCGAAAACGTCGCCGAATTCATCGAAGACCTGGCTTGACGACGCGCCCGGTGGCAAGTCCGCAACTGCATCGCGAACTTTGTTGCGCAGCTTGTTCCAAATGCCCTGCAGCGAATCTTTGGTGGGGCTGTCTGCGTATTTGATGTCGACCGATATTTCCGAAAATCCAGCCGAGGAAACCGAACGGATCTCATCGACTTCGGCCATGTCCTGAAGCGCTTCTTCGAGCGGTGCGGACACTTCACGCGCGACCTCTTCCGGCGACCCTCCGGGATAAGCGGTGAAAATCTGCGCGGTCCGGATCGTGAATTCTGGATCCTCGAAACGCGGCATATTCTGGTAAGCGGTCCACCCCGCGCCCAGCGATAGGATGATCACGATCCACATGATCAGCCGATTGCGGATGCTGAATGCGGCAATGTCCATGAGCGTCTGTCCCGGCGCCCGGATCAGTCGGACCAGGGACGAACCCGGTCGCCCTCTCGCAGATAATTGCCACCGGCGGAAACGATCGTCTCACCGGCTTTCAGCCCGCTGGTAACGCGCATCATCTCGCCAACCTCGTCTCCGATCGTGACTTCGCGTTGCCCCAGCGTCTTGTCCGGGCCTTCGACAACCCAGACCAGCCTTTTGTCACCTTCGACCATAATCGCCGACAGTGGCACTTCCATCTGATCCGGTACGTCCGGATCAAAAAGGACTTGGCTCTCAAAGAAGAGAGTGGCGGTCATCCCGGTAAGGACGAGCAGTTCGGACGGCGGCGTAAAGCTGAAATGCGCTTCGAAAGTCTGCGTCGAACTGTCGGCGACCCCGCGCGCTTCTCGAAATACGGCCGGGAACTGGCGCCCGGGCGCAGCGTCCAGTTCCACCATGATGTTAGTTGGCGCGCGCTGGTTGGAGGTCAGCACAAAGCTGGCCGGGACATTGACGATCGCCTCGACGGCCCGGCTCTGCAGCACAAGCACTGGCTGTTGCGGGCCCACGTTCTGAAACTCTTCGACATAGGTCAGGCCCACACCGCCTGTGAACGGCGCGCGCAACACCGTGTCGGAAAGGTTCTTCTGGGCGGTGTCGAGCTCGGCTTCAGCAACCTGCATCTGCGCCTCGCGGCTTTCCACGACGCTTTGCGAAACCGCGTCCTCCTCGATCAAACGTAGGGCACGCTTATATTCGCTCTCCGCGTTGATGAATTGCGCCTCTGCCTGCTCCACGGCGGCTTTGAAACTGGTTGAGTCGAGCCTTGCAATCACGTCTCCGCGAGAGAACAGCGCCCCGTCGATCGCGTTCCATTCGACGATTTCTCCGCCCACCTGAAAGGCAAGGTCGGTGCTTCGCACAGAGCGGATGACCGCTGGAAAGCTGACCTGGTTCGTTTCGCTCGCGGATTTGACGACCATGAGCTTGGCGGGCTTTGGCTCACTGTCGACGACTTCGACTGCCTCCGCTCCGCACCCTGCAAGCGCAAGCGCAGACGCTGCCAGAATGGCCATGGGGCCAGTCGATTCTTGGGAGCGCAAAAGACGCATCGTAAAAGCCCAATGTCCCCTTTTGTCCCCGTTTCGCGGCACACAAGGGCGCGGTCGGGGTAAAATCATTCAGCATCGCAATGCGTAAACAGTTGTTCGCGATTCGCAAACGCCGATCGTTTTTCGGGCACACATGCACCTTTTGCACGTTAGGCTTACGGTTCAGAGATAACCGCTGAGGCTAAGGACGGGCGAATGATCGATCGGTTTGGAGACGCACTGAAAGACTTCCTGAAACAGGAGAGCGCGGGGGGGATTGTCCTCATCGCCTCGGCCCTGTTGGCGCTGATCATCGCGAACAGCCCGCTGGCGCCCTTCTATTTCGGCACGCTCGAATCCAAGCTTAACCTCTCTTATGGTGCGTTCGAGATCAACAAGCCGCTGCTCTTGTGGATCAACGATGGGCTGATGGCGGTGTTTTTCTTTCTTATTGGCCTGGAAGTGAAACGCGAAATGCTGAGCGGCCAGCTGTCGAGCTGGGACAAGGCCTCCTTGCCGCTGATGGCGGCGATCGGCGGGATGGCCATCCCCGCTCTGGTCTTCGTCGCTTTTAACCTAAACGAGCCTGCCAACATCAACGGCTGGGCGATCCCCGCGGCGACCGATATCGCCTTCGCGCTGGGCATCCTCTCGTTGCTTGGCCCGCGCGTACCGGTGGCGATGAAGGCGCTTCTGCTCGCCATCGCGGTGATCGACGATATCGGCGCTATCACCGTCATTGCTCTGTTTTATTCGGGTGAAATCAAGACCGACATGCTGATCGGCGCTGCGGTGGTTTACGCGCTGCTTTTCGCGGTCAATCGCATGCGGCTCGCCTCAGGTATGCCTTATGTGGTGTTGACCGTGATCATGTGGGTGTTCGTGCTCAAATCCGGTGTCCACGCGACGCTTGCCGGAGTGGCGGCGGGGATGATGATCCCGACCCAGACGCGCGAAAACACCAACCTGCTCTACGAAATGGAGCACACCCTTCACAAATGGGTCGCGTTCTTGGTGATCCCGATCTTCGGCTTTGCCAATGCGGGCGTGTCTTTGATCGGCGTGTCGCCTGCGATGATCCTTGGCCCGCTCCCGCTCGGGATTGCGCTTGGTCTGTTGATCGGCAAACAGATCGGAATTGTCGGCATGGCCTGGATTGCGGTCAAGATCGGCTTCGCTTCCCTTCCCGAAGGCATTGGCTGGAGAAAGATCCACGGTCTCTCCCTACTCGCCGCTATCGGCTTCACGATGAGCCTTTTTATTGGCGGGTTGGCCTTTGAAGACCCCGCGCAGGTTGACGCGGTCAAGATCGGCGTGCTCGCCGGCTCGCTGGTCGCGGCCCTCTCGGGCTACTTCCTCATCAAGTCTGCCCTGCCCGACGCGGCGCCGGTTGACGAGTCGACCGACAACGCGGAAGCGCTTCCCGACTTCGCGAAGTAGCCGAGGTGTAGGTCGTGAACGTCAGAGCCGAGCCCATTGCTCGCAGCGCCGGGGTCAAGGGCGTGAAGGTCGCCTATTGGGAATGGCGCGCCGATCCAGGCAATAACGAAGCGCCTCTGCTCTTCGCGCATGCCACGGGGTTTCACTCAAGAGTGTTCGACGCGATCATCGAACACTTTCCCGGTCGCCGCGTCATCAGCGTCGATCTGCACGGGCATGGTCGCTCCGAAGGCGGGCCGATCGATCATTGGGGCACCGTGATTGGCGAGGTCGCGGGCCTGCTTGACCAGCTGCGCATCCGCCGCGCTGTGGGCGTTGGCCATTCGATGGGGGCTCACATCCTTGCGCAATGCGCCGCCGATGCCCCGCACGCGTTCAGCCGCCTCATCCTGTTCGATCCGGTGATAATGGAGCCAGACCGCTACACGGCCAAGGGCGCCGCCTCCATGGCGAGCGCCCCGCATCCAGCGATCCGCCGCAAGCGCGATTTTGCCAGCATCGAGGCGATGATGGAGCGGTTTCGCTCGCGCGAGCCTTACGCGTTATTCGAAGCCCGGGTGTTTGAGGACTATTGCCGTTTCGGCCTGAGGCGAAAGCCGGATGGACAGAGCTATGAACTTGCCTGTTCCCCGGAAATGGAAGCCAGCATTTACAGCTCAAGTCTGAGCAATTCCGGCATTCACGAAGCGGTTAAACGGATCGAAGCCCCCACTCTGGTCGTCCGCGCCAAGCGAACCGAAGCCATGGATTTCAAAGGTTCCCCGACCTGGCCGATGCTAGCCGACCAGATCCCCAAGGGCACCGACTTGCCGCGCCCGGACCGCACTCACTTCCACCCCTTCGAGGATCCGGCTGACGCGGCGGCGATAATCAGCGAAGCGATAGCCGGCTAGACGGATCGTCGGCATTCGCCAGCGACGCTGAGCAAATCCTGGAAGTCCACGCGCGCCTGTGCGATCTCTTCAAGACGCGGCTCGGCCATATTGCGCGCGAGACTTGCGGCAAGACCGCCATAGAATTGCACCAGCGCATCGTGCATTGGGCTATCGGGCGCGACCGACCGCGCGAGGTGAACGGCGATGCCGTGCGCTCGGGTCAACGCGTCGCGCGGAAACGTTGCAGGCTTGCGCCTGAGAGCGATCAGCGCCTGACCCAGCGCAGCAACGGCCTCCTCCAGGCAAATCCGTGTCAGATCACCGCCGCTGGAGGCTTCAATTCGCGCGTCAAGATCGACCCGCGCATAGGCGGCGGAAGGTGTTCGCACCAGCGACTGCATCAACCGTCATCCGAGATATTGAATTGTTGACGAATAAAATCGAGCGTCGATTGTGACGCAGCGATCTGGCTCTCCGCCGCGGCGTAGGTGCGTGCAAGCTGGGCGCGCAGGTTCTCCTGCTGCTCGGCGATCCGCTCCAGCCGCGCGTCGTTGCGTTCGATCTGGTTTTCGTACCGGGTGATCGAGCCGCCAAGGGATCCCGGATTGCCGATCGCGGTGTTTTCCCGCGCAAGATTGTCGATGGTTGCAAAGACGCCAAAGGCACCCGTCGTGAACATCGACGCGGCGGCTTCGGGGCTGTCTCTCAGGGTTTGCTCAAGCCGGGCGCTGTCGATCCGGAAGGTCCCATCGCGCGTCAGCGAGAGCCCAAGGTCTGCAAGCGTGCTCGGCTCACCGGGCTCGGCGTTCGGCATGACCACGGTGTTGGTCAGCGCCGACAGGTCACGGCGCAATTCGCGCGCTCCTGGATCGCTTTGCAAGGGGTTTTCCCCTTCGCCCGCGCCATTGAGAAGCGCAACAATGTCGTTCAGCGCCGCAGTCAAATCGTTCATGACGCCGGTGATGGCGTCGGCGTTCTGTGTGAATTCAACCTGCGTCGGATTGCCGGAATTGGTGCCGGTCAGCGTCAACTCGATGCCTTCCGGCAAATCGGTCACCCGATTGCTCGCCGAGCGCATGGGCACCGTGTCCAATTCAAACAGGGCGTCCTGGGCGCTGGACCGCAGCTGGCCGGTGTCGCTCGCCGGCGACCAGGCAAGATAGCTCAGATCACCAGGCGTGTTCGATGGACCTGGCCCGGCGCTGGTCGGCTCGATAACGAACCCGTTCTGCTCCCCATCGCGCCCCTTGATGACCAATTGCGCGCCATCCGTACCTTGCGCGACATAGGCTTCCAGTGCGCCCTCGCTTTCGAGGGTGATGCGTGCGGCTAGATCGGTAAGCGTTTCGGTCGGGCCAACGCTGATTTCCAAGGCCGCCTGATCGGGGTCTTCGGTGAAGGTCGCGTCGGACACCGCGCCGAAGCGGATGCGCAAGGTCCCTTCGCCGACCAGATCGTCGCGGCTCGAATAGCTCGGCGAGACCAGCGTTTGACTGTCCGCAAGCTGGGTAACTTCGAGCGAATAGCTCCCGCTCGGGCTGGTGCCGGTGGCGCTTGAGACTTGCGCAACATTGGCGTTGCCGATGCGCCCGCGCGGCGAGACGTCGCCGGTGCGGATCCGGTCGCCAAGCGCGCCGGACAGGTCGGTCAACGAGCCGCGCAACTGCGCGGCCGCAGAAATCTGCGTCTGCAGCGCTTCGTTGCGCGATTGCAGGGTTTCGCGCTGAAAGCTGTAGGTGGCCTCGGAGATATCGTTGGCAAGCTGGTTGAAGTTGATACCGCTGCCCGCGCCGAGCGCCGAAATGATGGAGGAGCCAGTGTCAGACATGATACACAGTACGGTTGCTGCCGCCAGAGCTTAAGAGTGCCATGTTCTACGCACGCGAAGCGGCGATGTCGGGCCGCCCTTCCCCGTCGAAACGCAAGTCTTCGGGCACTTCGACGCGGGGGCGAGACGGGCGCTCTCCACGCTTTAGAGAGAGCACGAACGCGACAAGCGCGGCGATGGCGACGTAGAGTTCCTCGCGCACCATCTGGTTGGGCTGAGTGGTGAAATAGACAGACCGAGCGAGCGCGGGGTATTCGAGGATTGGCAGCCCCTCCTCACCGGCAATATCGCGCATTGCGAGAGCCGTTTCCCCGCGCCCCTTGCACACAAGGATCGGCGCGGGCGCGCGGTCGGGATCGTAGGTCAGCGCCACCGAGTAGTGGAGCGGATTGACGATTACGAACTCCGCCTCCTTCATCGCCTTGGCCACACCGCCGCGCGCCAGATCACGCTGGCGCTGCCGTCGCGCACTCTTCACTTCGGGCGAGCCCTCGGCCTGCTTGGTCTCGTCGCGCAATTCTTTGAGACTCATCATGAGGCGCTTGTTCCGCTGGAAGCGCTGCAGCGGGTAATCCACCGCGGCGATGATCCCGAGGCCGAAAATCAGCAGGGCGACGAGGTTCAACCCCGCCTCCCACCCAAAGGCCAGCTGCGCTTCAAGAGTGCCGCGCCCCAGCCCCATTAGCGGTGCAAGGTTCTGCGATGCCCACCACCAGGCAAGGCTGGCGAGCAACGCAAGCTTCAGAACGCTCTTGCCCAGCTCGATAAGGCCTTGCGTGCCGAAAATGCGCTTGAGCCCGGAGACAGGATTGATCTTCGAGCCCTTGAAGCCGATCGCGCTGGGATTGAACCGCGCGCCTTCGCCCAGCAGCAATTGCGAGATCAGCGTGGTCACGACCGCGGTGCACCCGATCACAAATATGGGCGGCAGGATCTCGCCTGCGGCCTGCGCGACCAGCGCGCCCGGATCGCGATATTCCAGGGCGGAAGCATCGAAGTTCAGGCTGGTGCGTGCAATGTTTCCGATCCCGCCGAACAGCCACGGCCCGACCAGGCTGAGCGTGAGCGCGCCCGTCGCCATGGCGGCTGCTGTCCCCAGCTCTTTGGAGCGCAGGACGTCGCCCTTCTTCGCCGCGTCGCGCTTTTTCTTGTCGGTCGCCTCGAAGGTTTTGTCGTCGCTGTCTTCGCTCATGGTGCGAGCCCGCCGGAGATCTCGATGAGGTTGCCCGTTTCGCTCAACGCGACCTCAAGCAGGGCGACGAATTGCTCGATCAGAATGGGAAGGCCGACAATCAATGCGGTGATCCCGGCGAGCGTCCCAGCCGGAAGGCCCAGTGCAAAGAGATTGAGCGCGGGCGCGGAGCGCGAAATGATCCCTGTGACCAGTTGCACCAGCAAGAGGACAAGCACGACCGGCAGGGCAATCGCAGCGGCTGTGGCAAACCCATAGGCCATGAAGAACACGATGCTTTGCGCCGCGCCCGGCCCTATCGCAAACGATCCTGCGGGCAGGATGCGATAGCTTTCAAGCAGCAATTCGAACCACAGCAGATGTCCGCCTATGGCGTAGAACAGCAGCGTGAGCAGGAGTCCGAAATAGCTGCCGAGCGCGCCCGACTGCGCGCCGCTGGCCGGGTCGATCGAGGTCGCGATTGCGAGCCCCATCGTCCCCGAAATCTGCTCCGCAGCGATCAAGGGAACCGCAAAGGCGAGCTGCAGCACAACGCCCAGGGCCGCCCCGATCACCGCCTCCTGCACGACCGCCAGCAGCGCGGCAAAACTCATCATCTCGGGCGTTTGCGCCGGCGGCACCCACAGCGCGACGAAGACGGCAAAGGCAAGCGCCAAAAGCGCGCGAAGCGCCGGAGGAACCGACATCACGCCAACCATCGGTGCCGCCAACAGCGCCGCGCCGCAGCGCACCGACAGGAACAGCAATTGCCAAAGCTGCTGGTCGAGCGGGCCAAAACCGAGATCGAGAACGTTCACGTGAGACCGCGGGACATTCAGGCGGCGATGGCCGAGACCTGCGCGAAAATCTCGCGCATGAAATCGGTCAGAAGCGCCATCATCGTGCCGCCCAGAACGACAAACACGACAGCGATAATCGCCAGTTTGGGCACAAAGGTCAGCGTCTGCTCGTTGACCGAAGTCGCCGCCTGAATGACGCCGACGACCAGGCCGACAAGAAGAGCTGCGAGCAGGACCGGGCCAACGATCAGAGCCGTCACCCACAAGGTCTGATCCGCGAGCGCCAAGAGCGCCGCGTCCTCCTGAAGCCCCGCCGAACCGCTCATGAGAAGCTCATCGCAAGGCTACCCATCAGCAGCGCCCAACCATCAACGAGGACGAACAAAAGCAGCTTGAAAGGCAGCGAGATGATTGTGGGTGAGAGCATCATCATCCCCAGACTCATCAGCACGCTGGCGACGACGAGGTCGATCACAAGAAACGGCAGGAAGATCATGAAGCCGATCTGAAACGCGGTTTCCAGCTCGCTCGTCACAAAGGCGGGCAACAGGATCGAGAAGGGAATCTCGGTCTCGCTGGCAAACTGGCCGACCCCCGCAATGTCTGTAAACATCAGGAGATTGGCCTCGCGCGTCTGGCGGATCATGAACGCGTGAAAGGCCTCGCCACCCTGCGCAATCGCCGCGTCTGCGCTCACCGTCCCGGCGGCGTACGGCTCAATCGCGGTCGTGTTCACCGTTTCGATAGTCGGTCCCATAACGAACAGCGAAAGGAACAGAGAGAGCGCTATCAGCACCTGAGTGGGCGGCGAGCCTTGAAGCCCGAGCGCCTGGCGCAGGATCGAGAGAACCACAAGGATGCGCAAAAAGCTCGTCATCATCAGCACCAGCGCGGGCAGGATGGTGAGCAGCGTCATCACGACGAGAAGCTGGATCGAGGTCGATAGCGGCGCGTTCTCGCCGTCGCCCGCTGGCCCCTCGCTGCCCAGAGCGCGCTCTATGGCGGCGCCAATCCCGGTCGGGTCCGTGCCTGCGGGCGACGCTGCGAACGCGGTCTCCGCGCCCGCAAACATGGTTAACGCAGTAAGGACCAAGGCCCCGATTGAAGAGAAAGCAGCCCGCATCAGACGTCCGCCGACGTCGCCGCTGCGCGCGCGTCCGCTTCGCTCAAGCGCACAAGTCCCTGGCGCGATAGGCCGAGCAGGATCTCGCGATCACGAAAACGCACCACAGCAAGCTTCATCCCCGGTGCAAGCAAGGTCGTCTCGACAAGTTCAACCTGCCGCCCGGTTCCGCCCTGCCAGCCGACCATGCGGGTCTGCAGAGCGCGCGTAAGACGCAAGCTTCCCCAGATGAGCAGGCCCAGGAGCGGCAAAAGCAGCGCGAGCCGGGCGAAGTATTCGAGCATCATGACGCATCACCCGCGTCCGACCCCGATCCCGGCGAGGTGGTCTCGGCATCGGGGTCGGGCGAGCCCGCTGTTATCTCGGCCAGGGCGTCGGCTAGCTCGTCGACGGCGGATTCCGGATCGACGTCATCGCCCGAGGGGCTGTCCGGTTCTTTCACAGCCGCCTCTGAGGAAGCGTCGGGCGGCGGCGATGTCGGCGCAGGAGCGGTCGGGGCAGAAGGAGTCGGGGCAGAAGCGGTCGGTGGGGCAGACGCCAAGGGCGTCGCAGGGCCAGTCGGCGCTCCGGCGAAAGACGCGCTCTGGGCCGCATGCTCTTCTCCCACCAGTTGAACAATGCGCAGCGCAAATTTGCCATCCTGCGCGATCACCTCACCTTGCGCGACCACCCGCCCGTTGGCGGTGACGTCCAGCAACTCATCGGTCAGCCGGTTCAGCGCGACAACGCTTCCCTGGCCAAGCGAAAGCACATCGCGCAGCGGCATGTCGGTGCGGCCAAGCTCGACCGAGAGGCGGACCGAAACATCTCCAAAGCGTAGCAAGGCGGGGCTGAAATCGGTCACGCGGCGACCCCCCTGCCTGGCACCCGGGTCAATTGAAGCGCCATCCGGTCTTCCTGCGTGCCAAGCCGCCCGCTCGCCACAAGGTGAACGCCGACTCGAAGCGGAATGTCTCGCGCTACGGCAATCGGGATCTCGTCCCCGGTCTTCAGACGTCCCAGCTGCCCAAGCGACAGATCGAATTCAGCCAACACCGCGTGCAGAGCGAGCGGCATCGCGCCAAAGACAGCGCGGTCCTGATCCTCGGTTTCCCCGTCTACCCTTCGCATGGCGGAGGTCGAGCCAAGCCCCGGGAGAAGCGCGTCAAGCCCCTCCTGAGGCATTGCGAGGGCGGCGCTCCAGGATACGTCATCCGAAGCGGTGAGAGTTATCGTTAGAGAAGCGCATTGTGTGGAGGGGCCAAAGGGCTTGAGGCGCGAGGCGTTCTCGCTGCGCACGATAACCTCGCCGGTGGGCTCCTCAGCGCCATCGGCGCTGTCAACCGCGCTTACTCTCGCAATAGCGCAAGCGACGAGGCGCGAGGCCTGCTCGATCAGAAGCGCTGCGGATCGCGGCAGTTTCGCGACCTCGTCGGACGACACTTCGCCGGTCCCACCAAAGCTGCGATCCGTGAGGGCGATCGCGGTCGCGGTGTTGAAACTGAGCAACGCGGTCCGGTCGCTGGCGCCGCAACGCAGGAGACTGTTCGCCGCTACCGGGCCGATACGACCAAACACCTCTTGTCCGCTCAAGGTTTCGGGATCGCCGACCGCGGCCTCGATCCGGTCGCCGGACAGCAGTTCGGAAATGTCCTGCCCCAGCTCACGCCCCAGATCACGCCGCCACAGGGCGAAGCATTCCGCGCGCTCTTCGGGGCGCGGCCCCCTTTCGGTGAGCTCGGAGCAATGGCGCGCCAAAGCGCGCTCGGCAGCGAAGGTCTGCGCGAGGTTCATTGGACCAGAAATCCCTTGAAGTGGACCGCATCGATCCCGCCAAAACCTTCATTCTCCTCCAGCACCTCGTTGATCGCCTTGGTCAGGCGTTGGTTCAGGCGCTTGCGTCCCTCGGGCTCGAACACATCGGCTTCAGGGGTCGCGGCGAGCTGCACCAGAATGGCGGATCGAATGGCGAGTTCGTGATTCTTAACCCAGCCGAGAACGCGTCCGTCGCGCTGGGTCGAGACCGCGATTTCGACTTGTATAAGAGCCGGCGAATCCGACAGGTTGGAAGTGAAGCTCTCCTTGAAACTGTAATAGGCGGTGCGGTACTCGCTTCCGCCTTCGCCATAGACCGGCGCCTCTTCATCTTTGTTCTGTCCGGGCAGCGGGTAAGGATCGCTGTCCCCTTTGCGCACCAGTTTGGGCTCGTCCGGGCCGCTTTCGCCGTCGCCCCCCAGAAGCCCGGCGGCAAACGCCCCATAAGCGCCCCCGGCACCGATCGCGAGCATCACAACGCCCGCAATGACAGTCTTGATAAGGCCGCCCTTAGACTTTGCATCTTCGGTGGGTTCGGCGTCCTTGGCCATAGCCGGTCAGCTCCTGATCGCGTCGAGATGGTTGGTTCAAGCGAACAGCGCTCCGCCGGACGTCTCATTGCGCTGAGACTGAGCGGCATCGCGAGTGTTCGCCGCGGCTGTGTTCGCGCCGCTATCCGTCTCTTCGCCCGAGTATGGTTTCGCACCCCCTTGCCCCGACCCCGGGGAAGACCCGTAGCGCTGCTCCTGAGCGCCCGCGCCTCCGCCCCAGGCGCCCGATTGCGCCGACCCCTGATCCTGGCCACGCTGGGAAAAACCGCTTTGTGCTGTCGCGCTTTCGCTCATGGCGGGTACGGACCGCTCAGCAAGGGCCGCCTGCACAGCGGGCACAAAGCCCGGATCTCGGGCACTCAGCGTGGCTCGCCAATCGGAAATCGGGGCGCCCGCGCTTGCTTCGACACGAAGCGCAACGGTGCCGAATTCGCCATGACGCAAAGTGGCCTCAGACCGGCTCGCCCGACCGGCCTCGCGATTCTCGACGATTTGCTCAACCATCTGATCCACCCCGGCGCTCGGTAGGGAAGGCGCAGCGTTTGCTGGTGGCGGCGCTGAGCTCGGCGTCGGTGCGGCAGTGAGCGGCGTCGCCGGGAGCGAGGCTTGGGGCGACGCCGACAACGCAGCTTGTCCGCCCGGCGCGGCCGAAGGCGACGCAGCGGTTGAGGACGCAGAAGCTTGAGGCTGCGGATTGGTCGGCTCGGCCTCACTTTCAAGGACCGCAGGCGAAAGCGCAGCCGTTTGGGAGATCGGAGGCGCGTCGGAGACGGGAGCCTGGCGATCAGGGAGTACGGGCGTGGGCGCGGCCCGGTTGTTGGCGATACGGACGGTGTTTGCCCTCAAGTGCGCGCTCGGTTCTTCGACGGAAGTCGGCCGGCTCTGCGTGGTTAGCTGAGCGGTCCACACCGGAGCGCTCGCAGCGGTGGGTGGATCTTGCGTCGCGACGGTAGGTTGCGGGTTGGAGAAAGCGGGTGAGGCGACCGACTCGACCGGTTCGCGTCCGCCTGCCGGTTCGTCACCAGCAGGGTCGCGGGCTTCAGGCTCGGTTTGCGCGCCTGATGTTTCCGCACGTGCGCCTGGAACACGAGGTGGCGGCCCCTCAGGCGCTTCAGTCTCATCGTCGACTTCCCAGGGCGGGGATTCGATCACCTCCTCAGCCGCGTCCGTGGGCAACGCCATCGGCTCCGCCAAGTCAAGCGCCGCTCCCGGCAGTATCGCGCCGTCCCGCGGCAAAACCATGCCGGGTTCAGGTTGCGCCGGTGTCATCGGTTCAATGATCGCCGACAGAGCGGTTTCAGACGCGTCCGTCTGCGACGGCGCCGGCGTTTCCAAGGCGAGCAGATGCGCCGCAAATTCAGCTTGGCGCGGGACTCCCCTCTCCAATGTCGCGCCCGGCAAGCCCGCGCCCTCTCCGGTCTCCGTTGAAACGCCAGCGAGCCCGATCGTGGCCGTGGTCGCGGTCGTGGTCGTGGTAGCTGGGGCGACGGATTGGGCTGCGGTTGGAAGAGAGATGGGAATCATCGGGATGTCCTTGCACAGGGGCTTTCGGGAGTGGAGGCGTCTGGTCCGGTGTCTTGGCTGGGTCCCTGCACAGGGCGTGCCAACCCGCGTTCAGAGAGGCGTGAGGGCGACACAGCGTCGACCATGGACCCTTTCTCCCGCGCCGCTTCTAAGGCCGCTTTCGCTTCACCCAACCGTTCGGCATGACGCCGAGCGCGGGTCTGCGCCTGGCCAAGAGCTTGCGCTTGCGAGGACGCCCTACGGGCCGCGTCGGACCTGGCGGTCTCCGCCTCATGGGCAAGCGAAGCCAACGCGCTCGCAAAGCGCGCGGTGTTCCGAAGCGCTGCCGCGTCGCGCGCTTCGAGCTGACGAGCGTAGGTCTTTGCAAGTCCACGACTGCGCTCGGCCAGCGCCGCGCTGCGCGCCTCCTTGTCGAGGGCATCGGCGAGCCCGCGCATCGCTGCGCGCTCGCTGATCTGCGCCATGAGAGCCTGTCGCCGCGCGCGCTGCCATTGGCGTTTCTCGCGCTTCATACAAGCTCTCCCAGAGCAGCCAGGCTGGCGGGCAGGGGCACTCCTTCACCGCGCGGCTGTTGAAGGAAGGCGTCGATCGCGGAGGCCTTCTCCAGCGCTTCATCCAGCGTCGGATCGGAACCGGCGCGATACGCGCCCATCAGCACCAGATCGCGGTTCTCCTCGCGCGCCGCAATCAGAGCGCGAACGCGACGCGCGGCTTCCAGCGTCTCTGGCGTCACCAGATCGTCCATCACCCGGCTGAGCGAAGCGGGCACGTCGATGGCGGGATAGTGCCCGCGCTGCGCCAGATCGCGCGACAAAACGATATGTCCATCAAGAATTGCGCGCGCCGTGTCGACCACTGGATCGTTCGCGTCATCGCCGTCCGCCAGCACCGTATACAGCCCGGTCACGGCACCGCCCGTCCGCGCCGAATTGCCCGCGCGCTCGACCAGCTTGGTGATCGCCGCCAGCGCGCTGGGCGGATAGCCGCGCGCGGCGCCCGGCTCGCCAAGCACAAGCGCCAGCTCGCGCGCGGCGTGCGCAACGCGAGTGAGGCTGTCGAGGATGAGCAGGACGCGCTTGCCCTGCTCGCGGAAATACTCCGCCATGGCGGCTGCGTATTGCGCCGCGCGCAGACGCAGATTGGGCGCGTGATCGGCCGGCACGGCGATAACAATCATGCGCCCCCGCCTTGGTCCCTGCATGTGCCGGGCGACGAAATCGGAGACTTCGCGCGCGCGCTCCCCGATCAGAGCAACGATAGTCACCTCCGCCTCGGAATGCGCGGTCATCGTGTCGATCAGCACGGACTTTCCGACACCCGAGCCCGCGATAACACCCAACCTCTGGCCCACCCCCATAGTGGTGAGCGCGTTGATCGCGCGCACGCCGCAATCGAAAACGTGTCGGACCGGAGCGCGTTCCAGCGCGCCCTCACGGCGTCCGGCGAGCGGCCAGCTGCGCGCCAGGCCAAGTGCGGGTCCGCCGTCGATCGGGGCGCCCAGCCCATCGACCGCCCGCCCCAACAGCGCCTCGCCCACGCGCACCGTGCCCGGTTCACCGCAGGCACGCACTCTCGCTTCCGGGTGCAAAAGCACCGTATCCCCGAGCAGCATCATCAGCGAATGGCCCGCGCGAAAGCCGATCACTTCCGCCAGACTCTGATCGCCGGACTCGTGCTCGATCGCGCCCAGTGAACCGATTGGCAGAGGCAGTCCGGCCACCTCAATGAGCCCGCCATCGCAGGCGACCACACGCCCTTCAAGCCAGGGGCCCGGGTCGACGGTTGCCGCGCGCATGCGCGCAAGATCAAGCTGCATCTCGGCCAGCATGGCTATGCTCTTCCTCCTAGGCGCGCAGAGCTTCGGCGATTGCGCGCGCCCAGTCCTCTGGTCCGTCACGCACCGACCCGTCGGCGCTCGTCAGACGCAGCGAGCCCGGCGCCAGCGCTGGATCCTCGGCGAGTGTCCAACCCGGCAGCGCGCTCTCGTCCAGCTTCGCGCGGGTCTCTGGGTTCAGATACAGTGTGAGGTCGCTCGGTCCCGCCCCAAGGCGCTCGGCGGCCCGCTGACACCGTGAGAGCACAGCCGCATCGTCGATTGCGTATTCCCCGATCACCTGACGGCACAGCGCGAGCACGGTTTCGCTCAAGTCCTGAGCCAGAGCTTCGAGCGCGGCGGCGTCGAGCGCGCGAAAGGCCAGCCGCAGGTCGCGGAATCGTTTCCTTTCCCTTTCAAGCTGATCCTCGCACGCGCGGGTTGCCTCAGCCTTACCTTCGGCAAGGCCGCGCAGGAACGCGTCGTCCTCCGCAGATCCATGATCACTGTCTGGCGTCGAAGGTTCAATTTCAACAGCCTGCACCGAGGTCGCAAAGGGAGCTCCTTCCAGAAAGCCGCTCGGCGAGGCGGGCGCGTCGGGTGCGAGCGCAGCGATCCAGTCCGAACGCGACGAGCTCTGCAATCGGGCCTGCGGGACGGCGCCAACCTCGGCAATCCACTCAGATGAATTCGCCATCGTCCGACCCCAGCGTGATCTCGCCCTGTTCCGCCAGACCGCGCGCCATATCGACCACCTTGCGCTGCGCGGCCTGAACCTCGCTCTTCGCCAGACGCCCGCGCAATTCGATTTCGTCGCGAATGCCATCGGCCGCGCGGCTCGACATGGCGGCGAAGAACGGCCCGCGCTGCGCATCGGGCAAGCCCTTGAGCGCGTCGATAAGCGTTTCGTTGTCCACATCGCGGAGCAGGCGCCCCATGTTCTTGGGATCGAGATCGAGCAGCATTTCGAAGGTGAAAAGCTCTTCCTCGATCCGCTCGGCGAGCGGTCCGTCCACCTCGGCAATCGCAGGCAGAGCCGTGTTTCTGAGGTCGCCTTCCGACAAGTTGATCAAATTCGCCGCGTCGCGCGGACCACCCATCGTCAGAGCCGCCGCGCCGAAATTCGCGCCGATGCGCTGGGAAAGGAGGGCGTCGATCATTCCCATCGCTTGCGTCGAGACCGCGTTCATCTTGGCGATGCGCGCAAGCACCCCGGATTGCGAGGCTTCGGGCAGCGCCGTGAGGATCTGGGCGGCGGGTTCGGGCTCCAGTAGAAGCAAGAGTGCGGCGATAACCTGGGGATGCTCATCCTCTATCAGTTTGAGTACGACGCTGGGCGCCAGCCACCGCGCCATTTCAATCGAGCGCGGGCGCGCTTCCGGTTCGATCCTCAGCATCATGCTCGCCGCCTTGGTTTCCCCCAGCGAGCGTTCCAGCAGATGGCGCAGCCTTTCGGGTCGCCCGCGCGCGGGCATGACTTCGCGGCCCGCCTCCTGCGCGAAATCGCCCAACGCCTCGGCGATATGCGCGGGCTCGATATCGCCCAATTCGCACATCGCCGCGCCGATCTGCTCAAGCTCGCCCGGCTCCATCCGGCTCAGCAGGAGCGCCGCGTCCTCATCGCTCAGGAGCGACACGAAGACCGCCGCGCGCTCCACCCGGCTCATCAACGGCTCAGGAGCGGTCTCGCGGTCGGTTTCGGTGTCGGGGCGGTCAGTATCCAAGGTATCGTTGTCGGCCATCACCCCGCCCCCTGTTCCGAGGTTTGCGCGGGGGGCTGAAGCATACGCTGCAGCGCTTCGAGCGCGCGGTCGGGCTGCTCGTTGGCGAGAGTACGCGCGAGCCGGACCTGCCCAGGCAGCTGGTCCAGGGAGGCGCCCGCCACCTCGCCGCTTTTCGGCTCGCTTGCACTCTGATCCGCGATCGGCTTCGGGACGTCGGGCGTGGGTGTGTCCTTGGGCTTGGTGCGGGCAATCAACGGACGCACGCCGAACAGCAGCGCCAGCAAAACCGCGATCAACGCCGTGCCATAGCGAACGACCTGCGCAAACCACGCCTGCTCATAGAAGGCGAGGGGTTCAAGCGCGGTCGCCTCGAACGCGCTGACCGCGATCTTGACGGTGTCGCCGCGTTTCTCGTCGATACCCAAAGCCGCGCTCACCAGGGCTTCCAGCTCTTCGGGCGTCAGCGGTGCGGCGGCGGCCATCGCGTCCTGGCTGACCGCGACGGCGACAGACAGCCTGGCGAGGCTCCCGGCGCGCTTGGCTGTCACCGCGACTTCGCGGTCGAGTTCGAAATTCCGCTGCACCGCGCTTTCGGTGTCGCCGGGCGTCGGCGCCTCCGTACCACCTGGCGTCTCAGCACCGGGAGCCTCGGGTTCGGGCGGGCCATTAACCAGCTCGGCATCCGGCGGGGGCGTGTTCGCAGGCACGCCGGGCACGCCGCCGACCGGACGCGCGGCCACGCGCGTCGCGCGACGCTCGCTCTCCGAACGCAGCGCGCCCTCCTTGTCATAGGTTTCGCGCGCGCTCGTCACCTCGCTCTGGTCGAGTTCGGCCTGCACCTGGCTGGTAAAGTTGCCCTCTCCCAAAAGCGGAGTGAGCAGGCCGGCCAGCTGGCTTTGCAGCTTGGCTTCGAATTCACGCTGCAAGGCGAGACCATCCGCCTGAGCGTCACGCGCGGAGGAGAGCAGCCTCCCGTTCTGATCCACCACGCGCACCGCGTCCGCCGTGAGGCCTGGGACAGAGCCCGAAACCAGGTTGACGATCGCCTCGACCTGCCGCTGGCTGAGTGAGCGCCCACTCACAAGCCGCACCATCACGCTGGCGCTGGGCGGGTTGGAATTGCGCACAAACACCGATCGCTCGGGCGTTGCCAAATGAACGCGCACCGATTCGATCCCGTCGATTTCACGGATCGTCAGAGTCAATTCGCGCTCGCGGGCCAGACGCAGCCGCTCACCTTCGAGCGTTCGGCTGGAACCAAGAGGGATCGCGTCGAGCATCTCGCTGGCACCTTGCGGCGCCGCCAGCCCCGCATCGCTCGCGACCAGCATGCGTGCCCGGTAGATATCGTCTTCCGCGACCGTGATCGCCCCGGTGGCAGTATCGATCGCGTAATCGATCGCGCCGGTCTCCAGCGCCTCGACCACTTGCGCACGCTCGCTATCGGAAAGGCTTGCGTAAAGGATGCGCTGGGGCGAACCGGCGATCGCGAGATACAGCATCGCGACGACGGCCAGCGCGCCAACGCCGATCAAGGCCGGAACTGCGCGGCGAAAGGCAGGCTGATCGGCGAAGGCAGAAAAGCGCGCCTGCCAGCCTTCGGTCGAAGCCGCGGATCCGCCCGGATTGGTCTCAATCAGCGTCGGCTCGGCTGAAACGGGAACGGTCGTCTGCGCCACCTATCAGGCCCCCATCCGCATGATTTCCTGATAAGCGCTAAGCAGCTTGTTGCGCACCTGAAGCGTCGCCTCGAAGGCGATCCCGGCCTCCTCGCGCGCGAGCATCACTTGAGCGATGTCGGTCACCTCGCCGCGTTCATAGCCGGCCTGCATGTCGGCGGATCGCTTTTGCACCGCGCTTACCTCTTTAAGAGCGCCTTGCAACGTCTGCGCAAAGTCGACCGATGGCGTGCCGGGAACAGCAGCGGCGATGGCGCCGCCGCTTGCGCTCGACGTTTCGCTCGCCGCGCGCACCGCGCGCAGGGCTTCGCTGCGGGCGAGCAGATCCTGACGCAGCGCCAGCACCTCGGTGAGACCTGTGGTGGGAGAGGTCACACCCCACCTCCCATCGCCCGCCCGCTTGCGGAAGGGTCGGGCTCCAGCAACCCGGACTTGCGCATAGAGGCAAGGCGATAGCGCAGCGTGCGCTCCGAGATGCCGAGGGCGCGCGCGGTTTGGGCGCGGTGCCCATCATGCGCCGCAAGCGCGGCAAGGATCGCCTCGGCTTCGGATTGGAACGCGATGTCGGACAGCGATGCTTTTGTCTTGAGCGCGCTGTTTATCCCTCGCCGGGGCACATCGCCGGACGGAACGGCGCGCGCGGCCTGATCAAACACGATATGCTCCGAGCCAATGCGCGGCGCGTCTCCCGCGAGCAGGAGCGCGCGCCGGATGACGTTCTCAAGCTCACGCACATTGCCCGGCCAGATATGCGTTTCGAGCAGGGCCAGCGCTTGGCCTGAAAGCCAGGTCGGACCGGCGCGCTCGGCCACCTTGCCCGAGGCCGGGCCGCACGCGTGGCGTAGCAGCATACCGAAGGCGAGCGGCGCAATATCTCCGGGCCGATCGCGCAGGGCCGTAATCTCGAGCGGAAAGACATTGAGGCGGTAAAGCAAGTCTTCTCGGAAACGCCCGGCTTCGACCTCGCTCGCCAGATGTCGGTTGGTGGCCGCGATCACCCGCACATCGACAGCAATCGGTTTGGTCGCGCCCAGGGGTAGAACCTCGCCCTCCTGAAGCGCGCGCAGCAGTTTGGCTTGCAACGGCAAGGGCAGTTCCCCGATCTCGTCGAGCAACAAGGTTCCGCCATCAGCCGCGCAGAAAAGACCTTCTCGCGCTTCGCCCGCACCGGTGAAGGCTCCCTTGCGATGCCCGAACAGCAGGCCTTCGAGCATGGCTTCAGGCATTGCGGCGCAATTGACGGCAACAAACGGGCCGTCCTTGCGACGCGAACGGCGGTGGACAAAGCGCGCGAGCACTTCCTTGCCCGTGCCGGTCGGCCCCTCCAGAAGGACGGGGATTTCCGCGCCTGCAATCCGTTCCGCCAGCGTCAACAGCGCAAGGCTTGTCTCATCGCGCGCGATCGGCCAGCCGCCTTTCGTCGCGCCCGACCACGAAGCGATCGCGGTGAGCGCTGCGCGCGCCGGCTCCAGTGTGTCAGAGTTATAGGTTAGCGCCACTCGCGCCTCGCCAAGCCGCGCCAAAGCGGGGGCGTCACCCAGACGCAAATCGAGTTCCAGCCGCTCTTCTGGAGGACAGCCAGGCGGATGCGAGAACGTGCCCAGCTCGCCAATCGAGAGGCGCGCGCGCTGCCAATGCGTTCCCAGAAGCGGAAGAACCGGCTCAAGCAATTGCGCGTGATTTTGAGGATAGCGCGGCCTGGACATTTGACTCGGTTCGGCGCGGCAGGGCTGCGCTGCCAGTGCTGGTCCGCGTTCGCGAGCTGGCTCGCAATCGGGCAGGCGTGATGGGCTGGTTGGCATGAAAGGCGTGTCCGGCATGTGTCGTGACTGAGGCCTCCTTCTGCCGCGCGCGCGTGCAAGATGTCGCAAATTTAAGCCCTCGTAGGATCGCGTAAGTGCGCGCTTTGCTGGTGTTTGCCCTCCCTCCGCCAGATCGCGGCGGCGTGGGCGTGTGCCCCACGGCCTCTTAACGCACCCAGCTCTCTCGACAGCGCCAGACGTCACGGAGCGCGCAAAAAAATTCCCGCTTAAAGATTGGCCGAGCCGGTCGCTCTTATTCCCAGCAGCCGCGGAGTTTGCACTCTTGAATGTCCGTCGTTGCCCTTGACCTACCAGACACGGGAGTTTGACCTAATGTCCGTTATCAACACCAATATTTCCGCCCTGCGCGCTCAGAACGCGACCACATCGGCAAACCGCATGCAAGACGACGCGATGGAGCGCCTGTCGACCGGCAAGCGCATCAACAGCGCTTCGGACGACGCGGCGGGTCTGTCGATCGCGACCGGATTCACCAGCGACATTCGCGGCATCAACCAGGGCATCCGGAACGCCAGCGATGGTATCGCCCTCGCTCAGACCGCCGAAGGCGCGCTCGAAGAAGTGACCAACATGCTTCAGCGCGTTCGCGAACTGGCGATCCAGTCGAGCACCGGCACCAACGATGCCGATGCGCGCAGCTTCCTCAACACCGAAGTCGCCGAGCTCAGCGCCCAGATCACCGATATTCTGAGCAACACCGAATTCAACGGCGTGTCGCTGTTCAGCACGACCAGCGGCTCCGATGTCACAGTCGACATCACCATTGATGCCGGCCGCACCGTGACGCTGACCTCCACCGCGATCGGTCAGGACCTCAGCACGACAGCGTTGAACGTGGGCACGGCTGGCGATGCGGACACCACCATCACCAACGTCGATGCGGCGCTGACCGATGTGAACACCGCGCGTTCTTCGCTGGGTGCGGGGCAGAACCGCCTCCAGTCGGCCATCAACAACCTGACGACGACGTCAACCAACCTGGTCGATGCTCGCTCGCGGATCGAAGACGCGGATTTCTCGGCCGAATCGACGGCGCTTTCCAAGGCGCAGATCCTTGGTCAGGCCTCAACGGCGATGCTCGCTCAGGCGAACCAGTCGCAGCAGAACGTGCTCTCGCTGCTGCGGTAAGCGACACGTGCGTCAACAAGCTCCCGCTGGGGGCAACGGGAAGCCCGGAGCCATTACGGTTCCGGGTTTTTCGTTTGGGGAGCGCCTGTCCATCGTCGCGCACGCAAACGACGCGCGCTTGGGGCAGGCCGTCAAGTTCGAACGCTTAGGGTTGGGAAGCCTCGGCGGTGCGGTCTTGCCAGTCGATCACTTCAAGATAGTTGCGCAGGCGGTTTTCCTCCAGCCGCGCGATCAGCGGATTGGCGTGATAGGGCAGCAAGAATTCGGCCAGCGCGCCCGACCAGGGCGCGTTCGCATCGAAGATCACGCCCAGCCCCAGCACCGCAGGAACGTGGACGTAGTACAGCGGGCGCTCCGCAGTGTCGGCCTGCTTGAGGAAATCCTCCACCGCGGTCAGCACGCCGTTGCGCGCGCCGCCTGCGTGGAGAGCCACGGCGAAGTTTCCCATGCCGCGAAGGCCCCTTTGCGGGTACGCCGCGCCGGATTCAAGGCGCACCCCAGCGTCATAGCTGTGTGGATGACGCCATCCGGCTGGAATGCGCTCAGGCGCGTAGTAAAAATCGCGCCGCGCGCAAGGCCAGGAAACATCGTGCAAAAACGCCAGCAAAGGCCTGTCTGCCTCCCGCTGAATTAAGTCGATCACGGCTAGTTCGTTGAAAACGGTGTAATAATTGTGGTCGCCGTCCACAAACCAGGCGTCGACAGCCGGGCAATCGGCCAAAGCTTCAAGGCTTGGGGCTGCGCGATGATCGACATGCGGGTGTGTCTCGGCCCATTCGCAGAATCCCGCAGCGGGCTCGGGATCGATACAGATCAAGGTGCCGCCGCGTTCTCCACACCGCTCAGCAAGCGTGCGGGACATTCCGCCAAACTCGCTTCCGATCTCACAGATCGAGACGACGTTCGCCTCATCAAGACACGGCGTGATCAGGCTTGAGAACTCCGACATCGAGTGGATCAGAAGATCGCTCACGCCGCGGTCTCCATCGAAGCGTTGGTGGCCGAAGGGCCTTGCTGCGTAGAGGCCTCGCGCCGTCTGATCGGGCGAAACGCGATCTCGATCATTTGCGGCCCCGGAGCCTCATCGACTGCCCATTCGGGCATCACCATCACCAGCGCCGTTTCATCCAGGCAGCGCAAAAGGCCTGGCGACAATTCGTCCATCCGATCATAGGTCACCGCGCGACAGGGCCTGGCGGCCTCGTCCTCGCGCTCTCCGGTAAGCGAGGCGAGACGCGATCGGGCGACGCTGGCCAGCTCGACCCATTCACACGCCGCCCCCAGTTGCAGCGCGACAGCCTTGTCGCTCGGGCGCACGGGAATACGCGCCACGTAATAGCCGTCGTGCGTGGGGTTCGCTGAAATCATGGAAACGGCTTCATCGCCCTCGCCAATATGGAAGCTGGTGAGATCGAGCGAGCGCACCGTGTAATCGGCGTAGGTCAGACCAAGGCCAAAGCGCATCTGGGCCATCAGCGCCAAGCGAGTGGTCATATCTTCTTCGGCAAGATCCGCCGGCAGGAACATGCGCGAGGACCCCTTCATGTAGAACAGCCCGCGTCGCTTCAATTGCTCGCTCGCGTCTTCCTGATCGAACAGCGCGACCATCCGCTCCGATCCCAGATTGACATCGTGTTCAAAGCTCCTGAGCGTGTTCAGCTCGGTCCGGTCGGGCAGAAACAGGAAGCGCAGCAACACCTGCGATGCGCAATCGCGCCAGGCCGCGCTTGCGTGCACATCGCGCGTCCGGATGATGGGATTGGCGCCGGCGGCTCGGACAAAGCGCTCGGCCCCGGCCTGGACCCGCTCGCGCACCGCGCTCTGCGCGCCTTTCACACTCGGCGAGCGTCGCAGAGCCGCCCCGTTCTCGTCATAGCCGATCACCGAGCCCAGCTCGCAGGTTGCCAGCTGCTCGATAACGGCGACGTTGGCGCAGATCGCCTCAAGCACGCCCGCGTCGAAGTGCGACGCGTCTATCAGGCCGCTCTTGTCAAGGCCGGTCGCGCTGCGCTCGCGGCATATCAGATATCGTCCCGCCACGCGCACGCCCAGCTCTTCGGTAAGCAACGCGTCAATCGCGTTCTGCGCCGAACCGTCATAGCCCAGATCGACCAGCATCAACGTATCGCCGGGCTGTGGATCGACAGCGGCCCGCACATGCTCCATCAGGCCGTCCGCCATAGCGCGCGCGCGGCGGCGAGTAATCTTCTGACGCTGACCCTTGCGCAACTCGTTGAGCAGTCGCTCGCTGGCTTGGCTAAGCTCGCTGTCGGTGCTGGGAGACCCGATGACCCGTTCGATCTCCTCCTCGCTCAACAGCATCTGCCGTGCAAGGGTGGACGGGTTGAGGCCGTGTTCGAGGCCAACATGGCGAACGTAGGCCTCGCGCGTGGTGAGCGAGGCGGCGGTCGCGACAAACCGGCTGATCTCGACGCGACCCTGGCTTTTCGCCTGATTCTGGCTCGGCCCAGCCTGATGGACAAGGTGGGGCAAATGCCCATCGCGCAGCATGAAGAGCCAATGCACCGTGCCGCCGTGCGCTTCTTGAAGCTCCTCGGCCTGCTCGCGCAGCCAGCGGTCAAACGCGGCGAAGATCGGGCCAAGAACAGTGAAACCCAGCGCCTCCGCCGCATCAGTGATCTGGGGTTCATACTTCGCGAGAAGCGCCCGGTGCGGCTGCAGACCGATCAGGCGCGAGGGCGAGGAGCCAGAATTTGAACCGCTCATCTGTTGGCACATGCGCTCAAATCTAAGGCGTCGCTTTGCGCGCTCGTCAAACTGCACCAGATGCAGCGCGCGGATGCCAAGCGCACGGGCGCTTTCATAGTCCGCCGCGCGGTTATCACCGATATGCAGCGCCTGATGCGCGCGGCGCTTCATCGCCTTGAGCGCCTTTCCCAATAACCCTTCGCCTTTCGAAACGCCCGCATCGCTCGACGCGAAGACCCGGTCGATCAGCCCGGCCACCTCTTCGCCCACCGCCGCCGCGATCAAATTACGCAGCTGCTCCGCGCTCAGATAGGTGTCGGAGACTATGATGATCTCAAGCCCGCGCGCCTTGGCGTCCATCATCAGTTCAACCGTGGGCGCAAAAGCAAAGCAGGCGCGCGCTTCGGCTTCCAGTTCGGCGGCGATGGCGGCTTTGCGCGCGGGTTCGTCGGCATTCGGCAGCGCCTGCGTGTAGATTTCGCCAAGAGAGACCTCATTGCGGCGCTTGTGAGTGCGCATGATCCGGCGCGCCTTCGCTTCCCCGCCCGCGCGCTGGCGCAAGAGCAGGTCCGGTAGGTCAGCGAACACATCGCTGGGCGCGTGGCAGTCGCGCCAGAGGAGCGTGTCGAAACAGTCGAGCGAAAGCGTGGTCACATCCTTCGGAGCGTGATCGAGAGCGTGAGGCAGTTCGTGAGGGAGAATTTCGTCGGATTTTCGATCAAGAACCGCTGAGCGAACCGCCTTGCCCGCATTTAGGCTGGCTAGCTTGGGAGAGGCCAATGTGGCCGCGGGGGTCTGCGTGGTCTCAATCATCAGCGGATTTCCATCGACGTCGGGCGTTTAACACACGGCCAACGGCTAGGCTCTCATGGTTGAGGGGCTTCGACCTGTCACCTAAGGGCGCGCCCTAAGGGGACCCACGCAAGGCGCCGGATTCAGTCCGCGTTCTGAGTGATCGGTTGGCGCCGACGGCGGCGCGTCTTGCTTCCGGATTCGAGCAGCAACAGTGAAATGCGCCGGTTGCGCGGATCGGCGGGGTCGTTGGCAATAAGCGGTTCACGATCCGCCACGCCTTCGATCCGGGCGAAACGATTGGCGAGGATACCGTTGCGGATCAGCTCTTGACGGGTTGCTTCCGCGCGCCCGGCGGAGAGCGACCAATTGTTGGCCAGAATACCGGGCCGCCAGGGAAGCGAATCGGTGTGGCCGCGCAGGATCAACGGCGTCGGACCCTCCGCCAGAGTGTCGCCAAGCACTCCCAGCAGCTCGCGCGCCTCGCTGGTGAGCACCGTCGTGCCGAGCGCGAACATGGAAAACTCCGCGTCATCCACCAGATCAATTCGGATACCTTCTGGCGAGCGCAGGACACGCACTTGCCGCGCGAGCCGGGCAAGCTGCTTGGTCTTGGATAGGCGATCGTCAATCTCCTCGCGGATCTTGCGCATCTTCTCCTCGATCGCGTCCGCGTCGCCGCGCTCACCGCCTTCGACCGGGCCGCCAATCGCGCTGCGGGGGATCGTGATCGCCTGCGTGCCTGTCTGCCCTTGCGAATTGGGATAATCATCCACGTCGGTGAGCGAGGCCCCGCCCAGCAGGCTGTCAGAGCCGGCCCCTTGCTGGCGCATCTTGACGAGCGTGGGCGTGAAATAGTCCGCGATCCCCTTGCGCTGGTTTTCCTCGGTCGCGCCGAGCAACCAGAGCAGGAGGAAGAACGCCATCATGGCGGTAACAAAGTCCGCATAGGCGACCTTCCACGCGCCGCCATGGTGCCCATCGGCGGCTTCGATCGTCACCTTTTTGACGATTATCGGAGCGGGCGGCGCAGCCGAGGCCTCGGTCCCAGCCATCGCCTAGCGGCCCCGCATCTGGTCGAGCAGATCGGTAAGCTTGGGCCGGTGCGCAGGCGGCAGGCCGGAGCGCGCGGCTTCGAGCACCATGGGTTGCGGATAACCATGCAGGCTCGCAATGATGACCTGCTTGATCGAGTAATAGATCTGCTTGTCGTGCGCGTTGACCTGCTTGAGGCGACTCGCCATCGGGCCGGTGAAACCATAGGCCAGAAGCACGCCCAGAAAGGTGCCGACCAGCGCGCCGCCGATCATCTTGCCCAGGATCTCGGGCGGCTCGTTGATCGAGCCCATGGTCTTGATCACGCCAAGTACGGCGGCGACGATACCCAAGGCCGGGAACGCGTCCGCGAGCGACTGGATAGTGTGCTCGGGCTCTTCCATCTCGTGCAACTGGGTCTTGATCGCATTGTCGATAATGTCCTCGACCGCGTGCGTGTCGAGCGTGCCCGACGCGACGACCATGAGCGTCAGGGGATCGCAGATCAGGCCGACCACGCTCTCATCGCTCTGAAGGCGCGGATACTCGCTGAAGATCGTCGAATTGGCCGGATCGGTCACATGGCTTTCAAGCGCCACCGCGCCTTCGGAACGCAGCAATTTCATCAATTTGGAGGTCAGAGCGATCGCATCGATGTGATCTTCGTCGGTGAACTTGGGACCCTTGAAGACCTTACCCAGCCCAGCGCCGAGCAGTTTGATCTCGTGCATCGAATTGCCGATCAGCGTCGCGCCCAGCGCCGCCCCGCCGATCATCATGAACTCAAGCGGAAGCGCGGCAAGGATCGGCCCGATGGACCCCCCTGCAAGGATGAATCCACCAAAGACCAGACCGATCAGAACGACGATGCCGATAGCGGCGAGCATGAAACAATAACTCCTTGGGGCCCCACATCAGAACCGTGCGCTGTCACGGCGACAGACGGGGGATTACAGCGCGTTGAAGAGGCTCAGATTGGAGACGCGGGTGAAGCTCAGTTGGCTGGCTTCCAGCGCGGTTTCTGTCTGTTGAAGACGGGCAATCGCTTCGCCGAGATCGGTGTCACCCAAGTCTGATTGCTGCTCGTCGATGCTAAGCCCGCGATCGACCTGCGCGTCCTGAACAACCTCGACCCAGGCGAGACGCGTGCCAAGCACAGTCTGGCTTCGCGTAGCCGCCTCGATCCCGGCGTCGAGACCCTCGATCGCGGCGCGCGCGGCAGCGGCGGGGTCAGGCACGCCCGGCTGGAGCGCAGCCGTCAGATCGGCGAGCACGGCAAAGGCGTCGGACGGAGTTCCGTTCACGTCGAACTGAAAGATCTGCGATCCGGCAAGGCCGCGTTCCAGATCGGTCCCCGGAGCCACGTTGACGCTCGCGATATCGCCGTTGCCGTTATAGCTGACCGCGCCGCCCGGTCCTCGCACGAAGGCCGGTCCCGCCGCGGTGCCGGCAAACAGCGGCTCGCCCGTCAGCGTCTGCGCGTTGGCGCGATCGAACAGCTCTTCTTCCAGCTGCTCCAGCTCCTGCGCGATGGCTTCGCGACCGTTTGCACCGGTGGGATCGTTGGCGGCAAGGATCGCGAGCTCGCGAGCGCGCGAAAGCAGGTTGGCGACACCAAGAACCTCGTCGCCCGCCGCGGTGAGGTCGCGCGCCAGCTTGTCGGCGTTATCGGCCTGCACCTCAGCGAGGCGCTCGGTCCGCGCGAGGGTGCGCAGGCGCGAGGCGGCCGCCGGATCGTCCGAACCGCGCTCGATCCGGCGCCCGGTCGAAATCTGCGTCTGCAATTCCTCCAGCGAGACGCGCAAGTCGCTCATCTGGGCGAGCGAGCGATCGTAGAAGGCTCCGGTTGAGTTGCTGACGAAGGTCATCGAATTCTCCTCTTTCAGCGCAGCGCCAGTATCGTGTCGAACACTTCGCTGGCGACTTGCAGCACGCGGCTGTTCGCCTCGAAGGCCTGTTGCAAACGCACCAGATTGGCCGCTTCGGTGTCGAGATCGACGCCGGTCTCAGCCAGCAGCGTCGCCTGGGCGTTCTCGGCGATGGCAGCCAGGCCATCGCGGGTCGTCTCTTGCGCGCTGATCCGACTGGAAAGGCTCAACAGCGCGCGGTCGGTGCTCTGAACCGGACCTTGCGGATCGGCGAGCGAATCAAGGAGCGCGCGCAGATTGGTTGTGTTCGTGCTGCCCGCCGGTGAGCCCGCGGGAGCCGTCGCGATTTGGGATTCCGACGTGAGCGCCAGCGCCATCGACGCCGCATCCGTGCCGGAGAAGAAGGCCGGCGCCGGCGCACCAGCGGTGTCGACGCCGTTGGATTGCGCCGTGTTTGCGCGAGCGATGAGGTCGGCTGCGATATCGTCAATCTGGGTCTGAAAATCGGCGTTTGCGCTCAAGGCGGCGGCGTGCCCGGCCAACTCACCGCTGGAGGGCGCAAAATTCACAGCGCCGACCCGCACCGACAATGTCCCGTCCGCAGCGAAGTCGCCCTCAACCTGGGACGCGGAAATGCCATCGACAAGCAGCGGGCTGGGCGATCCCTCGATCCGAACCGTCACCGCCCCGCGATCATCAAAGGTGGTCTCCACGCCGATTTGTTGTGAGAGATCGCGCAAGGCGGCGTCGCGCGCGTCGAGCAGTGCCGCCTGGCCAACTGTGCCTTCGCGCGCGTTGACCAGTTCGCCATTGATGCGCGCCAGTTCAGCGGCCTGCCGATTGATCTCGGACACGCTTTCGTTGGCGCGCGCCTGCGAATCGACGCGCGCCTGGTCGAGCGTTGTGTCGGCAAAGTTGAACGTGCCGGCAAGCTGTCGCCCGGTTTCGAGCGCGTTGGTGCGCAAAGCAGGCTCAAGCGGGTTGCCTTCCAGCTGGGTCAGCGCCGCTTCGAATTCGACCAGGCCTTCGAACAGCTGCGATTCTTCGAGCGCGAGCTCGATACCGCGCAGCCCTTCCAGTTCAGCATCGGCGCGCGCCAGTTCGCTGGCGCTGGATCGCGCCTGCTGCTGAACCACCGCGCTGTCGTTGCGACTGATCCCGTCGACCCGCACACCGCTGGGCACACCGCTGCCGGTGGCCGACACACCCACCAACTCGCGCGACTGAAGCGTGCGTCGCGAGTAGTCGGGGTTGGTCGCGTTGGCGATGTTTTGCGAGGTCACCTCAAGGCTGGCCCTGGCGGCGGCGGCCCCGGAACGACCGATCTGGAACATGGATCCTGGCATGGTTCAGCCCTTTTGCGTGTGGAGGTGTTGGGAAAGCTGTTCTTCGATGCTCCGGGCAAACCCGAAGGCCCCGGTCGAAGAGGCGATGTCCGCAATGTGTTCATCGCGCATTTGCGTGAAGCGCTTCATCCCTCCGCCCGTTAACGGCGTCTCCTCGGCAAAGCTCGAGGCGCGCGCGCTTTCGAGCATCTTCCGGATAAGAAACGCCTCGAAACCCTCGGCGGCCTTGCGCAGTTCAAGGCGTTCCGGGGAGAGCGGTTGCGAGGTCGAGACAGGAGCGAGCGGCGTCATCACAGCACCACCATTTCGGCTTGCAACGCGCCCGCTTGCTTCAGGCTTTCAAGGATCACCACAAGGTCTGCCGCGCCCATGCCCAGCAGGTTGAGAGCATCGACGATCTCCGACAGGTTGGCCGCGCCGGGCATCAGAGCCACGCGGTCGGAGCGCTCGGTCACGGTGATCTCGCTGCGCTCCTCGATCGCGGTGCGCCCATTGCCAAAGGGTTCGGGCTGGACCACGCGCGGCGCTTCATCGATGCGGATGACCAGCTTGCCGTGGCTGATCGCCGCCGGCGCCAGACGCACCGCCTCGTTGATCACCACAGTGCCGGTGCGGCTGTTGACGATCACCCGCGCGGCCACCGGAGCCGGCGTCACCGACAGCATTTCGATTTCCGCGAGGCGCGCGGCGCGCTCGTCCCCGCCAAATGGCAGCGTCAGCTCGATACTCACCCCGTCGGTGACACGCGCGGTTTGAGGGTAGCGCGCGTTGATCGCGTCGCGCACGCGCTGCGCGGTCAGAAAGTCGGCCTGGTGCAGGTTGAATTTGAGGGTCGATTGACGCTCATAGCCGGTCACCACCGCGCGTTCGACCGTCGCACCGTCGGCGATGCGCCCGACGGTCGCGATGTTTACCGTGAGCTGCGATCCATCGCGGCCCGATACGCCAAGACCACCCACCGCAACATTGCCCTGCGCCATGGCGTAAATCTGTCCATCCGCACCATAAAGCGGCGCCAGCACCAATGCCCCGCCGCGCAACGAGCGCGCCTGGCCGAGCGTGGAAACGGTGATGTCGATGCGCTGACCGGGCTTGGCAAACGCGGGCAATTCGGCGGTGATGATGACGGCGGCCGCGTTGCGCAGGTTCGGGCTGATGCCGGGCGGCAATTGCAGTCCCAGTCGGCCCGAAATGCCGCGCATGGCCTCGGTCACATATTGCAGGTTGTCATCGCCCGTCCCTTGCAGGCCGACGACCACCCCATAACCGGTCAGCTGGTTGGCGCGCAGGCCTTCGAATTGACCGAGATCGCGGATGCGTTCCGCCGCCAGTGTCGAAGGCGACAGCAGAGCAAGAGCGACCAGAAGGAGAGCAAAGAGACGTTTCATTATCCGCCCCCTCAAAACGGCGAGATCGCGGTGAAGAAGCGGCTGAGCCAGCCGGGGCGGCTCGCTTGCTGCACGGCGCCCTTGCCCGAATAGATGATCCGCGCGTTGGCGACCTGCGAGGAGGGCAGGCGGTTGTCGACATCGATATCGACCAGGCGAATGCGACCGGCAAACTGCACCCATTCGTCTCCCTGGCTAAGCGACATCTGTTTCTCTCCAACCACTTCGGCGGTTCCGTTGGGGTAGAGCGCGGCAATCGTGACCGCGATCGTGCCCGTCAGCTGGCTCTGCTGGGCAGCGTTGCCCCCTCCACTGAACGACCCGGAGCCGCTGGCATTAAGGTCTGCGGGGTCCAGAAAGTCGAACAGGCTGCCCGTGGGCGGGACCAGCGCGAATTCACCGGAACGGTCGGTTCCGCCGGTGGTGGACTTCGATGTCGTGGTGTTTTCCAGCAGGACGATCGTCACCATGTCGCCCAGCTTTCGCGCGCGCGTTCCGGTGACGAGATTGGCGTAGCCCTGGCTCGCCTGGAAGATCGATCCGGCGCTGGGCTCTCCCGCCGCAAAGGCGTTCGCCGAAACTTCGGAGGATTGCGTCGGCGCGGTCTGGGCGCTTTGCACCGGGCCGGGCGGCGGCGGGCCGTAAAAGCCCGGAGCGCGGTTGCCCCCGCCCATACAGGCGGCAAGGGTCAGCGCCATCGCGGCGACCAGCGTCACGCGTATCATCCTGGCAGGGCCCTGCCGCATCACAGCGTCTGGTTCGCGTTGCGCAGCATCTCGTCGACCGAACTGATCATCTTCGAGTTGATCTCATAGGCGCGCTGCGCCTCGATCATCTCGACCAGCTCTTCGACGATGTTGACGTTCGATCCCTCGAGCACACCCTGGCGAATCTGCCCGCGCCCGAATTGGCCCGCAACGCCCAGCTCCACCGGGCCGCTTGCGGCGGTCTCGACCAGGAAGTTGTCACCGATCTGCCGCAGCCCCGCCGGATTGACGAAATTGGCGACCTGCAATTGACCAAGCTGCACCGGCGCGGCCTGCCCCGGTTGCAGGGCGCTGACCGTACCATCGGGTCCGATGCTCACATTCTGCGAGCCTTGCGGGATCTGGATCGGCGGTGTGATCGCAAAGCCCTGCGCGGTCACAAGGTTGCCCTGCGGCGAGATCGTGAAATTGCCCGCTCTCGTGAAGGCAAGCTGACCGCCGGGCGGAAGCTCCACCTGGAAATAGCCCGGCCCATCCAGCGCCAGATCGAACGTGTTGCCCGTCTGGTTGAGCGTGCCTTGCGTCTCGATCCGGCTGGTGCCCACGACCGCAACGCCCGTGCCCAGATTGAGGCCGACCGCGTAGGCCGTCTGGTTGGTCGATTGCTGGCCTGCCACGCGCTGCTCCTGATAGGTGAGCGTCGCAAACTCGGCGCGATCGCGCTTGAAGCCGGTCGTGCCGATATTGGCAAGGTTATTGGCGATGACGCGCATGCGCGCGTCCTGCGCTTCGAGCCCGGTGCGGGCGACATGCAAAGCGGAATTGGGCATCGGTTGTGTGTCCTTGATTTCTTAGCGGAGCGACATCAGGCGGCTTCCCGCCTCGTCGAGATCGCGCGCGGTGCGGATGATCTTGGCCCGCTGCTCGAACGCGCGCTGCGCATCGATCATGTCGACCAGGGTTTCGGCGGTCTCGACGTTGGAATCCTCCAGCGCGCCGCTGGTCACGCGCGCGGTCGGATCGGGCGGGAGCACCCCGCCTTCCCCATCGGCGCCCATAACCTTCAGGAAGCTGTCGATCCCCTTGAGCAGCCGCGAGCCTTCGGGCGACACCAGTTTGATCTGGTCGATCACCTGGGCTGCGACATTGGGCGCCGCGGGGTCGGAGGCGAGCACGGTGCCGTCTTCGGCGACGCTGATCGCAAAGCCCTGCGGCACCGTTATCGGCCCTCCGCTGATGCCGAGGACCGGAAGCCCCTCGCCGTTTTCGAGCACGCCCGATGCGGCCACGCGCAAATCGCCGCGGCGCGAGTAGATCTCTGCGCCTTGCGCGCCGCCCTCTGGGCTCTGAAAGGCGATCAGCGCGGTTCCCTGGACCGCAAGGTCGAGTGGCTGCCCCGTCTGCGTCACGCGCGAGGTGGCCATATCCGCCCCGCGCACGAGGCCGCGCGCCAGAGCGCGCGCCTCGAGACTGGGGTTTTTGAGAGTCGCGGGCGTGACCGCGAAGACCTCGCCGCGAAACCCGGGCGTGGAGGCGTTGGCGAGATTGTTCGCCACCGCCTTTTGCCGGTTCATCGCCGCGTCCATACCGGTGAGCGCGGTGTAGATCATGCGGTCCATGACTTCAGCCCCTGTCTAGCGAAACAGATCAGGACCGCAGGTTGATCACGGTCTGCGAGATCTGTGTTGCGGTGTCGATCGCGCGCGCGTTCGCCTGGAAGTTGCGCTGGGCGGTGAGCAACGCGACGGTCTCTTCGGCCAGATCAACGTTCGAACGTTCGAGCGCGCCGGCGAAGATCGAGCCATACTGGCTCGCGCCCGGGCTTCCGTACACCGCATTGCCGCTGTCGCCGGTTACGGCCCATTTGGTCTGGCCGATTGGGCGCAGCCCATCATTGGCGGGAAAAGTGGCCAGTGCGATCTGCGCGACCGGCTCCACCGTTCCATCGGCATAGGACGCCTCGACGACACCTCGCCCGTTGATCGAAACGCTCGAAAGCGATGCGCCCCCGGCGTTGCTCGTAGGGACAATAACATTGCTCGGCGTGGTCGAGGTCGGGTTGCCCGCTGCATCGACCGTGAAGCCCTGGACGTTGTCGCCAATCGAATCCTGCAATTCACCGCTGGCGATGATCCGCATCGACCCGTTGCGGGTGTAGCTGATATCGCCCGAAACGGGGTTGGAAGTAACAAAGAAGCCGTCACCATTGATCGCAAGATCCAGTCCCCGCCCGGTCTGCTCGAACGTGCCGAGCGCGAAATCCTGTGTGATCCCGGCGAGCGCCGAGCCGATGCCCGGCGTCAGCCGCGGATCGGTGCCTGAGCCGCTGGCTACAAGATCGGTGAAGCTCGCGTTGCTCTTCTTGAAGCCGACACTTTCAGCGTTGGCGATGTTTTGCGAGATCACGCGCAGATCGGTTTCGGCGTTGCGCAATCCGGAGAGCGAAGTGAAGAAAGACATAGGGGTTTCCTTGTTGTGGTCAGGGTTGGGGGAGGCTCAGGGCGCGACCGCGCGCTCAGCCGCTTCGGCGGCGCGCACCGCCGCATCCGCTGCGGATTGCGACGCGCTCGCGGCGGCTTCCTGCGCGAGGGTCAATGCGTCGAGTTTTTCGGAGATCTCGGTCAGCGTTTCACTCGATGCGGTTTCGGCCTCGAGCGTCGAGAACTGCGCGAGCTGCGCGAGCATCTCTTCGTTGTCCACCGGCTCAAGCGGGTCCTGATTGAGCAGGGATTCGGTCAGCAAGCGCAGAAAGTCGGCCTGACCTAGCGTGGCCGCATCGCTATCGCCCGAGAGCTCGGACGGGGCGTTGAGCCGGTCGAGCGTTTCCTGTGTGCTCGCGATTGATGATTGGCTTATCGGGGTGGTCATTCTACTTGCTCCTCAAGGTTTCAAGCATCAGTTGTTTGGCGGTCTGGAGCGCCTGAACCATGTTCTGGTATTGGCGCGCGCTCTCCATGATCTCGACCATCTCGGCGCTCTCATCGACGCCGGCTTCGAACACGAAACCCTCGCCATCGGCGAGCGGATGGCCCGGATCGTAGCGCTTGGATGGTGCCGTTTCGGCCCGCACCAGAGCGCTGCTGGTCACGCTGGTGAGGCCGCTCGCGCGGTCGAGTTCGGTGGTGAAGACTGCGCGGATCGGGCGGTAGGCGCCCTCTTCGGTTGACGACACCGATCCCGCATTGGCCAGGTTCGAAGTCGCCGCGTTCATGCGCACCAATTGCGCAGACATCGCGCGCTCAGTCAGATCGAACATGGTCATGGGGCGGCCATCCGACATGCCACTATTCTCCCTTGAGCGCGCGGGTGAGGGTGTTGACCTTGCCCTGCACGAAGCTGAGCGTAGCGGTGTAAGCCAGCGCGTTCTCGGCGAAGGCAAGCTGCTCGCGATTGAGCTCGACCGTGTTTCCATCGAGGCTGGGCAGGGTCGGCGCGCGATAGACGATGTGCGCATCGCCCTGATCACTCAGCGCCGGGCCGCCCTTGCGCCCGCGCTCAAGCCGGGCGTTGAGCGCGGCAGCAAAGTCGATATCGCGCGCCTTGTATCCGGGCGTCGCCGCGTTCGCGATGTTCGAGGCGAGCACGCCCATGCGCTCCGAGCGCACTTCGAGCGCGGCGCCGTGAATTCCAAACAGGTTCTCGCTCATCTGAATCGGGTTTCCCAAAAGACGTGCAGGGTTGCGTTTGCCCAAGCCTATGCAGAGCGCGTGCCAAACCCACTCTGACACGCGGTTTTTGAAGGGATTTCGCCAGTGTCCGGCGCTGCCGCGCGCCACAGCGGCGTGTGGGGCGGCAGCCTCTTGCCGCCCAACGGGCAAGGCTCTGCCCCTGTTCAGAGCGGATCGGTCACGGTCTTAATGGCCGCGCGCGCAATCCGTTCTTTCCCTCATGTTCGTTCACGCCGCTCTGACACCTCCACCCGCGCCGCCCGACACCGCGCTGCTCGACGCGGCTTTGGTGGATCCAAGCGCGCTCGCGATAGTGCTGGCGGGCACCTTTCTCGCGACGCTCGCGCGGTCGGGATGGAGGGACGTCGCTGCGGCGATCGCTGGGCTGCGAGACCTCGCCCGCGCGCCCTTCGACGCCGACGCCAACCGCACCGCGCTGGCGCGCTGGGCCCGCGCGGTGCGCGCACGCGGTACGCTTGGCGCGGACGAGCCCCCACCGCCCGACCCCGACCTCGCCAAGGCGCTCAAGGCGTTGGTGCGCACAGGATCTGTCGAGGCGCTCCAGGCCGCGCATGGAACCGCGCGCTCCAGCGCGACACGCAAGAGCCAGCGCGCGGTTCAGGTGTTTGAACAAGCGGGCGAACTGGCGCCGGTGTTTGGGCTGGTCGGCACACTCTTTTCGTTGACGCAGATCGCGCCGGACCTCGTGGGAGAAGCGGGGGCCGGTGCCTTTGACGCGATTGCCATCGCCGTCCTTTCATCGCTCTACGGTGTGCTGAGCGCGCATCTGGTATTCCTGCCGCTGGCGCATGCGCTGGCGCGGCGCGCCGAGCGGGAGGACACAGAGCGCGCCGCTCTCGTGAACTGGTTCCTCAACGACATCGCCGAGGTCCTGCCGAGCGTGCCTCCCAGGCGCATGACGCCGCTCAAAACGGTCGCATGAGCGCCCCATGCTGACCGTGCAACGCAGCGCAGCGAGCTGGCAGCTGATCCTCGCCGATCTCGCTTTGATCCTGTTCCTGGTGACCGCCGCCGCTCTGTCGGCGACCTCGCGCGTCGATCCGTCGCCAACCCCAAGCGCGGCCCCTGTCACAGCCGGGCCCCGTCCCCGCGCGCCCGCGCAAGCGCTCTATCGGCCCGGTCCGGAGCTGCCCACTCTGGCCCAATGGCTCGAACAACAATCCAGCGATCCTCGCGCCACGCTCACTATCATCGCGGAACACCGGTCAGGCGAGGCCGAGCAAGCCTGGGCCGACGCGCGCCGGATGGCCGCAACGGCTCGCACGCTGGGAGTGCGCTCGCGCGTCATCATCCGTGAAGGCGCAGCGAGCGATATCCACGCCAGCCTCGCCTACGATCAACCCGCGCTGCGCTAGTCGTGATTGGATTGGCTCTGCCAGAGCTTAGAGAGAGGGGGGCGGCCGCGATTCAATGCGCGACGATACGATTGCGCCCCGCCTCCTTCGCCTCGTACAGGGCCGCGTCCGCGCGCGCGAGTGCGCTGCGTGGATTGTTGGGGTCGGCGACTTCGGCCAACCCGCCGGAGAAGGTGAGCTTGCCGAAGGGTCGGCCCGTCTCGCGGTTCATCAATTGCTTGGCGGCCATGGCGCGTCGCACCCCGTTGAGCTTGTCGAGAGCGGCGTCCTTCGAGAGGCCGTAGAAAAGCAGCACGAACTCCTCACCTCCGTGGCGCGCGACAAAACAATCGTCGCCCGCAAGGCGGTTGAGCGTGCTGGCAACCGCGCACAATATGCGATCACCCGCCTCATGGCCGTGCCTGTCATTGATGTCCTTGAAGTGATCAATGTCGCAGAATGCCACACAGAGCGGCTCACCCTTGGCGTGCGCCTGCGCTGTGACCGTTGTCAGGCGGCGTTCGAAGGCGCGGCGATTGGGCAGCCGGGTGAGGTGATCGATATCGGCTTCCATTCGCGCCTTGGCGAGGTTTTCGCGCAGGTTTTCGGCTTCCTCCTGGCTCTTCACCATTGCGTTTTCCAGCCGCACAATGCTGCTCAGCATCGTGCGCGAGAGTTCGATCACGCACGACATCTCGGGCGCAGACATGTCACCAAGAGCACCGGCGTCCAGCTCTCCGACCTGAGCGTCGAGCGCGCCGCGTTGATCGTGGGTTTCATCGACAGCGGACTTGGCCGTCTGGCCAAAGCGGATAAGCGTGTATTCAAGCTGGTCCATTAGTGCATCGAGCTCGGCCAGGCGATCGCGGGCGTCGGGATCGAGCCGGACCAGCGTGTTGAGCCAGCGCTGATCGATGGGTTGGCCGCTAATCTCGCGCTGAACAAAGGCCTCGGCGAGCGGCGTGTTCGAACCCGAGAGCGCGTTGCAAAGCACCGCAAGGTTGGCGCTGGTGACGTCAAGATCGTGCCTCATGATGAAGTCCGCGATGCGATTGAGGAGATCGCTGCGCGCGTCGCGCGTACGCGGGGTCGCGCTGCCCTCCTCCAGAACGGGCGAGGCATCGTGTGCGGCGTTCGCGCCCACATCGTCCGACCAGGCCAAGCGGGATATGGCAGTCATAAAGTAACCCCTTTCGTCTTCGCACAGGGCCTAACGCGTGGCGGTTAGGCCAAGGCTTTGGGCGGACTGAGGGGAAATCCTTAGGCTTCGAGTATGCGCAGCGAGCGAGGCTGTCCGCGAAACCCGACGCATCGCAAAGCCATCGCCGCCTTGGCATGGTCTTTGCTGTGTCCAAGCTATCGCGCGGACGACCGACGCGGTGGTCCCATTCGAAGCGCCAAAGGACAACACGCTATGCCCGTCTCTCAAGCCCCGATTGCGTCGCGCGGACTCCGCGCCAGGTTGGCCTCGCTCGCCCCGTTGCTTGCTCTGCCGTTCAGCTCGGCCCTCCTGATCGCGCTCCCGTACATCGCCCTAGCCGCTGGGGCGCCCGGCTTTCCCGTGATCGATCCCGCCGAGATCGACCGCGCAGTAACCGCCTTTACCGGCGCGAAGGTTGGCGAGATCGGGGGCGCGCGCGCGACGGCGGATCCGCGATTGCGGCTGGCCGCCTGCGCCGCTCCCCTGACGACGAGTTGGCACGGCACCACGCGCTCGGCGGTGCGGGTCGAATGCGCCAAGCCGCTCGGGAACACAGGGCCTTGGCGGATCTTCGTGGCAACCCGGCCCGGCCCGCGCACTGCCGCTCCGTCAATGGCCGCTCCGTCCAAGGCCGCTCCGGCCGAACCTGTTGCGCTCCCCGTTGTCGAGCGCGGAGACCCAATCACAGTGATCGTGCGCGGGCGCGGTTTTACCGTCCAACAAGCGGGAGAAGCGCTTGAGAAGGGCCGGATCGGAGACTGGATCGCCGTCCGCACGGCACGCCAGGCCAATCCGGTGCGCGCCCGGATTGAACGCCCCGGGCTGGCTGTAATCCCGGTCGGTTAAAGCGCCGGTCTTCGCCCTCGCCCTGCCGCCGCGGGAAAAGTGCGAGGCAACGCCTTAAACACGCTCGGCCTGCGCCGTTCTCCTGACTGAAACCTATCGGAGTAGCTTTCATGCCGTCCTTTGAATTGAGCAAATTGCAAGGTGTTTCCGCCGCGCGAGGCCTGGCGGAAACCGATCGGACCCAGCTTGATGGTGGTCGCCGCGCCGCCGCGTCCACCGGAGAGCCGGCCCCGGCGAAGCCCGGCGTCGCGATCGAGGTCAGCGCTTCGATCGACGCCTCTCAACCACCCGTTGACGCAGATCGTGTGTCCGAGATCCGCAAAGCGCTGGAGGACAGCACCTATCCCCTTGTCCCCACCACGGTAGCGGACGCGATGATCGCCGCGAGGGTCGGGTTCGGGGTGAACGGCGAGTGACGCGCGCAGCCGCCTCGGATCAGGCTCAGACGCCCACCGGAACCGTGTCCTCTCCTGCCAGCCTGCCGGCAAGCCTGCGGCAGATGGTTGCCGCTCTCGAACGCGAGCGGCAAGCGCTTGCCACCCTGGACGCAGACGGCCTGTTTGAGGCGGCGCGCGACAAGGAGGCTCTGTGTGAAGCGCTCAGCCCTTACGCGCCCGAAGCGATTGACCATGAGACCCGTCCGCTGGTCGAAACCGCGCGGCGCCTCAACGATGTGAACCGGCGGGTGCGCAATCTGCTTGCCGCCAACGTCGCCGCGCGGCTGGAAGCGCTCGGCGCGCCGCGCGCCGCTTACAAGGCCGGGTCATACGCCCGCACTGCCAGCCTAGGCATGAATCCTTAGAGGCGTTCCACGGGACGATGCGGGCATCGGTCTGGCACGCTCGTTGCACCGCGATCCCTCGAACGGGCCCGCGCCGGGCTCTTGAGGACAAACCAGAGCGTGACCGACCGGACCCAACCCAGCACCGGCCAGCCTCCTGCGGCCCAGTCCGCGCCGCCGCAGCGGACCGAGAGCACGGCACGGTCGCCCGTTGAAGCGGCGATCGCCAACGCCGCGCGTTCGACCACGATCGACTTCGACTACCTGCTGGCCCAGGCGCGCGTTGAAAGCGGGCTCGACCCACGCGCCCAGGCGAGCGGGTCGAGCGCAACGGGGCTGTTTCAGTTTACCGAGGCCACCTGGCTCGCGACGATGCGGCGGCACGGCGCGCGCTTCGGGCTCAACGACGTTGCGCAGCGGATCGACACAACGCGCGCGGGCCAGGCTTTCGTCGCCGATCCCGGCCAGCGCGCCGCGATCCTTGAGCTGCGCAACGACCCGCACATCGCCGCGCTGATGGCGGGTGGTCTGGCGCAGGACAATCGCCGCGCCCTGACGCCGGTCCTCAGCCGCGCGCCCGAATCGAATGAGCTTTATCTCGCGCATTTCCTGGGCGCAGGCGGAGCGCAGCGCTTCCTTGCCGCCATGCGCACCGACCCTTCGCAAAGCGCCGCGGCGATGTTCCGGGGACCGGCTGCCGCCAACCCCGATATCTTCTTCCAGCCGGATGGAAGCGAACGCAGTCTGGCCGGTGTGATGGACGTGCTGTCCGACAAGATGCAGCGCGCGATGGAGCGCGCATCGCCCGAAGCGCGCAATCCGGGTGCCGATCCAAGCGCCTTCATGCCCCGCCAGACGCCGCCGATCACGGGGGGCGCGCCGCGCCCTCGCGCATCGTTCGATACAGCGGCCATGTTGCCCATGCCCCAGCCCGCGCGCGCGGCGCCCAAAAGCATGTCGAGCCTGCTGAGCCGAAGTGTCGAGACGAGTGGTGCAGACCGGCTTTCCACCCCCGACGGCGCCGCGCGCGTCGAACGCGCGTTTCAACGCCTACGCGCCATGGGCGTGTGAGGAAGCTGAGCCGTGACCAGCCCCACCAGCCCCCTTTCGGTCTTCCAGCGTCTGCGCTCAACGCCCGCGGGTCTGGCGCAGCCAATGGCGCTTCCGGCCGGTATTTTCGCGCTGTTTGCGTTGATGGTCCTGCCGATCCCGACGTTGATGCTCGACATGTTCTTCGTGCTCAACATCGCGATCGCCATCGCGGTGCTAATGGTCGCGCTGAACGTGCGCACGCCGCTCGATTTTTCCGCGTTCCCAAGCGTGCTGCTCTTCGCAACCTTGCTGCGCCTCGCGCTCAACGTCGCCTCTACCCGCGTGGTGCTGGTGAGCGGCCACGAAGGCGGCGCGGCGGCGGGCGAGATCATCGAGGCGTTCGGCGAGTTTCTCGTGGGCGGCAATTTCGCGGTCGGCCTGTTCGTCTTCACCATCCTGATGATCATCAACATGATCGTGATCACCAAGGGAGCGGGCCGGGTTTCGGAAGTCTCGGCGCGCTTCGTGCTCGACGCGCTGCCGGGCAAGCAGATGGCGATCGACGCCGACATTGCCGCTGGCTTGATCACCGCCGAGGAAGCGCGCGAGCGCAGAAGCCAGGTTACAGTCGAGGCCGATTTCTACGGCTCGATGGATGGCGCCTCGAAATTCGTGAAAGGCGACGCGATCGCCGCGCTGCTGATTCTGGGCGTCAACGTCATTGCAGGCCTTGCGCTCGGAATGATCAGCCATGGAATGAGTGCGGCCGAAGCGGGCGAGCAATACATCACGCTTGCGGTTGGCGACGCGCTGGTCGCGCAGGTGCCAGCGCTGCTGCTCTCGATCGCGGCGGCGGCGATTGTGACCCGCGTTTCCGACAAACGCGATCTCACCGGGCAGATCGGGGGCCAGTTCGCCGACACGCGCACCTGGCTGCCAGTGGCTCTGATCCTGCTCGCTATCGGTCTTGTCCCCGCCATGCCGCAGGTGATCTTCCTGCCCGCCGCCACGCTTGCGGCGGGCATATGGTGGGCCTTGCGCCAGCGCGCCGCGCAGCCCGCGGTCGAGACGGTTGAAGCGCCCGAGGAAAAAGCGCCCGACCAGATCGAGCTCGCCGACGTTTCGGATCAGACGCTGGTGACGATCGAACTGGGCTACGCACTGGTCCATCTCGTCGACACCGACGCGGGCGCGCCGCTGCTCACCCGCATCACCGGTATCCGCAAACAGCTGAGCCGCGAGCTCGGCTTTGTCCTGCCGCAATTTCGCATTCGGGATTCCCTTGATGCCGGCGCTCAGAACTACGCGGTGCTCTTGGGCGGCGTGACGATCGCGAGCGGGCAGGTGCGCCCCGGAAAGCTGCTCGCCATCGACACCGGCGATGTGCGCCCGCGACCATACAGCGAATTGGGGTTGAGCGGAGAGGCGACCCGCGATCCCAGCTTCGACTGTCCCGCTCTTTGGATCGACCCCGCCGCGCGCGACCACGCGGTTGCGGAGGGTTTCATGGCGGTCGATCCCAGCACCGTCATCGCCACCCACGCCAATCAGGCGCTGCTTGCCCAAGCCGCCGATCTGCTCGGACCGCAAGAGGTGCGCGAACTGGTCGACGCGCTCAAGGACAGCGCGCCCGCGCTGATCGACGCGGTCCATCCCGAGCCGCTCAGCCTGGCGGCGCTTACGCGCGTGTTGCGCGCTCTCATCGCCGATGGGATTGGTCTGGCGCACTCGCAGCCGCTCTTCACCAGCCTCGCCATGGCGTTACAGAAGTCGACCGAGTTCGACGCGCTCATCGACGCGGTGCGCGCGGACATGGGCGCGCGGCTGGTCGCGCGCGTTTGTCCGCCGGGCGAAACGCTCAAAGTCATCACGCTCGACGCCAATCTCGAAGGCGCGATCCTTGGCGGGGTGAGCGATCCGGCGAGCGGCCAGCCGCTGATCGAGCCGGACTGCGCCAACGTGATCGTCGAACGCGTCAACGCCATCACTGCCGAAGCGAACACAGCCGTCGCGCTGATCGTTCAGCCGCCCGCCCGCCGCGCGCTGGCGCGTTTGCTCAAGGCGCGCGCCGCCCGTTGCGCGGTGCTGTCCATAAACGAGCTGCCCGCGAGCCAGGCCGTCGAGGTTGTCGGCCTCATCGGCGGTGACACTGTTCCAGAAGCCGCATCCACGCTCCCGAACGAGGCCGCGATCGCCGCATGAAGCACGACCCCTCCTCCTTTGGCGCGCCCTACGCCCCGAAATACGCCCACGCCAGCCGCGATGTGGTGGAAGACCGCGTGCGCCGATTTATGCCGCTGGTGCGCCGCTCAGCCTGGCATATTTACGGGATGGGGCGCCCGGAATACGCTGGTGCGCTGGAGGTTGAAGACCTTATCCAGACAGGCGTCATGGCGCTGACGGAATGCGCGCAGAAGCACGATGGTCCCACCGAGGACGGTTTTGCCGCCTACGCCAAGATCCGGGTGCGCGGCGCGATGCTCGATCAGATCCGTCGCCTCCTCAACGACAGCCGCAGCGCGCGCAAGAAACGCGCCGCCTATGACGCGGCAGCGCACGCCTTACGGGGCCGGTTGGGCCGCGAGCCGAGCCGGGCCGAAATCGCGCAGGCCATGGGCATCAGCGATAGCGACCTGCTCGAGATCGAAGCGAGCGCCATCACCGTCACCTCGATCGCCGAGGAATACGACGAGACCAGCACCGCCTTCGCCGCCGATGGGCTGGACCCCTTCGACGTGCTCAGCGAAATGGAGAACCGCGAACGGCTCATCGCCGCGATGCAGGATCTGCCCGAGCGCCTGACGCTGGTGCTGCAATTGTTCTACGTCGAAGAGCTCAACCTCACCGAAATCGCCCAGGTGCTCGAAGTCAGCGTGCCGCGCGTGCACCAATTGCGCGCCAAGGCACTCAAGGACCTGAAGAAGCTGATGGAAGCCGAGGGCTGACATCGCTAGGGCGTGCAGCGCGGAGGCGCGCTTGCTTGAGAAGATCACGAACAACTTTGCCGTCTTGACGCTGGCGGGCGTGGCGCTCGCCTGGTTTGAACCGGCGCTGTTCACCTGGGTGACCGATGGCAGCGTGCGGATCGCGGGCCAGCCGCTTTTGTCGGTGGCGCTGGGACTCATCATGCTGGCGATGGGCCTGACGCTGACCTTCGAAGACTACCGCAGGCTCTCGCGTCTGCCGCGCGCGGTCGCAGTCGGGGTTGGCCTCCAATTCATTGTCATGCCCTTGAGCGGCTGGGCGATCGCGCGCGCGCTGGAGCTGGAACAGGGGCTCGCCGTCGGCCTCATCCTCGTTGCCTGCTGTCCGGGAGGTACTGCGTCGAACATCGTCGCTTATCTGGCGCGCGGCAACGTCGCCTTGTCGGTGACGATGACCATGCTCTCGACGCTCGCCGCGATAGCGCTCACCCCGCTTCTGACGGGCGAGCTGGCGGGCGCCTATGTTGAAATCGACCGCTGGAACCTCTTGAAAAACATGGTCGCGATTGTGCTGGTGCCGGTGGTCGCGGGGACATTGCTCAACCGCCTTTTCCCGCGCGCGGCAGCGGCGGTGAGCGGCGTGCTGCCGCTGATCGCGATTGTGCTTGTGATCTGGATCGTCGGCGGCATTGTCGGGGGAGCCAAGGACCAGATTGCCGCGCACGCCGGGGAGTTGCTGCTGGCGACGTTCCTGCTGCACGCGCTGGGTTTTGGCCTTGGCCTTGGCCTGGCGCGCCTGCTGGGACTGAGCGGCGCGGAACAGCGCACGGTCTCGATCGAAGTGGGGATGCAGAACTCAGGGCTCGGTTCGGGCCTTGCCAAAACGCCCGCATTCGCCGCGCAATTTGCGAGCGCGCAACAAGCGGCTCTGGCGCCTGTACCTGCGGCAATATCGGCGGTGTGGCACGTGCTGATCGGCAGCCTGCTCGCCAGCTGGTGGCGGCGTTCTTGATTGGACGTTCACTTTGTGAGCGCAGCCCGCCCGTCCCGCCGGCCCCCCCCCCCCCCCCCCGTAGACAAACAACCAAATTGGGGGGGGGGGGGGGGGGGGGGGGGGGGGGGGGGGGG
>NZ_JASJAP010000005.1 GCF_030066995.1 Erythrobacter sp.
GATGAGGTCGAGGGGTCAGGCGAGGACCGCGCGAAAAGGCCGAGCGATCATCGCCCCGTCGTGCTTGAACTGTAAGCAACCGCGCGCCGCGGCGGTGAAGGGAAGCCAATAGGTCAAGTAAAAAACTGAATATATTCGTTTTTCTAAAACCCGAGAAACAAGAGGCCCCAATCTGGCCCCAGCGCCCCGCGCTTCGGTGGAAAAAAGCGGGAATGAGGCGGCGTGGACAAATTGGTTGACGTAGCGCTGGCTGATTGATTCAAGGTTGCCTTTTGGAGGCAGGTTTGAGCCGGGGCGATCTGACAGAAGCAGAATGGCGTGTTTTGAAAGATTTGCTGCCGATTGAGGCATCGAACCGTGGCCGTGGCAGACGGCCTGAACAGAACCGCGCTATCATCAATGGGATACTTTGGCGGCTTCGCTGCGGCACGCCTTGGCGCGATGTTCCGCCCAAGTACGGGAACTGGAACACGATCTACCGACGTTTCCGGCGTTGGAGCAAGGCTGGGGTCTGGGAAGCCGTTTCGATCACGCTGGCTGAGTTGATGGCCGACAGCGGCCATTACTCGATCGATAGCACCACGGTCCGCGCCCATGTGTCGGCAGCGGGCGGAAAAGGGGGACTCATCGACGAGCTCTTGGCCGCTCGCGGGGCGGGTTCACCAGTAAACTTCACTGTCTGGTTGATCGACAAGGGCGACCACTCGCCTTCCACCTGACAGTTGGCGAAGCGGCAGATTGCAAAGCTTATGACACGCTGATCGCCTTACCGGAGCGGACACCCAAGGCGTTCTTGGCTGACAAGGGATACGACGCCGATGCCATCCGGGCCGATCTTGCCTGCAAAAACATCGAAGCCGTCATTCCGGGACGGTCACACCGGAGGGTGAAGATCGAACATGACCGGTCGCTCTACAAGGAACGCAACCAGATCGAGCGCTTCTTCGGTCGTTTGAAAATCAACCGCGCCATCGCAACCCGATACGACCAACTCGCCGAAAGCTTCCTTTCAATGGTCCACATCGCATCAGCCAGATACTGGCTCAAATTTGTCCACGCCGCCTAGACCCTTAAGATTGTGTTCTTCCATTCTGCCTGCCCAAATGAACATTCAAGCAGATCATTGTAGCGCAACCATGTGAATTTGCAGCTCTGGTCGTACGTAGGAGGCCATTCGCCGCCGCTTTTGTGGCGTTCACAGAATCTCGCCCAAACCTCCGCCTAGTTCAAGCATAATTGAGATTTAGCGTCTGGCCGCAAACCTCATAAAGGCCACCGGCCATAATGAGGAGTATCCACTTGGACATACCGCGACTATTGCACACGTCCGATGCGACGAAGCGTCGGCCACATATTTTGAGATCGCGAGTAGCAAGAGCTATGTTCGCGTTGAGCGCTGCGGCCAGCGCTTGTGCATCCGTCGTATACGCAACTGGCGGTGACGCAGATGATCCAGGCGCAAGCGCAGATGCCTCCATTGAAGATCAACATAGATTTCAGGCAGGTTGTGTGCCCAAGTCCCCGGAGGATTCGGCACGCTTTCCAACTGCGTGTTTCGACACCCAAACGCGCGCTGAAATCATGAATAAAGTGCACGTCGACACCCCAGCTCTGCACGAGCTATTTTTAATCATAACAACCCTGACATCAGAGGGCCGCAATCCTGAGTCCAGACTTGTGAGGACAGACACGCCCTACGCTGCGAGAGTCCGTGAACACTTTGGTGTTTACTTCACTCACGAAGTTGTCGGCGCGGTTGAGTCCCTCCTCGCAGAAGGAACGCCGCATCACATAGCAGCCAAGATCGACGCGTCTGCTTATCGCATGCGCGATGATGGCACTTTTGAAAAGCGACCCGAATACACATGGATCAGGGGCTCTGAAGACAATCTAGAACAGCTTCTGCCGATGCTTCAAGACTTTTCCGAAGATACTGATTTTAAGTCGTTTTTCAGATCTCGGGCATCGCAGCGGCTTTATAATCAGCAGCAGGATTTCTTCCGTCAAGAGGCGCAGACCCAGCAGTTGCTGGATTGGCTGAACACGGAGTATCCTGAGACCAAGCCCTTTGAAAGTGTTCGGCTGATCGTCTCTCCTCTTGCCTTCGCTTATCAGCATCAAGATGGGGTCGTGGACAGAGATTTTCGTCAACTCATCGCGCATGTGAACTTTCCTCAGCGCCGAGAGATCGCCAAAAGACTTTCACCCTCTGCGGCTGCTTTTGAACGCACCTCGATATTGTTCACAGAGTTGAACCACGGTTTTATCGAACCGAGTTCGCCTGCTCTACTTGAGCGCATTGAGAAAGTTTTTTGGGGCGGCAATCGGTTCGTCGATCCGGAAAAGGTATCGCCTTCTTACGCGAGCGGTCGGCGGGTATTCCTTGAGTATCTCAACTGGGCTCTCATAAGCATCTATGCCTGTGAGCATTACAGTTCGGAGGATTGCCAAGTAATCGCGACAAGCGTTGCGAGCACGATGACAGACCGTCGCGGCTTCATCGATTTCGCGGAGTTTCAAGACTGGCTGCTACGGCAGCGAAAGAAGAATCCCAATGTGAGACTTCATACACTTACTCCGTCAATGGTTGAGTGGTTTGAGCTACACGCCCCGTAGGATAGTCGCGTAGCCCAATTTTGATCGGATCATCGATAGCCACACCGCCAGAGCGCCGGAGCGGGTGGTCTTGTAGGTTTGTCGATCAGTAAGGTGACGGTCGGAGCTGAAGTGGCTGTGGACGTTGGCGTGAACGGAAGCGAATGTCTGAAGAGACGTCATGTGCCTGAAGCGCTGCATCAACCGCTCTAGTCGTCGGAAGGGTAAGTGTGAATTCTACACCCGTTTATTGTCACAGCGACCGATCTCCTGGCGATCTTGATTGCCAAGCTCACGCATGTCGGCCTTGTAGGAAGGGATACCATCGGTGTTGACGCGGCGCATCAGGCCCTATGAGAAGCCGACTTCGCCGCGATAGATAGTCGTATTGCTGGCATAGCTCATGCGGCCTGGAGGGCTCGGGCAATGCGGGACAACACCATTCGAAACACGTCGCCTCACTGAGGCGGTTCGGGAATCGAGTGTCAGACTCTTGTTCGGTGAACGACGGAACTGGGAAGGCGAACGGCTCCTTTGTTGAGTTCAAGGATCTTGTCCGCAGCGCTATACGACTAAACGGTCGTCAAAATGCTAGGAAGTTCGTGAGTCCCGTGTCCCTGATGAAAGATCAAATTGCCAGTCGAAATGAGTGGCTAATCCTCCTCTCGGTTTGGCTTTCGTTCGTTCTCATCCAGAATCTTGTATATCCGCTGCTGGCGCCGTCCATTTGGGGCATCCCCATCAATCTGAAATCGGCAATCGAAGCGCTTTACCAAGGTGCCATCGCCTTTTTTATCGCGTTCCCTGTTGCCAACCGGCAATTGGCTAAGCAGCGCTACACCGCTTTCGGCCTCCAAGCTATTGCATTGTTGTTCGCAGGGGCGTTCGCGTTTGAGTTTCTAGTCGACCCATTAGTCTTTGGTGGACGAACCATTCTTGCCACTGTGTGGCCGCAAACGCTGGAAACGGGAACGGCCGCGTTGCTTCTCACTGCGATCCGGTTGCTGTTTCAGCGCCAGCGTAGTGAGCGGCGTTTCGCAGAGCTTCAAAAAGCCAAGATAGAGTCAGAGCTCCAATATCTGAAGGCGCAGATCAATCCGCATGTGCTCTTCAACGCGTTGAACAACATCTATTCGCACGCGCTTCATAAGTCGGAGCGAACCCCAACGTTGATCTTAAAGCTTGGCGACATGCTGCGCTACATGATCTATGATTGCGCGGACGACGAAGTCGATCTTGAACGAGAATTGGAGTTTATCTCGGACTACGTCGAAATACAGAAACTCGCCGTAGCGGGCCGCGGCGCAGTCGCCTTTGAGACTCGCGGTGATATGTCGGGCGAGCGGATCCCGCCGTTTCTTCTCATCCCGTTTGTCGAAAACTGTTTCAAGCACTGTTTGGATACACAAGCGGAAGACATAGCCATCACGATCGGGATCGAAGCGGCTAACGGTCGGTTGACCCTCGACTGTGTGAACAGCTTCGATCTCGCCTCTGTAAAGGACCGTTCTCCTCGGGTTTCGGGTGTTGGTCTTGCCAATGTGAGGCGCCGGTTAGAATTGCTCATGAAAGGTGATTTCGCGCTTGAGGTAGGTCCAGGCGACAAAGAATACCGGGTCCACCTCGATATACCGGTGGGCGCATGAACCCGCTCAGATGCGCAATCCTGGAAGACCAGAGGCCAGCCCAAAGGGTTCTCACGACATATGTCGCCGATGCCGATGGGATGGAACTGGTCGGGGTCTTCAAGGCCGCGTCCGAAGCGGCGCGAGGGTTTGCAGGATCGCGTGTCGATCTCCTCTTCCTTGACCTGCATCTACCCAAAATGGACGGCTTTTCCTTTTTGAGGACTTTGCCACAACCGCCTTTGGTGATCGTCACGACAGCGGACGCTGAACAGGCTCTTGAAGGTTATTCGCACAACGTCGTCGATTATCTGCTGAAACCCTTTTCCTTCGAGCGCTTCTTGCAAGCCGTCGAAAAGGCTCGCCAGCGCCGCTATTTCGAACCCAGCGCGGGCCGATCGCATCGAGAGGACGCACGCGGCCGAGACCTCTTTATCAGGGCAAACGGGGAGATACGGCGCATCCCCGTGGATCTGATCGAATTCATTCGCGCTGAGAGCGACTATGTCGAACTCTTCACGACCACGGACAAATTCTTCTTCGCGAGAACGCTGCAATCGCTGCATGATGAACTGGGCAGCGACGGTTTCGCGCGCGTGCATCGCTCGTATATTGTGAATATGCGGCACATCTCGCGCATCGTTGGCACCGAGATACACATTGGCGGAACCACGGTTCCGATTGGCCGCAGCTACCGTGAGCGGTTTCTCAAGCAGATTAGCCTAAGTTAGGGCATGCGCGTCATCACGAAACAGCGTTTGAGGCCATCCTAGGATCACCCCCTTGCAGCCAGTGGGCCTAGGTCAGCACGGAGTGCATTGGAGCCAAGAGCGAGCTCAGAATCGGCGCCGCAGCTCGATCTCGAAAACCCGTCCAAATGGATCAAGAGCTTCGCGCTGAAAAGAAAGGGGGATTTCGCCGAAGGCGTCTCTTACCTTTATTCGGTCGGCAAAAAGGTTTCTTATGCCAAAGCTCAGCCGCGTTTCTTCCAAGAACGGGGCTTTTTCCAGGACGCTGTCAGCGTAGTTTAGCTCGTATGTCACTCGTAGATCGAGGAGCGCTCTATCGGAAAAGGTCAATCTTCCCTCGGGCGCGTCCACTTTGGTGGCAGTTTGATAATTGAATCTCGCGCCGAAGCCCAAGCCGTTGTTCCAACGGTATAGGGAGAAGTCAAAAATGTGCTCAGGAACGCCTCCGATCCCGTTCGAGGCTGAGCCATTGAGAAAATCGAACCGCTCACCGCCTTCGATAGGCAGCACTTCATCGTTCAGTGTCCAGGTGTGGTTCAGGGTGATGCGCATTTGCCCTCGGCGACCGCTGCGACGCTGCTTCGCTCCTGGTTCTTGCCGCACACGCTTGGATTTGAGTGGAATGGTCCAATTGATCCCCGAGCGCAGTTCTTCGCGTAAGCTCTCAGTGACGAGCAGTGGACGCCGGTCGAAGGCAACAAGAGCGCCATTCTGGTCACGCAGCACACGATCCGGGAAAGCGGCTTCCAACTCCTCGGTGAGTAGCAAGAAACTGCGCGTTTCATCCTTAATCCGCGATCGAGTGTAGTCGGTGTTGAACCGCACGCGCTTTTTTGGAAACGGATCGACTTGTACGCCCAGCTTAAAGACGCTCCGATCATCGACGGTGAGGTCTGGATTGCCACCGTCGATGACATCAATGAAACGATCCTCGCCCGTTGCGAAATCGAAAACACGCACCCCCGGCGTGACAATAATTGGGTCCCCAACGCTTGCAAGGCTGGGCGCTCCTTGTTCTTCGGTGATCGAGGCAATGATGCGCAAGGCCGCAAGCGGTCGCCAAACCAGGCCATATCCGTACGTCGTCAATGTCCCGAAGTCCGAGAAGTCTTCAACGTCGAGATTGGCGTTGACGCTGAACTCTCCGGGCAGGGGAGCGGGAAGGTAGAATGGAACATCAAGGCTTAAACCGCCGGCCAAAACGGTTCGCGAAATCTCGTTTGAAATGTCGTCGGTTTGCGCCTCTTGCACCTCATTGGTCACGCTGGTCTGCGCCGTAAGCGAAAGCGGCCCGGCCGCGAGATCGGCAAGAGCGCTGTTGACGACGAAGGCGGTGTCGAAATTGCGGTTTTGCGAAGACGCGAAACGTCGATCTTGATTGACTAGGTCAGTGACAACATTGACGTCCAAGATGTTGTAGCTTGACGTGAGCGTCCAAGTCGTGGGCGCCAGTTTGCTAGTGAAAGTGAGCCCGATACTTGCATCATCGAAGCGCCGATCCTGCTCCAAGGCTTCAGCGGGAGCCGCCGGATCGATACCAAATAGATCTTGTTCATCGGTCCGTTCAAACGACCCGCTGAGCGTGGCGGCGGCGCCTCCCCAAATCCCGGTTCCTGCTGAGAAGCCGGAGCTCCACTGATCGCGCGAGGGGGACAGAGTCCGAAACGCGGCGCTCTCGTTGCTGCCCTCGAAAACAATGTCACGTTCCGCTTCGGTAATGGCCGTGCGCTGACCAAGGCTTGCGTCGATACTCAGCCTAGTGTCGTTGTTGATGTAGAGAAACTGCCCAGATGTGTCGGCGGTTGTCGAGCCGCCTTCCTGCGGCGTATCGCCCGAAGCTTCGAACGCAGTAACTGTGACGTTGGGTTTGAGGATGAAATTCAGCACCCTCTGGTCCGCCGAAAACCCGAAGGAGAGCGCAACCTCTTCGGGATAAACCTGAACTCTGGAGAGGGCTTCCACGGGGTAGCGGCCGATCTCACGAAAACCCGACACGCGCCGGCCATTGACGAGAACGACCGGCGGAGCATCGCGCGACCGGCCTCGCCCGGAGGAGGTTTCTTGCAGCAGCAGCGATGCAAGATCGCCAAGCGAGCTCGCCCCAAAGGCTGCGATATCTTGTTCAGTGAGCTCACGCTCTGGCTCGATTTCGCTTAAGATCATTCGGCGGCCACGAACGATGATGACGTCCTCGTCCGCTACGCCTTCGTCCGCGGCGGGCAGCTCGTCTTGAATTCCATCGGACGGGGGTGGCCCGTCCGGCTGTGCCTCATCACTGGCCTGCGCTTGGATAGGCGCTCCAACCCAGGTTACCGACAACGCTAACCACGCAACCCACATGGGCTTACTCTTCAGTTTCGGGCGCTTGACCTTCGCCATCTGATCGAACGCGTGGGCGCGATGCTCAAAGCTGTAAGCCATGTTTAAAAATCGTAGCGAAACATGCGAATGCGATAGGTTAGGGTGCCCGCGCCATCGCTCGCTGGCGCGATCGTGATCTTCATCTGATCAAAGGTGGGCGGCCCGAAAGAGCCACGTGCGCCATGGGCATTCCCTGTCGCTTCGAACGGGATGCCTCGTGTGTCGAAATCCAACGCGCCGCTGGTGTCTTCATCGTGATACGCTGTCACGGCGTAGATGCCAGGCGGAAGATCATCGAAGACGACTTGCGCGCCTTCTTTCGCGGGAACACGTGCGGATGCAAGGCAATCGCTTGAACCGCCCGAATAGCGTTCCTCTAGCTGGGGCTCGGTGCACACGCTTACGGAAATCTCGCCCTCTTCGGGATCAATATTTCCGAAGGAGAGCTTCAAGGGCTGGCCAGTCTCTGGGTTCTGTGCGCCCACTCCCGTTGAGCAGATCGCCGCGGCTGCAACCAGCGCTGGTTTTGCAATTGTTAGAAGACCCATTGATGTGCCCCTCGCCTGGTGCTGCGCCGAAGGGCGCGCTTTTCATGGACGAGAAACTAGCGATGACCTTCGCCTTTTTGCGTGCATCTCGGCGAATGTCCAAAAGTCGTTGCTCATCGACGCCGAGGAGCCTGTGAATTGATGAGACTCGGAGTTTGCGAGGATGCTGGAGCCAATCGACCGGAACATACGAGCTGACAAAAGTGCGTGGTGCAAAGCGCGGTTCGCAGCGCAATTTTTTAAATGCTTCCAGATGAGCCTCTCCCGTCCGCTTTCACCCCCAGTGTCAGCCGTTGAGTGGCGGCGAGACCTGGGCCGCGAGTGGACAGTCTGCTTTCTAGCGAAAGCGAAGAAAAGCGGAAGTTCAGGTTAACCTCACCCAGCCAGTTGGATAGCACCAACGCGTCAAAACCTTGCAATCATCGCTAGTGACACTCTCGATTGTTCCTCGAATTGCCCGAAAACGCCGTCCGGCTTCCCGAAGAATAGGTCGGCTGCAAGGCTGAGCTGGATCGATGGGGTTATGTCGTAGAGTAATCTCGGACGCAGTAGGACGTCGCCATCGTCGAAATTGACCAGCGATTTGAAATCTACCTCCAGCGTGTCGCGAAGCAGAGTCTGTCTTAGATAGAATGTCGCGTATTCGTCGTTTCTGGGGCGCAGAAGTCCCGGGCCAGCGTCGATCAAGCGATCCTGAAAGAATTGCGCACTAATAAAGGTATCTGACGAGCGCCAATCGACCGCGACAACATAGCTCAGGGCATCCGCTTCCACGATGCGGTCGACATCGTTGGCCGCCTGCGTGACATTGATTGCTCGACCCCACGCATAGCCGATCTCTCCCCGGATCACGAATTCGCCGAGAGCCTTTGCGAACGAGCCACCTAAGGTCATCTGTCGATCATAGACGCGCGAAGCGATGGTGTTGCCCCCTTCAGCGGTCACGCTGAAGACCGGCCGATCTGCATGATGACGAAGAAGATTGAAGGTCAGATCCCACCCACCTGCAAGCAGCGACAATTGACCTCCGAAGTCATCCTTGAGGCCGGACGGGCGAGCATCGTCTAGAACGATTGGCGCGTCGTCAGGCCCGACCGGGGGAAGGAAACGGCTCGAAGTCAGCTCGAAAGCCGCACCTTGTTCGGGGATATCGTGAAAGCTGTGATCGGGTATCCAGAACACCTGCACGTCAACCGGTCCAAGCTGCACCTCAGCCTTGGCCGACCACAACGGAATGCGGGACGCGTCGAAGTCTTCGAGAATGAACTCGCGAAAGGACTGCGGATTGACGATGTCCAGCACTTTGAGCCCGTCGGCCTGCCCCCAAACGATCTGTTGTTTGCCAAGTCGGATGGAGACCGGCTCGAAATTCAGATCGATGAAAGCCTCGCGCAACTCGATCTCACCAGCCTCGCCTAGCAGATGCCGTCTGTTCAAGGAGGAACGGTTGGACTGATCGGGTTTACCGGGATCGAGCCGATCCGATCCATCGACCCGCAACCGCCCGGATATCCTTGCCGCAATCGATGGGCTCAATTCGCTGTCGACACGCACGTTCCACTCGAGCTGGGTGAGTTGAACATCCTCGTCGGCTGTTTCGAGGGCCGCTCTCAACTCGACTTCATTGTCGACTGAAACTTCTTGCGCGTCTGCCTGACCAGCAAAAAACACGCCAACCGGGATGAGCAACCATGGGGTCCGCCCGACCATCTCAAAGCGCATTCTTTAACGCCCTTACGGATAGCTGCGACGTGCCTATATCGGCGGAGTAGTCGATCTGCGAGAAACTGAACACCGTCTTGTGACCGGTCTTGTGATTAGCAGCCTCGATCCGCAGAGGCGTCCAGATGCCGCTCACACGCCGAAAACTGGTGATCCGAACAGTCTTCAATCGATTGCCCGCGACGTCCCAGTAATCGGCCCGCAATGGCATCCATGAACTAGGATCGATCCATGCCTGCACCCGTCCGTACCCCAATTCGCGTGAGATCTCCGGTGATTGCGGGAGCAGGGAAACCACCAATGTATCGCGTTGCCCCAGCTTTTCGGCGCGAAGGGTAACGAAGCGATAGTCGGCAGGATCGAACTTTGTCGCATCCTTGATATCTTCGTAGGTGAAATCAGTGCTAAAGAAATAATCGCCGCGGTCGTTGGCCGAGATGCGGCGCTCCCGGCGAAGCGCAGGAAGGAAAATCCATTGATCGTCGGCCTTGTCCCGCGCTTCATAATCGAACGTCAGGAAGCTCGTGCCTCGGATGTTTCCGGGGGCGAGGAAACGGATCATGGTTCGCCTGACCCCGTTTTGCTTTAGCCGGACGAGTTCGGCCCGCCGGGTGCGGGTGGTGCCGCGGCTATTGGACATCGTCATAATCAGGGTCTGGCGAAGCGTAGCACCTTCAGCCCGTGCCTCCATCCGCGCTGCGACAGTGTCGCCATCGGACAGCGTCTGCGCCAAGGCTGTAGACGGCCATGCGGCTATTCCGACAGTGACCGCGAATACGAGCGCCGCATTTCCCGACAGAGCGCCAGAAGCGACCGCGTTCGGTCGGGCCAGCTCTGACGGAAACAGCCTACGCGGACGCAACATTCGCACCATCGCCGGCAGGAACAGGATCGAGGTGACGAAGCCACTCACGAGTGCGACAGCAGTGAGCAGCCCAAACCGGTTGATGGTCGGCAACGTGCTCAGCATCAGCAGCGAGAAACCGGCTGCGATTGCCACGCAGTTGATAAACAGAGCTCTCGCGGGGCCTTCGTAAAGCCGTTCGATAGCCTGGAAGAAGGTCAGCCCTTGCTCTCTCCAATACTGCATTCGATCGATCATGTGGATCGGGAAGTCGACACCCAGACCCAGCGCGATTGCAGCAAACATAAAAGTGGCTGGCTCGAGCCAGATATCCGTCATGGCCATCACTCCGTAGATTGATAGGAGCGTTAGAGCGACAGGCACAATCGTTAGAATGCCCAGAGTGAAGGAGCGAAAAACCAACATGCTCACAAGCGTTACAGCCAAGAGCGAGGCGGCGACCGACAACGCGTGGTTGATACCGAGCGGTGCGATCCAGTCATGCGCGAGTGTCACGCGGCCGCTGAGATTGGCGTTCAGGTCGTCTGCGAATTCTTCGGCGATATAGGTTCGCAGGTTCTCGACTGCGGGTGCGAACTCGCTGAAGCGATCGGTCGTCATGTGCACGCGGACCAGCGCCTTTTGGAATTCGACGTCGATCTCATCCTCAAAATCGCTCGGATCGGCACTCGCCGAGTATAGTAGCATGTATTGTGCCGCTTTTTCATGAGACTGCGGCAACTGATACGCATACGGATCATCGCCCGAGAGCGAGCGGTTCATCAGTTTAAGATAATCTGTGATCGCGATGCTCTTTTCGACATGCGGCAACCCTTCGGCATATCGCTGCAAGGCTTCGATCCGTTGGAGTGACTGAGGGTTGAGGATACCCTCCGGCTCTCTGCTTTCGACCACGATGTCGATATAGTTGGAGCCAGCAAATCCCCGGTTGATGACTTCGTCAGCGACGCGGATAGGCTCCTCCGCGCGGAAATTGGACATCAGCTTGCGGTCGACCGACAGTTGGTTGGCCTGAAGGCCAAAGCCGGTAACGAGCACGGCCAGCACGGCTAGACTGGCGATGTGGCGCTGCGCCATATTGTGCCCAAGCGACGGAAGCCAGCCAGCGCTTTGCGGATCGCGCTCAGCGCGACGCTCGGCGACCGGGCTATCGTGCCGACGATACACTAGGAGCAGGCACGGCAGCACCGTGAGAGACGCGAGCAGTGCGAGGACGAGACCAACCATTGCAAAAAGCGCGAAATACTGCATCGGCGGCATGGTTGCAGTTGCGGTGATCGCGGCAAAACCGGCAATCGTCGTCAGCGTGGTAAGGAAGACCGGCCGCCAGATTTCGACCATGGTCTGTAGAATTATCTGCCGCTTGCCTTCTCCTGCGTGACGCGCCGATTTGCTGTAATAGACACTGAGGATATGGACAGCGTCGACGATCGATATGCCGATCAGGATCACCGGCAGAGCTCCTGTGATCGCAAAGTAGGGAATACCCAGAGCTGCCATGCTTCCCAGCGCACCGGTAAGTGTTACAGCAATCACGGCAATCGAAGCGATCACGGCGAACAGGGTTCGAAACGCAACGCCAATCACGAGTAGGATGGCGAGAAACGCGATCGGCTGGAGAACCTTCGCATCGGCGTCGATATAAGCCGCCAGATAGCCCTGCGCTGCGCCTTCACCCGCAATGTGGACCTCTATTCCATCGGGAGTAACCGCTGCAATGTTGCGGATCTCCTGGTAAATGGTCTCGGCTCTGTCCCCATCGATAATCTCCGCCGCGATCAGAGTGCCGCGCCCATCATTGCTCACCAACAAGCCTTGATAGAGCGGTATTCGGTATACCGCATCGCGAACGGCGCGAGCGGAAGCAGCGTCGGCGGTGGCATTCTCGAGAAACCGCTCGATGACGATCTCTTCCCCATTCGCATAGATGTTCTTCTCGGTGGAAAGCGACGTGACCCGCTCAGGATCTACACCTGCGATCATCCCGACCTGGTCGGACAGGTCTCTGACGAAATCCAGCCCCTCAGGCGTGAAGATACCATCCGCACCTTCGCCGGTGACCGCAATGACCACCGCGTCTTCCAGTCCGAACACCTCGCGCACTTGATCCCGGTAGATGCGGGTCGGACTATCGGGTGCGAGGAAGGCATCGATGCTGGTATCCTTGGTGAGGCCAGTAAGCTGTGTGCCCATTGCCACGACAAACAAGGCGGCTGCCGCTAAGGTTACGACTGGGCGTCGCAAGACCATATCAAAGAATGCTTCTGCACGATTGTGAGCTTGGTCGGTCGGCATGACGCTCTCCCTGCGGTGGATTCGCAGAGCCTTTGCGCCAATTCCCTTGGTCAAGTCCTACTGGCGGTCTCAAGAATAGCTAATTTTTTTCTCAAGGCGTTGGAGAGCGATTATGTTTCATGGGGTTAGCATCTGCAGCGCAGATGGGGCCGACGATGGCGCTCTGTTTGGACAGTGCGGACGTAACGCCGTCTGTCAGTCCACTTCAGCCTCTTCCCCGCCCTCGAACGAGCCTCGCAAACCAAATGCATGCAGAACTATTGGAGTGCGAAAACTCTCCGCTCGGACAACAAGGTGTCGAGGCCATCGCGTTGCCAGTACTCCGCATATTTTGGATGGCTACGTAGAAGAGCGATTTCAGTGGGAAAATATAGCGGATGACGGGCAAAGAAGGGCTCTTTTTCCAGCGCAGCGAACAACGTTGCTGCTGCCTCGTAGTCGTCACGATAGACGTGTAACAGTCCGACATGCTGCATACGGGCGGACAAATTGGTGGAAGCAAACTCCGCAATTAACTGGGTTGCGGTTTCGCCGTCGCCTTCCAATTCCGCTTCGAACACTCCTGCAAGTGTACGCAGGAATATGCGAGCTTCAGAACCAGCCTCGTCATCACCAAGTGAGGCGGCGGTCACGATATGCTCCCGCCAGGCTCTCAGGTTTGCCAGATCGCCCGTTTCATAGAGTGCATGCAGCTTTACCTCATGCGCGATCCTTGATCCCGGCGCGAGATTGACCGCCCGATCAGCAGCATTCAGCGCTCCTTTCGGATCCCCATTCAGCAGCCGGGCTTGAGCGAGGTTATATTGATTGGACACGAGCAACGGATTGAGCGCGGCGGCGCGTTCCTCCATCGCAAGATGTTCCGCAATGCGGCCTTGAATCGCAAGCAGGTCACCATACCAATTGTGTGCTTCCGCCGCACTAGGGCTCAGTGCGATGGCAAGTTTGAATTCCTCTTCCGACCGCGAATAATCCCCCTCCATGAGATAAATGATTCCGCGCACGGTTAGCGCCATGACATTGTCAGCGTCGATTTCGAGCGCTCGCTCGGTGGCAGCGAGCGCCTTCGTTGATGCCTCTGCGCTCTCGCCGGCCGACATGGCTACAAGCGATCGTTTGACACTGAGAGCATGGGCCAGCGCTGCCTGCCCGTCAGCAAAATCTGGCGCGGACGAAGTCACCCATTGGAGTAGCTCGATCGCTGAATCCGTGCTTTGCGGATCGCGTGCAGCCAGAAGCTGGCGAGCATCGAGATAGACATCGAACACCGGAGCCGGCGGCATGGCCGATTCGTCCGGAGTCTGAGGTAAGTTGACCGCCATCGCCGTCGCAATGCTGCGCGCGACCGAGGTTTCCAGCAAAAACAATTCTCCGCGCGAGCGTTCCAAGGTGTTCGACCATTCGGCAACTCCTGTTCGCACGTTCACCAACTGCGCATTCACGCGATACCCGCGCTCCGTACGTCGCACGGACCCCTCCACAAAATGGGTTGCCCCCAATTGCCGCGCAATCTCTTGGGCCTTGACATTAGCGTTGCCGAGCTGAAACGATGAACTGCGGCCGATTACCGAAAGTTGTTGTGACCTGGCCAATGAACTGAGCACAGCCTCCGCGACGCTGTCGGCCATCGTGGAGCGGCCTTCGGCCTCATCGAGATCCAGAAAAGGCAAAACCGCGACCACGGGCTGTTCCTGCGGTCGTTTTGGCGAGGAGAAAGCGAATACAGCTGCGAGGAGCGCGAGAAGTGCGCCAATAGCGACCATCGCTCGTAACTGGCCAACCGGCGCTCCGACAACAGAGGAATCGTCGTCGTTCTGCGTTTCTGGATTGGTTGATCGATCATTCGATCTCGGAGCCACGAAGAGGTAACCACGTTTTGGTATCGTCTCGATCCGGACACTTCCATCGCCGCATTCCCGCAAGGCTTTTCGCAGAGCAGATACCGCGTTCGTCAGGCTCTGGTCTGCGCCGTGCGACCTTCCCCAGACCGCATCGATCAGCTCTTCTCGAAGATGAACCTGTCTTGGAGCGCTTGCTAAAGACAGCAACAGCCTTCCGGCCATGGGTTCGATCCGGGTAACCTTACCGTTGGCACAGGAAAGCTCATTGCGGCGCGGATCAAAGGCGATCGAGCCAAGGCGCAACGTCTGATGTAAGGTACTGTCCTGATCGTCCAAGCGCATCCCTCAATCAAGCTTCATATACGTCAAACCCAATCATATATCAGAATTTCAGCCCTTTTTGACGACAATCGCTTCGGCTTCGTCGTTCGACGCTCGGGCGTACGTCTGAGCGTCCGCTTTCGGGAGCGCCAAGAGGCGTAACCATTGACCGACTTTAGGGCGCGAAGCGGACATCCCGTTGGGTCCGAAACTTGGTCACGCCTCCTTCAGATCTGCACCCGATACCCATCCGGCGTTCTTCGCGAACAGTCCTGAACCGGGTTAGCTGAGGACGGCAACCCGTTCCTTCGACGGCCGTGTTGTCGCGCCTTCTTGCGCGATTGCGGACGCAAAACCGGTTCCCACTTTTGCTGCAATCGCTTGGGCGCGCCTGCCCGCGCCACCCGTCATGAACAGGTTTCCCTTCGCCCCTTCAGGCCTGCGGTGCAGTCCTCCCATGCCCTGCTTCTTTCAGATGTTCGCAAGCCGGAGATGGTCTCCGGTTTGAGGAACTGAAGGACTACTATCATGACCAATATCGCAATCCTCACCGGCCGCATCGCCCGCGATCCGGAAACCCGCGAGACCAAGGGCGGCACCAATGTCACCGGGATCACCGTCGTCACCGATCGCCCTGCGCGAGACAAGGACGGCAAGACCAAAAGGCAAGAGAACGGCTACACCGCCAAGGAAAGCGAGTTCCACCGGGTGACCTGCTTCAACGGCCTCGCCAAGACCGTCGGACAGTACTGCACCAAGGGCTAACTGGTCAGCGTACAGGGCCGCATCCACTACACCCAGTGGGAAGACAAGGACGGGGTCACCCGCTACGGCACCGAGATCCTCGCCGACAAGGTCGACTTTCTCTCGCGCGGCAACGGCTCGGGCGACGAGAACGACGACAACAAGGACGCTCCCGAAATCGACTGAACTCTCCTGTCGATCTCTCTCCCGAAGGGGTCCTGTCCGAGCCGGACAGGCCCCCTTTCGTGCGCTTGGGGTGCTGGAAGTTTTCGGCTTTCGTTTGCGGGATTGCTGCTATCAGCAGCAACATGAACGATCAGTCCAACGCCAGTCATCCGGGTGAATCAGCAACTCCAGTTGAGGTGGGTTCTCTCGCCGATGAATACAGGTTAGCGGCACTGCTACTGTTGGAAAATGGGCGGCCCAAGGTGCCGCAATCGCGGGCACCGTTTCGTATGGCCGCAATCCATGCGTTCGAAATTCATCTGAACGCGTTTCTTCTCCACTCCGGCCATGAAGCGGCACAGATCCGGGGGTTTCAGCATAACCTCGCCGCACGCGCCGACCTCGCGGTAGAACTCGGACTAGCACTCAGGAAACGTACCCTTGAACACCTGCATACCATGTCACAATCGCGCGAATTCCTGATTGCCCGGTAGGTGCCAAGCGGTACGTCATTATCCGAAATAAACCGGCTTCAAACCACGCTCGCTGAGGTCGCGCAAAGGGTTTCAGCGATCCTTTAAGACGGTCCGTGGGGAGCGGCTGGATGACACTATGTTCAAACCATAACGCGCTCCAGAGAATCCCACGCAGTTTGGCTTTCCGAAATGGCTATTTGTTACCAAACTGGTGCTCAATGAGAACAAACTTGCTTTCGCAGCTCTTCCCCTCAAGCCCGGTTTGGGCTAGAAAATCCGCGTGAAACCAGTGCCTTTGCCGTCATTGAACGGTCTAGGTAGTGTTGGATCAGACCATGAACATATGGGGAACAATTTCGTGCACACCGTACGCCGCGACTTCGGGATGTGGATCTCTGATATTTCTTGAGAATAGCGGCTTGGGCGGAATCAACTCGTCCACGAGTAGAGCGGGTTTGCGCCGAGCTATAGACAACTCACTTCGCGATAAGAAACTGTAATCAAGAGGTTTTTCTCCGTGTTCAGGCGGATCGCAGAAGAGTCGCGGTTTTCGGCGCAATCAATCAGCGTTTCGCAGCCTTGATCGGCGCCACTTCCGCCCCTTCGCGAAGCTGATCGAGCGGGTCGAGCCGCCCTTGCTCTTCACCGCGCGGTTCGACGATTTTGTCGATGGCGTGATGGACCGCCCCCTATTGCTCGATCATCTCCTTGTCTCGCCCGCTTTGGTGCCTGAGGTGCAGTCGGCGCGGATCGCGCACACGGAATATGAAGATGAGGTCGAGGGGTCAGGCGAGGACCGCGCGAAAAGGCCGAGCGATCATCGCCCCGTCGTGCTTGAACTGTGAGCAACCGCGCGCCGTGTTCTATGGAGCGGGTGAAGGGAATCGAACCCTCGTCTTAAGCTTGGGAAGCTCCTGCTCTACCATTGAGCTACACCCGCAAGGCGCTGTGGCTGGCGCTCGCCTTTGGCAGGTTGGCGCGGGACTGACAACTGGGGTTTTCGTATCCCGCCTCAGCGCGCCGAGGGGAACGCGATGCGGGTGTGAAACTCTCCGTTCTCGCCGAAGCGATCAACGCTTTCGGGCAAGCGTTCCATCAAGGCCCTGTCGAACAGGTCTCCCACATGGACGCCAGGAAGCTCAGCCGTGATGGCGCTGATCGCGCAGCGCGCCCCCGAGGCTTCGAGATCGGCGATCAGGTCGGCGTAGTCCGCCTTCCACAGCGGGAAGGAGAGCGCCAGCGAGCGCTTGCGCTCCGCGCCGCCGAAGGTCTCCTCGCGCCACTGGCGAATGTGATCGAGGTGCAGGTCGCCAAAGGCAAGCGTGTCGCAGCCCGGGGCAAGATCGAGCGCCGGTGCGATCTGATCGAGATAATCGCCGCCCGGATGCAACGGCACGCCGATAAGCGGAAGGCCCAGATGCGCCGCCTGCTCGGTCACAGCGTCTATCGCAAATTCCCGATGCGCGATCACGCGGCTGCGCACGTCGAAGCTTGTGACAAGGGCGATATCGGTAACGCCCTGGCGCTTGAGCGCGCGAAGGGCGAGGAAGCTGTCCTTGCCCCCGCTCCAGAACAGCAGCGTGCACGCGGCCTCGGGATCGGGGCGCGCCTGGCTCAGCCAGGCGGCCTGTTGGATACGCCTGGCGCGCATCGCGACATGCACGCTCTCATGACCGAACGGGCAATGCCGACACCCTGCCCCGCAACACTGGTCGCGCTCGGCAAGGCCAAGCCGGGTGAAGACCATATGGCCGGTTTCGGGATCGGTATAGGTCGTCTCGCCGCGCGCGACGGCGGCTTCGTGCAAGTCCCAGTAATCGGGTTGAGACACGCCGGACAGGCTCCCTCATTGCAAAAAGAGCGCGGCCGATAGCACGCCGACCGGAGGCCGCAAAGCCGCCCGTTTCGACTGGATTTGCGAAGGCTTAGCCGGTGGGCTGCGCGGCGCCGGCTTTGGGCACGCGCGCCTTCTTGGTCCTCTGCTTGGCCTGGTGGGTGAACCCGATGATAAGACTGACCCCGATGACGCTCGGTCCCGCCCAGATCAGCGGGTTGAAGACCTCTTCGGGCACCAATCGGATCAGGCCCACCGACAGGAAGGCGGTGTAGGCAGAAATGCCCATCCCGATGAGCGCGCGGAAGTGCTCGCCGACATAGGCCTTGGGCTCGGGCGCGCCGAGGCCGGGGACACGCTCGCGGAACACGAAGACCTCTTGCATCAGCATCGAGACGATGCCGATCGCCGCGACGAGCACCATCAGCGGATCGCCCACGCGATAGCCGAAGATACCGCACCACGCGCCCGAGAGGACGACCGCGGCCATCACGATCTGATAGCGCGCGCCGCGCAGCGCGGGCCGGTCGGTTCGGTGGCGGATGACAGCCGTGCCGTAATCGGCAAAGCCGATGGTGAGAATCCCGAGATAGAGCATCATCCAGCCGAACAGCCCTTCGTAAAGGAGCCGGTCCTCGATCTCGGGATGGCGCGAGGTGTCGATCAGCGAATAGATCGCCATCGCGATGGCCAGCGCGCCCGCGCCGACAAAGCCGCCCAGCGCCCAGCGCCCCCCCTTGCGGTGGTTCTTTGCGCCTTTCCTGGTCGCGATCGGAATCCAGAACGCGACGAGACCGATCGTCCCGGCGATGACGTGGAGAACGACGAAGGCGCCAAAGAGAGTCATGACATATAGGGCTGTACAGCGAATTGGACAGTCAGGAAAGGGCGACGAATGGCTGATAGTCAGGTGGTGACAAGGCTTGCCTTGGAACGCGCTTGGCGGCACTTGGGGCAGCGATGAAGCGCGACGGGATCATGAACGCGCGCACCCCCGATGGAGAGAGACCAAGCCATGCGTCAGATTGACCATTTCATGCCGACCGCAAGCCCGGCGGCCACCCGCAAGCACCAGGTCTGGAACCCTTCGACCGGCGAGGTGCAGGCCGAAGTGGCGCTGGGCGACGCCGCGCTGCTCGATAGTGCGGTGGCCACCGCGCAAAGGGTCCAGCCGGAATGGTCCGCGACCAACCCGCAAAAGCGCGCGCGCGTCATGTTCCGGTTCAAGGAGCTGGTCGAGGCGAACATGCGGCCGCTCGCCGAGCTGCTGTCGAGCGAGCACGGCAAGACCGTGCCGGACGCCAAGGGCGATGTGCAGCGCGGACTGGAGGTGATCGAATACGCCTGCGGCATCCCGCAAGTGCTCAAGGGCGAATACACGCCGGGCGCCGGGCCCGGCATCGATGTCTATTCGATGCGCCAGCCGCTGGGCATTGGCGCGGGCATCACCCCGTTCAACTTCCCCGCCATGATCCCGATGTGGATGTTCGGCATGGCGATCGCGGCGGGCAACGCGTTTATCCTCAAACCCTCCGAGCGCGATCCCAGCGTGCCCGTGCGCCTGGCGGAACTGTTCGTTGAGGCCGGGGCGCCCGAAGGCCTGCTCCAGGTGCTGCACGGCGACAAGGCGATGGTCGATGCGATAATCGAACATCCCGCGATCCCCGCGATCAGCTTTGTCGGCTCGTCCGACATCGCGCATTACATCTATCATCGCGGGGCGGAATTTTCGAAGCGGGTGCAGGCCTTTGGCGGCGCGAAGAACCACGGCGTGGTGATGCCGGACGCCGATCTCGATCAGGTCGTGAACGACCTCGCCGGCGCGGCTTATGGCTCGGCGGGCGAGCGCTGCATGGCGTTGCCGGTTGTGGTGCCGGTGGGCGAGGACACGGCGGAACGTCTGAAGGAAAAGCTGATCCCCGCGATCCATGGCTTGCGCATCGGTGTCTCGAACGATCCCGACGCGCATTACGGGCCCGTGGTCACGCCCGAGCACAAGGCCCGGATCGAGCAATGGGTGACCACCGCCGAAGAGGAAGGCGCCGAAATCGTCATCGACGGGCGCGGCTTCACGCTTCAGGGGCACGAGAACGGCTTTTTCGTCGGCCCCACGCTGATCGACCGGGTGACGCCCGACATGAAAAGCTATCAGGAGGAGATTTTCGGACCCGTCCTCCAGATCGTGCGGGCAAAGGATTTCGAAGAGGCAGTACGCCTGCCGAGCGAACATCAATACGGCAACGGCGTCGCGATCTTCACGCGCAACGGCCACGCCGCGCGCGAATTTGCCAGCCGCGTGAATGTCGGCATGGTCGGCGTGAACGTGCCGATCCCGGTGCCCGTCGCCTACCACTCGTTCGGCGGCTGGAAGCGTTCGGGCTTTGGCGACATCGACCAGTACGGCACCGAAGGCCTCGCTTTCTGGACAAAGCGCAAAAAGGTCACCCAGCGCTGGCCCGATGGCGGCGGCGACAGCTCGAACGCGTTCGTTATCCCGACCATGGGGTGAGCGGTAGGGCGCGAGGACAATGCGCCCGAATAAGAACGCGCCAGTCAAAGCCGCTGCCCGAAGCGCCGGAGTGGCGAGGAAAGATCAATCGCCTCTTGTCACTCGTTCCGGGGCGCGCGAGAGTGCGGGCCGATTTACCGACCAGCGAGAGGTGACATGACGATATCACTGGCTGCGGCCCTTAGCTCTATAACTCTGGCGCTCGCCAGCGCGCAGCTTGAACCGCAAGTGTGCGACGCGAGCTCGGCGCAGCAATTTGTAGGAGGCCCGGCCACGCAGGAAACCGGCGCGCAGATCATGGCCGCGACGCGGGCCACGATCTTCCAATGGGTGCTTGTCGGCAGCCCGGTGACCAAGGACTATCGCCGCGAGCGCGTGCGCGTGGTCTATGACCGCGACATGAAAGTCGTCTCGGTTACCTGCGGATGAGCGGCGCGCCCGCGATCCGCGAGCGAGCAACATCGGGCTCCCCTTACGAAGAACGCTTCGGCTTTTGCCGCGCGGTCCGCGTCGATGACCGGATAATCGTCGCAGGGACGGGGCCGATTGAGCCCGATGGCGCCACCACGTCCGGCGGAGCCGCCGAGCAGGCGGCGCGGTGCTGTGAACTGATCATCGCGGCTATCGAAGACCTTGGCGGCTCGGCGCGCGATGTGGTGCGCACGCGCATGTTGCTCACCGACGCGGGCGATCAGGACGCGGTCGGCGCGGTCCACGCGCGTTATTTCGGAGAGGCAAAGCCCGCCGCCACGATGGCCGGGGTCGCGTGGCTGTGCGGCGAGGACTGGAAGGTCGAGATCGAAGCCGAAGCGGTGATTTCGTGATTCGATACGGCTTCGCCCTGCTTCTCGGCGCAGCGTTCGGGGTTGGCAGCGCGCTTTACATGGCGGGGCTGTGGCCGGGGATGAAGCCGCTCGATTTCGGTACTGTCGAGATCGACGGCTGGCGCAGCGATTTTGCCATCGGCTCCGAGGCGGCTGATCCTTACACCAGAGCCCGCGTGGCACGGCATGGTCTGCTGGCATTGGCAAAGAGCGAAGCGGTGTATTTTACCACCACGACCGACAGCGAAGGCCGCGCGCTGGTCGAGACTTGCGATTACCGCGTCACCGGCGGCTCCATGCCGTCCCAATGGTGGTCGCTGACGCTCTACCGCCAGTCCGACAGCATGCTGCCGATGAACACGGATGAAGCGCTCAGCATTGACGCCACCAGCGTTGGTAGAGATGGAGATGCGTGGTCGGCCCGCGTCTCGTCCAAGCAACCTGATGGCGAGCGCCACTGGATATCGAGCAAGGGCGCGGAGGCCTTTGATCTGATGCTGCGCCTCTATGTCCCGAGCGAAGCGCTTTTGGCCGATCCTGAGACCGCGCTCACACCGCCGGTGGTGGAGCGCCTTTCGTGCGCGGTGGACGCTGCGTGACCCGCTGGTTCGGCCCCTTCGCCACGCTGATTGTCGCCGCTATCGGAGCGCATTGGGCGACGCTTGCCTTCGCGCCAAATGTGATCATGGACCGCGCGCTCTCGACGCTGAAAAACCGCGGGATCGCCGAGCACGCCTTCACCACGCCTCAGCGGATCATGCCGCAGACGCAGGCCGTGGTGCGCAGTTCGCCGGACCTGTTCTATTCGCTGTGCCGGTTTGACCTGAGCGAACGAGGCAGCGAGTTAAGCGTCACTATGGGCGAGTGGCCAGACTACCAATCGCTGTCCTTCTTCGACGCGGAGACGAACAACTTCCTTACGCTTCGAGGGACGGGAAAATCCGTTTCGCAGACCGTCTATTTCCATGCGCCGCCTCCGGACGACGCCATCGGCGTCCAAGCTCCCACCAAACGCGGAGTTGTGCTTATCCGGCGGCTAGCGCCGACACAGAAGGCCTTTGCCGCAGCGGCTGAAGCCGCGAAGGCCGACGCCTGCAATATCCGGTAGCGTCAGGCGGGGCTGGCGACGCGGCTTAACGCCAGCGCTAAGTGCGAAAGCCTCTCGCCCACCCGCGCCATCAGCTCATCAACGTCCGCCATCGCGTCGAGCTCTTCGCTCGAAACAGCCACGCGCGGTTCTTCGCCCGCTTCGCTGACGAGGATCACTGGCAAAGCGACTTGGCGCGCGCCCCCGGTGCCCAGCGCCGGAAAATCGCGTGTGAAATCGTCACGGTGATAGAAGTCCACGTCCGCATCCAGCGACCGCCAGAACCGCTTCCAGTCGCCGCGCATCGACACCGCGCCATAGGTCAGCGCGCAGAGCGAGCAGGGATAGGTCTCGGGCCGAACCGCTTTGTGCACCGCGTGTTTCAAGGCTTCGATCAGGCCGGTGTCGGCGTTGTAGACGCATATCAAGCGCGGGCGTTGCAGAGGCTTCGGGGGGCTCATACCCATAAATACGCGCGAAAGAGCGATTGGGTTACGAAAAATTGCGCAGAAAGCCCGCGCGCCGCAGCGTAATCACACACGCACGCTGCGCTCTTTTCTATCCCGGCGCGACGGGCTAGTCCGCTGGTCATGCAAGGACAATTTCAACTCACCGACGATCAGCTCGCGATCCGCGAGACCGCCGAGCGCTTCACCGCCGACCAGATCACGCCCAACGCGGCCGAATGGGACGAAAAACACATCTTTCCCAAGGACGTGATCAAACAAAGCGCCGAGCTTGGCTTTGGCGCGATCTATGTCTCGGAAGAATCGGGCGGCATCGGGCTTGGCCGTTTGGAAGCCGCATTGATCATGGAAGCCATGGCCTATGGTTGCCCGACCACCAGCGCGTTCATCTCGATCCACAATATGGCCGCGTGGATGATCGATGAGTTTGGCGGGCAGGAGCTGAAAGACCGCTACCTGCCCGAACTCGTCACCATGGAGAAGATCGCGAGCTATTGCCTTACCGAGCCGGGCAGCGGATCGGACGCCGCCGCGCTCAAGACCAGTGCTGTATTGGACGGCGATCATTACGTGGTGAACGGCACCAAGCAGTTTATCTCGGGCGGCGGGGTCAACGATGTCTATGTCGTGATGGTCCGCACAGGCGATCACAAGACGAACGGCATCACCTGCCTCGTGGTCGACAAAGACACGCCCGGCGTCAGCTTCGGCGCGCCGGAGAAGAAGCTGGGCTGGAACGCCTCGCCAACAGCGCAGGTGATCTTTGAAGACGCGCGCATCCCCGTCTCCAACCGAGTAGGGGCGGAGGGCGAAGGCTTTCGCTTTGCGATGATGGGGCTCGATGGCGGGCGGCTGAATATCGGCGCGTGTTCGCTCGGTGGAGCGCAGCGCTGCCTCGATGAAGCGATTGCCTACACCAAGGACCGCAAGCAGTTCGACACGCCCGTCGCCGATTTCCAGAACACGCAGTTCATGCTGGCCGATATGGCGACCGATCTGGAGTCGGCGCGCGCCCTCCTTTATCTCGCCGCCGCCAAAGTTACTGAGAACGCCCCCGATAAATCGCGGTTTTCGGCCATGGCCAAGCGGCTTGCGACCGACAATGGCAGCAAAATCGTCAACGACGCGCTGCAATTGTTCGGCGGCTATGGCTATTTGCGCGACTACCCGATCGAACGGTTCTGGCGCGATCTGCGGGTGCACTCGATCCTCGAAGGGACCAACCAGGTGATGCGCATGATCGTGGGCCGGGACTTGCTGCGGCAGTGAGGTGCAAGGTCTCGGCTTCGTTCGACCCGATCCCTCGACTTCGCTCGGGACGAACGGTGGGGAGGCCATCTGCATACATAACCGTTCGTCCTGAGCCTGTCGCAGGACCCGCTCGAGCGAAGTCGAGAGCCAGAACCGCTCGCGGCGCACTCGTTCACGTGCGGATGCTTCGAGACGCTCGAACATACGTCCTCGCTCCTCAGCATGAACGCAAGAGGATGATCAGTTTTTGGAAACCCGTTCGTCGTAAGGAGGCGCAGGCCCTGAGCTTGCCGAAGGATCGCAGCCGCCTCAAAAGGCAATTGCGATGACCACCCTTGGCATCGCCACCGTCACTCTTGTTGTGCCTGACTACGAAGCGGGGATCGCCTTCTACCGCGATAAGCTCGGCTTCGACCTTGTGCACGACACCGAGCTTGGCGGTGGCAAACGCTGGGTGATGGTCGCGCCTGACAGCGGCGCTCAACTGCTTCTTGCTCAGGCCTCGGACGAAAAGCAGCGCGCCGCCATCGGCAACCAGACCGGCGGGCGCGTGTCCTTCTTCCTGCACACCGACAATTTCGCCGACACTCACGCCCGTTTCACAGCCGCCGGCGTGACATTTCTTGAAAGCCCGCGCACCGAGCCTTACGGCACCGTTGCGGTCTTCAGCGATCCTTTTGGCAATCGCTGGGACCTGATCGAACCGAAAGCCCAGAATAACGACTGATGACCCAAGACGTCCTCACCCGCATCTCCGGCCATGTTGGCCACATCACGCTCAATCGCCCCAAGGCTCTCCACGCGCTCACGCTGGAGATGTGTCACGCCATGTCGGCCGCTCTTGCCCAATGGGCGAGCGATGAGGCGGTGCACGCGGTCATCATCGACCACGCGGAGGGCACGCGTGGCTTTTGCGCCGGGGGCGATATCGCGATGCTGCGCGACAGCGCGTTGAACGATGGCGGGGCAAGCGGTCGCCGGTTCTTCCATGACGAATACCAACTCAATCACCAACTCTTCACCTATCTCAAGCCCGTGGTCGCCTTTATGGATGGGGTCACGATGGGCGGCGGCGTGGGCATTGCCATGCCCGCCAAGTTCCGCGTCGCGACCGAGAACACGCGGTTTGCCATGCCCGAGACCGGCATCGGCCTGTTCCCCGATGTCGGTGGCGGCTGGTATCTCTCGCGTCTTGGCGGGCGGCTGGGCCCCTTCCTCGCGCTCACAGGCGCGCGGCTGAAGGGCGAGGAGTGCCTGTGGGCGGGCCTTGCCACACATTACGTCGAGCACGCCATGCTTGATGACCTGAAGGCGCGGATCATGGAGCGTCCGGGTCGGATCGCCGGTATCCTTTCCGAGCCGGTCGGCACCCCGCCCAAAGCGCGCCTTGCCGACAACGCCGACAAGATCCTCAAGCACTTCGCCTCGGATAGCTATGAGGATATCCTTGCAAACCTCGACGCCGCAGCGGACGAGGGCGACGACTGGGCGGCGAAGGAACGCGACACGCTGGGCACCAAGAGCCCGCAGACCTGCAAGGTGGCGCTGCGGCAATTGGCGACCAGCCTGACTTTGCCGACCTTTGCCGACAACATGGCGATGGAATACCGCATCGCCTCACGCGTGCTGCTGCGCCCGGACTTTGCCGAAGGCGTGCGCGCGGTCATTATCGACAAGACCAACGATCCCAAATGGGACCCCGCCACACCCGAGGATGTGAGCGAAGAGCTGCTGGACAGTATTTTTGCCCCGCTGCCTGCGGATGAAGAGTGGAGGCCGCTTTAAGACTGATCGTCACCCTGAACTTGTTTCAGGGTCCATCGCACGCGTTACCCTTTAGAGTTTGAGCTGGCGATGGATGCTGAAACAAGTTCAGCATGACGGAAACGGAGACGAAAATGACCTACGAAACGATCACCGTCGAAACCGACGCAGCGGGCACCAAGGGCGTTACGCTGATGACGCTCAACCGGCCCAAGGCCCTGAACGCGCTCAACAGCCAGGTGCTCGCCGATCTGACTTGCGCCTTTGCCGGATACCAGGCCGACGAAACGCAGCTGTGCGCGGTGCTGACGGGCTCGGGCGAGAAGGCCTTTGCCGCAGGCGCAGATATCAAGGAGATGCACGACAAGGCTGCAGCCGATTTCTATCTCGACGATTTCTTCAGCCCCTGGACGAGCGAGATCGTCAAGAAGACCCGCAAGCCCTGGATCGCGGCGGTCAACGGCTTTGCATTGGGCGGCGGTTGCGAGTTGGCGATGATGGCCGATTTCATCATCGCGAGCGACAACGCCAAGTTCGGCCAGCCCGAAATCAAGTTGGGCGTCGCGCCCGGCATGGGCGGTTCGCAGCGTCTGACCCGCGCGATTGGAAAGTCCAAGGCGATGGAAATGTGCCTCACAGGCCGGATGATGGGCGCCGAGGAAGCCGAGCGCGCCAATCTGGTCGTGCGCGTCGTGCCGCAAGCCGACCTCATCGCCGAAACGCTGAAAACCGCCGCCACCATTGCAAGCAAGCCGCCCATGGCCGCAATCGCCAACAAGGAGATGGTCAACGCCGCGTTCGAGACGACACTGGATCAGGGCCTGATCATGGAGCGCCGCATCTTCCAGATCCTCACCGCGAGCGAGGACAAGGCGGAAGGCATGGCGGCGTTCATCGAGAAGCGCGAGGGCACGTGGAAGGGGCGTTAGTCTGTGTTGAGGCCGTAGCCACCCGCGCCCTCCACCCTTCCACCCGGATGATATCCCGGTAGGCTCCGGGTGGAAGGGTGGAGGGCGCGGGTGGCTACGGCGCGAGCATTAGCGAGCTCAAGAGAGGACAATGACATGAAAATCGCCTTTATCGGGCTTGGCAATATGGGCGGCGGGATGGCCGCGAACCTGGTCAAAGCGGGCTACGAAGTGCGCGCGTTCGATCTCAGCGAAGAGGCTCTGATTGCGGCGAAGGACGCAGGGTGTGAGACTTTCGACACCGCGCGCGAGGCGTGCGCCGAGGCCGAGGCTGTTGTCTCGATGCTGCCGAGCAGCGGAATCGTCAAGGCGGTCTACACCAAGGACGTGATCGGCCACGCGCCGCACACCGCCGTTTTGATCGACTGCTCCACCATCGATGTCGCCACCGCGCGCGAGGTTGCGGATGCGGCGCACGCGGAAGGCTACAAGATGGTCGACGCGCCGGTTTCGGGCGGGATAGCGGCGGCGGCGGGCGGAACGCTCACCTTCATGGTCGGCGGCGAGCATCACGCTTTCGATGCGGCCCAGCCAATCCTTGCTGCCATGGGCAAGGCGGTGATCCACGCCGGACATATCGGCGCGGGCCAGACCGCCAAGATCTGCAACAACATGCTGCTCGCCATCACCATGATCGGGACGAGCGAAGCGATGACAATGGCGGAAAAGCTGGGCCTCGATCCGCAGAAATTCTACGAGATCAGTTCGCAATCCTCCGGCTACAACTGGTCCTTGAACGCCTACACGCCGATGCCCGGCGTTGGCGTCGAGAGCCCGGCGGACAAGGACTACGCTGGCGGCTTTGCGACCGCGCTGATGGTCAAGGATTTGCGGCTCGCGATGGAAGCGGCCGAAGGCGCGGGCGCGGCGGTCCCGCTGGCCTCGCGCGCGGCGGCGCTGTACGAGGATTACCTTGGCGCGGGCAACGAAGCGGTGGATTTCTCGGGGATCATCAAGACGTATTCGTAAGAGAATGCGCGTCCTTCGAGCCCACACACTGCGCGTTCAACCCACGATCTGCGCAACGATCCCCTTAAGCCACTCCCGCGGCGCTTTACGCCGCCCCACATCCGCGACAAATTCCTGCCCGCGCGCAACGCTCTTCAGCCTGCCTCCCCGCAGCCAGCGATCCGCGCGGTCGTGATAGGACAATCCGCCGCGCCTTAGCCAATCGGGCCGCCGCCACACGCTGGGCGGACCACCCTGCACGGTCAGCCGCAAAGCCTCGCTCGCGCGCGCTGCGACCGCGCCTTCACCAAACCAGATCGCATCGTTTGCGCCATGCATCCCCAGCGCGTGCGGGTGATTGAGGTCGAGCATCACTTGTGGCGCGCCCTGCGAGAGGGCGATGATCGCCTCAACCTTCAGGTAGCCGAAGATACGGTGGTGCGGCTCGCCGCTCAGCTCGTCCGCAAACAGCCCGAAAAAGACGAACACGTCGCCAAGCGTCACGCCTTGCCGCTCCAGATGCGTTTGCGCCGCGCCGGTCTGTCCGAACGCACAGGTCCCATCGGGCAGGAACATCGGATCGTGGTGGCACAGATCACCCGCGCTCAACCGCCCCCTGCTCGCATTTTCCGCGTGCTCGCCCAGTCCCAGATCGCCATAGGTGGTGCGCGAGAGCCCTTTGGTGTCGGGGATGGGCAGGCTGACCGGCGCGCCATCCACGATCGGCGAAGGCCCTCCGCCCGCGCTTGTGTCAAAGCCCTTACGTGAAAAGACGATCCGCATGCGACCGTCACCTAGCCACGCCCTGCCCTGCTTGCGACAAAATGTTGCACTAGAGGCGTATTTCCTTGCTTTGATTTGGAGCCGCTTTGGGAGTAAGGCCCGCCGCCATGACATCCGATATCAAAGTGACCGCCCTGATCATGGCCGGCAAGCGTTCGGGGGTTCTTGATCCCTTGGCCGAGCGCGCGGGCGTGGCGCAGAAATGCGTGGTCCCGGTCAACGGCGTACCTATGGTCGCGCGGGTCACCGCCGCGGTCGCCGCCTGCCCCGAAGTCGGTGCGATCCGCATCGTCGCGCATGAGCCCGATGAGATCGCCGCGCAGCCCAATATCGCCAAACTGATCGAGGAAGGCCGCCTCTCTTTCGCGGAAGGCAAATTCAACATCGTCGACAGCGTCTTCAGCGGAGCCGAGGGCGCGGATTTTCCGCTGCTGATCACCACCGCCGACAATTGCCTGGTGACGCCCGAGGGTTATTCGGAGTTCATCGGCAAAGCGCTCGCGGCGGATGCCGGAGGCGCCGCGGGGCTCGCGCGCAGGGAAGATGTGCAGGCCGCCGATCCCGAAGGGCAGAAGAAGTTCTACCAGTTTAAGGACGGCGGCTTTTCGAACTGCAACATGTACTGGATCGGCAGCGAGCAGGCGCTAAGCGCGGCGGAGATCATGCGCGAGGGCGGGCAGTTTGTGAAATTTCCGCGCCGCATCATCAAGGCCTTTGGCCTGATAAACCTGATCCGCTTCCGCCTGGGCACCGGCTCGAAGGAGAAATTGTTCGAGCAGGTCTCGAAACGGTTCGGCTTCAACATGGTCCCGGTCGAACTGTCCGACGGGCACTACGCCATCGATGTCGATAACGAACGCACCTTTGCGGTGACCGAGAAGATCCTCAAGCGGCGCGAGGGCGACCGAAGCGCCGCCTGATCGGCTTCGCGACGAACCGATGAAACGGCTCTTTTCCAACATTGGCTGGCTTCTGGGAGGACGCGGCTTCAACGCCGTGATGAGCCTTGTTTACCTTTACCTAGCCACCCACACGCTGGGGCTGGAGAGCTTTGGCTATTTCGCGCTGATCGTCGCGCTGGGGCAATCGATCACCGGTTTTGCCAATTTCCAGACCTGGCAGTTTATCGTGCGCTGGGGCGCGAATGGGTCGGGAACCCCGGAAAACCCCGATCCCGAAAGCGTGCGCGAGGCAACCGGTTTTGCAATTGCGCTCGATGCGCTGTCGGTTGCAATGGGCACGGTGGCGGCGGGCCTGTTGGTCTGGACCGCATCCGCCTGGTTGCCGCTCCCTGAAGAGCTTTACCCCATCACTTTCGGTTATTGCGTGATCTCGCTGCTGGCGATCCGCACCACGCCCACGGGGCTGTTGCGCCTGCGCTTCAAGTTCGCGACCGCGACCGCAGCCGAGGCCGTGCAGCCCGCGATCCGCGCCGCCGGGGCCATTCTGGCATTCTTCCTGATGCCCAATGTGGCCGGGTTCATCCTCGCCTGGGCGGCGTCTGAGGTGTGCGTGGCGGTCGCGCTGTGGATCGCGGCGGCGCGCGAGGGCCGCATTGACCTCAGCGCGATCAGCTTCACCCGCATCCCCGCGCGCTATTCCGACGCCTGGGCCTTTGTGTGGTCAACCAATATGTCGGGTTCGCTCAGCATTGCCGGTAAGCAAGTCATCATTCTTCTGGTGGGCACGTTTGGCGGCGCCGCGCTTGCCGGGGGCTTCCGCGTCGCTTCGCAGCTCGGTCAGGCTTTGGTGAGCCTCGCGCAGACAATCTCCAAAGCGATTCTGCCCGAATTGGTCCACGCGCGGGACAACGCGCTCGCTATGGCGCGGCGTATGGCCAATATCGCAGTGGTCGCGGGTGTGGTCGCGGTGGTGGTGGCGCTACTCGGCGGGCGCTGGGCGCTCGGCGTCATCGCGCAGGACGATTTCAGCGCGTTTTACTGGGCGATGGTGATCCTGAGCATTGCGGGCGCAGTGGAGCTGATCGGGGCGAGCCTTGAATCGCTGCTGGTCTCGGCTGGCCGCGCGGGCACGGCCTTCATCGTGCGCGCGGTGCCCACCGTGCTGGCGCTGGTCCTGCTCGACGCGGCGATCGATTGGAACGGTGCCAAGGGCGCGGCGTTTGCGGTGCTCGGCTCCAGCAGCCTCGCGGTGATCGGGTTTTACGTGGCGATCCTGAATCTGAGCGAGATCCGGATCGAACTGGAGCCGCAGGCGGAGAGCGAGCCTGACAGCGAAAACGAGGCGCAAGAGGCCCGCCAGGCCGCCGAATAGGTTGGCGCAGGCTGTCATGAGCAGGGCTGAGAATTTCCCGCAATGTGCTCTGCCAACGGGCCTAGCCCCATGGCTTCGCGCCGCTCATCCACCCGTTCGGGTTCTTCCAGAGGATGCGGCTCCCATGCGCCGCCTTTGCAGATTAGCTGAACACCATATCGCTGCTTAATATTGAGCGCGCGTGCATTGCGATCATAAAGTGAGGCGTAACCGATTTTCGAGATTTCGCCGGTCGCCAAAAGCGGCTCCATCAGCCCAAGCGCGCGGCGCTGGAAGGCAGGATCGAGATCGGCGTGTTGGGTGATCAGCCATGCTCCAAACGCGGCGCGCTTGCCTACTTGGGATTGGCGAGGCCACCCACTTTTCATCACCTGCGCCTCGAGCCACTCTGTGTTGTCGCGATCAACCCGCATGATCTCACTGCCGAGCAGGGCCACAAAAACGGTGCGCTCCTCAGCAGTCATCTTGGGAGTGCGCGGTGCCGACACTTCCATCACGCCCCAGCGATAGGCGCCTCGCAGCATTTGATCGGCCATCGTGCGACTTTCAATTTCGCCCGCAAAATCATCGGAGCTTGCAAATGGTATCCGCTCCTGCGCGCGCTTTACCGACTGCACAAGCGTATCAAACACCAGCCGTGCGCCGCGCGTCGCTTTTGCGAGTTCGGCGTAGTTGGCAAAGCCCTTAAACGGATCGCCCATCACCACCTGCAGGCAGATAGAAGGCGCGCGAAGAAGACCGTTTTCAATCGAAGCGATGCCCAACTCGGCCAATTCGGCGTCGAGCCGCGCCTTGCCTTTCTGCTCACACGCATCGAGCCACGTTATCAGTTCGGCGTACTGCGCCTTTTCCACCTCGCTCGCTTCGGGAAAATGGCCGCGCAGATATTCGAAATGGCCCGGCTCAAACCGGCCATCGACGATCCGCTCGGCCACCAGCGGCGGCGGTTCGGGGTAGTCGGGCGCTGGTTCAGACGGCTCTTGCGCAGCGATCAGCGCGAGGCTGACGACACCGAGTAAACCCGCCTTCAAAAGCGAAGCCTTCACTCTGCCGGCTCTTCCCACGCCAGTTTCGGCTTACGCGCCGCCGCCGTTTCATCCAGCCGCCGACGCGGCGCGAAATACGGCGCCTGCTTCAGCGTTTCGTCGCCGTCGAGAGCGCGCTGGACCACGTGGCGGAAGGCGGTGATGAACTGGTCGATCGAGGCCTTGCTCTCGGTCTCGGTCGGCTCGACCAGCATCGCGCCGTGGACGACCAGCGGGAAGTACACCGTCATCGGGTGATAGCCCTCATCGATCAGACCCTTGGCGAGATCGAGCGTCGAGAGCCCGCCGCCGAAATCCTTGTCGCCAAACAGCGCCTCGTGCATGCACGGTCCGCTATCCGCAAACGGCGCGTGGAGAATGTCTTCCAGACTGCGCAGGATGTAATTGGCGTTGAGCACCGCGTCCTCGGAAACCTGCTTCAGGCCATCGGCGCCGTGACTGAGCATATAGGTCAGCGCTCTTGTGAACATGCCCATCTGGCCGTGGAACGCCGTCATCCGGCCAAAGGTCTGATGTTCGGCGTCGGCGTTCTCTTCCTCGACGATATGGAATTCGCCAGCTTCGTCCTTTTCGACGTAAGGCAGCGGGGCGAACGGCATCAGCGCTTCGGAGAAAACCACCGGTCCTGAGCCCGGGCCACCGCCGCCATGCGGGGTGGAGAAGGTCTTGTGCAGGTTGATATGCATCGCATCGACGCCAAGGTCGCCCGGACGCACTCGGCCCACGATGGCGTTGAAGTTCGCGCCGTCGCAATAGACGTAGCCGCCAACCGCGTGCACCGCGTCCGCAATGGTGCGGAAATCCTTTTCGAACAGGCCGCACGTGTTGGGGTTGGTGATCATCACCGCCGCCACATCACTGTCCCCTTCCCCGCCCTTGCCAAGGCGCGCTTTCAGGGCCTCGACATCGACGCGCCCCTCGGGCGTCGCGGGAATGTTCTCGACCTTGTAGCCGGCAAACGCGGCGGTCGCGGGGTTGGTGCCGTGCGCGCTCTCAGGCACAAGCACAACCTCGCGCGGGTTGCCCGCGGCGGTGTGCGCGGCGCGGATCGCCAGGATGCCGCACAATTCGCCATGCGCGCCCGCCTTGGGACTCATCGCGACGCCCGGCATACCGGTCAGCGTCTTGAGCCAGGTCGCAAGCTGATCGATCACTTCCAGCGCGCCCTGCACGCTGGATTGGGGCGCAAGCGGGTGGATATCGGCAAATCCCGGAAGCCGCGCGAGCTTTTCGTTGAGGCGCGGATTGTGCTTCATCGTGCAGCTGCCGAGCGGGAAGAAGCCCAGATCGATGCCGTAATTCTGACGGCTGAGCCGCGTGTAGTGGCGCACGGTTTCCGGCTCGGTCAGGCCGACAAGGCCGATGGGCTCGGACCGTTCGAAACCGCCAAGGCGCGAAGGCGCTCGCTTGTCGATCTCGGGCAGATCGACGCCGGTGGTCTCAGCCTTGCCGATCTCGAAGATCAAGCGTTCTTCCAGCATCAGCGCGCGGTTGCCGGTGGTGGTGACGGTCTCCCCGCTCGCGTCGGCGACTTCCATGGTGGGCTTCCAGCCGGACTTGTTGGGGGCGTTCATACGAAACTCCGTTCGTGCTGAGCCTGTCGAAGCACCGTATTTTCTTCGAGTGCAGGCGTGCGAAATAAGAAGGACGGCCCTTCGACAAGCTCAGGGCGAACGGTTGATGATGGTGCGATCATGCCGGTACCTGTGCAGCAAGAGCGTCGTGCAGTTCGATCGCAAGGCGGTCGATATCGTCTTCGGTGGTGGTCTCGGTCACCGCGACCAGCAGCGCGTGTTCGAGCGCTTCGACGCCGGGATACAGGCGCCCGAGCGACACACCGCCCAGAACGCCGCGGTCGGCCAGGTCGCGCACAATCTCACGCGCGGGCTTGCCATCGAGCATCAGGGTAAACTCGTTGAAGAACGAATTGTTGAGCAGGCTGACGCCCGGCACCTTCTCAAGCCTGTCCGCCGCAAGGCACGCAAGGCGGTGGTTCTCGGCGGCCAGCTGGCGCAGGCCCTTCTCCCCCAGCAGCGTCATATGCGTGGTGAACGCCAGCGCGCAGAGCCCTGAATTGGTGCAGATATTCGACGTCGCCTTTTCGCGGCGGATGTGCTGTTCGCGCGTGGAGAGCGTCAGGACGAAGCCGCGCTTGCCCTCGGCGTCCACGGTCTCGCCGCACAGACGTCCGGGCATCTGGCGCACATGCTTGGGATCGCGCACCGCGAAGAGGCCCAGATACGGCCCGCCGAATTGCAGGCCCACGCCCAGTGCCTGGCCCTCGCCCACGACGATGTCCGCGCCCATCTCGCCCGGCGATGTGATAGCGCCCAGCGCCACCGGCTCGGTGTTGACGACCACCAGCAGCGCGCCCTTGGCGCGCGCGGCGTCGGCGACCTTTGAAAGGTCCGAAATGCGCCCGAGGATATCGGGATACTGCACCACGACGCAGGCCGTGTCCTCGTCGATCCGCGCGGTCAGCGTGTCGAGATTGGGTTCGGTGGTGATCGCGGGCTGCGCGTCGGCGATCTCCTCGCCGGTGTACTGCGCCATGGTCTTGACCACCTGCGCGTAATGCGGGTGGAGCGAACCGGAAAGCACGGCGCGCTTGCGCCTGGTCACGCGGGTGGCCATCGCCACCGCTTCCCAGCACGCGGTCGAGCCATCGTAAAGCGAGGCGTTGGCCACCGCGCAGCCGTAAAGCCGCGCGACCTGGGTCTGAAACTCGAACAGCATTTGCAGCGTGCCCTGCGCGATTTCGGGCTGATAGGGCGTGTAGGCGGTGAGGAATTCGCCGCGGCTGATCACGGTGTCGACGCTGGCCGGAATGTGGTGGCGATAGGCGCCCGCGCCAATGAAGAACGGCGTGTTCTCCGCCGCCAGGTTCTTGCCCGCGAGCGCTTTCATGTGGCGTTCGACCGCCATTTCGCTGGCGTGCATCGGCAGATCGCGGATCGGACCATCGAGCCGCGCGACCTCGGGCACATCGACGAACAGATCATCGATTGATGACGCGCCGCATTTGGCGAGCATTTCCGCGCGGTCGGTATCGGTGAGAGGGAGGTAACGCATTGTCTTCACCTTCGTCATCCCGGCGAGGGCCGGGATCCAGTTTAAGAGCGCCGCCCCCAGTCTCCTGGCCCCCGGCCTGCGCGGGGGTGACGGCGGATAATTCAAGGGGACTACAGCCCCGCGACGAATTCCTTGTACGCAGCCTCGTCCATCAGGCCTTCGAGCTCGTCCTTGTCGGCAACGCTCATGCGGAAGAACCAGCCGTCTTCTTCGGGTGAGGAGTTGACGAGAGCGGGCTCGTCTTCGAGCGCGGAATTGCCTTCGGTCACTTCGCCGGAAATCGGCGCGTAAACATCGCTCGCCGCTTTCACGCTTTCGACCACCGCCGCATCGCCGCCCTTGTCGAGCGCAGTGCCGACCGCGGGCAGTTCGACGAACACGATGTCGCCCAGCTGTTCCTGCGCGTAATCGGTGATACCCACCGTCGCGCTGTCGTCCTCGACTTCGATCCATTCGTGTTCATCGGTAAAATAGCGCGGCATTGCTGGTCAGCTCCCTCGGTAATAGCGGTGCGGGACAAAGGGCATGGGTGATACGGTCGCGGGCAGCCTTTTGGTGCGCACGGCGATTTCGAGGCTCGTGCCTTGGGCGGCGTGCGCCGCGTCGATGAAGGCCATGGCAATCGGGTGGCCGAGCGTGGGCGAAAAGCCGCCGCTGGTGACAACGCCGACCTTTGCATCGCCCGCGAACACTTCGGCGCCTTCGCGCGCGGGCATGCGACCTTCGAGCGTCAGACCAACGCGGATCTGGTCCGGGCCGTTCTCCAGAGCGGTCATCACCGCGCCGTGGCCCATATAGCCGCCCGTCTCGCGCCGCTTCTTTGAGAGCGCAAAGGTCAGATCGGCGCTGACCGGGTTGATGTCGGTGGTAAGATCATGGCCATAGAGCGGCAGGCCCGCTTCGAGACGCAGGCTGTCGCGCGCGCCCAGCCCGGCGGGGCGCACGCGCTCATCCGCGACCAGCGCCTCGGCGAGCGCTTCGACCCGGCTTTCGTGGACGGCGATTTCGAAGCCATCCTCCCCGGTGTAGCCTGCACGGCTGACCCAAAGATGCGCGCCTTCCCACTCGAACAGCCCGGCGGTCATGAAGGTGAGTGCGCCCGTGCCAGGGATCAGCTCTTCCAGCACCGCGCCCGCCTTTGGCCCTTGCAAAGCAAGGAGGGCAAAATCGTCGAAATGCGTGAGCGTAATCTCGTCGGGCAGGTGTTCGCGCAAGTGCGCGATATCGTCCCGCTTGCACGCGCCGTTGACCACCAGCGCGAGATGCGGGCCGGTGTTGGTCACCATCAGATCGTCGATAACCCCGCCTGCCTCCGTCAGCAGCAGCGAATAGCGCATCTTGCCGGGCTTCAAGGAGGTGATGAGGCCGGGGAGCAATTTTTCGAGCGCGCGCGCGGCGCTGCCCGGATCGTCCGCCGCATCCTTCAGCGCAAGCTGGCCCATATGGCTGACATCGAACAGGCTGGCGCTCTGCCTCGTCCATTTGTGCTCCGCAACTATCCCGCCCCCTTCTCCGGTGTACTGGATCGGCATTTCATAGCCCGCAAACGGGACCATGCGCGCAGCCCGCGCGCGGTGCCAGGCATCGAGCGGAAGCGTGTCGAGCGGCCGATCGTCCCGTGCTTCATCGGATGTGTCTGTGGCGCTCAAAGTCCTGGTCCCCGTAAGCAGCTTTAACGCCCGGGTTGGTGCCCCGTTCCAGGCGTTTTCCTGCCCCCTCTGTCGGGAAACCTGAGAGCTTCAGCGAGTGTGGCACCAAACGTATATTGGCCGCCTCATCCGCCTCCCCTTCGGTGGTTTTGGACGCACGCATCCAAAACGCTTTCCAGAGCGCCTGAAGCCTTGTCGCGGTCCTTCTGCCTGAGAGTTTCCGGGGCGGTTGCTCCTTCGGCGCCTCGGCCCAAAAGGACCGTGATCTCTCCCGCGAAAGACACCGGAATCGCTTCCGGCAGGCCGCATCTATGTTGCGTATGCGAAGGGGTGCGTCAATTGCCCAAAAGGGGAATTCGGGCGATTACGATATTTTCCTGCGGCTAGTCGCCGGATTCGCCGGTTTCCTGGCGCGCGGCGAGGATTTTCCGGGCCCGCTTCATCAAGTCCTTTTCGCCCTGCGAGAACCCGCCTGTGTCTTCGCCTCCGACAGGCGGCGGAGCTTGGGTTTGGAAGTAGACATAACCAGTTTCGCTATCACTGCCCCACCACAGCCCCGATTGCAGACCATAAGCCTCGCCTGAGTGACCAAAGAAGATCATGCCAGTGCCAAAGAGTTTGTCAGAGCAATCCCAATTGGGGTTGTCGATCATTTGCAAGCCGAATCCATAAGCGCAGAAAAATTCCTGATTGTCGGTTTGGCCGGTTACTGCTGAGGCGATCAGCCTGTCTATGCTCTTGCGCTGGAGGAAATCACCAGCCTTAAGCTGCATCACTCTCTGCCCGATCTTCGCCAGATCCACCATCCCAATCCGCACTCCGCCCTGAGGTGAGAAGACCGAGGCGTTGGTGCCGGGGACATAATCCTCCAGCGTGCACTCCACCCCCTCAGCCACCGGGATCGAGCAGGCGGGCGGCAGATCGCCGGGGTAGTCGCGCGCAGGCTCATCGGTGTGGCGGTAGAGCGCCACGGCGCGCACCACCATGTCATCCGAACACCCGACCCAGTTGACGCAGGCCTCAACGCCCAGCGGGCCGAACACAGTGCGTTCCAGCAGCGCGTCATACCGCTCACCCGTCGCCGCTTCGAGCGCGGTCGCCACCACCGGCGAGCCCAGATTGGCGTATTCGAACGGCGCTTCGCCCGGAGGCGCTTGCGGATACCACGCGTCGGGGTCGGCGAGCTTTTCTTCGAGGCTCGCACCCAGCGGGATGATATAGCCCGCCTTGTCGCGCAGCCCCGCGCGGTGCGAGAGAAGCTGCGCCAGCGTAACCGGCGTCTCCGGGAAATTGGGCGAGCGCACCGTGAAGCCCAGATAATCCGACACATCGGCGTCGAGATCGATTTTGCCCTCGTCCACCAGCCGCAGGGTCGCGAGCGCCATGATCAGCTTGGAGATCGAGGCGATGCGCACCGGATCGTTGAAAGCGACCGGCTCGCGGCTGTCGAAATTGCGCACCCCTTCGGCGATCAGCGGGGTGACGCTTTCGCGGTCAAAGGCGACCACCACGGCGGCGGGCGGAGGCTTCTGGGTGTCATCGGCGGCGGAAGCGGTAATGGGAAGCGCGAGAGCCAGTGCGGCAAGAAGCGTGCGGATCATGGCCCGCACCCTTGCCGCATACCCGCGCAAAATCAATCGAGATTGGGCCTCAGCCAGCGTTCCGCCGTCGCCATATCGACCGCGCGCCGGGCCGCGTAATCCTCCAGCTGATCGCGGCCAATGCGCGCGACGCCGAAATATTCGCTTTCCGGATGGCCGAAATAGAAGCCGCTGACCGCCGCGGTGGGATACATCGCAAAGCTTTCGGTCAGGGTCAGGCCGACATTCTTCTCCGCCTCCAGCAGTTCGAACAGGATCGGTTTGAGCGAGTGATCCGGGCACGCCGGATAGCCGGGCGCGGGGCGGATGCCGCGATATTCCTCCTTGATCAGCGCTGCGTTGGTGAGCTGTTCACCGGGCGCGTAGCCCCACAGCGTCGTACGCGTGTGCTGGTGCAGACGCTCGGCGAAGGCCTCGGCAAAGCGGTCGGCGAGCGCCTTCAAGAGGATATCGGAGTAATCGTCCTTGTCGGCCTGGAAACGCGCGATATGCGGGTCGATCCCGTGAATGCCCACGGCAAAGCCGCCGATCCAGTCACCCGCCGGATCGATGAAATCGGCAAGGCACATATTGGCCCGGTCGCGCGATTTCTTGATCTGCTGGCGCAGGAAGGGCAGGCGGATGTTCTCCTCGCGCCGCACGCGGTGGATGATCACATCGTCGGGGCACTGGTGATCGCGCGCGCAGGGCCAGAAACCCGCGACGCCTTTTGCGGTCAGCCATTTCTCGCCGATGATCTTGTCCAGCATCGCGTCCGCGTCCGCCTTCAGTGCGCGAGCGCTTTCGCCGACAACCTCGTCATCAAGGATGCGTGGGAACGTACCGTGCAGTTCCCAGGCGCGAAAGAACGGCGTCCAGTCGATGTAGTCCACAAGTTCTTCGAGCGACCAGTCGTCATAGACGTGCACGCCGGGTTCCAGCGGCGGCGCGGGCTTGTCGGAGAGATAGGCGTCGTAAAAGTTCGCGCGCGCCTCATCCAGCGTCATCAACTGGCTGGGCGCCTTGCCGCTGCGCGCGTCGCGCACCTTCACATAGTCGTTTGCGACCTCCTCCACGTAATCGTCGCGCTGGGTGTCGGAGAGCAGCTTGGAGGCGACGCCCACCGCGCGGCTTGCGTCGAGCACGTGGATGACGGGGCCTTCGTATTGCGGATCGATCTTGAGCGCGGTGTGAACCTTGCTGGTGGTCGCGCCGCCGATCAGCAGCGGCATATTCATGCCTACGCGCTGCATCTCCTCGGCGACGGTCACCATCTCATCGAGCGAGGGGGTGATGAGGCCGGACAATCCGATCATGTCCGCCTTGTTGTCGTTCGCGGCCTTCAAGATGTCGGGCCAGGGGACCATGACGCCCAGATCCACGACTTCGTAGCCGTTGCACTGCAAGACCACACCGACGATATTCTTGCCGATATCGTGCACATCGCCCTTTACCGTTGCCATGATGATCGTGCCCTTTGCGCTGCGTTCGGCTTCGGGAAGGAGTTCTTTCTCGGCTTCGATGAAGGGGATGAGGTGCGCGACCGCCTTCTTCATGACGCGCGCGGATTTGACGACTTGCGGCAGGAACATCTTGCCCGATCCGAACAGGTCGCCAACGACGTTCATGCCATCCATTAGCGGGCCTTCGATCACCTCGATCGGGCGACCGCCCGCCTCAGCCGTGGTAGCCCGCATTTCCTCGGTGTCCTCGACGATATGCGCGTCGATCCCCTTAACGAGCGCATGTTCGAGCCGCTTGGTGACCTCCCACCCGCGCCATTCGGCGGCCTGCTTGTCGTCTTCCTTGGACTTGCCCTTGAAGCTTTCAGCGAGCGCGATGAGCCGTTCGGTCGCGGTTTCCTCTCCTTCAAGCCCCCGATCTTTGGGGTCGCGCATCAGGATCACGTCTTCGCACGCCTCGCGCAGCACCGGATCGATCGTGTCGTAGACGTCGAGTTGGCCTGCGTTGACGATCGCCATGTCGAGCCCGGCGGGGATGGCGTGATAGAGGAAGACCGAGTGCATGGCGCGGCGCACCGTCTCGTTCCCGCGGAAGCTGAAGGAGAGGTTGGAAAGCCCGCCGCTGGTCCTGGCGTGCGGGCATTGCTCCTTGATCTCCTTCACCGCTTCGATGAAGTCGAGCCCATAGCGGTCGTGTTCTTCGATGCCGGTGGCGACCGCGAAGATATTGGGATCAAAGATGATATCCTCGGGCGGAAAGCCGATGCCGACCAGAAGATCATAGGCGCGCTTGCAGATCTCGACCTTGCGCTCCTTGGTGTCCGCCTGTCCGACCTCGTCGAACGCCATCACCACCACGGCCGCGCCATAGGCCATGCAAAGCCTTGCGTGCTTGAGGAACTCCTCTTCGCCTTCCTTCATGCTGATCGAATTGACGATCGGCTTGCCCGAGACGCATTTGAGCCCCGCCTCGATCACGTCCCATTTCGATGAATCGATCATCACCGGCACGCGGGCAATGTCCGGCTCTGCAGCGATCAGCTTGAGGAAGGTCGTCATCGCGTGTTTCGCGTCGAGCAGGCCTTCGTCCATGTTGACGTCGATCACCTGCGCGCCGTTCTCGACCTGCTGGCGCGCGACTTCCACGGCGGTCGCATAATCGTCCGCCATGATAAGCTTCTTGAACCGGGCAGATCCGGTCACATTGGTGCGCTCACCGATATTGATGAAGGTCGAGGCGGATTGGGTGTTCATATGGTCGGTTCCAGGGTCAGATCGCGTGCGAAGACGAAATCATCGTAGAGTTTTCCGCCGACATCGAAGCGGCGCGTCCCGATGCGTTCAAAGCCGTGCTTTTCATAGAAAGCGATGGCGCGCGCATTGTCGGCTTTGACGCCCAGCAGCAGGCGGCGATGCCCCGCGGCGCCCGCCAGCGCGGCGCTGAGTAAGTCGCGCGCGAGACCGCCGCCGTGAAAGCGCGAGAGGACATAGATCTTCTTCAATTCGATATCGCCCTGTTGCGCGGCGTCGAGCTCGGGCGGGGTCAGCAGGGCGTAGCCGACCGGCGCGTCGTCCAGTTCGGCAAGCCAGGCTTTCGCGCCGTTCGCAAGCAGGCCTGCCAGAAAGTCGGGCGTGTGCTTGGTCGCGCAATGCGCCATCAGCGCCTCGCCTGCGATCTGGCCCGCAAAGGTCTCGAGAAAGGTCGCGTTGCTGATCAACGACAGACGCCCGGCGTCCCCGGCGCTTGCCGGTCGAACGACTATCGCGGTGCCGTTGGTGCTGGAAGCGTCTGGCGTGCTCACGGGGGATCAGGGTCTTGGAAAAGGACTGACTATTTGCAGGAGCAGCAGCTGGCGGGGCTGGCGATAGAGAACGGCTCCAGCCCTGCAAGACGCATCGCGGGATCAAGCGTCGGCTTCTCGCGCGGCTTCGCCTCGCGCACCGCCGCGGCGATAGCGGAAATATGCCCCGGCGTGATCCCGCAACACCCGCCCAGAATGTTGACCTGGCCTTCCTTGGCCCACAGCGCGACGAGCTCGGCCGTGGTCGCAGGCGCTTCGTCGTATTCGCCCAGCTCGTTGGGAAGCCCGGCGTTGGGATAAGCGAGCAGCAGCGTGTCGGCGATGCTCGACATGATCTGGACATGCGGGCGCAATTGCTCGGCGCCAAAGCTGCAATTGAGGCCAATGGCGGCGGGCTTGGCGTGGCGCACGGTGTGCCAGAACGCCTCGACCGTGTGGCCCGACAGATTGCGCCCCGACATATCGGTGAGCGTGAGCGAGATAAGCATCGGTACATCGTGGCCGCGCTCCGCCTCGATCTCTTTCACCGCCATGATCGCAGCCTTGCAGTTCAGAGTGTCGAACACCGTCTCGATCAGGATGAAGTCGCAGCCGCCCTCGACCAGCGCATCCGCCTGTTCCTTGTAGATCGCCTTGACTTCGTCGAAGTCGACCTCGCGAAAACCGGGGTCTTCGACATCGGGGCTCAAGGACAGCGTCTTGTTGGTCGGCCCCATCGCGCCGCACACGAAACGCGGTAGGCCGTCCTCGGCGGTGGCATCGTCGCAGGCTTCGCGGATGACCCTTGCTGCCGAGATGTTGATGTCGCGCACCAGGTCTTCCGCGCCGTAATCCGCCTGGCTGATGCGGTTGGCGTTGAAGGTGTTGGTCGCGAGCAGCGTCGCGCCGGCGTGAATATAGCTGTCGCAGATCTTGCGGATCACCCGCGGCTGGGTGAGGTTCACCAGATCGTTATTGCCCTTTTGATCCCGATTGAGCCCGGTCGCGCCCGCGTAGTCCTCAGCCGAGAGCTTCTCGGCCTGGATCGCGGTGCCATAGGGCCCATCCTTGATCAGAATGCGCGCCTTGGCCGCTTCGTTCAGGCGCTTGCGCGCGGTCGCGGCGGGTGCCGGGGACAGCGTAGCGGTGCTCATTGGGGAACGCCTTTCGTATGGGGGTCGCTATCAGGGGGGCGTTTGCACTCGAACACCTTCTCGCCGCGTTCCAGACCGTAACGCGGGCTTTCAACCGGGCCAGCGGTGAATTCTTCGATCTCAAATCCCGCATCGCGGATCCGGTCGCGCACGTCACGCCCGTAAAAGCGCACATGATCGGACTGGCCAAAGGCGATTTCGCGCTCCTTGTCGGTGACCATTTCGGGGTTCTCATAGGTTTGCGACCACCCTTCCACGATCGGGAACATAGCAAACAGCGTGCCACCGGGGCGCAGAACACGGAACAATTCGGGCAAGGCCTTGCGGTCATCAACATGTTCCAGGACGTGGAAGAACAGGATCATGTCGACCGATTGCGACGGCAGATCCAAATCCTCAACGTTGAGGTTCAAATCCACATCCGTGCGAAACAGATCCGCGGTGCGATAGCTCGCCAGGCCCACGCTCCCAAGCCAGTCCTTCACGATGCCCTCGGGTGCAAAGTGGAGCAGGTCTTTACCGGCAAAGTCGGCATCGATCAGTCGGAACAGTCGATGGCGCGGCAAGGATCCGCATTTGGGGCAGCAGCTCTTGGGCATCAGCATGACACCCGAACTGGCGAACGGCCCGACATAACCGCAATACGGACACTCCATCGCATCCGCCTTGCGCCACGCCCCGCCCGATAGCGCCATTTCCTGCACGGTCTGCGGGCTGCCCAGTTTGCTCAGCACGCTCACATAAGATCGCAATTCTCTAAGCATAATCTGTTCCTTTGCGACGGTGTCCCGCAAGATGACTTCGCCCTATCGCGTGGGCCTCATCCAGCACATGCCGGGCGTTTGCCGAGCATGTGGCAGATCGCATAGGCAAGGTCCGGGCGGTTGAGCGTGTAGAAGTGAAAATCGCGCTCGCCGCCCGCGTAGAGCCGGCGGCACAATTCCGCAGCGACCGTTGCGGCGACCAGCTGGCGCGCGGCGGGCCGTTCATCGAGGCCTTCGAACAGGCCGTCCATCCACGCCGGTATATCGGCCCCGCACGCGCCCGCAAACTTGCGCGCCTGGGCGACGTTGGTGACGGGAAGGATACCCGGCAAGACCTTCTGCTCGATCCCCGCCGCCGCCAGTCTGTCGCGGAACCGAAAGAAGGTGTCGGCGGAAAAGAAGAACTGGCTGATCGCGCGCGTGGCCCCGGCGTCAAGCTTGCGCTTGAGATGGTCGATATCGGATTGGGGGCAATCGGCGTCGGGGTGCGTTTCGGGATAGGCGGCGACCGAGATTTCGAAGTCGGCGATCTCTTTTAGCCCCGCGACCAGTTCGGCCGCGCCAGCGTAGCCATCGGGGTGCGGCGTGAAGGGCGCGCCCGGCTCTCCGGCATCGCCGCGCAGCGCGACGATATGGCGCACGCCGGCTTCCCAGTAGTGTTCGGCAACCTCGCGGAGCTCCGCCTTGCTCGCGCCCACGCAGGTCAGGTGCGCGGCGGCGGGAAGCTGCGCCTCGGCGATGATCCGCGCGACAGTGGCGTGGGTGCGCTCGCGCGTCGAGCCGCCCGCGCCATAGGTGACCGAGACGAATTGCGGCTGCAACGGCGCCAGCTCGACCACCGCCTTCCACAACTGCTCTTCCATCTTCTCGCTCTTGGGCGGGAAGAATTCGAAGCTCACATCAATGTCGCCGGGAAGGCCGGAGAACAGCGGCGTATCAAGCGCGGTGCGGTGTTCGCGCAGTTCCTCGAAGGTCGGGTTCATGACGGGGTCTTCTGGGCGGGAGTGGGGGTGGGGGTGGAGATCGCGTCGAGTTGCTCGTTCAACGTCGTCTTGCGCTGACCGATCCAGACTTTGACGATCAATTCGCCGCCTTCGAGCGCAATCGGCTCGCTGGCGGTGAAGCCCGACCGGCGCAGAAGGCTCGCCATCTGGCGATCCGAAAATCCCAGGCGAGCGTGCTGGTGGCGGCCGCGCAGCTCTTCGCGGTCGTGCGCGGCGAAATCGACAATCGCGATGCGACCTTGCGGGCGGGTGACGCGCGCGGCCTCCGCCAGAGCCTGCGCGGGATCGGACGCGAAATGCAGCACCTGATGCAGCAGAACCGTGTCAAAGCTTCCCGCGTCAAACGGCAGGTCGGCGAAATCGCCCTGCACAATCTCGATTTGCGCGGTGGGCAGATGCTGCAATTTGGCGCGCGCGACCCGCAGCATTTCAAGGTTCTTGTCCAGCGCGGTGACGCGCGCCGCCCGGCCCGCGAACAGTTCGGCAATGCGTCCCGTCCCGGTTCCGATGTCGAGCAAGGCGCCAAGCTCATGGCCGGACAGCGCCTCGACCAGGCGCGCTTCGACTTCCCCGTCCGAGCTGTGGAGCGCGCGCAATTCATCCCATTCGCCAGCGTGTCGCGCGAAATATTGCGTCGCAGCGTCTTCGCGGGCGGAGCGGATCGCGGCAAGCTTGCGCCGGTCGTCCGCGCAGCTTTGCGCAAAGGCTGGCTCTTCCGCCTCGGCAACGGCCAGCACCCGGTCGAGGGCAGCGGCAATCGGGCCAGCCTCTTCCGCAGCCCCCGTGCCGCGCAGGAAGACCCAACTGCCCTCGCGGCGGCGTTCGGCCAGACCCACATCGCACAAAATGCCGACATGGCGCGAGACGCGCGGCTGGCTTTGCCCGAGCACTTGCGCGAGTTCACCCACCGCCAGCTCCATCGTCGCCAGCAGCCGAGCCATGCGCAGCCGCGTGGGATCGGCGAGCGCCTTGAATAGGGCGTCCACCGGCACGGCCTTGGTCAGCGCGCCCGTCGCGGAACTCGTCGCGGAACTGGGCGGTGCGCTGGAAAGCGCGCTGGAGGAAGACACGGTCGTCATAGGCGCGTCATGCATATAAAGATATTTTTATATGTGTAAATGGCCTCTCAGGAGAGTCCTCGGGCGCGCTACGAAGTTGGAAGCGAGGATGGGCGCTGCGGGCTGATGTCGCTGGCGCCGCCCACCATTGAGTAGATCGCCGCGCTCGCGGGGGTATCGGCATCGGCGTTGTAGGTGTCGTGCACCGCTTCGAGAACCAGGTCGGCGGCGGACTTGCGCACCACAGCCACCACGCAGCCGCCAAAGCCCGCGCCCGTCATCCGCACCCCGCCTAAAGGCGTGTCGCCAGCCGAAAGCGCCGCGCCGATCGTCCCGACCAGTCGATCGACCTCGGGCACGGTCACTTCGTAATCCTCGCGCAGGGAGGTGTGGCTCTCGGCAAACAGCCGCGCGATCGCCGCCGTGTCGCCCTGGTTGAGCGCGACCGCCGTGGGTTCGACCCGCGCGATCTCGCTCACCACGTGGCGCGCGCGTTTGTACAGGGTCGCGTCAAGGTCCCTGCGCCCCGCCTCAAGGGCTCGCGCGCTGAGATCGCGCAAGGCGCGCACGTTGAAGTGTTTCGCGGCGGCCTCGCACTGGGCGCGGCGCTCGTTGAACGCGCTGGTGACCAGTTCGCGGCGGATACCGGTATCCGCGACCACAAGGGCCAGCTCGCTTGACACCGCAATCGGCATGCTCTGGCCCGAACGGCAATCGAGCAGCAAAGCCGCGTCGCTTGCTCCAAGCGCGGAGGCCATCTGATCCATGATCCCGCATTTTGTGCCTAGAAAGTCGTTCTCCGCCTCCTGCGCGACCAGCGCCAGCTCCGCCTTTGAAACCTGGATGCGGCTCAGATACGCGAGCGCCAGAGCCACAACGACGGCAAAGGAGGCCGAGGAGGACAGGCCGGCGCCAATCGGAACATCGCCCGTGATCGCAAGGCGGGCGGGCAGGACTTCGTGCCCGCGCTTTTGCAGGGCCACCACCACCCCGCGAAGAAGGTTCTGCCAGCTGGAATCGGACCGGGCTATCGGCTCGTACAGCGCGATCTTGTCGCGGTTCTGGCCAAAGTCGATAGCCACCGCTTCGATATAGCCCTGGCCTCCGACTTCCGGCCCCGCCTGAATGGCAACGACCGTCTCGCGGTTGATCGCGCACGGGAGAACAAAGCCCTCATTGTAATCGACATGCTCGCCGATCAGGTTGACCCGCCCCGGCGCGGCGAAGAAACGGCGCGGGCTCTCTCCCTGGGTGCCGAAAGCGAGGCGATAGCCCTGCCGGGCGCGGGCGATCAGGCGCTCGCGCCGGATCACGCGGACGCCTCGCTGGCGGCAAGGTAATGCTCAGAGCCGCTGACCGCGCGCAGCATGTCCGCCGCGCGCTCGGGGGTGAGGTCGCGCTGGGGTTCGGCGAGCATCTCATAGCCCACCATGAACTTGCGCACCGAGGCCGAGCGCAAGAGCGGCGGGTAGAAATGGGCGTGGAGCTGCGCATGATCGAGCGCCGTTTCGGCAAATGGAAACTGATGCCACCCCATCGAATAGGGAAAGCTGGTGCGGAAGAGATTGTCATAGCGCGTGGTGAGCGCTTTCAGAACGCGGGCAAGGGTGCCGCGCTGGCCATCGGAGAGCTGGGGCAATCGCGCGGCCTTGAAGCGCGGTAGCACCAAGGTCTCGAACGGCCATGCCGCCCAGAACGGGACGATCGCGACCCAGTCCGCATTGCACTCCACCACCCGATCGCCGCTTTCGACCTCACGCGCCGCGAGATCGAGCAACATGTTGGAGCCGTTCTTATCATGATAGCCGACTTGCTGGACGATTTCCTCCGTCAGTTCATCGGGCATGTGCCGCGTCGCCCAGATCTGCCCATGCGGATGCGGGTTGGAGCACCCCATCATCGCGCCCTTGTTCTCGAAAATCTGCACGCTCGCAAACCGCTCGCCCAGCTCGGCGGTTTGATCGGCCCAGACATCGATCACTTCGCGCAGCTCAGCATGCGTCAGCAGCGGCAGAGTTTTGGAATGGTCGGGCGAGAAGCAGACGACGCGGCAGACGCCTTGGGTCGTTTGGGCCTTGAACAGCGCGTCCTCACTTTGGGCGAGGTCGGGGGGATCGAGCAGCGCCGGAAAGTCGTTATCGAAGACGTAAACGCCCTCGTAGTCAGGGTTCACTTCGCCGTTCTTGCGTGTGTTGCCGGGGCACAGGTAGCACCCCTCATCGTAAGCGGGCACAGGCGGCTTGGGCACGGTCTCCTCGCCCTGCCAGGGCCGGTCGAGCCGATGCGGCGAAACCTGCACCCAGCGCCCGCTTAGCGGGTTGTAGCGGCGGTGCGGCCTTGTAAGATCGATGCTCACGCGGCGGCCTTGTCGTGGCGCTTGAAACCGACGAACTCGGCCCGATTGCCCAGCGCCAACCGGTTGACCAACAGCGCCGCCAGCACGCTTGTCACCAGCGTCACCACCATGAAGTCGATATAGTGCATCGTCACCACACCCGCCGGTTGCCAGACGAAGGTGTACACCGCGTACAAGCCCACGCCCCACACAACGCCCGCAATCGCCGCGAGCGCATCGACATTGCGGAACAGCAGCCCGGCGACGAATGCGGAGAGGATCGGCATTGATAGCAGCCCGTTCAATTGCTGGAGCAGGTTGATAATGCTGAAATCTTCCGGGTCCGCCTGCGAGGCGTCGATGAAGACGGTTACCAGCGCGATCGATGTGACCGTCAGCAGCACCGAAACCGCCGCGGCGAGCTTCCAGTGGTTCGTCACCTCGCCCACGAACTGTTCGTGAAAGTCGACCGAATAGAGCGCAACGCTCGAATTGAGCACCGCGCTGAACGTGGTGATCACCGCCGCGGCAACCATCGCGGCAAACGCGCCCGAAAGCCACGGGGGCAGCACGGTGGCGATCAGCTGGCCATAGGCGGCATCGCCCACATCGCCGAACAGCTGGTAGGCGACGATGCCGGGGACAACGACAATCGGCGGAACGATCAGAATGCGGATGAACGCGGCGGCGAGAACCCCTTTTTGCGCCTCGCGGATCGTCGGCGCGGCCATGGCGCGCTGGGTAAGGTTCTGGTTGGTCGACCAGTAGAAGATCTGGATGAAGATCATGCCGGTGAACAGCGTGTGAAACGGGATCGGGCTGTCGGGCCCGCCGATCAGGGTCAGCCGCTCCGCCGGAACGCCCGAGAGGTCGAAATCCACCGCCGCAAGCGCAAGGAACACGATCAGCAGCGCCAGGCCCAGAATGCCCACACCCGAATAGGTGTCCATCACCGCCACCGCGCGCAGCCCGCCGAAAATGGTGTAGCCTGCGGATACAACCGCCAGGATCGCGGCGAAGAACAGGATCGGCAGATTGTCCCCGAACAGGGCCTGCATGAAAGTACCGCCCGAATAGAGCACGGCGGGCAGGTAGATGAGGATATTGCCGAACAGGAACAGCGCCGAAATCAGCGTGCGGATCGAGCGCCCGCCATAGCGCTTTTCCAGCAGCTCGGTGACGGTCGTGCAATTGTTGCGGTAATAGATGGGCACGAACACGAAGGCGAGGATCAGGAGGCCGCCAAAGCCTGCGATCTCCCACCAGGCGAGCAGCGCCATCTGGTTGCCGTTCATCCCGACCAGCTGATCGGTCGAAAGGTTGGTGAGCGTGATCGCGCCGGCGACAAACACCCAATTGAGCCCGCCGCCCGCGAGAAACACGTCCTTCTTCGAGCCATCGTGCTTGGCGCGGCGGATGGTGAGCCATGTGGCCAGGCCCACCAGAGCGGTGATGCCAAGGCAGACCGCGATCTGGATCGCGTTATTCGTCGGAAGGCTGGATAGCATGGATGATGACGTCTCGTTTCAGGTGCGCGCGTTAGAGCCGATTGCCATCAGCGCGGCAAGAGTTCATGGGGCCTCTTCAACGGCGGTCTGACACAGGGCCGGTGAGGGAGAGAGCCGGTTTGAGCGAGCGGTGGGACTTTGTGCGGCTTGATGGGGAGAAGGCCACACTGGTCGTCGCGCTTGAGAAAGGCGGCGCGGCGGACCTCGTCTATCTTGGCGCGCGGCTGCCCGGACGCGAGGACCTGTCCGCGCTCGCCGCGGCGCAAGGGCGCGGGCGGCACGAAAGCCAGCCAGACGCGCCGCCCGTGCCGGGGCTCCTGCCCGAACCAAAGGCCGGGTGGATGGGTTCGCCCGCTGTGGCGCTGACTGCGATCGAAGACGGCGCGCCCATCGCGCTCGCCACCGACTTTCGCGTCACCTCGTGGGAGGCGGAGGAAACGCGCCTCGCCATCCGCAGCGCCGATCCACGGCTGGGGCTTGAGTGCGTGCAGACCTGGACACTCAGCGCCGGGGATGTGGTGCGAGCGCGGACCGCGCTGTCCAGCACGCATCAGCGGCCCTTTTGGGTGGACCGCCTCAGCGCGCTGGCGCTGCCCGTGCCACCGCGCTTCACGCATGTAACGACATTTTCGGGGCGCTGGGCGCACGAGATCCAGCAGACCCGCCGCGCGCTGGGGGCCGAGGGACTTGCGCAAGGGTCCGCGCACGGCAAGCCGGGCTTTGGCGGCAACTGGCTGATCCTCGACGGCCCAGACACGGGCGAAGCGCTCAGCGCGCATCTGGCCTGGAGCGGCGATTTCGACACCCGTATCGAATGCGACCGGCCGGGCAACAGCGATGGCCGCGCGATCCTGCAAATGGCCCCGCGCCTGACGCCGGGCGAGATCGCGCTTGCCCCCGGCGACACATACGAAACGCCTGAGGCGGTGTTCACCATCGCGCCCGACCGCAAGGTTCTCGCCCACAACTGGCACCGCCATGTCCGGGCCGAGCGCCTTGCGACTGGCTCCCCCGGCGCCCCGCGCAAGGTGCACGTCAATTCATGGGACGCGCTCGGCGTCAATCTCTCCGAGCCTGCGCTGATCGCGCTCGCCGAGGCGGCGGCCGAAGTCGGCGCGGAGCGGTTCGTCCTCGACGATGGCTGGTTTGCCGGGCGGCGCAGCACGGCCACAAGCCTTGGCGACTGGTTTGTGTCGCGCGATGTGTTCCCGAACGGGCTCACCCCGCTGATCGACCAGGTTCACGCGCTGGGTATGGATTTCGGCCTGTGGGTCGAGCCCGAAATGGTCTCGCCCGAAAGCGACCTTTACCGCGCGCATCCCGACTGGTGCCTGCACAGCGAGAGCGATGAGCGCCCCACCATGCGCGGCCAGCTCGTGCTGGACCTCGCCCGCCCCGAGGTTCGCGAGGCGGTTTTTGCCCAGCTCGATGCGCTGCTGAACGAGCACGCGATCGCCTATCTCAAATGGGATCACAACCGCGACCTCTTCCCCGTCGGCCATCGCCACGCGCAGACCATGGGGTCCTACGCGCTGATCGACCGCGTTCGCGCCGCGCATCCCGAGGTCGATATCGAAGGGTGCGCCGAGGGCGGCGGGCGGATCGATTACGCGCTGCTGGAGCGCTGCCACCGTGTCTGGCCCTCGGACAATAACGACGCGGCAGAGCGCGTGCGCATCATGCAGGCCTGGTCGCAATTCCTGCCGCTGGAGGTTCTGGGCAATCACGTTGGCCCCTCGCCCAACCCGATCACCGGGCGCACGCTCGACATGGATTTTCGCGCCAAGGTTGCGCTGTTCGGGCACATGGGGATCGAGGCCGATCCGCGCGCGATGAGCGAGGCGGAGCGCAAAACGCTCGCGGCGCATATCGCGCTCTACAAAGATTGGCGCGCCCTGCTGCATTCGGGCGATCTGTGGCGGCTCGACCACCCCGATCCGCATATCTTCGCGCAGATGGTCGTGGGCGGGCCCCGCGCGCTCGCCATCGCCGCGCAGACGCAGTTCTCGCCCCAATTCGACGCCGCGCCGCTGCGCCTCGCCGGGCTTGATCCGAGCGCATCGTATCGCGTCACGCTGCCTGCCCCATGGCCCGCAAGGGCCTCGCTCTACCTTGACCAGCCGGAGCGCTGGCGCGAGGGCCTTACGCTTTCGGGCGAGGCGCTTATGAGGCAGGGGCTTGCCTTGCCGCTCACGCACCCCGAAACCACGTGGCTGATCGCGCTGGAGAGATGTGAGCCATGAAGCTCGGCACGTGCTATTTCCCCGAACACTGGCCGCAGGAGATGTGGGCCGAAGACGTGCGGCGCATGCGCGAAATGGGTCTGAGCCTTGTGCGCATCGGCGAGTTTGCGTGGAGCCGGATCGAACCGGAGCCGGGCCGGTTCGAATGGGAGTGGCTGGATCGCGCGATCGACACGCTCGCCGCCGAAGGCCTCCGGATCATCCTATGCACGCCGACGGCCACGCCGCCCAAATGGCTGGTCGACCGGATGCCCGACATGCTTGCGGTGGACGCCGAGGGCCGCCCGCGCCGTTTTGGCTCGCGCCGCCATTACTGTTTCTCGCACCAGGGCTACCGCGCGCAAAGCCGCCGGATCATCACCGCGCTCGCTAAGCGTTACGGCCGACACGACGCCATCGTCGCCTGGCAGACCGATAACGAATATGGTTGCCACGACACCGTGCTCAGCTTTTCGGACAGCGCAGCGGCGGGTTTTCGGGTCTGGTGCCTCAATCGCTACGGCACCATCGAAGCGCTGAACGAGGCGTGGGGCAATGTGTTCTGGAGCATGGAATACGCAAGCTTCGAGGCCATCGATCCTCCCAACCTGACCGTCACCGAAGCCAATCCAGCGCACTGGCTGGATTACCGCCGGTTCGCCTCGGACGAAGTGGTGCGCTTCAACCGCGAGCAGGCCGATATCTTGCGCGAACTCTCGCCCGATCGCGACATCACGCACAATTTCATGGGCTTCTTCACCGAGTTCGATCATCACGCGGTTGGCCGCGATCTCGATGTGGCGACGTGGGACAGCTATCCGCTCGGCTTTCTGGAGCAGTTCTGGTTCGATGATGCGACCAAGCGCGCCTACCTGCGCCAGGGCCATCCCGATATCGCCGCCTTCCACCACGACCTTTATCGCGGCACAACGGCGGGCGGGCGCTGGGCGGTGATGGAACAGCAGCCCGGCCCGGTGAACTGGGCGCGGTTCAACCCCGCGCCACTGCCCGGTATGGTCGCGCTGTGGACCCTTGAGGCCTACGCCCACGGCGCTGAGTTCGTGGGCTATTTCCGCTGGCGACAGGCGCCGTTTGCGCAGGAGCAGATGCACGCCGGGCTCTTGCGTCCCGACAGCTCCGAAGCCGAGGCCGCGCCCGAAGCGCGCGCCGCCGCCAAGGCGCTGGACACGCTGGGGGAGGCGGAGCCGGTCAAGGCGCAGGCGGCACTCGTCTTCTCCTACGAAGCCGCCTGGGTGTGCGGTATCCAGCCGCAGGCCAAGAGCTTTCGCTATCTGGAGCTGGTGTTCGAATGGTACAGCGCGCTCAGGCGCCAGGGGCTCGATGTCGACATCGTCTCACCGCAAGCGGATCTGTCGCGCTACGCCATGGTGCTGGTGCCCAGCTTGCCTATTTTGCCCGGCGGATTTGTCGAGCGCCTGTCCAAGCTCACCGCGCCGATTCTCATCGGGCCTCGCACCGGCAGCAAGACCGCCAGCTTCGCGATCCCCGATGAGCTTGCGCCGGGTGAGCTGCGCGCGCTTATGCCGCTCACCGTCACCCGCGTCGAAAGCCTGCGCGATGGGGTGCGCCTGGAGGCGGGAGACGGTTCGATTGCGCGCTGGCGCGAGGACGTGGAGACAAGCGAAATGGCTGAGCTTTCAGCCAGTACGGGCGGCGTTGTCTATCGCCGGGCGCGCACGCGCTACATTGCGGGCTGGCCCGATGCGCGCCTGCTCGATCAGCTTGTTGCGCGCATGGCCAGAGAAGCGGGGGTCGCGCTCACCACACTTCCCGAAGGGCTGCGCCTGCGCCGCACCGCGCGGCACCTCTTGGCCTTCAACTATTGCGATACGCCGATTAACACCGCCGGGATCGGCCCCGGCGCGCCTCTGATCGGCAAGACCGTGATCCCGCCCGCCGGATACGCCGTGTGGAGGCGTCCTTGATGGAAACGCGCAGCTACGCGATCATTGGCTGCGGCATGATGGGCCGCGAGCATATGCGCAATATGGCGCTGGTCGAGGGGGCCGATCTGGTCGCAGTGGCGGACCCGGATGCCGGTTCGCGCACGCTGGCGCAGGCCGAGGCTCGCGCGCTCGGCCTGGATGTGCGCGTGTTCGAGGACAGCGCCGCCCTGCTGGCCGAGGCGAAGCCGGACGCGGTCATCATCGCCTCGCCCAACTTCACCCATTTCGATGTGGCGGGGCCGGTGATGGAAGCGGGCTGCGCGGTGCTGATGGAAAAGCCGATGTGCACGACGCTCGCCGACGCCGAGGCGCTCGAGCGGGCGGTGCGCGCTTATGACCGGCTGTTCTGGGTCGGCCTCGAATACCGCTACATGCCGCCCGCCACGCGCTTTATCGAGCGGGTGCACGCGGGCGAGGCGGGCGCGATCAAGATGCTCGCGATCCGCGAGCACCGCTTCCCCTTCCTCACCAAGGTGGGCGACTGGAACCGTTTCAACCGCAACACCGGCGGCACCCTGGTGGAGAAATGCTGCCACTTCTTCGACCTGATGCGCCACATCCTGCGCGATGAACCCGTGCGCGTGTTCGCAAGCGGCGCGCAGGACGTGAACCATTTGGAGGAGCGCTATGACGGAGAGGCGCCCGACATCCTCGACAACGCGTTCGTCGTGGTCGATTTTGCAGGCGGCGCGCGCGCGGTGCTGGACCTGTGCATGTTTGCCGAGGGGTCCGAGGAGCAGGAGGAAATCAGCGCCGTCGGCCCGGTCGGCAAGCTCGAGGTCAAACTGCCGGGAGGGTTCGTCACCTGGTCTCCGCGCGACAAGTCCGGGCCCCATTGCGAGCATGTCGCGGTGCCTGCGAAGGCGCTCGAAGCCGGCTCGCATCACGGGGCAACCTATTATCAGCTGCGCGATTTCCACGCGGCCTTGACGAGCGGGGCCGAGCCTCGGATCACCGCGCGCGATGGCTATCGCTCGGTCGTCATGGGCGCCGCCGCGCAAGAGAGCATCGCCACCGGGATGCCGGTCGCAATCGATTTCAAGGATGAGGACTAGGAATGCGTGAAGACATGCCCCGCGTGGGCTTTGGCCTCTGGAAAATCCCGCAGGGAGAGACCGCCAGCGCCGTCGTCGAGGCGGTGCGCGCGGGCTACCGCCATTTCGACAGCGCGGCGGATTACGCCAACGAGGCGCAGACCGGCGAAGGCCTTGCGCAGGCGATGGCCGAGGGCCTGGTGGCGCGCGAAGACCTGTGGATCACCTCGAAGCTATGGAACACTTTCCACGCGCCCGAACACGTCGAGGAGGCGTGCCGCAAGACGCTGTCCGACCTTCGCCTCGATTGCCTCGACCTCTACCTCATCCACTTCCCCATCGCGCTGCAATATGTGCCCATCGAAAAGCGCTACCCGCCCGAATGGCTCGTCGATCCCGACGCTGAATCCCCGCGCATGGTCCGCGCGCGTGTGCCGCTTCATGAGACGTGGCGCGCGATGGAGGCCTTGGTCGAGAAAGGCCTCGTGAAGCGCATTGGCGTGTGCAACTACAATTCCGGCCTGCTGCACGACCTGATGAGCTACGCGCGCGTCAGGCCCCACACGCTCCAGATCGAGGCGCATCCCTACCTCACGCAGGAGCGGCTGATCCGGCTCGCGGGCGATTACGGGGTCGAGGTGACCGCCTTTTCCCCGCTGGGCGCGCAAAGCTATTTCGAGCTCGATATGGCGGAGGCCGGCGAGAGCCTGCTGGGCGCAGCGCCGGTGATGGTGGCCGCCGAGGCGCATGGCAAAACGCCCGCGCAGGTGCTGCTGCGCTGGGGGGTGCAGCGCGGGACGGCGGTGATCCCCAAGACATCGAAGCCCGAGCGGATGCGCGAGAACCTGGCGATCGACGACTTCGAACTGAGCGCGGTGGAGATGGCGGCGATCAGCGCGCTCAACCAGAACCGCCGCTTTAACGATCCCGGCACTTTCACCGAGGCCGCTTTTGGAACCTTCCACCCGATCTATGACTGATTTTCCCGCCCTGATCACCGGCGGCGGCGACCTGGCCGCTTTCCTGAAGACCAATAAAGGCGCGGTCGACGCCGCTCTGGAGGACGCGGGCGCGCTGCTCTTTCGCGGGTTCGACGTACCCGACCCGATCGCGTTCGACGCCGCGGTCGAGGGCTATGGCGAAGCCGGCTTCACCTACGAGGATTCGCTCAGCAACGCGGTGCGCACCAATGTGACGCCGCGCGTCTTCACCGCCAACGAAGCCCCGCCATCGACCGAGATCTTCCTCCACCACGAGATGGCGCAGACCCCGCTCTACCCCTCCAAGCTGTTCTTCTATTGCGAGGTGGCCGAGATGACGGGTGGGGCCACACCCTTGTGCCGTTCGGACCGGGTGGCCGAACGTCTGGCTGAGGTCGCGCCGGACTTTCTCGCGCGGCTGGAGGCCGAAGGCGTGCGCTACACCAATGTGATGCCGGGCGATGACGACGCGGGCTCGGGACAAGGGCGCAGCTGGCGCTCGACACTGAGCGTCGCGACGAGCGAAGAAGCCGAGACGCGCCTTATGGAGCTCGGCTATTCGTGGGCGTGGCTGGAGGACGGCTCGCTGCGCGTCACCACAGCCGCGCTTCCCGCTGTTCGAGCGCTGCGCGATGGCCGTCGCAGCTTCTTCAACCAGCTTATCGCCGCCTTCAGAGGGTGGTCGGACAGCCGCAACGATCCCAACAAGGCGATCACCTTTGGCGAAGGCGAGCCGATCACGGCTGAGGACATGGCGCCCGCCATCGCGCTCGCCGACGAGCTCACCGTGGATTGCGAGTGGCAGGCGGGCGACGTCGCGCTGGTCGACAACTTCACCGTGATGCACGGGCGCAGGCCGTTCCAGGGCAAGCGCCGAGTGCTGGCCTCGCTGGTGGCCTAAGGCGCACCTAGTCATGCTGAAGGCTTCTCCAGATAGCGCCCCACTAGCTCACATTCGCAACACACAGCCTGGCTCGTGGCTCAAATCCCTCAGTCCCGCTCATGCTGAGGAGGGGCCGAAGGCGCAGCCAGAGGGCCCGTCTCGAAGCACCCAGCCCATGAGCGTGTCCTTCGAGACACCCGCTCTGCCTGCGGCTTCGCGGGCTCCTCAGGATGAGCGGGTTGGTCGGAGAAGAGCGAGCCCCCAATAGCCCGCATTCACCAAAACCAGCGCCCCCATCAACGGCCCGAACCACGTGCTGATCTCGTCCGCGCGCGCGAGCCCCAGCGGCGAGAACAGCAGATAGGTTGCCACGACGCACGAAAGCAGCGTCCCCGCCAGCGGTCTGGCAAAGCGCCACGGCGTCATATCAACCTTCTCATCGCGTCTGAAACGCCACGCCTCGTCACGCGGGCGAAGCGCCCCGCAGGCGAGCATGATGGCCACCTCCACCGCAAACAGCGCCGCGTATTGGTGGATGAAGTGCAGCGTCACCACATCATCCAGCGCGAACCGCAAGAGGCCATAGGCGATGACGTGGAAGACGATCGCGATCTTCGCGCCCAGCGCTGGCACGCGCTTTGTAAACAGGCCCACCATCACGATCGCGATGGTCGGGATGTTGTAAAAGCCTGTAAACTTGCGGATCACCTGAAACAGCCCTTCGGAGGCGAAGGTCAGCATCGGCGCGATAACGAAGCTGGCGAGTGCAATGACAAGGCTCGCGATCTTGGCCACGCGCACCAGCTCCGCATCGCTCGCCGCGCGTTTCAGGGCGGGAGCGTACACGTCGAGCGCAAATAGGGTCGCCGCCGAGTTCAAGAGCGAGTTGAACGAGGAAAACACCGCGCCCAGCAGGACAGCGAGGAAGAACCCGCTCAACCACACGGGCAGGACGTCGCGGATAAGGCGCGGATAGGCCTCGTCGATGCCACCCAATCCAGGTCCGTACATGTGGAAGGCGATGACGCCGGGGATCATCATCAGGAACGGCACCAGAATCTTGAAGAAGCCCGAATAGAGCACCCCTTTCTGCCCCTCCGCCAGGCTGCTCGCGCCCAGCGTGCGCTGGATCACATACTGGTTGGTGCACCAATAGAAGAGGTTCGCGAAGATCATCCCGGTGAACAGCGTGCCGAACGGCGTCGGATCGTCCGCGCCGCCGATCGCGTTGAGCTTGTGCGTGTGCTCGCTTGTCAGCTTGGCAAGCCCCGCGCCAAGGTCGCCCTCGCCCAGCGCGACTAGGCCAAAGAGCGGCACCGCGACACCGATGATGAGCAGCCCCACCCCGTTCAATGTATCGGAAATGGCCACCGCCCGCAGCCCGCCGAAGATCGCGTAGATCGAGCCGACGACGCCGATCACCACTACCATCGCCACCAGCGCCTCGAAGTCGCCAAGGCCGGTGAGCGCGGGCACGTCGAAGAACGCGATCACCGCCAGACTGCCCGAATACAGCACGCTAGGGATCGTCACGAGGCCATAGCCCAGCATGAACAGCACCACCGACATGCGCCGAACGCTCGGATCGAACCGGTCGTTCAGGAATTGCGGCAGGGTCGTAAACGCGCCCGCGAGGTATTTGGGCAGGAAAATGAGCGCCATGGCGACCGTGGCCACGGCGGCGGTCACCTCCCACCCCATGCTCGACATGTTGAACCCGTAGGCGGAGCCATTGAGCCCGATCAGCTGCTCGGCCGAAAGATTGGTGAGCAGCAGCGATCCGGCGATAAAGGTTGCGCCCAACCCGCGCCCGGCGAGGAAATAGCCATCCTTGGTTTCAGCGGTGCCGCGCGTCTTGATCCAGCTGACCCACGCGACCAGCGCCATGAAAAAGACGCAGGACAGCCCCGTAAACACCCAATTGCCAGCCCCCAAGACGCGTCCCTTTCCCTGTGGCCTAGACGCTCGCCGGAGCGGGGCCGGCGCAAGTTTCGCCCGCCAGAAGCTGCGCGTAGTGATCGCGTAAGCGTTCGGTGCCGAATTCGGGCGTCGCCTCGGCGTCGTATTGCCCGGCCCGCTCGTCCCACAGCAGCATGCTCTCGGTCGCGTAATACCTGGCGATGCGCGCGTATTCGGCCTTCTCGGCAAACCAGTCGGACAGCGGCGCACCAACGCTCAGCACCCGCGCCGCCACATCGAACAGCCAGACCGGCACGGATTTGAAGCGCGGCTCTTGTCCGGCCAGTTCGAACAGCATTGCGCCCTGCTGTTTGAGACTGATGGCGGGTCCGGGCCCTCCGATCGGCAGCTGCGCGCCGCGCGCGGCGGGATCGGTCAGCGTGTTCACGATAAACCGCGCCAGATCGCCGTCCGAAATCGGCTTGCAGCGCGTAAGCTCTCCATCGCCGAAGATCAGGAACGGCTTGCCCGCCGCCACCCGCTTTACCTGACCCGACAGCGACTTGAAGAAGGCGGTGGGCCGCACAATCGTGTGGGAGATGGGCGAACCCTTGAGCGCGGCTTCGAATTCGAGCTTGGCTTTCTGAAACGCGAGACGCGGACGCTGCACGCAAATCGCCGACAGCAGGATGAAACGCGAGACCGCCTGGGATTCGCTGGCGATCAACAGGTGCATATTGGCGTCGAGATCGACGTCGCGCGCGTCCTTGGGCGAACCCGAGCGCGAGGCGAGGCACGAGATGACGGCGTCCGGTGTGATCGCGGCCAAAGCGAGGCTGACGTCCATCTGCTGGCTGACATCGACCACGCGGACCGTGGCCCCGATGAATTCGGGCAAGCGAGCGGCGGCCTCGGTGCGGACCAGAGCAGTCACCTCGTAACCGCGCGCCACGCTTTCGCGCACCACCGCGCGGCCGATCGTGCCGCTGGCTCCGGCCACGCAGATGCGACGCGGCGTCTTTGAAGGCGGCTGGTTCTCTCCCGTGCTCACGGGCGTGATCCTAGCCGCATGGTCCAGCCTGACAAGCGCTCGTGCGCGCGCAGGCGTGACTTGCGCGGGGATGATCCTATAGAGTGGCGTTGCGGAATGCGACGATGATGAGCCCCGACGAGACCCCTCTGGCCCGCAAAACGCTGCTGGCGCTGTGTGCGGGCGGACCGGACGCTGTGGAGCCGGACGATCTGCGTGCGCTGGCCGCGTCCGGGTGGGACTGGATTGCGGCGCGCAGCCAGCAGTACCGGCTTCTGCCGCTGCTGCACGCGGCCTTTGCGCAGCGGCCTGGTTGGCCCGTGCCCGAACCCTTGCGCGAGGCGTGCTGTGCCGCGCATCGCCGCTGGGTGTTTCGCTCGCTGGTCATGCAGCAGGCCCTGATCGAAGTCGGCGCGGCGCTCGATGAGCACCGCATTCCCTACGCCGCGCTCAAGGGCGCCTCGCTGAGCCTTCAATTCTACGCCGAGCCCGCGCTGCGTCCGATGCGCGATCTCGACATCATGGTGGCTCCCGATGACGCCGAGCGCGCCTACGCGCTGCTCAAGCAAACGGGGTACGCCAAGGTGCCGGGCAAGGGCGAACACGGGCTTGAGCGAAAGCATCACCTACCGCTGATCGTGAACGCGAACCGGGTCTATCTGGAGCTGCACCACCGTATAGCCCCGTGCGACTGGAGCGGGTCGCAGGCGCTGGGCGAGCGGTTGGTGGCGAACGCGCGCGCGGTCGATTTTCAGGGCCACACGGTGCGCATGCCCGATCCCAGCGACACCTATCTGCACCTCGTCGTGCACGCCGCTTTCCACAATCTGTTCGACAACGGCCCCAACCTCCTGAGCGATTTGCAGGCGCTGGAAGACAGCGGGCTGGTGGAGCGCGCGCCGATCGAGGCCTTTGCCCGCGAGCATGGTCTGGAAGCCAGTCTGGCGCTGATCGAGGCGCTGATGGCGCGGGCGCGGGCGCGCCTCGGTGGCCCCGCGCCCAAAGTCCCTGCGGTGCCCGAGGCGCTGCTCGACCAGGCGGCTGCGCTGATGACGCAGGATCCCGACCAGCACTGGCAGCGCCTGCTGCTGCGCAAACGCCGCAGCCTGCTCCACCGCGCAGCGGCCGGGGTGCGGCGCGCGTTTCGGCCCAGCGATTACGATCTGTCTCTGGTGGCGGGCGAGGACGTGTCGGGCCTTTCCGCCATGCGGCATTATCCCGCCTGGCTGATGCACAAGACGCGCGCCTATCTGGCCGCGGAGTTCCAGCCCGAACTGGACCGCGAAGCGGCGGGCGACGCGCAGCTTGAAAAGTGGATCGGTCGCCCCGCGCTGACCCAGCGCGACGTGCAAACCTGAGGTCTCGGCTCAAAGGAGGTCTCACCTCAAAGGCGGTATTCACCCGCAGCCAGACGGTCCTGATGGCCCGCACCCATGCGCACATACGCATCCGCGCCCGGTTCCAGAAACCAGATCGGGTCTTCGATCCGGCTGAGGTCAAAGCCCTCCTCGACCAGCTCGACCTTGCGGAATTTGAACGTGCCCGTCGTCTCCGCCTGAGGCTGGATGCGCACGAACAGCGGCACGGCGTAAGGCGGCAGGTTGGCGCGGCAATGCGCGGCAAAGCCGGCCATGTCGAACCCCTCGCGCACGGTCATTGCCACCATCCCGGCCCGGCCATCGGCGCCGGGCACCGCGACGCCATAGGCGTTGGCGGTCTCGACGCCGGGATATTTCGAGATCACGTCGGAGACCTCGTTGGTCGCCACGTTCTCGCCTTTCCAGCGATAGGTGTCGCCGATGCGGTCGACGAAATAGACATACCCATCCGCATCGCGGCGCACCAGATCGCCGGTGCGAAACCAGGCATCGCCCTTTTCAAAGACATCGGTGAGGATCTTCTTCTGCGTCGCGGCCTTGTCGTGATAGCCGTGAAACGCGTCGCGCCCGCTGGTGCCGATCCGGCCCAGCGCCTCGCCCGGTTCGTCCACGTCCACGATCTGGCAAAAGCCGTCTTCCCCGCGAACGGGTTTCTCCTCGATCACATCGAACTTGACGATCTTGACCCCGATCCGGTCTTCGATCCAGCCGGGCAGGCGTCCGATCGCTCCGACTTTGCCATCAAGGTTCATGAAGGAGACATTGCCCTCGGTCGAGCCGTAGAACTCGCGCATTGCGCCAACGCCGAACCGTTCGACAAACGGCCCCCACACCTCGCCGCGAAGCCCGTTGCCGAAGCCGCATTCCAGCGCGTGCGCGCGCTCCCTTGGATGCGGCGGTGCGTTGAGCAGATAGCGGCACAGCTCGCCGATATAGACGAACTTGTTAGCGCCATAATCCGCGACATCGTCCCAGAAGTGCGAGACCGAGAGCTTGCGCTTGAGGATCACCGTGGCGCCGTAGATCAGCGGGCCCGCCAGGCCGAGCGCGCCGCCGGTCATGTGGTAGAGCGGCAGCGTGTTGTAGACCCGGTCCCCCGGCCCGACCGAGCCGAGAAAATCGGCAAACCGGGCCATGCCGCGCACGCGCATATGCGTGATCCTGGCCGCCTTGGGCAGGCCGGTTGTGCCCGAAGTGTAGGCGAACAGCATCGTATCGCAATTGCGGATCGCGGCGCGGATCGAGGCGTCGGGGCGGGCTGTCGGCTGCCCGGCCAGCGCCGCGGCCATGTCCTCTCCGGCCTCGCCGTCAAAATCCCATACGGGCAAGCGGTTGGTTAGCGAGGCCGCCACATCACGGGCGCGCGAAGCCTGCACCCCGCCCGCGATGATCGCCTTGGCCTCCACGATCGATACGCAATGCGCCAGGCCATCGCCTTCAAGATTGGTGTTGATCAGCGCGGCGACCACGCCGACCTTGGAAAGGCCGTACCAGACGGCCGGATAATCGGGCGAGTTCTCAAGCACCAGCGCCACCGTATCGCCGGGCTTCAGCCCTTGCGACAGCGCCCAATGCGCAACCGCGTTCGCGCGCGCGTCGAACTCGCGATAGGTCAGCGTTTCGCCTTCGAACAGAAAAGCCACACGATCCGCATGCGCGTCCACCGCCGCTTCGATTTCATCGGTCAGCGTGACCCTCGATTCCGGTTGCAGCTCTTTGACCTTGCTCAGGACACCGTAAACGCCTTTGGCGTAGGTGAATTCTCGCTGAGCCTTGCGCAGAAATTGCAGCACATCCCCTCTCCTGATGATCCCGTGGGGCACGGGTGAACCCGAACAATCCTCGCGCGATCCGCGCACCGCTCTCGCGGTTTTCTCCGGGCCGGAACTGTGGCAGGAAAGTGCCATTAAACGGCGCGGCTGGCAACGGACCTCGAACGCGGGGGCGGTCGCTGCGGGGGAGAGGGACGCTTGATGGCGCGCGAAGGATCAACGCGAAGGCGGGATACGCTCTTGGCCGTGGCGGCGGCGGCGCTGACGCTGATCGTCGCGGCAACTCTGACGCCGATGCCGGCGTGGGCGCTGCCAGGCCTGTCGCTTGCCCAAGCGAGTGAAGAGACGCCCGCGGTCGCTACGTCAACGCCAGCCGCCGACACCCGGCCCAACATCGTCGTTATTCTCGCCGACGATGTCGGCCTGATGGATCTTGGCGCGTATGGGGGCGAGGCGCGCACGCCCCATATCGACGCTCTCGCTCAGCGCGGGGCCGTCTTCACCCACTATCGCGCCTCGCCCCTGTGCTCGCCCTCGCGCGCCATGCTGCTGACCGGAATGGACAGCCACCTGACCGGTGTCTCCACCATCCCCGAAGTCCTGCCCGCCGAACAGAAGGGCCAGCCGGGCTACACGATGGCCTTGGAGCCGGGCGTTCTGACGCTGGCCGATCACTTGCGCGCGGCGGGCTATCGCACGTTGATGAGCGGCAAGTGGCATCTGGGCGAGGCGGCGGAAGAAATGCCCCACAAGCACGGCTTTGACCGCAGCTTTGCGCTTGCGGCCTCGGGCGCGGACAATTGGGAAGACCGCTCCTACATGCCCTATTACAAGGACGCGCCATGGTGGGAGGACGGGGAGGAGGCCAGCCTTCCGGACGATTTCTATTCCTCGCGTTTCATCGTCGATACGATGCTGCGCTATCTGGAGGAAACCGACGCCGCCACGCCGTTCTTTGCCTATCTCCCGTTTCAGGCAGTCCACATTCCGGTGCAGGCCCCGCAGCGCTTCATCGACAAGTACAAGGGACGCTATGATGCGGGCTGGGACGCCTTGCGGGCCGAGCGTCACGTGCGCGCGCAGGAACTGGGGTTTGTGCCCGATGGCGCAGCCCTCGCCGCGCTGCCGCCGCAGCACCGCGCGTGGGAAAGCCTGGGCGAGGCGGACCGCGCGCTCTACGCCGCGCGCATGGAAGCGCACGCAGCGATGCTGGAGGCGATGGATTTTCACATCGGACGGCTGATCGCGCATCTCAAACAGACCGGGCGGTATGATAACACGATCTTCGTGGTCACATCCGATAACGGCCCCGAGCCCACGCGCGGCGACAACAGCGCGTTCCTAAGCGCGTATCAGGCGGTGACGGGCTACGATGTTGATCTGGAGACGGTCGGGCAGCGCGGACACTGGGGCTTTATCGGCCCCGAATGGGCGGTTGCAACGGCGACGCCCGGCGCGTGGTACAAGTTCTATTCGACCGAAGGCGGAGTGCGCGTTCCGCTGATCGTGGCCGGGCCGGGCCTTGAGCCAACGCGCATCGCCTCTCCCGCCATGACGCCCGACCTTGCGCCCACCTTGCTCGAATGGGCGGGCGCTCAGCCCATCACCCAGGGCGCCAAGCCGATGACCGGGCGCAGTCTAATGCCGGTGCTGACCGGTGAGACGCTGAGCGCGTATGAGCCCGGTGAGGTCCGCGCGATCGAGGTTTCGGGCAATTCCGCGCTCTACAAGGGCGACTACAAGATCACGCGCAGCGTGCCGCCGCGCGGCGACAACGCGTGGCGGCTGTTCAATCTCGCCAACGATCCGGGCGAGACCACCGATCTGAGCGCGGCGCAGCCTGAGGTGCTTGCGGACATGCTGTCCGAATACGACGCCTACGCTGCGCGCGTGGGCGCGCTCGCCATGCCCGAGGGCTACGATTCGGTGCGGCAGATCATCGCCAACACGCGCGCCCGGCTGTTGCAGAACTACCCCTGGATCTACGCGGTTCTGGCTGGCCTGGCGCTGCTTGGCGCGTGGGCGGTGTGGAGGCTGGTGCGCCTGTTTGTGGGGCTCTTCGCGGGACGGGCTAGGGCAGCGTGAAAAGGGGGTATGAAAGGGGGCGAAATCCGGTCGATTTTCGCGCCGTTTTCACGCCATTTTCGCGCAATTTTTACGGTGTGCCCGGATCCACATTCATTTCTTGTATAAGTAATTGTTTTTTATTACTTTTATACCGTTTCGTTCAAAGGTTCGAAACCCACCGCTCAAGCGGTGTTTGATCAACTAAACCCCCGCCCGGATCGCCACCGAGAGACCCGCGATGCGCGTCGAATTTTCCCCCGAACTCGAAACCTTTGGAGCCGAAGTCGCGGCGTCTTTCGCGGCCGCCCCAACGCGCGCCATTCGCGAAGCGGGGCGCAGCTTGACGGCTACACCTATCGCCTGCGCACGCTCGGCCAGAACGCGTCGGGCCAGACCTTCCAACCTTGCGCAATGCACTCATCTCAACCATGTCTGCGCCAAGCCGCATCGATGCAGGACCGATAGAGATATGAGCCTTGAGCTACCGCAATTAACCGTCACCGGCACACCGACCGAAATGGGCCGGCAGTACGGGGCGCATTTTCGCGACATGATCCGCCTTTTCGTTGCGGACCGGGTGCGCGCGGTGGAAGCGTATCTGCGCGACACCGGACATGAGGGCACGGATCGCCTGTTTGCCGCCGGAGCGCAGTGCCTTGAGGGTGTTCGCGAGTTCGATCCATCGGGGTATCAAGAGCATCACGGCATCGCCGAGGGGGCAAGGGTTGACCCGGTGCGCCTGTTCACCACCGCGAACATGACCGATGTAAGGGACATCATCGCCTACCCAGACGATCCTGTGGTGGTCGAGGACGAGGGCTGCACGGTCGGCCTCCTGCCCCCATCGATGAGCGCCAACGGCCGCGCGCTGCAAGGGCAAACCTGGGATCTCAACGGCCCCGATGTGGACTATGTGATCGCGCTTCACCGCCTGCCCGATGAAGGCCCGGAGACCTGGACGGTGACATGCTCGGGCTGTCAGACGCTGATGGGTATGAACCAGCACGGTGTCACCGTGGGAACGACCAATCTCAAGACCTACGGCGCGAAGGTGGGCGTGCCCTATCTCTCGCTCTTGCACCGCGCGCTGGCCCAAGAGACACGCTCCGCCGCAAGCGCGGTCGTCGAACAAGCACAGGTTGCCGGCGCCCACTCCTATTGGATCGGTGACAGCGATGGTGCGGTTGAATGGGAGAAGACGCCCCAATCCTCTCACGCGCGCAGCACAGCGGACGGGCCACTCGCGCGTTCGAACCATTGCCTGGTCGACGAGAATATCGCACGCGAGACGGATCTTTCGCCCAGCACACACAATCGGTTTGATCGGATGACCGCTCTGCTGGGCCAGTCCGATCAGCACTCGGTCGAAACGCTCAAGGCGCTGTTTGCCGACCGTGCTGACGGTCGGCTGAGCATCAATCGGTTTGCCGAAGACAATTCGGGGGCGACAACCAACGCCGTGGTGGCCTGCAATCCAGCGGATCTGGAGTTTCACGCGTGCCGCGGCCCGGCAGACAAAGGAACTTGGACGCGGCTCGAGTTTGAGCGACAAGACGCGGTTGCCTCGGCTTAAGGGGTTGCGCCGGGATGGCCGCGTAATCGCCAGGCCACTCGATCGAAAACTCGATCCGGCGCGAGTGGTGCCGCTTACTGGACTCGAACCAGTGACCCCATCATTACGAATGATGTGCTCTACCAACTGAGCTAAAGCGGCACGTGCCGGTTGCTGACCGCAACCATGTATGGAGGCCCGAGCCGGAATCGAACCGGCGTATACGGATTTGCAGTCCGCTGCGTCACCACTCCGCCATCGGGCCGATCCACCTTCTCCGGGTTTCCCCGGTCAAAGCGGAAGCGGGGCCCTAGCCTTTCATGTCGGGATTGGCAATGGGATTCGCGCTGCAGGCCCAACAGCTTTCTGGAGAGCCCTGCCAGGGCGCGACAACTCACAAACCTGCGATTCGAGCGCGGCTTTCCGCAACGTCAATCTGGACCATTGGCGCCGCACACGGCACTGCGCGTGACCATGACAATCAAAAGCCTTCTGTCACCCATCACCGGCCAACCGGGTGCAGCTCGTCTCGATCACGCGCAGGACTGGATGCAGGGCCGCACGCTCTATGGCGGCGCTTCGGCGTTGATCGCCTACACCATGGCGACGCGCGCGTTTCCAGACCTGCCCCCTTTGCGCGCGGCGCAGATCGGGTTTGTCGCGCCTGTCGGTGAGGACATCGAGCTCAGCGCCGAGGTCGTCCGCGCGGGCCGTAACGTCACCCAGGTGCGCAGCGAAATCCACTGCAATGGGACGACCGCGCTGACGGCCTTCTGGCTGTTCGCCAAGGGCCGCGACCCCAACGCGGTGCGCCAGCCCGACCCGGTGGCGCATTGGCCGGGTTCGCCGCAAGACAACGCATCCGCCATGCAGCGAGAGGCCCCGTCTTTCATTCAGAACAACTTCGAAATTCGCTTTGGCCAGACGAAGGGCGACGATCATGGAGCCACAATCCGTCGCTGGGCCCGTTTGACCGAGGACCACGATCTCGATCCGGTCGCGAAACTGATCCTGATGGGCGATGTCATGCCGCCGGGGGCGGTGCGGATCATGCAGCGCATGGGCCCCATCAGTTCGATAAACTGGTCCTTCAACGTGCTTGACCCCGAGACGCGTTCGCCCGGTGGCTGGTACCTGGCCGAGAACTCGAGCAAGCACGCGGATCTGGGTTACTCATCCGAGAGGCTGCGAATGTGGGACGCCAGTGGCAACCAGGTGCTCGAAGGGCTGCAATGCGTTGCCGTCTTCGGGTGACGCTCGGCTAGCTCTCCCAAGCTCGCCTTCAAGCCCTGAGCCTAGACGTCCTCGAAGTTGGGGGCTCGTTTCTGCATCGCTGCCATCACGGCTTCGATCTGATTAGGCGAGCGCAAGATCGCGTGCTGTTCGATGCTTTCCTCCAGCAGGATCGCGTCGGTATCGCGATCGAACATACCGGCCTGAAGGCGCTTGGCGGCGCGAACGGCTTGGGGGTTGCGATTGGCAATGTCACGGGCGATGGCGGTCGCTCGGGCGAGAGGGTCTGGATCGTTGAAAGTTGCAAAACCGATCGTGAGCGCCTCAGCCCCGGTGAATTCCCGATTGGTGTACACAAGCTCGCGAAGCACATCATCACGGACCAGCCCACGCCACAGCGCGTAGCCTCCCATGTCAGGCACAAGGCCCCACTTCATCTCCATGATCGACATGCGCGTTGCCGGATGCACAACGCGAAAATCCGCTCCGCTCGCAATCTGCAAGCCACCGCCAAAGCAAACGCCATGCACGGCGGCGATGACAGGGACCGCCAGTTTGCGCCAGGTCATTGCAACCTGCTGAAACTTGTTGGTGTTGCCGTAAACGCGCTCTGTCAGCTCGGGCTCGTTCGCGTCCGGAGTGCGACCAAAGCTTGCCGTATCCAGACCCGCGCAGAAAGCCTTGCCTTCGCCTGAAAGGACAACAACACGAACCCCCTTCGTGCTTGCAAGGACGTCACCCGCCTCGATAATGGCCTCGAACATGCCGGGGTCGAGCGCGTTCATCTTGTCGCCTCGAGTGAGGCGAACCTGGGCAACGCCTGTGTCTTCGAGTTCGATCGTGACGCGTTCGTTGCTCTGCACTACGCGTGAGGCGGTCATCGTCTCAGTCATGTTGCGCGGTCATCCCTTACTTCCACTTCGGCGCTTCCGAGTTTGGAGTAAGGACCGCGCCAAGTCCAGTGCCATGGAACCCGCGCAATCAGCCGTAGCGCCCGGTTTACACATCCGCGTGCGGTGCAAACCGATAGGATGAGGGCGCGCGGGGCGGATCCAGAAAATACCCGCCATCCGGGTGCGTGACAATGATCCGGGATAGACCGAAGGGCTGAAGCTTGGCGCGAATTCGCGCGACGTGGACAGCGACACTGTTGGTTTCCGGCTCGAAGGTGATACGCCAGACATCGGCCAGCAACCGACGTCGGCTCAGCCGCTTCCCGGGTTCCTGAGCAAGCCGCCAGAGCAGCGAAAATTCACGCGGATGCAGTCCGATCCAGCGGTCTTCGACACGGCCGTCTCGGTGAAGCAGGTCAAGCGTTACATCCCCGGCTTCGCGAAACCGGGGAATAAGCGCATCGTCATCTGGAAAAATACTGTAGGCCGACTTCGAGTTCACAATTCACCCCTTCCCCGCATTGAATACACCGCGCTTTCCGTAAAAATCAGATGGTCAACCAACTCTATATCGAGCGCTTGCGCGATCTGACCCAAGCGTTGTGTCGCCGTTCGGTCTCGCACGCTTGGCCGACAATCCCCCGATGGATGGTTATGAGCGAGAATCAGGCTCCGAGCGTCAACACTCAGTGCACGCACGAACAGATCCCTCAAGCGCAAAGAAAGCCCGCCAGAGCGGCCTGTCCCGAACGTCGCGCCGCCCAGATACGCGTGGCCCCGGTCTAGAAAGGCAACATGGAAACGCTCGCTCGCAGCGGGCGGTGCAAGCACGGCGCGCCGCAACCTCTCGATCAGGATCGTGAGCTGGCGATTTTCGTCGCGCTTGATTTCGCACGATCCCCGGATCGCTTGAACGCTGCGCGCAAGCCAGGCGGATTCGACGCCGTGAGGGAGCACGATCTGATCCATGGCTCAAACCCGTTTCTGCCGAATAGGTCGCAGCCCGTACCATCGGACGGGAACCCGCCATTCGCGGTACGGACCATAGGTTCGCTCGCGCAGCACATGCCGCACCAGCCCGGCCCCCAAGAGGAGCAATTGCAACCAGCCCGGGGCCATGACCATCGCCGCGTAGGCAACCGGCGAGATCGCATCGATCAGCCCACGCGCAATGTGGGCGGAAATCACCAGCAGCTGCAGGGCCGCAATAACAAGCGGATAGTTCCGATTGGCGTTCAGCGCGACAATGAGCCAGAACGCGCCGGCGCACAGGTCAAGCGAGGCGAATAGGATATCGACCTCTTCCAGCTGAAAGCGAGCGCCCCAGAAGGTCTTGTAGATCCCTGGGACTGCCTCGAACAGCAAGAGCCAGGCCAGCGCAATCGCTCGCTCCGGCCCGGCGCCCCAAACAAGGGCGGCCAGGCAAATCGCATAAGCCAGCACGTTTTGTACGACTGGGCGATATTCGGAAACGAGCAATTCCAGCATCAGAGCGTCCGATCAGGCGTCTTCTGTCAGCTTCTGAGCCCGCTCTTCCTCAAACGTGGCTTCCAAGAGCTCGGTGGGAATATTCTCATCGCCCACCATCTTTTCGCGCGCCACCTTGCTCAGCTCGTCGTGCACGCGAAGCAGGCTGGTGGACATCGCAAGCGCCTGCGCTTCGGCCTGGTTCAACCGCATCAGAGCGCGCTGGCCCGAATCGACTTCGATGCTCGGGTTCTGGCGGGCGGACAGCATCGCCTGCTTGAGACGGGCAAAGGCGATCATGGATTCGTCCGCCAGAGCCTCGGCTTCCCGGATCAGTTTCTTGAGGTGAAGAGCTTCGGCGCGGATAGTATCAGTCATTGAGTGTCTCCCGCTTTACCTGTGCTCCTCAGGTAAAGCCTTGTTCGTCGACGGGGATGGCCGCGCGCTCGCTCAACGCTTCGCTGATCAGTATCGCGGCCGTCGCTGTCAGAACACCGGCGGCCAGTAGGCCAAAGGCAATTCCGACGATCGCCGCGAGGCGAAGGATTACGGCGTGCCTACCATCGAGCATCCCGGGGACGACCTTGGGTTCGCCTGGCTTTAGCCAGGGCGCCCGTTCGATCAATGGCATCACGTCGTTCAGTTCGATCGTGGAAGCGCTGTCCCGATCCCCTATATCGAAGCCGAAGATCGTCGCGGGCACCTGAGATTTTGTGTATGCAGGTTCACTTAAGTCCTTATCGGAACTCGCAAGCGGTTCTTTTTGCGAACTTTCTTTTCTCTCGTCCTTTTTGCTCTTTGGCTGATTTTGTCCCCTGTAGAGTTCGACAAGATCGCCAAGACTGTCCGCGCCAAACAGATCCTTCAACGCGCGAATGTGCTGATTGATTCGAGTTTCGGACACTCCGAGTTCCTGCGCGATGACCTTGATAGGCACGCGTCGATCAATTCGCTCCATGACAGCGGCCTGCCGCTCTGTCAGCGGCCGCGTTGTACTCGGAGGCATGCTATGCTCCTCTTTGCCCCAAGCCAGCGGACAGTTAATGCATATAACTCAAAAACGCTCCCAATCGATCCGGACTGAGCGCAGCAAAAAATTGTTCGGTCTATGCAGCTGTGCTGTTAATTCCGAGAGATGACAGGTACTTCTTTATATTTCGCCCCGCCTGACGAAGTCTCTGCTCATTTTCTACCATCGCAATCCGAACAAACCCTTCTCCTTCTTCGCCATATCCTACGCCCGGAGCGACTGCGACTTTAGCTTCAGTCAGCAATTGTTTTGAGAATTCAAGGCTTCCCATATCGCGAAGGGCCGGAGGCAAGGGCGCCCAAGCGAACATCGAGGCCGCCGGGGAAGGAACGTCCCACCCTGCCCGCCCGAACGCTTCGACCATCACGTCTCTCCGCTTACGATAAAGGTTTCGATTCTTCTCAACGATATCCTGTGGACCGTTCAACGCAGCACAAGCCGCCGCCTGTATGGGAGTGAAAGCGCCGTAATCGAGATACGATTTGACCCGCGTCAACGCGGCGATCAGATCCCTGTTGCCCACCGCAAAACCCATGCGCCATCCGGCCATCGAATAGGTTTTGCTCATGCTCGTGAATTCAACAGCGACGTCCTTGGCGCCATCCACCTGCATGATCGAGGGCGTCGGATTGCCATCATAGTACAGCTCGGAATACGCGAGATCCGACAGAACCCAGACCTCGTTCTCGCGCGCCCAGGCGACCAAACGCTCATAGAAGGCGATATCGACGGTCTCGGAAGTCGGATTAGACGGATAGCTCACCACCACAACGCTAGGTCTAGGCACCGTGAAAGCCATGGCGCTTTCGAGCGAGGCCCAATAGTCTTCGTCCGGGGTCGTGGGCACCGACCGGATGGTCGCTCCCGCAATAATAAAGCCGAAGGTGTGGATCGGATAGGACGGGTTCGGCGCAAGGACGCAATCGCCCGGGGCCGTAATCGCCGTCGCGAGACTGGCGAGCCCCTCTTTCGATCCCATGGTCACCACGACTTCGCGCTCGGGATCGAGTTCCACCCCAAATCGACGCGCGTAGTAATTGGCCTGCGCCCGTCGAAGACCGGGGATGCCCTTGGACTGGGAATAGCCATGGGCGTCGGGTTTTGCCGCGACTTCGCACAGTTTGTCTATCACGTGCTGAGGTGGAGGCTGATCGGGGTTGCCCATTCCCAGGTCGATGATGTCCTGGCCCGCTTGCCGCGCTGCGTGCCGCATGGCGTTAACTTCCGCGATCACATAGGGCGGAAGGCGCTTCATGCGGTAGAACTGATCGTTCATTGCCTATTTTACCTCAATCGGCGCAATCAAATTCCTTTCGCGCGCGGTTACAGTGTAGGGCATTACCGGTCGCGAGGGGAAGGCGTTTTCGGTAAGCTTTATCCTCAGGCACACGACAAGGCGCACGAACACATAAATGGCTGATATCCATCTGACGCGTTTGATCGTAGAGGTAGTTTAGGGAGAGCGACATCATGTCCAACGATACAGGCGATACGTTCGACGAGAACCAGCCTTTCAGCACCTTCTTGAACAACCCCTTCTTCAACATGCAGGGCGACGCCATGAAGGCAACGTTCGCCGACACCCTGCCCGGTGGCCCCCTGCTGGATGGCGACGGCTTCTTGTCGATGTTGCCGCAGGCGCCGGGCGCGAGCGATCTTGGCGAATGGGCCAAGGCCGGAGCTGAGTTACAACAGATGTGGCTCGAGTTTGCGACCCACCAGGCGCACGAGGCCTCGGAGCGCGCCGCAGGTGGGGCTTCAAACGCGCGCAACATGTTCGATCCGGCGCAGTGGTTGATGATATCCCAAAGCATCATGCAACAGCTGCCCAAAGGCCTCTTCGAGGCTCAGGCCAAGCTGGCTCAGGATTCCTTCCAGATGTGGCAAGGGATTCTTGGCCGCATGAGCCTCGCTCCAGCCGCCTCTGGCGCCGTCGATGATGCAGGCGTGGATAACGCCGCTCGTCCGGCTCTTCCCAAGAAGGACCGGCGCTTTGCCGATCCCGCTTGGCAGGAACACCCAGCCTTTGCGCTGCTTCACCAAACCTACCTCATGCTGGCGGAGTATTTTCGCGCGTCGGTCCAATCGATGGAGGGACTGGACACCGAAAAACGCAGACAACTCGAATTTGCTGTCAACGCGCTTGCCGAGGCGATGAGTCCGGGCAACTTTCTCCTGACCAATCCGGTCGTGATGAAACGCACAGTTGAGACCAAGGGCCAGAACCTCGTCAAAGGCATGCGCCACCTGATCACCGACCTCAAGCGCGGTCAGCTAACCCACACCGACCCGGACGCCTTTACACTGGGGGAGAATATCGCCGCGACGCCCGGCAAAGTGGTCCATGAAACTCCACTCTATCAGCTGATCCAGTACTCGCCCTCAACCAAGGACGTGTTCGAGATCCCGCTGGTCATCTTTCCGCCTTGGATCAACCGCTACTACATCCTCGATCTCAATCCAAAGAAGAGCTTCGTAAAGTGGGCCGTCGATCAGGGTCTTACGGTCTTCGTCGTCAGCTGGCGATCCGCCGACGAGAGCATCGCGGACATGGAATGGGACGATTATATTCGCGCCCAGATGGAAACCATCGACCATATTCGCGCGAGGCTGGCTGTGCCCAGCGTGCACACGATCGGCTATTGCGTCGCCGGCACGACCCTTGCGGCCACGCTGTCGATCCTGGCCCGCCGGGAGGAGGCGCACAAAGTGAAGAGCGCAACCTTCTTCACCGCGCAGGTCGATTTCGAGCGCAGCGGCGATTTGAAGCATTTCATCGACGACGGTCAGCTCGAGATGATCGGCCAATTGTCAAAGCATGGTTACCTCGACGGCCGATACCTCGCCGCCACTTTCAACGCCCTGCGCGGCAAGGACCTGATCTGGAACTACGTCGTCAACAATTACCTGCTGGGCGAAGACTATCCGGCTTTCGACCTTCTGCATTGGAACGGAGACGTAACCAACCTGCCATCGAAATGGCATCAGCAATATCTGCGCGACCTTTACCGCGACAACAAGATGGTGGTGCCCGACGCGCTGGAGGCGGATGGTACGCCGATCGATCTGACACGCGTTGAAACGCCGGCCTATGTTCAGGCGGGACGCGAAGATCACATCGCGCCCGCGGAAAGCGTCTGGCGGATAACCGAACATTTCAAGGGTCCGCTCCAGTTCCTCCTGGCCGGGTCCGGCCACATTGCGGGCGTCGTCAACCCGCCCTCGGCGCAGAAATACCAGTACTGGCTCGGCGACAGTCAGGCCGAAAGCCTTGAGGCGTACATTGAAAGCGCCGAGGAGCATCCCGGAAGCTGGTGGCCGCATTGGCAGGAATGGCTCGAGGCCCAGGACGACAAGAAGGTCCCGGCGACGGGAAAACGCAAGCCGGGCGGGCGCGGCGATGCGGTCATCGAGGACGCTCCGGGCCGCTATGTGAAGACGCGTTAGTTGATGAAGTACAGCCGGGGGCGGGTTTTTCCGAGACCGTCAACTTGCTTTTGAAGCCCTGGAATTGCTGCGTCCGCACCTTTTATGGTGCACTGCACAAAATCGCTTGACTTCCCGCTCATGATCCGTATTTTGTGCAGCGCAACATGACACGAGGTAACCATGGCTGACGCCAACACGAAATCGAAAATCGATGCCGCCGCTGAAAAGGCCTACGCCGAAGCGGCCGAGAAAGCGTCGAGTGGAAAGACCACGGCCAAGAAGGTCGCGGACGCGGTCGAGTCGGACGCGCCAAAGGCTGAGGTGAGCGAAAAGGCGGTCGAGAAGGCCGTGGCCGCTCCGGCCAAAACCACCGCTGCAAAGAAGGCGCCTGCCAAGAAGGCTCCAGTGAAAAAGACAGCGGCCAAGTCCGCCTCGACACGCAAGGCTCCGGCCAAGAAAGCGCCGGCGCGCAAGACGCCCGACAAGCGCACGGCTGCGAAGAAGACCGTGGTAAAGACCCCTTCCAAGACCTCTTCCAGAACTGCGGCCAAGACCGCGTCGGCGAAAAAGGCTCCGGCGAAAGCTGCCTCGAAGAAGACCGTCAACACGAAAAGCAACCCCGTCACCAAACTTAAGGATACGATCATGGCAACCGCTGAAAAGACCGACATCACCGCCCAGGCCAAGGAAATGGCCTCCGACATGCAAGAGCGTCTCAAGACCGCTTACGCGAAGACCGGCGAGTTCGCTGGCGAAGTGAATGAATTCAACAAGGCCAACGTCGACGCTGTCGTCGAGAGCGGCAAGATCTTCTTTGCCGGCGCTCAGGAACTGGTGAAGGACAATGTCGAAACCGGCAAGACCGTCGTCGAAACCGTCACCGAAGACGCCAAGAAGATGGCTGCCGTGAAGTCGCCCACCGAGCTGATGCAGCTTCAGGGTGAACTCGCGCGCCGTAACTTCGACGCCGTCGTTTCATACGGCTCACAGCGCACCGAAGCGTGGGTGAAGCTCTACAACGACGCCTTCGCGCCGATCTCGAACCGCGTAAGTGTCGCGGCCGAGAAGATCACCAAGGCCGCCTAAGCCTTGGGAAACCTTTTTCTGAGCCGGGCCTCTCCTCTCTCTCCCAAAACCCGGTTCACGAAAGCGCGCTGACTACAGCGCTGGGCCGGACAGCCAAGACTGGTTGTCCGGCCCCTTCCTTTTAAGGCGCTTGACGGCTTCACCGCGTCGGCCAGCTTCTCACCTGCGTCGATACAATTCCGCGCTCGCCGCACCTTGCGAAGAGCGAAACGAATCCCATAATACAAGGCCATGGCGTCCATCCCTCCCATCCCGTCCGTTCGCTCCGGTCCGAGCCCGATCGCTCCCGCGCTCGCTCGCCCGCTCGCGGCGGATGGTGATCAGGATCAGGGCTCCGACAGCGAAGTCGGTATCGCCACCAAAACACGGGCCAAGCCCAAGAAGCCCAGTCAGTACAAGGTGCTGATGCTCAACGACGACTACACACCGATGGAATTCGTCGTGATGGTGCTAAAACGGTTCTTCTCGATGGACCTCGAACAGGCGACCCGCGTGATGTTGCACGTCCACCAGAAGGGCGTCGGCGTGTGCGGCATCTTTCCCTACGAGGTGGCCGAGACCAAGGTGAACCAGGTCATGGACTTCGCGCGTCAAAACCAGCATCCGCTGCAATGCACGCTCGAAAAAGCGTGACCCCCGCCGCGTGAGCGCGTTTGGCCACCCCAAGCCCGATCCCGTCGGGCCCGGTCAGGAAAGCGTCTGGGACTACCCCCGACCCGCCATCGCGGAAAGAACCGAGCGCCGCATCCAGATCATCCATCGCGGGGTTGCGCTCGTGGACAGCCAGCGCGCCTGGCGCACGCTCGAAACCAGTCACCCGCCGACCTATTACATTCCGCAAGACGATATCGCGATGGAATATCTGACGCCGAACCCGCGGCGCACGATCTGCGAGTGGAAAGGCCAGGCCCGCTACTGGGATATCCGGATCGACGACGATCTGATCGTGGCGGGGGCCTGGTCCTATCCCGAGCCGACGCCCAGCTTTGCCAGCGTTCGCGATCATCTCGCCTTTTATCCCGATCCCCTTGACCAGTGTCTGGCCGATGGCGAGCCGATCACACCGCAGCCCGGTCAGTTTTACGGCGGCTGGATCAGCCAATACGAAGCCGGACCCTTCAAGGGCGTTCCGGGCAGTCGCTTCTGGTAAGCGCGCTGCGGTCTCGATCAGCCGCAGATCTGTCGCCCCCCCTGGTGACACAAAGAACCCCATGACCGAGGAGGCGTTTGGCGCTATGAGCCGCTGCAAGGGCCAGGTGTCCCGCATACCCGTTCCTATCGACGTCTGCAGCAAGGGCCAAGGACCAGCTTGTGACAAGCGCAATTCCAAGTGTCGACCGATACATCTTCCGGCTGGTCATCATGCCTATGCTGGGTGTGTTTGCGCTCGCCGCTTCCTTGCTGCTTCTCGACAAGATGTTGCGCCTGTTCGATTTTGTTGCGGTCGAAGGCGGACCGGTCGATGTGGTGTTCAAGATGCTGGGCGCGCTGATTCCGGAATACGCGAGCCTTGCGATCCCGCTCGGCCTGCTGTTGGGGGTGCTCTTCGCCTTCCGCAAGCTGGCCACCTCGTCAGAGCTCGACACGATGCGCGCGGTGGGTCTGTCATACTGGCGGCTTCTGCGCGTGCCGTACATCATCACTCTGGTGCTGATCGCGGTGAACGTTGCCCTGGTGTTCTACATTCAGCCGATCAGCCGGTACTATTACGAGCAGATGGAATACGATTTGCGCTCGGGCGCGTTGGGCGCTTCGATCAAGGTCGGCGAGTTCACGACGCTGGCGGACCGTATGGCGCTGCGGATCGAGGAAAGCGAAGACGATGGACGCCGCCTCAAGGGCATTTTTGCGCGCGTGACCAACAAGCGCAAACAAACGCTATCGATCAGCGCGCGCGAGGGCGCCTTTCTCGCCACCAGCGACAGCCCGGACACGATCATTCTGCGGCTGACCGAAGGCACCATCGTGCAGGACACCGGCAGCAAGACACCGCGCGTGCTCAGTTTCAGTCGGCACGATCTGCCCATCGACCTGCCGGCCATCGAGGAGTTCAGAAAGCGCGGCGATGCGACAAGGGAATACATCCTGCCCGAACTGCTGCGCATCGGCTGGAGCGAGGAATCGAACGAGGAAGAGCGCGACGCAAGCCAGGCGAGTTTCAACTTTCGCCTGGTTGAAGTGGTGATGATGCTCTTGATGCCCCTCCTTGCGGTGGCCCTGGCAATCCCGCCCAAGCGATCGACCAGCGCGCTCGGTGTGTTCGTCTCGATTGTGCTGGTCGTCGCCTATCACAAGATCAACCAGTACGGAGAGGACGTCGCCGCGCTTGGCCTCGTTGATCCGATCCTGGCCCTGTGGGGGCCCTTCTTCGCCTTCGCCGCGCTTATCCTCTGGATGTTCTACCAGGTGGCGTATGTCCCCGGGGGGCAGGCGATCGGATGGCTTGAGAAGGGATTTGCCAAAGCCACCAAGAAGCTCGCCAAGCTGTTCGGGGGGCGCCGCGCCAATTCCACCTTGCAAGAGGACGACGATCCCAGTTCACCCTCGTTGGCTCCGGCTGAGTAGGTGATGCCGAGTTTCCTCTAGGACGCGTTGACCAATGCAGCTCGACTTTTTCCCCTCGCGCACACTCACCCTTTACCTGGCCAAGATGTTTGTGGTGCGCATTCTGGCCGTGCTCGTCATGCTGGTGCTGGTCTTGATGATGCTCGACCTGCTGAGCCGCACGGGCGATATCCTAACGCCGGAGGGCAACGGCCAGGCGGAAATCTGGCGCTATGTCACCTTGCGCGTGCCTCAGCTTGTGTCGCGTTTCTTGCCCTATTCCGTGCTCCTTGCAACACTGATTACTCTGGTGACTTTGAACCAGAACTCGGAAGTGGTGGCGATGAAAGCCTCGGGCCTTTCGGCGCATCAAGTGCTGGCTCCTCTGCTCCTGACAGCCGCGCTTGTTTCGGCGCTCAGCTTCACCTTCAACGAACGGATCGTCACGCGGGCCAACAGCACGCTAAAGGCCTGGGAGGCGGTCGATTACGGCAGGATACCGCAGGACAGCGGCGTGCGCGCGAATGTGTACTTTACCGAGGGCGATAACATTCTGACCGCGACCTCTCTGGTCGGATCGGGCAAGGAAACGACGCTCGACAACGTCACTTGGTACAAACGGGCTCCCGGCGGTCTCGTGCTTGAGCGGGTCAAGGCGAGCGAGGCGACCTTTGCAGATCCGGGCTGGCGGCTCGCGAACCCTGTGCGTTTCGATGTCGGCGAGGCCGAAGTCGAGGAGCTGGACACCATGGTTGTCGGGCAATCGCTGACGCCGGAGCGTCTGCGGGTCCAGTCGACCGACCCCGACGCCTTGAGCTTTTTCGAGCTCGGCGACACGATCAGCGCGTTCGAAGCGCTGGGCCGCCGGACCTCGGAGCTCAAGGCCAAGTGGTGGCACCGGCTGGCGGGGCCGCTTTCGGCGCTGCTGATGCCCTTGCTGGGGTCGATCGCGGCGTTCGGCCTTGCGCGCTCGGGCCAGCTGTTTGTGCGCGCGATCATCGGCATGGGGCTGGGCTTTGCCTATTTCGTGGTCGACAACGCGGCCCTCGCCATGGGCTCGTTTGGCGGATACCCTCCCTTCCTTGCCGCCTGGGCGCCGTTTCTTCTGTTCTTCCTAGTAGGTGAGACCGTCCTGATCCGGACCGAGGAATGAGCGACTGGTCGCTTCGCCTCGCCCGGCCTGAGGACGCGGAGTCCATGCCCGCGATCGAAGCGGCCGCCGGCGCGATGTTCGCGCGTGTAGACGGCCTTGCCGGGCTGGCCGGGACGCACACCGTCTCGGTCGAAAGGCTCCAACGTTACATCCGCAAGGGGCACTGCCTCGTCGCGAGCGTCGGGGACGCCATGGCCGGGTTCCTCGTCAACGAACCGTTCCGGCGCGAGCTTCACATCTGGGAGTTCAACGTCCATCCCGATTTCCAACGGCGCGGCATCGGCGCGGGGCTGCTGCGCGCGTGCCTGATCGACGCGCGCAATTCGGGGTTTCACGCGGTCACTCTCACCACGTTTCGAGACGTGCCCTGGAACGCGCCATTCTATGAGAGGCTGGGGTTCGAAGAGGTAACCGCGCTCGACGCGCACCCGCGGCTTGCTGGCGAACTCGCGGTGGAAGCCGACCACGGTCTGCCCGCCGACAGGCGCTGCGCGATGATCGCGTTTCTGGATTGATCGAAGCGCCAGGGCGACCGCTGACCGCGCGGCTACTGCTCACCGTTTCCCCATCGTGCTTTTCGCAATGCGCGCAACTAGGGTCAACATGCCCGGATGGTTCGCCCCCTGATAGGTCGAGCCGGTGCCAAGCTCCCGGGCCAAACGCCGATGCGCTTCGGGCAGGTCGTGATACGGCATGGACGGCATAAGGTGGTGCAGCGCGTGATAGCGCAGACCCACCGGCGCCCAGATTTCCGCCATAACGCCCGGCGGTGGGACGTTGACGCTATCGAGGAATTGCGCGGTCACAGTCATCGGTTCGCCGTCATTCTCCCACAAATGCGCCACCAGCGTGCGCAACTGGTTCAACAGCGCGGTCAGCGACAGAATGGCGATGGCAATTACGAGCGGGCGCCAACCGATGAAGTAGGCGCTGGCAAGCAGGGTCAGCGCCCACACGCTGGCCCCGGCCTCCTGCCACAGGACGCGCTTCGCAAAATCGCCCGTCGGCGCCTTGCGTCGAAAGTCGGGATTGATCGACAGAGAGGAGAACCGTTCCCAGGTGAAGGTCCGAAGCGCCGGAAACAGCACGCCAAGAGGCACCAGAACGGCAAAGCGCACAAGCAACGCTATGGGCGCAAGCAACGCGACAATCACAAAGAGCGGCAGGCTCCACGGTTTCATCAAAGCAAGGGGAAGGTATTCGGGGTCTTCGACCGTTCCATATTGCGTGCGTTTGTGGTGAATGGTGTGCACGCCTTCATACATGAAACTTGGCGTCAGCAGAGGAATTCCGACGAGCAGATTCCAGGCGGTCCGAAACCCGGGAAGCGCGTCACGGTGGATATGCGTCAGCTCATGAATGAACATCAACGCGCGGTAGAGAGCGAGGGCGCCGATCAGTCCCGCAGCGACAGCGACAACAAGGCTCGACGAAAGGATCGCGGTAGCGATAGCGGCGTAGCCGACCGCGCTCGATATCAGCATGTCGGGCCAATAAAGCTCCGGGCGCGCGTGGCCGAGGCCTTGCGTCAGGTCCCGCGCGGCGCGCAGCATCGCCTTGTCATCCGACGTCTGGAAATCCGCGCGCTTCGGACGCACGGGGTTCCCCGGAGCTGAGAGCGAAGAGGTTTGCATGTCCATCAATTTTAACCTTTGACGCCGCCCTTACCCCAGACGGCCCATCTTTGCCAATTGCGCGTGATGCACTCAGTGATCGGGAAAACCGCTATATCGGGTTGCGGACGCCGCCGCGGCAAGACAAGACGCGTCCAGACGCAAACATATACGGGGCGCACCGCGTGACAGCTTCACTTTCCTCTGCACCCATCACCGTTCAACCCGTGAGTGGGAAAAAGGGGCGCGCCGCCTTCGTGGACCTGGGACGCGCCTTTGCGGCTCGTCTTGAGCATTCGGTGCCCCAGATCCGCAGCGAACAGCTTGAATTGGTCGATCCAGCAAAAAACCCGTTTTTCGGGCACGCGCGCGCGCAGTTCTTTCTGGCCTACAGGGGCGCGGCAGCGGTGGGCCGCATCTGCGCGCATATCGACGAACTTGCGCTTGAAACGCCCGTCGAACAAGGGTTTGGGCCCGGAACGGGATTCTTCGGTTACTTCGACGCCGAAGACGAGATGGTCGCAAGGGCCTTGCTCGATGCGGCGGAAGAATGGTTGCAGGCAAACGGCATGACCCGGGCGCTCGGACCGGTGTCCATGTCGATCTGGGAAGAGCCGGGCCTGCTGGTCGAGGGGCAGGACCACGCGCCCATGATCATGATGGGGCATCATCCCGCACACTATGCAGGGTGGATTGAGAACGCCGGCTACGAACGCGCTCAGACCCTGGCCACTTACGATCTCGACATAAGCCACGACTTTCCGCCGCTGGTGCAGCGCATCGTCAAGTCGGGCGAACGCAACCAACGCATCTCCGTGCGCCGCGTACAGAAATCGCGCTGGGATGAAGAGGTCAAGGTTGTGCTCTCCATCCTGAACGACGCGTGGTCGGAAAACTGGGGCTTTGTTCCGTTCACCCCCGCCGAAGTTGCGTACGCGGGCAAGAAGCTCAAGCCGATCATTCATGAGGAGCTCAACATGATCGCCGAGGTCGACGGACGGCCCGTGGCGTTCATGCTGACCTTCCCTGATGTGAACTACGTCCTCTCCCGCATTAACGGAAAGCTCTTTCCGTTTGGCTGGATTTCGATGCTGCGATGGCTGCGAAAGCCGGTGGGTTCAGGAATGCGCGTCCCGCTGATGGGTGTGCTGAAGGAAATGCACAACACGCGTCTTGCCAGCCAGCTCGCCTTCATGATGATCAGCACAATCCGCAAGGAGGCCACACGGCTGTATAATTCAAAACGCGGGGAGATTGGATGGATCCTTGCGGACAATCAGGGAATGCTCGCCATCGCGGACACAATAGGAAGCCAGAAAAACCGCGAATACGCGATCTTCGAGAAGTCTTTGCAGGCTCAAACGGGAGCGAATTCTGATCGCTGACAAGAAAAAAGGCCTCCACTCGGGAGGAGTGGAGGCCTTTCGGGATCGTATCACCAGCCGCTTGGACGGGAGGGGGGGTCTCGGCGGTGACAAGATAGAAATGCGCCGCCCGAATAGCGGTTCCCGCCATGCAAAATTTTTTTTGGTGGAAGCGCCGATTTCGGCTGACCGAGGCCCGGATTGACCAGAACTTCTCAAGGCGCCGCGAACCGGTTTCTGGATTACCAATAAGGACTTGTCGGCAAGCGCTCTGGTCGATCGGGGGCGACGCAGGCGAATTCAGGCGCTATGCCGCGTTCAATTCGAGTCGCAAAGCGCATCAGACGAGGTGTTCATGGCCCTTGGGCAAAACGTAGCCGCCAATCTTCCGTTTCTGCGCCGTTACGCTCGGGCACTTAGCGGATCGCAAGCCACCGGAGACGCTTTCGTTCGCGCCACACTTGAGGCCGCGTTGGCCGATGAGGAGCTCAAGCAATCTCTCGAAGGCGGTCGGATCCCGCTCTACCGGGCGTTCCAGAAAGTGTGGGCAAGCGCGTTTCTGGACGCGACGCCGGAGAACACGGATTCTCTTTCCGTAAGTGAACACGAAGCCGGCGCTCAGGCGCGGTTGGGAGCGATCACACCGTTGAATCGTCAGGCTCTGCTTCTGACAACGCTGGAGGACTTTTCGCCCGCTCAGGCGGGGCAGATTATGGACCTGTCGACCGCCGAAGTCGAAGCGCTCGTCGCGCAAGCGGTTAACGAAATCGATCGTGAACAGGCCACCACGGTGCTGATCATTGAGGACGAGCCGCTTATTTCGATGCAACTGGAAGACCTGGTCACAGGGCTTGGTCACGAGGTCAGCGGGACAGCGGCCACTCGCACACAAGCGGTCGATGCGGTTGAAAAAGCTCAGCCGGGTCTCGTCCTCGCCGACATCCAGCTGGCCGATGGTTCCTCGGGTCTTGACGCGGTGGACGACATCCTGGCGATTGGAAGCGTGCCGGTGATCTTCATCACCGCCTATCCCGAGCGGCTCTTGACCGGAGATCGCCCGGAGCCGACCTATCTCGTCACGAAGCCCTTCCAGGAAAAGACGGTCCGCGCGGCAATCAGTCAGGCGCTGTTTTTCGGGTCGAGCCGCCCGATCTAGGCGTCCTGACGGATCTGAAAGCCCCTGCGGCTTCGGACCGGCACACGCATGACGCAACGCACCCCCTCGCGCTCGAATTCGAGCAGAACGGGATGATTGAGTTCGTGCGCGACGATCTTCTCGATCAGTTCGGTGCCAAAGCCTCGCGTTCTTTCGGACTGGACCTCGGGCCCCTCATGCTCGCGCCACTCGACCTCGACCATCTTATCGTCCACCAAGGTCCAGTAGATCGAAACCCGCCCCTCGGGCACGCTCAGCGCGCCGAACTTGGCCGCGTTCGTGGCCAGCTCGTGCACAGCAAGGCCGAAGGACAGCGCATCATTGGGCGCCAGTTCGACAGGCGGGCCATCGATGTTGACGATGTGCTCTCCGCCCGCCCGAAAATGCTGCAGCTCCGCTTCGATAACCGAGCGCAACGGGGTAGTGCCCCAGTCGGTACCGGTCAGCAGATCGTGCGTGGCCGAAAGCGCGCGTATCCGCCCCTCCAGGCTGTCGGCAAAGTCATCGAGATCGTTTGACCGACGGCGGGTCAGCGACATGATCGAGAGCACATTGGCCAGCGTGTTCTTGACCCGGTGGTTGAGCTCGCGGGTCAGCGAGTTGCGAATGGAGTGCTGCTCTTCGAAGAAGGCAAGGCGCGCCTGGTCCTCGAAGGCCTGTTGAGTGAGCAAACGCGCAAGCAACATCAACAGACTCCCAAGCGTCAGTCCGAACACAAGCGTGGTCATGGAAAGCGTATCGAGCGTCGCGCCTTCGGGCGCCTCGACAACCAGCAGAAGCTGGCGATTGGCGACTGTAACGGGCTGTTCGACACGTGTGCCTCCTCCATCGGAAAGCGAATGCGCGACCAGCAGGTGCCCAGTCTGGGCCGTCCCATCGTAAAGACGCACGCCGTAGGATTGCAGCGCCACGCGCTCCATCGCGGCGTCGAGAAACCGGCTGGCGCTGAACGGGCTGTAGACAAAGCCTGCAAGCGCGCGATCGACCCGATTTCCACCCGGTATCTGCCGAAAGACCGGCATGAAGATTACAAAGCCGGGCGCATCGCCAGCGCCTTCCTGAGCGAGCACGATCCGGGCCGAAGCGGTCGGCTGGACCGTCCGCTGCGCCTCGCCCATGGCGGCCTCGCGCACGGGTTCGGAATACATATCGAAACCCAGGGCGCGCCGATTTCGCTTGGTGTCCGGGAAAAGGTAGGTGACCGGCGCCACTATTTCCGCGTCGGCGTTCAGGGGCGGACGAAGGCCCGGATAGCCGGGTTGTTCCAAACTCTGGCGTTCGACAAAGCCTGCAGCATCGCGCGCTGGAAGCACCGTCACCCAGCCGATCCCCTCTGACCCGCGATAATCGAGATCCAGTCTCAATTCACTCACAAACTGTTGGAACGTATCGGGTTTTACATTCTGCGTGGTTGAAAAGAGGGCCGCTCCCGCTCTTAGATAGGACGCGAAATTGTTCGCCCGGCGCTCAAGGGCCGAAGCGATCGCTTGCGCCACCTCGCGGGTCTGCGCTTCCTCGCGCGCCCGGGCGTTACTTTCCATGGCAAAGACGCTGAGCGCGGTGATCGCGGCGATGGCGATGAAGATGGCGAGCGGCACCGCGCGCGGATAGCTGACCAGCCAGCGCCGCATCTTTCCGCGCGCGGCGCGGGGGCCATCGCTGGCTTCAGCGAGATGGGGTGCCGCCGCTTCGTCTTTCATAAAAACGCCGTTCGCCGTCCTGGTCCTGATCTGTAGGCTCCGTGTGCACGGAACCAAAAATCGCCGCCATCGTTCCCACACTGTTGACGGATAGCGCGTCAATGGACAGCGCGCGCAACATCCGTCAAAGGGCATAGGCCGCGTCGAAGGGACGCGGCCAGGGATCCGAGGTCACGAAAGCGTTCAATGTCAACCGACGCATCTTCTGGCGACCCATCGCCCGGGCAGCGGGAAAGCGCTTCCGGTTCGCCGCGGCCCGACTGGGCCGATGGTCTGCGCCAGCTTTACGATTCCGTCGTAGACGAACCTCTGCCCGACGCCTTCAAGGACTTGCTTGACCAACTCGACGGAGACGAAACCGACCTCGGGGAATGTGAGGCCGACGGCTCCGGCGAGGCTCAAACCTGATGGCGGAAGACAAGAAAGCCAAGAAAGCTCCCCCCAAGAGGACCCCCGCTGAGAAAGCCGCCTTCAAAAAGGAACTGACAGATGTCGTCCCGCATTTGCGCGCTTTTGCGCGCGGTCTATGCGGGCGCCCGGATATGGCCGACGATCTGGTGCAGGAGACGTTGCTGAAAGCCTGGGCCGCGCAGGACCGGTTCGAGCCGGGCACATCCATGCGCGCCTGGACCTTCGTCATTCTGCGCAACGCCTACCTCACGGACATGCGGCGCAACCGCTTTCGCGGCGAATACGATGAAGGCGTCGCCGAGCGCATCCTGACAGCGCCGGCGGGCCAGGAAGAGCCGATTCACCTGTCCGACATGCACCGCGCCTTGCTGACCCTTCCACCCGAGCGCCGAGAAGCGCTTTTGCTGGTGGGTGCGGGCGGATTTTCGTACGAAGAAGCGGCCAATATCTGCGGGTGCGCGGTTGGCACGATCAAGAGCCGGGTGGGTCGCGCTCGCGCCGCGCTCAACACGATGCTGGCTGAGGGCGCGATCCCACAGCGCTCTGTGGACGATGACACAGCGCACCGCGCGATCCTGGAAGAATTGGACGACGTTGCCGCGGGCAAAGGTGAGACCGCCAAAAGCTAATCGCTGGCGGCGCGGTCCACGACGGATGTAACCGCGACATTCATCGTCACGTTGCCGAGCGTGCGCATGATGTCGGGGATCATCTCCACCGCCACTAGCAAAGCAAGCGGTTCAATCGGCACACCCATGGCAAGCGCGATCGGCCCGATCGAGACGACGAAGCTGATCGAACCCGGCAGGCTGACCGAGCCCACGCTGATGATGACCGCAACTGCGATCCCGATAGCAATCAGCGCCGGCGACACCTCCACGCCCGTAAGCGCGGCCACGTAGAGCGCGACCGCCAGGTTCATCGCCACGCTGGTTGCACGAAAGATCGCCACGGCGAGCGGCAGTACGAATTCCGCCGTGCTTGCACGCAAGTTCAGGCGCGCAGCGCTGTCCAGCATGGCGGGCAGGCTTGCAAGCGAACTCTGCGTGGAAACGGCCACCGCCTGGGCGGGCAGAACAGCGCGGGCAAACCGGGATATTCCAACCCGTCCGAGCGCCAAGGCGAGGATGTACGCCAAAGCGAGGATGAAGCCGCCCATGGCAGAGACCAGAACGATATAGTGGACGAGAGCCGCAAACGCCCCGCCGCCGCTCTTCAGGCCAACGCCGAAGGCGAGCGCGGCCACGCCCGCCGGGGCGATCCAGAGCACCCAGCCGATGATCTGGAGCATGGCGTTGGCCGCAGCGTGAAAAAAGCCGAGCAGAACCTCTCGCTGATCCGATGGCAAGCGCGTTATCGCCACGGCGAACAACGCAAAAAAGACCGTCAGCGGCAACATCGCGGTCTCACTAGCCGCCGCGATGATATTGGGAGCGACGAGCGATTTCAGGAACTCAAGGATGCTCGGCACCTCTCCAGCATCCTGCGGCACCTGCGCCAGAAACCCGCTCGCCTTCTCGGGTATAGGAAAGGCGTCCAGCGCGAGGGGCAGGACCAGAGCTGTAAAAACCCCTCCCGCCACCGCGACGACCAGAACAAGCGCGACAAATCTCTGCGCAACCGCGCCCGCGCGCGCCGCATCGACCATCTGCGACAGTCCAAGAACCAGAAGACTCGCGACCAGAGGGATAATGGTCATCTGAAGCGCCCGGAGCCACAGCGTTCCGATGAGCTCGACGGTCTCGATCAGCTCTGTGGGCAAGGGCAAGCCGGAGGACACCACCCCCAGCCCCAAGCCCAGTATCAATCCCGCAAAGGTCGCCAGGACCGGCAGTTTGATGGCGATCAATTCAAATCGACCCTTGGCAGCGGATGGAGTGCTTGTCGCTGGTATCTGTGTCAAATGGGGCCTTCCCGCTGCGTGCTCTTTCCTTCTGCCGATAACCGCGTCAGAAGCGGCTGACAAACCTGGGGGCCACGAAGGAATAATCACCGCCAATGTCACGAAAGTTTTTTGGCACCGATGGGATCAGGGGGCGCACCAATAACGGCGTCATGACGGCGGCGACCGCGATGAAGGTGGGCCAGGCAGCCGGTCGGCATTTCGTGCGCGGCGGGCACCGCCACCGGGTGGTGATTGGCAAGGACACCCGCCTTTCGGGCTACATGATGGAAAGCGCGCTGGTGGCTGGCTTCACCAGCGTCGGCGTCGATGTAATCATGACCGGCCCGCTGCCCAGCCCGGCCATTGCGCTTCTGACGCGCGAGATGCGCGCGGATCTGGGCGTGATGATCTCAGCCAGCCACAACCTTTTTGCCGATAACGGGATCAAGCTCTTCGGCCCCGACGGATTCAAACTCTCCGATGAAGGCGAAGCGGAGATCGAACGCCTGATGGAAACCGATATCCCTCTCGCCCCCGCCGAAGCGATTGGGCGCGCGCGCCGCATCGAGGATGCCAGAGGCCGCTACATTCACGCCGTCAAGGCATCGGTGCCATCCGATGTGCGCTTCGATGGGCTGAAGGTCGTGGTCGATTGCGCCCACGGCGCGGCCTATCAGGTCGCGCCGTCAGCGATCTGGGAGCTTGGCGCCGAGACCGTCGCGCTTGGCGTTTCCCCCGATGGGACCAATATCAACGATGGCGTCGGTTCTACGGCCATCGAAGCGCTTCAGGCTCGCGTCGTCGCCGAAGGCGCGGATATCGGTATCGCGCTGGATGGCGACGCGGACCGGCTGATCGTCGTCGATGAGAAAGGCAAGAAAGTCGATGGCGACCAGATCATGGCGCTGATTGCCACGCGGATGCACAATCGCGAGGCTCTGAACGGAGGGGGGGTTGTTGCGACCGTGATGTCCAACCTCGGGCTTGAGCGCTATCTTGCAGGTCTGGGACTGACGCTGGAGCGCACCAAGGTCGGCGACCGTTACGTCCTCGAACGCATGAAGGAAGGCGGCTACAACGTCGGTGGCGAGCAATCCGGGCACATGATCCTGCTGGACCACGCAACGACGGGCGACGGCACGATTGCCGCCTTGCAAGTGCTCACAAGCCTCGTGCGCTCGGGCAGGCCTGCCAGCGAGATCCTCCACCTCTTCGACCCGGTCCCGCAATTGCTGAAGAATGTGCGATACGAAGGCGGCCAACCGCTTGAGACGGACAGTGTCCAGCACGCCATCGCGGCGGCTGAGGCCGAACTCAACGGCAATGGTCGGCTCGTCATTCGCCCCTCTGGCACGGAGCCTGTCATCCGCGTCATGGCCGAGGGCGACGATTCGACCCGTGTGGAACGCGTTGTCGACGCGGTTTGCGAAGCGGTTCGAGCGGCCGCGTGAGGGCCTAGCATGGCGGGCACGAAGCCGGTTCCTCCTCGGGTATTGTCCATCGCCGGATCGGATTCATCGGGCGGCGCCGGGGTTCAGGCGGATATCAAGACGATCACCATGCTGGGCGGCTACGCGATGACCGCGATCACCACCGTGACTGCTCAGAACAGCGTGGGCGTTCAGGCCATCGCGCCGATGTCCGGCGATGTCGTGGCGCGGCAGATCACCTCCTGCCTTGGCGATATCGGCGTGGACGCGGTCAAGATCGGCATGCTCCATGACAAGGAGATTATCGATGCAGTGACCCTGACCTTGAGCTCGCTCCCCACGGGCGCGCCGATTATCCTTGATCCGGTCATGATCTCGACCAGCGGCGCGGCGCTCATTGACCCGGAGGCGATCGCCGCATTGCGGGACAACCTGTTTCCGATCGCGACGCTCCTGACTCCAAACCTGCCCGAGCTTGGACACCTGGTCGGGCGGTCGCTCTCGACCAGCGATCACATGATCGAAGCGGCTGAGGAACTGTGCGAACAAACCGGCGCGGCGGTGCTCGCCAAGGGCGGGCACACCGCCGATGCGAAAATCATCGATATCCTCGTCCGGCCCGGAAAGGAGCCCGGTTACTTCGAACACACGCGTATTGACACCGCCCACACCCACGGCACCGGCTGCACTCTTTCCTCAGCCATCGCCACCCTTATGGGACACGGACAAGGGATCGAGAACGCCGTGCGCCTGGGACGCAATTTCGTGTTGCGCGCAATCGAGGCCGCCCCCGGCTTTGGCGCGGGCAACGGCCCGCTGGGCCATCAGGCGGTGCGCTCGATTGCCGACTAGTGGACAGGCCTAGCGATCAAGCTCGTAGAACTGGGCGATATGCGCCCACGCCTGCTCCGCCGTCTCGCACCAATGAAACAGGTCAAGGTCCTTCTGCGAAATCGTCCCTTCCTCGGCAAACGCCTCGAAATCGATCACACGCTCCCAGAAATCGCGACCGAAAAGCAGAATGGGCAAGGGCTTCATCTTGCCGGTCTGGACCAGCGTCAGCAACTCGAAGAGTTCGTCGATAGTGCCAAAGCCTCCGGGGAACACCGCTACGGCCCGCGCGCGCAGCAGGAAGTGCATCTTGCGCAGCGCAAAGTAATGAAAGTTGAGCGAAAGGTAGGGCGTAACATAGGAGTTGGGGGCCTGCTCGTGCGGCAAGATGATGTTGAGACCGATACTCTCCGAGCCCGCGTCGCTGGCCCCGCGGTTGCCCGCTTCCATGATCGAAGGACCACCGCCTGTGGTAACGACGAACTGCCGTTTGCCATCCTCAATGATGGCCTTCTCCGACACCATGCGCGAGAGCTTGTAGGCCTCGCCGTAATACTTGGCTTTGGCAGCCAGCCGCTCGGCGACCTTTTGTTCGAACTCGCTCTTGCCCTTGGCAGCCTCGATCCGCGCTTCCGCTTCTTCGGGCGCCGGGATGCGGGCCGAACCGTACATGACGAGCGTTGAGCCCACGCGCGCTTCATCAAGCAGCATTTCGGGTTTGAGCAATTCCAGCTGGAACCGAACCGGACGCAATTCGTCCCGCAGCAGGAAATCCGTGTCGCGAAACGCCAGCTTGTAGGCGGGATGCTCGGTTTGCGGAGTGCGGTCGGGAGCTTCTTCGGCGAACCGGCTCTCCTCACCCGCACGGTAGAATTTGCGGTCCGTCAGCTCCCGGTCGGTATGCGTGTCAGTCATCCGGCAGCGTCTAGGCGCGGGCGCGGCGGGCGGCAAGCCACGATGGAGGGGGAGTGCAAAAGAGAGACGCTGGATGCCCCGTGAGGATTCGAACCTCAATTGACGGAGTCAGAGTCCTTTTCCGACGCTACGGAAAGCTGGCCTGGGCGCTGCCATGTTCCATCGATGTTGCACCTAGGTTTCCGCAAACAGCGCCGCTTCCATCGCGTCGGCGTCGGCGTCCTCGGTCTCGAACAGGTGCCCATAGGTGTCAAAAGTCACCTGAATTGAGCCATGCCCCATGAGGTATTGCACCCGCTTTGGATTTAGGCCGCGCTCAATCCACAGGCTCGCGGCGGCGTGTCTGAAATCGTGCATGGTGACGCGCTGGGCATCCTGTTGCACGGGTTCGAGAACTTGCATCAACCCGCGATGCGAGATGACCTTGCCCTTATCGCTGGGAAAAACGAGGTCGAGGCCATGGGACGGGCAGGCCAGCTTCCACTCTTTCAGCGCCTTCACGGCGGCGCTGGGCAGGCCAATAGTGCGATTGCCAGATGCAGACTTGGGCGGGCCGATCCGGCCTTTTGCATCCGCGCGCTGATAGACTTCGACCTTGCCCGCTTGCAGATCGACGCCAGACCATGACAGTCCGCGCAATTCGGATGCCCTCATGCCGCTATAGAGAGCGAGATAAACGAGCGCCCTGCCCTTCGGGTGGTTCTGACCATCGGCGGCTTTCAGGATTGCCCGCAAGACTGCTTTGGACGGTATCTGCACCTTGCCCCGATCCTTCGATGACTTGGCCAGCTTCACCGCCAGAGCGACGTTCTGGGCAACCTGTCCGCGTTCCTGGGCGGTGGTGATAAGAGCCTTGAGCGAGCGCAACACCCGAACCGCCATGGGCCGCGATAACTCATCGAGCCATTCGTCTGTGATGGTGCGGACCATCGGGGCGGTAAGCTGCGATAGTTTCCTGCCCCCGCACTTGGGTTTGATGTGGAGTCGCACGTGCTGCTCATATGCGGCAACCGTAGTCGGCTCACGGTCGAGCGCCCTCACGCTGGCAAGCCAGTTATCAGCCGCTTGGCCTACAGTGATTGATGCGCTGTCGGCGGTATGGACACCCGCGCGCACTTCGGATTGCGCGCTCAACTCATACGCTTCCGCGTCCTTTTTGCGGGCGAATTGCTTGAACCGGCGCTTCCCGGCCTGATCGCGATAATCGACGAGCCATGCCTGTTTTTCGGTTCCGTTCGGGGCGGTCCATTCGCGCTTACGTATCGCCATCAAAAAGGTATCCACGAATAGTCATTTTCGACAAATGCGCGCGCTTCCTCCGCGCCCTCAGGTGTCAAGCTGTTGGGATCGCTGCCATAGAATTGTTGCAGGCGGGTTCGCATCTTCAGATTGCTTCGGTCGGGATAATAATCAGCGAAATCAAAGCCAGTTTCTTCGCCCTGAGGGAGCCACCCATGAAATTCATCGTCGTAAATTGAAGCGCCGTCTACACCCGCTCGCTCTTTCGCGATGTTGAGGATACGCTCCAAAACCTTGCCGACTGAGAGTATGAGCCGAGTGTTATTCGTGTCGAATTTATATGACTTTAACTCGCGGATAGCCGCGCGCTCATCGGCAACTTTTAGCGATGATGCTTCGACATCGCCCCAACTTGGATTGAACTGTATGTCGTGCAGCGAGCGAACCCATAGCACGGCCAGCACATGCTGAGCCTCATCCTCTGAAGGTCTGCGAGCCTGTAGGGCGGCAAGCCCATATCCACCGGCCAGCACGTTCCAGTGTGTATTGACCAGATTGCAAGCCGCCTGCGCGGGCAAACCGAACCCGATAAGCTCGAACGCCGAAACGAGCATAAATAAGTGCTCGCCTGAATACTCCATTTTTGCCCCTCGCCCGACATTTACACCCGGCGGGAATTGCAGGCGTTGAAGCTGCTTTATCCGCGAGCGCAGCGTCGGCACCTTATCCGGGTGGATATGGAGGTGGTTCGCCAGGGTCGTCTCTAATTGGCCAAAAGTGAGTTTCATCGGGACTCCGTGGGATACAGATGTAGCCCTAGCCCTTGACAAGGATTCGATGCAAGCCCATTGAGAGAGAGGGAGATAACTGTATCCCATTTGATGGAGATTGATTTATGCTTGCTGATGACCTCCTGTCGGGTGCGAAAGCTGCGGCAGACTACACCGGGGAGACGCCCCGCGCGATTTACAACATGACTGAAAAGGGCTTGCTGCCCGTCATTCGCAAGGGACGGAAACTCTACTTCCGCAAGTCCGAACTGGATGCGGCCTTCCGTTCGGAGGCGGTGTGACATGGAAAGCAAAAACCCCCTGAGCAAGGCTCAGAGGGCTTCGGTTGAAGCTGGTAACTTCGAAGCCCTTACTAGCCGTTATCGCCCTCGCCTTCAAGCAAATGCGGAAATGCGCAATCGCTTGCGCTGGCTTCGAATGATGGAGGCGCGGCATGGGTAGCGTCCTGCATCATAACAGCGGCATTGTGATACCGCGTGACGAATACGAGGAATTGACCGAGGCGCTGGCGACGGTGTTTCGCATCGGTGCCAAATTCACGCCCCGGCTCATCGAGCGCTTGGACCTTGCCGATGGCGACCCAGACCTTGAGGACGATGCCGACGCCGAACAGGCGAGTTGGGGCAATGCGCCTTCGCAACTCGGATTGCACGGGCACTGTATGGCTTGGCACCATGACGATGCCGAGGAAGATGACCCGGCGGGGCAGTATGATGAGGACGCCTACACGGCCCGGAAAGTCCCTGCTGATGGCCCCGGCTGTCCGATTGCCGATCCCGGCGGCTGCGAGCATGACGGGCGCGAGCCTGACGAGGGCATATGACTTATCAGGCCCGCCCGATAAAACGGCGGCGGCGGACAAAAGAGCAAGTCGAACAGCTTGAGCAACAGATTCTCGATGTCCTGGGCGAGGATCATCCGCAATCGGTTCGGCATGTCTTTTACCGCATGACCGACCCGCGATTGCCCGAACCTGTCGAAAAGACCGAACAGGGATACACTCAAGTCCAGCACCGCGTTGCCGAACTACGGCGGCGCGGTGCGCTTCCTTACTGGTGGATAAGCGATGCCACCCGGCGCGGCTATCACGTCGAGACTTATTCCGATGAGGGCGACTTCCTGCGCGCGGTGGCAGGAACTTATCGTGCCGATGTCTGGCGCAATGCCGATGCCTACTGCGAGGTATGGTGCGAAAGCCGTTCAATCGCGGGCGTGATCCAAGCCGACTGCGAAGCCTTTGCAGTGTCGCTATACCCGGCGGGCGGCTTCACTTCGATGACGCTGGCGTATCAGAGCGCTGAGTATATCCGGCGCATGGCGCAAGGCCGGGATGCCGTTATCCTCTACATTGGCGACTATGACCCGGCAGGCGTCCTGATCGACCAAGATATTCACCAAAAGCTGATTGAGCATTTGGAAGAGGACGTTTTTATCGACTTCCGGCGCTTGGCAGTCACCGAGGCCCAGATCGACGCTTGGGACTTGCCCACAAAGCCCAGGAAGGCGAGCGAGCGCCGCGCCCGCCATATCACCGAGACGGTTGAAGCCGAGGCCATCCCCGCTTCGCAGCTTCGCCGATTGCTACGCCAAAACATAGAGGCGCTGTTGCCGACCGACGCGGTGCAGATGGCCAAGATCGAGGAAGCGAGCGCGCGCGAATATCTCGATGCCTTGGCAACCCTGCAGCAACGCCCGACCGGGAAGGGATCGTGAACCCGTGGCAGACAAATACAGGCGCAAAAAAGAGCCGCGCCATATCCGGCTATATCACTCAATCACCGGCTCCGAAGCATGGCTCGACCTGAGCGGCAACGCGGTGAAAGTGCTGATCGCGCTTGCCCGGTTCGATGATGGCCAGAGCAACGGGAAGCTCTATTTCAGCGAACGCACGGGCGCGAAGGAAACCGGCCTTTCTCGCAACACTGTGAAGCGGTGCCTAGCCGAACTCATCGAGCATGGGTTTATCGCTCAGACAAAACCGGGCGCGTTCAATCGCAATAATCTACTGGCAGCGACCTATCGCCTGACATGGGTGGCAGCGCCGGGATGCAATCCGTCTGCACCGACCCGAGACTTCGAAAAGTGGAAACATGGAAATTCTCAGGCGCAAATTTTGACACCATCCGGCTCAAATTCTGACAGTTGCATGTGTAGCCGGACACAAGCTGGCTCAATTCCTGACACCCATTCGACGGAAACAAGCCACGTTTCCAATTCTGGGGGTGGCTCAAATATTGGTCCACAAATAATTTACCAGAGGGAGGGCGAAGCGGAACTGGAAACAAATGCACGGAAACAAGCCAATCCTACATCGGGGGCGTTTCTGGGCGAATTGCGGGAACGTCTGGTGCAGCACCTACAGGCGAGTGAGCCGGGTGAGCAATCACGCCTTGCCGACACGCTCGACATCCCCGGCGGCACACTCAGCAAGTTTGTGAACGGCAAGAACCTGCCCGATCATCACCGCGCCCGCCTAGCGGATGCACTGGCGTAGTATCAGGAACGTATCGGCAGACGAAAGCACTCATCGGCAATAGATGTAAACACCTGTAAATATTGAGTTTATTTGCATAATGCCGTATGGTCAAGAGCATGAGCAAGTGTCTCTGGTCGGCTGGTAGCGACATCATCAATTTGGTCCCAATGCCCCGGTTTCAGAATACCCCTGGGACCGGCGGCGGGAGATTTATTTTCACACAAACAGGGGGTGGCCGATGAAGACCGCCACCCTCGTTAAGCGGTTCTGCAAGAGCCTCGTGGTCCCGACCGGGCGGCTCGCGGGTAAGCCCGTCAAGCTGGCACCGTATCAAAACAGGTTCATCGACGGCGCGTTTGCCGATGGTGTGAACGTGGGCGTCCTCTCGGTTGGTCGCGGTAACGGCAAGTCGAGCCTGAGCGCCATGCTCTGCGTCGGTGAATTGCTGGGCGCGTGGTCGGATGCGAAAGAGCGCGAGATCATCATCGCGGCCCGCACTCAAGAACAGGCCCGCATCGCTTGGCAATATGCCGTCTCATTCATCGAGACCCTACCCGATGAGACCCGCGAGAACATCACGGTCCGGCGGCAACCCCGTTTTGAAATTCAGTATGATGACGGCAACGGCCCGCACCTGATTAAGGCCATATCGGCGGATGGTAAAAGCGCGCTGGGCTCAAGCCCGACTCTGGCCGTGCTGGATGAACGCGGGCACTGGCCGCTTGCGCAAGGCGATGAACTTGAGGCGGCATTGCTCACCGGCCTGTCAAAGCGCGATGGCAAGGCGCTGATTATCTCGACATCGGCACCGAACGACATGCACCCGCTTTCGCTCTGGCTCGATCGCGAGGCACCGGGCGTCTATCGGCAAGAACATAGGCCCACACCGAACCTGCCCGTCGATGACGCTGACAGTCTGGTTATCGCCAACCCCGGCAGCAAATACGGGATCGGCCCGACGCTTACCCGCCTGAAAGAGGATGCAGCGCTTGTTCTGGCGCGGGGCGGCTCTGCGGTTTCGCGGTTCCGTTTGCTCTCGCGCAATGAGCGTGTGTCTGAAGACAATCGCGATGCGCTGCTAGACTTGAACGAATGGCTGGGCTGCGAGACTGACAATCTGCCACCCCGGCAAGGCCAAGTCGTTATCGGCCTGGACCTTGGCGAGACTGCCAGCATGAGCGCTGTCGCCTATCTCTGGCCTGACACTGGCAGGCTGGAAGCATGGGCAGCGGTGGGCACGGTTCCGACTCTGGAAGCGCGCGGGCAGGCCGATAGCGTTGGCGACCTCTATTCCCAGATGCACAAGCGCGGCGAACTCGCGCTCATGGGGAACAAGACGGTTCCGCCGGCCGATTGGATGCGCCGGGTGCTGGCCCATGTCGAAGGTGAAACCATCGCTTCGATTGTCGGAGACCGGTTCAAGCAATCGCAGCTTGGCGATGCGCTCACCGAACTGGGCAATCGTTCGCCCGTGGTCTGGCGCGGCATGGGCTTCAAAGATGGCAGCGAGGATGTCGAGCGGTTCCGGCGCTACATCTTCGACGGCAATTTGCATGTCTCTGAAAGCTACCTGTTGCGCCATGCGATTGGCGAGGCGGCGGTTTTCATCGACCCGGCGGGGAACTCCAAGATCGTGAAAGGGCGCTCGATGGGGCGCATCGACGCGGCGTGTGCGGCTGTCCTCGCGGTCGCGGAAGCCTCTCGCATCATGGGCAGACCACAACACAAGGGAGGGCGTCTCGCATGGGGCTAGATAAACCCAGAACTGCATCGCGGCTCATCAAGAAACATGGGCAAACGGCAACGCTGCTACGGGCTGGCCCCGGCGGCGAGAATGCGTTCGGGGAGCCTATCCCAGGCGTCGATACCGAATATCCCTGCACCATCCTGACCGCGACGTATGCCGTGGACCTCAAGCTGATAACGGCGGGGTTCATCGAGATTGATGACCGGCGGGTGTTTCTCTCGGTCGAGGGGCTGACCATCGAGCCGAAAACCTCAGACCGCATCCGCATCGGCGGCACTGAATACAACATCGGCAAGATTACCCCGCTCGCACCCGATGGCGAGGTTATCTTTTACGAACTGGGCGTGACCAATGCGTAGGCGCAAGGATCATGTCCGCCATTCGAAGCGCATCACTCGCGGGCCGCGTTGGAAGGCTCTGCGGATGCAGGCGCTTGAGCGCGACGGATGGCAGTGTGTTGAGTGCGGCTCGCGGCGGCGGCTTGAGTGCGACCACATCAAGCCGGTGCGGACGCATCCCGAACTCGCCTACGTCCTCTCAAATTTACAAATTCTCTGCGGTCGATGTCACTCCCGCAAAACCCGTTTGGAGGTGGGGCATAAGCCTCTCCCGCCAAAGCGCCAGCAATGGCGAAACCTGCTGCGCAAGATGCAGCACTCCTCCCCAGAAGAACAAGGTATTTGAAATGTTGAAATCTCTCGAAATCACACGGCGGCAAAGTGAGATCCGCCAAGACCTCGCAACACTTGCCGGTAAGGAAAAGCCGACCGAGGACGAACTGGCCAAAATCACCGAACTCGATGCAGAGTATCGGGGCAACGAAACCCGCTATCGCGCGGCGCTCATCGCTGAGGATGAGGAGCGCCGCGAAGCTGGCAAGGAACTCGAAACCCGCTCCGAAAAGGAATGGGCAGAGATGGCCAGCAAATTCGAGGTTCGCCAAGTCGCGCTTGCGCTCGATGAGGGCCGCAATCTTGACGGCGCGACCAAAGAGATGGTCGAAGAACTGCGCAATGCAGGCGGCTTTCAGGGCATCCCAGTGCCGCTTGAAGCGCTCGAAACCCGCGCGGGCGAAACCGTAGCGGGCGGCGTTCCTGATCCTGTCCGCACCATGCCGACCATCGAGCGGCTTTTCGCTGCATCGAGCGCATCGCGCATGGGGTGCCGCATGATTAACGTAGGCGTTGGCGAGATCGAATATCCGGTCGCAACCGGCGGCGCGCAACCCGGCTGGGCAGGTTCGGAAACTGGCGATGTCCCCGGCCCGCAAGCCTACACCACGGTCGATAGGCCGATGGCTCCCGACAACACGCTCGGTGTGCAGATGAAAATCACCCGTAAGGCTCTCAAGCAAGCGGGCACCGGGCTTGAACAGGCGGTGCGGCGCGACATGAGCGCAGCAATCCAGCAAGAGGCCGACCGGGTTATCTTTCTCGGTTCGGGTTCCAGCGGTGAGCCTCTGGGCATTTTCCCCGGCGCTTCGACATATGGCATCACCGAGACTGCAATCGACGCGGCGGCTGACTTTGACATGGTAGTGGACGCGTTGACCCGATTTATGGTGGCAAGCGCGGCAAGGCCCGGTTCCATTAACTTCATGATCCGACCAGAAGTTTGGTCGGTGTTGATGAAGTCCAAGAACGGCGACGGTGATTATCTCGACCTTTTGGAGCGCATTCGCCGGGATGCTGGCCGGGTGGTGGTCTCTAACAACAGCATCGAGGCCCCGGCGGGTTCGCCTGCGGAGAGCAAGGCGCTGCTGACCACGGCCACGAACGGCGTCCCGCCCATTTTCTGCGGCATGTGGGGCGCGGTCGATGTCATCCGTGACCCTTACACCGAGGCCAAGAGCGGGCAGCTTGTGCTGACGGCTCTGACCACAATGGACGTGACGGTTGCGCGCGGTGTGCAACTCGAAATCCTGACGGGCGTGCAGTAATGCTCTGGGGCGGTTCGCTAGGCGGGCTTGAGGTTCGCCAAGAAGGTGAAACGGTTCGCGTGGCGGGCCGCTTCCCTTACGACACCCGAACGCAGCTTGCGCCGGGATACTTTGAAACCATCGCTCACGGGGCTTTTGCCTCGCGGGTGAACTCCGATGATGAGCTGCACTTCCTGAGCGGCCATGACTTCGAAAAACCCTTGGCCAGTCGCACGGCCGGGACGCTTGCTGTCCGCGAGGATGGTGACGCTCTGGCCTTCGAGGCGACGGTGGCGGCGCATACCTCATGGGCGCGGGACTTCCTCGCTGCGCATGGCGCTGGTCTCATCCGTGGTCTGTCACCGGGCTTTCGAGTGAGTGAAGGCGGTGAAAGCGCAACCCGCGAGGGCACGGTGGTTCATCGCACCATCACGAAGGCCGAACTGGTCGAGGTCTCGGCGGTGACGCGCGCGGCCTATCCAACGGCCCAGATCGAGGCCCGCAACTGGTCGCCTGAGCAAAGTGTGGTTGTCCCTACTTTGGTTTCCGGCCTGCACCGCACCCTTAACCGATGGAGGCCCGCATGATGGCCGAGACGATTGACGAAACCGAGGCCGTGCCTCTGGACTATCCCGACACACCAAGCGGTCTGTCCACGGCGGCGGCTGCGCTTGATGCGAACGCCATCTGGCAGCGCATCGAGGCCTACACCGCGCATCGCTACACCGACCGCGAGGTGACATGGCTTGTCGAGGGCAAAGGGCACTGGGGCTTCCCGCTAACGCCTGCAACGCTGTCGAGTGCCGAACGCTGGACGGGTGAAGCATGGGAGGCCGTGACGCTCTCAGCGGGGCCGTATGGCTACTGTCTGCCCGATGAGGGGCCATATCGCATCATTGCCGATGTCGGCGCTGGCACCGTCCCTGCGGCGGTCTCTGAGGCTTTCAGGCGCTTGGCTGAATACCTTGCCGATGACACCGACCGGGCGGGCGTCTCCGATTACATGGTGAACATGGGCGGGGCCATTCAGGAATCTTACAAACGCAACCCCGCGTGGACTGCGCGGGCGATGCAATACAGCGGCGCTGCGGACCTGTTGCGCCCCTACAGGAGGGCTTGAGAATGTGGCCATTCAAGAAAACCAAAGCCCTTGAGAAACGCTCAAGCGCGACCGGATACACTGCCCAGATTATGCAGGCCCGTGCGGCCTATATCGCGAGCACCGATGGCTTGGCGGAACTCACCGGCACGGTGCAGGGGTGTGTGAGCCTCTGGGAAGGCGGCCTGAGCCTTGCCGATGTCGACGGCACCGACATGCTCACCCCGTTCAACTTGGGCCTTGCAGCGCGCGCTCTGGCGCTTCGCGGTGAGGCGGTGTTTGCGATCCGCGATGACGGGCTGGTGCCGTGCAGCGATTGGGATTTGACCACGCGGTTCTCGACGCCAACGGCCTATCGCGTCGGCATCCCCGACACAGGCGGCGGGCGGTCCGAAACCTTGCTCGCATCCGAGGTTTTGCATCTGCGCGTCGGTGCCGAGGTCTCAGCGCCTTATACAGGCGTTGCACCGCTCAGGCGGGCCAGATTGACCGGCGGGCTGCTCGAGACGCTGGAGGTGGCCCTGAGCGAGGTCTACAGCGATGCTCCGCTCGGTTCGGCAGTCATTCCTATGCCCGAACAGCCTGACACCGACATGACGGCTCTGGCGCGCGGCTTTCGCGGGATGCGTGGCCGGGTGCTGGTGCGAGAATCGGTAAACGTGACCGCGGCGGGTGGACCTGCTCCCCAGACCGATCTCAAGCCCCATGATGTCACGCCCGACCTGTCCAAGGCGATGATGAAAGAGACGCTGGAAGGCGCGAAGGCATCAATCCAGACGGTGTTTGGCGTCCTTCCGGCTCTCGGCAATCCAGCGACAACCGGCCCGATGGCCCGCGAATGCGAGCGGCATCTGGCCCAATGGACCTTGCAGCCTATCGCCCAGATGATTGCCCGCGAGGCATCCGACAAGCTGGGCAGCAACATCACGCTCGATGTCATGCGACCGCTTCAAGCCTTCGATACCGGCGGGCGCGCACGGGCGCTTGCGGCGGTGGTGCAGACCTTGGCGCTGGCCAAGGAACAGGGCGTCGATGCTGAAGCCGCGATGCGGCTGGTCGATTGGAGCGGAACCGGAGATTAGGCTGGCCACCTAGGGCGTTGGTTCATCGCCCGAACGGCCCCGTTAGTCGGTGAGTGGGTAAACCCCGACAAGGCACGGTCTCAGCGCTTTCCTGGGGACGCGGTGCAGGACCGGCACGCTGTGAGAGGCGGGGCCGGTCCAACTTCTAGCTTTTAAGGGGCCAGCCGTCCGCTCCGGTTGTGCGTTTCTGGATAGAGGATTCCAGCGCTGAGATTGCAACGCTAGCTTGTGAGGTGTGGAGATTTTGCCCCTCGCGGTAAGCGCGAATTAGATCGCTCATCGCGGCGCGAAGCTGAGCCACAAGTTTCTTTTCATGCTCCGATGTTCGCGGGTCGGCTTCGAGACTGGCCTCAACTGACAGAACTCGGTCCCACCATGCGATGCAAAGCGTTTCGGTCGGCTCCTGATCGAGCAAGTCTCGCAACTCGCTCAGCAATTCGAGGTCGGTTTTCATTCGGGCGTCTCCTACACAATGGCGCGGATTTAGCATGGCCCTTAGCCAGACAAAAGGACTGCGCCATGTTCCATCTATGTTGCATGGAGCCGCCGGGGGCATTTGGGAAACCGTGGAAATACAAGGAAATACCCGTGCAACATGGTGCAACACGGGGATTTGAGGGCGTCGCGTCTAAATGTCTGTATTAATTGGAATAAACTGGATGCCCCGTGAGGATTCGAACCTCAATTGACGGAGTCAGAGTCCGTAGTCTTACCATTAGACGACGGGGCACCACGTCCACAGGCCGGAGGGTTGAAAGGGGCCTTGGTCGCAAAGCGAGCCGCGCATCTAGTTTTGCGCCGGGCCAAGGTCAAGAGCGCTCCTGATCCCCCGGCGCCCGGCGGCCAAGAAAGAGACACGACCGTGGCTTTCGCTCGGTATTCGCTGGCTTGCCCTAAATTCGAGCATGCGTTAGCTTAATGGCAAGTGCCAACGTGTTATTACGCGCGGGTGAGATGAAAGACTAGGATTATGGCGGAACCCATTCCGCCGGACGAAGACAGGAGAGCTGGAAGAAAAAGGGGCCGTAAGTCCGGCAAGGTAGCCGATTTTCGCTACAAACGCCCCTTCCAGCCAAGTGCATCTGGCCACCAGGAACGGCCACAAGGCTCAGCTCAACGCGACACGGCCAAACCGTGCGCTGATCGCGAAGCGGGATGCAGGCCGGACGGTGCCGCGCAAGCATCGGCTATTCAGACACATCAGACACAGAGCGCTCGTCAAATCGGCGGACAGGCCAAGCGGGAGCCTGTCAAAGTCCCCCCCTTTCGCGCGCATCGGCCGCGCAGGCACGAAGCCTACGCCGCTCTGGATCTGGGAACGAACAATTGCCGTCTGCTGATCGCCCGGCCCTCGGGCAAGGATTTCACGGTCATTGATGCCTTCAGCCGAGTGGTGAAACTTGGCGAGGATCTGGCCACGACCGGACGCCTTTCCCAAGATGCAATGGACCGCGCCGTGGGCGCTCTTGCGATCTGCGCCGACAAGCTGCGTCGGCGTAACGTTCGCCTCGCTCGCTCGGTGGCCACCGAAGCGTGTCGCAGGGCCGAAAACGGGCCCGCTTTCATCGAACGTGTGCGTCAGGAGACGGGGATCGCGCTCGATATCATTACGGCGGAGGAAGAAGCGCGCCTCGCTGTTCTGGGCTGCCATATCCTGCTGGAGGATGGCGACGGCCCGGCCATGATCTTCGACATCGGAGGCGGATCAACTGAGCTTGTTCTGCTTGAGGCCGGCGGTCCATCGCGAGGGACGATACCCCGCATCCTTGATTGGCAGAGCGTGCCGTGGGGTGTCGTATCCCTGACCGACACCGTCGCCGAGCGTCACGGGAAGACAGCGACGCGCCTTGATCGCTACGAGGAAATGCGGCGGCTGGTCTCGGAAAGCTTCGCGCCGTTCGGAAAGCGAATCGCCGAAGCTGCTAAGTGCGATGACATCCGGTTGCTTGGCACAAGCGGTACGGTTACGACTTTGGCCAGTCTCCATCTTGAGCTACCGCATTACGATCGCAAGGCCGTTGATGGACTGATCGTCCCAAGCGAATCGATGCGCGCCATCAGCGCCGATCTTTCATCGATGTCCGCTGCGCAGCGCGGCCAATTGCCCTGCATCGGGGAGGACCGGGCCAATCTCGTGGTCGCGGGCTGCGCTATTCTGGAATCGATCCTGGACCTCTGGCCAGCCGAACGCCTGGGCGTCGCTGATCGCGGCATTCGCGAAGGTATCTTGCGCAGTCTGATGGCTGCAGAGCGCCAAAGCGAAAGGGCGTTGAAGGCCCTGCACGAAACGCGGGTGGGCGACGCGCGCAAATGAATGGCCGCGAGCGATGAGCCGATCCGGCCGCAACCCCGATCGCCGGGTCAAATCCGCTAAGAAACGCTCCGAAAGCTCAACCCGCTGGCTCCAGCGTCAGCTCAACGATCCCTATGTCAAGAAAGCCAAGGCCGATGGCTATCGCAGTCGCGCGGCCTACAAGCTGATCGAACTGGATGAGCGCTTCGGATTGCTTCGCGGCGCGAGCCGGGTCGTCGATCTGGGCATCGCTCCGGGGGGCTGGAGCCAGGTCGTCCGGGCCAAGGCTCCGAGGGCTGAGGTGGTGGGGATCGACTTGCTCTCCACCGAGCCCATCGAGGGGGTCACCATTTTCGAGATGGACTTCATGGACGATCGGGCCCCCGCCGCGCTTGAAGAGGCGTTGGGCGGGCCGCCAGACCTTGTCCTGTCGGACATGGCGGCGAACACGGTAGGGCACAAACAGACCGACCACCTTCGCACGATGGCGCTGGTCGAAGCGGGGGCCTGGTTTGCGGTCGAGACGCTGGAGAGCGGCGGCGCGTTTGTTGCCAAGGTGCTCGCTGGCGGGACCGACACCGACTTGCTCGCTCTGCTCAAGAGGCATTTTGCCAGCGTGAAGCACGCCAAACCCCCGGCGAGCCGCAAGGGCTCATCGGAATGGTATGTGGTGGCCCAAGGTTTCAAAGGGCGCGATTAGACGCAGCCGTTGGTCAGGCTTCAGCTTCTGCGGTTGCTTGAGAGGTCGCTTCGGCGTCGTCCTGACTGGTTTCCGCCTCTTCCACCGCAGCGGTGTCGGCGGAGGCTTCCTCGCTGGCGACCTCTTCGACCGGTGTGAATTCCGGCAATGAAAGACCCGATCCCTCGGAATTCATGTACAGCGCGACGGCGGCGCGATCTTCAATCTTCGAAAGGCCCGCAAAGCTCATCTTGGTGCCTTCGATATAGGTCGCGGGACGTTTGAGCCAGGCGTCCATCTCGTCCCAGCCCCACTGGCCGCCATGGTTGGCCATGCCAGAGGAATAACTGAAGCCGGGCTTCGCGCCCACGTTTGCGCCCATAATCGCGTGAAGGTTGGGTCCCACGCCATTTGCGCCTCCCGCCTCAATCGAATGGCAGGCCGAGCATTTTGCAAACACCTTCGCGCCGTCCTCGACGCTAACCAGCGTCAGAGCTTCGGCCACGGTCATTTCGGCGGGCTTGTCACCGCCCGCTTCCTCCACGCCCTCGATCACATAACCAAGCTGCTCGGGCCGCTGCGGGTCGTCGCCGTGGAAATACTTCCCCGACAGAATCGAAAAGCCAAGGCCAAGCCCAGCCGCAAACAGGACCCAGCCTGCTGCTGTGTTGAAGAGATCGCCCCCGGCTTCCTGGCCCTGAGTGCTCGCGTCCGTATCGTGTTGGTCAGTCATCCCGTCGGCCCCATTAGTCGGCGACCTTTCGCCGCGCAAGAGTGATCGCATCACCAATTGGTGCAAGGGATGCAAGACTGTGGTTGCCCGTAAAAGGCGCCTTGCTCCGCGCAGGTTGCGTGTTTAGCAGCGCACCTTATGCGCAGCTTTCCAGGGCCAGCCTTGCCGATCGTCGACGCGATGCGCGCGGAAGCCGCCCTCGACCCCGCGCGCGCCATTGCGTTTCAGGGATCGCCGGGCGCGAATTCGCATCGGGCCGCAAACGAAGCGCGACCCGATTTTCGACCGCTTCCCTGCTTCAGCTTTGAGGACGCGCTCGAAGCGGTCAAGGACGGGCGCGCGGGACTGGCGATCATTCCGATCGAAAACTCGCAACATGGACGCGTCGCGGATATCCACTTCCTTCTCCCGGAAAGCGGTCTTTCGATTGTCGGCGAGTACTTCATGCCGATCCACCACGCGCTGATGGCGCCGCCGCTCGAAGACGGAATGCCGCGAGGGCCCACGGACAAGATCGAAGCGGCCTACAGCCATCCTCAGGCGCTTGGACAGTCGCGTCATTTCCTGCGTCAGCGCGGAATTGTTCCTCTAAGTTACGCCGATACGGCGGGCGCTGCGGCGTTCGTCGCCGAGCGCGGCGATCCGGCGCTGGCGGCCATTGCCCCGGCGATCGCAGCCGAACTGTACGGTCTCGAGATCATCCAGACGCACGTCGAAGACAGCCAGGATAACATGACGCGCTTCGTGATCCTGGCCGATCAGCCCGCTTTCCTCACCAACGACACGCAGCGCCCGGCAATGACGACCTTCGTTTTCGAAGTGAAGAACATCCCGGCCGCCTTGTACAAGGCCATGGGCGGGTTTGCGACGAACGGCGTCAATATGACAAAGCTCGAGAGTTACCAGCAGGGCACCAGCTTTTCCGCCACGCGCTTCTACGCCGACATCATCGGGGCCCCCGGCGATCCGGCGGTGGATCGCGCGCTGGAGGAATGCGCGTTTCATTCCAAGGAACTGCGAGTGCTGGGCACCTATGAGCAGGCTCGGCCACGCGGCTGATAGCAAGCCGGCTTCGTGCGCGACGCGACGCGCTTCGCGGCACACGGATTTCTTCGGTTGCGCAGCCCTTTGCCGCGTGCCACCAAAGCCCTGCATGAGCGATAGGGTCTCTCCGACAATGGTTTCCGACGCATCGGCGAATTCCGGTGCTGGAGAGGGGCCATCGGTGTTCGAGCTGCCGGAAGGTTACGAGGCTATCCGCAGCGACCCGAAAACCCAGTTCGAGCCGTTGCTCATCAAGAAGCTGACGCCGCGTGAACCGTCATGGCTTGAATTGTTGGTGCAAGATGCTTTTGACTGGCTTGGCGACCTCTTCTCGCCCATTGGCGGGTCGCTTTCGACAAGCTGGCCGGTCCTTCAATGGGTTCTGGTGGCAGCGCTTGTGGCTTTCGTGGGATATCTTGTTGCGCGCCTGATCGGCCCTTTGGCCATTCGCAGGGACGCCGAAGCCGAGGGTGAAATCGAGGAACCCGCCTGGCAGCCCGATCGCCAGGAGAGCCTCGCACTGCTGGAAGACGCGGATCGACTGGCAGCCGATGGGCGCTATGGCGAGGCGGCGCGCTTGCTGCTGCGGCGCAGCGTGGGCCAGATCGCGTCGGCGCGCCCGGATTGGGTCGAACCCTCCAGCACCGCGCGCGAAATCGCCGCGCTTCCCCGCCTCTCGGACGCCGCTCGGCGCGCGTTCGCGGTGATCAGCGAGGCGGTTGAAAGGAGCCTTTTCGCGCTCCAGAGCCTCTCGAAAGAGGACTGGGAACGCGCCCGGACTGCCTACGCCGACTTCGCGCTTGCTCGCATCGACGCTGGCCGGCCATCCACCCCATCGACGGTCGGCGCTCACGAATGAGCCAACGATCGGCCACCCCATTCAATCAGGCCGGCATGCTCGCGCTGCTGGTCGTCGGTTTCGGCGCGTTTATCGCGATCCTCTATTTCCTCGCGAGCGGAGACGCCGGGGCGCAAGACAGCAACAACGGAGGCGCGCACGCAGCGGCAAAGGGGTTCAATGGTTACTCCGCGCTCGTTGAACTGGTCGAGGCGGATGGGATGAACGTGGATGTCTCGCGCAACCCCAGCGATCTTGAAACCACGGACCTGCTTGTGCTGACCCCGCCGCGCTTCGCCGATCCGCAGGAACTGGCCAAGGTGATCGAGGCGCGCGAATATCTGGGGCCAACGCTGGTGATCCTGCCCAAGTGGAGCGTCATTCCACCGAATTTTCTGATCGAGGCCGAGGATGAGGATGATATCGAGGACGGCTGGGTCTACTATGGAGCGCTGAGCCCGCCGCTCTGGGCGGATCAAGCCGAAGGGCCACTTGCGCTGGGCGTTGCGCGCGGCCCAGTGGCGCAAATCCCGGCACCGATCGACGAGGGCGACACCGCCCAGCCCGAACCCGAGGCGCAAAGGGCCTTGACCCAAACGCAGGGGCGCTCCCCCGGCAACGGCTTCACGACGCGTGGCCAGATCCGCGGGATTTCGGGCAAGCTTCCCACCAATCAAGGTCTGTTTGCCAAGCCCAAGATGCCGCACATTCCGCTCGTCTCCAGCAAGGATGGGCGACCGCTTGCGCTCGCACTGCGGTACGACACCGAGGAATACGACGCGGCAACGAGCGCGGAAGAACGCGACGAGATCGAGCTCGCGCAGGACAATTGGGTGGTGTTCCTCCTTGAGGCGGACCTGATGAACAATTGGGGGCTTGCGAACCGCGATCGGGCGAAGACGGCGCTTTCGATCGTGCGGATCATGGGCGATGGCTATAACGACAACGTCGTCTTCGACCTTACCTTGAATGGGTTTGGTGGCACCATGAACCTGCTTACGCTGGCTTTTCAGCCGCCGTTTCTGGCCGCGACGATCTGCCTCCTGTTTGCTATCTTTATCGTGGGATGGCGCGCGTTCCTTCGGTTTGGTCCTTCAACCCTCGGCGAACGCGGAACCGCTTTTGGCAAGGCGCGCCTCGTCACCAACGGGGCCGACCTGATCGTTCGGGCGGGCCGATTTGGTCTGCTGGCCGAACCTTACATTGCGCTCAACGCGCGTCGCCTGGCGCGCGCTCTTGCTCTCCCAAGGCCTGACCCGAACGCCATTGACGAGGCCCTTGCGGTCCGCGATCCAGCCGCCCCGTCTTTTACAGCGCGCGCCGATGCGCTGCGCGCAGCCTCCAAGCCGACCGATATCCTGCGCGCCGCCCGCGCGCTCAACAGCCAGGTCAAACCGTCCTAAGGGGAACACTTCCGCATCATGAGCATGACCCTCGACGAACTGCGCGCGCTCGCAGAAAGCATCCGCGCCGAAACAGCCAAGGCCATCGTCGGTCAGGACGCGATGATCGATCACCTGCTGGTCGCCATGATCGCGCAGGGGCACGTCCTGATGGAAGGGCCTCCGGGAACCGCCAAGACCTTCCTCGCGCAGAGCTTCGCCACGGCGCTGGGGCTTGACTTCGGGCGCATCCAGTTCACCCCGGACCTGCTCCCGGGCGACATTCTCGGTTCCAATCTGTTCAACTTTCAGACGAGCGCATTCACGCTCACACGCGGTCCGATCTTCTGCGAATTGCTGCTGGCCGATGAGATCAACCGCACACCGCCCAAGACGCAAGCCGCCTTGTTGGAAGCAATGCAGGAGCGCCGCGTGACCCTCGACGGGGAAACGCATAGGCTGCCCACCCACTTCATGGTCATCGCAACACAGAACCCGATCGAGAACCAGGGTGTCTACCCCCTTCCCGAAGCGCAACTCGACCGGTTTCTGTTCAAGCTCCTCGTACCCTATCCTGCCGAAGCGGAAGAGGCACGGATCGTGGCCAGTTACGGCCAGCGTCAAGGGCCTCAGCGCCCCGCCGAGCTTGGCGTCGAGGCGGTGGCCGACGCCGCGACACTGACAGCCGCTACAGCGGCCTTGCAGCAGGTCAGCGTGGCCGAGGAGATCACCGCGTATATCGTCCGCCTTGTCAGAGCCACGCGCGAGCATTCCGAACTGTCGGTCGGGGCCAGCCCGCGCGCCGCAGTCCTGTTAGCCAACGCCGCCCGAGCGCGCGCAGCGCTTGATGGGCGAGCCTACACGATACCCGATGATGTAAAGGCGCTCGCGGTTCCAGTGCTGCGCCATCGCTTGACGCTTTCCCCCGCCGCCGAGATCGAAGGCCGCGATCTTGAGACGCTGGTCGCTGAGCTGGTCGAAAGCACCGAGGCACCGCGTTAAGTCTGCCCGTGTTGTCCCGCCTCTCGTTTCTTCTGGGCAAGATCCCGCCGCTGCCGGTCGTACCGACGCAGCGCGCGGCGTGGATAATCGCCGCCTTCGCGCCTCTGGCTCTGGTAATCGGGGCGGTGTCCCCCGGTCTCTGGATTATCGCCCCCGTTGCGGCGGTGGGCCTCATCGCTCTGATCCTGATCGACGCGATGATCGCCGGCAAGGCGCTATCCTGGGAGGTCGATTGCCCGGTCGACACCGAAGTGGGCCAGGCGACAACGATCAGCCTCAGCGCGCGATTTCGCGCCGGACGCGTCTACAGCGCCAAGGCCGCTCTCGCGCTTGACCCGCGCATCGCGCCGGGAGGGCGTGCCGCCTTCGATCTTGCCGAGGAGCCGCAGGACGCCGGCTATCTGGGATCGGCCACTCTTTTTCCCGAGCGCCGGGGAACGGCCGACCTGTCAAAGGCGTGGCTTCGCTGGACAGGTCCGCTTGGTCTGGGCGCGCGGCAGGTTACGCTCACGCTCGACAAGGCGGTGCGTATCTGGCCCGATCTCTCGCCTGTGCGTTCCAAAGAGTTGCAGACCATCCTACGCGACGCGCAAACCGGTCTCATCGCGCGGCGCATCCGCGGAGAGGGCACCCAGTTCGAGGCGCTGTCCGAGTACGAGTCCGGCATGGACCGCCGTCGGATAGATTGGAAAGCAAGCGCGCGTCACAATCATCTTTACGCGCGCGAGAACGAGAGCGAGCGCAACAACCAGATCGTCTTTGCCTTCGATTGCGGGCAGGCCATGTGCGAGCCGGTCGACGGCATGCCGCGTATCGATAGGGCGGTCTCAGCGGCTCTTGCGTGCGCCTATGTCGCTTTGAAGGGCGGTGACAGGGTCGCGCTTTTCGGCTTCGCGCAGCGCCCGCAGATCATGACCCCTTTCATAAGCGACAGCCGGGCGTTCAATCGCCTGCAAGGCGCGGCGGCGGGGCTCGATTACACGGCGGCTGAGCCCAACTTCACGCTGGCGCTGGCCACATTGACCGCGAAATTGCAGCGTCGATCGCTGATTGTCCTGTTCTCCGACTTCACCGATTCCACAGCTGCGGAGTTGATGATCGAAAGCCTTGGGCGTCTTGTTGAAAAGCACCTGGTCCTTTTCGTGACCATCGCCGATTCCGAGCTGGAAGGCTTTATGGACGAAGAACCGGGCGACATCGCAACCTTGGCGCGCAGCGTAACGGCGGAGACACTCAGCCACCAACGCCGCCTGGTCCTTCAGCGGCTGCGCCAAATGGGCGTTGATGTGATCGAGGCCCCTTGGCGAAAAATCGGATTCGACCTGATTGACCGCTATTTCCTGATCAAGAATTCCGAGGCGATCGGATGAAGGCTCCCAAAGTGATCGGCTCGCTTGGCGCCTTTTTCGGCCGCGCCGCGCTTTCGGCTCCCGCGGATATCGAATCTGCCGCGCTGCGCTCCGATCGCTTTCGGCTGGAGCGCGAGGGCGATTGGCGCCGGTTGGAAGATATCGTCGCACGCATGGAGCGCGGGGGGCTGAGACGCGTCGACGATGAAGACCTTCTGGCGCTGCCGACCCTCTATCGCACCGCTGCTTCCAGCCTGTCGGTCGCGCGCGAGACCTCGCTGGATCTCGCCACGCTGCGGTATCTGGAAGGCCTGGTCCAGCGCGCCTGGTTTCAGGTCTACGGCCCGCGCAAAGGCATGTCGGGATGGCTGCGCGATTTCTTCCTCGGTGGGTGGAGCCGAGCGGTGCAGGCGCTATGGCTCGATATCTGCATCGCGCTGTTTGTCATGGTTGCTGGAGCCGTTACCGGATGGGCGCTCGTAAACCACGACAGGGAATGGTTTTATCGGCTGGTTGATGAGCGCATGGCGCAGGGGCGCGTTCCCGGCGCCAGCCGCGAGAGCCTGGAAGCCACTCTCGCGGTCGAGCAAGAAACGAGCGGATTGTCGGCCTTCGCCGCCTCGCTGTTCAGCAACAATGCGGGCGTATGCATTATGGCCTTCGCGCTCGGATTTGCGTTTGGGATCCCCTCGCTCTTGCTGCTGGTGCAAAATATGGCGCTGCTGGGCGCTTTGGTGTGGGTCTTTGGCAGCGTGGGGCTTGGCTATCAGCTTGGTGGATGGTTGAGCATTCATGGGACAACCGAGCTTTTCGGCATCTTGCTGTCGGGGGCAGCGGGGCTCCATATCGGCCGTTCGATGGCCTTCCCTGGGACCGCCAGCCTGCTCGACGCGGCTTCGGCCGCCGGTCGGCGCGCCGCAGTGGTCATGCTGGGCGTGGTCATTATGATGATCGTCGCCGCCTTGCTTGAGGCGTTTCCCCGCCAGCTCGTGGAAGGCGCAATGGACCGTTATCTGATTGGCGGCTTCTTTCTTGTTTTCTGGGTCAGCTACTTCTTCCTGTTGCGCGTGCCCGAACCTGACAGCCACGCGGCGCGGAACGCCGACGCGATCGGGGTGGAGACATGAAACCTAGCGCACCCTTGGCCGCGTCCCGTTCCTATATCGAGGGGGAAACCAAGCGCTCGCGCGCGATCGTGACGCCAGAGGGTATCGCGATCCCCACCGTCGTCGCTTCCCGCAGCGCGCGTGTCGGAGCGTTGATGCTTGATCTGTTGATCCTGTCGTTGGCACTCTTCGTGTTTGACCTGCTCCTCGATCTTCTTGCCGGAGGGGTCTGGCGCGGCGCGCGCACGGAACCGCTTGGTCAAACATCGGCGGTGCTCGAGCTGCTATACGTGATCGGCGCGATCGTCGGCTTTGCAGCGTGGTACGCCTATTTCCTGGCTCAGGAGCTCGGTCCACGCGGCGCGACGCTAGGCAAGAGGATACTCGGCATACGCGTCGCCGCGCGCAATGGCGGGCGACTGACCCCCGAGGCGGTGATTGCTCGCAATCTCCTGCGCGATGTCGAAATCTTCTATCCGATCGCGTTCATGTTCTTCACCTTGAGACTCAGTCTGATGGGCGAGGTCAGTTCGGGCCTCCTATGGGCCGCCATGATCTGGTTTTTGCTGTTCGCCCTCTTCCCTTTCTTTAACAAGGACGCCTTGCGCGCGGGCGATATAATCGCCGGAACCTGGGTCGTTGAAGCGCCGAAGACGAAGCTCGCCGATGCGATGTCGGCACAGGGCGCCGCCACTATCGAAGGATCAAGCGAGCTAACCGGTGTGCGCTATCAATTCGGTGAGGCCGAGCTGTCGGTTTACGGTGAGCACGAACTGCAAACGCTTGAAAGAATGCTGCGCGATGGGAATGACGAGGCGCTCTTTGCCGTACACGAAACGATCTGCCGCAAGATTGGATGGGACCCCGGCGCAGGCGACGAACGCGCGTTCCTAGAAGCCTTTTATACCCAGCTGCGCGCGCGGCTGGAAAACGATATGCGCTTTGGCAAGCGCAAGGCGGACAAATTTTCGTGAGCCCATCCTACACCATCGCTACGGACCCACTCACAAGCGACGCAGTGCTGGGGCTGTTGCAATTCCATCTTGATGAGGTGCAAACGTGGTCCCCGACCTGCAAGGTGCACGCGCTTCCGGCCGATCGGCTCAAGCAGCGCGATGTCACCTTTTTTACAGCTCGTGACGGGGGAACGCTGGCCGCGATCGGCGCGCTGAAAGATCTTGGCGATGGACGCGGTGAGCTAAAGTCGATGCGCGCTGCGCCGGAGTATCGCGGGCGAGGTGCGGGAGAAGCGATCCTGCTTGGTCTGATTGAGGAGGCGCGTGCGCGCGGCTATCGCTGGCTTGGGCTCGAAACCGGTCGACCGCGCCAGTTCACCGCCGCACGAAGACTTTACCAAAAGCATGGATTTGCCGAGTGCGCTGCATTTGGCAACTACATTTCGGATGAATTCAGTCTGTGTATGGAGAGGCACTTGTGAGCATTAACCGGCGTGATTTTGTCCGCGGCGCGCTGGCCACCGGGGCGGCGCTAGGCGCTTCTGCCTGCGTACCGCCCGATCAAAGCCCCTCGGGACGCCTGGTGGCGCAACTCAGGATTATCGAAGCCGCAGCGAACGGCACGTTGGGGGTCGAGCTGTTTGACACAGTGGAGCGAATGTCCATCGGTCTGAATTCGGCCCGACGTTTTGGCCATTGCTCTTCGTTCAAGCTGTCGCTTGCGGCCAAGGTGCTGGCCGATGACGCGGGCGGGCTGATCGACGCGGATCGACGCGTCACCTGGACGACGGACGACCTCATGCCGGTCTCGCCCTTCACCACCAAGCGGCTGGAAGACGGCGCGACGCTGCGCGAACTCGCCGAGTTTACGCAGAAATATTCGGACAACGCGGCGGCGAATATCCTGCTGCGAGAGCTTGGCGGGCCAGCCGCCTTGACCGCGTTCTGGCGAGAAATCGGAGATCAGACCAGCCGCCTCGATCGCACGGAGATGGAGCTCAACAACGTACCGGTCACAGAGTTTCGCGACACCACGACGCCCGCCGCAATGGCGCGCACGGTGGCTAGGCTCGTTTATGGTGACGTCCTTCCCGACGCGCAGCGCGAAACGCTCAAGCAATGGATGATCGACACCACGACCGGCGTGCGCCGAGTGCGCGCAGGGCTTCCCGAGAGCTGGCTGAGCGGTGACAAGACCGGCACCTCGTTGTGGCCCGGAATGGGCAGTCTGTACGTCGATATCGGCTTCGTCGAGCCGGCTCGAACCGCTCCGATTACGTTTGCTGCGTATTTCCGTGCTCGAGAGCAATCGGACGGGATCGATCCGGCGGCGGAGGAGGCACTCGCAAGGGTCGGCGAAGTGCTGGCCACGATGGGCGAGAAGCAAGACTGGATACCGTTTTGATTACGAGAACCCACCGGGCGAACCGGCACGGCCTGGATACTGATCGCCGCGACGCGTCGCGCGGCAAAGCGCGGCATCGGACGCCCGCAGCCTATTGGGAGCTGCGGCCGATCTTGGAGGCAAGAGGGGCGCGGGTAGAGGAGCTTTGACATCTTCTCCCTTCCCCATGGGGAGGGGCCGGGGGTGGGCGGACCAAGCCATCGATCAAAGACCACCCTTCCCCAACCCCTTCCCTTGAGGGAAGGGGCTATAGGGCCAAGACGCTCAATGATCGGGCGTTGCGGACGGCTCGCCCGTTTCCGCCCCGCCAAAGACCGCCACTTCGTTGAGCCCCTCGCTGTTCGCTCGCCCGCGATACATCCCGCTTGTGTTGAAGCTGAAAACCGTGTGGCCGTTGGGCGTAACAAGAATGATACCGCCGTCGCCGCCGAGCTCTTTGACTTCGGCCATGACATTATCTGCTGCGTTTTGCGCAACCTTCTCCGACGCGAAATAAGCCGGTAAGTCTGATGGATCATAATCTTCGGCTAGCGCCTCATCAGATACGACTTCACTCAGTGTATTTATGAGCGCCTCAAAGTCGATCATTCTTCCAAATCGGAGCCGCGTACAAATCTCCTGCGCTACGCCCACGCGAATAAAATACTCGCCCCAGCCGGTCGCCGAGACCGCGCAGCTGCGATTGTCGGCGTAGGTACCCGCGCCAATCACGGGCGCGTCGCCGATGCGCCCCCAACGCTTTCCGGTCATGCCTCCCGTCGAGGTGCCCGCTGCAAGGTTCCCGTCCTGATCGAGCGCCACCGCGCCCACCGTGCCGAACTTCAGATCGACGTCGAGCGCGGAGAGCTCTTCGGCTTTCATCCGCTCCAGCGATCTCTTGCGGCTCTCCGTCTCGAACCACTCCGGCCCCGCCGTCTCAAGGCCCTGCCCGCTCGCAAATTCCTCGGCGCCCTCGCCCATCAGGAAGACGTGCGGGCTGTCTGTGCGAACCTTGTCGGCGAGAAGGATCGGGTTCTTGATCGTAGTGACGCCAGTCACCGCGCCCGCGCTGCGATCGCGCCCATCCATGATCGAGGCGTCGAGCTCGTTGCGCCCCTCCCAGGTAAACACCGCGCCGCGCCCGGCGTTGAACAGCGGAGAATCCTCCATCGGAATGACCGCGGCCTTGACGGCGTCCATTGCGCTGCCACCCTCGGCCAGCACCTTCTTGCCCGCATCAAGCGCGGCTTGCAGTGCGGCCTCGTACTCCGCCTCCTTTTCCGGCGTCATCTGATCGCGCGCAATGGTCCCCGCCCCGCCGTGGATTGCGATCGACCAGCGGGGCGCGTCGTGATCGTCCGTTTCTGCCGAAGCGGGATTGGCGATAAGCGCGAGCGTCGCGGCAAGAACCGCGAAAAAGGATCGTGTCTTCATGGGCGAAAGAGCTATCCTATCCATCACCGACACGCCAGCGCGAGAATGGGAAAATGAACGGGAGAAAAGTATGAGCGCCTTGGGGAAGCATTCGACAACGGACGATGTCCTGCAGGGCGTCGATCTCTCCGGCAAAACGGTGTTCATCACCGGCGCCAATTCGGGGCTGGGGCTGGAAAGCGCTCGCGCCATGGCCGCCAAGGGCGCGCGCGTGATCATGGCGGGGCGCGATCCGGAGAAGCTCGACGCGGCGTTCAGCGGCATTACCTCGCTGATACCCAAGGCGCGTCTTGAGACAATTCTCGTCGATCTGGCCTCGCTGGAATCGGTGCGCACCTGCGCCGCGCAAGCGCAAGAGCGGCTCGAGAAGATTGACGTGCTTGTAAACAACGCCGCGGTGATGGCCTGCCCCTTGAACCACACAGCAGACGGGTTTGAGATGCAGTTCGGCACAAACCATCTCGGCCACTTCGCGCTCACCAATGGCCTGATGCCGCTCGTGCTGGAAGGCGTGGGCTCGCCGGGTAGCGGCCGGATCGTCAATCTGTCGAGCCGCGGCCACTTCATGTCGGATGTCGACCTCGACGATCCGAATTTCGAACGGCGCGACTACAACGAATGGATCAGCTATGGCCAGGCGAAGACGGCCAACGCGCTGTTTTCCGTAGGATTGGAGAGGCGGTTTGCGGATCGCGGCGTCCATGCGATCGCCGTGCATCCGGGCGGGATACAGACCAATCTCGGGCGGCACCTTTCCGAGGAACAAGAACAGGCGCTGATCGATCGCGTGACCACGTCGGACCCTGACTACGAATGGAAAACCATCCCACAAGGGGCTGCAACGCAGGTTTGGGCCGCAACCGCTACCGAACTTGAAGGCCGCGGCGGGATATACTGCGAGGATTGCCGCGTGGCCGAAGTGGATGACGAAAGCCGGGCCAAAGGCGTGCGATCCTATGCCCTCGACCCGGCACGCGCAGACGCCTTGTGGACCCTTAGCGAAGAATTGACGGGCGAAAGCTTTGGCGCCTAGCCGCGCTTAAGAAACTGCTTGAGCAAGCGGAACACGTCCTTCGCCTCGCGTGTTCGCGTGATGGCCATGAAGACATGCGGACACGCTTCGTATTCGTACAATTTGGCGTCCACGCCCGCTTCGCGGAGGCGCCCGGTAAAGCTCCGCGAATCCACGATGAAAAGATCATGTCGCCCCGTCCAAATGCGCGTCGGAGGAAGCGTCTTGAGCGCGTCCGCAGGCAAATAGAGCGGGCTGCATTCAGGCGACGCGGGATCGCGCGAACCGGCGAACATCCTGCCGCATGAGCGCAGCGTGCCGATCTTGAGCATGATATCGTGAGGCTCGACCGCCGCGATGGCGGGATCGGCCAAAGTGACATCAAGCCACGGGGCAAAAAGCGCCAGGCGCCCGGCTTGCGGACCACCCGAAGCGGCCAAGCGGACCGCCAGGCTCAGAGCCATGTGACCGCCAGCGCTATCGCCGCACAAAACGATCCGCGCCGGATCGTGAGCCTGCGCGAGATCGGCGAACACGGCGTCGGCAAGCGCATCCTGATCCGACGCCGACGCCTCGGGGACTACATCGTACATCGGCACAGTTACGCTGACGCCCACCCGCTCGACCAGCGCCTGAGCCAGCGGCCAGTGCTCCTTGAACATGGGCAGGACGAAACCCCCGCCGTGGAAGTAAAGCATGTGCCATGCGCCCGGCCCTGTCTTGGGATGCAGAGTAACGACCTCGCACCCATCTACGCTTCGTTTCTCAACGTCGAAGCGCCGCTCAAAACTCCCGGGCATTTTTGCATCAGTCGGTTTCGTGCGGGTCGCCATCATTGCTTCAAAGTCGGCGGGTGCGTGCGGGAAAACCGGGCGGCGCTTGTTCATGAGCCAGGTGACGGCACGCATCGCGAGGCTTGGCTTCGCGCTGCGCAATTCGATGGAGGTGTCGGTCAGCATGGTCTTGGCTCTACTCCTTGACCTGAAAGAGTGCCGCGCGCTCAGCGCAAGTCAAGCGCGGAAGCCGGTGACGATACCTTCGCCAAGCCATTGCCCCAACATCGCGCCAGCTTTCTGAGCGGCCTCGGTAATGGCGGCCTCATCCGCGTCATCGCCGGCCACAAGACCGATGAGATCGCCATACCGCGCGCCCGTTTGCACAGCGATGAAGGCCTGTGCTGTGTCGGCGCTGGTCATGATGAATGTCGGCCTTTCGCCTTCACGCCAGACAAGGCACCCTTGAGGCGTCTCGTAACCCCGCAAATCCCTGTCTTCACCCGGCTCATCCAGCGACTTCCACAGCGCGGTCATATCATGGGTGACGAGGCGCGCCGCCGCTCGTGGCTGAAAGGTCAGTTCCAGGCCCATCCACTCCGCATCGCCAAAGCTCGCGCTTGCCTGTGCAAAGTCTTGCGGTGTCACCGCCTCCGAATTCGGCGCATCGGCCAGTTCGAGCATCGTCCATTCCAGCCACGCGAGTTCGGACACCTCCCGATTGTTGGGGAAGAGATCCGCGCAGGTTCGGTCAAATCCCTCGCCCGCTGCATCGATTGTCCAGTGGGACGGAGGATTGGCGATCGCATGGTTGATGCAGGCGGTGCGAAAGCCTTCCTCTCCGATGTAACGGGCGGTGCGCTCGTACGTCTCTTCCAGCGCGCTCATCAACGCGCTGCGGTAATTGCCACGATAGACCGACAATCCAAGCGCGTGGCTATCGCCCCAGCCCTTTGGAAGCGGGGCTCCCTGATCGAGGATCGCGCGCATGAACGCAGCCTGTTTTGCAGCCAGCGTCTTGCGGTCCGTCATGCAGGTTCCAGCACGCCGGAGGCGCTGCGCGCGCGGTCGAGTTCGTAGAGCAAATCGGCAAGCGGAGGGATGTTCTCATCGCGCTCGATCATCGTGGCGACCGGCTGCTCAATCAACGCCATGGCATCGCTGTACAGCGCCCAGACCGGATCGCTGACTTCGCGATCGTGCGTGTCAACGATTACGGGTCGCTCAGCGGTTGACGGGTCGTGTCCGGCCAGGTGGATCTGGCGCACCCGGTCAAGCGGCAGGCCAGCAAGATACTCCTGCCCTGAGAAACCGTGATTCTGGCTCGCGACATAGATGTTGTTGACATCCAGCAGCAGATAGCAGCCTGTTCGGCGTGCCATCTCGCTCAGAAACTCCCATTCGCGCATCTCATCTTCCGGGAAAGTGAGATAGCTGGAAGGGTTTTCGAAGAGCATTGCGCGGCCAAGCGCTGCTTGTGCCTGATCGATATTGTCGCACACAACCTCAAGCGCTTCGTCCGTCAGTGGGAGAGGCAACAGGTCGTGGCTGTTGTGCGCACTGGTCCGGGTCCAGCAAAGGTGATCGGAAATCCACAGGGGCTCAACACGCTTGGCCAGCGCTTTCAGGCGCTTGAGATAGTCAGGTTCAAGGCCGTGCGCGGACCCGATGGACATCGAAACACCGTGAAGAATAACGCTGTGCCGCTCCCGGACTTCTTCAAGGATCCGAAGCTGCCTTCCACCTTCGATCATGTAGTTTTCGCTGATCACCTCTACAAAGTCGACGGGCACCGTGTCCGGACCCAGGAAATCGTCATAGTGCGGGCGGCGCAAGCCGAGGCCAAAACCACCGAACGGGGGGATCGAAGAGAGCTCTTGGGGCATACTGTCCCTACCTTATCGTGAAATCCATCCGAAGGGCAGCCTATGTCGCAGCGCGCCTTTCACGAGCAGCTTCGTGTTATTTGCTCGATGCGTTACAAGGGATGGGATGCGTGTCAGGGACCGCGCGACGAGGGGAAGTGTGGATGCAAAATCGGCGGCGTCAAAACGCATGGCCTGAAAATTTCTGTAACCGATAGCCGACCGCGGGCGAATGGCCTGTCAGACCGAGCAGACAACTCAGCTCGACGTCTTTGGATTACAGATTTTTGGAGATACGCCATGAACAAGACTTCAATCGCCAGCCTCGCCGGCCTCGCTCTTACCGCCAGCGTTGCCGCTGGGCTCGCCGCTTCTCCGGTTGCCGCCGCTGGCGCCAAGGAAAAATGCTACGGCGTCAGCCTCGCGGGCAAAAACGATTGCGCCGCCGGGCCGGGAACCAGCTGCGCCGGGACCTCTACCCGCGACTATCAGGGCAACGCCTGGAAGTATGTCGACAAGGGCTCTTGCGTGAAGATCAAGACGCCCAAAGGCAACGGCTCGCTCAAGCCCATCAAGCGATAGACCCACACTTGGGCCTCGCGCAGCGGTGCAGGCAAAACGCCACTGCGCGACAGCAGCCCAACAGGAGGATACAATGAACGCAATCGCATCCCTCTATCAGCGGGGCACCGACATTCTTTCCGGGACCTTTTTCGAAAGCGTCGCGCTGCTCTTCACCCGAGTGGCACTGGCCGGAATCTTCTGGCGCTCGTACCAAACCAAAGTGGAAGACGGCACATGGCTTACGATCAGCGATGTCCAGTATTTCATATTCGAGAACGAGTTTGCCGGCCTCCCCCTGTCGCCCGACATCGCGGTTCCGCTGGCCACCTACGCTGAATTCGCATTCCCGATCCTGCTGGTCGCCGGGTTGGCCTCGCGGGTTTCGGCCGCCGCCCTCATGGGAATGGCGCTCGTTATCCAGCTGTTCGTCTTCCCGACGATGGATCACTTCCTCGGCTGGGCGATCACCGTCATCGCGATGGCCGCGTTCATTATCAGCCGAGGACCGGGCGTGTTTTCGCTGGACGCTCTTTTGAGCCGCTTCACGAATGTCAATCCGGCTCCCATGGGCGAACTGAAAGCCGCCTAAATGGTTGCCGACGAGCCCACTTTCGCTCGCCTCATGGTCGCGGCACAGGACGGCGACAAGGCCGCCGGTAATGTGCTGTTGACCGAGGTGGGCGTCTGGCTTGAGCGGTATTTCCGCCGCCGGGTGCCTCCCCATCAGATCGACGATCTGGTTCAGGAGGTGCTCATCGCGTTCTACACAAAGCGGGCCACATGGGACCCGACCCGTCCGTTCCTGCCGTGGCTTGCCGCCATTGCGCGCTATCGCTGGGTGGATCACCTGCGCAAGGTGTACAAGCATGACGGCAAGGAACTGATGGAAGACGACGCCGTAGAGGACAGCGACGAAGAGGTTGTCATGGCGCGGGTCAGCCTTGATCGGCTCATGAAACAATTGCCTGACAAGCAGGCGCGCGTGATTGAAATGGTGAAGATCACCGGATTGTCGATCCGGGAGGCCGCTCAAAAGACCGGGCAAAGCGAAAGCCTGGTCAAAGTGAACATCCATCGTGGGCTAAAGAAGCTGGCGGCGATGGTGGAGAAAGTTGAATAGCTATGGAAAAGCAGTCCACACGCGAAGACCTGATCGCGGCCCTTGCGCAAGATATGACCCCGGTCGAACGGGTGAAGCCCGCGCAAGGAGCCGGACTTATCGCGTTCGCCACCCTGGTGGCAGGCGTGGCGTGCATTGCGATCTTCGAATTCTGGACAGGAATGGTGACGGGAGAAGCTTCGGCCTTCTACTGGATAACCAACGGCCTGCTGCTGCTGCTTGGCGCGGCGAGTACGTCCGGAGTGGTGGCAAGCGCGCTGCCGCGCGTGGGCTCGCGTGGCAACGCGCCCTATTGGAGCGCCGCCATGCTGGCCGTGGTGCCGATTGCCGCGATCATCACCGTCGTTTCGCTCGAAGCCAATCACGATCATTCGAGCGCCGTGCCGAGCGTGCTCGCCGATCCGGCGACCTGGTATTGGGAGTGCGGCCTTTACGGGACGATCGCCGGTGGTGTTATAGCCTTGGCCAGTGTCCTCTATCTGCGGCGCGGCGCGCCTGTTTCACTGGAGCGTTCCGGCTGGCTCACCGGTCTGGCTGCGGGCTCTCTGGGCGCTCTGGCCTACAATATCACGTGCCCGCTCGACACGGTGGCCCATGTCGGGATCTGGCACACCATCCCGGTGCTGGTCTGGGCTGTTCTTGGGCGCTTGGTCGTTCCGCCTCTGATCCGTTGGTAAAGCCATTCTTGACCGGGCTTTAGCGGACCGCACGGAGTTTGGGCTGAAGAGCGTCTTTGCTGGCCATTCGCCAACACGGGTCAATGACCACCGTAGCCCACGCACTGCTGGAACCCATTACCCGCCCCTCAATGCAAGAGGTTGGCACAGAGGGCCGCGCAGATACCGCGCTTGATGCGATCAACGATATGCTTGAGACCGTGCGGGCGCACCTCGACATGGATGTTGCGTTCATTTCGCGTCAGATCGGCAAGACGCACCGCGTGTTTACCCACGTCGCAGCCGCGCGCGAAGAACCGTTGTGCGCGGGCGCAATGAACGAGAACGACAACAGCCTATGCTGGCTTGTGATCGAAGGCCGCCTGCCTGAGAAAATGTGCGATACGAGCCAGTTCGAATTTGCCCGCTCCTTACCCGTGGTCGAGGATCTGGATATCCGCTCGCATTTCAGCGTCCCGATGAAGCGCAAAAACGGCCAAGTCCATGGCAGTTTGTGTTGCTACAGCCATCGCCCGCGACATGAAATTACCGAACGCGATATGCGCTTGCTTCGCTCTGCCGCAGCGCTCGTCAGCGATCAGATCGAGGGACGCATCGAGCTTGAAGAGCAGAAAAAGGCTGCACTGGATGAAGTCGAGACATCCATTAGAAGCGGCGCGCTTTCTGTCGCGCACCAACCCATTGTCGAGATCAACACGGCAAGACCGGTCGGCTATGAGTGTCTGCTGCGCCTGGAAGGCAACTCCGGGTCTTCGCCGACGGCGCTGTTCGAGCGGGCGCGAGAAGCGGGGCAGACTTTCGAACTGGAGATGCACGCAGCCTCGCACGCGCTTGCAACTTTGGAGCGGGCGAAAGAAAACCAGTTCATCTCTATCAACGTGTCGCCCTCGACCATCATAACCGACGCCTTTGCTTCGATGATACCGGACGGTTTTAAGGAACGGCTCGTTATCGAGATCACGGAGAATCACGCGATCAGGGATTACTGCGCCGTGAAGCGTGCCGTGGGGCGAATACAAAACAAGGCCAAAGTCGCGATTGACGATGTGGGCGCGGGGTTTGCCGGTTTGAGGCATCTGGTCGAACTCGATCCGGACATTATCAAGATTGATCGCGACCTGATTGCTTCGGTTTCGACCGATCCCGCGAGGCGTGCGCTCACATTCGCCTTGTCGCAATTTGCCCTGGAGACCCGATCCACCTTGATCGCCGAAGGCGTAGAGACGCAGGACGATCTGGCCGCGCTCAGGGATCAAGGTATCCGATTTGCGCAAGGCTTTGCACTGGGGCGGCCCAGGTGCCTGAAGCTTCGGCAGACCGTTTAGCCCTTGCAAGCGGTCACTGGCCCTCTGTTGCCTATATGACATTGCCCCGTCACATTGGCGCGACTATATCCGCCTCATGGCTTCTGTAAGACCCTGGCGCGACATTGAGCGGCGTGAGTGCCGCCAGATATTGGTTGGCGATGTACCGGTGGGAGGGAACGCCCCGATCACCGTGCAGACGATGACAAACACGCCAACCGAGGACGCAGCGGCAACGATTGACCAGATCCGGCGTTGCGAGGAGGTGGGCTGCGACATCATCAGGGTGTCGTGCCCGACCGAAGAGGCCACCGCGGCCTTCCCCCTTATAACGCGCGCGGCCAATATTCCGGTCGTTGCCGACATTCACTTCCACTACAAACGCGGGCTGGAAGCCGCCGATGGCGGCGCGGCGTGTCTGCGGATCAATCCGGGCAATATCGGCGGCAATGACCGCGTGGCCGAGGTCGTTCGGGCGGCGAAGGCGAATGGCTGCGCGATCCGCATCGGCGTCAACGCCGGCTCGCTGGAGCGGCATCTTCTGGAAAAGTACGGAGAGCCGTGCCCGGAAGCGCTGATCGAAAGCGCGCTTGACCACATTAAATTACTGCAGGATCACGATTTTCATGAGTTCAAGGTCGCGGTCAAGGCCTCGGACGTCTTCCTGGCTGTGGCCGCCTATCACGGTCTGGCGGACGCGGTGGACTGCCCTTTGCATCTTGGTATCACCGAAGCAGGCGGCTTGATCGGCGGGACTGTCAAATCGAGTATCGGAATGGGCTCGCTGCTATGGGCTGGCATTGGTGATACGATCCGTGTCTCGCTCTCGGCGGAGCCGGAAGAAGAGGTAAAGGTCGGCTACGAAATGCTCAAGGCGCTGGGCCTGCGCACACGCGGCGTTCGCGTCGTTTCGTGCCCGAGCTGCTCGCGCCAGGGCTTTGACGTGATCCGCACAGTCGAAACCCTCGAAAAGCGCCTTGAACATATCAAGACGCCCATGAGCCTCAGCGTCCTGGGCTGCGTCGTTAACGGCCCCGGCGAAGCGCGAGAGACCGATATCGGCCTCACCGGCGGCGGCTCTGGCAAGCATATGGTCTACCTCACGGGTATGAAAGCGCACACGATCGATGACGAGGATATGCTCGATCACATCGTGAAACTGGTCGAAGAGAAAGCCGCGAAGATCGAGGCCGGCGAAGCGGTGGCCTTCGATCCGCACACGGCCGAAGCTGAAGCGGCGGAGTAGCATGTCGCAGAAAGCGCCCTCCGAGCCAACGGCCACACAAAAGGCCATGGTCAAGCAGGCCTCCGCCGGGGTGGTTTCAACCGGGGCAGCGAGCGCGGGAGCAATGGCCATTGGGGCACTGGCGCTCGGTGCCCTTGCGATCGGCGCCTTGGCCATTGGAACGCTGGCCATTGGTCGGGTCCGCATTCGCAAGGCCCGCATCGATCGACTGACCATTGGCCGTATCGAGATCGAGGAAGGCAACGCGTCCCGATGATCAAGCCGATCATTGCCGGAATGCTCGCAGCCTTGGTGCTGACCGGCTGCGCGGCCCTGGTCAAAACGGCTAGCGGTCACCCCCATGACTATCCCGAAGCGCGATCCTACACCGTGTCCGAGGACGCTGACGCTGAGGTTGACGCCGCGCTCGCGCGCGCCGCAGAAAACGGCAAACGCGTGATGCTCGTCATCGGGGCCAATTGGTGTCACGACAGCCGCGCGCTCGCCGGATGGCTCGGGACCGAGCGGTTCGCCGCGCTGATTTCAGAGCGGTACGAACTCGTCTTCGTCAATGTCGGAATGCCGCAATCGGGCGATGGGCATAACATCGCCATCGCGCAGCGCTTTGGGCTGTCAAAGTTGCCTGGAACCCCCAACCTTCTGGTCCTGACCGCGCAGGGTCGGAGCGTAAACGCAGACACCGCGACGTCATGGCGCAACGCAGCCAGCCGCGACGAGGATTCGATCTACGCCGAACTGGAACGGCTCTCCAAACAGCCCGTTTAAAGCGGCAAGGTTTCGCTGCCGATGCTCCACGTCGTCCACCACGCCGATTACATGGCTCCGCGGCCCGAACGCGGGACGTTCAAGTTCGACAAGTACTACCTCGTGATGGAGGAATTGCGGGCAAGCGCAGCACCAATGACCGAGCACGCGCCGCAACCCATGCCGCGCAAATGGCTCGAGGCGGTGCACGATCCGGCCTATGTGGACGAGGTCTTCCGCGCCGAGGTCCCGCGCGACAAGGAACGCCGCATTGGTTTTCCGGTGACCACCCGCATCCGTGATCGAGTACGCCACACGAATGGCGGCACCTGGCTCGCGGCGCAGCTGGCGATGGAGCACGGCTACGCCGCCAACAGCGCGGCGGGCAGCCACCACGCGCTCGCGAACACAGGGGCCGGCTATTGCGTGTTCAACGATCTGGCGGTCGCCTCCAATCGCTTGATCGCTGAAAGCGATGCCAGTCGGATCTTGATCATCGATCTGGACGTCCATCAGGGCGATGGCACCGCCAGCCTGACCGCCACGCGCGAGGATATCATTACGCTTTCACTCCACGCGGAGAAGAATTTCCCGGTGCGAAAGGCGCGCTCAAGCATCGATATCGGGCTTGAGGACCACACCGATGACGAGGCCTACCTTAACGTCCTCGCAAAGACACTGCCGGAGACCTTCGATCGGTTTCGACCCGATTTCGTGTTCTATCAGGCGGGTGTCGATCCCCATATCAATGACAAGCTTGGGCGCCTTGCCCTGAGCGATGATGGCCTCGCCCGGCGTGACCGCTATGTCGTCGGGCAAGCGCGAATGCGCGGCCTTCCCATCGCCTCGGCTCTGGGTGGTGGCTATGGTGATGACCAGCGCGAAGTGGCGGCTCGCCACGCGCGATCCATGCTGACCATGGCCGCTGAGAACGTGCGCTTTGCCTGTGCTTGAGGGCTTCAGTCCGATTTAACCTGTGCCCGCTAATCTGAAGCCGTGCTCGGACGTTACGCCTTCTTTGCGATCGCCATCTGCGCGTTTGCGGTCTTCGCCGTTCCGCGCGCCGATATTTCGGACGCGGTCGAAGCCGGGAGCGTCAACGCCTCGGCATTCAAGGCGGATTCCTCCGAGGTTTCGGGAGCAGCCGACACGGCCGGATCGCATGCCAACTGGTATGGCGCAGACCACACTCTTTCGCGCCAAGGTGACGGGCACTTTTACGCCTCGGCATCGGTCAACGGCGCATCGGTGCGGATGCTGGTCGATACCGGCGCAAGCGTGATTGCGCTGACCGGTGATGATGCGATGGCCGCCGGCATACTCTGGGACCAGCACGAGGTTTCCCCCGTAGCGCAAGGGGCTAGCGGCGCCGTCTACGGTGTGCGTACGCGCCTGCGCGAGGTCGAGATTGCGGGAATGCGCGAACGCAATGTCGAAGCGATCATCGTGCCCGAAGGCCTCGGCGTTTCGCTGCTCGGCCAGTCCTATCTGAGCCGCCTCTCCCGCGTCGAGATCAGCGACGACAGGATGCAACTGAGCGCGAACTGAGGATCGCCCAGGGCTCCGGATATCGAGCGCACCCACCGCAACCGCATCGCGCGCGTCTTGAGCGCGGCACGGGATGAACTTGCGATCGCCCAAACCCATGATTGGCGCGCCAGTGTGAGCGGGCGGACACACGAAACGGCAGCCAATCCCTCGCATGTCCGAAATCCGGCATTACAAATAGCGCTGATCACAGCTATTGGCCCTTGAGTTTGACCATTCGGCAAAGAGCTAAGCGAAGATGACCCAAATCCAGACCGACTACCTTGTTATCGGCGCCGGCGCTGTCGGCCTCGCTTTTGTCGATACGCTGCTGGATGAAGATCCTGACTGTCACGTCACCATTGTTGACAAGCACGCAAAGCCGGGTGGCCACTGGAACGACGCGTATCCGTTTGTGGCCCTTCACCAGCCAAGCGCGACCTATGGCGTCAATTCCATGGAGCTGTGCCCTGATCGGCGCGACACACGCGGGCACAACGCGGGCCTCTTTCCGCTTGCACCCCACGCCGAGATCCTGGCCTACTATGGCAAGCTGATGAGCGAACGCCTGCTGCCGAGCGGCCGCGTAGACTACTATCCACTCACCGAATATCTGGGGCGCGATGGGGAGACCCACCGCATCAAGGGCATTCTCTCAGGCGAGGAACAGACCTGCACAGTCCGGCGCAAACTGGTCGATGGCACCTGGTTCCAAACATCGGTCCCGGCAACGCACAAGCCTGCGTTCGAGATTGCAGAGGGAACACGCTTTGCCATTCCGGGCGAACTTCCCGCGCTCTGGAAGGACACCGCGAACCTGCCCGACCACTACGTAGTCATCGGCGGCGGAAAGACGGCCATGGACACCGCGGTCTGGCTGCTCGAGGCGGGCGTGCCCGCCGACAAGATCGGATGGGTCCGTCCGCGCGACAGCTGGATGTTCAACCGCAAACTGCTTCAGCCCGCCTACCACGCGATCGAAGATCTGGTGAAGTTTCAAGTGGATCTGGTGGAAGCAGCCACCGCTTCGGAAACCGGCGAGGAGATGTTTGAAGAGTTGGGGCGGCGCGGCACAATGCTGCGGCTCGATGAAAACGTGACGCCGAAGATGTTCCATTTTGCGGTCATTTCGGAAGGCGAAGTCGACCTGTTGAAGCGGATCAAGAGCGTCTATCGTCAGGGGCATGTGACGAAGATTGAACCCGGCAAGATGCACTTTGCTTCGGAGACGGTCGATCTGCCTGAGAACACCCTTTTCATAAACTGCACCGCGACCGCCGTTCCGTTCAGTGTGCGCGAGAACACGGGGCCGTTCTTCAACGGCGACACGATCACCCTCCAGCTCGCCCAAGTGCCCTTTGTTCCCTACAGCGCCGCGCTTGCCGCGTTTCTTGAGGCAAACTTTGAGACCGATGCGGAAAAGAACGCTCTGTGCCCGCCCGCGCCTCTGACGGACAGCACCGCGACCTATCCGTACGCGGTCATGGCCAACCTGATGAGCACAGCTATCTTGTCGGGCAACGAGAAGGTGAACGCCTGGAACGCGAAGAGCCGCCTGCATCCCACTGGTCCAGCGGTTGCACGCATGATAAAGGAAGGCGATCCGCGGCTTGCAAAGCTCGCGACGATTGGGGACACTATCAAGGCCAACATGCCCGGCGTGATCAGGCTTGGCATGGCGGCCAAGGAGATCCACGAGAATTCGCAGCCGGGCTGGAAAGCAGCCTGATCAGGATTCTCGAAGGAAGCTGCGGCGGATTGGGAACCAGACCGTTCACTTGATCGCTACTTCTTCAGGTGTAGAAGGGAAACCATGAACAGACGCGATCTATTGAAAAGCACTGTGGCCGCCGGGGCAGCGCTTGCTTTGCCGGCCCGTCTGGCGGCGCAGCCTGCGAAGGGGTCCGCTCGCGATCGTGCGCTGTTCAAGATCGCGCGCGACGAGCTTGAGCGCGCAGGGGATGCCATTTGGAAACGCGACATTGTCGGCATCGCCGATTACGGCGTGCATTCCGCGCAGAAGCGCTTCCACTTCGTCAATCTGGGCCTTTCCGAAGTGAAGAGCTTCCACGTCAGCCACGGCGCCGGATCCGATCCGGAGCATGATGGTTGGCTGAACCACTATTCCAATGTCGAGGGCTCCAACGCGAGTTCGCGCGGGGCCTATGTGACGTGGGAGTGGTATCAAGGGCGTTATGGCACCTCGGTGCGCCTGGGTGGCCTGGACCCGACCAACGAAGCCGCCTTGCGCCGCTACATCGTCATGCACCGCGCCAAATACGCCGAACCCGAGCATCTGGCGCGGTGGGGACGCATGGGCCGCTCGAACGGATGCTTTGCGATGGGCAATGAGGATTTCAAGTTCGCGCTGCTAAAGCTTTCCGGCGGGCGCCTGCTCTTCGCGGACAGCATCGGTCTGCAAGAAGATGGCAGTATCGCCATGCGCGGCGATCTTGAGCCCCTGAGGCCCGAACGTCCCACGGCAGCGCAAAGGGCCATTCCGGGCGCGTTCTGACTTTGGGCTACAGGCCAAGCTTCTCATTGATCGGACCGTACGCAGGCAGCCTTTCCCCACCCTTTGCAGCGCTCTTCCCGGCCAGTGTTGGCGCTGGCTTGATCGGCACCGTGATATTTGTTTTCGCGACCGTTCTTCTTGAGGCTCCGGGTAACGGTATCGCGATGGGTTCGATCAGCGATCTGTTCAACGCGCTTCTTTTGGTCGGTGTGGGTATAGCTTTCGGTGCTTTCGCTGGCGCATTTCTCGTGCTTTGGCACTTGGTCATTTTCGGATTGCCCGTAGCGCTCATCATCGGCCGACGGATCGAACGCCCAGCGGGTATCGCGGCGTGCATGGCGTCCTGCGCCATCGCTTTAGTTATTGCGTACCACTGGGTCGCAGGCATTTTTCGCGACGGTGCAATCGTCGCCCCCGATCCTACCACAATGGCGGCGATCGCGTTTTATGCGCTTCCCGCAGCGTGGCTCTATCGCCGATGGATCATGGCACTGCGTGCCGAACTGGAGGTCGATTAGCCCCCCGCCAGCGGGTTATTTTCGATCACAATCACTTCGTCATCGCTCACGCCAGAACGGTTTTGCTGACGGGGCTGGTCGAGGCTGGCGAGGACGGGCGCGTCGCGCTTGTAGATATCTTCGAAGGTTGTCAGCTCGCCCTCGGTGTTCGTGCCCATCGTGAAATAGGTGATGTAGGCGGGAATCTGCTTTTCCTCAGGCAGCATTACCTTGGTGTATTTGCCCGAGGTCGCGATCTCGACCGCCTCCTCCTTGGAGGCGCCTTTGCCGAGGATCGCCACGGTCATCGCCAGTTCAAGCGCGCGTTCGGTGCGGATGCATCCATGGCTGAGCGCGCGGGAATCCTTGTCAAACATCCAGCGCGTGGGCGTGTCGTGGAAGAAGATCGCGTGCGGGTTTGGCATCTCAAGCTTCATCCGCCCCAGCGAATTGGTCGGACCAGGCTGCTGAACCACGCTGATCCAGCCATTTTGGCCTTCGGTTGCCCGATAGCCCTGTTGCTTGGCCCAAGCCGGATTGTCGAGCACACGTCGCCCCAGCCCTTCGCCTTTGACGATGGATTGCGGCACAGTCCAGGTGGGGTTAAACACCACGCCAGAGACGCTTTCGGCCAATTGCGGCGTCGCTGTGCGGCCTGGTTTGCCAACGATGGTCTTATAGGTGAACGTCTTGGCGCCCGCACGCAGGCGCAGCTTGTATTCCGGTATATTGGTAATCAAGTGGATCGTGCCCAGATCGCGCCCCAGCCAGCGCCAGCGATCCATATTGGCCCGGATCAGCTTGCGCCGCGCGTCCTCCTCGACAGGGGTCACAGCCAGCTCGGCCTTCAAGGCGGCGTAGTCGGCGTGAGCGGGGTGCAGCCTATCGAGAACCTCAGCGACGTTGCCGGCGCTCGTCGCTTCGGCCAGAAGCTCGCGGGTGCGGTAGCGATCACGGTCGGGATCGATCACGAACCACTGCTCGCGCGCCTCCATCGGCGTGCGGCCATCGCGAATGTCTTCGACCAGCCAGACAAAGCTTCGCGACGCAAGTTCGTCAAGCTGTGAGCTCTGGCCCATTTGCGCGGTGTCCATGAGCGCCGCAAGCTCGTAATCCGTCGGATCGAGGCCTTCTTCACCCACGCTCTGGATGTACGCGATCAGCGCTTGCGCAGCGTCCATTGTCCAAGTCTCGAGCGGAGGTCCTGCTGGTTCGAGGCTCGCCTGGTCCACCGGGTTGGAAACCATGACCGGGAAAGCGTCCTCGAAGTCTTCAGAGCCGACTTTGCCTTCGACCGGCGCGTCCGCCTGCGTTTCGGGCGCGGGTTGACCGACGGGTGAACCGTCTGGCTCGCTCGGAACAGCCTCTTGAGCGAGCGCCACACCCGACACCGCGCCGCCGCACAACAGAGACAGGGCAAAGCTCGCCATCAAACGGGTTGCGCCTCTCTTGATCATAATCGCCTCAACACTCACGTTCGCTGCATTCGCGCAGTCTTTCCAATGCTCTCGCCAGTATACCCTTCGATCGCCTCGCCTATCAACCAGGATCGCTTTCTCAGGCGTGAATCGCACACATGCAAAGAGATAAATCGCCGATGAAACGTTGCTAAACCGTGACGCACGGCCCCTGCAAGCCTATGCCGAGCGGCCCATGACAGCGATCAGCCCACCGATATCGCGCCTCGCTCCCTTCGCTGCGGCCGCGGTCGGAGTGGGTTTCCTTTCGCTCATGGACGCGTTCATGAAAGAGGCGGCGCTGGCCGCTGGCGCGTACAGCGTTACGGTCCTGCGCTCTCTTATCGGTGCGGCGATCATTGCACCCTTCTGGCTCGCCCGCCGAGAAAAATGGCCAGAGCGCGCCACCATGAAGCTGCACATAGAGCGCGGCATAATCTCCGCGTTCATGGCGCTCAGCTTCTTCTACGCGATCACCACCATGCCGCTCGCCGAGGCGATCGCGATCAGTTTCATCGCGCCAATCGTCGCGCTGTTCCTGGCGCGCGCCCTTTTGGGCGAAGTGATCCGACCCTCGGCTTACTGGGCAAGCGCGCTGGGCTTCGTAGGAACCTTGATCATCATCGGGGGCAAATTCGGTATCGGTCAACAGGCCGCCAATGAGGTATCCGATGACTATCTCTGGGGCCTCGCCGCGATGGGCTTTTCTGCTCTGCTCTACGCCTACAATTTCATCGTGATCCGCAAGCAAAGCCAGGTCGCTGGCCCGGTTGAAATCGCGACGTTTCACAGCGGTGTGGGCGGGCTGGTCCTGTTGCTTTTTGCGCCATTCTTCTGGGACACGCCCGACACCGCAGCCTTGCAATCGGTGGCCGCCGCCGGTGTCCTCACCGTCGCGGGCGCGATGGCGATCGCATGGGCCTATGCGCGGGCCGAAACGCAGGCTCTGGTCCCTATCGAGTATTCCGGTTTCCTGTGGGCGAGCCTTTTCGGATGGCTGTTCTTCCGCGAGGAAGTCACGATCCCGACGCTTATCGGAGCCGCGCTGATTGTCACCGGCTGCTGGATCGCGACACGCAAAGCCGCATAAGAACGCGCGCGCATGCGCAAATGGTGTGGGCCCTAGACCGAGACGATAGTCGCAATTTCCTCGTATCGGCGCGCTGCGCTCTTGACCTTGGCCCCGCACTCAAGCAGTTGCCACTGCGAGAATACTCTCCCGGACCTGGATCACCCGGATCCCTCCCTCGCGATTGATCACACAGCGCGCGGGAGTCAGCCAAATAGGATGGGACACCCCGATGACGCAGATCGGCAAGGACACGCTCGCAACCCGCTCAACCCTCAATGTGGATGGCAAGGAATACGCCTATTACTCGCTCGCCAAGGCGGCTGAGCAATTGGGTGATGTGTCGAAGCTGCCCAATTCGATGAAAGTGCTGCTCGAAAACCTGCTGCGCTTCGAGGATGAGGGTTTCACCGTCGGGCGCGAACATATTCAGGCAATCGTCGACTGGCAGAAAAACCCCGTCACCGGCAGCGAAATCCAGTATCGCCCGGCTCGCGTGCTGTTACAGGATTTCACCGGCGTGCCCTGCGTTGTCGATCTGGCCGCCATGCGCGATGCGATCAGGGAGCTGGGCGGCGACACGCAGAAGATCAACCCGCAAGTGCCCGTCAATCTCGTGATCGATCACTCGGTCATGGTCGATGAATTCGGCCATCCCAAGGCAATGGAAGCCAATATGGCGCTCGAATACGAGCGCAACGCGGAGCGCTATGACTTTTTGAAGTGGGGATCGAAGAGCTTCGAGAATTTCTCCGCCGTGCCTCCCGGCACGGGTATCTGCCATCAGGTGAACCTTGAACACATCGCGCAAGGCATCTGGTCGAGCGAAGACGAAACCGGCGCGATGGTTGCCTATCCCGACACTTGTGTCGGGACCGACAGCCACACCACCATGATCAACGGTCTGGGCGTGCTCGGCTGGGGCGTCGGCGGGATCGAAGCCGAAGCGGCGATGCTGGGCCAGCCGATCTCGATGCTGATCCCCGAAGTCGTCGGCTTCAAGCTGACCGGCCAGATGGCCGAGGGCGTGACCGCGACAGACCTCGTGCTGACCTGCGTTCAAATGCTGCGCGAAGTGGGCGTGGTGGGCCGCTTTGTCGAGTTTTACGGACCGGGCGTGGCGAACCTCACCCTCGCCGATCGCGCAACCATCGCCAACATGGCGCCCGAATACGGCGCGACCTGCGGCTTCTTCGGCATCGATGACAAGACGATCGAATATATGCGCCTAACGGGCCGCTCGGAAGAAAACCTCGCTCTGGTCGAAGCCTACGCCAAGGAGCAGGGCATGTGGTTCGATCCGGCGGCCGAGCCTGTGTTCTCGAACACGCTCGAACTCGACATGACCAGCGTTGTCCCCAGCCTTGCCGGACCCAAGCGCCCGCAGGACCGCGTAATCCTTCCCGAGGTGGACGAACTGTTCAACGGTGACCTTGCCAAGACCTACAAGAAGACCGCCCCGGCGCGGGTCGGCGTGGAAGGCAAGGACCACGATATCGGCGATGGCGATGTCGTGATCGCAGCGATTACGAGTTGCACCAACACCTCGAACCCGGACGTGCTGATCGCCGCTGGCCTAGTCGCCAAGAAGGCGGTCGAGAAAGGTTTGAAGCCCAAGCCGTGGGTCAAGACCTCGCTCGCACCGGGGTCGCAAGTGGTTACCGACTATCTCGTCAAGTCGGGTCTTCAGGACGATCTCGACGCCATCGGCTTCGACCTTGTGGGCTATGGCTGCACCACCTGCATCGGCAATAGTGGCCCGCTCGCTCCGCCGATCAGCCAGGCGATCAACGGCAACGATATCGTCGCGGCCAGCGTGCTGTCGGGCAACCGCAACTTCGAAGGCCGCGTCAGTCAGGACGTGCGCGCCAACTTCCTCGCTTCGCCGCCGCTTGTGGTCGCCTACGCTTTGAAGGGTACGGTGACCGAGGACATCACCACCACCCCGATCGGGCAGGACCAGGACGGCAAGGATGTGATGCTTGCCGACCTGTGGCCGAGCAACGCCGAGATCGCGGAGCACCGCGCGGCCAACATCGACCGTTCGATGTTCGAAAGCCGCTATGCCAATGTCTATGATGGCGATGAGCATTGGCAGGCAATCACGGTTGAGCCGTCAGATACCTATCAGTGGCGCGCCGGCTCCACCTACGTCGCCAACCCGCCTTATTTTGACGGGATGGAGATGACCCCGACACCCGTCACCGACATTGTCGATGCGAAGCCGCTGGCGATCCTCGGCGATTCCGTGACCACTGATCACATCTCGCCTGCGGGCGCGATCAAGGAGGACAGTCCTGCCGGTGTCTATCTGAAGGGCAATCAGGTCGCGAAGAAGGACTTCAACTCCTACGGCTCGCGGCGCGGCAACCACGACGTGATGATGCGCGGCACCTTTGCCAATATCCGCATCAAGAACGAGATGGTGCCCGGCGTCGAAGGCGGCTTCACCACCTATGGCGGTGAGCAAATGCCGATTTACGATGCGGCGATGAAGCACAAGGAAGACGGCACCCCGCTGATCGTCGTCGGCGGCAAGGAATACGGGACTGGCAGTAGTCGCGACTGGGCGGCGAAGGGCACAATCCTGCTGGGTGTGCGCGCCGTGATCGTTGAGAGCTTTGAGCGTATCCACCGCTCAAACCTGGTCGGCATGGGCGTGCTCCCGCTCCAGTTCGAAGACGGCACGACGCGCGAAACGCTGGCGCTGGACGCGGATTGCACTTTCAGTATCAAGGGGCTGGCCGATCTGACGCCGGGCCAAACGGTCGAGATCGAAACGACGCGCGGCGATGGCACCACTTTCAGCTTCAACGCGCTGTGCCGCATCGATACTGCGAACGAGATGGAGTATTACCGCAATGGCGGTATCCTCCACTACGTCCTGCGCAAGTTGGCGGCGTAACCGCCGGATGCGCGCGGCACTTCTCGCAGGTTCGAGCGGGGTTCTGCTCGGCCTTGCGGGATGTGTGCCTGAGGACGGCGAGTCCGACTCGCCTTCGCTCTCCCCCTTGCCGGGCTTCGAATTGGCTGCGGCTCAAACCATCCCGCACGAGATCCCGCGAATGCGTGATCCGGGCGCAGGTCAGTTCAACTTAGCAGGGTTGATAAAGCCGCTGGATGCAAAAGCGCTTGGCACGCTGGTTAAGCAGGAGGAAGTGTTTCTGATCGATGTTAGAACGCCCGAGGAGTTCGCCGAAGGCCACATGTCAGGAGCGGTGAATGTCCCGCTCGACGGGTTTGATCCCCTTTATCTGCCCGATAGCGGCGGGCGCGAAGTCATCCTCTATTGCCGCAGCGGTCGTCGCTCATGGCAGGCGGCCTACAAATACGCGTCCACGCACAGGATCGAAATCCGCCATCTGGAAGGAGGCATTCTGGCGTGGGAGCAAGCTGGCTATTCGGTTGTAACGCCCTGACCGCCTGCTGCCGAAGCGCCTAGACTTCAGCGGTCTCGCGCTGGCCCCTCTTTCCAAAGCGACGCCGGCCCAGGATCGCCGCCGCCGCAAGCCCGAACAGGACCATCATCGGCGGTGCGGGAACGTGCGTCCCCCCGCTTGTCGATGTGCTGGTGCTGCTCGACGTACTCGACGAGGTCGAGCTGCTTCCTGATGTCGTCGTTGAGGAGGAGGAGGAGGAGCTTGTGCTGCTCGTCATGTCGCCGGACGTACCGCCCCCACTTGTGGTCCCGCCCGAGCTTGAAGAGCTGCTCGACGAACTGGACGAGGAACTCGAAGACGAAGTCGTCGTGCTCGTGACGTTGCCGCTAGTCGTCGATGTGCTCGACACATTGCCGCTCGTTGAGCTTGTGCTCGACACCGCGCCAGACGTGCTGGTGGTGCTCGATACGGCCCCAGAGGTGCTGGTGGTACTCGACACGTTGCCGCTGGTAGTGGTTGTCGTAGTCGTCGTGGTCGTTCCCCCGCTGGTCGTGCCGCTCGTACCGCCTGACGAGCTTGTCGAAGTCGACGAACCGCCTGTGCTGGTGCTGGTGCTGCCGCCCGAAGTCGACGTGGAACCGGATGTTGAGGTAGCCGGATCGCCCCCCGTCGTCGTCGTGGTCACAACCGAGACGTCGCCCGATGAGGAACCGCCACCACCCACGAAGCCTCCAAAGAACCCGCCGCCAAGGCCTCCGCCAAAACCGCCAACGCCTCCACCTATGACCGCCGGACCCGCGCCCGAACCGCCGCGCACCGGCGGGAGCGGAGGCAAGGGGGCCGGCGCGTACGCGACCTGCGTGATCGGCGGGCATTCCTCGACGTCCGTGTAGGCTGCGATGGCGTCTTGCGGCAGCGGAGCGGACTGCGCGACCGTGCCGTAGGCGGGCGGGATCGGCTCACACTCAATGGTGCGTTCGACAATGCGACGGCGGCGCGGCTCGGGAAGCGGCGCCAGCTCGGGCGGGCCAAGCTTGATGTACTTGCTGTCGGCAACCGGCGTCTCGCCGTCCACATCGGAGCTGTAGACCGGATCATCGGTCACCATCGGCTCCGCGACGCGAACCGCGCCGCCCTGCTGAGCCACGTGGACAGCTCCGCCCGTCATCAACGCCACGCCCGCTGTGGCGGCGGAGAGCTTTGCGGCGGCCAGTTTGATCGACATAGTAGCAAAACCTTGTTGCTCGTATCGGCTTCAGGCGCGGGGCAACCGCGCATCCACCCCTTCCGACCCTGTCATGGCCCGCGCCCGATCGATCTTACAACGCGGTTAACCATGTTGAGCGGCTCACGAACTCCGAATCCCTGTAAATCCAGCCGAAATTCCCACGCAATGTCCCGATCTGGCACCGAAACCGCCGCGGTGACCGGCGCTGCCGTTAGTCGGTAAAGCCGATGCGCCTTACTCAGCCGGGCGCGTCGTCATCGAACAGACGCGACTGGCGATCCGGTGCGCGCGGCGCATCGAGCCCCAAATGCTCCCACCCGGCCTCGTTGAGCACCCGGCCGCGCGCGGTGCGCGCCAGCAGACCCAGCTGAATGAGGTAAGGCTCGACCACTTCCTCGACCGTATCGCGCGGCTCGGCCAGACCCGCCGCCAGCGTTTCAACGCCGACCGGACCGCCCTTGTAGGTCTCGGCGATCATGGTGAGGTAGCGGCGATCCATGGCATCGAGCCCGAGGCGGTCGATCTCCAAACGAGTGAGCGCATCGTCCGCGATAGCCCTTGTGACCGTGTCCTGCCCGGCAACGTGTGCAAAGTCGCGCACCCGGCGCAGCAGCCGCCCCGCCACACGCGGCGTCCCGCGCGAACGGCGCGCGATCTCGCGCGCGCCATCCGCCTCGATCGCCAGCCCGAGCAACCGCGCGCCGCGCGTCACCACCTGATCAAGCTCGTCATGGGTGTAGAACTGCAAGCGCACCGGAATGCCGAAGCGGTCGCGCAGGGGCGTTGTTAGGAGCCCCTGCCGCGTCGTCGCGCCGATCAGCGTGAAGGGCGGCAGATCGATCCTGACGCTGCGCGCCGAGGGCCCCTCGCCGATGATGATGTCGAGCGCGCGGTCCTCCATCGCGGGGTAGAGCACCTCTTCGACGACCGCGCTCATCCGGTGGATCTCGTCAATGAAGAGCACGTCGTGCGGTTCAAGATTGGTAAGCAGCGCGGCGAGGTCCCCCGCCTTTGCGATCACCGGGCCGGACGTGGCGCGAAAGCCCACACCCAGCTCCGCCGCGACGATCTGGGCGAGCGTCGTCTTGCCCAGCCCCGGAGGCCCGAAGAACAGTGTATGGTCCATCGCCTCCCCGCGCGCCTTGGCGCTTTCGATGAACACCCGCAGATTGTCGCGCGCGGCCTCCTGCCCGATGAACTCGGCAAGCGACTTGGGCCGCAGCGCAGTGTCCGGATCGCCGGGCTGCCGGTCGGGTGTGTGGAGAGGGACGGGGTCGGTCATTGTCCTTCGTCACCCTGAACTTGTTTCAGGGTCCATTCCCGGGCACGCTCGCTCCCATGAGCATTGAGCGCGTCCCGTGCGTCTACATCATCGCGAGCAAGCCGTATGGGACGCTCTACATCGGGGTCACCAGCGACCTTGTGGGACGCCTTTGGCAACACCGAAACGGCGAAATCGAGGGCTTTACCAAGCGATACAAGGTGCATCGCCTGGTTCGCTACGAAGCGTTTGGCGACATGGAAAGCGCGATCAAGCGCGAGAAGCGGCTCAAGAACTGGCACTGCCAGTGGAAGATCAATTTGATTGAGAGCGAGAACCCGGATTGGCAGGACCTGGCGGTTGGGCTTGGCTTGCCGCCGATTGGTCTGTGTTGAAACGCTGATGGATCCTGAAACGAGTTCAGGATGACGGGTTGGAAGTTCAGGATGACAGTGGAGAGAGGCCGCCATCACCCCGCCGCCTTCTTGAGCGCCACGCGGATCAGGTCGCCTTCACCTGCGGCTTCGCCCAACTCTTCGACTGCGCGCGCGACCGCTTGCGCCGCCACCGCTGGCTTGAAGCCGAGGTTCTCCAATGCGCTCACCGCGTCGGCGCTGGCGCCGCCCTTTGGAGCCGACGCCACGCCCCCGCTTGAGGCTGTGCCGCCCGGAAGCGCGCCAGCCTTGTCCTTGAGTTCATTGACGATCCGCCCCGCCAGCTTCGGACCCACGCCGTTGGCGCGCGCCACGCTGGCCGCATCGCCCGCCGCGCACGCATCGCGCAGTTCTCCGGTCGAGAGCGCGGAGAGGATCGCAAGGCCCACTTTGCTGCCCACGCCCTGAACCTGCGTCAGCAGGCGGAACCAGTCGCGCTCGGCGCTCATCGCAAAGCCAAGCAAGCGCATGTCGTTCTCGCTCACCTGAAGATCGGTGTGCACCGTGCACGCCTCTCCGACATTGCCGAGCGCCGCCAGCGTGCGCGCCGAGCAGTGCACGAGGTAACCCACCCCCTGCACGTCGACGATGGCCCAGTCCTCACCGGTTTCATCGAGCCTGCCGTTGAGCTTTGCGATCATTGGATGCTTGTCGCCGATGCGCTCCGCGATTTCCAGAGCGGAACGTGCACTTATCGTCATTGCGAGCCGCGCCAGGGGCATGGTGGGGGGTACAGCGACTCACTCGGTTCGTCGCGCGTGCAGAACGCCTGGAACACATGGAACACTGTCCTGGAGCTAAAATCGAACCGATTATACGCGCGCCTTTTGATCGAAACAGGCGATCAAAGGGTAAGGCGATGCGGTTCGTCATGGCCCGCGCTCTTACCGTCGCAGCCGACAGTAGGAAAACCGAAGCGCTTCTCGACACGCAATCGCTTTTCGCTATTGCAACATGAATGAGTTGGAACACGTTTGGGCGCGTCTTGCGCTTTACGACATGGGGCGAGAGTCACGGGCCGGGATTGGGCGCGGTGCTGGATGGTTGCCCGCCGGGACTGCCGCTGAGCGCGAAGGATATCCAACCCTTCATGGACGCGCGCAAACCGGGCCAGAGCAAGTTCACAACGCAGCGCAAGGAAGCGGACGCGGTGCAAATCCTCTCCGGCGTGTTCGAGGACGCGTCCGGCCAACAGGTCACAACGGGCACGCCGATCCACCTGATGATCGAGAACACCGATCAGCGCTCCAAGGATTATTCCGAGATCGCAGCCAGCTATCGCCCCGGCCACGCCGATTACGCTTACGACGCGAAATACGGCATCCGCGATTATCGCGGTGGCGGGCGCTCCTCGGCGCGCGAGACAGCCGCGCGCGTGGCGGCGGGCGCGGTGGCGCGGCGGATCATCCCGGAGGTCTCGATCACCGCCTATGTCTGCGAGCTGGGCGGCGACGCGATCGAACGCGACGCGATCAATTACGAGGAAATCGCGCGCAATCCGTTCTTCTGCCCGGACAGCTGGGCGGCGGTGCGCTGGGCCGAAAAGGTCGAAAAGGCGCGCAAGGACGGCTCCTCGCTCGGCGCGGTGGTCGAATGCGTCGCGACGGGTGTTCCGGCGGGCTGGGGCGCGCCGGTCTACGCCAAGCTCGACAGCGACCTCGCAAGCGCGATGATGAGCATCAACGCGGTCAAGGGGGTCGAGATCGGCGACGGGTTCGAGGCCGCGCGCCTGACGGGCGAGGACAACGCCGACGCGATGAGCCCGGGGGAGAAAGAGGGCGATCCGCCGGTCTTCGCGAGCAACCACGCCGGGGGAACGGCGGGCGGTATCTCGACCGGTCAACCGGTTGTGTGCCGGGTCGCGTTCAAGCCGACCAGTTCGATCCTGACGCCGGTGCCCTCCATCACCTCGAACGGGGAGGCGACCGAAGTGCGCACCAGAGGCCGCCACGATCCGTGCGTGGGTATTCGCGGCACTCCGGTTGTCGAGGCGATGATGGCGCTGGTGCTGGCCGATCACAAGATGCTGCACCGCGCGCAGATTGCGACACGATAGGACATGATTAATCCCGCGCAATTCGGCTAACGTTGACGCGAAGATGATTCGCCTCTCCCGCGCCTTTCTTGCCGTCCTGCTGACCGTTGCCCTGTCGGCGTGCGTCTCGACACTTGAGCGCCCTGAGATCACCGCCGATGATCAGGCGGCCGCGCGGGTCAACGGGTATGGTGCGGTGCGCCTGTGGAAGGACGCCGAGCTGCCGGAATGGACCGCATGGCGCGAAGCCATGTTCGCCCAGCGCGTTCAGGCCGGGGCCCCCGGTCAGTTCGAGATGCTCTCGATTTCGAGCGGCTCGGACAAAGGCGCCTTTTCCGCCGGCTTTCTCAACGGCTGGAGCGAGGCGGGCACGCGGCCCCGGTTCGACATCGTCTCCGGGGTCAGCACCGGCGCGCTGATCGCGCCGTTCGCCTTTCTGGGCCAGGACTACGATCCGCAATTGCGCGAGCTTTACACCACGATCTCGGCGAAAATGATCTATCGCTCGACGGCGCTGAAAGGGCTTTTGGGCGGCCCTTCGCTCGCCAGCACCGAGCCGCTGGTCGAGCTGATAGAGGGATACGCCACGAAGGAGATGATCGACGCGGTGGCGGGCGAGCACGCAATGGGGCGCCGCCTGCTGGTTCAGACGACCAACCTTGACGCTGAGCGCGGCGTGGTCTGGGATCTGGGCGCGATCGCGGCGAGCGAGAACCCGGCGCGCTATCGCCTGTTTCGCCAGATCCTGCTCGCCTCGGCCAGCATCCCCGGCCTGTTTCCGCCGGTGATGATCGACGTCGACAGCGAAGGGTTTGCCTTTGCCGAACTGCATGTCGACGGCGGCACGACATCGAGCGTCCTCGCCATTCCGCCCGCCGTTCTGATCAACGGAAAAGCGGGCGTGGAAGACCGGCCCGGACGCATCACTGTCCTGTATAACGGGGCGCTGGAACCGGTGTACCGGACTACGAAGCCGACCACGTTTTCGATCCTGACCCGGGCCCTCACCACATCGTTGAAGACCGCCGATCAGCGCACCCTTGCCAGCCTTGAAAACTACGCCGAGACCAACGGCCTCATCCTGTCGATCCACAATGTCGGCGCCGAGGCCGAAGACCCCGAGGCCGAGATGTTCGACCAGGCGTATATGCAAAAGCTGTTCGAGGTCGGACGGCAAAGGGCGCTGAACCTTCCGGAGTGACATTTGCGACCCCGCCAGCGGGGCGCCGGGAACTTCGCGGGTGCAGCATCGTTGAGTGCGCGGGGTCAGATTGAAGAGCTTGGACGCAGATCCAACATCTTTGAAAACGCGCAGTCATTCACCGCCGACCAAAGGGGGGCGTACCCGGTATGAACATGCAGTCCTCCGTCAGCGCGATGGATACAAACCCTGGCGGCGCGCTTACCCCGCGCGGCGGCGAAAACCGCAAGACACAGATTGTTGTGGTGGGCGGCGGGGCTGGCGGGCTTGAGCTGGTGCGACGCCTGGGCGCGAAATTCGGGCGCAAGAGCCACGACATCATCCTTGTCGACAAGAATCCCAGCCACATCTGGAAACCCCTGCTCCACGAAGTCGCCGCCGGTTCGCTCGACGCCAATCTCGACGAGGTCGGGTATCGCGGACACTGCCACAAATGGGGCTACCGCTTCTTCAAGGGCGCGCTGTCCGGGATCGACCGCGAACAGCGCGTGATCCACCTCGCGCCCGTGCTTGACGATGATGGCAGCGAGCTGATCTCAAGCCACACGATCCGCTACGATTACCTGGTTCTGGCGGTGGGCTCGATTTCGAACGATTTCGGCGTGAACGGGGTCAAGGATCACGCGATCTACCTCGACAGCCGCGAACAGGCCGACAAGTTTCGCACCAAGCTCTTGAACCATTGCCTGCGCGTCAGCCGCACGATGAGCGTCGATCCCGGCGCCGACGCGACGGTCAAGGTCGCGATCGTCGGAGGCGGCGCAACCGGGGTCGAACTGGCTGCGGAACTCTACAACGCCGCCGGGGCGCTGAAGCATTACGGGCTTGAAGTGTTCGACGAAAGCCGCCTGAAGGTGACGCTGCTGGAGGCGGGGGAACGGATCCTTCCCGCGCTGCCGGAACGCCTCTCGCAGGCCGCGCACGAGGAGTTGGAGCGGCTTGGCGTCGAAGTCCGCGTGCAAACCCAGGTGATAAAGGCGCGCAAGGGCTTGCTCCTGACCCGCGATGACGACGCGATCCGCGCCAACCTGATCGTGTGGGCGGCGGGTGTGAAAGGCGCGGAATTTCTCACCACGCTTGGCCTTGAGACCAACCGCAACAATCAGATCCTGGTGCGCGAGACGATGCAGACGCTCGACGATGATCGCGTCTTCGCGCTGGGCGATTGCTGCTCTTACACACCCCAGGGCGCCGAGCGCCCGATCCCGCCGCGCGCGCAAGCCGCGCACCAGATGGCCGATACGGTGTTTACCAATCTCAAGCGCGCCATGGCGAACGAGAAACGCGCCCGCAACGGCAAGCCGCTCAAGGCGCTGAAGCCCTTTATCTACCATGACAACGGATCGCTCGTTTCGCTTAGCCGGTTTTCGACCGTGGGCAGCCTGATGGGCAACCTGGTCGGCGGCAGCATGGCGGTCGAAGGGCGTCTGGCGCGGCTGATCTACACCTCGCTCTATTCGATGCACCTTCTGGCCATTCATGGCTGGCTGAAAGGTCTGTCGCTCATGGCCATCGGGCGGGTGAACCGCATCGTGCGGCCCAAGCTCAAGCTGCATTGACCCGTCCTGACGCGTCTCTCGGCCACCTTGGGAACACTCGCGCCCGGTTCCCGTTCTAGCCATTGAAAAAAGCGATCATCTCAATCGCTTAATTCCACTTTTTTGCATCGCAACAAACACTATGTGCGGTGCAACAGAAATTAACCCTCTCCGCATCAACACACAAACACAAAGGACATTGCATCCATGGGTATTATCGGTTCGAGCATCAAACCTTTCACCGCCACCGCGTTCAAGGCGGGCGAAGACTTCTACGACGTCACCGAGAAGGACATCGAGGGCAAGTGGGCGGTGTTCTTCTTCTACCCCGCCGATTTCACTTTCGTGTGCCCGACCGAGCTTGAAGATCTGGGCGAGAAGTACGCCATGCTTCAGGACATGGATGTCGAAGTCTACGCGGTTTCGACCGACACCCATTTCAGTCACAAGGCCTGGCACGATACCTCGGACAAGATCGGCAAACTCCAGTTCCCGTTCCTGGGTGACCAGAACCACGTCCTGTCGAACAATTTCGGCGTGCTGCGCGAGGGCGTGGGCCTCGCCGACCGCGCGACCTTCGTGGTCGATCCCGATGGCGTGATCCAGATCATGGAAATCACCTGCGAGGGCGTGGGCCGCAACGCGAACGAACTCACCCGCAAGATCAAGGCCGCGCAATATGTGCGCGCCAACCCCGGCCAGGTCTGCCCGGCGGCGTGGGAAGAAGGCAGCGAGACGCTGGCGCCGTCGCTCGACCTCGTCGGCAAGATTTAACCACCACCCCTAACCCCGCACAAACGAGGCGCCGCCCCCTCCAGCGAGGCGGGCGGCGTTCTCATCTTGAAGTCCTTGAATAACACCGGAGGAACCACTCATGCTCGACGCAAACATGCAAGGCCAGCTCAAGCAGTACCTCGCCAACCTGCGCGAGCCGATCGAGCTGGTGGCCTCGCTCGATGACAGCGAAAAAAGCGCGCAGACGCGCGAATTGCTGAGCGAGATTGCCGAGCTTCACGACGATGTGAGCGCCAGTTTTTCCGGCGATAACGAGCGCAAGCCGAGCTTCATCATCCGCCGCGCCAACGATCCGCAACGCTGGGTGCGCTTCGCCGGACTTCCAATGGGTCACGAATTCACCTCTCTGGTGCTCGCGCTGCTATGGGCCGGCGGACACCCGCCCAAGGTTGACGCGGACCTGATCGAACAGGCGCGGGCGCTGGAAGGCGATTTCGAGTTCGAGATGTTCTTCTCGCTCTCGTGCCACAATTGCCCGGACGTGGTGCAGGCGCTCACCCTGATGGCGCTCGAAAACCCGCGCGTAACCGCGACCCTGATTGAGGGCGGCATGTTCCAGGAGGAAGTCGAGCGCCGTGACATTCTCGCAGTGCCGGCGACCTTCCTTAACGGGACAAGCTTTTACAACGGCAAGATGGAGCTCGCCGAGATCCTCTCCAAGCTGGATAGCGGCGCCGACGAAAAGGCAGCGGAGAAACTCAACGCCAAGGACCCGTTCGAAGTGCTCATCATTGGCGGTGGCCCGGCTGGCGTTGCTGCGGGCGTCTACACCGCGCGCAAAGGCTTTCGCACAGGCATCGCGGCAGAGCGCTTTGGCGGACAGCTGATGGACACGCTGGGGATCGAGAATCTGCCCGGCACGGCCTACACCGAGGGGCCCAAGCTGACCGACAATCTCAAAGGTCAGGTCGATGACAACGCGATCGACCTGATGGATCTTGCCCGCGCGACCGAGCTGCGCCCCGCGCAGCAGGTGGGCGGCATGCACGAAGTGGTGATGGCGAATGGCGCGGTTCTCAAGGCCCGCTCGCTGATCCTCTCGACCGGCGCGCGCTGGCGCGCTCTCGGCGTGCCCGGCGAAGCGGAATACCGCAACAAGGGCGTCGCCTACTGTCCGCACTGCGATGGCCCGCTGTTCAAGGGCAAGCGCATTGCGGTGATCGGCGGGGGCAATTCGGGCGTCGAGGCGGCGATCGACCTCGCCAAGATTGTCGGCCACGTCACGCTGATCGAATTCGACAAGAGCTTGCGCGCCGACGAAGTGCTGCAACGCAAGCTGCGCTCGCTGCCCAATGTCGATATCGTCTTGAACGGTCAGACGACCGAAATCACCGGCGATGGCAAGCGCTGCAATGGCCTGCGCCTGCAAGACCGCGAGAGCGGCGCAGAGCGGGCGATCGAATTGGAGGGCGTGTTCGTACAGATCGGTCTGGTGCCCAACACCGAATGGCTCGCCGACACCGGCCTCGAACTGTCGAAATTCGGCGAAATCGTGGTCGATGATCACGGCGCAACCAACCTGCCCGGCATCTACGCCGCAGGCGACGCCACCGTGGTCCCGCACAAACAGATCGTGGTCGCCATGGGCGAAGGCGCCAAGGCCGGCCTCGGCGCCTTCGACTACCTCATCCGCAACGAGCCGGTCGAGGACATCGCGCAGGCGGCGTGATCCGCTTTTCGCTTGCCCGTCCGGGCGAGTGTCCTCGGCGCTGTTCCCTCCGCTTCGCTGCGGGGAGCCTGCGGGCGGCCAGTCGGCCCTGCGGGCCTTTGGCCCGTTTCGAACTTTTGAAAAACTCGTCACCCTGAACTTGTTTCAGGGTCCATCACCGGTACTTGCGCTGCATCCTTGGGAGGCGGAGCCAGCGCGGGCGAAGGATGCTGGAAGCGAAGCTGGCCAAAGGCCAAACGAGTTCAGCATGACGAAAGCAGGCTTTATGCTGCACTGCATCAATAAGTCAGACGTGTTTCAATCGGATTTCTCGATCAAACAGCGCGCTTTATTCACTTGGACGATTCAGCGGCCTTCCATCATCCTCTCTCCATCAGCACCGTACGTGGCCGAGTCCCCGCAGGCCCCGCGCGCAATCATGGGAGAGTGAACAATGGACGTGAAGACCGGAGATATGAGCGGCTGCCCCTTCCACGCCGATGGCGGAATGCGCAGCCTTCTGGGCCGCACCAACCGCGACTGGTGGCCCGAGGCGACCCAGCTCGATATCCTCACCCAGGAAGGCAGGAGCGCCAACCCCTATGGCGAGGACTTCGATTACGCCGAGGCCTTCAACACGATCGATTACACCGCGCTAAAGGCCGATCTCACCGCGCTGATGACCGACAGCAAGAGCTGGTGGCCGGCGGATTACGGCCATTACGGCCCGTTCTTCATCCGCATGGCCTGGCACGCCGCAGGCACCTATCGCACCGGCGATGGCCGCGGCGGCGCGGGTTCGGGCCAGCAGCGTTTCGCCCCGCTCAACTCGTGGCCCGATAACGGCAACCTCGACAAGGCGCGCCGCCTGTTGTGGCCGATCAAGCAGAAATACGGCAAGGCCATCAGCTGGGCCGACCTGTTCATCCTTGCCGGAAATGTGGCGATCGAAAGCATGGGCGGGCCGGTGTTCGGCTTCGGCGGGGGCCGCGCCGACGTCTATGAGCCTGAATCGGTCTATTGGGGCACCGAAGAGGAATGGGTGAACGAAGGTTCGGCCACCCGCATTCGCCCCGATGACGGCGCCAGCCTCGAAAACCCTCTCGCGGCGATCCAGATGGGCCTCATATACGTCAATCCGGAAGGCCCTGGCGGCAATCCCGATCCGCTCGAAAGCGCGCGCGACATGCGCGAAACCTTCGCCCGCATGGCGATGAACGATGAGGAGACCGTCGCGCTCACCGCCGGTGGCCACGCTTTCGGCAAGGCGCACGGCGCGCAGCCCGCCGATACGTTCGCCGGCGCTCCGGAAAGCGAAGACCTGCACCAGCAGGGATTTGGCTGGCTGATCGATGAAGACGAGATCGCCAAGGGGCACATCACGACCTCAGGGATCGAAGGGTCATGGTCGAACAATCCGATCTCATGGAGCCACGACTATTTTCGTCTGCTGTTCAAGTACGAATACGAGCTGGTGAAGAGCCCGGCGGGCGCGCTCCAATGGACCCCGATCAATCCCGATCCCGAAGACCTGGCGCCCGACGCGCGCGATCCGAACGTCAAGGTGCCGACCATCATGACGACCGCCGACATGGCGCTCAAGATGGACCCGGACTACCGCAAGATCTCCGAGCGCTTCCTGGAGCATCCCGAACAGCTCGACGACGCGTTCGCCCGCGCCTGGTTCAAGCTGTGCCATCGCGACATGGGTTCCAAGGTGCGCTATCTCGGCCCGGAAGTTCCCGAAGAGGACCTTATCTGGCAGGATCCGGTTCCCGCGGGAAGCGCGCCTTCGGAAGCGGAAGTCGCCCGGTTCAAGGACGCGATCCTGGGCAGCGGCCTTAGCGTCAGCGAACTCGTCAAGGCGGCCTGGGCTTCGGCCTCGACCTATCGCAACTCGGATCATCGCGGCGGCGCGAACGGGGCGCGGGTCACGCAGGCCCCGCAGAAGGACTGGGCGGCGAACGACCCTGAGGAGCTTTCGAAAGTGCTCGGCGTGATCGAGCAGCACCGCGGCGACCTGTCGATGGCCGATGCGATTGTGCTTGCCGGGACGGCGGCGGTCGAGAAAGCGGCGCGCGACGCTGGCCACGACGTCGAGGTTCCTTTCCTAGGCGGCCGGGGTGATTGCACCGACGAGCACACCGACTCTGAAAGCTTCGAACCGCTCGAGCCGTTTGCCGATGGTTTCCGCAACTACCTCAAGACCAAGGCGAACGTTCGCACAGAGGAAATGCTGGTCGACAAGGCACACCTTCTGGGCCTGTCGATCCCCGAACTCACTGTCCTGGTAGGCGGGATGCGTGCGCTCGGAGCCAATTCCGGAAACACCGCGCACGGCGTCTTCACCGATCGCGTGGGAACGCTCACCCCGGACTTCTTCGTCAACCTCCTCGACATGTCCACCAAATGGACCCCGGTCGATGGCTCGGGCGATGAAGAATATGTCGGCACCGACCGGGAAACCGGCGCAGAGAAGTATCGCGCGACGCGCGCGGACCTGATCTTCGGCAGCAACTCACAGCTGCGCGCTCAGGCCGAGGTCTACGCCGAGGCGGGCAATGAGGGCAAATTCGTCTACGACTTCATCAGCGCGTGGGACAAGGTGATGAACGCGGATCGCTTCGATGTAACCTATTCGAAGTATCACACGTAACACCAAGCACCCCCCGCCCTGACCGGTTCCCCCTCAAGGTCAGGGTCGCAATTGGCCCCCGGCGCGCTCTCCCCCTGGAAAGAGCGAACCGGGGGTCTTTTCGATCGTGGTGGTATGCGCTGGCCGTTCCCCACTCGCGGCGCTATCGCCACCGGATCATCGGCTGGGTCGGGAGAATCGCATGCAAACCGTAATGGTTGGACCGGCCAGCGAAAGCCGACGCGAAGCGATCGCGCGAACGATCACGCTCGGGTTTGCGAGCGATCCGGTCGCGCGCTGGGTCTGGCCCGATCCGGCGACCTATTTCGAGATCCAGCCGCAATTCGTCGACGCCTTTGGTGGCAACGGCTTTGCGCATGGCAGCGTCTACGAAACCGGTTGCCAGCGCGCCGCTGCAATGTGGTTGCCGCCCGGTGTCGAGCCCGAGGCCGAGCGCATGACGCTCCTCGCCGCGCAAAGCGTTGCGCCCGAACGCATGGAAGAGATCGGCGCGTTCATGGCGCAGATGGACGATTTCCATCCCGTAGAGCCATGCTGGTATCTCCCGATGATCGCGGCCGATCCCTTCGCCACGGGCATGGGTCTTGGGGCGGCGCTGATGAAGCACGCGCTCGGCGTCGTCGATCAAGCCGGCATGCCCGCCTATCTGGAATCGTCGAACCCGCGAAACATCTCGCTCTATGAACGCCACGGCTTTGAGGCGATGGGCGAAATCCAGCATGGCAGCTCGCCGGTCATGACGCCGATGTATCGCGCCGCGCGCACGTAGACCTGCGGCGCTCGGTCCAGCCAGCCTCATTCAATTCGCTGATCGGCGCGCGGCTTACCGGTGGCCCCAACCCTTCCGGCCAGCGTTGGGCTTAGCGTTTCCGCTTGAGGATGAGATAGAGCGCGCCGTCGCCGCCGTGGCTGCGGTGCGCTTTGCGTACGGCGGCAATCGCGTCGGCGTGCGGACCGGCGGCGAGCCAATCGAGCAGTTTGGCGCGGATCGCTCCGCGCGCGCTGGCGCGGTCGGCGGGATCGACGGGTCGCTCGCGCCCGGCGATCACCAGAACCACGCGCGCGCCCATCGCTCGCGCCTGATCGAGCCCGGCGGAGATACGCGTGTAGGCCGCGCCGAGCGTGTGGCCGTGCAGATCGAGCGTCAGGTCGGGCTCGACCCGGCCGCCCTTGAACCGTCTTTCCCAATGCGAATCGAGACCCGCCTGCGCTTCGTTCAGGCGCTTGGGCGAGGTGGGGCGCGAGGGCGCCGCCACGCGGGCGGGCGGCGCGGGCTTCACGCGCTGCGGGCGCGCAGTGCCGACCGGTTTGGGTTTTGCGGGCTGGGTATCGTGCGGCTTGGGCGTGGCCACGGGCCGTGTCCGTCCGGCGAGGGGCGTGACGCTTTCAGCGAGGCGCGCCCAGGCCGCCCGCTCCTCGGCGCTCAGACCGCGCGGAACGCTCATCACTTTGCGGTTGTAAGCCGCCCGGCGGCTTCTTTTGGAAGCAGCACCTGGGCTGTCCCGCGTCCGCTCATCCCACCGGCAATCGCCCGCGCTTCCCGGCCCGCGCCCCAGAAGGTATCGAACCGGTTGACCCCCTTGATCGCGCCGCCAGTGTCCTGCGCGATCCACAGCCCGTCCGCCTCGTCGCGATCCAGATCGAGCCAGACCGGCGCGCCGAGCGGCACATAAAGCGGATCGACTGCCAGGGAGGTGACGCCCGTCACCGGAACGCCCATCGCGCCAACCGCCCCGCCATCCAGTTCGCGGAAGAAGATCCAGCTCTCGTTCTCGCGCATCAGCGCCCGGCCTTGCTCGGGGTTCTCTCGCATATAGGCCATGATGCCCTGCATCGAGCCGGGATACTGCCCCGGCCCATCGCCCAGAAGCCCGCGCTCGCGCATGAGCTTGCCAACGCTGGTGTAGCCGCGCCCGTTCTGGCCCGCATAGCCGATATTGATGACCTCGCCTTCGGGCGTGCGAATGCGCCCGGAGCCCTGGATCTGAAGGAAGAAGAATTCGACCGGGTCCGCCACCCAGGCCAGCACCGGCGCGCGCCCATCCAGCGCGCCCTGCTCAATGGCGGCGCGGTCGAAATAGGGAACGTAGGAGCCATCGGAAAGTCGGCGGGCAAGCGGGGCTCGGCCCGTTCGCTCCGAGGCGGGTACATCCTCTGGCCAGCCGCGTTCAAGATCCTCGGGAAGCCCGTAAACCGGGACGTATCCTTCGCGCGGCTCACGCGATCCCTCGATCTCGGGTACGAAATACCCGGTGGCGAAAGCCTTGCCATCGCCGATCGTGACGGGTTCGAAATAGGTCTCGAAAAAACGCTGCGCCTGGGCCCCCGGCCAGCTGTCGGCGGCGCGGCAGGCCGGGCGCCAATCGGCCGGGGCGGTCAGGCCGCTCTGATCCGTGCGGGCGAGCAATTGCGGGCACGAGGCCGAAAACGCCGCCAGCGCGTCGCGCGAACGGCTGAGCGGCAAATCGGACAGGTTCGACCCGCTTGTCACGCCCGCGAGGATGGCGGGCCCGGCGAGCCCGGCAGAGGGCACGTCGGGAGCGGAAACAGAAGCGGGGGGACGATCGCCGGGCCCCACGCAGGCGGCCACGAGCGTTACCGTCGCAAGCGGGGCGGCGCCGACGGGCCACCGCTTACCAGGGGCCCGCCGCTCGCGCATGCCTGAATGCTCCTTTGATCCGATATCGCGCGTCAGGCGTAGCCCGCACACGTCTGTATGGGGTCAGCCCTCGTCGGTCTCGTCGAGAACCCAGTTGGGATCCTTCGAGGCGATGTTGCGCGAGAAGGTCCACACATCGCGGCTTTCGATCGCATCGTCGAGCGATCCGGCGATCACATTGCCCTCTTTGTCGCGCGTGACCGCGGCAATATCGGCAACGAAAAGCACCGAAATGCGCGCGGTGCGATCGTCGAGCGAGGCGGAGTGCACCCGCGTATCCTCGACCCGGATGAGCGTGTTGTCCAAGGTCTCGCCAGCTTCTTCGCGCGCCTCAATCGCCGCGACAAAGCCTTCGTACACATCGTCGTCGCACAGCTCGCGCAAGGTGTCGCGATCCCCGTTCCAGAACGCTTCGAGCACCATCTCGTAAGCGCCGCGCGCGCCTTCCAGGAAGGCGGTCAGGTCAAAGCGGTTATCAGCCGAGGCAATTTCGCGCACGCCGCGTTCGACCGCGGGCATCACGCCTTCAAGCTGCGCAGGCCGCGCGGCGACGGCGGGTGCGGTCGACTGCGGCTGGCCCGGCGCGGGGACGGATTGATCATCGGGCCCTTCGAAGCGCTGCGGCACCGATTCTTCTTCGTGCTCGGCCCGGCGACCCAGCACGGAATACAGACGAAGGCCCAGAAAAGCGGCGATCATGGCAAGGATTACAATTTCTGTGATCACATCAATTACCCGGTCATTGGTTCAGCACGGCGCCGCTCCCTACGCCATCATGCTCGTTACATGCCTAACATAGGGTTCAAATACAATTCGACAACAAACTATCCGTCGCTTTCTCTAGGTCGTGGCGGTATTTGAGTCACAACTTTGCGCCGGGCGGTCGCCCAGCCAAGGCGGCTAGCGTGTTGCCCGGCCCACCATCGCCTGCTAGGCGCGGCGCACGTTGTTCAAAGACGCATGACCCATGCGCGCTTTTCAACCGACGACACCCCGATACTGGCAAAAAGAAGTGATCACCATGGCCGACGAAGGCGACGTTCTCACCAATCTCGACAACCCCGGCGCAGGCGCGAACGGCGCCGACACCCAGCCCGCCGCCGCGATCATCACGCAATACGTAAAGGATCTCTCGGTCGAGAACCCGAATTCACCGGATGTTTTCCAGTGGACCGATCAACCCAAGGTGGACGTGCAGTTCAACATCGGGGCCGATCCGGTGGGCGAGGAAGTCCATGAAGTCACGCTCAAGATCAAGATCGCCGCGACGGGAGAGAAGGGGCCGTATTACATGGTCGAGCTCGACTATTGCGGGCTCGTCGGGATCCGCAATATCCCCGAGGATCAGGCGCACGCCTTTCTCTACGCCGAAGCGCCGCGCATTCTCTTTCCCTTTGCGCGCCGGGTCATCGCCGACGCTGTGCGCGACGCGGGCTTCCCGCCGCTTCTGGTCGATCCGATCGACTTCAATCGCCTCTACGCGCAGCAGCTTTCGCAGCGCCGCGCGGAACAGGGTCTTGGCGAAGGCGAGATGCCCAAGCCGCAGAATTGAGGGCTTGGCCGAGGGAAACGCAGCGCCCCTTTCGGCGCGCGAAGCGGTGACGCGATGAGCCTCCTCAAGAATGTCGGAACCATCGGGTCGCTGACGCTCGTCAGCCGGATAGCTGGAATGGCGCGCGAGATGATCTTCTCGCGCGTTCTGGGCGCCAACGCAGTGACCGACGCCTGGTTTCAGGCGTTCATCATCCCCAACGTCTTTCGCCGCCTGTTTGCCGAAGGGGCGTTTTCGGCGGCGTTCGTGCCGATGTTCTCCAAGCGATTGCACGGGCACGAGGACGATCCGGACAAGGGGCTGGAGGATGCCAAGAGCTTTAGCGCCGATGTGCTGAGCGTCTTCCTGCCGGTCCTTATTGCGCTTGTTGCGGTGTTCGAGATCGCCATGCCCGGCGTCATCTGGGTGCTCTCGGAAAAGCCGGTCGACCCGGACACCTACCCGCTCGCGGTCGATTTCGCGCGGATCATGTTTCCCTACATCATCCTCGTCAGCCTGGTGACCTTGTTCACCGGGATGCTGAACAGCGTCTCGCGCTTTGCGCCGGGAGCCAGCTTTCCGATCATTCTCAACCTCGTGCTCATTGCCGCGCTGCTGACGGGAGAATGGTTCGCCGCGAACACCGGGGCGAGCGTGGAACAGGTAGCCTACGGCATCGCCTGGGCCGTAACCGGTGCTGGGGTGATGCAGTTCGCCTGGCTGTATTACTGGACGCGCGTCGAGGGCTTTCGTCCCAGATTGCTGTGGCCGCGCATCACGCCGGAGGTCAAGCGCCTCTCGATCATCGCGCTTCCCGCAGCCATTGGCGGGGGCGCATACCAGATCAACACATTGGTCCAGCTCTACTTTCTCAACCAGCTCGAGGACGGTTCGGTCAGCTACATGAATTACGCCGACCGCCTGAACCAGTTGCCGCTCGGGATCATCGGCATCGCGCTTTCCACCGCCATCCTGCCCACGCTTTCCAGGTTCGTGGGCGGCAAGGATAAGCAGGGCGCCGACCGGATTCAGTCGGATGCGATCGAGCTTGCCATGTTGCTCACCATTCCCGCAGCGGTCGCGCTGGCGATCTGCGCGGAGCCTTTTGTCATCATGATCTTTCAGGGTGGCCGCTTCGATATGGCCGATGCGGGCGCGACCGGATCGGTGCTGGCGGCGCTCGTCCTCGGCTTGCCCGCTTACGTCCTGGTGAAAGTTCTGGTCCCCAATTTCTACGCGCGCGCGGATACCAAGACACCGGTGGTCGCAGCCTTCATTTCCCTGGCGGTCTTTATCACCTTCAACATCGCCTTCCTCGAACGCCACGGCGTGGTGGGCGTCGCTTTTGCAAGCGTGATCGGGGCGTGGATCAATGTCGGCTTTCTGCTTGTCGTGCTGGCGACACGCGGTCACTACCTCATCCCCGGCGTCCTGTTGCTGCGCATCGCGCGTCAAGGCGTTGCCGCCGCCGCGATGGGCGCGGCCTTGTTCTACACGAGCGACCTGTTAACCGGGTGGTATTCAGCCGGGCCGTTCGCACGGCTCGCTGCGTTGCTTGCGCTGGTCGCGGCGGCGGCTAGCGTCTATTTCGGCCTCGCCTTCGCGACCGGCGCCATCGACCGGCAGCGGATCGCCACTCTTACAAGGAAAGCAAGCTAACAACCATGCGCGTCGTCTCCGGAATCCAGCCCACGGGCAAGCCGCATCTCGGCAATTACCTGGGCGCCATCCGCAATTACGTGAAGCTTCAGGATGACGCGCAGGCGGCGGGCGGCGAATGCCTTATCTTCATCGCCGATCTGCACGCCCTTTCGCTGCCGCACGATCCGGCTGAACTCCACGCCTCGACGCTCGAATTGGTCGCCACGCTGGTTGCGTGCGGGCTCGATCCGAACAAGGCAATCCTGTTCAACCAGGCACAGGTTCCCGCGCATCCCGAAATGCAATGGCTGCTCAGCGGCACCGCGCGCATGGGCTGGCTCAATCGCATGACGCAGTGGAAGGACAAGGCGGGCAAGAACCGCGAAGGGCAGTCGATCGCGCTCTTCACCTATCCCGTGCTCCAGGCCGCCGATGTTCTGCTTTACCAGGCAACCCATGTGCCGGTGGGCGAGGACCAGAAGCAGCACCTCGAACTCGCGCGCGACATCGCGCAGAAGTTCAACAACGATTTCTGCCCCGAAGACGCACCGCTCTTCACCCTGCCCGAGCCGATCATCCCGCCGGAAGCTGCGCGGATCATGTCCCTGCGCGATGGCTCGGCCAAGATGAGCAAGTCGGACCCGAGCGACATGAGCCGGATCAACCTTCAGGACGATGCGGACGCGATCATGAAGAAGATCAAGAAGGCCAAGACCGATCCCGAGCCTCTGCCGAGCGAAGAAGCCGGGCTGAACGCCAGGCCCGAGGCCCTGAACCTGGTCAGCATCTATGGCGCGTTGACCGGTCAAAGCGTTGAGCGCGTGCTCAGCGAAAATGGGGGTCAGGGTTTCGGCGCGTTCAAGCCCAAGCTTGGCGAAGCGCTGGTCGAGACCCTGGCGCCCATTTCGGAGCGTTTCCGCGCGCTGAAGGAGGACCGCGAAACGCTCGACGCCATTCTCGCCCGCGGCGCAGCGAAGGCGCGCGAGCGCGGCACGCCAACGCTCGCGGCGGCCTATGAAGCGCTCGGCCTGGTCCGAGGTTGAGGCGCGCCGCCGCTCGCCGGGCAAAGGTGTCGACGGGCCGTTCTTGCCGAGCGTTCAAACTCCGTTCAGCCCTGTTTGCTAATCACTTTGCGTATTGGTGACAGTTTGTCCGAGTGGTGGGCGTTTTATAATAACCCGGCTCCAAACACGCTTTGAGCCGAGCAATTGCAACCCACAGCGTAGGAGGCGGCGCAATCGTCACTGGACAGACCCGGTTCGGGTCCACATGATATGGGTATTGCAAAGGGACTTACTGATGAACCGTCTTCACACCGAGCTATCCGATAACCGCTCTCGCAAGGGCCGCGTTTTCTCAACCGCGCTGATCGCCGCCGCTGCGTTGGGCCTTTCTGCATGCGCCACGCCATTTAAGGCCGATGTGTCGCGTTTCGCCGCTCAGCTTCCCGCACCGCAAGGTCAATCCTTTGCCGTGGTACCGGAGGATCCGAAACTGGCCGGTGGTCTCGAATTTGCCGCTTACGCCGACACGGTCGCTGCCGAATTGACCGAGATCGGCTACGTCCGCGCCGCCTCGCCCGACACCGCGGACTTGCTGGTGCGCTTCGACTATGGCGTGGATAACGGACGCGAGCGCGTGCGCACGACCGGCGGCGGCTTTGGCGGGGCCGGATTCGGTCGCTTTGGCGGATTTGGTGGCGCCGCCTTTCGCAACCCCTGGGCTTTCGGGTTCTACGACCCGTGGCTCGCTGGACCCAATGTGCGCAGCTATACGATCTACACCGGCGACATCGACGTGAAGATCGACAACGCTGCGACGGGTGATCGCTTGTTTGAAGGCCGCGCGGAAAGCGTTTCACGCTCCAACCGCCTGCAGACCATCGTGCCCAATCTGGTCGACGCGCTGTTCACCGATTTCCCCGGAAACTCCGGAGAGACCCTGCGCATCACGATCAAGAACGATGAAAAGAAGGTGCGCCGCGAGGACTGATAGTATACACTCGCATCAGCAAACACACCCTTGGATGGGACGGAGAGGCGGCGCAAGGGATCAGCGCCGCCTTTTTGCTTGAGGAGTTGAGAGATGCTCCGTTTGCTCTTGATGGCTCACACTGCCTTTGTTCCCGTGTCGCAAGAGACCGCCGCGACGCATGCTGCCGCTCCCGACCCGCCGCCGCAAGAGGAGCGCATCAACGGGAAACCCGAACCCATTGATCAGAAAAACTGGATCGCCCCATCGGTGATCGAGGCCCGCGCATGCCGGGGCGAGCGCTGCTTTGTCGGCTTTGTGGGGTACACCTTGCTCGTCAACGCCGAAGGGCGCGCGACCGATTGCGCCGTCACGCGAACCAGCGGAGACCGAGCGCTGGATGTCGAAACCTGCGCCCTGCTGCTGCGCGGCGCACGCTTCAAGCCGGCCACCAACGGCAAGGGCCAGCCGATCAAGGGACGGTACGCCTCAGCCGTGACATGGACGGGACGCCACGGCACCCTGCCAAACGCCCCAGCGGACGCGGGGCCAGACTGAGGCCGAGCTAAAGGCCTGCAGCCCCGCCCGTCGAACCGAACCCGCCCGCGCCGCGCGCTGTGGCGTCAAGCTCTTCGACTTCGTCCCAAGCCGCCTGCACCACCGGCGCCAGCACGAGTTGCGCGATGCGGTCTCCGCGCGCGATGACAAACGGCTCGCGCCCGTGATTGATCAGGAGGACTTTAAGCTCGCCGCGATAATCGCTGTCGATCGTGCCGGGGGTGTTGGGCACCGTGATTCCATGTTTGAACGCCAGACCAGAACGCGGGCGGACCTGGATTTCGTATCCGCGGGGGATAGCCATCGAAAGGCCAGTTGCAACAGCGTGCCGCGCCCCCGGTTCCAGCGTCACATCTTCGACGCTGACCACATCCATCCCCGCAGCGCCGTCAGTGGCGTAGGCGGGAAGCGGGAGGTCGGTGCCATGTCCGAGGCGCTTGACCTCGACCTTCACCGGCATTTTTTCTGCGCTACCGCCTTCGGCTAGATGAGCGCGGTTCACTCAGCGGCCTCCGCCGTCAGCGTCTCCGCGATGCGGCGGGCCAGCGCCATCGCCACTTCGTGCTTGGGCATCTTGTCGAGGCTTTCCACGCCATCGGTGCTGACGATGTGGACCTCGTTGTCGTCTCCGCCCATGACGTCGCCCGACACATCGTTGGCAATGATCCAGTCCGCCGCCTTGCGCTTGCGCTTGGACTTGGCGTTGCCGATCACGTCCTCGGTCTCCGCCGCAAAGCCGATCACCAATTCGGGCCGCTTTTCGCTCGCCGCCAGATTGGTGAGGATATCGGGGTTTTCGGTGAGCATCAGGGCGGGCGGCGCTGACCCGCGCTTCTTGATCTTCTCGCCGACATATTGGCGCGGTCGCCAATCCGCGACTGCGGCGACCATCACCGCCGCGTCGGCTGGCAGGGCCTGGCGCACCGCCTGGTTCATCTCGGCCGCGCTCTCGACATCGATGCGGTCCACGCCCTTGGGGGTCTTGAGCGCGACGGGTCCGGCGATCAACGTGACCTGCGCGCCAAGGGCTGCCGCCGCCGCCGCAATCGCAAAGCCCTGCTTCCCGCTGGAGCGGTTGGCGATGTAGCGCACCGGATCGATCGCCTCCCAGGTCGGCCCCGCCGTCACCACGACATGCTTGCCGCTAAGAGGCGTGTAGTCGGCATCGACCTCGAACGCCTCGCCGCCCAACGCATCGCTCGCCGCGTCCTCGACAGGCTCGAGCTCGACCGGCGCCGCTTTTGCCTTCTTGCCTTTCTTGGGCTCCGCAGGCGCTTCGGCATCCGCATCCGGCGCTTCAGCGGTCTCGTCCACAGGTTCCGGCTCAGGCTCCGAGATATCCTCGGGCGGCGACTGGCGATCGTTGACCTCGTGGTTCAGCGCCTCGGGATCGATCGGCGGCGCGGACGCGGCGGACCCTTTCTTTGCGAGCAAGGGCCCTGCGCCTTCAGGATCGAACTCGGGGATTTCGTCGCCGGGCAGTTCGGGCAGCGGTTCGTCCGGATCAAAGCCCTCCGGTATCTCGAGCTCCTCGTACTCGGTTTCGATCTCTTCATGGCTGCGTTTGGCCGTCGAGCGGGGGATGATCCTGGAGAGAAGACCACCCAGCCCTCCGCTAAGCGCTGAGTCGTTATCGTCGGGCTCCAGCGCCTCGACCGGCTCGACCGCCTCCACCGGGGCCACGGTCGCGGCCGAATCGTTGGCGGCCGCTGGCGCGGGGGTTTCCTCCGCCACCTCAAGACCGAAATGTCCGGCGATCGCACGCCAGATCGCGCCGGGTTCGGGAAGGCGTCCATAGCCAAACTCACCGCACGCCATCGGGCCTTCGTCCGGGTGCAGCACTTCCACGCCCGCCGTCTTGAGCGCCTCGATATTGCGCTGCGTGGATTCGTGTTCCCACATCCGCACGTTCATCGCCGGAATCGCCATTACCGGCTTGTCCGTCGCCAGGATCAAGGTCGTCGCAAGGTCGTCGGCAATGCCCGCCGCCATCTTCGCCATCAGGTCCGCTGTGGCGGGGCAGACAACGATCAGATCGGCTTCGCGGCTGAGCTGGATATGGCCCATCTCGGCCTCGTTCTTGAGGTCCCACAGCGTGGTGTAGACCTGATTCTCGCTCAGCGCAGCGAGCGACATGGGCGTGACGAATTGCTGCCCACCCTTGGTGACAACGCAGGTCACATCGCCCCCGCCCTTGCGGATAAGCCGCACCAGTTCGCACGCCTTGTAGGCGGCGATCCCGCCGCCGACGACAAGCAGAACGCGGGGGGCCACAACTTCGACCGGTGCGGTGCTCACAAGACTTGGCCCCCATGATGGGATGACGGGCGCGGCATAGGTGTCAATTCACTCCCTCGGATCACCGGACAAGGTTCCGGCAAAACGGCGTTGCACTGTGTTCGCCCGGTCTAGCGATGTCGAGCCTCAAGGCCAACCGGTTTGCGCGCAACCCGCGGTTTCCGAAAACTCGCAGAACTCTGTGCAAGAGGATGGTTAAAATTCGCCTTAGACCGCTCTCTCGCCATAGCTCGTGCGCGGGTTCGACTTGCCATCGTCAGGCGACCGCGCCAGTTCTGCGCCTCTATCTAGAGGGGAAACGCCAATGATCATCGCCATTCGGATTGCGCTGGGCCTTATGGGGGCAATGTTCCTTTTCATCGGATCGCAGTTCCTGATCGATCCGGTCACGATGGGCGGCGATTTCGGGCTTCAAGCCAAGGGAGCAGGCGGCCTTTCAACGATACGTGGGGATATGACGGCATTCTTCTGGGTGTCCGGCGGCGCCTTGCTGCTGGGCGTGTGGAAACAGCGCGGAGAGCTGTTCTATGTCACGGCAGCCTTGATGGGCATCGTTTTCGGTGCGCGCTGTCTCAGCCTTGTCCTCGACGGCACCTATGAAGGCTGGCAACCACCCATGGCCGTCGAAGCGTTCACCGTCGTGCTGTGCTTGTTCGGCGCACGGGCGCTGCCGAGTCGGCCCTGACCTATTATCCGATCAGGCCAAAGAACGCCGCTGCCCAGGTGGCGCCGGCGCCGGCCAGCCCGGCGATGAAATAGCCCAGCCAACCCCCGCTCGATCCCTGATGGCGATCGGTCATCAACTTGATTTCCGGCAGCGGCGCTGGCTCGGGCGCGCCGCCTTTGGGCGGGAATCGCTCTTCAATCCGCCGGATCAGCCCCGGCAAGCGCATGAGGGTGTCGGCGTCTTCCTTGATCCGCTCCGCAACCGCGGCTTCCGGCCCAAGCTCGTCGCGGATCCAGCTGCGTACGTAGGGCGCGGCGGTGTCCCACATATTGATTTGCGGATTGAGCTGCGTCGCGATCCCCTCAACCATCACCATCGTCTTTTGCAGCAGCAGCAAATGCGGCTGGGTTTGCATGTCGAAGTCTCGGGTGATCGCGAACAGCCCGTCGAGCATCTGGCCAACGCTCAACTCCGACACCGGTTTGCCGCGCATCGGTTCGCCCACCGCGCGAAGCGCGGTCGCAAACTCGCCCACCGAGTGGTAGCTGGGCACGTACTGCGCTTCGAAGTGAATCTCGGCGACGCGCTTGTAATTCCCGGTAGTGAGGCCGTAGAGAATTTCCGCGAGCCATTGCCGCGCGCGTCGGTCTATCCGGCCCATTATGCCGAAATCAATCGCGACAATGGTCCCGTCGTCTTCGACGAACAGGTTCCCCTGGTGCATGTCGGCGTGGAAGAAACCGGCGCTGATCGCCTGGGTGAGGAAGCTGATGACCAGCTTTTCGGCCAGCCGGTTGAGATCGTGACCGCGCGCGACGAGTTCGTCCTGATTGCTGATCTTGACGCCGTCGATCCACTCGATGGTCATCACCCGGCCATTGGTCCGGTCCCAGTCGATATCGGGAATGCGATAGCCGCCGATCCCGCGCATTTCCTCGGCGAGTTCGCTGGCCGAGGCCGCCTCGCGCCTCAAGTCGAGCTCGGAATTGGTCCAGCGCTTGAAATTGGCGATAGTCAGGCGGGGGCGTAGGCGCGCAAACTCTCCGCCCATTGCCTCGACATGGGCGGCGGCCCATTCATAGGTCTGAATGTCGCGCGCAAACTTTTCGCGGATGCCGGGCCGCAGAACCTTGACCGCCACCTTGCGCCCGTCCGTGGTCACACCGCGATGCACCTGCGCGATGCTCGCCGCGCCGACCGGCTCGGGGTCGATCTCGGAAAAGAGCGCCTCGACCGGTTGATCGAAGCTCTGCTCGATCGCCGCCTTGATCTTGTCGAAGGGGACCGGGGGCAACGAATCCTGAAGGGTGAGCAGATTGGTTGCCGCTTCCTCACCGACGAGATCGGGACGTGTGGCGAGCGATTGGCCAAGCTTGATCGCCGCGGGACCGATAGCGCGAAAGGCCCCCGCGTAATCGGGTGTGCCCTTCTTACCCGTCAGGCTGGCCAGGCGCGCGAGCTGGGCGAGGCGACGCACCGGGCTGGGCGCGTTCACGTCGTTCTCGATCCCCACCAACGCGCGGCGGCGCGCCAGAGTGATCCCCCATCGCGCAAGGCGGGAAAGATGGATAACAGGAGAGGTCATGGGATCAGTGCGAACACGCGCTCAATCGGTTCCGGCTCAGACTTTCCACCCCGAATGGATCGCGACCGCGCCGCCGAGGATAGTCTCGTACTTAGTGTTCACGAAGCCCGCGGCTCGGATCATGCTCTCGAATTCGTCCATCTTGGGAAATTTGCGGATCGATTCGACCAGGTAGCGATAGCTGTCCGCATCGCCCGCGATCACCTGCCCCATGCGCGGCAGCAAGGCGTCGGAATACACATCGTAGACCTGTTTGAAGCCCGACCATTCGCTGGTCGAAAACTCCATGCAGAAAAACCGCCCGCCGGGGCGAAGGACACGATAGGCCTCCGCCAAAGCCTTGTCCTTGTAGGTCACGTTGCGAATGCCGAAGACAATCGTGTAGGCGTCGAATGCGTTGGATGCGAAGCTGACCTCTTCGGCATTCTGACAGGTGAAGACGAGACTGCCAGTTTCCTCGGTCTCGCGCCGGTCCAGCGCACGCTCCGCCCCAACATCGAGCATATCCTGATTGATATCGGCGACCGTCACATTCGCGCCGCGATCCGCCATGCGAAACGCAATGTCCCCCGTACCGCCCGCCATATCGAGGATTGCCTCGCCCGGCTGCGGCTTGACCCGCTTGACGAAGCGGTCCTTCCATCCGCGATGCATGCCCAGCGACATGGCGTCGTTCATGACATCGTATTTGCGGGCAACGCTGGTGAAAACCTCGCCCACGCGGCGGGTCTTTTCTTCAGGCGCAACCTGTTCATAGCCGAAGGATACGGTTTCATTCGTGCTTTCGCTCATGGCCTTCGCACTAGAGGGAATTGTCGTCAGCGCAAAGGGTGGAGTTTAGCGCATAATCCGCACCGCGCTTGCGAGCCGCGTTTGCCGCCTTGCGGGCCCTCTCCTTTCGCTCTTCGACCCGGTAGCTTGACGGTCTGGTCTCCGGATGGAAGGGCGCAGGGAGAAGGCCGACGAGGCCCGCGAGCGAAAACGAGCCACAAACAAGCCAAAAGCAAGCCAAGAACAAGAATGCCCGAACTTCCCGAAGTCGAAACCACGGTCCGAGGCCTTGCGCGGTATCTCGACGGCGCACGGATAGAGCGCGTGGTGCTGAACCGTCCGGATCTGCGCCGCCCATTCCCGCCCGACCTTGTGCAGGTGATGACCGGCGCGCGGGTAACGGGCCTATCGCGGCGCGCGAAATACGGCCTTATCCATCTCGACCGGGCGCAATCGGTGATCTTCCATCTGGGCATGAGCGGCCGTTGGCGGATCGATCCCGAAGCGCCCGACACGCACGATCACATGATCATCGAGACCGCCTCCAACCGCTTCGCCCTGTGCGATCCGCGGCGGTTCGGGTCGGTGGATATGGTGGACACGGGTGCGCTGGACGCCTGGCCCCAATTTGCCGCGATGGGCCCCGAACCCCTCGGCCCCGATCTGACGCCTCAGCACCTCAAGGCGGCGCTCAAAGGCAAGACGCAGAGCATAAAGCTGTGCCTGCTAGACCAGCGGATCGTTGCGGGACTTGGCAATATCTATGTGTGCGAAGCGCTCTGGCGCGCGCGCATTCACCCGATGAAGAAGGCAGGCAAGGTAACAAGGACGCAACTGGCGCGGCTTGTGCCCGCAATCCGCGACGTACTCGAAACGTCGATCCGCGACGGTGGGTCATCGCTGCGCGATTACGCCCGGCCCGACGGCGAGCTGGGCTATTTCGCCACGCGTTTTGATGTCTATGGAAGGACCGGAGAGGTGTGCCATCGCGGCGACGGGGGCGCAATCCGCCGCATCACGCAGGGCGGTCGCAGCACCTGGTATTGCCCGGTGTGCCAGCGTTAAACGTGTGCGCGCCCTCTTGAGAGAACGCCGTTCGAAACCACGCGAGGGCAACCCCTTTCTTGACGATTGGGTGCGTCCGGCCTATGTGGCGCGCTTTCCGGCGATCCGACCGCGAGTCCGGTCGCTGCTTTTTCGAGCATGACATACGATTTGAACGCGCCGCTTTCATCCGGCCACACACAAACGCGAGACAGACAGACCTATGGCCAACACGCCGCAAGCCCGTAAGCGCATCCGTCGCAACAACCGCCGCGCGGAGATCAACACCGCTCGCATGAGCCGTATCCGCAGCTTCATCAAGCGGGTCGAAGTGGCCTGCGAAGCGGGGGACAAGGACGCCGCCTCCGCCGCTCTCAAGGCTGCCCAGCCGGAAATGGCCCGCGGCGCCGCGCGTGGCGTGATGCACAAGAACACGGTCGCGCGGAAGATGTCCCGACTCACCAAGCGAGTCGCCGCTCTTTGAGCATTTGAGGAACGCGAGGCGGATCGATTCGCCTCTTCAGCGCGCCCAGTTCGAGCCCGAACACAGCTTGAGGTCGCATCCATTGGGTGCGGCCTTTCTTGGTTTATGGTAATAATACCGAGCGTGATCGTCCCTAACCGTAGGATTTTCGGCGATTCGCATGGCCCTTTTTTCGAAAAGGCAGAAAAATAAGGCACTTGAACGCAGTTGTGCGGTGTTCACGCTGTCAACGAATATATTTCAGAAAAATGAAAATTTCTCCGTTGCGAAAGCAGCCGAACAGGCGTTTATTACTGCTTCAACCGGGACGGGACAGTCCGGTCGTTGCAAAGCAAAACGGCAGATTTCTTTTGGAGTTCTCGCGATTCCGAGAGGGGGCAAGCTCTGCCTTACGCAGTGTTGGTTGACCGTTTCGGACGTCGCTTCCGAAAGCGGGAGAGTATTGGGGAATAGCAAGGTGCAAGGAACAGACAAGGCGCGGATCACGCGCCGCAACGCTGACGAAGACTTGATGGAAGATGCAGAAGCCGTGAACCTCGCAGCAGACTGGGCGGATATCAGTACGGGGCTTCGCAAAGATCTCGGACACCAACTCCACAGCCAGTGGATCAAGCCGATCCAGTTGGGTGATCTCGACAAAGAGACAGGGGTCCTCAATCTTTTCCTTCCCACGGAGTTTTCCGCCAACTGGGTCAAGGATCGCTTCGAAGATCGTTTGCAGCTGGCCTGGACGATCGCGCGGCCTGAAGTGCGCCAGGTCAACATCCAAGTTCATCCCGGTCGTCGCCAGCTGCCCGAATTGCGCCTCGATGATGGGCGTCGTCCAGCCAATGACGGGGCAAGCGCGATAGCGGTCGCCGCGGGCACGATCGGCGACGCGGGCTTCACCTCAAGCGTGGGTCTTGACCCCTCGCTGACTTTTGCAGCTTTTGTAACCGGCGAAGCCAACGTCCTCGCCTTCAACGCGGCGCAGCGCATGGCGGCGACCGAGCAGCCGCAGTTTTCGCCGCTTTATCTCAAGGCTGCGACCGGCCAGGGCAAGACGCACCTGCTGCACGGGATCGGGCACGGCTTCCTTCAGGCCCATCCGCGCGCCCGCATCTTCTACTGCTCCGCAGAGCGTTTCATGGTGGAGTTCGTTCAGGCGCTCAAAGCCAACCAGATGATCGAATTCAAGGCGCGCCTGCGCAGTTTCGATCTGTTGCTGGTCGACGATATTCAGTTCATCATCGGCAAGGCGTCGGCGCAGGAAGAGCTGCTTTACACGATTGATGCGCTGCTGGCCGAGGGCAAGCGCCTCGTCTTTGCCGCCGACCGCGCGCCGCAGGCCCTGGACGGTGTCGAACCGCGCCTCTTGAGCCGCCTGTCGATGGGCCTCGTCGCCGATATCGCGGCCGCCGACATTGAGCTTCGCAAGTCGATCCTGGAGTCCAAACTCTCTCGTTTTGCGCCGTTGAGCGTGCCGGATGATGTCGTCGATTTCCTCGCCCGGACGATCACACGAAACGTCCGCGAGCTGGTCGGCGGTCTCAACAAACTGATCGCTTACGCGCAGCTGACGGGGCAGGACGTTTCCCTGCAACTCGCGGAGGAACAGCTCACCGATATTCTCAGCGCCAATCGCCGCCGGATCACGATTGACGAAATCCAGCGGACCGTCTGCCAGTTCTACCGGATCGATCGGTCCGAAATGAGCTCGAAGCGCCGCGCCCGCGCGGTGGTCCGCCCCCGCCAGGTGGCCATGTATCTCTCCAAGGTGCTCACGCCGCGTTCCTACCCTGAGATCGGGCGCAAGTTTGGCGGGCGCGACCACTCGACGGTCATCCATGCGGTGCGCCTGATCGAGGACCTGCGCGAGCGCGACGCCGACATGGACGGCGATGTGCGCAGTCTTTTGAGACAGCTGGAGAGCTGATTGAACGTGTGTGGGCCCCCAGTTCCATCCGTCGGGATGTGAACACGGGGCCCACATTCATCCCCCACGCAGACTACACGGTATGCACCGGGTTGTGCACATAACCGCGCACAGACTCGCCCACCGGCTACCCACAACCTGTTCACAAGTGGTCCCCAGCCTGCCAACAGGACCGTCATGGTCGACAGGTTGTTCATAGGCTCACCCACAGATCCATCCACTGGCCCGTCCACAGGCCCCTCCACCGGCTCGCCCGCCCCGGCGCTCAGCCCGGCGCGGCTTGAGCGGTTTCAACGCCACATCGTCATCCCTGAGATTGGCGGGGCCGGGCAGGTCGCCCTGGCGTCCAAACACGTCGCGGTAATCGGGCTTGGAGGCATCGCCTCACCCGCGCTGCAATATCTTGCGGCGAGCGGTATCGGGACATTCACGCTCATCGATGACGACGCCGTCGATGTCTCCAACCTGCAGCGCCAGACGATCTTCACCGCTCGCGATGTCGGCCATGGCAAGGCAACCTCCGCACGGCGCTGGATGGCGAACTTCGACGAGACACTCAGCGTCGAAATCTCCGACAGCCGCATCACGCCCGAGAACGCCGCCGACCGCATAGCGGGCGTTGACCTGGTGCTCGATGGAACGGACAACTTTGCAACCCGACTTGCGGTCTCGGACGCTTGCGTGGCCGAGCGCGTACCGCTGCTGTCGGCCGCCGTCGGTCGCTTTCAAGGGCAAGTCGGAGCGTTCGCTGGCCACCTTGTAAACCAGCCGTGCTATCGGTGCTTTGTCGGCGACGCGTTCGATGCGGAGGATTGTGACACCTGCGCGGAGGACGGCATGCTCGGCGCGATGGCGGGCTGGACCGGCAGCTTCGCTGCAATGCAGGCGGTGCGCGCGCTGTTGGGCGGCGTCGCCGCGTTCGGAGACGATCCCCTGTGGGGTCGGCTGTTCGTGCTTGACGGGCTGCAACCGGAAATGCGCTCGCTCACCATCGCAAAGGACCCGGCCTGCAAGGGTTGCGGATCAGTCTCGGAAAACGCGTAAGCTATCCTTAATCCTTCGGTGCCAAGCTGTTCTCGGGTCGGTGGATTTGAGGATTGTGTATGCTTGTCACGACCCCGAAGCGGAAACCACGGCGAATCCGGCTGCTGATCGAGGGCTCGCTTGAAACCCCAGTGGGGCAGATCGATGTTCGGGTGCGCGATCTGTCGAAGCGCGGGGCGCTCATCGAGGTGCGCGAGCGGACCTTGTGCGACGTCGATGTAAAGCTCACCCTAATGGGCGATTCCCGCAAGGGCCGGATCGTATGGCGCGCGGGATCACGGATCGGCATCCGCTTCAATCGCAGCCTGTCGGAGCAGGCGTGGAACGAGTTGGCAGGCCGACAGATGCGTGTCGGCGCGCCACGCAACTACCGTCATGACCAGATCGAAACGGAGCCGAAGCGCCTGAAGGTAACGCCCCGCTCAATCCGGTTGGGTCCGACCAGAAACTGAGCGAGCGGGCGCGCTGTCGGGCCTTTCTGCGCTCGTCACGAGACGTTGAGCAGCGCGCGGGTCCACTCTGGCACCAGTTGGCTCGCTGGCCCGTGGCGCGCTTCGTGAAAGATCGCCGTGCCTTCGCTTGGTTCCAGATTGAGTTCCAGGGTCTGCGCTCCCATGGCCTTGGCCTGCGCGACAAAGCCGGCGGCGGGGTACACCGCACCGCTTGTGCCAACGCTGACGAACAGATCGCACCGGGCAAGCGCCTCTTCGATCCTTTGCATCTGATACGGCATCTCTCCGAACCACACGACGTCCGGGCGCAGGGTCGGCGCTCGGCACACGGGGCACGCAGGCCGATCGATCATCGTTGTCTCCCAGCGTGAGCGCGTGCCACAAGACGTGCACAGCGCGCTCTTGAGCTCGCCGTGCATGTGGCAAACATTCCTTGAACCGCCGCGTTCGTGCAGATCATCCACGTTCTGGGTGACGAGCAACAATTCGCCTGCAAATTCCGCTTCCAGCCTGGCGAGCGCGATGTGAGCCGCGTTTGGCTCAACCCTCGCCAACCCCGCGCGCCGCTCATCGTAAAAGCGCAGCACCAGATCGGGATCGCGCGCAAAGCCCTCGGGCGTCGCCACATCGTAGATCGAATGCTGCTCCCATAGGCCGCCTGCGTCGCGAAACGTGTCGATACCGCTTTCCGCGCTGATGCCGGCTCCGGTCAGGACCACGATGCTCTCAATACCAGCGCTCACATCACCCTCCGTTCGGCTTGGACACGGGACTCTGTCCATCGCAGCCTTGTCTTGGGACCGTCCATACTTTTAGAGCGGTGCGCGCATCAACGGGAGAAACGCGCCATGGCAAGGTTTGCGGTGCTGGGACACAAGGGCCGGATGGGGCGCGCGCTGGGCGTCGCGATCGAGGAGGCGGGTCACGAATTTTGCGTCGGCGTCGATCGGGGCGGCGATCCGGCGCCGATCATCGGGCAGTGCGAGGTGGCGGTGGACTTTTCCGCGCCGAGCGCGCTGGCGGCCAATCTCGGCGCGGCGCAGACGGCGGGCATCCCGATCCTGATCGGGACGACGGGGCTGGAGGATGCGCATTTCGCAGCGATTGAGGAGGCGGCGGCGGCGATCCCGGTGCTCCAGACAGGCAACACCTCGCTGGGCGTCACGCTGCTGGCGGCGCTGGTGCGCGAGGCGGCGGCGAAGCTGGCGGCAGACTGGGACATTGAGATCCTCGAAATGCACCACCGCAGCAAGGTCGATGCGCCCTCGGGCACCGCCAAGCTCTTGGGCGAAGCGGCGGCTGAGGGACGCGGGATCGAGCTCGCCGCGCACAGCGAAGCGGGCCGCGACAGCGCAACCGGGGCGCGGGCTCAAGGCGCGATCGGCTTTGCGAGCCTGCGCGGCGGGACCGTGGCGGGCGATCACAGCGTGATTTTCGCAGGCGATGAGGAGCGCATCACCCTGTCACACAGCGCTGAGGACCGGATGATCTTCGCGCGCGGAGCGGTCAAAGGCGCCGCGTGGCTGATCGGCCAGCCTGCCGGACGCTATACGATGAACGATGTGTTGGGCCTGTAGCGCTGGGGGAACGGGCGCGCGAAACATCAAAGCATGACCAAAGACCAGATCTTCGAGTTCTTCCGGCGTTTGGCCGAAGACAATCCGAACCCTGAGACCGAGCTGGAGTACGGCAACGCTTACCAGCTCGTCGTCGCGGTCGCGCTGTCGGCGCAGGCGACCGATGTCGGCGTCAACAAGGCCACGCGGGCGCTGTTTGCGAAGGTCGATAATCCGCGCGCGATGCTCGATCTGGGGCTTCAAGGCCTGATCGAGCACATCAAGACGATCGGTCTGTTCAACTCCAAGGCGAAGAACGTGATCGCGCTCTCGCAGCTGCTGATCGACGAATATGGCGGCGAAGTACCGGACACGCGCGAAGACCTCGTGCGTCTGCCCGGCGTGGGGCGCAAGACGGCCAATGTCGTGCTCAATTGCTGGTTCGGGCAGGAAACCTTCGCGGTCGACACCCACATCCTGCGCGTCGGCAACCGCACCGGACTGGCCAAAGGTAAAACGCCCGAAAAGGTCGAGGAAAAGCTGGAAAAGCGCGTACCCGAACCGTTTCGGCTAGGCGCGCATCACTGGCTGATTCTGCACGGGCGTTATGTGTGCAAGGCGCGGACCCCCGAGTGCTGGCGCTGCAAAGTGGTGGATTTGTGCAGCTTCAGGAAGAAGGTGCTGGAGAAGCCTAGGGGGCGTTAGATGCTCACAAGCAATCTCCGAAGGTCGCGCAGACGAAACCAAGAACGAACCAAAAGCAGGCTATTACAGCGAGCGGAACGTACACAATTGCGAGCGCGGTTCGCCACGGCCTTCTTATGGGTGCGATCAGCAAGCTCGCTGCGCCTAATACGGCGCTGAGCGCTAAGGCGATCACGTCAAATTCCATCACGCGGTCGAGGATTAGTCGTGTAAACAGCAGATACACGCTGAGGACTGCAGGAGGCAGCACAGTCGCACCTAGCGCTGCCAGTGCCCACCTAATAACAGGATTCTGCCAATGTGTTTGAGGCTCAAAACTAAACATCATCCGCGCTAACCAACTCAGCCTCGTCAATCTCGCCCGTCAATGCAGCCACCGTCGTCGCAACCGCCGCGTCTCCGCTCACATTGGTGGTGGTGCGCATCATGTCCATGATCCGGTCGATCCCAGCCACCAGCGCGATGGTCTCCAGCGGCACGCCGACCGCACCGAACACCAGCACCATCATGATCAGGCCTGCGCCCGGAATGCCCGCCGCGCCGATCGCGCCCAGCGTGCCGAGGATCGAGATCAGGAAATAGTCGCCCCAGGTCAGATCGATCCCGAAAACCTGCGCGCCGAAAAGCGTCGCGAGCCCAAGATACATCGCGGTCCCGTTCATGTTGATCGTCGCACCCAGGCTGATGACGAAGCTCGCAACCGAGTTCGAGACGCCCAGGTTCCGGCGCGCGCAGCGCAGCGTCACCGGAAGCGTCGCGTTGGAACTCGCGGTCGAATAGCTCACCGCAATCGCGTCGATAATGCCGCGAAAGAAGTCGATGACCGGCAGCCGCGCCAGGAACTTGATCATGCCCCCATAAATCAGCGCGATGATGAGGAAGCAGCCGAGATAGTTGAGGATCACGACGATACCGAGCGCCTGTAGCGCCTCCAGACCCAGCGTCCCTGCAACCCACGCCATCAGCGCGAACACGCCGAACGGGGTCAGTTCCATGACGATCATCGTCACCTTCTGCATGACGACGCTGCCCGACTCGAAGATCTTGAGAACCGGCTCGCCGTCTTCCTTGGCCATCAGGATGCCGATCCCGATCAGCAGCGAGAAGACGATCAGCGGCAGCACATTGACATCCGCCATCACCTGCACCGGGCTCGACGGCACCATTTCGAGCACCATCTGCTCGATCGTGACGCCCGTTTCCTGACGCGCCTGAGCGCGTTCGAGCGCGGCGGCATCGAGGTCCATTCCGCTCGCATCCAGCCCCGCTCCGGGCTGGACGAATGTCCCGATGGCAAGGCCCAGCCACACTGCCATCTGCCCGGTGACGACGAACAGAAGCAGCGCGCGCCAGCCCACGCTCCCCAGCTTCTTGAGATCGCCGATACTGGCCACCCCGGCCACAAGGCTGAAGAAGATGAGCGGCACGACCAGCATCTTGATGAAGGCAATGAAGATATCGCCGATGATCTTGATGCTCGCAGCGCCCGGCCCCCATACAGAGCCAACGAGAACTCCGAGGATGAGCGCGCCGATAACCCGCTGCCACAGCGGAATTGCAAACCAAGATTTCATGTATGGGCCTTCACGAAGAGTTGCGCGTCGTCTTGGCGGCGCCAAGAAGCGCTTTTAGAGTGCCTTGGCTAGCAGGAGTTGCCGCGAATGCCCAAGCTTGATCTCGACGCCATTCCCCAGACCAACGCGACGGGCTATCCCGCGCCGTTCGATACGCAGGTCGAGGGACGCCATTACCGCCGCCTTGCCCCGGCGGCGAGCCTGGCTCAGCTGCGCGCCAGTCATGTCGTACTGGAACCGGGTGCGTGGTCATCGCAGCGCCACTGGCATCGCGATCTGGATGAGATGCTGGTGATGATCTCGGGCGAGGCGGTGCTGGTTGAAGACGATGGCGAAACGCTTGTGCTTGCAGGTGACGTCGTGGCCTGGGCCGCTGGAGCGAAGAACGGGCACCACCTGCAAAACCGCAGCGACAAACCGTGCGTGTACGTCGTCGCCAGCGCGGGCGACTATGACGCGGACAGCGGTGAGTACTCGGACATTGATATGGTGTTCGACGCGGAGGGATACGCTCGCAAGGACGGCACGCGCTATCCGGTCACACGACTGCCCTGACAGGCTTTGCTTCACGCAACCGCTTCATACTGCTCGATCACCCATTCTTCGGCTTGAGCCGCGCCGATCCATTCGTGCATCCAGTCGTGCTCCCAGATCGCTTGCATATAGCTTTGTGCAAAGCCCGGAACCCCGATGCCGTAGGTGAGGAAGCGAGAGACAACAGGCGCGTAAAAGACGTCCGCCGCGCCAAATGTTCCGAACAGGAAGGGCCCCGCCGAACCGTGCCGGGCGCGCGCTTCGGCCCACAATTGCAGGATGCGCACAATATCGCCCTTGGTCTCTTCACTCACGTTCTGAAGCGGCGTTCGGCGACGAATGTTCATCGGCATCTCGCTGCGCAGGCTTGCATAGGAGGAATGCATCTCCGCCACCATGGAGCGGGCCATGCCTCGGGCCGTTTCATCCTTGGGCCAGAAGCGATCGCGCCCGACCTTGTCCGCGAGATACTCAAGGATCGCAAGGCTATCCCAGATCACCGCATCGCCATCCCACAGAATAGGGACCTTTCCGCTGGAAGGCTGTATCTCGCCCATTTGCCGCTTGGTCTCGTCCCACTCGGCGCCGTTGATCGGAACCGTCAGCTCCTCAAATGCAAGCCCCGATTGCTTCGCCGCCAGCCAGCCTCGAAGCGACCAGCTGGAATAGTTCTTGTTGCCAAGGATGAGTTTCATGGGGGCGCCCTCCACCTTTGCGCTTTGCTATAGCCTCTTGCGTAGGTATTCAGCCTTAGGCTGTCGAGGCTGAACGGGCTCGCAGAATGCACCCGTTTGTATCACAGGACGCTCGCAATGAACCTGCCGCCGTTTCACCTGGCTTTTCCCGTCGATGATCTGTCCGCTGCGCGCGCTTTCTACGGCGAGCTTCTGGGATGCGCGGAAGGGCGCAGCAGCAACGAATGGATCGACTTCGATTTCCACGGGCACCAGATCGTCGCGCATCTGTCCGCACACGCTGGCGATCGGGCGAGCAATGCGGTGGACGGCCACGACGTGCCGGTGCCCCATTTTGGCCTCGTGCTGGAGATGGAAGACTGGCGCGCCCTGGCCGAGAAGCTCACGAAGGCAGACACCCATTTCGTGATCGAGCCCACCGTGCGGTTCGCAGGCAAGCCGGGCGAACAGGCAACGATGTTCCTGCGCGACCCCGCCGGCAACGCGCTGGAATTCAAGGCGTTTGCGGATCGGGATCAGCTGTTTGCGAAGTAACTCTCTCCAAGCGCATCAGCGACCACCGCCGCTCGTAACGCCGCGATGCCCATGCCTTTTTCCGCGCTGGTTAAGTGCAGTTCGGGAAAGGCCGCCGGGTGCTTGCGCGCTTCGTCGGCGACCTTGCTCGCCACACGCTCAAGCTTGCTCGCTTTCACCTTGTCGGCCTTGGTGAGCACGATGCGATAGCCGACCGCCGCCTCGTCGAGCATCTTCATCATCTCGCGGTCAACGTCTTTGAGCCCATGGCGACTGTCGACCAGCACCAGATTGCGCGCCAGCACCTGCCGCCCGCGCAGATAGCTCTTCACAAGGGTTTTCCAGCGCTCGACAACCTTTACCGGCGCTTTGGCGAAGCCGTATCCGGGCATGTCGACCAGCCGGAATTGCGTCGGCTCGCCGACTTCGAAGAAATTCAATTCCTGCGTGCGGCCCGGTGTCACTGAAGCGCGGGCAATGGCCTTGCGACCGGTCAGCGCGTTGAGCAGGCTCGATTTGCCGACGTTGGATCGGCCCGCAAAGGCGATCTCGGGCACGGTGGGTTCGGGCAGAAACTTCAGCTGCGGCGCGGACAGCAGAAACTCCACTCGCCCGGAAAACAACCGAGAAGCCGCTTCCTCGCGCCGCTGCTGCGCGCGTTCCTCTTCGGGTGTCAGCCCCAAGCTCAAGCCTTGCTCTTTTCCGCCTTCTCGCGTTCCGCCTTCTGGGCCATTTCAGCCTTTTCCTTTTCAGCCGCCGCCTTCAACTGCGGGTGGCGCGAATAGAGATACTTCTGCTGCGCCAGCGTCAGGATGTTCGATGTCACCCAGTACAGCAGAAGCCCTGCGGCAAACGGCGCCATCACGAACATCAGGAACCACGGCATCAGATTGAAGATCTGCTGCTGCATCGGGTCCATCGTGGACGGATTGAGCTTGAAGGTCAGCCACATGGTAACACCCAGCAGAACGGCCAGAACGCCGATACCAAGGAAGCCGGGCACCTCATAGGGTAGCACCCCAAACAGGTTGAGGATCGTCGCGGGGTCCGGCGCGGTAAGATCGCGGATGTAGAGGAATGGCTCGTGCCGCATCTCGATCGCAAGGATGAGCACCTTGTAAAGCGCAAAGAAGATCGGGATCTGAATGACAAGCGGCAGGCACCCGGCCAGCGGATTGACCTTCTCCTCCTTGTACAGCTCCATGATCTTTTGTTGCTGGGTCTGCTTGTCGTCCTTGTAGCGCTCCTGGATCGCCTTCATCTTCGGCTGGACCGCTTTCATCTGCGCCATCGAGGAAAACTGCTTTTGCGCAATCGGGAAAAGCAGGCCGCGAATGACCAGCGTCATGCCGATGATCGCGACACCGAAGTTGCCGATCAGGCCGTTGAGGGTGCGCAGCAGCCACAGAAGCGGCTTTTCGATGATCTCGAACCAGCCCCAGGAGATGGCCTTGCCGAATTGCGAGATGCCGCCGTCCTCATACCGGTCTAGGATGACGCTATCCTTCGCGCCTGCGTAGAGGCGCGTGGACTGAGTGAGAGTCGCGCCAGGGGCGAGCGTCTGCGCGGTGTAAAGCACATCGGCGCGGAACAGATCGCTCTTGAGCGAGCGAAAGGTTGCGCTTTCTGCGCTTTCTCCCGGAACAAGAGCGCCCAACCAGTAGCGGTCCGAGAAGCCGAGCCAATCGGGTGAACCAGTCGGAGACCAGGTCTTCAGTTCGGCAAGCTCATGATAGGCGTGCGGATCGTTGAGCACATCGTCGAACACTCCGACCGGGCCAGCGTGGCTTAGAAACTCATCGGGGGAAGCGTTATATCGGGGATCGGCATCCGCGTTTGCTCCGGGGATCGCGCTGCGCTTGATCAGAGCAAACGGCTGAACGACCGCGGCGGCCTCTTCGGCGGCGTTGGTCACGCTTTGCTCTGCGGTGATCATGTAGTCTTCATCGACCGTTAGTTTGATCGAGTAGGTGAGATCATTCTCGCGCCGGGTCAGCGTGACTGGTCTGTCCGGGGTCAGCTTGTCGCCATCGGCGCTCCAAACAGCCTGCGATGAACTGCGCTTGGCGTTCACGAGAAAGCCAAACTCTGCGAAATACTCATCGAAAGTACGTTCGGGCGCGAACAGACGCACCGGGCCTGAGTCCTTATCGGTCGTCTCGCGATGGTCCTTGAGTACGATATCATCGATCCGCGCGCCGACCAGATTGATCGACCCCGCGATACGTGGAGCCTCGATCACCACGCGCTGCGGATCGGCCAAGGCGGCGCTCAGGTCCACAGGCCCGGTCGCCGGGGTGCCATTTGTCAGATCGCCGGCGACGACACTGGTGCCTTCCACCGCGCCCGGTTCTTCCCCGGAAGCAACAACACCGCCCGGCGGTGTCTTCCTCTGCGCTGCCTGCGTCTCTGGCTGAGGGTAGAAATACCTCATGCCCACGTCCCAGCCCAGGATCAGCAGGCCCGAAAGCACGAAGGCGAGCAACAAGTTGCGCGAATTGTTCAAGTCTAACGATCCCTGACGTCAATATGGCTGTGGTTTGAGGCTAGTTAAGCATCGTGGCCGGGTTTTCCCAGCCCGCAGGTCCAGGCTTAGGGCACCGGATCGTGCCCATGCCCTCCCCACGGATGGCAGCGCCCTAGCCGCTTTATCGCGAGCCATCCACCCTTGAGCGCGCCATATTTCCGAAGCGCTTCTATCGCGTACTCGCTGCATGAGGGGGTGTAACGGCATGTCGGCGGAAGGATGAGTGAGGGACCAAGTTGCCATCCGCGTACAAGGAGAATGAAAAGGTGTTTCATGATGCGCCCTTTGTGGGAGACCGCCGACCGCGGCGTGGGCGCCGACCCCGCGCCGGATCACCAACCCCCTGGCGCGCGCGCGCCAGCGCCTGCTCCAACTCATCGGCCATGGTGTGAAAATCACGCTCAACCCCGCCCGCCCGACCGATCAGCACGTGATCGTGGTGAGTTAGGCCTTGATTCGCCAGCGCCGTGCGGAGCAATTCGCGAAAGCGCCGTTTCATCCGGTTGCGTACCACGGCGTTGCCGATCTTTTTGGTCACCGTCACACCGAAACGTGTCCCCTGCCCGTCATTCGGCCGGGTGAGCAGGACGAAGCCAGGCTTCGCGTTTCGCAGGCCGTTATTGGCCGCGACAAAGTCAGCTCGCTTGGTGAGCGTGATAATCATGATCAGGCTAGATACGACAAACGGGCCCCAGATAGGAGCCCGTTAGCGTGTCAAACACAACAGTTGGCGCCCACACTGGGAGCGCCAGCAGTTCAGGCGGTGAGCTTCTTACGACCGCGGCGACGTCGCGCGCGAAGGAGCTTGCGACCACCCACGGTGGCCTTGCGTGCGAAAAAGCCGTGGCGACGCTTGCGCACAAGATTGCTGGGCTGGAAAGTCCGCTTCATTTCGTCCTCGAATAGTCTGGTCCGAGCCAGCAGGCGATCCGCACTGCGGCTCCGCCTAACGACCGGGAAAACGCGCACTCGGCCACGCAAAGGTGTGATCGAGGGGCAATCAGACACGCGCCATTATGAGAATGCGCATTACGAGTCAAGAAAAGCGTGGGTCGCGGTCGCGCCTTTTCGAGGGCGCGCGGCCTGCGCCGACGCTCCCGGCTGTGAGCCATCGCCGTATCGGGTTTCCGGCGCTTGGGAAGCGCTCATCGCCAGCGTCCCTTCGGCTTTGCCAGGATCGAACGCCGCAAGAGCCTTCTCAGGCTCAAGCCAGCGCCGCATCGCTTTCGCGCCAAGCCATTTGGCGCTGTGATGCGGCACGGAATTGGTCATGGCGTAAAAGGCACGGGCGCGCTTTTCGCTCATCCCCATCTCAATATAGTAGTCGATGTAGAGCCGATTGGCTGGCGCGTCCGCTGCGAAATCGCTCGGCTCGCGTCCATAGCTGTCGAGCCAGGAATGCACCGCAAACCGAGCTCCGTTCTCAATCCGGCGGCTGGCTCCGGCCAGAAACAGCTCAACAGCCCCTGACCGCACCGAACCGCCTCGCGGAACATAAGTCGTAATCCCGGCGGCTCGCAGGCGGCGTCCGAGCGCCAGATTGGCGATGTCGTCATAGGTGCCCGGCGCCTCGATCATTTCCAGCACCTGAAGCCCGGGATAATCCCGCATTAGCGCTTCGAACTGCCTCGGGCTTGCGCTGTCTGTCGAACCGATCAGAGCCGCCCGGGAATCGCTCAAGACAAGGAAAGGGCCATAGCGCCGCGCAATATCGGACGATCCAGAGGCGTGTTCCGGGGGCGCAAAGCGCGGTGTGGATTGTGTGGTCGACGACGGCCCGATCGGGTCGCCCTTGGCGAGACCAGCGTTGTCAAGGCGCGCTTCGTCAAGGCGCACCCAGCGGCGCTGGCTTGGATCCCACTCCTCGACCCAGCTTTCGGCTACAAAGCTGCGATGACCCGCCGAATGCTGCGCGTGCGCAGGAGCCGAAAGGGCGAGCGCTTGTAAAAGCAGTCCGAAGGCCAGGATCCAGCGCATAAACCGCTGAATGGCCCCGCTTTGCTGAGTATTTCGCAAAGCATTATACTTGCGGAAGCCTTTCGTATTCGTACGGAAACGCTCGACAATCTTCGATTAACGCTGCAAAAACCGTCTCCGGGGGAAGAATAGCTGAGGCTGGATCCTTGGCGCTAAAGGGGGTCGCGCGAATGGTCGCACTTGTTCGCACGGTGGCGTATCTTGGTCTGGAGGCGAAGCCTGTCGAGGTGCAGTGTCAGGTCGCCAGTGGCCTTCCGCGCTTTTCGATCGTAGGCCTGCCCGACAAGGCGGTGAGCGAAAGCCGCGAAAGGGTTCAGGCCGCGCTGGCCGCTATGGGGCTGGCGCTCCCCCCAAAACGGATCACGATCAACCTCTCGCCCGCCGATCTACCCAAGGACGGATCGCATTTTGACCTGCCGATCGCGCTTGCTTTACTGGCCGCCATGGGTGTCACCGATGCCGAACAACTGGGCGACTGGATCGTAGTGGGCGAACTTTCGCTCGATGGGCGGGTGGTCGCCTCACCCGGCGTGTTGATAGCCGCGCTGCACGCCAGCGAAGCGCAATGCGGGCTGATCTGCCCGGTCGATCAGGGGTCGGAAGCCAAATGGGCGAGCGGCGTACCGGTTCTGGCACCGCGCACGCTGAGCGATCTTCTTTCGCATCTGAAGGGCACAAGCGTTCTCGCTGATCCGGTTCGCGGCGAAGTCGCCGAAAGCACCCAGGTAACCGATCTACGGCAAGTCAAAGGACAGGAAACGGCCAAACGCGCCCTCGAAATCGCGGCGGCCGGGGGACATAACCTTTTGATGGTTGGACCGCCCGGCTCTGGCAAGAGCCTGCTGGCCTCCTGCCTGCCGGGCATTCTACCCGAACTGACACCGAGCGAAGCGTTGGAAGTTTCCATGGTCCAGTCGGTGGCCGGAACACTTGAAGCGGGCCGGATCAGCCGGGCACGACCGTTTCGCGCGCCCCACCATTCTGCAAGCATGGCGGCGCTCACGGGCGGCGGTCTCAAAGTGCGCCCCGGCGAAGTCAGCCTTGCCCACCTTGGCGTGCTGTTTCTGGACGAGCTGCCCGAGTTTCAGCGCCAGGTTCTCGACTCGCTGCGCCAACCTCTCGAGACGGGCTGTGTCGATGTCGCGCGCGCCAACGCGCATGTAACCTTTCCCGCCAACGTTCAGCTGGTGGCCGCGATGAACCCTTGCCGCTGCGGCCATGCGGGCGAAGCGGACAATATCTGCGCGCGCCACCCGCGCTGCGTCGGAGAATATCAGGGGCGGCTTTCCGGGCCTCTCCTGGATCGCATCGATCTGCACGTTGAAGTGCCCGCCGTGAGCGCGATGGATCTGTCGCTTCCGCCTGCCAGCGAGGGCAGCGCGGATGTTGCCGAACGGGTCGCGGCCGCCCGCCAACGGTGCACAGAGCGCGGCGTTCGCGCGAACGCCGAGTTGCAGGGCGACGCGCTGGAGGTGCACGCCGCTCCGGACGAGGAAGGCCGCGCTCTGCTTGCCAGGGCTGCCGAGAAGCTGCGGCTGTCCGCGCGCGGCTACACACGCGTTCTTCGCGTCGCTCGCACCATCGCGGATCTGGCCGGTGATGGCGAGGTTGGCCGCAGCCACATCGCCGAAGCGCTAAGCTATCGGGCATTTGTGGGAATGCGGTAACCGGGGCCGCATCGCGTCGCGGTTTGTAACATGGCGTCGCGGGGCTGGCGCTGTTCATTGCAGTGCAAGGTCGCATGCGTCTATCAACCCGCTCCCCGAACGAAAATCTAGAAGCGCAAGCCCTCTTGAGCGACGACACTCTAACCCATGCCGTGGAGCCCGCGTCGAGCTATATCGGTCGCGGGGGCGAGGGGTCGCTTAAGCTCCGTTTCGCCGGGCTTGCTGCGACCATCGTTGTTGAGCTTCTCATCATCGCCCTTTTGCTGACGCTCGGTTGGAATCTTTCCCAAGAGGAACCCGAGGCGCCTGTTGTGACAAGACTGGAAGCGCGCAACGCCTCGGACGATTCGCCGCCCGCGGCGGAAGAGCAACCCCAGCAAGTCGAACCCGAGCCGCGGGCCGAACCGGAGCCTCGACCGCCAGAGCCGCAGGAAATCGAAACGCCCGAACCGCCACTCCCAACCCCGACGGAGACGCCGCCGCTTATCCTGCCGAACGCTCCCCCACTTCCGCCGCCGCCGCCGCCACCGCCGCCCCGTCCAAAGCCTCCCGAAGCCAAGCCCCAGGGACCGCCGGCGAGGGTCTACGGCCCGCCGGATTCCGGATCGTCCAGCCGACGCTCGGACAGCCGCCGCGTCGGCACCGCTCCCAACGGTGAGCCGATGTACGCCGCGCGCTGGTATCGTGAACCGACCCGCCAAGAGCTTGCCGGATACCTTTCCACTGCGATAGCGCCGGCGAGCGCTTTGATTGTGTGCCGAACCGTATCCGACTTTCGTGTCGAAGACTGCCAGTTGCTTGGAGAGTCACCGCGCGGCTCAAAGATCGGACGCGCCGTGCTGGCCGCCGCCTGGCAGTTTCGTGTGCGCCCCGCAATTATCCGCGGGCAATCGCAGGTCGGCTCATGGGTGCGCATCCGGATTGACTACACACGCACCGTCCAGCGCTGAGCCGTCAGGCGAAGCCGCGCACGACCGCGCAAAAGTCCTCGCCATAGGTTTCAAGCTTCTTGACGCCGATTCCCGAAACCTTGGCCATGGCCTCAAGACCGGTCGGCCTGATCGAGGCGATCTCTCGCAGCACGCTGTCGTGAAAGATGATGTAAGCTGGAATCCCGTTAGCGCGGGCGAGTTCGGCGCGCTTGGCGCGGAGGGCTTCGAACAACGGGTCGCCTGATGGATTGGCGCTTCTGCTCGCCCGGCGCCGAGGCGCCTTGGGACGGGGCTTGGCGATGGAGAAGGATCGATCTCCCTTCAAAAAAGCGCGGGCGTCCGGACCAAGCGCCAGGCCCGCGTGGTCGGTGGAGATGAGCAACTCACGAGCCAAGGCGGCGCGCATCACAGCGCGCAACAGGGGCGCCTCTTCAGGTGTAAGGATCCCGAAAACCGACAGCGCGTCGTGCCCGCGCTGGCGAACGCGCTCATCCGGCTGTCCGAGCAACACCTTCTCGACATGTCCGATGCCAAAGCTTTGTCCGGTGCGGTACACCGCTGAAAGCAGCTTCTTGGCGATCTGAGTCGCGTCGAGAACGGTCGGAGGATCAAGACAGATATCGCAATTGCCGCAGGCCTCGGGCGGGGTCTCACCGAAATGCCGCAACAGGATCGCCCGGCGGCAGGTTGACGCTTCGACCAGACCGGCGAGGGCGTTCAGCCGCGCGCGCTCGCTTGCCCGGCGTTCGTCGTCGACATCGCCAAGCCATTGGCGCGCTTTTGCAAAGTCCGAAGCGCTCCAGAACAGGCGCGCTTCGGCCGGATCGCCATCGCGGCCCGCCCGCCCGGTCTCCTGATAATAGGCCTCGATCGACTTGGGCAGCGAGGCGTGCACGACAAAACGCACATCCGGCTTGTCGATACCCATGCCAAAGGCGATGGTCGCGACCATCACCATGTCTTCGCTCGCCACAAACCCCGCTTGCACCGCGGCGCGCTGGTCCGGCGCAAGTCCCGCGTGATAGACGCCAACGCGTCGCCCTGTGGCTTGGAGTCTCGCGGCCAACTGTTCGCAGCCTTTGCGGCTGGACGCGTAAACAATGCCCGCACCGGGCCTGCGGCTGACGTAGTCGGCGATTTGGCGTGCCCCGCCCTCCCTGGCGCTGATCGTGTAACGGATATTGGCGCGGTCGAAACCGGCAACGATCAGCCCGTCGTCGGGCAAGCCCAGCTGCACAAGGATGTCGGCGCGCGTCGCCCTGTCTGCCGTCGCAGTCAGCGCAAGCCGGGGAACATGGCCGAATGCGTCAAGGAGCGGGCGCAAGGCGCGATAGTCGGGGCGAAAATCATGGCCCCATTCGGAGACACAGTGCGCCTCGTCAATCGCGAACAGCGAAAGACGCGCTTGGCTCAAAAGCCTGCGGAAACCTTGCGTGTTGGCCCGCTCGGGCGCGATATAGAGAAGATCGAGCTCTCCGCTCAGCAGCGCTTCAGCCGTTGCCGCGTTATCGGTATCGGCGCTGGTCATCGAAGCGGCGCGAATGCCAACGGCGCGCGCCGAACGTATCTGATCGTGCATCAAGGCGATCAAGGGCGAGACCACGATCGCCGTGCCGGATCGAGCCAGCGCCGGGAGTTGGTAGCATAAGGACTTGCCCGCTCCGGTCGGCATAAGCGCCAGCGTGTGTTCGCCCCGAAGAACGCGTGCGATCACCTTTTCCTGCGTGCCGCGAAATCCGGAATAGCCAAAAGTGCTGCGCAAGATCTCTTCAGCTGCGCGTCCGACAGAGGCGGGCTCACTGGAATCTTGGAGTTCGGGGTCTGGAGCGGGCGCTTCGAGCATTTCAGCGGTCATCAAGGCCACCGACGCACATCTGGGTCAAGGCAAAGCCCCGCCAGTTTCCAGCGATTTCTTGGGAGCAGGACGGAGGGCTGCTGGGCCGCTCAGTTCGAGGCGATCTTGCGTGCCTCGTCAATATCGATGATGTCGCCCGCCATCAAAGGCTGCGAGGGTTCAGCGACCGTTCCGTCGACGCGGCGGCCTACATCGGCTCGTTTGATCAGGTTGAGCCCTGTGTGATTGAGGATGCGCCCATCATGCGAGAGCACTGAGACGGGGCCAATTGGCAGACGATCACGCTCATCGACGAGAACGGGATCTTCGGCCACGAATTCGCTGCCATATTTCTGACCCCACTGGCGCAAAGCGATCATTGCCGGAAGAAGGTCGAAGCCTTTCTCGGTCAGGCGATACTCGATTTTGCGTCGATCGTCCTCACACGGCTCCCGTTTCAGGATGCCGTGCTCAACAAGCTTCGCCAAGCGATTAGAAAGAATATTACGCGCGATCCCGAGCTCAGAGAGAAACTCTTCAAAATGCTTCAGGCCGTTAAAGCTCGCCCGCAGAATCATGAAGGACCAACGTTCGCCCATGACTTCCAGCGCTTGCGGCAGACCGCAATCGATAAGTTCGCGCAGTGACTCTCTAACTTCGCCCATAATTCAGTCCTCTCAGTGCAACCTTGTTAGCGCAAATCTGTACGGGAACAAAATCCGCTCCAAAAAATTTTCAGTTTTAGGTTGCAACTGAAAACCGAATCACATAGGTAGCAATCAGCAACCGGTTTTAATTCGAAACGTTGCACCGCACAATGATAATTGCACCACGAACAAAAGGACCAAAGCGATGACCCTCTCCCTCAACGCCGCAAGCCGCCTCTCTCTCGTCGCCACCGCCGCTCTGGCGCTGGGCACCACCGTTGCCCCGATCGCGAGCCAAGCCGCTGCACCTTATTACACGGCGACCCTCGCCGCTCCGGCCGACGACGATCGCGCGGTTGCCGGCGGTGTCGCGTGGGCTTGCAAAGACAGCACGTGCGTAGCGGCCAAGGGCACCAGTCGCCCGATGCGCATTTGCCGTGGCCTCGCGCGTGAGTTCGGTGAGATCACCAGCTTCACAGCCAAGGGTAAAGAACTGGACGCTGACAAGCTGGCCAAATGCAACGGCAAGTAAGCCAAGCAGCACAGCCTTTACACTTCCCCATCCGCTCGTAACTCTCCAAACGAGCGGCACCTCAAGACCCCCGGCGCAGCGTGTCCCCAACAGCTGCGACCGGGGGACTTTCCTTGCAATCAGAGAAGCCCGGCTTCGTGCAATTGCGCTTCCAGCGCGGGCGCATCGATGAACAGGTGCGCATCCCAGCCCCGCGCTCGGGCCGCTTCGATATTCGCCGGGTTGTCATCGGTGAAGAACAGGGAACCGCGCGAACGATCGCTGCGTTCCTCAACGATCCGGTAAATGCGCGGGTCCGGCTTTGCGACCTTCTCGGTGCCCGATACGATGATGTCGTCGAACAGATCGAAGATCGGTTCTGTCGGACGAAACATTGCCCAGAATTCATCGCCAAAGTTGGTCAGGCAATAGAGCGGCACATTCCTGGCGTGCAATTGCCTAACCAGGTCATGGGTTCCTTGAACCGGGCCGGGCACGGTCTCATTGAAACGGGTCGCGTACGCTTTGATATGCGCCTGATAGGCCGGAAAGAGAGCCACACGCTCGGGCACCATTTCCGCCAAGGGGCGCCCACGATCATGCTCAAAGTGCCATTCCTCGGTAACCACATTGGCCAGAAACCAATCCAGCTCCTCAGCGTCATCGATCAGCTTTTCAAACAGCGCGCGCAGTTGCCACTGGAAAAGTACACGCCCGACATCGAACACCACGGCTTTTTCCGCTTTAGCCACAGAACACGTTCTCCAAAAGCGCGCGGCCCGCGCTCCTGATCGGAGGCGGGCCGCTGCACAACCAAACCATCGCCGCAACCGGCGATCAGCGCATCACTCAGCCTTGGCGAGCCTTGAAGCGGCGGTTGGTCTTGTTGATGACATAGGTGCGTCCACGACGGCGGATGACGCGGCAATCGCGGTGACGGTTCTTCAGCGACTTAAGGCTGTTGCGGATTTTCATTGTCGGTCTCTCAAAAGCAAAACGCGTCGGAATCGGCCGACGCGCGAAATTTCGTAGGCGCCGTTACCTTGGTGCGTGGATTTCGTCAATGCTCAACGCCGGATCTCGGAAAGCTTACGCTCCCATGCCAATGCGTGCGCGATGATCGTATCGAGCTTCTCGTATTGCGGAACCCAGGGCAGTTCCTTGCGAATTCGGCCCGGATCCGAGATCAGCTGATCGGGATCGCCCGCTCTGCGCCCTTCGATCCGGCGATCAATCTTCCTGTTCGTCACTCGATCCACCGCGTCGAGCACTTCGAGGACCGAATAGCCCCGCCCGTAACCGCAATTCATGGTGAGCGAACGCCTGGGCTGGGCGATCAGCGCTTCGAGCGCCAGCACGTGAGCCGCTGCCAGGTCGCTAACATGAATGTAATCGCGCACTCCGGTTCCGTCTGGAGTGTCGTAATCGGTACCAAAGACGCTGACATGGCTGCGCTTGCCCAACACGGCTTCGACTGCGACCTTGATGAGATGCGTCGCTCCCGCTGTGGACTGACCCGAACGCACTTGCGGATCGGCGCCAGCAACGTTGAAGTAACGCAGCGCGCAATAATTCATGGGATGCGCCGATGTTGTGTCCGACAGCATTTGCTCGGTCATGAGCTTGGACCAGCCATAGGGGTTTATCGGCTTCTTCAGGGAATCCTCGGCCACCGGAGAGATTTCGGGAACCCCGTAAGTCGCCGCGGTGCTCGAGAAGATAAAATGCGCCACGCCCGCGGCAACCGCCGCCTCGATAAGCACCCGGCTCTTTGCGGTGTTGTTATGATAGTACTTGAGCGGGTTCTCGACGCTTTCGGGCACGAGGATCGAGCCCGCGAAGTGCATGATCGCGCCGATTCCCTGCTCGTCGAAGATCCGGTTCAAAAGCTCCACATCTTCGATATCGCCTTCGTAAAAGGCGACATTCTCGGGGATCGTGAAGCGAAAGCCCGTCGAAAGGTTGTCCACCACCGCGACATCCCAGCCCGCATCGGCCAACGCCAGGACCGCATGGCTTCCGATGTAGCCTGCGCCGCCCGTTACAAGAACGCTTGGTTTGCTCGTGTCTGTCATGAATGCGGCCTTTACCAGCTTTCTGCTGCAAAAGCGTAAAGCCACCGCGTTTAGCGACGGGGTTTTGCACGAGCGCAATTGCGCCTATTGCGCAGCTCGAACTAGGAGCTCCTCATGTCGCACATTGCACCATTACGATTTGCGCTTTCGGCGCTAGCGGTCTTCGGCCTTTCCGCATGCGCTGCCAACACCTACACGGGGCCAGTCGAAGTGACGCGGTTCATCGGTTCGCAGCCGGCAGGGCTTGGCCAAGGCACTATCGCCCTGCGTTTCTCCGAAGAGCTGGAGAACGAAGCCGCGCTCGATGCCTTCCGCGGTGCCATTAGCGATGAGCTCTCATTGCTGGGCTACACCGTCATCGCCAACGAAGAAATTGCCGATCAAATAGCCACGATCAGCACCAGCCGCACCTCCATTCCGGCTGCCGAGGGCAGCGACCCGGTCAATGTCGGCGTTGGCGGCTCAACCGGCAGTTTCGGAAGCGGGGTTGGCGTTGGCGTCGGAATCAATCTGGGCGGCAACCGCGATCGCTCGCCCCGCGTCATCTCGGAGCTGAGCGTCGCCATCGCTTCCAACACGAACGACACAAACCGCCAGAACCTCTGGGAAGCGCGCGCCCAGTTCCCGACCAGCGTGAATTCGCCCTACGCCCCCGTTGCCGTCAACGCGCGCACGCTCGCAGCGGCGGTCTTCAAGGATTTTCCTGCAGGCAGCGGTGACACAGTCAGCATCGATGTGGATGAATTAGTGGAGCAGCCATGAGCCTTTGCATCGACGCCGCTTTCGACAGCGGCAATATCGAGGTGCTCGAGATCGCCGGCGACAAAGCGCGCCTCGCCATTCGCAAGGACCACAATTCGGACTTCGCCCAATGGTTTCACTTCCGCGTCTCGGGCGCGGCTGGACGCGAAGTCGAGCTCAAGATCACGGGGCTAAACGCCAGCGCCTATCCTGGCGGGTGGCCGGGCTATGACGCCTGTGTATCGGAGGATCGGGAGTACTGGACCCGCGCTGCGAGCGCGTTTGACAAGGGTGAGGAGAACGGAACGCTCACAATCCGCTACACGCCCGCCAGCCAGATCTGCTACTTTGCGTATTTCGCGCCCTATTCGATCGAGCGCCATCACGATCTGATTGCCGAAGCGGCGGCAAGCGAAGGCGTTGACCTCGTACGCCTCACACAGACGCTTGACGGACGTCCGCTTGATTCCCTCGAAATGGGCGAAGGACCGCTGAAGGCCTGGCTCTACGCGCGCCAACATCCCGGCGAGAGCATGGCCGAATGGTGGATGGAGGGCGCCCTCGAATGCCTCTCCGATCCTATCGATCCGGTCGCACGGAGCCTCCGTCATCACTGCCGTTTGCACATTGTGCCCAATTGCAATCCGGATGGCTCGGCGAGGGGGCACTTGCGGACGAACGCGGTCGGCACCAATCTCAATCGGGAATGGACTCAACCGAGCGCGGAGACCTCGCCGGAAGTCCTCGCGATCCGAAACAGGATGGATGAAACCGGCGTCGATTTTGCGATGGATGTGCATGGTGATGAGGCCATCCCGGCAAACTTCCTCGCGGGATTTGAAGGCATACCAAGCTGGACCGACGCGCTGGGCGACCAGTTCTATCGCTACCAACGCATCCTTGATCGACGTTCACCCGATTTCCAGATCGAACTCGGCTACCCCAAGACATCCGCCGGTCGCGCGAACCTGGGCATCAGCACCAATCAGGTGGCAGAGCGCTATGGTGCTTGTGCAATGACCTTGGAGATGCCGTTCAAGGATTTGGCCGCGTTCCCAGAGCCCGAACAAGGCTGGTCGCCCGAACGCTGCAAACTGCTCGCGCGCGATTGCCTCGCCGCGCTGCTTGAATGGATTGAAACATCAGACGGCTGACACGGTCGCATGACGCAAGGCGGTCATCATGGTAAGCAAAAAGGCAGAGTCGAACACTGGCGCGTCAAACGCAGAGGGGACATGAAATGAGCACCATTCACAGACGGGGCGTGCTTGCTGGGCTGACCGTTTTCTCGGGCCTCGTCTGTGTGCCGAGCACCGCGCGCGCGCAGTTTGGTGGCACCGGCTTGAATCTCTCCTCCATACTCGGAAAGGCAACCGACAGCGCGCTTGACCAGCTTGCTGAGCCAGGCGCATTCTACAATGATGAAGAGGTGCGCATCGGGCTTCCCATTGGCGGAAAAAGCAGGAGCGGATTGCTCGGATCGGTGATGGATCTGGGCGCAAAGACGGGGCTGCTTGACGATGTCGTGCGCCAGATCAACGATGCCGCCGGAATGGCGGCAGGGGAAGCCAAGCCGATCTTCCGCGATGCAATCGACGGCCTGTCCTTCAGCGACGCGCCCGATATCATCCAGGAAAGCGACGGGGGCACGCAATATCTGCGCCGCTCTTCCAACGATGCGCTGCATGAAAAGCTCACGCCGCTGGTCGACGACGCACTTGGCGAGCTGGGCGTTTACAAAACCGTCGAAAGCCTGTCGAGATCAAACAGCCTTATCAGTCAGGCCGGACTCAATCGCGAGACTATAAACAAGACGGTCACCGACCAGGGTCTCGACGGCATCTTCACTTATGTCGGCAAAGAGGAACGGGCGTTTCGAAAGAATCCCCTGGGCGGCGTCAAGGGAGCCCTGGGCGATATCTTTGGCAATTAAAAACGCTGATACGTCAATCAACTTGGATTGAGATGCGCGGGGCCAAATGCATGGGGCAGCAGTTCTGACAGCGGCACCGACCGCACTTCGTTCTTGCCCACGCAGAATATGATCGGGTCCGTATTTCCCAACTGAGCGATTTCGTTGAGCATCTGCCGGCAACGTCCGCACGGGGTGATCGGCGCTCCGTCGCCCTTATTTAGCGGCCCCGTGACCGCGACGGCCACCAATCCGCCCCGGCGTCCCTCGTTCATGGCTTTGGCAACCGCGTTTGTCTCCGCGCATAGCGACAAGCCATAGCTTGCGTTTTCGACGTTGCTTCCGGTGATAACCGCGCCATCGTCAAACAGTAGAGCGGCCCCCACCTGATAGTCAGAATACGGCGCATAGGCCTTTTCACCGGCCGCACGGGCCGAGGCGATTAGCGCTTCCTTCTGTTCGTCCGGTATCCTCATCTTTGCACTACTACCCACTCGATCGGCTCGGCCAAAGCCTGGCTTACCATCTGGCGGTTCGCGCTCCAAAGCAGCCATGGGCGCTGGGCGTAGCGCGGGCGCAAGCGATCGCGTGCGAGCCACAAGTCGCGATCCAAGGCGCCTGCGATCTGAAAGCGCTTCTCGAACGCCTCTCCCAGCTTCAGGATGACGGGCTGACCAGAATGCATCTCGATCTGATTGACGAGCGTCAGCACTTCGCTCTTGGCGGCCGCTTGACTAACGCGCGGCGTGCAGTCCTTCGGCAATCGTTCCAGCGCCACCGCTGGCGGGAGCAAGTCAAGATCACGCGCAACCATGCGGGTGAACAGCGCCGATTGCGGATCGGCTCTTTGGCACGGATCGAAGACCTGAAGAATGCCGACTTTGAGGCCGGAATCCCTTGCAGCGCGCAAACGCGCCCGAAAACCTGGGTCCGGGGGCATGCGTGCCGAGCCCAGCTCAAGATATACAAAGGCCGCTCCGGTTGCCTTCAGGGTCTCGAACCGGACGCCCGAAACGCCGCTATCGACAACCGCGCCTTGCTCCGGGTACAGTTCCGGGTCGGGCCGCCATGTGCGCATCTCGAACCAAAACCAACCCGCAAAGACGAGCGCAACCAGACCTGCAAGGGCGGCGAGTTGCGCCAGTCTGCGAGCGAGGCCGTGGCCAGATTGCCTGCTCTTTCTCTTGCGTGTGGAACTGGCCATGGCGTCACGTCTCGAAGAAGCGCTGAGCAAAGCACTCAACCCTTGATATGCAGCACGCAGATGAGAGTAAACAAGCGGCGCGCTGTCGCAAAATCCGTTTCCACCTTGCCCTCAAGCCGCTCGAGTAGAAGCTCAGCGGCATCGTTGTGGATCGCCCGCCGCGCCATGTCGATCGTTTCGATCTCGGCTGGCGTCGCCTTGCGGATCGCCTGATAGTAACTGTCGCAAACGGCAAAATATTCGCGAATGGGGCGACGGAAACGGGCCAACCCGATCAGCAGCGTCTCCAGCAGATTCTCGTCCTGATCGCTTACATCCATCGCAAGACGCCCATCGCGTACGCCAAGGAAAAGGTGATACGGTCCCTTTGCGCCCTTCTCCGCGCTCTTGACGGGCTTGAACGTGTTCTCCTCGATCAGGTCATAGATCGCGACCCGGCGCTCTTGCTCAACATCCGCGTTGCGCCACAAAATGGTCGCTTCATCGAGCGAGATATGCGCAATCCTCTGCGAGGTCACGGGTGAATCGGGCGAACGGCCATCCATTGCTCGACCGCCTTCGCAGATCGGTGGGGGCGACTTCAAGCGTTTCGACTCGCGCACTGGTCGATGACCTTCCCCGCTATCCACAGCGCAAGCCCGATTGTCCGAAATTTATTGATGTCTTTTGGCCTTGCGAACACCGGCCATGTGAGCGCACTACACCGGAATGGAAGATACAGACACCCTGCTATTCCCAAGCGATGACGCGCTCAACGCCGATGGCGCTGGACGCAAGCTTCCGTCGAACCTTGAGGCCGAAGCCGCGTTCCTGGGGGCTGTGCTGATTGACAACCGCGTGATCGAAGAACTGCGCACGCCTATCAGGCCGCATCACTTCTTCGAGCCCTTGCATGAAAGGATCTACGAGAAGATTATTAAGGCCGTTGACGCCAACCGCACCGCGTCCCCGGTGACGCTGAAGCCGCAGTTTGAAGGCGATCCGGCTTTGCAGGAATTGGGCGGTCCGGCCTACCTTGCCAAGCTTACGGCCAACGGTTCGGGACTGTTGGCACCCCATGAACTGGCGCAGCAAATATACGACCTTGCGTTGTTGCGCGAGCTGGTCAGCGTTGGCCGCGGCCTCGTCGAAGGCGCGCTGGACACCTCTGACAGCGTGCAGCCCATGGACCGCATTGCGGAAGCGGAAGCGGATCTGTTTAAGGTCGCGGAAGGTGCGGAGACGGGCAACGAGGCGTCAACTTTCCGAGACGCCTCGCTAATGGCCATCAAGATGGCCGAGGCTGCGATGAATTCGGGCGGAGGCCTTTCGGGCAAGACCACCGGCATCTCTGTCATCGATGCAAAGACCTCTGGCCTGCACAATTCCGACCTCGTCATCCTTGCCGGACGTCCGGGCATGGGGAAAAGCTCGCTCGCCATGAACATCGCGTACAATTGCGCTGCGGAGCACTTGCGCTGGCAGAAGGATGGCGGGGAGCATAATTACGGCGCGCCCGCCGCCTTCTTCAGCTTGGAAATGAGCGCGGACCAGCTGGCGACGCGTGTTCTCGCCGAGCAGGCCGAGATCAGCTCGGAAAGCCTCAGGTCGGGAACGCTCAGCCGCGATGATTTTCAGAAGCTGAGTTTTGCCAGCCAGAGGCTCGCCGAATTGCCGCTTTACATCGATGACACGCCCGCTCTTACTATTGCGGCGCTTCGCAACCGCGCCCGCCGCTTGAAGCGACGTCATGACATCGGCCTGATCGTCGTTGACTATCTTCAACTGCTGCAGGGTTCGGGCCGGGCGAACGACAACCGCGTCAACGAAATCTCCGAAATCAGCCGTGGGCTCAAGACCCTCGCGAAGGAGCTCAGCGTGCCGGTGATCGCGCTGTCGCAATTGAGCCGCGCCGTTGAGCAGCGCGATGATAAGCGCCCGATGCTGTCCGATCTCAGGGAGTCCGGTTCGATCGAGCAGGACGCGGACATGGTCTGGTTCATTTACCGAGCGGACTACTACCATCTCGCGATCAAACCCGATGATCCGAAAATGGATGGGACCAGTTCCGCTGAAGTGGTCGAAAAATACCGCGCCTGGGAAGAGAAGTACGAAGAACTGCGCAACCGGGCCACGCTGATCGTCGCGAAACAGCGACACGGTTCGACCGGAAACGTACCGCTGCACTTCCAGAGCGAGATCACGAAATTCTCGTCGCCAAACTGGAAGTATGACGAGAACGAGTTTCGTTAAGCGGAGGGCGCGAATTCGGGCGCATTCTTGACTCAAGAACCCGCCGACCCTAACTGGCGCTCCTCCCCTTCTTACATTACCAGTTCCGAGAAAGAGGCCCGCAGATGGCACGCGTTACCGTTGAAGATTGCGTCGACAAGGTTCCCAACCGTTTCGATCTTGTCCTGCTCGCCGCGCAGCGCGCGCGTGAAATCTCGGGCGGCAGCGAGCTTACTATTGACCGCGATCGCGACAAGAACCCGGTCGTTGCTCTGCGCGAAATCGCCGAACAGACGATCAAGCCGCGCGATCTGAGCGAAGCGCTCGTGACCGGTCTTCAGAAAATCCTTCCCGACGATGAGGATGACGCCGACGAGATCGGTTCGCTCAGCCAATCGGCCGAAGCGCTGCGGATCACCGCTTCCGCTCCGACCCGCTCCACTTCGATCGGGGCCGATTACGAAGGGTGACAAGTGTTTCATTTGGGACCGGAGGTCAAAATTCCGGCCCTGAAACCAAGGCTGCCTTTATGGCAGCCTTTTTTGTGCACGAAGTCCGCACAAGATCGACACTGGTCAGGCGCCCTGCACGCGCTTGACTTGTTTTCGCATCTGCAACATGCGAAAACAATGAACGTCACAAAATTGTAACATCCATGCGGACCGGGGGCCTTGGGAAGAACGGGAGAAACGACACAATGGCTTCGATTGCGGTCTACAGCGTCAAAGGTGGCGTCGGAAAGACAACGTTCTCAGTCAATCTAGCCTGGTGTTCGGCGCAGATTTCGAGGCGCAAAACGCTCCTATGGGATCTTGATCCCGCCAACGGGTCCGGCTTCCTCTTGGGGGTTGGCCCCAAGAAGAAACGCACAGCGGACAGCGTCTTTGCGAACGCGCTGGATCCTTCCAAGCTGATACGCTCAACCGACTACGACAATCTCGACATTCTGCCCGCGGATGAGAGCATTCGCGGACTTGATCGACAGTTTGACAGGCTTGGCAAGAAAAAGAGGCTGGCCAAGCTTTCGGCTGCGCTCGCGAAGAATTTCGACCGGATCGTGTTCGATTGCCCTCCGGTCCTCAACGAAATCAGCGCGCAGGTAATGCGCGCCGCCGATGTCATCATTGTTCCGCTGCCACCGTCACCGCTTTCCGCCCGCGCTTTCGACACAGTTGTCACGGCCGTGCGCGGATCGGGCAAACACCACCCGCCCATCCTCCCCGTCCTTTCGATGGTCGATATGCGGCGAACCCTTCACCGCGACGCGCGCGAGACCAATCCCACATGGCCGGTCGTCCCGCTCGCCAGCGCTATTGAGCAGTGCGCTGTGCAGCGCAAGCCGGTCGGAGCCTTCGCCCCGCGCGCGCCAGCCACCCGCGCCTTTGCGCAATTATGGACCGCGATCGAACGAAAACTCGCTGAAAAATAAGACCTTGGGTTTGTCCTGGGGCCGAATCTCCGACAACGGGCCGCTCAAACAGTTTCCTTTCGCGACGCCAGCACTAGAATGGCGATCCGGGAAAGGGGCGTTCGTGTATGTCTGACATCGCCGAAGGGCTGGGAGCTGCGGTTGAGGGCACGCTCGCGGCGAGAGCTGTGGAACCGCGTTCTGGTGAAAGCATCGCTCAAGACCACGCCGAAACCGAATGCGCCAATTGCGGAGCGCCGCTCACCGGCCCCTATTGCAACCAGTGCGGCCAGAAGGCGCACGTTCACCGGACGCTGACGGCGATAGGCCACGACCTGATGCACGGCGTGCTGCATCTGGATGGCAAACTTGCGCACACTCTTCCGCTTCTCGTGTTCAAGCCGGGCCAACTGACGCGGCGTTATATCGAGGGCGAACGCGCCCGCTTTGTCAGCCCCATGGCGATGTTTCTTTTCAGCGTCTTTGCCATGTTCGCTGTATTCCAGCTCCTGGGGATTAGCACACCGACGTCCTTCGAGATGGAGAACGGTATCGACGCCATCGAAGCGCGGCTGGTTGATGCCAGGGCGAAGACGCAAGCCGAACTGGCCGATGTGAATGGTCAGCTCGCCGACAACAATCTCGCTCCGAGCACCCGAAGCGATCTTGCACGGCGGAAGTCCGAGCTCGAGGCCGATCTGATGGAATTGGAGCAGGTCGCAGATCTGCCTTTCATAAACGCGAGCGATGCAAGCCTTGAGGTCAACGAAGACGGAGAAACCGTCGTTCCGATCGGCAATAGCGGCAACGCCCAGATGACGTTCGCCGAGACCGGCGTTGATTTACTTGACAAGGGACTAGCGAAGAAATGGCGCGATAACCCCGGGCTTATGCTCTACAAGCTGCAAGCAAACGCCTACAAGTTCAGCTGGCTGCTCATACCGCTGTCGATACCCTTCGTGTGGCTTCTGTTCGTGTGGCGGCGCAGGTTCAAAGCTTATGATCATGCCATCTTTGTAACGTACTCGCTCGGCTTCATGTCGTTGCTTTTCATCACGCTTTCATTAGCAAACGCTGGCGGATTGAGTTTGGGCTGGATCGTGGCGGGCTTCGCCGCCCTGGCGCCACTGCATCTCTACAAGCACTTGCGCGGCGCCTACGGTCTTTCGCGCTTCTCGACGATCTGGCGTTTCTTTGCGCTGCTCATCTTCATCGTGATTGTGCTGGTCTTGTTCCTCCAGGCGCTGGTGCTGCTCGGCGCGTTCTGATCAAGGGAAGCACCCCGAACGAAGAAAGGCGCCGGATCGCTCCGACGCCTTTCATATCTCAAGTCAAGTGGATCAGGCGCCCTGCGGAGCTTCGCCACCCTTGGGACCAAAACGCTTGCCAGCTTTGGGAATGGCCGATCCGTGCGTAGGACGTGCGGCTGTCGGTCCGCTGGGCGTGTCGGGCCGGTCGATCGAACCGCCTTCCATCAGCGTGTTGATCTCATCACCGGTCAGCGTCTCATACTCGAGCAGCGCTTGAGCAAGCAGGTGGAGCTTGTCCTCCTGTTCAGTGAGAATGTCGGTCGCCCGCTTCAGGCCCTCTTCCACCAAACGCTTGATCTCTGAATCGATCAGCTTGTTGGTCTCCGCGCCGGCCATGGTGCGAGCCGACTGGCCCATCCCGAGATAGCCTTCTTGTTGTTGTTCATACTGGAGCGGCCCGAGCTTTTCGGACATGCCCCACTTGGTGACCATGTTCTTGGCGAGATCGGTTGCGTACTGAATATCGCCGCTCGCGCCCGAGGACACCTTGTCGTGGCCAAAGATGATGTCTTCAGCCACCCGTCCGCCCATCGCGACGGCAAGGTTGGCGTGCATCTTGTCACGATGGTAGGAATAACTGTCCCGCTCAGGCAGGCGCATCACCATACCGAGCGCGCGGCCGCGCGGAATAATCGTCGCCTTGTGGATCGGATCGGACGCCGGCTCATTGAGCGAAACGAGCGCGTGGCCGGCCTCGTGATAGGCGGTCATCTTCTTCTCGTCTTCGGTCATCACCATGGAGCGACGTTCCGCGCCCATCATGACCTTGTCCTTGGCGTCCTCGAATTCCTGCATCGCCACCAGCCGCTTGTTGCGGCGCGCAGCCAGCAAAGCGGCTTCGTTGACGAGGTTAGCGAGGTCCGCGCCCGAAAAGCCCGGCGTCCCGCGCGCAATCGTGCGCGGGTTCACGTCTGGAGCAAGCGGCACTTTCTTCATGTGCACACCGAGGATCTTTTCACGCCCATCGATGTCGGGCACCGGTACGACGACCTGACGGTCAAACCGGCCAGGGCGAAGGAGCGCCGGATCGAGCACATCGGGTCGGTTGGTCGCAGCGATGATGATGATGCCCTCATTGGCCTCAAACCCATCCATCTCGACCAGCAATTGGTTGAGCGTCTGCTCACGCTCATCGTTCGAGTTGCCCAGGCCGTGTCCGCGCGAACGCCCGACCGCGTCGATTTCATCGATAAAGACAATGCAAGGAGAGTTCTTCTTCGCCTGCTCGAACATGTCGCGCACGCGGCTCGCACCCACGCCGACGAACATTTCAACGAAGTCCGAACCGGAAATCGTGAAGAACGGCACCCCCGCCTCGCCCGCGATCGCACGGGCGAGCAAGGTCTTGCCGGTCCCAGGCGAACCAACCAGCAGAGCGCCTTTGGGAATCTGCCCACCCAGCTTGGAGAAGCGTTGCGGATCTTTCAGAAATTCGACGATTTCCTGAAGCTCTTCGCGCGCCTCGTCGATACCCGCCACGTCTTCAAACGTAACGCGGCCCTGCCGCTCGGTGAGCAATTTCGCCTTGGACTTGCCAAAGCCCATTGCGCCGCCGCCGCCGCCTTTTTGAACCTGACGAAGAGCGAAGAAGGCGATGCCAAGAATCAGCAGAAACGGAAGCGAGTTGAGAAGGATGTAAAGCAGCATGTTGGGCTGCTCGCGCGGCTTGCCCGTGAACTTCACATCGTTATCTTCGAGCAGGCCCGTGATTTCGGTGTCCGAGCCTACGGGAATAGCCGTGAAGGCCTTCCCATTCTTGTAAGTCCCGGTGATGATATCTTCGCCCAGCTGGACCGATTCAATTTTGCCTTCCTGCACTTGTTCGCGGAAGTCGGAATACCGGATCTCGGTGCCTTGAGGCTGGCCCGCATTGCTGAAAAGCGAAACCACCAAGAGAAGCGCAAGAAAGATCCCACCCCAGATCATGAGTTGCTTGACCCACGGGTTCTGCCCCTCAGGCGGCGGCTGGTTGGGATCGTTCTGGTCGCTCATCGGCTGATTCCTTCCTGTTCGCAAAGCAATGTAGGAATGCGTGCATGAATGGCAAGATAATGCGGCATGCCGCGTAGAACGCTAACTTTCGAACTCAGTCATGCAAAATCTCAATCGCGCAAGGGCGTCTATTTCGCCCTGTAGGCCGCCAGGAACACATCGAGCGCCCCGTTTATGCGAAGCGCCCTTTCTTTGCTGGTAACGTTTCGACCGAAGCGCTGGTTGAGATCCCCCATTCCCTTGCACAGAGCGACGAACTGCTCCGCCGCGAGCATCGGATCGTCCACCGCAAGTTCGCCAACATCGTTCGCGTGCGACAGAAATTCGGAAAACGCCTGTTTCATCCTCCAAGGCCCTGCGACCAGGAAGGCGTGACCGATCGCCGGTTCCAGTTCCGTTTCCGCTGCGATGCGGCGTTCGAACTGGATCATTTCCGGCCTTGAGAGAAACGCGATCATGCCCTCGCCAATCGTCTCCAGCCGCTCGCGGATCGTGCCTTCCGGCGTATCGTCGATGCTGAAATAGCCGCGCATCTTTTCGCATTCGAGCTCGACCGCGGCTGTGAAGAGCCCGCGTTTATCGCCGAAGTGATTGTAGATCGTGACCTTGGAGACCCCGGCGTCGGCGGCCACCTGCTCGATCGAAGTCGCCGCAAAGCCTTCGTCGAAGAAACGCCGCGAAGCGGCTTCGACAATCGCGTTGCGTTTGACCTGATCGGATGGGCGGCCGGGCTTTTTTTTCAATTCCTGGGAACCTGAACTCGAAACGACGCTTGACTAACTGAACGCTTGCGTTCAATTAAACGGTGTCGTTCAATAATGCGGCGCAGCCCTCTCAAAAGCAACCCCAGCTCTCATCAAAGGTTCCAAACCAACATGCTCTGGATCGCGATCCGCATGCTCACGGGCGACAAGCAGAAGTTCTACGGCCTGCTGTTCGGCATTGCGTTTTCCACTCTGCTGATCACGCAGCAACTGACCATTTTCGTCAACCTTATCGAGCGCGGCGCGAGCGGAGTTTACAGCGCACCGGAGGCGGAAATCTGGGTCATGGACCCCGTGACGCGCACCACCGAGGTCAATTACGCCATGCCGCCGACCGCGCTGGATGAAGTGCGCTCTGTGCAAGGGGTCGAATGGGCGGTGCCGCACCTGCGAGCCGTCGCCTCGGTCCGCAACAGCGAAGGCGACCTGGAGGGCGTCACGATCGTCGGCGTCGACGACGCGACGCTGATCGGACTTCCTGAACGCATGGTTGAAGGAGACAAATCGATCCTGCTCCAACCCGACAGCGTACTGATCGACGATGTCGGCTTGACCAAGATGTTTGCCCCCGGGGAAAACCCGATCGGCGAACGGCTCGAACTCAATGATCAGCGTGCGGTGATCCGCGGCATCGCCGACGCCATCCCCAGTTTTACCAGCCAGGTCACGCTTTACACGAAGTACAGCCAGGCGCTGAACTATGTGCCCGGCACCCGCAACCGGCTGACATTCGTGCTTGCCGGCGTCAGAGACGGCGAAACGGTCGAAGCGGTTGCCCAGCGCATCACGGAAGAAACCGGCCTCAAGGCGCTGCCACGCGAAGAACTGGCCCAGTCCGGGATCGACTTCATTGTCGAGAACACCGGCATTCCGCTCAACTTCGGCATCACCGTCGCCCTCGGCTTTATCGTCGGCGTTGCGATCGTGGGGCTGACCTTCAGCCTCTTCATCCGCGACAATATTAAACAGTTCGGCGCGCTCAAGGCGATTGGCGTTACCAACTTCAAGATCGGGCAGATGGTGGTCGCGCAAGCGACGCTTGTGGGCTCTGTTGGTTACGCTCTGGGTGTCATCGGAACCGTTCTGTTCATCTGGGGCTTTTCGGGCAATCCGACCTTCAAGGGCTTCTACATCCCCTGGCAGATCCCGTTCGTCAGCCTTGTCGCGGTGATCGCCATCCTCGCTCTCACTGGCTGGATTTCCCTGCGCAGTGTTATGCGCACCGAGCCAGCGGCGGTGTTCCGGTGAGCGTGGAAAAGGCCATGGCCAAGAAGATGGACACTCCCGAAAACATCGATGCGCGCCTCGATGGCGAGACAGCGATTTGCGCGCGCGGCATTGTTCGCGACTTTCAGGCAGGGCAGTCGACGATCCGCGTGCTGCACGGCATCGATTCCGATATCCGATCAGGCGAAATGACCTATGTCGTGGGAGAAAGCGGCTCGGGCAAGACAACGCTGATCTCGATCATGTGCGGCATTCTCTGGCCCACAGACGGCGAGGTGAAGGTGTTTGGCACCGACATCTACGCGCTCTCGGACACAGAGCTTGTCAACTTCAGGCTGGAAAACATCGGTTTCATTTTCCAGCAGTACAACCTCATCCCCTCGATCGACGCCGCCGCCAACGCCGCCGTACCATTGATCGCCCAGGGCATGGCGATCGAGAGCGCGCGCCGCAAGGCGATGGAACTGCTGGACGCGCTCAACATTGGCGATCAGGCGGAAAAACTTCCAAACCAGCTTTCCGGTGGCCAACAGCAGCGCGTCGCCATCGCCCGCGCGCTGGTGCATGAGCCGCGCCTCGTGGTCTGCGACGAGCCAACAGCCGCGCTTGATGCGCGGTCAGGTCGGCGCGTCATGGACCTGCTGCGAGACGTCGCGGTTGCCGAAGACCGCGCGTGCATCATCGTTACCCACGACAATCGCATCTTTGACCTCGCCGACCGTATCCTCGTGCTCGAGGATGGCCGGGTCACTCATGACGGCGTTGAAATGCCCGACGGTCATTGATCGTGGCCATCCCTCTCCAAAGACCCATTCCCTAAAGGCACACCATGGCTCTTCTCCCAAGCACTCTCAGTTTCTCGCGTCAGGTCCTGCCGATCCTCGCTTTGATCGGGCTTGCCGCTGGCACTTGGTATGTGATCAGCGAGCTTCCCGATCGCGAAGTTACCGATCCCAAGAAACAGCCTCCCAAAGCGACCGGTGAACTCGCCAACGCTCCCCGCGTAGCCGGCGCAGGCCTGGTCGAACCCGCCAGCGAGATCATAGATATCGGAACCGCTCTTCCCGGGCTCATCACAGACCTTCGGGTTGCACCGGGAGACAGGGTGAAGAAAGCCGAGGTCCTGTTTCTGGTCGATGACCGCTCGGCGCGCGCGCAACTCACCGAAGCGACCGCCGCGATCGGTGAGGCCCGCGCAGCGATCAGCGAAGCTCAGACCGCGCAGGCGACCGCCAAGCAGCAGCTTGATCTTTACGATAGCCTCGACGACCCCGCCGCAGTCAGCCGATCGGAAGTCATTCGCGCCCAAGGCGACTACGACGCCGCTAAGAGCCGCCTGTCCGTCGCCAAGGCGAGCCTCGCTGCCGCTCGCGCGCGAGCCACTTCGGCGCGCACAGAACTGGGACGGCTGACCGTGCGCGCGCCAATCGCAGGGGAAATCCTCGCTGTAAACATTCGCCCGGGTGAGTACGTCTTCACCCAGGGCGGCAATAACTCCGCTCCCTTTATCCAGATGGGAGAGACCAACCCACTGCATGTGCGCATCGATGTCGACGAAAACGAAGCGCCAAGGGTAAAGGAAGGAGCACCGGCCATAGTCAGCCCGCGCGGTGCGTCCGACCGCCAGGTCAAGGCGACCTTCGTTCGCGCCGAACCCCAGGTCGTTCCGAAGCGCCAGCTCACCAACAGCGCGGCCGAGCGGGTTGATGTGCGCGTTCTGCAGCTCATCTACGCGCTTCCGGAAAGCGATCTGTTCCGGGTCGGCCAGCAGGTCGATGCCTTTATTCCCGCCCAGTCAGACGAAGAGTGATCTCGATGAAACGTGCATCTCGCCTCGTTCTTGCGCTTTCGTTCACGGCTGCGCTCGGCGCGTGCGGACTGAAACCCACGCCGCAAGTCGCCACACCGCCACCCGATTTGGCCCCGAGCTTCTTCTTTACGCCAGGTCGCGAGACGAGCGCCGGGGTAGATGCCCTTCTTCCACGCGAGGACGACGCGTTCGCGACACTGGCAGACAAGGCGCTGGAAACCGCTCCCGGCCTTGCCGAGGCTCTTGCCCGGGTCGAAGCGGCGCGCGGAGGAGCGGCGCGCGCCGGAGCCGAACGCCTGCCGAACATCGGCGCAGACGCGAGCGTCGTTGAGAACCGCATCAACCCGGCCCAGTTTGGCGAGGCTGGAGAGGGAGGCCTGATCCCGCGCAACCAGACCTCTTATGGTGCCAATCTGACGGCAAGCTGGGACCCTGATATCTTCGGTCAATTGCGCGCGCAGGAGCGCGCCGCCCTTGCCCGTCTTGATTCCGCAAGCGCTTCGGCTGTGGCCGTGCGAAACGCTCTGCTGGCCGAGATCGCTGGGAGCGTTATCGATTGGCGCACCCTGGCCGCTCGAACAGCCGCCCTTGAAAGCGATGTCGCCGCAGCACAGCGGCTGGCCGCCCTTGCGCAGACGCGAGAGGACGCCGGGATCGCTCCGGGCTTTGATCGGGTGCGCGCCGAAGCGCAGGCCAGCGCGTCGCGCTCGCGCCTTGCAGCGCTCGAAAGCGAACGGGTCGGTATTATCGGGCGACTGGTCGCTCTGACCGGGCTCGGAGCAAAGGAAGTCAGTGAGGCGCTGTCCGGGTCGGGCGCCTCACTGACACGCGGGGCCGCGCCCGTCGCGCTCCCTTCAGAGTTGCTCACCAACCGGCCCGATGTGCTCGCCGCCGCCGCCGAGCTCGCGGCGACAGACGCCGACCTCGCCGCTGCGTCGCGCGCGCGGTTCCCACGCTTCACGCTCTCCGGCGTCATCGGCCTGCTCGCCTTTGACCCGGGAGACATCTTTAACAACGATTCGATCGTCGGCACGTTAACGGCGGGAGTGGCCGGCCCCTTGCTCGACTTCGGGCGGATCGAAGCGGAAATCGACACCGCCGCCGCGAACAAGCGCGCAGCCTTTGAGGCTTATCGCGGCGCAGTCTTTCAAGCCTTGGGAGAGGCCGAAGAGGCCTATGGCTTGATCGCCGCTAGCGACAGTGAGGCCGAGCTCGCCCTCAAAGAGAATCGTGAGCTTGAGCGCGCCGCTCGTCTGGCCGACACGCGTTATCGCGCTGGCCTTGTCAACTTCAGCGAGGTGCTGGAGGCGCGCCGGGCGGCGGATGAGAGCGGTGAACGCGCCGCCGCCAGCGTCGGACGGGCAAACCGCGCGAGAATTCTGCTATGGCAGGCTCTGGGAGGCGAGCCAACGCAACCGGCGGAGACGTCAGGCTGAACGCTGGACCAGAGCTGTGCGCTCGCAACGGCACACCACCTCATCGCGCTGATTGAACAGTTCGTGGGTGAAGGTCACGATACCGGCCTCGGGCCGCGACTTGCTTTCCCGCAATTCCTTGACCTCGGTCTCAGCGCGCAGCGTGTCCCCGATGAAGACGGGCTTAGGCGTTACGACGTTGTTGAAACCAAGATTGGCGACCAGTGTGCCCAGCGTCGTGTCCCCGACCGATAGCCCCACCAGCAGGGCAAAAGTGAAGGTTGAGTTCACCAGAATTTGACCGAACCCGCTTTCTTTTGCCGCCTCGATGTCGAGGTGCAGCGGCTGTGGGTTATGTGTCATGGTCGAAAACAGCAGATTGTCGGTCTCGGTTACGGTGCGGCGGATATCGTGAGCGATGCGCTCGCCAAGGCGCCATTCATCGAAGCGCTTGCCAGACATCAGCTCGCACTCTGCCAACGGGCCACGATCTCGGCGCCGTCATCGGCGCTCGAGCGGACCGCGCCCGGGGTTCGGCTAAAGCGCGGGGCGGGGGCTGTGTGCCACTCCCCCTCGTGCTGCACATAGGTTTCACGGGCTTTCATATGCGGGTGGTCGCGCGCTTCTTCGAGGTCCAGGACAGGCGCAAAACAGGCATCGGTTCCTTCAAGCAGCTCTACCCATTGCGCTTGAGTCTTTGTCTTGAAAAGCGCCGCGAGCTTGTCCGCGTAATCCTCCCAGTTCGCCGGGTTCATCTGGCCTTCTGCCAGATCCTGGGCGCCGGTTTTCTCAATCAGTTCAGCGTAAAACTGCGGTTCGATCGCGCCGACCGAGATTTCGCGACCATCCGCGCATGCGAAGCAGCGGTAGAAATGCGCCCCACCGCCCAGCATACCCTTCCCGCGCTCGGTGGTGATGAACGGTCGCTCGCGCACGCCGAAGAAGAAGCTCATCAAGCTGGTCGCGCCATCGACAATCGCCGCGTCAACGACCTGTCCGTGTCCAGAGCGCTCGCGTTCGTAAAGAGCCGCGAGAATGCCGAAAGCGCAATACATCGAGCCTCCGCCAAAATCACCGATCAGGTTTTGCGGAGGAACCGCTGGCTCGCCCGCTTTCCCGATGGCGGACAAGGCGCCGGTGATGGCGATGTAGTTGATATCGTGTCCGGCTGCGTGCGCGAGCGGGCCATCCTGCCCCCAACCGGTCATTCGCGCGTAGACAAGTCTTGGATTGGTCTCGAGCAGCTCATCGGGACCAAGGCCAAGGCGTTCCATCACGCCGGGTCGAAACCCTTCCAGCACGACATCGGCCTTGGCGCAGGCGTCCTTCGCGAAGGCCAGGCCCTCTTCGGTCTTCATATTGACTTCGGCGCGGTGCCGCGCGCGTTCGACCACGGGGTTGGAGACCCCGCTCCCCGGGCGCGCGATCGTCACCACCTCAGCCCCCAGATCCGCCAGCAGCATCGCGACATGCGGCCCTGGACCGATCCCGGCAAATTCGACAACCTTGAGACCCGTCAGCGGGCCGTTTTGAGAATTCATCGCACGCTCTCCCTGGGCGTCTCTTGAACACCCCGGGCGCGCTTGACAAGCGGGCAAGGCCACCGATACCCGCCGCGCTGAAAACTGGCTGGAGTAACGCGCGTTGAAACGCTCCGAAAAGACGGTGCTCGCGGTGGCATCGGGAGGCGGGCATTGGGAGCAATTGATGCTTCTGCGCACGACGCTCGATCGCTACAAGGTGCGATACGCGAGCACCGATGATGGTGTGACGGCGCACCACGGCGTGAATGCTGCGGAAACCCTGCCTGACTGCAATCAGAACCGGCCTGTACGCTCCTTGTGGTGCGCTCTGGTCGCTTTGTGGATCGTTCTGAAAATCCGACCGGACACCGTGCTCTCGACCGGCGCAGCGCCCGGATTCTTTTGCATTTTCTGGGGCCGCCTGCTGGGAGCGAAGACGCTGTGGATCGACAGCGTGGCCAATGGCGAAGACCTGTCGATGTGCGGCAAGCTTTCAAAGACCTTCGCCCATGAGTGCCTGACACAGTGGGAAAACCTGGCTGCCGACCCGCAGCCCAAATATCGCGGATCGGTCTTGTGATCCTTGTAACCGTTGGCATGCAACTCGGGTTTGACCGGTTGATCAAGGCGATGGACGAGTTAGCGCCATCACTGTCCGAGCCGGTAGTCGCGCAGACGGGCAAGGGGCGCTACGCGCCGCTCCATATGCGCGCACAGGAAAGCATGACGCCCGCCGAATTCGATAGTCATGTGCAGCAGGCGAGGCTCATTGTCAGCCACGCAGGGATTGGCACGATCCTGACAGCCGCCCGGTGGTCCAAGCCGATCGCCTTGTTAGCGCGACGCGCCGATCTCAACGAACACCGTAACGACCATCAACTGGCGACAGCGGAGAACCTGAAGGGACGACCGGGAATTCTGGTCGCGACCGAGGTGAGCGACCTCCCCCGCATCGTTGCGCAAGGACTGCAACTGGGAACGGTTGCCCACACCGGTGCTGCTCAGGCAGCCACGCTTCACAAGGCGGTTGCGAAATTTATCGACACTGGATCTGTGTCATGAAAGCAGTTGCTGTTCCTCGCTCCATGGACGATGGAAAAAGGGTAACCCTAACGCGATCTTAAGTGTCGCCGTGCCATGGCCAGGCCCCGAAAATTCAGGGTTTGAGGTCCATGAACGCGCCTTTTGACACTTCCTCCGCTGCCAAGCTGGCTGGCGCGCGTGACGCCGATCACCCGGTTCAGGTCGCCGTGATCGGGCTTGGCTATATCGGCCTTCCGACAGCGGCCGTTCTGGCCTCCTATGGGTGGGAGGTGTGCGGTGTGGATGTGTCCGAAAGCGTCGTCGAAACGGTCAACGCTGGCGGCGTTCACATTAAGGAACGCGACCTTGACCGCCTCGTCAGCGATGCGATCGAAAGCGGTCGGCTGAAAGCGTCGACCTCGGTGCCGACCGCGCAATTCTATATCATTGCCGTCCCCACCCCACTCACACACGACAACCGACCGGACATAAGCCTGGTCGAGAGCGCCGCGCGCGCGATTGCTCCGGCCGTCTCGAAGGGCGCCTGCGTCATCTTGGAGAGCACGTCTCCCGTCGGGACCACGGAAAGAGTGGGCCACATCATCGCCGAGCAGCGCCCCGACCTCACCGTGCCTGTCCTTGGCGAGCAGAGCGGTGGGGATATCGGGCTGGCATATTGCCCTGAGCGAGTCCTGCCAGGCAAAATCGTGCATGAGCTGGTCAAGAACGACCGGGTGATCGGCGGAATTACGCCCGAATGCGCGGCGCGCGCCAAGGGGCTTTACACGAGCTTCGTCGAGGGAGACTGCCTAACGACGACCGCTCGCGCTGCCGAGGCGGTCAAGCTGGTCGAAAACAGCTTTCGCGATGTGAATATCGCCTTCGCGAATGAGTTGAGCGTAATCGCCGACGATCTCGGAGTGGACGTTTGGGACGTGATCAAACTCGCCAATCGGCATCCACGTGTGAATATACTTCAGCCTGGTCCGGGCGTGGGAGGGCATTGCATAGCGGTCGATCCCTGGTTCCTGATCTCGAGTTCACCCGACGTCGCCCGGCTCATACGCACAGCGCGCGAAGTCAACGATTTCAAGGCGACTTACACCGAACGTCGCATTCGAGCGTTGCTCGACGCTGCGCCCGGAGGAAAGGTCGCGTTACTCGGTCTGGCCTTCAAGCCCGACATAGACGATTTTCGGGAGAGCCCTGCGCTCGAAATCGCTCTGAAGCTTGCGCGCACGCGTGGGCAGCGTCTTATCCTGGTCGAACCCTTCGCCAAAAAGTTACCGGACGGCTTTGCAGGCACGGGCGCCCGTCTGGCTAGTCTTGACGAAGGCCTTGAACAAGCTGAGATTGTGGTCGTGCTTGTCGACCACACCGCCTTCAAACATCTCACGCCCGAAGCGCTTAAAGGAAAGCTCGTCTTCGATACGCGCGGCATGATGAAGAGATGACAGCCCCTCGCTCGCGCCCCCGAATTCTAGTCACGTTCGGGACGAGGCCCGAAGCCATCAAGATGTTCCCGGTCGTCAGCGCGTTGCGCGAGGCCGACCGGTTTGACGTGCGGCTCGTAGTGACGGCGCAGCACCGCGAAATGCTCGATCAAGTGCTCCAGATCGCCGAGATTGAGCCGGATATCGACCTCAACCTCATGGAGCCCGGACAGAGCCTCGACAGCCTGGCTGCCAGGATAATCACCCGCTTCGGGGAGGTCCTCGACGCTGAGAAGCCTGACCGGGTTCTTGTCCATGGCGATACCCTCACGACAATGATGGCAACGCTCGCCTGCTACTTTCGCCGCATTCCGGTCGGTCATGTCGAAGCGGGGCTTCGCAGCGGCAACATCTACGCGCCCTGGCCCGAAGAAATAAACCGTAAGGTGACGGGAGCCGTCGCCGACCTCCATTTCGCTCCGACACGGGCCGCCGCCGACGCATTGCTCGCCGAGAATGTCTGGCCAGCATCAATCCATGTGACCGGCAACACCGTGATCGATGCTCTCTTCGCCGCGCGCAACAAGATCAAGGCAATGCCCGAGCTCGTGCCAACCATAGCGGAGCTGAAGCGCCGTTTCGAAAGCAAGCGGATGCTCGTCGTGACAGCACATCGCCGTGAAAATCTCGGCGAAGGAATGTCTCAGATCGCGCACGCTTTGGGCCAGTTGGCCAAGCGAGACGATCTCTCGATCCTTTATTCTCTGCACCCCAATCCAAACGTGGCAGAGCCCATGCGCTCAGCGCTCGCACGCTTCGACAACATCGCGTTGCTCGACCCGCTAGACTATCTCAGCTTTGTCGCCCTGCTGGAGGCGAGCGACATCGTCCTCACGGATTCTGGAGGAGTCCAGGAAGAAGCTCCCAGCCTTGGCAAGCCGGTTCTTGTCATGCGCGACACAACCGAACGCCCCGAAGGCGTGGCCGCTGGAACAGCCAGATTGGTCGGTACAAAAGCGGAGACAATCGTGAAGCACGTGGCGCGCCTCCTGGACGATAAGGAAGCGTATGATTCGATGGCTAAGGCGCATAACCCCTATGGCGATGGCCGAGCCAGTCGGCGCATTCTCGACATCATCGCGCGCGCGCACCCAATGTGAGGACGACCTTGATGTAATATAGAGCGCTCGCGAGCACTATCCAGCTGGTCCCCAGATCAATCACCCAATTGAGCTTGAAGGCGCCATACAGAAATCCGTCGATAAAATGCCATGAAACAAGCCGGACGATAATCAGCCCGATCATGGCGCAAGCGGCTCCCGCTGCAAGAAATGTCGCGATGTCGCGTCGACCACGAACTCGCTTACTGATCAGGAAAACACACGCGAGGCCGCCAAGCGCTAGCAGGCCAGCCCCGACAGCTGCGAGCGGACGCTGGTATTCGCGTCGGCCAGCATACAAACTCTCGGCACGCATGAACTCTCGAAGTGAGGAACGGACCGTGTCCTCGACGTCAAACAGCCGTAGCGCAATCAGGACCGCGAAAAGCACCGCGAGAGCTGACCAAGTGCGGGTTTGCCAAGGCGCCTGCCGCGCGCGGCCCGAGACCGTGGCCGCAAAAGTGCACGCGATCGCGACAAGCCCGTAAAGGCCGCAAGCTGCGAGAGTTAAGCTCGATACTCCTGAGGGCACTGGCGGTTAAATGCTTTCCATCAATCGCGTTCAGACGCGCCCAATCGCGCTTTCATCCGGGGATGTACAGACCCCATTGACCGATAACTTTCGCGACCGGCGAGGCCACTCACACTCGTGGTGCCAAGTCGTTCTGACGAGCCTCACTCGCGATCTCGGCGCAAGCGATAAGATCGCATCGCGCAAAACAGGCAGCGCAGCCCAACCGTGTTGCGTTGCGGAACTCGAATGTATAAGCGCAAAGCAAGTTTTGTGGAGGCTCATGTGGACGTAAGAACTTTTCGCAAGCGTTTCAAATTCAGTCTGCTTGCGGCGACCGCGATTGCCCTGTCAGGATGCGCATCAACGCCCGAACCCGTGATCGGCCCGGCTGTGACCCAACCACGAGCTGACCTGGGCCAGGAAATCTACTCGAACGCGCGGTCCCCGATTTATCTTTTGCGTCCGTCCGACAGAATATCGGTCAACGTGTTTCGCGAACCTGATTTCTCCATCCCAGATGTCCGCATCGGCGTTGAGGGCAATGTGTCCTTGCCCATGCTGGGCTCGATCCCGGCCGCTGGCATGACCGCCGCTCAATTTGAAAAAGATGTAGAGGGGCGACTTTTGGCGATGGGCCTCAAATCGCCAATGGTGAATGTAAACATTGGGGAGTACGCATCACATCAGGTCACGGTTGACGGGGCCGTAAACGATCCCGGCGTCTACAATTTTCAACCCGGCGCGCGCCTTTCAGCCGCTATTGCGTTGGCAGACGGGCCCGCGCGCACCGCAAAAGGGGATGAGATCGCGGTTTTCCGGGAGAGCCCGGAAGGAACCATGGTCGCCAAGTTTGACTATGGGCAGATCAGTCAGGGCACGATGCTCGATCCCGTCCTCCAACCCGGCGACAGGGTGTTTGTGGGAACCGATGGCCTGGCTGTGTTCTGGCAGGACTTCCTTCAAACCGTGCCCGTACTCGGCGTGTTTGCGCTGAACGCTGCGCGCATTGACGAGTAAACGCGATGAATGATCGTACCCCCATACCCGCTCCGGTCGCGCCCGCTACAGGTGGCATGATCGACGCTTACATGCCCGATCCGCATATGGACCAGGTCCAGCCGCGTGCCCAGTTCATCAATCTGGCGATGATCAGAGGCATCTTGTTCCGGCAACGCTGGCTGATCGCAGCGGTTCTTTTGTTGGCGCTCACCTGCGGATTGGTGGCAACGGCTCTTGAGACACCGATGTTCTCGGCCACATCGCGCGTCGAGGTTGTTCCCCAAGGTTCGTACATCGTGAGCGGTCAAGACGTCGATCAGGGCGTCAGCGGCAACCAGATATCCGATTATCTTGCAACCAAGGTCGAGATCATTGGCAGCCGCCGGATGGCGATGAAGGTGGCCGAGTCACTAAACCTGGGTGAGCGATACAGCCTGGTTGGGGAAGACATCGACGCCAGCCGTCCCCCGAACCTATCGGACGAGGAATGGCTGGAGCAGAAGACGGCCCGGGCGGCGGGGATCATTCAGGACATGGTCTCGGCCGCAGTTCAGCGTAGACATTGGATCATTCCTATCAGTGTCAGTTCAGCAGACCCTGTTCTCGCAGCCGAGCTGTCCAACGCGTACGCAGACGCTTTCGTCGATTCCGACGTCCAGGACATCATCGAGCGAAACCAGTACGCGCGAAACTACATACGAGAGCAGATTGAGGAAATGCGCGTCGATCTGCAGCAAGCCGAACTCGCCGCGAATGAATACGCCAGCGCCAATGGTCTGATAACGGGAATCCGCGGGGGCGATGACGGCCTTGTACCCACGACCCTGACGGCGGCTAACCTCTCGGGCATCAATTCTCGTGTAGCATCAGCCCGCGTGGCTCGGATTGAGGCGGAGCAACACTGGCTTGCAGTGAAAGATACGCCCGCAGGCCAGCTTCCCGAGGCGCAGAGTAACCCCGTCCTCCAGTCGCTGATCGCCGAGAGAACTACCAAACTCGGCGAACTGGTCGAACTGCAGCAACGCTACAACGATGAGTTTCCGCGCATCCAAAGCCTCCAGGCCGAACTAGCGGTCCTGAATGAGCAAATCGAGCGCACTGGAAACGAGATTAAGGCGGCCCTGCGCAACGAATACCTCGTTGCCCAAAGGCAAGAGACCGCTTTGGAACGCGAGCTTTCAAGCGTGACGGGCGAGAAACTGGTGGAGCAGGACAAGGAAGTCGAGTACCAGGAGTTTCTCGGGCAAGCGGCAGCGCTTCGCGATCAGTTGGGCAAACTGCTCGTTCGCTATAATGAATTGGCGAGCGCCGCGACGGTCAATCGCGGGCGCGTGATCAAGGTCGATCCGGCGCTTGTTCCGAGCTCCCCTTATGCGCCCAGCCTCACGAAGAATATGAGTCTGGCCTTGGTGTTCGGCCTAGCGCTGGCCGGCGCGCTCGCGGTCCTGCGCGAGACGATCGACGATCGCATTCGATCCATCGACCATATTGAAGAGAAGCTAGGCCTCCCGCTGTTCGGCCACACGCCTTTTGTCGATCAAAGCGACATGGAAGACATAAACGACTATCGGTACAACGCGCTGCTTGAGGCTTATAATTCGGTACGCACGTCTATCGATTTTGCCTTCCCCCGAAGCCAGAACCTTATCCAGTTTACCAGCTCTCAGGCGGCTGAAGGAAAGTCGACCACCGCTGTTATCATCGCAGAGTTATTTGCGAAAATTGGTCGTCGCACGCTACTGATCGACACTGACTTGCGGCGACCAACAATTGCAAAGGTGCTTGATTGCGAAAAGCCCAAGGTGGGGCTCGTAGAAACGGTTTTAGGGCATGTGTCTCTGTCTGAGGCCGTCATAAAGGATGGTCACGAGAATCTCGACGTATTGCCGATCGCCGAAGTCCCACCCAACCCCGCCGACTTCCTATCTTCGGAGCAGTTCCGGAACTTCGTTGAGCGCGTGAGTGAAGAATACGATCTGGTCATCTTTGACTCCAGCCCTGTCCTTGGCCTGGCAGACGCGCCGCTTCTTGCACAGCTTGTCGACGCCACGCTTTTCGTTGTTGAAGCGAACAAGGTACCCGTCGGCCATGCGCGCAAAGCGCTTCGCCGTCTCGCAAGAGCTGGCGGACGCGTCGCTGGCGTGGTCGTGACCAAGTACCGCGCGCTCGAGGCGGGTGAAGGTTACGACTATCAATATGGGTATTATCAGTACGCGGATTAATCGACGCAACTCCACTCATGTTGAGTTGAGAGAGAGCTTCGAATGCGTCTTGTTCGCTTAAGTCCAAGCCATGGCTGACCCCGCTCCGTTCACCGTCATTATCCCCGCGCACAACGAGGAAGCGGTGATAGGGCGTTGCCTTACAACAATACTCTCAAACGCCCGTGAAGGTTTCGAGTTTCAGATAATTGTCGCCGCGAACGGCTGCTCAGATCGCACCGTGGAAATCGCCCGTGCGACCGCTCCACAAGCCCTTGTGCTAGATCTACCGGAAGGCTCTAAAACGCGCGCCATGAACGCGGCCCATCGCAAGGCTCTGCATTATCCTCTTATCTTCCTTGATGCCGATATTCAGTGCGACTTCATCTCCCTGGCCGCGGTCGCACAAGCCCTGCGGGAACCCGGCGTCCTCGTTGCGGCACCGGCGCTCAAGATGGACCTTTCCCGGTCGAACTCGCTGGTGAAGTCCTATTACCGGGTTTGGCTCTCGCAACCCTACGCAACTGACGCGATCGTCGGTTCCGGATGTTTCGGCCTTTCGGAAGCCGCATATCGCCGGATCGGCGATTTCCCCGATATCATCGGCGACGATATCTGGGTTCATTCGCAATTCGAAAGGGCTGAGCGTCGAAGCGTTTGCCAGGATCTTGCAGGCCGACCTGTGAAATTCGTCGTTTCACCTCCCAGACGAGTGGTCGATCAGATCCGGGTGGAAACCCGTCGACGTCGGGGAAATGAGCAGCTGCGCTCGGCGTTTCCGGGTTTGAATTACGCTGGCTCAAACAGACCCGGTGATCTGAGAGACGCTCTCAAAGCAGGAGCAACACTTGCGGACATCGCAATCTACCTGGCCGTCAAGGCAGCGGCGGGTGTGAGGGCGTCGCTGGCCGACCTGAGCGGTAAGACGATTGTATGGGAACGTGACACCAGGGCGAGGGAGACCTGAACCGTATGGCTCGCGCAGCGCTCTCGATCGGTGATCATCAATCGGACGATGCGTCGTCGTCTCCAATCGTAAGCGTCATGATTGTCGCATACAACTCGGCGGGCTTTATCGAACGCTGCATTGGCTCTATCGGACCAGCGTGCCAGAATCACGCCTACGAGGTTTTGCTGATCGATAATGGCGACGGCTCCACAGCAAACCTCGTCAAGGGATTTTACCCGTCGGTCAAAGTCGTTCCAAGCAAGGGGAACGTCGGCTTCGCGAGCGGCAACAATCTAATCGCAGCGAATGCCCGTGGACGCTATCTCTTGCTGCTCAACCCCGATTTTGAGCTTAGGCCCCATGCGCTCGACAGCTTGATCAAAGCTACCACTGAATACCCCGAGGCCTCGGGTTGGGGCGGAGTGACACTAGGCCGCGACGGAAAACCCGACATGGGCAACACCGTCCATATTCCTTCCTTGTCCGAGATGCTCTCGCGAACGTTTGGCAATTCGAAAGCGCAAGCGCGTGACCCGGCTGTCTTTGATAAAGATTCGAGAGTCGACGTCCTCAGTGGAAGTTTTGCGATGTTCAGCCGCGCAGCCTGGGAGGAGGCAGGCGGCCTTGACGAGCGATATTTCCTATACTGTGAAGAGGTCGACCTGTTTTATCGTCTTGGGCGCGCCGGTCACAGTTTCTGGCGGATTGCGCAAGCGCGCGGCTACCATGACATCGGTCACGGCCGGGCGTTCTCCCCTTCCAGAATGCTGTATCGAGCAGCGGGGACCATGCAGTTTGCGCGGATCCACTGGAGTATGCCGAGGCGATGTCTTGCGTTCGTTCTGATCTGGCTAGGCGCCGCCATTCGTTTCATCGTCGGCATCCTTCTGGGAAGAACCAGTCCGCGTTTAAAGGTTGTCGGAGAGAGCCACCGAATTCTTGTCACGCGCCCAGGCTTATGGCGCCACGGCTACGACCCGAAGAAAGGACTGATGGCCAGACTAGAGGGAGGTGAGGCGAGCTAGTCTTTCTAGGCCCGCGCCGGCGATGATCTAGACCGCCGGGGGCGGCGGTTGAGATGGATAGCTGGAGGCTGAGGCGGAGCCAAAGCTGTCCTTGCCTCAGGCGAGACGGCAAGGCTCACCCCGACACCAACAAGCATGAAAAACCATACAAGGGGCGCGAGCCAGAGGGAGACCGAACACACGCCAATCACAAAGATGGCTAGCGAAATGGCCACACCGCGCATCAGGCGAGCGTCCACTTGCGTTGACTTGGTCGAGCGACGCATGATCATCGCGAGCGCAAGCAAAGAGGCCAAAAGAAAGCAGACCAAGGCCGGAATCCCAAATCGTAGGGCCAGAATAAGCCAAAAGTGATCGAAAGAGCCCGAGTGCATCCACATCGGGCGATCCCAGTCATCATATCCTATCCCTAGCCATGGATTTTGGAGGATGCTTTCGGTGCCAAAACGCCAGATCAGGACTCTGTTGTACGCTGACCCGGCATTGAGCGCGACATAACGGACCATCAGGCCGTAGGCGCCGCTATTGCTGGCTATCTCGACTGCGAGATAGAGCATGCCACCGAAACTAACAAAGAGCGACCACGTCACGTTTCGAAACCGCTCGGTGAACCAGTCATAGCCCAACAGCAAGACACCAAGGTTGAGGCCAAGGGCCGCCGCAGTGCTCATTGTGAACACTGCCCCGACGGATCCGAGCGCCCCAGCCACCTTCGGCCAGCCTCGCAGGCCCGAAATGAGGTAGATCGGCAAGAAACTCGCAAGGAATATCCCGCACAGGATGGGATGTGGGAATGGCCCAACACCGCGCGCAAGCCCCATTCTCACATCATATCGGACCTTGGCAGAAACTCCGGTTATTGCCGAGGCGATCTCACTTACGAACAGCCTATGCGAGACTGATTCTATCGCGACGATCAGACCAATCGTCGCAACCGCTGGAGCGATCAGCACGAGAAAGTGGCGAAAGTCTCGCGACGTCGAGATCGAAGCGCGGACAAGGAAGTATCCAAGGGCAATATCAATGAAGTGCGCGCCCCCCCGGGCGAACATCACCGACACTTCGCCACTGATGAAGTAGGAACTCAGCCAAATCCAGAATACTCCTACGACTATGAGCAGATCAGGCCATGCCCAAACAATCCGGCTCTGCAAAGCATGCCTGATAACAAAAACCGATGATCCGATCAGAAATATACGATATGGAGAAATATACATTCCGAATATCGTGGTGTTGAATTGTTCAGGTATAAAAAGAAGGTAGAACAAGAAGGCCAAAGCAAATATAGGGCGACTTATTCCGCTGGCGAACGATCCGGCAATAGAAGCCATATCGGTCGACTTCGCTGGCTTGCTTGCTAATCTCATGTCGCCCTTGAATCCCGAGATATCCTAAGAAAACGCATTGGTTCGAGCCTGCATATCCCAGACACAAGCGACAGGGAACAGCTTGCAGCCAATGAGACGCAAATCACCGGCTCTTTGATTTCCAAGTGCGACTCCATTTGCGGGCAACGCACAGCCCAGTGCACAGCCCAGTGCACAGCCCAGTGCACAGCCTTAGTCGAAATCGAAGCGAAGCAAGATTTTGGCTACTCAATGCCACCGTAACGCCATATGTCCGCGACGATGCCCGAGCGTGAAGACCATCAGAGCAGCTCACAGCAAGCGATCTTGGCTCAGTGTGCATTTCTCCTCCGTCAGCTTTTGCGCGGCACAGTGCTTCGAGTTCTAGTGCTACGAGCGACCGGTATCATGGCAGGCCTAGCGGTCACGTTCATGCTTGGGCGCTTCTACGGAGCGTCGGTCACCGGACAATACGCTCTCTTAATGCAGACGTCGGTCTTCTTGGCTGCCTTGGGGTTATTCGGGCTGGATCTAAGCCTTGTGAGGCACCTTTCGAGAAGCCAGTCCTCGATGACCACGATATCAAGAGCGCTCGCGACTAGGGTATTCGCGATCGTCGCGGCATCTATTACGACGCTAGCGCTCGTGCTTTGGGTGGGAGGAACGAGCCTCTGGACTGCACTTTTCGGCGATGACATCGGCGTCGGACTTGCAGCGCCATTCTGCGTTCTGCTGATTTTGAGAGCCATTGTGCAGGTCGTATCCGCGTTCCTGCGATGTCAACACCGCTACATGCTCGGCATCACTATTTCCATCGTCCTTATTCCCGGTTTCGTTGCAATCGCAATCGCGACGGGCTTGGCGGCTTCAGTCTACTCCGCCTTGATCGCCGCCCTGCTTGGAGCGACTCTTGCCCTGATAGTCGGCCTTGCGCTTTTGGCTCCAAACGTATCGGCCAAGCCAGACGCTATAGGCGTTACCATGCGCACTCTAATTGGGTCGTCCCTTCCACTATGGGGGGCAAGCTTCAGTCTCATTCTCGCTGATTGGTACGTTCTGGCTGTGATCGGACGCACGCTGGGCTCGCAGGAGGTGGGAATATATCGCGTCGCCATGCAGTTCGCGAGCATTCCGATGGTTGTGTCCAGCACAATCAGCTCGGTTTATACACCCCGAATAAGCAGTGCCTTTCATGACCATGACCTCGACGGTGTCGCGCGTCTGGCTCGCACTTCGGTTCTCATCACCCTGATACTGACCGCTCCTTTGGTGATCGTACTTGTCGCCGCAGGGCAACCCATCTTGGCGCTAGTTGGCCCAGAATTTGTGAGTGCTTTTCCCGTCTTGTTGATTCTGGTAATCGGGCAGTTCGTCTTCGCGTTCACGGGGGCGAGCGGTACCGTGTTGGCCATGTCCGGAAATGAGCGCATGAATCTGTTCATTTCAATCGGAGGAACACTATCGCTCCTTGCGGCGATACCGGTTATGGCTAGTCACTGGGGAATAGTGGGTGCGGCCGCCGGATTTTCGGCAATAGTGATAATGCGAAATATCGTCGCCTATTTTCTCGTTATAAGAATAATAGGAATAAACATCTGGACGGGGAAGTCACAGACTGGCTCCGTAAATATTTCGGCTTAGGAATTGAGAAGTAAGTTTTCCGATCTTGCCAAGCTTGCGTCTTGAGCGGCATCTTCCGGATACTGTTTGACAGGCACTTACCTAAGGTCTCTTATTCATGGAGATCGCAAGGCTCCCGGCACGTTCGAGTATCCGCAGGCAATTGTGGCGCCCGGTGCAGGCAGTGATCGACGCGCGAACCTCAGATATTGGTCCCGCAGTTCCGTCTGAGAGATGATCCATTCAAGTGTTCACATTCTAGCACCGTCATAAAAAACGCTCAGTCGACCTCTTTCCTACAGCGCTTTGTTCTGTCTATGTTCCGTCGCGAAATGAATGGAAGGGAACGCAATGCTGGACAAGTACGAACGATTCGCAAGTTCAACCGTGACACCAAGCGAAGAAGCCTTTGCTATCGTACCGAACGATACTGAGACGCTGCCTGTCGTTCCAAAGTTTCTTTACGTCGGAGGCGCGGGCGATGTGGTTTTGCGCTCAATGAACTCCGAGGTCGACGTGATCTTCAAGAATGTGCCTGCGGGTGCCCACCTGTTCGTGAGGGCCAGTCATGTTCGCGCAACTGGTACAACCGCGTCAGCAATTGTTGCGTGTGCCTGATGCTGAACCGTATGATCTTCAGTTCGCAGGTCAACCTGACCTATGGACCTCCTGCGATTCCCGCCGATTTCATCGTGACCAACGACGCGGAATGGGATGCGGTGTTTGCCAACGATGCGGCCACGCTGTCCGGCAAGATCGTGGAGGTGCAAGGCAGCGGCTTCACCGCACGCCAAATCACCGGGCTCGACATTGCGGCTGAGGCCGCGCCGCTCACGCTGCGATGCGAGGACGCGAACGCTCACATCCCTCGCCTGCGCCTGCGCGGCACGGTGACGGGGATCGACTTCGCGGGCTTCAATTTCCAGATGACGGACTGGCCGAAGACACACGATGCGTGCCTGTTCTTCGACACCGGCGTCTACGATCAAATCCGTTTCCTCGATGGCACCACTTTCCGCCATGGTTATGAAGCGAGCCTTGCGGATATCGACACCGCCGCGCAGCTTCCGGAGTACACCCGGGTCGATCATGTGCAGACCGCGACCACGACCAGCGCCGCCTATCCGCTGAGCTGGTTGGACGCGGCGGCCACCGGCGGGATTATCGAGTTCTTCAATCGCGGGACCGAGACCGTCTATGTGGCGACCGGCGGTGCGGGCGTCACGGCCAGCGCGGCGGACAGGGAGGTGTTGCCCGGAAAGCGGCAACGCCTTGGCCTCGATCCCACGATCGACACGCACTTTGCTGTAATCGCCGCCAGCGGCACCAGTGAGGTGAATGCGCGCGCCGAGATCGGTCTGGGTTACTACCTTGCCAACGCGTTCCAGTCTTCCGGCGCGGCGAATATGGGCACGCTTGAAGTCCGCAACTGCCTGTTCCGCGATCTCAGCAACGCGGTGAAGGGCATACCCGGCTCCACGCAGAGCCTTGTTGTCATGGATAACGACTTCGACCGCGTCTATCAGGATATCGCCGCGTTTGCGTTGGGCGATGGTGGCAAGGCGCGCGTCTTCCGCAACCTGTACACGCTGCCCTTCTCGCGTTCGGGCATTGCTGAAAACCTCAATGGCGATGCGGGCGATCCGCATGGTGACACCGTGCAGATGTTCGGTCCGGGAACGCACACGATGCGCAATGTGTGGGCAGGCGGCAACCGTCAACGTATCGGGAATTTGCGTGCGGGCGCGACGTCGCAGGGCTACTTCATTTCCGACAACGACTTTGTACCGGGTTATGAGGACTTTGTTCTTGTGTCCGAGATGCTTGTGGGCGGCTCAACCGCGCAGATCGCCATTGGCGAGGAAACCGTTGGACCAGCGCGCAACCTGCTGATCTACGGAGCGAGTGTGGTCGATTGGAGCGACGTAGACAACGCGTCGCCATGGATCGCGATTGCCACCGATGACGGCGAAAGCTGCTACATCGGAAGCAGCATCGCACCGCGCATCTTCTTGGGAGGTGGCAACCCGGGTCGCGGCAGCGACACGCTGGAACTCAGCAGCAAAGTGGCAAGCGCGGCGGCGGTGTTCCCGCTCATCCAACAGCTTCCCGCAGCCTTGACGCGGAGCAAGATCGAATTGGCGATGTTTTCTTCCGCTGAAGGCGCGGGCTTAGGGATGGCGGCAACTCGCGATGCTATCGACTGGACGACCGATGATCCCGAAGCGGTGATCGTGTGGGAGAACGTGCCGAGCGGGGTAGAGTGGCGGGATCGTTCGAACCTGACCCCCGACACACTCACCGAGCTTCCCTTGCAGAAGGTGCTTAACCAACGTCCCTCGCAGCCCGTGAGCGTTGGGGCGGGCGTGGAATGGCGCAGCGTGGATGTGGACGGCGTTACAGAGGTGCAGGCGTGGACAAGCGCCGATGGCACAATCGAGCCGGGACAGTTCATTCAAATCAGAGGCACTACCGGTGCGTCAGGAGCTAACGTGACTTTGGACTTGTCTCTTAACCTTATGGCGCAAAGCGTGCGATTGACCAGTTCGTCTATTCCGACGCAGTGGCTTGTTCAGGGCGCGACGACCGGGTGGTTTGCCGATCCGGACTTCATCGATCCGGGAACGGTTCGCCTGGTCCAGGAGATGAAGATCTTCTTCCCCGGAGCCATTCCCGGTGGTGCTACTCGCCTGTTCTCCTCGCGCAGCACGGGCAGCGATATTGAGATGTTCCCTGCGGGAAGTCTTGCCGCGACCGTTGAAGACGACACAGGCGCCAAACTGCTCAACCGAGGGGTTGTCGCCCCGAACGGCACTATGGTTCCGGATCAGTGGCAGACACTTCGAACGGAAATCGACCACGCGAATAATCGGATCACTCGCACTGTCGATGGGGTGTCCCAGGATGTCCCCTTCGACGCGGCCAGCAGCGGTGCGTTCTCGACGTTCGAGAAATTCTCTTTCCTCGCCCGCGCAACCGATGGCCAGGCACCGGTGGCGACAGGAACGCTCATCGCCGATATGAGTCTGCAACTGTTCGACGTAGATGGCAATCTGCTTCGTAGCAAAACCATCAGCAACGACGCCAGCGTGGCGAACGCCGATGCGTGGCATAATGGTGGCGATTTCACCGGGGCGGATTGAGCAGATTGGCGAACAGCGGGCTCGGTCTCAGACCTGCTCACTTCTATTTGTAAGGAGCCTGCGAAGAGTCCCGCCAAAGCTTCGCACGATCTCCTTCGCTCTCAGGCCTTTCAGACTGTACCGCAACGCCAGTCCTCGAAACCTTGGAAGCTTCCTGCCCACGAGAGCCATCGCTGCCAACCGCGGCAACACATGGCCTTTGCGTCGCGCCTGGAAGGGTTGCATGGCCTTGAGCGTCGCAAGATCAACTTGTTCAGCTTGTACATGCCCGGACGAGATTGCGCGAAGCACGCATGCTTCCCCTTTCTCCGTCCGGGTCAAGATGACACTTCGCCCCTCCCTCTCATCGAAGACGGGCCTTCCCGCCTCATCCAGATACCAGCCATCCGCGCAGGTGATGTCGGCGAATTCGCCGGTGCCGTCGGGGCATATCTTGCAGCGAAACTGGAGATGGCGATTCAGGATGGCACCCCAACTGCTGTTGTAATCCAATCGACGCTCCGAACCGTCGGAAAGCACCGCTGTTGCAAATCCGGGCCAGCCGTCTCCGCGAAAGCGAAAGGAAACCACATCGCTTTCGTCGGCTACCCCCATCTGCTTAAGCACCGCAGAGGTACCCCGATAGCTCGGCACTCCAGCGCACATGAAAGCGATCATGATCGGAATTTTCTGGTCGACCGAGGGGACAAATTTCGACAGCCGACGCAGTCCCGCAACATCGCAAGGTTTGCCGACGAAGGCGAACCGCCCCGGCGCGCTGAGGCATGCTTCAATGTCTTCCAGGGGAGATGATGGCGCGTAGCGCGAGCCGGCAGCCTCATACACATCCTCTCGCCCGGTGCTCGTGACGAGAGCGTTGCGCAGCGGCAATTGCGACGACGCGGCCGTTTGCAAGACGTAATCGATCTCTCCACTCTCCAGAAGATGAAGCAGGATCGCGGATAGGGCTCCACCAGAGGACGCGTTGCGCCGCAAAGCTTGATCTGTGCTCCAACCTAGCCGGGCCTTGAGAAGCGGCCCCCAGATGGGGTCATAGTCCTCGGCCTGCCGAGGGCTGTCGTGCTCAATGTTCAGCCCCGGACAAACCTGGTTGATCAGACGCAAATCGGTCTCACAAATACGGTCAGTCGCCACCGGGCGATGAAACCCCTTATCCGATACTTCCATGCAAATGGCTGACTTATGGTGGCCTCGAATTCCGGCACACAGACCGCAGCCGGAGCAAAGACCGTTCGACTTGATCGTCTCGATATCAAGCACGGCGCGCAGCGGCCTCTAGAAGCGCGCTTTCGATGAACGCAACATAGCCGCGCAACCGCTCACGCGCCTGCGCGTTTGCAGCGATAGCATCACGCTTTAGCGCGTCGATCCTGCCCATTGCCTCGAAGAAAGACACTAACGCGTCATCCTCACCAATCTGGGTCAAATCGATGTTCCAGTTATAGCCGATGGAATCGAACAGTCCGTTGAACTTGCGACTGTATCCTAAGGGGATCACGGCCGTATCCGAGGAAATCGCGGCGATCGTCGAGTGCATGCGACTTCCCGCGAACACGTCCATTCCGGCTATATAGGATTTAGCCTCGATCGGGGTTTCGAACTTCGGCGCCACCACACATCCTGGGAAACGAGCCTGTATTTCTTGAGCTGTCGAATAATCGTCTTCAAAGTGTCCCTCCTCCGGGATCGGCGCGTCCTCAGAATTGATGACATGCGCGATCAGATGGACCTCGTAAGCCTCGTCTGCACTCAGCCGCTCCACGATCCGATAAATGAGCTTGGGATAATCTGCGCGCAGACGCACATTCGCATGCGGCGAGCGATGCGCACGATACAACAGACCCGAAACATTCAACCCCACACGAACGGGCTCGGGCTCCCCCGGCAGGGCACGATTTGCGGTTTCCTGCACCGTGTATGGCAAGGCAAAGGCCACGTCGGTGGTCAGCGAAGATTTCGCGTCAAAGCCAAGCTCACTGAGGTAATCTCGAGACAATTGGTCGCGTGCGAATGTGTGGTCACACACACTCAACGCTGCTCTTGCGGCGATCTTGGCCTGCCAGCCAAAGAACGGGCCAATCGTCTGGGGGCTAAGCACGAGGCGCGCACCGGCCAGTTTCGCCGCAAACTTCGAGAGGATCATCAGCGGAAAACGTTTTCCGGCATAAATGTCCGAGAAGCTGTCCCCTGCACCGATATCAAAAACGACATCGCATTGGCGCAAACGTTGGTGAAAGGACGAAAACGGATTTGCCAATCGCGTTCGACTCAATTCCGCGTTGTCCCAATCGCCGGGAATTTCATGACCATAGTCGAAAGTGCCCGCTGGTCCGATGACATGCAGGGTCACGGGAAGACCGAGTTTCTCCGCAGCTCCGGTTATAAGCCCGGCGTTGGCAATCGAAAGCGCGCCGACACCTAGATTAGGATTGTCAATTGAATGCCAAAGCAAGCCGACGTGAATTGGCAGAACACTCTTATTGTGGCTTGCTGTCTTGTCGCGCCCATCCGCCACTGTCTGCGGGACTCCGAATTCAAGTTTGACGACACAGATGTCACCACGCGGCCACGAAAGCAGCCAGTTCATGCCCGGCGCGCTAGCAGCGCTATGAACTGTTCTCAAGGTCGGTCACTGGCAAAAAGGGATCAGTCGTTGCGTGATGATGCTGCGGCGTAGCGGGACACGACGCGAGCAAGAAGAGCCGCCCTGTTATGGCCGACATTCTCGTATTCGAACCTATCGACAGCGCTGTGAGCATTAGCGGCAAGCCTTGCTCGCAGGTCGGGCTCACTTGCGAGACATTGCATTGAGATCGCGAGGGCGTCGACGTCGCCAGCTGGCGCAATCAGCCCTGTCACACCATCCTCTATCAGTCGCGCCGCCCCCATCGGCGTCGTGATGACGGGCAGACCGCACGCCGCAGCCTCGTAAGTCACCTGCGGCCCGCCTTCTTCATGCGTCGGAAAGACGAATACGTCACAGGCCCGGTACAGCTCCGCTACGTCGGCGACATGTCCGAGGTGAGTGATATCGCTTTTTGCAAAAGCGCTTTCCATAATGGGCCGCAAGCCGGCCTCAACGGACCCCGCAAAGAGCAACTGCCCGTCAACAGCCGCTTTCGTCCAGGCTTCAACCAAGTTCGGGGCCCCTTTGCGGACGTCTATCGAACCGACGAACACGAACCGCAGACCATCGCCGGGCGCGCGCTCGACCGGCGCGCTGGCAAATCGAGACCGTGTCCAGCCAAAGCTGGTCTTCAAGATACGACATTCAGGAATGCCGAGATCTAGAAGCGCGGCATCAACCTCATCGTTCGAGGAAAAAATGTAGTCGTACAGGCCAAGTTCGGCGTTCTCGGCTTTTACGCGTTCGTGTCCGATGCCATGGGCCGGAGGCAAACGGACCTGTTGGTAGGCGGCATCGAGGATCGGCTTGGCCTTCGCAAGCGGGCTGTTGATCATCTCACGCACACAACAAAGCCCCGCAGCGCTGGCTTCGCGAACGAGCTCTGGCGACGCGTTTGGCCAGAAATACGCTATTGATCCCGGTGGCGCCGTTCTAATCGCGCGACGAAAAGCTCGGTCGAGCAGGACTTGAGAGGTCCGCGCGATAAGCCTGAAGGGCATGTGGCGCATCGGAGCGATTGCCGCTTCATGGACCGAGACTTCGTCAGGAACTGACGCTCGCGTCCTGTGCACAAATACATGTGTCTCAATACCTTGCGAGGGGAAGCTGTCGATTATCCGCATGCAACTCTCGGCCGGACCGCGGCCTGTATACGAATAGGGTAGGTAGACCAGACATTGCATGGGAACGCCTTTCTTCAATCGCTGAAGCCAGCCACGATTGAAAGCTAGCTCTTCATGCGATTAGGCAGATCGGCTGCATCGGGATGGGCGCTGCGAATGCGTCGTTCCGTCTCGTCGGCGTCGATGAAGCGACCGTAGGTACCGAACTTGATATACTTGCGAATAATCCTGGCGGGGTTCCCGCCCACGATACAGTGCGCGGGGACATCCTTCGTCACCACGCTGCCGGCCCCGACGACGCAATTGTCCCCCACCTTTGCACCGGGAAGAATGAGGCTCTCTCCGCCAATGAAGCAGTTTCGCCCGACATGGGTGTGAGAATAGAGGCCACGCGTCCGGCCATGCGTCAAAATCCACGCGCCAATTGCGATATAAGTGTGCTCTCCGACATGAACTCCGCGCGGAAAGGTCAAGTCGGACTTGGCGGTGAGCGACATCTCGACACTGGGATGGATGTCCATTCCCATTACCGAGCGGAACACCCAGAGGCGTGATGCCGTGAGCACCCGGCGCAGGGACGATAGCCTGTTGAGCGTGAATGCCATGAAGGCGACCTTAAACCGGATTGCGCATTGTCTTGCCTCGCCATTAGATTCATCTGCGCAGCATCGCCACGCCATTCACCGAATCGAGCGCAATGACCCGATGAAACGTCGCAAATGGATCACAGTTTGCTTCGTGCTCGCCCTTGCGGCGATGGCGGCGCTTTGGCCAGAGGTACCAGCATGGACGTCGGGCGGAACCAACAGCGTCAAGACTCGATCAGTCTCGTATGATGGGCAGATCGCTCTCGATCCGGAAGCCGCGACACTCGTTTCCGTTCTCGGCGACAGCCACGTTTCCGGGTCGCTCAGCGAAAAAGGCTCGCTTCCCTTTGGCCGGGTTCTGGACGAGGCGCTCGGGAACCAAACGACAGTGAAGCTCTACGCTCGGGGCGGCGACACGGCCCCAATGGGCGAAGACCGATGGGCGGATATCGAGCGCCGCGCCGACATCGTGATCTTGGCCTACGGAACAAACGATGCGGCGCCGCGCGGCTGGCTGCGCGCGCGAAAACCCTTGGAAATTGCTCAATTCAAAGCCTCTCTAACCCGGCATATCGAGGGATGGCAGCGGTCTGGAAGCCAGGTCCTTCTGCTTGCGCCGCCTCCGGGTGGAAGCGCGGCGACTGCCCGCCGACTCGCCCCTTACCGCCGGGCGGTCGCTTCGCTCGGCAAAATCCACAATGTCCCGGTAATCGATCCGGTCGACGCCTTTGACCGATGCGAGGCGGGCCAACCCGTTCTGGTGTTGGATGCGCTGCATATGAACGCCGACGGCCATCGATGCCTTGGCGAATGGATTGCGCGAAAGCTTGCTGATCGGCTGGCAACCCACGGGGCCCCAAAGGGTTAGGCTCGTCGCACGGTCGATCCGAGCTTAGCCAGTAAGGCAGCGTCGCCATTTCTTGCTTTGCGCGAGATGCCTTCGCCCAATCCCAATCTGGCGCCGAATATCACCCACGCAGCAATGGGCGCCACCAATCTTCGCGATCAAGGTACCAGCGCAAAGTCTGGCGCAGCCCTTCATCGAAGCCGCGCTGCGGCGCGTAGCCTATCTGCGTTCGGGCCTTGCTCTCATCGATCGCGTATCGGCGATCATGGCCCGCGCGATCCGCAACAAACGTCTTGAGTGTCGCGCTTCTGCGTCCCTGCGCTGCGGGCGCATCGGCATAGCGATCAGCGAGATCCTCAACCTCCTCGAACGCGCGGTCGACTTCCGCGCAGATCGTATCGATCACGGTCATGTTCGCGAGCTCAGCCCCCCCGCCAATGTTATAGGTTTCGCCGGGCTTTCCTTTGGCAAGGCAGGCCTCGATACCTCGGCAATGGTCCTCGACGTGCAGCCAGTCGCGCACATTCATGCCGTCGCCGTAGATCGGCAAGCCCTTCCCCGACAAAGCGTTGAGCAGAAACAGCGGAATCAGCTTCTCCGGATACTGGTAGGGGCCGTAATTGTTCGAGCAATTGGAAGTCGTGACGTCCAGACCATAGGTGTGATGATACGCGCGCACCAGATGGTCCGAGGCCGCCTTTGACGCCGAGTAAGGAGAATTGGGCGCGTATGGTGTGGTCTCGCTGAAAGCGGGATCCTCCTCGCCAAGCGAGCCGAATACCTCATCGGTCGAGATGTGGTGAAACCGGTGATCCACACCGTCACCCGATAACCAAACCGCGCGCGCCGCCTTCAACAGCGCGTTCGTACCGAGAATGTTGGTCTCGATAAACGCATCCGGGCCGGTGATCGATCGATCGACATGGCTTTCGGCTGCAAAGTGTACAATCGTCGATATCTCGTGGTCGCGCAGCAGATCCTCGACCAGATTCTGATCGCGAATGTCCCCTTCGATCAGTTCGGTTCGATTGGCTCCGGCCAGTGTCGAACGGTTTCCAGCGTAAGTCAGAGCATCAAGGACGACGACGTGGTCATCGGGATGTTGCGCATTCCAGTAGTGGACGAAATTGCCGCCGATGAAGCCGGCACCACCCGTTACGAGCAGGTTAGCCAAGGGCCTCCTCCTTCAGCATCAGGCGCAAATTATCCCGCCAGTGGACCGCACGTGAACCCAGAACCTCGCGAGTTGCCCGGGAATCGAGCAGGGAGAAAGCCGGCCGAGGCGCCCGCGTCGGATATTCGGCGGTGGTAATCGGCCTTACGTTCGGGAGGCGTTGTAACAAGCCGACAGCGTGCGCTTCCTCAGCGATCGCCACCGCGAAATCGTACCAGCTGGCCACCCCTGCGTCGCTGTGATGGTACGTCCCCACGGCGCCCTTCTCAATCAGGCCCCAAATCGCGCGAGCCAGCCCCGTCGCCCATGTCGGTGAACCAATCTGATCGGCGACCACGCTGACTTCGTCCCGCTCTTTCATCAACCGGATCATCGTCCGCACGAAATTGGCGCCACCAGCTTCGTAAACCCAGGCGGTCCGCACCAGGAGGTCGGACGCTCCCACATAATCCTCGCCCGCAGCCTTTGTGCGGCCATAGGCGGACAGAGGCGCGCGTGGGTCATCCGGCCGATACGCGCGCGGCGACGTCCCATCGAAGACAAAGTCGGTCGATATTTGCACGAGTTTGCCGCCTTGATCGCGCATCGCTTCAGCCATGACTGCCACCGCCTCCGCGTTGATTTCATGCGCGGTTTCTTCGTTGTCTTCGGCCTTGTCGACCGCGGTGTAGGCGGCGGTGTTGATCAAGGTATCCGGCGCTTCAACCACCAATCGCGCAGCGAGCATCGCGGGTTCGGTAAAGTCGACATCCTCGACATCGATGGCGTTGAAATCCAGACCCTCGGGGATCGTGCGCTGAAGCGCCCCGCCCAATTGGCCGTTCGCCCCGGTGATAAGAACCTTCATGGACCCACCCAATCTCTTAGTCGAAGGCTGGAACATCGGCGAGCGCCAGCCCGACGGCGTCTTTATCCGAAATGATGGGGTCCAGCCCAACGATCGGCCATTCCACGGCCACGCTTGGATCATCCCATGCCAAGGTGTGTTCGCATTCCGGCGCGTAGGGAGCGGTGCACTTGTACAAGAAATCCGTATCGTCGGTCAGCGTCAGAAATCCATGCGCGAACCCTTCGGGCACCCACAGCATCTTCTTGTTCTTTGCTGAGAGCTCGACACCGATCCACTGGCCAAAGTGTGGGGAGGACTGTCGCAAATCGACAGCCACGTCAAACACCGCCCCGCTGGCAACTCGAACCAGCTTGCCCTGGGGCCCGGGGTTCTGAAAGTGAAGGCCGCGCAGCACCCCTTTTTGCGAGTGGCTATGGTTGTCCTGCACCCACGATAGATTGAGGCCTGCCTCGGCAAAGGTGGCTTCATTCCATGTCTCCATGAAAAAGCCGCGATCATCGCCGAAAACGCGGGGCTCGAGGATCTTCGGCCCGGGTATGGCAGTGTCCACTACCTTCATGAAGCCTCGCCCCTTTTGATGGAGGGAGGCGTCAAAACACAGGCCTATCGAGTAAATTGAGCAGATACTCTCCATAGCCGGATTTGCGCAGCGGCTCGGCAATGCGCTCAAGATCTTCGTCGGAAATAAACCCCTGCCGCCAAGCAATTTCTTCCGGGCACGCAATTTTCAATCCCTGGCGCTCTTCGGTAATGCGCACATAGGTCGCCGCGTCGATCAGAGAGGAATGGGTTCCGGTGTCAAGCCAGGCAAATCCGCGCCCCATGATTTCAACCGACATCGCCCCCTCTCGCAAATAGAGGCGATTGAGATCGGTGATCTCAAGCTCGTTGCGTTTCGACGGCGCAAGCGAACGGGCGCGCTCAACAACTGTGTCATCATAGAAGTACAAGCCGGTCACGGCGTAGTTCGACTTGGGCTCCGGCGGCTTTTCTTCGATCGAAACCGCCTTCCCGTCTGTGTCGAATTCGACCACACCGAACACCTCCGGGTTGTTCACATAATACGCAAAAACTGTGGCGCCCTTTACTCTATCGTCGGCGCGTTTGAGGAGATCTGGGAGGCCGTGCCCATAGAAGATGTTGTCCCCCAGAATAAGCGCGCTCGGGCTCCCCGCGACGAAATCGGCCCCGATGTGAAAGGCCTGCGCCAGCCCCTCTGGCCGAGGCTGCACAGCGTAACTAAGCGATACACCAAAGGCGGACCCGTCACCAAGGACGCGCTGGAATTGCTCGGTGTCCTCGGGCGTGGTGATAACCAGAATGTCGCGGATACCGGCAAGCATCAAGGCGCTCAGCGGATAATAGATCATCGGCTTGTCAAACACAGGCATAAGCTGCTTCGACACGCCCCTTGTGAGCGGGTAAAGGCGCGTGCCAGAGCCTCCGGCAAGAATGATCCCCTTGCGAGGTTTCGGCACGCTTAGCTCCTATGCTTTCATCCGTACGCCCGTTCGGTGGGCGCATCGCAAAGCTGCAATTTGGGGTCAATCACAAAGTCTATCTGTTTCTCACCCATTCACTACCGGGCGCTGAGGCCAGTCGTCCTGCAAGGCTATCGCGATGGGGCCTGCAAGCCCCTAGCCAGAATTGCCGAAATCCGCCATTCGCTGCAAAACATGAAGAGCAGGGCCGTCATTGACATTCGACCAGCCATGCAGACCGCGGAGCCGAACGATTTCAGGCCGGTTTGGCATATGCGAGCAGCGGGCATCGGTCTTTCGGGCGCACGGGAATGAATTTTCGCTTCCTAGTTCAGCGAGCCAGTCAGTACCGCGGCGATCTTGCGCTCATCGGCTTAGTGACCTTGTTGGGTTCCGCGGTGACGCTTGTCCTGCCATGGCTCGCCGGTAAACTGCTTGGCGGCCTTCTCGGGGATGTGAGCATTGGTGTGGAGGAAACGCTTGCGCTCCTGATCGTTGCGCTCGTGGCCATGACTGGGTTCGGTGTTGTGACCCGTTATCTGTCGGCCCGCGCGTCAGGACGCATCCTTGCGGGCCTTCGGCTCGAAACCTATGACCACGTACAAGCCATGCCGGTCCACATCCATGAACAGGCGCAGCTTGGTGACCTCCTCTCGCTCATGACTTCTGAGGTGAAGGTCCTCAGCAATGTGCTGACGAGAACCCTGACCAGTGTACCCTCCAATGTCATGACCGCAGTTGGGGCGGCGGTTCTTCTGATCCTTCTTGACCCCGCTCTGGCCTTATCAGTCCCGCTTCTGATCCTCGTCATATTGGCTGTCTTCCGCCTGTTCGGTCGTCGGCTTCGAACACTCGCGAAGCGCGCGCGCGATACAGAAGTGACGCTTTTTTCCATGGCCGAACGCGACCTCGACACACTCCCTGCGATCAAGTCGTTTGCGCTGGAGGATCACTACCTCCAAAACTACGCAGGCAGCGTCGAACAAGCGCGCCTTGCCAACCTGAAGCACGCAGCTCTTGCGGCGATCTCCGGCCCGCTGGTTCTCCTGCTCGCCTCGCTGACCGTTATCGCAATCCTTTATCTGGGAGCGACCGGTGCGGTCAGTCAGAAGGCTGAGAACCCGGCTGAGTTGTTTAGCTTCCTGCTCTACGCTGGCCTGCTGACCTTGCCGCTGAGCAGCCTCGCACGGCTTTATGGCGACATCCAATGGGCTTTGGGCACCCTCACACGCTTGTCAGAGGTGCTCGGTCTCCCACGGGAAACCGCCTCGGGTACACCGCCACCGCCGCCGAGGGCGAAAGGCGCTATCTCCTTCGAAAATGTCCGGTTCGCCTACCCTGGCCGCGACCTAGTGCTCGACGGGGTGAGCCTCAGTATCGCTCCGGGCGAAACCGTCGTTCTTACGGGCTCTAACGGAGCGGGTAAGTCCACTCTCATCCGGCTTTTGCTGCGCTTCTACGACGCACAGTCCGGCGTCATTACGCTCGATGGCCAGGACATCCGCACGCTCGATGTTCAGGACTTGCGCCGCCAGATTGGATACGTGCCCCAGCGCACATTGCTGTTTAACGGCACCGTCTGGGACAACATAACCATGCTCGCACCCGACGCTTCACATGAGGCGGTCGAACACGCCGCAAGGCTCAGCAGCGCATGGGATCTGGTGTCACAGCTTCCAGACGGATTTCAAACGCGCATCGGTGACAAGGGTGTTCGCTTATCGGGGGGCCAAAGGCAGCGTATCGCTCTGGCGCGCGCGCTTTTCTTCAATCCCCCGATACTGGTCCTGGATGAAGCCACCAGCATGTACGACACTTCGAGCGAAGCGGCGTTCGTCGAGCGGTGCATCGAAGGCTTGGACGGGCGGACAGTGATCATCATTACACACCGCACCGCAACGCTCGCCCTCGCGGATCGAGTGCTGCGCCTATCGCCGGGCGCAAATGAAGGGACTTTGGCCTCGAACGCTAGGCCAGCGGCCCCTTGAAGGGGCGCCAAAGGCTTCGTTTCTCCGCTAAGGCACGGTTTACCCTTTTTTCGTAGATCGCATTTGCTTTATGACAAGCGTTGAACTAATCCTTAGCGCACCAAGGAAACCGGAAAGGTTGTATTGATGAGCCACGCAACGCGACTTCTTATGGCAGCGAGCGCTGTCAGTCTGGCGATCGCCCCGGTTGCGGCGACAGCCAACACGCGCGCGAGCGACACGAGCCCGACATACACCTCGAGCGCTTCGAAACCTGGAAAAGGCCGCGATGCGAAAGGCGAGAAGTTGGTCGCACCCGGTGTCCTGGTCGCGATCTTGGGCGCAGCGGCTGCGGCCGGTATCTTCATCATCATCGACGATGGGGATGATGATCAGTCTGTCGGTGATCCCGATCCAGATCCCAACCAGTCTCCCGGCGCCAACTGAGCCCGGTTGCGACCTAAGAGCAGTTTGACTGCTTTGCGAATAGCGCTCACCCCAAGGGTCGAGCGCTTTTTTGTCTGCAGTGAGACTATGGCTGATCGAGAAGACAACCAGTGAGCATCGAACGATCGCCAACAGGCAGCTCCTTGGGAAAATCAATGGCGAGGCGAGCCGAACCCAAGAGCCAAACGACACAACCTCGCACTCGACACAGCGCCCGGTCGCAGCGATACCTTTGGGGTCTTGCTCTTCTTGTTGCGATTGCGGTTGCGTTTGGAGGAGGCGGCGTTCGCTATGGACTGGCAAATCTGCTGGTGCAGATCACGGCGCTCGGCCTTTTGGCATGCTTTCGCAAGGCGTTCTTTGACTTCTGGTCGCAAGCGCCTCGCGCATTGGTGTTCCTAGCGCTGGCAAGTGTTGCCCTCCCCTTGCTGCACGTGCTTCCTCTGCCCGAAGCGGTCTGGACCAGAATACCAGGCCGAACGCTCGCAGCCAGCGCCCGCGAGGCCGTTGGTGCCAACGGATGGGCTCCGATCAGCCTCGACAGCGCGAGAACCCTTGTCGCGCTCAGCGGCCTGATCGTGCCGTTGACGATCCTGAGCGTGGGTTGGGCTGTCAGGCGCGACCAACTGCACACCCTGGGCTGGCTCTTTGTCCTCTTGGGCATCGCCAACGCGTTGATTGGCCTCAGCCAGGCTTTCAGCGTCAACGCGCTGGCCTCATTCTATCCGGAAACGCCCATGCAGGGCGTGCTCTTCGGGACTTTTGCCAATCGCAATTCCGCCGGACTCTTCCTTGTCGGATGCCTGGCCCTCGCCAGTCTGCTTCCTCCACCCAAACCGCACCCCATATTCGGTGTAGCGCGCCTTTCGGTATGTCTCCTGCTGATAGTGGCGATCGTTCTGACGCGCTCCCGCACCGCGCTCGTTCTCACCGCCATTCCGGTTCTTCTTGTAGGCGTGAAGCTTGTACTCACACGCCTCAAGCTGGGAAAGACAAGGTCTGACGGATCGAACGGCGCGATCTTTACCTTGGGCGCTCTCGGTTTGGCGATCTTATTGGGAGGGTCGCTTTTGCTGGCCTCGCCCGGTCGCCTTGACGATACGCTGGAGCGGTTCGAACGGGTCGGAGACGCTCGCACATACATTTGGGATGACGCCTTGTTCGTCAGTTCGCGATACTGGCCGGTGGGGTCGGGGATGGGAACGTTTGATGAAGTGTTCCAGGTCGATGAATCGCTTGAGAACATGACCCAGCGCAGGGCCGGTCGGGCGCACAACGATTATATCGAAGTTGCAATTGAAGCTGGCCTCCCCGGCCTTGCGCTGATCGCAGCTTGGCTCATCCTCGTGGTTTGGTTCTCATGGTGCGCGCGCGCAGTGCCGCGCCGCTGGAGCGCGTGGAGCGGGTCCGCGATTTGCCTGATCATCGCTCTGCAATCGGCGACCGATTATCCCTTGCGCAATCAGACCATGCTCGCTCTCGCCGCTTTCGCTGTCCTGCTCCTGATGCGCAACGCCGTATCTTCGAATTCGCCCGTCTTGGAGGAAGGGCGATGATTGCAAGAGCCTGCTGGATCGCGTTTTGGATCTTCATCGGTGTCGGCACGGCAGCGATACAAATCGATCGGCAGTCGCGCTATGAACCGGGTCTCGCCGAGTTTGTGCCGAAGCCAGCGCGAGCCTTTTCGCAACGCCATATTCTGGTCGATGCCTTGCGCGACAACGATCGTGCTAAAGCGGTTGAGCACGCGAGAACCCTTGTGGCGCGCCGCCCAATGCCGGCGGAGCATTTGCGCCTTCTCAGCCTTGCCCAACTGCAGGCGGGCCAACTGGAAGAGAGCAGTTACTCGATACAGCTTGCCGCGCGAAGGGGCTGGCGGGATCGGCCCTCTCAGAGCACGATGCTGGAGCTGGCCCTCGCGGCACGAGATCAGCCCGAGGCCGCTAGGCGCTTCGCCGCGCTTTTCGTTCGCGGCGGTGGCGAGCGAACTGAGATGCAGGAACTGGCTGAGAGAGTCTTTGGGCCAGAAAGCGACGAAGCACGACAGGTCTTCGCACAAATCGTCGCGGGCGCTGACCGGTGGCATCGCGTCTTTCTTGGCAGGGCGCCGCTGATCTTCCCTCCGGAAGCGCTTGTCGATATCACTGAGCGCGCGTCTGCCTCGGGTGCCCGGTTCGATTGTCAGCGACTGAGAGAGGCAAGCCGGCGCGTGGAGCGCCGGGAGCAAGGACGCGGCGGCGCTCTGCTTGCAGCGGGAAGAGGTTGCTAGGGAGCCTGCTACCAAGGGCGCGTTCGACCGGCACCGAGCGAGCGCCATGCCCGTTCCTGCAACGCCCCTATCGAGATTGAGCGACCGAATGGCCGTAAGCGGTGGCCCCATCACATGGAATGATGGCCTCTGGCCACTCGCCGCCGAGGCGACTATGACGTGGATAGTTCTGCAAATGCGAGAGGCAAACGATGTGTGACGAAGCAAAGCTTAAGCAATGGGCGCGTGACGCTGTTTCGCGCCGGCAGTTTGCCGCGCTCACAGGAGCGGCTGCCGTCGCAGCCTGCGCGCCGGAAGCCGCGAATGGCGAAACCAGCGCCGCGCCCTCAAGCTCGGGTCTCTCCGAAACAGGCGTAACTTTCGAGACCGCCGACGGCACGATGGATGCCTTCTTTGTCCACCCCGCTGAGGGCAAACACCCCGCGGTCGTGTTTTGGCCGGACATCGCCTCGGTTCGCGAAGCCAAGCGAAATATGGCCCGGCGCCTTGCTGGGGAAGGCTACGCGGTTCTGGTCTTGAACCCATATTATCGCGATGTGACCGGGGAACAGTTTGCCGACTTTGCCGCGTTCATCTCTGACGATGGTTTCGCAAGGGTCCGCCCATGGCGCGCCAAACTCGATGCGGCTTCGATCGGACGCGACGCGGCCAGCGCGGTCGCTTGGCTTGATCAGCAGCCTTCAGTGGACACAGATAAAGGCGTCGGGACACAGGGATACTGCATGGGCGGCCCGTTCACCGTCTGGAGCGCGGCCGCCGTGCCGAGCCGTATCAAGGCAGCCGCGAGCTTCCACGGAGGCGGGTTAGTGCGCGAAGACTACGAAAAGAGCCCGCACAAGGTGCTTGGCGATGCAACCGCGCAATTCCTCATCGCCGTTGCTCGGGACGATGACGCGGCTGCGCCCGAAGACAAGACCGTCTTCGCCGCCGCTGCGAAAGACGCCGGACGCTCTGCCATGGTCGAGGTCTACGCAGGCGACCACGGTTGGACTGTACCTGACAGCCCCGCCTACGCAGAGCCGGCCGCAGAGAAAGCCTACGCCGACTTGCTCGCGCTGTATTCCAGCGCTTTGGCCTAGTTTACGGATCGCGCGGGACCGTCAGCTCAGCGCCTTCGCCCGTCGGTACGGGCGGCAATCCGCGCGCCTCGCGCTCCTTGTTTCGCTGAGTGCTTAGGCCGAAACGGCCAAAGCGCCGGTAACGTGTCATCCACTTGTCGAGGAACAACCCCAAGGGTTTCGGTTCGATCCCCAACTCGGCAAAAGTGCGATGCTCCCCCGACACGATGCTTCCGGGCTTGAGAAGGGTCCACTGATCCTTGCTCATCGGTGTCAAAGGCAGCGCCGCAAAGAAAGCGGATATCCCATCCGGCATGGCGATGAAGCGACGCTGTCGTCCCTGAGCGGTCGCTATGCGTTCGTTGATTTCCATCATCGTGAGCTGCTCAGGGCCACCGAGCTCGTGGATATGGCCGGCATGCTCAGCTGGATTCTCAAGCGCGACCGCCACCGCCTCCGCGACATCGTCGGCGTAGACAAGCTGAAGCTTTGCATCCGGTCCGAAGACCGGCAGCACGGGGGCCATTTCGATCATCTGGCCAAACATGTTTAGAAAGTTGTCATCCTTGCCGAACACGATTGATGGCCGAAGGATGGTCGCTTCCGGAAACGCTTCGAGGACGTTCTCCTCGCCCTTGGCCTTTCCCCGAGCGTAGGCTGCGCTCGATGAGGCGTCCGGCCCTATGGCGCTGACATGGACGAACGCCTGAGCCCCCTGGGCTTTCGCGATGCGGGCCATAGCTCCCGGCGCTTCGCCCATCAGCTTCTCAAGATCGCCTTCAAAGGCGCCCACTAGGTTAACGACATAGTCGGCGCCCCGGAGCGCGGCCTCGACGCTGTCCTGATTGAGGATATCACAGCGCGCAAATTGCAGCTGGCCCAGATTGGCAAGCGGCTTCAGCGAGTGGCTGCGCTCAGGATGGCGGCTGGCGATACGCAACCGTGCGCCGCGACTGAGCAGGCTTTGCGCGACGTAGTTGCCAATATAGCCGCTGCCCCCGAAAACCACGACGAGCCGGTCAGCAAGGGGGGATGGTGGCGTGGTCATAATGGGGCGTCCCTGACACATCGTTGAACTGCGATATCATTCAAAGCCATGCGCGAAACCGCAGCGCCGGGCAAGCGCTCGGGATGCACTCATTTATGCGACCGCTGCAAGAGTGCCGTCGATATTGAAGTCCACTTCCGATCGGCGCCAAGCCCCTTGCCGGAATTTTCGGCAAGCTCTGGCATTACACAGGGCAAGAATAAAATACCAATAACGGGGTAGGCGCTAATTTCGTTCGCGAAAGCCAAAACTATTGGGCGATCCGCCCCTACCATAGACAGCCGATCCACTTTCGAGGCTATCCAGTCGGCCTGCGTCAATGACCCCGGGCGCTATCATGGCGACATAGCCAAGCGACAGATCTGCTGGTTTATCCCGACCGTTGGCGACAACGGTGCATGGGCCTTCCTTGACGATGATGCCGGAAGCTGGTCGGGCTGGGATGCGCACACCGCTCTTCCGCTTTGCCTCGATTTGCCGGAGAGCTTCGATCCGTGGGATCGCGCGTTCAACGATGACACGCCGCCCGACTGGAAATGGTTCGAAGGGGGCCTGACCAATGTGGCTTTCAATGAAGTGAACCGGCATGTGCTTGCCGGCCATGGCAACGAAGCGGCCCTGATCTACGAAGGCGACCGCTGGAACATGGCCAGCGAGGACGGGCGTGGTGGCCCGGTCGATAGCGAGGTCGTCTCCCGCCGAAAGCTGATGCTTGAAAGCGCCAAATGCGCGCTCGCGCTCCAGGCCCTTGGCGCGAAGCCCGGTGATCGGATAGCGCTCAACATGCCGAGCATTCCCGAGCAAATCTTCTGGACCGAAGGGGCAAATCGGCTCGGTGTTGTTTACACGCCCGTGTTCGGCGGATTCGGCGACAAGACGCTCTCTGATCGCATCGCCGACGCTGGCGCGAAAATCGTCGTGACGGCCGACGGGTCTTACCGCAACGCGCAGATGGTGCCCTTCAAGCCGAGCTACACAGATCCGGCGCTCGATAACTTTATCGCCGTTTCCGTGGCCATCGAACTGCTTGAGACAGCGCTGGGAGCGAGCGAGCTCAACCTCACGCAGAAACAGCGCGAACTCATCAAGGCCACAGTCGTCGACCTGCTCGCTGGCGAGGTAACGGTCGAGCGATCCGACGTGATGCGCGGTGTCGGCTCCGCACTCGCCAGCCTTGCCGAGGGAGAGACCGAAGCCGAACCCATGTCGGCGCGCCAGGCGGCCCAGCTTCGAATAGCGATCGCGGGCGCGCTCGTTGATTCACCTGCGCGCGTGGAAGCGGTCATAGTGGTCAAGCATACGGCCCAGCCCGATCTGCCATGGAACTCGCAGCGCGACCATTGGAGCCACGACCTTACCGACGCGGCGAGCGAATCGCTCTTGTCCGCCGCGCGCGATGCGGGACTTGCCGTGACGGACGAAGCCTCGCTGTTGGCCCTTCCAGACCAGGAATTTGTCAGAGCTATCTGGGCCGCTTCCAAGCCCATCGCCGTTGACGCCGAATGCCCGAATTTCATCATCTACACGTCCGGCTCGACCGGAAAGCCCAAGGGGGTCGTCCATGTTCACGGCGGGTATGCAAGCGGCGTTGCCGCGACCATGTCGGCAGCTTTCGGCGCCGAGCCCGGCGATGTCCTGTACGTCGTGGCCGATCCGGGCTGGATTACCGGACAAAGCTACCTGATCGCCGCCGCGCTGCTGACGCGGGTTACAACCGTCGTGACCGAGGGCTCCCCGGTCTTCCCGCACGCTGGTCGGTTCGCGTCGATCATCGAACGGTACGGTGTGACCATTTTCAAGGCGGGCGCAACTTTCCTGAAATCGGTCATGCAGAACCCGGAGAACCTGAAAGACATAGAAGGCTACGATTTGTCCTCGCTCAAGGTCGCCACCTTCTGCGCCGAGCCGGTGTCCCCGGTTGTTCAGGCCTTCGCGATGGAGCATGTGACCCCTCGCTACATCAATTCCTACTGGGCGACCGAACACGGCGGCATCGTCTGGACGCACTTCCAGGGCAATCCGGATTTCGCGCTGGAGGCAAACGCACGCACTTTCCCCCTTCCCTGGATTGCCGGGGATGTGTGGGTCGAAGATGCCGATGCGCTTCCCAACGCGGTGGCGCCGGGAAAAGTCCGACCGGATACCGACGGCGGCGTGCCAAGGAGACGCGCGGCTGACGGGGAGAAAGGCGAGATAGTAATCGCCCGGCCCTATCCGTATTCGACCCGCACAATCTGGGGCAACGCCGACACGTTCGCGGTCGAAACCTCTGGGCCGATGGCGCGCCTGATCTCGCCTTGGCGCGGAGACACACAGCGCTACGCCGACACGTACTGGAAACGCTGGCGCGGAACATGGGCGTATACGCAAGGCGATTTCGGAGTGCGTCATTCCGACGGCTCGTTCTCACTCCACGGGCGATCGGACGATGTCATCAACGTCTCGGGCCACCGGATCGGGACCGAGGAGATCGAAGGCGCGATCCTGCGCGACAAGGCGCTCGACCCGGCTTCGCCAGTTGGCAATGTGATCGTTACCGGCGCGCCGCACAGCCAGAAGGGTGTGACCCCGATTGCGTTCGTGACCCCGGTTGAAGGCCGACGGCTCACACAGGATGACCAGCGACGCCTCGCCGGCCTCGTTCGGACCGAGAAAGGCGCTGTCGCGGTCCCGTCGGACTTCATTGAGCTTTCGCAATTCCCCAAGACGCGCTCAGGCAAGTATATGCAGCGAATGGTGCGCGCGGTGGTCGAAGGTGGAGATGTCGGCGACATCTCAACGCTGCGCAATCCGGAGAGTCTTGAGGAGCTTGAGCGCTCGATTGATGCGTGGCGAGCGCGTCAGAACCTTGCGGACAATCAGGCGCTCTTCGAACGGTATCGCTTCTTCACTACTCAGTACAATGCGCTTGGCGGCGGCAAACGGGTGGCGACGGTTACGGTGAAAAACCCGCCGGTCAACGCTCTTAACGAACGCGCGCTCGATGAGCTTGTGATCGTTGCCGAGCACCTGGCCCGCAAAGACGATGTCATCGCCGTGGTCTTTACCGGCGCGGGTACAGCGAGCTTTGTTGCAGGCGCGGACATTCGGCAGATGCTCGAAGAGGTGAATTCCGCCAAAGAAGCCAAGGCTCTGCCCGACAACGCGCAGCTTGCGTTCAACACGATCGAGGCTATGGGCAAGCCCTGCATCGCGGCCATTCAGGGCGTGGCTCTGGGCGGCGGGATGGAATTCGCGCTCGCCTGCCACTACCGGATCGCCGAGCCGCGGGCGCGCTTTGGCCAGCCTGAAATCAATCTGAAGCTTTTGCCCGGCTATGGCGGCACACAGCGCCTTGCGCGCCTGCTCGCCAGCCGGAAGGGCGAAACGGGCCTGCGCGATGCGCTCGACCTCATCTTGGGTGGGCGATCGATCGATGCGGAGCAAGCGCTTGCCATTGGAGCGGTCGATGATCTGGCGAGCGGGTCGCAGGACGCTCTTTCGCTCGCGCACGCCATGGTTCGCGCCTACGCCGCCGATCCTGCAGCCAGCGCGCTCGGCAAGGCCTTCACCGAACGCCGTTCGCAGACCGAAAGCTGGCGTAACCCCGCCGCTATCGATCTCGATGCGGTTTTGAACGACGCTTTTCTCCAGCGGATTCTTAGACAGCTTGAATGGGCTGGGCGAGACAAGGCGGGCGAGCGAGCGCTCGACGCCATACGAACCGGTTGGAACGAGGGCATGGCCGCGGGCCTCGCCCGCGAGGCGGAGAACTTCGCGCAAGCCATTGTCGACCCCAAAGGCGGCAAGACCGGCATCCAGCAATTCATGGACAAGCAGAGCCCACCCTTGCCGGTGCGCCGTGACGGAGTGTGGATCGACGCTGGACATGAGACCCGCAAGCAGGCAATGATCGATGCGGGCGATCTGCTGCCCGTTGGTGCGCCGTTCTATCCCGGTGTGACCCCCATACCGCCCAATCAGATCGCCTTTGGTATCGCGCGCGACCCGGTCACAGGCGCGCCGCGCTTTGGTCCGCCCGCGACCCATGAACGCGAACTCTTCGTCAAGATTCCCGTCCCGAGCGCCAACGAAGCGCTCATCCATTTTCTCACCTCGGAGGTGAACTTCAACGATATCTGGGCCCTGACCGGCATTCCGGTCTCGCCCTTCGATGCGCATGATGAGGATGTGCGGATCACGGGTTCAGGTGGTCTCGCGCTTGTCGTTGGCCTTGGGAGCGCGCTGAAAGAACAGGGGCGCCTCCAGATCGGCGATCTGGTCTCGGTCTATTCGGGCACCAGCGACCTGCTCTCGCCTGCGGCGGGCGATGATCCGATGTACGCCGGTTTCTCGATCCAGGGATACGAGACCAAGACAGGCAGTCACGCGCAATTTCTGACAGTGCAAGGCCCGCAGCTGCACAAGCCGCCGGCTGACCTGACGCTGGAACAGGCCGGAGCCTACACACTCAACCTGGGCACGGTCGCGCGCTGCCTGTTCACCACGCTGCAAATCAGCCCCGGCAAGACGATTTTCGTCGAAGGCTCGGCCACTGGTACGGGGCTCGACGCTCTGAAATCTTCAGTGCGAACGGGCCTGTCGGCGACGGGACTCGTGTCGAGCGAAGACCGCGCTGACTTCGTCAAATCGCAAGGCGCGGTTGGCGCGATCAATCGCAAGGATCCCGAGTTGGCGGGTTGCTTCACGTGCGTGCCGGATGATCCGCAAGCCGCGATCGAGTGGGAGCGTGAAGGCGAGAAACTGGTCGAGCGCTACCGCGCGATGAACAACGGCAAGACGGATGGAAAGCCTCTGCCCGTCCCCAGGGATATCGCAGCGACGTGTCTATTCCTGGCGAGCGATGAAGCCTCAGGTATCACTGGCGAAGAGGTCGACGTAAGCCATGGCCTTGACGTCAATCGCCATTCCAGTTCGACCTACTTGACGCGGCCCTCGATGCGGTCGCTCGATGGCGCGGGGCTCAACGTATTTATCGCCGCGGGCGAGGAATGGGACGACGCGCTCGAATCCGCCAAAATTCTGGTCCGTTCGGGTTCGCGGGTTCGCCTGGGTCTGGCTCGCTCCGCCGATCTCGCCCAGGCGAACGCGAGGCTTGGCGCGCAGAATTTCGGCGAAGAGCTGACCGTCGCCCGCTTCAACCGCAACGAACCAGCATCGATGGAAGAGGAGCTGACCACCTTTGCAGAGGAGGCTGGCGGCGCAATCACCGGCGCGATTGTGATGCCGCTAAAGCCTGCCGGTTACTTTTGTGGTCCGTTGCTCGGAGCGAGCGATGATACGGTTTCGAAGTTCATTGACATGGAGCTTGTCGGCTCCATCGCGGTGGCGCGCAGCCTAGCGCGGTACTGGAGGGGGCATGAAGGTCTACAATCCGCGCCACGCTGCGTGTTCATGTCCAATCCGGCCGATGCGCGCGGCAATTCGTTCTCAGGTCTTTTATCGGCGGGTCTTACGCAGCTCATCCGTGTGTGGCGTGATGAAGAGCGCGTCCAGGCGAAGAATTGCGAAACGCATCACGCGGTCTGGAGCAATCAGATCATCCGCTCGACCAATACGGAAAGCGAGAACACGCAGTTCGCCGCTGGCCACGCCACGCGCATCCTGTTCCGCGAACAGCGCATCGCTCGACCGCGCGATCGACGCAACGCTCGAGGAATTCGGACGGATCGACTACCTGATCAACAACGCGGGCGTCGCGGGCGCGGAAGATATGGTTATCGACATGGAGCCCGACGCCTGGCGTTTCACGCTCGATGCGAACCTTATCTCCAACTACCACCTTATGAGCCGTGTCGTACCGCTGATGAAGGAACAGGGCTCGGGATATGTCCTAAACGTCTCGTCCTATTTCGGCGGCGAGAAATTTCTCGCGGTGGCCTATCCCAATCGCGCCGATTACGGCCTTTCGAAGGCCGGACAGCGGGCCATGCCCGAGAGCTTTTCACCCTTCCTCGGTCCTGAAGTGCAATGCAACGCAATCGCGCCGGGACCGGTCGATGGAGACAGGCTTTCGGGCACGGGCGGCAAGCCGGGGTTGTTTCTGCGGCGCGCCAAGGTGATTCTCGAGAACAAGCGCCTCAACGCTGTCTACGCCGCGGTGATCGACGCGATCCGCGAGGGGGCGGACGCGAGCAGAATCCTGACCCGGCTTTCCCGCAACAGCACCAGCACGCTCTCCCACGACGCAGAGGCGCCTGAGACGCTGCGAAAGCTTGCTCTCGAGTTTGCCAGCGCCGGGGACGGCCTGTGCACCTGGGACCAGTATCTGCTGACCGACGGCATGGCGCGGCGTCTGCTTGTTCGCCTTCTTCGAGGCGGGTTTCTTATGGGATCAAACGAATGATTGCAGTTTGAGGATTCTGATAGCGGCACCTGGCTCCAACTCGTCCCGCCCGAGGGCAGCCCGTTCCTGCCCGCCGCCCAAGTTGAGAAGGTCGCGGACGGCGTTGGCAAAGGCGTGATCTCGCATCTCCATCTCGGAGCGATGCCCACCGAAGCCGACGTGGCGCAGGCGACTGTCTTCTTCCTCGCCGATCGAGCCGTCAGCGGTGAGACCTTCATGCCTTCAGGAGGCCTGCGCGTCGAACGCTCGAACACCGAGCGCGAACTGTTCGGCAGCCCTAAGCAGGAACGGCTCGACAAGATGAAGGGCAAGACCGTCTGGGTTCTCGGCGGTCACCTGGCAGACTATGTCGCCGAGACTATCCGCGCGATGATCGAAGACTGCGCGGTTGCCCATGTCGTCCTGATTACCGGCAATCGGGCCCGTGAAAAGGCGGTGCGCGACCTCTTGCCCAAATCGATCACGAATGACGCGCTCCATGTGCTTGTCGCCGGTGATGGGATCGAGGAAGCGATGGACGAGGCGCTCGCGCAATGGGGCAGGCCCACCACGGTCGTCTCGATGCCGCCAGAGCCTTTGCCAGAACGCCTGTTTGACGAGGGCGCGGTGCTCGCGACACAGGACTTTGCGCAGATGGTGGAAGACCAGGTCACCCGCCATTATCGCGTGGCGCGCAAGGCCTCGCTCTATGACCAATGCCAGCTTGTCCTTGTCTCGCCAGACGTTCCTTATGGTAGCGATGGTCCTGGATTTGCGCTCGCCAATTTCGTGAAGACAAGCCTGCACGCCTTTACCGCCACCCTCGCAGTCGAGAACGAGCGGCTGGTGCACGATGTGCCGGTCAACCAGATCAACCTGACGCGCCGGGTCAGAAGCGAGGAACCGCGCAATCAGGAAGAGCACGAAGAAGAGCTTCGCCGCTTTGTGCGCGGGGTCTTGCTGGTAGGAGCGCCGCTACCCGACGCCCAGGATTCGCGCTATCGCTCGAAGATCTATCGCGGAACGTCGATCACGGTGTGACCCAGGAAGGCTGCGCTGGACGGTTGGCTATTCCGACCGGAAACGGCTGATAACAACCGCAGCCAACGCCAGAAGCAGGATGGCCCCGGAATCGAACAACACATTCTCGGGCGCCATGTCCTTGCCCTGAAGCACGATCAGCCGGGCAATCGCGGTTATCGCAATGAAGATCGGGAAGGCGAAGAACGATCCCTTCCCGGTGTAATAGACCGCGATCATGCCGATAACTTCGGTGTACAGGAACATCAGCAGCAGGTCGGCGAGTTCGATTGTCCCGCGCTCGATCACGCTGGCGACCTCGACGGCGACAGCCGCCAGCGTCATCATTGTTGTGATAAGAAGCAGGAACTTCTCGACCCAGCTGAACAGCTTCTCGGCCGCCGCGTCGCGTGATTTCGGGGAGAGAGCGGTCTCATCCGGCGGATTGTCGGGTGTCATATCGCCACCATAACCGCGACTGGCGGGGGTTGAGAAGAGACTAAGCCGCCCTTTTCGAGCGGCGGCGCAGGCTTAGTATCGGATGCGTATCCTCGCAGCCGCGCGGCGAGCGAGATCCCGCGCGATGTCCACGTCATCTGCAACGCAAAGCGCAACACCCATGCGGCGATGGGGCCGGGTGGTAGGTTTTCCAAAAAGTCGCACATCGACCCGAGCGTCCAGACCAAGCGCGTCAGCCAGCCCCTCATAGGCGAAGACCCCGCTGTTCCGATCGGCCAGAATGACGGCCGATGCGCCGGGTTTCGCGCCGATCGCCTCGGGCACTGGCAGCCCAAGGACCGCGCGCGCGTGGAGGTCAAACTCGGACAGGTCCTGCGAGGCGAGCGTAACCATACCGGTGTCGTGCGGGCGTGGCGAAAGTTCGGAGAATATCACCTCTTCGCCATTCGCTCCGCTGCGCACGAAGAACTCAACGCCATAGAGACCCCAGCCACGCCCATCGCCCTGCAAGGCGCCGACGACGCGCGCTGCCATCGCCTGGGCTTCGCTCAGCGCAGCGTCCGACATCGCAGCGGGCTGCCAACTTTCCCGATAGTCACCGCGCTCCTGGCGGTGCCCGATCGGTGGGCAAAAGGTGAGACCGCCAGCGTGTCGCACAGTCAGCAGCGTGATTTCATAGTCGAAGTCGATAAAGCCCTCGACAATCACACGCGCACGGTCGCCGCGCATATTGGCCACCGCGTATTCCCAGGCCTCCTCCAATTCCCCTGGGTCCTCGACCTTGCTCTGACCCTTGCCCGACGAGGACATGACCGGTTTGAGGATACAGGGAAACCCGGTGAACTCGGCGGCGGCTTGCGCTTCGGCGAGGCTGGTGGCGTAACGGTAGGGCGAGGTCGCAAGACCAAGCTTTCCGGCGGCAAGGTCACGGATGGCGTCGCGGTTCATGGTGAGCTGCGCCGCGCGCGCTGACGGTACGACCGTGAAGCCTTCCGCTTCAAGTTCGGCCAGAACCTCAGTCCGGATCGCTTCGACTTCGGGCACGATGAGGTCTGGCCGATGGCGCAAGACCGCTGATCGCAAGGCTTCGCCATCGAGCATCGAGAAGACCTCGCACGCATCGGCGAGCTGCATGGCCGGGGCATTGGCGTAGGCATCGCACGCAATAACCCGCGCGCCCAAACGCTTTGCCGAGATGGTGAATTCGCGCCCGAGTTCGCCAGAGCCCAGCAGAAGGATTGTCGAGATATGCGCCATGGCCATTGGCCCTAGCGGGGCAGCCTCTCAAGTCAAAGCGCGACGCGCGAGCGCGTGAGGCTGGGCTCTTGGCTCTGGGCGACCTGCATTCCGCCGCGTGCCCGCGCCATAACAAGCGCAAGTTCGGCTTGCCTTAGCGTCCAGTCCACGCTGGTCTCAATCACAGCCAATCCAGCGCTCGCCGATAGGCGTGGGCTTCGGGCCGTGGTTGTGAGGGTCAGCGATGCGAAGGTCTCCAGCGCTTCCTGCGCCCAGTCCAGACTGGCCTTGCGCGCGAGGCCTGGCAAGATGACGCAGAACCTTTCTCCGTCGAACTGCCCCAGTTCGCAGTCTTTCGGCACCACCGCTTCAAGAAACTTGGCAAACCCGCAGATGATTTCATCAGCGGTTCGCTGGCCGTACTGAAGATAAACGGCGCGCATGCGGTCAATCTCGAACAGCGCCAACGCTCCCTCTTCCCCGGCCGCCAATTGCCTGCGCAAAGAAGCGCAAATCGCGTGGCGGTTGGCAAGCCCGGTCAAGGGGTCGATGCGCGCGCGCGAATAGACTTCACCTTCGAGAGCTCTTAGCCGTTCGACCGATCTCAGCAGCCCAAGAGCGCCGATCACCGCGCCGTCCTCATTCTTCATGGCCCTCAGGCTTAGGGCGTACCAGACCTTCTGGTGCGGCCTGGCTTCAAGGTGAGAGGGAGTCTCGGCGATCCCCACCGGAAACTCCAACCACTCGACCGATGCATTCTCTTCGGGCGACCCGGCAAGGACGGCCTCCAGATGCGCCTTCAGTTCAGCGGCGTATTCGCGCTTGGCCAGATCGGCCAGATGCGGCTTGAGCAGCAGTTGCGAAAGGTCATAGCCGATCTCGATGATGTTGGATGACGCGGTTTCGATGAAACCATGTGGATCAACCTTAACGACGATGTCACCCGTCGCCTCTTCCAGCAAGCCATGCAGGGCGGCTCCTTCCGCCAAACTGATACGCATGTGCATAGTTCAATAGCCCCCGGCCCGTATCATCTACTCCGGCTGCAAATCTTCGAAAGTAAGTCTCGATGCTAATAATCAACCTGTAGCGACGGAAGGAGAGACCTGGAATTCCAATCACTGGCAGATTACTTGTAAGCTCCGTAAGTCTTACTGACTAAAAATCGAATCACAACCAAAGTTCGTTTACCATATTTTACTGATACAGTCGGATAAATTGCACGGTTCGTCTTATCTGACCCCATCAGACTTCAATCATGATACGAACTTTCGAGGGGTGCGTTCCGTAAGCCGTGGCAATACGTACGCGGCATTCCTGAACCAGGGCGGAGTGCTGCGCGTCGCCCAAACGCTCTTCCAATTCCTGCGCTTCGACCCCAAGCACCTGCGCGATCGCTTCGATACGATCCGGCAAGGGTCGGGCCTTGCCCTTTTCCCACGCCCAGACCGTTGGTTTGCTGACCCCCAGAACGGACGCGACCTGAGCCAGTGTCAATCCGCGTTCCCGGCGCAAACGGTTGAGCTTGACCCCCAGGGGCTCGGGCGGCGACTCCAGCGCTGGTCCAGACGGCGCGGCAACCGGATCGGCGCGCAGCTGAACAGCAGCCATCGCGTTGGGTTCCAGAGCCTCCTCGAAAGCGCAACCATACAAGAACCCGCTCTGCCACACGACTGTCGCGCGCACGGCCTCCGCTTCGGGCAGGTCAAGGATCAACTTTTCATCGACCGCTAACGCCATGTCGGTTTCGATCAGCAGCCCCGAAGCCGAAATGTTGTGAATGAGCACGTTCGCCTCGAGGCCGCCCGGCAGGCTTCCGCTCGTTTCAAGAAAGAGCGAGCGTCTTTCATCGCGCCGCGCGTCCTCGCGCCCGTCTTTTTGGATATCGTGCTCGAGGTGGGCCTTCAGCGCCATTGCATATCTCTCCGTCTGAGTGGAGCGATATGCGTCGAGCGCAACGGGTTAAGATCTGGTTAGGAAAGAGTCCTAACAAGGACCAGACGTTGCGCTAATGCGGCTCACAGAGGGCAACGCGCCGCACGTGCGTCACTCGACCGCGTCGAGACCGTAGGCCGTGTGCAGCACGCGCACCGCCAGCTCGGTCTCGTCTTCGTCAATCAGCACGCTCACCTTGATCTCCGAGGTCGAGATCGCCTGGATGTTGATCCCGCGATCCGAGAGCGCGCGGAACATGGTGCTCGCAACGCCGGCGTGGCTCTTCATTCCGACCCCGACGACGCTGATCTTGGCGATCTGGCTGTCTGTGATGATGCGGTTGAAACCGATGAGGTCCCGTCGGTCTTCGAGCAGCGCCTGCGCGCGCGCTAGGTCCGCCTGCGGGACGGTGAAGGTCACATCGGTCTCGCCCTTGTCGCGGCCCACGTTCTGGATGATCATGTCGACATTGATGCTGGCGTCCGCAAGCGGTTCGAAGATGTGCGCCACGGCGCCGGGTTTGTCGGGCACACGGGTCAGGATCACCTTCGCTTCGGTCTTGTCGTGCGCGATCCCGGTCACAAGCTGGCGTTCCATCAGCCCCTTCTCCACCATTTGGTCCATTTCTTCTTCGGAGACGATGAGCGTCCCGAGCAAATCATCCGCAGACGCGTTCGCGCTGTCCTCGACAAAGCTGGAGAGCACCTGAAGCCGCACTCCTGCCTTCATGGCGAGGCTTACAGAGCGCGTCTGGAGCACCTTCGCCCCGACGCTGGCGAGCTCCAGCATCTCCTCATAGGTCACAGCCTTGAGCTTGCGTGCTTTTGCGACGATGCGCGGATCGGTTGTGTAGACCCCGTCGACATCGGTGTAGATATCGCAGCGATCCGCGCCGATCGCCGCCGCAACCGCCACCGCCGACGTATCCGATCCCCCGCGCCCCATCGTCGTGACGCGCCCGTCCTGGCTGACGCCCTGAAACCCCGGAATGACGGCAATCTCGCCTTGCTTGAGCGTTTCGAGCATCTCCGGCGCTTCGATGGCCTCAACGCGCGCTTTGGCGTGAGACTGGACCGTGCGCACCGGGATCTGCCAGCCCAGCCAACTGCGCGCCCTTTCACCGAGTGATTGGAGCGTCAGCGCAAGCAGCCCGCTCGTGACCTGCTCTCCGCTGGCGACCACGACGTCGTATTCCGCCGGATCGTGCAAGGGGTTCGCCTCGCGGCAGAAGTTGATCAGCCGGTCCGTCTCTCCGGCCATCGCGCTCACAACCACGGCCACTTCGTTGCGCGCCCCGCCCTTGCCAGCGGCCTGAGCGCGCACCAGCCCCGCCACGCGGCGAATGCGCTCGGTCCCGGCCATCGAGGTGCCGCCGAACTTCATGACGATACGTTGAGGCTTGTCAGTAGCCAAAAGCGCCGCGCTCCTGTGCGTCGTGTTGCTGGTCTATGCTGAGAGGCGCTGTTAAGGATCCGCCATGGGAAACGCAAATACGACCATTAGGCCAGAGGAAGCCGCGTTCTTCTCCAAGCTGGCGCGCGACTGGTGGAATCCCACTGGCAAGATGGCGAGTCTGCACGAGGTGAACCCGGTGCGGCTCGAATTCCTGCGCGACGCGATCGATGCGCATTGGCCCGGATCGGCAGGCAATGCGAAGCCGCTGGCGGGCAAGTCCGCGCTCGATATCGGCTGCGGCGCGGGGCTCTTGTGCGAGCCGCTGGCGCGTCTGGGCGCGGATGTGACCGGCGTCGATGCGAGCGCCGAGAACGTCAGCGTCGCCGCCGCGCACGCCGAAGGGGTCGGGCTCGACATTCGCTACATGGCGGGCGAAGTGGGCAAGCTCGATATCGGCGCCTTCGATCTGGTCACCTGCGTCGAAGTCATCGAGCATGTGGCGGACAAGCGCGCCTTCATCGCCGATATTGCAGCGCGTCTCGCTCCCGGTGGGCTCTTGGTCATGTCGACCCCCAACCGCACCGCCGCGAGCCGTGTGCTGCTTGTCGGGGCGGCGGAGGCCATCGGCTACGTGCCGCGCGGCACGCATCGCTGGCGCGATTTCATCAATCCCGAGGAGTTCGAAGAGCTCCTCACCGGTGTCGGCCTAGAACGCATCGATCAGCGCGGCATCGCCTTTCGTCCGGGCAAGGGGCTTCATCTCTCCGAGGACACCTCGATCAATTACATCCTTTCCGCCCGCCACGCGCCCTGAGCCTAGTCCGCCTCGCTCTCAACCAGCGCGACCAGCTCCTTGACGTTATCCGTGAAGAAGCCATCCGCGCCGGTCGCAAGGGCCGCGCTCCACAGCTTGCGATAGTCGCCGTCCTCGGCATCGCCGCCCGGCTTGCGCAGTGCGCTGGGCAGGAAGCCGTTCTCTTTACGCAGCGTCCAGGGATGAACCTTGAGCCCGGCGGCGTGCGCGTTCGCAACAAGCGCGGTCGGCTCCATCGTCGCCGGGTCAAGCGCGTGGCCAAGCCACGGGCCGATGCCATCGGCGTAGGTCGCAATTTCGGCAAGACCAAGCGGCGCCAGCATGTCGGTCCAGCGCATGGACGGTTCGTCGTAAGGGCCGCCCGTCGATGAGATCAGCAGAACCAGCGGTGTGTCGACCAGCTTGTTGAGCCGCTGCAGCGGGCCGACCTCGAAGATCTGGATAAAGACCGCCGCATCCGCGCGATCGAGGTCGAATTTCGCCAGCTCGATCGCCAGCAGATCGACCATGTCGATCCCTTCCTGCTCAAGCATCAGCGTCGGGTGCTTGAGCTCTGGGTAGAGCCCGATGGCCCGACCCGTTTCCGCCTCCTTCGCGCGCACAAGCTGGACGATCTCGGCAAAGGTCGGGATCGGATAGAGGCCGTTATACCGCGCGCTTGCCGGGCGCGATCCGGGCACACGCTCGCGGGCGCGCAGGGTGCGCAGCTCTTCCAGCGTGAAGTCCTCGGTGAACCACCCGGCGACGCGCTGACCTTCGATCATCTTGGTTCGGCGACGGTCCTCGAACTCTTCCCGGCTCGCGACATCGGTGGTGCCGGACAGCTCGTTTTCGTGGCGCGCGACAAGCTGCAAGTCTTTGGTCACGACCAGATCGGGTTCGATGTAGTCCGCACCCTGATCGATCGCGAGCTCGTAGGCGGCGAGTGTGTGTTCGGGCCGCTCGCCGCTCGCCCCGCGATGCGCGATGATCAGCGGGCGGCTCGCACGCGTACCCTCGTCGGCGGTTTCAGCCTGCGCGGCCATGGGGAGAGCCATCGCCAGAGTGCCCAGAACAAGCCTTACAAGAGCGCGGCTGACCATTCGTCTTCCTTGAAACCTATGAGAACACCGCCCGCATGCTCAACCACCGGGCGCTTGATCATGCTGGGCTGCTGAACGAGCAAGGTGACGGCGCCGTGACGATCCTCGGCCTGTGCCTTTTGCTCATCGGACAGCTTGCGAAAGGTCGTGCCGCGCTTGTTGAGCACGGTTTCAACGCCCTTGGCCGCGATCCAGCTTTCGAGCCTTTCAGCCTCCGCGCCTTCCTTCTTGTAATCGTGAAAGGCGTAGTCGAGGCCGTTTGCATCGAGCCATTTGCGCGCCTTCTTCACGGTGTCGCAATTGGGGATGCCATAGACTTGCAGCGTCACTGGGGCTCTCCTTCACACTCGGTTCGTCGCATGCACGGAACGCTTGATACACATGGAACACTGTCCTGAGGCGAAAAACGCAGCGCTTGGATCGCGCCTTCGCAAGACAATCGCACAAGGGAGGCCGGAGCTTTCATAAGGCCTCTTCTAGCGCCCGGTCGCGGTGTAGGACACCTGTGCATCGGCGATAGCCACGGCGAGCGCGTCGGCGGCGTCCGTGCCAGCGATCGCAACGCCCGGTAACAGCACCTTGACCATCGCGGCAACCTGGACCTTGTCCGCTCCGCCCGTGCCGACGACCGATTGCTTGACCTTGCGCGCGGCGTGCTCGTTCACCGCCAAACCCGCCGCCCCGCACGCCGCCAGCACCGCGCCGCGCGCCTGCGCCAGCTTGAGCGTGGATTGCGCGTTCTTGTTGACGAAGATCTCCTCGCACGCGGCGCGATCGGGCGCATGCGCGGCGATCACGTCGGCAATCCCCGCCTGAAGCGCGGCAAGCCGCTCGGCGATCGGGGCCTTCGCGTCGGTGGGCAGCTGGCCGTTCGCGACATGAGCCAGGCGCGAGCCCTCGCTGCGCACAAGGCCCCAGCCGGTGCAGGACAGCGAGGGATCGAGGCCGAGAATGAGGGTCACAGCTCTTCCTCCCCGAAACGGGGAGGGGGACCGCCCGTAGGGTGGTGGAGGGGCAGAGCGGGTTCCGCCCACCCACCATGCTGCGCATGGTCCCCCCTCCCAGATAGGAGGGATAGGAAACTCACAACCCCACCAGCCAGCCGACGCGCCACAGGAACGCCAGCAGCAGCGCGGCGCCCAGACTCAGCGCAAAGGCCCATTCGCGCCAGCTCAAGCGTCGAGCTTTTCCATCACATCGTCGGGGATCTCGTAATTGCCCCAAACGGTCTGCACATCGTCGTCGTCTTCCAGCGCGTCGATCAGCTTCATCAGCGTGCCCGCGCCTTTCTCGTCCATCTCGACGGTGAGGTTGGGCTTCCAGGCGAGCTTGACTTCCTTCGCCTCGCCCAGCGCCTGTTCGAGCGCCGAGGAGACGCCGTGCAGGTCTTCGGCCGCGGTCCAGATCTCGTGGCCGTCCTCGGAAGAGGAAATGTCCTCCGCGCCCGCTTCGAGCGCGGCTTCGAGCACGGCTTCCTCATCGCCCGCCTCCGCGCCGTATTCGATGTAGCCGAGCCGCTCGAACCCGTGCGCGACCGAGCCTTCGGTGCCCAGATTGCCACCGTTCTTGGAAAACGCGGTGCGCACGGCGGTGGCGGTGCGGTTGCGGTTGTCGGTCAGCGCCTCGACGATGATCGCGCTGCCGCCCGGGCCATAACCTTCGTAGCGCACCTCTTCATAGCTCTCGTCATCGCCCGCGCTCGCCTTGTCGATCGCGCGCTGGATGTTGTCCTTGGGCATGGACTGCGCCTTGGCGTTGTTGACCGCCAGACGCAGGCGCGGGTTCATGTCGGGATCGGGCATGCCCATCTTGGCCGCCACCGTGATCTCGCGGCTCAGCTTGGAAAACAGGTTGGAGCGTTTCTTGTCCTGCGCACCCTTGCGGTGCATGATGTTCTTGAATTTGGAATGGCCAGCCATTGGTTTTCCTTGGAGGAATTCTTCTTGTCGAAATGGTAAGGGTGCGCGAGTGAAAAGGGCGCCATGGAAAGCCCCGCATTAGCCCGTTGAGCGATATGACGACAAGCCCTCTAACAGAACCCGAAATCGAGCGCGCCTTTGGCGATCTTGCACCCCCGCCCGCGCCCGCAAGCGCGCGCGAAGAATGGCGGCGATACGCGGGATTTCTAAAGCGCCCGCGATTGCCATCTGCGGGGACCGAGACCGGCAGCTACCCCGCAATCGGCCGCCTTCTGGCTCTGGATCTGGCGCTGATGATGCTGTTTTTCGCAACGCTCAGCGCCGCGCAGGCGTTCGGCTTCACCCTGCCCGACAACGTCAACAACGCGCTCACGCCCGACCTCGCGACCCTCGCACTGATCGTGCTCGCCGCGCCGATCGGGGAAGAGCTGATCTTCCGAAGCTGGCTTAGGGGCCATCCGGGGGTCATGGCGGCGACCGCGTGCGTCGTTCTTGGCTTTGCGCTGCTGACTATCGGCGCGCTGTATCCCGAGGGCTCCAGCATCGCTCTCGCGCTCGGCCTCGCAGGCGCGTTGGCGGCGCTGATTGGCGCGCCACTTGGCGCCTTCCTCCTGCTGAAGCGCCCCGTGCCCGCGTTCTTTGCAAACCACTTTCCGGTGTTTTTCTGGCTGAGCACCGCCGCCTTCGCGCTCATCCACCTTGCCAACTACACCGAGGGCTCGCTCCCCATCTTGCTGCTCCTGGTGCTGCCCCAATTCCTGTTGGGAACGATGCTGGGCTATCTGCGCGTGCATTACAGCCTGGTGGCCGCCATTGTCCTGCACGCGGTGCATAACGCGGTGCTGTTTGGCCTCGCGGTGCTGGGCGGCCTCGGCGAAACCGCGCCAGCCGCGTAAGCCCCGGCTAGACCTTCACCGCCGTCCCGCTGGCGCTGACCATCAGCATCGATCCGGTGTCCCCCACCACTTCGTAATCGAGATCGACGCCAACGACCGCGTTGCACCCCCGGCTGGCGGCTTCGGCCTGCAATTCCGCAATCGCCTCGTCGCGCGCCTGTTTGAGGATCCGCTCATAGGAACCCGAGCGCCCACCCACGATATCGCGAATATTCGCAAACAGATCGCGGAACAGATTGGCGCCAACGATCACTTCGCCGACCACGATCCCGGCGTAGTCCTGGATCGGACGGCCTTCGATCGTGGGGGTGGTGGTGACGATAACACCGCGCGCGTCTTTCCATTCGGTGGGCATTGGGTTCTCCTCATCTGTGTGTATTGCGCCCCTATTACACCTTCACTTGCGTCGCAAGGAACCAGCCTTACTCGAACACCTCTGTCACCGGGCGCTCACTATCAAGCAGTGTGAGAAGCAGAGCGAGCGCGAACAGCGAAATGGCCCAGCTTACGAAGCCATACTGGATGTTGAAGGCGACGATCAGCCAGGGTCTGGGCCATTCTGCACCCATTTGAGCAAGACCATAGACAAAAGCGAAATCGAGCATGGAAATGGCCAGATAGAGCATCACCATTGAGGGCCACTCGACAAATACGAACCGATGCGCGCGTCCGAATGTCGGCCTGCGAAGGCCAAGGACAATCGCCGTCTCCCACACGAAGACGCCCAGGAGCAGCGGAATAATCAGGCTTGCAGCAAAATAATCGTGCCAAGCCGGATCGAGCCATTGCAGCAGGTCCGGCACCAAAAGATATACAACTATCAACCCGCCCCACGTCATCAGCGTCCGGACAACGGATTGGCCCACCAGCAGGCCGATCCAGACAGCGTAGCGCGGGCGACCCATGACAATCCGCCCACGCATGATCGCGCGGATCAGGAACAGCGTGAACGGGATGAAGAGAGCGATCCCGATCGCCTCGTTCACGACGTAGTATGTCCAGTAATCCGCATCAGCCAAGCGGGTCTGCAAGGCGATATCGACGGGGATCCCGACCACCGCCAGCGCAATCGCGGCCAGCCAGCCGACGGGCTGTCTCAGAAGATCCAGATAAGCGCTCCAGAATGGCAAGGGCGCGGTTCCCGCTGGGCCGGTCAGCCCATCCCCAGCGCGGCCTTGTAGGTTTCCAGGATCGTTTCCTGCTCGCTGCGGTCATCGGGCTTCATCTTCCGCAGGCGGATGAGTTGCCGCATGATCTTGGTGTCATAACCCACCGCCTTGGCCTCGGCGTAAACGTCGCGAATGTCGTCGGCGATGCCCTTCTTCTCTTCCTCAAGGCGCTCGATACGCTCGATGAGAAGGCGCAGGCGGTCGTCGGTGGCTTCGGCCATTGTCGTGTGTCTCCAGTCGAATCGGGAAAATGCGTTGCCCTTGGCCCTAAGGGTGCGCGCGCCGCTTCAAAAGTGGTCGCGGTGGAAAAGCCTGTGGGTCGCCCGCGTCAATCGCGCGCGTTCCTGGCGTTAAGCTTCAGGCTCGCTTCCATGCGCGCCAGCTGCTTCTCGGTGGCCGGGCTTTGGCGGGTGGCCTTCCACTCGTCCTGCGGCATGGCGTGGATCAGCTCGCGCGCGGCGGCCTTGTCGCCCTCATAGCCCGCCTCGCGGATCCAGTCGGCCAGGCAATTGCGGCAAAAACCCGCCAGCCCCATCAGATCGATATTCTGCGCGTCGTGACGGTGGCGCAGATGGCGCACCAGTCGGCGAAAGGCCGCCGCCGCCACCGCGTCGTCGAGAGTATCGAGCGCGTCTGTTTCCTGTCGCATTTTCCCGTGGACCTCCTTTGGAAATATCGTTGTCTTGCAAACCAGCTATGCCATAGCTGTTCGAGCGGCGGGAGGGATCATGGAAACGCAGACACCAGTTTCAGGACGATCGGCAAAGGGCGAGCGGCGCACCGCCAAAATCGATCCGCGCGGGCGCAAGGTCAAGATCCTTGCAACCGTTGGCCCGGCGAGCCGATCTCCGGACATGCTGCGTCGGCTGTTTCGCGCGGGCGCGGACGCCTTTCGCGTCAATATGAGCCATGGCGAGCACGCCGATCACGCCAAGGCGATCAAGGCCATACGCGCGCTGGAAAGGGAGTTTGGACGCCCCATCGCGATCCTCGCCGATCTTCAGGGTCCAAAGCTGAGGGTGGGCGAATTTGTCGGCGGCAAGGCGGTCATCCGTCACGGTGGCCATTTCAATTTCGACCGCGACCCCTCGCCGGGCGATGACAGCCGGGTCTGCCTGCCCCATCCCGAGCTGTTCGGACTGCTGGAGCGTGGCCAGCGGCTGGTGCTCAACGACGGCAAGATCCGGCTGGTGGTGCGCGAGGCGGACGAGAACCGCATTCGCTGCTCCGCCGAAGTGGGCGGCGTAATTACGGACCGCAAGGGCGTCAACGTGCCCGACGCCGAAGTGCCGATCCCCGCGCTGACCGACAAGGACCGCAAGGATCTCGCCTTCGCGGTGGAACATGGCGCCGACTGGATCGCGCTGAGCTTCGTCCAGCGCCCAGAAGACCTCGCCGAAGCGCGCCGGTTGATCGCCGCCGCGCAGGCCGGGAAACCGGCGCAGGGGCCTGCGCTGTGCGCCAAGATCGAAAAGCCCCAAGCGGTCAAGCGCTTGGCCGAAATCATCGAATTGTCCGATGGGATCATGGTCGCGCGCGGCGATCTGGGCGTCGAACTGGAACTCTACGATGTCCCTCCCCTGCAAAAACGGATCGTCGCGGCCTGCCGCAACGCGGGCAAACCCGTGATCGTCGCCACACAAATGCTCGAGAGCATGATCGAAAGCCCCAGCCCCACACGCGCCGAAGTCTCCGATGTAGCCAACGCGGTCTATGACGGGGCCGATGCGGTGATGCTGTCAGCCGAAAGCGCGGCGGGCGAATGGCCCGAGGAATCGGTCGCAATCATGCACAGCATCGCGGCCCAGGTGGAGGGGGATGAGGAGTACACGGCGCGCGTGCGCTTTTCCGACACCCCGCCCGATGCGACGACCGCCGACGCGCTGGCGCACGCCTGCATGACCATCGCCGACACGGTTCCGATCAGCGCAATCACGATCTTCACATCGAGCGGCTCGACCGCGCGCCGCGTTGCGCGCGAACGCCCGGCAACGCCGATGCTGGTGCTCACCCCGTCGATGCAGACCGCGCGCCGGGTGGGCCTCTTGTGGGGCGCGCACGCGGTGGCAACCAAGGATATCGGCAGTTTTGAAGAGATGATCGCCAAGGGCAAACGCATGGCCCTGCGCCACGGCTTCGGCGTCGCCGGATCAAAGCAGATCGTGCTCGCGGGGGTGCCGTTCGGGACGCCGGGTTCGACCAACCTGCTCCATATCGTCACCCTCAGGGGCGACGAGATCAAGAAGCACAACGGCTAAGCGAGAGGGAGGCTGGCGACCCGAGTTACAGGCCCGCGTGCCGTTTCAGCACGGCCTCAACCTCGGCCCTCCGCTGCGCAATGGTGGCCTCGTCGAGGAACGAGCCCTCGAACGAGTTGATCGCGAGGGTGGCCATATCCTCAACGCTCATGTCCAGCGCGTCGGCAACAGCGCGGTAATTGTCGTTGATATAGCCCCCGAAATAGGAAGGATCGTCCGAATTGACGGTCGCCTTGATCCCGCGATCGAGCATCCGTTTGACCGGGCTGTCGGCGATGTCATCGATCACGCACAGCTTCAGATTGGAGAGCGGGCAGACGGTCAGCGTGTGGCCCTCTTGCACGAGGCGGTCCGTCAGGGCCTCGTCCTCCAGCGCGCGGTTGCCGTGGTCGATCCGATCGATCTTGAGCGTGTCGAGCGCCTGCCAGACATAGTCCGGTGGCCCTTCCTCGCCCGCATGCGCGACGAGCTTGAGCCCGAGCTCGCGGCACCGCGCGAACACGCGCGCGAACTTCTCCGGCGGATGGCCGACTTCGGACGAATCGAGCCCGACACCCGCGATGCGGTCGAGCCAGGGCTGCGCCTCTTCAAGGGTCTCGAAAGCGGCCTCTTCACTGAGGTGCCGCAGGAAACACATGATGAGCTTCCAGCTGATCCCGAAGCGCTCCTCGCCATCCTCAAGCGCGCGCACGATACCCGAGATCGCGGTGTCGAAGGCCACGCCGCGCTGGGTGTGGCCCTGCGGGTCGAAGAATATCTCGACATGGCGCACGCTGTCCGCGTGCGCGCGCTCCAGATAAGCCAGCGTCAGTTCGTAAAAGTCGCGCTCCTCGATCAGCGCTCCCATTCCCAGATAATAGAGGTCGAGAAACTCCTGCAGGTTCGAGAAGCGATACGCCGCGCGCACGTCCTCGACCGTCGCGTAGGGCAGGTCCACGCCGTTGCGCCTGGCGAGCGCGAACATCATGTCGGGCTCCAGCGACCCCTCGATATGCAGGTGCAGCTCCGCCTTGGGCACCGCGGCGATGAAGGCGTTTCGCGTCTCACGCTCAGTCTGGTTCATTGGCTTGTTCCTTTACCGCGGGGCGCCGGAGAATTTCGTCGGCGCTTGGCTTGTGGCGCCGAATTTCCTCTTCGGTCAGCCCGTCGATTTCGTGCGGGAAGACCAGCCATTCCTCGGTCGAGCGGATGTAGTAATCCGGCGTCAGCGAGGTCTGGTTCTTCGAAGGCTTGTAGAACACGGTGGCGATCCGGATCGTCGAAGGCGTGTTGCGCCGACAGCGCTTCTTCAGCTCGTTGATGAACGCCTCGACCGATTTGCCCGTGTCGAACACGTCGTCAACGATCAGCAGCCGGTCTTCGGTGTTGAGCGTGTCGATCAGATAGCCCAGCGCGTAGACCTTCACCATGCGCGCCTGCTGGCCGATCCCGGTGTAAGAGGAGGTGCGAATGGCGATGTGATCGCACGAGATGCCGCGATATTCGAGCAGCTCCTGCACCGCGATCCCGATCGGCGCGCCGCCGCGCCAAACGCCGACGATGTGCGTCGGGACAAATCCGGAATCGACGATCTGATTGGCAAGCGCAAAGGACAGCTCAAGCAGCTCGTTGGCGTCGAGATAGGTCTTGTCCGGCATGGGCGCTCCTCGATTCGGCGTCGCTAGAGACTTACACGCTAGCGCGCCCGACTATTCCGGCCTTGCTCGCTGCGAATGGAAAAAGTCGACCTTCCAACGCCCCTCTTCGTAGACCAGCACCGCCGATTCCAGCCATCGGACCGGAGCGACGTCGGGCGGTGTGCCCGCACTTCCGGTGTTTTCCCACTGAGACCAGGCGACATCACAGCGCACCGCGGTGTCCATCGGGCCGAGCGTCCAGTTGATCTCCACGCCGTCTTCGAGCGCCCCTATGATCACGTCGGCGAGCGCGCGCCCTTCAAACCGCTCGCCCACATCGAAGGAATACATCGACGAGGTGGTGAGGCTTTCAAACGATGCCTCACCCTCGCCGCGCAGCGCGTCGAAGAAATCGCGGATGGTCTGTTCGACCTCAAGACGCGCCTCGGCCGGATCGGGGCATTGCGGTGTTTGCGCGTGTGTTGCGCATGGAAGCAAAAGGGCCAGCACCGTGGCCATACCGGACAGCGATTGGAAGATCTTCATGCCGACGCCGTCGCGCCGATACGCGGCCGTGTCAATCGCCCAACCTACAGCGGATCGCGGCCATCGCTCAGGCTCTGCGTTCTTATCTCTGGCGAGCCGCGCCTTGGCACCCTAGACAAACACCGTGCACGCGCGTCTCCTTTTCCTTGTCGGCCCCGTCTTTCTGGTCTTCGTCTTTTTGGCCCCTATCGGATGGGCCCGGCAAGCCGAGCCGCCCGCGCCCGCCCCCAGCCTCGGCCCCGATGCGCCGCAACCGCCTCAGCTCGTCACCGTGTACAATGTCGAGGTCATGGCGACTTACCCGCACGATCCGGGCGCCTTTACACAAGGTCTGCTGTGGCACGAGGGGTGGCTGTATGAAAGCACCGGGCGCGTCGGCGCCTCGCGTGTGCGCAAAGTGGATCTCGCCACCGGCAGGGTCGAGAGGGATCGCCCGATCCCCTTTGGCCAGTTCGGCGAGGGGCTTGCCCTGTGGGAGGACGAACTGATCAGCCTGACCTGGCGCGATGGTGTGGTTCACCGTTGGCGGCTGAGCGACCTTGCACCGGTCCGCAGCTTTGCAGACTATCCCTATGAAGGGTGGGGTTTGGCCCGATACGAAGACGCGTTGGTGGCCTCCGACGGCACCGCCACGCTGCGTTTTCTCGATCCCGACACGTATAAAGTCGTGCGCTCGATCGACGTCACGCTCAACGGCCGTCCGCTGGCGAGCCTCAACGAGCTCGAAGTCGTCGATGGCCTGATCCTCGCGAATATCTGGAAGACCGACTACATCGTCGGCATAGACCCGCGCACAGGCGCGGTGCGCGCGGTGATCGATTGCCGGGCGCTAGCGGGATATGAGGGCACCGATCCGGACGGCGTGCTCAACGGGATCGCCTGGGACGCGGAAGGCAAGCGGCTGTTCGTGACCGGGAAGCTCTGGTCCAAGCTCTATCATATCGAGCTGAGGGCTCGTCAGCCGGCCGAGTGACAATGCGAAGGGCGATCCGACCTAGCCTTGCGCGGCGTGTGCCAGCCGCGCGCGCGCTTCGTCCTCGCCGATCAGCGGGAGCAATTCGCCCATGTCGGGACCGTGATTCATGCCGGTGAGCGCCTGGCGCAGCGGGAGAAAGAGCGCCTTGCCCTTGCGCCCCGTGCTTTCCTTGAGCGCTGAAGTCAGCGCGCCCCAAGGGTCATCGCCCCATTCGAGTGCGCTCAGGGCCTGGGTCAGATAGCCGCGCGTCTCCCCGTCGAAAGCGACCGCTTCAATCGGCCCCGTGACCAGCCGCCACCATTCGCCCACTTCGTTGATGGTCGACACGTTGGGGCGCACTGCGTGCCAACCGGCCTCGTCCATCCCCTCGGGAAGGCGCGCTTTCACCGCCGCGTATTCCATCTGGTGGACGATGGCGGTGTTCACGCGCTCAAGCTCAGCCTCGTCGAACTTGGCGGGCGCGCGGCCAAATGTGGAAAGATCAAAGGTGGCGAGCAGAGCGGCGCGGTCGGCGATCGGCTCGACCGGGAGCGAAGTCCCGAGCCGCGCAAGCAGCGCGACGATGGCTTCGGGCTCTATCCCGCGTTCGCGGAACGCGTCGCAGCCGAGCGAGCCGAGACGCTTCGACAATTTGCCTTCCTTACCCACCAGCAGCGCCTCGTGGGCGAAGGATGGTGGCTCGGCACCCAGCGCTGTGAACATCTGGATCTGCACCGCGGTGTTGGAGACGTGATCCTCGCCGCGCAGCACCTGCGTAATGCCCATATCGATATCATCGACCGTGCTCGGCAGCATGTAGAGCCACGAGCCATCGGCGCGCCGGATCACCGGGTCGGAGAGCTGGGCGGGATCGAATTTGACCGCGCCTCGCACGCCGTCTTCCCAGGCGATCGCCTCTTCGTGATCGAGCTTGAAGCGCCAGTGGGGCCGGGTACCTTCGGCTTCCTTGGCGGCGCGCTCCTCCTCGCTCAGCGCCAGCGCAGCCCGGTCATAGATCGGCGGTTTGCCGCGCCCAAGCAGGACTTTGCGCTTGAGCTCAAGCTCCTGCTGCGTTTCGTAGGCCGGGTAAATGCGCCCCGCCTCCCGTAGCCGCTCAAAGGCCGCTTCGTAGGCATCGAGCCGGGCCGATTGGCGTTCTTCGCGCGCGGGATCAAGGCCAAGCCACGCCAGGTCCGCGCGGATCGCCTCGACGTATTCCTCTTTCGAGCGCTCCGCGTCGGTGTCATCGATGCGCAAGACGAATTCGCCGCCCGAAACGCGCGCCAGCATCCAGTTGTGCAAAGCGGTGCGGATATTGCCGACGTGAAGACGGCCCGTGGGCGAGGGTGCAAAGCGGGTGGTTATCGAGCTGGGATCACTGGTCATGGCGAGCGCGGTAGCCAGCCCACCCGATGCCTGCAAGCTATTGCGGCGCTTGGGCAGCGCGGGCCTCCGCCGCGACCAGACCCAGCACCGCTTCCCATAGACGGTGCACGCGCGCAGGCCGGATCAGCCCGTCGATCTGCGCTTCGAAACCCCCGCGATCGCGCGCGGACGCTGTATCCAGCAACGCGCCGATTGTCGCCTCGTCATGCGTGAGCCGGGGTGAACAAAAGCACGAAAGCTGAACGTTTTCCGGCCAGCTCGAAGCAATCGCCTGACTAAGGTGCAACGCCTTGGCCGCAACCTCGACACTGCCCAGGCGGACAGCAAGTTCGGGCACCGGATCGCGCTTTGCCCGCTCGTGCAGCGCGATGAGACGGAGCGAATAGAGAAAGCGTGCCGCAATCGGGCCGAGCGAGGCGAGACGCGCGGGCCGCGCCAGTTCTTCGATGAGGCTGGATGCGCTGGCGTGGTCGGGGGCGTGGTCGGGGGCGGCGGATTTGGCGAACCGGCGAATGGGCTTGGTCACAAGGACTCCTCTGGTGTTGCGATTCCCATCCTACATTATCGCGAACGATTATCAATAGCATTTTGGGGCCAAGAATGACTCTTTGATCCAAGACTCCTGCCAGCCGTGCATTTGCGTTTCATGTTAAGAAAAAAGTGAAGGTCCGGGTCGCGTAACACCAGTGACTGGAGGACTGATATGCACAATGTTGCTGATCTCGATCTTTTTGGAAAAGATGGCACGTTTCACATCAGCGCAAACTTCGTTGCGCCAACATTAGGATACAGGGTTTCGCTCGACCCTATCATCTATGTTGTTGAGCCGAACGACAAAATCCAAGAATTCGTTTTGTCAGTGACCCCGCCTTCTGGCCCGTATACTTTACCAGCCTTGCAAGTGTTCCCGCTCGGCGGCAGTTTGCCCGCATGGGCCGAAGGGGCACGGATTAGAGGATCATCGCTGGATCATATCGCCTCCATCAGGGGTCTGGTGAAAGAGGGCGATCCGATTGGCGACGACATGTATTTTCTTGAAGCGGTTTGCGTGAATGACGATAAGCTCATTGCTGATGTTCGCTATGGCGGAGGCATTGCGCGGCACGACTTCCGCCCGAGCTGGGATAGCGCGCTGGATAAATCGAATCCGCCCAAAGCGACTCTGTACCTCAGCCACAATGGCAATAACGACACGGGCAAAGCCATCATCCCCGAGCGCTTAACCTTCGATCTGTCGCCGTATTTCGACAGCGGCGCCGAAGTCGATTTCGTAATCGCAACGCAAGTCGATCAGCGCGCAGTCCCGCGCTGCGCGTCCTGATTGCAGCTTTACAAAACCCCGCCGGAAGCACGCGCTTTCGGCGGGGTTTTTGAGGGCCAGACCCTGCTTGTTCAAGCGCGAGGCTTACTCCGCTGCCGGAGTCTCGCTGCTTTCGCTGCTGGCAGCACCCATCGCGGCTTTCATCGCTTCCTCGCTGGAGACCGGATCGGCGGCAGGCTCTTCTTCGACCGCATTGGCTGCGGCCAAAGCTTCCTGCTGCTTCTTCCACTGCGCCTTCAAGGCGGCGTCGCGGCTGGACGCGGCCACACGCATGCGGTTCATCCCCGCGCCGGTGCCCGCCGGGATGAGACGGCCCACGATCACGTTCTCCTTGAGACCGATCAGCGTGTCCTTCTTGCCCTCGACGCTCGCCTGCGTGAGCACACGGGTCGTCTCCTGGAACGAGGCGGCCGAGATGAAGCTGCGGGTCTGAAGGCTCGCCTTGGTGATCCCGAGCAGGATCGGCGTGCCTTCCGCGGGTTCCTTACCCTTGCCCAGCTTCGAGTTGATCTCGAGCATCTCGGCAAGGTCGACCTGCTCGCCCGGCAGCAACGTGGTGTCGCCGCCCTTGGTGATCTCGACCTTCTGCAGCATCTGGCGAACGATCACCTCGATGTGCTTGTCGTTGATCTTCACGCCCTGCAGTCGGTAGACTTCCTGGATTTCGTTGACGAGATATTCGGCCAGCGCCTCGACGCCCAGAACCTCAAGGATATCGTGCGGGTTAGGCGAACCGGAAATCAGGGTGTCCCCCTTCTTCACGAAGTCGCCTTCCTGCACGTCGATCACCTTGGTCTTGGGGATCAGGTACTCGACCGGATCGCCGTCTTCCGGAACGATCGCGATCTTGCGCTTGGCCTTGTACTCGCGGACGAACTCGATCTTGCCCGAAATCTTGGCGATGATCGCGTTGTCCTTGGGCAGACGCGCTTCGAACAGCTCGGCGACGCGCGGCAGACCGCCGGTGATGTCACGGGTCTTGGCCGCCTCGCGCGACGCGCGCGCCAGAATGTCGCCGGCCTCAACCTGCTGACCGTCTTCGACCGAGAGCGTGGTGCCCGGAGCCAGCATATAGCGCTGCGCATCGCTGTCATCCGCCGACTGGCCTTCGCCCTGGAGCATGAGGCGCGGACGCAGCTCTTCCTTCTTCTTGCGACCCGTGGCGCGGTTCTCGGTGACCACGCGCTGCGCGATACCGGTGGCGTCATCGGTCTGCTCTTCGAGCGTCGTGCCCTCGACCAGATCCTGATAACGCACCACGCCCGATTGCTCGGTGATGATCGGCAGCGTGAACGGATCCCATTCCGCAAGCCGGTCGCCTTCCTTCACCTTCGCGCCGTCCTTGAACATCAGCACGGTACCATAGGGCACCTTGTGCATCTCACGCTCACGGCCCTCGGCGTCGATCACGGCCAGTTCACCGTTGCGGGCCATGGAAAGTATCCGGCCCTTCTTGTCGGTGATCGTCGGCATGTCGCGATATTCGACCTTACCGTCCGAGATCGATTCAAGGTGGCTGGTCTCGTTCAATTGTGCCGCGCCGCCGATATGGAAGGTCCGCATCGTCAGCTGGGTGCCCGGCTCGCCGATCGACTGCGCCGCGATGACGCCCACGGCTTCGCCGATATTCACCGGCGTCCCGCGCGCAAGGTCACGCCCGTAACAGGTCGCGCACACGCCCTGTTCGGATTCGCAGACCAGCGGCGAGCGGATCTTGGCCGACTGGACCTCGGCTTCCTCGATCACCTTGACCATCGCTTCATCGACCAGCGTGCCCGCCTTGACGATCACTTCATCGGTCGAGGCGTTGACGATATCCTCGGCCACGGTGCGGCCCAGAATACGCTCGCCCAGCGAAGCGATCACGCTGCCGCCCTGCACGATGGCGCGCATTTCCAGCGCGTTCTCGGTCTTGCAGTCCTCCTCGACGATCGTGCAGTCCTGTGAGACGTCGACCAGACGGCGGGTCAGGTAGCCCGAGTTCGCCGTCTTGAGCGCGGTATCCGCGAGGCCCTTGCGCGCGCCGTGGGTGGAGTTGAAGTATTCAAGAACGTTGAGGCCTTCCTTGAAGTTCGAGATGATCGGGTTTTCGATGATCTCGCCCGAAGGCTTGGCCATCAGGCCGCGCATCCCGGCGAGCTGCTTCATCTGCGCGGGCGAACCACGCGCGCCCGAATGGCTCATCATGTAGATCGAGTTGATCTCGGCCTCGCGGCCATCCTCGTCGATCGGGGTCGCCTTGATGCGCTCCATCATCGCGTCGGCCACCTGGTCGCCGCACTTGGCCCAGGCGTCGATCACCTTGTTGTACTTTTCCTGCTGGGTGATGAGGCCGTCCTGATATTGCTGCTCGTAATCGGAGACGAGCGCCTTGGTCTCGGCAACCAGCCCTTCCTTCGCATCGGGGATGATCATGTCATCCTTGCCGAACGAAATGCCGGCCTTGAACGCGTGGCGGAAGCCCAGCGTCATGATGGCATCGGCGAACAGCACCGTGTCCTTCTGGCCGGTGTGACGGTACACCTGGTCGATCACGTCGCCGATTTCCCGCTTGGTGAGCAGGCGGTTGATGATGTCGTAGGGCACCTTGTGGTTCTTGGGCAGACACTCACCGATCAGCATGCGGCCCGGCGTCGTCTCGAACCGCTTCATCACGATATTGCCATCCTCATCGGCCTGCGGAACGCGGGCGAGGATCTTGGTGTGCAGCGTGACAGCCTTCGTTTCGAGCGCCTGGTGCACTTCGGCCATATCGGCAAAGCGCGGCAGCTTCTCGACCTTGGAGCCATCCTCGTTTTCGAGGAATTCGGGCGTCTTCTCCTGTCGCTCCATCGAGAGGTAGTAGAGGCCCAGCACCATGTCCTGCGAGGGCACGATGATCGGCTTGCCGTTGGCGGGCGAGAGGATGTTGTTAGTGCTCATCATCAGCACGCGCGCTTCGAGCTGGGCTTCCAGCGAAAGCGGCACGTGGACCGCCATCTGGTCACCGTCGAAGTCGGCGTTGAAGGCCGAGCAGACCAGCGGGTGAAGCTGGATCGCCTTCCCTTCGATCAGAACCGGCTCGAACGCCTGGATGCCCAGACGGTGAAGCGTCGGCGCACGGTTCAAGAGAACCGGGTGCTCACGGATCACTTCGTCGAGGATATCCCAGACCTCCTTGCGCTCTTTCTCGACCCACTTCTTCGCTTGTTTGAGGGTCATCGACAGTCCCTTGGCGTCAAGGCGCGCGTAGATGAACGGCTTGAACAGCTCCAAGGCCATCTTTTTGGGCAGGCCGCACTGGTGCAGCTTGAGTTCGGGGCCGGTCACGATGACCGAACGGCCCGAATAATCGACGCGCTTACCGAGCAGGTTCTGGCGGAAGCGGCCCTGCTTGCCCTTGAGCATGTCGCTGAGCGATTTGAGCGGACGCTTGTTCGCGCCGGTGATGACCCGGCCACGGCGACCGTTGTCGAACAGCGCGTCCACCGCTTCCTGAAGCATGCGCTTTTCGTTGCGTACGATGATGTCCGGAGCGCGCAGCTCGATAAGGCGCTTTAGGCGGTTGTTGCGGTTGATCACGCGGCGATAGAGATCGTTGAGATCCGAGGTCGCGAAACGACCGCCATCGAGCGGCACCAGAGGGCGCAGCTCGGGCGGGATCACGGGGATGACTTCGAGGATCATCCACTCGGGACGGTTGCCGGATTCGATGAAGCTCTCGACGACCTTCAGACGCTTGATGATCTTCTTGGGCTTGAGCGTCGACTTGGTGGTCGCCAGCTCTTCCAGAAGGTCTTCGCGCTCCTGCTCCAGGTCGAGGTCCATCAGCATGACCTTGACCGCTTCCGCGCCGATATCGGCCGAGAACGCGTCTTCGCCGTATTCGTCCTGCGCTTCGAGCAGCTCGTCTTCGGTGAGCAGCTGATACTTCTCAAGCGGGGTCAGGCCCGGCTCGATCACGACATAGCTTTCAAAGTAGAGGATGCGCTCCAGCTGCTTGAGCTGGATGTCGAGCAGCAGGCCGATGCGCGAGGGCAGCGACTTCAGATACCAGATATGCGCGACCGGGGCGGCGAGCTCGATATGGCCCATACGCTCACGGCGCACCTTGGTGACGGTGACTTCAACGCCGCACTTTTCGCACACGACGCCCTTGTACTTCATGCGCTTGTACTTGCCGCACAGGCATTCGTAGTCCTTCACCGGACCGAAGATGCGCGCGCAGAACAGGCCGTCACGCTCGGGCTTGAACGTGCGGTAGTTGATCGTCTCCGGCTTCTTGATCTCGCCGAAAGACCAGGAACGGATACGCTCAGGCGAAGCGATACCGATCTGGATCTGGTCAAAGGTTTCCGGCTTGGCCAGCTGGTTGGTGAATTTGGTCAGTTCGTTCATTTCGTTTCCGCCTTCCTGCTCCCCTCCCCTCGGGGAGGGGGTGGGGGTGGGGGGTCAGTGCTCTCAGGCAGAGGCCGCAGCCCCCACCCCTCAATCCCCTCCCCGATGGGGAGGGGAGGCAATTTACTCCGCTGCCTCCAGCATATCGCCGTCCTCGTCCTCGCCGTCAGACAGCGACTTCAATTCGACATTCATGCCCAGCGAGCGCATTTCCTTGACGAGCACGTTGAAGCTCTCCGGAATGCCCGCTTCGAAGGTGTCGTCGCCCTTGACGATCGCTTCGTAGACCTTGGTCCGGCCCACGACATCGTCCGACTTGACGGTGAGCATCTCCTGCAAGGTGTAGGCGGCGCCATATGCCTGCAATGCCCAGACCTCCATCTCGCCGAAGCGCTGTCCGCCGAACTGCGCCTTACCGCCCAGCGGCTGCTGGGTGACGAGCGAGTACGGCCCGATCGAGCGAGCGTGAATCTTGTCGTCGACGAGGTGGTGGAGCTTCAGCATGTAGATGATGCCGACGGTCACGCGGCGGTCGAACGCCTCGCCCGTGCGCCCATCGTACAGCACCGACTGACCCGAGGAGTGGACACCGGCCTTCACCAGCATGTCCGTCACGTCCGCTTCGCGCGCGCCGTCGAACACCGGCGTGCCCATCGGGACACCGGCGGTCAGATTGCCCGCAAGCTCGACGATCTGCTCGGTCGAGCGGCTGTCGAGGTCCTCGTGATACTGCTCGCCATAGACGTCCTTGAGACGCTCCACCACCGCTTGCGGAGGCTTGGCGTCGGCGTAGTCTTCGGCGGCGTTGGGGTTGGCGCGGTGCCATTCCTCCAGCGCGTCCTTGATCTGCATACCCACGCCGCGCGCGGCAAAGCCCAGGTGCGTCTCGAAGATCTGCCCCACATTCATGCGGCTCGGCACGCCCAGCGGATTGAGCACCAGATCGACCGGCGTCCCGTCTTCGAGGAACGGCATGTCCTCAACTGGAAGGATGCGCGAAATCACACCCTTGTTCCCGTGGCGGCCCGCCATCTTGTCGCCCGGTTGCAGCTTGCGCTTCACCGCGACAAAGACCTTGACCATCTTGAGCACGCCCGGAGCCAGCTCGTCACCGCGTTCGAGCTTCTCCTTGCGGTCTTCGAACTTGGCATCGATCATCGCGACCGCTTCGTCATACTGCGACTTGATCGCCTCAAGCTGCGCCTGGCGCTTGTCGTCCGCGACCGCGAATTTGAACCATTCGTGGCGTTCGACATCATGGAGCACCTGCTCGCCGATCTCGATGCCCTTCTTCACGCCCTTGGGCGCGGCCGAGGCAGTCTGGCCCAGCAGCATGTCCTTGAGGCGGTTATAGGTCGCGCGGTTGAGGATGTTGCGCTCGTCGGCAGCGTCCTTGCGCAGACGTTCGATTTCCTCGTTCTGGATCGCGCGCGTACGGTCGTCGATCTCGATACCGTGACGGTTGAAGACGCGAACCTCGACGATCGTTCCGGCCACACCCGGCGGCAGACGCAGCGAGGTGTCGCGTACGTCCGATGCCTTCTCGCCAAAGATCGCGCGAAGCAGCTTTTCTTCCGGCGTCATCGGGCTTTCGCCCTTGGGCGTGATCTTGCCGACCAGGATATCGCCCGGATGCACTTCGGCGCCGATATAGACGATGCCCGCCTCATCGAGGTTGCGCAGAGCTTCCTCGCCGACATTGGGGATGTCGCGGGTGATGTCTTCGGGGCCCAGCTTGGTGTCGCGCGCCATCACTTCGAATTCCTCGATGTGGATCGAGGTGAAGACGTCGTCCTTCACGATGCGTTCGGAAATGAGGATCGAGTCCTCATAATTGTAGCCGTTCCAGGGCATGAACGCGACGAGGCTGTTCTTGCCGAGCGCCAGCTCTCCCAGATCGGTCGAGGGACCGTCGGCGATGATGTCGCCCGCCTCGATCGTCTCGCCCACCTTCACCAGCGGACGCTGGTTGATGCAGGTGTTCTGGTTTGAACGCTGGAACTTTTGCAGCGTGTAGATGTCAACACCCGACTGGCCGGGTTCGACATCGCCCACGGCGCGGATGACGATACGGGTTGCATCGACCTGATCGACGATGCCGCCGCGCTTCGCTGCAATCGCCGCGCCGCTGTCGCGCGCCACGGTCTCTTCCATCCCGGTGCCGACCCACGGCGCTTCGGCCTTGACCAGCGGCACCGCCTGACGCTGCATGTTCGAGCCCATCAGCGCGCGGTTGGCGTCATCGTTTTCAAGGAACGGGATGAGCGAGGCCGCAACCGAGACAAGCTGCTTCGGCGACACGTCCATCAGCGTGATCTGATCGTTGGGCGCCATCAGGTTGTCGCCCGCGTGGCGCGCGGAGACCAGCTCATCGACAAACGCGCCATCACTATCCAGATCGGCCGAAGCCTGCGCGACGGTGTGCTTCTGCTCTTCCATCGCGGAGAGGTAGATCACATCACCCGTGACCTTGTTGTCGACCACCTGGCGATACGGCGTTTCGATAAAGCCATACTTGTTGACCCGGCTAAAGCTCGCAAGCGAGTTGATCAGGCCGATATTCGGGCCTTCGGGCGTTTCAATCGGGCAGATGCGGCCATAGTGCGTCGGGTGCACGTCGCGCACTTCGAACCCTGCGCGCTCACGCGTGAGACCACCGGGCCCAAGCGCCGAGACGCGGCGCTTGTGCGTCACTTCGGAGAGCGGGTTGGTCTGGTCCATGAACTGCGAGAGCTGCGAGGAACCGAAGAACTCACGCACAGCGGCCACAGCGGGCTTGGCGTTGATGAGGTCGTTGGGCATCACGGTCGAGACATCGACGCTCGACATACGCTCCTTGACCGCGCGCTCCATACGGAGCAGGCCAACGCGGTACTGGTTTTCCAGCAGTTCGCCGACCGAACGCACACGGCGGTTGCCGAGATTGTCGATGTCGTCAACCTCGCCCTTGCCGTCCTTGAGGCCAACCAGTTCCTTGACCACGGCTAGGATGTCTTCCTTGCGCAGGATCGTCACCGTGTCCTCGGCGTCAAGGCCAAGGCGCATGTTGAGCTTCACGCGACCAACGGCGGAAAGGTCGTAGCGCTCGCTGTCGAAGAACAGACCCTCGAACAGCGCTTCGGCGGTTTCCTTGGTCGGCGGCTCGCCCGGACGCATGACCTTGTAGATCGCTTCAAGGCCCTCGTCGCGGTTCTCGGCCTTGTCGACCTTAAGCGTGTTGCGGATCCACGGGCCGGTGTTGACCTCGTCAATGTCCAGCAGCTCGATCGCGTCGAAGCCAGCATCGTCGAGCGCTTCGATGTGCTCCAGCGTCACTTCGTCGCCCGCTTCGATATAGATGCTGCCGGTCTGCTCGTTGATCATGTCATACGCAGCGTAGCGACCGATGACTTCCTCGGTCGGTAGCAGCAGCTCGGCAAGGCCATCCTTGGCCGCCTTGTTGGCCGCGCGCGGGCTGATCTTCTGCCCGGCGGGGAAAACCTCTTCGCCCGTCTTGGCGTCAACCAGCGCGAAGGCCGGCTTCTGACCGCGCCAGTTCTCGGCGACAAACGGGATCTTCCAGCCGTCTTTTGCCCGCTCCCACTTCACCGTGTCGTAGAAGTGATGCAGGATCCCTTCACTGTCGAGGCCGAGCGCGTATAGCAGCGCGGTCACCGGCAGCTTGCGCTTCCTGTCGATGCGCACGTTGACAATGTCCTTGGCGTCGAACTCAAAGTCGAGCCACGAGCCGCGATAGGGGATCACGCGGGCAGCGAACAAGAGCTTGCCCGACGAATGCGTCTTGCCGCGATCGTGATCGAAAAGGACGCCAGGCGAACGATGCATCTGCGAAACGATCACACGCTCGGTGCCGTTGACGATGAAGGTGCCGTTCTCGGTCATGAGCGGCATGTCGCCCATGTAAACGTCCTGCTCCTTGATATCGAGAACCGAGCGCGTTTCGGTTTCCTGGTCGACTTCGAAGACGATCAGGCGCAGCGTCACCTTCATCGGCGCGGCGTAGGTGATGCCGCGCTGACGGCACTCGGTGGTGTCGTATTTCGGCTCTTCGAGTTCGTAATGCACGAAGTCGAGTTCGGCGGTCCCGGCAAAGTCGCGGATCGGGAAGACGCTGCGCAGCGTCTTTTCAAGACCCGACACATAGCCCGTTTCCTTGTCCGAGCGCAGGAACTGCTCATAGCTTTCGCGCTGGACCTCGATCAGGTTGGGCATCTGGACGACTTCGTGAATGTCGCCGAAAATCTTGCGGATGCGCCGCTTTGCGGTGCCCTGCGCCGTGCGCGAGCGAACCGGCTTTTTTGAGCTCGGAGCCTTGGTTGCCATGGAGAGCTGTGCCTCTTTTTATCAGAACGCGCGAGTGGATCGGCCCACTCGCCTGGGGGATCGTGCGATGTCACGCGAAAACCAAGCCATCACCCACGCAAAAAACCCGACCACCTGACGAGGCTCATCGGCCCGTTCAGCAGCAGGTTCCCTGGGTCGCGAATATGGCAGTGCGCCGCTTCCATTCTTGGCCCGATCCTACGCGCATGAATCAGACCGTCTCGAAGTCGGCGTGTGAGGAGGCATGTAAGAGCTCTGCCCAATTTGTAAAGAGCGAAGTCCGCGCGCAAACCAAAGTGCCCGCCGGATCGAGGTATCGGCCGAAAACTTTCCTACTCGCCAGTGGATGAGTAGCGCCGACGCCATGGCGATGCATACCACCCCCGTTCGCCCGAAGGCCATTCGAAGTTGGAAAAGTGTCAACTTCGCTCTGCTTCACCAAGCAACTATTTTCAAAGCCAAATCTTGTGGATTTCCCGGATGACAGGGTGTCAACTTCGTCAATTTCGTCGACGCGGAATTATCGCAAAACAATCTTCGACATATTGTTTTTCAATATTATTGATTGACAATAAATCCGAATCGGCCTAGCTGTGACTTATTGAATTTCAATAAGGGACATCAAGGAGATCAATATGAACCGCATCGTTTCCCAATCAGTCGCCGCTTTCGCCGCGGTGTTTCTGACGATCATCTCGGTTAGCGCGATCGTCACCGTTCCGGCGGCCCAGGCCGTCACCTTGACGCCGGCGCTGGCCTGAACACCACCAAGAGGGGCTATCAAATGACAGACAAACCCAACGACCTGCTGCTGCTTGCGGGCAAGGCGCTGGCGCTCATCATGCAGTTCTTCCTTGCACTGGGAGCGATCGCCTGCGTCATCGCGCTGCCTTTGGTGATCGTCTTTCAGGGCGAGATCAACGCTCAGATCTTGGCCGAATTCGGCGAAGACGTGGGCAAGCTTCCGCTGCTTGCGATCATCGGCCTGATCGGTCTGATCATTGCCCTTTTAGGCCTCGCCTTCGTGTTCTTCGGCAAATTGCGAGCGATCATCGGCACGGTCGGCGAAGGCGATCCCTTCGCGCCCATCAACGCCGTGCGTTTGGAGCTGATGGCGTGGATCATGCTGGCGTGCCAGGTGATCATCCTTCCCATCGGGGGACTCGCCTTGTTTCTGGCCAAATGGGCTGAGCCCATGGAGAACGTGGAGGCCACCATCGATGTCGGCATCGAGCTTGAGGGGCTGCTGCTGGTCGTCATCCTCTTCATCCTCGCCCGCGTGTTCAAGCATGGCGCCGAAATGCGCGAAGATCTCGAAGGGACCGTGTGATGCCTCCCAAACCTCTGGCAGACGACGAAGGAGCCGCGATCATGGTCAAACTCGATGACCTGCTGCACGAACGCCGCATGACGCTGACCGAACTGGCGGAGCGGGTCGGCCTGACCCTCGCCAACCTGTCCATCCTCAAGACCGGGAAGGCCAAGGCGATCCGCTTCACCACGCTCGCCGCGATCTGCCGCGAACTGGAATGCCAGCCGGGCGATCTGCTGAGCTATGAGAGCGAGGCGAGCGGTCTTTGATCGGAAGCAGGTGCGCGGCGATGGCGCGCCTGTTCCCGTTTCCTCAACGCCGAAGCGCCAGCATCACGTCCTCCATCGGCGAACGCGCCAACAGTTCTTCGTGCGTGGTCGGGACAATTCCGGCCACGTGATCGATCCGCAAAATTGTAAAGCCGGGGGCGGCAAGCCGATCCAGAAACGCAGCGGGATCGCTGTATCGCGCGGCCGTGAATTCAAGCAGCACGGTCTTGAGCGTCCCGCTATCGAGCAGACCTCTCGCCCCCGCCCACAAAAGCTCCTCGGCGCCCTCGACATCGACCTTGGCGAGCTCGATTTGCGACCAGCGCTCCTCGCTATCGAGGCGGCGCGTCTGGACCAGCGCCGCGTGTTCGGACAGCTCGCCCTCCCAGGGCTCCAGATAGGCTTTGCTTTCCTGTTGAGGCGGGATCACCAGAGCCATGGGCACGCGATCCTCGCCAGCCAGCGCGACTGTGTTCACCTCGGATCGCTCGCCAAATCCGTTCACCGCGAGCGACTGCGTCACAAGCTTGGCAAGGCGCGCGTTCGGCTCGAACGCGTGGACGAAGCCTTCCGGCCCGACCAGCTCGGCCATCAGCAGGCTGAAATAGCCGTGATTGGCGCCAATATCGGCGACCACCATTCCGGGTTTCACCAGCTCGCACACCGCCTCGGTGACCCAGAATTCCCAGAAGCCATCAAACATCAGATGCGGCGACATGTCGCGATCGTTGGTATCCACAAACATCTTGTACCGCCCAAGCACCCTGCAAAGCGCGATGTCGGAACCGAGATACGCGTTCTGGCAGCGCGCCCTGATCCGCTTCTCGCACTCGTAGCGCGATCTCTCGGTCAGCTCGGGTATCGAGAAGAGATCGAAGCCGCGCGCGGGCTCAAAGGCCTGTTGTTCGTTCACCGGGAACCCCCTTGTCGATCACCGCGCGACCCTCGCGCGACCGGTCGGGCCGTCCTTAGCGCGCGGCCTCGCTTTCACAAGCCGGGAGAACGCTTAAAACTCCGCAACGCTTGACTTTGCCGGCGCAGCGGCTAATGGCGCGGGCCGACCGGGTAACCGGTCATCCGTCCAAGACCGTTGCTGAGCGGAACACACCGCTCTTAATTCGCAGCCTAGACGGGGAAACGAGATTATTCGCTGCGTCATTCGTGACGTTTGCCCTCGAGCCTTGTGGCTCACCCTCCTTCCCCATCGCTGGACCTTACGCTCGTGTCGATGCTCGGCATGGGTGAATATGAGCCGGTCGTGCGCGCTCAAATCGCGCGCGGCCATTAGTGAAGGAGTATGGCATGGATCGTTCGCAAAAAGCCGAAGCGGTTGCCCAGCTCAACGACGTCTTCAATGAGGTTGGCGTGGTCGTTGTGACCCGCAATCTCGGCCTGAGCGTGGACCAGTCCACCGAACTGCGCGGCAAGATGCGTGAAGCCGGAGCTTCCTACAAGGTTGCGAAGAACCGTCTCGCCAAGCTCGCCCTGAAGGACACCGACTATGTCGGGATCGAAGAGTTTCTCTCCGGCCCGACCGCGCTGGCCTGGTCGCAGGACCCGGTCGCGGCTGCCAAGACCGCTGTCGACTTCGCCAAGTCGAACGACAAGCTGGAGATCGTCGGCGGTTCGATGGGCACGCAGGTTCTCGACGAAGCCGGGGTCAAGGCGCTCGCCTCGATGCCCAGCCTCGACGAGCTGCGCGGCACGCTTGTTGGCCTCATCAATGCCCCGGCGACCAAGATCGCTCAGGTCGTCAATGCGCCCGCCAACAAGCTGGCCCGTGTCTTTGGTGCCTATGGCGCCAAGGAAGACGCTTAAGAGACGCCTCCTCAAGGGGAGGCCGAACAGACGTATTCGCGAACAACGAAACATTTGGGGTCCAATCGACCCCGCCACTTAATTGGAGTGAACCATCATGGCTGATATTTCCAAGCTTGTTGAAGAACTTTCGAAGCTGACCGTCCTTGAGGCGGCTGAACTCGCCAAGGCGCTGGAAGAAGAGTGGGGCGTGAGCGCCGCCGCAGCTGTCGCCGTGGCAGGCCCCGCCGCTGGCGGTGGTGGCGGCGAAGCCGCTGCCGAAGAGAAGGACGAATTCGACGTCATCCTCACCGGCGACGGCGGCAAGAAGATCCAGGTCATCAAGGTCGTTCGCGCGATCACCGGTCTGGGCCTCACCGAAGCCAAGGCGCTGGTCGAAGGCGCGCCCAAGCCGCTGAAGGAAGCCGCGCCCAAGGCCGAAGCCGAAGAGATCAAGGCGAAGGTCGAAGAAGCCGGCGGCACCGTCGAGCTCAAGTAACGCGAGACTTGGGTCGCGCGCGAGCGCGGGCCTTAGTCGCAGCGTTATCCCGGACTTGATCCGGGATCTCGATCCGCTTGGTCGGACAAAGAAGGGGCGGTGCCAGCGATGGCGCCGCCCTTTTTCGTGTGCGCTTACAGCTTGGGCGGGCAGCCTTGCGCTGCGCTGACAACAGGATCAGGCGACAGATCGGGCGCCGGCCCATCGGTGGTCTCCTGACGTGGATCGACCAGCCGCCCGACAAACAGGATCGCGCCCGTCCGTTTGTCCCGCAGCAGAAACATTAAGGGATGATCCGCGCGAAAGATGAAGGGCGGCGGAGGCGGAGGGCCTCTTTTCGCGCTAGTTACAGTAATCGTTCCCATCACGACCGCCGTGGCGGCTGCGGCTTCGGAGCCCTTCTCGTCGACATCGATGTTGGCTTGATGAATAATATTCGAGATGGTCAAGCCGCAGGTGGACTTGTCGCCAATGGTCACGGTTGGCATTCTGTCTTCAGTAAGAGGAAAGCGAGCCATCCGATCGAAGTTCGCCTGCTTCGAAAACGGCAGCGGCGCGCCCATGGCCTCAATCACCTTTGCAAGGTCGGCGCTCCAATCGAGACTCATCTTCGGGACGGTCAACACAGTGTCGCGAGGTTCTGTTTGGTCGAGTTCCTCCAGCCACTTCTCAAGCTTCCCGGCCGAAAGCGTGCGCTCCAGCCGCGCGAGACCATCAGGCCTATCGGGCAGAATGGCGACCATGCTGACCTCTTCGCCCTTGTAAGGCAGATCCACTAGCTTGACCGAGCCGCGCTCGATCCCGCGGAAGTCGTTGCGCGTGTTCATGAGTTCCGCGTCGATCTTTTCGCCGTCGCTCATCGTAAAGGGCTCGGTCTTGGTCTGCTCGTTGCGGAAGGGCTTGAGCCAATCGGCCTTCCAGTAGATCGCGTTAACCAGCACAGCCGCCGTTGTTTCGCGGATAACCTTTGGGGGAATAAGGTTCGCGATCCGGTCCTCGGTCTGGCCTGCGACCCAAAGGTTGATCGCCTTACGCGCCGCTTCGGGATCGGCGGTGAAATCGACCCGCCTGAAAGCGCCAGATGCTTTTTGCTCGAGATCGGCCGTGTAATCCGGCTCGAGCTTTAGATCCTTGTGAACCCAGAAGGCGTTGGCGCTGCGCAGTTCGCGGCCCTCGCCCGACAGGTTCATCGTCTGATCAAGCTCTCCCGCGGCGCGCAGATAGGAAACAGGGCTGCCGGGATAGCGCATCACCCTAGCCATTTGTTCAGCCGTCTCACCGTCCGCGCCGCGATAGGCGAAGCCCATGGCAAGCGAGACACTGGCGGGGGAGAAGAACAGATTGTCACCATCTTTCGCCACTTCGCGATACAGATCGAGCGCGAAGGCATTCGAACCCTCCACCGCGTCTTCCAGGCTAACGGCGTCTGCCTCCAGATCGGCAGCGGTCGCAGCGCCAGCGCGAGCCGTTGCGCAAGCGGGCAACAACGCGATTAGACCGCCAGCCAGAAAGGCCGAGATAAAGGCTCCGGGTTTCATTCTGCTCCCCTTTTTCTGGCCGCTAATCCAGCGGCGCGCGCTTAGTGGGCGAACCGCCGCAGGATTAGCCGCAAAGCCTTAATCCATTGCTTCCAAAGGACGGTCTGTCGCAACGGCATCGTCGCCCGAAGGCGCGGAGGTTGGGAGCGGTCTCACGCCACGAAACCGCGCGACTCGGCGACGTCGATTCGCACCGCTCGCCGGTCTGGATTCGGCAAGATTACGAGTTGATGATACAAAATGTTACATTAGGGGCAGCGCGTGCACGAAAATTTCCGCGCTCAAAACTGGGGTCAGCGCAAGGCGGTGAAATTTTTTGCAGGCTAGATGACCGGAATTCACCGTCGGCCAGCGGATTCCCTAGGCGAACGCGCGAATCCAAAAATGGGACACCCCCAGACTCTGACGGAATCAACCTTTCTTTCCGGCCCGGACTTCGACTAACGATCTGTTAACGGGCGCAACCGTCACAATTTTTGCGAGAGGGGCTTGATGAACGTTTTCCGGCTTAGCGCTGCGGCACTTGCTGCGGCGATGCTCTGTCATCCTGCGTACGCGCAGGACCTCGTGCACGAACCGATTTCGCCCACATTTGGCGGCAATCCTTTCAATTCGACGCACATCCTTGGCATCGCCAACGCGCAGAACGACACGCGTGATCCGCGCACCCAGAATGAAGAAACGCAAGCGGACGCCTTTGCCCGGCAACTTGAATCGCGGCTGCTTTCCGCGCTCTCCACGCAAGTCGTGGACGCCATCTTTGGCGAGAACCCCGAAGATCAGGGGACGATCAGTTTTGGCGAACAGACTATCGAATTCTTCCGTTCGCTTGACGAAGTCACGCTGATCATTCGCGATGAGGGGACGGGAGAGGAAACGCGCATCGTGGTGCCTTTGTTTGTCGAAGTGAATTGATCAGATAGTTTTGATGGGGGATGCAGTGATGAAGTCGCGGTTCGCGGCGATGGTTGTTTCGGCGCTGAGCCTGGGCCTTGCCGGTTGCATCACGACTGTTGGCGATGACGGGCGCGCTTTGCTGCCCGAGAACACCTCGCTCGCCTACTTCCCGAAGAAAACACAGACCCAGAACCTGCTCAACGAGCTGCCTCCGCCCGAACGCCAGGTCGCGATTGCGGTTTACGGGTTCACCGATCAGACGGGTCAGTTCAAGCCCTCGGAGACCGGGCAAACGCTTTCGCGCGCGGTCACGCAAGGCGCCGGGGCGATCCTGGTCAAAGCGCTCCAGGACGCGGGCCAGAGGTCCTGGTTCACGGTGGTCGAGCGCGAGCGTCTCGATAACCTGCTCAAGGAACGCCAGATCATCGGCGAGATGCGCAAGCGCTATCTCGGCGAAGAGCGGGTGGACCCCAACGCCCTGCCCGCGCTGCTTTTTGCCGGCGTTCTGCTCGAAGGCGGCATTGTCGGATACGACACCAACACGGTGACTGGAGGCGCTGGCGCGGCTTTCCTTGGGATCGGCGCTCGCACGGAGTATCGCCAGGATACGGTGACGGTCTACCTGCGCGCCGTATCGGTCCGCACCGGCGAGGTGCTGGCCAACGTCCAGACATCGAAGACAATCGCCAGCCAGGCCATCGGTGCGAACGCCTACAAGTTCGTGGCGTTTCAGGAATTGCTCGAGGCCGAATGGGGCATAACCGCCAACGAGCCCGATCAGGTCGCGCTGCAACAAGCGATCGAAAAAGCGGTCTACGGGCTCGTTCTCGAAGGAGTGGAACTCGATCTGTGGCGTTTTCAGGACATGGCCGCTGCGGAAGCTCTCAGGAGCACGTATCGGGCCGAACGCGATGGGATTTATGACGCGCGCGATGTGCAGAACGCCGTGCGCAAGGCCGGCTCGCTGACCGCGCTGACCATCGTCGACAAGGAGGATAAAGACGAAGAAGAATTCTAAAGGGCATCGTTACCCCGCCCCGAAGGAATACGGGCGCGCTTCAAAGAAAAAGAAAGCGCGTTTCACGGTCGCAAAAAGAGAAGCACGCAAAGGAGCTGCCACTCCGATGCGTGCAGTGTGTAATTGCGGTGATGCAAGGCACCCGGCGTTCTGTTGCGCCGTGGTGAATCCTTGCCATCGCCTATTGAAGAAGGTGATGCAAGATGAAAACGTCCGTGCTTCTGAGCGCCTCGGCCCTGGCGCTCGCAATGGGCTCCCCGGCCTTTGCTCAAGCCAACCAATCGCAAATCGACCAAACCGGCACCGCAAACGATGCCCTCGTTACGCAAGCGGGCGTCGAAAACGTGTCCGATGTCGAACAGGACGGGGAGAACAACACAGCCATCGTCACCCAGCGCGATCTCGAACCGGGCACGGTCGGTTTCAGCACACCGGCGAACGCGTCGGACGTGCAGCAGTTCGGTCAGGGCGGGTATGCCCTGGTTGACCAGACGACACGCGAAGCCGGCGGTCCGGGCAACTCGGCGAAGATCACCCAATACGGTGTCGACGGGGCGGCCGGCAGCGGTGCCCAGGCCACTCCTGCGATTGTGCCGGTGGCAGATTTCGTGCCCGGTTCGGATCCGGCCAACAACCTTGCGATCATCGTCCAGTCGGCTGGAACGGCTGGCGGGCCCAACACCGCCACGATCACCCAGGGCGCCCCCGGTGACCCCGTGTATGGCAATGGGGCGTATATCGATCAGTTCGGCGATGGCAACGCTTCGGAAATCAACCAGCAAGCGCTGGGCGCGGGCGCCATCAACATCCAGAGCGGGCAGAACAACACCTCGTTCATTACACAGAACGATGGCACCTTGACCCAGTCGATCGGCGGCGGTCTCGATGCGCCGTTCGACCCCGAGGCGACCGTCACCCAGGTCGGCAACTTCAACACCTCGTTCGTGAACCAGGATGCAAACCCCAATGGTGGGTCTCGCAACCTTGTCGTCGACGTTCTTCAAACCGGCGACGACAACATGTCGTCGATCGACCAGAACGCCAATGGACCGGGCTTCACCGGCACGTATCGCGCCAACGTGATCCAGACCGGCAGCTCAACCTCGGATGTCGTGCAAACCGGCGATGGGCAGGGCATCCGCAACTTCCGCGCGACCGTCACTTCCGACGATTCAAGCTCGGTCATCAACCAGATTGGCAACGGCAGCAACAGCGGCGATCTCGACGCGACGCTCGTCCAGACCGGCGGTTCGACGTCTTTGATCAATCAGACCGTCGACACAACCACGCCGGGCGGAACCCCGCAGGCGGGCTTCATCGACGCCGATGTTACGCAAGCGAACGGCGCAACGGCGCGGATCAACCAGACGGTTCTGGGCGATTCCTCTGGCGGTCAGGAAGCGATCGTCAATCAGAACGGTATGAGCACGGTCGAGATCGACCAGACCTTCATCGATCGCACCGGGCCCGATTTCTCGCGCGACTTCGTGGCCGATGTCACCCAGTCGGGCACCGACAACCTGACCAGCATCCTCCAGCAGGATCAGGGCGCGGCCAACATCAACACCAACGGCACTCCCGATCTGTCCGACGATGTGGGCGACGCCAATGTTTCAGCAACGGTGCTGCAGAGCGGGAACAGCAACGACATCTTCGTCAGCCAGTTCAACCGCAACCAGGCGGTCGACATCACGCAAAGCGGCGATGCCAACCTGATCGACGCGTTGCAGGACGGCGTCGGTAACGCGCTGACGGTCACGTCGCAGTCCGGTAACGATAACAGCATTTTCAGCATCCAGAACGGAGGCGGCACCGGGACGGTCACGCAAGGGGGGAGCAACAACACCACCAACCTGACGCAAACCGGCAGCTCCAACCAGCGGGCGGTGATCGATCAGCTCGGCACGATGAACACAGCCAACGTGCTGCAGCAAGGGACGGCGCGTCAGGAAGACGCGTTCATCACCCAGCTCGCCGACCTCAGCAATTCCACGGCGAGCATCACCCAGAACGGCGCCGCCGATGGTCTGCGCTCGGACAATCTTGCCAGCATTGTGCAGGGTGGCGGTGACAACAACACCTCGACCATCGTGCAGACCGGTCGCGAAAACGTGGCCCTGTCCGAGCAGATGGGCTCCGACCTGTTCTCAAGCATCATGCAGACGGGTTTCAATAACACCGCGCTGGTGGGGCAGGCCGGGAATGGTCACAGCTCAACCATCACCCAGACGGGCAATGGCAACACCGCCTCTGTCTCGCAGGGTGGGGCTGCCCTTCCCACAGCTCCGTAGGCCGAGCTCAATCGCAGGCGGGGGGCGCCTCTAAGGCCCCCGCCCACATTCCGTCATTCACGTTTCACAAGTCACCTTTCACAATTCAGGGGAAACAATCGTGAAAAAGATAATTCTAGCAGGCGCCTCCATACTGGCGCTCTCGACAGCCTCGTCAGCCTTTGCGCAGGCGAGCGATTCCGACATCACCCAGACCGGTTCGGGTAACACCGCGGCGGTCTCGCAGACCGGCAATGAGAACGATTCCGATATCGATCAGGACGGCACGGACAACTTCGCGTCGGTTACGCAAAACGATGACGAGCCGGGCATTGCCGGGTTCAGCGTTCCGGCCAACAAGTCGGAGATCAACCAGACCGGTGATGCGGGCTATGCGCGTGTCGATCAGTTCTCGGAGGAAGCCGGTGGCCCTGGCAACTCGGCTACCATCAACCAGAACAGCATCGACGGATCGAGCGCCGGGACGAGCGGCAACGCATCGTTAGACGTCATCGTGAACGACGATGGCACGTTCAACAACTCGGCGATCATCACGCAGGTTTCCACCAGCGCGGGCGGTCCCAACACCGCGATCATCAATCAGGGTCAGGTTGCCGATACTTTCGGCACCCAGGCGGAAATCTTCCAGACCGGCGACAACAACGTATCGGCGATCGATCAGAACGCCCAGGGCGCGAGCGCGTTCAACAGCCAGTCGGAAAACAACAACATCTCGGACATCGTGCAGACCGACAGCACGCTGCAGCAATCTTCGGGAACCGAGCCGGACAAGGCCTTCGACCCGGAAGCCTATGTGGTCCAGACGGGTGGCGACAACACCTCGTTCGTCACGCAGACCGCTGGTGACGGCGATCGCAACATTGCGGCCGATGTGACCCAAAGCGTGGGCGGCAACACCTCGGATGTGAACCAGCAAGCCACCGGCGCTGGTTTCACCGGCGTTCTGGGCGCACGGGTCATCCAGGCGGACGGTTCCACGTCCGACCTCGACCAGATCGCAACCGGCGACAACGCGAAGAACATCTTCGCCACCATTCGTCAGAACGCTTCGACGTCGAACGTAAACCAGGTGGCATCGGGCGACGATTCCAAGTTCCTCGACGTCGACTCCCGCCAGTCGGGTGGGTCGTTTTCGACGGTCAATCAGACCGCGTCGGGCACCGGCGCAACGGTCATCGATGCCATCATCCGTCAGGACAACGGATCGACGTCGACGATCAACCAGACCGCAGCGGGCGCCAACTCCGGCAACCTGTTCGCCAGCGTCGATCAGGATAACGGGGCGATCTCGAACATCACCCAGAACGCGTTCGGCGACGGGTCCAACACCGCCGACGCTTTCGTCACGCAGAATGGCGCGAGCACCTCGAACATCACGCAGACCTTCGACAATGATGGCACCGCCAGTTTCTCGGCGACGGTCAATCAGGAAGGCGTCGGAAACCTGTCCAACGTCACCCAGCGCGATGAGGGCTTTGGCCAGATCGGCAACGCGGATGGAGGCCTTGTCGCCGAAGTCAATCAGACGGGCGATGGAAACCTTTCGAACCTGATCCAGGAAAACAAATCCGCCTTTGCCGACATCGACCAGACCGGCGACGGCAACGAAGTGCTCGCTTTCCAGGGCACCGCTGGCAACAATCTCACCGTGCTCCAGTCTGGCAACGCGAACTACTCGGAAAGCGACCAGCGCGGCCTGAACAACACCGCCGATGTTCTGCAGTCGGGCGATGGCGCTGAATCGTATATCGACCAGGACGGGCGCAACGATTTTGCCTTCGTTGACCAGCTCGCCGGTTCGGACGGTTCGGTCTCGCGGATCAATCAGATCGGCGCGGGCGGGCCGCAGTCCTGGAACAACGCGAACGTCACCCAGAGCGGTTTGCTCAACACCTCGCTGATCGAGCAGGGTGGCTTTGGCGGTGACGCCGATGTCCTTCAGTCTGGCGAGAACAACTCCAGCACCATCACGCAAAACGGCACCCTGTCCGGTTTCGGCAACACCGCCGACGTGACCCAGTCGGGCGACGCCAACCAGTCGGACATTCTCCAGAACGGTTGGGGCAACAGCGCGACGGTAACGCAGTCGAGCGACAACAACGCCTCGAACGTAACGCAGCTGGGCAATGGCCACACCGCAACCGTGATCCAGAACTGACCGGTCCGGCCGGCGGTCCAGAGCCGTCGGCCGACCCATTTTTCAAGCGCTCCCATAGGAGAAAACCATGAAGAAAATTGCACTTATCAGCGCCTCGGCCCTCGCGCTTTCGATCAGCGGCGCGGCCCTCGCGCAGCAGGCGCCTGTCACCGCCACACCGCTCAGCCCCGGCGTTGCGGACTGCACCACAACGGGCACGGGCGATTGCTCTGACGTTGAGCAGACCGGCACCGGCGAAACGGCCAGCGTCAGCCAAAGTGGAACCGGCACCTCGGTTTCGGACATCGACCAGACCGGCACCGGCAACACGGCGACGGTCACACAGACAAGCACCGCCGGGAATGCGAACGAATCCCTGATCACGCAAGGCTCGGCAGCCGTGAACGCCGAGGCCAGCGTGAGCCAGACCGGCGAGGGCAACCTGTCGCTCGTTAATCAGGCGGGTGACGACATTACAGCCACCGTCGTCCAGGATGGCTCGGGCAACAGCTCCGAGGTCGATCAGCGCGTCTTCTCCGACTTTTCGTCGGTAGCGGTCAGCCAGTTTGGCGATGCAAACGCCTCGGAAATCACCCAGACCGATGACGGCGCAAGCGTGAACGTGACCCAGTCGAACTTTCTTCCCGGATCGACCGGCAACAGCTCCGTTGTCACGCAAACCGGCGAAGGGGCGAACGTCTCGGTGATCCAGACCGGTCAGGAGAACGCCTCGGAAGTCGGCCAGAGCGCAAACAACGCAAACGTGTTCGTCACGCAAAGTGGCACTCAAAACGAATCCTTTGTGGATCAGGCGGGCGCCTTCACCAATGTCAGCGTGACCCAGACGGGCAACCGCAACCGATCGGAAGTGGACCAGGCTGGGCTTGGCGCCACCATTAATGTCGATCAGAACGGAAACGACAACCGCTCGATCGTTGAGCAGACCGCGCTCGGCGCGCTGGTCGATGTCGATCAGGTCGGAGACGACAATCTCTCCACCCTCGATCAGCTAAACGGCGGCGCCCTGGCCCGGGTTGACCAGACCGGCAACGACAACGAGGCGATCATTCGCGAACGCGCGGAAGCGTCGAGCGCCACGATCACCCAGACCGGTGACGGCAATTATGGCGCGATTGGTCAGGCGGATGCCTTTCAATTCACCTTTGGTGGAAACATCGAGTTCGACAGCGCCTCGATCACCCAGGAAGGCAACGGCAACCAGGGCACGATCCGCCAGTACGGCCGCTTCCAGCAGGCCTCGATCACGCAGATCGGCAACAACAACACCGCTGGCGACAGCGCGGGCGCCGTTGGCATCCGCCAGGTCGGTATCGGTCAGGTTGCCAACGTGTTGCAGCAAGGCGATGGCAACAACTCCGTCGTTCAGCAGGGCACCGGCAGCACGTTCTTCGTCGGCAGCGGCTCGAGCATGGACAATGTCGCGGACGTCAACCAGAGCGGCGACAACGGTGTGTCCACGATCATGCAGGACGGCAACAACAACACCGCCCTGCTCGAACAGCTCGCCGGGGGTGAAGGCAACGAATCCGTGATCATGCAAGGCGGCTTCGACAACTTCGCCAGCGTGCGTCAGGGCGGCGTCGCCGACTTCTCGAGCGTCGACCAGAACGGCACCGGCAACTCGGCTGTCGTTGCTCAGAACGTTCCGGTCAGCCCCTGAGCGTGGCCGCCTGATCGGTCGGGTGAGACGACCACCGCGTCTCACCCGGCTGATCACGCTTCAAGCCTCATCGCTCGCACCGGGGTCGACGGTGAGCCAAGTGTATCTTTCCAGGATTCGCTTCCATGTTCGGAACAGGATATAAGCCAGCCATGCGTTCCAAGATGACTTCACTGCGAGCCCTAGCCGCTGCGGCGTTGGTCCTCTTGCCCGGCGCGCTGGCGGCCCAGTCGCTCGATCCCGCCAGCGACGTCGAGATCGCTTCGGACACTCTGGAACGCCCGGAACGGGCCGCGGATTCAGGCGTGTTCATCACGCAGATCGGAGTGAACAACCGCGCCAGCACCGCCCAGTCCAGCGCCCGTCAGTTCGTTCAGATCGGGCAGGATGGCGATGACAACCAGGCGAGCGTTTTACAGGCCGATGACGGCGACCACTTTGCCCAGATCCTGCAGGATGGCGATGCGAACCTTGTCGAACTGAGCCAGCAGGGCACCGGCGCGACGACGCTGCTGCTCGCGCAGCAGGGCAACGGCAACAGCGTTCTGCTGTCGCAAAGCGATTTCGGCGGTGACGGTAGTGTGGCCGCGATTGCCCAAGCGGGAGTCGGCAACAGCATCGAGCTGACACAAAGCGGCAGCAACAATCAGGCAAACCTGCTTCAGACAGGCGACAACAATTCGATGATCGCCGAACAGTTTGGCAACGGGAACCGACTGACCTGGACCCAGACAGGCTCCAACCTCGGCCCCGCGCCCGCCGGGCAGGGGACACGCGTGACGCAGACCGGTGGCCAGGTGATCGAGATCACCCAGAGCTCGGGCGGAGGGGTGGCCTTTGCGCCGCCGCCCTCCAATTAAGGCTCTGCCGATTGTGGCCGTTGGCGAATAAGGGAGGCCATGACGTGCAAAGCGTCTTTTCGCAGCGGACAATCCTTGGGCTGATCGGCGTCGGGCTCGTCTCGCTGCCTGGGCTCTGCGCCGCTCAGGACGCTTCCCCGCCAGACGAAGGGCCCAGACCCAGCCAAAGCCGCACGCAAGTCGTCCAGATCGGCGAGCTCGCGCCCGATGAAACCGCCCAGCCGCCTGTACAGCCACCTGTGCAAACGATCTGGACCGATCAGGTGAGCGATGGACACAAGCGCGCCGACATCACTGAAAGCGCTGTTGGTCCGGCGCCGGATGAAAGCGGCCTTGCCACCGATCAGGTCAGCCCTGGCGAAGCCGTGAACCAGCCGGTGCCGCAGCTCAGCACCGCGGAGATGAGCCGCCTTCTGGCCCAATTGCCCGAAGCGGACCGGCAGATCGTCCTGGACGCGGTCGAAGGCGCCGACATTTGCGCAGACCCGCCCGACATCGAGGCCGTCATCGCGTTCTGCGAGCGGCGCCTGGAGACGCGCTCGGAAGAGTTCGCGGGGACGCGCGCGCCGGTCTTGTCGGCGGAAGAGCGGTTGCTTGGCAGCGGGCTTGAGGACGAGCCGGCGCTGAGCCTTGAAAGCGCTGTCGACCGGCTGGCGCGCAATGGCGGCCGCGCGGACGACCCTCAAAGCCAGGCGATCGCATCGGTGGCGCTGACCGCGAGCCTGACCCCCACACCGCAGGCCGAGGAACCGGGTGCAGGCACCGGCGGGGAAATTGCGCCGGAAACGCAGGCGCTCGTCGATGCGATCGTCCAGCAGGTTGGCAATGGAGGCGGATTGTGACCCTGACGCATCTGGCGGCTCTTTTGTCCTTGGCGCTTGGAGGCGCGAACACCATGGCTGTTGATCAGGATGGGCAATCCCGTCCCCAGGCAAGACCGCTTGGCCTTGAAATCACCGAGACCGATGACACGATCGAGTTGCGAGTGAAGTCGAACGGCGCGCGCGCGGCAGAGGTTGAATTCTCGCTTGAAGTGACCGGCGCTTCCACCTCTCGGCACAAAGGCAAGACAAAGCTTGCCGAGGGCGCTGAAACGGTGCTGGCGACCGTCCGGGTCTCGAAGAGCCCGGATTGGTGCGCGCGGCTTGAGGTCGCCGAAGCCGGCGAGACCTATGTGATCAATGACGGAGCCTGCGCCTGAGTGTTGGACGCCTGAGCGCCGGGCGCGTTAGCGTCGGATGATCTGATCCATCGTTATCGGGTCAACCCGCGGTCCCAGATCGTTCACCTGATCGATATGCACCTTGCGCGCGTGGGTCGGCAGGTGATCCTTCGATCCGATCGTGAACTCGTCGTAGACCGGATCGTAATCGATCGGGATGCCCGCTTGCTTGATCCGCGACAGCGGCACATAAGAATCGCGTGCGGGCGACGCTTTGATCCGTTGGTACTCGGCTGGATCGATCTGATCCTTCACCAGCTCGACAAGCGCGCCGAGATGCACGCTCAACTCCCGCTCGGTCTGCACGAATGTGAGCGTGCCGACCACAGTCCCGTTGATGCGGGTCGAAAGCGCGGACTGGTAGTCGAAACGCCCGGGCGAGGTTGAGGCGGACATTGATTGCGCCTGAGCGCCGGGGGCTGTCCTGGGAATGGCCAGGTTGGCCGGTTCGCCGCCTGCGATTTCCTGAACGCGCCGCGCCGCCTCATCGGGCGCGCCGGGGCTTGGCTGTTTCGGCGCCTGCCCAGCCACATTCTGCGTTTGCTGCGCGGGCTGCGACGCGCCCGCGCCGTCCCGCCTCGTCGCCGAGACTGCATCGACCATGGACGCAGGAACATTTGTGGCCGCCGCCAGGTTGGCCGCCCGATCGGCGGGCGCACCATTGAAAGCCTCCAAGGCATTGCCGGCGGCACCGGGCGTCAACCCCTCGCCCACCGCTGGAGTAGCACCCAGTTGCGGTGCCAGTTGCGATTGCTGTGTGGCCATCTCGGACACCGCGCCCGGCTCCGTCGCGACCGGTTCGCCCTCGCCCGCTTGCGCGGCAGCCAACGCCTTTGCGGGCGCGAAGCCGATCGCAGACGCGTCTTCGAGGCCCGAAATCACCGCCTCAGGCCGCTCGACCGATATGGCGCCGATCATCGCCTCCGAGCCCACGGAAACTCCTCCAAGCTCTTGCGAGTTCGCGCTCGTGAAGGCTGCGGGAAGGGCCGCGACAACGGCGCGCGTGACGATCGCTCCGGCAGCGGAAACCGGCTCTGCCGCCGGAAGCGGGCGCAGTGGTTCCTGCTCGAATGTGTCGCCGAACGCCGCCTGACCCGTTTGCGGCGCAAAATCCGAAAAGGTGGGGGCCGCGAAGGCTGCGGCAAACGCGTCGGTGGATGACGGAGCAACCTCAAGCGTGGTTGGCGTCGGCGCGAATTCCGATGGCGCGCCGACAGGCGCTGTCGCTCGATCGCCAGCCGCAATCGGCGAGGGGTCTGGAGCGGACACTGGCTTTGTCGGCGCCTCGATGGCTGCCCCTGCGCCACCCGGCTGAAACAGCGCGCTCTGTGGTGATCGGGTAACGCCAAAAGCGGGGCCGCGTGCCGTCTCTCGCAAGGCCTCCACCGGACTCGTGATTGGGCTCGTGACAGCGCTCGCGATTGGGCCCGTAACGGGGCTCGTAACTGGGCTCGTAACTGGGCCCGTGGGCACGTCGGGCCACAGGACACCGTCGCGGCCCTCGAACGCGAGCGCCGGGAGCCCCTCATTCGCCTTCACCGGACCGGTGGCCACCGCAGAAATGAATGGGGCGGGAAACAGAAAGCTGGCCGAAGCGATCGTCGTTCCCGCCACCAATTGTTTGCGAATCGAGCCGCGGCGAGGCGCGTCAACGCGCGCCGCCCCATCACCATGGAGTCCGAAAGTTCTGACTTTGCGCACAATATCCCCCTGTGTGAGTCGGTGTTAGCAAACTGCGGCGCCTGAATCGATTCACTTTTGCAGCTCTTGCCCCTCATCGGGACACGCGCGGGCCTGCGTGGCCGCCTCTTCGGTGTCGCCCAAATCCACAGCCGATTTCAGGCTTTCGCGACTCGGCGCTCGCGCCTATGCGGGCCGGCTGCATGGAACACGCCCCCGCCTTGAACACGGCCTTGAAGACGCCGAACTGGACCGGCGAATTGCGCGCCACACTGCTGCTGGCCGCGCCGCTGGCGCTCGCCAACATGCTGCAGATGCTGACCTACGCCGTCGATGTGATTTTCATCGCAAGACTGGGCGAGGCCGAACTGGCCGCCTCCTCGCTTGTAATGGCGCTCTTCGGGCTTATCGTGTGGGCTCTCAGCGCACTGACGGCCGCGGTGGCGCCGTTGATCGCCGCGGACCTGGGCGAGCGGCCCAACGCGATCCGCCCCGTGCGTCGATCCATGCGCATGGCCTTGTGGCTCGCAGTCTTCTCGGGCGCGCTGGGCATGGCGCTCTCGATGGTGACGATCCCGGTCATGCACGCAACCGGACAGCCCGCCGAAGTGATCGTTCTTGCCGGACCCTATCTCCTGGCCCTGGTCTGGTCGCTCATACCCATGGTCGTGGGCAATGTCCTGCGCACCTATGTCTCCACCCTCGGGCGGCCAATCTTCGCCACGGCGATCACGGCGGTCGGGATCGGGGTGAACGCTCTGGGCAATTACGCCTTGATATTCGGCAATTGGGGCGCACCACGCCTGGAATTGCTGGGCGCCGGGCTTGCCACGATCATCACGACCACGTCGACCATGCTGGCCTATGTGGCGGTCATCCGGCTGGATCGCAGATTGCATCGCTACCGGATTTTCGGGCGCTGGTGGCGGCCCGATTGGGACCGTTTTGGCCAGATCGTACGGATCGGCACGCCAATCGCGCTCACCGTGCTGGCCGAGGCGGGGATCTTCGGAGCGGCGGCGTTCCTGATGGGCCGGTTCGGCGCCTCCGAACTTGCCGGACACACCATTGCACTCAACATCGCCGCTTTCGCTTTTCAGGTGCCCTTCGGGGTCGGGCAGGCGGTGACCATCCGCGTCGGCTATTTTTACGGCGCGCGTGATCCCCAAGGCATCAAGCAGGCCGGATGGGTCGCTATCGCCATCGGCACGGGCTTTATGGCGTTGACGGCAATCGCCATGATCCTGACCCCTTACCTTCTGCTCTCGATCTATCTCGACCCTAAAGCGACCGCGAACGCGGCGCTTGTGGGCTTTGCCCTGCAATACTTGGTATGGGCCGCCGCGTTTCAACTGGTTGACGGGCTTCAGGCGGTATCGCTGGGCGCGCTGCGCGGTCTTCAGGACACGCGCGTGCCGATGTGGATCGCGGTGTTCAGCTATTGGGTGCCCGGTTTCGGCCTTGCGATCGGCCTGGGGTTCTTCACGATTTTGGAGGGAACCGGCGTCTGGATCGGGCTCGCCACCGGGCTGACCTTTGCAGCGGCGCTGCTTACCTGGCGCTGGTGGCGCCGCGAGGCGCTGGGGCTGACGCGGCGCTCAACCGGTCAGGCTAACCCGGTTGCGCAGCCGCAGGAGATGATCAGGCCGCAACCACCCGCTGTGTAACCTCGCGCTGCGGGAACGGGATCGAGATACCCGCCTTGTCAAAGCGCGTCTTCGCTTGTTCCGTCAGGTCCCAGCTCATCGCCAGATAATCGGCCATGTTGCACCAGACGCGCAATCCCATGGTGACCGAGGATTCGTCGAGCGAACTGACGAACACGACGGGATCAGGATCATCCAGCACCCGGTCATCGCCGCGCGCCATGGCGAGGAGTTCCTCGCGCGCGCATTCCATGCTGTCCTCGTAGGAAATGCCGATCAACAGATCGAACCGGTCCGAGCGTTCGAGCGCCTTGGAAACGGTGCGCGAAATGATCCCGGCGAGCAGAAATCCGAGGATGAGGACAGCAACGCCGCCGGAGATATCCATCATGTTGGTCTTGACCCAGATCATCACCGTCTGCGGGATCGAAAGGGTCGCGATTTCGGTGTCAATTTGCATTTTCTATCCTGTCCAGGCGGCGCGCATCCAGGCGGTCCTCGTGCCTATGGCGATGGTGCAGCGCGCCCCTAGCTCCAAGAGCCACGCGCCAGGAAACCCCTTTCGAGGAGGGATGAAATTTTTTCGCCTCACAGGTGTTGACTCATGCGCGCCTCGCAACCACATGCGCGGCGCTGGCACTCTATGCATGAGAGTGCCAGCACGAGCTAATTCAACAGAAGAGAGGTCATACACAATGGCATTTCGTCCCCTGCACGACCGCGTTCTGGTGCGTCGTATCGAAGCCGACACCAAGACCGCTGGTGGCATCATCATCCCCGACAGCGCTCAGGAAAAGCCGAGTGAAGGCGAAATCGTCGCCGTTGGCGAAGGTTCGCGCGACGACGACGGCGATCGCATCCCGCTCGACGTCAAGACCGGCGATCGCATCCTATTTGGCAAGTGGGGCGGCACCGAAGTCAAGATCGACGGCGAAGACCTGCTGATCATGAAGGAAAGCGACATTATGGGGGTGATCGCCTGATCACCTGAAATGGGCGTGATCGCCTGATCGGCGCAACGCTCACGCTTTCTTCACACCTCATCAAATTCAGGAGATAAGACTATGTCTGCCAAGGACGTGAAATTCTCGCGCGACGCGCGCGAAGGCATCCTCAAGGGCGTCGACACGCTCGCCAACGCTGTCAAGGTGACGCTGGGTCCGAAAGGCCGCAACGTCGTGATCGACAAGAGCTTTGGCGCGCCGCGCATCACCAAGGACGGCGTCACCGTCGCCAAGGAAATCGAGCTTAAGGACAAGTTCGAGAACATGGGCGCGCAGATGCTGCGCGAAGTCGCCTCGAAGACCAACGATCTGGCCGGCGATGGCACCACCACCGCCACGGTCCTGGGTCAGGCGATCGTGCGCGAAGGCATGAAGTCGGTTGCCGCCGGCATGAACCCGATGGATCTCAAGCGCGGCATCGACCTTGCGGTCGACAAGGTCGTCGAGAACCTCAAGGGCCGTTCGAAGGACGTGGCTGGCTCGGGCGAAATCGCGCAGGTCGGCATCATCTCCGCCAACGGGGACACCGAAGTCGGTGAGAAGATCGCCGAAGCGATGGAAAAGGTCGGCAAGGAAGGCGTCATCACCGTAGAAGAAGCCAAGGGCCTCGAATTCGAGCTTGACGTTGTCGAGGGCATGCAGTTCGACCGCGGCTACCTCTCGCCCTACTTCATCACCAACCCGGACAAGATGACGGTCGAACTCGACAACCCCTACATCCTGATCCACGAGAAGAAGCTTTCGAACCTGCAGTCCATGCTGCCGGTGCTCGAAGCGGCGATGCAGTCGGGCCGTCCGCTGCTCATCATCGCGGAAGACATCGAAGGCGAAGCGCTCGCGACCCTCGTCGTGAACAAGCTGCGCGGCGGCCTCAAGGTTGCGGCTGTCAAGGCTCCGGGCTTCGGCGATCGTCGCAAGGCCATGCTCCAGGACATCGCGATCCTGACGCAGGGCGAAATGGTCAGCGAAGATCTCGGCATCAAGCTCGAAAACGTGACACTGGGCATGCTCGGCGAAGCCAAGCGCGTGCAGATCGACAAGGACAACACCACCATCGTTGATGGCGCCGGTTCGGCCGATGACATCAAGGCGCGCGTCGGTGAAATCCGCACGCAGATGGAAAACACCACCAGCGACTACGACAAGGAAAAGCTGCAGGAGCGTCTTGCCAAGCTCGCCGGCGGCGTGGCCGTCATCAAGGTGGGCGGCGCGACCGAAGTTGAAGTGAAGGAACGCAAGGACCGCGTCGACGACGCCCTGCACGCGACCCGTGCGGCGGTTGAAGAAGGCATCGTTCCGGGCGGTGGCACGGCCCTGCTCTACGCCACCAAGGCGCTCGAAGGCCTCGAAGGCACCAACGACGACCAGACCCGCGGTGTCGACATTGTGCGCCGCGCGCTTCAGGCTCCGATCCGCCAGATCGCCGAGAACGCCGGCTTCGACGGCGCGGTTGTCGCGGGCAAGCTGATCGATGGCAAGGACGAGGCGATCGGCTTCAACGCCGCGACCGACGTCTACGAAGACCTCGCCAAGGCCGGCGTGATCGACCCGACCAAGGTCGTTCGCACCGCGCTGCAGGACGCAGCTTCCGTGGCCGGTCTGCTCGTCACCACCGAAGCGGCGATCGTCGACCTGCCGGAAGACAAGCCCGCCGCGCCCGCCATGCCCGACATGGGCGGCATGGGCGGAATGGGCGGCTTTTAAGCAAGCCTGTCCTGAGGCCCTCGAAGGGCCCAGCGCTGACTTACGCTACAAGAAGGCCCCGTCGGAGCGATCCGGCGGGGCCTTTTGATTGCGTCGAACAATCGCTTCAACACGATCCTCAGGAGTGAACTTGACGCATTTGGCGCAAGCCGTATTATCGATTTAATACAGCAAAGCATCGAAGGAGGGCGCGCGTGCCCACTGTCAGGAAGCGCGTGGGCGCGATGGCGGCACTGCTGCTTGTCGCCGCTCACCCCGCTACAGCCGAGCCGGCTCAGCCAACCCAGACCAGTCCTACCTTCAACGCCGATCAGGTTCGCGAGGATCTGGAAGCTTGGCTTGAATGGACTCGATCTACGCATCCCGATCTGTCCTACTCAGTGAACCCCGCAACCATTGACGACACAGCCAAACGGGTTTCGCAGACGCTTCCTGAAACGCTTACGCGGGCCGAGGCGTGGAAGGCAATGGCGAGGCTCAATCCCCTGTTCAACGACGCGCATGTCGGTCTCTTGGTCCCTCCAGCAGCCGATGTTGGGGCCGACGCGCTTGCGGTCGCAGTCAGCGCGAATGGAGACACTCTGGAGATCGCACCCAATGGCGACACGCGAGGGGCCGCGGCTCGGATTGTTGCTTTCAATGGGGTGCCTTGGTCCGATCTGGCGCAGGAGGCGATGGAGCTTCTGCGCGGCGAGAACGACGCGCTGCGACGGTTCATCATAGAACGAAGACTGCACGGCCTGCTTCGTTTGCTTCTGCCTGAGGGCGAGGTTACGAGGATGACGCTGCAAACGGCACCAACCAGCCGGATTGAGCTTCCCATTGATCCATCGCGCATTCGCTTCACGCCAACCGGTGCCAGTGACTACGCCCTCAGCTTTGAAGGTGACACAGCCACCCTCTTCATTCCGAGCTTCTCGCGCGACCGGGAGCGGGAATTTGCGGCATTTCTGGAGCAGGCCTTTGCCTCCATTGCAGAGCGTGAGAGCGAGCGCCTTGTCATCGACATCAGTCAGAATGGCGGGGGCGCCCACGAACTCTCTGACCGACTGATGGCCTACCTGACGGACGAACCATTCGCGTCCACCTCCGCCATCAGCGCCCGCGTTACTCCTGAGAATATGGCGATGATCCCGGGCGCCGCGCTCGGCGATGTCGTGACCGTGCCCTTTTCCGAGCCGGTCAGTCCGCCAGAAGTCCTGCCGAACCGGTTTGCCGGAGAAGTGGCCATCAAGCTTGGGGCCAAGACCTATTCACAGGCCATCGTTTTCGCTGCGACAGCCCAAGATGCCGGCCTCGCGCAGCTCATCGGAGCGTCGCCGAACGCGCCCGCCAATCAAACCGGTCAGGTGCAGACGTTGACGCTCCCGAACACCGGTTTCAAGGTGCGTGCGCCGATCTACATCATCTATCGAGGGTCGGGCGATCGAAGCCGCGACCCTCTCAAGACCTCTGCTCCGCGAGCGCCCTGAGCGAACGCCGCTCCGTCACCCGCCCTTCCGGCTCGCTTCCGCCGCTTCGATCACCGCTTCGTCCCACGTCACCTGCGTTTGGGTCTGCGGGTTGAAGCGGGTGTTAGCGTAGCTCGCGGCTTCCGCTGCGGCGATTTCTTCGGCGGTCAGGAACTCGCTCGGCTCAAGCGCGAACACATCGACCCCCCGCGTGATCTCGGTCGCGTAGATGTGGCCATTGTACCAATAGGCGGACCAGTAACCGCCCAGGACAAGCTGCTCGCCATCGATCGGGCCACGGTCGAAAAAGGCAATTTCTTTCGGATTGGCGCTGTCGGTGAAGTCCATCACGCTGATCCCGCCCTGGTACCAGGCCTGCAAGAAGAGATCGCGGCCCGGCACCGGGATGATCGATCCATTGTGCGCAACGCAGTTTTCCTTTTCGCTCTGCGGTCCGGGCATCTTGTAGTGGCTGCGGAATTCGAGCTTGCCATCGACGATGTCGTAAATCGCGTTGGCGCCCCAATCCATCGGGTCCTTGGCCGTGCAGTGCGGCCGCCCGCCGCCGCCCCACTCATCGGTGAAGACCACCTTGGTGCCATCGTTGTTGAAGGTTGCCGAGTGCCAGTAGGCAAAGCCCTTGTCGAACACAGCGTCGGTGCGCACCGGATTGTAGGGGTCTGAGATGTCCATCAGGATGCCGTTGCCCGAGCACGCGCCCGCCGCGATACCCAGCGAGGGGAAGACCGTGATGTCGTGGCACTGATTGGTCTGGCGGGTTGTCTGCGTCCCCTTCCCGCTGTCGCCGCCGAGCCAGAGCCCGGCGATCTCGCCCGTTCCCTCGTCGGCAAACACACGCGGGCTGCTGACAATGCGCGCGCTCGAAGGGTCGGCGAGCGGGATCTCGATCACGTCGATACTGAACAGCGCTGTGCGCGTGCTGGAGGGGTCCTGTACGCAGCGCGCGAGTTCCTCGGTCTTGCGGACCCGGCTGGTGCCCGAATTGTAGACGATGATCTTCTCATCGTCATGCGCGATGACCGAGTGCGTGTGGCTGCCCCGGCAGGTTTGCACCTGTCCAACCTGGCGAACCGCGGTGAGATCGGAGATGTCGAAGATCCGCAGGCCCCGGAAGCGTTCTTCGGACACATCGCCCTCAACCCCCTGAAGCCCGCAATCGACCCGCCCGCGGGTCTGCTCGACACTCATCACCAGGATGTCGCCCACAACCGAGACATCGCCCTGACCACCTGGACACACGACCGAGCTCATCAGGTTCGGCACCCCGTCCTCGCCCAGCTTGTAGATGTTGAAGCCGTGGTAACTGCCCGCGATCATGATGTCGTCGAAGAACGCCATGTCGGTGTTGGCGAAATCGAGCAGCGGAGTGCGCTCGGCGAACTGGGTGAGCGTTTCCTCATCGTCGCCGCGCTCAGGGGTCTCCCCGTCGTCGGCGTCGGCGACGTCCTCTACCGCGTCCTCGGCCTCGGCCCCTTCCTCCTCATCCATCGGGATTTCGGGGCGAAGATCGGCCGGGTTATCCGGGTTGAAGAAACCGGCGGGTTTGGGAAGGCTGACCACCTTGCGCAGGTTCAGGATCGCCTCGCCCGCGTCCGCAAAGCCCGGCGCAAGGCCCGCGCGCGGATCGGGCGAAAGCTCGGCGAGCAGCGCGTTCATCTTGCTGATTTCGGCCTGCTGATCGTTCTCGATGTCGCTGACAAATTGAAACAGCACCGGGTCAGCGGCGGTGCCGAGCTCGCCCAGCAGGTCATCGACCATCTCGATCGCGCCTTCGTGGTGCGCGATCATCAGGGTCAGGAACAGGCGGTCGAACTCCACCCCGCTCAGCGTCGCCAGCTCGGCCATCTGTTCGGGCGTTGCCATCCCCGACATCTTCGAATGGTCCACCATGGCGTGCTTGGAGTGGTCCATCCCCGAATGGTCCATCATGCCGACCATGACGGTCTTCTCGCCGCGCTCTTCAAGCCATGTGTTCATGAATTCGATCTCGTCGGCCTGGCTCGATTCGATGCGTCCCCCGATCGCGACCAGCTCCTCGCGGTTGGTTCGGTCCTTGATGAGCTCGGCCATATCGACAGCCTGCTGGTGGTGCACGATCATGCCCTGCATGAAGCTGACATCGGCGGGCGTGTAGCTTGCAGCGGCAAGTTGGCTTGCTTCTTCGACAGTCAGCGTGCGGCTATTCTGGCCCGGCGCACCGGGTTGAACGATCGGGGCAGCCTGGGCGAGAGCCACGCTGGATGTGCCAAACAAGAGAGCGCACAGAGTTACGTTAACGGACAAACGGCGGTTAGAATCGGACATCAATTTTCCCATCGATACAAAAATATTGCCCGCAAAGTGCCGCCGTTAAGCCGCCAGTCAAGGGCGACTGGGCAATTTCCGCGATAACTCGGGCGGGAACGTGTTCCCTGTTGAACGCTTATTTACGGGAAAAGGCAGCGCTTTTTCGGCGCCTCATGGCATCGAACGCGGTGCGCCATCGTGGCTTGATCGCTGATCAGGCACATCTGGTCGCAACCGCCAGCGCGTTGGCTTGTCGCGACGAATCGAGGCCATCTACCATCGCGCTTTAAGCTTGCGCTAACTTTAGTCGGAGACACTTCACCGCATGTTTCGTCTCAGCTCGCTTCTCATCCCGATCACTCTGGCCTTTGCCATGGTCGCGCCCGCTCACGCCGATCAGAGCGATCTCAACGCCAGCTTCGACACCGCGTTCGGCACCGAGATGCGAGCGCCGACGACGTTTCAGGCGATCTACGAGACCAGTTTCGAAGCCCAGATTGCCGAGCTTGCCGATGGGACGCGTGGGCGCATCGGTGTGTACGCGGTTGATTTGGCCACGGGCGACGAGGTCTCGATCCTGGGCGACATGCGCTTCCCGATGGCGTCCACCAGCAAAGTGGCGGTCGCGGCCACGTTCCTCGCAGGAGTGGATGAAGGCAAGTACAGCCTGACCAGCGAATACCCGCTTCAGGTTCCGGTGCGATCCAAGAAATTCTCTTCGGACGCCGCACCGGTCAAACAGGGCAATTATGTCCCCGCCCATGAGCTGATCGGCCTGATGATCTCCAAAAGCTGCAACAGTTGCACCGATGCATTGATCAAAGTGGTCGGCGGCACCGACGCGGTCAATAAATGGGTGCACGAGGAAGCGGGGATCAAGGACTTCGAGCTGTCACGCACGATCGCCACACTTGTTCGCGACGATGGCGAGTTCGATCCTGTCGAATGGGTCGACCCTCGCGATTCGGCTACGCCGCGCGCCATGGGGCAGTTGCTCGCCGGTCTCCATCAGGGCCGTTGGCTAAGCGCGGAAAGCCGCGCGGTGCTGATGGCTGCGCTGGAGAAGACGACGACCGGTCGCCGCCGCATGAACGCCGCTTTGCCGGAAGAAGCCTCTCTGGCGCACAAGACCGGCACTTTGAGCCGCACGGCGAGCGATATCGGCATTTTCCGGCTCGCCGATGGCCGGGCCATCGCTGCGGCCATTTATGTCACAGGCCAAAGCGCCAACCTGACGGACGAGCGCCGGAACAAGCGCGCAGCGCGGGCGCGGCGGGACGCGCGAATCGCGGACATCACCCGGGCGCTATACACGGGCTTCTCGGCCAAGGCGGGATTGCTCGACGATCCGACCAGCAACTGGACTGCAGCGCCGGACGGCAACCGCACCGGCGGCTAAACCCGGTACGGAGAGGCCCCCGATACGAAAAAGGCCCCGATACGAAAAAGGCCCCGATACGAAAAAGGCGGCGCCGGATCGGCACCGCCCCTTAGCGAGATCATCGTCCCCCTCGGTAGGAAACGACGGCCTTGAGCGCGCGGGTTTAGTCGTCGCTTATCATGTCTTCGGCCTTGGCGGTGGCCTCTTCGATCGCGGCACCCGCGTCGTTAGCTGCGCCTTCGACCGCGTCGGCTGCGTCACCAGCGGCGCCCTCTACGGCGTCGACGGCATCACCGGCCGCGCCTTCGACAGCGTCGCCAGCGGCTTCGGCGCCTTCGGCGGCTTCGCCAGCCATTTCACCGGCCATTTCGCCAGCGGCTTCAGCGTTCGCTTCGGCGTCGGCGGCCATGGCATCAACGGTTTCGCCAGCTTTGTCAGCGGTTTCCGAGCACGCGGCAAGGCCGAGAGCCGAAGTCGCGATAGCAGCGGCAAGAACAATCTTACGCATAATAGTAAATCCTTGTTTCAACGAGTGAAATACGTGGGAAACTCAGTGCCTGATCCACGCGAAGTCGGCTTTTTGTCCCCCGACCTCTGGCGGTTTGATAATGGCCGAAATGTGGCAAATCAAGGTGAATGACGCCTCGCACGCTGCGGTTCGCCACATTTACGCCACACTTGAACCAAGTTGATACACGCCCCAACAGTGCGCTCTCGGATGTGTTTTATCAACTTACGCGCACGAAACGCTACCTTGCCACTGGGCGCAATGCTAGCACGCCGCGCATGGCCCAGCAGCAGCATCTCTACCTCGTCGATGGTTCGTCCTATATCTTTCGCGCCTATCACCGGCTTCCCCCTCTGACCAATCCGGAGGGGACCCCGGTCGGCGCGGTGTACGGCTACACCACGATGCTGTGGAAGCTCGCCGATGATCTCGACCAGGCCGAAGGGCCCACGCACATGGCGGTCATCCTCGACAAGGATTCGACCAGCTTTCGCAACGATATCTATTCCGAATACAAGGCCAATCGACCCGAACCCCCCGAAGACCTGCGCCCGCAATTCCCTCTAATCCGCGACGCGACGCGCGCCTTCAGCCTGCCCTGCATCGAAGAACAGGGACTGGAGGCCGACGATCTCATCGCTTCCTACGCTCGCGAAGCGCAGCGGCAGGGGTGGAACGTCACGATCGTTTCTTCGGACAAGGATCTGATGCAACTTGTCGGGGAGGAGGGCGGCGCGCGCATCGACATGCTCGATACGATGAAGTCGGCGCGCATCTATATCGACGAGGTGGAGGAAAAGTTCGGCGTCAAACCCGAGCTGGTTGGCGATGTCCTCGCGCTGATGGGCGATAGCGTGGACAACATTCCGGGCATCTACGGCGTTGGCCCCAAGACCGCATCCAAGCTCATTGCCGAACACGGGTCCCTGACCGCCGCGCTCGACCAGGCGCCCGACATGAAGAAGTCCAAGCTCAAGGAGCGCCTCATCGAAGGGCGCGAGGACGCCGAGATGAGCCGGGTGCTGGTCACGCTGAAGGAGGACTGCGATCTTCCCGTCCCGCTCGAAGAGATGAAGCTGTCGGCGATCCCGGAAGAGCCGCTCGCCGCTTTCCTGCAAGCGCACGGCTTCACCTCCCTGCTCAAGCGGCTCGGCAATGGCGCGGGCAGCCCAGAGCGGCCCAACAACCTTAACCCCGCCAAGCCAAGCGTTCGCCGCGACGCCGGCGATGAGAGCGGTAACCGTCAGCCGCTGCCCGAGATGCCGAAGATCGATCGCAGCGCCTACACAACCGTTCAGACCCTCGACGCGCTGTGCGACTGGATCGCGCGAGCCACCGCCGCGCGGCTGGTGGCTGTCGACACGGAAACCTCCTCGCTCGACGCCATGCAGGCCGAGCTTGTCGGCGTCAGTCTTGCGCTTGGCCCGAACGAGGCGTGCTACATTCCGCTTGCGCATGGCGGCAGCGACATGTTCGATGAGAAGCCCGAACAGATTGACCGGGACGCGGCGCTTGAGGCGCTGAGGCCCCTGCTGTCGGATGACGCGGTGCTCAAAGTCTTCCAGAACGGCAAGTACGACCTGAACGTGCTCGATCGTTGCGGCGTCGATGTAGCTCCGATCGAAGACACGATGGTGATGAGCTTCGCCCTCGACGCCGGGCGTGGGGAAGGAATGGGCGGGGGGCACGGAATGGACGAGCTTTCCGAACGCCACCTTGGTCACACACCGCTCGCGTTCAAGGACGTGTGCGGCACCGGCAAAAAGGCGATTCCCTTCGGCGAGGTTCCGCTGGACCGCGCGACCGAATACGCGGCCGAAGACGCCGACGTGACCCTGCGGCTGTACCGCATGCTCAAACCGCGCCTTTCCGAGGAGGGCGGGACGCGGATCTATGAACGGGTCGACCGCCCCTTGATTCCCGTGGTCGCCCGGATGGAGCGCGAGGGGATCAAGGTCGATCGCGCGCAGCTTTCCCGGCTGTCGGAGGAGTTCGCAACAACCACCGCCGGGCTCGAAAAGGAAATCCACGAAATCGCCGGACAGGAATTTGCTGTGGGAAGCCCCAAGCAGCTGGGTGAGATCCTGTTCGACAAGATGGGTTTCAAAGGCGGCAAGAAAGGCAAGAGCGGTGCCTATTCAACCGACCATTCGGTGCTTGAAAAGCTCGCGGGCGATGGCGCCGGGATTGCGAAGAAGGTGCTCGAATGGCGGCACCTTTCGAAACTGAAATCGACCTACACCGACGCGCTGCAGAACCAGATTAATCCGAACACCGGGCGGGTTCACACGAGCTACTCGCTCGTCGGGGCGCAGACGGGTCGGCTGTCTTCGACCGACCCCAACCTTCAAAATATCCCGATTCGAACGGATATCGGGCGCACCATCCGCCAGGCCTTTGTTCCCGAGCCGGGCAACACGCTGCTCGCCGCGGACTATTCCCAGATCGAGCTACGGTTGGCGGCGCACATGGCCGATGTCGACACGCTAAAGGACGCGTTCGAAAAGGGCGAGGACATTCACGCGCGCACCGCGACCGAGATGTTCGGTGAGGTCACCCGCGACACCCGCGCACGGGCAAAAACGATCAACTTCGCGATCCTCTACGGCATATCACGCTGGGGTCTCGCCGGTCGGCTGGAAGTCGAGCCCGACGAGGCGCAGGACATGATCGATACCTACTTTCAGCGCTTCCCAGGCATTCAGCGCTATATCATGGAGACCCTAGAAACCGTGCGCGAGCGTGGCTATTCCGAGACGCTTTTCGGACGCAAGACGTGGTTCCCCCGGATCAAATCGAAGAACCAGGCTGAGCGTCAAGGGTCCGAACGCGCCGCGATCAACGCGCCGATCCAGGGCACGAGCGCCGATATCATCAAGCGCGCCATGGTTCGCATGCTGCCCGCTTTGCGCGATGCGGGGCTGAGTGAAGTGCGCATGCTGCTCCAAGTGCACGATGAACTGGTGTTCGAACTGCCGCAGGGGGATGTCGCCGCCGCCTCGCCCATTATTGAACGGGTGATGGTCGAAGCCGCCTTGCCGTCGGTAAACCTCGACGTGCCCCTGGGGGTTGATATCGGAACGGGTGAGAGCTGGGACGCGGCGCACTAGTCCGCGACCAGTCTCAGTCGCCGTGCTTTTTCGCCCGCTCCGGCTCAAGCCGCTCGGGCTCGAAAAAGCCGATCGGATTGACCTCGATGGCGCGCTTCTTCAGTTCGCCGCGCATCTTGCGATATTCGGCCTCCATTCGGGGCGTCACACTCGCGCGGCTGTCTTCCAGCGCTTGGTCGAAATCGAGCGCGGTCACCTTGGCAACCTCGCCGCCCACCCGCCGCAAGGCACCAAGCCCGGCCCGCCTTACGACATCTTCGAGGTCAGCGCCGGTGAAGCGATCGGTCTTGTCGGCCACCGCCGACAGATCGACACCATCGTCAAGCGGCATCTTGGCGGTGTGGATTTTCAGGATACGCTCGCGGCCCGGCTTGTCGGGCGTGCCAACGTAAACAAGCTCGTCAAAGCGACCCGGACGCAGCAAAGCCGGATCCATCAGGGCCGGGCGATTGGTCGCACCGATAACGACCACCGATTGCAGCTCTTCCAGACCATCCATCTCCGCCAGGATCGTGTTGACCACGCGACCCGTCACCTGAGGCTCTCCCTGTCCCGAGCCTCGGGCGGGCACCAGACTATCGATCTCGTCAATGAAGATCACACAGGGCGCAACGGACCGGGCGCGCTGAAACATGCGCGCGATCTGCTGTTCGCTTTCACCGTACCATTTGGAGAGCAGATCCGAACTCTTCATCGAGATGAAGTTCGCTTCAGCCTCCTTCGCGACCGCTTTCGCGAGCAGGGTCTTGCCTGTGCCCGGCGGGCCATAGAGCAGGAAGCCCTTGGCGGGCCGAATGCCGAGGCGCCGAAACGCATCGGGGCTTTTGAGAGGAAGCTCAATGCCCTCCTTGAGTTTGTCTATCGCATCGCCAACGCCGCCAATATCCTCCCATGCGACATTGGGAGCCTGTACCATCACTTCGCGCATGGCGCTGGGCTGCACGCGTTTGAGCGCCGACATGAAATCGTCCAGCGTGACGCACAGGTCGTCCAGCACTTCGGGCGGGACGGTCTGCTCATCAAGATCGAGGCGCGGCATGATCCGGCGGACCGCATCGATCGCCGCCTCGCGCGTGAGCGCGGCCAGGTCCGCGCCCACGAAACCGTGCGTGACGCGCGCCAGCTCTGTCAGATCGACGGCGTCTTCCAGCGGCATGCCGCGCGTGTGGATCGCCAGGATCTCGCGCCGTCCGCCCATGTCCGGCACACCGATCACGATCTCGCGGTCGAAACGGCCGGGGCGGCGCAACGCCTCATCGATCGCGTCCGGGCGATTGGTCGCCGCGATGACCACGAGATTTGCCCGGGCCTCAAGCCCGTCCATGAGCGTCAGGAGCTGCGCGACAAGACGCTTTTCCGCTTCCCCTGGCACCTGCGTCCGTTTGGGAGCGATCGAATCGATCTCGTCGATAAAGACAATTGCTGGAGAGGATCGGGTCGCTTCCTCGAAGACCTCGCGCAGGCGCTTTTCGGATTCGCCGTAGCCCGAACCCATGATTTCAGGCCCGTTGATGGCGAAAAACTCGGCGTCCGCCTCGTTCGCCACCGCCTGCGCGAGCCGGGTCTTGCCGGTTCCAGGCGGACCATGCAGCAGCACGCCCTTGGGCGGGTCGACACCCAGCCGCGTGAAGAGCTCTGGATAGCGCAGCGGCAACTCGACCATTTCACGCAATGCCCGGATCGTCTCTTCCATACCGCCAACGTCATCGTAGTTGACGCCCGCTCGCGGATCGCGCGGCTCCTCGAACTCGGTGCGCAATTCCACTTCGGTGGATTCGTCGATGTGGACGATCCCCTTCGGTGTGGTCGAGGCGACCGAAAGCCGAATTTGGGTCAACGCATAAGCGGGCGCGCGCAGCAGCTGGCGCACATCGCTTGGCATGTTTTGAACCGGCTGCTGGCCGGTCGTAGCCACGAGATCGCCCGCGACCAGCGGCTTGCGGAAGAAGTTCCGCTTGAGCGCCTGGGTTGGTCCCTGCAGACGCATATCGCGCTGCGCAGGGGCAAAGACGACGCGCGTCGCTGGCCGCGATTGCGCCGCGCGGACGGTTACATGCTCGCCCGATCCGGCTTCGGCGTTGCCGCGCTGAAGACCGTCGAGACGCACGACGTCGAGCGTTTCGTCTTCAGGATAAGCCGTCATCGCGATGGCCACGGTAGCCCGTTTGCCCTCGATCTCCACGACGTCGCCTTCGGTGATGCCCAAACGCTGAAAGACCGAGCGCGGCATACGCGCTATACCCTGGCCCGACTCCTCCTGGCGCGCGGGCGCGACTTGGAGGCGGGTCGAGCGGTTGTCCGCGGAAGGGGGAGCGTCGGCCATCGCCAAACCTTTCAAGCTTTCGCTTTATCGTTGCGTTCTCGACGCTAGCTAGGTTTGCGCGCCGCGTAACGCAATGCGCGAAGGCGTGGTAACCCAATTGTGGTTGCCGGTCCTGAGCCAGGGAAAGCCAAAAAAAGCCCGGCGCAGAGGCCGGGCTCGAAAGTTTGGGAGAGGATGCCTGAAAGGCACGATTGGGATATGTGGGACGGCGGATTTTTGTGCAAGTGCGAAAGCCGCATATAAAGTTGCATTGAATGCACCATTAGCACCCACTTGTTCGCTTTCGATCAAAAAAGCAGGACATAATCGCCTATAACTGAGGCATTTGCCTATTTTTTAATCACTCATGCTCTGTGTGTTTATTGCGGCGCACCATCTTCTGGATTTGAAGCTTTCGTCGCCAAAGGCTCTTGCGCTGTTCTAGTGGCGTTTCCCCATGGGCCACTGGTGACAGGCATCGACCAAGGCACTAGTCAGCGCAACATGTAGACCATCACCGGCCGGAAAACGGTCGCAGAGCAACAGGCAATTCGCTCATGTCCAAAATCTACCCTAACGCCGCAGCCGCCTTGGACGGCCTCCTTCGTGACGACATGCTCATTGCCGCTGGGGGCTTCGGCCTTTGTGGAGTTCCCGAAAGGCTTCTCGACGCAATCCGGGACAGCGGGGTCACCGGCATTACCTTTGCGAGCAACAACGCCGGGATCGACAACGAGGGCATCGGGAAGCTTCTACGCACCCGGCAAGTCCGCAAGATGATCAGTTCCTATGTTGGTGAGAACAAGGAGTTCGAGAGGCAGTACCTGGCCGGTGAATTGGAAGTGGAGTTTTGTCCGCAAGGCACCCTGGCCGAGCGCATGCGCGCGGGCGGCGCTGGTATTCCGGGCTTTTACACGAAGACGGGCGTTGGCACTCAAGTCGCCGAGGGCAAGGACCACGCCGAATTTCCGGACCCCGACGGCGTGATGTCAACCTACATTCTGGAACGCGGGATCTTTGCCGACCTTTCCATTGTAAAGGCTTGGAAAGCCGATGAGACGGGCAATCTGATCTTCCGCAAGACCGCGCGCAATTTCAATCAGCCCGCCGCCACATGCGGCCGCGTGTGTGTGGTGGAGGTTGAGGAGATCGTTCCAGCCGGGGCGCTCAATCCCGATTCGATCCACCTGCCCGGTGTCTTTGTGAACCGTCTGATCCTTGGCGCGCCATACGAGAAGAAGATTGAGTTTCGCACCACACGAAAACGCGAGAGCGCGTGATGTTCGGCAAGAAAGCACACCCGAATTCCATCGACATTGACGCCTTCGACTTTCTCGATGATTCGGTCGAGGTCGCCAGGCTCTGGGTCGAGAACAACGGTCCTGCGACGTGTCTGATACAGCCCGACCGGTTGGAAAAGCCCGAAATGTTCGGTCTGCTTCTTGTCGACACGATCCGGCATGGCGCAAAGGCGTATTCCCAATGCTATGACATTAGCGAAGAAGAAGCTCTCACACGCATCTGGGCTGGCGTCGAGATGGAGCGCGCGCAACACACGACCGAACTCGACACCATCCAGGACTTCCAACCCGATCCTGAGCCAGATGCCGAGACGTGATGTCATGCGCCCGGTCGCCACTCTCATTGCGCTCAGCGCCGGTTTCGTGCTGCAAGGATGCATCGCCGCAGCGGCCATCCCGGTTGTGGCAAGCGGAGCTTTGGTTCGCAGCCAGACCGATGGTGAGGTGGCGGATGTATCGCCACCCCAAAAGGCCACGCCAGTCGAGCCGCGCTTTGTCCAGCTCGCCGGCACCGAGGCGCAAATTGTCAGCGGGCATGCTTTCATTGGCGAAGCGCCCGCACCGGACGCCGCGCCGAACCCACAAGGGCAAGGTGATGCAATCTGGGGGTTAACCCGAATCACCGACTACGCACGCGGACTGATGGAGACAAGCCGGGCTGAGGGCGCGCCTGTCTCCGCCGTCCTTGCAGACCCATCGTCCCTCAGACCCGAGCGAGCGCGATGCGCCGGGACAACCCCGATGATCTTGCTCGACCTTGATCCCGCCGGTCGCCTGTTCGACGCGCAGCGCATGCCTGCCGCGTCGCCTCAGGCAATCGAAACGCTGCGAAGCTATCGCGAAGCGGGCGGTTTCATCGCGTGGATCTCTGGCCATTCAGCCATCGCCGCAGGGGACATCCGCTCAGCGCTCAAGTCCTCCGGACTCGATCCGGACAACGCGGACCAGTTGTTGTTGATGCGTTATCCAGGTGATCGCAAGCAGACGCGGCGGGAGGAACTTGCGGAATCGTCCTGCCTTCTCGCGATTGCCGGAGACGACCGCGCCGATTTCGATGAGCTGTTCGATTATCTCGCCAATCCCGACGCCGCGCTGGGGCTTGAATTGCTGATTGATAATGGCTGGTTTCTCATGCCGGCATTCAACGAGACCGAATCCTCTACCCTTCCTGCCAACGAAGAGACGCAACAATGACACAGACCGCAGCCCCATCAGGATGGACCCGCGACCAGATGGCCGCCCGGGCCGCGCGCGAGTTGCAGGACGGGTACTATGTCAATCTGGGCATCGGCATTCCGACCCTTGTCGCCAACCACATTCCCGAGGGAATGCTGGTGACGCTTCAGAGTGAGAACGGCATGCTGGGCATTGGCCCCTTTCCTTACGAGGATGAGGTGGACCCGGACCTGATCAACGCGGGCAAGCAAACGATCAGCGAACTGCCGCACAGCGCCTATTTCGATAGCGCGACCAGCTTTTCCATGATCAGGGGTGGCCATATTGACCTGACCGTGCTCGGCGCGATGGAAGTGGCCGAAAATGGCGATATCGCCAACTGGATGATCCCGGGCAAGATGATCAAGGGTATGGGCGGCGCGATGGACCTGGTCGCGGGCGTCAAGAAGATCATCGTGGTGATGGACCATACAAGCAAAGCGGGCGATCCTAAGTTCATTCCGTCCTGTACCCTTCCGCTAACGGGCAAGGGCGTGGTCGATATGATCATCACCAATCTCGCCGTCTTCCAGCGTCCTGACAAGACTTCTCCATTCAAGCTGATCGAGTTGGCGGACGGTGTCACGCTGGAGGAGGTTCAAGCGAAGACAACCGCCGCGTTCGAAGTGGCCTTGTAACTGGATCCGGCAGGCCAAGAACCTTTCACAACTGTGCTTGTCACGCTAAACCGACAGGCGGATGGGATGGCTCTACACGTTTAAGTTTCTCCATTATCTGGGGATTATCCTGCTTGCCGGGAACATCACGGTGACAGCCGTGTGGAAAGTCTTTGCTGACCGAAACGGGGACTGGCGGATCGTTCGCTTCGGCCAGAACCTCGTGACGGGGACCGATTTTGGTCTGACTATTCCGGGCATCATTTTGACCATGGTCGGAGGCTATGGAAGCCTATGGGTCCTTGGCTATTCGCTGCTTGAGCCAGCCTGGCTTTTATGGAGCCAGGTCATGTTTGTCGCAGCCGGAGCGATCTGGCTTTTTATCCTTGTCCCGATACAGGTGCGCCAGGCGCGGCTCGCCAATTCGTGGACGGATCAAGACGGAGTGACAGAAGAGTACCGCAGATTGTCACGCCGCTGGATCACGTGGGGCCTTATCAGCACCGTTCCGCTTTGCGTTGTGCTCTGGCTGATGATCGCCAAGCCGCTATAGCGTCAGACATGGTCGCCTGGCTCGATTCGCCGCGTAACCCGAACGCGCCGCTTGCGGGTCTCAAGGTGCTCGAGCTCGCGCGGGTTCTGGCCGGCCCGTTCGCCGGGCAGGTGCTGGCCGACCTCGGAGCGGACGTCATCAAGGTGGAAAGCCCCGAAGGCGACGGAACGCGCCAATGGGGCCCCCCTTGGATCACGCGTACCGACGCCGACGGCGTAGAGCACCGCGAGGCGGCATACTACCATTCCTGCAACCGCGGTAAGCGCTCGGTTGTCGCGGATTTCAACGCATCGAAAGACTTGAACGCGGTCGTCAACCTTGCGCGCGAAGCCGATGTGGTGATCGAGAACTTCAAAACCGGAAGTCTGACGCGGTTCGGGCTGGACTACCCCTCGCTTGGCGCAGACAATGAGGGCCTCGTCTACTGCTCCATCACCGGTTTCGGGCACAGTGGACCACGCGCGCACGAAGCGGGCTACGATTTTGTGATCCAGGGGATGTGCGGCTTCATGTCGCTCACCGGTGATCCACAGGGCGATCCCGTGAAAATGGGCATCTCAATCTCTGATCTGTCGACCGGCATCTGGGCTGCCAACGCCATTCAGGCCGCGCTGTTGATGCGAGCGCGGACCGGTCGGGGCCAACATGTTGACGTGAGCTTGATGGATTGCTCGGTTGCCCTGCTTTCCAACCAGGCAACCTATTATTTCACGACCGGCGAAAATCCGCCCCGCATGGGTAACGCGCACGCGCAGGTGGCTCCTTATGGCGTCTATCCCGTTCGCGATGGACATGTGATTTTGGCGCCAGCCAACGATAGGCTGTTTGCGAAGCTCATGAACATCCTTCGCCTCGAAGCGTTGGCCAATGACGCTCGCTTTCTCGACAACGCGCAGCGCGTGAAGAACGCTGCCCGGCTTGACGCGCTCATCAGCTCCGCTACGCGCGAATGGGAAAAGAGCGCCTTGCTAGAAGCTTGCCACGCTGCGGGTGTGCCGGGCGGTCCCATAAACGGGCTGGACGAAGTCTTTGCAGACCCCCAGGTGCAAGCGCGCGGGCTGCGAATGGAGCTTGGCGGGATAGCGGGCGTGCGCAGCCCATTCGTCTTTTCAGAGGCCGAATTGGCACTCGACAGGCCGTCGCCCCTGTTGGGCGAGCACGGCCCGGCCTAGGCTCAGGACAACAGGCCAGCGACGCCTCGCCAGGCTCGCTCGAATGGGCCTTGCCCGAATTTCCGCAGCCATATCGGCGAGAATACAAGCATCACTGCGATCGGCACGAAACTGAACAGCAGCGCCTCGCTGCGGCTGACCGTGCCGAACAGGCCGAAACCCCAACTGGCGAATAACGTGGCCAGAATGACGCTCGTCAAAAGGTAGTTGGTCAGCGAAAGCCGCCCTGCATCGGCAAGCACGCGCACGGGCAGGCTGCTGCGCGCAAACTGGAACAGCGCCATTGCAGCCGCCGCGTAGCCCGCTCCCATCAGAAGGTCGAGCGGCGCGGACAGCAGTAGCGAATTCTCTGCGATCGTCACGCCGGCATAGCCTGAAGCAACGGCCTCGTTGGCGTAGTAGATAAGCGCAAAGGCCGACGTCGCGATAGCCAGCGAAGCGACGATCAATAGCCTTGTGTAGGGCCATTTCGCCGCCAACATCCCAGACTTCCACGCAGCAAGTCCAACGAGCATCGAGGCAAGGTTCAGCGGAATACTCGCAATCATGACAATGGTCGTGCGCAGAAGCCTGTCAAGGCGCCGATCAAGCCGCTCGCCGAATGCTTCCTCGCCCCGCGCGTATGTGACCTCCAAACCGAAGGGGTGCGTGCCGAAATTCATCTCCCAGTACTGCGGCTTTTGCGCGGCTGCGTAGAATGTGCCGATCACAATATGCACGAAGATCAGCGCAAGAACGATGGCGATCAGATACCGGGGCCGCAGACGCATGAAGAGAGGAAGCGCCAGCCCCGCCAGCGCATAGGCCCGAAGCACGTCATTGTCGGCCAGCAGGATGCCATGCGCGAGGCCGATGCCGAACAACACCAGCATCCGGGCGTAGTGAGCGCGGTTCGGACGCTCGCCGCCGCGTTCCATCAAGATCGCCACGCCTGCGCCGAACATCATTGCAAACAAGGTGCGGAATTTGTCTTCGACAAAAACGAAGCTCACCCACCAGACGGTGTAATCGATGGCGCTGTCACCGCCCCAGGATAACGGATTGTAGTAGGCCTGCGATGGCAGTGCGAAGATGTAGACATTCATCCACACGATGCCGATCACGGCCAGTCCGCGAAGTGCGTCCAGCTCAATGATACGCCCGCGCTCTTGCTCCGTCGTAACCATATCGCGGGTGCTTATCAGGCAAATGCTATCGAGGCGTTAGCCTAACGCTGCTTTGAGGTCATCGATCAGATCGGTGCGTTCCCACGGGAAAAAGTCGCCATCAGCCGCGCGTCCGAAGTGCCCGTAAGCAGCACTCTTGCGGTAGATCGGCTTGTTCAGGCCTAGATGGGTGCGAATGCTGCGCGGGGTGAGGCCGCCAAGTTTGCCGATCGACTTGATCGCATCCTCAATGGCGGCATCCGTCACGCCGTGCGCGCAGGTGCCGTGCGTGTCGACATAAAGCGATAACGGCTCGCTAACGCCGATTGCGTAGGCAATCTGGATTGTGCAGCGGCTCGCAAGGCCAGCCGCGACCACGTTCTTCGCCAAGTAGCGCGTAATATAGGCGGCGCTGCGATCGACCTTGGTCGGATCCTTCCCGCTGAACGCCCCGCCACCGTGCGGGCTGGCCCCGCCATAGGTATCGACGATGATCTTGCGCCCGGTCAGACCGGCGTCGCCGTCCGGACCACCGATCTCGAAAGCACCGGTCGGGTTGATATGCCACACAGTGTCATCGGTGATGAAGCCATCGGGCAGAATGTCGGCGACGATTCCTTTGACGTAGTCTTTGAGCGCGGTCTCTTTCTCGCCTTCGTGATAACCGCTTGCGTGCTGCGTCGAGACGACGATAGCCGTGCAAGCAACAGGCTTGCCGTGCTCGTAGCGCAGAGTGACCTGACTCTTTGCGTCCGGTTCGAGAAAGGGAGCCGCGCCAGATTTGCGATCCGCGGCGAGACGCTCAAGGATCTTGTGGCTGTAATCGAGCGTGGCGGGCATGAAGTCGGGCGTCTCGTCGCACGCAAAACCGAACATGATGCCCTGGTCACCCGCTCCTTCGTCCTTGTTTGAACCTTCCGCCCCCGCATCGACGCCCATGGCGATCTCAGCCGACTGGCCGTGCAAGTGATTTTCGAAGGTCAGCGTTTCCCAGTGAAAGCCATCTTGCTCATAGCCGATTTCCGCTACCGTGCGCCGCACGGCGCTTTCGATTTCATCGCGCGCTCCGGGAGCCCAGTAATTGTTGTACTTCCAGTCCTCTCGCGACTTGTCATACATTGGCGTGCAACGAATCTCGCCTGAAAGAACCACCCGCTGCGTGGTCGTCATGGTCTCGCAAGCGACGCGCGCTTCGGGGTCCTTGGCCAGCATCAGATCGACAATCGCATCGGAGATCTGATCAGAGACCTTGTCGGGATGGCCTTCCGAGACGCTCTCTGAAGTGAAGAGATATTCTTGGCGCATGGAACCTCCGGTTAGTGGCCATCGAACAGTTGCCTTATGCAGATATAAGGAAACCTTTATGTGTCGCTGCGCACTAGCTGCGCGTTCTTCTGAGCGCAAGCAATCTTGGCACGCCCAGACCAAGGATTAGGGTCATTGCCGCCCAACCGAGCGGCAGAGCGTTACCCACTCGCGAGAAAAGGGTGGGAGTCCCCGCTGCGGGAACGACACCTTCAAGTGCCGCAGCTTCTCCCATGCCAATGCTCTGGCGTACAATCCCTCTTGCATCGATAACGGCGCTAATTCCGGTTGTCGTCGAACGCAGCACCGGCAAGCCCTCTTCGAGCGCCCGCATGCGCGCCTGAGCCAGATGCTGCGGCGGTCCCCAAGAGCCAAACCAACCATCGTTCGAGGGATTGAAGATATAATCCGGGCGTTGGCCGCGATCGACTACACGCCCGGAAAACACGATTTCATAGCAAATCTGCACACCGGCTTGGCCGTGCTTACCCAAATCGAGGGTTCGCGGACCGGAGCCTGGCTTGTAGTCGATGGTCCCGGCAACGAGGCGCGAGAGGCCGAGCGGCTCAAGAATGGGCCGCATGGGCAGATACTCACCGTAAGGGACAAGATGCGCTTTGGCGTAACTGTGTGTGATTTCTCCATCGCCGCGCAGCGCTATCACCGAATTGCGCGCGCTCACGGCGTTTCGGCGTCCCTCTACGACGTCGATATCAAGATTGATGACACCGGTCAGAAGCGTCGAGTTCGAGCCAATGACAGACCCAAGCCTTTGGCGAGCAAATTCGGGATCGCCTTGCAGCGTTCTCGGATTTCTGGCCGTCATGCGATCGTAGAAGATTTGGGGGTACCCGTCCTCGAGGTAGTCCGGGATCGCGCTTTCGGGCCAAAAGACAACCCGCGAACGATTTGAACCGGGCACGGTCAGACCGGCAATCCGGGCAAACTGCTCCTCGAATTTCGAGCCGTCGTTGATCTCATCCTGCGAGATCAGGGGCTGCACGAGTGTGAAGCGAATGTCGCTCTCCTGCAGCGGGGCGGTCGGCGTGTACATATTGAACGCGAGAATGGCCACCGGGATGAGCGGCGGCCACAGCTTGCCTTCCTTTAAACCCGCCGGGATCGCTCCGGCAAAAAGGACGACGAGACCCGACAAGGCGTAGGTCCCCAACCAAGGCAAGACCCGGGCGAGACCCGGTGTATCCCATCCCCCCAAAAGGATCAGGCCGAGCGGCGGCCAAGGATAGCCAGTGAAGGCCCAGCCTCGGACCCATTCGAAGACAATCCACGATCCCGCAAGACAAAGCGCAAACGCTCCGATGCCAGCTTCTTGCTGTCCCCAGCGCCGCGTCAGGGCATGCGCACAAAGCGCCGCGAGAGCGGGATAGGCAGCGAGATAGACGCAGAGCAACGGCACAGCTACCCAGCCGAGAAATTCGGGCATCTTGGCCTGATGCGTGAACGCTGTGGCAATCCAATTGTTGGCGAGCGTGAGATGAGCCCACCCAAAGAGCCATCCCCGCCACACAGCCGCACGCCATGTCGCAGCCTCGTAGAGCAGCGCCACGAACGCGGCGAGCGCTGCTATGGCAAGCCACCATAGATGGATCGGAGGATAGCCCAGCGCAGCGATCAGTCCCAGGAGGAAACTGGCGCTGGTGGGACGGTTGGCGCATGACTGCCAGACGTCCCGCGCGCCGGTTTGAAGGCGCGCGATCGTTGGGTGATCAGCCACGGTCAAGCGATCCAGCACGGCGGTACTAGACGCGTCCCACCCGCTTAAGTGACTGCCTCAAGCGCGTCGCCATCGTCGCTGCCCGATGAGTCACTTCCTCCGATGGCGGGGGGAAGGACCGCGGAATCGATTTCGGCGGGTTCGTCATCGCTGCGAGCGGTGTCACGCGGCTTTCGCCCACGCGGCGAGCGGGTCTCGCCTTTCTGACTGGCGCGGCGCCGGCGCGGCTTGCTTTCGGCGGTCTTCTCAGCGGTCTCGACGGGCTCGCTTTCCTGATCCGCAGCTTCGCCTTCGGCACCGATCTCGCCCTCAGCCTCATGCTCCTCACGGCGCGAACGACCGCGACGACCGCCACGCCGAGCGTCCGAGCGAGGGTTATCGCTTTCGTCGCTCTCGTCGTTGTCATCCGAAGACCGCTCGCGGCTTTCGCTGCGCTTGGCGCGGGCTTCTTCCTGACGCGCCTTGTTGTCGGCGATGACCCGGAAATAGTGATCGGCGAACTGGAGATAATACTCCGCCTGTACCCGATCGCCGTTGTGCTGTGCGTCCTGGGCAAGCTTCTTGTACTTATCAAGCAGCTGTGGCGCGTTTCCACGCGCCCGGCTGTCAATCCGGTTCATTTGATTGCCGCCAGCGCTCTGACTGCGATGACCGCGACCGCGGCGACGACTGTTGCGATTGTTATTCAAGGAAAATCTTCCTTATCCGCAGCCCGCTTTCCTGACCTGGCGCAAAAGCGTTCGACGCCACACGGCCATGGAACTGTCTAGGGCCCAAACTTATGCCGCCTTCCAGCAAAGAAACGCGGCGCGCATCCCGTCTCTTCTGGACCAAGGGGTCATGACCCTTCGGCCGGTAAACGCTCTGAAACGGGGCTGGACCTGGCGAAGCAGCGCCATTCGCTGATCGGCAGGTCTGATTCGACAGCTAGCGAGCCAAAGTCGTTTTGCCAAGTCCCGCACGCATTTTCCTCATGAAAGAACCAGGGCGCGTGGCCGATTTGCCAGATCGCGCCGAAGCGCAACCCGAAAACCCGCTTTTTCAGCCAGTTCGCTCACGGGTTCGGCCTGCGCACAACCGATCTCCAACACCGCCGCCCGGCACCCCATCTCGGCAATCGCAGGGATAAGCACACGATAATCGTCCAAGCCGTCCGGCCCTGCAAACAAGGCGTCGCGTGGTTCGAACGCTCGCACGCTCGGGTCGAGCTTGGCCCTCTCTTCAACATAAGGCGGGTTGGCGATGATGAAATCACACGGCCCCAAGTCAGAGAACCAGGACTGTCCTCCTTCGCCGACCGGACCGCTCCACGCCCGATGGAGGAAGCGCGCCCTATCGCCAATATCCAGAGCCGCAGCGTTGGCTCGCGCCACCCGCAGCGCGGCCTCGCATTTGTCGATGCCAACACCCTCGAGATCGGGTCGCTCGGCCAGGAGCGTGAGCAGCAAAGCCCCTGTCCCGGTGCCAAGATCGAGCACACCTCGCGCTTCAATACGCGAAAGCGCCTCGAGCGCAGCCTCCACCACGGTTTCGCTGTCGGCTCGAGGGATCAGCGTATCGCGCGACACCTTGAAGGGTCGGCCAAAGAACTCCTGTTGACCGACTATATAGGCTATCGGCTCGTGTTCCGACCGGCGCTCAACCCAAGACGCGAACCTCTCAGGAGCCGACTCATCGAGATGGCGCAGCAGCATTTCCGAACGCGGCATACCCAAAGCGTGGGCCATTAGCACTTCGGCGTCGAGACGCGCGGTATCGGAGGTTTTGCTCAGCCGCTGAGCGGCCTCGCAGATGGCGTCGGCAACCCTCACTGGGACAGCGCCGCCAATCGCTTGGCTTCGTCCTCGGCGATCAAGGCATCGACCACCTCGGCAAGGCCCGGCCCCGCGAGCACCTCTTCAAGCTTATGCAGAGTGAGGCCAATGCGATGATCCGTCACGCGGCCTTGCGGGAAGTTGTAGGTGCGGATGCGCTCGGAACGGTCCCCGGAGCCCACCATAGCCTTGCGCGCCTCGGCCTCCGCGCCCTGCGCTTCGTTCCTCATTTTCTCGAACAGACGCGCGCGCAGAACCTGCATCGCCTTGGCGCGGTTCTTGATTTGCGAGCGCTCATCCTGCTGCATCACCACAAGGCCCGAGGGCAGGTGCGTGATGCGCACCGCGCTGTCGGTGGTGTTGACGTGCTGCCCGCCCGCACCGGACGCGCGGTAGGTGTCGATCTTGAGATCGCCCGGATCGATCTCGACATCGACCTCGTCCGGCTCGGGCAGCACCGCAACGGTCGCCGCCGAGGTGTGAATGCGCCCACCGCTCTCGGTCACTGGTACGCGCTGCACCCGGTGCACCCCGCTTTCGAACTTGAGCTTGGCGAAGACACCCTGCCCGGTCACATTCGCGACGATTTCCTTGAAGCCGCCCACTTCGCTGGCATTCATGCTGACCGGTTCGATGCGCCAGCCGTTCTCCTGCGCGAAACGTTCGTACATGCGATAAAGATCGCCCGCGAACAGCGCCGCCTCGTCTCCGCCCGTGCCGGCGCGGATTTCGAGCATTGCGGGCTTGCTGTCCGCCGCATCGCGCGGGAGGAGCGCGATGGCCAATTGGCGCTCGCGCTCGGGAAGCGTTTCGCGCAGCTGCTCCAGTTCCTCTTCTGCCATGGCCTTCATCTCGGGGTCGGCGAGCATGTCTTCGAGCCCGGCGATCTCCTCGCGCGCCGCCTTCACTTCGGCTGCGATTCTGGCGACCGGTTCCAGCTCGGCGTAATCGCGGCTCGCCGCCACGAACGCATCGCCCTCAAGCGTGCCCGAGGCCATACGCGCTTCGAGTTCGGCGAAACGATTGGCGATCTGATCAAGGCGTTCGAGGGGGATTTGCATGGTCTCGGTCGTGAAGTCCTACAGGATGGAACACATGGAACACGGTCCTGAGGGTCAAAAGCTGGGGATGCTCGGTGCGTTCATGTGCGCGGATTAGCGTCGTTCTAGACAAGTAGGAAAGGTCTCTTGCCCCGTCATCCTGAAACTGGGTTTAATAAACTGCGGAGTGTCCGCGCGGATGGGCGCGGAACGCGCCCTGCCCTTGCCTTATTCGTCATCCCGGCCCCCGAGCCGCGATCCAGCTTCTTATGGAACCGGCGGACGAAAGGAAGCTGGACCCCGGGTCAAGTCCGGGTTTGACCGGGGTGTGCTGCATGGCCCTAAAAACCGTCATGCTGAACTCGTTTCAGCATCCATCGCCTGCACAATAATGGTGGTCGAGCACGGGAAATGGACCCTGAAACAAGTTCAGGGTGACGTTTCTGCGTTAATTGCCGCGACAATTCGGCTCGTATCGCCTTCGCCGGAAATGGAATAGTAGCCGGTTTCGTTGACACGAAGAATGTGCTTCGGGCCCTGCTTAACCGCTTTATCGTAGCGCTTTTTGAGAGAGCCTGTCGCCATGATCTCCGCGACGACACCACCGGCGCGAAGGTTGGCAAGGAGTCGATTGGCCTCGGCCAATCCAGCGTCGTGTTCGACCAAAACCATCGCTTCGAGCGGCGCCTCCTCTCGCTCCCCTATCGACATAATAAGCCGCTCGATGCCCGCCGCCCAGCCGACCGCGGGGGTCGCCGGACCGCCCAGGCTCTCCATCAGCCCATCGTAGCGCCCGCCGCCCAGCACCGTGCTTTGCGTTCCCAGAGCGTCAGCGGCGGCTGAACCTTCGTCGGGGATGAACTCGAAGGCGGTATGGCGATAATAGTCGAGGCCGCGCACCAAACTCTCAGCGCGCGTCCACTTCACACTCGCCGCATCCAGGCCGCTCGTCACGCTCTCGAAGAAGGCCAGCGCCTCATCGGACAGATACGCGTCGATCTTTGGCGCATCGGACAGGAAGGCCTTGTCGCGCGGATCCTTGCTGTCGAGGATGCGCAGGGGGTTCTTCTCCAAGCGTTCCTGCGAGTCCTCCGAAAGGTCGCCCCGGACCTTCCCGAAATAGTCGATGAGCCCGGCTCGCCACGCCTCGCGGCTGTCCGCATCGCCAAGCGTGTTGAGGTGCAGCGTCACACCCTCGATGCCGAGCTCGCGAAGCAGCTGATCCGCCATGGCCAGCAGCTCGACATCCGCCTGCGGTTCGGCGGCGCCGATAATCTCGGCGTCGATCTGGTGGAACTGGCGATATCGGCCCTTTTGCGGCCGCTCATAGCGGAACAGCGGGCCGTGCGTGGCCACCTTCAGCGGCGCGTGCTGCTGCCATCCATTGGTCAGGTAAGCGCGCGCGATTCCAGCGGTGAACTCGGGGCGCAGCGTAAGCGAATCCCCGCCGCGATCCTCAAACGAGTACATCTCCTTCGACACAACGTCGGTGGTCTCGCCGAGCGAACGCGCGAACACTTCGGTTTTCTCGAACACCGGGAACTCGGCCCGGCGGAAACGGTACAGACGGCGCACGCGCTCAAACGTCTCGACCACGAAGGCAAAGGCCTCCGCGTCCGCTCCGAAAATATCCTGCGTACCACGGATGGCTTTTGGCGTGTTCTTGCTCATGATTTTCCTGTGTTTGGGGCGGAGTTAGGCCAAGGTCGAACTTGCCGCAATATCGATAGGGGGCTATCGGCCCGGCTCAGCCTTTTGGGAGAGGGGCGCACACCAAGTCAGGAAGCCTCAATGCGCATCGATAAGATACCCACTGGCGAAAGTCCGCCCGACGACCTCAACGTCATCATCGAAGTCCCCACCGGCGGCGAACCGGTGAAATACGAGTTCGACAAGGAAAGCGGCGCGCTGTTCGTTGACCGCATCCTGCATACACCGATGCGCTATCCCGCGAATTATGGCTTCGTCCCGCACACGCTCAGCCCGGATGGCGACCCGCTGGACGCGCTCGTCATCGCGCGCTCGCCATTTATTCCGGGCTGTGTTGTGAGATCGAGGCCGATCGGTGTGCTCAATCTTGAAGACGAGCATGGCGGCGATGAAAAGCTGGTCTGCGTGCCGGTCGACACGACGTTTCCGTACTATTCGGATGTGGGCGAGGCCAAAGACCTGCCCTCAATCATCATGCAGCAGATCGAGCACTTCTTCACGCACTACAAGGATCTGGAAAAGGAGAAATGGGTGCGGATCGGCAAATGGGGGGATCGGGCCGAGGCGCGTCAGATCGTGATTGAAGCGATCGAACGGGCCAAACAGGCGGCGTAAATGTCCAGGACGGCGGCAAGAGTAATCTTCAGCTCCGTCCCCAGCGCCCAGCCCCCACTCAATCAGCCGCAATCCTGTCAGGCGCCCCCAGTCAGGCGAAAGCGAAAATCAGTTTCACCAGGCCCGTCAGCACGAAGGGCAGGCCAATCGCCAACATCCAAAGCGCGATCGTGTCCCTCCGAAAGCTGGCCGCGTGAGCGGGATCAGTCGCTTCTTCGTCGTTGAGGCACGTCCAACGCCGCTCGAACCAGCGGCACGCCGGTATGATAGCGGCGACGAGAATGACCAAGGCAACGTAGGGCAGAAGCGAGGAGAACCCCTCTGACAGCGCCTTTACCGTGACGAAAATCTGGAGCCCGGTGTAAACCAACAGCGCGTACGCCACATGATCGCTCATGGCCCGCCGCCAGTCGGTGCCCGACGCGCTCGCGCCCATGTCGGTGTGTTCGTGCTTTTGCGTCAGATTGTTCATGCGGCCGCTCCCATCGGCTATCTCCACCGCCACCTTTATCCCTTAGCCTGCGGTCGCTTGCAAGGGCCGTAACGAATTTGAAACATTCTTGCGCGGCGCATCGTCCTGGAAAAGCAGGCCGTTGGAATGAATGGAGAAAACAAGGGAGAACGGCCTCTAACCGGGCTTCGATCCAGCAGCGTCCCCTCAAATGCGGGCCGGTGACACCCGCCTGCCGCCAGCGCGAATCGCGTCTGGGACGCGCTTGGGAGGACGCTTCCCGCCGTGTCCCCTGCAAAATTCTTGCCAAAGTGTTGATGAAAGGCACATTGAGGGCAATTGCGCCCTTTTCTGTTCCCGCTACGGTGCTAATGCACGCACAATGTCACAGGACACGACGATAACGGCCGGGACCACACTTCCGCCAGGATCGCTTGGGGGCGAAGAAGCCGTGAGCGCCGTCGGCGACTTGGCCAATGGCGGGCTGGAAGTCATTTCGATCGCCAAGAGCTACGACAAGCGCGCGGTGCTAACGGATATCTCCTTGAGCGTTGCCAAGGGTGAGGTTCTGGGGCTCCTGGGTCCGAATGGCGCGGGCAAGACGACGTGCTTTTATTCGATAATGGGACTGGTGAAGCCGGACTCGGGCCGAATACTGATGGACGGGGAGGATGTGACCAATCTCCCGATGTATCGCCGCGCCATCCTTGGCCTGGGCTACCTGCCTCAGGAAACGAGCATCTTTCGGGGCATGACGGTCGAGCAGAACATCAACTGCGTGCTCGAAATGGTGGAGCCCGATCGCGAGACGCGCGAGAAGGAGCTGGAGCGCCTCCTGGGCGAATTTGGCCTTACAAAGCTGCGCGACAGCGCCGCGATGGCGCTCTCAGGGGGGGAAAGGCGGCGCTGCGAGATTGCGCGCGCGCTGGCGGCAAAACCGTCGATCATGCTGCTCGATGAACCCTTTGCCGGAATCGATCCGCTCTCGATCAGCGACATTCGCGATCTCGTCAAAGACCTGAAGCGTCGTGGAATTGGCGTGCTGATTACCGACCACAACGTGCGCGAGACGCTCGATATCGTCGACCGGGCCTGCATTATATACGGGGGACAGGTGCTGTTTGCGGGCACGCCTCAAGCGCTGGTCGCCGATGAGAATGTGAAACGGCTTTACCTGGGCGAGAGCTTCACGCTCTAGGATCACGTTTCATGGCTCTCGGCCCCCGCCTGGACCTTCGCCAATCGCAATCGCTGGTAATGACGCCGCAATTGCAGCAGGCAATCAAGCTGCTGGCGGCTTCAAACCTTGAGATCGAGACCTTTATTGGCGAGGCGCTGGACACCAATCCCTTGCTCGAAGCCGGCTCGACGTCGTCTGAAAGCCACGGCGACCCGGGCGAGCCGGATGACATTCCGAGAGAAGAATTCACAGCCGACCAGCTAATGGCCCAAGGAACCGGCGAAGCGGACGCGCCGCTTGATCTGGACGCGGGCGCGCTCGATCTCGACCGCGAAACCGGGGACGGAGCCACGCTTTCGCGCGGCGCTGGTCTCGACGATTGGGGTGGCGGACTGAATGCCGCAACTGGCTTCGAAGGGGAAGCGCTCGACTTCGACGCCCTGCACGAAGCGGACATAACGCTGGGCGAGCACCTGCGCTCCCAGATCGGAGCCGTTGTCCGCGATGAGCGGGAAGCCTTCATCGCCCATCACATAATCGGTCTGCTCGACGATGCGGGTTACCTTCCGTTCGATCTGAGCGACATTGCCCAGGACCTCGGCGTCGCGCGTGATAAAGCCAAGAGGGCATTGGCCGCGGTTCAGGCGCTTGATCCCAGCGGCGTTGGCGCGCGAGACTTGGCCGAATGCCTCGCGATCCAGGCTCGGGAAGCGGACCGGTACGATCCGTGCATGGCCCAGCTGATCAACAATCTTGAGCTTGTTGCGCAAGGGGAAATCGCGCGGCTCAAGCGCTTGTGCAAGGTCGATGAAGAAGACCTGGCCGACATGCTCGCAGAGCTGCGGGGTTACAACCCCAAGCCCGGGCTGGCCTTTGCTCCGAGCCAGGATACGGCCATCGTCCCCGACATCCTCATAAAACCCAATGAGAAGGGCGGCTGGGACATCGCGCTAAACGAGGAAACGCTGCCACGGCTGGTTGTCAATCGCGAATACTTTGTCGAACTGTCGAGCGCCGAGCAGGACCCCGAAGCGCAAGGGTGGCTGAAGGAGAAGCTGGCCGATGCGCATTGGCTCGTCCGCGCGCTCGACCAACGCCAGAAAACCATCCTCAAAACCGCTTCGGAAATCGTCAAGCAGCAAGAGGGGTTCTTTCGCCACGGGGTCTCCGAGCTCAAACCCCTGACCCTGCGCGAAGTCGCTGAGAAGATCGAGATGCACGAAAGCACTGTCAGCCGGGTCACCTCGAACAAGTATCTGTGGTGCGAGCGCGGCAGCTTTGAGCTGAAGTACTTTTTCTCCAGCGGGGTCGCCTCAAGCGATGGCGAGGGCGCGTCATCAGAAGCGATCAAGGCGCGGATCAAGGCGCTGACCGATGCAGAGGACCCCAAGAAAGTGCTGTCCGATCAGAAGCTCGCCGACACGCTCAACGAGGAAGGTTTCGACCTCGCACGACGCACCGTTGCCAAGTATCGCGAGGCGATCGGGATAGGTTCCAGCGCGCAAAGGCGCCGCGCCAAGAAGCTTCAATCCTTGTGATACATTTCCCCCTTCGTCTGATAAACTCGGCTCGGACATCGGAGGGAAACGATGGAAACGAGAGATTCAGTAGATGATGAAACAGCGTTCGAACTAATCGAACAGGATAATCCGTAGGCTCCACGCCTCGTGGCGAAGGCTCAGATGTCGATCGATGAATTCGCGTATGAATTCGTTGTCGAAACCGAAGATGGCCTCGTAAAGGTCAGGTTGTCGATGAGCGGTCGCCGGAAGTGGGATGGATGATACGGCTCAGCGCATACGATCGCAAAGGTTACAAACGTCGCTACTGGCGAGCTATTCGCAGTCGATAAGCTGGAAGCTTGGATAGATTCGCTCCTTCACGGAAGCGATCACAAATCCGCGAACAACGCCTCTTGGGTAAAAGCGAAAGTCCAATACCATGGCTTGGCAAGTTCGAGTGCCAAGTCGAAAGCGTGTATGGAAGTCGCTGGAAAACAATACTGCCTCGATTGGAACACCTTCTGAAGCTCGCGCGCCCTCGGGCCGCCAGCTACGTAGTGACCCTGCGACTCGTGGAGTCAGGCCGGTTTACGCATAATTAACCTTTCCCGTTCAGACGTTGTGTGGTTAATACATGGCAACATCTCTTGACGAGGCGTTACCACACCGAAGCGTGTCACGACCGGAAATCGGGGCAAATAGGGGACAAGAAATGCGGGTGCTGTTGATTGAGGATGAGCCGACAACCTCAAAGGCTATCGAGCTCATGCTCACCACAGAAGGCTTCAATGTTTACTCTACCGATCTGGGCGAGGAAGGCCTCGATCTGGGCAAGCTGTATGACTACGACATCATTCTTCTCGACCTGAACCTGCCCGACATGCACGGCTATGACGTGCTGAAGAAATTGCGGGTCGCCAAGGTGCAGACGCCGGTTCTCATTCTTTCCGGCATCGCTGAAATGGACAGCAAGATCCGGTCCTTCGGTTTTGGCGCAGATGATTACGTGACCAAGCCCTTCCATCGTGAAGAACTGGTCGCCCGCATCCACGCGGTCGTACGCCGTTCGAAAGGGCACAGTCAGTCGATCATTCGCACCGGCAAGCTGGCGGTCAATCTCGATGCGAAAACGGTCGAAGTCGATGGCGCGCGTGTCCACCTGACGGGTAAGGAATACGCGATGCTGGAGCTTCTCAGCCTTCGCAAGGGCACGACGCTGACCAAGGAAATGTTCCTCAACCACCTTTACGGCGGCATGGACGAGCCCGAACTGAAGATCATCGATGTGTTCATCTGCAAATTGCGCAAGAAGTTGAGCCACGCCTGCAGCGGCGAAAACTACATCGAGACCGTCTGGGGTCGCGGCTATGTGCTGCGCGATCCGCAGGACGAGGCGGAAGCCGCTTAAGCGCTTCCCTCACGATTCAACGAGGACGCCCGGGGCCAAGGCGGTCGCGGGCGTTTTCGTAACCTCAAAGGCCCGAAAGCCCGTTGGCGAAGTCCAGACCGGCCGGCTGCTGGAAGGTCCGCAGTCCGAATTCGGGAATGATCGCGAGCAGGTGGTCGAAAATATCCGCCTGGATACCTTCATATTCGTGCCAGATCGTGGTGTTGGTGAAGCAATAGATCTCGATCGGCAAACCGTCCGTTCCGGATGGCAACTGCCGCACTAGAAGCGTAAAATTGTCATCGATGCGCGGATGCCATTTAAGATAGGCGAGAACGTAGGCTCTAAAGGTTCCGAGATTTGTAAGCCGCCGCGCGTTCACGGGTGCATCGTCGCCCATGATCTCTTGCGCGTTCCACCTCGCGATCTCTTCGCACTTTGCCGTGAGGTAGGGTTCGAGGATCTTGAATTTCTTCAGATCTTCCACTTCCTCATCGCTCAAGAACCGAATCTTGTTATGATCAAGCGTGACGCTGCGTTTGATCCGCCGACCACCGCTCTCGGCCATTCCGCGCCAATTGGCATAGCTGTCGGACACCAGGCGGTGGGTCGGAACGGTGACAATCGTCTTGTCGAAATTCTGCACCTTCACCGTATGCAGCGAGATATCGATCACATCGCCATCGGCGTTCATGCTGGGCATGGTAATCCAGTCGCCCACGCGCAGCATATCGTTGGTCGTCAATTGGACACTCGCCACTAGGCTAAGGATCGTGTCCTTGAAGACCAGCAGCAGGACCGCTGTGATGGCCCCGAGGCCGGACAGCAGCAGCAAGGGGCTTTCATCGATAAGGATCGAGATGACGATGATCGCCGCCCCGCACAGAACAAGGATCTTGCCAACCTGCAGGAAACCCTTGATCGGTCGATTGTTCGAGCTCGGCAACCGCTCGTAGACTTCGTTTAGGTAAGTCAGCGCTTTGACGATTGCCATTGCAACCGAAACCACGATCAACGCCTGTGCCGTGTGCGCGACAAAGGTTTGCACGCCTTCCGAGAGGTTCGGCACGAATTCGATCCCGCGCGAGACGATCAGCAGCGGGACGACCGTGGCGAGCCACGCCGCAGCTTTGTCATCGGTGTCGGTGTTTTGATCGATATACCGTGCTGCGACGGCCAGAATTACACGCTTGAGGACAAAATTGACCACAAAGGCCGCAAGCGCCAGAAGCCCGATGCCGATGAGCGTTTGTATCCAAGGCGCCTGAGAAGCGATAGTGTCGAGAAACTCCTGCATGGCCGCGCCTCTAGCGGGGATACCCCCTCTTCCTCAACCCCGTCGGCGCCAGGCGAACGCCTCTGGACAAGCCTGACAGAGATCGCCAAGCGCTTGGCCCATGACGGCATTCAAGGAAGGCGATCCCACCACTCTGAGCCGGCTCTATGGCCGAAGCGTCGGAAAACCCTTGCGCGCGCGCCAGCAGGCGCTGGTCGACACCCTCTTGCCCAAAATCTCGGTGCCTCAGGCAGGCCCGGTGACCGCTGAAGCGCTGTTCGGCGAAGATTGCCCCCTGCATTTCGAGATCGGTTTTGGCGGAGGAGAGCATCTGGCCTACCGCGCCGATCTTCTGCCCAATCACGGCTTCATCGGCGCGGAGCCTTTCCTTAATGGAGTGGCGCAAGCGCTCTCCCATATCGAGGAGCAACGCCTCGCCAATATCCGGTTGCATCATGGCGATGCGCTCGAGGTGCTCAATCGCGTGCCCGATGGCGCGCTCACCATGGTCTATCTGTTGCACCCGGATCCATGGCCAAAGAACAAGCATGCCAAGCGGCGAATGATGAACGATGGTCCGGTCGAACTGATCGCCCGAAAGCTGAAGGCGGGTGGCGAATTTCGTTTCGGAACCGATCACGCTGTCTATCTGCGCCACGCTCTGATGGTCATGCAGCGATTTACCGATGAATTCGAATGGCTCGTTGATGGCCCGTCAAGCTGGCAAAACCGTCCGAGCGGATGGTGCGAAACCCGCTACGAGCAAAAGGCGCGCGAGAAATTCGGGCACGAGGTCTGGTACTTCCGCTTCCGGCGCCGGTAAACGAAAAAGCCAGCCGGCGCTCTGACGTCAGCTGACCACGCCTGCGCTTGCGAGCACCGCCAAGGTCAGCACATCGGGCGCAATCGCTGTCATCGGCGCGATCTGCACCGGTTTTTCCATCCCCAGCAGCATCGGGCCGACGGTCGTGTTCGATCCCAGCTCGCGCAGCAGTTTGGCCGACAGGTTGGCGGATTGCAGCCCCGGCATGATCAGCACATTGGCCGGACCGGACAGGCGGCTGAAGGGGTAGAGCTTCATCACCGCCGGGTTGAGCGCTGCGTCGGGCGCCATCTCGCCTTCGTACTCGAAACCCGGATCCTCGCGGTCCAGAATTGCGACGGCCTCCCGGATGTTGCCCAGCCATTGGCCGGAGGGGTTGCCGAAGGTCGAATAGGACAGGAAGGCGACGCGCGGCTCGTGCCCCATGCGCCGCGCCACCGCAGCGGTCTCCTTTGCGATATAGGCCAGCTCTTCGGCCTTGGGCCGCTCGTTCATGGTGGTGTCGGCGAGGAAGGTCGTGTGGCTCTTGCCGATCATCATGTGGATGCCGAACGGCAGGGCGCCCTTCTTCTTGTCGAGCACAAGGTTCACCTCGCGCACGGTTTGCGCGTAAGTGCGTGTAAGACCGGAAATCATCCCGTCTGCATGCCCCAGCGCGACCAGTAGAGCGGAAAAGACATTGCGTTCCTGATTGACCATCCGGCGCACGTCGCGCTCTGTAAAGCCACGCCTTTGCAAGCGGTTGTATAGATAATCGACCATCGCCGGGACATGGCGGCTGTCCGCCGAATTCTGGATCTCGAAGCTGCCGGGATCGGCAACGGAGAGCTGGTGGAGTTTGTCCAGCACCGCCTTCGTGCGCCCGACCAGGATAGGCGTTCCGTACCCAAAGTCGCGGAACTGGATCGCCGCGCGCAGGACCACTTCCTCCTCCGCTTCGGCAAAAACCATGCGCTTTGGGTTGGACTTGGCCTCGTTGTAAACGCCGGTCAGGACGCTGGTGGTCGGGTTAAGGCGGGCGCGCAGTTCGACGCGATACGCCTCGAAATCTTCGATTGGAGCCTTGGCAACCCCTGAATCCATCGCCGCCTTGGCAACGGCGGACGAAACGACCTCGATCAAGCGCGGATCGAAGGGCGCCGGGATGATGTAATCGGTCCCGAATTTCTGGTTCTTGCCGTAAGCGCTTGCGACCTCCTCGGGAACACGCTCACGGGCAAGTTCGGCAATGGCGGTAGCGGCCGCGACCTTCATTTCCTCGTTGATCGTGGTCGCCTGCACATCGAGCGCGCCGCGAAAGATAAAGGGAAAGCCCAGCACATTGTTGACCTGATTGGGAAAATCGCTGCGCCCAGTGGCGATAATCGCATCGGGACGGACCGCCTTCGCGTCATCCGGCATGATCTCTGGCACGGGGTTGGCCATCGCGAAGATGATGGGCTTATCGGCCATCTTTTCGACCCATTCCGGCTTCAACGCGCCGGCAGCGGACAGGCCGAGGAAGATGTCCGCTCCCTCAAGCGCCTCTTCCAGGCTGCGCGCCTGCGTTTCAACCGCGTGCGCGCTTTTCCACTGATCGACATTGTCGCGGCCCGGATAGATCGGCCCGCTGCGGTCGCACACGATCACATTTTCGTGCGGAACGCCGACCGACTTGACGAGCGCGGTGCAGGCCAACGCGGACGCGCCGGCGCCGTTCACCACCATCTTCACGTCTTTGAAATCACGGCCCGTCAGGTGACACGCGTTGATCAAGCCGGCGGCGGCGATGATAGCGGTGCCATGCTGATCATCGTGCATGATCGGAATGTTCATGCGCTCGCGCAGCGCGGCCTCGATGATGAAGCATTCGGGCGCCTTGATGTCTTCAAGATTGATGCCGCCGAATGTCGGCTCCATCAGAGCGACGGCATCGATGAAGGCCTGCGGATCCTCGGTCGCTAGCTCGATATCGATCGAGTCGACGTCAGCGAACCGCTTGAACAGCACCGCCTTGCCTTCCATTACGGGTTTGGAGGCCAGCGCACCAAGATTGCCAAGGCCAAGGATCGCCGAGCCGTTGGAGATCACTGCAACCAGATTTGCCCTGGCCGTGTAACGCGCCGCGAGCGAGGGTTCGCCGGCGATGGCCTCGACGGGGGCAGCCACGCCGGGCGAATAGGCAAGGCTCAAGTCGCGCTGCGAGGTCATCGGCTTGGTCGCGACCACCTCCAGTTTCCCCGGACGAATAGTCTCGTGATAGAAAAGCGCCTCGCGCGTTGTGAAACCACCCTTGGGTTCGTCGGCCATAAGTCACTCCGTTTGGCGCTCTTTCGCCAGCCTCTAGCAGCGTTTTTGCGAAGTTATAGGGGGTTTGGCGCCACGAAACCGAGATTGAGTCTGCGATCAGGGGATAGGCGTAACAGCGACGCTGACGAATCGGCCCGGGGGCTGGTAACCGCAAGGTTATGGCCTCCGCGTCCTCTTCCAAACCCACGCCGATGATGGAGCAATACCTTGCGCTCAAGCGCGAGGCGGAGAACTCTTTGCTGTTCTACCGCATGGGCGATTTCTTCGAACTCTTCTTCGACGATGCCAAACGCGCCGCCGCCATCCTCGATATCGCTCTGACAGCGCGCGGGGAACACAATGGCGAACCGGTCGCGATGTGCGGGGTGCCGGTTCACTCGGCGGAGGGTTATCTGGCGCGGCTGATAAGGGCCGGGGAGCGTGTGGCGATTGCCGAGCAGGTCGAGACGCCCGACGAAGCCAAGGCTCGCGCCAAATGCGAGGGCAGACCTTCTTCGAAAGCGCTGGTCAAACGCGATATCGTCCGTTTCGTAACGGCGGGCACACTCACCGAGGAAGCGTTGCTGGAACCGCGGCGGGCGAACGTGCTGGCGGCCTTGTCGCAGGTGCGCGGGACGATTGGCGTGGCTTCAGTCGATATCTCCACCGGGACAATGATTCTCGCCGAGTGCGCGCCCGAAATGGTCGGCGCCGAACTTGCAAGGCTGGGCCCAAGCGAAGTGGTTGTGCCCGACGGCTGGAACTGCGCCGATCCCGAAGAACCCACCTTTCACGCAAACCACACCTTCGACAGCGATCGCGGCGCCGCCCGTTTGCGCGCCCTCCACGGGGTCTCCACATTGGATGGCTTTGGCGAATTCAGCCGAGCGATGTGCGCGGCCGCCGGGGGTCTCATTGCTTACCTTGAGCATGTCGGACGCGGCACGTTGCCGCTTCTGCTGCCACCACGAATACAGCGTGCGAGCGCAACCATGGCGATGGACGAAGCCACGCGGACAAGCCTTGAGATCCTCGCGAGCAGCGCAGGAGGACGCGGCGGCAGTCTCGTGGCCGCGCTCGACCGCTGCGCGACGGGTGCGGGATCGCGTCTGCTCGCCGAGGACCTGGCCGCACCCTTGCTCGATACTCAAGCGATCGCCGAGCGCCTTGCGCTGGTCCAGTATCTGCGTGATCGACCTATCGAACGCGCCAATCTTAGAGATCGCCTGCGCGGACTTCCCGACCTCGCGCGCGCGCTTGGCCGGATTGTGGCTGGTCGAGGGTCGCCGCGCGACCTCGGCCAGATACGCGATGGCCTTGGTGAAGCTCAGCGAATTCAGGATGGGCTCGCTCAGCTGCCCGATGCGCCTGCCCTTTTGAAAGCGTTGCTGCCCCGTCTCTCCGGGCACGGCGCGCTGACCGATGCACTCACTCGCGCGCTCGTCGCCTCTCCGCCGACCGAGCGCTCCAACGGCGGCTTTATCGCGGATGGCTACGACGCGTCGCTCGACGAGTTGCGAGCCATTTCTGGCAACGCGCGGCGGGCGATCGCGGCGATGGAGGCGCGCTATCGCGACGAAACCGGCATTGCCAGCCTCAAGATCAAGCACAACGGAGTGCTGGGATACTTCATCGAAGTTCCCAACCGCCATGCCGACAGCCTGATGGAAGCCGAGAGCGGGTTTACGCACCGACAGACCATGAAAGGGGCCGTCCGGTTCAATTCGCTGAGCCTTCATGAAGAGGCCTCGCGCATATCGGAAGCAGCAGGGCGGGCGTTGGCCGCCGAAGAGGCGCACTTCGAGCAGCTCGTCGCCGCGGTTGGCGAGGCCCGCGCCGCGATCGCCGACACCGCCGATGCGTTGGCGCGGATCGATGTGTGCGCTGGCAACGCCGAGCGCGCCGCCGAGGGCGAATGGTGCCGCCCGGACGTGGTCGAAGAGCCCGTCCTCGAGATCGTCGCCGGGCGCCACCCCGTCGTCGAAGCGGCGCTCGCAAGATCCGCCGAGCGCTTCGTTGCGAACGATTGCGCGCTTAACCCCGACGATCGCCTCTGGCTCATCGGTGGACCGAATATGGGGGGCAAGTCCACCTTCCTGCGTCAGAACGCGCTGATCATCCTGATGGCGCAGGCCGGGTGCTTCGTCCCCGCGCAGTCTGCGCGCGTGGGGTTGGTCGATCGTCTGTTCAGCCGCGTGGGTGCGTCCGACAATTTGGCTCGAGGACGCTCCACCTTCATGGTCGAAATGGTCGAGACCGCCGCGATCCTCAGCCAAGCGAGCGAGCGCAGCTTCGTAATTCTGGACGAGGTCGGGCGCGGCACCTCGACCTATGATGGCGTCGCGCTTGCCTGGGCGGTGGTGGAGGCGGTCCATTCGCGCATTGGCTGTCGTTGCCTGTTCGCCACGCACTATCATGAACTCACCCGTCTCGCCGCTACGTGCGAGGCACTCTCCCTTCATCACGTACGCGCGCGTGAATGGAAGGGCGAGCTGGTTCTCCTGCATGAGCTGGCCGAGGGGCCTGCGGATCGTTCCTACGGCCTTGCCGTTGCGAAGCTGGCTGGGGTGCCGCCGACTGTCGTGTCGCGGGCGAAGGCCGTTCTGGACCGGCTCGAACAGACCCGGATGGAAACCGGTGGCATCGCGGCGGGGCTTGGAGAACTGCCGCTTTTCGCCGCCGCAGCCAGTCCGGAACCAGCGCAACCCAGCGCTTCCCAAGAGCTGGCCGATCGCCTTGCCGACACCGATCTGGACGCGCTCTCTCCGCGAGAGGCTCTCGACCTGCTCTACGAGCTGAAACGGGGCCTTCAAGAATAGCCGGTTTCCACCAAACCTTAACCGCTTCGGCGCTAAGCCTTAAGCATGTCAGTGCCTGTTATCGCGACGAGCAAAAGCGCCCTCATCTTTGCCGGTGGGGTACTGGTCTGCGCGGCGATAGCGGCGGCCAGTCTGGGCAGTCACTTCACTCCAGAGCCGGAGAACGACTACGCCGAGAACCGCAACGTGGCTGATGAGCAAACGCAGACAGAGCCCGGCGCGCCTGGCAACGACACCGCCGCGCTCCCGCTTGAGGGCTTCGCGGACGACTCGGAGTTGATCGACAGCACCAACGGCTTCGACCCCACACCGAACCTGGATCAATCGGTAATCATCGATGAACAGCCCAAGAGTTTCACAGCGCCCGAGACTTCAGAACCCGCGCGCGAAACGCCCAAGCCATCCGGGCTGACCGCAGCCAGAACCCCGGCGCCGCGCGGACGCACGCGTTCCAGCCGTGTGGTTCAGCGGCGCGAGCGACAGGACACAGGCGCGGTGGAGAACGACGCCCCGCCAAACCGGGACAGGCTGATCCAGCTCGATCCAGAGGAAAAGGCTGGCGGGAAGTAGGGCGCAGCGCCCTATCCGATCACAAGATAGCCAGCTTCGCCTCGGCCTGCCTTACCGCGTCGGCACCGGCGCGTCCCCGGAGTAATCGTAAAAGCCGCGGCCGGTCTTGCGGCCGAGCCAGCCGGCTTCGACATACTTTACCAGCAGCGGGGCGGGACGGTACTTGCTGTCGCGGGTCGTCTTGTAGAGCACCTTGATGATGTCGAGGCAGGTGTCGAGGCCGACGAAGTCCGCCAGCTGAAGCGGGCCCATCGGGTGGTTGAGGCCCAGGCGACAGCCCTTGTCGATGTCCTCGATCCCCGCCGTCGATTGCCCGAGCACAAAAACCGCTTCGTTGATCATGGGAAGAAGGATGCGGTTGACGACGAAGCCCGGTTCATCCTGGCTGAGGACAACCTGCTTGCCCAGACCCTCGGCAAAGGCTGTCACGCGGTCGGTTGTCGCCTGCGCGGTGGCGAGACCCGGAATGACCTCGATCAGGCCCATGACGGGCACGGGATTGAAGAAGTGCAGGCCGATAAAGCGCGAAGGATCGGGCGAGTGGTTCGCCATGCGGGTGATCGGGATCGAGCTGGTGTTCGAGGCCATCACGGCGTCTGGCCCCAGCACCTTGCCGGCGTTTTCGAAAATCGACTGTTTGATCGGTTCTTTTTCGGTCGCCGCCTCGATGATGAGGTCGGCGCTTTCCATCGGCGCGTAATCGGCAACCGGCGTGATACGCGCCAGCAGCGCTTTGGCGGTGGCCGCCTCGATCTTTCCGCGCCCCACCAGTTTGGTGACCGCCGCATCGATGCGCGCCTTGCCCGCCTCCGCGTGCGCCAGATCGATATCGGCCAGCATCACGTGCATGCCCTCGCCCGCCACCGTCTGAGCGATCCCGGTCCCCATCTGACCAGCCCCGATAACCGCAATATTCCGCATAGCAGCGTTCCCTTCGCAAGTGCAGCAAGTGCCGTGGCCCGCGTCGTTAGCGGCGCGCGGAAGGGTTGGCTAGAGCGATGAAGGCTGTCGGCGGAGGGTTCGGGGCGGGCTTACCGATTGGCGCCCGGAACCCACGTCACATCGTCGGCCCCGTTACGGTTAAGGACACGAGCCAGCACGAACAGCAGATCCGACAGCCGATTGATGTAGATGAGAGCGGCCGGGTTAACCGCCGTCTCGCTTGCCAGAGCGGTCATGGCACGCTCGCTGGCTCGCGCACCGGCGCGCGCCACGTGCACGCGCGCGGACGCCTCGCTGCCGCCAGGAAGAACGAAACTGGTGAGTGGCTCAAGGCCTTCGTTCAGCGCGTCAATCTGCGCTTCCAGCCACTCGCCTTGCCCTGACACGACGCGCAGGACCATTTCGGAAGGTGCGAAGTCACCGTCAGGCGCCGGGGTGGCGATATCCGCGCCAAGATCGAACAGATCGTTCTGCACCCGCGTCAACAGATCCCGGTGTGCGGTGTCCTGAAGAGCGCAGATCGCAACGCCGATCGCGCAGTTGGTTTCATCGACGGCCCCGACAGCCGCTATGCGCGCGGAATGCTTGGCCGTGCGCGAGCCATCCACGAGCCCCGTGGTGCCGTCATCGCCAGTGCGGGTGTAGATCTTGTTGAGCTTGACCATGAAAGGCGCGCGTCAATCGCCGCTGCCGGCGGCCAACAGGCCGATCACAACAACCACCGCAATGGCGGCCGCCTGATACTTGATACGCGCGAACATCGCCTTGTTCTGCATGTTCTGCATCTCGGTTACGGTTTCGCCTTCACCGCTTTCGAGATTGATCTTGGTTGTCTTCAGGAACGCGATCACGCCTTTGACCAGCGAGAAGACCACGAGCCCGGCCAGCACGATAAACACGGCGGTGAGGAAATAGACCATGTGCACTAAATGGGGCTGGCTGTCTCAAGTTCCAGCGCCTTTGCGCCGCGCGCGCAATTCGCGCGCGAGTTGCAAACCATCCTCGCCCGCGCGGCGTCGGTCACTGAGCGCCGCCGAGCCGCGTGACTTCGAGAGTTTCCGACCGCGTGAATCCATGATCAGGTCGTGATGCAGGTAGCGCGGCACCGGCAAACCCAGCAATTCCTGCAAGACCCGGTGCACATCGGTCGAAGCGAAGAGGTCGCGTCCGCGCGTCACCAGCGTCACCCCGTCAGCCGCGTCATCGAGTGTTACGGCCAGATGGTAGCTTGCCGGCAAGTCCTTTCGCACCAGCACGACATCGCCGAACTCGCGCGGATCGACATGGACACAGCCCGCCGCTTGGTCTTCCCAGACAAGATCTCCGACACGCTCAAGCGCGGCGTCGAGATCCAACCGAAGGGCAAAGGGTTCGTCCAACGATGCCGGGGGATAGAGCCCCTTCGCGCTGCCAGGGTATTCGATCCCATCCGCGCCGCGACGCGGAGCAATCGCAGCCATATCTCGGCGGGTTGCCACACAGCGATAGAGCAGCCCTTCTCTCTCAAGACGGGAGGCCGCCTGTCGGTAACTTTCGAGCCGGGTCGATTGCGCGGGCACTTCGCGCCATTGCAACCCGAGCCATTCAAGGTCGCGGCGGAATTCATCCGCAAGCTCCGGGCGCGTTCGCGGTCCGTCAATATCCTCGATCCGAAGCAGGAACTCGCCACCGCCCGCCGCCGCTTCATCAGCCGCGACAATCGCCGAAAAGGCGTGGCCGAGGTGAAGCGGTCCGTTTGGACTGGGTGCAAATCGCGTGACGACCGACATGGCGATCACCCCATGACACAGTGGCGCGAAACGCGCTATCCACGCTCTATCGACGCTTTAGCAACCGGTTGTCCACAGGGTTCCCACAGCCTTACCCCGGAAACGCTCGACACTCGAATGTGGATGGCAAGTCTGTCATGGCTTTGACTCTTTCCCTTGCCACGGCAGAAACGCGTTCAATCAGGGAGGAACACGAGGTGTTCAAAGCCGAACTGATCGAAGGAGCCGCGAAGTTCCGCAGCGCGGACGAAGACCCGACACGCAACCTGTCGGCCTGCCCCGCTCTTGTTCTCAACGCGGACTACACTCCGCTGTCCTATTACCCGCTTTCGATCTGGCCCTGGCAGACAGCGATAAAGGCGGTGTTTCTGGACCGTGTGGACATCGTCGCAAGCTACGAGCGCGAAGTGCACTCTCCCAGTCTCGACATGAAGATCCCGAGCGTCATTGCGCTCAGGCAATATGTGAAGCAGAGCGAGTTTCCAGCCTTCACGCGTTTCAACGTCTTCCTGCGCGATCGCTTCCAGTGTCAGTATTGCGGCAGCACCCAGAACCTCACCTTCGACCATGTCATCCCGCGCCGTCTGGGCGGGAAGACCACATGGGAAAACATCATCACGGCCTGCGCGCCCTGCAACATGAAAAAGGGTGGCCGCACGCCCAAACAGGCCAACATGCCGGTGCAGATGAAACCCATCCGCCCGACAAGCTGGCAGCTGCAGCAGCACGGCAAGATGTTTCCGCCCAATTACCTGCACGAGACATGGCGGGACTGGCTTTACTGGGATATTGAGCTGGAAGCTTGACCGGCCCGCCCGCGCGGGCGAGGTCTAGGGAATGACGACGCTCTTCCTGACTGCCATTCTGATAGCTGCGACAATCATCATTCACTACGAGATCCTGCGCCTGGCGCGGCTCGGGGTCACCGATCTGGGCGTGCATCCCCCCGCCCGCCTCTGGATCATGCTGGGCAGCGCGATCATCTCGCACCTTATTCACATCATGCTTTACGCTGGCGCCTACCTGCTGCTTGAATTCCAGTTCGGTCTGGGCGCGATCGATGGCCCGGACAGCGGCAGCTTCAACGATGCGTTCTACTTTTCGATTGTCTGCTACACGACGCTCGGGTTCGGCGACATTGTCCCCGCAGGGGAACTGCGACTGATGAGCGGGATCGAAGCGCTCAACGGGCTCGTCATGATCACCTGGACCGCCTCGCTCACCTACTTGCATATGGAGCGGTTCTGGAACGTGGACGCCCGGGATTAAGTCCCCTCAGGTGACGGTCAACCGCTGGCTGAACTCGTCGCGTCGCCAATCGCCATTTTCGAGCACGTCGCTCAATTCGCGCACGGCTGAGACCATGTCACCGAAGCGCAGGTAAGCCGGCGCAAAGCCAAATCGCAGGATGTCGGGATCGCGAAAGTCGCCGATCACCCCGCGCGCGATCAGAGCTTGGCAAATCGCATAGGCTTCTTTGTGGCGCAAAGAGAGCTGGCTGCCGCGCGCGTCGCTGTTGGCCGGGCTTACGAGGTCCAGCGCAAGGCCCAGCGCTCCAACGCACTCCAGAAAGAACTCCGAAAGCGCGCGCGATTTCGCGCTCAAGCGCTCGACGCCGATCTCAGCGATCAGATCGACGCCGACTTCGAGCGCGGTGAGCGCAAGGACCGGCGACGTGCCGCATTGCAATTGTTCGATACCGGGCGCTGCCTCGTATTCATCCGAAAAGGCAAAGGGCCGAGCGTGGCCGAACCAGCCGGTCAGCGGTTGCTTGAGATCGGGCAGGTGTCGCTCGGCAACAAAGGCAAAGGCGGGAGCACCCGGCCCGCCGCACAGATACTTGTAGCCGCAGCCCGTGGCGAAATCGGCGCCCACGGCGTTGAGATCGACAGGCAGCGCTCCGGTCGAATGCGACAGGTCCCACAAGACAAGCGCGCCGACTTCGTGGGCGGCTTTCGTCAGCGCCGACATGTCGAACAGTTCGCCTGTCTTGTAGTGCGCGTGGGTGAGCATCAGCAGCGCAACATCTTCATCCAGCGCTTCGAGAATCCGCTCTCGCGGAGCAAGGCGCTGGGTGGCGAGCCCTTGCCGCTCCAGCCCCTGGATCATGTAAATGTCGGTCGGAAAGTTGCCGGGTTCGGACAGAATGACCGTGCGCCCGCCGGTCGCTTCGCGTTGCATCTCCAGAGCGGCGGCGATCAGCTTGAAGAGGTTGGCGCTCACGGTGTCGCAGGCAATCACTTCAGAGGGCTGCGCACCGATCAGCGGAGCGATCTTGGCGCCGACACGGCTGCCCATTTCGAACCAGCCGGCCTCGTTCCAGGAGCGAATAAGGCCCTCGCCCCATTCGCGCTCCACCACCCGCGCCATCGCCGCTGGCGTCGCGCGAGGCAGCGCGCCCAGCGAGTTTCCGTCGAGATAGACCACTCCTTCGGGAAGGACAAAGCGTTCGCGAAAGCGCGCAAGCGGATCGGCCGCGTCAAGCTCGCACGCTGTATCCTCCAGCGTCACGTCAGCTCTCTCAGCACGGCGCGGACCGGGGATGCGTCGGCGCTGATGACCGCAAGGGGCAACGCGATGAGTTCGTACCGCCCCTCGGGCACGTCATCGAGCACCAGCCCTTCAAGCACTCGCATATCGTGCTTCAGCACAGCCTTGTGCGCCAGCATGTCCTTGGAATCCTGCGGGTCGATGGAAGGTGTGTCGATACCGATCAGGCGAACGCCCTGCACCCCCAGCCATTCGATAGTCTCTGGCGCGATGGCGGTTGTGTCGGCTTCCCAATGGCCATGCGGAAAGCGCTCGAAGGTGCGAAACAGAACACGGTCCGCGCTGCCCAGATGCGGCAAATCGCCGATTTCGATGGCCGCGCCGGAACGCCGCGCATCGATGACCAGACACTCGCCAAGATACGGCTCCAGCGCCACGCTCGCGATATCGGGAGCGTTTTCGGCGTAGTGCAATGGCGCGTCCGCGTGCGCGCCCGAATGGGTCGAGAGCGTCAGGGCCGACACGTTGACGGGCGACCCCGCTTCGATTTGCCAGGTGCGCTTGTGAGAGAACGGCGTGTCGCCCGGCCACACCGGCAATTCGGGGTGCAGGGGCTGCGAGATATCCCAGATGCGTCTCGATGACGTCGCGCTCATATCGCCGTCCTTACGCTAAGCAGCTCGGGGAAAAAGGCCTGCTTGAGCACCCCTTCGAGATAGGGCACTCCCGGCGTGCCACCGGTTCCGCGCTTGAAACCGATTATGCGCTCAACCGTCTTGAGGTGGCCAAATCGCCAACGTTGGAAATGGTATTCAAGGTCGACCAGCTTTTCGGCGAGCTCATACAAATCCCAATGCTCCTGAGGCTCGCGGTAAATCGTCGCCCAAGCCTCTTCGACGCTCGCATGGGCGAGATAGGGCGCGGTTAGGTCCCTTTCAGTCACGCTCTGGTCGATAGGAAATCCCCGCCGATTCAGGAGCGCAAGAGAGGCGTCATAGAGGCTGTTCCGCTCCATCTCTTCGCGCAGCCGCTGCCCCCAATCGCCCGTCTTGTCGTGCAGCCGAGCGTGCTTTGCATCGCGCCCGCCGAGCATGAATTCCATCATCCGGTATTGCGGCGATTGGAAGCCGGATGACGCACCCAGGTGCGGCCGGATCTTCGAGTAATCGTGGGGCGTCATCGTGCTGAGCACATCCCAGCTCTGAATGAGTTGCCCCTGCGCCCGCGCGACGCGCGAAAGCATCTTGAAGGCGGGACGCAGATTGTCGGATTCAATCGCCACACGCGCGCTGGTCAATTCGTGCAGGCACAACTTCAGCCACAATTCGCTGGCCTGGTGGACGATGATGAAGAGCAGCTCATCGTGCGCGTCCGAAGCTGGATGCTGAGCCTTTAGGATCCGACCAAGATCGAGATAGCTGGAATAGGTGACCGAACGGCTCATGACAGCACAAGCCCTAGCGCGCGCGGCCCGACACGCAAACTAGCCATCAACCACCCGCATCTCGGGGTAGCGCTTGTAAATATGCTTCTTGATGATCCGAAGATTGCGGGTGTTTGAGCGAAACACGATGTCAGCCGCATCGCCAAGCAGCGGAATGAACCCGATCAGTGTGTCGAACGCGACATTGGCGCCCATCCGGGTCAACTGCCACTTTGAAAGGCCAAGATTGCGCGCCTCCCAGACGATGTAGGCGCCAACGGCTGTGGTGACGAAATCGCCGACGACCGGGATCAGTCCGATGAGCGCATCAAGCCCGATCGGCAGGTTGACGCCGGGAATACGAAAGCTGCGCTCAAGAAGCAGTTCCATCGCTTCTACGCGCGCCAGGATCGACGCCGGATCGGTGCCCGTCGGCAAAGTCAGGCGCGTGGCCTCGGCGCCTTGGCCAGCCCATTGTCCTGCATCTGGATCCCATTTGCGAGCCATCGTCCTGCGGCCTCCTTTCTCTTTAATTGGGTGGCCCGGACAACGGGAACAAGGGGTGGAGGCCCCAGGGGTTGGGCTGGTAGTTGGAAATGGAGCCGCGCACGAGCGACCAGCGCACCGGCGCGCCGAACGGAATAAACACCTCCGCGCGCACCAGTTCGGCGTGCGCTTCGGTCAGAACGCGGCGCTTCTCTTGAACATCTGTCATGGTTAGCGAAGCGACGACCATCTGATCAACGTCCTGTGAGCAAAGACCGACCTCGAGCTCGCAATTGAACTGATTGAGATACCAGCGCGGGCTGGAATATCGCGCGACTCGGTCGCGCCATTCGAGTTCGGCGCCCTCACCTGGAAGCGCCCGAACGGCTTGAACACCAACACCGGACCAGGCCCGAGAAAGGCCGTCGAAGAGCAGATCGCTGCCAGGGCCGGGCGGCAGGCCAACCCGAAGGACCACCTGCTCCTCGCCGCTTTCGGCGCGCCAATCCTCGATCCGGGCCGCCGCAATCGCGCGGCGCTCTTCGATTGAAAGGCCCTCCCATCGCGTCGGTTCGAGCGCGTCGTCTTCGAGCAGCGCAGGCGGAACAATCCAGCTGCTCGGCTGCCATCCCCCCAGCCCAAAAGGTTCGATCAGCGCCTCACGATCGAGCGCCATGGACAGCGCTTCGCGCCGCGCCGGCTCCGCGAGCAGACCGGTGTCGCTGCGAAACACAAGACCGAACACGCCCCGTGTCGGATCGACCTGGATCGTCCCTCTCGAAAGAGGGCCCAACTCGATCCGAGGGAATGACGAAATCGACCCGTTCAGCAGCAAGTCGATATCCCCTTGCGCGAAGGCATCGATGGCCACGTCCGGGGGCAAGGCACGGACTGCAAGCGACCGGCTGCTTTCCTCCCAGTCTTCGCGACCGGGCAGCCCCCGATCTTCAGGCGCAAGTGCGCTCAAACGAACAAGCGCTTCGTCTTCATCAAGCGAAATCACCATGGGCCCTGCCCCGCTGCCGCTCTTGGCGATTCCAAGCTCGGGCTGAGCCAGCAAACGCAAGAACTCCGGCATAGGACTGGAGAGGCGCAATTCGACGACCTTCTCCGTCATCGCACGCACCTCCGTCACCTTGGCGAGATCAAGCCCGAGAGACGTCCCTTCGAGACGATCCAATAGTTCGAGCGTGGCGTCGCGAACGTCATTTGCCGAGATTGGTTCGCCATCAGGCCAAGACCGCTCGCGCAGGCGAAAGATGTAGCTCATTCCGTCATCTGTCACGATCCAACGTTCTGCCAGAGCGGGAACGATCTGTCCGGAGGGGTCAAGCCCGACCAAACCCTCGCGCGATGCGCCACGCAGATGTTGGGCCACCGGAGACAGGCGTACTCCGTCATCACTGAAATCCGAGGGATTACCGACAATCGCGACTTCAAGAGGGCCGTCCGCGCCGAAAGGAGAGCACGCACCTAAAACGGAAAGGCCCATAAGCCAGGTGACGGGAAGCGGTCGCAGCTGCATCGCAAACGAGTGTCTAGCAGAGCGGTGCGATTGCGTCAGCGTGGGAGGAGAGCTTTTCTACCTTGGAAGCCGATATCCAGCGCGCGGGCGCGCCGATCAAACCTTGCGCAGTGTCGAGGGATCGGGAGGAGGAGGAGCGCGGTGCTGCCACGACCGTTCAAGAACTCGGGCAGGTTCGGTTTCTTCGACTTCGACAGGTTTACGCGCGCGCTGCGAATCGATTTCTTCATCAAACGCAATGCCAAAGCGGTTATCCTGGACCCACGCGACGCTGCCTCCGATCTTGCCGATGTTTCGAAGTTCGACCTCAAGACGATAGCCGCGCTGAACAACCGCGGACCCTTCTGCCATCATTCCGCCATCTGACAGATTGCGAACCCGAACGCGGTGCACATCGGATTCGTTCTCGATGCGGACATTCGCAAGCAGGAACAGGCTATCGCGCGTCAAGCTACGTGTTTCAACACCCGTCATTTTCGCCGTTCCTCCTGTGGACCCTGAGCGGTGCTATTAACTGCACACTTAAATGTCGCTCGTACCAGTGGCGCGATCTACCTAGCGGTAGGAGATCGCGGTAAATCTCTGGTAAATTTTGTTCGGTTACCCAAGCGGTCTGTGCGGCGCGTCCCAATCTGAAACGCTCTCCTGGGACGATCTTTCTGATGGCCCGACACACTCAGGGCCTTGCTAAGGCAAGCGCAGAGCGGCCTACTCGTCGCGGCTGACTTTCTCGCGCCTTTCATGGGCTTCCTGCGCCTCAACCGTCATCGTCGCGACCGGACGGGCAATAAGCCGCCTCAGCCCAATCGGATCGCCCGTCACTTCGCAATACCCATATTCGCCGGCATCGATGCGCCGAAGGGCCGCATCGATCTTCGAGATCAACTTGCGCTGCCGGTCTCGGGTGCGCAATTCAATTCCCCAATCCGTCTCACTCGATGCGCGATCGTTGAGATCGGCCTCGCGTATCGGGCCATCCTGCAACGACTGGAGCGTCTGGTCAGCGGCGGAATGGATCGACCGCTTCCATTCGATGAGAAGCATACGAAAGTACGCCTGCTGCGTCTCGTTCATATACTCTTCGTCATCGCTGGGAATGTAGTCAGGCGCGAGGAGGCTTTTCGCCTTTTCGAGAATGTCGATTTCGTCAGCTGCAGACGTCGCCATGAGGCCCTCTTGTAACAATCATAATCCGCATGACAGCTCCGTATCAGCGCCTGAGTGTTCTCATTGGCCCGCTCGTCCCCAGCAAGTCGCAGCGATTGGCTGGGCCTATACGGATGAGGGAAAAGGGTAGCAAGCCGCTTTGCGCAAGAGTCCCGGTTTTGGAACGAAATTTCCATCCCTGCATCGATCCGAGGGACAAATGTCGCGGTGGTTAATCATTTGTTAGCCATGATCCGCAAGACCTTGCGACAGGCGGTCGAAGCCATGGGGAAATCGGTCGCCTGATTACTTCGCTTTCAACCTTTGGGGGGACAACGCTGTGCAATTGAAGTCGATCGACACGAAGGGTAGCCAACCCGCGGACACTACCGGATCGGATCTGCTGGTCGCGAAAGCGCTGGCCGCTGCGGCGCGCGGCGACGTGAGCACCCTGTTCGATCTGGGTGTTGTGTATTCGACCGGCAGTCACGGCGTTAAGTGCGACCTCATCGAGGCCCACAAGTGGTTCAACATCGCCGCAGCCCGCGGACACGAAGACGCCGCCTATTGCCGCGCCGATGTGTCTGACGAAATGACAGCGCGCGAAATCGCCGAAGCGCAGCGACGCGCGCGCGAATGGTTGGCTCAGGACCGGCGCAACGCCGCCTGAACCTCTCTCTCAGTCGCGCTTCTTGAAGGGCGTGCGAGCATCAAGAAAAACCTGGTCGGTTGCCACGCCTTCGCGTTCACGTTCCAAGAAATCCGCGACGGCCGCGCGAAATCCAGGGTCGGCTATCCAATGCGCCGACCACGTTTTGACCGGTTCGTAACCTCTGGCCAGCTTGTGCCCGCCTTGCGCCCCCGCCTCGACCCGTTCAAGCCCCAGCTCGATCGCCAGATCAATGGCTTGATAGTAGCACAGCTCGAAGTGCAGAAACTTCACCTCACGCGTGCAGCCCCAATAGCGACCATAGAGCGCATCTGAACCCACGAAGTTGAGCGCGCCGGCAATCGGATCCCCATCCGCGTAGGCAAGAATGAGGACCAGCCTGTCGCCCATGCGTTCGCCCAGAAGCGTAAAAGCTTCTCGCGTCAGATAGGGCGTTCCCCATTTGCGCGCGCCGGTGTCCTGATAGAAGATCCAGAAAGCGTCCCAATGCTCGGGACCTATGTCATCGCCAGACAGCTTTTCGATGCGGAGCCCGGCCTGCGCCGCTGCGCGTTCCTTGCGCAGGTTCTTGCGCTTTCTAGAGGCGAGATCATCTAGAAAACCCTGAAACGTATCGTAGCCCCGATTGAGCCAATGGAACTGCAGATCGGAGCGCATCAGCCATCCGGCTTCTTCGAAGAAAGCGCGCTGCTCGGGCTCGATGAAGGTGGCATGAGCGCTCGATAGGCTGCTTTGAATGCATACGGCCTCGGCGCCTTTCAGCAGGTGCGGCGCGAGCGCGGGGTCCGAAAGCAGCAGGCGCGGGCCGTTGGCTGGCGTAAAGGGCGCTGCGATCTGCAACTTGGGATAATATCGCCCGCCAGCCCTATGAAGGGCGTCCGCCCAACTGTGATCGAACACATACTCGCCCTGGCTGTGCCCCTTGACGTAGCTTGGCATGGCGGCGAGCAGTCTATCGCCCGGATCTTGGATCACGATGGGGACCGGGTCCCAGCCGGTGCCTTCTCCAACGCTGCCAGAGTCTTCTAGCGCGGTCAGGAATTCGTGGCTGACAAAAGGATTGCGGCCACCCCCAAGTGCGTTCCAGGCGTTCGCATCGAAGCTGCCAACCGATGGCGCGAGGCGAACCGTAAGCTCGGTTGCCGGGGGATCCGCATCGCTCACGCCAGCGCCTCACCCTCGGCAATAAGCCCATCGGCCAGCCCTCGCGCCGCCATGCGTTCAGCGGCCGTGCGAATTGTCCAACTCAAAAGCGGGCGGCCAGCCTTCCGCCACCGCATAGCAGCCGGTTGCGACAAGTCGCGTCGGTCAATCGCCAGAAAGTCGGGCCTGGCCCGTTCGATACTGTCTGCATTGCGCCACACATGCTCAAAACCATTGAGAAGGCTATCCGTGCCCACCAGGCCGCGGCAGATTGTCGGCGCCTTGGCGGCGAACCATTCGGCCACGCGCGGATCAAAGCTCATGACGGCGTGGGGACCGGAATAGACGCTAAGCGCGTCACAGACCGCAGCGCATAGAGGCTCGACAATCCCTGTCGCGTTCGCCGACTTCACCTCTACCAACAGCGGCACGCGCCCACGAATCGCTTCGAGAAAGCGCCTTAGGGAGACTATGGATTGATCTGTCCCGAGCAGCATCAGCCGCTCAAGCTGCACACCGGATGTGTCGCCAATTTCGCTTTCGTATCCGGTGAGCCGTCCAAGATACCTGTCATGGAAGACCATCGCCACATCATCGCCGCTCAACTGCACATCGCATTCAATCCCGAACCCACGCGCGATCGCAGCCTCGGCGGCGGCCAAAGAGTTTTCCGGCACCCCAGGTCCATGGGCCCCGCGATGGGCGAACGTCGTCCGCGTCAGCCATTCGGGGGCGCGGCGCGCGGGCACGGCTGGTCTCTACGCGTCCGCGATTGCGATCACCGCATCGACTTCAACAGCCGCGCCGAGCGGCAACGAGGGCACACCCACAGCGGCGCGGGCGTGGCGCCCCTTGTCGGCGAAAACCTCAAACATCAAATCCGAAGCCCCGTTGGCAACCTTGGGCTGATCCACGAAATCGGGCGTCGAATTGACGAAAGCACCCAGCTTCACCACGCGCTCGACACGTTCGAGAACGCCCACCTCTTTCAACTGGGCAAGGATCATGAGACCGCATGCACGAGCCGCCTCGATCCCTTGGGACAGCTCCACGTCCGCACCCAGGCGCCCGGTAACGAGTGCCCCATCGACGAACGGCAATTGACCCGAGACATGCGCAACGCCGCCATGGATTACGACAGGCTGATAGCTGGCAACGGGCGCAGCGGCCTGGGGTAGGGAAATGCCAAGCTCCTTCAAACGCGCTTCAATGGTCATGCCGCTTCCTTTTCCATTCTATTGATGAGCCAGGGCAAGGCCTCATCCCACCGGTCGATCCGCGCGTCGGCGTGCCCCTCCTTGTGCGCGCAGGTGATCTCGCCAGCAATCATCGGTTCGCCGCACATATGCAGGCGCGTTACCCTAGGGGCGACCTCCTTCACGGAGACGTGGTGCTGGGCCAGATCGTCAATGAAGAACGCGGGCCGGTCTCGTCCGTGCTCTTCGAGAATAGCTTTGAGCGGTGGCCCCTTTGGACCTTGATTGGTGTAGACCGGCGCGCAGATGCCAACGCCCGCCAATTGATCGGCGCGTTTTTCGCGCCGCTCATCGACAAGGTTTGTGAGCACCACGACATCGGCGTGCTCGCTCAAAGCGTTGATCGCTTCGACAGCCCCGGCAATCGGCTCCTGGGTGTCCATTTGCGTGTCGAAGAAACGCCCAAGCATTTTCCAGACGTCCATGCCTTCAAGCACGTCGCCGTTGCTCTGCCAGCGCAGCGCTTCCGCGAAATTGTGGCCCTCCAAATTGAAATCGACCCCTTGGCTCGATTCCAGCCAGACCTTGAAAGGCGCTACCATGTGGAGCAGCACTTCATCGCAGTCACTGATGATTAAGGGGCGCGTCATTCCGGCATGGTCCTTGGCAAGAGAGAGTGACGCGCTGCGATAAGCTCTTCCGGCGTGATCGCAAGCGCTTCGGCGGCCCGGATCAAATCGGGCTCGTGATTGGCAAGAAAATCGAGGCAGGACGAAAGGACGGCCGGATCGCCCAATCCGGCACGCAAGGCATCGGGGCTCAGGCCTGTCAGTTCCAGATAGCGCTCGGCACGATCATCCTCCTCCAGAACCCAGCCGAGCGCCGCGAGCGCGAGTGTGGCTGCTCGCCTGGATTGGTCAGATTCCTGCGCGTTGTCTTGCGGCATTGTCGGGCTCTTCCGGGTCGGGTAAGTCAAACGGATATCTGGGGCGATGAATGCGGGACGCAATGTGACCAAACGAATAATGGTGGTGGAAGATAACGACCTCAACCGCAAATTGTTCTGCGATGTGCTCAAAGCCAATGGGTTTGAAGCGCTTCCCGTCGCGGATGGGGAACGCGTTCTCGAAACGGCCAGGCGTCACGCGCCCGACCTCATTATCATGGACATCCAGCTTCCCGGCGTGTCGGGGGTGGACCTGATCGAAGCGGCGAAGAAGGACGCCCGGTTGGAGACAATTCCTGTCCTGGCTGTCACCGCCTTCGCCGCCAAGGGCGACGAGGAGCGCATTCGCGCAGCTGGCGCGTCGGGCTATCTGGCCAAACCCGTCTCTATCAGCCCGTTCATGAGCGCGGTAAAAGCCCTGCTGCCCGCCAATCGTAGCGCCGACGCTTGACATTCCCGGCACCGACCCGCTCTTTCAGCGTTGAAGTGGCAAAAAGCCAATCAGCGCCTTGCGCGCAGAGCAGGAAAGACGACCTAGTATGACTGAAGCCGAAGTTGACGAGCGGATCCGCGCCTTGATTAAGCCTTTCAATAACAAGGGCGTTTCTATTGAGCCCGAAACCACCTTCGCCAACGACCTCGAATTCGACAGCCTGACGGTGATGGATTTCGTCGCTGAGATTGAGGATGAGTTCGATATTATCATCAGCATGAACCAACAGGCTGAGATAGAGAATTACGGACAACTCATCACCGCAGTGCACAAGCTCCAGGATAACTGATAAAAGCCCCGCTTATGACAGATATTGCCACAAAGCCCGCTCCGGATGCCGCCGCTCCCAAAGGTGATCTACTCTCCAAGTTCGATGGAATGATCGAACTGCGCGAGACAATCCTCGCGAGCGGTGTCGAAGACCCGTACAATCTCGTCATGGAGAAGGTTCTCTCCCCGACCCGCGCGATCTGCAATGGCCGCGACACAATCTTGCTCGGCACTTACAATTACATGGGCATGACCTTTGACCCGGACGTGCTCGATGCGGGCAAGGAAGCGCTCGAAAACTTTGGATCGGGCACCACCGGCAGCCGCGTTCTCAATGGCACATATCAAGGCCACAAGGAGTGCGAGGACGCGCTCAAAGAGTTTTACGCGATGGACCACGCAATGGTCTTTTCAACGGGGTACCAGGCCAACCTCGGGATCATCTCGACGATCGCGGGCAAAGGGGATTACATCATCCTCGACATCGACAGCCACGCCTCGATTTACGATGGCTGCGCGATGGGCAAGGCCGAGGTTGTGCCCTTTAAGCACAACGATATCGAGGCGCTGGAAAAGCGCCTCAAGCGCTTGCCTGAAGATGCGGGCAAGTTGGTGGTTCTTGAGGGCGTTTATTCGATGCTGGGTGATGTCGCCCCGCTCAAGGAAATGATCGCTCTTGCCAAGAAATACGGTGCGATGGTTCTGGTCGACGAAGCTCATTCGATGGGCTTCATCGGGGAGCATGGGCGCGGTGTTTGCGAAGAGCAGGGCGTGATCGATGATGTCGACTTCATCATCGGCACCTTTTCCAAGAGCGTTGGCACGGTCGGTGGTTTTTGTGTCTCAAACCATCCCAAGTTCGACGTGCTTCGCCTCGTGTGCCGTCCGTATGTCTTTACTGCGAGCCTGCCGCCAAGCGTTGTCGCGACGGCAGCGACATCGATCCGCAAGCTTCAGCATGGCGCCAACAAGCGCGCGCACCTGTGGGAGAACTCCAAAAGGCTTCACGCCGGGTTGATCGAATTGGGTTTCCCGCTTGGCACCCCAGAGCCTCAAAGCGCCATTGTCGCCGTGATCATGCCTGATCTCGAACGCGGCGCGATGATGTGGGAAGCGCTTCTGAAGGAAGGGCTCTACGTGAACCTCGCCCGCCCGCCAGCAACGCCCGCAGGTATGACCTTGCTGCGTTGTTCGCTTTGCGCCGAGCATTCAGCGGAAGAAGTCGAGACAATTCTGGAAATGTTCGAGCGCGCGGGCAAGGCCGTTGGCATTATCTGACGCTGGCGTCATCCGTCAGTAACAAGCCACTGGGCCAGGAGCGCCGCGACGACCGCGCCAGTCAGCTGCGCTCCAATGAACATGGGCGCGTCGGCGGGGGCGATACCGGTATAGGTGTCTGACAAAGCGCGCGCGACCGTGATGGCCGGATTGGCAAAGCTGGTCGACGAGGTGAACCAGATCGCGCTGCTGATGTAGAGCGCCACCGCGGCTGGAATAGCCGTTGGCCGATAGCGCACAAGCAGCAAGACGGTTAAGACCAGACCAAAGGTCGCGATGAACTCTCCAGTCCATTGGCCGATCCCGGTCCTGGCGGTGCGCGCGATCTGGATCAATGGCTGTTCAAACATCACATGCGCGGCGAGGGCGGCGGTCGATCCAGCCACTAGCTGGGTTGCGACATAAGCGAACGCCAGGCCGATCCCGATCTCCCGTCTCAGGACGAAGGCCAGCGTCACAGCCGGATTGAAATGCGCGCCAGAGATGGGCGCAAGCATGACGATCACGACAAACAGGATGGCGCCCACGGCCAGAGTGTTGGAGAGCAGCGCAACGCCCGCATTACCGGTCGCAAGACTTTCAGCCATGATCCCCGAACTGATAACGCCGAGAAACAGAAAAAAGGTGCCGATAGCCTCGGCCGTCAACTTTCGTGCAGCGTTCGGAGCCGCCTCCCGCGAGAGCGCGTTTTCCGGAGTGGGCCTGTCCACCTCAACCACGCTCAATCGCCGTCTCGCCAGGAGCGGTGGCACAAGGATCGTCGCCTTCGCCGTTCCCGCCGAGCTGGGTGATCGCCAAAAATCCACCGATCACGAGCAACACAAAAATCGTTGTCACCGTGCCCAGATACTCGTCGATTATCCGCTTGATCGGGCGACCAAAGACTTGGAACAGCACGCCTACTGAAACAAATATGAGCGCTCGGCCCGCTAACGCCGCGAGGATGAACGGCAGCAGGTCCATACTCAAAAATCCCGCTGTAATAGTGAGGAGCTTGAAGGGAACCGGCGTTGCGGCGGCGATCGTAACCGCGAAGGCGCCGTATTCGTCGAACGTGCATTGCGCGGCGGGCAGGCTGTCGATCAGTCCGATCGCGGTCAAAAGCGGCACGCCCACCGAATCGTAGAGCAGGTAACCAATCGCATAGCCGAACAGTCCGCCAGCCACGGAGGCCAGCGTGGCTATGACCGAGAAACGCAGCGCCTTTCGGGGCTCAGCCAGACACATGAGCCCCAAAAGCGGGTGCGGCGGGATGGGGAAGAAGCTCGCCTCGATAAAGCTAAAAAAGGCAAGCCACCCTTGAGCAAAGGGGTGCGACGCCTTCGCCATGGTCCAATCGTACAAGCTTCGCAGCCAAGCCATGCGCGGCGATCCCCTCTTCCTGGCCGCTTTGGCCGCCTCTTGGTCGCCTAGGGCAGGCCTATTCCAAGCGCAAGACCCACTAGAAATAACCTATTTGGCACTTTTTTATTGACATTGTCACGCTCTTTGGTTAGGAAAAGACAACATCGCAAAATAGTGAGTCGCAAAGGGATCGCGGCACACCTCACCGAGAGCGGCCTTCCAGTTCGAATGGCCGCTTTTTTGTGCCCTCTCCGGCCAACGGAGGTCTCAATGACCGCCTCGCGCAATAGAACGAAAATCAAAAGGCAGCTCAAGGAAGGCGAAGAGCCGGGCCTCAATCGCCATTGGCGAGGTCTGTTTCTGGATTATCTTGCTGAAACCTCGAACGTTTCCGCCTCCGCGCGCCGAGCTGGAATCAATCCAAGTCGCGCTTACAAGGTGCGCCGCGAGGAACCCGAATTCGCCCGCGCCTGGCTGGCGGCATTGTGGGAGGGCTACGCCCATCTCGAGATGGAAGTCCTCCGCCGCCTTCGCGAAGGTGACAATCTGGCCGGTGAAAAGGACAAATACGACTTTGCCAACGCTATCCGACTGCTCGGCGCGCACCGCGAAAATGCCGTTCGCGCTCAAGCCGAACAGCGCAATGTCAACGCTGCGGAAATCCGTGCATCGATCGATCGGAAGGTTGAGGCTATCCGCCTCCAGATCCAGCGGGAAAAGCAAACGCGAGGTGAGCGCACGTGAGCGAGGGTCTCACGTTTCTTGCAAAAGAGAAGGAGAACGCTCGCGACCGGGTCGCCAAGGCGCTAGATCAATGTGAGCGCAACGAATTTGACTATCACTGGAACCTTCTCGCCCGCCCTTCGCAACTGCCCCCACCGGGAAGCTGGCGCGTCTGGATGATCATGGCGGGGCGTGGATTCGGCAAGACGCGGGCGGGTTCCGAGTGGGTTCGCGCGGTGGCCGAAAGCCACCCGGAAGCTCGAATAGCGCTCGTGTGCTCCTCACTCACCGAAGCGCGCAGCGTCATGATCGAGGGAGAAAGCGGTGTCATTGCCTGCTCGCCGCCCGGACGGCGCCCCGTTTTTGAGCCCTCACTGCGACGGCTGCGCTTTCCGAATGGGGCTATGGCAACACTGTATTCTGCCGCTGAGCCAGAAAGTTTGCGCGGCCCGCAACACAGTCACGCCTGGTGCGATGAAATCGGCAAATGGCCGCTGAGCGCCGAACGCGCAACGCGTTGCTGGGACAATCTGCTGATGGGCCTACGCATCACCCGCCAGCCGCGCGTGATGGTCACAACAACCCCGCGCACCGTACCGCTTATCGACCGGCTGATGAAACAGGCGGCAGATGGCTCGATCGCGGTTACGAGAGGGTCGACCTATGACAATATCGGGCATCTGCCGGCGCGCTTTTTCGACGCTATCGAGGAGGAGTTTTCCGGCACGCATTTGGCGCGGCAGGAAATCGATGGAGAGTACTTAAGGGACATCGAAGGCGCGTTGTGGAACCGCAGCCGACTAGAGGCCTCGCGCGAGGTCGATGCACTGTCCGACTTTGCACGGGTGGTGGTTGCGGTGGACCCCCCGGCATCCTCTGCCGGGGACGAGTGCGGGATCATCGTCGCTGCGCTGGGACTTGATGGAGTCGCGCGCGTTCTGGCGGATTGCAGCGTCGCCAAAGCCGCGCCGGATCAGTGGGCGTCAACCGTCAGTCGCGCCGCGCTAAATTGGGAGGCCGACTGCGTCGTCGCCGAGGCCAATCAAGGCGGCGCGATGGTCGAGAGCGTCCTAAGGGCAGCGGATCAGAATCTGCCGATCAAACTTGTTTATGCCCGCCGTGGCAAAGCCGCCCGAGCGGAACCGGTCGCCGCGCTCTACGCAACGGGTCGTGTGCTTCACCGTGGACGTTTTGCGAGGCTCGAAGACCAGATGTGCGGCCTGATGGCTGGCGGAGAATACGCCGGTCCCGGTCGCAGCCCCGACCGCGCCGACGCGCTGGTTTGGGCACTCAGCGAACTCATGCTCAGCCGCCAGAAGCGACCAAGCATTCGAGCGATTTAAAAAGGAAACCACATGGCATGGATCGACACACTGCGCTCCGCTTTCAAGGGCGGGGGGACTGGCCGCGTGCCACTTGCCCCTGGCTTCTCTTCGGGAATACCTAGCGAATGGGCGCAGGCGTTCGAGGCAAGCGCCCCGGAGACGTTCGAGTACACCACCGCCGTACGCCAGAGCTTTCTCGCCAATCCGATTGCTCAACGGGCGGTGCGCATCGTTGCGGAAGGAATTGCGCAGGCCCCCCTGTCCAGCTCTCATGAGGAAGTGACCCGGCTGGTGACTTCCACGAGCGCTGGACAGCCGCTGATCGAAACGCTCGCCGCGCATTTGCTGCTGCATGGCAATGCGTATGTGCAGATCGTGAAGGACGGAAGTGGAAAGCCCATCGAACTCTACGCGTTGCGCCCCGATCGCATCGATATTGTAGTCGACGAGGCTGGCTGGCCTTGCGCCGCCGACTATAGCGTCGGGCCCGACCGGCGCCGCATCCCGCTCGAAGATGAAGAGGGGTGGCCCAGCCTCATTCAGATCAAGGCGATGCACCCACTAGAGGATCACTACGGTGCGAGCGCACTGGCCGCGGCGCACCAGGCGGTGCGCATCCACAATGCCGCTTCCACCTGGAACCGTACGCTGCTTGACAACGCCGCCCGCCCCTCTGGCGCGCTTGTCTATGACACAGGCGATGGCGCCGGACTTACAACCGATCAGTTCGAGCGGCTCAAGGCCGAGCTGGCTTCAGCCTTCTCGGGTTCTCGCAACGCTGGCCGACCAATGCTTTTGGATGGCGGGCTGAAATGGCAGAGCCTGGCGCTCTCGCCCGCTGATATGGACTTTGCCAATCTGAAGAGCGCCGCCGCGCGAGACGTTGCCCTCGCATTTGGGGTTCCGCCGATGCTGTTGGGCTTGCCGGGCGACAACACCTATTCGAACTATCGCGAGGCCAACAAGGCCCTTTGGCGGCTCACCTTACTGCCACTCGCAAGCAAGCTTTTTGCTGCGCTCATGGAGGGTCTTTCAGCCTGGTACCACGATGCAAGTCTGGGTGTGGACCTCGACCTGGTCCCGGCGCTCTCCGAGGATCGGGAGCGGTTGTGGAAACAGGTTTCGGACGCTGACTTTCTTTCCCGAAATGAAAAGCGGCGCTTGCTCGGCTTTGCGACGGATCCTCAATCACCACGGAAGGAAGCGCAATGATCCCCCCGTCGTCCATCACCGCACCGCGCGAAGAGATGCTCGCAACGCTGCTTGCGCAGGCCAACAGCGAAGGCGCGCGGCTCGATACACTCAAGGCCATCGTTGAGGAAACAAGCGAGTTGGCCGCCGATCGGGTGCTTGTGAAGCTTGGCCTGGCCGATGCCAACGCGGAGGAGGATTTGGGGGAGCTGCGCGAATTGCTGGCGGCCTGGCGCGACGCCAAGTCAAGCGCCTGGAAAGCGCTTGTAGGGTGGGCGGTGCGCGCAGGTCTGGCCCTTCTGCTGATCGGGATCGCGGTTCGTCTTGGCGTGTGGGATTTGCTGTGATGACGAACCGCCCCATTCGCTTTGCGGGATACGCGGGCTTATTCGACATCCCTGACGCGGATCGAGACGTCATCCGCAAGGGCGCCTTCACGCAGTCCCTCGCGAACCGTTCGACCCCGGTGCCGTTACTCTGGCAACACAGACCCGACCAGCCGATCGGGATTATCGTATCGATCGCAGAGGACGACCGCGGCCTTCGTGTCGTCGGGCGCATCGACCGGAGCCAGACCCGCGCCGCTGCGCTGCTTCGCGACAAAGGCGTGAACGGCCTGAGCTTCGGGTATCGCGCCCGCGAATCCAGACGCGATGGGAATGGGCGTGAGTTGCTTGGGATCGACTTGTTCGAGGTCAGCCTTGTCACTCACCCGCTTCAACATGGAGCGCGCGTTCATCTCATCGTCTGACTCAACTCATCGCCACTATTTCGACTGGCCGCCACTGGGGCGGCCTTTTTTGTGCCCCCTGAAATCTGACTACAAGAAAGGTTTGATGCCCCATGGATATCACTGTCACGCCCACCGTACCGGATGCCAACCAGCCATCGGATGACATCCTCGACCAGAGCTTCGATCTCGTCCAGCGCCAAGATAAGGCGGACGCAGCGATCGGCGCGCTGCGAACGGACGTTGACGAAGTCAAAGCGCGCCTCGACAAGGTCGCCCGCGCCGCCGCCCGCCCGGCCATGAGCGGAGCCTCGCCCAAAAGCGAAGAGGTCAAGAGCTTCGTGAACGGCTATCTTCGCTCCGGTCGCGAGCCGGAAGTGAAATCGATGAACAGCGCGTCGCCGAGCGACGGGGGATACGCGGTTCCTCAGGTGATCGATCAGGTGATCGCCCGCGAATTGGCAGAAATCAGCCCTATTCGCAGCCTGGCGCAAGTGGTGCAAACCGGCACGGCAGGCTACCGCAAGCTTGTCGCGACCGGCGGTACAGCATCGGGGTGGGTGAGCGAAACCGCAGCTCGCCCTGAAACAGATGCCCCCAACTTTGCAGAGATCGCGCCGCCCAGCGGAGATCTTTTCGCCAACCCGGCGGCCAGCCAGTCGATGATCGATGATACCGCGTTTGATTTCGAAACGTGGCTCGCCAACGAAATCGCGATTGAATTCGCTCGCGCTGAAGGCGCAGCGTTCGTGGGCGGCACAGGGAGCAACCAACCCGAAGGATTCCTGACCGCACCAAGTTCGACCGCGGAAGACGGCGTGCGTGCCTTTGGCACGGTGCAATATGTTGGATCGGGCAACGCATCCGGCTTTGACGCTGCTCCGGAAGCAAAGCTCATTGACCTGATCCACTCGCTCAAGGCCGGACATCGCCAAGGGGCAGCCTTCGTGATGAATTCCTCTACACTCGCCGCCGTGCGCAAACTCAAGACTTCGGACGGCGCGTTTCTTTGGCAGCCGGGCCTGGTCGAGGGCCAGCCCGATCGGCTGTTAGGCTATCCCGTCGTCGAGGCCGAGGACATGCCGAGCGTACAGAGCGGTGAGTTCCCGATTGCTTTTGGCAACTTTCGGCATGGCTATCTGATCGCAGAGCACTCTGCGACTAAAGTTCTGCGCGATCCCTTCAGCAACAAACCGTTTGTCCACTTCTACGCCACCAAACGCGTGGGTGGCCAGGTACTCGACTCAAACGCCATCAAACTGCTGAAGATCGAGGCCTGACGCAAGGAGCTCAGCTCCCCATCCCGGCAGGGTTGAGGTTCCCCCCTTTCCTCCCCTGTCGGCACCTCGCGCCCGCGCCGCCCCATGGCCTGCCCTCTGGGTTCTCCTCCCGCCATGCCCGAGCGGCGCGGGCGCACCTTTCTTTCAATTGGAATCGGGAGAAGCCGCGATGCAGCGGACTGTGACCACGCCAGCTGATCTCAGTGGAGAAGCGCTGGATGATTTGAAAAGTTGGCTTGGGATTAGCCGCGCGCGTGAAGACGGTCTTCTCATGGACTTGCTCGGTGCGAGTTTGGCGCTGTGCGAAGCCTATATTGGCAAAGCTCCTCTAGAGCAGACGGTTGAGGAGAGCATTCCAGCCTCGGCCCGCGCAACAGAGCTTTCTTCAAGCCCGGTGATAGCCCTGCTTGCCGCCGAGGCGATGGACGAGAACGGAAACCGCTCAATTTTGGGGCCGGAAGACTATTCGTTCCGCATCGGCGCCCCGCAGAACGCATCGATCGAAATCCTGCAACCCATCAACGCCGAAGCAATCGTCGTCACGATCCGGACCGGGATCGCATCGGAATGGGGATCAGTTCCACATGCACTCAAACAGGGCATCATACGCCTTGCCGCCTTTCATTATCGCGATCGAGAGCCCGGCCGCAGCTCGACGCCGCCGGCAAGCGTTGCCGCTCTTTGGAGACCATGGCGCGCCATGCGAATAGCATGATCAACGCCGAGATCAGCGCCCGCGCTTTGGCGCTCGTCGAGCAACTGCGCCGCAAGGCCGAGCAGGTCGCCTTAGGACGCGCGCAGAAAACGAGCCCTCGCGATCAACCCAACAGCCACCCTTGGCGTCGCCCGGAGCGCTTGTGGCCCGACATCTTCAAGGAGCCATAAGCCATGGAAAACAGACTGCGAGCCGATTTGATCGCCTGGCTTCGTAATGACCCGGCGCTTGAGGACATAAACGCCATCGAGGAGGAAAGCCCTTTGAGAGCGTCAGTTCCCTGGCTTGGTGTTTCAGCGAGCGCATCGACCGATTGGGGCGTTAAGGAAAAACCGGGCCGCGAAATCCGCATCGCGCTGGAACTTGAAACTCGCATTGATGACCCTGCTCAAGACGCAGACATCCTGTCCTCGATTGAACAGCGCGTGCTCGATCTACCCCCCTTTGCTCAAGGATACGAAGTGGCTTCGATCCGGTTTCTTCGCTCTCGAAGCGAGCAGCGCGACAACAATCGCCGAGGCGCTCTGCTCGAATTTCGCTTTCGCCTCTTTCACGTTTAGACGGAGTAGAACACCATGCCCGCACAAAATGGCGCCGCCTTTCTCTTGAAACTTGGAGATGGCGGCAATCCGGCAGCCTATGAGACAGTGGCTGGCCTCAGGACCACCCAGATGACCATCAACGGCGACACCGTCGTTGTGACGCACAAGGAGTCAGGTGGCTGGCGCGACCTCCTGTCTGGCGCCGGGACTCGGTCGATCTCGGTCAGCGCGTCGGGCATTTTTCTCGGAAGCAGCGCCGAAAACGCGATGCGCGCGCATGCTCTGGCCGGGACACTCGACGAATACGAGCTGTCGTTCGAGGACGGAGAAAAGCTGCGTGGGCGCTTTCTGGTCCAGCGCCTCGACTACTCGGGCGATTTCAATGGAGAGCGCACCTACACTCTCCAGCTCGAAAGCTCGGGTGCGGTCATCCCGGTATGAACCGCCGCGCGAATCCGCTTCGCGGGGAAGCCAATTTCACGATAGGCAGCAGGGATTTCGTTCTTCGCCCAAGCTTCGAAAACCTGGTGGCGGCCGAAGACGAACTTGGCTCTCTCTTTGCATTGGTCGAACGCGCCTCCGCAGGCGCGCTTACGCTAAGTGAGATGACCGCTTTGGTGTGGCACTGCCTGCCAGCCGATCAACGGCCAGAGCGGGCAATTGTGGGCGAAGCCATGTTGGATATCGGCCTAGTTCGCGCAACAAACCCGGTGCGGGCCATCCTGGCTCAGGCGCTGCAAGGCGAGACGTGAGCTTCAGCAAAAGCGCACCTCGATGGTGTTCGCTCGCGTCCCGAACACTCGGGTGGCGCCCGGAGGAATTCTGGAGTGCGACCCCCAGCGAACTTTCGACAGCTCTTCGCGATCCTGGCGGGACGGAGGCCGATACAGCTCCGACACGAGACTTGATCCAGCAGCTAATGGAGCGCGATGCTCATGGACGATAACTTTGACGAACTTGTGATTGATGTCCGCGCGAACACCCGCGGGTTTGTTTCGGACCTCGAGGCCATAAACAGCACGGTGGACACCTCCCTTATCGACGCGTTTGAAGAGGCGGGTCAGTCGCTTGAGCGCAGCCTGACCTCGGCTTTGCGCAAAGGATCACTCGGCTTTGACGACCTGAAGAGAATCGGCGTTAAAGCCTTGGACGAGATCGCTGCTCAGGCCATCTCGCTTGGCGTTGGTTCGATCTCTGGCGGACAATCGGGAGGCCTGGGGGGACTCATCGGAAACTCTCTCGGTGCGCTGCTGGGCCTTCCCGGACGAGCGACCGGTGGACCCGTCTCGCCTGGTCGCGGGTACCTGGTGGGCGAAAACGGGCCCGAACTCTTCGTACCCACGAGCGCGGGGCGCGTTGAGAGCGGCGATCGTGACACCGCGTCGGGGCGCGATGTGCGCGTAGCGATCAGCATGGTCACACCGCACGGTACAAACGCGCCCACTGCAATGCGTCGTTCATCGCGGCAGGTGGCAAGCGCCGTGCGCCAGGCGCTCGAACAAAGCTGATCCGGGGAGACACACGATGGCCTACTGGCTTGCCGATCGGCGAGGCGCACAGGAATGCAGCCATATTCAGCGGTTCGATCCGCGCTTCTGGACCGTGAATTTCCCTCGGCCCGCGATGGCATCCGTCATCACGAAAGGCGCGGACTCGATGCAAGTTGACGTGGAGCTGCACCATAAAGGGGAGCTCGTCGGACTGATCTGGGAAAGCAACGACACGCTCGATCACCCGCTACTCGCTTATGAGACCGACCGCGACTACTCATATACGACCCTCAGCTTCCGGTGGCAGTCACAGGGCGTAATCCCGCTCGACGGGGTGAATGGTCCAACGCTGACCATTGAAGGCTTCGACGAGTCCGACAACGCTCGCACATGGTTTGTCCGGCTGTGGAATTACGCAGACGGCACGCCTGAGGACGCTTTTGTGACGCTTCCTTTCTCGGAATTGCAGGCGGGCTTCTCGCTGCCGGGAGAGGCGATTTACCCGAAGCGAATTGACCGCATGTTCATATCGCTTGTGGCTCCAGAATTCGAAGCCAACTCAACCGATCTTTTGCCCCAGCGGGTCAACGGGCGAGTGACGTTATCGCAGATTAACGCAGATGGCGGTCGTTCCATGCTCGAGATCGGGGATGTGAGATTACCCGTCCACGGTGAACGCATCGCGACAGCGTATGACGATGCCTACAATCAAACCCCGGCTCGACTTATTCGCAACACGATTGGCCTCGGATATCGCACCGATCTTGTCCACTATGTCGGCATGAGCCATTTTATGCGGCTCGAGCGGCAGATCGATGACAGCCTGGTCGCAAGTCAGACCGGTGAGCTGTGCGAGCCGTGCCTGCGGTGGCACCAGAGCTACTTTCAGCATTGTCGAGAAAACGATCTGGAGGCGATCGCCTCGATCTCATACGAACTTTTCGACGCGTATTGCCCTCAGGACTGGAAACAACGAACAGCGAGCGGAGAGCCCGCGCTGACAGGCTGGGTTCCTCCATCAACTCTGCTTTCTCCAGCGAACACAAACGCGATGGCTTGGTTGCAAGCCAGCGCCGGGCGGTTCGTCGATTTGATGGAGCCCGCAGGCCTTCCGGTCCGTTTTCAGATCGGCGAACCCTGGTGGTGGACGACCTTCGATGACTTCAAGATCTGCCTTTACGACGCCGCTGCCCAAGCGGCCCTTGGCGGATCGCCGCCCATAATCACAGATATGCGGTTGCCGCTAAGCGCCGCTCAAAAAAGCCTGCTGGATCAGGCGGGCGAAATTCTCGCGCAGTCCACGGCCGACCTCGCCGCCACGATCCGAGCCAGAGCCAGCGGTCAGGCTGAAATTCTCCTCCTGGCCTTTACGCCCACTATCCTGGACCCCCAAACCCCCGAGGCCTTCCGAGCCAATCTTCCTACAGGCTGGTCCTATCCCGCTTTCGACCGCCTGCAGGTAGAAGACTACGACTGGCTGACAAGGGGTAAGGATGCTTCCCGACGCGCGGGCTACAATCTGGTCGATGCGCGGCTGAACTATCCGGTCGAACACCAGGACTATCTGGCTGGGTTTGTGCTGCTTCCGGAAGACGCCGAGGATTTCTGGGAACGAATTGACGCTGGGCTTGATGAGGCCGCCGCCAGAAACATCTCTCGTCGGTATGTCTGGGCGCTGCCTCAGGTCACCCGGGACGGATACGTCAGAATTGCCAATTTCGAGGATGAGGCCATGCAATCATTCGACGATGTTCTATACCCTTTTTCACTCGGCCGGAACACCGCCGTCGCGCCTGAATTCTCGACCACGGTGACGGTGTCGACATCGGGCCACGAACGCCGAAACGCGCTCTGGTCCGACGCTCGCATCAATTTTGATGTGGGACCGGGCATTCGCTCCGAAGCCGAATTGTCTGAGCTAATCGCATTCTTCAGAGCGCGCCGCGGCCCCGCTCGAGGATTCCGGATCAGCGATCCCTTTGATTTCAGCACCAACCAGATGACGGGAACGCCAAGCATGATCGATCAATTGCTTGGGGTGGGGGACGGAGCGAAAGCCGATTTTCAGTTGATTAAGACTTACGGAGGCGGCGCGGAGCCTCAGATCCGTCCGATCACACGCCCACGCGCCGACACGATTGTCGTAAGCTTGGATGGAGTGCCCGAAACCGATTGGATCCTTGGTAGCCACGGCACGCTGTCCTTTTCCCAAGCTCCGCCACCCGGTGTTCAGGTCCGCGCCGGCTTCCTTTTCGACGTACCCGTTCGCTTCGCTGAAGATCGGATAGACGTGTCGGGAGTGAATTTTGCCGCGGGTGAAGCGCCGAGCGTTCCACTCGTAGAATTGCGCGAGAGGCCAGAATGACAGTCTTTTTTGACCGCGAACTGGACACAGTTGCGACGTTCTGGAGAGTGTATCGCCGTGACGGGGTCGCTCTGGGGTTCACCAGTCACGACCGCGATCTCGTCTTCTCGGGCATCCGACACCGCGCAGCGCCCGGAATGGTTCCGGCTGCGATCCGTCTGTCTTCCGCCATAAAAGATGACAGCTCGGAAGTTGAAGGAGCGCTTAGTCACGATTCGATTAGAGAGGCCGATCTTTCCGGGGGCCTCTTCGATCAATCCGGGATCATCATCGGAGCCGTGAACTGGGAGACGCTCGAAAACGAGATCTTCTACTCCGGACGCATCGGCGCAATCGACGATGATCGCCATGGTTTCAGCGCCCAACTCCGGTCCGCCAAACACATCCTCGACCACGATCTCGTTCCAAGAACCAGCCCAACATGCCGGGCGAATTTCTGTGGGCCTGGATGTGGGTTATCAGCGCCGCGCTTCACCACACGAAGAGCGCTGGCGACAGTTGATCTGGAAGGCAATCGGATCGGGGTTGACCAACCCGCTTCGACCGAATTCATAGATGGCCAAGTTCGATTCCTAGCTGGGCCGCAAACAGGGCTCGTCTTCGGGATTATCGATGCCGATGGAACTTGGCTAACCCTCGATCGCCCTCTTCTGCGGTCGCCTGATATCGGTACTCCCGTTGAGCTGCGCGAAGGCTGCGATCATACGCTTGCTACCTGCGCCAGTCGCTTTGACAACGCTCGTAATTTTCGCGGTGAGCCTTTCCTTCCAGGCAACGATCTTCTCTCGCGCTATGGAACCTCCAACGGATGACGGGAGGGGAGCGGCTAGTGCAAGCGGCTCGGGGTCTTGTGGGGGTTCGTTTCAGACTCCACGGTCGGGACCCTGCAACAGGGTTAGACTGCATCGGATTAGTGGCTGTGAGCTTGCGGAAGATTGGTGTTAGCCCAGACATACCAGTCGGATACGCTCTCAGAAACTCTAGCATCTCAAGCTGGCTTACTCTCGCTTCGCGATCGGGGCTCAAAATGGCAGACCTTCCCATCGAGCCGGGCGACGTTCTGTTGAGCAAACCTGGGCCACAGCAGCATCACATCATGATCGCCGAGACAACTTCCAGTGCGATTCACGCGCATGCAGGATTGCGACGTGTCGTATGCCAGCCTTTGGACGCGGGCATTTCGCTCGCCGCACATTGGCGTCTAATCGAGTAACACTCCAAGGAAAAGAACATGGCAACTCTGCTGCTAACAGCAGTGGGGACCGCGATCGGCGGCCCCCTGGGCGGCGCGATAGGCGCGTTTGTTGGCCAACAGGCCGACCGTGCAATATTCGGCGCCGGCTCACGCGAAGGGCCTCGACTAAAAGAGCTTTCAGTTACCACGTCGACATATGGCCAACCCATAGCTCGCAACTTTGGTCGCATGCGCGTCGCTGGCTCTGTGATTTGGGCAACCGATTTGGCTGAGAGCACCTCCACTCAGGGAGGGGGGAAGGGCCAGCCAAAAACCACTACTTACAGCTACTCGGCAAGTTTTGCGGTAGCCCTCTCTTCGACCCCCATACGCCGAGTTGGGCGGATCTGGGCCGACGGAAATCTACTTCGAGGCACGAACGGCGACCTCAAGACCGAAGGACAGTTTCGCGCATATCTAGGCAATGGCGACGCATCGGTCGATCCGCTCATCTCAGCCGACAAGGGCGCTGCAACTCCCGCGTTTCGAGACTGCGCCTACGTGGTCTTCGAGGATCTGCAATTGGCCGACTTTGGGAACCGCATACCGGCACTGACTTTCGAGATATTCACGGAGCGCGACACCGAAGTGTTTCTAAAGCAGTTGGTGCCGGGCGCCGCTGACACCTCCCAGGCAACACCATTGGAACACACTCGCGGCTTTTCCGATGAGGGGGGGCCATTGTCAGGGATATTGACAGCGATCGACCGCGTTTTTCCTCTGAGTTGCTCAACAACGCGCGAAGGGCTTCGGCTGTTTACGGATATCAACCTGCAAGGCTCGATCCCAACCCTACCGGAGCAGGTGTCAGACAAGAGCAGCGAAGATGCAGATCAACGGCACCGGAACCGTGCAGAATCGGTAGGGCGAGAACCGCTCGCGCTTAGGTACTATGACGAGGAACGCGATTATCAGCCCGGGGTGCAACGCGCGATAGGAATGCGCCCAAACGGCAGGGAATTAATGGTCGATCTGCCAGCGACCATGACAGCGTCGGGGGCCAAAGCCGTTGCCAGCGAAAACGCAAATCGCGCGCGCTGGCTGCATGAGAACGTCACGTGGCGGGTCGGTGTCCTTGATCCGGAAATACAGCCCGGCACGGTGGTCCGATTGCCTGAGTCACCGGGGATCTGGCGTGTAACGACGTGGGAGTGGCATGACCGCGGCATCGAGCTCGGGCTCGAGCGGTTGGCTCCACAAGCGACATCGGGCCTCGGCGGCGATACAGGTGTTCCGACTCCGCCGCCTGACTTGGCCTTGTCCCCGACACAGATGCAAGTCTTTGAAGCGCCGCTCGACGACATCAGCAACCCTTCGAGCCGAGTAATCCTCGCGGCCGTTTCCTCGGCGAGCGCGGCCTGGAAAGGCGCTGCACTCTACGCCGAACAAGGCGCCTCGCTTCTTCCCCTCGGCTCGACGGGCTCAGTTCGGTCGATTTTTGGTTTCTTGTCGCAGCCGCTTGAAGGGTCAGCGGCCCTGGTGTTCGAACCCAATGCGACGATCGAACTGCAGTTGGTAGCTGACGATCTAGGGCTTTCGGATACAGATTTTGCAGGACTGGCCTCGGGGAAGAACCGATTGCTCATCGGTGCCGAGGTTGTTCAGTTTCAAACAGCGCAAGCGCTGGGGGGAGGCGCGTGGCGGCTGCAGGGACTACTCCGCGGCCGCGCAGGAACCGAAGAGCATGCGCAACGCGTTCACTCAGCTCAAACGCCCGCAATTCTGCTTGATGCACACTTGACAGACCTGTCGCAATCCGCGCTGCAGGGGACTGGGTCTCAACGGGTTGCGGCGATCGGAAGCGGAGATGCTGAGGCCGTTTATGCGTCTGTCGACAATGTAGGGCTCTCCCGCCGCCCTCCAACACCCGTACATCCCAGAACGACGCTCCACCCCGATGGATCGCTTGAAATGTGTTGGACACGGCGCGCCCGCGGCCAATGGCGATGGGATCATGAGAGCGAGGTCCCGCTTGTGGAAGAGAGCGAGCGCTACGTCGTCGGCTACGGCGCAGTCGGCAGTCCATACTCCATATTTTCTGTCAGCGCGCCTCAGCTAACCTTACAGGAGACTGAGATATCGCAGCTTCTCTCAGCAATCGGAGCTGCTGATTTTTGGGTCCGGCAAATCGGCACCTACTCGCAATCCAACGCGCTTTTTCTGACCCGACTAAACTAAACAAGACAGGGAGGCATTCATGGCTCAACCGATTTCGTATCCCTCAACGACTGCGAACACCGATTTGCCGCTCTTATTCTCTGGGCAAGCGCAAAAGGAATTCGTTCTCAATCAGGCATTTGCCGCGATTGACGCTCTGATCTGCGGGGTTGTTGAAGCGTCCCTTGATCAACCACCGACCGCCCCGGTCGATGGCGCTTGCTACCGTGTGGGGGCAAACCCTGCGGGGGAGTGGGCCGATCACGCGGACCATATCGCTGCCCGAGTTGGCGGGGCCTGGCACTTCGTTAACCCGAGGGAAGGAATGGAGTTCTTCGACCAGTCAGCGGGCCGACGGATCATATTTCGGTCACAATGGGACGAGGCAAACAGTCCGCCAGAGGCGCAGGGAGGCACCGTCGTGGATGCAGAGGCAAGAGCCACTTTGGCCGCCCTTATTGACACTCTCGAAGGTGTTGGGATTTTAGGGAGTACGATCTAAAGTCGGTGAGCCGTTGGAACTGATTGGAGAACGCGTTGAGCGCGAGGAACAAGGTATTCTAGAGCGGAGGCCACAAAAGCGACATTCTTGCAACAGTTTGGTACGATTGATTGCTTGCCACTCAACGGTGTAAAAGATAGAGGGTCTCAGAGCCTCAATCCTATAAAAGGGGAATGTGATAATGCGCAAATTTGTCATCGGAATGGCGATGGCTTCGACCGCACTCACCGCGCCGGCCATGGCCCGAGAGGGCCAGTGGTACGTCCAGGCCGAAGGTGGTGCGATGCTCGTCGAGGACGTCAGTTTTGATATCGAAGACGGCTTAGGTGAAGCTTCGGCTGATTATGACGCGGGCTACGATTTCGGCGCTCTCGTTGGCTACGACTTCGGTGCTTTTCGTCTTGAGGCTGAGGCTGCCTACAAGTCTGCCGCGCTCGACGAGCTTACGGCTGACGCAGTCGGCCTCCAAGCGGGCAATCCCGCTGGTGGCGCTGGGACTATTGTCACCACCGAAACGCTGGCTGCAAGCGGAGACTACACCACTCTTTCATTCATGTTGAATGGTTTGTTCGACTTTGGCCCCGATGATGGTCTGCAAGCCTTCGCTGGTGGTGGTATTGGTATCGCCCGGACCGAGTTTGACGGAACGGTGGCCTTGAGCGGCCCTGGGGCTTTCGACGACTCGGACACCGGCCTCGCGTGGCAGCTTCTCGCGGGCGTCCGTGCGCCGATTAGCGACAGCTGGGATGTCGGCTTGAAGTATCGGTACTTCAATGGCGTCGATGTGAATTTCATCGATACGCGCGGTCTCGCCTTTAGTACTGATCCGAGTTCGCACTCGATCCTTGGCACCATCACTTACAATTTTGGTGGCGAGGAGCCGCCGCCTCCTCCGCCTCCTCCTCCGCCGCCGCCTCCGCCGCCGCCGCCTCCACCGCCGCCGCCTCCACCGCCTCCGCCGCCTCCGCCGCCTAAGGTCGAGTGCAACACCGGGCCGTACACTGTCTACTTCGACTTCGACGAGTCGGCGATCACAGACGGGGCAGCGACGATCCTCAATCAGGCGGTCACATCGTACGCTAACTGCGGCACAGCCAGCATCATGTTGGCGGGTCACACCGACACTGCTGGGCCGGCAACCTACAATGTCGGTCTTGCAGAGCGTCGCAATGCCTCGGTCCAGGCCTACTTGGTCGGTCGTGGTATTCCTGAAGCCCGCATCATGTCTGAGGCTTTCGGTGAGACCGATCTGCAGGTTCCGACCGCGGATGGTGTACGCGAACAGAAAAACCGTCGCGTAGTTGTCACCTACGGTCCGAACTCAGGCATGTAAGCGCCGAGTTCATAACGCGTTTGAGAAGGGCCGGAGCAATCCGGCCCTTTTTTTTGGCGCTCTCAAAGCCAAGGTTCTCCAGATAAAGTGGTCGTGGGTGGTGATGCCTTAATCTGCTCGCGACCGTAGCGCGGCCTAATTCCTGGGCACGCATGGATCTTTCGAACTGCGCGTGGTCGATCCCTAGACGCCGACGGTCGCAGCAGGGTCTGCTTCGCCTGCGGCCCTAGCGCGCTCGATCACCGACGCGTTCGCAGCCGGAACCAAGCGCAAAGCCCCAATCAAGAGAACCAGCCCCAGCGGAGTGATCCAGAGCGTAGAAAGCACGCCAGCGCTTAGATCGCCTTTGTTGAGCGCTGAAACATATCCCGCCGTGTAGGGGCCAAGCGCGAGACCAACAAGAGTGGTCGCGAGGAAGAACGTCGCCGTAGCGGTGCCGCGCATACGAGGCAGAACAAGTGCCTGACTGCTGGCAGCTGCTGCACCCAAAGCCGACGCAGCCAAGGCCCCGACGACAACATTCAAGATGCTAAACAAAGCGAAGCTGGGCGTTGTATATTGCACTACTGCGAACGGAACAGGCGTCACCAAACCAAATAGGATGACCCATATACGGCCTCCGGAAGTCCTTATGAACAAGTAGTCCGCCATCCGACCGCCAAGGATAACTCCGAGGAACCCTCCCAGGGCACCTCCGCCGCCGAGCCAGAAACCCAATTCCCCTTTTGAAAGCTCACAGCCGATCATCATCATATCGATCGGGTCGCGAGCACAACCTCCGCTCACGCCGATGGTCAGCGTGAAGACGCGCTCTGCGTAGGGAGCTCCCCAATAAGAAGCCGAGTAAGCCATGAAGGCAACAGTTCCATATCCGAGAATAGTGCACAAAAAAGCGGGTGAACCCCACGTCAAAGCGAATGTCGGATAGTCCCTCACGCGAAGCGCGCTCGCCCAGCAGAAAACGGCGTAATAGCCGAGCGCTAGCAACAGCCATTGGTCTGTCACGGCAGGAAGATCGGCTCCAAGAGAAGCGCCAACGCCAAGAACAATGGCACCCGCGCCTGACCCCAAAACATGCGTAAGGCCAACCGCTGCGATCATCGCCACGAAGAAAACGGCTATGTTAACCGCCAATGCCGCCATCCCGCGCTGAGCCGCCCCAAAAAACGTGAAGCCTGGGATAACCGTGAACAGTTCGGTGACAAACCCCTGGAAAGGCTTTGGATTCTCAGGCGCCTCCAAACCATCGATCGCACCCCTGATGGGCTCCTTCAAGGTCAGCACCCAAACGGCCAGGAGCAATCCTGGAAGCCCGACGGCAATGAAAGCAACTTGCCAGCCCGCAAGGCCGAGCGCCCCCCCATCAGGAAAAGCGGAGTTCCATTGGTCCACAATCGCACCGCCGATCAAAAGAGATACCCCTCCGCCGATGTAAATGCCTGAGGAGTAGATCGCGAGGGCCGTTGCTCGAAGCCGCGCCGGGAACCAGTCCGAGATCAGTGAATAGGCAGATGGGCTTGCGGTGGCCTCACCGACCCCGACCCCGATCCGCGCAACCGTGAGCGTAGTTGCGTCCCGCGCGAACCCGGAGGCTGCAGTCATCGCTGACCAGAGAGCGAGACCGAGTGTCATGAGCCGGACGCGCTTCCAGCTATCGGCAAGCTTTCCCAAAGGTATCCCAAACAGCGCGTAAAAGATCGCAAACGCCGTCCCGTAAAGAAAACCTAGATAGCCGTCGTCAACCCCAAGGTCAGCCTTGATATCGTTGGCGAGGATCGAAAGTATTTGGCGATCAATGAAATTGAGCACGTAGACCAGCACCAAAACGCTTAGCGCGTACCAACTGTATGGTGGAACGGATGATTCCGCTGTTGGCTCTTGCGCCGCAACCGATTCCCTCAAGAAGTTTGCCCTCCCAACCCATCTTTCGCGGCGATCTACACGCGTCGCCTTATGCTGCGTACTCCGTGCTATCGGGAATACCAGCTTCGGCAAAACCCTTTTTGCGTAGTCGACAGGAATCGCACAACCCGCATGCACGCCCATCGTCGGTGGGGTCGTAACAAGACCAACTCCACGATGGATCGAGGCCGAGACGCGCGCATTCTCTCGCAATATCGGCTTTGGTCATATTCTGGAGGGGAGCGTGGATCGAAAATGGCGTTCCTTCGACCCCAGCTTTGGTGCCGAGGCGTGCCGTTTCCGCAAAGCTCGCAATGAACTCAGGGCGGCAATCCGGATACCCAGAATAGTCGAGCGCGTTTACTCCGATAAAGACATCTCTGGCACCTGCCGCTTCGGCGCAAGCGGTTGTCAAGGCGAGAAAAACGAGATTGCGAGCGGGGACGTAGGTCACGGGAATATCGTTGCCCGGACCGCCTTTGGGCACATCGATCTGGTCGGTCAGTGCCGAGCCCCCAAACGCGGTGAGATCAAGCGCGATCTCAAGCTGCCGCGCGAGACCCAGTTTGCGTGCGATGCGCTTGGCCGAGTTCAGTTCGCGCCGATGGCGCTGGCCATAATCCACGGTAAGACCCTGAACGGCAAAGCCACTCTCTTGAGCAAGCGCAGCCGTCACCATTGAGTCCAGTCCTCCGGAGAGAAGGACAACAGCCAGCCGTGGCTCTTCTCGTTCTTCAAGTTCAGACATCAGTTCTGCGCGAGGAAAGCGGCGACTCCACAGGAATTGCGCCCAATGCGTTTAGCAAGAGCCTGTACGGCGCGCCTCGGCTGTGAACTGAAATGGCAAACCAGATGCAATGCCCTGACTCTCGATTTGAACCAGCGCACTGGTCTCCCTTCGAATGGTGGTGCGCCCATAATCATTTCCTGGACAAGTGTATTGGACGGTAACTTTCGAGGCGTCATCTTCGACGACAAAGCGCCGGCAGTTCGACAGACCGTGACGAACCTGAATCAACTCCTCACCTGTTTTGACGCAGAGCTTTTGGCTCGCTGAGTTATCGCGATACTTTACCGTCCATTCGCCCTTTTGAAGGGTCGCGAGCATGGCCAGACTATCCGACTGCGCAAGAAGCGGAGTTGCACCCATGGCCACAATCACAATAACGGAAAACTTTGATCTAAAAAGACTTTTCATGGTCGCCAAATCTATCAAGAAACGTCCGGGTGGATGGGCGTTTTGCATCGCTGCAGGCTGGTTCGTAAAGACATCGGAGCTTTGTGGCCAGAGAGGAAAGATCAGGCGTTCAGCTCGTACTTGCGTGAACAGAATGCGCAGTCCACTTCAATCACTCCTGCCTCATTTCGCATTGCATCTTGTTCTTCCTTGGGGAAGCGAGCGATGATTGCCTCGTAGTGAGCTGCACTACATCGGCACCCGCGAGCCAGATCTTCTCCGACCTGAATTCTGATTTCGTCTTCTTCGTGAAAGAGGCGCCAGACGAGCGCTTCCATGGATAAATCCGGATCGAGCAATTCTTCGTGACTGATGGTGCTTGAAAGCGCCTCAACATGCTCCCAGTCCGGATGCTCCATGCGAACGTGGAGGCGCTCGCGCCCTTCTTCCCCGTCGGCCAGATGTTGCACGAGCATGCCAGCGGCGACACGACCATCTTGCCCCGATTTGCTAGCAACGCGGAGAAGTGTGGGCACTTGTTCAGACTGCTTGAAGTACTGTTCGCAGGCTTCTGCCAGAGTGTCCCCTTCCAGTGGGACGATACCTTGGTAGCGCTCGATCACACCGAGGCCGGTGTCCGTCTCGAATGTTATCGCGAGGTAGCCCTCGCCGAAAAGGGCAGAAAGCGACGGATTCGCACCGAGGCCAGCGAGCGCCTCACGATCAAAATCAGCGTATCCGCGCATCGCGCCCCCACGAAAATCGCAAACCAAAAGTCGCACGACGCCCGCCTTGGTTTGCGCCTGCATGGTCATTTGCGCCCCCTCACCTTTGAGCAGGCCGCCCATTAGCGAACACAGAACCAGCGCTTCACTCAGTAAATGCGTGATCGGTGCAGGGTAATTATGCGTTCGAAGGACATCGTTGACGACGCCGTCGAGCCGCACGAGACGTCCGCGGACGTCGCGCCCTGGCAGCGTGAAGCCGAGCAGGGTATCGCAGTATGTCTCGGGTTGCTTTTGCATCAGCCTTATATGGTTGGTATCGACCGGGCTTTGAAGGCCAGAAGACTGCATGAAGTCAGGAGAGGCGGCCCAACGCCCACAGCAGGATCGACTTCTGCGCGTGAATGCGGTTTTCCGCTTCGTCGAACACAACCGACCGCGGCCCATCAAAAACGTCTTCACTGACTTCCTCGCCAACGTGGGCGGGAAGGCAATGCAGGAAGACAGCGTCCGACTTGGCCTCGGACATGCGCGCGGTATTGACTTGAAAGGGTTCCATCGCCTCGCGCTTCGCTTGGGCGTCCGCTTGCCCCATAGATATCCAGGTATCGGTAACTAGGACATCCGCATCGCGCGCCGCGACCGAAGGGTCATGTGTCAACGTGACATTCGAACCGCCAGAACGAGCCATTTCGATAAACTCGGCGTCGGGTTCGAAGCCGCTTGGCGTCGCTGCGCGAACATTGAACTTCATCAAGCCAGCGGCCTCCAAAAGCGAGTTCAGCACATTGTTCCCATCCCCAAACCACGCGACCTCCAAACCCGGCAGCGCTTTTCGGTGCTCGATAGCCGTCAGCAGATCCGCCACAATCTGGCAGGGGTGGGACCGGTCCGTGAGGCCGTTGATCACGGGCACATCGGCGTAGCGTGCCATCTCTTCAACTCTGGCATGATCGTCTGTGCGAAGCATAATGGCATCGACCATTCGACTCAGAACGCGAGCGGTGTCCGCCATGCTTTCTCCGCGCCCCAACTGACTGGAGCCGGCTTCGAGCAGCAAGACCGATCCGCCAAGCTGACGCATCGCGATGTCGAAGCTGACTCGCGTCCGGGTCGAATTCTTCTCAAACACAAGAGCGAGGATATGGCCCTGTAAGGGCGCGTCTGCATCCGCTTGCCCCTTCGGCAGAGACGTTCGGGCCGCCTTGCGATCTATCGCATCAGCCAGCATGGCGGCTATCGCATCAGCACCGGCGTCGGTGAGATCCAGAAAATGCCTCGGCTCTGTGTTGCTACTCATCATGCTGGCTCGGGCACTTTGAAACTCGCCGCGCCTGCCGACAGTTTGTCGAAGAATTCATCAATCTCCGCGTCTCCAATGACAAGCGGCGGTATGACACGCAAGGTCTGATCTCCGGCTGCCACGGTTAGAAGCTGGTGATGATCACGCAGGTGCACAAAAAACGGCCGGCTTTCGACCCTCATCTTGAGGCCCAGCATCAGGCCCTTGCCACGCACAAGCTCAAAAAGCTCCGGATAATTACCGATAAACTGCTCCAGCCGCGCTCGAATTCGGTCGCCTTTCTCGGTGACTTCAGAGAGGAATTCCTCGTTCGCTACCGCTTCCATCACAGCGCTTCCCGCAGCCATCGCGAGGGGGTTGCCGCCATAGGTCGATCCATGCGTGCCAAATGTCATACCGCGGGCCGCCTTTTCGGTCGCGAGGCACGCACCCAGCGGAAACCCGCCGCCAAGCCCTTTGGCCGAGGCGAGGATATCCGGTTCGATCCCATAATGTTCATAGGCGTAGAGCATGCCCGTTCGGGCCATGCCGCACTGCACCTCGTCGAGAACCAGCATCAGATCATGCTCATCCGCAAGCTCGCGTAGCCCTTGCATGAATTCGATCGAAGCGGGGCGAATTCCCCCCTCACCCTGAATAGGCTCTACAAGAAAGCCAGCCGTATTGGGGCCAATCAGCGTCTTGGCGGCTTCGAGGTCATCAAACTCTGCGTACTTGAAGCCGTCGAGAAGCGGCGAAAAACCCTTGTGCATCTTTGCCTGGTTGGATGCGCTGATCGTCGCCATCGTGCGCCCATGGAAAGCGTTAGTGAAGGTTATCAATTCGAAGCGGTTGGCGTCTCCATTATCGCCGGCGTTTTGATGATAGGCGCGGGCGCATTTGATCGAAGTCTCGACCGCTTCGGCACCCGAATTTGTAAAGAACACCGTATCGGCGAATGTCGCGTCGACAAGCTGCTGGGCCAGACGTTCGCCCTGAGGGCTTCCATACAAGTTTGAGACATGCATCAAGGTTTCAGCCTGCTTCTGGATCGCCTCGATCAGGCCCTGGTGAGAATGCCCCAGCAGATTCACTGCGATCCCGCTCGCAAAATCAAGATAGCGTGTGCCGTCCTCATCGATGAGATGGCAGTGATCGCCCTTTACAGGCCGAACATCGCATCGCGGATAGGTTGGCATAAGCGGTGTAATCGACATTCGAACAATCCCAGATAGACGAGGCCGGACGCCTCAATTCTCAAATGCAAATGGCGACCCCTTCCAGGGCCGCCATCGCATTAGGTAAAGACGCGGCCACCTTGGGTCAAACGGCGCGTCAGCTGATTAAGTCCTATCCTTGGACCGGCACCAGATTCACGGCAGAGTATTTGCCGCGTCGATCCACTTCGAGATCGAACTCAAAGCGCTCGCCCTCATTGATCGCCGACAGGCCGGAGCGCTCCACGGCGCTGATATGAACGAACGCGTCGGGCTGGCCATCATCACGCACAAGAAAGCCGAAACCCTTGGTCGCGTTGAAGAACTTGACCGTTCCGGTGGCTTTTTCACCTGTCAATTCACGCTTTGGTGGGCCGCTTTGCTGAACGGCAATCACTTCACCCACAATCTGAAGATCCTGAGCGGAAATCTTACCGCCGCGATCAACCAGATTGAACTCAAGCTCCTGTCCTTCGGCTAGTCCTTCCAGTCCTGCGCGTTCGACCGCGCTGATATGGACAAACACATCTTCGCCGCCTGCATCCTGTTGAATAAAGCCGAAGCCCTTTTGACCGTTGAAGAACTTAACGGTCCCCTTTCCGGTGCCCACAACTTGCGCTGGCATCCGATTGCCACCGCCGCGACCTCCGCCGCTGCCACCGAAGCCGCCGCGCTCGCGGTCTCCACCAAAGCGGTCGCCGCCGCCAAAGCCACCGCGATCGGAGCCGTAGCGATCACCGCCACCAAGACTTCCACGATCATTGCCATAACTTGGGGGTGGGAATCCGTCATTGCCGCCGCCGAAGGGATCAAAACCATCTTCGCCGAATCCGTCGCGCTTATCCCGGCCGCGTCGACGTCCTCTATCGTAACCCATAACTCAGTAAGTACCTTGTCACACTGCCCGTCCTCCAATGCGTCGGCGACGGGGACAGCAAGCCGTGCCAACCACAATCGGCAAACGAACATGCTCATTTGCCGTGTTGATATCGGTCATAGCGTACAAACACTTCGGTGGCGAACGATTTAACCGACCAGCATGTTGTCGCGATTTTTTGTGACAATTTCGAGCAGGGCAATTGTGTGTCAGGCGAGTTGCAGACCGATGTTCGTCCGACAGCACCGATTGGGGCAAGGTGGCCTAGTGGACAAACTAGCTCACGAACCGACTCTTTGGTCTGCGTGCAGCGTGAAAGCGCTGGGTGTCGACCACCTGAACTTTGACGTCACCCCCTCAAGCAAGCGTGCCGATCGCGCCACCCAGACACATGGCTAGTCGCAGTCTCTCTCGTGTGCGACACGCGAGTCGCTGCACTGATGCTAATCGGCTGGCTGGTCACGCCTTGACGACACCTAGAGCTTCCCAAGGGCACCACACACCGCTCTGGGCATGCCGCTGCGATCCGATTCGATTCTCATCTCTCAGAACGGGACTGGCCAAATAGCCTGCGCGCTGGTCGTCGCCAATCCGCTCGCCAACGCATTGAGGAAATTCCCGCACTCGCTATGCTCTGGCCGCTGTCTCTCGTGCTGACCGAATTGATCTTGATCGCAACCGATCCTGGCTACGATGTTCTGACGGTCCAGAATTCCAAGCCGCTGGGCTTTCCAATCGGCGTCGATTTGCGCACCATGAAGAGCGCAACGACGAACGAATCGAAGAGAGGCCGCCCGCATGAGCGATTTTCGCAAGCTGTCCGATAATGTGTTTGCCAGCCCACAGATCGAACTTGCGGATATTGAGTCCGCAAAAGCTGCCGGCATGGCCATGATCATCAACAACCGCCCAGACGGAGAGGACCCCTCAGCGCCGCAAGGGGATAAAATTGCGGAGGCGGCGCAAGCGGCGGGGCTGGAATACGTTAGCATTCCGATCGGCCACGGGGGCTTCAGCGAGCCGCAGATTGACGCGATGATCAAGGCATTGGACGAGGCGCGTGGCCCAGCGCTGGCCTATTGTCGTTCGGGCACGCGATCCACCCTGCTCTGGGCTCTCGCTCAGGCCAAGCTGGGCGTCCACCCCGATACAATCACCCAGTCGGCGATGGCGGCTGGTTATGATGTCAGCCCCATCCGAGCGATGCTGGATATGCTCGCCGGTCGCTGACCCCTGATCGGATTATGGACACCGACACCATTCTCTTGCAGTTCGGCGGTTCGCTGATCGCCATTCTCGCCCTTGCGGGTCTCGCCACGCTCTTGCGTCTTGGCGGCAGACCCTCACTCAGCGATGAGACTGCGGTCACGAAAGCGGCTGGCGAGGTCGAAGACGGGTTCGAAACCTCGCGCGTCTCCATAGCTCGAGACGGCGCGGCGGCACTGGCTCGCGACCCTGACGGGCGGATCATGGTCATCAAACGTCACGGTAACAAGTATGCCGGTCGCGTTCTCACTCCAGCGGCCCGCGGCTTGGAGGAAGTCGACGCGTTGGTCGTCGATACCGGCGAAACGCGGTTTGGGCCGGTCCGCCTGTCTGTAAGCGACGCGCCGTATTGGGCCGACGCGATCAATAGACTATAGCAAAGATCGCAATGCCCGACTTCTCCCCCACCCAATACGCCGTTCCCTTCTTCGTGCTGGCGATCGTGGTCGAGATGGTTTGGGCGTATTGGCGCGCGCCCGGCGCGTACGAGCCCAGGGACACGCTTGTCAGCCTTTCGTTCGGGCTCGGGTCCACGCTGGCTGGGGCGCTTTTGGGGGGTCTCTCCATCGCCGCCGCGCTGGCCGCATACCAATACCGCATCTTCGACTTTGGGCAACAATGGTGGCTGATGTGGTGGGCCTGGCCGCTCGCTTTCGTGCTGGACGATTTCAAGTATTATTGGGTCCATCGCGCCGGCCACCGCATACGTTGGATGTGGGCGGCGCATGTGAACCATCACTCCAGCCAGCACTACAACCTCTCTACCGCGCTAAGGCAGACGTGGACGGGCGCCTTTACCTTTGGGCTGTTGTTTGCGTTGCCTCTTGTTCTTTTGGGCTTCCATCCCGTGATGCTCGGGATCGTGGGCGGCTTCAATCTGATCTATCAGTTTTGGATCCACACCGAGGCGCTCGACAAGATGCCCCGCTGGTTCGAAGCGGTAATGAACACACCGAGCCACCACCGCGTGCACCATGCGACCAATCCGCGATACCTTGATCGCAACTACGCCGGGGTCTTCATCATCTGGGACAAATGGTTCGGAACGTTTGAACCGGAACGCGACGAGGAGACCATTCGCTACGGGATCATAAAGCAACTCGGCAGCTTCAACCTTCTTTGGTCGGTATTTCACGAATGGATCGGAATGATCAGCGATATCTGGAGCAGCCCGTGGAAACACAAGCTGTCCTATCTGTTGCGAGAGCCTGGCTGGACGCATGATGGCAGCCGCGAAACCTCCGATATGATCCGCGATCGATGGAAGCATCGCGTGGGCGACGTGGCGGCACCAAAGGCGCGGAACGTTGCTGATCAAAACCCGATTGCACCACCGCAGGAAGCCGCATAGTCTCTTTCGCAAAGGAGAGAGACATGGAGAGTTTCGACTACATCGTCATTGGCGGTGGCAGTGGCGGTAGCGCCGTCGCCGGGCGACTGGGCGTGGACGGCACCCGCCGGGTCTGCGTTCTCGAAGCGGGCGGACGCAACGATAATATCCTGATCAAGACGCCGGGTTTCATGCCCTTCATCCGAAACTCGTCGAACTACAAGTACGAGACAGTTCCACAGAAGGGCCTGAACTGTCGCATTGGCTACCAGCCGCGCGGCAAAGGGCTGGGCGGGTCCTCGGCGATCAACGCCATGGTCTATATTCGCGGTCACAAATGGGACTACGACAATTGGGCCGAGATGGGCTGCACTGGATGGTCCTATGACGATGTCCTGCCCTATTTCCGCAAGGCGGAAGCCAATGAACGCGGTGCGGACGCGTATCACGGCGAAAACGGCCCGCTCTTCGTCTCCGACCAACGTTCGCCCAACCCCGTAAGCCACGCCTTTGTCGACGCCGCTCGCGAGCTCCAGTTACGCACGAACGAGGACTTTAACGGCGAGCGCCAAGAAGGCTTCGGTCTCTATCAGGTAACGCAGCGCAACGGTGAACGCTGGTCCGCCGCCCGCGCCTATGTCGAACCGATCCGCGATCAGGGCAATGTGTCGATCCGCACCAACACTCTGGTTGAGCAGCTCGTCATCGAGCAAGGCCGGGTGACGGGTGTGCGTGTCCGGCGCGGTAAGAAGCCGGGCAGCGGATCAGAGATGCTCTACGCCCGGCGCGGCGTCATCCTGTGCGCGGGCGCCTTCAACTCCCCGCAGATTCTCATGCTATCCGGTATCGGGCCGGCTGAGCATCTTATGCAACATGGAATAAACGTCGTGATGGACAAACCGGCGGTCGGCTCTGAATTGCAGGACCATATCGACTACGTTTCGGCTTGGGAAACGACGAGCGATATCCCGATCGGTCAGTCGCTCAAGGGAACGATGAAGATGGCGGGCGCTATCTTCGAACACCGTCGCAAACGGACCGGAGCCATGGCGACGCCTTACGCAGAGAGCGGTGGGTTCTGGACGGTGATGCCCGATTCGCCTTCGCCGGATATTCAGTGGCACTTTGTCCCTGCGGTGCTCGAGGATCACGGGCGTGAGACGGTCCGCGCGCACGGCTTCTCCCTCCACGCTTGCGTTCTGCGCCCGGAGAGTCGTGGCACCGTGCGTCTGGCGTCCAGGGACGCGGGCGCCGCGCCTTTAATCGATCCCAATTTCCTTGATGACGAGCGCGACATCGCAACCATGCGCGCCGGCGTGCGCCTGTCGCACCGTATCGCCTCGGCGCCGGCGCTTCAGGCGTACGGTCCAGAAGATCGCCATCCGGTCAATCTCGACGATGACGAAGCGCTCGACACCCTGATCCGCAACCGCGCCGACACGGTCTACCATCCCGTGGGCACATGCCGGATGGGCCCCGATGCGGACAGTGTGGTCGATCCACAACTCAAGGTGCGCGGGCTTGACGGCTTGTGGATCGCCGATGCGAGCATCATGCCCAAGATCGTCAGCGGTAACACCAACGCTCCAAGTATAATGATTGGAGAGCGCTGCGCGGATTTTGTAAAAGCCAGCGAGCGAGAAGCCGTCGCCGCCTAGCTTGAAAAGAGGGAGAGGCCACACAGCGGGTGGCCTCTCCTATCCTTCTTCAGTTGTATGCGCGCTCTCCATGTTCGGAGATATCGAGGCCGTTGACCTCGTCTTCTTCTTGAACACGCAGTCCGACCACCGCCTTTGCGACAAATCCGGCGAGCAATGTGCCGACCCCGGCCCAAGCGATCGTGACCAGCACACCCTTGGTTTGGATCCAGAGCTGAGCGCCCACAGCCACCGAACCATCGCCCGGCCCTCCCAGGAAAGGCTGGTAGACAACGGCCGTCCCGATCGCGCCGACAATCCCGCCCACGCCGTGAATGCCGAAGGCGTCGAGAGCATCGTCGTAGCCAAGCTTGGCCTTAACCGTGGCAACGAAGAAATAGCACACCGCTGACGACACGATACCCAGCAGGATCGCACCGAACGGTCCGCTGTTGCCCGCTGCGGGAGTGACCGCCACAAGTCCCGCAATGACGCCCGAGCAGAAGCCCAGCGCTGATCCTTTGTGGCCAAGGATCTTCTCTACCACCATCCAGGCAAGGCCGCCGGCTGCGGTCGCAACGAAAGTGTTGATCATCGCGAGACCCGCTGAGCCATCGGCTTCGAGCGCTGACCCGGCGTTGAACCCGAACCAGCCGACCCACAACAGGCCCGTGCCGATCATGGTCATGACAAGGCTGTGCGGGGGCATCGGCTCTTGCGGCCATCCGCGCCGCTTGCCCACCAGGTAGGCGAGGACAAGTCCGCTGACGCCCGCGTTGATGTGAACGACGGTCCCGCCAGCAAAATCGAGCGCACCATCCTTGAAGAGCAGCCCGTCGCCCGCCCAGACCATATGGGCAATCGGGAAATAGACGATGGTCAACCAGATCGGCACGAACATCATCACAGCGCTGAACTTCATCCGCTCGGCGGTCGCGCCCAGGATAAGAGCGGCTGTGATCGCGGCAAAGGTCATCTGGAAACTGATGAAAACGTATTTGCTGATCACTTCGTCGGTGAAGGTCGCCGCCGTGCTGGATGCATCGGTCCCGATCAGAAAATAGCTGCCCCCGCTGATGAAGTTGCCGAGCAGGCCTTCATAGCTGGTGTCGCCGAAGGCGAGGCTGAAGCCCCACATAACCCAGATAATCATCGCAAGACTCGCGGTCGCCCCGATCTGCGTGAGCATCGAAAGCATGTTCTTCGAGCGGGTCAGACCGCCGTAGAACAGCGCAAGACCCGGCAGGATCATGAGCATCACCAGAACGGTCGAGGTCATCATCCACGCGTTATTTCCCGGGTTGGGAACGGGGGGCGCAGCGAGAGCGGGTTGCGCGATCGAGAGAGCGATGGAGCCAAGTGCAAGTTTCTTCATCGTCTGTTTCCCTTAAAGCGCGGTTTCACCGGTCTCGCCGGTGCGAATGCGGGTGGCGGACGCCAGATCGAGAACGAAAATCTTTCCATCGCCGATAGCTTCGGTGTTGGCCGTTTGCTGGATCGTCTCGACCACCTGCCCGGCTACGTCTTCGCTGACGGCGATCTCTAGCTTCACCTTGGGCAGCATGTTGGTTGAGTACTCAGCCCCGCGGTAAATCTCGGTTTGGCCCTTCTGGCGACCAAATCCCTTCACCTCGGTAACCGTCATTCCGGCGATCCCGATATTGCTCAACGCTTCGCGGACTTCATCAAGCTTGAACGGCTTGATGACGGCGATGATGAATTTCACAGCCTGCTTCCCCTGTTTTTGGTGCTGTTATTGACCCTGCTTCGGGCCGCGCTTGTAGAGGGCCTTGGGCCCAGCATCGAAATAGCAAGAGCTGTGCCACTCGCCGGCAAGCGAGGCTGACCCTCGGGAAAACGGGCAGTGACGCCGCGATTACGGGCAATCGCGTGCCCGAATTTTAACCTTTTGCTTACAAGTTGAGCACGGAGGGCCCGAAACCTACCGCTTCGCGCGAACCTTCACTCTCCCGCGATGTACCGGTCCGTGGCGCGCGTGGGCAGGCCATCTATGCTGGAGACCCGCTCAGCCATCTTTGCCGCCCATTCAACAGGGTCGGACTGGCGATGGGCTTTCTTGAGAGTCTCGCGCTCGCCTTCAAGGCTCATGAACGGCACGCCCCATCCGCACGAGGTCTGCACGCTCTCCACCGCGATGTCGAAGATCTGACGCGTGCCCGGCAACAGCGTGAAGTGATCGGCCAAGGCCTCCCAGCCCCCATCCTGAGGAAGCACGGGTTTGCCCCGGCCATATATGCGCAGAATAAGTGCGGGCCGCTCGAAGTTGCAGAACATGATCGTGATGCGTCCCCCACGTTCATTGGCATCTGCCGTAAGGTGAGCATGGGTCTCGTTGCCCGAACCGCCAAGGTCGAGATAAGCGACCCGATCCGGACCGAGAACACGAAAAGCGTCGTATCCTTTTGGACTGAGATTGATCCGCGCGTCCTTGGCAGCGGTGGCGACGAAGAAGACCGGCTGCTTTTCGATCATCGCGACATGCTTGTCGGTCAGGGTGTCGGTAAAGTCAGCCATCGCGTTTCCCTCGCTTACAAGAATTCGTGCAGCACCGTCATGAACCTATCAAACTGGTCATGGTGGAGCCAGTGGCCCGCTTTCTCGAACTCAATCACTCTAGCGGTGTTGAAGTGTTCAAGGCGTCCGTCTTTTTCTGGGTTCGAGGCCCAACTGTCCGCGCCATAGAGCAGCAAGGTGGGACAGCTGATCGCGCTCCACGTCGCCTCGAGAAACTCATCGGCGAGGTCCTCAACGCCCCAGACATTGAGATGCGGGTCGAACTTCCAGCTATAGGTCCCGTCCTCGTTGCGATTGACTCCGTGGATGGTGAGATGACGCGCCTGATCCTCAGTAAGGTAGGAGTTTTCCTCAATCATCCGAGCAAACGCCGCCTCGATGCTCTCATATTTGCGCGGCGTGCGTCCGGCGGCCTTGCGTTTCTTCTCGATCCACTCGCGCATCCGTTCCGGATAGGGAGTGGCGCGCTGCTTCGCTTTCCATTCGGGCGATGGACCGAGCCCTTCGATGGCGACGAGCTTTGTCACCATATCCGGGAACACGCCAGCGTAGCGCAGAGCCACATTTCCGCCCATTGAGTGCGCAACGATGCGCACCGGGCCAACGCCCAATTGATGGATCAGTTGGGCAAGGTCATAGACCATATCGCCCGCAGAGTAATTGCCATCAGAGACCCAGTCGCTGTCGCCATGTCCGCGATGGTCCATGGCGACCACATGGTAGTCTTGACGCAGCGCCTCAGCCGTCCAGTCCCAGCTCCGCGCGTGATCGCGGCCACCATGAACAAGGACGAGCGGCGGCTTTGCGCGGTCCTCTTCGCTGATGGCCCAATCCTCGTAATTGAGCTTGAGCCTTTGCGAGATGAAGCTCTGCGAAGTTGGTCCCGATCCGTTCATGCCGGTCCCATGGCCCGATCGCGCGGGGCTCGCAACCCTAGCGCTCCTTGGTCGCTGAGAAGCTGAGCTCGGGGTTCTTTTCGACCTGATAGTTCACGTCCCACGGGCTCTTGGCCAGAAAGACCAGATCGCCGTCGCGGTCGCGCGCAAGATTGGCTCGGTTGAAGCTCTCGAACTCGTCCATCGCCTTTGCCTCGCCCTTGAGCCAACGCGCTGTGGCAAAGGGCGCAGGCTCAAGCGCGGCCTCGACCTTGTATTCCGCCGACAGCCGCGAGACGAGCACGTCGAGCTGAAGCTGGCCGACCACGCCGACGATATGCTGGGCGCCGATCTCCGGGTAGAAAACCTGGATCACGCCCTCTTCGGACAGGTCGTCGAGCGCCTTGCGCAATTGCTTGGTTTTGGTCGGATCTTTCAGCTGCACGCGGCGCAGGATCTCCGGCGCGAAGTTCGGCAGGCCGGTGAAGCGCACCTGATCCTTCTCGGACAAGGTATCCCCGACCCTCAGCGTCCCATGGTTGGGAATGCCGATTATGTCACCCGCTTCGGCTGTGTCGGCGATCTCTCGGTCCTGCGCAAAGAACAGGATGGGCGAGTGGATCGCGATCGGCTTGCCAAGGCCCGAAGGCGTCAACTTCATACCGCGTTTGAACGTGCCCGAAACCTGCCGCATAAACGCGATGCGATCGCGGTGGTTGGGGTCCATGTTCGCCTGAACCTTGAAGATGAAACCGGTGACCTCATCGCGGGTCGGCGCGATCTGCTCGTCGCCAGCGGGCTGCGGGCGCGGCGGCGGGGCGAACTTCGCGATCGCCTCAATCAGCTCGGTAATGCCGAAATTCTTGAGCGCGGATCCAAAGTAAACCGGCGTCAGGTCGCCGCTGCGATAGGCCTCCAGATCGAACTCGGGATACCCCACCTGCGCCAGCTCGGCTTCTTCGGCGAACTCCTCGGGGATCGCCGGATTGCGCTCGCGCTTGCCAAGAAATTCCTTGGAAGGTCCCTCAGGCCGACTGATTTCTCCGGTCTCGAAGTCGAGAATGCCTTCGAACTGCCCACCCATGCCGATGGGCCAGCTTTGGGGCGAGACATCGAGCGCCAACATGTCCGCGACTTCGTCAAGCGTCTCGAACGGGTCGCGCCCCTCGCGGTCTACCTTGTTGACGAAGGTAATGATCGGCACGCTGCGAAGGCGGCAAACTTCGAAAAGCTTGCGCGTCTGCGGCTCGATGCCCTTCGCCGCGTCGATCACCATCACCGCGGAATCGACCGCGGTCAGGGTGCGGTAGGTGTCTTCGGAAAAATCCTCGTGCCCCGGCGTATCGAGCAGGTTGAAAGTGACCCCGTCCCGCTCGAACGTCATCACCGATGAGGTAACCGAAATGCCGCGCTGCTGTTCGATCTTCATCCAGTCGGAGCGCGCGCGCCGCTGTTGCCCACGCGCCTTGACCTCGCCCGCCAGATGGATCGCTCCGCCTTGCAGCAACAGCTTTTCGGTCAGCGTCGTCTTACCCGCGTCAGGGTGCGAAATGATCGCAAAGGTTCTTCTATTTGACACAATGTTTCCGTCCGGACTGAGCCTGTCGAAGCCCCGTTCTTGCTTCGTTGCGCAGCTTCGAAAGTGAAGTACGGCCCTTCGACAAGCTCGGGGCGAACGGGTTAGGCCCTCAGCTCCTGAGCACCGCCCCTACCTTCGCCGCTGCCGCCACAACCGTATCAGCAATCGCTTTAAGATCGTTGTCCTTATAGCTCTTGTCCTGCGGCTGGAGCGTAACTTCGATCGCAAGCGATTTCTTGCCTTCGGGCACGCCTTCGCCGGTGAAGACATCGAAGATGCGCGCGTTCGTGATCTGGTCCTTGAGGACAGATCGGACCGCGCGTGCGAGATCGGAGGCCGGAGCATCCTTATCGACCAGAAAGGCAAAGTCGCGCGTCACCGCCTGCAGGGTGGGCGGCGTGAAGGGCGCGCGGGCGAAACCGGCGCTGCCCTTTTTCTGCGGGATCTGATCAAGGAAGATTTCGACCGCCGCAACCGGGCCATCGAGATCGAACGCCTTCAGGGTTTCCGGATGCAGCATACCGAAGCGCGCCAGCACCTTCTTGGGGCCAAGGCGCAAGGTGGCTGCCTGCCCGGGATGGAACTGCCTGCCCGATCCTTCGGCCACGGGCTCCATCACCATCAAATTGGGTACAGGAGCGCCCGCCGCGGCAAGCAGCGAGAGAGCGGCCGCCTTGGCGTCATAGGCATTGAAGCTGACCGCTTTCCCACTCGCCCAACCGCGCGGCGTCTTTTCACCCGCTAGCACAATGCCAAGGGTCGCCCGCTCATCGGACAGGCCGTCGCCCGCGCGGAAGTAGCGCCGCCCAAGCTCGAACACGCGCGTGCTCGTCGCGCCGCGATCCGTGTTGCGCCTGGCCGCCATCAACAGACCGGGCAGGAGCGAAGGGCGCATGACCTTCATGTCCTCGCTGATCGGATTGTCGAGCGCCCAAAGCGTCGCGCCTTCGGGCGCAAAGCGTTGCGCTTCGGCCTCGGGCAGGAAGGACCAGGTGATCGCTTCATGGAAACCGCTAGCGGCGGCGGCGCGGCGAAGCCTGCGTTCCATGACTTGGGCCGGCGTGGCGGTCGGGCGGGCAACGCCTTCGGCGCGCGGCAGGGCTACGCTTTGCACCTTGTCCAAGCCGTGAATGCGCACGACCTCTTCGACGAGGTCGGCCGGGCCTTCGATATCGTGGCGGCGCAGCGGGCAGGTGACCTGCCAGTCTTCACTAACCGCAAATTCCAGGCTTTCCAGAATACGAAGTTGCTCGCCCGCCGGAACGTCGACACCGCCCAGACGCGCGGTCATCGCCGTATCAAACTTCACGACCATCGGCTCGTGTGGCGGCGCGCCCGCGTGGACGTCGTCGCTCGGGGTTCCACCCGCCAGCTCGACAACCAGGCCGGTGAGAAGATCGAGCCCGTCTTGCAAGAAGGCCGGGTCCACCCCGCGCTCGAACCGCGTGCGCGCGTCGGAAGCAAGGCCCAGCTTGCGGCCCGTCACACCAATGCGCGCCGGATCGAAATAAGCGATCTCTAGCAGCACGTCGGCGGTCTCGTCGGACACGCCCGAATCCTCGCCGCCCATGATCCCGGCGATATCGTGGACCTGTTCGTCGTCCGCAATCACCACCATGCTTTCATCGAGCGTGTAGGTCTTCTCATTGAGCGCCAGAACCTGCTCGCCGGGCTTCGCGCGCCGCGCTACCAACGCTCCCGACAGCTTGGCGAGATCGTACACATGCGCCGGGCGGCCGAAGGCCAGCATCAGATAGTTGGTGAGATCGACCAGCAGCGAGATCGGGCGCTGCCCGGCGCTATTCAGGCGCTGTTGTAGCCAATCGGGCGAGGGGCCGTTTGTAACGCCCTTTATGACGCGCCCATAGAAAGCCGGACAGCCTTCGGGATCATCGGTGCGGATTTCGACCGGACACGCGCCCGAGGCTTCGAACCTGGTGAATGCGATGGGCTTCAAGGTGCCCAGACCCGCCGCCGCGAGATCGCGTGCAATGCCGTAAACGCCCATGCAATCGGGCCGGTTGGGCGTAATCGCGACGTCGATGATGGGGGATGAGCCCTGATAATCGGCGAAGGAATGGCCTACGCTCGCCTCCTCTGGCAGCTCGATGATCCCATCGTGGTCATCACCCAGTTCAAGCTCGCGAGCCGAGCACATCATGCCGGTCGATTCGACCCCGCGAATGGCGGCCTTGCGTAGCTCCATGCCGTTGGAGGGCACCACCGCTCCTGGCAGTCCCAGCACGCCCTTCATCCCCGCGCGCGCGTTGGGCGCGCCGCACACGACCTGCACAGGCTCGCCATCGCCCGTGTCGACCTTGAGCACTTGCAGCTTGTCCGCGTCGGGATGCTTCTCGGCTGAGAGGACATGCGCGACCTGAAAGCCCTTGAGCGTTTCGGCCGGGTCTTCGACGCCTTCCACCTCGAGCCCGATGGCGTTCAGCGCCTCGGTGATTTCGGATAGACTCGCGTCGGTTTCGAGATGGTCCTTGAGCCAGGTGACGGAGAACTTCATCGCTGCGCTCCCACCCCGGCGGACAGCGTCGGCTGGTCGAACGGTGAGAAGCCGTAATGCGACAGCCAGCGCGGATCGCCGTCGAAGAAGGCGCGCAGGTCGTTCATGCCGTATTTGAGCATCGCGATCCGGTCGATCCCGAGGCCAAAGGCAAAGCCCTGCCACTGCTCGGGGTCGAACCCGGCCGAGCGCAGGACGCGGGCGTTGACCATGCCGCTGCCGCCCAGTTCCATCCAGTCGTGGCCCTCGTCATCGCCGTGCCCGCCAACCACGCGGCGCCCGCCTTCTTTTCCGGCGCCCTCGTTGGAATAGCCGACATCGACTTCGACCGACGGTTCGGTGAAGGGGAAGTAGGACGGGCGCAAACGCAGCACGATATCCTCGCGCTCAAAGAACGCCTTGAAGAAGGTCTCCAGCGTCCATTTGAGGTGACCCAGATGGATGTCGCGATCGACCACAAGGCCTTCGACCTGGTGGAACATCGGCGTGTGGGTCGCGTCGCTGTCGCTGCGGTACACGCGGCCCGGTGCGATTATGCGGATCGGCGCGCCGCCTTTGCTTTTGGCCGACACATCCCTCTTGGTGCGGATCTGCACCGGGCTGGTGTGCGTGCGCAGCAACATCTGGCGTTCTTGTTGGCCTACCTCTCCGCTACTTGAGGCCGGATCGACCGCCACGAAATCCGGGAAGTAGAATGTGTCGTGCATGGCGCGCGCCGGGTGCGTTTCGTCCATATTGAGCGCGGTGAAATTGTGCCAGTCGTCCTCGATCTCCGGACCGGTCGCGACCGCAAAGCCCAGATCGGCGAAGATCTCCGCGAGCTCGTCCATCACCTGGCTGACCGGATGGACCGATCCCTGCGGAGCCTCGGGCGCGGGAAGGGTAAGATCGAGCGTTTCGGCGGCCAGCCGCACCTCAAGAGCTTCGGCCTCCAGAGCGCTCTTCTTGGCTTCGATCGCCTCGGCAATTTCAGCGCGCACCGCCTGTATTGCGGGCGCGGCTTGGGTGCGCTCTTCTGGGCTCATCTGCCCCAGCGTCTTGAGAGCGAGGCTCACCCAGCCTTTCTTGCCCAGCGCCGCCACACGCTGCTCTTCGAGCGCGTCAAGACCTGACGCAGCGGCAATCGCATCCAGCGCGGCCTGTTTGTCGGATGTCAAATCAGTCATGTCGCAGCCGCCGCTAGCGCCATTCCGGCGGACTTGCAAAGGGTCTCGGCGCGCAGACGCGATAGGTTGGCTTGCGCCCTACCCCTGGGGGTCGTGCAAGCCCTGCACCGCTTCGCCGGCAATCGCCATGCGCGCCTGTGCGGCGGCGATCAGCAACGGTTTGTCGAGCTTGGCGTATTGGCGCGGCGTCATGCCCATGAAACGCTTGAAGTCACGAACGAAATGCGCCTGGTCGTGATACTGGGTGTCGAGAGTATTCAGCCATTTCAAAGATGGATCGAGCATGAATTGCGAAAGGCAGCGCAAGAACCGCTGACGCCGGAGCAACAGCTTGGGGGGAAAGCCAAAGGCGCGCCGCGACAAACGCTCCAGCGAGCGCAGTGTCATGCCGACCGCGTCAGCAAGCTGCGCCGCGCTGGCCACGTCGGGATCGACGAGCGCGGCGTTGACCGCAGCGATCGCTTCGGCGCCTGAAATGGGGCGATCAAGAAGGCGTGTCAGATGCTCGTCAATCAGCGCGATGTCCTGTGCAAAGTCGCGCGGTTCGCCGTTAAAGCGCTTCGCCAGCTCGGGGCCAAGCGCTCGCAGCTGGTCAAAGGCGGGATCGGCGTTTCCGTCAGCCACTCGGTCGGCGTAGGCATGCGCGCTCGCTCCGGTGAGCTTGGCCCATCCCAGCGGCAGAAGACCGATGCCCCAGCTGCCGCCCGCGACTTGTGTCTGGCGATCACCGATCCGGAAACGTGTGGCCTGGCTGGTCGGACCTGTCACCGCGAAGGCCGGGCTCGGCTCGAGCGGCCCACCACCTATCGCCGCGCTTGCCCAGCCTTCGCTGATAGAGCGCAGATTGGCCCATTCTGGGTGAAGATAGTCCTCAATCAAGGGATCGCTCTTCGATGTCTGCGCCTGCGTGAGATAGTAGGTCGTTACATAGGGCCGCAGCGCCTCGCAGGGCAGCGCAAAGCGGATTGTAATGGCGTTGGCGGCGTTGGCGGTCACGATGAAGCCGATACGGTAGGGCGTTAGTCGACCGGGTTGGTTTCGCAACCATTGCAAGGAGGATCGAGCGTCTGCGCCGCGCTGCCCCAGATCCGCGCGCGCGCTTCCATGAACGAGGCGAGAATGGGATGGTCGAGCGCCGCGTAGTCGCTGGGCAGCATGGTCATGAATTCGCGGAATTCGCGGGTGAACTGCGCCTGGTCATGGTACTCTGCGTCCATCGCTTCGGTCCAGCGGCGCGCCGGCCTCTTTTCCAGCCCAGCGTGTGAGCGCGCGCTTCGTGCATCGCGCAGCATGAAGCTCGTCAGGCTGCGCATGAAGCGCTGGCGTCGCATCAGGAGTTTGGGTGTGAAACCGAAATAGCGCCGGCACAAACGCTCCAGCGTGCGCACGCTCATCGCGCACTCGGACGCCAGATCGGCGACGGTCGCATGGTCGCCGCTGACGATGGACTCGTGAACTCGGCGTATCTTGGGCTCGTCACGGCATGTCCGCATCAGCGCCCCCAGCGTTTCGGTCAAATGCGCCAGCTGTTCCTCCTGCGTCGCGTCGGGATCGGTGAGCACCGGGGTAAGCGTGTCGAACTTGGCGAAGGCCGGGTGCGCGGCGCCGTCGCACACCAGGTTGGCAAGGTCGTATGCGGGAGCGTCCACGAACCGCGCCCAACCCAGGGGCAGGAACCCGATGCCCCACATCCGCGCGCTTGCGAGCTCGAACTGGCAGGGCAGCGAACTCGGCCCCGTCGCGCCGAACCGCGCTCCACTCACGCGCGAAGCGCCGATCCGCGCGGTGGGCGCGCTACCCGCAAAGAAGCGGATATTGCCCCATTCGGGCTGGAGGTAATCGGTGACCGCGCCGCCGTCCGCCACATCAAGCGTCATGTGGTAGAAGGTGGTGAAACACCCCTCGAAAATCTCGGGCGGCGTGAAGAACTGGCTGCGCACCGTATAGCGCCCGCCCGCGCGCGCGCCTCTCGGCGGTGTGAAGCTGCCTTGAAACTCCCCCATGACCGCGCTTCTGCCAATTTTGGGACTCTGTTACAAGTTGTTACAAGTCGTTACAAATGCCGGGCACTACCTGGTCCTTTCTGTTGCGCGCCCGAACATCGCGTCGCGCACGAAATCGCGCGCCGCTGCGGGCGTCATGTGACCGGTGTCGTAGTGGATCGGCAGACCGTCCGAGGCCATATGGCGGCAGCCATCGCCTGCTTGTCCGCCTCGGCACTCCCAGTCCAGGTGCGAGACATACCTCCCGCCCGCGCCCTCGACCGCGCGGCGCAAAACCGGATCGATCGCGTCGCGCTTTGAGCGGCGCATGCGCGCGATATACGCCCGATCCCCGCGCCGCTCGGCGATGGCAAGGATGCGCGGAAAGCTCTGCTCGTACTCGACTGGCGGTCCGATCACGACGACCGGTATGCCGATTTCACGCATGGCCTTGACCGTGGCGCCCACAGCCGGCGCGTCGCTTGCGTACCAGCGTGAGGCGAGCACGAGGGCGTCCACTTTGCCCTTGCGCGCCATGTCGAACACGCGCGCATAGGCCCGCTCGCACGCGCTGTCGCCCGCATGGCCGACCACCGGGTTGCAGTCCAGAAGCGTCGCCTGATGGACGGTGTAATCGTCCGCTTCCTCGTCGAGCGCACTCCACAGCATCGCAGCGTAGCTGCTGCCCATGAGGACAAGATCGCGGGTCTCTTGCGAGGGTGTGACGCAGGTTTCGAAGTCGATCTTTTTGCCAAAGCATATACCTGATCGGAACTGCTCGCGGCGGCGTTCGTCGGCGCGCTCGGCCAGCGTAAACGCCATTTGCGCCGGCTGGCTTTGCGTGAGCACTGGCGCGAGCGCACCCGCGACCAGCGCCAGCGCGATGAGCGCCGCCGCACTTGCCAACCCCGTGCGCAAGACCCCGCGCGGCGACAGGCGCAAGAGCGCGCTCTGACCCCTGCGTTCAATCGCGTAATAGGATAGCGCGCCCGCAAGGATCGAAGCGACGACCAGACCCACCCGGCTCCACCGATCGAGCAGCACGCCATACTCCAGCCGCCAGAGCACCATGATCGGCCAGTGCCACAGATAGGTCGAATAGGAGATCCGCCCCATCCAGCGCACAGGCGCGAGCGACAGCGCAAAACCCGCCGGGCCGTGTGCGCCGTAAGCGATGACGAGCGCGGTCCCGATGCACGGGACCAAAGCGGCGGGCGCCGGAAAAGCGCCCATATCGCCGATCAACAGCATGGAGGCCGCGATCAGCGCCAGCCCGGACAGCGCCAGCGCCGAGCGCAGCCAGGCGGCCTCGACCCGCACACCGACACCGCACGCGATAAGGCCGCCGATCGCCAATTCCCAAGCGCGGGCCGGGAACAGGTAGAAGGCCCCAGTCGGCGCGAAATGCGAAAGAGCAAGGCACAAAACCAGCGACAGCGCGAACAGCGCGCCGATCCCAAAGGCTTCACGTCCCGGCGCCCAGCGCTTGAGCCCGATCAGGACCAGCGGATAGAATAGGTAGAACTGCTCCTCGACGCCCAGCGACCAGGTGTGCAGCAGCAGCGCGGTGTCGTGGTACGCGAAGTAGTCGGTGGTCTGCCAGAAATACATGTTGGCAAGGAACCCGGCGGCCCAGATCGCGCTGTGCGAGAGCGGTGGCCAGTCGCTCGGCAAGAGCAGCCACAGCCCGGTGCCCAGCACAGCCGCGATCATGACCCAGACTGCGGGGCCAAGTCGCGCAAAGCGCCGTGCGTAGAACCGGGCAAGGCCCGCGCCGCTCGCGTCGGTCTCGGTCAACAAGATGCGCGTGATGAGATAGCCGGAGATGACGAAGAACACGTCGACCCCGACAAACCCGCCGGGAAGCTGCGTGAAACTGGCGTGGACCAGCAGCACCGGTACGATGGCGACGGCGCGAAGGCCTTCGATTTCGGGCCGGAAAGCAAGTCGCGGGCGCGCCGTCGTCTCTCTCGTCGTGGAGAGCGCCATCTCACTCACACGCTTGTCCAATCCATGGTTGCGCTTTCACCACCCTTCGAGCCGCCCCGGCAAACGGGCCCGGAACGCGAAAAGGCGACCTCTTGCGAGGCCGCCCTTTCTTTGCGTTCCCGACGTTCAACCAAGCTCTAGCCGAGTTGAAAGCGTGTAGGAAAGCCTACGCCGGAAGCGCGTCCTTCGCCTGCGCAATGATGGTCTTGAACGCGGCTTCTTCGTTCATGGCGAGATCGGCCATCACCTTGCGGTCGAGCTCAATGCCGGCCAGCTTCACGCCGTGCATGAACTGCGAGTAGGTGAGGCCTTCGGCGCGCACGGCTGCGTTGATGCGCTGGATCCAGAGCGCGCGGAAGTTGCGCTTCTTCACCTTGCGGTCGCGATAAGCATACTGCCCGGCCTTTTCGACGGCCTGGCGCGCAACGCGGATCGTGTTCTTGCGACGGCCGCGATAGCCTTTCGCCTGGTCGAGGATGCGCTTGTGCTTGGCGCGGGTGGTAACACCACGTTTGATGCGAGGCATGTCTGTATATCCTTTTGTTTCGTGCGGATCAGGCATCCGCCTGATCCTTGGAGCCAGGCCACCCGCTCCCTCCACCCTTCCACCCGGATTATCACACCGGGTTACGATCCGGGTGGAAGGGTGGAGGGAGCGGGTGGCCTGGCCTGCGCGGCTAAAAGCCGCTCAAATCAATCCAGCCCGTAGGGCGCCCATTTCTTGATCGTCCTCGCGTCGGCGTCGCTGATGACGTCGGTGCCGCGGTTTTGACGGATATACTTCGCGTTGTGGCTGATCAGGCGGTGACGCTTGCCCGCGACACCGTGCTTGACCTTGCCAGAGGCGGTGATCTTGAAGCGCTTCTTCACACCGCTCTTGGTCTTCAGTTTGGGCATTTTCATCTCCTTTGTCAGAAGACACGTTTGGCCAGCCCTGGCAGCCCTGTTGGCCAGGCGGACCCGTTGATTCGTGTCAGTGAAGCGCGCCCCTTAGAGCCGCTGGCGGCCGGTTGCAAGGGCGAAGGCCGCGCACGGGCTGTGTCAAACGGCGCGAGCGCCCCCGCACCACCCACTCGGTTCGTCGCGCGTGGAGAACGCCTGGAACACATGGAACACTGTCCAAGGGAGAAAAGCCAATCGATCACACGCGCGCGATTTGATCGACCAGAGCGATCACCCGATCGGTGTGTCGCTCGCGCGCCGGGCACCGCAAAAGCCGGGAAGAACACAAAGGGACCGGAGCGCATGACCATCACCCCGCAACCCTATCGGCGGGCGGGCGAGTAGGAAAACGCCGCACCGCCTCCAACGCTTGCGAAGCGCCACCGCATCGGCCAAGCCTGTTGGCATGATTATCGATGCATGGGGCCAGCACCCCACCTTGCGACACAGCCAGTCACCCTTGTTTGATTCCCTGCGGCGCTGGACCAAAACCCCCGCGCCAAGCGAAGCGCTGCCGGTTGCCGCCACGATTGCGGCGATGGACCAAGGGGGTGTCGACACCATGCTGATCAGCGCCTGGCAAGCGCCCCACCGCGACCTCATCGCCAATGACGAGGTCGCCGGTTTTGTTGCGCAGGCGCCCGAACGCCTGATCGGTGTGGGCTCGGTCGATATATCGAAGCCGATGGAGGCCGTGCGCGAAATCAGACGCTGCATTACCGAACTGGGCTTCAAGGCGATCCGCGTGCTGCCCTGGCTGTGCGAGCGCGCGCCGACCGATCGGCTGTTCTACCCCGTCTACGCGGCGTGCGCGGAACTGGGTGTGCCCTTCTGCACCCAGATCGGGCACACCGGGCCGCTTATGCCTTCCGAAGTGGGTCGCCCGATCTATCTTGATCAGGTCGCGCTCGATTTCCCCGAACTCACCATCGTCGCGGGGCATATCGGCTATCCGTGGACCGACGAGGCCATCGCGGTCGCAACCAAGCATAGCCGCGTCTTTATCGACACCAGCGCCTACACGGTGAGCCGCTACCCGCCCCAGCTGGTCGAGTACATGCGCGCCCATGGGCGCAGCAAGGTGCTGTTCGGCACGAACTATCCGATGATTACGCCGGGCAAGGCGCTGGAAGGCCTGGAGACGCTGAGCCTTGACGATGAGACGCAGGCGCTGTTCCTGGGGGGCAATGCGGCGCGGGTGTTCGGGCTCTAGCCGCCCTTATCGTTCGCTCTCTTGGGAGAGGGGCGTGTTCCCCGTCTCCTCCAGCCAGCGCACAAAGTCGCCATGCGGGATCGGGACCGCGTTCTCCGGCAGTCCGGCGGTCCAGACATAGGCCTGCGCCAGAGTGTCGCCATAGCCGTCCCAGCCATCCACCTCGATGGGTTGGCGGGTGTAGTCTGCGCCTTCGAAGGCGTCGATTGCGGCAAGATCGACCGAACCCGCCTCATGGATCGTCCCGTGAACTATCGTGGAGAAGCGCGCCTGCGTGAGGATCAGCGCCGGGTACCACTGGTCGCCTGCGGGGATGGCGTAGAGCGCGCCGGTCGTCGTCGCCGGCAAGCCAAGGCCGAGGCCTTGAAGAAAGGGCCAGTCTCCCACACCCTCGCGCAGGACGCCGTAGAAGAAGAGGTGCTGGGGCATTGCGCGGCTAGTACGCTCAGAACTAGCGAGGGCTATCCTCACTGAGAAACAGCTGAACCAGGGGCTCATTGATATAGTAATTATTGCGGCCTGAACGATGCTTGCGCAGCACTCCGGCTGCTGCAAGCTCATCCAGATACTTGGCAGCTGTCGGCCTTGAAACGCCAAGTTCATTCTGAACGTATTCGATACGCGTATAGGGGTGTCGAAACATATTGTTCAACAAGTCTTGCGAATAGAACCTGAAATCCGTTTTCAGGGTTCTTTTGAGGCTGGCCATCTGCTTTCTGATCGCTTCAACAAGCATGAGCGTTTGTTGAGCAGTGCTTTCCACCCCCTCGATCATGTAAAGGAGCCAGCCCTCCCATTCACCTGTCTCGCGGACATGTTGCAACAAACGGTAATACTCAGGTTTGTTCTGCGTGATGTAGCGGCTAAGATAAAGGATAGGGATGTCAAGAAGTGCGCAGCGCGTAAGAAAGAGTACATTTATGATCCGCCCAATGCGCCCGTTTCCGTCCGGAAAGGGATGAATGCTCTCAAATTGGTGGTGAATGATCGCCATCTGTGTAAGCGGATCCAGATCGCAACTCTCAAGAGGTGCGTTAATGAACGCCTCGAGCCGATCCATGTAGACTTTGATCTTCGGCGCTTCTTGCGGTGGAATATAGACCCGCTCACCGGTGTCCTCGTTGAGCAAAGCCGTGCCTGGAGTTGATCGAAAACCGCCCTGACTTCGTTTCAAAATTCGAAACATCGCGATAATCAGATTGTTGGTTAGCAGGCCACCAAGGGCAAGTTGCTGTTCGTAACCATGGCGCAGCGCGTCACGATAGCGCGATACTTCTTTTGCAGCAGGGGAATTTGGGCTGTCCGGAAATGCATTGAACTGAAACAGCTCATCCTGCGTTGTGACAATATTCTCGATTTCCGAGCTGGCCTTCGCCTCCTGCAAGGATAGCGTGTCGATCAGGATACCCTGATTGGGGATCGAGGAGGCCTTACCTTTCAACTCTCCCAGATATCGGTGCGCCCGCTTGAGAGCTTTGAGAACGCGAGCCGATTCGGTGACTGTGGGGGGAGGCAGATCAGGGATCGCGTAGGTTGGTTTCAATGCCATAGGTTACATCAAAATATGCGTACAATTTTATCATACCAATACATCGTATAAAAAAATTCCCGTTTTCTTATCACGTTTTTGAATCATGCAAAGAGCCCTTCAAACCGCCAGCTTCTCCCCTACCAACTCCTCGCTCATCTCCCACAGCCGCCGCGCCGTCACTTCGTTGCGCGCGCGATCATCGATGATCGCGTCGCCCACGGGGCCGCGCGCGTCGAAGGGGCCGGTGGGGCCGTAATAGCCGCCCGACACCGCGCGCTCATCTGCCGCTGCCAGCGCGGTGGGGTAGGCGCCCAACTTGGCGGGCTGCGCGAGCACCTTGTTCGTCACGGCGTACAGCGCCTTGAAGAGCCCGGTTGGTCCCTTGAACTGCAGCGCGGTGTCCGAATAGCCGGGGTGGCACGCGATCGACTTGATCCGCGAACCCGCCGCCTCCAGCCGCCGGTGCAGCTCCTGCGCGAACAGCAGATTGGCGAGCTTGGACCGGGTGTAGGAGCGGCTGGGATCGTAACCCGCCTCCATCATCAGATTGTCGAAATCGATCCGTCCGAACTTGTGCGCGATGCTCGACACCGTCACCACGCGCCCGCCGCGCCCATCGACCTGACCGATCATCAGCGCGGTCCAGAGGAAATGGCCGAGGTGATTGGTGCCCAGCTGCATCTCGAAGCCGTCCTTGGTCTTCTGCCTGGGTGTCTGCATGACCCCGGCGTTGTTTATGAGGCCGTAGATCGCGCCGAACCGCTCGCCCGCCTCCTTCGCCGCGGCCCGGATCGAAGCGCCGTCCGCGAGATCGAGGCCAAGCAGTTCGCAGCGCCCTTCGCCCAGATTGACGATCTTGGCGAGCGCGGCCTTGCCCTTGGCCTCGTTGCGGCAGGCAATCACGACGTCGGCGTTGCGGCTGGCGAGGATCTTGGCGGCTTCGAAACCGATCCCCGAATTGCCGCCGGTGATGAGGAAGGTCTTGCCCGACAGATCGTCGAGCGCTTCGGGTGTCCAGTTGCGGATAAGCGGATTGCGGGTGGTGGGCATGGGGGTATCCTGATTGGAAGGTGTGGGCCTTCAGAAACAAGGCCTTTTGCCACCCAACACACAAGGCCCCCCAAGAGGTTCCGAAAAAGGCGCGTCAGTCCTCGCCCGGAAGCGGAAACTTGAAGCCGCCGGAACTGGGCAGGATCGTCGTCTGTGGCTGCGACGCCTCGCGCACATGCGCAGGCAACTCCGAAGACCCCATCGCCGCCAGCACGTCCTCGATCCGCGCCGGATCGCCCAGCGCGATCACCGTCCCGTCGCTGTCCGCGTCAAGCGGATTGCCCTGCCAGTCGCTCATCACCCCGCCCGCGCCTTCGACCACCGGGACAAGCGCGGCGTAGTCGTGGATCTTCAGCCCGGCTTCCATCACGCAGTCGATATTGCCGCTCGCCAGCATCGCGTAATTGTAGCAATCGCCGCCATAGATCGGAAAAGGCCGCTTGGGATAGGCGTTGACGACAAGGTTGAGCCAGGCGTCGGACTGGTCTGCATCGAAGCAATGCGGGCTGGTGGTGGCAAGGCTCATGCCCTCGACCGCCGCGCACGGACGCGCGCGCACCGGCTCTCCGTTGAGCGTCGTGCCTTCTCCCACGCGCCCGACCCAGCGTTCGCGCAGGATGGGTTGATCGATGATACCGAGCACCGGCCAGCCATCCTGCATCAGCGCGATCAACGTGCCAAAGATCGGGCGCCCGGCGACAAAGCTCTGCGTGCCGTCGATCGGATCGAGCACCCATTGCCGCCCCGCGCTCTCGTTGGTGGTGCCATACTCCTCGCCGATGATGCCGTCCTCGGGCCGCTCTTCCTCGATCATCTTGCGCATGACCGCCTCGGCACCGCGATCCGCTTCGGTCACAGCGGTGTTGTCGGCCTTGGTCTCTGCGTCCCAGTCGCCGCGAAATTTCGGGCGGATAACCTCGCCCGCGGCGTCGGCGAGGCGGTTGGCGAATGCAATGTCTTTGGGGGTCATGGGAAGGCCCATATTCGTCATTGCGAACAAAGTGGAGTCGTAGACGGCCATAGGCGAAACAATCCAGCGCAGTTTCGCTAGAGGCTCTGGATTGCCGCGCGGCTTCGCCGCTCGCAATGACGCAAATGCTTAACGCGAGCTCCAGTGATCGAACGCGATGCGTTGATGCAGGGCCACATAGGCCTTTGCCTCGGGGCCCTCCCATGCCTGCGGCCATAGTCCGGCAAGCTCGTCAGCCAGATGCGAGCGGGCGACGAACCAGCCCTGCCCTGGCAAACCGTCCGACTGGCGCACGACCAGCACAGCGAGGCCCGGCTCGCCCGCCGCGCGCCCGTCTTCGTCGATCGCGTCCAGCACCGCGCACAGCGCGCGCATCTTGGGCCGGGTGAAGCGATAGCCGAGGAGGTTCAGTATCTGCGAATAGGTAAGCGCGTTGCGAGCACGCGCCGCGCCGATAAGGATCTCGCGAACCTCTTCGGGATCGAACATGCTCATGCGGAACGCGAGCCGCCCGTTCCCATCAATCGAACAGCGAACTCACGCTGCTTTCATCCGCAATCCGCCGGATCGCCTCGCCCACCAGCGGCGCGATGGTCAGGATGCGAATGCGCTGCGAGGCGAGCGCGGCCTCGGTCGGGCGGATCGAATCCGAAATCACCAGCTCGGTCAATTGCGAGCCGTCAATGCGCGCGACCGCGCCGCCCGAGAGCACGCCGTGCGTGATGTAGGCGGCCACCGATTTCGCCCCGCCTTCGAGCAGCGCGTCGGCCGCGTTGCACAGCGTGCCTCCCGAATCGACGATGTCGTCGATCAGCACGCAGTGGCGGCCCGAAACATCGCCGATAATGTTCATGACCTCGCTCTCGCCCGGACGGTCGCGGCGCTTGTCGACGATGGCAAGCGGCGCGTTGTCGAGCCGCTTGGCGAGCGCCCGCGCGCGCACCACCCCGCCGACATCGGGCGAGACGACCATCAGGTCCTGATCGCCGTAGCGCGCCTGAATATCCGCCGCCATCGTGGGGGCGGCGTAAAGGTTGTCGGTCGGGATATCGAAGAAACCCTGGATCTGGCCTGCGTGCAGGTCCACCGCCAGCACCCGGTCCGCCCCCGCCTCGGTGATCAGGTTCGCGACCAGCTTGGCCGATATCGGCGTGCGGGGCCCGGGCTTTCGATCCTGCCGCGCATACCCGAAATAGGGCACCACCGCCGTGATCCGCTTGGCCGAGGCGCGTTTGAGCGCGTCGATGCAGATCAGCAATTCCATCAGATTGTCGTTGGCGGGATAGCCCGTGGGCTGGACCAGAAAGACATCCTCGCCGCGCACGTTTTCGTGGATTTCGACAAACACCTCTTCATCGGCAAAGCGGCGCACGCTCGCATCGGTCAAGGGGATTTCGAGATAGCCTGCAATCGCGCGGGCAAGCGGCAGGTTCGAGTTGCCGGACATGATCTTCATCGAAGCGATTCCCCGTGGTGCGAGCGGTCTTGGACCCCGCGTAAACCCAAGTCATAAAAACGCAACCGAGGAGGCGGCCTTGTCGTCATCCTTGTCGCTATCTTTGTCGCCATCCGTGTCGTCATCCGGTTGGCCACACGCCGCTGATCGCGCCAGGTGTGTGACGCGCTTACTTCGCCGCGCGCGGACCTAACCGTGCAGGACGCGATCAAGGATATGGAGAACAAGGCCGGCCGGTTCGAGCGGCGCGAGAGCTTTGCCTACGCCGTTCTCACCCCCGACGCGGCGCGCGAGCGCGTGGGACGAATGGGACGCGCTGACCGAGACGACCGAGGCGAGCTAACCGCGCCGCGCCAAGGCGCTATTCCTCATAGACAAAGCTGATCTGGTCGGCGTCGTAGACCCACACCCAGGGCTGGAAATAGCCGCGTTCGTGCTCGCCGCGCCTGTTGCTGACCGGGCTTTGAAGGCCAAAGCGCGCGTCGATCCATTGCAGGCGCACATCGCCTTCCACCAGAATGCGGCGATTGTTGAGGCGCTGCATCATCGTGAACATGTTCACATCCGCCAGCCCCTCGCGCCGACAGCCCTTCACCTGGATCGCGCCGTTGACGATCTCACCCCCACCGCAGGCCCGCGCGCGTCTCAGGAGGGCTTGGAGCACATCTTCTTCAAACGCGATGGTGAGCGTGCCGAACTCGCCGTAATCCTGGCGCGAATTGATGAAGTAGAGCCGGTCGAGATTGCCGAACAGGCTCTGCCCGCCGCTGCGGATATCAAGCAGGAAGCGCCCCGGGCGCTCGCCCTCTACGCCCGCGCGATACGCCAGAAGAACCGCCTCGCTGGGAGTGGTGCACCCCTCGCGGCATTCCGCCAGATCGGCGCGCACGCGCTCAAGTTCGGTCTCGTGCTGGGCCAGACCGGCGAGGCGCTCCTGTATGGCCGGCTCGATCATCGGTGCGGCAACAGCGACCGGCGGCGTCTCCGCCAGCAGGGCCGAGGCCGAAAAAAGGGAGGCAAAGGCCAGAAAGGATCGCAGCACGATTGTTCCTGAATGAAAACGAGAGAGTTCGATGCGAAGTGCGCGATAATATGGCGCTTTTCAATGAACCGAACATGAGCAAGCGTCTTCGGCGCGCGCGCCGCCGATCACGAAAACGCAGCGTAGAGCCTGTGAATCAACGACTTGACGCGAAGCCTTGTCTAGTCGACATTACAAAGGTCTCGGCCTTCCGGAGTCGCACGATTCCGAAACTCAAGAGAGGGTCGTCTTGCGGGTCTGACATTGGTTAGCGGCTGCGCCAAGAAACGCGGCAGGCGCTGGCTTCGGGCAGGCACCTGGCCATGGATCGGGCCGGGGAAGTCGGGCGGCTTGAGGGACCACAATATCCAAAGCCTGGTCGGGACAAGCAGGCTCCACTCAAGAAGGGTTCTTGCGGTGGGCCCTGGAGGGATCGAGGGCTGCGGCCCGTTTACATCCGCGCGCCTTCATCCTGTTGCGGGAGAACGGGAATGCTGCTGCACGACGATAACGGCCCGACGGGCGCGGGAATGATCGGTTGCCTCACCTATCAAAGCCGCGCGGCTTCGCCACCATCCGACGCCGACCTTGACGAACTCGTCACCCGGGCGCGGGCGCGCAATAACCGCCACGGCGTCACCGGGATGCTTCTTTACGAAAACGGGCGCTATCTCCAGACCCTCGAAGGCCCGCCCACCGGGCTCGACACGATCTGGTCTTCGATCCGGCAGGATGAGCGGCACGCGGAGATCGAAGTGCTCACGCAGCACCTGGTTTCGGGGCGACTGTTCTCCGACTGGGATCTGCTGCTTTATCGCAAGCTCGATCAAGCGCCCAAGTCGCTGTTGGAGAAATTGCGCCGCAAGAACCCGCTCGCGCAGCACGTGCCGGCGATCGTGCAATACGCGCTGGAAGCCGACGAGCCCAAGCTCAACGATCTGTTCGCGCGGCTGAACGAGAAGGGCTGGAGCGGCGACGCGCTGGTGCGCGAACTGCTCGAACCGGCGGCTCGGATGATGGGCGATGCGTGGCTGGCGGATGAGTGCAGCGAGTTTGATCTGACGCTGGGCCTTGGCATGCTGCAAATGGCCGGACACGCGGTGCGCTACAGCAAGGACGCGGACGATCTGCGCGACAGCCGCTACACGATCCTGCTCGCCAGCGCGCCCGGCGAACCGCACCTTTTCGGGCCCTCGCTGCTCGCCGATCAGTTCACCGATGCGGGCTGGGGAGTCGAGATGGCCTTCCCGACCAGCAACGAAGCGCTGACCAACCAGATAAACGAGCAACAGCCCGACGCGGTCGATATCGCGCTCTCCGACGCGCTGCCGCGCCAGAACAAGGTTTCCAAGCTGCGCGAGACGGTGCGCCAATCGCGCTGGTCGCTCCCGGATCAGCCGCTGGTCGTGTCGGTCGGCGGGCGCCTGTTCGCCGAGGCCTCCGCCACCGCCGAGCAGGTCGGCGCGGATCTGGCCCGCCAGAGCGCGGCGGGCACGCGGGTGACGATGGGCGAACTGGTCGAGAACGCGCGCCGGGCGCAGGAGAAGACGCAGAGTTAGGTCCGACTGTCACTCCCGCCTTCCACGCGGGCGGCCTCGGCCTCACGCCCGGTGCGGCTCGATCCGGTGTTCGCCTCTTATCCAGCGCACAGTGCCCGACGACGCGCGCATCACGACGCTCTCGGTGGTCATGATCGTTGCGCCCGTCGACTTCTTGCGCTTCTTGACGCCTTCGAGCAGCGAGCCCGATGTGACACCGGTCGCGGCGAAGATGCAGTCTCCCTTGGCGAGCTCGGTGAGCGTGTAGATCTTGTCGAGATCCTCGATACCCCACTTCTTCGCACGCGCGCGTTCGTCTTCGTTGCGGAACACGAGGCGCCCGTTGAACTGGCCTCCGACACAGCGCAAGGCCGCCGCCGCGAGCACGCCTTCGGGCGCGCCGCCCTGGCCCATATACATGTCGATCCCGGTGTCCTGATCGGTCACCGCGATCACACCGGCGACATCGCCATCGCCGATCAGGTGCACGCCGCATCCAATCGCGCGCAGCTCGGCAATGAGGTCGGCGTGGCGTGGGCGATCGAGCACGCAGACATTGATGTCGGAGGGCTCGCGTCCCTTGGCCGAGGCCACGGCCTTGACGTTCTCGGTCGGCGATTTGGCGAGATCGATCACCCCGGCGGGCAGACCCGGCCCCACCGCCAGCTTGTCCATGTAGACATCGGGCGCGTTGAGCAGGTCGCCCTCTTCCGCCGCCGCCAGCACGGCCAGCGCGTTCGGCCCGGCCTTGGCGGTGATGGTTGTGCCTTCGAGCGGGTCAAGGGCGATATCGATCTTGGGTCCCTTGCCCGGCGCGCCGCCCACTTTCTCCCCGATATAGAGCATCGGCGCCTCGTCGCGTTCGCCTTCGCCGATCACCACGGTGCCATCCATGTAGAGCCCGTCAAACGCGCGTCGCATCGCTTCGACGGCGGCGGCGTCCGCGGCCTTTTCGTCGCCGCGCCCGATCAGTTGCCCGGCCGCCACAGCGGCGGCTTCGGTAACGCGAACCATCTCCAGCACCAGAACCCGGTCGATCGCGTTTTCACCCGAAGGTTCCTTTGCGGCGAGAAGATCGGTAGGGGTGGCGCTGTTCATGGTGGTTTCATCCCTTGAATGGTCTTTTGTAAGGCCTGTTGTTCTGGGCGACGCGAATAGTCGCAAGGAGGCACGCTTGTCGAGCAATCCGGAACCGATTTTGCGCACAGCCAGTTCGGTTTGCGCAGGCGCCTCGGGTCCGGGAAGGCCACGCGCGTTCGTGTGTATCGCCTTGGCCAGCGTCGCTCTCGCCGCCTCTCAAGTGGCGGCGCAAAATGACGCGCCGGTGACGCCGCCGGATGGCGCGGATGCCGAAGCTCCACCATCCAGCGGTCAAAACGAAGTCGAGGACGAAGAGGAACCGCTGCGCGTCGATCTGTCGGTCACGGTGCCGCGCGGCGAAGTCAACGAAGCCAAAGCGCGCGAGTGCGAGGACCGCGCCGACGCGGGCGAGATCAGCGGCGATATCGTTGTGTGCCGCCGCCTGGGCGAAAAGGGCGAGAATTCATACAGCGGCAGCCGCAGCGAGGCGCAAAAGCGCTACGCCAGCGAGACCGCGTTCAAGGGCTCGCCCAGCGCGCCGGGCCTGTTCGGCATTGCCGATAACGGGCGCGGCATCGGGATTGGCGGTGTTCCGCCACCCGCGCTGATCATCGACGTGGAGGCCCTGCCCTCCGCGCCGCCGGGTTCGGACGCGGACCGAATCGCGCGCGGCCTTCCCCCGCTCGGCCAGGACGAGGATCTCTCCGAAGAGGAAATCCGCAAACGCCGCGAGGCCCTGGGCCTTCCCCCTCCCAGTTTCGAAAGAAAGGGCAACTGAACCCGATGAGGCACGAGGCTCCCCCCGCTCTTGCCGGTGCACTGCTCGGTGTGGCGGTCCTGGCCGCCGCGCTGCTCGCCCCGCCCGTTCAGGCGCAGGAGCGGGTGCCGATCGATATCGAACCGGTCGAGGGCGCGCCCGAGGACAGCGATGAGGAAGCGCAGGCGCCCGATGCTGTCGACGTCCTGGCGGCTCGGGCGGCGCGTGTGGGCCCAAGCCCCGCTGCAGCGCGCGAATGCGAAGAAGCGATCGAGGCGGGCGAGATATCAGGCGAAATCGTCGTATGCCGACAGCTTTCCACGAGCGATTCGAACCGTTTCTCCGAAAGCTACGCGCAATGGCTGAAAGACTACGCCGAGCGCACCAAGTTCCATAACGCGCCGCCTCCCCCCAATGTGGACGGTTCGGGTCTGCCCTACGGCCTTACGCCGGTCATCGAAATCAAGGGCTGCTTCATCCCGCCATGCCCCGCGCCGCCAGCGGTCCTGATCGACGTCGAGGCGCTTCCGCCGCCGCCCGTGGGGAGCGATGCCTACTGGCAGGCCAAAGGCATCAACCCGCGCGGATCGGACGGGAAACTGACGCCGCAAGCGCAGCGCATTTTGCAGGAAGCCGAACTGGGCCTGCCTCCCGTGCCCGATTTCAGCGAGGACGAGGATTGAGGTGAGGGCGATCGCCAACGCCCTTGCGCTTGGCTTTTGCCTGGCCGGCCCTTGTTCGCTCAGCGCGCAGGAGGCGCCGAGCGCGCCACAGGCAGACGAAGCGGATACCGAGGACGCAATCGCGCAGCCCGAGGAAGGGCGCCTTGTGATCGATATTCTTGCGCCGCCACCCGAACCCACCGCAGGCGACCGGGTCGATTACGAAGCGTGCATCGCCGAACAGGACGCCGCGCGCATCCGAGGCGAGATCATCGTTTGCCGCAAACTCGGCGACGATGCAGAGTCATCGGGGTTCGACAAACAGGATTGGGAACGCCGTCACGCGGCGCGCACGCAAGGGGCGAAGAATCCCAACGTCGCGGGCGCGGGTGGAACGCCGATATATCGCATCTGGGGCTCGGCGGTCATGGCAAACGTCACGGTGGGCCTTTTCGAGGAAATCGAAGCGCCGCTCATCATCGATGTGGAAGCCCTGCCCGAACCGCCGCCGGGCTCCGACGCGGATCGCGTTGCCAACGGCCTGCCACCGCGCAACACCGAATAGGCTGCGACCGATCTACGCGGGCAGGATCGGCAGCACGAGCGGTGCGGCGGTGAGGCTTTCGGATCCTTCGAGCAGTTCCAGAGCCCTGGCGACGCTGCGCTCGGGCCCTTCATGCGTGACCATGGCGACCAGCACCTCGCCATCCGCGTTCCCGCGTCCTTGTTGAATCAGGCTCTCGATCGAGACATCCGCATCGCGCATCGCCGCGGTGATCTCCGCCAGAACGCCGGGGCGATCGTTGACGGTGAAGCGCAGATAGGCGCGCTCAAGGCGGTTGGCGGGATCGGCTGGGCCAAGCGCGGCAAGCTGCGCGACCGGCATGGAGAACGGCGCGCCGACTTCGCCGCCATTCTCGAAAACGCGCGCGATATCGATCAGGTCGGCGACGACCGCGCTCGCCGTCGGCCCATCGCCCGCGCCCGCGCCCTGAAACAGCAGGCGACCCGAGAAATTGCCTTCGGCCACCACCGCGTTGGTCGGGCCATCGACCCCGCTCAAGGGGTGGTCCTTGGCCACAAGGCAGGGCCGCACGCGCTGGAGGAGAGAGCCCTCCTGAACATCGGCTTCGGCGATCAGGCGAATGACAAAGCCCAACGCGTCGGCCTGCGCGATATCGGCCGCGCGCACCGCGACGATGCCGGTGGTACGAACGCTGGCGAAATCGACCCGCGCGCCAAAGCCGATCGCGGCCAGGATGGCGAGCTTGTGCGCGGCGTCGATCCCCTCGATATCGAATGTCGGATCGGCCTCGGCGTAACCCAGCCGCTGCGCGTCGGCGAGCACTTCGGCAAAGTCCGCGCCCGTCGCTTCCATCTCCGAAAGGATGTAATTGCAGGTGCCGTTGAGGATGCCGTAGACCTTGGTCAGCGCGTTGGCGCTGGTCCCTTCGCGCAGACCCTTTACCACCGGGATGCCGCCCGCCACCGCCGCTTCGAACTTAAGCGGCGCGCCCTTTGCTTCGGCCTGCTCAGCGAGGGAGAGCCCGTGATGCGCGATCATCGCCTTGTTGGCGGTCACCAGGCCCTTGCCCGCGTCCAGCGCGGCGCGCGACAGTGCCAGCGCGGGACCATCCGAGCCGCCGACCAACTCCAGCACCACATCGACATCCGCGCGCGTTGCCAGCGCGGTCATGTCGTCCTCCCAGGAAAACCGCTCGTGGTTGACGCCGCGATCCTTGGCCCGGTCGCGCGCGCTGACCGCGCTCACCTCGATCGCGCGCCCGGCGCGCGCCGCGATCAACTCCCGGTTTGTGTCAAGCAGCCGGATCACGCCCGCGCCGACGGTGCCCAGTCCGGCAATGGCGATCCGCAAGGGCGGCAGGGCGCCGGAAGCGGGGGAGGGGTCAGACATGAGGCGAAGTCCTTCAGGCGCGTGCAGAGTAAAGTGTCGCTTGCGCGCTTAACCCGGCAGGATGCGTGGTCAAGCGCTCAGGACGCGTCGGTGGGACGGTTTCAACGCGCCGGGGCCCTGGTGATGGCCCGCGCGCAGGGGCCGAGCGCGTTGATCACATAGGCGTAGTCGCTTGCCGCGAGTTGGCGCGCGGCGGGATCGCGCGCGAGATTGGCGCTGCTCGGCAAGCTCTCGGGCAACGCGCAGGCGAGGCGATACCAGCGCAGGGTCTCGAATTCGGGCGCGCGCGCGGACGAATCGATGATCTCCCCCCAGGAGACCCCCCAGGCCGGCGGCTGCCCGGGACGCCGCAGCACTGTCAGCGAGGCCGGCGAGCGGTCCTGCGTTGCGAGGAAGATTTGTGTTTCGGATTCGCCCACCAGCGATCCCGGCACCGCAAGCGCGTCGCGAATCCCGGTGATGACCGGCGGTTTGTCGGGGGCGAACAGGCTGGTCAGGATCGGACGGATGCGCTGCTCGAGCGCCGGGGAGTAGGCAAGTTGGGCCGACGGTCCGGCCAATTGCAATTGCGCAGCGCCGCCCGGACCCCGACCGCTCAGATTGGCAAAGAGCAGCATTTCGCGATTCTTGAGCTTGGGCGCCTTGCCCTTGGGCGTCAGCGGCACATCGACCAGATAGACCAGCGATTCGCCGATGGTCGAGCCGCCGGCGATCAGCGCGAGCGTATCCGCCTCGACATACAGCCGGGCAAAGCCAGCATCCAAACCAGGCGCGCGCTCGGGCTCGAGGGTGACCTGACGGCGAATCTGCACGCGCACAACAAGCCCGCTGCGCTCGGCCAGAGTGACCAGATCGGCGAATGTGGCGCGCCCAGCGAGCGCGTCCGGGGTTGCCAGCGCCGCGCTCCGGGTGGTCTCGCCAACATTCTGCGCGCGAACGGCTGGAGGGCTCGCGACGCCCACCGCCAGAGCGGCCAGCAGCGCCGCCAAGCGCATGATTTTATGAGTAAACATTTCGTTAACGCGGGTCATTGCAGGGGCATCCTCGGCTTTGCGATGACGGTTTCATACAGCGCCTTTTGTTTGAGAACGAGACATTTGAATCGCGTCTGAACCGATAAAGCGTTTGATTGACTAGGTGTTGACCGTTACACCGCGAAGCGCTCGCATTGGTTTTGGGGACATGACCATAGCGAACCCGTGCCGCAGCGCGCGAGTACAGGGCGTAGGTGGCACTCCGGATGGGTGCGATGGTCTGTGGGAGCGCGCGGCGTCCGGTCGGGAGGACAAATTTAGGGATCTTTGGCCTCGGTATCCAGTTCGCCGAGCCATAGAGAGTGTGCCGACCAAGGTTGGCGAAGAATGGAGAGAAATCAGCCGAATGTCGTACGTTGATCAAGGAATGACGGGGAGTAAGCTTACTTCCCTTATCATCTCGATCGGCATCGTGGCAGGCATTGGCCTGGCGATGATCATCGGCCTCGCCGTGGACGCGGTCAAAAAGGAAATCGAGCGCGTCACCACGGTGAACATCGAGGACGAGCCACCGCCACCCGAAGAGCCGCCTGAGCCGCCGCCCGAACAGCCGCAGGAAGTGGCTCCGCCGCCCCCGGTTGCGCCGCCGCCACCGATCAGCATCGCTCCGGCTCCGCCACCGATCGTAACGACTCCGACGATTCCACCGCCGGCGCCGCCCGCGCTCACGATCCCGCCACCCGCTCCGGTTGCTCCCCCGGCCCCGCCGCCGCCTTCCAAGGCGCGACCGGCCTCGCCCAAGGGTCTGAGCCGCTGGTCGCGTCGGATTTCCGAAAACTATCCCACGCGCGCTCTGCGTGAGGAAGTGGAAGGCAATGTCGGCGTGCGGGTTTCGATCGGGCCGAATGGCCGAGTTTCGGGCTGCAGCGTGATCCGCTCCAGCGGATCGAACGTTCTCGATGAGGCGGCGTGCAAGGGTATGAGCCGCTACGCGCGGTTCAACGAAGCGCTTGATGACGCAGGCAACCCGACGACCGGTTCCTACGCCACCACGATCACCTATCGACTGGATTAATCGAATTTCGAAACCGGCTCCGCCGCCAAGGGGCCGGTTTTCGGGGACACTTTCTTTTAAAAGGACTTATTCGCCATGTTCACTTACCTTCTTGCCGCCGCCGGCGACGTCGCACCGGAAAACAAGTTTGGCTTCATGCAGGCCATGGAAGAAGGCGGCCCGGTCGCCTGGTCGATCCTCGCCGTCATGGTCATCATGAGCGTGGGCTCGTTCTACATCCTGTTCTCCAAACTGTTCGAGCAGAACAAGGTCATCGGCCAGTATCGCAAGGGCAAGGCCGCATTCTGGCGTTCGGCCGGTCTCAAGGACGGCGCGCTCAAGTTCGAGAAGAACTCAGCGTGGCGCCAGCTGGCCGACGACGCCGTCAAGGCGCGCGACGATCACGCCAAGATGCACGGCGCGGGCAGCGAAGCGAGCTATGTGGAAGACAGCCTCGCGCACAGCCAGGAAACGATCAACGCCGCGCTTTCGGGCGGTCTTCCGTTCCTCGCTTCGGTCGGCGCGACCGCGCCCTTCATCGGCCTGCTCGGCACGGTGATCGGGATCTACCGTGCGTTGATCAACATCGGCATCGAAGGCTCGGCTTCGATCGATAAAGTGGCCGGCCCGGTTGGTGAAGCTCTGATCATGACCGCGATCGGCCTGCTCGTTGCGGTTCCGGCGGTGCTCGCGTTTAACTGGCTGCAATCGCGCAACCGCCGCATCGCCGCGCTGATGACCGACTTTTGCAACGATATCCTCGCTTACATCGGTTCGGACGGCACGGTGAAGCCGTCGCTGACCGCGGGTCCGGCGGCCAAGCCGGCCGCGAAGCCGACCGCTGCGAAGCCGGCCGGTACCGCTGGCGGCGCGAAGCCCGCGACCAAGTAAGCCTGGACATGGAAAGGAGCGGCTCGCGCGACGGAGCCGCTCCCCACCCCACCACGCTTACACACCTGATTTAGTGCCAGAATAGGAAGCACCCATGGCAATTTCGATGAGCGGTTCGGGCGAAACCCCGATGTCGGACATCAACACGACCCCGCTGGTGGACGTGATGCTCGTCCTTCTCATCATCTTCCTCATCGCGGTTCCGGTGGCGATCCAGACGATCGAACAGCTGGAAATTCCGATCTTCGAGATGGAAGAATCGAAGGACAAGGTCGAGAACCTTCAGCTCACCGTCACCACGACGGACGCCGAAGGCAAGACCGCCGGTATCATCCGCAGCGGCTTCACCGGTGCAACCCGGACGGGCGAGTGCCGCGTGTACTTCAACAACATCACGCCGGTGACCTCGGAAGAGCTGTACAATATGGCGTTTGAGCGGCTCGACGCGATCGTGTCGAACTATCCGGGCGGCGCCGAGGCGATTGTCGATGACCCCGAAGCGATCCCGCAGGTTCACATCCGCGCCGACCAAAACGCGCCGTGGAAGTGTGTCGCTGGCACCATCTATAACGTGCAGGCCGCGGGCTACCCGATCGTCGGCTTCATCTCGAACCCGGTCGACCCCGGCGCGTAAAGGCTTGGCGATCGCGAACCCAAAACCGGGCCATCGCGTCGCTGTTTGGATTTAAGGAGTAACTGACATGGGTATGTCCGGAGGCAAGCTCGACGGCGAGCCGATGCTCGACATGAACATGACACCGCTGATCGACGTGCTGCTGGTGCTGCTGATCATGTTCATCATCACCATCCCGATCGCGACGCACTCGGTGGATATCGATCTGCCGGCGGACAATTCGAACCAGCCTCCGCCCGACATCGATCCGATCAAGAACAAGCTGGTGATCACCGCAGAAGACGAGCTTTTGTGGAACGCCGAGCCGATCACGGCGGGTCAGCTGGTGACCAATCTGCAGGAATCGGCGGCCATGGCGGTTGAGCCCGAGCTTCAGTTCGAGCCCGACCAGCTTGCGAGCTACGACCGTTCGGCCAAGGTGCTGCAGATCATCAAGACAAGCGGCGTCACCAAGTTCGGCTTTGTCGGCAACGAAAAGTACCGCACGTTCGGCAAGGGCGAATAGCAGGGCGAGTAGCAGGGCGAATAATCGTCTGATCCGTGCCTGAGGCCAAGAGGGGCGCCCCGGTTCAACCGCGGCGCCCTTTTTCGTGTTTGGGCGCGATACGATGGGCCGGTTGCAATAGACACACCGGTACGCGTTAGGCAACTTCTTGATATTGCTGTACGATGCCGGGTGTCGTCAAAGGAGCTCCGCGATGACCCAACACCGCCCCGCTCCGGTCGAACGCCCGATGAGCGCCATGAACATGACGCCGCTGATCGATGTGCTGCTCGTCCTGCTGATCATGTTTGTCATGGCCGTGCCGGTCGCAACGCACGCGGTCGAAGTGGACACCGGGCACGGCCCGGAAGTCGACAGGCCGATTGACCCCGTTAGGAACAAGCTCGTCATCTCCGGCGAGGACACGCTCTTGTGGAACGGCGAGGCCATCACGCTTGCCAAATTGCAGGCCGTGTTGGAGGCGACCACGCGGATGGAGCCCGGGCCCGAGCTGCAATTCGAACCCGACGGCATGGCCAGCTACGACCTGTCCGCCCGCACGCTCAAGGTGATCAAGGTGGCGGGCGTCACAAAGTTCGGCTTCGTGGGCAATGAGAAGTACCGCGTGCTTGAGCGCGAGGACGATTAATCCCCCTCCAACACCCGCGCGCCTTCCTCCGGGTCGATCCGCATCGCTTCGCCCACAAGCCCCTCGGCCTCGATCAGCAATTCGTCGTCCACCGCGCCTTGCGGCACGGCTTCGCGGCCGATCATCGTCATCACGGGCACCGCGAGCGGCGACACGCGGTCGAGTTCGACATGCACCAGTTCGCGCTCGGAGCGTTCGAGCAGATCGGCAAGCCGGCCCACGTCGGTCATCCGCGCGCGCGCGTCGGCCCAGGCCGCTTCGAGCAGGACGTGATCGGGCTCGTATTTCTTGAGCACGTCGTAGATGAGGTCGGTCGAGAAAGTGACCTGCTTGCCCGTCTTGCGCTTGCCGGGATGCTGGCGTTCGACGAGGCCGCTGATCACCGCGACTTCGCGAAAGGCACGGCGTAAGAGGTGGCTCTCGGTCACCCAGTCGACAAATTCGTGGGTCAGGATATCGGGCGAGAGGAGCGGCGCGGGATCGGTCACGGGCTTCAGCCCCCACACCGCCAGCGTGTAATCGTTGGCCACAAAGCCGCCAGGCATCAGCCCGCGATCCTCCATCCGCCTTGTGATCAGCATGCCTAGCGACTGGTTCGCGTTCCATCCTTCGAACGTGTAATAGGCCGCATAATGCTTGCCCCCATGCGGGAAGCTCTCGACCAGCAATTCTCCGGGAGCCGGAAGGCGGCTGCGATAATCCTGCACCTCCAGCCATTCACGCACATCGTCGGGAAAGCGGCCCCACCCCGCGCGGTCGGTCAACATTTCCTGCACGCGCGTGGCGAGGTGCGTGGTGAGCGGCAGGCGCAGGCCGCCATAGCTCGGGATCGTCGCGGATTTTCTGGCCGCGCGCACGATCACGTCCATGTCCTTGACGCTCTCGACTTCAAGGCTGAGCCCGGCAAAGAAGAAGGTGTCCCCGGCCGATAGCTGTGCGGCGAACCGCTCCTCGACCTTGCCCAGCTGGCGCCCGTTCCTGAAGCGCACCATCAGCATCTCGCTATCAACGATGATCCCCGCGTTCATCCGGTGGCGCTGCGCCTGATTGGGGTGGGCGAGCCGCCACACGCCGTCCTTCCCGCGAATGATGCGCCTGAACTTGTCGTAGGCCTTGAGCGCGTAACCGCCATTCTTCACAAAGCCGAGCACGCGCTGGAATTGTTCGGCATCGAGCCAGGCGTAGGCGACGCTGGAGCGAATCTCCGCGAGCAGATCGTCTTCGTGAAACGGCGCGGCGCAGGCGCAGGCCATGATGTGCTGGGCGAGCACGTCGAGGCCACCGGGGCGAAACTCCTCGCCATCGCGCTGGCCTTCATCGACCGCATCCTTGGCCGCCATGGCTTCGAGAAATTCGAACCGGTTGCCCGGCACCAGAACCGCGCGACTTGCGGTGTCGAGCCGGTGCCCCGCGCGCCCGATCCGCTGGAGCAGCCGCGAGGAGCCTTTGGGCGCGCCCATCTGGACCACCAGATCGATATCGCCCCAGTCAACGCCCAGATCGAGGCTCGCCGTGCACACCAGCGCGCGCAGCTCCCCCGCCGCCATCGCGTCTTCAACCTTGCGGCGCGCCTCCTTGGACAGGCTGCCGTGGTGAACGCCGATGGCCAGGTTTTCTTCGTTCACGTCCCAAAGGCACTGAAAGATGAACTCTGCCAGAAAGCGCGTGTTGGTGAAAACCAGCGTGGTGCGGTTGGCCTTGATCTCCCGATAGAGCTGGTCAACCGCCCAGCGCCCGGCGTGCCCGCCCCATGGCACACGCTCTTCGATGGGCAGCAGGATGCTGAGCTCGGCCTCGGCCCCCCTCTCGCCCAGCACCAGATCGGCGGCGTGGAGTTCACCGGTCCCATCCGCCGGTTGAGCCGCGAGCCACTCCTGGAAATTAAGCGGGTTCGCCAGAGTGGCCGAGAGTGCGACGCGCTGCATATCGGGCGCGAGCTTTTGCAATCGCGCCAAAGCAAGCGCGAGTAAATCCCCGCGCTTGCCGGTCGCAAAGGCGTGGACTTCGTCGATCACCACCCGTTTGCAGGTGCGAAAGAGTTCAAGGCTCTCCGGATAGGACAGCAGCAGCGAGAGGCTCTCCGGTGTCGTCAACAGCACGTGCGGCGGCCTTTCGCGCTGGCGCCTCTTCTTGTCGGAGGACGTGTCGCCCGATCGCGTCTCCACCTGGATCGGTAAACCGATCTCTTCGATAGGTGTCAGCAGGTTGCGCTTCACATCGTGCGCGAGCGCCTTCAAGGGCGAGACATAGAGCGTGTGCAGACCATCTTCAGGCGGCGCGCCGGAAGACGGGGCAAAGTCGCACAAGGTCGGCAGAAACCCGGCGAGCGTCTTGCCCGCGCCGGTATCCGCCACCAGCAGCGCGTCGCGTCCCTCGCGCGCCTTGACGAGCATGTCGGTCTGGTGGCGCCGAATGCGCCAGCCGCGCGCGTCGAACCAGGCCCGGATTTCGGGCGGGACTTCGGCCTTGGGAAGGTTGGCGAGGGGCGCGTTCACGCTCGGTCAGATGGCAAACGGCGCCATCTTGGACAAGAGCGCGCGCTCACCAACCGCCGCTCAACTTGCGCCCTCTTGCTCGACCCACTCCTGCTCCTCGTCGACCTGAGAGGCTTCGTCCTCAACCGGCTCAGGTTCGTTGGCCGCAAGATTTTCAAGCGTGGTGTCGAGCAACCCGGCGAGCCGGGTCTGCTCTTCCTCGCTGAGGTCCGAGAAAGTGCGCCCCTTGGGGTATTTCTCTGCGATCGCGCCCACATCGCCCATCATGGCGGGCATGGCTTCCATGACCGCTGGCATCATCTCGTTCATTGAGGCCATCACCTGCGGGTCGGCGTAAATGAGAAAGCTCTCGGCGGCGTATTTTGCGCCCACAGGTGTTGCGAAATAAGCGTCGAGACCGGCCAGTTCATCCTCGGTGAACCGCACGGCGTAGGCGCGCGCGAGACCCGCGCGATAGCTCGGCTCGATCTGGACCACGATATCGCCGATGACACGCAGCATGGTGTCCGCCATTTCGGCGTTGCGCGCTTCAGCGCTGGGATCGAGCAACGCCACCGCTTCGTTCAACTTGGCCTCGTCGATCTCGGCCAGAGCGCTCGGCGGCAAGCCGGTGAGTTCCATCAACAGCACACCCGGCGACCCGGCGATATTGGCCATGACGGCATCCATCATCGGCTTCATCGTCTCGTCCATCATCTTGGCGTAAGTGCCTTCGGGAAAGACCTTGAGCACCACCGATTGCGCCAACGGGACGCGCGCTTCCTGTTCGGGCGTCAGCGGCTCGGCGTTGCCGAACATATCGCCGAACATCGCGCCCATCGCATCCAGTTCCTGCTCGATTTCTTCGGCGGAGGGCTCGCTGTCTTCCTGCGCGGCAAGCGGGGCGAGTGGGACCGAAAGCGCGAGCGCAGCGGCGGCGAGAGCAGGAGTGAACAGGCGTTTCATCAGACAGATCCTCTTTTCAGGTTGGGCGCAGCCCAGGCGCCGACGCGCGACGTTTCAACTACAGGTGTAAAGCAGGAAGACGATCCCGATGATATACCACGCGCCGTGCTTCTCGAATTTTATCCGCTTGAGAAACGCCGCAAGCTCCTCTTGCGCAGTGGGCAAGTCAACCGGCGCTTCGCCATCCACGCGGCGGTCAGTCACAAGTCCCTCCAGCAGGCTGCCATCCTGAAAGTCGACATCGGGCTTGTATCCGCCGCCATGCTCCCAGGCGCTTTCGGCCTCGGGTTCCGGGCGCGGCTTCGATTGGGGTTCCGGGTCTGATCCAGGTTTCTGGGCTCCAGCGAAGGGTGGAACACGAGGCGCTTCCGCTCTTGGAGAAGGCGGCTCAAACTCGGGCGGCTCGGGGCTTGTGGAAGGCACAAGTTCGGGTTCGGGTTCGGGTTCGGGTTCGGACTCAATCACAGATCCCATCTGCGCCGGTAAAGGCGCAGCGCCCCCTCACGTTTGGCCTCGCGGCGCATCTCGGCGGCCAGAAACAAGGCTTTCTCGCGCGCTTCCGTCAATTCGGCGAAAGCCGAAATCCGCATCGCTTGCGCGTTGAGCAGCGCCTTGCGCGCCGCGTACGCCGCCTGGATCGCGTTTCGGTCGCTGGTCTCTTTCAGGCCGAGCGCGGACCAGGGCCAAGGGGAGGCGGGATCAGTGCCCAACGCTCTCCCCGCGTTCAAGGCCGGACAGCGCAAGCTGCTCATCGATCTGCGCCATCAGCCGCTCAAGGCCCGCCTCGGTATCGCTTTCCGCGCGCGCGACAAGCACGTCCTGTGTGTTTGAAGCGCGCAAGAGCCACCAGCCATCCTTGGTGTTGACCCGCACGCCATCGGTCGCGTTGACCTCCTCGACTTCGGGGCCGGGATTGGTGGTCAGGCGCTCGGTCACTTCGGTGATCGCGGAGAATTTGCGGCTCTCATCGACCTGAAAGCGCATTTCGGGCGTGTTGATCATGTCGGGCATGGCCGATTTCAGTTCGGTCACCGATTTGCCGAGTCGCGCGGCGGCGGCAAGGATACGGACTCCCGCGTAGAGCGCGTCATCAAACCCGTAATAAGTGTCCGCGAAGAAGATGTGACCACTCATTTCTCCAGCGAGCGGCGAGCCAGTCTCCTTCATTTTGGACTTAATAAGCGAATGGCCGGTCTTCCACATCAGCGGGTCGCCGCCATGCGCGGCAACGTGGTCAAACAACGCCCGGCTGGCCTTCACATCGGCGATAATCGTGGCGTTTGGCCGTGTTTTGAGCAGGTCCTCGGCGAAGATCATCAGCAGCTGATCACCCCAGATTACCCGACCTTCCCCGTCAATGGCACCGATCCGGTCGCCGTCTCCGTCGAAAGCTACTCCGAAATCGAGCTTCTTCTCGGCGACCAGCGCGCGAAGATCGGTCAGGTTGGCTTCGACCGTTGGATCAGGATGGTGGTTAGGAAAATGCCCGTCAATGTCAGTGAACAGCAAATGATGCTCTCCAGGAAGCTGGGCGGCCAAAGCCTCAAGCGCGGGTCCCGCGGCTCCGTTTCCGGCGTCCCACCCAACCTTAAGCTCAGACAGCGCGGCGCTTTCTATTCCGTTCAATCCATCGAGGAGGCGCTCGACGTAGTCGTTGAGGATGTCGCGCTGCGACACCGCGCCGATTCCGTCCGTCCAGTCTCCCGTTGCCGCGACGACACCGAGCTCCTGAATATCGCTGCCGAAGAAAGGCCGGCCTTCAAGCACCATTTTGAAGCCGTTGTAATCGGGGGGATTGTGGCTGCCAGTTATCTGAATGCCGCCGTCTATTTCTTCGGATGAGGCCTCGGCGTAATACAGCATGGGTGTGGCACCCAGACCGATGCGCACGACGTTGCAGCCGGACGCGCTCAAGCCTTCCACCAGGGCGTGCTCCAACGTCGGAGAGCTGACGCGGCCATCGTACCCGACCGCGACGGTTTTTTCGCCAGCGGGCGCGAGCTTCCCGCCCGAGCGGCGCAGCATTGAGCCGAAGCTGCGGCCGATGGCGCGCGCATCGTCTGCGCCCAGCGTCTTACCGATAACCCCGCGAATGTCGTATTCACGCAGGATGGTCGGGTTGAAAGTGTGGTTCATGGTTTCTCGTCCCGGAAAATCGTATGGCTACCCCGTCCGAAGCGGCCTCCTCAAAGCCGCGCCCTGAGCACCGCCCCCTCGGAGCCGCCCCGCTCAAAGCTCTTGTAGAGGCAGACCAAGGCGCGGGTAAGTCGGAATCGGAATCCTGCGAACATGTTTCAATCGCGTTATGATGACCGGCTGTGGGAGGGCTCAATCAGGCGCCCGATTGCGCGCGGCACCCATCACGCATTGCCATGCGGTGTGTCGTCCTCGTCCTTGACCCCGCTTCCGGCCCCCATATCGCGCTGGCGCGCGCCGCGATCGGGCAACTCGTCTAGCAGCAGGTCGCGCGCGTCATTGGCTTCATGGACCGCTGCGTTGCTTCCGCCCCGATCGGGGTGAACCATCGCCAAGAGTCGCTTATGCGCGGCCAGAATCTGCTCCCGCGATGCGCCCTCCTCGACACTCAGCAGCTTGCGCGCGTTGAACACCGCCTGAGAGCGTGTCGGCGCGGGCTTGAGCATCTGCCAGGGCCACTGGCCCAGAGCCATGCGAAACAGGATACAGATGACCGCCAGAAGGATCGCGAATTTGACCATGTCAGGCGAGCTCCAATGAGGCCTGCGCCTTTTCGAATTCGGGCAGCTTCAGGGCCTGTATCAAGGCGCGCAATTCCTGCCGCGCGACCAGATGACTGGTGCCCAACTCGCCCAAGTGACCCTTGTCCAGCAGGGTGAGCCCCGAGGGAAACAGCTCGCGGTAGATAACCCGCTCGGAAAGACCCTTGACCGCGCGAAAGCCGACGCGCTGCGACATCTCCTTGAGAGCCTTCTCCAAACGCGCCTGGTTACGCGCCTCGACATAACCTGTACGGTTACGGACCACAATCCAGTCCATCTCGGGGCGCCGCTCCTCAAGCGTCTTGCGGCTCCGCCTCATCCGCGACTCCCAGATAAGCTCGGCAAAGAAAGACAGCTTCGTCACCTCGAACGTATCGCCATCGACCTGCCCGATAAGATCGAAATCAACAAAGCTGTCGTTGAGAGGGGTCACCAGCGTGTCGGCGTTTTCGACCGCCGCGCGCGCGAACGGATCGTCGCGCCCGGGATTGTCGATGATGAGGAAATCGCTGTCCGCCTCCAGCCGCTCGATGGACTTCAGCAGCGCATCCGGGCTGTCCCCGGAAAACACCTCGGCGGCGGGCGTCGGCAGGGTCACGCTGCGCTTCTTCATCGTCTCGACCCGGTTTTCGAGATAGCGGAAGGTCGTGCGCTGACGTGGATCGAGATCGAGCATCGTCACCCGCGCGCCCAGGTAAGCGAGCGCCACGCCAACGTGCACCGCTGTGGTGGATTTACCCGTTCCGCCTTTCTCGTTCGCGAAGACGATCCGGTGTGCGGCGCGCGTGGCAATGGTCTGGGTCATGGCTCATGAATCCTTCGTTCGAGCGCGCCTGTGTGTCCACCATCTGCGTATCGACCATCAAGCAGAGGTCAGCTTGTGGGGTGGCGGTTGAATTGTCTAGGGCGGGAGGCGGACACAGGTAAAGAGGGCAGAGCGTTGCAAACCACAAGCGAGCTTGAGGCGCTGCGCCGCAGCGTGGCGAAACTGCGCGAGGGCGGTATGTCGATCGGCCTTGTTCCGACCATGGGCGCGCTGCACGAAGGGCACCTGACGCTGGTGCGACGCGCGCGCGAGGCCTGCGATTATGTCGTCGCCTCGATCTTTGTAAACCCTGCGCAGTTCGGTCCGAACGAGGATCTCGACGCATATCCGCGTCAGCTGGAAGAGGACGCTGCGCTGCTGGAAGGCGAAGGGTGCGCGCTGCTCTGGGCGCCAGAAGTTGCGACCATGTACCCGCCCGGCTTTGCGACGAACATCTCGGTCAGCGGGGTGAGCGAGGGGTTTTGCGGCGCAGACCGCCCGGGGCACTTTGACGGCGTGGCGACGGTCGTGTGCAAGCTGTTCAACCAGGTCCAGCCCGATATGGCGTTCTTTGGCGAGAAGGATTTTCAACAGCTCGCTGTCATCCGCACGATGGCGCGCGATCTGGATCTCACCGCGCCGCGGGCGCATCAGATCATCGGCGTGCCGACCGTGCGCGAGGCGGACGGCCTCGCCATGTCGAGCCGCAACCGTTACCTCTCAAGCGAAGCGCGCGCCGCCGCAGCCTGTCTTCCGCGCGCGATGAAAGCGGCGATCACTGCGATCGAAGCGGGCACGGATCCCGCCATGGCCCTGACCGAGCTTCGAGAAACGCTCGCCAGCGCCGGGTTCGAACGGGTGGATTACGCACAGCTCGCCGATGCGGTTAACCTGGTCCCAATTTCTCACCTCACCGGCTCGCCATCCCGTCTGCTCGTCGCCGCGCGTATCGAAGGCACGCGTCTTATCGACAACATGCCCGTGGGATGATCGGCGTTCATTTCGGATTGACGCTGCGCCCCCTATGATGGCAAAGGCGCGGCCTCAAAGAGCGGGCGGGTATAGCATAGTGGTAATGCACCAGCCTTCCAAGCTGTGTAGAGGGGTTCGATTCCCCTTACCCGCTCCAATCCCCGCTTTATCGCGAAGCCTCTTGAAGCTGTCCGTGGCCCATTCCGGGCCAGCGGCGATATTGCGGTTGATGGGGCAATAGCAAAACTACATTTGCTTTGCGCCCCGTAACCTCTAGCAGCCCGGCCATGCGCAGTTTGACCCATCTAGAACGGCTCGAAGCCGAAAGCATCCATATTTTCCGCGAGGTCGTCGCCGAGACCGAGAGCCCGGTCATGCTCTATTCGGTGGGCAAGGACAGCTCGGTGATGCTGCATCTCGCGCGCAAGGCCTTCTACCCCGCGCCGCCGCCCTTCCCGATGCTGCACGTGGCGAGCGGGTGGGATTTTCAGGCCCTGCTCGACCACCGCGACAAGACGGTGAAGGAGTACGGGCTGGAGCTGATCATCGCGCAGAACGACGACGCCGAGGAGCAGGGCATCAACCCGTTCGACACCGGCAGCGCGCTCTATTCGCAGGCCCAGCTGACCGATCCCTTGAAGCGCGCGCTGACCGAGCACGGCTTTGACGCGGCCTTTGGCGGCGGCCGACGCGATGAGGAAAAGGCGCGTGCCAAGGAACGTGTTTTCAGCTTCCGCACCGCCGCGCATCGCTGGGAACCGAAGAACCAGCGACCCGAGCTCTGGAACCTCTACAACGCCAAGAAGAACAAGGGCGAGAGCATCCGCGTCTTCCCGATCTCGAACTGGACCGAGCTCGATATCTGGCAATATATCGCGCTTGAGAACATCGATATCGTGCCGCTGTATCTGTCATCAAGGCGCCCCACGGTCACGCGCGACGGGCTGATCCTGGTGGTGGACGATGACCGGTTCCGTCTCGAGGACGGCGACGAGATCGTGGAACGCTCGGTACGATTTCGCACGCTCGGCTGCTACCCGCTTACCGGCGCGACCGAGAGCGAGGCCACCGACATGAACGACATCATCCAGGAGATGCTGCTCGCCACCGGTTCCGAGCGACAGGGTCGCGCCATCGACAAGGGGCAGTCCGCGTCGATGGAAGACAAGAAGCAGGAGGGCTACTTCTGATGAACCTTCAGGATCCCAAGCCCTCCTCTTTCCAGACCGACGCGCTGATCGCCGAAGACATCGACGCCTATCTCGAACAGCACCAGCACAAGGGCCTGCTGCGCTTCATCACCTGCGGCAGCGTCGATGATGGCAAGTCGACCCTGATCGGGCGGCTGCTTTACGATTCGAAGATGATCTTCGAGGACCAGCTGGCCGCGCTCGAAAGCGACAGCGCCAAGCACGGAACCCAAGGCGAAGAGATCGACTTCGCGCTGCTGGTCGACGGTTTGGCCGCCGAGCGCGAACAGGGCATCACGATCGACGTCGCCTATCGGTTCTTCACCACCGAGAAGCGCAAATTCATCGTCGCCGACACGCCGGGCCACGAGCAATACACTCGCAACATGGTGACCGGCGCCTCCACCGCCGATCTTGCGATCATTCTGGTCGACGCGCGCAAGGGTGTGTTGCCGCAGACCCGCCGCCACTCCTACATCACGCATCTGCTCGGCATCCAGCACACCGTGCTGGCGGTGAACAAGATGGACCTTGTCGATTACGACCAGTCCACTTTCGAGCATATCGTCGCCGATTACCGCGCCTTCGCAAGGGATGTGGGCATCGAGGACTTCACCGCGATCCCGATTTCCGGCTTCAAAGGCGACAACATCACGGCGGCACCGAGCGAGAACACGCCGTGGTATGCGGGGCCTGCTCTGATCGAGCACCTTGAAACAGTGGAGCTGGCCAACACCGCCGCGCAGGAACGCAGCTTTCGCATGCCCGTGCAGTGGGTGAACCGACCCAACCTCGATTTTCGCGGCTTTGCAGGGCTGATTACTGATGGCTCGATCAAACCGGGCGACAAGGTGCGCATCGTACCCGCAGGAAAGACCAGCGCGGTGAAGAGCATTTCAACATTCGACGGCGATCTTGATGAAGCCGTCGCGGGCCAGTCGGTCACCCTTACCCTTGAGGACGAGGTTGATTGCAGCCGGGGCGACGTGATCGCTGCGGCCGATGATCCACCCGAGGCCTCGGACCAGTTTCAGGCCACCTTCGTATGGATGGACGAGACCGCGCTGAAACCGGGCCGCGGCTACTGGCTCAAGCTCGGCAGCCAGATGGTCACGGCCTGCGTGCAAACGCCGAAATACGAGATCGACGTGAACAGTCTCGATCATCTCGCGGCCAAGACGCTCGAGTTGAACGCAATCGGCGTCGCCGAGTTTTCGACCGACAAGCCGATCACGTTCGAACCCTATTCGACCAGTCGACAGCTCGGCGGGTTCATCCTGATCGACAAGTTCACCAACGCGACCGTGGGCGCCGGGATGATCGATTTCAGCCTGCGCCGCGCAAAGAACGTGCATTGGCAGGCGACCACAATCACCCGCGAAGACCACGCAAGCCTCAAGAACCAGACGCCGCGCGTTCTTTGGTTTACGGGGCTTTCTGGCTCGGGCAAGTCGACCATCGCCAATGAGGTCGAGAAGAAACTGGCGCTGATGAATCGCCACACGTTCCTGCTCGACGGCGACAATGTGCGCCAGGGCCTCAACAAGGATCTGGGTTTCACCGAGACCGACCGGATCGAGAACATCCGCCGTATCGGGGAGGTCGCCAAGCTCATGACCGACGCCGGGCTTATCGTACTTACCGCTTTCATCAGCCCATTCCGCGCCGAGCGGCGGATGGTGCGCGAGGTGATGAGCGAGGGCGAGTTCATCGAAGTCTTCGTCGACACCCCGCTCGACGTCGCCGAAGCGCGCGATGTGAAGGGCCTCTACAAGAAGGCGCGCGCGGGCGAGATCAAGAACTTCACCGGGATCGATAGCCCGTATGAGCCGCCCGAAAACGCCGAGATCACCGTCAACACGGTGTCGATGACCCCAGCAGAGGCGGCGGATTACATCATCAGCCAGATAATGCCGCTGAAATGAGCGTGAATCGGATGACCGACGCCGAGCTTGCCGCGCATCTGGCCCAGATCGCCGGACGTCTCCTGGTGAGCGTGCGCGAAAGCGGCGTGTTCGAAGGCAAGGCGCTGGGCAAAGCGGGCGATGCAACAGCGAACGAATTCCTCTGTCACGCCATCCGCGCCGCACGACCCGAAGACGGACTGCTGTCGGAGGAGGAAAAGGACAACACCGCGCGCTGCGCGCTCAGCCGGGTGTGGATCGTCGATCCGGTCGATGGAACGCGTGAATACGGCGAGCAGCGCAGCGACTGGGCGGTGCATGTCGGTCTCGCGGTGGACGGCGTTGCGACGACGGGCGCGGTGGCTCTTCCAGGCCTCGATGGCGGCACCGTCCTGCGCACCGATCAAACCGCACCGCTACCCGATGCGAACCCGAAGCCGCGCTTCCTCGTCAGTCGCACCCGCCCGGCCAGGGAAGCGGTCGCGGTGTGCGAAGCCTTGGGCGGGGAGCTTGTCGGCATGGGCAGCGCGGGCGCGAAGGCGATGGCAGTCGTGCGCGGCGAAGCGGAGATCTACCTCCACTCGGGCGGGCAGTACGAGTGGGACAGCTGCGCGCCAGTTGCGGTTGCGCAGGCCCATGGTCTGCACTGTTCGCGCATCGACGGCTCGCCGATCCGCTACAACAATAAGGACACCTACCTTCCCGACCTGCTGATCTGCCGGCCCGAACTGGCCGAGGAGACGCTCGAGCTAGTCGCGAGCCTCGACTGAGGCCTCCGGGTCTGCGGCGTTTTCGGCGTCTTCGGCAGCGCTGACCGTCAGGATCGGCACCGGAATTTCGATCTCGACGCGCCGATTGGCGGCCCTTCCAGCTTCGTTGGGCGAGCCATCGGGCAGCGCGTTGGGCGCAATAGGATTTTGCTCACCGAAGGCGATAACGGTGATGCGGTCCACCTCGATCCCGTTGTCGATAAGCCATCCCGCGACTGCAAGGCCACGTTCTTCGGTCGCGTCGAGATTGGCGGCGTCGGTGCCGGCCGAATCGCTGTGCGCGCCGAGCGTTATCGGCCCATCCAGGGCGATCTGCGGCGATTGCAGAGCCTCTTCGAGAATGGCGACCGCATCGGCGTCGAGCGCGCTCCCGCCATCGGGAAATCCGATTATAGCTGTGTACGCCTCAAGCGCCGGCTCGGTCGCCTCTGGCTCCGGCGGCTCAATCTCCGGGCGCAGGATCGACACGCTCTCGGAAGCGTCGGGTGCAGGAGTGCGCGGGCTTTCGGGGGCGCATGCGGTCAGGCTGAGACAGAGCAGCGCAGCGAGCGACACTGGAGTTAGCTTAAGGCGTTGGGGCATTGTGTGGATCAGCATGGGGCCTCGTTAGCGAAGTCTCGTTGAATGCGCATCTTCACGCGGTTTGCGGTTTTGGTGACGGTAACGGCGTGCCCTCGGCGTTCTGCCGTTTAATCTGCGGCGGCGAAAAGGACAGGATCGTGTCGCCTGCCTTGGGCTCGGGCCGGGCAGCGTGGGTAAAAAAGCGCAACACACCCGATTTGCGCACCAGAAGGAGCATATTCGCGCTGTCGGGAAGTTTTTCCTGCGCCTGCTCGAAGTCGAATTCGTCCGACAGCTTGGTCTTGCGGAACACCCAGCCTTGCGCCTGACGCTCGGCCACCTCATCCACACCGAAACCGCTTTCGAACAAAGCGCGCCCGCGCAGAGCCTCGGGCAGGGCGTTCTTGTCATCACCCTGCTCGTTCTCGCCCAATTGATACACCGAATCGCGCCCTATCTCATGCGCGAACTCGTTGCACACCAGCGTGTTGTAAGCCTCGTTCTGGGTCGCCGCGATGAGGTGCTGATAGGGTGAGAGATCGAGATTGTGCTCGGTCGCCTCGTTCAGGATTTCGCCGTGATAGAACGGCAGCCCCTCGCGCCGGGCGGCGCCAAGGCTCTGCCAGCTTGGATCGACGATCATGATCGGAGCCTTAAGCGCCTGCATCTCCTTGGCCAGCGCGATCGACCAAGGCGTTGATCCGACGATCAGAATGCCGGGCCGCGTCGTCCCTTTGACCTTGAGCCACTTGGCCACCAGATCAATCGTGAAGCCGTGCGCGATAACGGTCGCGACCACGACCGCGAAGCTCAGCGCGGTGAGCACCTGCCCATCGTTATAGCCGAGCTCCGACAGGCGCAGCGCGAACAGACCGGACACGGCCACCAACACAATGCCGCGCGGCGCGATCCAGGCGATGAAGAGCCGCTCGTTCCAAGGGACCGGCGATCCCAGCAGACTGATGAGGACGGTGAGCGGGCGCACCAGAAACAGCAGAGCGAGAACGAACAGCCAGAAGCGACGGCCAACCACTTCCATCGGGTTCAGATAAGCGAGATCGTTCACCGTCAAACTCGACGCCAGCAATATGAAGATGCCCGATACCGCGAGAATCGCCACGTTCTCCTTGAACGGGTGGATCGATCTCAGGCTGGTGAAACCGCTATTCGCAAGCGTAACACCCATCACCGTCACCGCGACAAGGCCAAGTTCGTGCTCGATCAGGTTTGCGAGTACGAACACGCCGATTACGACGGTGAACAGCACGGGCACCTTGAGGTATTCCGGGATCGCGCCGCGCGGAAAGAGATAGGCGATCAACCGCGCCGCGGCGAAACCGATCAGGCCAGCAATGATCGCCGCGATAATGAGCGGCGGAACAACATCGACTAAGCTCGCCTCGGGGGCTTCGCGCAGAAAGCGGAAGTACTCATACGCGATCACCGCGCACAATGCGCCGATGGGATCGTTGACGATACCCTCCCATTTCAGGATCGCGTTGGGCCGGGTCTGAACCGTCGCCTGGCGCAGCAGTGGGACGACGACCGTTGGCCCTGTGACGATCAGAATGCCGCCAAACAGGATGGCCACCGGCCATGCGAGCCCGGCAATCTGGCTCGCAGCCACAGCGCCCAGCGCCCAACCGACCAGCACTCCCACAGTCGCTAGACGGTAAACCGCGTTTCCCGAGTGGCGCAGCTCGCGAAGATCGAGGCTCAGCCCGCCTTCGAACAGGATCAGGGCGACGCCTATGTTGATCGCGGGTTCCAGCAGATCGCCAAACGCCGCTTCCGGATCAATCAATCGGTAGCCCAGTTCACCCGCAACCGGTCCAGCAAGGAAGCCCGCAGCGAGCATCAGGACGATGGCGGGCCAGCCGGTGCGCCAGGCGACCCACTGCGCCCCGACACCAAGGACGCCGATCGCGGCGAGCATGAGCGATTGCGCTTCCATGACGCGCGCGTTCTAGCGCGTGGCTCCACTTATTGGCCAGCCGGAACTCGGAGAAGAAACAAGCGCGCCGACCACCAGCCTACTCACCGTCGAAATGCATCAGCGCGTGAACCGCGACGTCGGCGGCGCGCAACGTGTCCGCGCCGCCAAGATCAGGGAGGTCGATCACGAACACAGCGTGGCCGACCTCTGCGCCGGCCTTACGAAGCAATTGGGCCGTGGCGCGCGCGGTGCCGCCCGTGGCGATCAGATCATCGACGATGACGATGGTCTCCCCCGGGTTTACCGCGCCGGGATCGATCTCAAGGCGATCCTGGCCGTATTCCAGATCGTAGTCGATACCGATGATCTCGACCGGCAGCTTGCCGGGTTTGCGCACCGGCAAGAACCCAATGCCCAATTCCACCGCCACCGCCGCGCCGAAGATGAAGCCGCGCGCCTCCATGCCGGCGATCTTCTGAGCCCCCGCCTCGCTGGCGAACCGCGCGAGATGCCGGACACTCGCCGCAAAGCCCTGAGGGTGGCTTAGAAGTGTGGTGATGTCGCGAAACTGGATCCCGCGATGCGGGAAGTCGGGAACAGTGCGTACCAGCGCCTTGAGATCGTCAACGCTCAGATCGGCGCTCATAATCGCTCCTGCAATAAGTTTGGCTGCGCGAAAGGGCGTTCACACTCGGCCAGACGGACAAAAGCGCCCCACCATCCACCCAAGGACGATGGGGCGCTCTTATGTATCTTCACGGGAAGGAAGAGGGCTTCAAGCCTTCTTCTTTTTCTTCTCCGCCCAGATCTGCTTGTACGACAGGAAGGCAAGGCCCGTTGCGAACAGCAGAAAGCCGATCACGAACCATCCGGTCTGCTTGCGCGCCACCAGGGACGGCTCCGCGGTCCAGGTGAGGAACGCCGAGACGTCCTGCGCCATCTGCTCGACCGTTGCTTCGGTCCCATCGGCGTAGGTGATGAGATCGGGGTAAAGCTGCGGCGGCATCGCGATGTTGGCGTTGTAGAAGTGCTCGTTAAAGTAGAGACCAACCGGAGTTTCCCACTCCACGCCGCCGGCCAGTTCCTTGGCCTTGGCGAGGTCCTCCTCGGTCGGCTCAACATAGCCTTGCATCAGCGAGTAGACGTAATTGGCGCCGTCCGGACGCGCCTTGGTGATGAGCGAAAGATCGGGGGGAAGCGCATTGTTATTGGCCGCGCGCGCCGCGATTTCGTTGGGGTAGGGGGAGGGGAAGTAGTCGGTCGGCTCTGCCGGGCGCATTGTCGATTCGCCGGTGACCGGATCGAGGCCGGGAACGGACCAGCTGGCCGCTTCGGCGCGAACTTCGGCCTCGGTATAGCCAAGCTGTTCGAGGTTGCGGAAGGCGACGTATTTCATGCCGTGACAGGCCGAGCACACTTCCTTGTAGACCTGATAGCCGCGCTGAAGCTGCTGGTAATCCCACTTGCCGCCAAGGCCATCGAACGAGAAGCCACCAGCCGGTTTAAGCTTCTCTTCGTGGAAGGCGTAATAGGGCGACTTTGTCGGTGCGGAGTACTTCACCGTGTCTGGGATGAAGGACCAGGCCAGCAGAACGCCGACGAGGACGAGGCCGAAAATGATGCCACCGAGGCGAATAGTCATGGGTTTGCTCTTTCTCGCTTTCGAGATGTGAGAGGCGCAGCCGGGGCGACCTAAGCCACCCCGGCGCGCGTAGGTTTATTCCGCCGGCTGAAGCGACCCGCCGGGCAAGTCGTCGCCGGGCTTGTCTGTCGCCGGAGTGGTCGCCTTGGGCGCTTCTTCCGTCTTTCCAAGCACCGCCTCGGTGATCGAGAACGGCAGCGGCTTGGGCACTTCGATCTGACTGATGATCGGCAGGATCACCAGGAAGTGCAGGAAGTAGTACGCCGTCGCGATCTGGCTGATAAGAACGTAGGGCTGCTCGGCGGGAGCGCCGCCGCAAATGGTCAGCACGATCATCGTCAGCACCAGCACCCAGAAGAACTTCTGGAACAGCGGACGATAGCTCCCCGAACGAACCGGGCTCTTGTCGAGCCAGGGCAGGAAGAACCAGACAAGGATCGAACCGAACATCGCGATTACCCCGAGGAACTTCGCCTCGATCAGGACAATGCCGGTGAACGGGATCGTCAGGTCGCCGGTGAAGGCGCGCAGGATCGCGTAGAACGGCAGGAAGTACCATTCCGGAACGATGTTGGCCGGAGTCGAAAGCGGGTTGGCTTCGATGTAGTTGTCCGGATGCCCCAGAACATTGGGCGCAAAGAATACGAAGGCCGAGAAAATGATCAGCACGAGGCCCAAGAACCAGCCGTCCTTCGCAGTGTAATAGGGGTGGAAAGGAACCGTGTCGCTTTCCTTCTTCACTTCGACGCCCGTCGGGTTCGACGAACCGGGAATGTGAAGCGCCCAGATGTGCAGGATAACCACGCCCGCAATCACGAAGGGGAGCAGGAAGTGGAGCGAGAAAAACCGGTTCAGCGTGGCCGCGTTGGGCGCGTAACCACCCACGAGCCATACTTGCAGCGGCTCACCAATGACCGGGATCGCGCCGAAGAGGCCGGTGATAACCTTCGCGCCCCAAAAGCTCATCTGACCCCAGGGAAGCACGTAGCCCATGAACGCCGTAGCCATCATCAACAGAAAGATAACGACCCCGAGAAGCCAGATCATCTCGCGCGGGGCCTTGTAGGACGAATAGAACAGGCCGCGGAAGATATGCGCGTAGATCACGATGAAGAAGAAGCTTGCGCCGTTGGCGTGCGCGTAGCGCAGCATCCAACCGTAATTGACGTTGCGCATGATATGCTCGACCGAGCCGAAGGCCACAGATGTGTCCGCCGCGTAATGCATCGCCAGGACAACGCCGGTTACGATCTGGACCATGAGGAAAAACCCGGCGAGCACTCCGAAATTCCACATGTAGTTCAAGTTGCGCGGCACCGGATAGCCAGCGCCAACCGCGTTATACACCATCCGCGGAAGCGGCAGTTTCTCGTCGATCCACTTGGTGAAATCCGACTTTGGCTCGTATTGCTTTGCCCAGGCGAAACTCATGGTTGTCTCTCAGCTTTGCTCGTTACAATTCATGCGGTTGACGGCGAAGATACGCGCCATCAGCCGACTTGGATGATGTCACCGTCGATCGTGAACTCAGGGACGACAAGGTTCTTGGGCGCCGGGCCTTTGCGAATGCGGCCCGCCACGTCGTAGTGCGACCCGTGGCACGGACAGAAATACCCATCGAAGTCGCCCTTGCTTTCGCCCTGGCCAGCGCCAAGAGGGACGCATCCGAGGTGGGTGCACACGCCCAGGGTGATCAGGATGGACTCGTTTGCCGGGTTCGTGCGCTCGGCGAGCGTCTGCGGATCCGGCATGCTCGCGCCATCATCCGCCTTCGCAGCGGCGATCTCTTCGGCCGTCATGCGCTTCACGAACAAAGGCTGGCCGCGGAAGACGGCCTTGAGCGTTTGCCCCTCACCGAGATCCGCAATATCGACGCGGGTGGTGCTGGCCGCGAGCACGTCAGCCGACGGGCCCATCTGGCTGGCGAGCGGAATAATTGCGGCGCCGCCACCCACAGCGGCGGTGCTGATCGCGGCGATGTGAATCCAGTCGCGGCGGCGAACACCCTCTTCAGGTGCCGCATCGGTGGTGGTCATGTCAGCTCCGGTGGAAGCCATATGCGTTTACCCTGCTCTTCTTGCGGCCCGGCCATGTCAGGCGAAGAACCTGTCATGGCCGCTATTCCCTGCTTTGAGGGTGTGGCCGTCCTATGAAAAATCCCTAGCTGGTCTCTTCAAAGCGCTCGCCGGTACTCTTTTCTCAACAAGCGCTTCGTCCGCCTTGTAGCTTTGGGCGTTATTCGCCTCAGATCCCAACATCGGCGCGTCAATTACCAGAAAAAACCTCGAATCCAACCGTGTTTTGAGCATCGCAAATTCGCTTTGATGCAAGCTCGAAAAAAGCGGTCAGATCAAAGGACAATAAGCGAAATCTGCCGCCCGTAACTTGGCTCGCCAGCGGACGATGCTCTGCGATACGAATGGTAACGCTCGGGGTGTGGAAAAGTATCCCGGCCAAGATCATGAATTTTCTGAACCTCGCACAACGCGATCCGAGCGGCGACATAGCCGGGCAGATCAAAGCGCCAGCGCGGCTTGCCGTCGCGCTCGGGAGCCTGAGCGAAGTGCTGGTCATCATCGGCGCCGAAATGATCGCGAAAAGGCGCATCCACCTCATAACTCGGCTGGGCGATTGTCGGACCGATGGCCGCGGCGATTCGGCGGCGCTCAGCGCCCAGCTCTTCCATGGCGCGCACCGTGTTTTCAAGGACACCGCCCTGCGCGCCGCGCCAACCGGCGTGCGCGGCGCCGATCACGCCCGCCTCGCGGTCCGCGAAGAGCACTGGCGCGCAATCGGCGGTGACAATTCCGAGCGCGAGGCCCGGCGTCGCGGTCACCACGGCGTCGGCCACCGGGCGTCCTTCGGGCGCGTCCTCCCACGATCCGCTCACCGAAATGACATCGGGCGAATGGACCTGGTGCGGAGCGATGACCCGCGCTTTAGCCGACAGCGCGTGCGCGGCGGTCGCTCTGAGGGCGGCGACATCGCGCGCCGCGCCCGGTCCTCCGAACCCGAATTGATGGGCACCGCCAGCAGACCCAAAGAAACCGTGCGCGATCCCTTCCAGCGCCGGCGAACGCTCAATGGCAAGGTCCGCCGTCAAGGCTTAGCCCTCAAGGCTGCGCGTCACTTGCTCGAAGGTGTCGCGCGAAAGACCGTCGATCGCCGCCAGGCGTTCCAGCTGCGCTTTCATCTGCGCCGCACGACCGGGCTCGATCCGGCGCCAGCGACCCAGTGGCGAGACAAAGCGTGCGGCCGTCTGCGGGTTGATCGGGTCAAGCGCAATGATGACATCGGCGATCAGGCGATAGCCCGATCCGTCTGCGGCGTGAAAGGCCTGCGGGTTGCCCGCAAAAGCCATGTAGAGCGAACGCACGCGGTTCGGGTTATGCAGGGTGAAATCGGGATGCTCTGCGAGCGTCTTCACCTGCTCCAGCACATCGGGATGGAACGACAGCGCCTGAAGCGTGAACCACTTGTCGACCACTAGAGCGTTGTCCCTGTAGCGCTCGTAAAACACCTTGAGCCGCTCGTCGCGCTCCGGCGTCTTGAGGCTGCACAGCACCATCAGCGCGCCTTGTCGATCGGTCATGTTGTTCGCCGCGTCGAACTGGCGCGCGGCTATCGACGCAGCAAGTTCAGGCTCCCCTGCGGCAAGAAGCGCGAGGATCTGCGTCGCCACCTTGCGCGCGCCGACGCCTGCCGGGTCATCGAAGGGCACGGCGTCGCACCGCGCATAGACGCTTTCCAGTTCACGTTTCAGGGTCGACGCCATCGCCGCCTTAAGCTGCTCGCGCTCGCGATGGATCGCGCCGGGGTCCGCCTTGCGGTCCCGCGTCGCCATGGCTTCGAACAGATAGGTTTCGCTGGGCAAGCTCATCAGCTCGCCGCGCATGTTGTCGTCGAGCGCCTCGTCGATGAGGATCGCGCGCATGGCGTCGCCGATCGCAGACTTGCCCGCGGCCCGCTCCGCTTGATCAAGCTCCCCGCTCGCCGCCGCGACCAGGTGTTTGACGCTCAATTCCTGCATCGCTTCATAACGGGCAAAGGGATCATCATCGCTTGCCGCCAGAAAGCCGAGGTCTTCCCCGGTAAGGTTGCGTTCAATGACCACAGGAGCGGTAAAGCCGCGATTGATCGAAACCACCGGGTCTTCGCCCGCAACAGGCAGCTTGAACGCGCCTTCAGCCTCGTCGAGCACGATCAGCTGCTCCTCACCCAGCGCTCCTGTGGCGCGAGAGTGCACCGCCACGCGCAGCGGGATAGCCATGGGCGCTTTTTCGGGCTGTCCGGGGGTTGCGGGCACACTCTGGCGCAAGTTCAGCACCAGCGTGTCGCCGTCTACCACCTGCTCCACCGAGACGCGCGGCGTGCCCGCCTGACTGTACCACAGGCGAAACTGTTCAAGGTCGAGCCCTGCGCCCTCCTCGATAGCTTTGATGAAGTCCTCGCAGGTCGCCGCTTCGCCATCGTGGCGCTCAAAATAAAGGTCGGTCCCCTGACGAAAGCGATCAACCCCAGCCATCGAGCGCATCATGCGAATGACCTCGGCGCCCTTGTTGTAAACTGTGGCGGTGTAGAAGTTGCTGATTTCGCGGAAGCTGTCCGGGCGGATCGGGTGCGCCAGCGGCCCGGCGTCCTCCGGGAACTGCGCCGCGCGCAGGATGCGCACATCCTCGATCCGCTTGACCGCCTGGCCTCGCATATCCTGACTGAACAGCTGGTCGCGCAGCACCGTAAAGCCTTCTTTCAAGCTCAGCTGGAACCAGTCACGGCAAGTGACGCGGTTGCCCGACCAGTTGTGAAAGTATTCATGCGCGATCACGCCTTCGACCGCATCGAAGTCGGCGTCGGTCGCAGTGTCCGGATCGGCGAGCACATATTTGGTGTTGAAGACATTGAGGCCCTTGTTCTCCATCGCGCCCATGTTGAAGTCGGAGACGGCGACGATGTTGTAGAGATCGAGGTCGTATTCGCGTCCGAAGGTTTCTTCGTCCCATTTCATCGAACGACGGAGCGATTTGAGCGCGTGATCGGTGCGCTCAAGGTCTTCGGGGCGAACCCAGATGTTGCACTCCACCTCACGGCCCGAGCGCGTGGTGAACGGCGCGCTGTTGGCAACCAGATCGCCGGCAACCAGCGCAAACAGATAGGAAGGCTTTGGCCATGGGTCGTGCCACTCGGCGAAATGGCGCCCGGCTTCCAGATCTCCGCTCGCGGTCATGTTGCCGTTGCACAGCAGGATCGGGAACTGGTCCTTCGGGCCCTCCATGCGCACCGAATAGGTCGAAAGCACATCGGGTCGGTCGGGGAAGAACGTGATGCGGCGAAAGCCTTCGGCCTCGCATTGCGTGCACAGCATGCCGTTCGAGGCGTAAAGGCCCATCAGCTTGGTATTCTCTCTGGGCGCAATTTCGGTCGCGATTTCGAGCTCGTGCGCCTCGGCGGAAAGCGGCACGATCAGATCGTTTGCGTCCATCGACCAGTTGGTCACCGGTTCGCCATCGACTTTCACCGAAAGCAGCTCAAGCTCGTCGCCTTCCAGACGGATGGTGTCGGACATATCGGCCTTCGCGTTGCGGACGACCGTGAGCTTGGAGACGACGCGGGTCGCCTCCAGCCCAAGATCGAAGCGCAGCCGGATTTCGGGCACAAGCCAGGGAAATGGCCGATAATCCTCCCTGCGAATGACGGGGGGATCCGCCGGTGTCTTGGCGGCATCCGCCAGTTCGGGGTTGCCTTCGGGGTCCTGGGGGGTCGTCGCGATATCCATACCCTACGATTTAGGTTGATTTGTCGCGGCGTCCAAGGATTAGGTCAGGGCCATGGCGCATTTGTTCGTCTTTGGCCTTGGATACACCGCCAAGCGCATCGCCTCCGCGATGGAAGAGCGCGGGTGGCAGACGGCTGCGACGGGAAGCGCTGGCGATGTCGATTTCGCCGATGAGGAGGCTGTGCACGAGGCGCTCGGCAAGACCAGTCACATACTCTCCAGCGTCCCGCCCGACCGCGCTTCGGGCAATGACCCGGTGATGGACGCCTATGGCGAGTCGCTGGCGGAACGAGCGCTGTTCTATCTTTCCTCGACCGGCGTTTACGGCGACGCGGGCGGCGCATGGGTCGATGAGACTACCCCGACGGTGGCCGAAACCGGGACGGGCCGCCGCAACGCGCGGGCGGAGGCCGACGCGGCGTGGCTGGCGATGGGCGCGCGCGTGTTTCGCCTTCCGGGCATTTACGGGCCAGGCCGCAGCGCGCTCGACCGGGTGAGGGACGGACGCGCGCGGCGGATCGATCTGCCGGGACAGGTCTTCTCACGCGTTCATGTGGACGACATAGTCAGCGGCGTGGTCGCAGCGCTGGTGCAGGACGCGGCGGCAGGAGCCTATAATCTGGGCGATGACCTCCCCGCGAGCGGCAACGCGGTTACCGAACACGCCTGCCAGCTGCTTGGCGTGGAGCCGCCCCCGCTCGAATCCCTCGAAGAGGCGCAGCTTTCTCAGATGGCGCGCGGATTCTACGCGGAGAATCGACGTGTCGCCAATGGCAAGGCAAAGCGGGTACTGGGGTGGCGGCCAGCCTATCCGACCTATTTCGAGGGGCTTTCAGCTCTGCTTTGAACGCAAGGCCAGAACCATTCCGAGCACGGCCAGTCCCATCCCGCTCGCGGTCAGCCACGTCCAGCGATAGTCTTCGAACAGGGTCGACAAGGACATCGCCACAGAGATTGTCAGGATCGAATTGTACGCGGTGCGCCCGGCGCCGATTTCGCGCACCAGATTATAGTGCAACGGGAACGTCACCACCGATCCGATCAGGGCCAGATAGACAATGCCCGCCCAGTATTCCCAGGCCGTGGGGAAGGGCGGCGGTCCCGCTGTCAGCGCTGCAAAGCCCAGATCGAAAACTGTGCCATACACCATCGCCCAGGCCAGCAGGCTGACCATCGGTACCGCGCGGCCCGTCGGGTTGGCCTGCACAACATTGGCGATCGACGCGGCAAGAATGCCGAGCATGGCCAGGACGATCCCGAGACCCACATTGCCGCCTATCACACCCGCCTCAGGGTTCGCGCGCCATTCGTGAAACAGAAGAAACGAGACACCGACGATCGCAATGGCGCTACCGAGTACAAAGCCACCATGCGCTCGCTCGCCGAGGAAGATCCTCGCCAGAAGCGCGTTGGGGACCATAAGCAGACCGAACATCATCGCAACGATGCCCGAGGTCACGTAAAGCTCGGCATGGTAGACGAACAGAAAGTTGCCGCTGAATTGCAGCAGCCCTACGAGGATTGCCAATCGGTGCTCTCGTGCGGTCAGCTTCAGCCGGCGCTTCATGATCGCGGCCACCAGGAACAGCGCCGGGGTCGCCAGCGCAAAACGGTAGAACACCGACCACGCGGCAGGCACATCGCCGATCTGGCCGGTGATCACCAGCCAGGTAGAGCCCCAGATCGTGCCCGTCAGCAGAAAGGGGAGGATGACGCGGGCGCGCAGCATCCCGCCGGTCGCCTCGCTCATAGCGCGGCGATGGCCTTGCCGAGCGCCGTGGCGTCGTCTTGCCGGGTGTCCCAGGCCGCCACAAAGCGAGCCGCGTCTTCGCCCCAGTCGTAGAATTCAAAGCCCTGCGCTCGCAGAGCCTCGCGCTCGGTCGCGGTCAGCCTCACAAACAGCTCGTTTGCCTCCACCGGATGCATCAGCCGCTCGCCGCATCCGTGCGCAATCTCCTGCGCCGCTGCGTTGGCGTGGGCCGCGTTGGCCAGCCACACATCGCCGTCCAGCATGCCAAGGATTTGCGCCGCGAGGTATCGTCCCTTGCATTGAAGGTGCCCGGCGCGCTTGCGGCGGTAACGCACCTGATCGGCGACTTCGGGATCGAACAGGATTACGGCCTCGGCGTTCATGCCGCCGTTCTTGATGAAGCCGAACGCGAGACTGTCCACTGTCCCGCAAGCGGCCCGCGCCGCTTCCCTAGCGCTTCCGCCCAGCAACGCCGCCGAGTTGGCGAAGCGCGCGCCATCCATGTGGAGCCCCAGACTGCGCTCCCTGGCGAACTGCGCAAGCGTTTCCAGTTCAGCGGGCGAGTAGGTGCGCCCGTATTCGCTTGCTTGCGTGATCGCTAGCGCGTGCGGCTGAACCTGATGCACGTCGTCGCGGATTGGATCGATGACCGCCGCGACATCCCTCGGCGTCAGCTTTGCGCCTTCGCCCTGCGCGTGGATCAGCTTGGCGCCGTGAAGGTAGAAGCCGGGCGCGCCGCCCTCATCGACCTCGATATGCGCTTCCTCATGGCAAACCACGGCGCCGTGCGGCGCGCACATCGTGGCGAGCGCGAGGCAGTTGGCCGCCGTTCCGGTGGCGACCCAAAGCGCGGCGCATTCGCGCCCGAACAGGTCGGTGAAGCGTGCGTCGAGCTCGGCCGAAAGCGCGTCGCCATCATAGGGGTTGTCGGCCTGGTCCGCCGCGCGCATGGCGTGCCAAACGGCCGGATGAACGGCGGCGGCGTTGTCGGAGAGAAACTTGGTCATCGTGCGAACGCCTCTAACCGCGCCGCGAGCGATGGCAAGAGAGCACAGGTCAGGGAGCAAGCCAGGGTATGGCGCATGATAGTCGGGTAACGATAACGCATGAGGCGCGCGGTCGGGGTGGGCGCTATACCGCCCATGTCGAGGGCGAAGCGCAAACAGGCTATCTCGATTGGGAGCCGACCGATGAACGCGATGTGCGCGTCGCGACCCACACCATCGTCCCGCGGGCGATCGGCGGGCGCGGGGTTGCCGCCCAGCTGGTCAACCGGTTGATCGCGGACGCGCGCGACGAGGGTTTTCGCATTGTCCCGCAGTGCAGGTATGTCGCGCGAAAATTTGACGAAAATCCGGACTGGGCGCCGCTGAAGGCCTAGGCAGCTTGCACGAGACGCTGGCTTTCGAGCTGCGAGAAATCGGTCTCGGCGATCGTATCGAGTATTCTCGCGCGGACCTCTTGCGCGCGCTCAGCGGGTATGCCGGGAATCGCGAATTCGCCGCCAGCCATGCCCAGATGCAAAGTCGCGTAGCCGAAAACGCGCGCGAACGGGCCTTGCGCAATTTCGACAGAGTGCAGTTTGACGCGGGTGGCGACCTGCATGGCGGGCGCCAGAAAACCGGCGACCGCAACGATCTGATTGGCGTCGAGCGCGTGCCGCTTGAAGCGCCAGGACAAGAAGCCGACCACCGCGTTCGCCGCGCCGAGCGCCAGTGGAATTGCCACCGCCAGCCCCATCCATTCCGGTGCATAAACGGCGGTCGCGATCCCGGCAATGAGCGCCCCCAGCAAAAAGAAGGACACATCCCACAAGATGGACACATTGCGGTACGCGATAGTGGCACGATGCCATTCGGCGTTGTCGTTCGGACGCTGGAACCCCGCCGCAGCGACAATCGGATCGAGTTCGGTAAGCTTGGCGAACGGCGCGACGACGTGGCTTGATGAGCCAGCGTCCTGCGCCAGGCTGACGAAGCGCAGGGAATGCCAGCCAAAACGATAGCGGATGAACCTTGTGGCGATCGTCAGACCCTGAACGCGGTGCACCGGCATCACCACATCGGTGCGCGTGAACAGCCCGCGGCGACGACGAAACCCGCGCGGCGTGCGCTCAAGCCGAAATCCCCATTCGCGGCTAAAGGTGCGAAACATCCCGGTGGCCGAGCCGATAAGGACAACCAGAAACAGGCCTGCAAACGCTCCCAGAGCTTGACCGTAAGCGCTCAGATCGAAAATCCAGCCGCCCTGCTCTTCAGCCAGATCTCGCCAGAAATCGACATCCCAGACCTCGATATCGAAGAAACTGTCGAGATACTGCAAGAGACCTGCGGCCACTGCAAAGACTGCAAGGCTGAATTCGAAAACACCGTAAGTGAAGAGGCGGCTGGGGCCCATGCTGAACAAGTTCTCACTCGCTTCGACCTCAGCGGATCGCTCCGGTTCGCTTGCCTCGGCATCCGCCCGCGCGTTGCTTTCCGCATCGTCGCGCCGTTCACGCACGAGTTCGCGCAGGCGTTCTCCCTCGGTCTCGGAAAGGTATGTCAGCGAAAGATCGTCCGCTCCGCCCGCTCCCGTCTCGAACTTGACCGCAACAAGACCCAGCAGGCGCGGAAGCAGCTTCTGCTCCAGGCTCACATCCTGAATGCGTTCATAGGGAACCGAACGCGCCGAACGGCTCAGCACGCCGCTTTCAACGCGAATGTCCTGCACGCCGATTGTGTAGGTGAGCCGTTTCCAGCGGATATAGCTGAACACGGTGCCCAAACCTGCGATCACCACGCCCACAAGCAGCCCGATCAGAATGCCCGGGCCGGCGATACCCGTTCCGAATGCGGCGGCGGCGGCGGGAACAAGCGCGCTCTGCAAACTCGACAAGGTGCCGACAATGACGCTGAGCGGCGCGGTGCGCTGGGGCTCGCCCGCCCTGCTCGCAAACGATTGTGGCTGGGGTTTCGGCGTCTCATTGGCCCCGCGCGCGGTCAACGGAACCGACACTCTGGGCGAGGCGGCGTCCGCTCGGCTCACAGGGAATCTCGCTTGATCCGCTGGCGGATATCCTCGCGCATCTCGGTCGCGATCTCGTGCCTGAGGCCCGGCAAGGGAACCGACGCGTTATGGTTGCCCGCAGTGTGCAATGTGAGGGTCGCGATACCCAAAGCGCGCTCGATCGGGCCCTGGTCCACATCGATATGCTGAATACGCCCAAACGGCACGATCGTGTCGGAGCGCCACAGTATGCCGCGCACCACGCGCAGGCGATCCTCGCCCATGGCGTATCCGCGCGCTTGCCAGCGTCGACCGGGCAACCGAATGATGAACGCCAGCGCGAGAAACACAACGATCCCGATGAGAACGCCAAAGGGAAGCGGCCAGCCGCCCTCGCCCGCGCTCGCCAAAGCCGCTTCCGCAACAAAAGCGCCGACAACGAAAGGGATCGCTGTGAGAGTAACGCTGATCCGCAGTGCGGTCTTGTAAGCGGGATCGAGCTTGGTCAGCCCCGCATCGCCTTGAGCCACCGTAGAAATGGAGGCCGAAACCGCAGGAGCGGGCGAAACAGGGTCGCTGGAAACGGAGATCGAAGCGCTGTCCATGTGGCTTAGATGAGCAACACAGCGCGCCTATGCAAGCGCTTCATGCAAGCCCCCCCCCCATACAGGCGTTCAGCCGCGCTGGTTGAACCGGCGGCCCACCATGGCCGAGGCGATGTTGGTCTTCTGCACGTCGATCGCGCCCCCCGCGATGCCCCACGCATAGGCGTCGCGCAGACGCTGCTCCATGCCGTAATCCTTGTGATAGCCGTAACCACCCATCACCTGCAAGCCGAGTGCGGTTACCTCGCGCACGATCTCATTGGCGTAGCATTTGGCAAGGCTCGATTCGTAAACGGTCGGCAGGCCATCGTCTTGCGCGTCGGCGTTGACGGCGGCGCGATGGATAAGGAGCCGGGCGGCGTCGACTTTCATCGCCATCTCGGCAAGCTTCAACTGCACCGCCTGGAAATCGACGATGGGTTTGCCGAACGCCTCGCGCTCCTGCGTGTATTCGAGCGCGTGTTCGAGCGCCGCCGCCGCGACCGCCAGCGCCTGCGTGGCGTTGCCGCAGCGCTCCAGCCCGAAGGCGCTCATCAGCTTGCCGAAGCCGCCTGCACCAATGATCACATTTTCGCCCGGCACCTTCACATCTTCGATGGCGAAATCGGCAGTGGGAATTCCGCGAAAGCCCATCAGCTCCTCGCGTTTGCCGAACTGCATGCCCTCCATTTCGCGTTCGAGCAGAATGGCGCCGATGCCCTTGGCTCCCGGCTCCTCGGAGAAACGGCAATAGGTGACATAATAGTCCGAATGCCCGCCGCCGCTGGTCCAGCGCTTGTAGCCGTTGACGACATAGCCGTTTCCGTCCTGAACCGCTTTGGTTGTAAGATCGGTCAGCGCGGTGCCCGCATCGGGTTCCGACATGGAAACCGCGACGATCTTTTCGCCCCTGATCACCTCGGGAAGAACGCGCGCCTTCATCTCTTCGCCGCCGAATTTCTCGATCGTGCGCACGGGGCCTGTAAGAGCCTCGAAGACCGGGAAAGCCACCGCGTTGGAGACCTGCGCAAATTCCTCAAGAACAAGCAGAGCTTCGAGATGGCCCAGTCCCAGCCCACCGTACTCCTCGGGCAGGTTGACCCCCAAGAAGCCCATCTCGCCATAGGTCCGCAGCATTTCGTGCGGGACCGGATAGTCTTTCTCCTCCATGTCGCGGGCAAGCGTTTGAAGTTCATTGCGGGCGAATTTGCGCGCGGTTTCCTGAAGCTCGCGCTGCTCGTCGGTCAGTTGAAAGTGCATGCCCGTCTAGATACAGCCTCGCAGCCCGCTGTCACCCGGCACCTGTGCCCTTTGCGATGGAGAAAAGCGCGTGGACGTATCGAAGCTCATGTTTCGCGAAGGCCTGATGGAGGGCGAACGCATCCTCGTCACAGGCGGCGGTACAGGCCTGGGGCGCGAGATGGTCGAAGCGTTCCTGAAGCTGGGCGCGACCGTTTACATTTGCGGGCGACGCCAGAACAAGCTGGACGAGACCGCGAGCGAACTGATGGCCGCGCATGGCGGCAAGGTCGTTCCGCACACGTGCAACATTCGCGATCCCGACGCGATCCGCGCCATGGTCGATTCGATCTGGGCCGATGGCGGCGCGCTTACCGGTGTCGTCAACAACGCGGCGGGGAATTTCGTCAGCCGGACCGAGGACCTCTCGATCAACGGCTTCAACGCTATCGCCGACACCGTAATGCGCGGCACGTTCTACGTAACGCTCGATATCGGCAAGCGGCTCATCGCGGAAGGCAAGCGCGCCAGCTTCCTTTCGATCCTCACCACCTGGGTGTGGTCGGGCAGCGCCTTTGTCGTCCCCTCGGCAATGTCGAAAACCGCGATCAACGCGATGACCCAAAGCCTCGCCACCGAATGGGGCCGCTATGGCCTGCGTTTCAACGCCATCGCGCCGGGGCTTTTCCCGACCAAGGGCATGAGTGCGCGGCTCAATCCCGGCGGCGCGCGGGACAATTCGAACACGGCCTTGAACCCGATGGGCCGGGCGGGCGAAATGCACGAGATTGCCAACCTTGCGGTCTTCCTGATGGCGAGCGGAGCGGAGTATGTGAACGGTCAGACCATCGCGATCGATGGCGCGGGCTATCAGGCGACGGGCGGGACCTTTTACGGCGCGCTCCAAGGCCTGGGCGATGAGGAATGGGAGCGCATGCGCGCCATGATCAAGGGTACAAACGAAACGGACAAGGCGGATCGCAGCGTATGAGTGTTTCGGTCGATCTTTCGGGGCGCACAGCGCTGATCACGGGCGCTTCATCCGGACTCGGCGCGCGCTTTGCCAGGCTGCTGGCGCAGAGCGGCGCGCGCGTGGCTTTGGGCGCGCGGCGGGTGGACCGGCTCGAAGCGCTGAGCGAAGAGATCGGGGCTGCGGCACGCGCGGTCGCGATGGATGTCGCCAAGGAGGCGGACGTCATCGCCGGATACGACGCGGCGCAAGCGGCGTTTGGCGCAACGATGGACACCGTCATCGCCAACGCCGGTATCGATGGCGCGGGGCTGATCGGCGACATGCCCGAGGCCGAGATCGAGCGCACGCTTTCGATCAACCTCATAGGCGCGATCCTGACCGCGCGTGAAGGGGCCAAACGCATGATGGCGAACGGTGTGCGCAAGGGCCGGATCGTTATGGTCGCCTCGATCACCGGATTTCAGGCCTCGCCGGGTCTCGTGGCCTATTCGGCCAGCAAGGCAGGCGTGATCCAGGCCACGCGCTCGATGGCGCGCGAATGGGCGCGCGCTGGGATTTGCGTCAACGCGATTTCACCGGGCTATATCCGCACCGACATCAACGCCGACTGGTTCGAGACCGAGCCGGGGAAAAAACAGATTGGCCGTTTCCCAAGGAAGCGCCTGATGGGCGAGGAGGGGCTGGATGGCCCAGTCCTTCTGCTGTGCTCGGACGCCGCCGAATTCATCACCGGCGCCAACTTCGTGCTCGACGACGGACAGACGCTTTAGGGGAACGCAGGCTCCCAAAGCTGGATCGGGTTGCCCTCCGGGTCCGAAAGCGTCGCAAAACGCCCGTTGGGGTAGGTTTTGGGATCGAGCGCGACCGCTATCCCGTCCGCCTCCAGCTGAGCAACGAAGGCGTCGATATCGGCGACCCTTAGGTTGAGCATCCAGCTCTTGCCATCCGGGATCATGCCTTGCGCGTCCTCGGGCATGGGCGAGAAGATCGTCGGCCCCGCCTCCTGAACCCAGGGTTTGTCGTCGTAACTCTGGGGCACAGGATTGATGCCCAGGTGCTTCTCGTACCAGGCCGAAAGCGCAGCGGGATCGCGTGCGCGAACGAACAAGCCGCCGATGCCGAGCGCCGCCTGACGCGCGACCTGCGCCTCAGGCGCAGCGGGTTGAGCCGACGCCTGCGCGGCCAAAGGCGGCGCCAAAAAGACCAGCAGTCCCAGAACGCATCGCATCGTCACCTCCCCAAACCGTCCTCAAGCAGCAAAGCGGCCAGGCACAAAACGTGCGGGTGGCGGGACTCGAACCCGCACGAGCAAAGCTCAGGGGATTTTAAGTCCCCGGCGTCTACCATTCCGCCACACCCGCTTGGACGTCGCGATAGCCACAGCGAGGCCGCGCGACAACTCACATTGCCCATCCTCACCTCTTGCCAGCAACGCGCTCGCCCGTCATGGGGCGACAGGACGGGCGAGATGGAAGGAGCGCGCCAATGGCCGGCGAAAGCGCGAGCGAAATCCTTGAGACGATCCAGCCCGCAATCACCTTGCTGGGGCTCGGGATAGGCGCAGCGTTGGTGAGTCGCGCCGTCAGGCTCAATCCGATCGTCGGGTATCTTGGCTTGGGATTGGCGCTCTCGACCCTTGGCTTCAAGGGCGATTTCAGCGGGCCAGTGGTGGCGACCATGGCCGAAGCGGGCGTGATGTTCCTGCTGTTCAATCTGGGCCTGCATTTCTCGCTCGGACGAATATGGGCCGAGAAAGGCAACATCTTCGGGTTTGGTAGCCTCCAGATGCTGGTGGCGGGCGGGGCCTTTGCAGCGCTGTTCTTCGCGATCGGTCTTCCTCCAGCCTTCGCGATCATCGGCGGATTCGCGATGGGATTGTCCTCGACCGCGGTGGTCATCGGACTGGTACGCGAACGGCACCAGGAAGACTGCCCCGTTGGCCGCGCGGCGCAATCGATCCTGATCTTTCAGGATATCGCCGCCATCTTGCTGCTGGTTGCGGCGGGCGCTCTTGCCGAAGGCGGCGCGATCGCGCCGGCGCTGGGCATGGCGGGGCTGAAAGCGCTTCTGGCTTTTGGCATCGCTGTCCTGTTTGCCCGCTACCTCACAGGCCCGGTCTTTCGCCTTATCGCCCAGGCCGGGAGCAGCGAAGTGTACACCGCAACCGCTCTGTTCATCGCTCTGGCGGCGGGTTGGGCGACGGGGGTGGCCGGTCTTTCGCTGACGCTTGGCGCGTTTCTAGGGGGAATGGCGGTCGCCGATTCGCGTTATCGCATCATGGTGCAGACCGAGATTGACGCGTTCCGGGGTCTGTTCCTGAGCTTCTTCTTCATCTCGGTCGGTCTTAGCATTGATCCAGCGCTGCTGGCGGAGAACTGGGTCTTTGTGATCGCCGCTGCGCTGGCGCTGATCGTCCTGAAATGCGGGTTTAACATGCTGGCTGGCCTCGCCAATCGCTGGTCGGTCCCCGGCTCGATCCAGCTGGGCTTTCTGCTGGGTCAGGGAAGCGAATTTGCGCTGGTGCTCTTCGCTCTGCCCGCATTGGCCGGGCTGGTGGAGCCGCGTCTGATCTCGATCCTTGTGACCGCCATCGCCATCAGCCTTGCTGTTACGCCGCTGGTCTCGAATGTCGGGCGAACGCTCGCCGGGCGGCTGCGTCGGGGTCCGCCCGACCAGAAGCTCGCCGGAGACAACGCGCCCGTGGTTATCATCGGCTTTAGCGAAACGGGCCGCGCAGTCGCCGACGCGCTGGCCTATAACGAGATCGAGTATATCGGACTGGAAAACGACCCTGCCGCATTCCAGACCGCGCTGGCCGACGGGTATCAGGTGCTGCAAGCCAATCCGGCCGATCCGCGCAGTTGGGACGCGATTGGGATGGAAAAGCGCGAAGTGCTGGTCGTTGCTACGGGCCGGGTCGACGTCTCGCGCGATCTCACTCCTTTGGTGAAAGAGCGGCTGCCCGACATGCGACGCATTCTGGCGGTGCCGAGCGCGGACGATATCGAGGAATTTGACGCGCTGGGCATGATCCCAATCGACATAAGCGCGTCAGGCGGGACCGAGCGGATCATCGAGGCGGTCTTTGCCGCGCTCGATACAGAAAGGCGCTTGCCGGTTCGAAACCTGGCGAACGCTGAGGATGCAGCGCTGGAATACGCCTAGGCGCGTGTGCGCCGTGAGCGCGCTGGCCTAGCGATTATTCGTTGAGGCGCTCGCGAATTTCCTTGCCCGCCTTGAAGTAGGGAACGCGCTTGGCGGGCACGCTCACCGCCTCGCCGGTGCGGGGGTTTCGCCCGGTGCGCGCCTCTCGCTCGCGCGTCGAGAACGCGCCGAAGCCGCGCAACTCCACGCGGCCCCCTTCCGCCAGTCTGTTGGCGATCTCGTCAAAGAAGATGTCGACGACCTGCTCGATTTCCTCGGCGCGCAGTTCCGGATTGTCCTTGTGCAACTCGCTCAGCAACTCGGATCTGATCATTGCGATCTCCCGCTGTGACTCGCCGCGCTTCCCCTCGCGCTTGGCAAGTCTGGCCTTCAACACGGGGCCGGTCGTATCCGTTGTCCCCACCTCTGACCGCTCGGACCCGAAGAGCAGCTTTATCTATGTGCTTCTGCCAGATAGATGCAAAATGAGCAAGCAAAGGTGTACGAATGTGCGTTTGTGTCAAACGCTTGCCCGCCACGGGTCGGCGCAAGAGGGCCCGAGGAGTATCGGGCTAAAGGTGCGAGGGATCAGGTCGTCGCGAGCAATCGGGCCGGGTCAAGACCAAGCCGCTCCATCCGAGCGCGGATCTCGGGCCATTCTTCGCGCAGGAACTGCTCGCGTTCGCGCGCACGCAAGGCGGCTGACGCGCCCTTGACCACATACATGCCAACGCCGCGCTGCACTTCGACCAGACCGTCGTTCTGGAACTGCTGATAGGCCTTTGCCACGGTCAAAGGATTAGCCCCCTGCTCGGCCGCCAAGGCGCGAACCGAGGGAAGCATCTCACCTTCCGGATAGACGCCTTCGATAATGGCTGCGGCAATCTGATCGCGCAGCTTGAGATAAACCGGGCGCGCCTGGTTGGTGGGGCTTTTGCTCATTTTTCAGTCCTCGTCACCGGTGATGCAGTGCCATAATACAGCGAGCCGCGTCAAGGGCGGCTCGATAAGCGACATGGGCTTCAAGCCCGAAAAGCGGGCCTCGCGGCGCCGTTGCAAATCCGCACCAACCGCGCCGCGCGGTGTCACAGAGGCTTCACACAGCGAAATTGCCCGCTAGGGTGCAGCGCAGCACTTCGGGGACGCGCGTTCGGCGCGCGAAGCAATCTGGGATACAACGATACTATGGTTGAAGGCCTTTTCTTCACGTTTGGCAGCGCGTTCGAAATGTGGACGTTTCGCATTGCCGCGATCGCGCTCGCCGCTTTCCTGGTCGGAGGATCGATCCTTATTACCCGGCCGCAAGCCGAAGTGATTGGCCACCCCAAGGGGCTTTTCCTCCTGTTTATGGCCGAAATGTGGGAGCGCTTCTCCTATTATGGGATGCGCGCGCTGCTGATCTTTTACCTCGTCCAACACTGGCTGTTCACCGACAGCGAGGCATCGATCATCTATGGCGCCTACACCGCGCTCGTCTACATCACACCCGTCGTCGGTGGTTATCTGGCGGATCGCTATATCGGCCAACGCAAGGCGGTGCTGTTTGGCGCGGTTCTGCTCACCTTCGGTCACTTCTTCATGGCTTTCGAGGGGAGCGGCGGACAGTCGGACCCGATGATCAACGTCTTCTGGCTCGCTCTGGCGCTCATCATCGTGGGCTCGGGCTTCCTCAAAGCCAACATTTCGGTGATCGTGGGCCAGCTCTACAGCCGCACCGATGTGCGCCGCGATCCGGCGTATACCATCTTCTACATGGGCATTAACGTGGGCGCGGCGACCGCCTCGATCATCTGCGGCTATCTTGGCCAGACCTATGGCTGGGAATACGGTTTTGGCCTCGCCGGTTTCGGCATGCTGCTGGGTCTTGTTTTCTTCGTCCTCGGCAAGCCGCTGCTAAGGGGTAAGGGCGAGCCCAAAGATCCAGCTGCGATCAAGGGCGCCAAGGAATGGGGCATTTACGGCGCGGGTCTTGCCATGGTGGCGCTGTGCTGGACCGCGATCCAGTATCAGGAACTGGTCGGCTATGTGCTCGGCGCGTTTGGTGGCGGGCTCGTACTCTATGTGCTGTTCACCGCCGTGACCAAGCTGCCCAGTGAGGAGCGCGACCGCATCTTTGCCGCGATGTTCCTCATCCTCGTTTCCATCGTCTTCTGGGCGCTGTTCGAGCAGGCGGGTTCCTCGCTCAATCTGTTCACCGATCGCCATGTCGACACGCAAGGGGTGAACGCCTCGATGTTCCAGTCGGTCAACGCTATCTACATTGTCCTTCTGGCGCCCGTCTTTGCCGCTGTGTGGCAGTTCATGGGGCGCGGCGGGTTCGAGCCTTCGGCGCCGATGAAGTTCGGCCTCGGCGTCGTCCAGGTCGGCCTTGGCTTCCTTGTCCTCGTCTGGGGCGCGAACAGCGTAGGCGTCGATGTGCCCACTCCCGTGATCTTCATCTTCCTGATCTACCTGCTCCACACGACCGGGGAGCTGTGCCTGTCGCCCGTCGGGCTCTCGGCGATGAACCGGCTGTCGCCCGGCCACATGGCCTCGCTGATCATGGGAACCTGGTTCTTCGCATCGGCGACCGGCAACTTTGCCGCCGGGCTCATCGCGGCGGCGACGGGCGCGGAAGACGTTGGCGAAGGCGCGGGCAAGCAGGTTGTGCTCGATGTCTACTGGACGGTCGGCCTTTATGCGGTCGGCATCGGCGTCGTTGTCATGCTCGTCAGCCCGCTGGTGAAGAAGCTGATGCACCTCGACACGCTGAAGGACGACAATGTCGGCGACGACCTGCTAGGCCAGAGCGAGATCGGCGAACCGCAAGCGGCGGGCATCCATCCCGCGACACGTCCCGCCGAATAGGCGCGGCGCCGCCGCACAACGAACACCCCGGATCGCTTGCGCGGCGGTCCGGGGTTTTGTTTGTCGGATGTCCGACTATGCGCCCCCAGGCCAGTTACCGCGCGCCTCGTCGGGCGCGAACAGGTGCGCCGCGCCCCACTCCGCCATCTCGCGATAGAGCGGCGCCAGCGCCTTGCCGCTCTCGGTCAGGACATAGCGCGCGCGCTTGCCCTCGGGCGGTTCGCGCCGCATCAGTCCGGCTTCCTGTAGGATCTCCAGCCGCGAGGTCAGCGCCGCGCGATTGATCCCGGTACGCTCGACAAAGATCTCGAACCGGTCCGCGCCCAGAAACGCCTCTCGCAGAATCAGGATAATCCAGCGATCGCCCAGCACACGGGCGGCGCGGCCAATCGGGCATGGAGAGCGGGAGGCGCGGTAGGTTTTCATCGGGCTTGTTCATAAAACACATCCGAGCGGGGTCTGTAAATGAGACTTGCGAAGGCCAAAAACACACTCCATACGTCTGGAAACCAGACTTATCAAGTGTGTGATAATGCCTCAATCGCGGTTCGACAGTCCCGACACATCGCTCGAATATATGAAGCGTGTGGCGGTCGAAGGCTCGGGCTTTTGGAATTGGCTCGCGGTTGAGCCTCTCAAGGTCTGACAAGGCGAGGCCGAACTACTTTTGACCCTGCGCCCGGAAATGACCCAGCATCACGGCTTTGCGCACGGCGCCATTGTCGGTCTGATGGCCGATAACGCCTGCGCCTGGGCCGCCGCCTCGGTGGCGGGCGACGTTGTCACGGGCGGCTACACCATCGACTTTCTGCACCCCGCACAAGGCGAGCGGCTGCGCGCGCAAGGTCAGGTCATCAAACCGGGCAAAAGACAGGTGGTCACGCGCGCGGATGTCTTCGCCGAACGCGACGGAATCGATCCGGTGCACGTCGCCGCAGCGCAAGCGACCATCATCCCGACAGGGCTGGCCCGCTAGGCAATCGGGAACGCCGCTGTTAGCGTTGCCCGAAACAGCCGGGAGGGATCATGCTAGAGCTTGTCGCCGCCAACGCCGCCTTTGTCGGCACGCATTTTGCGATGTCGCATCCCCTGCGCCCCGCCATGGCGAAGGCGCTGGGGCCGGTCGGCTTCCAACTCGTCTACTCGCTGGTGAGTCTTGCGACGCTCGCGTGGGTCTATTTCGCGTTCAAGGCCGCGCCGCCCGCCGATCTTGGCGGCTCGGGCGAGGCGGGCTGGATCTTGGCCACCGCGCTCACTGTGCCCGCGATGATCCTGTTTGCAGGCTCCTTGCTCGGCAATCCCGCGCTGCCCACCCCGCTCGCCGAGCAGCAGGCGCGCGCCGAGCCAAAAGGGGTCTTCACCATCACGCGCCACCCGATGATGTGGGGCTTTGGCCTGTGGGCGCTTTCACACATGATCCTGTTCTGGAGCGTGCGCACGATGATCACCGCTTTCGCGATCGGCTTTCTGGCTCTGGTCGGGGCGCATATGCAGGATCGCAAGAAGCGCGAGCTGATGGGCGAGGCGTGGGAGCAATGGGAAAGCCGCACCAGCTACTGGCCGCGCCTTTCAGGCTTTGCCAAAGCGGGCGCGGTACCCTGGCTTCTGGGCCTCACGCTGTTTGCGGGGCTTAGCTGGGTGCACCTGCCAATGGGCGGCATTCCCGCCGGCATCTGGCGCTGGATCAGCCTTTAGGAGGCCGTGCCGAAAAGAGCCGCGAGGCCACCTACTCTCCCTTGAAATCCGCCGCGCGTTCTTCGAGCAGCGCGGCGACGCCTTCCTCGTGATCCTTTGTCAGATGCATCATCGCCTGCGTGTTCGCGGCGAGTTCCAGCGCGCTGTCATAGCTCATTTGCTGGCCCTGCCGCAGCAGCATCTTGGCCTGGCGCAAAGCGTGGGGAGGCTGCGCGGCGACTTTGAGCGCGAGCCTTTCCGCCTCTTCCAGCAGAGTCTCGGGCGTTGTAATGCGACTGACCAAGCCCCATTCGAGCGCGGTCTTCGCGTCGATCACATCGCCGGTGTAGAAGAGCTCAGCCGCGCGCGACTGCCCGATAACTCGAGGCAGAATCCACGTGCCGCCATCGCCCGGAATGATGCCGAGCTTGAGAAAGGTAACGCCAAAGCGCGCGGTTTCACTCGCAATGCGCATATCGGCAAGGCAGGCCACGTCGCAGCCCAGACCGATCGCTGGCCCGTTCACCGCAGCGATCATCGGCACGCGCAGGCCGTAGATCGCACGCAGAATGACATGGATGTTTTCGCGATATCCGTCCGATATCTCCGGCGGCGGCCCGGCAAAGGCGCCGGAGCGATCGCGCATCGCCTTTACATCGCCACCCGCCGAAAAGGCCCTTCCCGCACCCGTCAGGATGACACAGCGCACTGTTTTATCACGGTTTATCTCGCGGCAGACACGTGCGACCTCATCGCCATCGCCCGCTTGCCCCAGCGGGTTCATCGTCTCCGGACGATCGATCGTAAGCCGGACAACAGCCCCTTCGCGTTGCGTTTTCAAGAGGTTCATAAGCCGGACGGTAAGGGTTTTGCCCGATTTCGAAAGAGCCAAATAGCGCCAGGTCAACAGGCAGGGCGCAAAAAGATCGGTTGGCAGACAGCGCATCGATAGGCACATGGTCGGCTGGCGGGGACACAACACGTCGGCGTCAAGGCCTCTGGCCTCGCGTCGGTCGCCATGGAAAGAAAGGTCGCGAATGTGGCGAACGCAGCGTTGATTGCCCTGACATCTCCCTTGCTGCTGGGCCAGGCGCCGGATGTGGCGCTTCAGGGCGAGACGCCTGTGGTCGTCACCGAGGAAGCGCGCGCGCATTTTGAGCCGCCGCGCGGCGCGGTTGGGGGCCCTGCGGGATTGCTGAACCTCTCCTGGTCGCTCACCGCAGCGCAGGCCGTACCCGATGCGCCGCCCGAAGAAGAGGAAGAGGAACGCGATCAAAACGACGAGGCGCAGTCGCAAGACGAAAACGTCATTGTGGTTGAAGGCTCCTATGGGCCACCGGAAAATGACCCGATCGAGCGAATCAACGAAGAAAGCTACCGCATCACGCAGAACCTCGACGACGCCATCGTCGAGCCGGTCGCCTATGCCTACCGCGATGGACTTCCCGGGCCGCTGCGCCAGGGCCTTGGCAATGTAGTCAACAACCTGCGCGAGCCCAACAACGCGCTGAACTTCCTGCTCCAGGGCAAGATCGGCAAGACGTTCGAAACGCTGGGCCGGTTGATGATCAATTCGACATTGGGGCTGGGCGGGCTGATCGACATCGCCGAAAAGCCGGGGATCAATCTGCCGCGGCGGCGCAACGGCTTTGCCAACACGATGGGCTTTTACGGGATTGGATCAGGGCCATACCTGTATCTGCCCGTCACCGGCGCAACGACCGCGCGCGATGTGACGGGGAGCTTCTTGGATCAGTTACTGTTGCCGGTTGCGGTGGGCGAGCCGTTCAATCGCCTCGAATTCTCCGTGCCTTTCTATCTGGTCAGCAACCTTGAAGACCGCTTGGAATTCGACGCGGAGCTCGCGCGGATCGACGATACCCTCAACCCCTACGCCGCGCGGCGCGACAGCTATCTCTACCGGCGTGAGGCTGAGATCGCGGCGCTCAAAGGAGAAGAGCCGCCCGAAGCGCCGGCAATCATGGAGGAGGTTGAGGGGACAGGCGATTTTGCCGACTTGCCCGAGGAGGTAGAGGAACCCACCGTCGAAGGCGAGGAAACGCCTGAACCTCTGGCGGCGGTGGTGATTACAAGGCCGCGTTAGGCGCCTTAGCCGTCATACGGGGCTGGGATGCAGGCGCGCTCTTGCTTGAAGCTGGTCCTGCAAACCACGATAAAGGTGGCGGCTGGCTCCCCCGTTTACGCCCGCGCTTCCTCCACGCCATCGTTCGCAACGCCCGCCGAGTTATGCTTGAGCGCGTTCAGAACCTTCTCGACAATCGCATCGGCATCAAGACCCGCGAGCGCGTATTGCTTGTCGGGCGAATCCTGATCGATGAAGATATCGGGCAGGCGCATCGTGCGCACTTTGAGGCCGGCGTCGAGCAAGCCCTCGTCGCTCGCGTAGGTCAAGACATGCGCGCCGAGACCGCCGATGGCGCCTTCTTCGATCGTGATGATCACTTCGTGGGTTTTCATCAGTCGCTCGATCAAATCGGTGTCGAGCGGCTTGGCAAAGCGCATATCGGCGACCGTGGTTGAAAGCCCCCTGGCCTCCAACTGGTCGGCGGCCTTCTTCGCCTCTTCTAGACGCGCGCCGAGCGAAAGGATCGCCACCTTGCTGCCTTCGCGGACGACGCGGCCCTTGCCGATTTGAAGCTTTTCGAGCTGGTCGGGGATCGACACGCCCGTACCGCTGCCTCGCGGATAGCGAAATGCGATCGGGCCTTCGTCATATTCCGCTGCCGTATAGGTCATGTGCGCCAGTTCGGCTTCGTCCGAGGCGGCCATCACCACCATGTTGGGCAATGTTGCAAGATAGGTGATGTCGAACGAGCCTGCGTGGGTAGAGCCATCGGCGCCCACCAGCCCGGCGCGGTCTATCGCAAAGCGCACCGGAAGGTTCTGGATCGCCACATCGTGCACCACCTGATCATAGGCGCGCTGGAGGAAGGTCGAATAGATCGCCGCGAAGGGACGCATCCCCTGCGCCGCCAGACCCGCGGCGAAAGTCACGCCGTGCTGTTCGGCGATCCCGACATCGAAGCTGCGATCCGGATGCGCCTTTGCAAACCGGTCCACTCCCGTGCCCGATGGCATCGCGGCGGTGATGGCGCAGATGCGTTTGTCGGTGTCGGCCAGCTTGGCCAGCGTGTCGCCGAACACGTTCTGGTAATTGGGCGGACCGCCGGGCGCGCCCTTCGCCTTTTCGCCGGTGATGACGTTGAACTTGGGGACGCCGTGATACTTGTCCGCGCTGTTCTCCGCCGGCGCGTAGCCCTTGCCCTTCTCGGTAACGACATGGATCAGCACCGGGCCTTCCGAGGTGTCGCGTACGTTTTCGAGCACGGGGATCAGGTGATCGAGATTGTGGCCGTCGATCGGGCCGACATAGTAAAAGCCGAGCTCTTCAAACAGGGTTCCACCGGTCACCATGCCGCGCGTGTATTCCTCGGCCTTGCCAATCGCTTCATGCATGCGCCGGCTCATCTTCTTCACAGCGCGGCTGGCCAGGCTGCGAATGCCGAGATACTCGCTCGACGACACCATGCGCGCCAGATAGGCCGAAAGCCCCCCCACAGGCGGCGCGATCGACATGTCGTTGTCGTTGAGGATGACCACCAGGCGATTGCCCGCCTGCGAGGCGTTGTTCATGGCCTCATAGGCCATGCCAGCGCTCATCGCCCCATCGCCGATGACCGCGATGCCCCGTCCGGGGCGGTCGTTCAGCTTGTTCGCGATGGCAAACCCCAGAGCCGCCGAGATCGAAGTCGAGGAGTGCGCCGCGCCGAACGGATCGTATTCGCTCTCCGCGCGCTTGGTGAAACCGCTCAATCCTCCGCCCTGACGAAGCGTCCGGATACGGTCCCGCCGCCCGGTGATGATCTTGTGCGGATAGCATTGGTGGCCGACATCCCACACGAGCCGGTCATCCGGGGTGTTGAAGACGTAATGAATCGCCACCGTGAGTTCGACCACGCCCAATCCCGAGCCCAAATGCCCGCCCGAAACGCTGACCGCGTCGATCATCTCGGCGCGCAATTCATCGGAGAGTTGTCGGAGCTGTTCGGGCTTGAGCTGGCGAAGCTCATCAGGTGTAGGTACCTGATCAAGAAGCGGAGTTTGGGGTGGCTTAGTCATAGATTCTCGCCTTACACCTTGCGAACCGACCTGTCGATGAACCCTTTGCCGCATCGATATACCGCTTCATCGACCAAGAGGCAAATTTACCTGACACTTTGGAGTGTCAAGTTGAATTAACGCCGCCAACAGACTGGCGATCCGGCACGCGGTCGGCGGCGCAAAGCCCGCGCAAACCGGTCCCTTTCAGCTTTGATGAAGCGCGCTCAGGCGCACTGGCGGCACAGGCCGCGCATCTCGAGCACCAGGTGGTCTGTGTGAAATTGGCGCCGTCCCACAAGGGCCCGCACCGACCGACTCACATCGGGATCGTCAACATGCGCTGCGTCGCCGCATTCTTCGCAAACCAGAAAGATGCAGTCGTGGCTGTGACCCGGATGCGAATTGACAATATAGGCGTTCGAGCTCTCGATGCGCACGGCAAGACCATTCGCCACGAACACATCGAGGATCCGGTAGATGGAGTTTGGCGCGACCCGCTTTCCCCGTATCTCCGAGAGGCGGTCGGCGACATCGTAGGCCGAAATCGGGCGCTCAAAGCGCGCCAGTTCGACAAACACGGCTTCGCGCATGGTCGTCCACTGCTCGCCGGACCGGATCAGGACACTGCGTGCGGCGGCGACGAGTTCGTCGCCCGAAAGCTCTTTTAACGCGTGGGGTTCACATTCACTCATGACGAAAGCGTACAGCGACAACGGCAGAAGCGCCAGCGGCTTGAACAAAAAACCGCCTAGGTTTTTGGCCCATCGCGGAGAAATTCGTCACGGTAATCGCGCGGAAACATCGTCTTCAGGGCGGCGACCTTGGGCTGGTCGAAGCGCATGATGTAGCCGCTGTAAGGGTTCTTCACCATGTAATCCTGGTGATAGTCCTCAGCCGGATAGAACTTGCGGTGCTTTTCAATGCGCGTGACGACCGGCTTATCCCACAGGCCCGATCCATCAAGCTGTTCAAGATAGGCCTGCGCCACCGCGCGCTGCTCCTCGCTCAGCGGCACGAGGGCCGAGCGGTAATGCGCGCCCACGTCAGGGCCCTGGCGGTTGAGCTGCGTCGGGTCCGTGACGACGGAAAAGAAGATGCGCAAAAGCTCGTCGTAGCGCACGACATAGGGGTCGTACGTGATCCTGACGGCTTCGGCGTGATTGGTGATGCCCGTGACGATCGTGCGGTATTGCGCGGTTCCCGCCGCGCCGCCGTGAAAGCCGGAGACGGCGGACTTCACGCCTTTGACATGGCTAAAGACGCCTTCGACGCCCCAGAAACAGCCACCGGCAAAGATCGCGGTCTTGAGCCCGGTGCCTTCTTTCGCAATCCGCTTTGGCGCGGGCGCATTCACCACCTTCTCCGCCTGTGCAGGCGCCCCTAAACTGGCCGCGGCCAGAACGGCGGCGGCAAGGACATGGGCAGCTCTCAAGATGGACAGGCGCACAGGCGGGCTTCCTTAGCGGAACGGTTGGATGCGAAACTCAGGCGCGGGCAGGGGAGCTTGCGGCGCTTCGGCAGCCAGAGCGGGCGGCGAGAATTCATCGGTCAGGGCGTCAAGGTTGAAGGCGGCCATCAGGGCGGCGCCAATCAGAAAGCCGAGACCAACGTGGCGATAGAGATCAGAATTGAAGAACGTCATGGATAATCTCGCGGGGGGTGTGCGGTTGGGGGGTGGTTGGTCCTTTTGCCGCCGCCCACTTTCGTGAAGGTGAACAGGTCTTTCAGGCGACAATTCGTTACATTGTCGCTTATAGTTACGAAGCTGTTTGGAAAAAGTTGACACCGACACAATTCACGTTTGCCAAAGGCGTTGGGAAGCGCCCCACAGAGCCCCCGGCAAACGATCAGTGCCGGAAGTGTCGCATCCCGGTAAAGACCATGGCCAGCCCGGCCTCGTCGGCAGCAGCGATCACCTCTTCGTCGCGAATGGAGCCGCCGGGCTGTATCACTGCGCTCGCGCCCGCTTCAGCTGCCGAAACAAGGCCGTCGGCGAAGGGGAAAAACGCGTCTGAGGCTACCGCACTGCCAGCGGTCCGGGGCTCGGACCAGCCGTGGGTCTCGGCCGCCTCCTTTGCCTTGATCGCCGCGATCCGCGCGGAATCGCGCCGGTTCATCTGACCCGCACCAATTCCCGCCGTCGCGCCGTCCTTGGCGTAGACGATGGCGTTGGACTTCACATGCCGGGCCACCGTCCATGCGAAAAGGCAGTCCTTGAGCTCCTGCTCGGTGGGCGCGCGCTCGGTGACCACTTTCAGGTCCGCCTCAGTCGCCGCGCCGCTATCGCGGCTCTGGATCAGCAAGCCGCCGGCGATCGTCTTCATCGCAAAACCACCGCGACGCGGATCGGGCAGCACACCGCATTCGAGCAGACGAAGGTTCTTCTTCTTCGCGAAGATCGCACGGGCCTCGTCGCTGACCGTGGGCGCGATCACAACTTCGGTGAAGATATTTGCGATCGCCTCAGCCGTGGCACCGTCCAGTTCGGCGTTGACCGCCACGATCCCGCCAAAGGCCGAAACGCTGTCGCATGCGAGCGCTGCCTCCCACGCTTCAAGCAACGTCCCCGATTGCGCGACACCGCAAGGATTGGCGTGCTTCACGATCACGACAGCGGGATCCTGCCCCGAGAATTCCGCCGCCAGCTCCAGCGCCGCATCCGCGTCGTTCAGATTGTTGTAGCTGAGCGCTTTGCCCTGAAGCTGCTCGGCCTGCGGCACGCCCGCACCTGCGGTTGCCTGCGGGATATAGACCGCCGCCGATTGGTGCGGGTTCTCGCCATAGCGCAGCGTGTCTTCAAGCGTGAACGCGAGCGGCATGGTCGGCGTAAACGGCGTCGCCTGAAGCGCCTCGGGGCCGAGTGGATTTGTGAAAGCGTCGCCATACGCAAACCAATTGGCGATCGCCGCATCATAGGCCGCGGTGCGCGCGTAGGCCTTGCCCGCCATGCGGATGCGGAACGCCGCGCCGGTTGCGCCGCCGCGCGCCTCCATTTCATCGAGCAGCCCTGCGTAATCCGCCGGATCGGTCAGGACCGTCACAAAGCCATGGTTTTTGGCGGCCGAGCGCACCATGCTTGGCCCACCGATGTCGATATTCTCGATTGTTTCAGCCCGCCCCGCGCCTTTCGCAACGGTCGCCTCGAACGGATAGAGGTTGACCACCACGAGATCGATTGCGCCGATATCGTGCGCCTCCATGGCCGCAACGTGCTCATCGTTGTCGCGCAGGGCGAGCAGACCGCCATGGACCTTGGGATGAAGCGTCTTGACCCGCCCATCCATCATCTCGGGAAAACCGGTGAGGTCGGACACGTCGCGCACGTCCAGCCCGGCTTCGCGAAGGGTGCGCGCGGTGCCGCCAGTGCTCACCAGCTCGACACCGCGCGCGGCCAGAGCCTGTCCGAGCTCGGCCAATCCACTCTTGTCGGACACCGAAAGCAGCGCCCGCTTGATGACTACATCGGTCAAATCAATTTCCTCTCGAGCCCCTTCTTGTCGAGAAGACGTCAGCTCGTTTTCTTGAACAGCCAGGAGAATTGCCCTCCGCCGCGCGACGTCAGCCCCTCGATCACAAGCTGCTGGGTTGGGTGTGGGCGGCCTTCGCCGTCGACCCACAGACTGTCTTCGACGGCGAGCGCCACCTCGCCCGCACTCGCCGCATCGCCGCGCAGCCGGAATTGCCAAAGCCGCCCGTCGCGTGTCAGCAGGCTCGCGCCGCGCTTGTCCTGCGAAAGCTGCGCCTCGACACCGCGCCCGAGGTGAAACCGGATCGCGAAGCCGACCTTCCCGCGCACGCCCTTTCGCCCGGCCGGGATCAGGATGTCTTCGCCCGCCAGCTGGCTTCCGTCGCTGCGCAGCGAGAGGATGCGCTGGTGCGTCAGGCCAAAGCGCGCAACATACCCATCGTGGCTGGCGTCAACGCGGGTGACTTGCTTGCTGATCGCGCGGCGCTCCACCTCGACATTTTCGGCGCCCTTGCCAAGCTTGCCGTGGAGCAGCACCGCGGTCGAATTGGCGTTGTCGAGCACCAGGGTCGAATGCGCCGCCGTGGCGCGCAGGCCCTGGCCGATATGCGCGGGCACCTGGCCACCCGCCAGCGAGGCGCCGCCGCAATTGACAACGAGGCGCGCAGGGCCATCGGACATCTCGAAGGCCAGCGTCGAGGCGCAGCCCATCCGCGCGTGCCGGGCGCGCGGAGGCGGAGCGGCGTCGAACTGCACCTGCGTGTTGCCTCCACGAAGGCGCTGAAAGCCCCAATGTTCGGGCTCGTTAAGCGGCCGGGTGCGCACGCCGGTCGCAGCGATGAGGCTGGCGACGCGGTCCGCCGAAATCGCGCCCTGCCCCTGCCAGCTGCCAAGTGCGCCGTCGCCATGGCGCAGCGCCAGAAGCGGCGGAACCAGCAGCTCGCGCATGACGAACAGGGCCTCGGGCGGCTGTTCCTCGACCGCTTCGTAGCACGCTATGAGGTCGGTCAGCGTGGCAATCGCCTGCATTTGCGCCGCCGGACACCGCGCCAGAAGGCCGCCGTCTTCCGCCACCAGATCGCCGAGACACTTCACAAGCGCCGCCTGGCCGTAAAGCCGCCGCGGCTTGCCTTCGGGCAAGAGCAGGCCCGCCGCCGTCACCGCCGCCCAGCCGATCATCTGACCCAGCCCCGCGCCGGTCTTCAAAACCTTGCGATCAAGCCATCCCGCCGTTTCGACAACGCTGTCCAGCAATTCGCTGCGCAGGCTCGAATCCGATGCCCCCATGATCAGCGGCGCGTGAACGAGCCAGGCCATCAGGCGAAGGCCGGTGTTCTCGATGCTCCACGCTCCCGCTTTGGCCGCGCGCAAGGGGCACTGCCCGTTCGCGTGGAGCCATTCGCGAGCAATCCTCTCGGCGACATCGGTGCACATTTCGCGAGGGGCGCTGGCCGCGAGATCGTAAAGCCAGCCGAAGGAGTGGAGACTGCGCTCAACACCGGGGGCGACGCGCGTCTGGCCTGTGAAGTCGACCTGCGCGATGGGAAGCTTGACGCTGTCGACCAGAAAATGACCGGCGCGCAAGGCCGTGCCGGCGCTGCGATCGCCCGCGATCGGCGTACGAACCTGCGCGCGCAGGCGCGGAGCCGAGGCGCGGCGGAACGGAGCGGCGAGCGCGTGACCCGGAACGCCCAGGCGATAGGCGAGGCGAATGAGCGCTTCGCCCGGCCCGCTGCGCGGCGCAATCACATCGCTCAGCGCCAAAGCGCGCGAGGACTCGCTCGCCTCGGAGGCGAGCGGATCGCGCGCGGTGTGGGCCCGCGCCTCGCCGGTCGAAGAATCCGCCGGACCCTCATCCTCACGACGCTCGGCAACCTCGCTGGCTTCGTCCCGAAAAAGTGTGTCCATCAGGCGGTCCCCTCGCCTTTGAGCGCAGCAATGTTGTCGGCGTAGCGGCCCGATCCCCCCTTGAAGGTCGCCGACCCGGCGACCAGCACATCCGCACCCGCCATCACACATTCGCGCGCGGTCTGGGCGTTGACCCCGCCGTCAACCTCAAGGTGGATGGAGCGCCCGGTTGCCTCGATCATCGCCCGAACGCGGCGGATCTTCTCAAGCTGCGAAGGAATGAAGCTCTGCCCCCCGAAGCCGGGATTGACGCTCATCACCAGGATGAGGTCGACCAGGTCCATCAGGTTATCGAGCGCCTCGACCGGCGTGCCGGGATTGAGCACCACGCCCGCCTTCTTGCCCAGCGCCCGGATCGCCTGAAGCGTTCGGTGAACGTGCGGCCCGGCCTCGGGATGCACGGTGATAATGTCGGCCCCTGCCTGTGCAAAGGCTTCGAGATAGGGATCGACCGGCGCGATCATCAGATGCACGTCGAAGGGCTTGTCCGAATGCGGGCGCAAAGCCTTCACGACGTCCGGACCGATTGTGATGTTGGGCACAAAATGCCCGTCCATAACGTCAATGTGGATCCAGTCCGCCCCCGCCGCGTCGACCGCGCGCACTTCCTCTCCCAGCCGAGCGAAATCGGCGGAAAGAATGGATGGCGAAATAAGCGGTGCGGGCATGGTGCAGCTTGGTTAATCCCAAGAGTTCGAGCCTTGCAGGTACGAGGCCGCGAATCGGGTCACAAGCGTATCGGAGGGCTTTTCCACCAGGCTTTGGCGCGCAACCACGCGCTTCGTGCGAAATTCAGGCTGAATTCACGGGCGCGGCGGCATGGTAAATCATCGATTGGAGCAAGCGGCTGCTTGACAACCTGTTCGCGCCTGCGAGCGGTAAAGCCTCAGACAGAAAGATCACTTTACGATGAGCGGATTTTCAGCGGTCAGAACGCTTGGCCGAAAGACAATGGCGACAGCGCTGCTCAGTTTGGCCGCCTTTCTGGGTCTCGCAGGCTCGGGACAGGCGCGCACGGCCATTGCGTCGGAGACGACCTACCGCGAGACCATCGCCAACGACATGCGCCAGTGCGCGCCCGGCGGTGGCCCGGCGGTGCGCGTGACAGTGCGCGGGATCAAGAGTTCCGACGGCATGATCCGACTGCAAAGCTACCGCGGCACCAAAGCGGACTGGCTGGAAAAGGGCAAATGGATCAACCGTATCGAAGCGCCGGCGCGAAAAGGCACCATGACCTTTTGCCTGCCCGTCCCAGCCGCAGGCGCCTATGCGATCGCGGCGCGCCACGATGTCAACGGAAACGGCAAGACCGATATCACCCAGGACGGCGGAGCGATGTCGAACAACCCTTCCATCAACATCTTCAATCTGGGCAAGCCAGGGATCGAGAAGACCCGCTTCACGATGGGCAGCGAGGTCAAGCGGCTTTCGATCACCATGCTCTATCTGGGCTGAGCCTGGCCGCCGGGCGCCTAGCGCCGCTGCTTTTGCTGGTGGCGCCAGAGTGACAGCAGGACACCTGGCGCCGCAAGGATCGGGAAGCGTTCGCGAAACGGTGTCACCTCAACCGCCATGCCCGTGTGGCGCTCGATCTTCCAGGCGGCGTACCGAGCCGCGCCCTCGAAAGTGGCGCTGGCCTTCAAGAGCCGCGCGACGTTGAGCGGCTTTCCAAGCCTTTGCCTTTTGGCCCACCAGGTCAGGATTTGCTCGCGCGCGCTCGGGGCAAGCTGGGGAGTAAGCCGCTCTCCATCCGCTTCGAACGGCACCCCGCCCGCATCGAGCGCAAGCGGCAGGAGCCCGGCGAAATGCTCTGCATTCACTCCCAATATATCGTTCTCGCGCCCCGGCTTTTCGACCCGAAACTCCGCCTTGTAAGTCGCGCGAAACAGCGCTCTCCAGTACTCCTCGGCCGTGGCCTGCAAGGGCCCCAGGGCGACCGCCAGCCGCGCTGCGGTCATCGCTGCGCCGGCCACACCGGATATCACCCCTTGCGCCGCCGCCTCGTCGCGCCGCCACACGAGCGCGCACGGCTGAACGAAGCGCGCCCAGATCGTCGTGTCCCAAAGCTCGCCCGAAGCCGCCTTGGAGAAAGTTTCCAGACGCATGATCGCAACCTTGGCGCGCAAGGTGACATCGCCAAACTCACGCTCGTGATAGCTGACGCGCGGCCAGATAGCGGGCTCGTCATCCCCGCTGCCGGGAAGCAGGACGTAAAAATCGAGAACGCCCTCCAGCGACCCGGTGCGCAGATTCGATCCGTAGAACAGCACCGCAAGAGCGCCAGCATCGCGCGCAAGCGCCTGCGCGAAATCGCTGACCGCCGGATCGACCGGCGCGTTCATTTGACTTGCGAGGCGCTCGCGAAGCGCGCCCATCACGACGTGACTTTGGCGGGAGCCTTGGGGGTGACGAATTGAAGCGCGGGGCCCTGACCGACACGGTAGCGACCCTTGGGAAAGGCCTCGCCGTCGAAGATGAAGGAATCCTCGATAGCCAGCGTGAATTCCGGGACGCTGAGCTGATGGATGCCCCTCTCACGAGCGCCTGAATCCAGCTTGCCGAAGGCGGCCAGCGGCAGCATCACCGCGGTGCGCCGATCCACCTGATCAAGCACCACCATCCGAAGACCCGTGCGCAGTCGCCCGAACGGCTTCAATCCGGCGGGCAGGCGTTCCAGAGTGGTCGCGAGCATGAGCTGACGATATTCGGGATCTCCCGCGCCGCTATGCGCCATCGGCGAACCCGCTCTGCCCAGCTTTATGGCCATGCGCGAGCCGCGTCTCCACGGGTTTTGACGCGAGGCGAAGAACGCCTGCATCAGCGCCCAGGCGGTCGTGACTCCCACCACGGCGCTGTTGAACGCGCCCAGCTTGTGCGCGCTTTGCCCGGCCGACGTTGCGCGGGTAAAAGCGCCAGCGCCCAGAATGAAGCCAAGCACGCGGCTCGACGCGCCCTTGTCGAGATCGGTGATGTCGAGCGGCCTGCGCACCACACGATCGCCCTGGTCGAACGCGTCGATCGCGTCCTGCAGGCTCCATTCCGAAGGAACGCCAAGATCCACCGTCAGCGCGTTCGTCTTGCCCTTCGGCAAAACCGCGATCGCGGGCCAGTTATCGCCGAAAATGCTGCTACCGCACGTCAAGACATCGCGCACGGTCCCATCGCCGCCATTGATGACCAAAAGATCGATATCGTCCTTGGCAAACTCGCTCAGCGCCTCGGGCAGGGCGTCTCGCTTATCCGGGGTTGCGATGTGCACCTGAGGGCACACGCCGCAGTCGAAATCGGCGCCCTGATTGCGATGGCTGCGAGGGTTGTAAATCACACCGACCCGCGGCGCTTCGCCGGGGGATCGCTCTTTCGCACGCGCCGGCGGCGCTGGTGCGCGGGTGGCAACGTGGGGCAGTTGCGCAAATTCGTAGATAGGGGTGGCCATGGCAGTCCCGTTACAGCGAAAAATGGTTAATGTCTTTGCACTTTTGCCCTGTTGCGTCCTGTTCGGGCCATACCGATGCGAGGTTACATCGGCCCGGCTTGCGGATAATCAAGGTATTGACGCGAATTTTTTGAACGCGTGCGTTCATAATCCGCTGCGCGCATGAACGGCTGATGACTGGAACATTTTGGCTGCGTAACGAATGGTAACGCGTTAGACTTGCACCCATGCTGACCCAAACCCTGCTCGATGCTGCCAAAGCGCTTTCGCCCGAGATCACCGCGCTGCGCCGCGCCATTCACGCCGAACCCGAACTTGGGCTCGAATGCCCGATGACGATGGCAAAGGTGCGCGATGCGCTCGAGGGACTTCCACTGGAGTGGCGCGAGGGGCCCTCGACCACGGGCGCGGTGGCCACTCTCAAAGGCACAGCGTCTGGATCGGCCAAGCAAGCGGCGCGCCGGGTCCTCCTGCGCGGGGACATGGACGCGCTGCCCATGCAGGAGAGAACCGGGCTCGACTTCGCCTCCACCATACCCGGGCGCATGCACGCCTGTGGCCACGACACGCACACCGCCATGCTGGTGGGAGCGACCAAGCTGCTGTGCGAGGCGCGCGACACCTTCGCCGGAACGGTCGATTTCATGTTTCAGCCGGGCGAGGAGGGCCATCACGGGGCGCGCTTCATGCTGGAGGACGGACTGATCGATCCGTTGCCCGACGCCGCGTTTGCGCTTCACATTATGCCCAACGCCCAGTTCGGCGTCTTCGCCGGGCGCGCCGGGCCACTGCTGGCGGCGGCGGACCAGTTCGATATCACGGTAAGCGGCGAAGGGGGCCACGCCTCCATGCCGCACGATTGCGCGGATCCGCTGCCCGCCGCCGCCGCCATTGTCAGCGCAATCCAGGCGATGGTGACGCGGCGTTTCGAGGCCACCAACGCCGTGGTCGTCACCGTGACCCAGATCCACGCCGGATCGACCCACAACGTGATCCCCGACACCGCGATGTTGGGCGGCACGATCCGCACGCTGTCCTGCGAACACCGCGCCAAAGCTCACGCGCTGATCGCCGAGGTCGCCAAGGCCACCGCACACGCGCATGGCGTGAACGCCGAAGTCACGATCGATCCCGGCTTTCCCGTGACGATCTGCGATCCGCGCGCGGTCGCCATGGGCGAGGCAATCGCGCGGGAAATGGGCGGCGCGCAAGGATGGCGCGATCTCGCCGCCCCGATCATGGGAGCCGAGGACTTCTCCTACGTGCTCGAGAAGGCGCCGGGCGCGATGTTCTTTCTGGGCGTCGCGAAGGAAGGCGAAGACTGGAGCCAGTGCTGCGCGCTGCACAATCCGCACATGCACGTCGATGAAGGCGCGCTGCCCATGGGCGCGGCCATGCTCGCGGGGCTCGGTAAGCGTTTTCTTGAAAACGGGTTCGACTGAACACCCGCCCACGGCCCGAGCGCTGCACGCGATGACGGGGAAGGAGCCACGCGGTCGAACGGACCGCTGGAAACCCTATGTGAACCTTCCCTCGTCTTTAATTCGAAAGGTTGTACGCTCACAATTCAAGCCCGGATCGCACCACCAAGGCTGAAGGCGAATATCACCTTGACCCAAAGCCGCATAACGATCGAGGACGTTGCAAAGGCAGCGCAGGTTTCCCGCCAGACGGTTTCCCGTGTCCTCAATCGCAGTCCCAAAGTGTCGGCTAAGGCGCGTGAGCGTGTCGAGGCTGCCATCGCCGATCTGGGCTATGTTCCCAATATGGCTGCGCGCCGCATGGGCGGTGCACGCAGTTTCTTGGTGCTGGCCGTGCTTGAGCGGGGAGCGGGCACAGCGGGCGCGGGCGCGCGCACGGGGAGGCTGCCGCTCGACGCGATGCTGGTCGCCGGTCTCGATCGCTGCTCCGAAGCGGGATACCATCTGTTGTTCGAACAGCTCGGCACCGATCCGGCCGAGAGCCTGGCGCAGCTCAACCGCACGCTCACAGCGCTCAGCCCCGACGGGGTCATCCTGACCCCGCCCCTTGAAGAGCGGGCAGACCTTCGCAGCGCGATCGAAGGCCGTGGCATCGCGCTGGAAGACCTTGGGCACCGCCGCGCGCCAGGAGAAGCTGGCGCGGCAATGGACGACGCCGCGCTGGGCGAAGAGGCCACGAGGCGGTTGTGCGAACTCGGCCACCGACAGATCGGCTTTGTGACCGGTTCCGCCGATCCGCGCCGCTCGGAAAAACGGCTTGCAGGCTATCACCGCGTGATGGCCGCAAAAGGCAGCCGCGCGCATCACCATTTCACCGCCGATGGTCGGCGCGGTTTCGCCGAGGCGCTGGGGCTTGCGAAAAGCTGGCTGGTGCCAACCATCCGTCCGACCGCGATCATTGCGGAAACCGAGGAAGTGGCGCTTGCGGTGCTCGATGTGGCGCGAGAGCTGGGCGTTGAGGTGCCGCACGAACTGTCGCTCCTGTCGCTCGAGGACCGAGCGAGCCTTGGGCGGGCAGACCCTCCGATATCGGCGCTGTTTGCCCCCTACGCGCGCGCCTTCGGCGAAGGCTGCGCGCGGTTGATCGCCCGCGCAGAAGGCTCCGAGACCGCGTTGCAAGTCCCTGCGGACGGCGATGCTGACGGCGATGAGGTCTCACCCTTTGAATTCGCAGAACGGGCGAGCTTGGCAAAAGCGCCTCGAACCCTGTGAGCGGGCGCGTCAGCGTCGCCTGGAAAGGCGCGCAAGCGGGACCTAAAGGGTGTTCACCGCTTTCTCGATCACCGACGTGGCCTGCACCTCTTCCAGGCCGTCCTTGATGCGCTGCGATTCCTCTTCATAGTTCGCGCCCATGGTATCGATCATTTCCATGATCTGCTCGACGCCCGGATCGCGCACATCGACCACGTACCGCTCCTGGCCGAAATGCGCCGCGAGATCGGTGTATTTGGCCGCCCAGCCAAAGATGATCGCCGGAACGCCGCTGCGGAACGCGAACACGATCGAGTGGTAGCGCGAGGCGACCACATATTTGAACCGGCTGATCATATCGATCAGTTCGGGGCTGGAATATTCGCCCGTGATCACCCGCACCTTGTCGCGGTTCCTGGTCTGACGCAGGATTTGCTCGGTGAGATCCAGATCCGCCCCCGACGTGTTCAGGAAGTAGACGACCTCGCCCTTGTCGACGAGCTTGTCGAGCATCTGTGCGTAGAGGCCCCGCACCGTCTCGGGATCGCCGATCCGGAAGAGATTCTCGTTGACGATAAAGCCAACCGAGCCTTCCTCGGGATAATCGAGGTCTTGCGTGACGCCGGAGGCAACGATGTCGCCGGCTTCGGGGAAGGTCTTCTCGCGGATCACCATGTCGGCGGAAAGCTCGACATTGCCAAGGCCCAGGGACTTCAGGGACGAGTACCCTTCCTTCTCTCGCGGGTAGATCCGGGTGCAGTAGGACAGCTCTTTCTTGACGCGCCTTAGAAATTCCGCGTCGTCGTCTTCGCCCCATTCCCATGGGCCAAAGCTCTGCGGCATCAGGATCACCTTCTTGCCATAGCGCTTGGCCATCCGGATGGTATCGAGCAGCTGCTCGCCGCCCTTCTTGCTCCAGCCCGAGCCGAGCGTGTAGCCGCTTGCGTCGAGGATGGCGTCCGCTTCGCGCAGCGCCTTCTTCATCTCCGCAATCTTGCCGTCCCATTTGTCGGTCTTGCGAGAAAAGCCGGCAAGGCGTGTGAGCAGCGGGGCCGCCAGCGGCACGCGGTCCAGCTTGTATTTAAAGACGAGCCTGGTGAAATCGTCATGCGGCAGCAGCGTAAAGGCGTATTGCTCGGGCGAATCCGTCTTGAAGGCAAAGCCAATCACCTCGCAGTCCTCATAAAGGGACTTCAAGGTGTAACACAGCGACAGAAACATGGCCTGAGAGCCTTTGTTTCGCATCTGTATCCCGGTTACGATGAACTTCTTCATTCTCGGTGATCTTTCCCTTGGTCGGCGCGGTGACCGTCCGCTTGATCGCGCTTGCACGCCCTGAGGGCTGCGGCCTCACTCTACGGGTCTGTTGTCAGGTGTCCGCCTACTCGGCCGCTTCCATCGATCGGTACCAGTGGCTGAGCGACTGACCGCTCATCTCTTCCAGCGCTTCGATCGAGGGGCCAAAATAGTCGTTAAGGCGATTGCGCACCTCTTGGGTCAGCGGCGGGTACTCGGTCTTGCGCGCGATCGAACCGCGTACGGCCTCGAACGCGGATGTGCCGCGCAAGGGCCGCACGATCGGCTTCATCCAGCCAAGCCGTTTGCGCAAGGTCGGCGGGACGACCGGCGCGGTCTTGTCCTTGACCTTGTCGCGCATAACGGGCGCAAGCGCGCGGGGCGGAAGGCCGAGATGATCGCGCACGCGCGCCATCTGCCCCTCGGGATCGCCCGAAACCCCTTCGAAAAACAGGATGAGCAGCTTGTCGCGGCCATAAAGGTCGACAAACGGCTGAAGGTGCGAGGCAAAGTTGCCGGCGACGAGGAAGCGGAAGTTCTCGCTGATCGAGGGATCGAGGTAGGATTCGATATCCGGCCCCACCTCACCACGCCGGAACAGCATGCAGTAATTGGAATAGGCCCGCTCAACCGGATTGCGCAATTGCGCGATCAGCTTGACGTGCGGCAGGGCGCTGTGGAGGCGGGTCGCGGCGTCGGGAACGTAGAGGTACGAGTTGGATTTCTCGCCCACCGTCTTGCCGAGCCCTTCGTCGCTGAAGTGCGACAGGTACCACGCATCGCCGCGCTCGTACTGCCGCGAGAAGTAATGCAGCTCGGGGTCCGGCATGTAGACAGCCGGGTCGGCCTGAAGCTGGGTCTGGAGCCAGGTCGTCGCCGACTTCGCGGCCCCGATGATAACAAAATCGATGTCGCTGAACTGCATGGTCTAGTTGGACCTCTGACTGAAACGCTGAACCGGCTGTAAAGGGGCCGTTTCGGAAGTGGGGTGTTTGGACGTCAACACGAAAGCCTCAAGGTTTCTACTCGAGAAACCTTCTCATTTGGTTCCCCGGCGGCGCTCTGGCTCCAGAATCACTGGAGAATCGCCAAGAAAGCGCCATTGATGCCGCCTGTCTTTAGGGGCCTGCGCGCCTTATGTCTCGGGGCCATAAGGGGGGGCGCATCCATCAAAGTGGGGCACGAACACCCCTTATTGGCCGCCCGGGCTCTCGCTAACGGGTTACTCCGTTTTTCCAACTGCGTCCTTGCACCCGGGCTGGTATCGCCTCTCTGGCTGGCCCGACACCAGACCGCCCTTGCCTTTCGGATCGCAGCTGTGGCGGTGGACGGCGAACAAGAGAGCGCGAACAGGACGCTTTGAAAACCGCGCTCCAGGCGAGAAGGGGCGTTGTGAACGAACGGGCCGTCAAGGGTACTGGGAATCAGGGATACTGGGAATCAGGGATACTGGGGATGGAGCTAACCAGCATCGACAGCGCGATCGGACACCGCAGGAAAGACGCGCGTGTCCTGTTCGTGCTTCCGTCCCTGGGGGCCGGGGGCAGCGAGCGCGTTGTCACCACCCTGGCCAATCATATGGCGAAACAGGGCCGGCAGGTCGGTATCGCGAACTTTGACGGTCCGGCCGACAACCCGTTCTACCCGCTCGCGCCCGAAGTCGCGCTCTATCGTCTCGACCTGCCCGCTTCCAGGGGCGGCTTGCTTGACCAGCTGGGCCAGACCGCACGGCGCATCCAGGCGCTAAAACGCGTGTATCGCGACTTTCAGCCCGACGCCGTGATCAGCTTTCTGACCAAAGCCAACATCATGGCGCTCTTGGCGGCGGGTCGAAAAGGCCCCCCGGTCATCATCTCGGAACGCAACAATCCGACGCTGCAAAGCTTCAACGCCCTGTGGCGCGCGGCGCGAGCCTACACCTATCCAAAAGCGTTTTCGTTCGTAACGATGACAAGGGGCGCAGCGGAGTATTATCCCGAGCGCCAACGCCCGCGCACCCGGATTATCCCCAATCCGGTCAACCTTCCTGAAGACTGGCAGGACCGGCGCGAAGGCAACACCATCACCGCAGTCGGACGGCTGACCGACCAGAAGCAGTTTCATCTGCTGATAGAGGCCTTTGCGCGGATCGCCGAGGCCTTTGCGGACTGGAACCTGGTCATCTGGGGCGAAGGGGAACGTCGCGCCGACCTCGAAAAGCAGCGGGCGCGGCTCGGTCTTGACGATCGCATAGCCCTGCCCGGCCTGACCGAACGCCCTGGACAATGGGTCGAGACCGCCGATGTGTTCGCGCTTTCGTCGGCTTACGAAGGATGGCCCAACGTGATTGTCGAGGCCATGGCCGCCCGGCTGCCCGTCGTCTCTTTCGATTGCGAGCATGGGGTCGCCGACATGATAGAGGACGGTGTCTCGGGCTGTCTGGTCCCGCAAGGCAATGTGTCCGCTCTCGCCGACGCCTTGGCGAGCGTGCTTGGCGACCCCACGCTTCGGCACAGGCTCGCCGACGGGGCGTTGGAGGCGTCAGCGCGCTACGACACCGACACCATCGCCAACCAGTGGATCGAGATCGTCGACGAAGCGCTCGCCGCGCGATAGCAACGCCCGCAAGGCTACATCGACGGGTCGATCCCAACGGAGCTTTCCGGGCTCGGGAGCCTGCGATCCTTCGGTCAGGCCGACGCGAACCGGCGAGTGGCGCGCCCAGGTCGAGCGAGTGCGCACTTTGCGACACTCCGGCCGAGTGGAACGACAATCCCACGCTCTCAGACCGGAATGGAAGCGACTGGCCCCAGCCAAGGAGGGGTGGCGTTGCGTGCGCGCTGAACTCGGCGCTCTGGTTTTCCTGTAGAGCTGTGGTGCAACGTGTTGGATTTCCACGGCCTGCGAACTTAGTCATTGAATTGTCGTGATTTCCCACTTGCGTTTCGGGCAATGCAGTGCATGCTCCTTGGCGCACGGCTGACATGGGAGGGGTCATGGTTTGCCGAAACAACGATAGGGTCGTTGTCCGAACAGCGTGGCTGTTTGCGATGCTGCTTGGCCTTGGTGCCCTGTCCGGCTGCACCGGAGCCGACGATCCGACACCCGATTATCGCTATCGCCTGAGGGTCGAGGTCGAGACGCCCGAGGGGCTCAAGACCGGCTCCAGCGTGATCGCGGTTGAACAGAGGCTGGGCCGTTCGGGC
>NZ_JASJAP010000002.1 GCF_030066995.1 Erythrobacter sp.
ATCGCGACGGTACATTCGAAGGTTTCTCCAAGAAGTACGATGTGCATCGTCTTGTTTGGTTCGAACAACATGCGACAGTGGAGCAAGCCATCTTGCGCGAGAAGCAGATCAAGAAATGGCGGCGTGCTTGGAAGGTGGATTTGATCGAAGAAGACAACGCAAGATGGCGAGATTTGGCTGAGGACTTTGGATTTGAGCCATTGTGACAGAGTGGATTCCCGCATGCGCGGGAATGACGACAATGTTAGTGCCCGCTCCCCACCCCTCTATGGACGAATTTCCTACATCTCTCACACCGCGTACACGTCTCGCATCGATGATGACGAGCTTCCCCTCTCCCCTCCTTGCAGAACCGCAACGCACTTGCGCCGGTTTCGCCTTGGCCGCGCGCCGCTCATCGCCGGGGCCGTTTTCTCCTCCAGGACAGTGTTCCATGTGTTCCAAGTGTTCTCCACGTGCGACGAACCGAGCGCCCGTTGGCCTTCTCGATTGGGCTTTGACACGCCCCCGCGCAGCGCGCATGGCGCGATCGAAGGAACACCACACAGGAGAGACCCATGGCTGACACGGAATTCGACATCATCGTCTTGGGCGCAACCGGATACACCGGGCGTCTGGTCGCGGAGTATCTCAGCAACCACTACGGCTCTGCCGGCAGCCCAAAGCAGGATGGGGCCCCGAAGTGGGCGATGGCCGGGCGCTCCCAGGAAAAGCTCGAGGAGGTGCGCGACCTGATCGGCGCGCCCGCTGACACGCCGCTGGTCGTGGCCGACGCCGACGATGTGGTCGATCTTGAGAAGATGTGCGCGCGCACCAAGGTGGTGCTGACCACAGTCGGCCCGTATCAGCTCTATGGCGACAAGCTGGTCGCAGCGTGCGTGAAGACCGGCACCGATTACGCCGATCTGTGCGGAGAGCCCGCCTGGATGGCCGACAAGATCGCGCAGCACGACGCCAAGGCCAGGGAAACCGGCGCGCGGATCTGCTTTTCCAGCGGGTTCGATTCGATCCCCTTCGATCTCGGCGTGCTGATGACGCAGAAGGAAGCGATGAAACGCTTTGGCAAGCCGGCTAAGCGCGTGCGTGGCCGCGTGCGCGGCATGCAGGGCACGTTCTCGGGCGGGACGGCGGCGAGCCTGACCGCGACCATGAAAGCCGCGGCGAAGAACCCGGCGATCTTCAAGACGCTCGCAAGTCCCTTCGCGCTTACCCCGGGCTTTACCGGCGCAAGCCAGCCGACCGGCATGGTCCCGCAATACGAAAGCGATTTGGGCAAATGGGCCGCGCCCTTCGTGATGGCGCCGATCAACACCAAGAACGTGCACCGCACCAACTTCCTGCTGGGCCATCCGTATGGTGAGGACTTCCAGTACGATGAGATGATGCTCACCAGCCCCGGCGAAGCGGGCAAGGCGGCGGCCAACGCCGCGGCGGAGATGATGAAGAACCCGTTCGGCGCGAAGCCTCCCAAGCCCGGCGAAGGGCCAAGCAAGGAGGAGCGCGAAAACGGCTTTTACGATGTCCTGTTCGTGGCCGAAAACCCCGAAGGCGGGGACGCGCTGCGCTATGGTGTGAAGGGCAAGTACGATCCTGGCTACGGCTCTACCAGCCGGATGTTGGCCGAGACGGGCATGGCGCTTCTCTCAAGCGAGGCCGAGGGCGGTGTGGGCACGCCGGGGGCGTTTCTGGGCGAGGCTCTGGTCGATCGGATGCAGGAGCACGCCGAACTGACCTTCGCGCTTGAGGAATAACGCGCATAGGTTGGCATGACCGGGAACGCGAAGGATGGTGCGGGATTGCATGAGTATGGGATTGTCAGTTTGGAGACGTCCCATCACCCTCGCCGATCTTCAGTTTCTGGTCTTCGTCCTTGTCAGCCTCTCGATGTTCAGCGTCGCCTGGCTGGTCTCGCACGCGCGCGATGTGGTGCTGGTGCTGCGGCATATCCTACCGCTCGACCCGGGCGAGGGAAAGCGGCTCACCAGCCCGCGATCGGTTTGCATCGCGCTGACCGTATTCGGGTTCACCGTGGCGGCGGAAATCTGGGTGGCGCTGCGCGCACAGACCTATCTGACCGCCTGAGGTCTAGCCGCCTTGGGTCGGATGAAGAACGAGGGGCGACCGGTCGCTCGGCCGTCCCTCGATTGCAGGTAGGAGCCGGCGCTTAGAAGCTTGTGCGCACGCTCAGGCGCAGATTGCGACCGGGCAGCGGCACGAAGTCCTTGGTGAAGCTCGAATGGCGACGCCCGGTGACGTTGAACAGGTTCTCGCCCGCGACCTGGAAGATGATGTTGCGCTCGTTATCGAACGGGCGGAAGCTGAGATAGGCGTTGACCAGCGCAAAGTCGTCGGTTGGCGTTTCGAATTCGGCGACGTCGGTCTGCTCGCCGAAATACTGGACCTCGGCCCGCAGGTCGAACTTCTCAACCTGCGCTTCGAGTGCACCGTAGAGCTCAAGCGGCGGGATCCGAGGCACGGCGGTGCCATCGCCGAATTCGGCCTCGACATAGGAGCCGCGCAGATCGGCCACGAGCGCAAATTCATCGGTGTCGATCATCGGCACGGCGACCTGGCCCTCAAGCCCGAAGAAGTCGGCATCCTGCTGCAGGAACAGGAAGACGGGCAGGTCATCTTCCTCTTCGCCGTTCGCCTGGAGATAGATGAAGTTGTCGAACCATTGCTGATAGATCGAAAAGCTGAACTGCGCCGAACCAAGCTGGCCGCGGGCGAACGCTTCGAGACCCCAGGCGCTTTCAACGTCAAGGTCGGGATCGCCGATCTCGAAGGTCTGCGTTGCGATGTGCGGGCCGTTGGCAAACAGTTCCTCGCCTGCCGGGGCACGCTCAGACCGCGAACCGGTAATGCCAAGCCGGACACCTTCCGCTCCGCCTGGGGTCACAACCAGCGAGGCGGCTCCGGAGAACAGGTCAAAGTCACGCTCCAGCGCGAGCGGCTGCGATTCCACATCGACCCGCTCGTAACGCGCAGCGCCTTCGAGCTGAACTCCGCCAAGATCGAATTCCTGTGCGGTGAAGATAGCAAATTGCGATGTTTCATTGGGCGGGACGAACGCCTCCTCACCTTCAGCGGAAAAATCGCGATAGGTGTACTGCGCACCGATCACACCGCCTCTCTGCTGCGCCAGCTCGGCGCGCAGTTCCATCGTTTCGCTATCGAACACGGTGCCGACTTCATCACCTTCAAATTCGGTGTGAGTGTAATCCGAATAACCCGCGCGCAACTTGAGCCGGGAGAAGAACCCTTCCCCAAGCGCGATGTCGGCACGCAAGTCAGCCCGGATCTGCTCCAGACCGATCGAGACGATTTCCTCTTCCTCTTCGCCCTCTTCTTCCTCTTCCTCCTCACCATGGTGGTGGCCACCCTCAGGATTGCCGACGAGGCCGTAGGAGGTGTCGTAGTAACCGACCGAGGCGCCAAACGTGCTCTCTCCCAGGATCACGCCAAAGCCGCCATTGATCGTGTAAGTCTCAGTCGAGCTGTTGGGGATGACATCCTCCTGCGCAGCCGCCTCGCGCAGTTCTTCAGCTTCCTCCAGCTCGCCTTCGGCTTCTTCTTCGTCGGCATCAGCGAGCAGGTCAGCGCGCAAGTCGGGCGAGAGTTGAAAGCCGGGGATCTCGACATCGTCGGTGGTGCGATACGAGCCATCGACATGCAACACGAAGGACTCGCTGACCGCTGCGTCGAGCGACGCCCCGCCGCTGCGCAGGCCGGTCGCGGTATCCATGCCGCTCAGTGTGTTGAGATCAAACCCGCCTTCAGGGGCCTCGGTCGGAATGCGCCGATCAATAACATTGACGACCCCGCCGATCGCCTGACTCCCGTAGAGCAACGCAGCCGGGCCACGCAGCACCTCGATACGCTCGACCGTCAAAGGATCCACCGTCGTCGCATGGTCGGCGGACGTGTTACCGACATCCGCCGTGCCGACGCCATCGATCAGCACGCGCACGCGCTCGGCATCCAAGCCGCGCAGGATCGGACGCGAAGCGCCCGGAGCAAAGCTGGTGGCGGAAACGCCCGGCAACTTGGCGAGGACTTCGCCGATCTGCCCGTTCAAGTTGCGCTGGATTTCCTCTTCGCCCAGCGCGTCCTGACCGACGATGAAGTCGAGTTCGTTGAGGGCGTCGGCGCTGACGATAATCTGATCGCCCGTGTCTTCAGCGCCCGCGCGCTTCGACTTCACTTTGGTGGGCTGAGTGGCGGCACCCTCAGCCGCGTTGTCGGCTGCATCGCCCGCTTCAGCGGTGCTGGCAAGTGCAGGGGCTCCACCCGCCGTGATGACGAGCGTAGTGGCCAGCGCGAGGCGCGAGGTGAGGAGTTTCATGTTTTTCCCGTCCGATCCTGATTGGCAAACAAATTATGTTATGTTGTATCATTGCCATAACGCCATGTTCGCGAGGCGCAAGTCGCGGAATGTCAAATCCGACGAATGCCCGAAATTCGTCGATCTTGGGTGCAATTGTGTGACGGACTTGACACTCATCGCCGTCAATCCAATCACGACAGCCCAAGCTCCGGGTTGCTTGGAATGCGTCTCTGTGGCGTTGCCAGATCGCGCTCTATCCGCGTGGTGCTTCGCCACACCCGGTCAACAATCATTCGGATCGCGCGCAAGCGCGCTGTCAGAGCTTTGGATAGCGCTGCGCAAGATTGAGTTTTGCGAACCAAATCGGGAGGTGTCTTAAGCCGCCACAACTGAGCGACCGAGAGAGCGAGCGGCGCAGCCCAGGCCGCGATACCATCCGGCCTATCAACCCTCGCCGCCCACAGCGATACAAACCCGGAAGAGGGAATAGACCCCCTTTCAAATCGCATAGTCGCACAATGCATCTTAAGGTTCACCGCCCGCATCCGGATGGGGACGCTCGGCGAGAGCTAAGCTCGTGCGGATTCACGCCACACAGATCTTGGGATTGGCTGCGGCAACCGCTTCCATGGCGGCATCGTGCGCCGCTTCGTTCATCTCCATGCCCGATTGCTTTGCCATGGCCACAAGCTGGAGCAGCCGCTGAGGGATCTGCCCAACACGCCGAAGCACAGCCTCCTCCCCCTCGCCGAGATACTCCGCAACGACATTGATGATCCCGCCAGCGTTCACGACATAGTCCGGGCAATAGAGCACGCCGCGCTCGGCAAGCAGCGCGCCCACCTCGGGATCGGCAAGCTGATTGTTGGCCGCGCCGCATACAAGGCGCGCGGAAAGTCGGGCTACGCTGAGGGTCGTTAAAACGCCACCCAGCGCGCAGGGCGCGAAGATATCCATCGGTTCACCGAGCAAATGGTCAGGCTCGACCACTTTGGCACCGAAGCGGTCGACCGCGTCAGACAGCCGATCCGGATCGACGTCGCTGACGACAAGCCTAGCGCCGGCGAGGTGCAAGCGTTCGGCGAGATCGGCGCCGACATGTCCAAGGCCCTGCACACCTACAACCACGCCTGCCAGTGATTTGCCGGTCGCGTGGCTCCAGGCCGCCTGCATGGCCATGAAAACGCCAGCCGCAGTCCAGGGCGACGGATCGCCACCGGTCGCACCGCCCTTTGAAGGAAGCCCGGCAACGTACTGCGTCTTGCCGGAAACGACTTTCATGTCAGCAATAGAAGAGCCAACATCCTCTGCAGTGACATAGGCCCCGTCGAGCCGCTCCACCGCCCGCCCGAAGGCTTTGAACAGGCGTTCCCTGTCCCAGTCCTCACCTTCCGGCAGCGCCAGCACGGCCTTGCCGCCACCGAATGGGAGACCGGCGAGCGCATTCTTGAATGACATGCCCGCGGAAAGCCGCAGCGCATCATCGAGCATTTCCCGATCACTTCGATAGCGCCAGATCCGGCATCCTCCCGCAGCGGGTCCCAGAGCGGTCGAATGGATTGCAATGAACCCGCGCAAGCCCGATTCCGGATCGCTGAGCACATGCACAGCTTCATGGGGCGGAAAACTCGGCGAAACAGCACTCATCGGAACACACTCCTCATATATCGGCTCTGCCAGCCGGGTGAGGCGTGAACATTTATGCGATGTCGCGAGGAATTGTGTTTCGGATTTTCTCCACTGCTGATAAATGTAGGATTATAATTCGCCTTTTCGGAATTTTTGAGGAATTTTTATGCCCCTCGACGTGTATGAGCGGAAGATTCTCAACGCCTTGCAGAAAGACTGCCGTATTTCGACCGCCGAGCTTGCCGACCAGGTCGGGCTTTCCCAGTCGCCTTGCTGGCGGCGCGTCGCCGGGCTTGAGCAAGCGGGCGTCATACGCAAACGCGTAGCGCTGATCGATAGACACAAGGTGGGGCTCAAGGCGCAAGTCTTCGCCCAGGTTAAACTCTCAGCGCACGGACGCGCCCATCTGAGCGAGTTCGAAGAGGCGATCGCGGAAATTCCCGAGGTGATCGAATGCTACGTGCTCATGGGCAATGTGGACTTCATGCTGCGCATAGTGACCCGTGACATCGAAGCGTATGAGCAATTGTTTTTCGAGCGCCTGTCTCGTCTGCCGGGCGTGCAGGAGGTCAATTCCGCGATCGCCTTGTCGGAGATCAAGTCGACCACCGAACTCCCGATCGACAGCGTGTGAGCTTCTTCCGTGTGGTCGATGCTTTCCCTGCATGGATTGTCCACTTAAGATGACACTGTAGTAACGCGGCTCGAGGTTCGAACCAGCCCGCAACCCATCCGTCCGATCGGACTGGAGGCAACCCTCGAATAGGTATTTTGCATGGCAGACACGCTTACCCATGACCGGCAGGACCTGGTCGCTTCGCTGGAGCAGATCGACACCCGGCTGCGCTGGCTCAGCTCGTGGATGATTCATAACGCCAACAATATCCGCGAGAAGCGTGACGGGCTCAAAGTCGGCGGCCACCAGGCCAGTTGCGCTTCGATGACCGCGATCATGGCGGCGCTGTATTTCCACGCCCTGCGCCCGCAGGACAAGGTGGCGGTAAAGCCGCACGCCGGGCCCGTGCTGCACGCAATCCACTACCTGCTCGACGAACAGACCCGCGAAAAGATGGAGCGCTTTCGCGGGCTTGGCGGCGTGCAAAGCTATCCCAGCCGCACCAAGGACACGATCCCCGTCGATTTCTCCACCGGATCGGTGGGCCTGGGTGTCGCGATCACCGCATTCACCTCGCTGGTGCAGGATTACCTGATCGCGCATGGCCAGCAGCGTGAGGAAGATGCAGGCCGCATGATCGCGCTGATGGGGGATGCCGAGCTTGATGAAGGCAATATCTACGAATGCCTGATCGAAGGTTACAAGCACGATCTCAGGAATTGCTGGTGGATCGTGGACTACAATCGGCAATCGCTTGATGCGACCACGGCGGATCGGATGTTCCGCCGCTTCGATGATATCTTCGAGACGTGTGGCTGGCGGGTGATCACGCTGAAGCATGGCAAACTCCAGCGCGAGGCGTTCATGAAGCCCGGCGGGAAAGCTTTGCAGGATTGGTTCGAGAATTGTCCTAACGCCGATTTCGCCGCGCTCACCTATCTCGGCGGCGAAGCCTGGCGTGAACGACTGATCAAGGACATCGGCACCAAGCGCGGCGTCAAGGCGCTGCTTGACGGGTATGACGACGCTGAATTGGCCCGCGTGATGACCAATCTTGGCGGGCATTGCATCGATACGCTGGTGAACGCGTTCGAGACGATGGATGACGATCGCCCGACCCTGCTGATCGCCTACACGGTCAAAGGCTATGGCCTGCCCCTCGCCGGGCACAAGGATAACCATTCGGGGATGATGAACACCAAGCAGATCGAGGGTCTGCGTGCTGAGCTAGGCCTAGCGGAAGGCGAGGAATGGGACAAATGGGGAGGGCTGGGCGATAACGCCGCGACGGAGCTGGAGGCTTTTGTCAGAAGCAGCCGGATCGCCCGAAAGGCAGGCGAACATCGCGCGCCGAACATAGCTGTGCCTGCGGCGCTGCCCGTGCCGCAAGGAAAGGACCAATCAACCCAGGCCGCCTTTGGCAAGATCCTGTTCGATCTGGCGAAGTCCGAAGAAGCCCTGGGCGATCGGATCGTCACCACTGCGCCGGACGTCACCCAGACCACAAATCTAGGGGCGTTCGTCAATCAGCGCGGGCTGTTCCGGCGCCAGGAGCTGGGCGACGTGTTTCAACAAGCGCACATTCCGTCGGTCCAGAAATGGGCTGCGCATAAGGCCGGACAGCACATCGAACTCGGGATAGCCGAGAACAACTTCTTCCTCGCGCTCGCTGCCCTCGGTCTTGCCGGGCCGCATTTTGGCGCCCGTCTGATGCCGGTCGGAACCGTCTACGATCCGTTCATCGCCCGCGGCCTCGATGCGCTGAATTACGGCTGCTACATGGATTCCCGGTTCCTGCTGGTCGGCACGCCCTCAGGCGTCACGCTGGGCGGAGAGGGCGGCGCGCACCAGTCGATCAACACGCCGCTGATCGGTATGGGGCAGCCCAACCTGGAAAGCTTTGAGCCGGCCTATGCTGACGAAGTGGCGCTGATCATGCGCTGGGCATTCGAGCATATGCAGGCGGACGACGGCAGCTCGGTTTACATGCGGCTGACCACGCGCTCGATCCCTCAGGTCGAGCGCGCCGACGACGCATGGCAGTCCGACGCGCTGGAAGGAGCCTATTGGCTGCGCGAACCCGCGGCGGGGGCAGAGGCCGCGATCGTCTATTCCGGCGCGATCGCGCCAGAAGCGTTGGCGGCATGGCAAGCCGCGCTTGAAGATATTCCCGGTCTGGGTCTGCTCGCGGTCACGTCACCCGATCGGCTGCATCGCCAATGGTCGGCTGCCCGCGCCGCGCGATGGACCGGCGAGGGTGCAAGCGAAAGCCATATCGAACGCTTGCTTAGCGCCCTTTCGCGTTCCGCCGGTCTGGTCACCGTGCTCGATGGCTCGCCCGCCGCGCTTTCGTGGCTCGGCGGCGTGCGCGGCCACCGGGTCAGTCCCCTGGGCACGGATCGCTTCGGCCAGACCGGGGACCTGCCCGATATCTATCGAACCTATCGGCTCGACCCCGAGGCGATAATCGATGCCGTGGCGGAGCTTTTTCTCTAGCGAGCGATCTTCATCAATACTTCAGGCTCAGCGCGAGGAAGTTCCATTGCAGCGCGAGAAGCAAGGCTGACACGCCGCCCAGGAGCACGACCGGCAAGAGAATCTTGCTGACCATGCCGAAGCCTTCGGTTTTCCAGCGCTTCGCCGATTGCCAGATTGCCAAGGCGCCTGCGACAAATCCGAACACAAGCAAGCCCTGACCCAGGCGCAGCATGCCATCACGCGATGGATTGAGCGTGAAGATATCCTCACCCATGCCAATGAGTTGCGACGCAATCGTTCCGACACCGGCCAAAACGAACAGCCCCATAGCGCCGGCCCCCAGCCAGGGCTTGGCCGAGCCGACGCCAGGTTTGCGAACACGGAAAAGCGCAACAACGCCCCCCAAAACCCCAATCAGCATAAGCAGCGCTGTCGCCCCAGCGATCGGGTAGAATACACTGGGCCTTTCGAAGAACGGGTAGGGCTGCTGTCCGCCAGTGGTGCGCAGGATTTTGCCGTTCTCGTCGGTGAGGAAGGTGAACATGCGATCAGGGTTTTCGGGGTCCTGATAGGTCAATGGACCAACACGTTTGAATTTCGCGCGCCCATTGACGATGATCCCACCCTCCGGATCGGCTTCAATCGTCTGGCCGGCGCGCAGGAGTTTCGACAATTTGAGAATCCCGTGCCCCGAAAAGCGCGCGCCAAAGTAGGCCCCGGCGACGCGTTGATCTTCCGCAGCATCGGCCTGTTCGGGCAGAACCTGAGCCTTGGGCAAGTCAATCAGAGCTTCAAATTGGCTCGCGACCTCAGGGCCAAGCGAGGAGTGTTCCGTGTTTTGCGAGACGATCAGCCCATAATCGCCCGCCTCGAAGTACTTGGCGAAGCTATGGAACAGCACCGTATCGCCGCCATGCGTCATATGCCGAACGCCGGGCAGATCTTCGGAGACGAACCAGGTCAGGCCAAATCCATTTCCACCGTTTCGGCCGGACGGATCGAGCGGTGAGAGCGTGATCATCTCATTGACGCTCGCCTCGCTCAAAACGCGCGCGCCATCAAGCTCTCCGCGATTGCTGATCATGGCCAGGAAACGCGCATAATCCAGGACCGTGGCAGAAATCGAACCCGCCGGCCCTGCTCCGATAAATTCGAAAGGCCCGACACTGCCGTTCGTACGATAGCCGATCACATCGCCATTCTCCGCAGCATCGGTCAGCGGCTGGCGCATCGATGTGCGCTCCATCCCGAGCGGCAGGAAAATGTTCTGCTCGACATAGTCCTCGAATGGCATTCCCGACTGCTTTTCGACGAGATACCCAGCAAGAGCGATACCGTAATTCGAATAGGCGGTGATCGTACCCGGCTCGAAAATCACGTCCGGCACGTGCTCGCGAACATAGTCTTCTAGCGGCAGGTAGTGCGCGTCATCAGCGAGGAAGAGCAGCTTGTAGACATCAGAATAGCCTGCCGTGTGGGTCAGCAAATGATGCGTCGTCACGGTCTCGTCGCTGCCCGGCGTTGCATCGAAATCGAGATAGGTGTTGATGTCGGCATCAAGGTCCAGCTTGCCCTGCTCGACCAGTTGCATGATCGCGGCTGCGACAATTGTCTTCGAGATCGAGCCAAGCCGGAACCGGGTTGTGGCCGGATCGACCGCTACGCCGTTTGCCTTGTCGGCCAGTCCCGCCCCGTATGAGGCAATGACTTCATCACCCTTGAGGATCGCTGCTGCCGCGCCCACAAGCTCGCGCTCTTCGACCTCTTCGGGTAGCACGCGCTCCAGAAAGGCCTGCGCTTCTTCAGGGGTCAGGTCGGTGCGGACGCCGCCGCCTGCGGTCTCTTCCACGACATCAGCCGTTTGGTCGAGGACGTCTGCGGATTCTTGCGCAGATGCGACAAAGGCGCTCTGCGTCAGCACCGCTCCAGCGAGCACAAGGGCGACCGCACACAGCCAACGAAGCACGCGTGTCTCTGGCCAGAGCCTGTTCAAGGCGCTCATGGTGTTCTCCCCTCCGAAACTATCAGACATATGATCAAATCCATGCGTTGCTGCCCGATGCAGCGTGGCGGTGTCAATTTCCGGTCAAGCATTCATCTGGACCGGCTTACCGGTGATCTGCGTGTAAAGTTCGGGATCGGTCGCCCCTTCTGTTCCGAACAGCAGGACGCGCGACTCCTCTGTCAGCCCCAACCTTTCACGCAGCGGCGCCTTTTGAGCGGCACAAAGCAAAGCGCAAAGGCCCGCAACCGCCGATTCCCCCGCTTCGATGTCAGCCTGCGCCAGATACCGCATGGCGAGCGGGACAGTCGCATCGGGCAAGGTGACGAAATCGGCCGCGCCGTCATGAATGATCGGCCAGGCCAGCTCCGAAACTTCACCACATGCAAGGCCGGCCATCATTGTTCCAAGGTCGCCCTTCACATCGAACGGCGAGCCCTGGATCGCGCTCTGGTAAAGGCAGTCGGCAAGCTCGGGCTCAACAATGACAAAGCGCGGTCGCTCCGTTTCGTAAACCGTCCATAGATGCGCCAGCACTGCAGCCGCCAGCCCGCCGACGCCGCCTTGAACAAAGACATGCGTCGGCACCGGCCCACTCCCTAGTTGATCGACCACTTCGCCGGTCATGACCGTGTAGCCGCGCATGACGTCGGTTGGCGGCTGAGTGTAGCCCGGGTAGGATGTATCCGAGACCACGAACCACCCGCTTGCCGCAGCATCGGCTTTGGCGCGGTGGACCGAGTCATCGTAATTGCCTTCCACAACGATCACCTTGGCCCCGAACGAACGCAGCGCCTCGCGCCGGCCTTCGCTGACACCCTCATGGACGTAGATCTGGCACGGGCATCCGCGGCGCTTTGCGCCCCAGGCGACAGAGCGCCCGTGATTGCCGTCGGTCGCGGTCGCGATGGTGATGCCGGAGCACTCGTCTGCGAAATCGCCGCTATTGAGCTGTTCTTGCGTAACCGCATCGCCAACACGTTTGGGCAGTTCGCGCAGCAGAAGCTGGTCGACCGCATACGCACCGCCAAGCGCCTTGAAGCTGCGAAGCGTGAAACGCGGTGCTTCGTCCTTGTAGAGAATGGCCTCGATCCCGATGGCTTGGGCAAGCTCCTCCAGATTGTGGAGCGGGGTCGACCGGTATCCCTCCCAGCTGGAAATATCGCGCCGGACCTGTGCGGCTATTTCCGGTGTCAGAAAACCGCGGTGGGCATCGGGATAGGGCGCGCGATCCTGGACCTGATCGTTGCGGAAATGATTGATCCGCGAGGCGCTCATCTGCGCCAGCATGTCTGCCACGGTCAGGCTCATGCTCGGTCCTCCTTGGGTCTGCGAAGCAGGTCCTGCACCAGCGCCCCGACACCATAGGTCCACGGCGAGGCTTCATCGCTGGTCGTCACTTCATTGGTGAGCGTACCCAGGCGGGGTGATGAGATCTCCACTGTGTCACCGATCTTGTGAGTAAACCCCTGTCCCGGCTCGTCGCGGTCCTGTGTTGGCGCAAACAGCGTGCCGAGAAACAGCATGAATCCATCGGGATATTGATGGTTCGCCCCGCAGGCTTGCCCGACAAGGTCAAGCGGATCGCGGCTGATCCGGCTCATGTCAGAGCGGCCGTGCATGACGAAGCCATCCTCCGCCCCGCGCACTTCGAGCGCCACCTGGGCGGCGCGAACGTCATCGATCCCGAAGGCATCGTCGAAAAGCCGAATAAATGGCCCGATCGCGCAGGAGGCGTTGTTGTCCTTCGCCTTGCCGAGCAACAGCGCGCTGCGCCCCTCGAAATCGCGCAGATTGACATCGTTGCCGAGCGTGGCTCCGACCGCCTGTCCGCGCGAATTGCACGCGAGCACCACTTCGGGTTCGGGATTGTTCCAGACCGACTTGGGGTGAATGCCGATCTGGGCACCGTGGCCAACCACTGACATCGGCTGCGCCTTGGTGAATACCTCGGCATCCGGGCCGATCCCGACTTCGAGATACTGGCTCCATAATCCGCGCTCGATCAGCGCCGCCTTGAGCGCCGCCGCCTCTTCCGAGCCGGGGCGAATGCGCGACAGGTCTGCGCCGATGCTATCGGACAGTTCGGCACGGATCGCTTGCGCGGCCGCTGGATCACCTTGCGCGCGTTCCTCAATCACCCGTTCTACCAGACTCTCGGCGAAGGTAACGCCCGCGGCCTTAATCGCCTGAAGATCACAGGGGGCCAATAGATGCGGCTTCGCGCGATCCTGGCTTGCTCCTGCGGCCAATGCCTCTTCCAGAGAGCTAACGACAGTACCCTGCGACGCAACGATGGCTTCAGCCGGATTAGCAAGATCGAGCAAAGCGCTCATGGTGATCGCTTCGCCACTCAGGTTAATCAAATCGTCGTCACGCACCGCAACAGGCACTGGACCGTGGCCGGGCACCCATACCCGCCCGACGAGATTGGCCTGTTCGACGTCTTGCGGAAGGATGGCCGCGATCTGCGTGCTCATGGTTCGATCCCGTAAAAGCGGGCGGCGGTGCCTCCCATAATCTGTTTGCGCTCTTCCTCTGACCGATCAGCCAGCAGCTCCCCCGTCGCCGCCATCCATCGATCGTAACCGCCGGCCAGATTGACCACCGGCCAGTCGCTGCCCCACATCACGCGGTCCGCGCCGAAGCAGGCGAGCACGTGGCGCGCGTACCGGGCGAGATCGTTTACCTTCCAGCTGGCGGAGGCTTCCGTCACCAACCCCGAAAGTTTGCAATACACGTTCGGCAGCTCGCCAAGCGCGGCGATGTCACGCGCCCAATCTTCCATCGCACCATTCGCAATCTCCGGCTTGGCGCAGTGATCGATTACGATCGGAAGATCGGGGTTGGCTTTGGCGACCGCCCCCAACTGAGGCAGGTGCCGGGGCAGAACCAAGGCATCGAAGGTCAGCCTATGCCCGACCAAGGCGTGCAAGGCCCCGCGAACGCTGTCGCGCAGCAACCAATCATCATCCGGGATATCCTGGACCATGGGGCGCAGGCCCAGCATCCGCCCCCGCTCTTTCAAATAAGCGATGTCATCCGATACCGTGCTTGCCTCGAAGTCGACCCACCCAACGACGCCGCTTACGAATTCGGTGTCTTGCGCAATCTGGAGCAGGCGCAGGGTCTCACCGATGGCGGGAGCTGCCTGGACGAGGATCGTGCGATCGATGGCATGCTTCGCGAGCGCCGGCGCGAGGTCGCGCGGTGCAAAATCGCGGTAGATCGGTTCAAGTGCGGGCGTAAGCCAACCGTAATCGTCGTGGTCGAGCGACCAGAAGTGCTGGTGGGAATCGATCCTCGTCATGATTGAGGCCGCACTATGCCCTTCTTGAGGATCAGGTTCGCGTAGAGCGCCGTCTCACCCGTCGCGACGATCGCGAACGCTGCGCGCGCGCGCTTGTAGAAGTTGCTTCTTTCGAGAGCGACAATCTCGCCCCGATACCTTTCGGCCGAGAGTAAGCAGCCATAACGCTCCACGATGGGCGGAACCTTTTCGGGGGCATCGACCACCTGCATCGAGAAAGCTGCGGCTGGCACAAAGTCGTCGAGCGGCATGATTGCGGCTACGGCGCGAACAATCCTCTCCGCTCCGATGCCATCGGCCCGCACAAGCCGCTGCGCATGGCTGGCGACCGGGAAGTTGGCGTCGGCGATCACGATTTCATCGCCGTGTCCCATCGATCTGAGTGCGTGCAACAGGTCTGGCCCCAGGACAGGGTCGATGCCTTTCAGCATGGCGCATCTTCCCGCAAGAGGCCTGACTGCTTCAATTCGGCCCACAGCACCGGCGGTATCGCGATCTCCGCAAGCTCGGCGTTGCGGGCAATCTCAGCCGGGGTGCGCGCCCCGATCAGCACGTTGCGAACGACGGGGTGATGAAGCGGGAATTGCAGCGCAGCGGCCGCCAGGGGAACGCCGTGGCTTTCGCAGACAGCGCTCATCGCGGCGACCCGCTGCAAGATGGGCTCGGGCGCGGGCGCATAGTTATAATACGCGCCTTTCACCGCTCCGGTCGCAAGAATGCCGCTGTTGAACACACCGCCTATGACAAGACCCACTCCGCGCTCCTGGCACCTTGGCATCAGGCGATCGAGTGGCTCCTGCTCAAGCAGGGTATAGCGGCCCGCGAGCAGAAACAGATCAGGGTCAGCCAGATCGAGCAGACGGTCGCAGGGTTCCCACTCGTTTACGCCCGCGCCGATCGCGCGCACTTCGCCTGCGCTGCGTAATTCATCGAGCGCACGCCAGCCACCGGCATCAACAAGTTCGCGAATGCGCGCTTCGCTGCCTTCGCGTGACCCATGCGTCGCCGCATCGACATCGTGCACGTAAAGGATGTCTATCCGCTGGCCGATCCGCTCGCGACTGGCTTCAAACGAGCGCATCACGCCGTCATAGGAATAGTCGAACACGACCGAAACCGGCGGCGTATCCTTGTAGATGCCGCTCTCCTCTTCGCCCCTGGCGCACGGTTCGAGCAGGCGGCCAACCTTGGTCGACACCAGCGCATTTGTGATTGCCGTGCGCGCCAAGGCCTCGCCCAAACGCCGTTCGGCAAGGCCGTGACCGTAGAGCGGAGCAACATCGCAATAGGTCTGCCCCGCTTCGAGGGCTGCCAGAACGGTTGCTACCGCCTCCTCATCGGACATAGGCGCGTGCATATTGCCGATCGGCGCTGCGCCGAAGCCAAAACGTGGCAGATTTAGCCCGCGATCGGGGCCCGAGCGGCTTTCCATCGTGGCTAACTCGCCTCACCATTGGCGGCGGCAAGCTGAAGAACCGCAGGATCGAGCGCGCGCTTGACCTGCCGGATATGCGAACGCATCGCCGCAGCGGCGAGATCGGCGTCGCCGGCATGGATCGCCTCTATAATCCGCCGATGCTCTGACAATGTTTCGACTGCCCGATCATTCTCGGGCAAGGCCAGCCGACGCAGCCGGTCAAGCGGGGCGCGAATGGCGTCCACGAAGCGCAGCATGCGCTTGGCGCTTGCGGCCTCGAAAAGCATTGCGTGCAGTCGCTCGTCGAGGTCGTAAAAGCCGCTCAGATTGCCTTTCGCCAAGGCCGCTTCTTGCAGCTCAAGATTTTCAGCGAGCCTTTGCCGCAATCGGTCGTCCACCCGCTCGGCGCATTCAGCCGCGATACGCGGCTCGATAACTTCGCGCGCCATCCAAGCCTCCCGGATGGCGTCAGGCCTGATGGGCGCAACGAAAGTGCCATGCTGCGGACGGATCTCGACCAGCCCTTCCTCGCGCAGGCGGGCAAGCGCTTCTCCAACGGGCGCACGCGAAACGCCCAGCTCCTCGGCGACGCGTTCCCGATCGATTGGAGTGGCTGGCGGCAGTTCGAGCTCGCGGATACTGCGCCGCAGGCTCTCATAGACAGCTCGATTCTTCGACGATCCCGGCACGACACTCCCCGTGGGCCAAGTCCTTAACGCGGATTGGCGCTAGCATGAAGGGTACCTTCGCAAAACCGTGACTAAAATGTCAATACCCCCTCAAGAGTCGCTTTGAAAGCCTTCGCGGCGCTTGAAATCGATCTGTAACATGTTAATCAGAGCCATGGGCGTCGTCGAAAATCCCACGTTAAACGCGCCGGTTGGCCTTCTTTTGCACCCGGATGACAACGTCGTTGTGCTGACGAAGGCGGTCTCAGCCGGTCAGGAGGTGATGTCAGGCGTGCGCGCGATCGAGCGCGTGGCCTTCGGTCACAAGCTTGCGCTTTGCCGCTTCGAGCCAGGCGATGCCGTGATCAAATATGGTCAAGTCATCGGCGAAGCGCTGGAGGCGATTGAGCCCGGCGCTCATGTCCACGATCACAATATCGCCGTGACCAGCAAACGCGTGGGCTATGCGACGCTTGAGCCGGTGTCTGCTGAGAGCGCCGCCATCGAACCCCGTTTCTTCGATGGCTATCGCCGCGCATCGGGGAAGGCCGGAACGCGAAACTATATCGGTGTGCTGACCACCGTGAATTGTGCGGCAACAGTCGCGCACATGATTGCAGACAGGATAGCGCAATCCGACGAGTTTCGCGCGATCGACGGCGTTGATGGAGTGGTCCCGATCACGCATGGCGGGGGATGCGGCATGGCGGCGAGCGGTGAAGGCTTTGACGTGCTTTCCCGTACTCTGTGGGGCACCGCGCTCAATCCCAACTTTGCTGGCGTCATGGTTGTCGGTTTGGGCTGCGAGATTATGCAGATCGCGCGGCTTTCCAAACTGTCCGGTCAGACGCCCGAGCATTTCCACGCCTACACGATCCAGCAGGAGGGGGGCACGCGCAAGGCGGTCGAGCGCGGAATTGCTCAACTGCTCGAGATCGCCCGGGAAGCCGGCAAGGCGAAGCGCGAGACCATACCGGCATCCGAGCTTGTTCTGGGTCTGCAGTGCGGTGGCTCGGATGCTTGGTCGGGGCTTACCGCCAACCCGTCGCTTGGTGCCGCCGCCGACCGGATCGCGGCACATGGTGGGACGGTCCTGCTGTCTGAGACACCCGAGATCTACGGCGCCGAGCACCTGCTGATGTCGCGCGCGCGCAGCGCCGATGTTGCTGAGAAGCTTCAAGCGCGATTGGCCTGGTGGGAAGACTACACCCGCCGAAACGGTGCGGAGATGAACAACAACCCATCGCCAGGCAACAAGCTGGGCGGACTTTCGACAATTCTCGAAAAATCGCTCGGTGCGGTTGCCAAGGGCGGAACGAGTTCGCTTAACGATGTGATCGAATACGGGGAGCCGGTGGGGGAGCGCGGGCTCGTGTTCATGGATAGCCCGGGCTACGATCCATGCTCGGTGACCGGGCAGGTCGCGTCGGGTGCGAACATGGTCGCATTCACGACGGGCCGAGGATCGGCCTTCGGATCGCGCCCCACTCCCTGCCTGAAACTCGCGTCGAACAGCAATCTCTACGAACGCATGCAAGAGGACATGGATGTTGACTGCGGTCCGGTACTCACCGGGGAACGCACGGTCGACGAAATGGGGCAGGCCATCTTCGACGAGATTCTGGCGAGCGCGTCAGGGCGGGCCACCAAGAGCGAGGCGCTCGGCTACGGGGGGCAAGAGTTTGTCCCCTGGCAGATTGGTGCTGTGATGTAGGATGAGCAAGGGGAGGGGGAAAAGTCGATGGCTGATGCGGTCCATACAGCGCCAACTGGCGTGATGGCGACAGCCACGAGCGCTTCGGACCGCCCCATAAGCAGGGCGCGGGCGTGGGGTATTGTCGGCGTGCTTATCGTTGCTGCCGTGCTTTCCTTCATGGATCGCCAGATCCTGAGCCTGCTGGTTACGCCCATCAAACGCGATCTTGACATCAATGATGTTCAGATCGGCCTGCTGCAGGGCTTTGCGTTCAGCGTCTTCTACAGCCTGGCCGCGGTCCCGCTGGGCTGGCTGGCCGATCGTCGCAGCCGAAAGTGGATTGTGACCGTTGGCGTAGCTGGCTGGTCCTTGATGACGGCTGCGTGCGGCCTCGCCCAGAACTTCCTCCATATTTTCCTGGCTCGGATGGGTGTCGGCGTCGGCGAAGCGACGCTCTCGGCATCGGGTCACTCGATGATCGCCGACCTGTTCGAGAAGAGAGAACTCTCGCTCGCGATGAGCATCTATGGTGCTGGCGTCGCGATCGGCGCAGGGATTGCGTACATCGCCGGCGGATTGCTGGTTGAAGCTCTTGCCGCTGCTCCGCCGATGAATTTCGCCGGGCAGGAATTCGCCTCGTGGCAAGCCGTGTTCGTGATCGTCGGTTTACCGGGTGTTGTCGTCGCGATGCTGATCGCGATTGTGGTCAAGGAGCCCAGCCGCACCAATCTCCAAACCGCGGCTGATAGTGGCAGTTCCGTGAGCCTCGGATCGTTCAGCCGCCAGCACGCCGGCCTCATCACGCGTTTTATCCTTGGCATATCCATGCTGACCGCGGGCGGATATGCGAACCTTGCATGGCTGCCGAGCTTCTTCGAACGCACCTTCGACTGGACCACGGCCCAAGCCGGCGTGACGATTGGCCTGTTGCTGCTTCTCGCAGCTCTGCCCGGGGGAATAGTGTGCGGTGCGATAGCGTCACGCTGGGCAGACCAGGGCATTAGCGATGCCCCGATGCGGTTCATGGCGCTGTCATCGGCCATCGTCGCTCCAGTACTTTTCGTCTGTTTCTTGCTGCCCAGCCCCTTTCTGGTGATCCTTGCGCTCGTCTTGCCGATGGGGATCGGCACGGCTTACGTCGGCTTGGCACCGGCTGCCGCACAATCGGTCGCGCCAGGGGAGTTGCGGGGACGGCTAGCCGCGTTCCAGCTTCTGCTGACCAGTCTGATTGGCATGGTGACCGGCCCGCTCATCGTTGGACTGCTGACCGAATACGTTTTCCAGGATCCGCTGAGGCTCAACGTCGCTCTGGCTATCACCATTCCTGCGCTGAACGTGATTGGCGCAGCGTTTCTCTTTTCTGCGCTGCGACCGTTTCGCGCCGCTCTGGAGCCGTTGGCGACCGAAGAGGTCTCACCTTGAAGTTTATATGACTCTGGGCGCTTTCCGCGCCACCTGGCCAGTTAGGGACTGGACCGGACAGAAACCGACCAAAGGAGGGTAAAAATGGTCAAATCATTCAACCGCAAGTCGAAGCTCCTTGGAGCATCGGCTCTTGTGCTCGCCTTCGGGGGAGTTCTTGCAACGCCAGCAACCGCGCAGGAAGTGGGAGCGGAAGAGGCGTCCGAAGAGGACAACGTGATTATCGTCACCGCTCGTCGCCAAGCCGAACCGCTCGCGGAGGTTCCGGCGTCGATCGATGTCTTCAGCGCCGAAGAAATCGAACAGCAAGGCATCTTCGACTTCGGTGACCTGGCGCTGCGTTCTCCCAACGTGACGATCTTCGAGGGGTTCAATAACCCCGCCGATACAGTGGTGACGATCCGCGGCGTACCCGGCCGGGCCGGGATTTACGTGGACGATGTCTTTGTCGGCAATGCGGGTGGCATCAACACCCTGCTCGTGGACATCGAGCGGGTCGAGATCGTTCGCGGTCCTCAAACCACGCTGTTCGGACGCGATGCGCTTTCCGGCGCCATCAACACAGTCACGCGCAAACCGGGTGATGAGTTCGAAGGTTCATTCCTTGCGCGCTATGGCGCTTACGATCTTACACAATTGGGCGGATCGCTGAGCGGCCCCATTACGGAAGGTGTCTCGGCCAAGGTTGCGGGCGGCTATCGCACACAGGACAGCTTCGATGAAGTGCGAGGACGCGGTGACGACTTCAATGTGATCGACGAGTTCATGGTGGTCGGCCAACTCAAGTTTGACGTAACCGATAACTTCACCGCGCTGTTCAATGTCGATTACCTCGAGAACGAGCAGGTCACGGGTCTCTCCGATGTCTCACGCGACATTCCCAACGATCCCAACGCCGCGATTTTCCGCATCGGCGCCAACGATGGCGATCCGTTCGACCGGGTTTTGCCGGGGCGCGATGTTCTGCCCATCCTCAATCGCGAAGTGGTGAGCGGTTACGCTCGCCTTGAATGGGAACTGGGTGATTTCGAACTGCGCTCGATAAGCGCCGTGCGCGATACGAAGACCGAATTGACCCGCGACGGCGACAATTCTCAATTCGATATCATTTCAGGCTTTCGCCCAAGCGACGATAATCAGTTCACACAGGAACTGACGCTGTTTTACGATAATGGCTCGAACTTCAGCGCACAGTTGGGCACGTACTTTTTCGACAGTGAAAACTCGTTCGCGGATTCGAATGATATCGGGGCGGATTTTCCGTTCCCGCCGCCAATCCCCAATCCGATCCTGACCGAACAGCAGGCGGCAGGGATCGATGCGAGTATCCCGGGAGCAAATGTAACGCAGACGCTGGCGCCGTTCGCGCCTGGCGGCTTGTTCGGCATTCTGACGCCCGGTCGGTACTCATCCGATCCGGTGTTGCAGCAGGTGCTCATGCTTCCGATCCCTCCCCTTCCGGATGGCGGGAACCAGACGACTTTCTCGGACACCGAATTGCAGAGTCTTGCCTTCTATGGCCAAGGCACCTGGAACCCGATCGAGCGTCTCGAGCTCAGCGCCGGGCTGCGATACACCCGGGAAACCAATCAAGCCTCGCTTACCACAACCGCCGATGGGCTTACTGCGCTCCTGCTCTTCGGTGACCCGACGGGTAACTTCTCGGTCGGGCCGGTTGAGAGCGAAGAGGCGGTCGACAATATCTGGACGCCAAGTTTCAGCGCCAAATTCGACGTTACCGATACGGTCAGGGTCTATGCATCCTATGCTGAAGGCTTCCGCAGCGGCGGCTTCAACACGGCGCCTGTCGGTCCCACGGAAACCACATTCGATGAATCGCGACGGTTCGAGCCTGAAGAGATTCAAGCCTACGAAATCGGCCTCAAATGGCGTGCACCTGGCGGAAGAGCGGCGATCAACGCGGCTGCCTTCATGCAGGACTACAACAACTTCCAGCGTGGCTTTACCATCATCGACAATGTCGGAAACCGGGTCAGCCTGACGGAAAACACTTCCGCGTCGGTCGAAGGCTTTGAGATCGATGGCTTTATCGAGCCTATCGATGGCTTCACGCTTTCGGCTGCCTATGGGTATCAGGAATCGACCTATGACGACTATCCGGGGGCGGCCATCAACATTGCCGGGTTCGGTACCGTGCTGGCGGACCTGACCGGCGAGCAGCTTCCCAACGTTCCGAAGCACACCCTGAATATCGTGGGAGCTTATGAACTCGACTTGTCCAGTGACTGGTCGTTGCGGTTTGGAGGGGACGCGCAATATCGCAGCAGCTACCGCAACCGCGATGCGTTTACCGGTACGCAGACGGTAATCGATTCGCAGAACAACGAAGTCGAGGCGGAAGTCGATCCGGAATCGTTTGTCGACGCGACAACCATCTTCAACGCCAACGTCGCTTTCACAAACGAGCAACTCGGCCTTACCGTGACAGGGCGCGTCTTCAACATCACCGACGAGGTGTTCAGCACCGGTGTCGACGTGAACGTGTTCTCCGGGGTGGTTTCGCAATCGCTTAGCGCACCTCGGACCTGGACGATCGAAGTTCTCAAGCGGTTTTAATCGTTTTTGAGCGGCAATTATGAGCCGACCGCGTATGGCATTCGCCGACGCGGTCGGCTTCTTTTTAGATGGTGGCCGCTGCCATTTGTACAGTTAGGAGGATCGCTGCGATGAGCCTGCCATATCGGCAAATCCATCTCGATTTCCACACCTCGGAGAAGATCCCGGAGATTGGCGCCGACTTCAACGGGGCCGACTTCGCCAGGACACTCAAGGATGCGCATGTCGATTCAGTGGTTCTGTTCGCGAAGTGTCATCACGGATGGTCCTACTACGACAGCGAAGTGGGCCAGCGGCATCCCCAGCTCGACTTCGATCTCCTGCAAGCACAGAGCGAAGCATGCAGCGCAGAAGGGATCCGAACGCCCATCTATTTGTCCGTAGGTTGGGACGAACAGGCCGCCTTCGCAAATCCCGGATGGCGACGAATTCTACCCGATGGCACATTTCACATGGCGATGGGCAAGAACCTCGACCCGATGTGGTCCTACCTTTGCCTCAACACGCCCTATCTGGATTATGTGCTCGCGCAGATTGAGGAGATCGCCACCCGCTTTCCCAATGCGGACGGGCTATGGCTCGACATCGTGTTTCAGCATGAATGTTGCTGCAATTATTGCCGCAAGGGGATGGACGAGGCCGGGCTCGACTGGACCAGCGAGACCGACCGGCAGAGCTTCGCCCACGACGTGCTCCAGAACTATCTGAAGAAATCGGCAGAGACGATCCGGCGGATCAATCCGGACATGTCGATCTTCCACAACAGCTCGATGGTGCCGCGCGGCGACCGGCGCGTGTTCGACGACTTCTCGCATGTCGAAATCGAGGCTGTCCCGACCGGCGGATGGGGCTACGACCATTTTCCGATCTCGGCGCGCTATGTCGACCCTTTCGGCGAGCCCTATATGGGCGTCACCGTCCGGTTCGACATCATTTGGGGCGAACTTGGCGGGTACAAGCATCCCAAAGCGCTCGCGGGAGAGATAGCGACCATGCAGGCGCATGGCGCGCGCGCGTGTATCGGCGACCAGCTCGACCCGCGCGGCGTTCTCGATCCCAGCGCCTATGCGATGATCGGCCAGGTCTTTGCCGAGGCAAAAGCACGCGAGGCGCTGATCGAGGGAACGACCAATGTCGCGGAGGTCGGCCTGCTATCGAGCATCGCCGTGCGCGATCCCGGCTCGCTCTCTCGCGATGCTCGCCACATCGATGAAGATTACGGAGCGCTGCGGATATTGCAGCAATCGGGGTTCCTGTTCGACGTGATCGATTGCGACACGCGATTTGAAGATTACCCGCTCCTTGTCCTGCCCGATAAAGTCCGCATCGATGATGCGCTGGCAAACCGGCTGCAAGTCTATCTCGATCAGGGAGGGGCTGTGCTGCTGACCGGCGAGAGCGGATTGAAACCCGACTCAAGTGGGTTCGCACTCGACATCGGCGCACAGTTTGCCGGGCCGAGCCCGTTCGAGAACTGTCACATCATCCCCGAGCCCGATCTGCGGCCCGATTTCATCGACGATCCGTTCCTGATCATGTGCCCGACCTTGCGGATCGTGCCAACCGACGGGGAAACGCTCGGCAAGGTTTACGATCCGCAATTCAACCGCAGCCCACGCCAGTTCAGTGGCCATATCAACACCCCGCGCGAGCGCGAGCCCAGTTCCTTTTCCTGCGGCGTGCGCAAGGGCAAGCTCGCCTATCTGCCGATCCCGGTGTTCAGCCTGTACAAGCAATTGGGGCAGGCGATGGTGCGCGATTTCACGGCCAGGGTGATCGAAAGCCTGCTTCCCGACGGTCGACGCCTGACCACCAATCTGCCGTCATCGGCAACAACAACGGTGCGAGAAGGCGATGGCAGGCTTGTCCTCCAGCACGTCTATGCGCCGCGCGAATTGCGGGGTCAGACCCAGCTCGGCAATATCGAGGCGATCGACGCGCTGCCCTCGTTGGCGGACGTCATGTTCCAATTCCGCGAGGATCGCCCGGTCAAAGACGTGCGGTTGGGCGAGACGAGCCTCGATTTCCAGCAGCGCGATGGTGTTGTCAGCTTTACCGCCGAGCGCCTGCCCGGCACCGCTCAGATCGTGATCGCGTTGTAGCGGGCTTTTCTCGACTTCGTCGCCGGTCGGGGCCGCCAATCAGCCGCCCGCCTTTGCACTGCGCAGCTCCTCTATCGTCTCGAAAATGACCTCGAGCACCGGCTCGGGTCGGTCGATGTGGATGGAGTGGCTGGTGTTCGGAATCACGCGATACTCGCTGTTGGTCGAGAATTTGGTGATCTCGTAAGTGTAGCGAATATAGGTCTCGTTGCTGAAGTCGCCGGTCTCTTCGTTGAATTCGAAGTGTTCGCTCGCGACGAGAACCTTGAGCGGGATATCGCCCATCGGGCCCCGCAGTTCCGACATCAACACGTTGTAATCGTCGATGCTCCTCAAGCCGAAAATCAACTGCTCGTACTTTTCCGGGCTGCGGAGAGTGTCTTCGAAGGCTGCGCGATACTCGGGCACGAAATCGAGCGGGTTCACGATCTTGCGGCAGCGCTCATAGAGCGCCGGATCGGAAGCAAACCGATCCTTCTTGGCCGCCGCCTTGCACCCTTTGAAAATCGAAATGGCGTTTTCACGCCATTCCGGCTTCCAGTTGGGATATTCGAGGTCGAAGGTTGACCCATCGACAGCGATGATCCCCGCCACCTTTTCCGGGTGCGTCCACGCGAACTGACGCGAGATCATCCCGCCCGCAGACCAGCCGACCATCAAGTAGGGAGCGTCCTCCCCAGCGACTTCGAGCCACGTGTTGAGATCGCGCATGTCTTGGCCGGCAGGGCGATCGACCGGGCCAAGGTCGCTGAAATTCGATCCCGCGCGATCGTAGCTGCACACCCGTGTAACCTGGGCGATCCGGGACTGAATCCCCGCCCACGCGACCGCGCCCCAGCCACCGCCAGCCTCCAGAACCACGGTCGGATAGCCTTCACCCATGCAATAGGTGTTCAGTTTCTGACCATCGCCGATGTCCACCCATTCACCAGGCGCCTTGTAAAGGGCGGGTATCGCATCAGCGATTGCCTCTTGCTCCGGGGTGACAGGCGCGTCCTCATGCGGCTCGGCCGCGATCGTCTTGTCGCCAGGCACTGTCGCGCAGGCCACAATCGCCAACACCGAAGCCGCCGCTATCGCCAAATTCCTGCCCAGCATCATCCCCGCCTCCGTCACACCAATTGATTTTCCGATCAGAAACTGTAACCGAGTTCTGCCTCTTTTGGCGAGTGCAAAATTCAACAGACGTCTGACGAGTTGCAATTGAGCGGCGTTATGGCAAGGAAGCTCCGACCGGGCTGTCTTCGCCGACGAACCGGACCTCTAGAACGCAGGATCACCCCCATGGACACCTTTGCCAATTTCATCGCCGGAGAATGGCGCACATCGGATCAGACCTCCCGCAACATCAACCCGTCCGACCTCGACGATGTTATCGGCGAGTATGCGGTTGCCTCCCCCGCCGATGCGAACGACGCCATCAGCGCTGCCAGCGCTGCGGCGGACGCATGGCGTCACGCGACACCGCAACAGCGCTTTGACGCGCTCGACTTCATCGCGAGCGAGATCCTCGCGCGGAAGGAAGAATTGGGCGACCTGCTGGCTCGCGAGGAGGGCAAGACACGGCCCGAGGGGATCGGGGAGGCCGGGCGCGCCGGGCAGATATTCAAGTTCTTCGCGGGCGAAGCCTTGCGCGGCGGCGGCGATGTGCTGCCGTCCGTGCGACCCGGCGTAAAGGTCGAGATCACGCGCGAGCCTGTCGGCGTGGTCGGCGCAATCACGCCGTGGAACTTCCCGATCGCGATACCGGCGTGGAAAATCGCACCCGCGCTCGCCTATGGCAATTGCGTCGTTTTCAAGCCGGCCGGGCTCGTGCCAGGCTCAGCCTGGGCGCTCAGTGAGATCATCTCGCGCTCGGGCCTGCCCAATGGCGTGTTCAATCTGGTGATGGGATCGGGTGGCGTCGTGGGCGAAGCGCTTCTCAAATCCGACAAGGTCAACGCGGTGACCTTCACCGGCTCGGTCGAGACCGGCGCGCATGTGCTCGCAGCAACCTCTGCGCGCGGGGCGAAGGCGCAGCTCGAAATGGGCGGCAAGAACCCGCTGATCGTGCTCGACGATGCCGATCTGGACATTGCCGTCGATTGCGCGGTGCAGGGCGCGTTCTACTCGACCGGTCAGCGTTGCACGGCGTCGAGCCGCATCATCGTCACCGAAGGCATCGCGGATCGCTTTGTCGAAGCGCTGGCCAAGGCGACGCAGGCGCTGACGGTTGGTGACGCTCGCGACGGCTCGACGCAGATCGGCCCGCTGGCGGACGCTTCGCAACTGGCGAAGACCGAGGAATATGTCGCTTTGGGACAGGAAGAGGGCGCCAAGCTGATTGCTGGCGGTGCGCCGGTCGCAATTGAGGGCCGGAAGGGCTTCTTCTACGCGCCGGCCCTGCTCGACCACGCAACATCCGCTATGCGCGTCGCGCGCGAAGAGATTTTCGGTCCGGTCGCGACGGTTCAGCGTGTCGCGGACTACGAAGCGGCCCTTGCCGCGGCGAACGACACCGAATTCGGCCTGTCGGCGGGCATTTGTACGCAATCGCTCGCCAAGGCCGAGCATTTCAAGGCGAACGCGCAAGCCGGAATGGTGATGGTCAACCTGCCGACCGCGGGCGTTGACTACCATGTGCCCTTTGGCGGACGAAAGGCTTCGAGCTTCGGCCCGCGTGAACAGGGCAGCTACGCGCGGGAATTCTACACCACAGTGAAGACGGCGTACCAGCGCTCGGCATGAGACGCATATGAAGCTCTACGATTTCCCGCGCTCGTCTGCATCCTACCGCGTCAGGATCGCCTGCAATCTGAAGGGCCTCGAACCCGAACGTATCTTCATTAATTTTCGCGAGAATGCGCAGCGGTCCGGGGCCTATCTAGCGGTCAATCCCGCCGGGCTGCTTCCCGCTCTCGTGACGGAGACGGGGGAAAGTCTCGGCCAGTCGCTGGCCATATTGCGGTACCTCGACCACCTCGCGCCCGAGCCCGCCCTGTTTCCCAGCGATCCCATGGCCGAGGCGCGAGTGCTCGAATCCTGCCTGACCATCGCCTGTGACATCCATCCGCTGAACAATCTGCGTGTGCTCCAACATCTCAAGGGTGAGTACGGGCTCGATCAGGCAGCGGTCGACGACTGGTATCGGCACTGGGTCCGGACGGGTTTCATCACGCTTGAAGCGCTCGCGGGGCGTTACGCAGAGGGATACTGTGCCGGCGACGAACTGAGCGCCGCCGACATCTGCCTGGTGCCGCAAATGTTCAACGCGCGGCGCTTTGACGTGCCGCTCGACGATTTCCCGACGCTGGTAGCGATCGATGCTCGGATGCAGGAGATAGAGGCTGTGCGGGCCGCCGCGCCCGAGGCCTGATCACCGCACCGCTAGCGCTCCGCAAAAAACTCGCTCAGAACCTCAGCCGCCAGCTTCGGCTCACCGTTCTCATCGAAAATGCCCTTGCGGTTGTAGTAATCCTGGATGCCCGAGAGCGGGCGGCGCGGCGAGCGCATGTCCTTGAGCATCCACGGTGAAATCCCCGCAACGCCCGGAGAATTGGCGACCAGCTGCAATTGCGCAGTATAGACCGCCGCCTGATAATCTTCGGTCCACAGATCGAACGTCTCGCCGCGTCGCCCGCGCAAAGCTCCCGCGCCGAACTCACTGAGGACGAGCGGCTGCCCCGAGGACGCTTTGAGCGACATGTTGGGGATGATCCCCATGATCACCTTGCGCAAAGTCGGCTCGTCGACGCCGAGCAGCGGCGCAAGCAGGGCGGCGTCGTACCAGCCCAGATACTGATTGTAGGAGAGGATATCGAACGCATCCTCGACCGGATCGGAAATTTCGGCCGCGAAGATCTCGGGCGGCAACTGATCCCCCTTGTTCTGCAGAACGGCACCGACGATCCGGGCATAGGTCTCCAGCGATTCCCTTGTGGAGATGGCCGCCGCCGATACCAGCCGCGTCGGGTCTTCGCTGCGCACATGCGCCGCCAGATTGCGCAGGAAGGCGTTGCGCGCGTCTCCGATCGGCGTTTCGTTCGCGACCGACCAGACAATGACGGAGGCGCGATTGCCGTCCCGCGCGATCAGCTCGCTCAGCTGCTGCTTGGCATTGGAAAGAGCCTTTTCGCTGGCGAAATCGACCGCCCAGTAGACCGGAATTTCCTCCCACAGCAGGATGCCGAGTTCATCGGCCACCCGCGCCATGTGGCGATTGTGCGGATAATGCGCGAGCCGCATGTAATTGCCGTTGATCTGCTTGATCCGTTCGAGCGTCGCGCGCGCGTCAGCCTCGCTGCTCGCCCTGCCTTCGCTGCTTATCAGCATCTCATGCGCGCTGATCCCTTTAAGGAAAATGGGTTCGCCGTTGAGCAGGATCCGGTTGCCCTCGACGGCGACGGTGCGGAAGCCGATGCTCTCGCTCACCGACTCGTACTCCGACGTGATCGACACGCGGTGCAAGGTCGGCTGTTCGGGAGACCAGAGCTTGCGCGGTGCACGCAGCCTTAACTCGGCATAGCCGTCAGCATCGGTTGTGACGCTCTTCTTGCGCCCCCCTTCGATCGCGACACTGACTTGCGCGTCAGCGGCGCCGGGGCCATCCACCTGGACCCATCCCGTCGCGTAGCGCGGATCGGCGGGATCGAGCTGGAGGCGGAAATTCTCCACATAGGTCGCCGGCGTTTCGACCAGACGCACTTCGCGCGTAATGCCGCCGTAATTCCACCAGTCGTAGCGAAGGCCGGGCAACGAAGTGGTTGTGGACCGGCTATCCACCTTCACGACCAGGGAATTGCGCCCCTCGGCGAGTTGCTCGGTCACCTCGACGGAAAAAGGCGTAAAGCCCCCTTCGTGGCTGCCCGCTTCCTTTCCATTGAGGTAGACCGTCGCGCGCAGGTTGACGCCGCCGAAGTGCACGAAATAGCGGCTTTCAGGGTCGATTGTGTCCTGCTCGAACACCCGTCTGTGCCAGATTATTCCCTCGTAGAAGAGCAGTTCCGGCACTTGCGTGTTCCATGGGCCCGGAACCTGCAATTTCGGCGCGGCAGTGAAATCGTACTCCAGCAACCGGTCCGTGTGATCGACCTGCTCGTCGAGCCAATAGCCGCGCGGGGTGGGGACGCCGTTGATGTTGCTGCCGCCAACATCCTGCGGGTCGACGATGTAATCCCACGGCCCATCGAGCGATGTGGTTTTGCGACCCTCCAAAAGGACAGGGCCTGCGAGCGCAGGCGTCGCGATCAGCGCCATCATTGTCGCACAGGCAGCAAGCAGAAACCTTAGCATCACGTACTCTCCCAATCGGTCACTCAGTCGGCGAAGAAGGCAACAAGACGCCGCGCCAGATCCTCGCCCACATCCTCTTGCAGGAAGTGCCCCCCGCCCTTCAGTATCTCATGCGGCAGGCCAGCGGCACCGGGAATCCGCTCGATCATCATTCGCTCCTTGCCATAGGTCACCGGATCGCCATCGCTGAACAGGGTGAGGAACGGTTTCTCAAAGGTTTCGAGCGAGCGCCACGCGGCCCGGTTGTCGATCGCGCCGGGAATGGTCGGATTGTGCGGGACAAGCTTGGGAAAAAGGTTCGAGGCGACCTTGTATTCCTCGCTCGGGAACGGCGCGTCATAGGCGGCAATTTCGGCGTCCGTCAGAGTGCGTGCGCTGCCCATATTGGCGACCTGACCCACCGGGATATCCGTCATGCTCTGCGAAAAATTGAGCCAGGCGAAAAAGCCCTCGGGCATGCCGGTGCCATCGGGAAGCGCGGTGTTGCCCGCGCACACCTTGACGAAGCGATCGGGCTCCGCTGCGACGATGCGCAGACCGAGCAAGCCGCCCCAGTCCTGACAGAACAGGCGGCACTCGGTAACGCCCGCCGCCTCGAACCAGCTGTTGAGCCAGGTCACATTGCGTGAATAGGAATAGATCGCCGGATCGGTCGGCTTGTCCGACTTGCCAAAGCCGATGAGGTCGGGCGCGAGCACGCGGTAGCCACCTGCAACCAGGATCGGGATCATTTTGCGGTAAAGGAACGACCAGGTCGGCTCGCCATGCAGCAATACAACGGTAAGCCCCTCGCCCTCATCGACGTAATGCTGCCGAAGCGCGCCCAGATCGGGATCGGTGATCTCAAGATAGTTCGGCGCGAACGGGTAATCGGGCAGGCCCTCGAACCGTTCGTCCGGCGTGCGAAGGACGTCATCGCTGGGCATATCTTTCCTCATTTCTTGTCGCGGCGCTGCGGTCGCAGGCCGTGTTGGATTGGTGGACTTTCGTCACGCCCGGATCGCCTCGGCAAGCTCGCCGACCGCAAGGTCGATCTCGGCGCGCGTGTTGTAGGCGTGGGGCGAGAAGCGCAGGCTACCGGCTCCCGGAGTGAGCGCTATTCGTTTCGCATCCCACATCCTTTGCGCGGCCATGACGGGGCGCGGCGTGTCGAAATAGGCGCGCACGATGGGGCCGAAGAGGCCTGGAGAGCCGGGCTCGCCGACGCGGACCTCAGGCAATTCGCCGAGCCGCATTCTCAGATAATCGGTCAGCGCACGGACTTCTTGCTCGATCACCTGCAAACCGATTTCCTCGATCCGTGCGATGGTGGCGGCGATCCCGGCGAGCCGAGCGTCGTCTCTTTGACCTAGAGCCTCGAAGCGCCGCGCGCCCTGCGGTGTGGCGCCGTGCGAAAGCCAGTAGTTCACGCTCTGGATCGGCGACGCGACGCGTTCGAGCGCATTCGGCTGGACATAGAGAAAACCAGCCTCGATCGGCCCGAGCATCCATTTGTGCGCGCTCGCTGAATAGGATGTGCAGCCGAGCGCCTGGAGGTCGAGCGGGCGCCATCCGAAACCTTGCGCCCCATCGATATGAAGCCAGATATCGTGCGCTTCGGCGAATTCGGCGAGCTTGCGCACCGGCGCTTCCAGCCCGGACCGGTTGCTGATTTCGCTGACGGCGATGACCCTGGTTCGCGGCGTGATCGCTGCCGCGATGGGTGCGATGATATCGGCTTCGCTCTGCGCGTCGATCGGTGTCGGCAAGTCCCGGACCACGATGCCTTCGCGCGTGGCGCGGGCTTGCCAGGACAGCCGGTTGGACTGATGGTTCTGATCGAAGACGATGACTTCATCGCCCGCCGACAGCGCCAGGCCATGCGCGATCAGATTGTTGGCTTCGCTGCAATTGCGCAGCAGCGCGATGCCGTCGGCAGGAGCGCCGACAAAGGCGGCGAGCTGTGCCCGGACGGCCTCGGACATCTCCTGGAACCGATCCCGATTCTGAAAGCTGGGATCTTCCCGAACCGACCTTGCAAGCTTTTCCATGGCCTCCTGCGCAACCCGGAAAGCAGGCGTGAGGTTCGCCGCGTTGAGCAGCACCAGACCAGGTTCCAGGGTGGTGTCGGACAAGAGCGCCGTTGACCCGCGATCGGCGTAGGCAGGGCGGTACGCGACGCTGGCTGCGCTCCCGGCCAGACCGACAGCCATGAGGGCGCGGCGGGATAAGGGCAAGGGCAGGCGAGCGCTCACAGCATCAGATTCCAACTGGTCAGAAACAAAACGGCGGCAATCCAGTATCCGCCGAACAGCCCTGTCAGGGCTTTGACTGCGAGCCCGTTCGATTGGCGGAAAGACGCCCCGCCAAGCAGGGCGAGAGCCACCAGCGCCAGCACAGTCGCCACATAGGGCTGCGCCATCAGCCATTGCGTCGAGGGATCGGGACCAAAACCCAGCGCATCGATATTGAAGCTTCCGGTTCCCGCCCCGTAGGACACCAGGAACCATCCCAGCATCCCCAGGCTCGCAACCCCCGTCACCATACCCGCCGCAAGGCCCATGCGCCCGGCGCTCACCGCCCATATCGCCGACGCCGCCAAACCAACAGCGAGCGCTCCACCAAGCCACCAGCCCCAATCGAGCATGGCCCGCGCGGTGCGAATATCCTTCATACCCGACATGCGGACATTGTCGCGGGTGGGCTGGCTCAAGCGAGCGAAGGAAGTCGGGTCTTCGCCCTCGCCCTCAAAGAGGAAGAAAACATCGCCGAACTCGCTCGCATCGCTGCCGGTGATCTGGCGGAAGCGGTCCTCGCCCGCCCATTGCCAGCGCGTCGTGCTGCCCCAACGGTCGATCTCGATCAGGCCCGGACCCACGACGCGCACAATCGCCTGATCGGCCGCGGAGGCAAGCGCCCCGAAGGACCCGAAGAAACTGCCTGTGGTCTGGTACGCGCCTTCATATTTCAGCAGGCTCTCCTCAGCGGGCGGTGGCGGCAAAGCATCGCGCGGGGGCGCGGGATAATAGCGATCCAGCAGCAAATAGAGCGGATTGGTGATCGCGCCGCCCGTCTGGTTGGAATTGTAAGCGAGAAACACGCCAAACTGCTCTTCTGGAAGGATCGTCAGCCTGCTGAACGCATAGCGCAGTCCGCCCGTGTGATACCAGCCGGGCCGCCCGTGAAGGGTTTGCCGCACAAAGCCGAAGCCCATGCCGTTGACGCGCGGATCGCTGCTAGCAAGCTCTGCCTGAGCCCGCTCGATCCATTCAGAGGACAGAACATCCGGGCGCGGCTCCGCCTCCATCATGAACGCCATGAATTTGGCCATCGCGCCTGCCGAAGCGCTGATCGCACCGCCTGGGCTTGCGGACACCGTCTCGAACGGCTTGGGCTGCGGCACACCGCCCGCATCCCCGTAGGAGGTGACCACGAGCGGCTGCAAGGGATCGGGCACGGGCTGCCGGGCGCTCGCGTATTCCATGCCGATCGGCCGCAGCACGCGATCTTCGACATATTGGTGGTAGGGCATGCCCGTCACCTGCTCGATGATCCGTCCCAGCAAGACATAGCCGTGGTTCGAATAGGCGGGATAGGCGCCGGGTCTGCGAATCTGCTGCGGGAGCGTGTTCTCGATGACATCGGCGAGAGGCGGTGCCGGAGTGCCGTCGGGATGGAAGACTCCGTAGCGGGCGTCCTCAAGCCCCGATCGGTGGGTCAGCAAGTGCCGGATCGTGAGCGTGTCATCAAAACGACGCCCGGGAATGGGGCCTAGATAGGATTCGATATCCGCGTCCAGATCGATCTCGCCAGCCTGAGCCAGCTGGGCGATAGACAGGCCGACAAACAGCTTCGAAATCGAAGCGAGGCGGAACATCGTCAACGCGCCATCGACCGGTCTTTGCTTCTCAAGATCGGCAAAGCCATAGCCCTTGATCAGCAACGGCTCGCCTCGGTGGACAATCGCAACAACGCCGCCCGGTGCACCGGTCGCGCGAAGCTGCGCCTGCATCAGCCCGTCGACAAAGGGCTCAAGATCGGAAAAATCGGGATCGGAAGGTGATTGCGCCATGACAGTGCCCGACATTCCCAGCAAAAGGCATGTCGCAAACAGCATCGCCAGCCATTGGCGCATTGGCGCACTCCCCGGTCGGTCGGACCGCCAACAATCCAGCAAAAATCGGATTGCATTTCCCAAGTCGCCCTTGTTAGGCGCCGCGGGATATTTTCCAAGTGGAAAATAAGTTTCGGAGACACACGATGATCAAGCGTATCGATGAAAACCCGCGGATGAGCCAGGCTGTGATCCACGGCGGCCTCGTCTATCTGTCCGGCCAGATCGATCCATCAATGGCGCCGAGCGTGACCGGTCAAACGCGCGCGATCCTCACCCGCATCGACGATCTGCTCAAACAGGCCGGGTCGGGGAAAGACCGCCTGATCGGCGCGCAGATCTGGCTCACAGACATGCGGTGCTTCGATGAGATGAATGCCGTGTGGGACGATTGGATCGGTGGCCAGAATGCCCCGGCCAGAGCAACGGTCGAAGCGCGTCTGGCGCATCCGGACTTGCTGGTCGAAATCGCAGTGACCGCAGCGCAGTGAGGCCGATCGACAATTGGCGTGAGGGCCACCTGGCTCAGGAATGAGGGCCACTTGGCTCAGAAATACGTGCGGATACCGCCGACGACGTTATAGTGCCGGTCCACCTCGAACAGCAGCGGCCAGCGATCGAAGGCGCCGCACGGATGGGAAACGCCAAATCCGACGAGATCGCCTAGCCGCAGGTCGGCCCCCTCGTCGATTTTCATGTAGCAGTGCTGATCGTCCAGCCGGTCCACAGCCCAGGCCTTCGGTGTCGCCTGCGGCCGTGTCATACCGGCGCGAAACTGCGCCACGGGCTGCGGAAGCCGGACATCAAAGGGCGCGTCCCGCTTGCCCAGTGTCAGGATCGCCAGGCCCGGTTCTGGCAGCGATTGCACCGCGGCCCACACTTCGAGTGCGGGCTGCAGCGTTCCATGCGGCAGAATGGGCCCAGACCGGCCAGCCATTTCGGCGAGCAGGTCGGTGTAGAACCCGCTGTCGTGGCTGATGTAGCACCCGGCCCGCAGCACCACTTCGAACCCCTTCGGGGCCGTGTCGCCCGCCAGTATCTTGGCGACGATATCGAAGAAGGCTGATCCCCCGGCGGTCAGCAAGGGCTTTCCGGGCGCGAACCATCCTTCGTCCTTCGCCACCGCGCCAACCTCGAGCATAAGTTCCATCAGCGATTCGACCTTGTCGACCGGAGCATCGGTGCGGCTGCCGCGAATGGCGCCCTCAAAACCCTCCACACCGCGCAGCGCCAGCCCGTCGGACGCCGCGACCGCTCGCGCGACGGCGAACGCCTCCTTTGCTGAACGCGCGCCCGTGCGCCCGCCAGCCAGCCCGCATTCGACAAGCAGCTGTAGCGGTCGGCCTATCGGATGCCGCCCCACCATCGATGCGAGCATCTCGACCCCTTCGACCGAATCCACCAGCGCGTAGAAATCCAGCTCCGGTAGTGCGCGCAGGAGCGCGAACACTTCCGCAATATTGCGCTTGCCGACCAACTGGTTGGCGAGGAGAATGCGTTCGACCCCGAAGTGGGAATAGATGCGGACATGCGCCGGCGTCGCGGCGGTCATGCCCCAGGCGCCGTCGGCAAGCTGGCGTTCGAACAATTGAGGCGCCATGGTCGTTTTGCCATGAGGCGAAATCTTTGTGCCGGTCGCCTTGAGGAAGGCGCGCATCCAGCGCCGGTTGTGCTCGATCATGTCACGCTTGAGCACAGCGCATGGCAGCATCAGGTCGCCATCCAGCAGGCTCCAACCCTGCGCCCCCAGATCGGCAACGCGCACGCTCCCCGAGGTCGGCGCCCCAAGGAAGCGCCAATCGACTTCCTCGTTCAGCAAGCCGCTCAAGCCGGGATCTGAGTCAAGGTCCGGATCAATATCTGCCATAGCCGCTCCCTTTTCTCCAGTTTAAGCGACCTACGGATTTTCCGAAACGAAAAAATCGCCGAAATCCGAAAATCTTGATCGTTCGAAGCTTTGGATCAGCCAGAGAGGCTCTCTGGCATTTTCGGCGCTAACGCAAATCCGCGAAATTGGGGGTAGAGCTTGGCGCGCGCCGCAAGCGCCTCTTCGAAACGGTCAGCGATAACGACCCCGCCAAGTCGTCCCGAAGCCCCATGCGGCGTGCTGCGGGCGTGGAGCGTGTCCGGCGCGATCACGTTGATCGCGTAGCTAACCCTCAATGGTAGGCTGTGCCATCGCAGCCCCTTTTTTCCGAACGGAAAACACCCTATCGGAACCTTGCGATCGCCCAAGCGCCGCTATTGACGCCGCCAGCGCTTCGCCGATAAATAGTGCGACGTCTGATCATTATCGCAGCTTTTGCATAAGGATCGATAGCGCAGCAAAGGAAGTGCCACGATGATCGTCGATTGCCACGCCCATGTCAGCGCCCCGGCCAAGTTATGGGCTTACAAGGCAACGCTGCTTTCCCACCGCGGCGCGCACGGGCGCGGCCATCTCAAGATCAGCGACGATGAAATCCGCGCCGCGGCCAACACGCCTGAGACCTGGGAGCACGGCCATCTCGACTATCTCGATATCGTCGACACGACCATCCAGCTCTTGAGCCCGCGCCCGTTCCAGCTGATGCATTCCGAAAAGCCGGGCAAGCTGGTCCACTGGTTCGTCGAGGAATGCAACAATGTGATCCACCGGCAAATGGGTCTGTTCCCAGGCCGGTTTTTCGGCATTGCCGGTCTGCCGCAGGAAGCGGGCGAGCCGATCGAGGGCGTCCTGCCCGAGCTTGAGCGCTGCGTGAATGAGCTGGGCTTTCGCGGCTGTCTGCTCAATCCCGATCCGTTCGAGAACGGTCCGGGCGAAGCGCCGCCGTTGGGCGATCGTTACTGGTATCCGCTTTATGAGAAGCTGTGCGAGCTCGACGTGCCCGCGCATATCCATGCCACCTCGTCACGCTCTCCGCGGGTCGACTATTCGACCCACCTTATCAATGAGGAAACGGTCGCAGTGCTCGGCCTGCTGCGCAGCCAGGTGTTCGACGATTTCCCGCAGCTCAAGATCGTGATGTCGCATGGCGGCGGCGCGATCCCTTACCAGCTCGGGCGGTGGGATGCACCGAGCGTCAAGCGCGGCGGCCCGCGCCTGAAGGACAAGCTAAAGCTGCTGTGGTTCGACACCGTGCTCTACACGCAGGACGCGCTTGAATTGCTGCTTCGGACGGTCGGCCCGGAACGCTGCCTGTTCGGCGCCGAGTGTCCAGGCGTGGGCTCGACCAAGAACCCCGATACGGGCCGGTATTTCGACGACCTGAAACCCGACATCGAAGCCATCGACTGGCTCAGCGACGCCGAGCGCGAGGCGATCTTCTGGGGCAATGCCAATAAGGTCTTCAATCTCGGACTGGAGAAAGCCGATGGCTGATATCGTTCTGGGCCTGTGGACCTCGCACGGCCCCACGCTTTCGACGACGCCGGAGCAATGGCTCGCCCGCCTGCCCGCCGATCACAAGAACAAGCGCCTGTTCTGGCGCGGCACGCCTTACGACTTCGAAGGCCTGACCGCCGAGCGCGCCGGAGATGGCCTCGACGCCGTCGTCACCATCGAAGAGCGCACGCGCCGCCACGCCGCGTGTCAGGTGATGATCGACAAGCTGGCTGAGGCCTGGGCCGATGCCGCGCCCGACGCCGTGGTGATCTTCGGCAACGATCAGAAAGAACTGTTCCTCGACAGCGTGATCCCGGCGCTCACCATCTACAACGGCGAGAGCTTTTATGGCGAGCCGCCCACGCCCGAGCAGGAAGCCAGGATGCCGCCGGGCATTGCGGAGGCGGAATGGGGCTGCAAGCCGCGCACCCGCACCGAATACGCGGCCATGCCCGAGCTTGCCAACGCGGTGATCGCCGAACTGATGCAATCGGGCTTCGACCCGGCGGTCTCCTCGCGCCTGCCCGACAATCCGGGCCACTGGTCAAGCGGCATTCCGCACGCCTTCGGTTTTATCATCGAACGGGTGATGCGCGATCATGTCCCGCCGATCCTGCCGATCATCTCCAACACCTTCTTCCCGCCCAATCAGCCCAGCGCCGCGCGCGCCTTTGCGATGGGGCAAGCGGTCGGCCGCGTGCTCAAGAGCTGGGGCGAAGGCAAACGGATCGCCATCGTCGGCTCGGGCGGGATGAGCCATTTTGTCATCGACGAGGATTTCGATCGGCAATTCATGGACGCGTTCCAGCGGCGCGACGCGGAATTCCTCACCGGCATCGATGAGAGCATGTTCCAGTCGGGCACATCGGAGCTCAAGAACTGGATCGCCGCCGCAGGGGTGCTGTTCGAGACCGATCTTTCGGGCGATATCGTCGAATATCAGGGCTGTTATCGCTCGAATGCGGGGACGGGCACGGCCAACGGGGCGATCCTGTGGAGCTGAGCGACATCCTCCGGCGGCTGAGCGGGCTCGATGCCTGCGCCGTGTCCGACGCGTGCGACAAGCTTGGCCTGTCGCCCGCGCAGAGCGGGTTAGCGCCACGCACCGGGACCGCGCGCCTGTCGGGCCGGGTGATGACCTTGCGACTGGCCGAAGGACCGCCGCCCGCCGATGCGCCGCCGGTGCATCTCGGTTCCAACGCGATCAACCGCGCGCAGCCGGGCGATATCATCGTCGTCGAACAACGCAGCGGAGTCGATGCGGGCTGCTGGGGCGGGATCCTTTCGAACGGGGCGAAAACGCGCGGCATCGCCGGTGTCATCGCCGATGGAGCGGTGCGCGATGTCGATGAGGCGGCCGCGCTCGACTTTCCGATCTTTGCGCGCGCCACCACCGCCCGCACCGCCCGAGGCCGCGTCCACGAAGCCGAAACCGGTGGGCCGGTGACGATCGGCGAGGCCACCGTCAACGCAGGCGATTTCGTGGTCGTCGACGGATCGGGCGCGGCGTTTATCCCGGCGGACCGGATCGCAGACGTGCTGGTGGCCGCCAGCGAGATCGCCGCCCGCGAGGCCGAACTCACGCGTGCCGTGCGCAGCGGCGTTCCGATCGATCAGGTCATGGGCGGCAATTACGAACATATGCTGGAGGACACGCCATCATGAGCGACACGCTGGTCGAACGGGCCGCCGCGATTGATACCGCGACCCTCTCCGATGCGCTCGACAAGCTGGGCATTGCCGGGCAATGCCTTGGCATCAAGCCGCTCGATCCGAAATTCCGCTTGGCCGGGCGCGCGTTCACGCTGCGCTATGTCCCGGTTGGTGGAGAGCCGGGCACGGTCGGTGACTATATCGATGACGTCGCGCCCGGTTCGGTCTGCGTGCTCGACAATGCGGGGCGCGAGGATGCGACCGTCTGGGGCGATATCCTGACTTTCGTCGCCAATAAGCGCGGGATTGCCGGAACGGTGATCGATGGCGCCTGCCGCGACACCGCGCTTGCCCGCGAGATCGGCTACCCGCTCTATTCGCGCAGCTATTCGATGCGCACCGGCAAGGACCGGGTGCAGCTCGACGCGGCGCAAGTGCCGGTGATGATCGGGGGCGCCGAGATTGCTCCGGGCGACATCCTGATTGGCGACACCGATGGCGTGATCGCGATCCCGCAAGCGCGCGAGGAAGAGGTTGTGACGCTTGCTGAAACCATCTTTGCCGCCGAAGAACGCATCCGCGAGGCGGTCGCGGGCGGCAAGCGGCTCGATCAGGCGCGCAAGGACGAAGCGTATCACCTGCTGCAAAGGCGCGACGCGTGAGTTTGACCGATCAACAGATTGCACGCGCGGCTGCGATATCGGCGGCGACGCTGCACGAGGCTGCGGGGCGCAAAGGCGCTTTGCCCTCCACGCTCAAGCCGGTAGCCCCGGAGATGAAGCTGTGCGGGCGCGCCTTTCCCGCGCATGGGCCGGCGAAGGACAATCTCTGGCTCCACCGCGCGATCTACGCTGCGCAGCCCGGCGATGTGATCCTGTTCGATCCGCAAGGCGCACATGAAGCGGGCTATTGGGGCGAAGTCATGACCGAAGCGGCCAAGGCGCGCGGGCTTGCCGGCCTCGTCATCAATGGCGGGATCCGCGATGCCGCGCGGCTCGCCGAGATTGGCTGGCCGGTGTTCAGCGCCAATGTCTGTCTGGCGGGGACGGGCAAGGACCAACAGGGGCGCGGCAGTCTGGGCGATCCGCTGTTCTTCGGAGACGTGCTGGTGAAACGCGGCGATCTTGTGCTGGGCGATAGCGACGGGATCGTGGCGCTGCCTTCCGAGGGGATCGATGCCGCGCTCAGCTCGAGCGAAGCGCGCGACGCGGCGGAAGTCGATCAGATCGCACGGCTGCGCGCAGGGGAGCGCACGCTCGACCTGTTCGGGCTCGGCGAACTGCCCTCCTGACCCGCTGCTTTGCCGTTCATTCCACGCCTGCGATAACCGGCTTGCCCGCCCGCTCGATCGGGCCAATGCCGGGCGACCATTCTTCGCGATAGGCGTTGTAGGCTTCGAGCCAGTCGGCGCCTTCGGGGCGCAGCATGTTGCCGGAGCGTATGGCGCTGAAGCGCTCGGGCGACAGGGCCGAGGCCCCTTTCGCACCATCATCCGCCAAAGCGCGCGCTTCGCGCAAAAGACGGCGGCGGCAGATCGCGATCATCCGGTCGCTCGATCCCAGATGCTCGCGCGTGCGATCCTGGATCGGCCCCATGCTCTCGGTGATCGCCTGATCCTGAAGCGGAATGCCATCGATGCCGGTGTAATTGGCTCGCGATCGGTCCATGCCGTAATCGTTGGCGGCGTTCTGCTTGACCCGCCACCGGCCCAGCCAATCGCTGGTGTTGGGGAGGTAATCCCAGCCGATCGTCCCGCCCGGCATCGGCTTGCCATCGGCGTCGCGGGTCAGCGGTACGTCGCCATGCCTAAGCTCGATCAGCCAGACATGATGATCGTCCGCCGGAACCCAGGCGCGCAAATGCGCCGCGCCACTGTCAAGCTGGAACGGCGGCGTCATGGCATAGAATGGCAGGATGAACTGCCCGATCCGGTGGTAGGTCTCGGTCGGGCTGCCCTGACGATAGGCGTCGTAGAGCGCGCCGTAGTCGGTCTCGACGACCTCATAGCGCGGCGCGAGATCGAGCTGGCGGTAATAGTTGATCGAGCCCTTCGGAAAGGTGTCGGCCGGGATACCGCCCAGATGCAGAAAGCCGACATGGCAGGTGTCGATATCGCCTTCGAGCGCCTGTAGCCAATTGCACTCGCGCAAGGTGATGCTGGCGACGCATTCCTCCGCCGGGCGCTGATTGACGTCGAATTGCGGAAAGGGCGGCGGTGTTTCCTCGTCACCCAGATAGAGCCAGACGAGCCCACCGACTTCGTGGACGCGCGCTGCGGCGAGCTTCAGCCGCTTGGCAAAGGCGCGGCCATCGGGCTCGGATGGAATGTCGACGCATTGCCCGGTCACGTCATATTTCCAGCCGTGATAGACGCAGCGGATGCCCTCCTCTTCATTGCGCCCAAAAAAGAGCGAGGCGCAGCGATGCGCGCACAGATGATCGACGACGCCGACCGCGCCCGACTCGGTTCGGAACGCCACCCAGCGCTCTCCGAGCACCTGCAGGCGGACCGGCGCGCCGCCCGCTTCGAGCTCGGACGACAGCATCGCCGGGAACCAGAACTGCCGCATATATGTGCCCATCGGTGTGCCGGGTCCGGTGCGGGTGAGCAGCTCATTGTCGATTGCATGCATGGTTAAGTACCTCTCCCGTGTCTTTCAGTCGCTTTGGGCCCTTATAGGGATCGCACCGCGCCGGGCCGATATCCGCTGGCGCTCGCGGTCAGCGTGTTGCGCAGCGCGGGGCCGTATTCATCGGCGCTGATCTCGAAACGATCACCGGGCTGCGTCCTGAATCCATCCGCAAAGCTTAGCGTCGCCGTGCCCAGGAAATGGACGTGGACGTCCCCCGGACGTCGGAATGCGGGGTATTTGAAATGGTGATACTCAATGTTTTCAAGGCTGTGGCACATACGCGCCTCGCCGCTTTCGAACGGCTTTTCCCACGCCACAGCCCCGTCGCGATGGATCGCGCAGCGGCCATCGACCTCTTGCGGCAGATCGCCAAGGCGAATCGCGGGGCCGATCGAGAACTGGCGGAGTTTGGAGTGCGCCAGCCAGAGGTAGTTACCCTTCTCGATCACATGGTCGGAATATTCGTTCGCCAGCGCCGATCCGATCCGGCGCGGTGTCCCTTGATCATCGATCAGATAAATCACCGCAATTTCAGGCTCTTCACCGCCGTCCGCGGCGTAATCGGGCAGATTGAGCGCGCCGCCCGGTGCGACCAAGGACTGCCCGTCACCCTTATAGAACCATTCGGGCGCCGCGCCGACTTCGCCTGCCGCTGGCCACCCGTCTTCCAGCCCAAGCCGGAACATGCGCGCCGAATCGGTTTCGCCTTGCGCGGCCTGCTTGTGCATGGCGTCGCGTCCCGAGGCGCTGCCCATATGGGTGAGACCGGTGCCCGAAGCGATCAATCGGGCGGGGTCCGGATGCAGGATGGGCGGCAGCAAACCGCGATCCGCTTCAAGCTGCGAATAGGAAAGGCTCGTCTTGCCCGCACCACCGCGCACAAGATCGGCGAGCGGTTTGCCATCGGCAACCGCCCTTTGCGCCAGCGCATAGAGGCCGCCTTCGACGTCGAGCGGTCGCACCTCGTCACCATCGAGCAGGCCTAGCGCCAGCCCTTCGCCGCGATCGAACTGGATCAGCAAGGTCACGCGATCATCCCTTCCCCGAACCGCGCGGGAGGCAGACCCGTACAATCGGTTTCGAACACGAACAGCGATCCCGCCTGCGGCTCGCGTGCAAGCGCGTCTTCGGTCATGCCTTCCCTGGCGGACGTAACGATAAGCAGGTTCATCCGAGGGCCGCCAAACACCGGGCAGGTGCATTGCTTCGTCGGTACGGCGATCCGCGCCAGAAGCGCGCCATTGGGGTCGCGAACATGGATCTCGCCCGCACCCCAAACGGCGTTCCAAACGCGCCCTTCGGCGTCTGTTACGGCGCCGTCGGGTGCTCCCTCGGGCAGCGAACAGAACAGTGCCGCCTCGCCAAACGTCCCGGCTGCGATGTCGAAGGGATAACGATGGATGGCCGCTTGAACCGAATCCGCGAAATAGACGGTCGCACCATCCCGGCTCCAACACAGCGCGTTGGGAACGCCGATGCCGGTGCGGTGCTCGCGAAGGCCCTCGTCCGCATCGATGCTGTACAACACACCCAAGCCCTGCTTTCCTTGCGGATCGGCCATCGTCCCTGCCCAGAAACGCCCATCGGGGCCGACGCGCCCGTCGTTGAAGCGCATATCGGCGCGTCCCAGAAGCGGACGCTCGATCCACTCGACCCGGCCTGCTTCCGGATCGAGCCACGCAAAGCCTGTCTGGAAGGCGCCGATCAAGCGCCCGTCGCCCGGCGCTGAAAACCCGAAGCTGCCGAGCTTCTCGGGCAGCGCAATGGTGCGGTGCTCGCGCGTCTGCCAATCGATGCGGTGCAACCGTGATCCCTGAATATCGGTCCACCACAGCGACCGATCCTCGGGCCGCCAGGCGACGCCCTCGCCCAGTTCGTCACCGGCATCGATCGTCTCGATCAGACGCGCCTCGACCATCAGTGGTTTTCCCGGGGCACGGCTGCTCCGCGACAGCCGACGAGGAAATCGAGATCGACACCGCGATCGGCCTGCTGGACATGGTCGATGTAGAGCTGCTGGTATCCACCCTCAAATGGGGGTGAAGGCGGCGACCACGAGGCGCGGCGACGTTTCAACTCGTTTGCGTCGACTTCCAACTCGAGGGTGCGCGCCTCGACATCGAGCGCGATCATGTCGCCGCTGCGGACCAGGGCAAGCGGTCCTCCGGCAGCCGCTTCCGGTGCGACGTGCAGCACGACCGTGCCATACGCGGTCCCGCTCATCCGCGCGTCGGAAATGCGCACCATGTCGCGCACGCCCGCTTCGAGCAGCTTGCGCGGCAGCGCCATGTTGCCGACCTCGGCCATGCCGGGATAGCCGCGCGGCCCGCAATTCTTGAGCACGAGCACCGATTGCGGCGTCACGTTGAGATCGGGGTGGTCGATCCGGGCTTTGTAGTCCTCGATATCCTCGAACACGACCGCAGGGCCGCGATGCCGCATCAGTTCCGGGGACGCCGCCGAGGGTTTGAGCACGGCCCCTTGGGGCGCAAGGTTCCCCCGTAGAACCGCGATGCCGCCATGGTCGCGCACCGGATTGTCGAACCTCCGGATAACGTCCCTGTTCCAGCACGGCGCGTCCCTGTAATTCTCGCCCAGCGACCGCCCGGTGACCGTCAGCGCGTCGCGGTCCAGCCGATCGCCCAGCTCGGCGATCACCGCCGGGACCCCGCCTGCATAGTGGAAGTCCTCCATCAAAAAGCGGCCCGATGGCATCAGGTCGACCAGACAGGGAATGTCGCGGCCACAACGATCCCAATCGTCCAGAGCGATGTCGACGCCCACGCGTCCAGCGATAGCGAGGAGATGCAGCACCGCGTTGGTCGAGCCGCCCACCGCGCCATTCACCCGGATCGCGTTCTCGAACGCTTCGCGCGTCAGAATTGCGCTGGGACGCAAATCCTCATGCGCCATCTTCACGATGCGCCGCCCGGTCATCTGCGCAAGGGTGTTGCGATGCGAATCCGCCGCCGGAATGGCCGCGTTCGAGGGCAGCGCCATACCCAGCGCCTCCATCATCGTCGCCATTGTCGAGGCGGTGCCCATCGTCATGCAATGCCCCGCCGAACGGTGCATGCCCGCCTCTGCGGCGAAGAATTCCTCTTCGCTCATCGCGCCGCCGCGCACATCCTCGGACATCTTCCAGACATCGGTGCCAGAGCCCAAAGTCCGCCCGCGAAACCGGCCCGACAGCATCGGCCCGCCCGACAGCACGATGGTGGGCAAATCGCAGCTCGCCGCGCCCATCAACAGCGCGGGCGTGGTCTTGTCGCATCCGGTCATCAACACCACCGCATCGATCGGATTGGCGCGAATCGATTCCTCAACATCCATGCTGGCGAGATTGCGGAACAGCATGGCGGTGGGCCTGAGATTGGTCTCCCCCAGCGACATGACCGGGAATTCGAGCGGCAATCCGCCCGCCTGCCACACACCGATCTTCACCTTCTCAGCCAGTTCACGGAAATGGCTGTTGCAGGGAGTTAACTCACTGAAGGTGTTGCATATCCCGATAACGGGCCGCCCATCGAAGCTGTCATGCGGCAGCCCCCTGTTCTTCATCCAGCTGCGATGCATGAAGCCATCGCGGTCCTTGCCGCCGAACCATTCCTGAGATCTGAACTTGCGCACGCGCCCTCACCCTACCATCGCCCAAAATTAGGAATACGTCTGACGAATTGTGTTTGGCAAGGGTCTGCGATATTGCAGCCAAAAGACGCGCGGCCTCACCGGTCGCGCCGGGGGGAACGGGAGAGACCCTTGGCAGACACATCGAACAGCGCGGACGCGGGGCGGGCCAAGGGCGCGCGCGCGCTGAAAACCGAATGGGTAATGGTCGGCGTCGGCTTTCTCTCCCTGCTTTTCACCTTCTCGGCATCCGCCTCGGTCCTGCCGCTGCTCTACAGTCCGATGATCGACGAGTTCGGCTGGACCCGCACCGAAGCCACAGTCGCGTTCACCTATGGCAACTTCGTCAGCATGGCGCTTTCGCTGCTGGTGATCGGGCCGCTTATCGACCGGATCGGCGCGCGCACCGTGGTGATCGGAGCGGTTGCGCTCACGGGTGTAGCAATGGTCAGCTTCCTCGCGATCAGCGGCTGGTGGAGCTATGCGCTGCTGGCGACCTTGAACCATGGCACGGCCACGGTGGTGCTGATCGGGCTGAAGGTGCTGGTGTCGCGCTGGTTCACGGGCAATCAAGGATTTGCGCTCGGGATCATGATCGCAGGCACAGGCGTAGGCGGCGTCATCCTGCCGCTCACGGTGCAACCGCTGATCGCGGAACTGGGCTGGCGGGCGGCCTATGCCTCGCTCACACTGGGGATCTGGCTCATCGTCCTGCCCCTTCTGCTGTTCGTCGCGCGCGAGGAGCCGAGCGAGGGGGAACTGGCCGAACAGATCGGCAATGCGAAGGCAGCGCCCGATGTGCTGGCCTTTCTCAACAAGCCGTTCTCTGCGCGCGAGGCCGTGCGCACGCGAACATTCTGGTTCGTTGCCATCAGCCTCTATCTGGCCGCCGCGGTCGATATGGGCGTGCTCCAGCACACCGCCCTGTTTCTCGAACGCGACAAGGGATTGGGGGCGGAAGCGGCGGCTCTGGGCGTCGCCGGGACGTTTGCGCTGTCAATTTTCTCCAAAATCGCCGCCGGATGGTTTTACGACAAGACATCGCTGAAAGGGATTTCGCTCAACTACCTGCTGGTCGGGATCGCCGCTGTGATGGCATTGGGCGTTACGGGTGCCGCGACCGTCACCGCCTTCATCATGGTGCGCGGTATCGCCCATGGCGGGATCATCGCCGACAGCCCGGTCTTGGCCAAGCATGTCTATGGCCACCGCGCGATGAACCGTGTGCTGCCCATCCTGACCGGCATGACCACGGCCGGTTTCGCGACCGGCCCGCTTGCGCTGGCCGCGATTCACGATGAAACCGGAAGCTATGCTTTGGGCTTCATGATGTTCGGCGCAGCCGGTGCAATCGCGGCTGCCATGCTCTGGCCCGTGCGGCCAACCTATCGCGAGTTGCTACGCAAACACGCAGCGGACATTGACGGGTTGAAACAGGCAGTGCAAACAAGAACGACGTCTGATTAATTTGACGGATCGGTAGAGATGGACAAGGCAGCGCTCGGCGCGTTCTACGATCGCATTGCAAAGCAGGATATGGCCCCGCTGTGGGAAAGCCTGCATGTGCTTGTATCGCAGGAACCAGCCACCCCGGTCGCTCCGGTCCACTGGTCGTATAGCGAGGCGATCCGTCCCGCGCTGATGGAGTCGGGAAACCTGATCACCGCCGAGGAGGCGGAGCGGCGCGTCCTCATCCTCGAAAATCCCGGCCTCAAGGGGCAGGGCGCGGCCACGAACAGCCTTTATGCAGGGATGCAGCTGCTCCTGCCCGGCGAAGTCGCGCCGTGCCATCGCCACACGCAGACGGCGCTGCGGTTCGTGATCGAGGGCGAAGGGGCTTACACCTCGGTGGATGGAGAGCGCACGCCCATGTCTCCGGGCGACATGGTGATCACGCCGCAATGGACTTGGCACGATCACGGCAATGAAACCGATCGGCCGATGGTCTGGCTCGACGGTCTCGATATCCCCATGGTTCGCTTCTTCGGCTCCAGCTTTGCGCAAGGCGGAAATACCGCGCAGCAGCCGATATCCCGGCCCGTGGGCGACAGTCGGGCGCGGTTTGCCAGCAATTTGTTGCCCCATGGGTGGGAGCGCTCGCGTGCCGGCTCGCCGATCTTCAATTACCGCTACGCCGACACGCGGCCAGCGCTGGCCACACTCGCACGAAACGATACGCCCGATCCGCATTTCGGGCACCGGATGCGCTATATCGATCCGACCACGGGCGGTGACGCCATGCCGACCATGGCGGCGGCGATCCAATTGCTGCCGCAAGGGTTCGAGACGCGGCCAACCCGCTCGACCGATGCGACGATCTTCGTCGTGGTCGAAGGTGAAGGCGAAAGCCGGATCGGCGATGAAACATTCGCCTGGCAACCCCACGACGTGTTCGTCGCGCCGAGCTGGGCATGGCGCTCCCATTCGGCGAAATCCGAAGCCGTGCTGTTCAGTTTTTCGGACGCTGGCGTGCAGCGTCATTGCGGGCTGTGGCGACAGGAACTCGCGAACCCGGACAAGGAGAACGTATGAAGCCGATTTTCGATCTGGAACCCAATATCCTGCCGATCACCGATGGCACGGGTTTTCCCGTTCGCCGCGTCTGGTGTGTGGGGCGCAATTATCGCGCCCACGCAATCGAGATGGGAACCGACCCGGATCGCGAGCTGCCGTTCTACTTCGCCAAACCATCCGACTCGGTCCTGCCAGCAGGCAGCACAATCGCCTACCCCCCAGAAACCGAGGATTTTCAGCATGAAATCGAGCTGGTGATTGCGATCGGCGTTGGCGGTGCGGACATTCCGGTGGAAGACGCGGCGAAGCATGTTTTTGGGCATGCGGTCGGGCTCGATTTCACCCGCCGCGATCTGCAACTTGCCGCGCGCAAAGCCGGGCGACCGTGGGAGACGGGCAAAGCGTTCGATCAGTGCGCGGCATGCGGCCCGATCGTGCCGGGCAGCGAGCCGCTCACCGACGGCGCAATATCGCTCACCGTCAATGGCGAGGCGCGCCAGTCGAGCGACATCTCGCTCTTGATCTGGAGCGTTGCGGAAGTCGTCTCGGACCTGTCGCGCTATGTCCGACTGGAACCGGGCGATCTGATCTTCACCGGGACGCCCGAAGGCGTTGGCCCCATCGGACGCGGCGACACGCTTCACGGCGAGATCGCCGGTCTACCCGATCTCGATGTGACGATCGGTTGAGGCGCAACGTTATGGAGATCGCAATCATCGGGGGCGGGATCGCAGGGTTGGCGCTGGCGCTTAATCTGCACCGCCATGGGATCGGCGCGACGGTGTACGAAGCGGCACCGGAAATCCGGGAGATCGGCGTTGGCATCACGCTGCTGCCGCATGCGATGCGCGAGCTAGAGCGACTGGGGATCGCGCAAAAGATCGAACAGCTTGGCGTTGAAAACTATTCGAGCGCCTTCTTCAATCGCTTCGGACAGCGCATTTACGCCGAGGAGCGAGGGCGCAATGCCGGATACGATCTGCCCGAATGCGGCATTCACCGCGCCGATCTGCATGGGTCTTTGCTCGCCGCGGTGCAGGAGCAGTGTGGGGAGGACACGCTGACCCTGGATCATCAATTCGTCTCACTCGAGCAGGATGAGACCGGCGTCTCCCTTCGGTTCGAACGCAGCGATGGCTCGAGCGTAGCAGCATCGACAGACATGGTCCTTGCCTGCGACGGCGTGAATTCCCGGGTGCGCCAGATGTTTTATCCGGGTGAAGGTGTCGCCTTTGGTGGGATCAACACGTGGCGCGGCGTCACACGCATGCCGCCGATCCTCGATGGCCATACCTATATGCGAATTGGCACGATCCACTCGGGCAAGCTCGTCATCTACCCGATCCGCGATGCGATCGACGATGCTGGCAATCAATTGATCAACTGGGTCGCGGAGATCCATTCGGACACGGCGGGCCCGAACGAATGGAACAAGCCGGGCAGGCTGGAGGACCTCATGCCGATCTTTGGCGATTGGCGGTTCGATTGGCTCGACGTGCCCGAGATGCTGCGCCGGGCGGATATGATCTTCGAATATCCGATGGTGGATCGCGATCCCGTGGACGAGTGGACCTTTGGCCGGGTCACGCTTGTGGGCGATGCCGCGCATCCGATGTATCCGCGTGGATCGAACGGCTCGGCGCAAGCGATGATCGATGCGAGGGTTCTTGCCGATGGATTGGCAGACGCCGGCGATCCGCGGGAGGCGTTGAACGCCTATGCTGCAGAACGCGTGCCGGTCACCTCCAGGATTGTTGAGACAAACCGCACCGCGCCTCCCGATGCGATCATAATGCGCGTCGAGGAACTTCACGGGGACCGACCGTTCGACGATATCCACGCGATTGTCGACGAGGCGGAGCTGCGCGCGATCTCCAGGCGCTATCAGCAGATCGCGGGCTTTGCGCGCCCTTCCTGCTGAGCGCGGTCCTCCCGGTTCTGCGAACACGCCAGCGCATGAGCTTGCAACTTCGCGCAAGGTCGGCGAAGGAGCGAGTGCAGCGGCCCGACTGGGGGCGACCGGGACTAGGAGTGCATGAGCGACCCGCTAGAACAGCTATACCAGCGTCCGGGATTCTTGATCCGCCGCGCTCATCAGATTTCCGTCGCGCTGTTCCAGCAGGAAGCCGCCGAACTGGGCGGCACCACGACCCAGTTTGGCGCCCTCTACATCATTCATCATCATCCCGGGATCGACCAGATTGGCCTGGCATCGCTTGGCGGATTCGACCGCTCTACTACCGCAATGGTTGTGCGCAAACTTGAAGAAGATGGCGCACTCATAAGAACAGCGGACCCCGAAGATCGACGGCGCAAGACGCTGCGATTGACCAAGAAGGGCGAAGACCTGCTGGACTCCATGTATGAGCCTGCGGCCCAGGCCCAGCAACGCTCGCTCGAGATATTCACGCAGCGAGAAGCCGAACGCTTCCTGCAATTGCTCGACAAGTTCGTGAGCGCCCATAACGATGCCGTGCGTACAAAAGTTTCATCGCTCCGGGACAAGGACAAGAGTGTCAACAAGGTCGACGGCTAAGCTCATATGCGCGAGGCGGCGTACGGCTCCGGATCCACCGATGGCGTATCTTTGGAGATCAACTCACCCAAGAGCTTTGCCGAACCAGCAGCCAGCGTCCATCCGAGCGAGCCATGGCCGGTGTTCAGCCACAAGCCTGGGATACGCGTGGCACCGATGAACGGCCTCCCGTCGGCGCTCATCGGCCTTAGGCCGCACCATTCGTTACCGTCTTGGCCCTCTAAGGCTGCGGCCACACTAGGGAGGTTGGCGCGCATCATAGCCTTGAGATTGTCGATCCGTTCCGGACGCATGCGGCGATCCTCTCCTGTGAACTCCGCCGTCCCAACCGCGCGCAGACAAGTTCCCAAAGGCACCAGCGCGGCATGGCGCGCATCGTCGATCAAGGCGTGGCCGGGAACGCCATCGATGCCCTCCACATCGAACGTCACCGAATAACCTTTCGCCGGACGCACTGGCAGACGCAGGCCCAAGGGCCCGATCAGCCCGCGCGATGCATTGGCCGCGGCGACTATGACCTGATCTGCGGGCGCCCTTCCGCCGCGCAGCTGCACCCCGGCCACGCGACCTCGCTCGACCAGCAAGCTCTCGACCTGCGTATCGTAGCGAAACTCCACGCCCGCCTGGCGCGCAGCGGCGGCCAGTCCCTTCGTAAACAGATGCGCATCCCCGCGCGCGTCGCCCGGATAGTGGATGGCGCCCCCAAGCCGACCTTCAATCGATGCCAGAGCCGGCTCGCGGGCAATCGTCGCAGTTGCGTCCAACGCCTCGAAGCCGAGGCCAACGTCGCGCAGCCATGCGATCTTGCTCACTGCCTGTTCGAATTCGTCACGGTCGAGGAAGAATTTGAGCGAACCCTTGTCGCTTCTATCGAATTCAAGCCCAAGCCGGTCCGCCCATTCCAGAGTCCTGGGAACGCTGAGCAACGCCAATCGCAGATTCGCTTCGGTGGCATACTGGTGATGACGCGGCGAAGAATGGCGCAGAAAGCTGATCCCCCAACTCATCAGGGATGGCACAGCCCGCAGTCGCAGCTTCATCGCCGAAGTCGGATCGAATAGCGAAGAGGCGAGATGCTTCCACACACCGGGAGAATTCCACGGATCGGGCATGGACGGGGTGAGCATGCCGCCATTCGCAAAGGACGTATCCTCTCCCGCGCCCGGTCGCGCTTCCAACACCGTCACCGCGTAGCCGCGCTCGGCCAGCTCCCACGCGCTGCACACGCCCAAAAGCCCTGCACCGACGATGATGATCCTGTCTTGTGGCACGCAACCGTCCTAAAAGTCGCCGCTGCCCAGACGATCGGCGAGATGTTCCGCTGAACGCATGGCCAGAGCCATGATCGTTAACGTGGGATTCTTGTCCGGGGACGACGCAAACGCCGCCCCGTCGGTGACATAGAGATTTGGCATCTCCCACGCTGCCCCCCAACGATCGAGAACAGAGGCCGCGGGGTCATCACCCATCCGGGCCGTCCCGACTTCGTGAATCACCGAACCACCAACACGTATGCGGTCTTCGATCGGGCGGCCATCGTCAGGCGGCACTTCAGCGCCGAGCCCCTCGAAGAAGTCGCGCAGCGAGGCATAGATGTGCCGTCCAGTGGCCTTTTCCTGCTCGCCATGCGCAAAATGGAACCGAGGCACGGGCATACCGAAGCGGTCGCGCACATCGGGATCGAGATCCATGTAGGATCGATCGTTGGGCAGCATCTCTCCTCGCCCGGAAATGAAAACCGTGCTCGAATAGCGTTCGCGCATAGCGGGAAGCAGATCGGCGCCGAAAGCACCCGTGTCGCTTGCCAACCCCATTCCAGTGCCGACATCGGGCGCTAAGCGCCCACCCCAGAATTCGAGGTGATAGCCGCGCGCGAAGTCCAGCTTGCCCGCGCGCATGTCGTCATAGCCCCACCAGGGGGCGTAGGCATGGTAGAGCGACACGCCCTCATCGTTCCAGGGCTCGAGACCTTCCAGCGCGGGGATACGCGCCGCCATCCCGACATTGACTGTGTCCATAAGATTGCGACCGACCTGACCGCTGCCATTGGCGATCCCCTGCCCCTTGTCCGAATTGAGCAGAATCTGGGTCGTCGACAAGGTGCTCGCGGCCAAAACGACAGCGCGCGTACGCACCTCGTGCACCTCATCCGTTTTGGTGTCGATGAACCGCACACCCTTGGCCTGCCCATCGTCGCCCTTGATCACCTCGATCACATGGGCATCGGTGCGCACGGCGAGTTTCCCCGAGGCAACGGCAGGAGAGATGAGGACGGTGGGCGATTGGAAATTGGCCTTGATCGAGCAGCCGCGCTGGCAATCGGTCGCGTAGAAGCAGGCTTGTCGATCATCGAGCGGCTGCGTGAGGATCGCCATATGCGCGGGCACAACCGGAACGCCGAACTTCCGGCCGAGCACAAGCTTCAAGAGCCGCTCATATCCGCGCATCGGAGGCGGAGGCTGTAAAACGCCGTCGGGGCTGTCGGGTGAGTTTTCGATCCCTTCGGCGGCTCCGAACAGGCCGACGAGCGCCTCCGTCCTATCGTACCACGGAGCCATCTCTTCGTAGTCAATCGGCCAATCGACACCCAATCCATCACGGCTGTAGCCTTTGAAATCATACGGCCCGAAACGCAGCGACAGTCTTCCCCAGTGATTGGTCTTGCCGCCGAGCATACGCGCGCGCCACCATCGGAACTTGCTGCCTTCCGCGACGGTGTAGGGTTCGCCAGGGACGTTGTTTCCACCATTCACCGTGGCGTCAAAGAAGCCCTGCTCCTTGTCGGGCGTCTGCGCTCCATTGAGCGGCGCGTCCTCGAAGTGGTCCCACATGGGGGTCTCGGTTTCGGGATTGTAATCACGACCGGATTCGAGCAGCAGCACCCGAACACCGCGTTGGGCGAGTGTGTGGGCCGCCATACCCCCGGCGGCGCCCGAACCGACGACCACCACATCGTGACCCTGAAGTGCAGCATCGCTCATCGCTCGATTACCCAGATATTGCGAAACGCCACTCTTCCACCGGGATCGCCATGATCCTGCAGACCGATCGGCCCTCTCGGCGCGCGCGGGCGATCATATGCGGTGCGACGCGCAAATGCGGTCGGGCCGGTAAAGGCGACGTCGTTCTGAACAAGCACCCCGTTGAGCCTCACCGTCGCGCGCGCTGGCCCGGTAACGGTACCACTTTCATCCACCTCTGGGGCCGTGGACGCGATGTCGAGACACTGCCATACTCCAGGCGGCAGCGCTGCATTGGCTGATGGTGGCGACTGGCCGTAAAGCGCACCGATCATGCCGTCAGGATAGGTAGGGTTCGCCCACCCATCGAGAATTTGAATTTCGTGATCGCCGTGCAGGAAGACACCGCTATTGCCCCGCCGCTGGCCATATCCGTGGGTGGGCACCGGCAAGCGAAACTCAAGATACAAACGAAAACTGTCGAACGACCGTTTGCTCATGATGCGATTGGAAGTCTCGCCGGCGGCAAGGATCAGTCCGTCGCGTTCGGCCCACATATCGTGCCGGTCGCCCGTGAAATCGCGCAAGGTAAGACGCACTGCCTCGTCCGGTGCGACTTGCGGCTCGCAGCGACCCTGCGCAAGCGGTGGTTGCGGACGACGCAGATCGTGCACACGCCATCGGGAATTGCCGGAAAGCGGCGCGCGCAGCAGCGCGTCCGGCCAAAAGTCCTCACCCCAGCCAAGCACCATGTCCGGATGGGCCTCCAGCAACTGGGCGACCTGAGGATCGTCCTTGAGCGCCGAGTAAATCTCGCGCGCCGCTTGCCGCTCGGCGTCCGAATTCAGCGTTTCGATCAACACTGAAGGCTCGCTGATCTCGCCATCGCCCGACGACATGCTAGGCGACGCGACCATTGCGCCTGACAGCGCGACAAGCACGGCATGCTTCACAGCGCGGCTGCCCTTCGCTCGATCTCCGCAACGACTGCAGGCGGCGGTCCTTCGAATGTGAGGCTCGCCTGATCGCCGATGAAACCGATCGCGCGCTGCCCGGCGCGCGTCGACACATAGCCTCCAGCCACAAGCTCGATCAGCCGCAGCATGGCTTCATCACCCGACGCGGCAAGGCGCGGCAACTCGCTGGCCAGCGCAGTCTCGGATCGAGCTGAAAGGCGCTCGAGCAGGGGCAGGATCAAGTCTCGGTCAGCTTTCTGGTCGGGATAGGGCGCGCTCAGCCATTCTTCGAGAAAGGCAGGAACGCCCACTTCGGAAGGGCGGGGATGCTCTGCATCAGGCACCAGGACGATATCAGCGATGGCACTTAGCTGTGAGCGCTGATCCTCGCTCAACGACAGCTGCCATGCTGGACGTACTGGGTTCACAAGCTGCGGATCGCGCCCATATCCGGCGGGAAAGACTTCGGCTTCGACGATCTTGCCGCCCGCGCTTCGTAATCCAAGATAGGCCAGCATCGCGGCGGACCCGGCGAGCGCAACGCCCCCGGTCCCGTACCACATCGCTCGGCGACGGGTGACGCCGCGCTTGGTCTTATCCTCAGCCATTCGGATGCTCCTCAATCTTCGTCCACGCTGCGTTGTTCGCGGATGAGCGCAGCACCGCGTCGACGAAAGCGACGCCCTCGACGCCATCATCAATACCCGGCACGCTCGCGCTGTTGCCGGGCCCTCCCGCTTGCCACGCTCGTATGCCTTCCGCCGCCTCGCAATAGAGCGTTCCAAACGCCTCGACAAAACCCTCAGGATGCCCCGGCGGCAGGCGAGACCCCGCCGCCTCGGCTTCAGGCCCTCCGCGCCGGACGATCTGCGGAGGCTGCCCACGTGCTGCGAATGTCAGTTCCTCCGGGTTCTGTTGATGCCACTCAAGCCCACCCTCTTCACCGAAGATGCGCAGTCGCAATCCATTGGTATTGCCATGCGCAATCTGGCTCGCCCAAAGCATCCCGCGCGCGCCGCCTTCCAGCCTCAGCAATATGCGGGCATCGTCGTCAACCACGCGTCCCGGCACTAGCGAAGACAGATCCGCCCCCAGTTCTTCAACCCTCAACCCGCTGACAAAGCGCATCAGATGATAGGCGTGCGTCGCAATGTCCCCGGTCGCACCGGCCCCACCCGTCGCCACTGGATCGGTCCGCCAGCCCGCCTGTTTCTGTCCGCTCTGCTCGATCGGTTCGGCGAGCCAATCCTGGACATACTCGACGTGCACGCCTCGGATTGTGCCCAGCACACCCTCGGACACCATCTCACGCATCTGTCGTACAAGCGGGTAGCCGGAATAATTGTAGGTGACAAAGAAGGGGATGCCAGTTCGAGAGACGGCATCGGCCAGTCTCTTCGCTTTCCCAAGGTCGGTCGTCAGCGGCTTGTCGCAAATCACCGGAAGGCCTTTGTCCAGACAAGCCATCGCGGCATCGAAATGCACCTGGTTCGGGGCCACGATAGCGACAGCCTCGGCCCCATCCTCGCGCGCGGCTTCGCTGGCCGCCATCGTGGCAAAGTCCGGATAGCAGCGCTCTGGATCAAGGTTGAGTTCGCCCGCCATGGATGCGCTCTTTTCCGGATCGGAGGAAAACGCACCGGCCACAAGCGCGAAGTGGCCGTCCAGGCGCGCCGCCATGCGATGCACCCCGCCGATGAAAGCGTCCGGCCCGCCACCGATCATTGCCAGTCGTATCGGTCTCATACCGGGTTTCGCAGACCCAGCATGCGGCGATTGGCAGCGGCGTCGGTATCGCCTGCTGCAAAGTCGTCGAAAGCGTGCGGCGTTACGCGGATGATATGATCGCGCACGAATTGCGCCCCTTCACGCGCCCCGTCTTCGGGGTGCTTCAACGCGCATTCCCATTCGACGACAGCCCAGCCGTCGAAATCCATAGCGGTGAGCTTGGCAAAGATCGCCTTGAAATCGACCTGGCCGTCTCCCAGCGAGCGGAACCTTCCGGCGCGCTCCACCCACGGCGCATAGCCCGAATAGACACCTTGCCGGCCCGTCGGGCGGAACTCGGCATCTTTCACATGGAACATGCCGATCCGCTCGGCATAGACGTCGAGATGGTCGAGATAGTCGAGCTGCTGCAGCACGTAATGCGACGGATCGAACAGCATCTTGCACCGCGAATGTCCATCGACCCGGTCGAGGAGCATCTCGAACGTGGTCCCGTCGAACAGGTCTTCGCCGGGGTGAATCTCGAAACAGATATCGACCCCGCGCTCCTCGGCGTGATCGAAGAGAGGGCGCCAGCGCCGCGCCAATTCGTCGAACGCCTCCTCGATCAATCCCGCTGGTCGCTGTGGCCAGGGATAGAAATAGGGCCATGCAAGCGCACCCGAAAAAGCCGCCATCCGGTCGAGTCCGAGATTGGCCGACGCATCGAGCGCGATCTGCACCTGTTCCACCGCCCATTGTTGCCGGGCGTCGGGATTGCCGCGCACATGCTCCGGCGCAAACCCGTCAAACATTGCGTCATAGGCCGGATGCACCGCAACGAGCTGTCCCTGGATGTGGGCCGAAAGCTCGGTGACTGCGACCCCATTTGCCTTCGCCTGACCGAGCCATTCCTCGCAATAGGACTTCGACGTGGCTGCAGCCTCCAGATCGATCATCCGCGCATCGTTGCTCGGCACCTGCACGCCCAGATAGCCGCATTCGGCGGCCCACTTGGTGATCGCCTGCCAGCTGTCGAAGGGTGGCTCATCGCCAGCGAACTGAGCCAGGAACAGCGCAGGCCCCTTGATCGTCTTCATTCCTCATCCCCCAGCCAGTGGCGGAAATATCTCGTTATCTTGGCAAAACCGTAATCCGCTCGATTGGTACCGCAACAGCTGACGCGATGATTGACCCCGGGCATAGTGAAAACGTCCAGGTCTTTGCCCTCAGCCACCATCCGGTCGATCAACTTCCACCACGGGCTGAACCCGGCATTGACCTCCAGCGGCCATGACATCGCCAGAACGCGACCCTCGATTTCGCTGACACGATCAAGATTGGACGCGGCGGCATATCCGTCGGGGTTGTCTTGCGGTAAGCCCATGAACGGCTCGATGTAGAACGGATGGTCGTCGAGATCCTGCGGCGCGGCCATCGCTACGGCGACCTTGTAGAGCTCGGGCTCATCGATCAGCGCCCGCACCGCCATGTAACCACCCCAGCTGTTGCCGTAGATGCCCACGCGATCGAGGTCCATCCAGGGCCGCGTCGAAGCCGCCTCGCGCAGCCATTGAGCATGATCGGCGATGACGCCCTGCGGCCAGGTCCCGTATGTCGCATCCTGAAAGGCGCGGCCCCGTCCCGGAGTGCCCGGCGCATCTGTGAAGACGACTACGAAGCCTTGCTGTGCCAGAACCCGCGCAGTGTTGCCGTTGATCGCGCGCCCCATTCCGCCCGAGGCGTAATATTCGGTCGGCGCCGAACTGACCTGCATTCCGGCATAGATGACCTCGACCACCGGATAGCGTTTCGCAGGATCGAAACCGAAGGGCTTGAGGATCACGCCCCTGATCTGGTGCGGACCATCGGCCTGGTCGATGACCAGTTCTTCCATCCCCGCATAGCCGAGCGCTGAAAGGCCACTCGCGTCCGTGCGAGAAACGGTGGCGGTGACCGAGCCGCCGCGGTCACGCGCCTCAATGACCGGAGGGGTGGCCAGGTCGGATCGCCGGGTCATGAAACCCGAACCGTCATCAGCAATCCACGCCGAGTAAGTGCCGGTCTCCGGCGTGAGGACTTTCATGCCGCTTCCATCCAGCCGCGCCCGCGCAATCTGACGGTGATAAGGGTGCCCCGGATCAGCGGAAACCGACAGCCAGACTTCACCGCGCGCTTCGTCGAGCTTGAGGATGCCTTGCACCAGTGCTGCGCCGTCGCTGATCCGATGGAGCTCAACCCCATTATTGCCATCGATCAGGTAGAGTTGACGCGTGCCGCTGCATTCGTTCATCACTAGCAGATCGTCGCTAGCGGACAGTGGGGTTATGTTGGGCGGTCCCAGCGTCATTGGCGTGTCGAAATAGGTCGCGACCTCTTGCCGGTAGACCAGCCGGCTCTCGCCCGTCGCAGGATCGGCGGCGAATAGTCTAAGCCGCTTCTGGTCGCGCGAAACCTTCTGCCACCACACGATTGCGCCGTCATCGCCCCAACCGACCAGACTGACATAGTGGTCTTCGGTCTCGCCCGTATCTATCGGAGTGCGCACGCCGGTTTCGGCGTCGATCAGCCACAGTTCGAACCGTGCAATAGGTTCGCCTGCGCGCGGATAGGGCCATTCCAGGATCGTCGGGCCGCGGGTAAGCGGGCGATACAGCGGCTCGTGCGGGACATCGCGCTCATCGAGCTTGACCGCAGCAATCGTTTTGCCATCGGGCGACCATTTGACGTTGAAGCCCGGCGAGAACTCCTCGGCATTGCGCCAGCCATATCGCGGCGCGCCGTCATCCGTGAGACGTCGTACCTCGTCTCCCGTCCGGATCGCGAGGTCATTCTCGACGAGGGTCACAAAACGCGAGCCGTCGGGAGAAGCCACCTCGCTCAGCCTGCCGAATGTGGTAGGAAACTGATCGGACAGCACCTGCGGCTGCGTCAGTTGGAGCGCGCGGTCACGCTCCGGTGCGGGTGACAGGGTTCGGGCCGCTATGTCCCAACGGTAACTCTCTCCACCGACCTGAAGCCACACCGCATTGCGAGAAGCGTCCAAGCTCTGCACGCTTGGAGCGGCATCCAGCCCGGCTTTAGCGAGTGCCGCCGCCAGGTCCTGCCCCACGATCAGCGTTTCGACCCGTCCCGTGGCGGGCTCGACGAGCCAGACTGTGGGTTCATGCAACGGGTCGTTCATGAGCAAGAATTCGCCGCCATCGATCGCGACCGGCCTCGCCTGTGCGCCCACCAGGCCAGCTCTCTCCGCCGCGAGGATAGCCCTCGATTCCTCGATGGTCGTTGCAATCGGTTCGTCGAGCTGCGCCGACGCCGGCGCAGCGGCGAACGCCAGCAAACCGAACGCCCAGATGATACTATGCCTCACTGATCCCACCCTGCGCGATTGAGCACGCCTGCGGCGAGAAACCCTCCGTCCACCGCAAGCACATGCCCTGTCACATAGCTTGCGCCTTTACTCACGAGAAAAAGCGCAGCCTCAGCCACCTCCTCAGGCGTGCCGTAGCGGTCTGCAGGGATCGAGCGGCGATAATTCACTCGCGTCGCATCCGAATGCATGCGCTGGACCAGTTCGGTCTCAATCGCGCCCGGCGCGAGTGTGTTCACAGTGACCCCGCTCTCGGCCAGCTCAACCGCGAGCACTCGGGTTAGCATGATCACGCCGCCCTTGGCCGCGCCATAAGCCGCGCGCCCGGTGCCGCCGCGCTCGCCCGCAGTCGATGCCAGCGTGACGATCCGACCATAGCCCGCCGTGGCCATGACCTGCCCGACCGCTCTCATCGTGTAGAACGTGCCCGACAGATCGACCTCTATCAGGCGATGCCACTCCTCATCGCTTGTTTCGAGGAACGAGCGCTCAAGGCCGATACCCGCGCTGTGAACGAGGATGTCGATCTTGCCATGGCCTGCAACCATACGTTCGACCATCGCATCGACGGCACTCGAATTGGAGACATCGACCGCGATGCCGTCGCTCGCCCCCACCTCGCGCGCGGCGATTTCGACAGCGTCGCCGTCGAGATCGGCCAAGACAACCGTTGCGCCACTGGCAGCGAGCTGCGCCGCAATCGCTTTGCCAATGCCGCGCGCCCCTCCCGTTACCAACGCAACCTGTCCGGCAAACGTCATCCACTTCCCTTCTTTCCGATTGGGGAATAATGGCGCATAGTTTTCCGAAAGGAAAGGCGCGTATGACGAAAACCGAAGCCCGCTCGAAGCACAGCTCGCACGCCGAGTTCATCGACCGCATCCGGTACGAGCTATCAGGCATCGAAAGCGAGGGTTTGACCAAGCCTGAGCGCGTAATCTCCAGCCATCAGGGACCGGAGGTGATCGTCGATGGAGAGGCGGCGCTCAACTTCTGCGCCAACAATTATCTCGGCCTCGCGGGCGATCCGCGCGTGGCTCAGGCCGCAATCGAGGCGATCGAAGAGCGCGGTAGTGGCTTGGCGTCCGTCAGGTTCATCTGTGGCACGCTTGACCTCCATAAGCGCCTTGAGCGCGCAACGGCGGACTGGCTTGGTTACGATGACGCGATCCTGTTCGCCGCCGCGTTCGACGCCAATGGCGGGGTGTTCGAACCGCTGCTGGGCGCGCAGGACGCAATCGTGTCCGACAGTCTCAATCACGCCTCGATCATCGATGGCGTTAGACTATCGAAGGCAAAGCGCTATCGTTTCGCGAACGCCGATATGGTCGACCTCGAAGCGCAGTTGAAGGCGGCCCGTGAAGACGGCGCGCGTACCGTCCTGATCGCGACCGACGGCGTGTTTTCCATGGACGGGATAATCGCGCCACTGGATGAAATTGCGGCACTGGGCGAACGCTACGGGGCGCTGGTCATGGTCGATGATTGCCATGCGACTGGCCTGATCGGTCCGGGCGGGCGAGGCAGTGGCCCGTTCAAGGGCGTGGGGGACAAGATTGACATCCTCACCGGCACCTATGGCAAGGCTCTGGGCGGCGCGATGGGCGGGTTCATCTGCGCAGCACAGCCCGTGATCGATCTGCTGCGCCAACGAGCGCGGCCGTATCTGTTCTCCAACGCATTGGCCCCGGCGGTGTGTGGCAGCGCGCTGAAAGCTATCGAGATCGCCGCAAGCGACGAAGGCGACGCGCTGCGATCACAACTTGCCGAAAACGCAGCCCATTTCCGCGGCGCGATGGATCGGGAAGGGTTCGAACTGCTCGGCGCCGATCATGCGATCGTGCCGGTCCTGCTCGGCGATGCCGCACAGGCGCAGCGCATGGCCGCACGCCTCGTTGAAAACGGCATCTTTGTGACGGGGTTTTCGTTTCCCGTTGTGCCTCGCGGTCAGGCCCGGATCAGGGTGCAGCTTTCGGCAGCCCACACGCCCGGCCAGATCGACCAGGCAGTTGCCGCCTTCGTCGAAGCGCGCGCGGCCCTTGCCTAGGCCACGGCCACCGATGGCAAACGATCCGCCAGAACATAGAGATACCAGGGATTGCCGAGAGCCTCGGCGGTTATCGAAGGATCGGCCCGGCCGGTCATGATCACTTCGTCGCCGATCTTGGCGATCGGTTCGGGCCCGAGATCGACCAGAGTGTAGAGCCGCGGCCCGGTCATCAACAGCGGCCGCAAGTGCCCGTTAACCCAGACCTGCCGGTCGCTTGGCAATCCTCCGGGCGATCCTGAAAGGACCGTCGCGACCCAAGTCCCGTTCGGCTGATCATGGCGCTTCTGGAAACCGACTGTGTCGCCGGGTGGCACCCAACTCACTTGGGCAACACGGCATTTCACTTCGAAGGATTGCTCGATATCCACCCTTCCGCTGGCCCGCGCTTCGGCAGTCGGATAGCTGCCGGTGGGCAGAATGCCGAGCCGAACCGCGTCATAATAAGCCTGCGGATATTGGAACAGGCTGCGCGAACTCACCATGTGCCGTACCCCCGGGTCGATCCCCGCCGTTCGCATCGCCGCGAGCACGCCTTCGAAACGCTCGATCTGCTCCAATTCCGGCTGCCAGGCCTCGGTCTGAGGGCGATCGCCCGGCGGGGTGACGAAATAGCTCGCCGTGCCAGTGATCCGAACCGCTCCCGAAGCGGCCAACTCCTTCGCGCGTTCGCCCGCGATCCGCCATGGGATGCCCTGACGATTAATGCCGGTATCGACCTCCAGATGCACGGAAATCGGGCGGCCCACCGCGCGCGCAATCTCGCTCACCGTTTCCGGTGTATCCTTGAGCGTCATCGCCAGATGCACACCCGCGCGCGCAAGCGCTATACTGTCGTTCTGGCTGGCCGGTGCCATCAGTAGGATGGGCTTGCGCAGACCCAGCTCGGCAAGCTCAAAGGCCTCGTGCGGGCGCACCACCATATATCCCTGCACACCGGGCATGGAATCATACATTCGCGCAACAGTTGCAGCGCCCAAGCCGTAACCATTGGCCTTAATCACCGGCATCAGCTTAGCGCCTTTCGACCGGCTTAAGATCGAGTTTGCGTTGCTCTCGAGCCGCGTGCGACTGACTTCGACCCACGGATCGAAACTCTTGCGCGGATCAGCATTGGCAAGCGCCCCGTCATTCGCCGCGAGGACGGAATCGGACGGCAAAAGAGGGACCGCCGCCGCACCAGCAATCCCGATCAACGCCTCGCGCCTTTTGATTTCAAGCGTGCGCCGCGACCCCATTTTTCCGACTCCGATCTTTACTTTCCGATCCGAAAATAGCACCTATCCTGCCCGCACGCTACGGGAGATAAGCCATGCCTGCCAGCCGATTGGCTCTTGTCGCTTTTTTGGCTTTTACGCCTCTGCTCGCAGGGTCGGAGAAAGTGATGGCTCAGGCGGCAACGGGGCATAAAACGAGGACTGGAACTTCCGAAGTCGCTCGAATGATCGAAGCGGCGACAGGTAGCGTCTTTACCAGTCGCATCGCTGCATCCTCCGCCTCCGCTGCCGTCGCCTGGACCACGCGCGAAAAAGGGTCGGAGGCGCTATGGGTAGTTAAACAGCCCGGGGACACGCCGCGACGCATTGCGGTGCTGGTGGGAGACACTGGGGACACGATCCGCGACCCGAGGCTCTCGCCTGATGGGCGCTGGATTTCCTGGCGGACGGGGCCGAGCGACGTGCCCAATGGCAAGACCCCCAATCCCGCCGCCCTTGCAAAGCCCTTGATCCAGCAGCTCTGGATTGCGCGAGTCGAAGGCGGATCGCCGATCTTGCTGGCACAAGGCGGCAGCGGGGTATCGTTTTCACCGCAATCGACGATGGTCGCGTACCGCGCAGGCGGACAGCTGCGGCTGCGTAGCTTGGGCGGGGACGGAACACTGGGCGAAGAGCAATCTCCCCTACCCGGTATTCCAGGCTTGGCCGAGGTCGCTTGGTCGCCCGATGGCAAGGCCCTTGCCTTCACATCGTATCGGCGCGCAACCAGCTTCATCGGCATCTGGCGGATCGGCGATGAGCGCGTGCGTTGGCTCGCGCCAAGCTTCGGGCGGGACGGAAACCCCTCCTTCTCACCGGACGGCAGCCGCATCGCCTTTCTTCGCAGACCGCAAATGCGACGCGGTGAAGTGCACGACGTGATGACCGGTTTCCCATATTCGGTGTGGATCGGCGATGTCGAAACGCTCTCGGCGAATGAGGCATACCGCACACCCGCGCGCGACGGCTCCGAACAGTATGGGAAGGCGCCGCTCTGGCTGAGCGAGACCGAAGTGGCCTTCCTGTCTGATGAAACCGGGTATAGCCATGTCTGGAAAGCCGATGCGCAAGGCAACAAGCGCCAGCTTACCTTTGGCAAATGCGATGTCGAGAAGATTGATAGGGGCCCGGAGACACTGATTGTCTCGTCGAATTGTAATGACATCTACCGCCGTGATGTCGCGCTATTGGATAGCGAGGGCGAGTTTCGACGGATCAGCCCCCCTCAAGCGGCGGCGGTCGATGGCACCGCGATAGGCAATACAGGGCAAGTGCTGTTCCGGTTCGCCGATGCGGCAATTCCTTACCGGGTTGCATCGTGGAAGGAGGGAGGCGGTGTCGAGATCCTCTCGCTTGCCACGCCCGCCAGAGGATTCCAGGTCCCCGAAGTCGTCACTTTCACCGCAGCAGATGGGACAGAAGTTTCTGGAACACTGTTCAAGGCTCAGGGAGTGAACGGTCCCGCGCCCACTGCAATCTTCTTGCACGGTGGTCCGCCTCGCCAAATGATGCCGACATGGCACCGGACAAGTTATTACAGCTACACCTACGCGATGAATCAGGTGCTCGCGCAGAGGGGAATGAATGTCCTCGCCGTCAACTTCCGCACCGGCATCGGCTTTGGCCAGGCGTTTCGGAATGCGCCGGGCTATGGTCCGCATGGCGCTGCGGAACTGCAGGATGTGCTGGCGGCGGAGGAATATTTGCTTAGCCGCGCCGATGTCGATGCCGCGCGCATCGGCGTCTATGGCGGCTCATATGGCGGGCACCTCTCGGCCCTCGCGCTCGCGCGGCATAGCGATAGGTTCAAGACGGCTGTGGTCTGGCACCCGGTCGCCGACTGGACCAATTGGATCCGCCGCGACGACAAACCCGACCTTAACTACACACCGTGGGGCATCACCGAGGAAACGCTGGAGCTGGCACGCGAGAGTTCGGCGCTATGGAACGTCGATACCTGGCAGTCCCCGGTACTTCTGATCGTCGGCGACGATGACAGGCAGGTGCTCGCCGAGGAGAGCATTTGGCTCCACCGCGCTCTGCAAGACCAGGGCGTCCCGGCCGAGACCATGATGCTGCCTGGAGAAGGACACGGCTTCCTGCGCCACGATAACTGGCTGCGTGTTCTGACGCGCAGTGCCGAGTGGCTCGAAGCGCACCTTGCCGCCGAGGACTGAACGCGCCGCACAGGGCTGGGATCACCAGAGGAAATTGAGGCCGGCTGCGAACCACGCCAATCCGAGTGCCGCAACGCTCACCAAAAGCCGATGCACAAGTGCTAGGCTGCCGATCGATCCTCGTCGGCGATCGACCACACTTAGCCCAAGGCCGAAGAACCCTGCGATCAACCATATCCACGCCGCAACGCTCCCGATATCCCATCGCCAGGTCGATCCGGCGAAAAGCTCGAAGGTGGGATTGAAGTCGGTGTAAAGCGGCCAGACGAGCACTGCCGCCACGACGATGGCGGCAAGGCCGATGCCAGTCGAAGCCCAACGTGATGGGCCACGTCCGACGAGGCCGGCAAGGCCAGTGGCTGCTAGCGCCAGCAAGGCAAGCGCTGTCGGCATGAACACATTCGGGTTGGCCAGGCCCTCGACCTTGTAATCGACGAACTTGGTGAAGTTCATTCGCCCCTCTTGGAAGCTGATCAACCACGGTGGGCGCTCGCCGCGCGGTGGGCCCTGGAAGAGTCCGGGAGCGACCTCATCGTATGGATCGCCGTTGATCGTGAGACGGCCGTCGTCGCCCACGCGCACCTTGGTCGCGCGCGTCATGCCGTAGATCGCCTCGCGCGTCGTAATGGCGCGCAGCGCGCCCTGATAGTCGCCAACCAGCGATTGGACGTCCGTCAGCGGCTTAGCCAGCGGCTTGAGCGGTTGCCGCTTTCCCGTCACCAGTTCCATGAACACGTCGGTGGCAATGCCGGGATTGGAATCGGTGCTGCCGAACGCATCCGTCCCGCCGGCATAGGCGATGAAGACGCCAACATCTTTGTCAGGTGCCCAAGCGAGACTGGTCCGGAAGCCAACGAACAGCCCCCCATGAGCGTATACTTTCGTCCCGTTGAAGTTGGTCGCAAAGACGCCCGGTCCCGCCTCTTCCAAACGGACGTCATTGGTGGCCAACGGGGCACGTTGCGCGGCGAGCAATTCCGGTGAAAGAACATCGGGCCGGTGCCCCAGGAGGGCCTGGAGATACGTCGCCATATCGTTCGCGGTGGTCTGGATAGAGCCCGCCGGGCCATTGTAGGGATCGTTGATCACGCGCGGCGGATAGCGTTCGCCGTCTTCGTCCCAGATCACCGGATGGAGCAGCGCGGGCCCACCGGTCGGATCGTAATTGACGATGGTATTGTCCATGCCGAGCGGTTCGAGCAAGCGGGTGCGGACATAGTCGGCATAGGTCATCCCACTGACGTCTTCGATCAGGATACCCAGGGCCACGATCCCGTAATTGGCATAGCTCACATCCCTCCCCGGTCGACGCACGACGGTGGGCATCATCCTGTTCAGAAACTGGGGCGAGGCAGGAACATTCTTCTGGGTGCCGGTCGCAGAGCCAAAGCCGGGTCCCTCGAAGCCCGCATTATGCGCCGCCAATTGGCCGATCGTAACTTCATCGCCATAGGGTGCCGGGATCTTCCAGCGTTCCAAATAGCGATTGGCCGGATCGTCCAGCGCGGCGATCTTGCCTTCCTCGATCAGCTTGAGGATCGCCAGCCCGGTGAAGGTCTTGGTAACCGATGCGATGATGAACTGGTCATCCGGTCCGATCGGTTCACCCTTGATCGCATCACGCGCACCGTATTGCTGCGCCAAACGAACGTCGCCATCTTCGACGATCACCGCCATAGCCGCGGACGCGTTGCGCTCATCCAGTGGTCTGGCGATGCGCTCTTCGACCCACTGCGCGATATCCTCAGCACGCAAGGGACCATCGCCATTCGCGCCGTCGGAGATGCGACTATCTTCAAGCTCAGGCTCAGCTGCGAGCGCTGAGGTCGAAAAGCCAATCCATAACAGGACGGCTGAAACCAAAGGCAGGAAGAGGTTGCGGGTCACAGGCACAAATGTCTCCAGGAAGGGGATTGAACGGCTTACTATGGCGCAGAGGAAGCCATAGCTTTCAAGCGGGCCTGATCGACCGCCGCCTGATAACCGCCCCGCGTCCGGTCACGCCAATAGATCGACAAGAACACGAAGCTGGCAAAGATCGCGAACGGAACGAGCACTCCGATGGCCTCCAACCCGGCGCGACTCTCTGCAATCGGATCGAGCGCGTCAGCTGTCGCCATCCGAGCATCGACGAGACCACCGAGTAGAGGCGTCGCGATGAGCCCTACGACAGCGGAGCCAACCGTCGCCATGAGGCCGAGGCCAACCGCTCCCGATTGCGGCACGCGCTCCGATACCAGCCCGATCATGGTCGGCCACATGAGCGCTATACCGAAGGCGAAGATAACGGCGGCGGTCAGGACGGCGGCCGTGCCATCAGCGGAGCTGAGCAGCCACAGACCCAACGCCGTCACCAGGCATGATACGCCCATAAAGAGCGTCGGCGGCACACGGGCGAAGATCGCGCCCGGCGCCACCGCGCGCAGCACCGCCATGATGCCGTTGATTAAAACGAGGACGAGAATGCCGGCCATGCCGCCGGCTTCGAGCACAGCAGGGATCCAGCGGTTGGGCGCAAGCTCAAGGCTCGCGGTGATCGCCATCAGGCAGAGCAGAATCCAGAGCAATCGCGATTTCGCCAGGGCTCGCAAAGTGTCGCCGACCGTCAGACCTGCGCTCTTGACCTCGGTTTGCGGGAAGCGGGTCCCGATCAGCAACGCTCCATAGAAGAGGGTCGGCACCAGCGTGACGGCGATCGCACCGCGCCACCCGCCGACATCCATTTGCGCCAGTATGTGGATCAGCAGGCCGCCCGCAGCGATCCCGCCCGGGAAGAACAAATGGAAGCGGTTGAGCATCACCGCCTTGCGCTCGGGATAGATAGTGGCAACCAGTGGATTGCAGGCCGCCTCCACAAGGCCGTTGGCAACCGAGAGAACGAGGGCGCCGACAAACAACATCGCAAAGCCATCGGCCCCGATCATTGTCGCCGCGCCAGCCAGGTGTCCGGCCAACGCAAACCATAGGAGCCGTTTCGGGCCGAAGGCGTCGCAGAACGGGGCGAAAACCAGTTGCGCAACCGCGATGCCCCATATTCCGGCACCGCCAATCCAGCCGGTTTCGGCGTTGGTGAGACCGAAATCTTGCCGAAAGGAGAACATCGCCGCGCCAATCGCCGCAAAATTGAACGCAACCGCCGTCAGCGAAGCGCAGCTAATCCAGAACAGCCGAATGTTCGAGGAAGCCCCGCTTTCACTTGATGACATACTGGCCCCACAGCTCCATTTTCCAATCCGAGAATATCGACGTTGCGGGAGCTTGGCAATTGCGGGCTCGTTGAGGGCTGTGCCCAAACGAGAACTCGACAGCCACCAGGGTCTGGATTTATAGGGCCCATATGACGACCGTACGACGCAAAAAGTCCGTGTCCGGTTCGGGCCAGAAGGAGACCACAGCAGACGCCGTTTCGTCGCAAGCGGAAAAGGAAGAATCGCGCAAGCTGGGCCGCAGATTGCGGGTTATGCGACATGACCGCGACTGGAATCTGAAAGACCTCTCGGAACGATCGGGTATCGCGATTTCCACCCTTTCCAAGATCGAGAATGGAACGCTGGCGCTCAGCTATGACAGGCTTATCAAGGTCGCTCAGGCTTTTGGATTGAGCCTGTCCGAATTCATCACCGACGTTCATGAGAGCAGACCCGACGGACCGAACATGGTGCGCGGTCGCTTCAGCCTCGCGCGCCCGGGTAGCGGCGAGCGGATGGAAAACAGCAATTACAATTACGAATATCTGTGCAGCAATCTGCGTAGCAAAGTGATGACGCCGGTTCTGGCCGAGCTCAAAGCCAGGACACTGGAAGAGTTCGGACCGCTTTCGCGCCACGATGGCGAAGAGTTTGTGATGGTGCTCTCAGGCACGGTCGAAGTGCACACCGAACTCTACAGTCCCGAAACACTGGAAGCCGGGGAAGGCCTCTATGTCGATAGCGGCATGGGACACGCCTTCCTCAGCGTGAGCGACGAGCCGGCCAGAATCCTGTTCGTCAATGCCTTCGGTGACAGCGCTCCCGATCCAACGAAGTTGAACGGTTAGAGCCGATCGAGTTCGGCACCTAGTCAGCTGCAACTGGTCGCAAATCAAGGTGATGGTAGTCGTAACTGAAGTCTGCAATCGGTGACACCGCGCGGGCCTTAATCCGCTCCACTTTCCCTTCGGGCGACAGGATGAAGGTGAGATAGGCCTCTTCGCTGTCGGGATCGGTCCAGTCGGTGATGAACGTTCCGTTTTGCCAGTATTCAAGACGCCCTTTGAGCCGCGGAGTGCGATCGAAGGAGATCGATAGGCCGGAGGCGTCTTCTGAGATGGTCACCGTGCCGTACCACTTGTCGCGATAGGTCCCGGCATAGGCGCTGAGCGGGAGCGCGGGCGTGCCGCCTTCTGGCCGGTTAGCCTGAGCCGCTTCTACTTCGGCCTTGGCCGAGGCAAGCCATTCGGCCTGCCGTCGCTGAAATATGCTCAGCCAGTCGCGTGGCTCGGCACCGATGTAATGATCAAGCAGTGTGTTCGTGACCGCATCGATCAGAACGCCCTCCTCGGCGTTGGTCATGATCATGAAGGCGACATTCTTTTCCGGAATGACGACCTGACGCGACCGTCCGCCATCGACCCCGCCCCCGTGATTGGCGATCAGCGCGCCCCGATAATCGTAGACGATCCAGCCCAGCGCGTAGAACCGGTAGCGCGGGCTGGCGACTGATTCCGGCCCGGTCCATTGCCACGTTCGCATCGGCGTGTGCGGCGCCATCAGCGTCCGGATCGTTCCCGGAGCCAAAAGCTGTGTGCCGTCTTCCAGTTTGCCATCGTTGAGCACCAGCTTGAGCCACGCGGCATAATCTCCGGCCGACGACCATGCATCTCCCGCCGGAGCCGAGACGCTGTCATTTCCCGCCGCCTCGAACAGCAAGCGCATCGGGCCTTCGCCCCGCATTCCCGAGCCGAAACGGGCGTGCAGAGAGGCGTGGTTGGTCGCCGGAAGCATGTCACTGTTCGCGACCGTGCGCCCCATGCCGAGCGGTGTAAACAGGCGTTCGCGAACGAAGGCTTCCCACGTCTTCCCCGTTACTTCCTCGACCAGTTGGCCAGCGACAACATAAAGGATGTTGTCGTAGGCGAACTGGCTCCGGAAACCGTATTGGGGCTCAAGGTGCCGCAACACTTCGACAAATTCGCGGCGCGTAAAGTCGGTGGGGGGGTAAAATGCTAGGTCTCCGGCTCCGAGCGAAAGCCCGCTCGAATGGATTAGCAGGTCACGCACGCGCATTTCACGCGTGACGTAGGGATCATGCATCAGGAACCAAGGGATGTGATCGATCACCCGGTCGTCCCAATTTATAACTCCGTCCTGCACCAGAAGCGCCAGCGTGACCGCTGTCATCGCCTTGGTGTTCGAGCCGATCGGGAAGAGCGTATTAGCATCAGCGGGGGTGTCTCGATCGATCCGTTCCACACCGAAGCCCTCTAGGAAGACGGTCTGATCCCCTTCCACAATGACCACCGAAGCGCCCGGTGTTCCAGTTGCCGCCCGGATCATCTCGATCCGTTGCGCGATGTCCTCTGGCGGCGCAGCGATGCTCGCCACCGGGAACAGGAACAGGGCGAGCGCCAGCAAAACTCTTTGCACGGATGACCTCCAACCGACCGACACTCTGTCTGGTCATATTCTCTGATACGAAAAATACTTTACACTCGGCCTCGCCTGCCGCAACCGTTCTCTGAGGAGGCGACAGCGATTTATGGACGATTGGACGGGGCTCTGGGCGATCGGTGGCCTATTCGCGGTTATGGCCATTGCCTTCGGTTCGGGCCGCTTCAAGTCGATGGCATGGTTGAGCCCGCCAGTGGTTGCGCTGTTTCTGGTTGCCCTGCTCGTCAATATTGGACTGATGCCCTCAAGCAGCGAGACCGGTGCGTACGGTTTGGTCTCTGGCCCACTGTTGCAGGCGGCGATCTTCCTGATGCTGTTGCAGGTCGATCTGGGGGTATTCAAGCGCGCTGGTGGCCCGATGCTCTTATTCTTCCTGGGAGGATGTTTCGCGATCGGGATCGGTGCGCTGGTCGCGGCTTTGTTTCCCTTTGTCGTTGCACCTACCGGAAAGAACCTTATCCCTCTCGCCGGAATGTTCACCGGAACGTACAATGGCGGCAGCGTTAACTTCAATTCGCTCGCTGCGGTCTATGATGTAAATCGCGATGGTGGCATTTATCCGGTAGCGCTCGCAGTCGACGCCGCCATGACGGCCCTTTGGCTAATCGTATCGGTCGCCGCCGCCCCTTATTTGAGGCGCATGAGCTGGAGCAAACGCAAGAACGGGATCGCTGATGATGACGGCCTGTCGGCCGAAGCTCCAGCAGCGACGCCGCTGGAACTGGCCATCGTCGGAGCCTGCCTGGTTGCGGCGATAGCGCTTTCGGACTTCCTCGCCCAGTTGATGCCATGGGGGCATCCGCTGCTATGGCTGACTGCCGTCGCGCTTGCCGCCGCGCAGACTCCGTTGGGCAAGCTTGCCATCAAGGTTGAGCCGCTTGCGATTGTCGCACTTTACCTGTTCATCGCGGCGATCGGGGCCGACATTTCGATCGCGGCGGTCGCGGCTGCGCAAGACCTCGCTGTCGCGTTGATTGTTCTCGTCACCGTGATGTTCACAACCCACGCTGTGTTCCTTTATGTCACCGGTCGGTTCATGAAGGCCGATAGCGACGTCATGGTGGTCGCCTCTCAAGCAGCCATTGGCGGTCCGCCGACCGCGCTCGCCGTGGCAGAGGCTATCGGGCGGCATGATCTGCGTGTTCCAGGCGTCGCCGCGTCTTTAATCGGTTACGCTGTTGGCACCTATTGGGGGCTCGCGGTCGCCCGGATGGTCGCCGGGATCATTTAGAGCACTTCTTGCAGGAGAAAGACGATGCGCATCTTTGGCGCCGCTCTGGTTACTGAGACGAATACTTTCGCGCCACTCCCCTGCGGTAGATCTGCATGGGAAGACTACGTCATAGCACGCGGAACAGGGTCCGATCCTGACTCTGGAACGCTTTTCGGCCCCCTTCTCGCGCTCTGGAAAGGAATGGCGGAGCAGGCGGGCGCGGAATTTCACGAAAGCCTTTGCGCCTTCTGCGCGCCGGGCGGGCGCACGCTCGACGTCGTATACGAGGAATTCAAGGCCATGATAATTGAGGACCTCAAGGCCGCGATGCCGCTCGATATCGCGCTGTTGTGCCTACACGGAGCGATGGCATCGGACAGCGTCGATGATTGCGAAGGCGATTTGCTGGCGGCGGTGCGCGAGATCGTAGGCCCGGATTGCATTATCGGAGTTGAATTGGACCTGCATCTGCACCTCACCGAAGAAATACTCGACCACTCCGATCTTCTCGTCGCCTATAAGGAATATCCGCATACTGATACCGGTGCGCGCGCGGCCGAGTTGTTCCAACTCGCGGTCCGGGCGGCCATGGGCGAGATAAAGCCGGTCACGCGCGCCTATGACTGCAACATGATGGGCCAATGGCGAACCGGGCAGGAAGACGTACGCGCCTTTGTCGATGACATGATGGCGGCCGAGCAAGACGGGACCGCGCTCAACATCTCGTTCGTGCACGGTTTCCCATGGGCTGACGTCCCCACGGTCGGTGCGAAACTGTGGGTGACGACCGACGGCGATGCCGAAGCTGCGGAAAGGCTCGCGGAAGAATGGGGGCGCCGCGCAGCGTTGGGTCTGCGGGAAGCGGGCTGCATTCCGCAGCTGACTGTCGACGAACTGGTGGACTATTTGCCCAAGGCACCCGAGGGATTGATCGTGGGCGCCGATATGGCCGACAACGCCGGCGGCGGCGCGCCGTCCGACAGCAGCTTTGTGCTTGAAGGTCTGGTGCGTCGCGGGGTGAAAGACGCAGCCGTCGGCGTGGTCTGGGACATGACAGCGGTCGATATCTGCCGAAACGCGGGAGTGGGCGCAGAACTCGACCTTCGCGTTGGCGGCAAATGCTCCACCGCCTCGGGCGATCCCGTCGACGGCCGCGCCATCATCCGCAGCATCATCGAAGATCATTGTCCCCCCGGTCTCGGCGGCATCCCGGGCCCGTTCGGGACCAGCGTATGGATCGAGTTCGAAGGCGTTGACGTCATCATCAGCAGCCTGCGCAACCAGACCTTCCATCCGGCGGCGTTCACCGACCATGGGATCGACCTGTCAACAAAGCGGCTGTGTGTGGTCAAATCGATCGAGCATTTTCACGCCGAATTCAAACCGATCGCCGATGAGGTGGTCTATATCAACACCCCCGGCGCGTTGCGCGCGGATTTCATGTCGATGCCATACACGAAGCGTAAGCTCGACTATTGGCCGAAAGTGGAGGAGCCACCGATCGGGCCGTTTCCGGCAAACTGACAGAAACGGTCGCGGGCTTATGTCGCCCAGCACTTCTGCGCGACGCGCAGCCAATTGCCGCCGAGCAGTTTGTGCAGATCATCACCATGCCATCCACGCTGGAGCAGCACTTCCACGATCTCATCGATCCTGGTTGGAGGGAAGCATCGGGTTGGCGTCTCATACCCGCAGTCAGGTGGGAAGGCCCCGATCATCGACTGCTTCTCACGCTCGAGGCCTGGAATGTCGAATACGTGGTCTAATCCGATCCCGACGTGATCGATACCAACGACCTGCGCCAGCGCCTCGACATGGTCTGCGAGACGCTCGGCTGTAACGCCCCCATTCAGAAAGATTTCGAGCCCGTTCACGCCGATGACCCCGCCCGTGTCCGCGCAAGCCCGAGCGAGATCGTCGGAAATATTGCGCGGATGCGGTGCGAGGCGCGCAAGGTTCGAATGAGAGAAGATCATCGGCTTCTTGGCGTAGCGCAGGGCATCAAACGCCGATCTCGGCGCTGTGTGGCTGAGGCACACAACCATGCCGACCCGCTCCATTTCGCGGATAAGATCATAGCCATCCTGCGAGAGGCCAACGTCGTCATCATGAACGCCTGACGCAGCCCAATTGCGCCGATTATATGCGAGCAGCATCCACCGAACTCCGCGCCGATAAAACTGTTCGACCAGGCTGAGATCGCCCGCGAGCGGTGCCGCACCCTCGATGTCGAAGACAATGCCCAGTCGACCGCTGCGCTTCGCCTCCGCCACATCGCGGGCCTTATCGATCATCATAAAACGGTCGGGATGCGCGGTGATCCAGGCCCGCATCTGCTCGGCCAAGGCGAAGTGATCGGAAAGCGAGACTTCGCCATAGCCGATATTGATGCTGAGCACGGTAACGCCTGCTTCGCACACCTCCTCCAGCTTGGGGAGAAAGGCCAGATTGTCATGCATGTCCATGGGCATGCAGGCGTGATTATCCCACACTATCGCATCGGCTAGTAGGTCGTTCGCCGAACTCTGCTCACGGAAAAGTGTCTCAACCATGGAATCCCTTAGGCAAGCGGGCGAAGATACGACCGGGAGTATACGAAAAAATTTCCATTTGGAAAATCGCGTCTATACAGCGGTCGTGCCGGGCGATTGAAGGGTGCGGCTCGGCAGGCATGAAGGACGCGTCGCAAATGTATCGCTATTCGGCGGCCACATTGCTGAGACAGGCGATGACGGACCAAAAAGGTTGGCCGGCCGCATGGCGGAGTACCAGTCCCAAAGCGCGTTACAGTGTGCTGATCGTTGGGGGAGGCGGGCATGGCCTAGCCACGGCATACTACCTCGCCAAGAACCATGGCATCACCGACGTTGCCGTGCTCGAAAAGGGCTGGATCGGCGGCGGCAACACTGGACGAAACACCACGGTCGTAAGATCGAACTATCTCTTCCCCGAAAGCGCGCGCTTCTATGACCACTCGGTCAAGCTTTACGAAGGGCTTTCGCGCGAACTCAACTTCAACATCATGTTCAGCCAACGCGGGATGGTAACGCTGGCCCACAGTCGACACGATCTCGAAGCGCAACGGCGCTGGGCCAACGCTATGCGATTGAACGGGGTCGACAGCGAGTTGCTCGATCGCGAAGGCGTGCGATCGCTGGCCCCGGCGCTCGACTTTTCTGAGGAAGCCCGGTTTCCGATCCTCGGCGGGTTCGTACAGAAGCGCGGCGGCACCGCCCGGCACGACGCGGTGGCCTGGGCCTATGCCCGCGCGGCTTCTTCGATGGGTGTCGATATCATCGAGAATTGCGAGGTTGAAGGCTTCGAGATCGGACCAGAAGGGCCCACAGCGGTACAGACAAGCCGCGGACGCATTAAAACCGGGGCCGTTGGCCTCGCCGTTGCGGGCAACTCAAGCTTACTCGCAAAACAACTCGGCCTGCGTTTGCCGATCGATTCTTTATCCTTGCAGGCGATGGTGACCGAGCCGGTCAAACCGGTGCTCGACACGGTCGTGCTCTCGCCCGCCGCTGCGGTCTATGTCAGCCAATCGGATAAGGGTGAATTGGTGATCGGCGGAGGACTGGATCTGTACACCTCGTACGGACAACGCGGAAACCTTCCAACCGCGCAGCGGATCCTCGCGGGTGTGCTCACGCTGTTCCCGTCCTTCTCGCGCCTTCGGCTGTTGCGCCAATGGGCGGGCACGGTGGATGTGGTGAAGGATTCCAGCCCGATCTTCGGTCGCTCTCCAATCCCCAATGTGTTCCTGAATTGTGGCTGGGGAACTGGCGGGTTCAAGGCAATCCCGGGCGGCGGCTGGTGCTTTGCCCATACGATCGCGACCGGCGAACACCATCCCCTCACCGCGCCTTTCGCACTCGACCGGTTCGAGAAGGGCGCGCTGATCGACGAAGCCGCCGCATCCGGCATCGCGCATTAGAAGGGGCGCGACGTGCTGAGCATTCCCTGCCCCCATTGCGGCCTGCGCGACGAAGATGAATTCGTGTGGGGCGGCGAAGCGCATCTCGTGCGCCCCCGCCTCGATTGCAGCGCAGAGGAGTGGGCGCAATACCTCTTCTACCGCGACAATCCGAAGGGGATTGCATTCGAGCGCTGGCACCACCGCTTTGGATGCGGCCAGTGGTTCAACCTTGTCCGCAACACGGCAACCCACACAATCGAGATGAGCTACCTCATCGACGCGCAACGGCCAGACCTGTGAGCCGTCGCCTGCCCACCGGCGGCGTGATCGACCGCAACCGCACTGTGACCTTTCGTTTCAACGGCCGTGAATATTCGGGGCATCCGGGTGACACCATGGCCTCGGCCCTGCTTGCAGCGGGCGTCGATCTGGTCGGGCGAAGCTTCAAGTATCATCGCCCGCGCGGGCTCTACGCCGCCGGGCTGGAAGAGCCCAACGGGTTGGTCACACTCGGCGCAGGCGCGTCAGCGCGGCCAAACCTCAAGCTGACCGAGATCGAACTCGCCGACGGAATGGAGGCCCACAGCGTCAATTGCGCTCCTTCGCCCGAATGGGATTGGCGCAGCGTCAACCAATTGGCGGGGCCCTTGCTGGGTGCGGGCTTCTACTACAAGACTTTCAAATGGCCGCATTGGCACCTGTTCGAAGGACCGATCCGCAACGCCGCCGGCCTTGGAGAAGCACCGACCGGCCCCGACCCTGACCGCTATCAGCACCGACGCGCGCATTGCGATGTGCTGGTGATCGGGGGCGGCATGAGTGGCCTCGCAGCGGCGCGCGAGGCGGCATTACAGGGCCGCGATGTCATCCTGGCCGAAACTGATTTCGTTTTGGGTGGCTCGGCGCTCTGGCGCGGCGACACCGACACCTGCCGAGCCATCGAGCACGAGTTGCGCGCGATGGGCAATGTCCGCATCCTTACGAGGACATGTGTGTTCGGTGCCTACGAGCATGGAATGTTCGCCGCAGTCGAGCATTGCCTTGATGGCACATATGCCGAGCGCCTTTGGCTCATCCGAGCCGGGAAGACCGTCCTTGCAACCGGTGCGATCGAACGACCAATGGTCTTTGCGGACAATGATCGGCCCGGCGTCATGCTCGCGAGCGCCGTTCATGCATATGTCGTACGGTTTGGCGTGCTGCCCGGTCAAAGGGTGGTGCTAGCAACCAACAACAGCAGCGTCTGGCCGGTGGCCGAGGTCTTGCGGGATGCTGGCGCTGAGGTCACCATCGTCGATGCCCGCTCAGATCCAGCCGAGCCGCCGGAAGGCGTCGCGCTTAAGGCCGGTACATTGGTGCACCGCGCAAAAGGTCGACGCCGTGTGAAGGCTGTGGACCTCCTCTCAAGATCAGGCGCAAGTGCTGGCGCTCTCGACTGCGACCTGCTGGCGGTTTCGGGCGGGTGGACACCAACTGCACACCTCTATTCCCAGATGGGGGGCAAGCTGCATTATACCGCAGATCTCGCCGCCTTCGTCCCGCAGCAGGATGATGGCCAAATCAGCCTTGTCGGAGCAGCGGCAGGCGAATGGGGCGACTACAACATCGACCCCATCTGGGAGGTCCCAGGTCCGGGTAAGAAATTCGTCGACCTCGCCAACGATGTCACTGCGCAGGACATCGCTATCGCGGCGCGCGAGGACTACCGCTCGGTCGAGCATCTGAAGCGCTACACAACGCTAGGGATGGGGATCGATCAGGGTCGGACCTCGAATGTCAACGGGCTCGCGATCATGGGCGAGCACACGCAGCGCGCGCCCGGCGAGGTCGGCACCACACGCTTCCGTCCACCATACAGTCCGGTCACACTGGGCACCCTCGCCGGGCCGGATAGCGGGATGACTTTCGCGCCTATCCGCTATCTGCCCGCGTATGGCTGGCACCTTGAGCAGGGCGCGCTGATGGAAGAGCATGGACCATGGCTGCGGCCCGCCGCCTACCCACGCGGTGGCGAAGACTGGCAAACAGCAGCCCAAAGCGAAGCGATCCATGCACGCACCGGCGCGGCGCTTTTCGATGGCTCGCCGCTCGGCAAAATCGAAGTGTGCGGCCCGGACGCCGGTGCCTTCCTCGATCGTTTCTATGTCGGCACGGCGTCGAGCCTGAAGCCAGGGCGCGCGCGCTACGGCCTGATGCTCGACGAACATGGGATCATCATGGATGATGGCGTTTTCGTGCGGATCGATGAACAGCGCTTCCTTGTGCACACGACGAGCGGAGGAGCGGACCGGATCGCGGCGCATTTGGAGGAATGGCACCAATGCGAGTGGCCCGATCTGGACGTCGCGATCCTGCCGGTCACAAATCAATGGGCGGTCATGACGGTGAGCGGTCCGGAGGCCCGCAATATCGTCCATCAGCTAGACACGGATATTGACCTTACAGACTTCAAACACATGCAGTGGCGCGAAGGCACAATCGCCGGCCTGCCGACGCGGATCCTGCGCGCCAGCTTCACCGGGGAGGCGAGCTATGAGATCAATGTGCCTGCCAGCCATGCAAGCACGTTGGCCGAAAAGATCCTGACGCTGGGCGCGCGTCCCATCGGGATCGAAGCGTTGATGATCCTGCGCACCGAGAAAGGCTATCTCCACGTCGGCGTGGATACCGATGGCACCACGCAGCCGCAGGATGTGGGGATGGCCGGGCCGCTCAAGCGAAAGACATCCGATTTTGTCGGCCGGCGCTCGCTGCTGCGCGAGGATGGGCGAAGAGCCGATCGTTTGCAGCTTGTCGGTTTGAATAGCGGCGATGCATTTCTCAATGTTGGCGCGCAGGTGCTCGCGCCCGAAGGACAGGTGCCCGGGCCGACTGACGGGCATGTCACCTCTTCGTATTTCAGCCCAACGCTTCGCAGACCGATTGCGCTTGCTCTGGTCCGCGCGGGGCAGGCGCGATTGGGCGAGGAGATCGAACTCTATGACATGGGAAAACGCCTTCGCGCGACCATCACCTCGCCGGTCGCGCTTGATCCGAAAGGAGATCGCCTGAATGCATGATCTGGCCCGGATAGCGTTCGAAGAAACGACCGAAGTCGACTGGGGCGGAACGGAGCCGGTGCTCACGGCCTGCACAGGCGGTGCTGTCTTGCACCTGAAGCTCGCCAGGGCGGACAAGGAGCTGACAGCGAAACTTCGCCTGCCGGAAATGGGGCTGGCGACCGAGAGCGCCATGGCGATCGGACCGGCGGAATGGCTTCTTTTCTGCGACGGCGATGTCGGGGGTTGGAGGTCGCGAATTGAAGGCGCACCAGCAGGCATCGCCCATGCGCTAAGCGACGCAAGCGACCGGCTAGTGCGCCTTCGCCTCGCGCGTGACCCGGATATTCTTAGCGGGCTCACCGGACTGCCGGCGGACGCATTCGATGATGGCCGTTGCGCCCGAACGCGGATGGGACAGACCGCCGTCGTGGTCGCCTCGTTTGAGCGCGACCACTTGCTGATCATCGATCGCGCTTACGAAAGACACTTTCGGCTCTGGTGGGGAAGAGCGCTTTAGGCTCCATGAGCGGTGCCCTCACGGGCGGATTACAATCGGATTCTCGGAAACTGCAAGGACATCCACCGCCCCACGATTTGCCGAGCGAAAGTCGAGGGCAGACCCATCCCTGCTATGGGCGGGCCTGCCCTCTCCCCCCAGCTTCATTCGTACGCTACGCTCAGCCCGAGAAAGAACTGCCGCCCACGTGGATCATAAGAGCCCGCATTGATCGGAATGAAGCTGGCACCCGACTGGAAGGGTGGAAGTTGATTGAACAGGTTGTTCACCCCGGCGCGCAGTGTGATGGGGCTGCGACCGGCTTCGAAAGAGTAGCTGTAAAGCACGTCCACCCGTTGATCGTCAGAGGTGTCCTGGCGCGGGTCATCATCCGGGATCAGATCGTTGGTGAGGCCTGCCGTAACGCGATAGACCGCTTGGATGAAGTGTCCATCGAGCCCCCATGAGGCGCCGAAATTGCCGCGCCACTCCGGAATCCCGAAGTCCGATCCCCCGGCTGCGATGTCATTGGTGCGACCGACGCCGTCTACCACGGGAGCGTTGGCGTTCGCCTTGAAGTCATAGCTGTTCGTCCAGGATCCTCCGGCGAAAAAAGAGAGCGCGCCCGGTATCGCGGCGGTGTCAACGTCCCAGTTGACGGAGAAATCGAACCCGTCGGTTTTGAGCGAGGATGCGTTGATCCAGTTCACATCGATCGCGACGATCTCCCCACCGGGCAAGGTCGTTACGCGGTCGGCGTTCGTCACGCCGCCCGAGGCGACGAAATCGTCCACCACGTCCTGGGCGTTCTCGAGCACGATCAAGCCAGTGAAATCGATGTTCCAATAGTCCAACGCAATGTTGAGACCCGGAGCGGGTGTTAGGACCAGCCCGGCGTTGATGACATCGGCCTCTTCCGGATCAAGGTCGGGGGTTGGTTGCGTCAGAAGCAGAGGTTGCAGAATACCGAAACCTGGCTGGTTCACTTGCTGAGTTCCGGTCTGGGTGCCGAATAGCTGGATCAGCCCCGGCGCGCGGAAGGAAGTTCCCCAGGAAGCGCGGACAGCCAAAACGTCGTTGATCGTCCAGAATGCGCCGACCTTCGGGTTGAAACTGCTGTAGGCATCGTAGTCCTCGTACCTGCCCGAAAGGTTCAGATCGAACCCTTCGAAGATCGGCGCCTTCGCTTCGAAGAAGCCCGAATGGCTGTCGATAGAGCCCGAAAAAGGCACTTCGCTGGAGACAAAACCGAAAGCGCCATCAAGTTTGAGATCGTTGAACGTGCGTGAGAGAGAAGTGTCGCGGTACTCGTAACCCACGGCCACTTCGACGGCTCCGGCAGGCAGCTCGAATAGACTCCCCCGGACCACTGCGGTGCCAACCAGAAGGTCCGAATCCGCAAAGTTGATCGCGCGCGGGGTGATGTATTCGACCAGTTCGGGATCATTGAACTGCGGATCGCCCTCGGAAGCCAGATAGGCGTTTCCAAACGGGTTGAAGTACTGACAATCGCCCACACCGGGAGTGCCGTTTACAGTATCGCAGTCGGGTCCACCCAGCCCCACCAGGGCGTTCGTCAGCCGTTCCACATGCGTGTCGCGCGTGCTCGATACGGTGCTGTTCTCGGAATAGGTAAGGTTGGCGCTCCAAGACCAATCGCTTGCGCCGATGTCGCCATCGGCCCATCCCGTGATGCGCCAGGTTTCCGTGTCGGCGAGCGAGATGAACGGCTCACCGCTCGGAGGACCGTTGGGCCGACCGCGATACAGGACATCGCCGCCGAACGTGTTTCCAGGGTTTTCCTCAGGCACGAGTATCGAGCCAAACACAGGGAACGCGAAGCCACCGGCGCGCGACAGCTCGTTCTTCGAAAATGTGCCCTCAACCCCGAGCTTAAGCGACGCGCTGGCGTCAATCGTGATCGCGGCGTACGAATTGATCCGCTCCGATGCGGCGATTGAATCTCGCGCAAGCAGAAGGTCCGTCCGACAGATCTGATTATTGTTCGACGGCGGTCCAAGAAAGCCCGCGATCCCTGCCGGACCAGGCCCGCCCAGGCTCTCATCCTCGCACAGCGGATCGCGGATGAAGCGGTCGGGGAGCGAGCTGGCGGGCACCGAGGCATTGTAGGTTTCGCCTGGGATCAGCCGATAGCTCGAAGGATTGCCGAAACTGGAGAGCGAACCGTTCTCGAAATTGTTCTGCGTCAGGAATTCATCGACCTCGTTATAGCCGCGAAAATCGAACGACGTTCGGTTCATGTAGTCGGCGGCGGCCACGAAGTGCACATCGCCGAAGCGTTGCCCGATGATCGCGCCGATAACGGTCTCTTCATGCGACACCCCATCAAGGTTGTTGTGTGTAACGTCCAACGCGACACCTTCGAAATCGTCACGCGTGATGAAGTTGACAACACCGGCGACAGCGTCGGCTCCGTAGGTAGCTGACGCCCCGTCTTTGAGGACTTCCAGCCGTTCGATCATGATCGCCGGCAGGATCGTGCTGACGTCAACCGCGACCGTGTTGGCGTTGTTTGCCTCCGCGCTATCCACGATCCGGCGGCCGTTCAGCAGCACCAGAGTAGCGCGTGGTCCGAGGCCGCGAAGGTTGATCGTTGCCGCGCCGGACTGACCATTGGCTTGCGCATCCGTGAACACTGCGCTGCCGGCAAAGGCAGGAACCAGATTGAGCAGTTCGCCAACGGAACTGCGCGGTTGGGTCTCGATGTCTTCTCGCGAGATGACATTGATTGGCGTTGCGCCGAACTCGCGTTGCCCCAGCAACGTGCCGGTGACGACGATCCCTTCATTCTCCTGCTCGGATTGCGTCTCCCCTGTATCGTCTTGTGTTTGCTGGGCCTGAAGCCCGGATCCCATGGCGACCAACGACGCTCCCAGAAGCCAGCCGCCACACTTGAGCAATTGCCAACGCATCATCTCTCCCCTTTGATCGTTGTCTTCTTGATTCCCCAATCTGGAAGGCTTGTTGGAAGAGTTCGTGGGCTGGCATCTCTTGCTCAGAAATTCGGTCCCAAGACCGCGCCCAGCCTGCCTCGCCGTTCCCCCTTACCTCAGTCCCTCAACACAATCAGGATCGCAATTAATCAGACGTCTGTCAAATTATTCGTCAGACGTCGTTTTATTATTACTTTCTTGCGTGGCCTTCATGCGGGCACGGATCGGGCAGGAGTGCCGGCAGGCGCTCCATTTTGATGGGAAAAGAGCTTTCGATTTAGAAGCTTGCCGCGAGCCAACGCCGGGCCCCGAACCGGTTACGTCTCAAACCAGCTACGTAGCTTTCCATGGTCCTGCCAAAGGGCGCTTCTCATGCCATCACATCCGAAGCAGCGGTCAAGGACCGCCTCGGCCCCGCCCTTTCGCACAAGGGCCTGCAGTTCGTCGCCCATTGGATCGTCGACAAAGCGGCCATCGTGAAGGTGCCAAAGCCACGCCGCAAACGCTTGGCGGATAGCGGGCGCATCGCTCCCACGCGATGCGTGCCAGGCGATCGTGTCGAGCCAGCGCTGCGGGATTTTCTGGGTGCCATCCATGGCGATCTGATCGAGCCGGTGGCGCAAGGCAGGGTCGCGAAACCGCTCTAGCAATTCGGCTGCGTAGCCGTTCAGATCCTGGTCGGGAGCGGCATCGACCGTCGGCGCGGCTTCTTCGAGCATCAGCGATCTGGCCATCGCGCCAAGCTCCGCATCCGCCATCGCTTCGTGCACATAGGCATGACCCCGCTGGAGACCGCAATAGGCGAGGAAGGAATGCGCGCCGTTGAGCATGCGCAACTTGGCGGTCTCGTAGGGTGCAACATCGGACACCAATTGCGCGCCGTGCTGCTCCCAAGCGGGACGAGGCCCGGCGAAACGATCCTCGATCACCCATTGGCTGAAGCGCTCGGTGAAGATGGCGCCATCGTCCTCCACGCCAAGGCGTTCTGCCAGCCAGGTGCGGTCTTCACCGGTCGAGCGCGGAACGATGCGGTCGACCATGCTGGAGGGGAAGGTGCAATGCTGTGCGATCCACTCGTCAAGGTCGGGCGCGCGCGCTGCAGTCCATTGCGCCATAAGCTGTTCGAGCGTGCGACCGTTATCCGGCAGGTTGTCGCAGCACAGCAGCGTCACACCGGGGAGGCCCGCACCGCGCCGCCGTTCGAGCGCTTCTGACAGCAGCGGATAGAAACTCTTCTGCGCAAGGGAAAGATCGAGCGTCCCCGCCCCACTGCGGGCATAGCCCTTTTCAGTCACTGTGAAACTGACGATGTGGCAATCGGGCGAAGCGACCCGCGCGATGATTGCATCGCGATCGCGCGCTGCCACCAGCACCTCTCGCACCGCGGCGATCACCCGCGTTGCTGCGTTCTCGCCCGAGCGTTCGGTCAGAGTGTAAAGCCCGTGCTGGGGGTTCAACTGGTCGGCGACGGCGGCGGAACGCAGCGAGACGCCGCTGATCGCCCAGCCTCGATCGCCTGCATCCATCGCCAGATCTGTGTACCAGGCCTGATGCGCGCGGTGAAACGCACCGATCCCGAAATGGACGATGCCAATGCTCTGCGCATCGCGATCATAGCCGAACCGCGTCACATCTTGTGGCAATTGCGTCAGTGCCGATGGCGAAAGCCTCACAGCCGATAGGCTTTCTTGGCGAGGTTGTACGCAAGATCCTGCGCCAGTTCCGCGGCCTCCCAATCCTCGATCCGATGCTCGGCGACGAGCTGCGCGAGGAACCCGCAATCGATCCGCCGCGCGACGTCATGTCGCGCCGGGATCGAAAGGAAGGCGCGCGTGTCGTCATTGAAGCCGACCGTGTTATAGAACCCTGCGGTCTCGGTCGTCATCAGCCGGAACCGCCGCATTCCTTCGGGGCTGTCATGGAACCACCAGGCCGGCCCCAGCTTGAGGCACGGATAATGCCCGGCGAGCGGCGCCAACTCGCGCGCATAACTGCTTTCATCGAGCGTGAAGAGGATGATCGAAAGGTCTGCCGCGTTGCCGTATTTGTCGAGCAGTGGCTTCAATGCGTGAACATAATCGGTGCGCGTCGGAATATCTGCGCCTTTGTCGCGCCCGAAGGTCTCGAACAGGCGCTGATTGTGATTGCGCAGGCTGCCGGGGTGGATCTGCATTACCAGTCCGTCTTCAAGGCACATTCCCGCCATTTCGGTGAGCATCTGGGCACGAAAGAGCTCCGCATCTTCGGGCGATGCTGCTCCACCCTTCACACGGTCAAACAGCGCCTCCGCCTCAACGGGCGAGAGGTTTGCTGTCGCTGCGGTTGGATGGCCATGATCGGTCGATGTGGCCCCAACCTGCTTGAACACCTCACGCTGCTGGCGGTGCGCGGCAAGATAACCAGGCCATGTAAAACAGTCTTCGCCGCTGATCTCGGAAAACCGGGCGAGGTTGTCGGTGAACCCTTCGAATTCGGGATCGACCACGGGGTCGGGACGATAGGCGGTGATGACGCGACCGTTCCAATCGCATGCCTGGATCGTGCGGTGATGATCGAGCGTATCGAGTGGACTCTCCGTCGTCGCGATGACTTCGATACCGTAGCGATCAAACAATGCTCGCGGGTGGAAATCATCACGCTGCAACTTGTCGGATATGGTGTCGAAATAGAGATCGGCGGTCTCCCCATCGAGCTGAACATCTATCCCGAACGCTTCGGCAAACACCCAGTCGAGCCACATGCGCGACGGAGTGCCTCTGAACAGATGGTAATTCTCGGCGAGGATCCGCCAGGCTTCCCGCGGGTTGGCCTTGTGCCCGCCGATGCCTAGCTGTTCGAGCGCGATCCCTTGCGAATAGAGCATGCGAAACAGGTAGTGATCCGGCACCAGCAGCAACTCGGTCGCATTGCCGAACGGCTCGTTGAGCGCAAACCAGCTCGGGTCGGTGTGGCCGTGCGGGCTGATGATCGGCAAGTCGGCCACGCTCGCGTAAAGCTCACGCGCGATGGTTCGTGTCGCGGGATCGGCGGGCAAAAGTCGGTCGGGGTGAAGGTCAAGCGGGCGGGGCATTACGGAGTCTCCGAAGCAAAGAATTCGACAGGGGCCAGCGACAATGCAGGCACAAAAGTTATCAGGGCCAGCGCGGCGATCAGCGTCAGATAGAATGGCCAGATAGTCGCCATGAGGCTGGTTACCGGCAATTTGCCCACGGCCGAGCCGACGAAGAGCACCGACCCGACCGGCGGGGTAACCAGACCGACGCCCAGATTGAGCATCAGGATCACGCCGAAATGGACAGGGTCGACACCCGCATCCATCGCCACGGGCAGGAAGATCGGTGTCGTGATCACGATCAGCGGCGCCATATCCATGAAGGTTCCGAGCGCCAGAAGCATCACGTTGAGGATGAGCAAAGTCAGGAGCGGATTGTCGGTCATGAAGCCGATCATCGCGCCAAGCGCCGCGGGCACTTCAAGCAACGCCAGCGCAAACCCGAACGCCGTCGCGGCGGCGATGATGAACAGCACCATGGAAGCGGTGCGCACCGATTGCTGCGCCGCCTGCCAGAATTCGCTCCAGCCCAGCGCGCGGTAAACAAGAACGCCCACCAATACCGTGTAGATGACTGCGATCGCCGAGCTTTCGGTCGGGGTGAAAAATCCACTCAAGATGCCGCCCATAATGATCACCGCGGTCATCAGGCCGGGCACCGCATAGATCGCGGCCTTTACCAGCGCGCGCCAGCCCGGAAAGCGCCCGCGCGGCAGATCTCTTCTGCGCGCGACCAGCCAGGCCGTGACCATGAGCATCGCGCCGGTCACGAGGCCCGGGACGATCCCTGCAAGGAACAGATCACCCACCGAAAGGCCCATTCCCGAGGCGGCGGAATAGATGATCATGTTATGCGATGGCGGGATCAGCAGGCCGACGATGGCGGCGGTGACCGTGACATTCACCGCGTAGTCCTTGGGATAGCCCTTCTCCTCCATGAGTGGGATCATGGTCGATCCGATCGCCGAAGCGCTGGCAATGGCCGAGCCCGACACCGCGCCAAACATCATCGAGGCGCCGACATCGACCAGCCCGAGACCGCCCCGCACCCGGCCCAGCGCGGCATCGGCGACTCGCACCAGCCGCCCGGCGATCCCCGCGCGGTACATCAGGTCTCCGGCAAAGATGAAGAAGGGTATCGCCATGAGCGCAAACACGCTGATCCCCGAAGCGATACGCTGCACCGCCACGGTCGGGGGAATACCGATGACGGCGAAGCAAGCCAGCGCCGACCCGAACAGCGCAAAGCCCACCGGGACGCCGATAACGAGCAGCAGCGCGAGCGCGCCCAGCAGGACCGCGAGTTCCATCAGTCCCCTGCGCTCTCTGGCGACTTGGCCTGCCATGTCTGGGGTAAGGCAAACCAGGCCATCAGCAGACCCGCCAAGGGTAAAGGGAAATAGGCCACCGCCCGGCTGAGCCCAAGCGAGGGGATGGTGTTGCCACGCACAGCCCAGCACAGCTGCGTCCCATAGATCGCCAGCATAACGCCAAGGAAAAGCGTAATCGCAGCCACGACGCGGCGCAGGATCGTCGCGCGTTCTCCGAGGCGGCCTTCGAGCAGCGCAATGCGGATATGGAACCGTTCGTAGACCCCGGCTGCGGCCGCCAACATGACGTACCAGATCATCAGCGCAAGCGCGGCCTGTTCGGTCCATGATGGGCTTGAATCGAGCACGAATCGCCCAAACACCTGCCAACCGATAATCGCGGTCATCGCCACCAGGCCGAGCGCCGCCAACCGGATCAGGGCCATCGAAAGCCAGCGCGTCATGGCTGTGGCTCTTCAAGCGCTACGATCTGCTCTACCAATCGTGCTTGCGCTGCGGTGGTCACATGGGCCTGCCAGACCGACTTCATCCGCGCTGCAAATCCGGCGGTATCGAGTTCGTTCACCTCAACACCTGAGGCAACGATCTGCGCGCGCGATTGGGCGACGCGCTCATCCCACAGTTTACGCATATATGAGACGCTGTCGCGCGCGGCGGTGCGGATAAGCGTCCGCTCCCCTTCGCTCAGCCTGTCCCAGCTGTGCTTGCTCATCACCAACACCTCAGGCGTGAGCAGGTGCCGCGACAGGCTGTAATACCCTGCCACCTCGTAATGCCGTGCGCTTTCGAAGGAGGGCCAGTTGTTCTCGGCCCCATCGATCACGCCCTGCGCCAGCGCCTGATATACCTCGCCATATGGGATCGGCACGGCATTGGCGCCCAGCGCATTGACCATGCTGACATAGAGATCCGATGCGGGCACCCGCAGTTTGAGGCCGCGCATGTCCTCGGGCGTACGGATTGGCCGAGTGGTGTTGTAGAAGCTGCGTGCACCCGAATCATAGAAGCACAGGCCGATGAGGCCGTGTGGCGCTAGCGAGGCAAGGATCTCTTCGCCGATCTCGCCGTCAAGCGCCCTCCGCATATGCTCGGTCGAGCGGAATACAAACGGGAGCGAGGCGGGGATGGTCAGCGGGGCAATCGAATTGAGCGGCGCGAGATTGACGCGAGTGAAATCGAGGCCCCCGAAGCTAGTAATTTCCAGGGTATCGATCTCGCCGCCGAGCTGCCCGCCAGAATAGACCTTCACACCCAGCCGCCCGCCGCTGCGCTCGGCCAGGAGTCTTCCAACATATTCGACCGCACGCACGGTGGGATAATCCGCTGGATGAGCATCGGCAGCGGTGAACAAGCCACCAAGCGTGCGCTCACAAGCCGCCAGCATCGGCGTGCCAATAGCGGCAGCCGCACCGGCGATCCAGCGCCGCCGGGTCAATGTATGGCCATGGATACCCATGAAACTAACGCGCCACGTCGCCCGCGTTTGCATCAAACCTTTCGAGTTCGCTGCGAGATATGGTCAACATGTCACCATGCTGGCCGTGCTTCAGCGCACTCAGCGCAAGTCCCGCGCTTCCAATTGCATAGAGTGTGGCGTCTTCGCGCCAACGCATCAAGACGCCCGCAGCAAAAGCATCGCCTGTACCGATGCGATCGACGACATCTTCGATCAGGACTGGACGGGATTCCCAGTGCGCCTCGGGCGTATCGATCCGGGCGCTGATCGAATGCGCACTCGCTGAATGAACAGTGCGCTGAGTCGACGCGATGAGCTTGAGACCGGGGAACTGATCGAAAGCGGCTTGCGCTGCGGCGGCGCGGTCCCCTTCGGTTTCGCTCGAAAATTTCTCACCAAGCATCATACCGATGTCCTTGTAATTCCCGAACAGGATCGTTGCCGATGCAGCCAGCTCCCGCATAATTGCAGCCGGATCACCGCCCCATTCCCGCCATAGACTGGCCCGAAAATTCCCGTCCAGCGACACAGGCACAGCGGCCTTACGCGCCGCCGCCGCCGCCGCCTGCACCAGCGTCACCCCGTGCGGACCTAAGGCAGGGGTAATGCCCGAGATATGCAGCAAGCTTGCGCTCCCGAGCAGGCCGGCGAAATCATAAAAGCAACTATCGGAGTTGGAGAATGCGCTGCCAGCTCGGTCATAGATAACCTCGCCGGCGCGCGATCCGACGGGAGGTTGATAAAAATACAGTCCCATTCGGCCGGGCATTCGCGCGATGCCGCTGACATCGACCCGAGAGGCGGCCAGCCCGCGCACAGCCCGGTTGCCAAGAGGGTTATCCGGCACGGTGGAAACCATCTTGGCAGGGACACCGAGCTGACCCAGCGCTGCCGCCACATTTGCTTCTGCTCCGCCTACCGTCAAATCGACTTTGTCGGCGCTTGCAAAAGGGTGACCCGGCGCAGCGGAAACCCTCAATAGGACTTCCCCAAAGCACAAAACGGGACAGGAATTTTCGGACATCTGGTCTCTGGCGTTGATTTTCCAAACGGAAAAATATCCGCGATCGGACCGATTTTCCAGCCAAATTTCAGGCTGCGGTGACCCTGAATTTTTCGCTCTCTACAGAGCCTGTGAAGCACCCGACCTGTCTGGGTCCACGCGACATCCTCGAACCGCCGAGAGGTACCGAGATGAGGCGCGTAAACTCGTCGAAGCTTTGAAAGCCACGAGGAGACAAAGCTGCAGCCCCAATGGACCATCCGCGGCTTGATCAGCTAAATAACAATTCACGCCTCGTGAAGCGGAGCGCGGGGTAGACATCGAGGTTTCCGGCAGACTTGCCTCTATCCTCGCTCTTGATACTGGCGAAAATCGATCGGTCGGTATGTAGGCTGTCGATGGAGCGGGCGAGGCGATTCGAACGCCCGACCCCAACCTTGGCAAGGTTGTGCTCTACCCCTGAGCTACGCCCGCTCATTGACGCCTTTCGGGACGCGCATAGGCGCACGTCCCTGCCGGGGAGGCGCGCCAACTAACAGCGAGCCCCGCGCTTCGCAAGAGGAAATGCAAGCAAAAATTCGCCTCACGGGAACTCAAACCATTGCCGAGCAACACGAGCGCTTCACATCGCGCCCGATGTGCCCCACATTAGAGCGGAAACGAGCGGACATCCCCTTGCTCACCCTTTAACGATGGCGCGTCGGGTCATGCTCACGACCATTTCCCGCGCACTCAGATGAGAGGAACAATCCCTTGGCCAGCATGGGTCTCAACATAGATGAACAAAAAGCTGTCGAGCGCTTTCGCAAGGATGTGGTCGAGCCGAGCCAGACAAAACTCGTAATCCTGGACTTCTGGGCGGAATGGTGCGGACCGTGCAAGGCGCTGGCACCCATGCTTGAAAAGGTATGCGCAGAATACGCGGACAAGGGTGTGGTTCTTGCCAAGATCAATGTCGACGAAGAACAGTTCATCGCCGGCCAGTTTCAGGTCAAATCGATCCCTACAGTCTACGCCATGTTCCAGGGCCAGCCGGTCGCGGATCTCACCAGCGCGCGCAGCGAATCCCAGTTCAAGCAAATCCTTGATCAATTGCTTGGCCAATTGCCGATCAAGGGCGGCACAGATGGAGGGGCCGAGGCTGGCCCGTCGCCCGAAGAGATCGCGCAGTTCGTGGCCATGGGCGAGCAGTCGCTTGACGATGGGGACGCGCAGCGCGCCGCCGGCGTCTTTGCGCAGGTGACGCAATTCGCCCCCGACAACGCCGCTGCGCACGCCGGTCTCATCCGCGCCCTGATTGCCATGAACCAGCTTGACGAAGCGCGCCAGGCGCTAGCCGCTGTCGATGCGGACCCCAAGCTTGCAAACGACCCGGCCCTCTCCGCGGCCAAAACAGCGCTCGAGCTTGCTGGCACGCAGGTTGACGACAGCGAGCTGGCCAGCCTGAAGGCTGCCGCTGACGCGAACCCGACCGATATGGAAGCCGGGCTTGCCTATGCGGAAGCCGCCTTTGCTGCCGGCCAACGCGAAGCGGCGGCCGACACCTTGCTCACCATGATCGAAACCGATCGTGAATGGAAGGAAGGCGCCGCGCGCACCAAACTGCTACAAATCTTTGAAGCGGTTGGCCTTGAAGATCCGTGGGTGGTCTCGACACGGCGCAGCCTGTCCAAGATCCTGTTTGGTTAAGTGTGATGTCCACTCGCCTTTCCATCTTTCCTTTGCCCGGTGCGGTTCTGTTTCCAGGGCTGCAATTGCCGCTTCATATCTTCGAACCGCGCTACCGCGCGCTGGTCGGCGACGCGCTGGTGCGCGATCGCCGGATTGCAATGATCCAGCCGCAACGCTCGATCGAGGGGGCGCCGCTCTATTCGGTCGGGTGCGTCGGTCGGATCGGGGAAATCGAGGCGATGGATGACGGGCGCTACAACCTGATCCTTGAAGGCGAAGCCCGCTTCAAGCTCTTGCGCGAACTCGATGTCGCGACCGCTTTTCGCCAGGTTGAAGGCGAGTTGATCGAGGATGACACGGACGAGACGCTAAGCCATGCGCAGCGCGGCGGGTTCGAAGCCGAGGCGCGCGCCTTCGCGGATTCGCAAGGATACCGGGTAGACTGGGATTCGGTCGAACGGCTCGATGATCAATCGCTCATCAACGGCGTCTCGCAAATCGCGCCCTTCGATCCCGCATCAAAGCAAGCGCTGTTGGAAGCGAAGACGCTGTCCGCGCGCTGCGAGCTGCTGGTGCAGCTTATGCAGTTCTTCAGCCGCGGCGATGGCGGCGACGAAATCATGACGCTGCAGTGAGCGCGTGGCGCCGCAGCGCATCATAATCGGCGCGGCACGCCTGCGCGACCGCGAGATACTCATCTTTCAGCTCAGGCAGGGGGCCAGGCGCGGGACCGAAGCGCGTCGATGCGTTGACCTTGTCGTACCAATGCGCGCCCCACACACCGTCTTGCGGATGGGGTCCGCGCTCCCATTCAAGCATGGATGCATCCCACGCGATGCCCAGCGCATTGCACAGCCCTTCAAGCACACCGGCTGGATCTTGGAGCACCAGATCGCTGTCCACCACCACAGGCGCGCTTCCGGTGCGCTGAGCTTCGGTCTCGAAATACGCCCGCAGCTTGGCGAAGCCGAGCAACTCGGGGCGTCGCAGCTCGTTCTTTGCGGCGTAGCTAGCCACCACACGCTCGGGCGCGCGGATGAGAAAAGCATGCCGGTGCTCGGGGAAATCTGCGATGCCGATCGGGCCGACCATGTGATGCGGCATATGCTTTTGGTACCAGACCGTCTTGCCGTCTGGGATGGAGCCGTTGAGCGCTGCGGTGACGCGGTTCCAGTCGCAGTCCATCTCGGCCACGGTCTCAGCCGCCATCGGGTGTGGTTCGCGCGTGTCCTTGAGAAAGGCGCCGTAGAACGGCTCATCCGAGACCGCGCAATCGTTTCTTGCACCAAAGCTGCGCATCATTGCGGTCGAGATGTTGCGCGGGCCCGACCACATCGCAATGCGGACCGGCGCGCTCACGCTGCAACATCCTCGTCCATCAGATCCCGGTAGAGCCCCTGCAGCCGTTCGACCATGGCCCCGCGCGCCGGCGTGAGCGACCGACCGTCGACCTCGGTAACCGGAACGACGCCGGCAAAGGTACCCGTCACGAAGGCTTCATCCGCGCCGTAGACATCGGTCAGCGAGAAGTTCTTCTCGAACACCGGAATACCGGCCTCGCGGCACACCCGAATGACGTTCGAGCGGGTGATCCCGCCGAGGCAGTAGTCGCCGGTTGAGGTCCACACCTCGCCCTTGCGAACGATGAAGAAGTGGGTCGAATTGCACGTTGCAACAAAGCCGTGCGGGTCCAGCATCAGCGCCTCGTCCGCTCCGGCTCGCGTCGCCTGAATGCAGGCGGTGATGCAGTTGAGCTTTGAGTGCGAGTTGAGCTTCTGGTCCTGCACCGCCGGATCGCCGCGGCGCACATGCACGGTGAACAGCCGGATGCCGGTCTTGATCGTCTGGGGAGAAGGCGCTTTGTATTCCGGGACGATCACGATGGTCGCCGGGCTGATAACGACGCGCGGATCCTGATACGGCGTTGAGCGGATACCGCGCGTCACCATCAGGCGGATGTGAATGCCTTCCTCATCGCGCATCGCATTTGCGTCGATCGTTTCATCCAGCCGCGCAATCAGTTCCTCCCGCGAGAGGCCAATATTCATCGCAATGGCCTTCGCGCCCTCATACAGCCGGTCGAGATGCGCGGAGAGGAAGGCGATGCGCCCGCGGTGAAGCCGCAGACCCTCCCACACGCCGTCACCGAGCATGAAACCGCTGTCGAAGACCGACACGCTGGCCTCGGCGCGCGGGGTCATCGCGCCGTTGATGTTGATGAGGATGGCCTCGTTACGCGGATCGGGCGCGAAGTCGTGGGTTCCTTGTGCCATGGCGCGCGACCCTAGGGGCTGCGTGGCGATCCGGCCAGAGGCCGCGTCAGGCGCCGATGCCGAAGGCTCCGCGCAATCCGTCGATCACATACTGCGCCGCCAAAGCCGCCAGCAGCACGCCAAGCAGGCGCGTGATAACCGCCTCCACCTTGTCGCCAAGCAGGCGGATCAGCGGGCCCGCCGCAACCAACGCCGCGCCCGTCATCGCGAGCACGAGACCAAGTGCGGCAAACACCTCCGCGCGCTCGACCCAGCCCTTGGCTTCGTTCATCAGCAGCATGACCGCCGCAATCGCACCTGGCCCCGCGAGCATCGGCATCGCCATCGGAAAGACCGATACATCCTCGACCTCGCTGGCGCTCACCTTGTCCGCGCGCTCCTCGCGGCGCTGGGTGCGCTTTTCGAACACCATCTCGAAGGCGATGAAGAACAGCATCAGCCCGCCCGCGATGCGAAAGGCGTCGAGCTGAATGTGAAGCGCACCGAGAAGCGCTTCGCCGAAGAAGGCAAACACGAGCAGGATTGCCCCTGCAATCGCAACCGCTCGCAACGCCATGCTGCGCGCTTGCGCGGCGGTCGCCTCCTTGGTCAGCCCGGCGTAGATCGGCGCGCATCCGGGCGGGTCGATGACCACGAAAAGGGTAATGAAAGCAGAGACGAAGATCTCAGGAATCATGTCGGTTCGGACTTTACGCAGCGAGTTGAAGCGGAGCCGCGCGCCTCAACACGCTTTTGCGGCAGAATTCAAGAGGGGGATTCGAGCGACTCTTCAATCGCGGTCTCCCACGCGCCCTCGTAGAAATACTCCGCCTTCACGTATTTCGTGCCATCCGCACGGTGCTCCCATTGCCAGCGCAAGGTGCCATCGCTCGAAAGCTGCGCCTGCGACTTCCCATCCTCGCCAATCGCCATGGGCGGAGGCGGAGGCACGCCCAGCCCGCTTTGCGGACAGGTGGCGACCAGGCCCCGGATCGAACTGATCGCTGTCACGACGATATCGCCGTCCTCGAATTCGGGACGCGGGGGAGGCTGCGGGTTGTCGCGCCCCGCCACATCGTAGGACCATTTGTAAGTGTTGTCCTTCTGGCGCAGCCATGCGGTCACATAGTTTCCAACGAGCCCGTCTGCGTCGCGAAAGCGCCCCTGTGAGAGCGCAAGCGCGCCATCGCAGCTCATCACGACAGTTCGCGGCCCCCATTCGGTGGCCTTGTCCGGGTTGGGCAGCGCTTGGGCGAGGGTGGCGAAGGGAACGGGACCGTTGCGGCCATGAAGAACAGCCTCGGGCGTGCCGAACTCGACGCCCGCGGAGTATTGCCCCTGCGCCTGGGCGGCCTTGAAGTAGGCGATCTCGGTCTTGACGATAACGCTTGGCTGCGCCGCGCCCGGAGCTGTCGCCAGCACTCGGTTGATCACCTTGGTCGGAGGGCCCCTGCGCGCCTGCCCGCCCGCGCAGGCGCTGAGCGTGAGAGCGACGCAAGTGAGTACGACGAGAGAAGATGAACGCATCGGGACTTGTTCCATTGAGAGCGACGGCAAGGGCACCCTTCTCACGTGTGAACCGGGTGAAGTCAAAGCCCTTCGGGAGGGTCAAGCCCTTCGTTGCGATGCGCGGCGATGGCGGTGTTGCGCAGGAGCACCGCAATCGTCATCGGGCCGACGCCGCCTGGCACCGGGGTAATCGCACCCGCCACCTCGCTCGCTTCGCCAAACGCCACATCGCCCACAAGCCGCCCTTTCCCAGCGCCCGGCTCCGGCGGAAGGCGGTTGATCCCGACATCGATGACCGTCGCGCCGGGTTTGAGCCAGTCCTTGCCGATCATCTCGGGCCGGCCCACCGCCGCTACGACGACGTCCGCGCGCGAGACCACGGATTTGAGATCGCGCGTGCGGCTGTGGGCGATGGTCACGGTGGCGTTGGCGTCGAGAAGGAGCTGCGCCATCGGTTTGCCGACAATGTTCGAGCGGCCGATGACGACCGCTTCGAGACCGGAGAGGTCGCCGAGCTGGTCGGTCAACAGCATCATGCAACCAAGCGGTGTGCACGGCACGAAGCCCGACTGGCCGACCGACAACCGTCCGGCGTTGATCACGTGAAACCCGTCGACATCCTTGTCCGGGCTGATCGAGGCGATGACGCTCTGCTCGTCGAGATGCGATGGCAGCGGGAGCTGGACGAGAATGCCATCCACCGCCGGATCGGCATTGAGGGTCTCGACCAGCGCGAGCAGATCGGCCTCGCTCGTATCAGCGGGCAGGCGGTGCTCGAAGCTCTCCATATTGGCAGCCAGCGTCGCCTTGCCCTTGTTGCGAACATAGACCTGGCTGGCCGGGTCCTCCCCCACCAACACCACGGCCAGCCCGGGCTTTCGCCCAGCCTTTTGCGCAAAGCTGAGCGCGGCCTCGCCCACTCGTTCACGCAAGCGCGCAGCGAAGGCTTTCCCGTCAATACGTGTGGCGGTCATTTCTGCGCAGCGGGTCAGTTCGAGAACATGACGGCGCTCAACACGATCAGCATGACGCGCAGGAGAATGATCAGAACGATGGGCGAAAAGTCGATGGCGCCCGTATCGGGCATGATACGCCGGATCGGTCGCAAAAGCGGATCGAGGACAAGGCCGACCGAATTGTAGACCTGCATCAGGAATTGATTGGATGGGCTTACGACGTTGAACGCAAATAGCAGGCTGATCACGAACTGGATGATGATCAGCATGACAAGGATGCCCGCGAGCATGTCGATAATCTGATAAAGGGCTACTAAGCCTGCCATTCTTCGGTGCTTTCCTGTTCTTTCGCACGCTCGCTGGCGCGCAATCGCCGTCCCTGCCGTATTACTTACCTAATACGCCCTGCTGCTTGGTCAAGGCCGCTTGGTCAAAGCCGTTTGCGCAAGCCCGTAGCAGGCCGCTCACGCGCGCACCAGCGTGCCCGCGCCGCGCGCGGTGAAGAATTCCAGCAGCATGGCGTGCGGTACGCGTCCATCAAGGATCACCGCCGCCTCGCAGCCCGCCTTGACCGCGTTCACGCAGGTCTCCAGCTTGGGCACCATGCCGCCGATAATCGTGCCATCTTCGCGCAGCTTCTCGATGGCCGGAGGATCGAGATCGGAGAGAAGCTCCCCCTTCTTGTCGAGGACACCGGCCACATCGGTCAACAGGAACAGACGCGCCGCGCCAAGCGCTGCGGCTATGGCACCGGCCATGGTGTCGGCGTTGATGTTGTAGGTCTGTCCGTCTTCGTCCGCTGCAATAGGTGCGATCACCGGGATCATCCCCGCAGCAACCGCGGTTTCGATCACGCTTGTGTCGACGCTTGCCGGCTCTCCGACAAAGCCAAGGTCCACAGCCTTTTCAATGAGGCTTTCCGGATCGCGCGTAGTCCGCGACACTTTGCGCGCCGTCACCAGACCACCGTCTTTGCCCGAAACCCCGATCGCCCTGCCACCCGCGCTGGCGAGCCATCCGACAAGCTGTTTGTTGATCGCGCCCGACAGGACCATTTCGGCCACCTTTGCCGTTGCCTCATCGGTCACACGCAGGCCGTCGACAAAGGTGCTCTCCAGACCAAGGCGCTCCAGCATATCGCCGATCTGCGGGCCGCCTCCGTGCACCACGACCGGATTGATGCCGACCGCTTTCAGCAAGACGATATCCTCCGCAAAGTCGCGCGCCGCGCGCTCATCGCCCATGGCGTGGCCGCCATACTTCACCACCAGGGTGCGACCGGCATAGGTCTGAAAGTACGGCAGCGCCTCGATCAGCACTTCGGCTTTCTCATGCGCCGAGCGCCCCAGTTCAGCGCTCGAGCGAATGGCATTCGAGCCGGCTGCAGAGCCATTTTCAGGCCGATTGTTCACGCGCGCGGTCTCCTCAAGGACGCCGTTGCCGAGCGCCTAGCTTGTTGCCGTGCGTTAGGAAAGCGCCGCGTTCCATATCGCTTCTGCGGTGCAGCATGAGGGATTTGCACTTGGCTGTGTAACCAAAGGCGTGTTCACTGCGAATCGTTTGGTGGGTGTGATGCGGGATTTGCGCGCGCACCAGCCAGATTGCACAGGAGGAATACTCATGAACACGTCACGTCTTTCAGGCTCGATCGCCGTTGCCGCCGCTGCGGGGCTTGCTGCGGCCTGTTCGGGCGGAGCCGACGCGCCAACCGAAGCGGGCGCCGCCACCACCGAAGCCGAAGCGCTGGCCGCCGCTGGTGGGGGTGAAAAGGAGAAGTGCTACGGCATCAGCCTCGCTGGCAAGAACGATTGCGCGGCCGGGCCTGGCACCAGTTGCGCCGGCACCAGCACGGTCGACTATCAGGGCAATGCGTGGACCTATGTCGACGCGGGCACCTGCGAAACAATTGAGCGCGGCGACGGCTCCTTCGGTTCGTTGAGCGAAATCGAAGCCTGATCGCTTGCCGCAACGCGCATCCAATGGCCGTCGGGAGTTATCCGGCGGCCATTTGCGTATCGGTAACCCCCTTGGTCGATTTGTTCGACCCGTAGCCATGGGATTAGCGCCCCAGCGTGTTAAGGGTGTTGTGGTATGGCCCGTTTCCGCACCCCATCCAAGGGTCGCTTTCGCCCGCGTCCCCGTCGCTCGCCGCGCAACGGTCTGCTCAGCTGGTGGAACCTTTGGCGCGTGCCCACGCTTGTGACCATCGTCGCCGCGATCTGGTGGTTCGGCGTTCGCCCGGTCACCGACGAGCAAGGCTGGGTGCCGGTCGACGAGCGCTTCAGCCTGTGCGGCGGGGCCGATCGCACGCGCGGCTGCGTCGTCGATGGCGACACCCTTTTCATAAGCGAGCGCGGGGCACGTCCCCGCCGGGTTCGCCTGACCGGCTTTGATGCGCCTGAGCTCAACGCGGCGTGCGCACCGGAACGCGAGCTCGCCGCCGAAGCGCGCGAGGCGCTGCTTGATTGGCTCAATCGGGGCCCGTTCGAATGGAGCGGCGCCGAGGATCCGCCCCACGATCAGTACGGCCGGGAATTGCGCGAGATCCGGCGCCTTCGATCCGACGGTGCCCCCGAATACCTTTCGCAGGCCCTCATTGAGGCCGGCCTTGCCGATGACACCGGTTGGGGGGCGAGCGAAACCGATTGGTGTCGGTAGGCGATGATGCGGCCCCATCGTCAACAATACCCGATCCCGCAGCCACCTTTGCCCGCCCCACTGCCCGGGCTGTGCGCGCTTTAGTCTGGCGCGCATTGGTCTGGAGAGCGGCTTGCTATCCAAGCAAGGCCTCTGGCGCAGCGGACCGGAGTAGGAAAGCGTCGTCGCAAGAGCCGCGGCGCAAGCAACCGTCCGCCGCCGATCTGCGCTTTCGCAGGCCGCCGACAGTGGCCCACGCTGGCACCGCCGTGTGTGCCGTGCGGATCTGGTGGAACATCGGCTGCGTCATCGTGGTGCCGCTCTTGGCCCAGCTGCTGATGAACACGTCGCGCGGGACCCCGGCGGACGGCGGTTCGTCGCACGTGGAGAACGGTTGGAACACATGGAACACAGTCCTGCACTGAAAAAACGAGCGCGGGACAAACGGGTCTTGCTGCGGGAAGAGGGGAAAAAGCGGGACGATCCGACGCGCGTGCCATCGCGTACAAAACTAGCAGAGGCGCGGGCAGGTAGGAAAACGCGGCGTGAATTGTGCGCGCCTGGGTTTTGCGCGCCTGGATTGCGCGCGCTTGGGTTGCGAGCGCGTTTGTGTTGCCGACGATCGCGGCCACCCGGGGCGAACACCTCAAACATGACTAACCTTGTCCTAACCGATTCCCTGGTGATTCTCCCTAGTCGAGACGATCAAAGCGTTAGGCATGAATCACAAAGACTCTGATTTACGGTATTTTTTACGATCTTGCCGCTCAGCCAAGCGATGTCCTAAAGTTATCCACATGACTAACACGTCAACCTGGCGTCACGACGAAGCGCGCGGGGGCCGACCGATCGCGGCGGGCCTGGCCTATTGGAGCCTGATCTTCGCGCTTGGCTTTGCCCTTGGGACCGTGCGGGTGATGTGGGGCGCGGCGGCGCTGGGAGAGGGAACCTTCATCCTTATCGAACTGCCGATCATGCTGGGCGCGAGCTGGCTTGCGGCGCGCTGGCTTACCCGCCGGTTCAGGGTCGCGAGCACCGGTGCGGCGCTCGCGATGGGGGCGCTCGCCTTTGCGCTGCTGATGCTGGCCGAGATCGCCTTGACGGCGGCCATGGGCGCAAGTCCTGCCGTCTGGCTCGCCAGCCTGACGCGCCCGCCGCACCTTTACGGGTTTCTTGGTCAGCTCGCGTTCGGAGCGATGCCGCTGGTTGCGGTGAGGGTGGCGGGTCGCTGAAAGTTGAAACGGGGGGATGAATGTCCGCGGTAAAGCCGTGCAAAGTGCCTGAGCGCAGCCTGTTGTCCTTGTATGGCGGGCCGAAAGACTATCGCGATTGCTATTACAAGGACGTGCCGGGCGAGGTGTCGCTCAGCGTCTTTGTCGAGAGCTTCTACACCAGCAAGGCGTTCCTGCCCGAACGCCTGCTGCTCGGCCTCATCACCCGCCGCGCCTCGAACGAGCACGCACGGGCGGTGGCGCGCGGTATCAGCGACCGGTTTGCCGCCTGGCGCGTGGTCGAGCGCGACGACGATGAGATCCTGCTCGAATCCGCGGACACCAACACCGCCAGCTGGTTCGGGGCCGAGCCGATCGAGGACGGCACGCGCCCGTCCTCAGGCAGCGCAGCGGTAGGACACACACGACTTTACTTTGGATCGTGGGTCGGCAACCTCGACGAGTCGCGCTGGAAGAAGTTCCAGGGCGCGCATGTGTGGTATTCGAAGGCGCTGCTGGCTGGGGTTTAGGGCCTCGGTCAGGCGGGAGCGGCGCGCTCCCTCGTGACAATCGCGGTGATTTCGTCGAGCAGGCCCAGCCGCTGCTTCTTGAGCGCTTCGGCGCGCTCATCGCTCGCCGCCTCGGTCTCGCACTCGATCCGGTGCACCTGGCGGTTGATCTCGTGATATTCATCCGCAAGCCGCGCAAAATGCGCGTCTGTTCCCTTGAGCCGCGTGATAAGATCGCGGTCGCGCTTGAAGACTTCGGTAAGCTCGTTGGGCGTGTGCTGTGACATGGCTGGCGGTCCTCCCTTGGGTCGTGTGGGAGAGGATTAGGCCGGAGCGGGGGCGGCGTATTTGATGAGAGTCAATTTAGCGCACGGGCAAGAAGGCCTTGCGCCTTCCGTAACGTCAATCTAGGAGCGCGCCTCCCGACGCGCGAATGGAGGCAAGACATGTTTGCACACTTCCTGCCACCGAGCAGATCAGACCACGCAGCCAGCCTACGCGCTGAGCGCTGCGCGAAACCGGCGAACCGCTAGAGGCACCCCTGTCCCTTCCTGAGAGAAGCGAGCGCGCCCCCGGCTCGCTCGTAATCTCTCCTGCAAGGGAAATTCCAAAATGTACCTGCGTTTCACCGTGCCCAAGCAGCACGCAGGGACGGTCACGCGCGCTAATCTGGCGCCGGGGCCCTTCCGCACCGCCAGTGAGTTGTACTGGGATGGCGACCCAGAGACCAATCCGGTGCTGGCCGCGATCCGTCAGGAACTCGACTGGTTCAACGCCGAGCTTCCGGTGCCCAAGCGGTTTGGCGTGAAGGCGCGTGGTCGCTGGTGGTCGGATGGCGTGTGCTGGTTTCGTGACAGCGCGCGCGAGCCGATCGCGCATATGGAAGTGATGGTCTCGCTGCTTGAAGATTGCGGCGTGCCCGTAACCCGCAACTGGACCCGCGAACCGGGCCAGTTGCTTTATCGAGACGACTGGCAAGTTGTAGCGAAGCCCGACTTTGTGTGGGCTGAATGAAACACCCGCGTTTCCGGTGACAGGGGCGCGGGTGTTTCTTCGTCAGCCCCCAAGTTCATCGTCATCCCCGCGCAGGCGGGGATCCAGAGCGGAATGCAATGACGGCTAGGGAGGTAGCTGGACCCCGGATCAAGTCCGGGGTGACAAGAATAAGCTCTGGAACAATCAGGATGCGTGCCGAGACTTATGGTCGTGCGAAAGAATTTGGTGACTGGGAGCCTAGTTCTTAAGAACAATCTCTGTTTGGCCTCAATAAACTGAGTAGGCAAAGACAGCGATAAAGATGCACGCCGGCACCACCTGCTCGAGCGTCGATGGCCCGAAAGTCAGACACCCTTTTCGAGAAGTAAACTCATCCCATTCACGCTTGAATGGCTGAAATACTAGTTTTTCTTCTATTTCGTGTATCACTTGCCATTTGACCGCAGCGAGCTGCTGGTAGTAGCGCACAGTGATAAACCAAATCGAAGAAACAATGAGAATCGGCGGCACAATCGCGATAAAAGGAAAATTCGCATCGGACGCGAACACGGCAATCCCAGCCGAGATTACCGTCATGGATACCACTGAGATATTTTGACGTTTTGTCTCCGATGCGCACGCAGTTTCGACAAGGGTAGCATGCATAGCGAGTAGCTGTGCATGATCATCATCCACTGCGAAGTCTCCAAATGCCGTTTATGACACTATCGCTGGTCCAGCCTACCGTTTCCCGGGCTGCAAGAGTCACATGAGCTGACTTCTTTTCCTGCCCCCAAGGGTTTACGGCTAGGATGGGCTTTCCAAAAGCATTTGCACCATCAATCTCTTTTTGGATCCACTTACTGTGGTTCGCGTACATTCCGGTAGGGATGACCACTACGTTTGCCTGATTGATACGCTCGAAAATCGCCTCGCGAAGCGCTTGCTCATTTGGAGCGTAATGGATTGGATTCTCCTTGGGAACTGAGACATTTCCGAATTGAATTGGAGTGCCGCTTAAGCTCCACGGAGTTTCAAAAATCTATTCAGCGAGTTTGTCATAATGACCAGAGTAAGACCAAGAATGGCTGATAAATACTGATACAGTATACATCAGTCTGTGCCACTCATGGTAATTACCTTCTCATTCGCTTCCAAGGTGTGCAAGTACAGAGGGGGGGGGGATCACTCCGCCGCCTGAACTTCCCCAAACATATCCGGGCCGCCGTCGGCCTCGCAGTCCTCGTTGACCGCTTTCGCCTTCTGGCGCTTGTCGAAGCTGGACCACACGTCGTTCCAGTCGCCGCGGGTGGCGCCCTTCGAATACTCGGTCGCGCGGGTTTCGAAGAAGTTGGCGTGCTCGACACCGTTGAGGAGCGGCGTCAGCCAGGGCAGCGGGTGGTCGTCGATCATGTAGATCTCGGACAGGCCCAGCTGCTTCAGGCGCCAGTCGGCGATGTAGCGGATGTACTTCTTGATCTCCTTCGCGCTCATGCCCTCGACCGGGCCCATTTCGAAGGCGAGGTCGATGAACGCGTCTTCGAGGCGCACCGTCTTCTGGCAGATGTCGATGATGTCTTCTTTCACCGCCTTGGTCAGGCAGTCGCGCTCGGCGCAGAAGGTGTGGAACATCTTGATGATGCCTTCGCAGTGCAGGCTTTCATCGCGCACCGACCAGCTGACGATCTGGCCCATACCCTTCATCTTGTTGTGGCGCGGGAAGTTCATCAGCATGGCAAAGCTCGCAAACAGCTGAAGCCCTTCGGTAAAGCCGCCGAACATGGCGAGCGTGCGCGCAATATCCTCGTCGGTGTCGACGCTGAACTGGTGCATGTAATCGTGTTTGTCGGCCATCTCCTCGTATTCGAGGAAGGCGGAGTATTCGCTTTCGGGCATGCCGATCGTGTCGAGCAGGTGCGAGTAGGCGGCGATGTGCACCGTCTCCATGTTGGAGAAGGCGGCGAGCATCATCTTGATCTCGGTCGGCTTGAACACGCGGCCGTATTTGTCGTGGTAGCAATCCTGCACTTCGACATCGGCCTGGGTGAAGAAACGGAAGATCTGGGTGAGCAGATTGCGCTCGTGATCGGTGAGGTTTTGCGCCCAGTCGCGGCAATCCTCGCCCAGCGGCACTTCCTCGGGCATCCAGTGGATCTGCTGCTGGCGTTTCCAGAAGTCGTAAGCCCACGGATATTCGAACGGCTTGTAGGTCTTGCGGGCTTCTAGCAACGACATCTTGTGGTTCCTTGGTTTCGAGTTGGCTTACCAATGTAGGGAATCAAACTACGAAAACGAAGGCAAGCGGGTATGATTCGGCGGGGATAAACCGTGCAAAATCCGAGTCGAGCTGAGCTTGTGGATAGCACAGATTGCTGGCCCTTGCAGGGGCCTCACCATCTTAACGTGCATGGCGCGCAAGCGACCGGGCGCCCCCTTAGTCTCGCGCCTTTTTCGACCCGAAGAAGCTGCCTCCTCCCAGCACCGTGATGCCGAGGAAGAAGCCGAAGTCGTACCAGGCGCCCTTGTTGGGCACGGCGTAGACCGCGATGTCGTCGGAAAACAGCGACCCGATCCAGGCCCAGGGGAAGATGAAGCCGTGCCACAGTCCCCACAGGAAACCGGGCGATCCCGCCTCGCGGCTGACCCCGGCGTCGATCTGGTTCGCGCAGGCTGAGACGAGCAGCGCCAGCGCGGCAGCGCCAAGAACGCGTGGAGCGATGCGGTAAAGGGGGCGGGAGATGGTGCGGGCGGATGGGTTCGTGCGGGTCATGCCCGTGTCTCTACACCAGCCCGCCTGACCTACACCAGCCCGCCTGACCTAAACCAGCGAGGTGATAATGACGACCACGGAAAAGGGCAGGAACATAGAGACCATACCGACATGGATCATCGCGGCGTTGCGCGCGTGCCCCTCCTCACCGCGCCGCAATTCGCGCACCGCGTTAACCAAGAACACCATGCAGGTCACCAGGCCGAAAACGCCCGCCCATAACGGCATATCCATAATTCCCCATCCCTTTCGACAGCGCCACACTGCGCGCGCTGTCCAGCCTGTATGACACACTTGGCCGTCCAGCGCGAGGGCGACCTTGGTCGGGTGCGGGAGGGGATCAGCAGAAGCGGCGCACGAAGCCCTGATGGCGGGTCTTGCTGAATTCGCTCGCCGCGCCGTCCCAATCGTTCTGCTCGATGCGCGCGAGCACGCTTTGCGCGATCGGCTGGACGAATTCGAGGCCCACGCGCACGCTCTGGCGCCAGGCTACCTCGGCCTTGTGCGGGCCGGTGCCGCCGATGGAGATCTCGACATATTCGCCAAGCTTGAGGCCGCCATGCGGATCATCCACCCGGCACCCGCCGCGCGAGAGATCGGCGACCTCGACTTCCCATTCGCGCCCAAGATTGGTGCGATAGGTCGCGTCGGTGGCGGTGGAGATGCGGTTGTCCTTACGCGTCTGCATAGCGCGCAGGCCTAGCGTGAGGGGGTTGGAATAAGGTTAAGAAGAAGCCCCAAGGGCACTAGGTGTCTCGGGGCTTCGCTCGGAGATGGTGCAAGTTCTGTATTCGCAAATGCGCTTCAGTTCTTCAGTCGCCGCGCTTCGGTCATCGGCAAGCCGCCCTCGGTCGGCACATAAATCAACGAAGCCTTCGTTTCTTCGAGCGCTTGAATCTGAAGATAGCGCAGATACCCTTCTGGACCTCCGAGAGAGTCCTGCAAGATTTGGTTTGCCTCAGCAGCGCCCTTCGCGCGGAGGACTTCGGCTTCGGCCAAGGCCACCGCGCTCTCCCTTCGAGCTTCCGCTTCGAGGATGGCAATGCGCCGTGAAGACTGCGCCTCCGCCAACCGCGCTTCACCGGCAAGGCGCTGAGAATACAGTCGATATTGCGGGTAGGCCCACATTGTTAAAGGGATCAGCAGAAGCCCAAGAACGCTAAGGACCAGCCAAATTCCAGCAGCACGCATAGACCTGGTTCCGTTTCTATCCGTCTACTGGCAGCTCAAACATTCCTCATAGTCAGTCTGTTCGCCCACTGTCGCGCTCAGCTCGATTTTCGCTGCTTCGCCGGTGTTGTCGGCTTCGACGCCGCCCGCGAAGCCGGCGCGCTGGACCGATTTCGAGCGCAGGTAATAGAGCGACTTGATCCCCTTCTCCCACGCCTGGAAGTGCAGCATCATCAGGTCCCACTTGTCGACGTCCGCCGGGATGAACAGGTTCAGCGACTGCGCCTGATCGATATAGGGCGCGCGGTCGGCGGCGAATTCGAGGAGCCAGCGCTGGTCGATCTCGAAACTGGTCTTGAAGCTCGCCTTTTCTTCCGCGCTCAGGAAATCGAGGTGCTGGACCGAGCCGCCGTTTTCGAGGATCGAGTTCCAGACATTGGTCGAGTTCTTCGACTTCTTGTCGAGCAGCTTTTCCAGATACGGGTTCTTGACGATGAAGCTGCCCGACAGCGTTTTGTGCGTGTAGATGTTCGCCGGGATCGGCTCGATGCACGCCGATGTGCCGCCGCAAATGATGCTGATCGACGCGGTCGGCGCGATCGCCATCTTGCAGGAAAAGCGCTCCATCGCGCCCATTTCGGCGGCGTCGGGGCACGGTCCGCGCTCTTGGGCGAGCAGCATCGAGGCTTCGGAGGCCTTCGCTTGAATGTGCTGGAACATCTTCAGATTGTGCGCCTTGGCCATCGCGCTTTCGAAGCCGAGCCCCTTTTGCTGAAGGAAGGAGTGAAAGCCCATGACGCCAAGGCCGACCGAACGCTCGCGGCTGGCGGAATAACGGGCGCGCTCCATTTCGGGCGGCGCGCGATCGATATAATCCTGCAGGACGTTGTCGAGGAAGCGCATCACATCCTCGATGAACATCTTGTCGCCGTTCCACTCGTCCCACTTTTCAAGGTTGAGCGAAGACAGGCAGCACACCGCCGTGCGATCGTTGCCCAGATGATCGATACCGGTGGGTAGCGTGATTTCCGAGCACAGGTTCGAGGTCGAGACCTTGAGGCCCAGATCGCGGTGATGCTTGGGCATCATGCGGTTCACCGTGTCGGCGAAGATCACATAGGGCTCTCCGGTCGCAAGGCGGGTCTCGACAAGCTTCTGGAACAGCGAGCGCGCGTCAACATCGCCGCGAACCTCGCCGGTCTTGGGCGATTTGAGTTCGAAACGGTCACCATTGCGGACCGCTTCCATGAAATCGTCGGTCAAGAGCACGCCGTGGTGCAGGTTGAGCGCCTTGCGGTTGAAGTCACCGCTCGGTTTGCGGATTTCGAGGAATTCCTCGATTTCCGGGTGGCTGATATCGAGATAGCATGCGGCCGAACCGCGCCGCAGTGAGCCCTGGCTGATCGCCAGCGTCAGGCTGTCCATCACCCGCACGAAGGGGATGATGCCGCTGGTCTTGCCGTTCAGGCCAACCGGCTCGCCAATGCCGCGCACATTGCCCCAATATGTGCCAATGCCGCCGCCCTTCGAGGCGAGCCAGACATTCTCGTTCCAGGTGCCGACAATGCCGCCCAGGCTGTCTTCGACCGAGTTGAGGTAGCAGCTGATCGGCAGGCCGCGGCTGGTGCCCCCGTTCGAAAGGACGGGCGTGGCCGGCATGAACCACAGGTTCGAGATGTAGTCGTAGAGTCGCTGGGCGTGCTCGGCGTCGTCGGCGTAGGCGTCGGCGACGCGCGCAAAGAGATCCTGGTAGCGCTCGCCGGGAAGCAGGTAGCGGTCGGTGAGCGTTTCCTTGCCGAACTCAGTGAGGTTCGCATCGCGCGATGGGTCGATCTGAATGTCGAAGCGGCGATCGTTGACTTTCTTGCTGTCGGGCACGGCCTGTTCTTGAGCCTGCTCCTTGGCCGCTGCCGCCATGGCGCCCGCCAGCGCTTCGGCGCCCTTGGCCGCAATCAGGGCTTCGCTGCCCGCGTCTGCCTTGTTCATGTCGATCGCCTTCTTCGTCGTGGCGGGCGCGGCGCGCGTCTCACCGGTGTCCACGTCGTCCAGAACGTCGTTTGTATCGTTTTCGCTGGTCACGCCGTCACTCGCCTTGAAATCCATTATCAGCACCCATTCATCGCATGAATCGAAACCCGGCGTAAGCGCCAATGTTCCAAATCTGTTCTCAACACCCTTTCGACAGCCTTGCCCCCTGTTTCGTCAACACCGCAGAGCGTTGCCCACCGTGTCGACCGGCTCACCCGTCGAACTTTGTAAAGTCTCGCGGTTGCCCACCAAATGCAGTGACTCCTCTCCCGGCTGCGCCCTGACACCCGTGCCCTGAACGCAGGAGAGATCACCAAGCCTTGTGGGGTCCCCAACAACCTGACCACTAGATCATGAATCGCGCGGCGAATCTCGTCAACGGGGTATTAACCACGATTCTCCGGTTCGAGGCCCCGCATGGGAGACCTCACGCGCCGCGACGCGTGGACAAAGCTTGAGTCGCGCGGTGCGCAAGCCCCAAATTGAATCTGTGAAGAAAAATTTGGTGATTGAATCATGTGAATCAATCGCTGAATCTTTCCGCAATGTGGCGGCAAGAATGTTGCGCGGTTTCAGTCCGCCTGCCGCTCGGCCTCCAATGTTACCCCGCCCTGCATAAGCGTCATGGTCATCGAGCCTTCGACCGGCGCGAAGATGATAGTGACATCCACGCCTTCGGCGGTGAAACGGTCCGTATCCAGCGCGATGAGCGCCGTGGTGGGCTGGCCTGCGAAAGTCAGAAGCAAATCGTCCGATTCGCCGAGAGTAAAGACCGCCTTGCCATACTGCGTCGCATAGGTTCCGGCGTAACTGGCGAGCGTCGTGCGTGGCACTGTCACGGCGACGACAGGCTCAATCGGGCCGGCATAAGTGGCGAGTTCGGCTTCCTTGGCTCCATTCTGGTGCATGCGCATGACCGGCCTGCCATCATCCTCGGCTCCGAACTCGAACCAGGTCAGCGAGCCGGGGCCATAGAAGAACCGGTTGCCCTGCGCAGCGAACACTTCGCTTTCCGAATTGCCCGAGCGCAAAGTGTAGAGTTTCCCGTCGCGGGCGTAGAACTTGCGGCGATCGTTCTCGCCAATGGCGTATTCGCCGAAATACGCCTCCAGCGAGGCGAGGTCAGTTTCGACCTTGGTGAATTCCTCAAACGGATCGCCAATCGCCAGCGCGGCGATCCGGGCCACGAGCCCCGACACCGGGGCCGAGGTGGTATCGGAGTTGGCCAGCATGGCGACGCTTACCCGTTCTTCGGGCAGGTGCATCACATCGGTTGCAAACCCGAAGATATCCCCGGAGTGCCCGATCGCTGAACGGCCCCGCAGGGGATTGAGACCAAGGCCATAGCCGTAATTCTCGACCTTGCCCTGCGGCAGCGCAGTCGGCGTTGTCATCGCCTTGAGCGAGCCCGCCTTCAGCACGTCGCCAGCGTGGAGCGCTTCGGTCCAGCGGATCAGATCGTCCGCCGTGCCGCGCAACGCCCCCGCCGCCCCAGGCACGCTGGCGTGGATTTTCTGCGCGAGGGTGACCTTCTCATCTTCACCGCGCGTATAGCCGGTGGCCATGTTGGCGATCGAGGCTTCGTCCATGAAAGCGGTGATGGTCGGAATTCCCATCGCCCCGGTCACTTCATCGACCATCGCCTCGTACCAAGGCTTGCCCGTCACCGCCTCGATCACAGCGCCCACCAGCACATAGGCGCTGTTGTTGTAGGAATAGGCCGTGCCCGCCTCGAAATCTGCGGGCTGGTCGGCGAACTCGGCGATCAGCTCCGCGGTTGTGTAGGCACGCGAGGTGTTTTCTTCGGTCATCCATCCCGGAATGTTGGTGTAGGACTTGATCCCGGACGTGTGGTTCAGCAGCTGAGCAAGCGTCACATCGCTTCCCGGAGCCGGAAAGTCCGGGAGGTACTTCGACAACGGATCATCGAGGGACACCCGGCCCTGTTCGGCCAGTTTAAGCATAGTGGCGGCTGCAAACTGCTTGGTAATCGAGGCGTAGCGGAAAACCGTTTCGGCTCTGATCGGTGTTTCCCCCTCGACATCTGCCATTCCGCGCGCGCCGCGATAGATGACTTCGCCATCCTTTGTCACCACGACCATAGCCCCTGGCCCATCCGCCTCGAAGGAGCGTTCGAGAAGACTGTCCACACGTTCGGCAAAATCAGCCGGAACCGTTTGGGCGGGCGCCGCAACGGGTGTGACCAAAACGCCCAGGGTGGCGCTACAAACAGCAATGGTCTTGATGAGAATGGAGGAAAGCGCGGGCCTGGCAGACATGATCACACTCGTGTTCTGATTGAGAGTATTATGTCAGTAACACACCTATAACGGCGCCGTAAAGGCGCTTCGCGCTGATCAACCGATTCCAGAGCGTCGCGGCCGGACGCCGCTCTATTGAGCCGCTACACTTACCTTTGCCGACACACCGCTCGCATGCCCCGCAATCTCGTCCGCGATCCGCTCGACCAGTTGCAACGGGAAATCATGGCCCCATCCCGGTATGGTGACCAGCCGCGCGCCGGGAATGGCTTTGGCCGTGTCCTCGCCCGCGCCCACCTTCACCAGCGGATCGTCCTCACCGTGCAGGACAAGCGTGGGCGTGGTGACGCCGGCCAGCCGCTTGCGGCGGTCGCCATCGTCGATAATCGCGGCGAGCTGGCGCGGGAGGCCCATCGGATAGACGCTGCGCTGCACGTTCGCGCGCGTGCGCTCGCGGGCGCGTTGTTCATCGCGCGGGAAACCGGGGCTGCCGATGGCGCGCGCGATCATCAGGCCGTGTTCGACCAGGACATCCTCATCCAGCGAGGCGGGCTTGGAGGTCAACGCCCTCATCGCCTCTTTCTCCGCGCGCGGTGCCTTCGGATTGCCCGTGGTCGACATGACCGAAGTGAGCGAATGAAGCTTGTCGCGGTGATTGATCGCAAGCAATTGCCCGATCATCCCACCCATCGACGCGCCGACGGCGTGCGCCTTGTCGATTTCGAGCGCGTCCAGCAGCCCCGCGGCGTCGGCGGCCATCTCGGCCAATTTATAGGGAACCCTGGGCTTCCACCCGATCCGGGAGGCGAGGAGCTGCCAGGCAAAGTGCGGAGGCTTGGCCTCCCCCATCTTCTCGCTCAGCCCGATATCGCGGTTGTCGAAACGCACGACATGATACCCGCGCTCGACCAGCGCCTCAATGAACTCGTCGGGCCAGTGCGTGAGCTGCACGCCCAGCCCCATGATGAGCAGGATCGTCTCATTCGCGCGGTCCCCGGCTTCGTCGTAACAGATCTTAAGCCCGGTGTTGGGCGTGGTGATGGTTGGCATGGCCGATTTTCTTCCCAAGAATGTCTTGGCGCCTGCCTATCGGGCGGCTTCGGCCATCGCAAGCGCGCGATCGGGGAACGACCGCCCCGACCATCCGGGCGCAAAGGGGAGCCGGAAGGCGGGACGGTCGCTCGGACCGACGGCAAGCGGGTAAGGGGATAGGGGCTGCTAACCCCCGAGGACGATCACCTCGTCCTCAGACTCGCCGCCGGACGCCAACCGGGTGCGCTCGGATTGAGCCAAGGCCCGTGTAAGCTCCTCATGCTCGGCTCGATCATCGGCAAAGATGATATTGGCGAGGAACCGGGCCTTGCTTACGTCGGTCACAGGCGCATCGGCGATCGTATCGATCCGCTTCACGGCGTGTTTCGCCATGCGCTCTGCCATCCAGCCCGCGCTGTTGGAGTGGATCTTCAAATTGTCAGGCCGACCGTCCTTACCCAGCGTGAATGCGATTTGCACGATCCCGCTTCCCGGCACCGCGGTGACCCGGCCCGGAGCGCGCACCAGCGCGCGATCGAGCTGCTTGGAGACATCGCTTTTCCAGCGCTTCATCTCGCTGTGCGAAGTGACTTCGATAGGGGTGTCTTCGCCCGCCATTGCCGGTGTCGCAGCGAGCGATAGTGTCGCTGCGAGAGCAAGCGCAGGGGCCGCAAGGCGGCGCGCGGTCTTTATCGTCGAATGGGTCATTGGATCATCCTTTCCAAAACGTCCTCCAGGATGATCGGCCGGTTAGCGTCGAGCAGCAGAGCATCAGCCCATGTCCGCAAGCGGTCGGCGTAATTGGTCGATCCAACGTCCGGGGCGGTGTAGGACCAAACCCGTGACGTCGGACCCAAGATGCCAGCTTGTACTTTTCTATCAATGGCAGGTCGACCTGCGACGTAATATGTCGCTCAACGACCCTTCGTTCGCGATAAACGAACAACGCTCATCGACGAGGGGCTACGCGATCCTCAGCCGCTGCGCCACTCCGGACCGGCGATGGCGAACCCGCTCTCTTCCAGCTGGTCGAGCACGCCATCGCCTTCGGCCAAGACGCGCAGCGGGACGACCGCGACGGTGACGCCGGGCTGCGCGGTCGCTTCGGCAATCATGCCGGTCCAGCTGTCGCGGATTTGCGTGCCGACTTCGGGGTCGGCCCAGGGCCAGCAGGTGCCGAGCGCGATTTCGAGCGGGTTTTCCATGACAGCGGGCACGTCGAGCCTCGTCCAGGACAGCCCGCGCGCCTCGATGATCGGTGGCCCCGCCTCGGTCGCGGTCATTGCGGCTTCAAGACAGGGGATGTGGCTGGCGGGATCGGCGTCGGCGAGATCGTCGAGCAGGTCTTCACCGCGAAAGCGTTCGGGCCGTGTGATTGGAATGTCCGCCTTGTCGGCTGCCTTGCGCACGATGTCGGTCGCATCGTCGTCGAGCGTATCGTCGTCGAAATCGAGCTGGCGCGCGAGGAGGTTGAAGCTGGTGATCAGGAACGAGCCGCGATCGTAATCCTTGTCGTATTTCTCCTCAAGCGCAGCGAGCCGGGCGCGCTGCGCCTCGTCGAGATAATCGCCGGCGACGGTCTTGTCGGGAAGCTTGAGAAAGCGCCCGCTGCGAAACATCACGCGGAAGAAATCGCCCGGAGAGAATTTGGGCCGCGCGCGAATGATAACGCGGTCGGCTTCGCTGGTCGCCTCTTTCAGGCGATCCGGGAACCAGGGCGTTACCTCGGGCACGTTGCGGATTTCGCCGACGAGGATGACGGTGGAGCCTTCGTCGGTATCGATCGTCCACATCGGCGCGCCGGAGCGCTGGGCTGTGACGACGATGGAGTTTTGAGTGGGGGGTTCGGGCGGCGGTTCCTGAGCGACGGATGCCATGCTGAACGCACCAGCGAGAACAGCAAATCCAAGGCTTCGCATTTTATGTATCATGGCGGTAGGTTTTACCGCGACAAACTTGCATCACGGGTGAACATTGAAGCGCCGTTTATTCCAATATCGTCATTCCCGCGCACGCGGGAACCCAGAGTGGTACATCACTGCGGCAGCGTTTCAAATCCGAACTGCTCTGCGAGGTCGCACCATTGCGGGTTTTCGGCCTCTATCAACTCAAGCTTCCACGCGCGGCGCCATCTCTTGATCCGTTTCTCGCGCAAAATTGCGGCCTCCATTGTCGCGTGGCACTCAAACCAGACTAAGCGTTTCACGGAGTATTCCGCAGTGAAGCCGCGGAAGGTCCCGTTCCGATGATGGGTGATGCGAGAAATCAGATCGGACGTGACACCGACATAGAGGGTGCCGTTACGCTGGGAGGCGAGGAGGTAGACCGTAGGCTGGAGTTTGGCGCTCACCGCTCTGGGTTCCCGCGTGCGCGGGAATGACGGGGAGCGGAGAGATCGCTCACGGCACCAACACCGTATCGCGTGGCTCTTCTGTCTCATCCGTCTCGGGATAATCGAGCGTGTAGTGAAGCCCGCGGCTTTCCTTGCGCGCGAGCGCTGAGCGCACGATCAGCTGGGCTGATTGCAGCAGGTTGCGTAGCTCGATCAGGTCGGTCGTCACGCGGAAGGCGCCGTAATAATCGTCCACCTCCTTCATCAGCAGATCGATGCGGTTCTTGGCGCGTTCCAGCCGCTTGGTGGTGCGCACGATGCCGACATAGTTCCACATGAAGCGTCGAATTTCGGTCCAGTTCTGCTTGATGACGACCTCTTCGTCCGAATCGGTCACGCGGCTTTCATCCCATGGCAGGATCGCAGGCGGTTCTTCGAGCTCATCCCACATGGTGAGAATGTCGGAGGCCGCCGCTTCGCCAAAGACGAAGCATTCGAGCAGCGAGTTGGATGCGAGGCGATTGGCGCCGTGCAGCCCGCTCTCGGTGCATTCGCCCGCCGCCCACAGGCCCGGCAGATCGGTACGTGCGTAGAGGTCCACCACCACCCCGCCGCAGGTGTAGTGCTGCGCGGGGACCACCGGGATGGGCTCCCTCGTCATGTCGATCCCGAGCCCGAACAGCTTGTCGTAGATTGTCGGGAAATGCTCCTTCACGAAGTCGGCGGGCTGGTGGCTGATATCGAGATGGACGTAGTCGAGGCCATAGCGCTTGATCTGATCGTCAATGGCGCGCGCCACAACATCGCGCGGGGCGAGCTCCATGCGCTGTGCGTCATAGTCCACCATGAAACGATGACCGGTTTCGGGGTGCTTGAGATGCCCGCCCTCCCCGCGCACGGCCTCGGTGATGAGGAAGTTCTTGACCTCAAGATTATAGAGGCAGGTTGGGTGGAACTGCATCATCTCCATGTTGGAGACCCGCGCGCCCGCGCGCCACGCCATCGCGATGCCATCGCCGGTCGCGCCGCGCGGAGCGGTCGAGAAGCGGTAGACGCGGCCCGCGCCGCCCGCAGCCAGGACCGTGGCGCGCGCGACGTGGCGTTCAACCCGGCCCGTCTCCTCGTTGAGCGCGTAGACGCCCCACACGCGACCGGCAGCGGAGAACTGCTCGCGGTGGCGATCGGTGATGAAATCGATAGCGGTGCGAGCGCCCAGCATGGTGATGTTGGGCGAGGCTTCGGCGGCGTTTAGCAGCGCCTCCTGCACCGCCCAACCCGTCGCGTCATCGACGTGAACGATGCGGCGGTGCGAATGCCCGCCTTCGCGCGTCAGGTGCAACGCATCCTCGTCGCGATTGAAGGGCACGCCCAGCTCACACAGGCGATCAACGCTTGCCGGAGCGCGCTCGATAACGAACTCCACCGTCTCACGATCGTTGAGCCCGGCTCCCGCGACCATCGTGTCGCGCACATGGTTCTCGAACGTGTCGCCCGCGTCCAGCACCGCTGCGATGCCCCCTTGCGCCCAGGCGGTCGATCCACCGGTGAGCGACCCCTTGGCAAGAACAAGGACGCGTTTGGTTTCGGCCAATTCGAGCGCTGCGGTCAGGCCAGCCGCGCCCGAACCGATGACGATAACATCGTGGGCCAAGGCCTGTCCGGGAGTGGAGGGGGTTTCAGTCATAGGGCGCGTTCCATGAACGCCTATCGGTTCGCAGGCAAGAGAACGAGGTTCCAAAGCCTGGTTTCCGCTGGCCGTCTGGAGCGACAGACGGCCAAGAGACGCGGCGATTCCGGCAGCGCCCGCCTCGTTCAGCGCGATCGCCGCCGCGCCGCCGGGGGCGAGCCATGCGCAGCGTATCTCACGCGCCCGATCCCGTCAGCTGGACAAACACATCCTCCAGGTCCGCCTCGCGCGTCGTCACATCTTCAACCGTAAAGCCCATGGCCTGCACATGGTTGAGCATCTGGCCCGCGCTGACCTGGTCGCGGTCATAGGTCAGCGAGATGCGATTGCCTTCGAGCAGTTCGTGGCGGGCGATGAATTCGCGATCGAAAGCGCCGCTGTCGGCCGCTTTGGCCGGGTCCTTGTCGACCGTGACCTCGACCACTTTCTCGCGCGCCATCTCGATCAACTCCTGCGTCGGCTTGTTGGCGATGAGCTGGCCGTGATTGATGATCGCGATCCGGTCGCACAATTCCTCGGCCTCCTCGAGATAGTGGGTGGTCAGGACCACGGTCACGCCTTCGCGGTTCAGCACGGTCACCAGTTCCCACAGTTGCCGGCGCAGTTCGACATCGACGCCCGCCGTCGGCTCGTCGAGCACAAGGATGGGCGGCGAATGCACCATCGCCTTGGCGACCAGCAGGCGCCGTTTCATACCGCCCGAAAGCGTGCGCGCGTAGGCGTTGCGCTTGTCGGCGAGACGCACCGCTTCGAGCAGTTCCTCGCTTCGGCGCAGCGCGGCGGGAACGCCGTAAAAACCCGCCTGGTTCTCAAGCACCTCGAACGGGGTGAAGAAGGGATCGAAGACGATCTCCTGCGGGACAATCCCGATCGCGCGGCTGGCGTTGCGGCGCTGCCGATCGATGTCGAAGCCCCAAATCTGCGCGGTTCCTGCCGTTTTGTTAACGAGGCCGGCGAGAATGTTTATCAGGGTGGACTTGCCCGCACCGTTAGGGCCAAGCAGCCCGAAGATCGACCCTTCCGGCACGCCAAAGCTTACGCCGCCCAAGGCCAGCTTTCCCTCGGCGTCCGCACCGGTGGCGCCTTTGGGAGGCGCGTAGCGCTTCGTCAGATTCTCGATGCTTATGGCGGGTTCGCGAGCGCTGTTTTCGGGCATGGCGTCGCCATAGAGAAGCCGCACAAGTGCGCAAAGGCTTAACCATAGAACTTGATCAAAGCTTCGTGTCTCTCCGGCTATCGAGCGCGGTCATGAGACGTGGTGCCACCTTCCCCAATGCGCTCGCGGTCGCGGGCAAAGGCGTGATGATCGCAATCGCCGCGTCGCTAGCGCTGGTTTCGCAAAGCGCACTGGCGAACGACACGCAGAGCGCCAACGCGAGCGCTCGGATCCATGACGATGTGACCCTTATCAACACCCGCGAAATGGATTTCGGCCGGATTATCGCCCCGGGGAACGGACGCATCGACATGACCGCGAGCGAGGTTGCGATCTGCACGCCCAACAACGCGCTCGAAGTCCTCGACGGATGCCAGAGCGCGGGGTTTGAAGGCGTTGCGGGATCAGGCTTCCAGATCCGCGTGCGAGTCCCGGCGGGTCGACGCATCGAGCTCACGGGGCCGGGACAGAACCTGCGCCTGCGCCGGATGGAAGTCGGCGCGGGCGACGGTCTTGCCTTCATACGGCGTGTCAATCGCAACTTCGACTTCACCGTCACCGACCCTGACGGGGCGTTCGAATTCTTCGTCGGCGGTCGCCTTTTGATCCGCAACAACCAGGCACCGGGCGTCTACACCGGAACCTTTGAGATCGAAGTCGAGTACGAGTGAGCCCGGCTTGCGATTTGCCCAAAAACGGCGATTGAATTTGCCCGGAAGCGCGACTAATTCCGAGCCCATGATGACGCTCAATCGAGAGATCACGTTTGTTGAGAAAAGCCGCGTAAGCTGCGACGGGGCGGGCGAAATCCGCGGCGGCGCGGGCTATCGACCCGCGGCCCTTGGCCATCCGAGGGTCTTTCTCGAGATCGATAGCGAACGCGGCTACGTCGATTGCGGCTATTGCGACCGCCGTTTCATCCTTCGCGGCGGCCCGGCGGACACCGCGCAAAGCTGATCCGGGCTCGTCGCGGGACCCCTCGATTGCTCAGAGCCAGGGCCAGAAAAGGGCCAAAGCGTTGCGCGCGAGCCCTCTGGCCGGATTCGGTTTCAAATCATTCTTAACATCTCGGACGTAAATCACGATCCAAGGCGGACCGCGAACCGGCGTGGACCAGGCGCTGTGCGAGCCGCCCTCGACGTTGCAACAGGGCCCGAAAAAGTAAAATGACCAAGACTTTGAGAAGGTTATGGCGCGCGATCGCTGCAGCGCCACGGGCATATGTCCGGCAATGGGCGGCTGCCATCGCGATCTTTACCGCGACGCTCGCCCTGCTTACGCCGGCGGCGCAGGCGCAGGAAACCGAAACGGCCGATGCGCGGGCCTTTCTCGTTACGCCGCTCAGTTTCGTCAAAGAGACCGATCTCGATTTTGGCATCATCATTCCCGGCAACAGCGACGGCACGGTTTTCATGGATTCGACCGGTGCCATCACGACGACCAACGGGATCACCGTGCAAACCGGCACACAACAGCCGGCTCGGTTCTGGGGTTATGGTCAGTTCAACCAACGGGTGCTGATCAACATCAATCAGAACACGTACACTCTCACCCGCGTCGGCGGGACCGAAACCATGCTCTACGATCAGGTGACGATCGGCAGCCAGCCTCCGATCCTGATCACGACGCGCCCGACCCGGTTCCGTATCGCCAACCCGGATGGCTATTTCGCGTTCACGATCGCCGGCCGCCTTCAGGTGGCGGAGGACCAGGCGCCAGGCGTGTATGAGGGCGAATTCACTGTCACACTCGAATACGAATAAGGCGTCGCAGCGGCCCCGGCGCGACCGGTGCCGCCGCTCATTGCCGGTTCAGATAGGTTTGCTAGTCTGTCCTCCATAATCTGAGGGAGATTTGCTGCCATGGCCACAAACACAATCTCACAACGCCGGGGCACGTCCCTTACTCTCTCCGCGCTCGCCGGGATTTCGCTTTTGCTCTCTCCGGCGCTTGCTCAGGATGAGGAGCCGGACCCGCCTGAGAAAACCGAAGAGAAAAAGTCCAAGGCGCAAATCAAGGGCGAAAAGCGCCTGGCCAAGATGCTCGAAGGGCGCGTGGCGGGCGAACCGCAAGATTGCATCCGCATGCTGCCCACCAATCAGATGACCACGATCGACCGCACGGCCTATGTGTTCGGGCGAGGCAACACGATCTACGTGCAGCGCACCACTCGCCCCGATCAAATCCGTGATCGCGACACCCTGATCACACGCCGTTTTGGCGGTGGCGCCCAGCTTTGTCGGCAGGATATCGCGACGACCGTCGATCCGTTGACGCAGATCTTCACCGGCGCGGTGATGTTCGAAGACTTCGTACCTTACACGCGCGTGGACAAGGATGAGAACGAGGGCAACGGCTAGGTTTCCAGCCTTTCGCCGGCTTCGACGCGCTGTCGATGACGTTTGCGGACGTTCGATGAGAACGAGCCGGTGTCCCCCTCCAACTTGAGACGAGGCCTCGCGAGCGGTCGCCCGCCCCCCCTATCATGACGTATCGCGTGAAGGCGCAATGCTCTGGGCATAGCGTCCTGAAGAACGATTGAGCGCATCGACCGATCGGCCATATTCCCGCAGCACCCGCTCCGCTTCGGGCGCCTGTTCCCGAGGTCTCAGAGTAGCCAATGGAGCTTCCCAGAGAACCCGGACCGGCGCGGTGTGCGCTCGGTGTATTGCGTCCGCATCCGTTTGCGGATGGGGCCGCGAGCCCATGGCGGCGAGGGCTTCCCTTCGCACTCGGCGCCACTCGGCGCGCTCCGCCTGCTCTCTTGATCGGTCCGTGCCACCCGAGGTCGCGCGTTCGGCGTTCGCGCCTTCCTCGAGCAAGGCCGCCTTAAGCGGATGTGTGGTACCCTCCACACGCCACTCTTCCACGCGAAGCGCGGCTGCGCTCGCTGAAAGCGTATCCGGCTGATGCGGCTCGGCGTAAAGCCGTCGGGTTCGCGCTGACCCGGCCAGATCCCCGGCCAGCCAGCTAAAGACGCACATTCCGGTGACCACGGCCACCCAGACTCCGAAACCCGCTGCGTATTCCATGCACACTCCCTCGCCGCCGAAACGCCGGCGGTCATCCAAGTTAGACCCCTTGTCCGTGAAGACCGCGCGCCGACGCATCGGCGCCAATCGCGAGCCGGTCGCCTTCCCACAGCGGACCGGCCTTTCAAGAACTCAAGAAACCTACTGGTTTTCGGCTTATGTGTTTACCCGGGTTGGATACCTATGGACGCGTTAACCGCGCGCTATGCGGTCGCGGAAGCGTGCATTCCGGTCATGGCGTTCAACCGCGCAATGATCGCTTCGGCCTCTTCCATGATGCCGTCGATAAGCTCCTTGCAGGTCGGGATATCGTTGATCAGGCCGGCGACCATGCCGCAGCTCCACGCGCCCTTGTCCATGTCGCCTTCCTGCATGATCGACGGGTAGACCCCGGCGACTTCGGGCAGGATGTCCTGTATCGTCAGCGCGTCGCCCAGATCTTTTTCCTTCTGAAGCAGGCGTTCGACCCCGGCGTTGTTGAGCACGCGTTCGGTGTTGCGAAGCGGGCGCATGACGAGCCGGGTGTCGAGCTCGGAGGCCTCGACAATCGCCTGCTTCACGTTGTCGTGAACCGGCGCTTCCTTGGTGGCGATGAAGCGCGTGCCCATGTTCATGCCCTGCGCGCCCATCGCGAGGCTGGCGATAAGGCTGCGACCATCGGCCATCCCGCCTGAGGAAACGAACGGAATCTCCAGCTCATCCGCCGCGCGCGGCAGAAGAATGAAGTTGGGCACATCGTCCTCTCCCGGATGGCCGCCGCACTCGAACCCATCGACGCTCACCGCGTCGCAGCCGATGGCCTGCGCTTTCAGCGAGTGGCGCACGCTGGTGCATTTGTGGATCACCTTGATCCCGGCGTCCTTCAGAGCGGGGAGCACTTCCTGAGGGTTGCGTCCGGCGGTCTCGACCACCTTGACCCCGCCTTCGATAATGACGCGCACAAGGCCCGGATAATCGGGCGGCGTCAGGCTGGGAAGGAAGGTGAGGTTCACGCCAAAGGGCTTGTCGGTCATGTCCCTGCAGCGCGCAATCTCGTTGGCGAGCTTTTCCGGCGTGCCTTGTGTGAGGCCGGTGATGATGCCGAGCCCTCCCGCGTTCGACACCGCCGCCGCCATCTCGGCAAACCCGACATAATGCATGCCGCCCTGGATGATCGGGTGCTCGATACCGAACATTTCGGTAATGGCGGTTTTCATGGCTTGTCTCTCCCGGATTCGTTTCTGTTCCGGTCGAGACAACCCGAGAATGACGCGGCTTGCAAGCGTGGTCTTGGACCGCACGGCAACAACGCAGCGCGTCGTAGCGTCAATCCGCGTCCCGCTCGATCGGCCCGGTCTCGCACAGATCGCTCACCACGCAGATAGCGCATTTGGGCACGCGCGCGCGGCACACGCGTTTGCCGAACTGGATCAGCCAGAAATGCCCATCCGCCATCGCCCATTCGGGGCTGCGTTCCTCGAGCTGCTGCGCGGTCTTCTCTGCGCTCTTCGCCTTGGTCAGGCCGATGCGGTTGCACACCCGGTGCACATGCGTGTCGACCGCGATGATATCTTCGCCGAAGGTGAAGCTCATCACGATGTCGGCGCACTTTCGGCCAATGCCGGGCAGGCTCATCAAGCCTTCGCGCGTCCTGGGCACGACGCCGCCATGTTCCTCCAAAAGCGCCTTGCAGAACTTGCGGATGCTCTTGGTCTTGTTGTTGTAGAGCCCGCATGGCCGGATCGCCTCGCGGATAGCGTCGTCGTCAAACGCCAGTATGTCTCCGGGCGTTTTCGCCAGCTTGAACAGCGCCTTGGTCGCCGCCGCGGTGTTGCGGTCGAGCGATTGGGCGGAGAGCATACAGGAGATGCACGAGCGAAAGGCATCGGGCTGGCCTTTCGGGCCTTTGGCGTTCGAGGTGCGGCCCGGCATCGCTTCGGCGAGCTTGCGGTAAACCTCTTCAACCTGCGGTTGTGTGAGCATACCAGGCAAGCGCTTGGGATCGTGTGGCGTTCCCGGTCTTGCGCCTGGCTAAGAAGAAGGCAAGGCTGTCGCCTCCGAAGCCGAGCGCAAGCACGAAAGCCCGCCATGCAGCAAATCGCCCAAGCGCCCGATGGCAAAGAGATGTACTTCGCCGCTCTATTCGGCGCGGTGGTCGGCTATATCGCGCTCGTATTTCTCGTTGCACTCAGCGCCGTCATCGGCACCAGCGATCTGGAGGCCCCTGTGAATGCGCTGGTGACTGGACTGCTCCTTCTCCTCGTCCCCGCTGTGGTTTTCGCAGCGCTGGTCATCGCTCCGATCGGCGCGATCATCGCGCTTGCAGTGCGGCGTTGGGCCGGCTCCAGTCACTGGTTGGGCGCCATCACCGGTGTTCTCACCGCGGTGACGCTGGCCTTGGCCAGTCACGTGCTGCTCGACGCGGATTGGCGCGGCGGTCCTGACGTTGGCACCTATCTGTTTCTCGCTGGCGGGCTCGCCATTGCGGCGGTTTCGGGCTGGTACGCGCAGCGCACAGTGCTGCGCTGGCCCGTCCGCGCTTAGGCTCTACCAGTAGGGCAATCCGAACGCACTGGGCACCCTTCACACTGCGCGCGGCGTGGGCGGCAATGGGTCTGGCCGAGCTTCTTCAAAAGCAAATGATGTTCGTCCATATCGGCGGCGGACCATTCGCCGGGCACGACTGGCATGAGGGTATCATACGTCTTCGCCGTGTCCGCCCTGGCGGGAACGATCCCCATGCGCTGCATGATGCGCCGGTGGTGGCCGTCGATCACCATAGCGCGGCGCTCAAAAGTGCTCGCGTTCATGACGCCCGCGGAATTCTTGCGCGCGACGCCGGGCAACGTTTCGAGCCAGGCCATCGCCTCGGCGGTGTCGTAGTTCGACAGGTGCCGCAGATCGACACTGCCGCGCTCCTCGATAATCGCGTTGAGGCACGCCTTGAGACGCTCCGCAGCAACGCTCGGGAATGTCTGACGATGAAGCCGCGCCTCAAGTTCGGGAACGCTCACCGCCGCAACGGCCTCCCAGGTGCCGTATTCAGCCAAAAGCGTATCGGTCGACGCGTTGGACGCCGCCGTTTTCGTTTGCGCGCCGATCACTCCATGCACCAGCACCCAGACCGGATCGCGGCGCTTTTCGGGCGGGCGGATGATCCGCCCGAAGCGCTCGATCAGCGCCGCTTGCGCGCGCCGCAGAGTCTGCGTTCGAGAATCGGGGCCAAGGTCAAGCTGCACGCTTTTCGCTTTGGGAGCCTCTAACGCGTGAACGCGATCGAGAACGTCACCGGCACGGCGGGTGTGATCGAAGGCAGACCGGCAAGCTCCTGCAGGGTCGCAAGACCCTCGGTCAGCTCCAGCGCGTCGGCGTAGACGATAACGGGCTCTGTTGATGTAACAAGCACTCCGTCTTCGCCGGTGCGTGTCACGGATACCTGCGTTTCAATCGGCGCTTCGACGCCCTTGACGTTCAGGGTCGCCTTGAGCGGCTGCGTCACGCTTTGACCCACGCCAAGCTTTTCGAACGCCGCCGGATCGATCGACGCGGTGACGCTGGCCGTGGGATGGTCCGCGATCTCGAAAAAGATATCGCGCATGCGTTCGTTGCGAATGTCGACCTTGGTCTCAATCGTCGACAGGTCAATTTCCAGTGTCGCGGCGCCATCGGGCGACACGCTGCCCGAAAGGCCCGAGAAGGTGTTGCTTTCGGCAATCTCGCCCGATTTGACGCTAACATAGGAGAGGCTGGAGGCGTCCGCATCGACGGCCCAGGACCCTTCGACCAGAGGCGCGGGTTCGGAGGGCGCCTGCGCACACGCGGCGGCGAGTAAGAGAGTGGCGGCGGCGATGATGCGGGATGCATGCACAGGACGATATCCTTCATTTGAGTTCCTAATTGGACAGGCTGATAGGCTAACGCGCCTAGATCGCGAAAGGTGCCAACAGATCAGTCATCGAAGGTTGTGAATTTGCAGTTGAGCTACCTTTCACACAAACCATATTTTCGTATGTTGTCCATCAGGAGTAGCTTCCAAGCATGACGCCAAGCTAAACAAGCCCTGCTTTTCCTAGAGCCAGAATCCTTTCCTTGGCTCACTGATATAAATGGCGTTTCAGTCGGCCTTCTGGAGAGTGATATGGCTGTGTACATTCCAACAGATCAAAACTCGCGGCTTTTAAAACGCCATCTAATGAGTGACTTTGAGATGAAGTCATCTCATGCATCGGAGGCTATCGCTGCGCTAATTGGCTTCAAATCTCACGCAGCATTTTTATCATCCTCGACTAGCATCGGCGGTTGTCGAGTGTTTGTTGCCGATTTTGAAGCCTTTGAAGCTCGCTGCCTTGAGTTAGGTTATGAAGCAGGTTCTTCGGAGTGGCTTCGGTTCTCATTCATGGGTCTGGATTTTCCTCATCCGGCTTGGCGTGTAATTTCAAAGAGCGATAAAGTCGCGCGGGATGATTGGTTCTATGATTGTGAACAACGAAACGTGCCATTTATGGTGATTATTAAAGCGCGAAAATGGTGCACCCTTGAATGGGACCATATCAGCGTCGAGCCCGACTACGACAAATTGGTTAGGCAGGCTATTGGCGAAGATCATGGGCACGTTCTCTTTCGTCTTTTCCAGTTGTTGACTTTTCACAGTTCGCCTCGCGCCTTTTTCGATGGCAACGCCCTAGTCGGTACGGTGAAGAATCTGACGGAGGCAGATGCCCGCATCGTCGGCAATGCTTTTGCCGAACGGATTTTTCCGGGAAATCTTGAGACATTGGTAGACAAGGCGGCGTAACTTTTCTGGTGGGAGTGATTTGACTATCACTCCCATTCGATCGTCCCCGGCGGTTTCGACGTGTAATCATAGACCACGCGGTTGATGCCTTTTACTTCGTTGACGATGCGGGTCGCCACTTGCGTCAGGAACGCCGCATCGAAGGGATAGACGTCGGCCGTCATGCCGTCCGTGCTGGTCACGGCGCGAAGCCCGCACACGCTGTCATAGGTGCGCGCGTCGCCCATCACGCCCACCGTCTTGACCGGGAGTAGCACGGCAAAGGCCTGCCAGATAGCATCGTAGAGCCCAGCATTGCGGATCTCTTCAAGATAGATCGCGTCGGCCTTGCGCAGGATATCGCAGCGCTCCTTGGTGACTTCGCCGGGGATGCGGATGGCAAGCCCCGGCCCCGGAAACGGATGGCGGCCCACAAACGCTTCGGGCAGGCCAAGCTCACGACCAAGTTCGCGAACCTCGTCCTTGAACAGCTCGCGCAGCGGCTCGACCAGCGCCATGTTCATGCGCTCGGGCAGGCCGCCGACATTGTGGTGGCTCTTGATTGTCACCGAGGGCCCGCCGGTGAACGACACGCTCTCGATCACGTCCGGGTATAGCGTGCCCTGCGCCAAGAAATCCGCGCCGCCGACCTTTTTCGCTTCGGCTTCGAACAGATCGATGAACGCCCCGCCGATGAATTTGCGCTTCTTTTCAGGGTCGGACACGCCCGCAAGGCCGCCCAAGAACTTTTCCTCGGCGTCCACGGCGACGAGCGGTATGTTGTAATGATCGCGGAACAGCGTCACCACCTGTTCGGCCTCATTCAGACGCATCAGGCCGTGATCGACGAAGACACAGGTCAGCTGATCGCCAATCGCTTCGTGGATCAGCACGGCCGCGACCGCGGAATCGACCCCGCCCGACAGCCCGCAGATGACGCGCCCGTCGCCAACTTGCTCGCAGATTTCGGCGATCTTCGTCTTGCGAAACTCGGCCATCGTCCAGTCGCCCGCAAGGCCGCAGACATGCCGGACAAAGTTGGCGAGCAACCGGCCACCATCGGGTGTATGAACCACTTCGGGATGGAATTGCGTGCCGTAGAACTTGCGGCTCTCATCCGCGATGACGGCAAAGGGCGCGCCGTCGCTGGTGGCGACGATTTCGAAGCCTGGCGCAAACTGCGTGACCTTGTCGCCGTGGCTCATCCAGACCTGGTGGCGCTCACCCTGCTGCCAGAGACCGTCGAACAGCGCGCAATCCTTGGTAACCGTAAGGAACGCGCGACCGAACTCGCCGCCCTCGCCTGTTTCGTGACCCGGGCGCACTTCGCCGCCGAGCTGATGGCTCATCACCTGCTGGCCGTAGCATATGCCAAGGATCGGAACCCCCGCGTCAAAGAAACTCTGCGGACAGCGCGGGGAGCCCTCCTCCGGAACGCTGGCCGGGGAGCCGGAAAGGATGATTCCTTTCGGGTTCAAGCGACGGAAAGCCTCCTTGGCCATCGAGAACGGAGCGATCTCGGAGTAGACGCCCGCCTCGCGCACGCGGCGCGCAATCAGCTGGGTGACCTGGCTGCCAAAATCGACGATCAGAATGCAGTCGGGCGCGGCGGAGTCTGCAAGGTTCGGGCTGCTCATGAACGCCGCGTTAGTCCAGCGCATCCAGCGCTGTCCAGCCGCGCGGGGTGTTCGATCGATCTGGACCGGCGACACGATCCAGCAAGTTGCATCTTGTGCAATATACTTTGGATTTAGAGCATTTGTCCTCCGTTCAATCGAACACTAGGTGCCTTGTCAGGCGGTGCGCACAGGCTCCTCTCTCCATCCGGCGCCCGCTCTGACCGACCCGAAAACCCCAGCAGAAAAGGGCCGTGTCAGCGAATGGAGTTGCTGGTCGAGGCATCCTCCGCGGAACTTGAGACGCAAGCGCTCAGGCGCTGGCTCTGATTGCGGCGGTCTGGATGTGGTCTTCCCCTGGACCAAGATCTCGTCAAGCGCCCGGATCCGCTCGCGCCCCGGGATCGGCGTGAGAGACCCGGGCCAACCGGCACCCATGCAGCGAGCAAGGCGCGGCCGCTCCTACCCCCCACCTGGCGGTCGCGTCTTCGCTCGCTCGATCCGAAAGCTCGCTAGCGCTGCGCTGAGCAACAATTTCTATTACACTAATTTGTTATTTCGTTGCTTGACGGACTAACCAAACACCAAGCCGCTTCGTATCTATTGCTGCAAGACAGACGCGCGCGGTGCGCGTCGCATCAGGAGATACGGCATGACGTTTATGTCGGAAAAGCTGGTCGCCCTCGTCCTCGCCCTGAGCGCGAGCGCGGCCTCGTTCAACGCCTACATCATCTAGGCCCTGCGGTCGTGACCGCTTCGGCGCGGCTCTTCATTCAGCGAAGAGCCGCGCCGTTTAAGGCACTTATGCTGAAACAGCTTCATCCGCATACTCATTTCTCTACAAGGGGCACAGACGCTCAGAAAACCTGAGCCGCCGTTCGAAAGGGAATGAGATGTTTTGGTCCAAATTCTTGCCAAACCGCCTGCTGGCGCTGTCCCTAATCGGCCTAGGCCTTTCACCGCCCGCTGCGGCTCAGTCGTTCGACGCGTTTGACCGCGAAACGCGCGTTAGCGCGGCGATCACCATTCCTCTTGGCGAGTCAAAGGACCGCCGCCAGACAGCGCCGCGTTTCGAAATCATCGCGCGCCACCGGGCCCCCTCGCAAGATTTGAGATTGGTCGCACGGCAAGATGAACTGCGCTGGCAAGAGCGGCGCATCGGCATCACGCTTGACGGCAGCGAAACGCTCATGCTCAACGGTCGAGCGGTTGAAGGCCTCGATGACCAAAGCAATCTGGATACTGTCGAAACCGTGCTGGTCGTTTCTGGCGGAGTTCTCGTCGCCTCGCTGATAGTCTTTGCGATCGCGATCGATGATTTCACACTGTTCGGCGATGACGAGGAATAAGCGCGGCCTTGCATCAATCCTCCAGATGAGCGCGCAGTTCGGTCTTGAGAAGCTTGCCGATATGGCTGCGTGGCATCTCGTCGATCGCGTAAAGCGCGGATAGGCGCTGCGTCTTGCCAAGCCGCGCGTTCACCTCGGCAAGGATCGCCTCGCAATCCCCGTCGCCCTCGCGCAGGACAACGAAGCCCACCGGCGTCTCGCCCCATTGGCGTGAAGGCACGCCCACGACAGCAGCTTCGATTACCGCCTCTTCGCGCTCAAGCTCCGCTTCGAGATCGCTGGGATAGATGTTGAAGCCGCCCGAAATGATCATGTCCTTGGCCCGGCCCACAAGCTCGACGAACCCGTCTTTATCGACACGGCCGATATCGCCCATGCGCATCCACACGCCCCCTTCGGCGTCGACATATTGCGCTTCCGATGTCTTGTCCGGGCGGTTCTTGTAGCCCGACATCATGGTCTGGCTGCGGCCGATGAGGTTTCCCGGCGTGCCCGCCGGCACTTCGCGATCCTGATCGTCGAGTACCTTCATCTCGCTGCCCGGTGCGGGTCGACCGACCGTGTGGAGCTTGTCGGGAAACTCATGGCACGCCAGCAGGCACACCACCCCGCCTTCGGTCATCGAATAGATCTCGATAAGCCCGCCGGGAATGCGATCCAGCACTTGCCGCTTGAGCTCGGCGGAGAAGGGCGCCGACGTGCAATATTTGAGCGTGAGCGCGCTAAGGTCGAAGCTGCCGATCTCGGGGAAGTCCATCAGCCGCTGATACTGGACTGGCACGAGCATCGTGATGGTGGTGCGATCGTTCTGCGCGTGCTCAAGCCAGCGCGCGCAATCGAACTTGCCCATTATCCGCACCGTTCCGCCCGCCAGCAGGGGCGGCAGAAAGGCGACCATCGTCGTGTTCGAATAAAGCGGCGTGGAAGCGAGCGAGCGGACCGGCAGCTGCGCGCTCAGATAGGACAGGGCGGTCGCGCCGAACTGACGCCAGCGCATCAGATGCGAGTGGACAATCCCCTTTGGAATGCCGGTCGTGCCCGAGGAATAGATGATGTTGAACGGGTCGCTGCGATCGGGCGCGATGGCCGGCGCGCGCGAGCCCGGCGGGGCCATCCAACCCTCGATTTCCTCAAGCGGCACGCGGATCAGGTCCGCCATGAAGTCCGGGCCGAGTTCTGCGGCCTTGGCGGCGTCGATGAAAAGATGCCGCGCGCCTGAGTCCTTCGCCATGCCTTCCAACTGCCCTGGGGACGCGCTGGTCGTGAGAGGCGCTGCGACACCGCCCGCGCGCACGGCAGCGAGGAAAACGAGCGCGTATTCGACGCTGGAATACCCCAGGATCGCAACCGACTGCCCGCGTTCCAGTCCCGTCTCGACCAGCCGGGCGGCAATCCTTTCAACGAGCCCGATCAGCTCGGCCCAGGCAACCGCGCGGTGATCATCGATCAGCGCGATGGCGTCGGGTTGCGCGCGCGCCCAGCCTGTCAGAATGTCCGGGAAGGAGCCAAACGGTTGCTCAAGCGCCTCGACAATCTGGTCTCGCATAGCCGGGTCGGTCGGGTTGATGTGATGCATGAACCAAGCGTGCCTTACCCGTGCCCAGCGCGCAAGCGGTGGATCGCAGCCCGGTGATTGGGGGCTAGGCGCGCGGCGGGATTGGGCTAAGGTCGCGCGTGAGGAGGGCCCTATGAAACACCGCCATTTGTCGAGGACACTGGCGCCCGTTCTGGCGCTGATTGCGACAGCAGCGTCGGGCGCTGTCGGCGATGGCGATACCGGTCGCGCGAGAACTTCTGACGAAGCGATTTTGCAGCGCCAAGCGCCTGCAAGCCAGCCAGAGCCCGTCACACCGGCGCGCCCGGCCCCGCCTTCCATGCTAGCGATCCTGGCTCATCCGGATGACGAAATCACGATCGCGCCGGTCCTTTCGCGCGTTGCGCGCAGTGGCGGCGAAGTGACGCTGGTCTTCGCGACAAGCGGTGATGCGGGTCCGGGATCGAGCGAGCTTGCGCGCGGTGAGGAACTTGCGCAACTGCGCGAGAAGGAGGGGCGCTGCGCGGCCTTCGCGTTGGGCCTTGATGAACCGGTTTTCTGGAAGCTGGGCGATGGCGAGCTTGCAACGATGGCGCGCGCGGACGACAGCGCGGCAAAGCGGGCGCTGGCCCAGACGCGCGAGGCCATTCTTGCGGCCAAGCCCGAAGTGGTCGTGACATGGGGCCCCGACGGCGGCTATGGGCACGCCGACCACCGAATGATTAGCGCGCTCGTTACACAAGTGGTGGCGGAGATGGGCCTGGACCGGCCGGATTTGCTATACGCCGCCTTCCCTCAGGTCGAACCAGGTGTCCTTCCCGGGTTCGACAGCTGGGCCACAACCTCGCCTGATCTCCTGACCGACCGGATCCGGTACAAGTCTGCCGATCTTGGGGCGACGCAGGACGCGCTGAACTGCTACCAGACACAGTTTCCGGCTGCGGTGCGCGAGGGATTGATCCCGCTGCTGCACCAGGAAGTATGGCAAGGCGTCATCCACTTCCGACTGGCCTTTCCCGCCACGCCTTAGGAGCTGAAACGCCAAAGCGGCACCATCGGTGGAAAAGCTGATCCGCATCGGCCAGTGCATTTGGGAATCGCGCGCGCAACGCCTATATAATGGGCATGGACGAACACACTTCGCAAACCCCCGAAAAAGCCCGCCAGAATGGCGAATATGGCGCGGACTCGATCAAGGTCCTCAAAGGCCTTGATGCGGTGCGCAAACGCCCAGGCATGTATATCGGCGATACCGATGACGGATCGGGCCTGCACCATATGGTTTTCGAGGTGTCGGACAACGCGATCGATGAAGCTTTGGCGGGGCATTGCGACCTCGTCCTGATCGAGCTGAACCCCGATGGCTCCGTGTCGGTCGAAGATAACGGACGCGGCATTCCGGTGGGCATGCACAAGGAAGAGGGCGTCTCGGCGGCCGAAGTCATCATGACGCAGCTGCATGCAGGCGGAAAATTCGAGAACACCTCTGATGATAACGCCTACAAGGTTTCGGGCGGCCTGCATGGCGTTGGCGTTTCCGTCGTGAACGCGCTTTCAGAGTGGCTGGAACTCAAGATCTGGCGCGACGGCAAAGAGCACTGGATGCGCTTTGAACACGGCGACAGTGTCGCGCCGCTCAAGGTTCTGGGCGACGCGCCCAAGGTCGATCGCAATCCGGACGAAAACGGCTTCAAGAAGGGCACACGGGTCACGTTCCATCACTCGGACGAGACCTTCAAGAACGTCACCGAATACGATTTCGACAAGCTCGAACACCGCTATCGCGAGCTCGCCTTTCTCAATTCCGGCGTGCGCATCCTGCTGCGCGACAAGCGCCACGAAGACGTGATCGAGCACGACCTGTTCTACGAAGGCGGCATTGCGGCCTTCGTGAAATGGCTGGACCGCAACAAAGAAGCTCTGATCGCGGAGCCGATTTCGGTGTCCGCCGAAAAGGACGGCATCGGCATCGATGTCGCTCTGGAATGGAACGACAGCTATTACGAGAACGTCCTCACCTTCACCAACAACATCCCGCAGCGCGATGGCGGCACGCACCTCGCTGCCTTTCGTGCGGCGCTAACGCGCACTCTCAACGCCTATGCGGATCGCTCAGGCCTTCTAAAGAAGGAAAAGGTCTCACTTTCGGGCGAGGACATGCGCGAGGGGCTCACCGCGATTGTCAGCGTGAAGCTGCCCGATCCGAAATTCTCCTCGCAGACCAAGGACAAGCTTGTGTCCTCGGAGGTGCGCCAGCCGCTCGAATCGCTGATGAGCGAGAAGATGAACGATTGGCTCGAAGAAAACCCGAACGACGCCAAGGCGATCATCCAGAAGATCGTCGACGCCGCCGCCGCGCGTGAAGCGGCGCGCCGGGCGCGCGAGATGAGCCGCAAGGGCGCGATGAGCGTCGCCAGCCTGCCCGGCAAGCTTTCCGACTGCCGCGAACGCGACGCGTCGAAATGCGAGCTGTATCTCGTCGAGGGTGACAGCGCGGGCGGCTCGGCCAAGAACGGGCGCGACAGCCAGTTTCAGGCGATCCTGCCGCTGAAGGGCAAGATCCTGAATGTCGAGCGCGCCCGGTTTGATCGGATTATCAGCTCCAAAGAGGTCGGCACCCTGATCCAGGCGATGGGCACCGGGATACGTGACGAGTTCGATATCGAGAAGCTGCGCTATCACAAGATCGTGATCATGACCGACGCCGATGTTGACGGGGCGCATATCCGCACGCTTCTGCTCACGTTCTTCCACCGCCAGATGCCCGATATCGTCAAGGCCGGGCATCTGTTTATTGCGCAGCCGCCGCTTTTCAAAGTCGCCAAGGGACGCAGCGAAGTGTACCTGAAGGATCAGGCGGCGCTTGATCGGTATCTGGTCGACGCAGGACTTCAGGGCCGTTTGCTGGAAACGCAAGGCGGCCAGCGTTCGGGCGAAGATCTGCGCAGCCTTGTTGAGCACGCGTTGCGCCTCAAGAACCTGCTTGCCTTCGTGCCGCGTCGCTATGACACGGCGATTGTCGAGCAGATGGCGCTATCGGGCGCGCTTGATCCCGAGCTTACTCCTGAAACACGCGCCGCCGCGCTCGATTCGACCGCCCATCGCATGCAGCTTGGCGACCCCGAAGCGCGGTGGAACGCCGCCTTGCTCGGCGACGGTTCGGTTCAGCTTTCGCGTCTGTGGCGCGGCGTCACGGATGTGCACGATATCGACGCACGCTTCCTCGGCAGCACGGAAGCGCACAAACTCCACGGGCTCGCCGGATTGCAGGCAGACGCCTACGCCGCCCCTGTGCGCTTCATCAAGGCAAGCGACGCGCCCGAAGAGCCCGAAACAGTGCCGAGCGACGACGTCGAAGCCGACGAGCCCGCACCTGCAAGGGACGACGCAATCATGCGACCGACGCAATTGCTGGAAGCGGTGTTTGCGGCCGGGCGCAAGGGCCTTTCGATCCAGCGCTACAAGGGCCTTGGCGAAATGAATGCCGAACAGCTGTGGGAGACCACGCTTGATCCCGAAAACCGCGCGCTGCTTCAGGTCAAGGTCGAGGACGCCGACGTGACCGACGAGATCTTCACGCGCCTGATGGGCGATGTGGTCGAACCGCGCCGTGAATTCATTCAGGACAACGCGCTCAACGTTGCCAACCTCGATGTCTGACAGGCTCACGCCGCGCTTGCCGGTTGGTCCGCCAAGCGCATTGTGGAACCCATCGGCCGGAGCGCTGTAGACAGGGAAGGCATGACTGGCGAACACCATCACACGACCGGGATCAAGCAGGCCAGCTTCCTACTGATTCTGGCTGCGGTCACTTTCATGGCCGTGGTGATCGTATGGCCGTTTGCAACAACCCTGCTGTGGTCGGCGCTCGCAGCGATCATGTTTCAGCCGCTCTACAAATGGTGCTTGAAAGTGTGCCGCGGCAAGCGCAATCCGGCGGCCCTGATGGCGCTGTCGATTATCCTGCTCGCCGTCATCCTGCCGGCCTTCTGGGTCGGCACGCTGGTTGTGGCTCAGGCGCTCGACCTGCTTGACAGCGTGCGCGAGAGCCAGCTCGATATTGCGACATCGATCAACGCCCTGTTCGATGGGCTGCCGAAGGTTGTGCAAGACTACATTGTCGACAACGACCTCAACAACATCGCCACCTTGCAAGAGCGCGTGGAAGAGTTCTTCGGCGCGATCCTGAGCTTTATCGCCTCGCAGGCGATCTCGATCGGTGGGGGTGCACTCAACTTCGTGCTCAGCTTTGGCGTCGGTCTGTACGTTACGTTCTTCCTTCTGCGCGATGGCAACCGGATCGGCGAGACCATCCTGCGCTCCATGCCGGTCGAGCGCGAGATTGCGGATCGCCTCGCTGCGCGGTTCCTGGGCATCGTGCGCGCGGTGATAAAGGGTTCAGGGGTCGTTGGCCTCGTCCAGGGGACGCTTGGAGCGATCACGATGTTTATCGCGGGTGTGCAGTCCGCCTTGCTTCTGGGCGTGCTGATGGCGATCCTGGCTTTGATCCCGGCGGTCGGGACCGCGCTGGTTTGGGTGCCTGTGGGCGTGGCGTTGCTGCTCTCGGGAGCCATCTGGCAGGGTATCTTTGTACTTGTGTCAGGGTTTGTCGTCATCAGCTCGGTCGACAATATCCTGCGCCCGATCCTTGTCGGCCGCGATACGGGCATCCCCGACTGGATCATTCTTGTGACAACTTTGGGAGGCTTGGCGCTGGTCGGATTTACGGGGATTGTTCTGGGCCCTCTGGTCGCGGGACTGTTCCTCGCCTCGTGGTCGATCCTGCGCGAGCAGCGCGACGAAGATGAAGAAGCCACCGAGCACGGGCGCGCAAAGGTCGGAGCCGATGAGGGCGCCAGTCCGGCGGGCCCGTCCGGGGTGCTCCAGGCGCAAGCGAGCGAAGCGGCAAGCTCGCCGCCCCCTGCACGCACACAAGAGGCCTAGCGAGCGCGATGGAACCTCTGGTCCAGCCCGGCAGCCAGGCCGAACAGGTCGGGCGTCTCATCCTCGCCGCGATCGTCGTCCTCGCGCTCCCCGCTTTTCCGTTTGGCAATTACGTCATCTACCCCTTCATGATCCTGACGACGTGGTTTCACGAGATGGGCCATGGGATGACCGCGCTTTTGCTGGGCCAGGACTTCGAGAGGCTGCACATTCTCGCAGACGGGTCTGGCGTCGCGCTCAGTCGGGTGAGCGCGGACCTATCGCCATTCGCCAGAGCAGCTATCGCGGCGGGCGGCCCATTGGCTCCGTGCGCGCTGGGATCGCTGATGATCCTGGCGAGCGCGCATGAGAGACTGTGGCGCCCTGCTCTTTGGGCGATGTCGGCGGCGATCTTCGCCTCGGTGATCGTCTATGTCCGCTCGCCCGTGGGCTTCTTCGTATTGCCGCTGGTTGGCGCGGCGCTTGCGCTCATCGCGTGGCGTGCGCCGGGCAACGCCGCGCGCTTCACGCTTCAGTTTCTGGGCGTGCTGGGCGCGATGAGCATGCTGCGCGACTTCGACTATCTGTTTTCCGAACAGGCCGTCATTGGCGGAAAGCGGATGCTGTCCGACACGGGGCAGATGGAAGCGGCGCTATGGCTTCCGCACTGGGTGTGGGGGGCCGCGTTGCTGGTGATCTGCGCGGTCATGGTGGGCGGCAGTCTGAAATACGCGCTCGCCGAGGGTCGAGCGCGCCTACGGCGCAAAAAGCCGCCGGCGAATGTGGTGCAATTCAGACGCCGAAAGTAGGCAGCGCCGTGCCAGGCGGCTCGCTTAGTTAAGAACCTTGAGAGTGTTCACACCGCGCGCGCCATCGCCCATCTCACCCGACAGCCCGGTAAAGATCGTATCGATGATCCGCGCCAGCTTGTCCTCGGTCAACTTGTCGCCAAGGTAGATGATCGCGTCCGGCATCGAATAGGTGGCAATCATCTGGTTAACCAGCGAGAGCGCTTCATCGATCTCGAGCCCTGAAAAGTAACCATCGGCCTGCGCCTGAACGATCAATTCAGCGAGATAGTGATCCGCCAGATCGACGTAAGAGCGCACCTTTTCAAAGTTCGCAGCGCCCATTTCGCTGATGACCGTGTAGAGTTCGGGATCCTCGCGGAAACGATCGCGCGAGATGACGAAGCGGCGACGGTAGAATTCGTACATCTTGCGCGGCGGGGGGAGATCGGAGGCAAGCACCTCCTCCATTACCTTCATATGCGGGCTGAGCCAGATTTGGGCTACCGCGTCGAACAGCTCGTCGTAGTCGGCGAAGATCTGCTCGAAACGGCTGCGCGCAAGGCCGCTTTCGGTGAACGCCACCAAATAGGATATCTCGGTTCCGCGCTCTTTCACCAGGTCAAGAACCATCTGCGCGATGCGCTTGCGTTCGCTGTCCCGGGCTTCGGGTGAAAGGGCCATGACCGTCTAGTCTCCTGATCTGCGCGCCCACATAGGAGCGCCGGAGCCGGTCTTAAACCTCTAGCCGGAAAACTTGTGCAGCGCAACATGCGGTGTATCACTGAGGTGCAACACCTCGTCGCATTCGGACCGGTCGGTCAGATATCGTTGCGACCCGCGATGATGTCGCGCGCCTGCTGTTCGAGCGCTTCGAAACGATCCAGATCAGGGATTTTTGAGCGGAACCACTCGGCAATCTTGAGCAGATCTTCGCCGTAATTGCCGCTGGGCATCATGGGCGGGCTGAAGCCGATCGTGCGCTTTTCGTTGTCCGCATAGGCGAGGACTATAGGCACGCCGGCGGCTTTGGCGATGTTGTAGAAACCCGATTTCCACTTGCCATCCGAGCTGCGGGTGCCTTCAGTCGCGATGACGAGGTTGAGTTCGGTGCGCCGCGCAAACTCCTCTTTCATCTGCTGAATGGTGCCGCCGGGCTTGCTCCGGTCAACTCCAATGCCGCCCATATCCAGCATGAAGTTCCTCATCATGCCCTGGAACAGGGTGTGCTTGCCCATGAAGTTGGGCTGAATGCCAAGCTTCTTTGTCGCGCCAGCAAAGAAGACAAAATCCCAGTTCGAGGTGTGCGGCGCGCCCGCGATAACGCACTTCTTCACGCCTCCAGGAAAGCGCTCGACGATCTTCCAGCCGCGCTGCCAGTAGAAGAACAGGATGATCCGGTTGACGATGCGCGAGAGAAGCGTGACGTTACGGGTTTCGTTGTGGCGCAAATGGATGATCTCCCTTCCCCCTGTGTGGGGCCCTCGGGAGAGTTACGCAAGGGAAGGTGGGAGATTCAGTCGGTGGTTGAGCCAGAAATTACGATCAGCCTTTCGATCGAAGGTTGAAAGATCGTGAATAGGAAAACCCCCCACCATTCCATCCCACTGTCGAAATAACCATCCACCTTACTTAGATCATCGCCGCTCCAATCATGAATCACTGCATCGTCCCAATCAGGTAGCAAGATCTCAGTAGTCTTTCGAAACAAGCGGACGGCTTCTGCGCGGCTTCCGCGAAGTCCATAGGGCGGTTGAGCAAAGGCATAAGCATATTCGCCCGGATCATGGAGGTCTGGAGGACTCTGACCCCAGCTTTTGATCTTGCGCTCCCCAATCATATCATATCGAGGGTCTTGAAGGGTTGTGCCCCCCGCAACTTCACCCGAACCTCTTAGGATCAGCATCTGATCTTTGGGATCGCAATAACTGCCCAGGAACTGATCGTAGTTTAAAGGACGCGGACTGATCTGGAGAAGGGCACTAACCCCGTGATTATCCAGATGCCATTGTGTTCGGTCTGGCAGACATGCCGCGGGTTGATCTGCATGGGTCAAATGCGCGTCAATAGCCTGCAGATCATGGTGGCGGCTTTCCCTCGCATTTTCAAAAAAGGAATACTCGAGAACTACGCCAAGTGGCTCAAGCTCTTCGAATATTTCGGGCATACCAATGCGTCGCATCACATCCTGAAAACGCCAAACGCGGGCCGATCTGCAATCGGAGCCTCGAGCGTCGCAGCAAAAGCCAGCCCTAGCACGTCCCTCGTCTGCACGGGGTCGATCACGCCATCGTCCCACAAACGCGCGGTCGCGTAGTATGGGTTGCCTTCATCCTCGTATTTCTGGCGGATCGGCGCTTTGAAGGTTTCGGCTTCTTCCTCGCTCCATGTGTCGGCATCGCGGTGGACGGTTGCGAGGACGCTCGCGGCCTGTTCGCCGCCCATCACGCTGATGCGCGCATTGGGCCAGGTGAACAGGAAGCGCGGGGAATAGGCGCGCCCTGCCATGCCGTAATTGCCCGCGCCAAAGCTGCCGCCAATCACCACGGTGATCTTGGGCACAGTGGCGGTGGCAACAGCGGTGACGAGCTTCGCGCCGTGCTTGGCAATCCCTTCCGCCTCATACTTCCCGCCGACCATGAAGCCGGAGATATTCTGCAGGAACAGCAGTGGGATGCGCCGCTGGCAGGCAAGCTCGATAAAGTGCGCGCCTTTGACCGCGCTTTCAGAGAACAGCACGCCGTTATTGGCAAGGATCGCCACCGGCATCCCCCAGATATGCGCGAAACCGCAGACCAGCGTGGAGCCGTAGTGCTGCTTGAACTCGTGAAACTCGCTGCCATCGACGATCCGCGCGATCACCTCGTGCACGTCATAAGGCGCGCGCACGTCATCGGGGACGATGGCGTAGAGGTCTTCCGCATCGAACTTGGGCGGGCGCGGGTCACACATTCCGCTGTGAACTCCTGCGAAAGCAGGAGTCTGGTGCGGCATATGGGCTCCTGCTTCCGCAGGAGCGCACGGGTTTCCGAGGTGGCTGACAATATCGCGCACTATCGTCAACGCGTGCTCGTCATTTTCCGCGAGATGGTCGACCACGCCCGATTTCTTCGCATGAAGATCGCCGCCGCCCAGATCCTCGGCGCTGATTTCCTCGCCGGTCGCGGCTTTCACCAGCGGAGGGCCTGCAAGGAAGATCGTGCCCTGATTGCGCACAATCACCGTCTCGTCGGACATGGCCGGCACATAGGCCCCGCCCGCCGTGCAGTTGCCCATCACACAAGCGATCTGCGGGATGCCGAGCGCGGACATGTTGGCCTGATTGAAGAAGATGCGCCCGAAATGGTCGCGGTCGGGAAACACCTCGGCCTGATGCGGCAGGTTCGCGCCACCTGAATCGACGAGATATATGCAAGGGAGACGGTTCTCCTGCGCGATCTCCTGCGCGCGCAGATGCTTCTTGACCGTAATCGGGTAATAGGTGCCGCCTTTGACGGTGGCATCGTTGCACACGATCATCACCTGACGGCCCGACACGCGCCCGATCCCGCAGATTAGCGAAGCGCCGTTGATGTCGTCTTCATACATGCCGTTCGCAGCGAGTTGGCCGATTTCGAGAAAGGGCGAGCCGGGATCGAGCAGGCGCTCGACGCGCTCGCGGGGCAGCAGCTTGCCACGCGACACATGCCTCTCACGCGAGCGCTCCGGCCCGCCGAGAGCGGCTTCGGCAACGGTCGCGCGGAGCTCCTCGGCCAGCGCCCTGTTATGATCAAACCGCGCCTCGGCGTCAGGCGCTTCGCGGTCGAGCTTGGAAGTCAGAACGGGTGCGGTCATAGTCTCCCTGCCCAAGTAATAAATATGGTACAATTAATCGACTCGACCGAGTCGAAGGAGAGGGTGAGATGGTCATGGGGAATATTACCGAAACACTCAGGCCTAGCGAAAGTACGCGGCTTATAAACTTCGAAGAATCTGAGGTCGTACCGGGACTTGTCAGCGGGACATTTTTCTTGGTTGTCAGCGGAGAGGCGCCCTGCGCTAATATGGACGTCCGGCTGAGCCCGATGATATACATCGATTGCCCCGAATACTGGGGCATTGAGGTGGAAGGATCGCTTCCGGGCGGCTTCTGCATGACCGCGATGAAGCCGTTTACGGTTACTATCCCGCTTGCTGGGATCACCGGTTCGAAGGGCATTGAAGTGATCGGCAACGACAAGACCGAGAAGCATAGCGTCGCGGGCGGCTGCGGTTGAGGCCGACTGGCTAATCACCCCGCCGCCCCGATCAGTTCGCGGCCGATCAGCATCCGCCTGATCTCGTTGGTCCCTGCGCCGATATCGAGCAGCTTGGCATCGCGCATATAGCGCTCGACCGGCCAGTCGGTGGTGTAGCCCGCGCCGCCCAGAGCCTGCACGCTTTCGGCGGCCACGCGAAAGGCGTTCTCGCTCGCCAACAGGATCACGCCCGCGGCATCGAAGCGGGTTGTCTGGTCCGCATCGCACGCCTTGGCCACCGCATAGGTGTAGGCGCGCGCGGATTGCAGCGCGACATACATGTCGGCGATCTTGGCCTGCATGATCTGGAAAGACCCGATCGGCTTTCCGAACTGCTTGCGCTCACGCAGATAGGGGATGACCGTGTCGAGGCACGCCTGCATTATCCCGAGCTGCAATCCGGCGAGCACCACGCGCTCGTAATCCAGACCGCTCATCAGCACGCCGACGCCGCCATTGACCGGACCCATGATGCGGTCCTCAGGGATATGGCAATCATCAAACACCAGCTCTGCCGTGGGCGAACCTTTCATGCCGACCTTCTCGATCTTCTGACCGATCGAGAAGCCTTCGTCGCCCTTCTCGATCAGAAAGGCGGTGATCCCGCGCGATCCGGCGCTGCCATCGGTCTTGGCGTACACGACCAGCGTGTCAGCTTCAGGCGCGTTGGTGATCCAGAACTTGGTGCCGTTGAGGACATAGCCGCCCTGCACCGCCTCGGCCTTGAGCTTCATGGATACGACGTCGGACCCGGCATTGGCCTCTGACATCGCAAGGCTGCCGACATGCTCGCCTGAGATGAGGCCGGGCAGGTACTTCGCTTTCTGCTCGTCATTGCCCCAGCGGCGAATCTGGTTGAGGCACAGATTGGAATGCGCGCCGTAGGAGAGGCCGATGCTGGCGCTCGCCCGCGACACCTCTTCGACCGCGATCACATGTTCGAGATAGCCAAGGCCCAGCCCGCCCCACTCTTCCTCGACTGTAATGCCGTGCAAACCCAGTTCACCCATCGGCTGCCAGAGCTCGCGCGGGAAGCGGTCTTCGCGGTCGGTCTTCTCGGCCAGCGGCATGATCTTTTCATCGGCGAAGCGCGCGGTGGTCTCGCGGATCATTTCGCCGGCTTCGCCGAGCTGAAAGTCGAAATCGGGGGTGGCTCGCATGGTGTGTTCTCGTCCCATAATCCCGGCGACGCCAAAGCGCTTGCCGGGGCTGTTCTTCATGTTGCGCGTGCCTTAGCAACGCCTTGGAGAAAGGCCAACGCCAACGATAGGAACCGCGCGCTGTTGCCGGCCAACCCTTCAGGAACCGGTGTGTTTTGACGCACGGGCGCGTTCCTGTATGGCGGCGCGCAAGGGAGGCGTTTTGACCGTTTCTGAATTGAGCCCCTGGCCAAGCGGCACCGACCCCGCAGCGCATCTGTGCGACGAGGAACAACGCCTTGTCACGCTGGCGAGCTACGCGCCCTCGGAGCTGTTTGGCGATGCGGAACTGGCGCGCCTGGCGCGCTTTGCCGCGCATCTGTGCGACACGCCTTCGGCCACGGTCACTCTGGTCGAAGCGGAGCGCCAGATCTTCCTCGCCAGCGAAGGGGTGACGGTCTCGGAGACGCCGCGGTCGACCAGCTTTTGCGCCCACGCGATGCAAAAGGGCGAACTGCTGATTGTTCCGGACGCGACGCAGGATCCACGCTTCGCCGAATTCCGTCTGGTAACGGGCGAGGAACACCTGCGTTTTTATGCGGGCGCCCCGCTCATTTCAGCGGAAGGCGCACCGCTCGGCGCCCTTTGCGTGTTCGATATTGTCGCGCGGCCCGAGGGCCTCACTCCAGTCCAACGCGAAGGTCTCAGTGTTCTGGCCGAAGCGGTGAAGCGGCGTCTCCTGGCCCACCGCCAGGCCGGCGAAGCCACCGACGCGATCCGCGTCAGCGCGCAGCGGCTGCAATCCATGATCGACAGCGTGCCCGACATCGCCTGGTCCGCCGGGCCTGGCGCGCGGTTCGATTACGTCAACGCGCGCTGGCGCGAGCGTACGGGCCTTGCAGCGCCCCGCCATATCGAAGACTGGCGCGCGGTCATCCATCCCGACGAATTCGAACGCACACGCCCCAAATTCGTCGACGCGATCCAGCAGGCGAAACCGTTCGAAGACGAATGGCGCATGCGTCAGGGCGATGGAAGCTATCGCTGGGTACTCAGCCGCGCCGTCCCTTCGACCGATGATCCCGAGACCGCGCGCTGGTTTGGCACCCTGACCGATATCGACGACGCGACGCGCCTATCGAAAGAGCGCGAATTGCTCGCCGGCGAACTCGCGCACCGGATCAAGAACATTTTCTCGGTCGTCATGGGTCTGATCGCCCTGCACGCGCGCGGCGATGAAACCCATGCGGTGTTCGCCGAAGCGCTGACCGATACGATCCGAGCGTTATCGAGAGCGCAGGACTTTACGCTGCAGATCAACCGGATCGAGGAGAAGGATCTCAAGGGCCTGCTCGACGCGCTGATGGAGCCTTACGGCGCGCCCGGCGCTAACGCGGTGAAAATCAGCGGCGACCGCGTCAGCTTTGGCGCCCGGGCGGCCACCCCGCTCGCTTTGGTGTTCCATGAGATGGCGACCAACGCGGCGAAGTACGGCGCACTCAGCGAAGCCGAAGGCACAGTCGATATCCGCGTGTCCCGCGAGGTCGAAAGCGCCACGATCACCTGGCAGGAGACCGGCGGTCCGACTACTCAGCCGCCGCAGAGCGAAGGGTTCGGCTCGCGCCTGATGAGAATGGCGATCGAGAACCAGCTTGGCGGCGCCATAGAATCGAGTTGGCAAGCGACGGGCCTGCGCGCGGTCATCACCCTGCCTTTGGGGCGGCTATCCGACTGATCGCGCAAGCCCCGCCGGGGGTTGGCGCAGCGCTCCCGCCTCTCTAGACACCCAAGTGCCATGCCTGCCAAGACGCGAAATCGATCCATCTTTGGGGCCATGATAGCCCCTGCCCTTGCCTTGGCCCTGGCCCTGGCCCTGGCCGGGTGCGAAGCCCCGGACGGCTCGTCGGACAGCAACAGCGCCGCCCCCGGCGAAGCCGACGCATCGCCAGACACGCCATCGCAAGAGCGCGTGGCGATGGCCGAAACCGCCTGGCTTGCCGTTGGCGCCCAGGGTGAGGTCTTCACCACCTTTATCGACCCCGATGGCCGATACCGCGACTTTGTGAACGGAGAGCTTCGTTTCACCGGAGCCTGGGAGCAGAACGCGGACCGCGATCTATGCTTTTCGCCCGACACGGGGGACGGCGATTGCTGGTCACATGGTGGGCCGGGCCTTGATGGCGTGATGCGCATCACCAACTCCGCGGGGCGCGCGATCGAGATCAAGCGTATCGCCTACACGCCTCCTCCCGAGCCCGAAACGGACGAGACCGAAGAGGCCACCACACAAGGCCGCGCAAGCTAGACCGGTCATCATGGGGGACACCAACAGCGACGCCGAAACGCTGCTTCATTTCGAAGCGGTCGAGCGCCGTTATGGGGCGCGCGGCGAGGTTATCGCGGTGGGCGGTGTTACCTGTCGCATTGCAAGAGGGTCGTTCGTAGCGCTGGTGGGCGCGTCGGGTTCGGGCAAATCGACCTTGCTCAAGATGGTCAATACGCTGGTCGAGCCCTCGGCGGGCCGCGTGCTGTTTGGCGGCAAGGATGTCACCGAACTCAAGCCCTCCACCCTGCGCCGAAGGGTGGGCTATGTCTTTCAGGGAATTGGCCTCTTTCCACACTTCCGAGTGGGCGAGAACATCGCCATCGGTCCGCGTTTGGCCGGGGAAACGCTTTCGCCCGAAAGGATCGCCGAGCTGCTCACGCTGGTGGAGCTTGAACCGGAAATGGCGGACCGCATGCCCGACGAGCTGTCCGGCGGGCAGCGCCAGCGTGTCGGCGTGGCCCGGGCGCTCGCCGGCGATCCGGAGCTGCTGCTGATGGACGAACCCTTCGGCGCGCTCGACCCCATCACACGCGACGCTCTGGGAGAGCGCGTGCGCGAGCTGCACGAGGAATTCGGTCTTACCACTATCATGGTCACGCACGACATGGCCGAAGCCCTGCTGCTTGCTGACCGCGTGCTGGTGATGGATGCCGGTCGCCTCGTGGCGGATGAACGCCCGAGCGCGCTGCTCGCCGGCAAGGGTGGCGCGATCGCGCAACGCCTGGTCGCTGTGCCGCGCGATCAGGCCGAAAAGCTTGCCGCGTTAGAACAGAGAATCGCCCGCAAAACGCACGCTTCCTCTCCCTCATCCGGTGAGGGAGCAGCGTCATGAGCGGCTTTTGGGAGACGCTCTTCACGCTGGGCAACAAGCTGACGGCGCATATTGTGCTGGCAGCAAGCGCCATCGGGCTGGGCATTCTCGTCGCGCTTCCGCTCGCGGTGTGGGCGGCTCGCTCGCAAGCGGTGGCGCGCATCGCGCTCGGTTTTGCGAGCCTTGTGCAGACCATCCCCGCCCTGGCGCTGCTCGCGCTGTTCTTCCCCGTGCTGCTGTCGCTGCGCGCTGTCTTTGGCGAAGAACTGCCAACGCTCGGCTTCCTCCCTGCGCTGCTGGCGCTCGCGCTCTACGCGCTGTTGCCGATCCTGCGCAACGCGGTGACCGCGCAGGCCAATCTCGACCCCGGCGTGCTCGAAGCAGCCGACGGAGTTGGCATGACCGGCTGGCAGAAACTCACTCTGGTCGAAGCGCCGCTCTCCGCGCCCTTTATCATGGCCGGCATCCGCACCGCGAGCGTGTGGACCATTGGCGCTGCGACCCTTTCGACCACGATCGGTCAGCCCAGCCTGGGCGATCCGATCTTTGCCGGACTTCAGACGCAGAACTGGGTGCTGGTACTCGCGGGATGCTTTGCAAGCGCAGGGCTGGCGATGGTGGCCGATGCGCTGTTGGGCCTTATCGAGCGCGGCCTTGCGAAGCGATCCAGGTGGCAATGGGGCGGGGGTCTGGCGACGGTGGCAATCGGTCTCACTTTTGCGCTTTCGGCGCAATTCGGTGACGATAACGAGGACACGATCGTCATCGGATCCAAGCAGTTTTCCGAGAGCATTATTCTTGCTCAGCTGATCGGCCAACAGCTTGAGAAGGAGGGCTTCGCAGTCGAATACCGCACGGGATTGGGCTCCGCGATCCTGCACGGCGCGGTGGCGAGTTCCAGCATCGATATCTCGGTCGACTACACTGGGACAGTCTGGACCAACGAGCTGAAACGCTCCGATAATCCAGGTCGCGATGAGATGTTCAGGCAGATCGTCGAATGGGAACGCGAAAACACCGGCACACGCGTGCTCGGGCGGCTGGGTTTCGAAAACGCCTACGCCTTTGCCATGCGCCGCGACCGGGCTGCGGAGCTGAACGTCACCTCGCTTGAAGACCTAGCCGCGGTTGCGCCGCGCCTTGCCGTCGGCGGCGATCCGGAGTTCTTCGAGCGGCCCGAATGGATCGCCGTGCGCGACGCCTATGGCATGCGGTTCAGGGAGACCCGCAATTTCTCGCCCACCTTCATGTTCAACGCTCTGGAGGCGCGCGAGGCCGACGCGATCAGCGCCTACAGCAGCGATGGCCGGCTAGCAGCGGACACTTACATCCTGCTCGACGACCCGCGCGAGGCGCTGCCCTCTTACGACGCGATGCTGATGCTTAGCCCCGAACTGGCCAAGAACGAGGCCGCCGTCGCCGCGCTTGAGCCGTTGATCGGCGCGATCAGCGTCGAGGTGATGCAGGAAGCCAACTATTCGGTCGATCGTGAGGACGACCGGAAGGTCATGCCGGAAACCGCCGCGCGTCGGTTGGCGGAGACGATCGGGCTCTGATCGACGCCTGCGTCACGACGCTTTCTTCCATATCTGCGTCTGACAGAAAAAGCTGATGCAACCCTTCACTTCGATCGCGTTGGCCCCCTTGCGGCGCACGACCGAGCGGTAGCTCCTGCCGCTCTTGGGATCGTAGATCCGCCCGCGCCACAGCGTCTCTTCCTCGGCAAAGCCCGTCAGGATCGGCAGGCCCATCAGGCGGCGTTTCTGCTTGGCGGGATCGGGATCGTAGATGTCGCGCTGGTCGGCGCCGTCGGGCGGGGGCACGAGGAATTGGGAGATCCGCCCGCACACCGTCGGTCCGCACGGGCTGATCGTGATGATCGCATCCCCTTCTTCGGTGACCCAGCGCCCGGCGATCGGTTCGGCGGCGTGCGTGGCGGCCCCTCCACCAGCGAGAACACCAGCAAAAGCGCCGAGAAGGGCGAACCGGTTATGAGGTTTTCGAGCGGTCATGGCAGGCCTCCCGGGCGCGAGGATATCTCAGCGCTCGAACACCGGTTCGCGGCGCGCGCCCACAAAGTTACATCCGCGTCAATCGAACCCAAATCCAAACGGCCAGCGACGCCCGCACACGCCGAGCACCTTGAACAAGGCGCCCATCTGGTCATCGCGCATCAGCCGGTCGTATTGCCGCTGGATGACATCGGCCTCGCTCGGGTCCTTGCGCTTGAGCGCTTCCATCCGGGTCTCGATCCCCATCTGGTGGAGCCATTCGCCCTGCATTTGCAGACCCATAACCTCCGCCCCGTTTTCCTCCGCAATCTGGCCCAGGCGCTCGAAATCGACATGGGCGGTGATGTCCGCATCGCCGGGAAACCGCAATGGATCGACGCTTGAGTGGTCCATGAGGGCCTGCAGCGTCGAGCCTGAGCGCGCTTCGAGCGGGCCGTAATCGATAATCAAGGCCGCGCCGCCCTGGTTTTTGAGCCGCGTGGCGATCTCGGCCATGAGCGCGTTGGCCGCCGGGCTGGTCTCGATCATCGTCCCTTGCGCGGCGTTCACCCAACTGGGTGGGACAAGGTCATCCACTCGCTCTTCGCCGGCGACAAACTGCAAATCCTTGCCATCAAGTCCAACCATACGCTCATGCCAGCCATCGGCGGAGCGGATCAGCTGCTTGATCGGAAGGGCATCGAAGAACTCGTTGGCAACAATCAGCAGCGGTCGATCTTCGGGCAGCGTTGAGAGATCATCGTGGTGGATCGCGTCGGGAAACTTCTCTTTCTGGATATCTCGCAGCGCTGGCGAAGTCTCGACAAAATGTATCTTGGGGTCGAATTCGTAGCGCGCCGCAGAGCGCAAGGCGTCTTGCGACAGCGTGCCGCGACCCGGGCCAAGCTCTACATAGTGGATGTTCTTGGATGAGCCCATCTTCACCCACAGATCGGCGAACCACAGCCCGATAAGCTCGCCAAACATCTGGCTGACTTCGGGCGCCGTGATGAAATCCCCCGCCTCGCCAAGCGGATCGCGGCTCGCGTAATAGCGCGCGTTGGATTCGCCCATGAATTGCGAAAGGCTGATCGGGCCGGTGGTGGGAATGAGACGACGGTAGGATTCGAGCAGATCGATGTCGGCCGAGGTTGAGGCGGCGTCCGCTTTCTCGGCCTTCTTTTCCGCTTTGGCCTTTTGGGCCTCTTGTGCCGCTTCTTCGGCCAAGGCCTGCGCTTCGGCCTTGGCCTTGGCGTCCGCTTCTGCCTTTTGGCGCGCCTTCTTCTCCGCTGCGGCTTTGGCTTGCGCTTCCTTCTTCGCTTTGGCTTCGGCGGCTTTCTTGGCGGCGGCTTCTTTCCTGGCCTTCTCTTCCGCCTCGCGTTTTGCCTTGGCTTCCGCTTCAAGCCGGGCCTTTTCTTCGGCTTTGGCCTTTGCCTCCGCCTCTCTTCGGGCCTTCGCTTCCGCTTCCGCCTTGGCTTTGGCCTCCGCTTCCGCTTTCTTGCGGGCTCTCTCTTCGGCCTCCGCCTTGGCCTTCGCCTCCGCTTTTAGCCGCGCTTTCTCCTCGGCCTCGCGCTTGGCCTTTTCCTCGGCCTCCCGCTTTGCTTTCTCCTCCGCCTCGCGTTTCGCTTTGGCCTCTGCCTCAGCCTTGGCCTTCGCTTCCGCTTCGCGCTTGGCCTTCTCTTCCGCCTCGCGTTTCGCCTTGGCTTCCGCGTCAAGCCGGGCCTTTTCTTCGGCTTTGGCCTTTGCCTCCGCCTCCCTGAGGGCCTTTGCTTCCGCTTCCGCCTTGGCTTTGGCCTCCGCTTCCGCTTTCTTGCGAGCTCTCTCTTCGGCTTCCGCCTTGGCCTTCGCTTCCGCTTCGAGGCGGGCTTTCTCTTCCGCTTCTGCCTTGGCTTTGGCCTCCGCCTCCAGCCGCGCTTTTTCTTCCGCCTCGCGTTTCGCCTTCGCTTCGGCTTCGAGGCGAGCTTTCTCCTCCGCTTCGGCCCTGGCCTTCGCTTCGGCTTCCAGCCGCGCCTTTTCGGCCGCTTCGGCTTCGGACTTCTCCTTGGCTTCCTTGGCGAGGCGCGCTTCTTCCTGGGCGGCCTTGCGCGCTTTTGCTTCGGCTTCCGCTTTGGCCGTCTGAGCCTTTGCGGACGCGCCGCGCCCTCCGGCATCGCCACCCGACCTGGCACCCGACATGGCGCCCGCTGGCGCGATCCAGCCGGGCGCGGCGCGAACCACTTCGGTCACAGTCCCGTCAGCCTCGATCAGCCGCAGGCGTCCCCGGGTGAAGAATGCACCGATATCAGAGTATGCGGCCCCTCCCGCACCTCCTTTTCTTGACCCTGAACCCGATCTCTTTGCGGCCCGGCGTGGGGCTTTGCCGCCCTTGGCGAGGACAGACGTGTCGGAATCGATCGGCTCCGCGGCCAATTCAGCCTCATTCCAGATTTCGCCTTGCGCCGGGTCCATCTCCGGCACTTCGATGACGGTCCCGTCCGGCTCAATCAACCGCAGACGCTTGCGCCAGATACTGTCCTCGCTCAGGCCGTCGCCGTCTGGGAGCCCGCGCTCGAACCCGGGCCGCTGCCCACGGGCTTCCTCGTCACGGCGTAAAGCGTGACAATCAACCCGGCCAGGATCAGCGGAAGCGTCAGCCATTGTCCCATCGACAAACCGGTTTGCACGGCGAAATCAGACAGCTGTTCGTCGGGCTCACGGAAAAACTCGTTCACAAAACGCGCCATCCCCATGCCAAGCGTGAAGATGCCGACCAAGAGGCCGGGTCGATAGCGCGCTTTGGTGCGCCAGAACAAGAGCATCAGTATGATCAGAAGCGCCAGCCCTTCGAGCCCCGCCTGATAGAGCTGGCTGGGATGGCGCACGACCTCGCCCGCATTGGGAAACACCATGCCCCAGGCCACATCGGTCTCACGCCCCCACAATTCGCCATTGTTGAAGTTGGCCAGCCGCCCCAGAAGCATTCCCATTGGCACGTTGACCGCGATGTAGTCGCACACCCGCATGAAGGAGAGCCGGTCGCGCCAGGTCACAAAGGCGATCGCCAGCAAAACGCCGATCAGCCCGCCGTGAAAGCTCATGCCGCCATCCCATACGCGCAGCAATTGCCAGCTCACCCAGCCCTCGCCGGAAAAGGTGGTGAAAGCGCTGGGGATGCTGGAAGCCCCTCCGGTGTAAAACGCGGCATAGCCCAGCCGTCCGCCCACGATCACACCGAGCGTGCAGTAGAAGAACAGATCATCCGCGTGGCGCTGGGCCAGAGGCGCGCCGGGCTGCTTGATCATCTTGGACAAGTGCCAATAGGCGAACAGCACACCCAGCAGGTAGGCGAGCGAATAATAGCGCAGCTGGAAGCCGCCGATCTCGAAGAGGTAGGGCCGCATTCCCAGATCCGACCAGTAGATCGGCTCGACAGCCTCGACGGCTCCGGTGGCGGCGCCGAGAAGGGCGCCCAACTGGGCGCTCTCAGCAAGTAGTGACAGCACGATGCGAACCTCTTAAGAGTGATTATCAGCCGGGCGGCGTCTCTGCCGCGCGTCTTTGGCATAGGATCCGGTTCGGGGAAAGTGCCCCGCTCCTGAGACGTCATGGAGCGCTCGGGCTCCAGACCTCTGGAAACCCGTGCGCCGATGCCCCAAAGCGGATACAGGGCTGCCGTCCCCGATCAAAGCGGCGCCTGCAAGAAATACAATGGGATCAAGAGGAGAGACAATCGCATGCCCACTCAGCTGGACCAAGCGCTGGACACAATCATCACGGCGCTGACCGCCGAGGGTCAGCCGTTCGCCACAGCGCCGTTCGAGCGCGGCGGCGTCGAAATGCCGGCCTTTGCCGCAGCCCCGCCGACACTGGCGCACTACTTTGCGCATTTTTGCACGCAAAGCGAGCACAAGGATGCCGTGTTCCTGGTCGATGGCGACGTGCGCATGACCTTTGCCGAAGTGTACTCGGCCGCCGCCTGCGTGGCGGAAGGCCTGGTGACCAGACACGGGATCGAGAAAGGCGACCGCGTGGGGATAGCGGCGCGCAATTCGGCCAACTGGATGATCGCCGAGATCGGCATTTTGATGGCGGGCGGCTGCGCCACGCTGATCAACGGCTTCTGGTCGGGCGAGGAACTCGCTTACGGGATCAACCTTTGCGAATGCAAAGTGGTGCTGGCCGATGCGGGCCGCGCGAAACGTCTGGAAGGTGTCGAACACGACGCCAAGATCGTCCTGTTCGAGCACGGCGGCGCGCCGTCAGAAGGTCTCGCCGAAGTCTGGGCCGCGCCCGCTGATCAGGCCTCGTCGGTGGCGATGAGAATGCTCGGCGAACTGACCCCCGATGACCTTGCGACGATCCTCTACACCTCGGGCTCGACCGGCAATTCAAAGGGCGCCTACTCAGATCATCGCGGCGTCGTCCATGGCATTATGAGCTATGTGGCGCAAAGCGCGATGGCAAAGGCGCATCTGGAAAGCCAGGGCGAGGACCTCTCTGCACAGCCCTGCGCGCTGGTCGCCGTGCCGCTGTTCCACGTCACGGGCGAAGTCCCGCTGTTCCTGCAAAGCGTTGCGATCGGTCGCAAGCTGGTGCTGATGCCCAAATGGGACGCGGAAGAAGCAATGCGCCTGATGGAGGCGGAGAAGGTCTCTTACTTCGTCGGTGTGCCGCTGATGAGCTACGAGATCGCCAGCCACCCCAACCGCGGGGACTACGACCTTTCTACGTGCAAAAGCTTTGCCGCGGGCGGCTCGCCGCGTCCGGTCGAGCACGTCAACAAGATCAAGGAAAGCTTTCCCGGCGGATTCCCGCTTCTGGGCTATGGTCTCACCGAAACCAACGCGGTGGGATGCGGCAATTTCAACGAGAACTACCTCGCCAAGCCCGGCTCCACCGGCACGGCGTCAAAGCCGATCGTCGATCTCGCCATCCTCGATGACGATGGCAACACACTGCCGCAGGGCAGCGTAGGCGAGATCTGCATCCGCTCGGTCGCGAATTTCCTGGGCTACTGGAAAAACGAGGAGGCGACCAAGGCCGCCTTTACCGAGGATCAGTATTTCCGCACCGGCGATCTCGGCTATCTCGACGAGGACGACTATCTCTACATTGTCGATCGCAAGAAGGACATCATCATCCGCGGCGGCGAGAATATCAGCTGCATCGAGGTCGAAGACGCGATCTACGCGCACGAAGACATCGCGGAATGCTCGGTCTTCGGACTTCCCGATGAACGCTTTGTCGAAGTGCCCGCGGCGGTGATCTTGACGAAGAAGGGTCGCGAAACCGTCACCCCGGCGGCTCTGCGCGAATTCCTACTTAAGCATATCGCCCCCTTCAAGGTGCCGGACGAAGACCATATCTTCGTGGTGCATGAAACACTTCCGCGCCTTGGCACACAGAAAGTCGACAAGAAGGCCCTACGCGAACAGTACACCAAACAGCTTGCGGCGGCCTGAGCGCGCGCTGATCCGGGGGTGGGCGAACCGGCGAGGAGTGTGGGCGTGAGCGCGTCTGCGGCCGGTTCGCCCCGGAAGCTCCAGGCGCCGCGCCCGCCGCGCAAGTCGCCGCGCGGCCTGCCGCGCCAGCGCGCGATTTTCGATCGACGCACGATCGCGGAATCGATCGCCAAGCTGGTGGAGGCGCATGGAGACAAGGCCCGGCCCCACATCCTGAACACTTTGCGCAACGCGGTCGAGAAGGGGCGCGGTGAACTCGCTCAGCGGTTTGCCAGCAAGCCGTCGGCCGGGCACGAATGCACGGCGGGCCACGCGTTCCTGACCGACCAATTGCTGCGCGTGATCTACGATCACGTGACGGCGCACGTCTACCCCGCGCCCAACCGCACCGCTGCCGAACGTCTCGCCGTGCTGGCGGTCGGGGGATACGGGCGCTCCGAGATGGCGCCGCATTCGGACATCGACATCGCCTTCATCACCCCCATGCGCCGCGCGCCGTGGTGCGAACAGGTGATCGAGGCGATGCTCTATCTGTTGTGGGATCTTGGTCTCAAGGTCGGCCATTCGAGCCGCACGGTCAGCGACACGATGCGCATGGCCAAGGAAGACCTGACCATTCGCACCGCGCTGCTCGAAGCACGGCTCGTCTGGGGGGATCAGGCGATCTATGAGGAAGCTCGCTCGCGGTTCTGGCGCGAGGTCGTGCGCGGCAGCGAGCGCGAATTCGTCACGCAAAAGCTCGCCGAGCGCAATCAGCGGCACGAGCGGATGGGCGACAGCCGCTATGTCGTGGAGCCCAACGTCAAGGAAGGCAAGGGAGGCTTGCGCGACCTCCAGGCGCTCTACTGGATCGGCAAGTACATCCACCGCACCGAAACGGCGGCGGAGCTGGTGGGTGTCGGCCTGCTGACCAAGAGCGAGTATCGCAGCTTTCGCCGGGCGGAGAGCTTTCTGCTGGCCGTGCGCTGTCACATGCACGAACTGGCCGGGCGGGCCGAGGACCGGCTTACCTTCGATCTTCAGCGGCAAGTCGCCGAGCGCATGAACTTCGCCGACCGTCCGGGAAAAAGCGCGGTCGAGCGCTTCATGCAATACTATTTCCTGCAAGCCAAACGCGTGGGCAGCCTCTCGGGCGTGTTCCTCTCCGCGCTGGAGGAGGAGTTTCGCAAGGCACGTAAAACGAGTGTGTTCTCGAAAAACCGCTCGGCCAAGCTGCGCGCGATATCCGGCTTCGTCGTCGCAGACGGAGCGATCCGGGCGCCCTGCGAAAACTGGTTCGAAGACGACCCGGTGCGGCTGATCGAAGTGTTCACCCTTGCCGAGGCCGAAGGGCTTGAGGTCCATCCGCAGACCATGCGGCTTGCGGATCGCGACGCCAAACTGATCGATGCGAAAGTGCGCAAGGATGCGCGCGCCAACGCGCTCTTCCTCGATCTGTTGTGCGGCAAGCGCGACCCGGAAACCGCCCTGCGCTGGATGAACGAGGCAGGGGTCTTCGGACGGTTCGTGCCCGACTTTGGCCGGGTCAACGCGCAGATGCAGTTCGACATGTACCACCACTACACGGTCGATGAGCACACGATCCGCGCGATTGGCCTGTTGAGTCAGATCGAGCGCGGGTTGCTCGAAGCGGACCATCCCCGCGCCACCAAGCAAATCCACAAAGTATCCTCTCGCCGAGCGCTGTTCGTTGCCGTGCTGCTTCACGACATCGCCAAGGGTCGCGGCGGGGATCACTCGGTTCTGGGTGCAGGAGTAGCGCGCCGGCTGTGTCCGCGCTTCGGGCTCGACAAGGCGGAGACCGAGCTGGTCGCCTGGCTGGTGCTCGAACACCTCTTGATGAGCCGCACCGCGCAGAAGCGCGATCTCACCGATCCCAAGACGATCGAGGATTTCGTCGCTGAGGTTCACACGCTCGACCGCCTGCGCAACCTGGCCATCCTCACCGCCGTCGATATCCGCGCGGTCGGGCCTGGCGTGTGGAACAGCTGGAAAGGGCAATTGCTTGGCGAGTTGTACGATGCGGCGCAGGAACGGCTGCGGCTGGGTCACAAGCGACGCGGGCGCAAGGCGCGGGTGAAGGCCAAGCGCGCGGCGGTGCGCGCGCGGCTCGGCTCGGCAAGCGGGCTGGTGGATGATATCGGCGCGTTGATGAACGATGCCTATTGGGTTGCGGAGCCCGAGGACATCATCGCACGCAATCTGCGGCAACACGCCGAGGCGCAAGCGGCGGGCGAACGGCTCTCCATCCGCTGCGACGTCGATGAGGAGCGCGGAGCAAGCCTCGTCAGCGTCATTGCGCAGGATCACCCGGGGCTGTTCTTTCGCATCGCCGGGGGCATTCATCTGGCGGGCGCAAACATCATTGACGCGCGCATTCACACGGCAAGCGACGGGACCGCGTTCGACAACTTCCTGGTGCAGGACCGGCACCGCAAACCGTTCAGCGAAGAGGCTCAGATCGAGCGGCTCAAAACCGGCATTCGCGACGCGTTGATGGGCAAGGGCGAGCTCGTCCAGAAGCTCGCCGCGCGCCCGCTGCGCCATTCGCGCTCCAAGGCCTTTCGTATCGCCCCGGCGGTGACCTTCGATAACGAGGCCTCCAACCGCTTCACCGTCATCGAAGTGAGCGCGCGCGACCGGCCCGCGCTCTTGAACCGGCTGGCCTACGCGCTGTTCGAGGCGAAAGTGATTGTTCAGTCCGCGCATATCACCGCCTATGGCGAAAGCGCGGCGGATACCTTTTATGTGACCGATCTCACCAGAGCGAAAATCACCAGCGAAGCCCGGCTGTCAGAGATCCGCGCTGCGTTGCTCGCCGCGGCCAGCGACAAGCGGCAGAGACAGCTCGAGGGCGCGGCAAAATAGTCACACTTTGCTAAGAAATCGGCTCGAGCTGAAAATAAGTTGCAATTGCGTGACTCGTTGTTCATGCCGAATTTCCCCTACGTCAGGAGAGGTAAATCATGAAAACCCCCTATCGAATGCGGCGCGGTTTCGCGCTGCTTACGTCCGGCTGCGCCCTCGCCGCTCTGGCCACACCTGGTGTTGCATTTGCGCAAGATGAAACAGCAGACGATGTGACCGCCGAAGAGCAAACGCCCGAGCGTGAAAGCTCGCTCGATGCTATCAACAACATAGTTGTCACCGGCACAAAGACGCAAAACGTCGAGAACGTCCAAGACGTGGCGCTCGCCGTCACCGCGTTCAACGCAGACACGCTCGAAGCGTTTAAAGTCCGCGACATCCAAGGCCTCAGCTTTCAGGCGCCGAACGTGTCGCTCGACCAAATCGGGACCAGCCGCGGGACGGCCAACTTCTCGATCCGTGGTCTTGGTATCAACTCCTCGATCCCGTCGATCGACCCCACCGTTGGCGTGTTCGTCGATGGCGTCTACCTTGGTTTCAACGGCGGCGTCGTCTTCGACATCTTCGACGTGGAAAGCGTGGAAATCCTGCGCGGACCGCAAGGCGTGCTGTTCGGTCGCAACGTGACCGGCGGTGCGGTGGTGGTCAACACCGGCAACCCGACCGAGGAATTCAGCGGCCAGATTCGCGCCGCTGTGGACGGCCCGATCGACAGCGGTCGCGGCGGTGAGAACTACACGACCAGCGCGGTGCTCTCGGGTCCGATCATCGAAGACACGCTGCTTTTCAAAGTGGCCGGCTATTACAACAACGATGAAGGGTATTTCATCAATCAGTTCGACGGCTCCAACCACGGCGCTGCCGAGACCTACATCATCCGAGGCGCTCTCGAAGCGCGGCTCGGCGATCTCACGATCACCGGCAAGCTCGATTATTTCGACAGCGAGGGCGATGGCCCTTCGGCTCAGAACCGCGGCATCTTCGAGCGCGACACGTTCGATTTTGCAATCGACGAACCCGGCGCCTACGCCAACGAAATCTGGACCGGATCGCTCACCGCCGAGTGGGATGTTGGTCCGGGCACGCTGACCAACATTTTCGGCTATCGCGATTACGCGGGCACAACGCTCGGCGATATCGACGGGACGACCGAATTCCTTTTCCACTCGAACACGGAAACGGTGCAGGATCAGATCTCGAACGAAATCCGCTACGCTGTGTCGACCGACACGTTCGATCTGACCGTAGGCGGCTTCTACTTCGATCAGAGTATCGCGTACACCGAAGTTCGCGAGTTGCCGTTCGCCACTCCGCTGCCCTTCTATGGCGGCGGTGCACAGGACCATGAAGTGCTGGGCCTGTTTGCCAACTCCCAGATCTATCTGACGGACAGCTTCTCGATCATCGCGGGTGTCCGCTGGAGCCAGGAAACCAAGGACGCGGCGGTCACCTACATCGAAGTGCGCCCCGAATGCTCGGTTGTCGACGGGACCTGCCCGACCACCGGGACAAACCCCTTCACCGGCAACTCGAACGGCTTTGAAGACGATGTGCGCTTCCGCAACGTCTCACCGAAGCTGGGCCTGCAGTATGAATTCGCCAGCAGCCAGATCTACAGCCACTGGACCCGAGGCTTTCGTTCGGGCGGCTATAACTTCCGCATCACCGCGCCTCAGGCGTTCGAAGCGGTTGTCGCAGATACGGGTGACTTCAACTTCGATGAAGAGCAGGTCGATACCTTCGAAATCGGCGGCAAGTTCCAGACCGACGATGGCGTCTTCACTCTCAACGTTGCCGCCTATTACACGATGATCAAGGACATGCAGCGCGAGGTGAACGAGGTGAACCCCGATGACGGAAGCGTTGTCCAGTCGATCTTCAACACCGCCGATGCGTCTATCTACGGCTTCGAAGCGGAATCGCGCATTCGCCTGTCGAATTCGCTCATCGTGACGGCGAATATCGGCCTCATCAACGATGAGTATGATGAGATCTTCAGCGATATCAACGGCGATGGCGTGATCGATGAGGCGGATGAGGATCTGCGTCTTCCCCGCGTGCCGGAAGTCACCTGGGGCATGGGCTTGATCCACGAGCTGCTGCTGGACGGCGGCAACGAAATCCTGACCCGCGTGAATTACCAGTATCGTGACGAGTTCGCCTACACCGATAACAATCTGGGCTGGATTCAGGACATCAGCAACCTGGAGGCGAACATCACCTGGGTAACGCCGGTCGATGGCTTCTCGGTTTCGCTCTACGGGCGCAACCTGTTTGACGAAGTGCAGGCTGGCGGAGACACCCAGCTCGGTATCGTGCCGTTTGGTGGACCGCTGTCCACCGGCGTCAACCAGCCCTTTGCCAACAATCCCGGCGGTGGCACCTTCTCCCCACTCAGCCGCGGTCGCAATGTCGGTGTTGAGCTCCTGTTTGAGTTCTGATGCCAAATGGCTTGATTGAGATTTGAAGGGGGCGCTCCAGAGATGGGGCGCCCCTTCTTGGTTGCGGCGCCAAGCGGGCTTTCATACGCGCGGAACCAGAACCAGCAGCGCGATCGGCGCGTCATCGAAGCCGACAAAGCTCCACTCATCCGCCGCGCCGGAAATCGGATACCACAGCCCGTTCAGTTGGTTCGTGACGATGGTGCGTTCACTCGGCGCAAAGGCGCCCAGAAAAGCCTCGGCGCATTGAAGCACGCGCGTATCGCCAAGCCACAGCGTCTTGCGATCCGAGATGTCCGTGGCAAGCGCCTCGACCATCGTGGCCCGGGCGGAGCGGGGCACGGTCCAATTCTCGCCCGGATCGAGCATCTCCCAGTTGAAGCCAATGGGCTGAAAGCCGAAACGCTGCGCAAACGCGTCCGCCTTGGCCGCCGGGCTCAGCGCCTCTTGCGGCGCCTCCCCCGTTTCGAAGCGGACCAGCGCGCGCTCCTCCAACGCTTCGCGCCGATCCTCGATAAACGCGCTGAGTTTCGAGAGCGTGCGGCTCAACCGCGCGCGCCGAACAAAGCGGTGCCCACGCGGATATGCGTCGCGCCCAGCTGCACCGCGGTCGCGTAGTCGCCGCTCATACCCATTGAGAGGCCTTCAAGGCCGTTATCGTCGGCGAGCTTAGCAAGCAGGGCAAAAAACGGCGCGGGTTCGATATCGGCGGGTGGCAGGCACATGAGCCCCGCAACAGGCACGTCGGTCTCGCGCACCTTAGCCAGAAAATCGGGCAGCTCGGCGATCGGGCATCCCCCTTTCTGGGGCTCATCGCCGATATTGACCTGAACGAAGCACGGCACGCGTCGTCCGACCTTGTCCATTGCTTTGGCGAGCGCTTTCAGGAGACTGGGGCGATCGAGCGCGTGGATGCAGTCGAACAGGCGGACCGCGTCTTCGGCCTTGTTCGATTGCAACTGGCCAATTGAGTGGAGCTCGACCTCGCCATAGCGCTCCAGCAGCTCGGGCCATTTCTCCTGCGCTTCCTGCACGCGGTTCTCGCCGAAGACGCGGTGGCCAAGGTCTAGCAACGGTGTGATATTGTCCGCCGGGTGCGTCTTGCTGACCGCGATCAGCGTGATCTCGTCGCGCTCGCGCCGAGCGGGTTTGAGCACCCGGGCGATATTCTCTTCGATGGCCTCAAGCCGAGTGGCTGCGCTTTCCATAGTGGTCCTTGCTTTTGGCGCGCTATAGCGTCGCCATGCCGCAAGACCAGACCCTCCCGGACCTTTGGCTGCTTTCCGATGGGCGCAACGATGACAAGCTCGAAACCGCGCTTGCCGCGATGCCCCGGGGGAACGCATTTGTCTTCCGGCACTATCATCTCGCGGCTGGCGAACGACGCAAGCGCTTTGACGAACTCGCTGAAATTGCGCGATCTCGCGATCATCTCACCGTTCTGTCAGGGGATGCGGAACAGGGGATCGAATGGGGCGCCGACGGGATTTATGGGCCGCCCACCAACCTCGGCAAACGCGAGGGCCTGATGCGCTTTGCAACCGCTCACAGCGCGCGCGAAGTCCTTCTGGCAAACCGGAACGGGGCCGACGCGCTCTTCCTCTCCCCGGTCTTTCCGACGCGTTCGCATCCGGGTGGGGCGTGTCTCGGCGTATCGCTGTTCCGGGAGCTTGCGGCGCGCTCGCAGATACCGGTTATCGCCCTTGGCGGCATGACAGCGACGCGCGCAAAGGAAATGAATTGGCCGCGATGGGCCGCGATCGACGGTTTAAGCTAGCGCTCCGGCCACCTCAGATCGCTTGACCGGGCTCCGGCAAGGATTCATGGTGTGTTCCAACCAAGGAGCGTGCGTTCGGTATGCTCCGCCCAAGGAGCACGCGTCTGGTGTGCTCCACCCAAGGAGCATCGCATGGCCACCAGAGCCGCCCATAACCGCAAATCCACCGCCGAATGGCGCGCGGGGCTGCAACGCTCGATCCGCCGAACCGTCCAGATGACGGGTGCAGGCGTGCTGCTGCTGGCGATGTTCTTCCTGGCGCTTGCGCTGGTCACCTACACGCCGACCGATCCGAGCTTCTCGACGGCCGCCAGCGGCGAGAGGATCGGCAATTGGCTGGGGCGGCCGGGCGCGTGGACCGCGGATCTGGTGCTTTTCAGCTTTGGGGTGCCCGGCGCGCTGCTTTTGCCGCTGCTCTATGTCTCCGCGCGCAAGTTGTGGCGCGATGTCGAACAGGATGGAGACCTGGAAGCCGAACCCGACACCACCCGCTGGTGGCGACCGCTGGCGCTGCTTGTGGTGGCCATGGCGCTGCTCTCGACGCTGCTCGGCATCGTCTTGCCGACACCCGGCGGATCGCTGCCCGCACAGCTGGGCGGCCTTGTCGGCCTGCTCGGCGCCGGCGGGGTGGAAGCGCTTGCCAACCGGATGGGCGGCGAGGTGGCCGGATGGATTACGCTCGGCGCCGCTGTCGTGTGCCTTGCGATTGCGGTCGCGCTGCTGACCAAGATTTTCGCGATCGACTGGCGGGCGTTCCTGACCCTGCCCGATTTCCTCTCCCGCGCCGGCGTTGAGGACGATCGGTGGGACAACGCGGACCGCAACACCGCAAGGCCGCTTATCGGCCGCCTTCGCTCGATGATGTCCTGGGTCCCCTTTATCGGGATTGGGCAGGCCCGGTTGCCCGCACCAAGCTATGACGATGTCGGCGAGGACGAGGATGAAACCGCGCCCCTCCCCAAAGCCAAGGCCGGACGCGCTCCGGTGCAAGATCAAGCGCCGCGGCGCGCGCCCGAAATCACGGATCCCAGCGCGCCGCCGCGCAAGGCTCGCCCGGCCAAGGCCAATCAGGGCGACATGTTCGCGACCTTCAACCTGCCCAGTCTCGACCTGCTCGCCGAGCCGCCCGTTGACGAGGGCCCGGCCCTCGACAAGCTCGCGCTCGAACGCAACGCGCGCCTGCTTGAAAACGTGCTCGACGACTTCAACGTCAAGGGCGAGATCACCGCGGTGCGCACGGGGCCGGTTGTCACCATGTACGAGCTTGAACCCGCGCCGGGCATCAAGGCCAGCCGCGTCGTCGGCCTTGCCGAGGACATCGCCCGCAATATGAGCGCCATCAGCGCGCGCGTCTCGACCATTCCGGGCAAGACCGTGATCGGCATCGAACTGCCCAATTCGGATCGCCAGATGGTAATGCTAAAGGAACTGGCCGCAAGCGCGGACTTCGCCGAGCACAAGGGCAATCTGCCGATCATCCTGGGAAAGGATATAGCCGGCGAGCCGATCATCGCGGACCTCGCCGCCATGCCGCACCTGCTGGTCGCAGGCACCACCGGTTCGGGCAAATCGGTGGGTCTCAACTGTATCCTGTTGAGCCTGCTCTACACCTTCACGCCATCCGAATGCCGGCTGATTCTGATCGATCCCAAGGTTCTTGAACTCAAGAGCTATGACGACATTCCGCACCTTCTCAGCCCCGTGGTGACCGAGCCGCACAAGAGCGTGCGCGCGCTCAAATGGGCGGTCGAGGAGATGGAGAAACGCTATCGCATGATGTCGAGCGTGAACTCGCGCAACATCAACTCCTTCAACGAAAAGGTCCGCGCCGCCGCCGCCAGAGGCAAGCCGCTGGGCCGCCGGGTGCAGACCGGGTTTGACCCGGAAACGGGCGAACAGCTCTACGAAGAGGAGCAGCTCGATTACGAACCGCTGCCGCTGATCGTGCTGATCGTCGACGAACTCGCCGACCTGATGGTGACCGTGGGCAAGGAGATCGAAGTCCTCATCCAGCGCCTGAGCCAGAAAAGCCGCGCGGCGGGTATCCACCTCATCATGGCGACGCAGCGCCCCAGCGTCGATGTCATAACCGGCGTTATCAAGGCGAACCTGCCCACCCGCATAAGCTTCAAGGTCACCAGCCGCATCGACAGCCGCACCATCCTGGGCGAACAGGGCGCAGAACAGCTGCTGGGCAAGGGCGACATGCTCTACAAGCCCAACACCGGCGCGATGGTGCGCGTCCACGGACCGTTCGTCTCCGACGAGGAAGTCGAAGCGGTCGCTGATTTCTGGCGCGCGCAGGGGGAGCCGGAATATGTCGATGCGGTCACCGAAGAGCCCGAAGAGGGCGGCCTCACCTTCGAGGACGATCTCACCGCGTCCGACAACCCCGAAGAACGCAAATATCGCCAGGCCTGCCAGATCGTGATCGAGAACCAGAAGGCGAGCGGATCGTGGCTCCAGCGCCAGATGGGCGTGGGCTACAACACCGCGGCCAAATGGATCGAACGCATGGAGAGCGAGGGGCTTGTGGGCCCGGCCAACCATGTGGGCCGCCGCGAAATCTTCCGCGATCGCGACGGCAATCCGATCTGATCGGCGCCCTATTCGGCGGCTTCCTCGAAATCAGCCTGGGTGAGCGCGGTCGAATTGGCGATCGCCGCCGCGCTCTTTTCCTGCACCTCCCCGGTCGCCGGGACGAGGCCGATCTGTGTGAGCGGCCCGTCCGCGCTCCAGCTCTTGGCCCATTGCGCAAGATATTCCTCGATACCCGGTGTCACGCCGATATGCGCCTTTTTCACGTACAGGTAGAGCGGGCGCGAGCCCGGATAGCTGCCGTCGGCAATCGTCTCGGCATTGGGCGCGACCCCTCCCAGCGTCAGGCCCCGGATCCGATCCGCGTTTTCTTCGAGATAGGAGTAGCCAAAAATCCCGATCGCGCTCGGATTGTTGGCGATCTTGCTGACCACCAGCTCGTCCTTCTCGCCTTGATCGACATAGGCGCTATCATTGCGCAGCGCGTGACAATTGGTCTCGAAGGCTTCGGGATCGCTCTCCTCCAGCGCCACCATGGCAGCGTTGGCGGTGCACACCGGCATCATGATCACATCAAGCAGTGCATCGCGCGTTCCGGAGGTTTCGGAGGGTCCGTACACAATGATCGGTTCGTCCGGCAGGCCGCCCGCGACATCGGACCAGTTCGCACTGGTTTGTTCCTCGCCGAACGGGCTCGCGGACAGCGCGCGATAAACGGTCGCCGGGGTCAGGCCGAAATCAAAGCCCTTCTCGATCGCCGCGGCGAAGACGATGCCGTCGCGACCGACCTTGATCTCGATAATATCGGAGACGCCCGCGCTCTGGCAGGCGTTGAACTCGTCCAGCGTCATCCGGCGCGAGGCGTTGACGATATCGACGGTGTCGGGGCCTTGCCCCTTGCAGAATTCCGCGATGCCCTCGCTCGAACCGGTAGACGAGATGTCGGGCGCGGCCAGACCTTCATTGGCGGCCACGGCGTCTTCGGCGACCTTTTGCGCGAAGGGATAGACGGTGGAAGAGCCGACCACCGTGACGGTTTCAATGATCTCTTCGGCTTCCTCAGCGCAGGCGCCCAGCGAAAGACAGGCGGCACCGGCGAGCAAAGCGGAGGCGAACCGGGCCTTGGACTGTGACGTGTTTATCATCGGAAACTTCCTCCTATCCATTGCAATTGCGGGGGCGAAACGCGGGGCTCATGCGTCGGGCGCCTCTTCGGGAGCGACCGCCACTTCGCCCGTCAGATCCTCGCGCGTCATTGTCAGACGTTCGCTTACCTTGGCAGCGTTGGCCGCCATCTCATCGGCGGGTGAGGCGACAAGGCCGATCTTGGCAAGCGGGCCGTCCGACGACCAGTTCTTCACCCATTCCTCAAGGTAAAGGTCGAGGCCCGGTATGGCGCGCATATGCGCTTTCTTCACGTAGATGTAGAGTGGACGCGCGCCGGGATACGCAAAGCTGGCGATGTTGTCGTAGGTCGGATCGACCCCGTTCATCGGCAGGCCTTGCACCTTGTCGGCGTTCTTATCGAGATAGGAAAAGCCGAAGAGCCCGACCGTGCGCGGATTGCTTTCGATCTTCTGGACGATGAGGTTGTCCTGCTCGCCCTGGTCCGAATAGGCGCCGTCCGAGCGCACTTCGGTGCACACCGCGCGGTGCTCGTCCGGATCCTCTTCCTTGAGGCGCTTCATGGCCGGATCGGTGTCGCAGCCCACTTCAAGGACCAGTTCCTTCAGCGCGTCGCGCGTGCCCGACGTGCTGGGCGGGCCGTAGACGAGTATCGGTTCGTCGGGCAGCGAGGGATCGACGTCGGCCCAGGTCTCGTTGGTCTGTTCGCCGCCGTAAGGCCGCGCCGCAAGCGCCTCGTAGACGATCCGGGGCGAAAGGTTCAGCTCGATCCCGCCCCGCGCGGACGCAAACGCGATGCCATCCAAACCGACCTGCAATTCGATGATGTCGGTGACGCCGTTCGCCTGACACTTCTCGAACTCGCTCACCTTCATCCGGCGCGAGGCGTTGGCCATGTCGGGCGTGTCCGCGCCAACGCCCTGGCAAAAGAGCTGCATGCCCCCGCCCGTTCCCGTCTGCTCGATCAGGGGCGATTTGTAATCGGGGTTGGAGAGCGAGAAGCTCTCGGCGATCAGTTTTGCAAAAGGGTAAACGGTCGAGGAACCCACCGCCCGGATCGAATCGCGCGAAACATCGCCGCCGCAGCTCGTCACTACCAAGGACCCTAGCGCCGCCGCTGCGATGAGCGCGGCCTTGCGGCGGAACGCGAAAGAAGTGAGGCGGCGCATGGTCATCCCGGTTATCTCTGTCTCCAAATCCTGCGCGCTAGGGGTCCACTGTGACACGCCCATGACGCCGCCCGTTACGTCGCCCGTTACCTCGCCCGTGGCGTCGCCTATCCGGGCGCGGTCGCAGGCCTGCGGCGCGCGCCGCTCTTCTCGGCTGGGCAATGCCAACCACTCGTGGACGACCAGCCTGCGTTTTCACAGCGCATACAGACTTCTACGAGGGGTTGGGTTGTTTGCCCTTTAACCCAGATGTTCAGTGTAAACTTAAGCCTATTCTAACCGCTTGTGGCTAGGCCTGATCCATGGGCTGGGTTCGGATCTGCGCGCGGTGTCTTGCGATCGTGTTGGCTCTGGCCGTTTTGGCCGGCGTCCCGCTGCCCACGGCTGGCCCGGCGTCCACCCTTTCGCCGGCCTTCGCCCATGTCAACGCAAGCGACGAGCCGAGCTTCGCACCTCGCTGCCACGCGGCGTCGGGGCTTGGGACGCGCTTCGCCGATATGGCCGCGCGCCGCGGGCAGTCGGTGGTTCAGAACGGGGCCGATGGATGGACCTGCTCGAACGCCTATTGGGTGGCTCATGAGCCGGTTGCCTGGCTGCTGTTCGAGCGCGAGTCCTGGCAGGGCCAACAGCCCCCCCGCTTCTTCTTCAGCCGCATCGCCCGGCACAAGAGCATCAGCTTCGCCGCGCTGGATCGGGACGGGACCCTGCGCACGGAGACCTGGACCGAAAGCGAAGGCCAACCGTTCGCAGCCGGCCCGGTGTTTCAGCTTCCCCTGCCTGGAATAACCGATACGACCGACGCGCTGCTGGTGCGGATCGAACGCCCCCATTCGGTGCCGCTGCTGACCGAAGCGCGGCTCTCCCACTATCCCGAAGACGCCGACTGGTCGCTGTTTGAAGTGCTCACGCTGGCCTTCGTGATGGGTATGCTGGTGTTGCCACTCTTCTTCGATCTAAGCTTCTTCATCGTGCTGCGCGAGCGCTTCGTTCTCTTGCACGCGGCAATGGTCATCGCGATGATGGCCTATGTCCTGTTTGCCGGTGGATTGGCCTCGGCTTTTGCCGCGTTCTCGGTGACGACGATTGCGGTTGGCGGCCCGCTCTTCTGGGCGATAGGCGTAGGCATATCCGCGCTGTTCCTTGCCGAGTTTCTCGAACACAGGGCGCAATCCCGGTTCATGCGCCGCCTCACTATCGCGGCGGGGCTGTGGTCGATCGCGGTGCCCGGCTTCTTCGCGTTGCAGTTCCACGCGACGCAAAGCTTCGATGATCGCGGCTATTTCTACGCGTTCATGCCGGTGATCGTCATCATCAGCGCGGCGGTCGCCGAAGCGGTAGCGCGCGGCAGCCGCAGCGCGCGCTTCATTGCGGTGGCCTGGACGCCGATCATCCTGGCCTCGATCGAGCGCCTCCTGCGCGGGATCGGCTTCTATGTCGGTCCGTCAAGCGCTGACCTGGCCATATTTGTGGCCACCGGGCTGGAGGTCATCGTCATCAGTCTTGCCATCGCCGATCGTTTCCTGGCGATCCGCCGCGAACGCGACGCCGCGCTGACCGAAGCGCAAACACTCGCGCAGCTTTCCTCCCGCGATCCGCTGACCGGCCTCCTCAACCGGCGCGGTCTCGAAGCCCGCTTTGCCGAACTGTTCGCCGCTGGGTTCGACACCTTTGCGCTGATCGATCTCGATCGCTTCAAGCAGATCAACGATTGCTACGGCCACCAGATCGGCGACGCGGCTCTGGTCGCTTGCGCGCAAGCCCTGAGGGCGCGGCCCGATCCGGATCTCGTCGCAGCGCGTCTGGGAGGCGAAGAGTTCGTTGTGCTCTTGCGCGGTGAACGCACGCTCGAACGCGCCGAAGCCTTGCGCAAGGCGATCCCGATGCGCATCGCGGCGGAGGTCGAGGGGCTGGACGGGCCGGTCACCGCCAGCTCGGGCGCCATCGAAGTCCCCGCCGCCAGCAGCACGGTGATGAGTTTCGAGGAGTTCTACGCCCGCGCTGACGCGTTGATGTACGACGCCAAGGCCTCGGGCCGTAATCGCATGCTGTCCGAGCGACTGACAGTCTTCGATCAGGCGCCGCCAGCGCGACCGGCCGACGACCGGCATCGGCGCGCGCGGGACGAAGCGGGCGGCGAAGCAGGGAGCGCCGAAGAGGCGAGCAGGGTCGCCTAGGCGCTCCGCACAAACGGCGCGATGACCTCTGGCCGCACGCGCGCAAGGCGTTGGGTCTCGCGCTCGAGCATTGCCCAGGTCGTGCGCGCGGACACCAGCGGCTTGCCCAGAGCGTTCCTGAATTCGACCACGCGCACCGAGGTCGCGCCGCGCGGTGGATCGGGAATGTAGGTTTGTCCCTCGGCCACTTCGCCCTGAGCGATGTTGCCACGATAGTCGATCTCGTGCCGCACCACGACCCAGAAGAAGGCGGCGTGATCTTCGGGCCGGGCGGCGTGGTCCCAATGCGCGGTGGCGATGTCCTGAATCCACTGCACCCAAACCGCGTTGTTAACGTGGCCCAGCTCGTCGATGTGCTCCGGCTCGGCGACGAAACTTCGAGAGAAGGCGGCTTCTGGTTGAGCGCTCACACCGCCTCCGGAAGCGTGACGCCCATCGCGCGCAGATCCGCGCGCGCCTTGGCCGCAGTGGTGAACACGAACGCCTCCATCCCAACCGCCTTCGCGCCATCGACGTTGCGCTCGACATCGTCGAGAAACACGCTCTCGTCCGCTTCGATGCGGGCGGTGCCGAGCAACCAGCGATAGATGCGCGGATCGGGTTTGAGGAAGCCGAGCTCGGCCGAAACGGCGGCGACCTCGAAGTGATCGAAGAAATCGTAGTCCCGCTTCAACCGGGCGACGATTTCGCGAACGTTGTCGGTGATCGCGAAGAGGCGGTAGCCCGTGCTCTTCAAGTCATCCATCAGCGCGCGCGTCTCAGGAATGAGAGGGAAGCTGGCGAAAAGCGCCTCCCACAGCCGGTCGATCTCCTCACCCGCAAAGCCCTGTTCGGCGATATAGCGCGCCTTGGCCTCGCCAAGCGACAACTCTCCCCGGTTGAGCGCCAGCCAGATCGGATTGCCGCGCAAAGGCGGAACAAACGCATCTTGCGCCATCCGTTCTTCGCCGAGCGCGCGCGTTTCGATGCCGGTCGGGTCCCACGGGACGAGCACATTGCCGACATCGAACACGATGTTGCGGATCGGCATGGCGTTAGCCGCCCGTCTGCGCCTCACTGACCTCGACGCTCAGCCCCATCTGCCACAACAGGAAGCTGAACTCCTCGGCGGTTTCAAAAAGCGAGTTCCAGCGGCCCGACTTGCCGCCGTGGCCTGCGCCCATATTGGTCTTCATCAAGAGCACGTTGTCGTCCGTCTTGGTGTCGCGCAGCTTGGCGACCCATTTGGCGGGCTCCCAATAGGTGACGCGCGGATCGTTGAGACCGGCGGTGACCAGCATCGGGGGATACTCCTGCGCTGAGACCTGATCGTAGGGGCTGTAGGACAGGATGAACGCAAAGGCCTCCTTGCTGGTGATCGGGTTGCCCCATTCCTGCCATTCGCCCGGTGTCAGCGGCAAATCCTCGTTCAGCATGGTGTTGAGCACATCGACAAACGGCACGTGCGCGACGACCGCGCCGTATTGCTTGGGATCCTGATTGACGATCGCGCCCATCAGTTCGCCTCCAGCCGAGCCGCCGCTCGCGGTTACTCTGCCTTCAGCCGTCAGCCCCATGTCGATGAGCCCACGGCCAACATCAACGAAGTCGTTGAAGGTGTTGGTCCGTTCCATGAGCTTGCCTTCGAGATACCACTTGCGGCCCAGGTCATCGCCGCCGCGAATATGCGCAATGGCATAGGCAAAGCCGCGATCGACAAGGCTGAGACGCGAGGTCGAGAAGCCGGGCGGGATGGCGTAGCCATACGCGCCATAGGCGTAGAGGTGCAGCGGTCCGGGGCCTTCGATGCCCTGCTCGGCCAGGATCTTTTCGCGATCCTTGTGCATCACCACGCTGACCGGAACCATCGTGCCGTCGCGCGCCTCGATCTCGACACGGCGGGTGATATAGTCCGCGCGGTTATAGCCGCTCGGGATTTCCTGCGTCTTGAGCGTCTCCAGCGTGTCCGCGGACACGTCGTAATCGTAGACCGTATCCGGCGTGATCATGCTCTCATAGGCAAGCCGCAGCTTGGTCTGATCGTATTCCGGATTGTTCGACAAGCCCGCGTCATAGCTTTCTTCCGGGAAGGTTATCGACTGGACGGTCTGCGGTGAGGCGTATTGCCGGATCTGCACCTTGTCGAGGCCGTTCAGACGCCCCTCGGTGACGAAGAAATCCTTGAAGAGGCTGAACCCCGTCAGGTAAAAATCGTCCGATCCCGCAATCACGGTTTCCCACTCGCTCGGGGTCTCCAGCGCGGCCTTGGCAAGGCGAAAATTGACGTGGTCATCGTTGGTCCAGATGAACATCTCGCCCTCACGAATGTCGACGCTGTACTCGACGCCCTTTTCGCGCGGGCGCACGAGGGTGAGCTCTCCCGTAGGGTCGCTTGCGGAGACAAAGCGCACTTCGCTCGTCTCGTTATCGCCGGTTGCGATGATCAGGTAATCGTCCTGCGCGGTAAGCCCGGCGCCCACGCTGAAGCTCTGGTCCTCTTCGAGATAAAGCGTCACATCGGTGTCGCTGGGTTGCCCGATCGTGTGCAGCTTGACCTCAAGCGAGCGCCATTCCTCGGTCGAGGGTGTGTAGACGAGCGCGGTGTCGTTCGCGACCCAGGTCAGGCCGCCGCGGATCTCGGTGATTTCATCGGCAAGGATTTCGCCGGTCTCCAAATCCTTGATGCGAGCGGTGTAGCGCTCTGAACCGTTGGTGTCGGTGGCGTAGGCCATGAAACGCCCATTCTGGCTGACCGCGAACGCGCCAAGGCGAAAATATTCAAGGCCTTCGGCCATTTCGTTCTGGTCGAGGATCACTTCGCCTTTCGCGTCTGCCGGCGCGCCAACGGGCTTGCGGTAGAAGCGCGGATACTGATCGCCTTCCTTGTATTCGGTCCAGTAGAGGAATTCGCCGCGGCGCTGGGGCACGCTGGAATCGTCCTCCTTGATGCGCGCCTTCATCTCCTGAAACAGCGCTTCGGTCTGCGCTTCGAGGGGGTTCATATTGGCTTCGAAATAGGCGTTCTCCGCCTTTACGTAGTCGAGCACGTCCTCATCATCGACGGTGGGGTAGGACTTGTCGTAAAGCCAGTCATAGGGGTCTTCGATCGTGATGCCGTGGTGGGTGTAGGTGTGCGGCACCTTCTTGGCGACCGGCGGCGTTGCTTTTGCGCTCACGCTGTTCATGTCCTTGGAGTCTTGGTCCTTGTGGCTATCGGCCTGCGCCGCTGTGACGGGCGCAAGGGCCACGCTTGCAGCGCAGGTAAGCGCGGCCAAACGGGTTTTCGAGAGGTGTGCCATTGGGCGTCGTCCTTTGAATGAGAGATGCGCGGGTTTAAAGCGCCAAGAGAAGAGGTTATGCTGTTACCTTGTAACCATGAACTCTGCGCCTTCGCAATGGCGCGCGCCGCCTCATCCTCGACCCAAGGACCCATTTCATGCTGATGCAAACGCACGAAGCCCGCCTCGCCGCCCTGCGCGAAGAGCTCAAGCGCCGCGAACTTGATGGCTTTATCATCCCGATATCGGATGAGCACATGAGCGAATATGTCGGTGAATACGCGCAGCGTCTGGCGTGGCTGACCGGCTTTGGCGGCTCGGCGGGTTTTGCGGCGGTGACGCTGACCGACGCGGCTATCTTTGTCGATGGACGTTACACGGTGCAGGTGCGCGAACAGGTGGATGAGAGCCTGTTCGCCTATCGCTCGATCCCCAAGGACACGCTGGGCGCGTGGCTGAAAGAGGTGTGCGGGCCGGATACGCGCATTGCCTATGATCCCTGGATTCACACCTGGGCCTGGGTCGAGGCGCTTGAAAGCGACGTGGAGCCTGCGGGCATCGAAATGGTCCCGGCCAAGAGCAATCCGATCGACGCGGTGTGGTCCGATCGGCCCGATCCATCCGATGCGGTGGCGGTGGTGCACGAGGACGAGCTTGCGGGACGCTCCTCGTCCGATAAACGCGCCGAGATCGCCGATTGGCTTGTCTCCGAAAAGCTCGACGCGGTGGTGATCCCGGCGCTCGATTCGATCGCCTGGCTGCTCAATATGCGCGGCAGCGATGTCTCGCACACGCCCGTCGCGCTATCCTATGTCTTCGCCAAGGCCGACGGGACCGCCGAATTGTTCATCGCTCCCGAGAAGGTCACGCCCGAACTGACCCAGCATCTGGGCAACGCGGTAACCGTGCGCGACCGCGACGCTTTCGAGGGGGCGCTCAAGAGCGACTACAAAGGCCAGCGGGTTAGCGTCGATCCCAATTTCGGCGTCGTAGGCATCGCGCAGGCGCTGCGCGCGGGCGGCGCGAAGTTCGCCTTCAAGGACGACCCGACGATCCTCGCCAAGGCGATCAAGAACCCCGCCGAAGTCGCCGGACACCGCGCCGCGCAGGCGCGCGATGGCGCGGCGGTCGCGCGCTTCCTGCGCTGGCTGGAAGTCACCGCGCCCACGGGCGAGGTCGACGAACTGGGCGCGGCGGCCAAGCTAGAAGCCTTCCGCCGCGAACACGGCGACCTTAAGGACACCTCTTTCGACACGATCTCCGCCGCGAGCGGTCACGCCGCGCTGCCGCATTATCGGGTGGACGAGGAAAGCAACATCGCGATCCCGCCGGGCTCGATCTATCTCGTCGATTCGGGCGGGCAGTACCCGGCGGGCACAACCGACATCACCCGCACCGTCTGGATCGACACGCCCGAGGGCGCGGAGCCTACGCCCGAAATGAAAGACCGCTTCACGCGCGTGCTCAAGGGGCACATCCAGATCGATTCCGCGGTTTTCCCGCAAGGCACCACGGGCGGGCAGCTGGACGTGCTCGCGCGGCAATATCTGTGGGAAGCGGGCGTCGATTACGCGCACGGCACCGGCCACGGTGTCGGCAGCTTCCTCGCCGTGCACGAAGGGCCTCAACGCATCGCCAAGCCCACGGGCGGACAAGCGGGCACCAACGCCGAGCTGCACGCCGGCATGATCCTCTCCAACGAGCCGGGCTATTACAAAGCGGGCGCGTTCGGCATCCGCATCGAAAACCTCGTGCTTACCGTCGAGCGCGATATCGAGGGCGCGGAAGGGCGCTATCTCGGCTTTGACTGCCTCACCTTCGTGCCCATCGACCGCCGGCTGATCGACAAAAGCGGGCTGACCCAGGCCGAAGTGGCCTGGCTCGACGCCTATCACGTCAAGGTGCGCGAGATCCTCGCGCCGCAACTCGAAGGCGAGGATCGCGCCTGGGTGGAGCGCGAGACAGCTCCCTTGTCTTACGGTCGCTAGCGCTCACCGATCGCCCGCCCGCCTCCCCGCCCGTCCACCAATAGTCCCACTATCTTGTGGTGGACGGGCGGGGAGGCGGGGCGGATGATCGCTCAGGCAAAGACTCCCAATTGCACCATTTCGGATGTTCCTGTAATGTTCCTACATGGCGAGTCGCAATTGGGAGTACGCAGACATGATCGGTTATGTCACTTTGGGAACCAACAACCTGCCGCGCGCGGCGGCGTTCTATGACGCGATCGCCAAGCATTTCGGCGTCGGACGGATGATGGAGTTCGACACGTTCATCGCCTGGGGCGAGATGGGCGGCGCGCCGGGCGTGGCCGCAACGCTGCCGTTCGACGGGCAAGCGGCGAGTGTGGGCAACGGCACGATGGTGGCGCTGGCGGTCGAGACGCCCGAACAGGTGCAGGCGGTCTACGACACCGCGATCGCAAACGGCGGCAGCGACGAAGGCGCGCCGGGACCGCGCGGCGATGACGGCTTTTACGCAGGCTATTTCCGCGATCCCGATGGCAACAAGCTGAATGTCTTCTGCATGACAGATCCGGTGGCGTGAGCGACGCCGCTTCGCTGGCTCAGACCTTCATCCATCTGGGCCTCGGCGCGAGCGCTGTGCCGCAGCCGCCGCTTTTTCCGGCTTCAGAGGATCCGACAGGAATGCGGTGGTATGACGACTACGCCGCGCGCCATTCGAGCAAGGGCGATACCGCTTGGCTGGTGTCCGCGCGCACCTTCACCGAGGGCTGGCCCACTTGGGAAATGCACCCAAACGGCGCGGAAGTCGTGATCTGCACACAAGGCGAGATGGTGCTGATCCAAGAGGGCCCCGAAGACGAGCTGCGAGAATTGACGCTGCGAGCGGGCGAATACGCCATCAACCCACCCGGAGTGTGGCACATCGCAAACATTGCTGAACGCGCGACGGCAATCTTCATTACCGCCGGGGAAGGCACGCAAATACGCCCGCGCTAGGCCGCAAAGGCGCTTCCCCTAGGGCGCATAGGCGCATTCCCTAGGGCGCAAAGGCGCCGGGGCGCTGCTTCCTTGCGCGCAGATGAACCACTTTGTCAGGTCGATACAGCTTGCGACAATTTTCCCGATCGCTGGCATAATCCTGCGACACAGGCCCACTAAAAGGTCTACGTGAGTTGCGGCGTGCGCGCGAAGGAGCGCTCCCCCTCAAAACGCTCCCGGTCTGGCGATGCAAGCCCGGCGCTCGGAACCTTACCCCGGCCTCGTTCCCCCTGTCGAGGCATACCGAGTGGCCGCTTCATATGGTCCAGACTGGCGCGTTCGTCGCAGCTTCCAGAACCATCGCAGCCCGGCGCTAACCGCGCTCGCGCTGCCTTGAACCGGAGAACACAGTCATGCGCAAAGTCAGCCTTCTGATCGCCGGTGGCCTTACGCTCTGCGGCGCCGGGCTTGCCGCTGCGGCTCTCAACACCGACAACCCCAAGCCCGCGCGCGGGCTCGCCATGGTGGGCGCAGACCTTGACGGCGATGGCGACATCACCCTCGAGGAAGCCAAGACGCACGCGGCAAAACGTTTCGCCCGCCTCGATGTCGATGGCGATGGCGTTCTCGACAAAGCCGACCGTACGGCGGTGGCCAAAGAACGCTTTGCCGCCGCCGACACCAACGGCGATGGCGAGATCAGCCTTGACGAGATGACCGCCGCGCGCCGGGAGCGCGAAGCCGAACTGGCCGACCGTCTGGAACAGCGTCAGGCAACGATGTTCGCGCGGCTCGACACCGATGGCAGCGGCGGTATCTCGCGCGAGGAAATGGAAGCAGCCGGCGAGCGGCGCGGTCGCGGCGAGCGCGCAAGGCGCCTGCTGGCGCGCGCGGACGCCGACGGCGACGGCGCGGTCAGCCGCGAAGAATTCCAGGCCATCGCTCAGGCGCGCTTCGCGCGGATCGACACCGATGGGTCAGGCACAGTCACCGCAGCCGAACGCGAGGCCGCCCAGCACTCCCGTCGCGGTCGCCGCGATGGCTCAAGACAAGGTGGCGCCTGACAGGACATTACAAACCCATAAGCAGACTTCGCTTCGGGGGGTCTTTTCATAGCGCTGGGCGACACGCCCCTGAACACCTGGCGCAAACCCCTGTGAGATCCCCCCGACTTCCGACCCGGTGCGCTCCTCTTGCAAAGGAGGGGCGCATCGGGTCGGCTTGCGATTTGAGCCCACCTGCCCCAACAGTTGAACAAGGCACCGATCCAATGCACGAATTAGTTGGTGAGCGCGAGATGACGATGCAAAACGGTCCCGAGACCGACCGGACAAACATCCTGCTGGTTGACGATGAGGCAACCTTGCGCGAACCCCTGGCGGAATACCTCACCGGACAAGGCTTTGCGGTCACAGAGGCCGACAGCGCTGCGCGCGCGCGCAGCCTCCTGGCCGAGGCCGACGCCGACCCCTCGGGCCAGAAGCAGCCCGACATTGCCCTGCTCGACATCATGATGCCGGGCGAAGATGGCCTCTCATTCTGCCGCCATCTGGTCGAAACGCGATCTATGCCTGTCATCTTCCTTACCGCCAAAACCGAAGCGATGGACCGAATCCTCGGACTGGAACTTGGCGCGGACGATTATATCCTCAAACCGTTCGAGCCGCGTGAGCTGGTCGCGCGGGTTCGCACCGTCCTGCGGCGGGTGGCGCGAGGAAACGCGCCGGAAACTCAAGACGAAGACTGGCACTATTTGTTCGAGGACTGGGCGCTCGACCCGCTCAAGCGCAAGCTTACCGATCCGGAGGGGATCACAGTGCCGATCTCGACGGCGGAATTTCGTCTGCTGCGCGCCTTCCTCGACAATCCGCGCAAAGTCATGGATCGCGATCTCCTGCTCGACATGGTCCAGGGGCGCACCGCTCACCTGTTCGACCGCGCGGTTGACAATCAGGTGAGCCGATTGCGCCGCAAGATCGAAGCCGACACGCGCAACCCGCATTATATCCAGACCGTGCGCGGCGGCGGCTACCGGTTTGCCGCTCAGGTTCGCCGGGTCGCGCCGGTCGTCTCACCGCAAAGCCAATCGGCGGACGGATGAAGCGTTTCCTGCCGAACAGCCTGCTTGGTCAGGTAACCCTGGTTCTTGCTCTTGCGCTGTTGGTGGCGCAGGCGGTTTCGGCGGTCGCGCTCTATCGCGCCGCGCAGCAGCGCCGCGACGCCGCTGCGGTCAACTCGATCGCGCTGCGCCTTATTGCAGAGACGGCGGGAAGTTACAGCGCCCGGCCCGACCGGTCCGCCGGCCCCGCGTCCCGAGGCCGCCAACCCATGCGACGCGACGCACCGCGCAGCCTTGAACAATTGGCGACCGGCGGCATGCCGTTCCCGCCCGGTGGGACCGATCCCCCTCCGCTCTCCGAAGTCCGGCGGGGCGGGGGGTTGCCCTTTACGCGCCTGATGCGCCTCAGCTTGCAGCGCAGTCCCGACGCGCCCGTCGAAACAGGGGCGCCGCGCATTACGCGCTTCGAAACCGCGCTTCGTGACCTGTTGGACGAGCAGGACGTGCCAACCGACGCGATCCGCATCGTGCGGCGGTTCGCAGGCGATGACCCCTACGTCTCGAGAATCATCGCCGAGGTCGACCTGCCGCCGTTCCGCAACTGGGACAAACGGGCTCTATTGGTCGCCGCCATCAAGCCGACGGATGCGCCCGGCTGGCTGACAGTGCGAATGCCGGAACCCAAGAGCGAAACCGAAGGTTTGCCGCTGATCCTGCTGCAGACACTGGTGATCTTCATCGTGCTGATGGTGCCGCTCTACCTCGTGCTGCGCCGTTTGACCCAGCCTCTGGCGCAGTTGACCGAACGCTTGGACGACTTTTCCAAGACGCCCGAACAAACCGTCGAGCTGGAGGAGACCGGCCCGGTCGACACGCGCAGGCTGATCGCGGCGCACAACAAGATGGAAGCGCGCGTTGCCGCGCTGCTGGATGAAAAGGATGTGATGCTCGGCGCGATCGGGCACGATCTCAAGACCCCGCTCGCCGCGCTGCGGGTCCGCGTCGAGAGCGTGCCCGACGAAGCGCAACGCGCGCGCATGGCGGACAGCATCGAGGACATAACCCGGACGCTCGACGACATCCTCTCGCTTGCCCGCGTTGGCCGAGCAGGCGAAGGCGCCGACGCGCCGGAAGCGGTCGATATCCGCGCGCTGGCCGACAGCGTGGTCGAAGAGTTCGAGGATCTGGGCGAACCGGTCACGCTGGACGTGCCAATCGGGCCCACGCCGCGCGTGGTGGCGGCGGTTCAGGTGACGTGGCTCAAGCGCGCGCTGCGCAACCTTGTCAGCAACGCGGTGCGTTATGGCGGATCGGCGCGAGTGCGTGTCGGGCAGGACATCGGCAAAGGCGGGCCGATGGTCACGCTCAGCGTGGAGGACAAGGGTCCGGGCATCGCGGAAGGCCGGATCGCGGACATGCTGGAGCCCTTCACCCGCGGCGAGACCTCGCGCAACCGGTCGACCGGGGGCGCCGGGCTGGGCCTGACCCTCGCGCGCGCGATTGCCGAAGCGCATGACGGGACGCTGGTTCTGCGCAATCGCCGCGTGGGGGGGAGCGTCGCGGGGCTCGTCGCAGAGCTTCGTATCCCGGTTTGAGTGGCTTCACTGCGTTGGCGCAGTGTCTGCGCGATGTCTGGGCGATGCCTGGGCGGTGCCAGAGCGCTGCGCGGGCGGTGCCAAGCCGGTTCCAGGCCTAGCGCATCAACCCGCCGATCAGGTTGCGCACGAACCGTCCGGCCACCGGACCCGCGAGGTCGGTGGCGATGGAGCCCGCCGCCGACGTGATGCCCGAGGCGACCGGGTTCGCGCGGCTTTTCTTGCCCAGCACCTTGGCCGCCGCAACACCCGCAAGGCCGCCCGCGGCGACCTTCGTTCCGCGGCTTATCGCCTTTTCCCAGATGGACTTCGACTTGCGCGCGCGCTTGCGCACCTCCTCCTCGCCCATTTCCGCAACTTCTTCAGCGGTCTCGACCGCGTCCTGCGCTTTGGCGAGCAGCACTTCCTCCGCGCTTTCGCGGTCCACCGCCTCGTCGTATTTGCCTTCGAACGGACTGATCGACTGGATGATCGCGCGCTCTTTTCTGGTGACCGGGCCCAGGCGCGAGCGGGGGGGCTTGATCAGCGTGCGCTGAACCACGGTGGGCGCGCCGTCCTCGTCGAGCGTGGAGACCAGCGCTTCGCCCACCTTGAGCTCGGTGATGACCTCCTCGGTGTCGAGCTCCTCGTTGATCCGAAAGGTCTCCGCTGCCGCCTTGATCGCGCGCTGGTCGCGCTTGGTGAACGCGCGCAGCGCGTGTTGCACCCGGTTGCCAAGCTGGCCGGCGACCTCCTCGGGGATGTCGATCGGGTTCTGCGTGACGAAAAACACGCCCACGCCTTTCGAGCGGATCAGGCGCACCACCTGTTCGATCTTGTCCTGCAACGCCTCGGGCGCGTCGTCGAACAGCAAATGCGCCTCGTCGAAGAAGAAGACCAGCGTCGGCTTTTCCGGATCGCCCACTTCGGGCAGGCTCTCGAACAGCTCGGCGAGCAGCCAAAGCAGGAAGGTGGCGTAGAGCTTGGGGCTGCGCATCAGCTTGTCGGCGGCCAGCACATTCACGTAGCCCCGGCCCTGCTCGTCGGTGGCGAGGAAATCGTCGATCTCCAGCGCGGGTTCGCCGAAGAAGTGGTTCGCCCCTTGCGCCTCGAAGCTCAGGAGTTGACGCTGGATAGCGCCCACCGATTGCCGCGAGACATTGCCGTATTTGCCCGAGAGCTCCTTCGCGTTCTCGTTCGCCCATTGCAGGATCGATTGCAGGTCGCCGAAATCGAGCAGCAGCAGGCCGTTTTCATCGGCGTAGCGAAAAACGATCTGAAGCACGCCTTCCTGCGTGTCGTTGAGATCGAGGAGCCGCGCCAGGAGCAGCGGCCCCATTTCGGTAATCGTCGTGCGGATCGGATGGCCCTGTTCGCCGTAGAGATCCCAGAAGATCGCCGGATTGTCCGAATAGGCGTAGTCCTCCATGCCCAGCTCAGCGGCACGCCCTTCAAGCTTGTCGGCGTGCTTGAACGTGGGCGATCCGGGCATGGCGACGCCGGACAGGTCGCCCTTCACGTCGGCGACGAAAACCGGGACACCGTTGGCGGAAAAACTCTCCGCAAGGCCCTGCAGCGTCACCGTCTTGCCGGTTCCCGTCGCGCCGGCGATGAGACCGTGGCGGTTGGCGCGACTGAGCGCCAGACGCTGGTTCTCGCCATTGCCGCCCAGACCAAGAAAGATGTCGCTCATATTCGTCTGCCCCTCGCGTTTGATGGATTGCGCCGATGTGCAAGCGCGCGCGAGGCGGGTCAACTCTCGACTTGAATGCAGGAACAGCTAGAGGGGGAGCTATGGGCCAGCCCGCATCGTCAAAGCCTTCCGCATCCCGAGGCCCCTTCGTCCTGCTCGACGACGCGCGCGAGAGCGGCGCGGCGCACGCGCGCGTCTACAGCGCGCCAACCCGGGTCTTTGCGGCCTACCGTGCGAGCGATGTGGAGCGGGCGCTGATCGAAGCCGACGCGGCGCGGCGCGAAGGGCGCGGCGAGATTGCCGGATATATCGCCTACGAGGCCGGGCTGGCGCTGGAGCCAAGACTTGCCCGTCTTGCAGAGGCACGCACCGGCGCGGCGGGGCCGCTCGTCTGGCTGGGGCTGTTCGAACGCGAGCCGGAACAGATCGCGCCGGACCAGGTGCCCGCGTGGCTTTCGCAGCACGGCGAGGCTGAGGGCTCCGCTCGCCTCGGCCCGCTCGAACCGCAGCTTTCGCCAGGAGGCTACGCGGCGGCGTTCGAAACCTTGCGCGAAGCGATCCACGCGGGCGACATCTATCAGGCCAATCTCACCTACCCGCTCACCGGTTCTTATCGCGGCGATCCCATCGCGCTCTACGCGCAGCTCAGACACAGCGCAAAAGCGGGCTATGGCGGGCTGATCTACGATGGCTCGCACTGGCTGTTGAGCTTCTCGCCCGAGCTGTTCGTGGCGCTTGACGGTGACAGCGCGAAGGTCAAGCCGATGAAGGGAACGCGCCCGCGCGGCGGCGATGCGGCACGCGACGCAGCGCTCAGGCAGGAACTGGCAAGCTCGGTCAAGGATCGCGCGGAAAACCTCATGATCGTCGATCTGATGCGCAACGATCTTTCCCGCGTGGCGGTACCGGGCAGCGTCGCGGTCGATACGCCGTTCGCAGTCGAAACCTATCCCACCGTGCACCAGATGGTCTCCAGCGTGCGCGCTGAGCTGGCGCCCGGCAAGGGCGCGATGGATCTGGTGCGCGCGCTCTTTCCGTGCGGTTCGATCACCGGGACGCCCAAGATCCGGGCGATGGAGCTGATCGACGAGGTCGAGCGCGGCGCGCGCGGCCCCTATTGCGGGGCGATGGGACGTATCGATGCCGATGGCAGCGCCGCATTCAACGTCGCGATCCGAACGCTGCGCCTGACGCCGATCGAGAACGCACAAGGCACCGCCGTGCTGGGGGTGGGCTCGGCGATCGTCGCGGACAGCGCAGTCGACGCGGAGCGACGCGAATGCGAGGTCAAGGCAGGCTTTGCGCGCGCCTCCTCCCCCGATCTTACCGCGCCCGGTTTCGACCTGATCGAAACGATGGAGTTCAACCCCGAAATCGGTATTGCCCTCCTTGAACTGCACCTGGCGCGCATGAAGAAGAGCGCCGCCGCGCTCGGCTTCGAATTCGATCGCCACGCCGCGCGCAATCAGATCCAGGCGCTGTGTTTCGAGCTCGAAGCGCCCGCCAAGCTGCGCCTGCTGACCGCGCGCAGCGGCGCCACCGCGCTGGAGACCGCACCCCTGCCCGAGCCCTTCACGGAGGCGGTGTGCGTGGCGGCGCTGCCGCATCCGCTCGATCCATCGGACTGGCGGCTGGCGCACAAGACATCGGACCGGGGCTTTTACGAGGACGCTCTCGTTGCCGCGCGCAGTCTGGGCGCGAAGGAAGCGGTGCTGGTGCGCGAGGATGGGCTTGTTACCGAAGGCTGCTGGACCAATGTGTTCGTTGAGCGCGACGGGGTTCTCCTCACCCCTCCGACCTCGCTGGGCCTGCTGCCCGGCGTGCTGCGCGCCTTCCTGATCGAGAAGGAGAGCGCGCGCGAGGCCGAACTGACGCTCGACGATCTTGCCGATGGCTTGCTGCTGGGCAACGCGGTGCGCGGGCTGTTCTCGGCGAAGTTGGTGTGAGGGCTCGCAAGCGGCGAGGCGCGCTTTCCTACGCGGCGCGCCTGTGGAATGAGAGGGACATGAGCGAGACACGGCCTGCCTGCACCGATGCGACACGGCGCGTTGCGGGCGCGGTGCAGGCGGTCGCTTTTTCACTTCAGGACAGTGTTCCATGTGTTCCAAGCGTTCTCCACGTGCGACGAAGCGTTGAAAGCGAGGCTCTTCCGGCGCGAGTGGGGCCCCTGTGAGCGTGGACATCCCGATCCTGTTCGAAGACGGCGAAGCGCTGGTGATCGACAAGCCTGCCGGCCTTCCGATCGACCGTCCGCGCAAAGGCGGCGAATGCCTTGAGGACCATCTGGACGCGCTCAAGCTGGGCTTTCAGCGTTTGCCGGTTCCCGTGCACAGGCTCGACACCGACACGAGCGGCTGTCTGCTGCTCGCGCGCAATCCCAAGGCCCTGAAACGCTTCAACAAGGCGTTTGAAGAGCGGCGCGTGACCAAGACCTATCTCGCGGTGCTCGCAGGCCATCCGCCGGGGACAAGCGGCACCATCCGTCTCAAGCTTGCCAAGATCAGCTCGGAGGCGAAGGGGTGGCGGATGATCGCGGCGAGGAAGGGAAAGGAAGCGGTTTCGCACTGGGAGCTGGTGCAAAAGCTGGGCGCGCACTCGGTGATCCGCTTCACTCCCGAAACGGGGCGCACCCACCAGCTGCGCATTCACGCGCACAAAGGCCTTGGCGCGCCGCTTCTGGGCGATCCGATCTACGGCTCGGAAGACCAGCGCGGGAAAGGCGCCGCGCGTACCCTGCTGCACGCCTCGGGTCTGGTTATGCCGCGCGATGGCAAGCCCGATATCGAAGCGCGCGCGCCGCTGCCGCCCGACTTTGTCGCGCTTGGTGTGGTTGAGGCTGAGGCTGAGAATGGGGCAGAGGCTGGGGCTGGGGCTGAGAATGGATAGGGCGCTGCTCGATCGCGCCCACGCCCTCGCGGCGGAGAGCTTCCTTGCAGGCTCCGGCCCGGGCGGACAGAACGCCAACAAGGTCGCAACCGAAGTCCAGCTGCGCGTCAATGTCTACCAGCTGCGCCTGCCCCCGCCCGTCTTTGCGCGGCTGCGCGAGATTGCCGGCTCGAAGCTCACCGCCTCGGGCGATCTGCTGATCACCGCGCGCCAGCACCGCACGCAGGACGCCAACCGCCAGGCCGCGCGCGAAAAGCTGGAAGAGATGCTCGATGCCGCCCACCGCGCGCCCAAGCGCCGGGCCAAGACGCGCGTGAACCGGGTGGGCAAGGTCCAGCGCCTCAAAGCCAAGAAAGCGCGCGGGCAAGTGAAGGCCAATCGCGGCAAGCCGGGCAGGGCGGATTGGTGAGACTATTGGCGCAGCGCCTCGATCACCATGAAGGTCGGGATCGTCGAATGGCGGCGGTACTTCTCGGGGTCGATTTGCTCCAATTCCGGCACCGGGCGGGTCTCATGAACGCCAGCAAGCGCGAAGCCCGCCGACAGGAGGGGACCGACGATCTCCTCGAAGGACCGGTAGTAGTCGGGCACGATGACGGGCTCCTCGGTGAAGCTGCGCCAGCTCGCCTCGCAGTAGTGCACACCGAATGCTGTTTCCGGTCGAAACCAGAGGTAGGACCCAAGCGGGTGCTGGACGCTGAACACCAGGCGACCGCCGGGCTTCAGGACGCGCCGAAACTCGCCGAGCGGTTTCGACCAGTCGCGCACGTAATCGAGCGCCAGCGAGGACACCACAAGGTCAAAAGAAGCATCCGCGAGCCAATCCAGCGGCTTGGCCATGTCCGCTGCGATGATCGGTGTTTCGGGGCCGTTGCGCTCCCGGGCAAGCTCCACCATGCGCGGGCTGACGTCGAACGCCGCTATCCGGCTCGCTCCGGCGGCGATCAGATCGCGGGTCAGGAATCCAGGCCCGCATCCTGCATCAAGAACGTCGAGGCCTGTGACAGCGCCGATCACCCGGCGGATTGCGGGATGCTCGTTATAGCCGTTCTCCGCCTTGGTCTCGGCCTTTGCGGCGTAGCCGTCGGCGAGCGCTTCGTACGCTTCGAGCGCGATTGGGCGGTCCGGGTCGGCCATGCCTATGCCGTTAAGCGCAGTGAATGGCCCGATCAATGCTGAGCATTCTTGACTTCTCCCCCAGAATCGCCCAATGGCGCGCGTCTGTGCGGCGGTGCGCTGAGCGCCGCCCTTTGTTTTTTGGTTTGCCCCTGGTTTGGGCGACCACCACCCGATCTTTAGGAAACCGCCATGGCGAAGCCCGCAACCGTCAAGATCAAGCTCGTCTCGACCGCCGACACGGGCTTCTACTACGTGACGAAGAAGAACCCGCGCAACATCACCGAGAAGATGGTGTTCCGCAAATACGATCCGGTCGCGAAGAAGCATGTCGAGTTCAAGGAAGCGAAGATCAAGTAAGCCCGTCGGGCTTGCGGTCGCCTCGCCCCTCAACGATTCAGGCGCTATTCAAGGCCCTTCAGACAGGATGAAGGCCATGAAGACGCTTCTGCCGACAATCCGCTCGAACCTCCTTTTCAGACCCAGCCGTCTGGTTGCGGGTGGTTTGCTCGCACTGGGCGCTGCGGCGCTTCCGACCGCAGCCTTGCTGAACCCCAGCTCGCCCGCGCACGCGCAAACGCAGCCTGGGGATCTGGACCGCGCGGTCGCCGCGCTGCGCGGCATCTCGACAATGCGCGCGGACTTCACCCAGACCGACCGCCAGAACAACAGCGTGCGCGGCGTCCTGACGCTCAAGCGCCCGGGCAAGATCCGCTTCGATTACGGGTCGGATGCGGACTTCCTGATGGTTTCGAACGGTAAATCGCTCTACATGATCGACTACGAGGTGGGGCAAGTCGAACGCTGGCCGATCAAGAACACTCCGCTTGGCGCGCTGCTGGATCCCGGACGCGATGTGAAGCGCTACGGCACCCTTGTCGAGACCGGGAGCCAGGACGTGGTCAGCGTGATAGTCGAGGATCCCAAGAAGCCGGAATACGGTGCCATCAACCTGATTTTCTTCCGGAATGAGCGCGCGCCCGGCGGCTTGCAGCTGGTCAACTGGGTCGCAAAGGACGCGCAGAACTATCGCACGACAGTGCGGCTTTCGAATCACCGATACGGCGTTTCGGTGGCAGACAGCACTTTCACCTTTCGCGATCCGCGCCGCTCATCTCGTCGCCCGAAATAAACGTTTCAACGCCGAAAAGTTGTAAGCACGCGACAAACCCAAGCGGGCGTTCATTTGCGCGAAAGCCACACTCCCGTAAACACAGGAATACAAGGTGGACGAAGACGGGTTTCCCCCCTGTTGCCCTGGTCTTCGATTGAGAGACGCCTTGTGCAAGCGTGACGAACGCTCAAACGGAACCCCTGTCCCAACGCCCCCGGGACAGGGGTTTTTCGTTGGGGGGGCGTAGGCTCTGGGTGGCCGCCGAGGGAGCAATCACTCCCTCAGAGCCATCTCCATCACCTGAAAGACGCTGGTGTTGTCGACGAAGTCACCATTCCAGCGATAAGGCTCACCCCAAAGGGCCCTGGCGCGCGTGTCGGTGCGGGTGAATTGCGCAAATCTCTCCGACCCGATGCCGATCGCCCAAAGCGGGACCAGCTCGTTGGTGTGGTTGCCCGAGGCGAACTGATAGCCAGGCATGTTTCCTTTGCCGCGATCCTGCACGGCGAGGAAGCCGTTAAAGGTATCCTCGGCCGGGTTGAAGCGCGCGGCGGTGAGCGCTTCGGGCGTGCGCTCGACCGCGATCGGGCCGCCGGCGCTGTTGGTGAAAGTGCCCTCGCCCCAGATGCCGCCGCACTCATGATCCGACGTGATGATCACGAGCGTTTCCTCCCAGCTGGAATTCGCCTCCACCCAAGCGATAACCGCGTCGACCGTGGCGTTGAAATCGACCTGTTCCTCAATGTAGCGAGGCATGTTGTTGGCGTGGCCCATCCAGTCGATCGCGCCGCCTTCGATCATCAGGAAAAACCCGTCTTCGTCCCGATTGAGCACGTTGAGCGCGCCAAGCGCCATGGTCGGCAAGTCGGGGACGCCGGGGTTGAACGCCATGCCCGAAGGCGTGTCGACGTCCAACAGATCCTCGCGCCCGGCTTGAAGCGTTGACCCGGTGCGCGCGATGCCGACCACGCGTTCAGGCACATTGGCGCCCGCTGCGAGCGCTTCGAAGTCCTCCTTCGCATCGATGAAGGCAAAGCCGTTGAGACCCGCTGCGCTGGTCAGAGCGCCAAGTGTCTCAGAGCCCCCAACATAGCGATAGTCGCGCTCTTTCTCAGGGTTCTTCGGGCGCCCGCTTGCATCATAGAGCGGGTGGCCCCCGCCCATGATCACATTGAGGTCACTCGCGACCATCTCGTTGAATATCTCATCGTAATTGTTGCGACTGACATTGTGCGCGATGGCTGCAGCGGGCGTCGCGTGACTGGCCATTACAGAAGAAATCGCGCCCGCCGCGCGCCCACGATCCATTGCGACCTGCGCGATCGTGCGGAACCGTTCGTTCGCGCTCCAGTCCATATTGATGCGCCCGTTCGCGGTCTTGCGCCCGGTCATCAGCGCGGTGCCTGCCGCCGCGCTGTCCGTATAGGTGGTGTAGCTCTTGGCCTCCGGGGCAAAATCGCCTGCAAACGTGTTTTCGAACCGCTCCCAGCGCGTGCGCGGATCGTAGCCCTGCTCAACCGCCCCCGTCGCCAGCTCGACATCCGAAGCGCTCGGCAAAAGGCGTCCTTCTTCGTCCACCAGGTTGAGCGAGCTGTGCGCCATGCCGAGCACAACGGGCCGAGTGCCGTCGGGACGCACGACTTGATAGGACTGCGCACCTGCCTTGCCCTGATAATAATCGGCGGCGAGCCAGCCGTTAAAGCCGATCCCGTCGGAGATCAGCAGGATCACGTTCTTCGCCTTCCCCGGTGATCGCGTTGGCGCAGCGGTCGCGGATACGACGCGCTCAGCGCTGGGGGCTTCGCCGGCACGGGGCGCGTAGCTCGTATTGTTGATCGCGGCCACACAGGCGCTGAGCGAAAGGCTAGCAGTGGCAAGGACAAGGATGGGCTTGAAGGATCGAATCATGGCAGGCCCCTTTGATGCTGGAAACGTTGTGCGGCGCCCTATCCGACAAGGTTGCGGGGCGAAAGCTAAAGCTTGTCGGTGCCCGGCCACGCTCCTAAGTCTGCAGCCATGGTTTCGGTTGCGACATGGAATATCAACTCGGCCCGGCTGCGCCTGCCGATCATCGAGAAATACCTTTCCCAGGAAGCGCCGGACGTTCTGTGCCTTCAGGAAATCAAGTGTCTGGAGAGCCAGTTTCCAGCCCAGGCTCTGGCGGACATGGGCTACACGCATCAGGCGATTTGCGGGCAGAAAGGCTATCACGGCGTTGCGACGGTAAGCCGCCTGCCGATCCACGAGGTTTCGCGTCACGACTGGCAGGCCAACGGAGAAGCGCGCCACGTGGGTGTGGAACTGGTTGGCAAAGACGTCGTGATCGAGAACGTCTACGTCCCCGCCGGCGGCGATGTGCCGGACCGCGAGCAGAACGCGAAATTTGGTCAGAAGCTCGATTTTGTGGAGCGCATGACGCGCTGGGCCGATGACGTGGAACGTCCGACGCTGATTGTCGGAGATTTCAACATTGCGCCGCTTGAAAGCGACGTGTGGAGCCACAAGCAGCTGCTCAAGGTGGTGAGCCACACGCCGATCGAGGTTGAGACCTTGCAGCGCTTCAAGGACGCGCATGGCTGGGTGGATATCGGGCGCGAGTTCGTCGCCGAACCGGAGCGCTATTTCAGCTGGTGGTCGTACCGCTCGCCCAACTGGCGAACCAATGATCGCGGGCGACGGCTCGATCACATGTGGGCGAGCGCCCCGCTCGCGGCCCAGGCCAGGGCGCACCGCGTGCTCGAAGACGCGCGCGACTGGGAGAAGCCGTCGGACCACATCCCGCTGGTAACGGAGTTCGACCTCTGAGCTTGCCGTCCTCCCCAGAACGGCGCGCGGCGCAGGCGGTGGACGCGCTGCGCCACGGCTGGCCGCTTGCGTTTCAGGATGGGCCCACGCTACTGCCGGTGGAAACCGCCATCGCGCGGCAGGCAAGCGCGCCGCGCATGCTGGTATCGGCCGCCCGCGCCGCAACGCTCAAACTCGCCAATCAGCGCGAAGCGGCGGTTCCGCACGCGCCGGTCCTGATCCGTGGTGGCGAGCCCTTTGACCTTGCCCAAGCCCTTCCGATTGCCGATCCGGCGCTTGACCTTGGCAACCCATTCAAGGGGCCGTTCAAGGCCGAGACCCTCGATTGGGATGACACCGCGCGCGCGGCGATGGAGCTGGCGCGGATCGCGGGTATCCTGCCCGCCTTTCTGGTCAATCCGGCGGACGCAGGCGAAGCGCACACCCTGGAAGCGACAGACCTTGCCGCCTACACCGACGCCGGCGCGCTCAAGGTCATCACCCGCGCGCGGCTTCCGGTCGCGGCAAGCGAAGACAGCGAGATCATCGCGTTCCGTTCGACCGCCGACACGCGTGAGCACATCGCGCTTATCATCGGCAAGCAGAGCGGCGATCGCGAGCCGCTGGTGCGCCTGCATTCCGAGTGCCTGACCGGCGATGTTCTGGGCAGTCTCAAATGCGATTGCGGCCCGCAACTCGACGCGGCCATCGCCGCGATGGACAAGCACGCGCGCGAAGACGGCGGCTGGGGCGCGGTTCTCTACATGCGCCAGGAAGGGCGCGGAATTGGTCTCATCAACAAGCTGCGCGCCTATCGCTTGCAGGATCAGGGGTTCGACACGGTCGATGCGAATAACCGGCTGGGTCTGCCCGATGAGGCGCGCGATTTTCCAACCGCGGCGCGGATGCTGGAGCTGATCGGAGCGACGTCGATCCGGCTGCTCACCAACAATCCCGCGAAGGTGAAGAGCCTTGAACGCGCAGGCATTACGGTGAGCGAGCGGGTTCAGCACCAACTGCCCGACAATCCTTACAACGCCAAATACCTCGCGACCAAGCGCGATCGCTCGGGGCACCTGTTGCTATGAGCGGTCCCCAGTTCGCCGTCACGATCCGGCCGGAAGCGCCGGGCGACGAGGACACGATCTTCGCTCTGACCAAGGCGGCGTTTCGCGATATGCCGTTTAGCGAAGGCGACGAACAACACCTTGTCAACGCGCTGCGCAAGGATGGCGATCTCGCTCTTTCGCTTGTGGCGGAGGACGCGACACGGATCGTTGGGCACATCGCGTTCTCGCCCGTTGAGATCGAAGACGGGACAAAGGGTTGGTTTGGTCTAGGGCCGGTATCCGTCTGGCCGGAGCTGCATCATCGAGGCATTGGTAGTGCGCTGATTCGCCATGGCATCGCCGATATGCGCGAGCGCGGCGCCAAGGGCATCGTGTTACTCGGAAGCGCCGAATACTATCCGCGGTTTGGCTTTCGCCATGAAACGCAACTGCGTTATCCCGGCCCGCCGGCTGAGTATTTTCAATGCCTGGTGCTGGATGGTGAGCTGCCCAGCGGCGTGGTCACCTACGCCCCCGCGTTCAAAGCCTAGCGCCGCTCATATTGCGTCAACCCCGCCGCCAGACGGTTGTTCGCCATCGCGACGCGCGCGCCGGTCCAGTCGGCAAGAAACGCGCTTTGACGGCGAACGCCAGGGACGAAGCGCGCTTCGTTATCCGTCACCCGCAGGCCATCGGACGGGTTCAGGATTTCCTCCGATCCCAGCGCAAGAAAGGCGGAGTAATTCTCCTTGCTCTTGCCCTGCACGAACCAGTTGTTAGCGATCGATCCGGTCGCGCCGGCGGGCAGATCGATCATGTAATTGGTTTTAACGCCGCCAGCGTCGTCAAACGAATTGTCCTCTATCACCACCACGCCCGCGCGCGATTTCACATAATGCCCGCCGCGCCCGCGCTCGAACCGGCTCTCTCGCACGGTGAGCTTTCCATAGCCGCCAACATAGATCGAATGCGCGCAGCCAGCGGGGTTCACACAGGTGCCAAGCCCGCTGAATGTTGAGCGCAGGATCGTGATCTCTGAAGCCGGATCGCTGGCCGAGAGTATGCCCTGCTGGCTGTCGAGGAAGCGGGAATAGGCGATGGCGAGCGGGCCACGCTCAATACGGATACCGGCGCCGTTGCCATCGGGTACATGATAATTGCGAAACGTCAGCCCGCGCACCTCGGCGCCCTCCCCGCGCAGCACGAGGCCCGCTTTGCCCTCACAGGCGCGGCCCTCCAGCGCCGCCTTGCCCGGCTCGGCGGCGAGATAGGCGATCACACCGCTCTCTTGCACGGCGCACTGGCGATAGGTTCCCGAGGCGATCCGGATCGTCCCGCGCTTGTCGCCGATCGCATCGACGGCGCGCTGCAAGGAGGCGTAGGACTTGCCCGTTTCGACGACGGTGAACGGCGCCGAACGCGCCTCGGCCTGCGCTGTATCGCCCGCCGGATTGCCGAGCGCCGGAACGAAAAGCACAAGGAGCGCCGCGATCCGGCGGATCGTTGGTGACCTTGTGCGCGCGGGATCGGGGGCATGGCTCATGACGCGCAAGGTCTACGCTGCCACCGGCGCGAGCCAAGGCTGCGCTGTCCGCTGTGCCGTTTCGATGCAGCGATTCCTCCTTGGCTTAACACCGGTAGTGCGTTTACATCCCGAAGCGTTAGTTAAAGGAAAGGCCGCGCCTTGGGCGGTTTTGAGGAGGACAGCATGAAGGATTTCACCACTTTTGCATCGCTTGGCGCGCTCTCGCTCGCGCTCGCCGCCTGCGGATCGGCTGAGGACAGCGCAACGGAAGCCACGCCCGATACGGTCGAAGTGGCGGCCGATGAAGCGCTTGAGCCGGTTACCGATGAACCGGTGGAAGACGAGGACGCGACCGATCTGGAAGGCGTGGAAGGCCCGCCAGCGGTCAGCGAAGAGACGGCCAACGCGGCGGCTGAAAACGCCGCCGACGTCGCTGCGCAGGCCGAAGCCGCCGCCGCTGAAGCCGAGGCGGCTGCAGACGCCGCCTCGAACGCGCTCGATGCGGCTGAGGAAGCGGTCGATCAAGTGGACAAGATCATCGACTGACCCCTTCATGCCAAGCGCCAACTGCCTCGCCTTTTCGCTGATTGCGGCGCTGCCTCTGGCGGCGTGCAGCGGCGGCGAACAGGCCGGCAAGGGCCCCGGCGCCATCAGCGAAGGCGAGAAGCAGGCGCTCGACAAGGCGGCTGAAATGCTCGACGCGCAGCGCCTGCCAGACGACGCGCTTCCACCTCTGGGCCCCGCCGAGGGGGAGACGCCCGAACAGACCGATCCGCGACAGGACTGATCCCATGAACGCCCCGATTACCGACGCCTCGACCTTCAACACCGGCATGGACCAAGACACGTTCGAACAGTTCGCCGAGCAGCTCGAACGCTATGTGCGCGAGCGCCTGATTCCAGCCGAGAGCGAAGTCATTGAGAACGATAGCATCCCGGAAGAAATCGTTACCGAGATGCGGGATATGGGGCTGTTCGGCCTTACCGTCCCCGAGGAATATGGCGGCGCCGGGCTCAACATGACGCAATACGCGCGCGTCGTGAACATCATGGCCAACGCCGCGCCCGCCTACCGCTCGATCTTCTCGATCAATGTCGGCATGTTTTCGAGCGCTCTCAAGAACGGCGCGACCCAAGAGCAACGCGCGCAGTGGTATCCCCAGCTGGTCGAAGGCAAGATAGCGTGCTTTGGACTGACCGAACCGGGCTCGGGCAGCGATTCCGCGGCGATGCAGACCACAGCGGTGCCCGATCCCGATGGCAATGGCTGGATCCTCAATGGCACCAAGCGCTACATCACCAACGCGCCGCACGCCGATGTCGCGCTCATCATGGCTCGCACCGAGAAGGAGGCGCTGCCCAAGAATGCCCATGTCAGCGCGTTTCTGGTGCCGATGGATACGCCAGGTGTCTCGACCGGATCGCCGGACAAGAAAATGGGCCAGGAGGGCAGCCACATCTCCGACATCATGCTCGACGATGTTAAGGTGCCGGGCGACGCGCTGCTTGGCGGTGAAACGGGCAAGGGCTTTCGTTTTGCCATGCAGAGCCTCGACAACGGGCGCATTTCTGTCGGCGCGGCGGCGACGGGTTACGCGCGGCGGGCGCTCAATTCCGCGATCCGCTACGCCAACGAGCGCAAGGCCTTCGGCGAACCCATTGCCCGCTTCCAACTGATCCAGGCGATGCTGGCGGACAGCGAAACGGAGATCTACGCCGCCGAATGCATGATGAAAGACGTGACCGAGCGCGCCGATCGGGGGGAGAACATCCTCGTCAAAGCGGCCGCCTTCAAGGTCTTCGCCTCGGAAATGTGCGGGCGCGTGGTCGACCGCGTGGTGCAGATTTACGGCGGGGCGGGCTACCTCGCTGAGTACGAGGCCGAGCGGTACTTCCGCGACGCGCGCATCTACCGGATCTATGAGGGCACCACCCAGATCCTCCAGCTCCAGATCGCCAAGCACATGCTGCGGGAATGGGAAGCGGCCAACGGGTGATTTTGACTGATCTGCGGATCCGCCCTTTCCGGTCCGCGCAAAGGGTAGCTGACCCATGTACCAATTGTTGAATGACCTCTGTGTTATCGAGGTCTCCAGCTTTGTCGCCTCGCCCACGGCGGGGCTCTACTGCGCGCAGATGGGCGCGGAGGTCATTCGCGTCGATCACAAGGCGGGCGGGCTTGATTATGATCGCTTCATGCTGACCCGAGAAGGGCGTTCGCTTTCCTGGGAGAACCTGAACCGCGCGAAGAAATCGGTCGCACTGGACCTGCGTTCAGGCGAGGGACGCGAACTGTGCGTCGAGCTGGCGGCCAGGACCGGTCAGTGCATCACCAACCTGCCGGAGCAAAGCTTCCTCAGCCATGCAGCGATGCAGGCGAAGCGGACGGATGACCCGGAGGGTCTGATCAGCGTGCGCATCATGGGGTGGCACGATGGACGTCAGGCGATGGACTTCACGGTTAACGCCGCCTCGGGCTATCCACTGATGACAGGGCCGGAAGAGTGGGATCCGGAAACCGCACCGCCCATCAGCCAGCCGCTTCCCGCCTGGGATTTCATCACCGGCGCCTATTCCGCTTTCGCGCTGATGACCGCTCTGCGCCACCGCGACACCACGGGTCAGGGCAGCGAGATGCGAGTCCCGCTTGGTGATGTGGCAATCGGCACTCTTGCGAACTCAGGCACGATGGCCGAGATGCTCTATCGCGGCGGCGATCGCGAGCGGCTTGGCAATGCGATCTGGGGCGCGTTCGGGCGCGATTTTCAATCGAAGGACGGCGCACGCTTCATGGTCGCCGCGCTGACGCCGAAGCAATGGAAGGGCCTGGTCGATGCTTTCGACGTCGCTCAGCCCATCGCCGAGCTCGAGACGGAACTGGGCGTCGACTTCGACGGGGGCGACCGTCCGCGATTCGAGAACCGTCACCGCCTGTTCGAGATCTTTCAGACCGCCGCGCAAGCTCGCGATTACGCAGCGCTCGAAGAAAGCATGGCGGCGCATGGTTGCACCTTCGAGCGCTACCGCTCGCATCACGAAGCCGCACAAGATCCGGTTCTGGTCGCCGACAACCCGCTGTTCGGTCCCTCGCCCGCCAACCCGTCGGGCTTTGAGTACCCCGCCCCGCGCAGTTTCGCGAATATCCCCAGCGCGCGCGTCGGCGATCCGGCTCCCGCGCCCTATCTTGGCCAACATTCCGAAGAGGTTCTGGCCGAGAAGCTGGGTCTTTCTTCCGGTGCCATCGCAAGACTGATCGACGCCGGCACCGTCGCCCTGTCTGACGAAAACGCCAATTACGAGGACCGCTAATGACCCGTAGAGCCGCAATCTGTACCCCCCTGCGCACGCCCGTCGGCAAGTTCCTCGGAGGACTGTCGAACCTCAACGCCGGGGAACTCGGCGCCGTCATCCTGAAGGCCCTGATCGAACGCAGCGGAATTGACCCCGAGCGGGTCGACGACGTCGTGTTCTCCCAAGGCTATGGCAGCGGCGAAGCGCCAGCCATTGGTCGCTGGAGCTGGCTTGCGGCGGGTCTGCCGCTTGAAGTGCCGGGCTACCAGCTCGATCGACGCTGCGGCTCGGGCCTTCAGTCGGTCGCCAACGCGGCGATGATGGTCGAAACCGGCATGGCCGACGTCGTGGTCGCCGGCGGCTGCGAGAGTATGTCCAACGTCGAGCACTACACTCTCCAGGGGCGCGGCGGCGCGCGGATGGGCGACATCACGCTGTACGATCGGCTTTCGCGCGGCCGTCTGATGAGCCAGCCGATCGAACGTTTTGGCGTCATCACCGGCATGATCGAGACCGCCGACAACCTTGCCAAGGACTATTCGATCACCCGCGAGGAGGCGGACGCTTACGCGGTTCGCTCGCACCAGAATGCGGCGCGCGCTTGGGACGAAGGCAAGTTCGACGCGCAGCTCGTCACCGTCGATGTGCCTCAGCGTCGCGGCGATCCGGTCACATTCGCAAAGGACGAAGGGTACAGGGCCGACGCGTCGATGGAGACACTTGGCAAGCTGCGCGCGATCGATGGCAAGCGGGATCCGGAGGCGATCGTGACCGCGGGCAACGCCAGCCAGCAAAACGACGCCGCCGCCGCGTGCCTGGTGGTTGCGGAAGACAAGCTCGAAGAGCTCGGCCTTGAGCCGATGCTGTGGTTCGGCGGCTGGGCGGCGGCGGGCTGCGACCCCTCGCGTATGGGCATCGGACCGGTCCCGGCGGTCGAACGGCTGTTCGCGCGGCGTGGGCTCACCTGGGACGATATCGATCTCGTCGAGTTGAACGAAGCCTTTGCGCCGCAAGTCCTCGCCGTGCTCAAAGGGTGGGGTTGGAGCGATGATGACACGCGCCGCGATATCCTCAACGTCAACGGCTCGGGTATTTCGCTTGGCCATCCGATCGGCGCGACCGGCGGACGCATCCTCGCGGACATGGCCTACGAAATGCGCCGCCGCGACGCCAGGATCGGGCTTGAGACGATGTGCATCGGCGGCGGGCAGGGGATCGCCGCGGTGTTCGAACGCGCCAGCTAGATGAGCCACTTTAACGCCTGGATCGGACGCGAGCAGGCGAGCCGCGACCGGCTGACGCCCGAGCGCGCCTTTCAATGGTGCGCGACCTTTGACCTGCCGAGGCCCTCTGATGGTGCCATGCCGCAAGGCATCCATTTCGCGCTGTGCACACCCGATACGCCGACCGCGTCGCTGGGCGAGGACGGACACCCGATCCGCGACGAAAGCCCGGGCAGCTTTCTGCCGCCCTTCCCCCAATTCGGTTCCGGGTCGCGCCGCATGTGGGCTTCCAGCGCGATCCAGTTCATCGCGCCCATTGCGCTGGGAGCCGCCATAAAGCGCGCGAGCCGCGTCGTAGCCATCAGCGAGAAAGAAGGCGGCTCGGGCAAGCTTGCGTTTGTCGATGTCGAGCACGAAACGCGTGCGAACGGAACGCTTTCGGTGCGCGAGACGCAAACGCTTGTCTACCGCAACGCCGCCGCACCGGACGCTCCGCTCAGTCCGCCTGAACCGGGCGAAGGCGTGTTCGAGCATGGCGAATGGGACGCGGTGCGCACCCTTACACCCGATTCTCGGCTGCTGTTTCGCTATTCGGCGCTAACCTTCAACACCCACCGGATTCACTATGACGCAGCCTATGCCCGCGATGTCGAGCGCTACCGCGGCCCCGTCGTACACGGGCCGCTGACCGCAAGCCTTTTGTTGCGACTGGCTGCGAGCGAGCTCGGTGAAAACCGGCTACGCGACTTCGGATTCCGCGGGGTCTCCCCGGCCATTGCGGGGGAAGCGCTGCACCTTGCGATGCGCAGCGCTGATGACGGCTATGATCTGGGTGCGTTTGCGAGCGACGGGCGGCAGATCATGGAAGCCAAAGCGGCGCTGTGACAAGGGGTTCCGCGCTTCTCGGCCGCGCCTCCGGTCCACGCAGCGCGGCCCTACTCCGCCTCTCCCCAGCGCCAGCGCCAGCCTCCGCGCGTGCGTGACTTCGCAATCTTGATGAGCGCGATTGTCGCAAGGACCAGCGCAGCCAACGCAATCCGTTGAGCGATGGTGTCGCCGCGCTCCATCACGATCGAGCATGTCAGTGTGAGCGCAAGATAGCCCGCAAAAGCCGCCCAGCCCTGCCAGGCAATCGGTAGGCCCGCGCCAAAGCCATAGCGTTTGGCCGCGAACCACGGTCGGCTAAGACTTGTCATGTCGTCTCTCCTCCTCCCCTCACATAGTCCGCCAACGCCTCAGCGCGGCCCGGCCCGGATGGATCGCAAGCAAGGGATCATCATAGTTCCTACGATTGACCACGCGGCGCCTTCATCCATGATGGGCAAGCGGTTAACATCGCGCTCCAAACACAGGGTGACATCCACTCGCAGGATTTTGACAGCCATCATCCTATCCGCTGTCCTTGGGCGGGCGGCCCCGGCGCGCAGGCTTGGTGTGGCCCGGCTCAATCCCGCGCGCTTTTAACGCCTCGCGCAGCAGCACCTCGATCTGCGCGTTGGCCGAGCGCAGTTCCGCGCCCGCAAGGCGCTCAACCGCGGCGTGAACCGCCGGGTCGAGACGCAGCGCGTAAGCCTTCTTTGCAGGTGGCTTGGTCTTGGGCGCAGCCATGGCTGCCTCCTACGAGGTCCTGCGTTACTGGTAGAGCGTCCCCGTGTTCACGACCGGGTGCGCTTCGCGGTCGCCACACAGGACAACCATCAGATTGGAGACCATCGCCGCCTTGCGCTCATCATCGAGCTGGATGATCCCGTCGCTCGACAGCTTGGTCAGCGCGTCCTCGACCATCCCGACCGCACCCAGAACTACCTTCTGGCGCGCGGCGATGACCGCATCCGCCTGCTGGCGGCGCAGCATGGCACCGGCGATCTCGGGCGCGTAGGCGAGATGGGTCAGACCCGCTTCGTCAACGATGATACCGGAGACCTTAAGCCGCTCGTTGAGCTCCTCGCGCAATTCGGAATTGACGACATCGGCGCTTCCACGAAGCGTTACCTCGTCCTCGTCGGACATGTCATCATAGGGGTGACGCGATCCGACCGTGCGCAAGCCCGCTTCGATCTGGATATTGACGAACTCTTCATAGTCCTCGACGTCGAACACCGCTTGGGCGGTGTCCGCGACGCGCCACACGACGTTACACGCGATCTCGATCGGGTTGCCCCGCAGATCGTTGATCTTCACTTTGTCGGAATGGATGTTGTGAGCGCGCGCGCTGACTTTCTTCTTGCCCATCCACGGCCAGATCCATTGCAGGCCCTCCTTGCGCACCGTGCCGCGATATTCGCCAAACAGCGTGATGACGACCGCCTGGTTCGGCTGGATCATGAAAAAGCCAACGGCAATGAGAACAAATCCGAGGGCGCACACCGCCAGGGCTGGGATTCCAACTTGTGGACCAAGCGCCGGGCCGAGGCCGGCAAGGAAGTACAGCGGAGGAATCGCGAAAAGGAAAAGCAGCAAGGCCAGCATGCCATAACCGTTGAACGCATGGCCGGTGCGCTCCTTACTCGCGGCGACCGGCGTATTCGGGGAATTCATCAAAGCACCTCCTGATTAATTATGATATCATATTTATATCAGAAAGCGCTTTTGGTCAATTCAAATCGGATAGGGCTGGATGGGTTTCAGCACACCGTAACTCTCGGCCTTGGGCTTTCGGCCAAGATCCGGCAGGTCGATCTCTGGTGGGTCAACATAGGTATCGGGCAGGCGGTCCAGCAGGTCGCGGATCAGCGTCAAACGCCCGCGTTTCTGATCGTTGAAGTCGACCAGAGTCCAAGGCGCGTGCTCGTAATGGGTGGCCTTGAGCATCGCCTCGCGCGCCTTGGTGTAGGCGTCGTATTTCTCACGCGCGGCGAGATCGATCGGCGAAAGCTTCCAGCGTTTGAGGGGATCCTGCGCCCGTTCCAGCAGGCGCTCCTCCTGTTTTTCCTGATCGGTGGTGAGCCAGTACTTGAACAACAAGATGCCATCGTCGGTGAGCAGCTTTTCGAACACCGGGGCTTGCTCAAGGAACCGCTCAACGTCCTCGTCCTTGGCAAAGCCCATGACCGTTTCCACCCCGGCGCGGTTATACCAGCTGCGATCGAACAAGGCGATCTGGCCGGCGCTGGGCAGGTGCTTGATGTAGCGCTGGAAATACCACTGGGTGTTTTCGTCTTCGGTCGGCTTGCTGAGCGCGACGGTGTAACACTGGCGCGGGTTCAGCTTGTCGCGCACCGCTCGGATGGCTCCGCCTTTTCCCGCCGTGTCGCGGCCCTCGAAAAGCACCACGACGCGCGCGCCGGTCACGCGTGCCCACCGCGCCATTGCCACAAGATCTTCGGTGAGCGGTTCGAGAAGCTTGCGGTATTCCTTGCCTTTGAGCGCCATGTTTGTTCCTTTTGTCTTGTACAAGGCGCAGGCTAGCCCCAAACTGATCGACATGGCCACTCTTGCTGATCCGGAAACCGACTACACCGCGTTGCCCGACTTGCCCGATGGCGTGTTCACCGCGCCGCTGGCGAAACCTTCGCATGTCGGTGACGATTGGCTGGAGCCCTCGCAAACCCAGTATTCCAGCGAAGACCACGCGATCTGGGACGATCTGTTCGTACGCCAGATGGAGCTGTTACCGGGCCGCGCGGCCAGCGCCTTTCTGCAAGGCCTTGAGAAGCTCGATCTTGGCAAAGGCGGCGTTCCCGATTTCGGAGCCATGTCCGAAGAGCTGACCGCGCTGACCGGGTGGAGCGTCGTTCCCGTGCCGATGCTGATCCCGGATCACGTCTTCTTCTGGCACCTCGCTAACCGGCGCTTTCCCGCGGGCAACTTCATCCGCACACGCGAGACCTTCGATTACATTCAGGAGCCCGATGTCTTTCACGACGTCTTTGGCCATGTGCCAATGCTCACCGATCCCGTCTTTGCCGATTACATGCAGGAATATGGCCGCGCGGGATGGAAGGCGATGCGCTACAACCGTCTGAAAGCGCTGGGCTCGCTATACTGGTATACGGTCGAGTTCGGCCTCATTGAAGAACCGGACGGGATCAAGGCCTATGGCGCGGGGATCCTCTCAGGCCCGACCGAAGCCGTCTTCGCTGTCGAGGGCGAGAGCCCCAATCGCATCATGCTCAACGTCGACCGGGTGATGCGCACCGATTACGTGATCAGCGATCTTCAGCCGACCTATTTTGTGATCGAGAGCTTCGAGGATCTCTACCGGCAGACGGTGGAACGTGATTTTGATCGCCTCTATCGCAACCTGCCTGCCGGGTTCACTTACGCCAACAGCGCGGTCATCGATGTGGACAATGTCCTGAACCGGGGGACGCAGGAATATCACCTGCGCGGAGGAGCCGGGAGCGGGGCGAAACCCGTTTAGGCTTCCACATCGGCCCCGCGGCTGAGCACCGCGTGATAGAACACAAGAACCGCTATCGTGACACCCGCGGCGACACCAAGCGCGAGTAGCGAAAGCCCGCCCAGCACGCTGCCGCTGTTCACAGCCAGGCCGCAGCCAATCGCAACAACGATACCGATGCCCATTTGCCGCAGGATAGCTCCGGCGGCTTCGGTGCGAGCGAGGATCGACGCGAGCCAACCGATGGTTGTGCCAAGAACAAAGAGTACGAGAAGAGCCATTCAGATGCTGTTTCCGGGTGTTGACATTAACTGTGTGTCAACTTGTCGGGCCGTCAAGCCCGAGTGACACGAAGGTATTGCCTTTCAAATGTGCGAGCGGCTCTCGGGTTCCGAGTTCGTCGAGTCTTACTCTGCGGAAAAGGCCGTCTCTCAAAAGAAGACAAGCAAGGCGGTGCCCATGGCGACACGGTAGAGGACGAAGACCATCATCGAGGCGCGCTTCAGGAAGTTCATGAGGAACGCCATCGTCAGAAACGCCGCCAGAAAGGTCATCCCGCCCGCTATCAGGGCATCGAGCGCCAGCTGAGTACCCGCTTCGAAAATCTCCGGCACGATCAACACGCCGGCCCCGGCCACAGCCGGTATCGAGAGCAGAAAGCTGAAACGCGCGGCCTCCACCCTTCTGAAGCCCAGCGCACGCGCGGCCGTCATGGTGACGCCCGACCGGCTGGTGCCCGGAATGATCGCGAGCGCCTGCGCCATCCCGACGAGCAAACCATCGCGCCAGGTCATATCCTCAAACACCTTCTCTTCACGCCCCAGCCAATCCGCCAGGCCCAGCAGGATACCATACGTGATGAGGTTAAAGGCGATGAGGTCGGTGAAGCGGATCGAGGACATCAGGTCATCATCCACGATGGTGATGCCAAACACGCTGGCCGCAAGGCCGTTGAACACGCCGAGCTTGATCGAGAGGCCGAATACGACCGCTGGAACGGTGCCGAGCGCAATCCACCAGAACAGGCGCCGCTCGGCGGGTGCCTTCGGAGCCTTTGCTCCGATCCCGATGCTGGCAAATCCCCCGCGCGCAAGGGTCAACGTGTCCTTGAAGAAGTAGACGATGATGGCGAGCAGAGAGCCGACATGCACGGCGACGTCGATCAGCGGCCCCTGATCCTCAAAGCCCGTAAAAAAGGAAATGAGGATGAGATGCCCGGATGAGGATATCGGCAGGAACTCGGTGATCCCCTGCACAATCGCGATGATGAGCAATTGAAATAGTGTCATGTTCTGCGCGCCATGGCACGCGCGCGCGCCAAGTCAACGCCCTGTGATCGAGCTATGCCCGTGCCGACTGTGCTTCAGGCGGCTTCGCTCGAGGCAAATTGCAGCGAGGCGAGGCGAGCGTAGAGGCCACCGGCGCTCGCAAGCTCGCTGTGGGTTCCCTGTTCGACAATGCGGCCTTCTTCGAGAACCACGATCCGATCGGCGGCGCGAACCGTCGCCAGCCGGTGCGCAATCACCAGCGTCGTGCGGTTCTCCATCAACGCGTCAAGCGCCTGCTGCACAAGCTGTTCGCTTTCGGCGTCGAGCGCGCTGGTCGCCTCGTCCAGCAGCAGGATGGGCGCGTCGCGCAGCAGCGCGCGGGCGATCGCCACGCGCTGGCGTTGCCCGCCCGACAATTGCGTGCCGCCTTCGCCAAGATAGGTGTCGAGCCCCTCAGGCAGATCCAGCAGGAAATCTTGCGCGTTGGCCGCACGCGCCGCTTCCCAGATTTCCGCGTCGCTCGCGTCCCATTTGCCGTAACGCAGATTGTCGCGCGCGTCGGCGCTGAACAGCGCACCATCCTGCGGCACGAGCGCCAGCCGTTCGCGTATATCGGCGGGGTCGGCCTTGGTGAGCGGCACTCCGTCTAGGCGGATCGTTCCCGCCTGAGGATCGTAGAACCGCTCGACCAGTTGGAAGATCGTCGATTTGCCGGCGCCCGAGGGACCCACGATCGCGACTGTCTCCCCCGGCTCTATCTCAAGGCTGAAGTCAGACAGCGCCGCGACCTCTGGCCGGGCGGGGTAGCGGAAGGTCACATTGCGGAACGAGAGGCTTCCTCGCGCCGGGACGGGGAGGCGTTCCGGGCGCGCCGGTGGAGCGATATCGGGCTCGGCGGCGAGCAGTTCAGCCAGGCGGGACGCCGCGCCCGCGCCGCGCAGCAACTCGCCATAGACTTCCGAAAGCGCCTGGAAAGAGCCCGCCACCAGCATCGCGCCGAAGATGAATGCCAGGATCGTGCCACCGGTTATCTCGCCCGCCGCAACGCCTTCGGCGCCGCGCCAAAGCAGCAGGACGATTGAGCCGAAGATCGCGAAGATAAGAAGCGCCGTCATCACCGAGCGCAATATGATCCGCCGCCGCGCGGTCTGGAACGTGCGATCCACCGCCTCGGCAAACCGATCCGCCTCGCGCCGCTGCTGATTGAAGCTCTGCACGATCTTCATCGAGCCCAGCACTTCGGAAACCATCGCACCGACATCCGCGATCCGATCCTGGCTATCGCGCGAGATGTTGCGAATGCGGCGACCGAAAATGATGATCGGGATCATCACACCGGGAATGCCGACCACCAGCCACACCGTCAGTTCGGGCAGCAACCAGAACAGATACGCGGTCCCGCCGACCGCCAGAAACGTATTGCGCAAGGCAATCGAGACCGTGGTCGCTACCACCGTTTCGATGATCGCGGTGTCCGACGTCATCCGGCTGGCGATCTCCTTGGGGCTGTTCTCCTCGTAGAATCCGGGAGAAAGGCGCATCAGGTTGCGGTGAACCTTGGCGCGGATATCGGCCACCACCCGCTCACCGATCCAGCTCACGAAATAAAACCGGGCCGCCGTGCCGAGCGCGATAACGATTGCGAGAAGGAAGAGGTAGCGAAACCATCGCGCGATATCGCCCGGCTGGTCGCCTGCCCCGCCCCCAAAGCCGCGATCCACGATCAACTGCGCCGCCGGAGCCAGCGCCAAGGTCCCCGCGGCGGTGATCACCAACGCCAAGAAGGCAAAGAAGACCTCTCGCGGGTATTTTCCGGCTTCGCGATAGATCATGGCCAGCGGCCTTAGCGAGCGCGGTTTGGCCCCGTCGGCTTCATCTTCGAGCGTCGCGGGCTCGTCCCCCGCGCCGCTCGGCGACGCCGCATCGGCGGGCGTTTCTTCGATATCGTCTTGGGAAAGGTGCGCGATTTCGCCGGTCATTGAGCCGACGACTTAGGGGGAATCCTTCGGAATTTCACGTGTAAAAGCGCAAATTTTCGGGGGTGCAGCGTCTCAACGGGGAAATTGTGCATTGCACAATAGGATAAGAATCTCCAAGTAAGCGGGAAACAGGGGCTCCAAAAGAGCCCTGCTCAAGTCGTGTTAGGGCCACGGGAACGGCCTCGACGCGCCGCCGTGAGAGGATGCCGGATCAGCCCTTGCGCGCGTGGATCGCCTGGCTTCGATTAGTTTCGGGCGAATTGGACGAAGGGAACTATCTCATGCTGTACCAAGCGTACGAATTGCAGCGCAACTGGATGAACTCGGTCAGCTCGCTGGCCTCGATGAGCGCCGAGATGCTCGGGCGAACCGCTGTTCCGTTCGGGTTTTCGAATTTCGCGCCAATCACCGCCAACGCGCTCGATGTCCTCGCGCACGCGACGGCGAGCTACGACAAGCCCAAGTTCGGCATCAAGGAAGTGCCGGTGGACGGCAAGCTCTACCCGGTAACCGAGGCAACCGTCCTCCGGCGCCCCTTCGGCAACCTGAAGCGCTTTCGCGTGGCGGGGATCGGGAAGGACCGGCCGCGGATCTTGATCGTTGCTCCGATGAGCGGCCACTACGCGACGCTCTTGCGCGGAACGGTCGCCCGGATGCTCGAATACGCCGAGGTTTTCATCACCGACTGGGCAGACGCCAAGGTCGTGCCGGTTGAGGAAGGCTCGTTCGATCTTGACGACTACATCGATTACCTGATCGAGTTTCTCGAGCACATCACAACCAAGAACGAAGGGCGGCGTCCGCATATGATGGCCGTCTGCCAGCCCAGCGTGCCGGCCTACGCGGCAACCGCCCTGCTCAATCTGCACAAGTCGCCCGCCACGCCGCTGACGCTCACCATGATGGGAGGGCCGATCGACACGCGCGAAAGCCCGACGAGCGTGAACAACCATGCGATGAAGCGCCCGATCGAGTGGTTCCGTCAAAGCGTTATCGCGACCGTGCCGTTCAAGTATCCTGGCGCGGGGCGCCGCGTCTATCCCGGTTTCATGCAGCTTTCGGCGTTCATGAGCATGAACCTGCAAAGCCACATGATGAGCCATTACGAGATGTTCAAACACCTCACGGCCGGCGATCAGGACAGCGCGCAGGCGACCAAGGACTTTTACGACGAGTATCGCAGCGTGTGCGATATGACGGAGGAATTCTATCTTCAGACGGTTGAGGAAGTCTTCCAGAAGCACTCGATCCCGAACGGAACCTTCGAGCACCGCGGCGAAGTCGTCGACCTTTCCAAAATCACCGACACCGCGCTGCTCGCGATCGAAGGGGAGCGCGATGACATCTCAGGCCTTGGCCAAACCAAGGCCGCGCTGAAGCTCGCAACCGGCCTCTCCGAGGACAAGAAACGATACTACATGGCCGAAGGCGCCGGGCACTACGGCATCTTCAACGGCAGCCGTTGGCGCAACAAGATCGCGCCGGTGGTCGAGGAGTTTATCGCCGAGCACGCGCAAGAGCGCTGACCTAACGGAGCAAGTCCAAGCAGCCGTCATTGCCTGCGCGAGCGCACCATAACGTGAGTGCATGAAAAGAGCTCACTCCCGGCCAAACTCGAAGGTGGACAGAAGCCTCGCGGCAAGCGACAGGCAAGCGCATTTGCGTTGAAGCCAAAACGCGGCCCCGATAGATGTGGGCGCGATGAGTGATCGCCTAGCAAACAGCCCCTTCGCCAAACGCTTTGGGCTCACAACTCCGATTGCGCTTGCGCCGATGGCGCTGGCTTCGGGCGGTGAGCTGGCGGCGGCGTGCGCCAAGGCCGGGGCGCTCGGGCTAATCGGCGGGGGCTATGGCGATCCAGGCTGGACGCAGCGCGAATACGGTATCGCCGCACAGGCGCTTTCAACGCAGCCAGAAGCGGCGGCCCAGCTGGGATGCGGCTTCATCACCTGGAGGATGAAGGAAGACCGCTCGGCGCTTGACTACGTGTTGGACCGCGAGAGGCCTCCCGCCGCAATCATGCTGTCGTTTGGCGATCCGAGCGAGCTTGCGCGCGACATCGTGGCGCGCGGTGTTCCGCTTATCTGCCAGATCCAGACCATGGCGCAGTTGCCGCAAGCGGTCGATGCCGGCGCCAGTGTAATCGTCGGCCAGGGCGTTGAAGCGGGTGGGCACGGCATGAAATCGGCCCAGGGGCGCAGCACCTTCACCTTCGTCCCCGAGATCGCCGACTGGCTGGCGGCTCACGCGCCTCACGTTGATCTGTTGGCGGCGGGCGGGGTTGCGGACGGGCGAGGGCTGGCCGCCGCGATGACACTCGGTGCGGATGGCGCGTTGATCGGCTCGCGGCTATGGGCAACGCAGGAATCGCTCGCAGCTGACGCCGCCATTGCAGAAGCGGTGCAAGCAGGCGGCGACGACACCGCGCGCTCGGGCGTGTTCGATATCCTGCGCGAGAAGAACTGGCCCGCCGAATACGATTTCCGCGCGCTGCGAAACGCCCTCCATCGCAAGTGGGAAAACCGGCTCGACGAACTGCGCGCCGATCCTGAGGCCGCCATCGCCGACTACAAAGCCGGCGTCGCGGCGCAGGACTATTCCCGCGCGCATGTGACGGTGGGCGAAGGGACCGGGCTGATCAGCGAAAACGCAAGCGCCACGCAAGTGATCGAAGCGATCACCTATCAAGCGGGCAACTTCTTCCGGTAAGACTTTGCAGCTTAGCCCTTGTCATCTGACTGAGGCATAATCCAGCTACAAATCGCGACAATGAATGAATGGCCATTCAAATGGTCTTCGATAAGCCTGCCATCAAAGATACAAAGTATCACGGGGCAAAAGGAGAGGATGTTCGTCATGAAAGTTGCTTCACTCAAATCCACCCTCGCAGCGGCGCTTGCCGGGGCGCTTTGTTTCGCGCAGGCCGCGCAAGCCTGCACTGGCATAATGTTGCAAGGCGAAGACGGGTCTCACATTCGCGCGCGCACCATGGAATGGAGCGCGTTCGACCTTGAATCTTCCGTCACACTTATCCCGCCCGGCTTTGCCATGGCGGCAACCATGGCTGACGGTAAGGCGGGTGCGACTTGGACCACCAAGTATGGATATGTCGGCGCCACAGGCTTGGGCAAGCTGCTCACCACGGATGGCCTTAACGAAAAGGGCTTGTCGGGAGGGATTTTCTATCTGCCTGGCTTTGCCGACTTCCCGGAAATGAATGAAGAACGCCGCGCCGCCTCGCTCGGACCGACCGATGTGATCAATTACTTCCTTGGCAATTTCGCAACCGTTGCCGAAGTGCGCGAAGCGATGGCCGACCTCGAAATTGTAAGCGTGGCCGAGCCGGCGCTCGGTTTCACGCCTCCGGTCCACTATTTCGTCGCTGATGCAACTGGAGACCGATTGGTTATCGAAGTGGTCGGCAAGGAGGTCAAACTCCATGAAGCGCCGCTCGGCGTGATCACCAATTCGCCAGCCTATGACTGGCACATCACCAACCTTCGCAACTACATCAACCTGTCGGCTACCGCACTCCCCACTCGCACGGTGTCAAAGGTGGACTTTGCGCCTTTGGGCGCTGGCAGCGGTATGATCGGGCTGCCTGGCGATTTCACCCCGCCCTCGCGCTTTGTGCGCGCAGTGGCTTTCAGCCAGACATCGCGCCCCACTAAAGGTGGCTATGACACAGTGCGTGAAAGCTTCCGCATCCTCGATAACTTCAATGTGCCGGCGCACGGCGTAACGGGCGGAGAAGAGCACGAAGGTGGCCTGGTGCTCAGTTCGACGCAGTTCACATCATCAGCCGATATGAACAAGCTGCGCTTTTACTATCACACTCAGCACAACCGGCGAGTGCGGATGATTGATCTAAACGCGGTGGATTTTGGCGGACTGGGCGGAGTGCCCAAGATGATTGCGATGGACAAAAACCGCGATGAGGATATCGAACCGGTCCGCTTTGGCCCTTAACCGAGCCGCTCGAACCGCACCGTTCGATCCCAGCGTCTAAGCGCCTGAGTTTATGCCTCGGGCCACAGGTCCAAGGGCATGATGAACAGGCACGTGTCCTTCGGCCTTGCCCCAGCGGCGGTCAGCATCGCGTGGGCTTGCCCACGGTGATGGGTCTGGTGGTTGAAAAGGTGAGTGAGGATCACGGTCAGCGGCGCCTTGGCGTTCGCACGGATGGCTCCGCTGTACCACTCAAGCGAACCCTTGATCGGTCCCGGCTCATAGGCATCGCACCACTCGATCAACGTCGCATCCAGTTCGGTCCGTTTGGCCCTTAGCTCGCCAAAATCCTCGACAAACCGCGCGCTTTCGCGGTTCGGAACGTCGGGAGGCTCACACAAATCGAAGCGCGACAGCCAGATGCGGTCAGCCCAATAGATGTGCGAAAGCGTGCCGTGGATCGAACCGAAGAACGCGCCGCGATCCAGCCGCCGGTCCGCATCGGACAACCCTGCCGCCGCCTCGTAAAGGCTATCGTTCTGCCAGCGATTGTAGCGCGCCATCGAGCGCAGATAGTCGCTTGTAATCATGGAGGCGCTCTCTGGGGTGATCCCGCGCGCAGCGTACCGCGAAACGCGCCAATCTGTCATCTGCAAACACGAAAAAGCGGCGCAGAGATCGCTCTCCACGCCGCCCTTAACTCTTGGTCACGGCAGTCAAAGCGCGACCGCGCGCCGACCGATAGGCCGCCTTCCGCTCAGGCGCGAGCGTTAGCCCGCTAGCCGTGAGCGCAAGCCAACGCGTCTAGAAGACCTCGAACAGCCCCGCTGCGCCCATGCCGCCGCCCACGCACATCGTCGTCACGACATACTTCGCGCCGCGGCGCTTGCCCTCGATCAGAGTGTGGCCAACGCAGCGCGCGCCGGTCATGCCATAGGGGTGACCGATCGAGATCGAGCCGCCATTGACGTTGAGGATGTCGTTGTCGATCCCCAGTTTGTCGCGGCAGTAGAGCACCTGCACGGCAAAGGCCTCGTTAAGCTCCCACAAGCCGATATCGTCCATCTTGAGCCCGGTGCGCTCCAGCAGCTTGGGAATCGCGAAGACCGGGCCGATGCCCATCTCGTCGGGCTCGGTACCCGCGACCGCCATACCGACATAGCGGCCAAGGGGCTCAAGGCCCTTCTTCTCGGCAACCTTGGCTTCCATTACGACCGAGGCGGACGAGCCGTCCGACAGCTGCGAGGCGTTGCCCGCGGTGATGAACTTGTCGGGCCCCATGACAGGATTAAGCGCTGCAAGACCCTCAAGCGTGGTTTGCGGGCGATTGCCCTCATCCTTCTCGATGGTGACTTCTTGCTGGCTAACCTCGCCGGTCTCCTTGTCCTTGACCATCATGGTGGTGGTCACGGGCACGATCTCGTCGTCGAACTTGCCGGCCTGCTGCGCAGCGGCGGTGCGCATCTGCGATTGCAGCGCGTATTCGTCCTGCGCTTCGCGGCTGACATTGTAGCGCACGGCCACGGTCTCAGCGGTGTTGAGCATGGACATGTAGATGTCCTTGTGCATCGCGATCAGCGAGGGATCGGGCGCAACGCGCATATCGGGCGTCTGAACGAGGCTGATCGATTCCTGACCGCCGCCCACAACCACGTCCATGTTGTCGATGATGACTTGCTTGGCTGCGGTGGCGATCGCCATCATGCCGCTTGAGCATTGGCGGTCGATCGACTGCCCCGACACGGTCACCGGAGCCCCGCCGCGCAGCGCGACCTGGCGGCCGATATTGCCCGCCTGCGCGCCCTGCTGAAGCGCGCTGCCCCAGACAACGTCGTCGATTTCGGCCGGGTCGATGCCGGCGCGCTCGACGGCGGCGGCAAAGGAATACGAACCGAGCGTGGCGCCCGGCGTGGCGTTAAAGCCGCCCTTGTAAGCGCGCCCAATCGGCGTGCGGGCGGTGGAGACGATGACTGCGTCGCGTGACATGGTTGAAGGTGTCCTTTAACTTGCGCGAGTCCCAGCAAATGCCGGGATCTCAAGAGATGTTGCGCGGGGATGAAGGAGGTCCCAGCCTTCGCCGGGGCTCACAGAATAATCAAACAAAATACTGCGTGATCCATTCGCAGATCAGAGCGGGCTTGTCCTCGCCTTCGATCTCCATCGTGATCTCGGCGGTCTGCTGCCACTGGCCCGGGCGTTTTTCGATCATCTCGACCAGTTTCCAATGGCCGCGAATGCGTTTGCCGGCGCGGACCGGCGCGATGAAGCGGGTCTTGTTGCCGCCGTAATTCACGCCCATCTTCACGCCCTCGATCTTGGGCATATCGCTGTTGGCGCCGAGATAGGGGATCATCGACAGTGTTAGGAAGCCGTGCGCGATGGTGCCGCCGAACGGCGTCATTTTGGCGGCTTCCTCGTTGACGTGAATGAACTGGTGATCGCCGGTCGCATCGGCGAACTGGTTGATGCGCTCCTGGCTCATCTCCACCCATTCGCTGCTGCCAATGTTTTCGCCGACTTTCGCGGCAAGATCCTGCGGGGTCATAAAGCTCCTCCTCTCGTCGATGCGCGCGTTCCCGTGCGTGGGGCGCTGTTTTCAGGGGGCTTCATGACGCATAGGAAAGGCCAAGGCAACGCCCCGTCGGCGCTGCGGCAGGGTCGGCGGCCTATGCCGTTACGGTATCGCTGGACGCAGCGCTTTTGGCCGAGGTGGGCTCGGCTGGGCCGGAGCGCTCCTGACGGGTTCCCGGGCGCGTTTCGGGGCGGTTTTGCAGGACGCCGCGACCGCGCGCCGATTCGATCCGGCGGCAATAGGAATTGAGCCCGATCTGCAATCCGATGATCATCAGCATGACCGGCTGATAGGCAATCCCCTGGAAGGTCGCTCCCACCAGATAGACAAGGCTCGCCAGCTGGAGCGCGGTGGCCATGGGAGCGATCCACCCTTCATCGTCTCCAGGATCGCCCGCAGCGTCGCGGTCTTTTGCAAACCCAGCGCGTTCGCGCGCGCGCCAGCGCCGCGCAATCCGCTCCATCTGCCACAGACCCAGCGCGTGCAGCGCCAGCCAGATCGTCAGCCCCGGCCAGCCCTGCTCACCGAGAACTTCGAAGAAGGCGGAGTGAAACGCGCGCGCTTCGTCGGTCACTTCGACATACTCGACAACGCTCGTATTGCCGCTCTCGGCCCTCACCGGCATGCGATAGGTGAAGCTGTTGCCAAGGAAGGCGTCGAAGCCTCCGCCAAGCGGCTTGTCCTCGACATATTCGAGCGTCCATTTCCAAACCGCAACACGGGTGGAGGCGCTCTCGTCCCCGTCAGGCTCGGCGATCGTGGCCATTCGCTCATAATAGCTCTGCGGCAGGAAAGGCAGAGCGGCGAGGCCGAGAGCGGCGGCTCCGCCCAGATAAAGCGCGCGCCGCTTTGTGTAGCGCAGCATCAGAACGCCAAGCGCGGCGATACAGACAAGGCCCGTGCGCGCCTCGGTGCCAATCGGGATAAGCAGACAGGCGAAGATGAGCCCGGCGGCAAACGCGCTCACCGTCCAGTGCGGCCGGAAGATAGTGCCATACCGCGTGAACCACCAGATCAACGGGATGAGCGCAATCGCCACCGTCGCGAGCGTCGAGCTTTCGTAGATCCCGCTGTTGTCATCGACGAAGAAATTGAGGTTTTCGTACCCGCCACCGCCCAGCACCGTCTTCATGCCGGTTGCAATCACGATCATGCCGACGCTCAGAACAAGGGTCAGCGCCAGCGCTTCGAGCCGCGCGCGCGTGGTTAGCGTGAAGGGGAGGAAGATTGCGAAAACCAGCGCCTTCCACACCCAGTCCCATTTCGTCTGCGCGGCTTCGGGAAACTCCGCGTTCCCGGTCGTCCAGAAGCAGTAGGCAAGCAAGGCAAGCAACAGGCCCTGTCGCATAGAGAAGCCGACCGCCTCCTTGCGATCAAGAACGACATATCCGCCAAACGCGGCAAGGAAGGCGATCAGCGAAATCTGAAGGTTCTCGATAAGCCCCCAGGCGATACGCTGGGGCGCGATGATATCGATGTAGATGTAGAGCAGCACCCACAAGAACGGTCGACGCAAACCGAGCAGCAACACATAGGCCGCAAAAGCGAGGAAGACCGCGCCCAGCATCAGGTCGCCCGATCCTGTCTCAACGGCTTGGTACCGGGCTTCGAGCGGCGAGAAGCCTGGCGCTGTTGGTTCGTCTTCCGCAGTTTTTCGAGCAAGGGATCGACGTCAACCTGCCCGCGCGCGGCCAAGCGCAGAAAAGCCAGCGCAAGCAGGCCGTGGCCAATGGAAAGGGCAATGTAATCGATCATGCTCGCGCGCTGTCTTTGCGACGCCATGGGTAACGCCCGCAAACGGACGATAGGGCAATGCAGTTGACGCCTCGTTAAGCACGTCGAGGCTAGGCCTTCAGATCATGATGCGCGTCCTTCACGTTCTCGATCACTCGCTGCCGCTGCACAGCGGCTACGCGTTCCGCACGCGCGCCATACTCAAGGCGCAGCAGGCGATCGGGTTGGAGGTGCGCGCGGTCACCGGCCCGCGCCATGCAGCCGAAGTCTCCGGGAAATCCGAGGCTGGGGCGGTGGAGCGCATCGAGGGGCTGACATTCCACCGCACCGCTGGAGGGGCCGCCGGCCCCCTTCTGGTACGCGAGCTGCGAGAGGTCAGCGCGCTCACCGCCTCGATCAAGACTATCGCAAAAGAGTGGCGCCCGCACGTCGTCCACGCCCATTCCCCCGCCTTGTGCGGAGCCGCGGGCTTGCGCGCGGCGAGAGCTTTAGGCGTCCCGTTCGTCTACGAGATCCGCGCGTTCTGGGAAGACGCCGCGGTCGGCAACAAAACCGGCGTCGAAGGCTCGGCCAAATACCGCCTTACCCGCGCTGTCGAGACCGAAGTGGCGCGCCAGGCGGACGCGGTCTTTACGATTTGCGACGGCCTGCGCGATGATCTCGCGGCGCGCGGCCTTCCAGCGGGCAAGATCGGGGTGATGCGCAATGGGGTCGATCTGACGCTTTTCGGCGATCCGCCGCCACGCGATCACGCGTTGGCCAGAGCGCTGGGGCTTGTCGAAGGCGCGAGCGTGATCGGCTATGTCGGCAGCTTGTACGATTATGAAGGCGTCGATGATCTTATCGCCGCCATGCCGATGTTGCGCGCCGAGCATCCCGGCGCGCGGCTCCTTGTGGTGGGCGGTGGCAACATGGAAGAGGCGTGGCGCCTCGCCGCAGAGCGGCTACCCGAGCGCGATACGGTGATTTTTGCAGGCCGCGTTCCCCACACGCAGGTCGAGCGCCATTATTCGCTCATCGACGTTCTCGCCTATCCGCGCAAGCGCTCGCGCCTGACCGATCTTGTCACCCCTCTCAAACCGCTCGAAGCGATGGCGCAGCGCCGGTTGGTGGCCGCATCGGATGTCGGCGGGCACCGCGAACTGATCGAAGACGGGGTCACCGGCGCGCTGTTTTCAGCCGACGACCCTGCGGCGTGCGCCACCGCTCTTTCAGAGCTGCTGACAGCGCGCGAGGTGTGGCCCGCGATGCGCGCAGCAGCCCTCGCCCGTGTTCACGAGCGTCACGACTGGGCGCGCAACGTGGAACGTTATCATTCCGTTTACCATCACCTGTTAACCATTCTTAAGCGCGAAAGCGGAGGACCGTCCGACATCTCGGCGCGGGCGAATGCCACTGTGAGATCGCGGACAGACGAAGAGAAAGCGCGCGCGCAAGGGTGAGGCCCTCGCGCATCGCGTGCCGGTTCCCAAGCGCAGGGACTGAAAGGTGTGGGGCGCCATGGCAAGTGAAGAAACGCGGGCGAACGCCGAGCGCAAGGCCGCGGAACAGAAAGCCAAGGACGACGCCAAGGTCGCGGCGCGCTCATGGCGTCATCTGGCTCTCGCCGCCCTTCCAACGAAAGCCATTGCTCGCCATCGCTTCTTCGTTGCGATCCTTGCGGTCTGGGGCGCGGCCCTGCTCGGCCTGAGCGTTCTGTCTCTCTCAAACGCCGACATGACGGGGCTCTCGGCGCTTCTGGGCTTTGGGCCTTCCGCTCGCTTGAGCATCGCCGCCATCGCTGCGATCATCGGAGGCGCCGTTGCGGCGCTGGTCGCGCGCGCGCTGCGCCAATCGCTGACACGCGGTGCGCAGGCTGAACCGACGCATAGCGACCCCGAACATGACCTTATTCCATTCGCCCCAACTCCGATCGACCCCGCCTCGGATCTTGGCGAGGAAAACCAGGAGATTGGCGAGCAAGACGATCCTGTTGCGCCAGCCGAGGTCGATCGCATCGATGACCAGCGTGAGAGCGCCAATATACAGGACGCGGTTACCGAACGCGCCGACGCGCCCGATGTCGATGAGGAGACGCAAGCGGCGCCTGCAAAGGCCCCGCCAGCCGCCGCGAGTGAGGAGCTTGACCTTGGCGCGTACACCGAGGTCGAAGAGGACCGCGATTTTGAAGAAGCGGAAAAGGCCGCCGCCAGCGCCGCTTCGGCGCTTTTGCTGGCATCCAGAGCCTCGGCCCAATCGGGCGTTGAGAAACTGCGTCAGACCGCGCCGGGGGACCTTAGTCTTGTCCAACTGGTCGAACGTTTCGCAGCGGCCTTGAACGATCTTCAGCCGACACGTTCGGAAAGCGGCGCTGCGCGCACGCTGCCGGACATCGGTCCGGAGCGCGAACGCGCATTGGCGGAGGCGCTCAAGGTGCTTGAAGCCTTCACCGAGAACGAACGCACGCCAGCGCCAGTCACTAAGAAAACCCGCAAACCGGGGCGCTTTGGCGCATCTTTCGGCGGGCAGGCCAGCGGTCCGAGCCCCTCTTCGCCCAGCGATGCCGAGCGCGATCTGCGCGAGGCACTTGCAAAGCTCCAGAACCTGCAGGGCGCGGCCTGATAGCCGGCAACCCGCTGGCAGCGCAATCCGGCCCCAAGACCAGGTCCGAAAGGGATGCAAAATCCTCACGCTCGCGCGACTTTGCGTAAGCTGCACGCAACAGCGTTAAAGGCAAGCTTTACTCAGGCGTAATATTCCGTCGCACTGCGCGGTTGCAAAACCATTTTTTGCTTGGCAAGGGAGTGAGCGAAACGCTCCTTGTTCTGACTCGTTTTCAGCACAGGGTCTGAGAGCACGCCGTCTGGCTCCCCAACAGCACCCTTGGCACACCGCCAATGTGCACGCATCGCCAGGGCCGGCATCTGACAGGATGAACGCACACCATGGGACACCCGGTCTCCCAGGGTCTCTACGACCCCGCCAACGAACACGACGCCTGCGGCGTGGGCATGATCGCGCATATCAAAGGCGAAAAGTCCCACGACATTGTGCGCCAGGCGCTGCAAATCCTTGAAAGAATTGATCATCGCGGCGCGGTGGGAGCCGATCCGCTTCTGGGGGATGGCGCGGGCATCCTTCTGCAAATACCCGATCCGTTGATCCGCAAATGGGCCGATGCGCACGAGCGTTCGCTTCCGCAGCCCGGAGATTATGCGGTGGCGCAGTGCTTCATGCCTCAGGATGAGGCCGCGCGCAGTTTTATTACTGAGCGGTTCGAGCGATTTATCGCCAAGGAAGGCCAGCGCCTGATTGGCTGGCGCGATGTGCCCACGACGCTCGATGGGCTGGGCGACGCTGTCATCGATTCGATGCCGGTGATGCAACAGGCGATCATTGCGCGCGGAGAGACGACACCTGATCAGGACGCCTTTGAGCGCAAGCTTCTGGTGATCCGCAAGCAGGTCCAGAACCCGCTGCAAGATCTCGCCAGAAAGCACGACCTTCCCAGCCTGAACGATCTCTACATGCCGAGCTTTTCGAGCCGCACGATCGTCTACAAGGGCCTGTTGCTGTGCGATCAGGTCAACAGCTTTTACGACGATCTGCGCGATCCCGGCTGCGTTTCGGCCCTGGGGCTGGTGCATCAGCGCTTTTCGACCAACACGTTCCCGAGCTGGCGGCTGGCCCACCCCTTCCGCCTGATCGCGCATAACGGCGAGATCAACACCGTGCGCGGCAATGTGAACTGGATGAACGCGCGCCGCCGCACGATGGAAAGCGATCTGCTCGGCCCCGATCTCGACAAGATCTGGCCGATCATCCCGCATGGCCAATCCGATACGGCCTGCCTCGACAACGCCTTGGAATTGCTTTTGGCGGGTGGCTACAGCCTTGCCCATGCGATGATGATGCTGATGCCCGAGGCCTGGGGCGGCAACACGCTTATGGATGAGGGGCGCCGGGCGTTCTACGAATATCACGCCGCGTTGATGGAGCCGTGGGACGGCCCGGCGGCGGTGTGTTTCACCGATGGCCGACAGATCGGCGCCACGCTCGACCGCAACGGCCTCAGGCCCGCACGCTTCTGTGTAACCAAGGACGATATCGTTTGTCTGGCTTCGGAAAGCGGCGTCCTGCCCTTCGACGAGGCGGACATCACCCGCAAATGGCGCCTGCAACCGGGCAAGATGCTGCTGATCGACCTTGAAGAAGGCCGCATCATCGAGGACGGCGAATTAAAGGCCAATCTCGCCGCCGCGCAGCCTTACGCCCAATGGCTTGACCAGGCGCAGTTCAAGCTGGACGATCTGGACATTGTCGATCCGGAGTTTGCCGAGCTTCCGCAGGATGAGAACAAGGAAACACCCACCCTGCTCGCAGCGCAGCAGGCGTTCGGTTACACGCAGGAAGACCTGTCGAAGTTCCTCGAACCGATGGCGCTCAAAGGCGATGATCCCATCGGCTCTATGGGAACCGACACGCCGATCGCGGTGCTCTCCAGTCGCTCCCGGCTGATCTACGACTATTTCAAGCAGAACTTCGCGCAGGTCACCAATCCGCCGATCGATCCGATCCGCGAGGAACTGGTGATGAGCCTGCTTTCGATGATCGGCCCGCGGCCCAATCTGCTCGGGCGCGACGCGGGCACGCACAAACGGCTCGAAGTCGAACAGCCTATCCTCACCAATGAGGATCTCGCCAGGATCCGTTCGATCGAGACCACGCTCGACGGCGCGTTTCGCTGCGCGACCATCGATATCACATGGGACGCCGAGAGCGGGGTCGAAGGCCTCGAATTCGCGATCAAGGAGATGTGCTGGGCCGCAACCGAAGCGGTCTTGCAGGATCACAACATCCTTGTGCTGTCTGACCGTAAGCAAGGGCCGGACCGCATCCCCATGCCCGCGCTGCTGGCGACGGCTGCGGTGCACCACCACCTCGTTCGCCAGGGCCTGCGGATGCAGACCGGCCTGGTGGTCGAATCCGGAGAGCCGCGCGAAGTGCACCATTTCTGCGTGCTCGCCGGCTATGGCGCCGAAGCGATCAATCCTTACGTCGCGTTTGAAACCATTGAAGAAATTCGCGCCCGCAAGCATCCGGAGATTGAGCCTGCCCAGGCGGAAGCCAATTATATCAAGGCGATCGGCAAGGGCATCCGCAAGGTTATGTCGAAGATGGGCATCTCGACCTACCAGTCCTATTGCGGCGCGCAGATCTTCGATGCAGTCGGCCTCTCAAGCGCGTTCGTCGAGACCTACTTCACCGGCACCGCCACCACGATCGAAGGCATCGGTCTGGCGGAAATCGGCGAAGAGGCTGTGCGCCGCCACGCGCAGGCCTATGGCGATAACCCGTTATACGAGGGAATGCTCGATGTGGGCGGGATCTACCAGTTCCGCCTGCGCGGCGAAGAACACGCGTGGACCCCTCAGAACGTGGCCCAACTCCAGCACGCCGTGCGCGGCAACAAGGCGGAGACATACGAAGAATTCGCGAAGTCGATCAACGAGCAGTCCGAACGCCTGCTGACGATCCGCGGGCTCATGGAGTTCAAGACCGCCGAAACGCCCTTGCCAATCGACGAGGTCGAACCCGCAAGCGAGATCGTCAAGCGTTTCAGCACCGGCGCGATGAGCCTTGGCTCCATCAGCCACGAAGCGCACTCGACCATGGCGCTCGCCATGAACCGGATTGGCGGGCGATCCAACACGGGCGAGGGGGGCGAGGAGCCGTTCCGTTTTCAGCCGCTCGAGAACGGCGATTCGATGCGCAGCCGGATCAAGCAGGTGGCAAGCGGGCGGTTCGGCGTGACAACCGAATACCTCGTCAACTCCGACGATATCCAGATCAAGATGGCGCAAGGCGCAAAGCCCGGCGAAGGGGGCCAGTTGCCCGGACACAAGGTCGACAAGCGGATCGGCGCGGTGCGACACTCGACGCCGGGGGTCGGACTGATCTCGCCGCCCCCGCATCACGATATCTACTCGATCGAAGACCTTGCGCAGCTGATCCACGATCTCAAGAACGTGCAGCCCGAGGCGCGCATATCGGTCAAGCTTGTCTCCGAGGTCGGTGTGGGCACGGTCGCGGCGGGCGTTTCGAAGGCGCGCGCGGACCATGTGACGATCTCGGGCTATGATGGCGGAACGGGCGCCTCGCCGCTCACATCTCTGACGCACGCCGGCAGCCCGTGGGAGATCGGCCTTGCCGAAACGCAGCAGACGCTGCTTCTCAACGATTTGCGCACCCGCATCGCGGTGCAGGTCGATGGCGGGCTTCGCACAGGACGCGATGTCGCCATCGGAGCGCTGCTAGGCGCGGACGAGTTCGGCTTCTCCACCGCGCCGCTGATCGCGGCGGGCTGTATCATGATGCGCAAGTGCCACCTCAACACCTGCCCGGTCGGCGTTGCGACGCAGGACCCGATTCTGCGCAAGCGTTTCACCGGCACACCCGAACACGTGATCAACTACTTCTTCTTCGTGGCGGAAGAGCTGCGGGCGATCATGGCGCAAATGGGCTTTCGCACGCTGGACGAGATGGTCGGGCGCGTGGACCGGCTCGACATGAACCGCGTGCACCGCCACTGGAAGGCGCGCGGGATCAGTCTCGACCGCATCCTCTACAAGCCCGAGCTTCAGGACGGATCGTGCCTGCGCCAGACCGAGAGCCAGGATCACGGTCTGGGCGGCGCCATGGACGTGCGACTGATTGCCGAGTGCCAGAACGCGATCGAAGCGAGAAAGCCGGTGCAGATCGATTGCGACATCCGCAATGTGAACCGCACGGTGGGCGCGATGCTGTCGGGCGAAATCGCCAAGGCGCACGGGCATGACGGCCTGCCGCCCGAAACCATTCGCATCAACCTCACCGGCGTCGCCGGGCAGAGCTTTGGCGCCTGGCTCGCCCACGGCGTCACGCTCGACCTTGTTGGCGATGCCAACGATTACGTCGGCAAGGGGCTCTCGGGCGGCCGGATCATTGTGCGCCAGCCCGATAGCGCGCCGCGCAACGCGAACGAGAACATCATCGTCGGCAACACCGTGCTCTATGGCGCGATTGCGGGCGAGGCCTACTTTAACGGCGTCGCCGGCGAGCGGTTTGCGGTGCGCAATTCGGGCGCCATCGCGGTGGTCGAAGGCACCGGGGATCACGCGTGCGAATATATGACGGGCGGTGTGGTGGTTGTGCTCGGCAAGACCGGGCGCAACTTTGCTGCCGGCATGAGCGGCGGGGTGGCCTACGTCTACGATCCGGACGGCGTGTTTCAGTCGCTGGTCAATCACGCGCAGGTCGATCTTTTGCCGATCAGCGCCGAAGCGGATCTGGACGAGGGAACAGGGCGGCCTCAACAGCGCGGGCGTTCGGTGCACGACTTCGGCATGGGCGACATGCTGCGCCACGACGCGGAGCGGCTGCGTATCCTGGTGGAGCGGCATCAGCTGCACACAGGCAGCGCCGTCGCGAACGAACTCCTGGCGGACTGGGACGCAGCGTTGCCGCGCTTCGTCAAGGTCATGCCGCGGGACTACAAGCGCGCTCTCGAAGCGCTGGAGGCCGAACGCGAAGAAGCCGCAAGCGTGGCGGCGGAGTAGCTTGTGTTGATACCGTCATTGCGAGGAGCGAAGCGACGCGGCAATGCAGGGCCGCTGAGCTCAAACGCTCTGGATTGCTTCGCTTCGCTCGCAATGACGAATTGATTTGAGGTAGAACAAACGTGGGCAAAGACACCGGATTTCTGGAACTCGATCGGCGCGAGCGCGATTATCTCGACCCGAAAGAGCGCCTGAACAATTACCGCGAATTCGTGGTGCAGCCGAGCGACAAGGTGCTTTCGGACCAGGCCTCGCGCTGTATGGATTGCGGCATTCCCTATTGTCACAATGGCTGTCCGGTGAACAACCTGATCCCGGACTGGAACCACCTCGTCTACGAGAACGACTGGAAGACCGCGCTCGACCTGCTGCACAGCACGAACAACTTCCCCGAATTCACCGGCCGCATCTGCCCCGCTCCGTGCGAGGCCAGCTGCACCCTCAACATCATCGACCAGCCGGTCACCATCAAATCGATCGAGTGCGCGATCATCGATCGGGGCTGGAAGGAAGGCTGGGTCCACCCACAGATCCCCGAGACCAAGACGGGCAAGTCGGTCGCGATTGTGGGCTCCGGCCCCGCCGGACTCGCCTGCGCGCAGCAGCTCGCGCGCGCCGGGCACAGCGTCACCGTGTTCGAAAAGAGCGACCGCATCGGCGGTCTGCTGCGCTACGGCATTCCCGACTTCAAGATGGAAAAGCACCTCATCAATCGCCGCGCGGTGCAGATGGAAGCCGAAGGTGTCGAATTCCGCACCAGCAAGGAAGTCGGCGTCGATGTATCCTTCGCCAGCCTTAAGGAGAACTTCGACGCGGTCGTGCTCGCGGGCGGAGCCGAGGACGCGCGCCCTCTGGGCATTCCGGGCGCCGAAATGAATGGCGTGCGACTGGCGATGGAGTTCCTGACCCAGCAGAACAAGCGCAATGCGGGCGATGACGAACTGCGCGCCGCGCCGCGCGGCAGCCTGCTTGCGACGGGCAAGCATGTCGTCGTCATCGGCGGCGGCGACACCGGCTCGGACTGCGTGGGCACCTCGAACCGCCAGGGCGCCGCGTCCGTTACCCAGCTTGAGATCATGCCCAAGCCGCCCGAGCACGAAGACAAGGGGCTTACCTGGCCCGACTGGCCGGTCAAGCTGCGCACCTCGTCGAGCCACGAAGAGGGCGTGGAGCGCGACTGGGCGGTGCTGACCAAGCGCGTGATCGGCGATGGCGAGACCGTCACCGGGCTCGAATGCGCACGGGTGGAATGGGTTGACGGCAAGATGCGCGAGATCGTCGGCAGCGAATTCACGATCAAGGCCGATCTGATCCTCCTCGCAATGGGCTTTCTTGGCCCCAAGAAAAAGGGCCTGCTCGATCAGAGCGGTGTTGCGCTGACGGACCGTGGCAATGTCGAGGCGGACACCGAGCGGTACGCGACCAGCGAAGAAGGCGTCTTCGCCTGCGGCGACATGCGGCGCGGTCAAAGCCTTGTCGTCTGGGCCATCCGCGAAGGCCGCCAATGCGCGCGCAGCGTCGATGAAGCGCTGATGGGCGCAAGCGAGCTGCCGCGCTGACCGACCCGCGCTGGCCGCAAAGCGCTTGGAACGCTGTGTGAACAGGCGCTACCTGATCACCGGATGCTCGGGCGGTGGCAAGTCGACGCTGGCCCATCGCCTGGAAGCGCGCGGATATAGCGTCGTTCACGAACCCGGCCTGCGCGTGATCCATCGCGGCGGTCCGAAGCCCTGGGAGGACCGTCTCGGGTTTTTCGAAGCCGTTACCGCGATGTCGCTCGCCGACCTCGACTGTCCCGTGCCCGAGGATGCACCGACATTTCACGATCGCGGGTTATTCGATGCCCTGTCAGGCCGCGCGAGCCGAACCAAGGTTCCGATCACCGAATTGATACCGAGCGGGTTCTCCTACGCACAGCCGGTGTTCTTCGCCCCGCCCTGGCCCGAGATCTACGAGCGCACGCCGGATCGTCCGCACTCCTTCGAAATGGCGCGAGACGAGGCCGACCGCTTGCGGCGCGATCTGACGGCGCTCAAGATCGGGGTTGTAGAACTCCCAAAAGCGAGCGTGGAAGAGCGGGTCGAACTGGTTCTCGAAGCCGCGCTCGGACACCGGGGTCAAAGCTAGCAGCACTCGCCCGAGCCGCCCGCTTTGACTTGTCGAAAGTGCGTCAAAGCGCCCAGTCGATGCCCCCGCGCCCATTCGCTTCCAGAAACGCGTTCGCCTGACTGAACGGCTTTGAACCGAAGAAGCCATTGTGCGCCGAGAGCGGGCTGGGATGCGGGCTCGACAGCACCAGGTGATGCGCGCCGGAGCCGAGCGCTCTTATCCGCCCCGCCTTCTTCCTCGCATGGCTGCCCCACAGGATGAACACGGTGGGATCCCCGCGCTCCGCCACCGCTGCGACGCAAGCGTCCGTGATCGCGTCCCAGCCGCGCCCGGCGTGGCTGCCCGCCTTGCCCGCCTCGACCGTCAGCGTGTTGTTGAGCAGAAGGACGCCTTGCTCGGCCCACTTGGTCAGGTTGCCATGGCTCGGACGCGCGAGCCCGAGATCGCTCTCCATCTCCTTGAAGATGTTCACCAGCGAGGGGGGAACCTTGACGCCGTCTTGCACGGAAAACGCCAGACCATGCGCTTGTCCCGGCCCATGATAGGGGTCTTGCCCGAGGATGACGACCTTGACCGTATCGAGCGGGGTGAGCGCCAGCGCGGTCAGCCGGCTCCCTCGCGGGGGGTAGACCGCTTTGCCCGCGCCTTCCTCGGCGCGCAGCCAGCCACCCAGACGACGCGCTTCGGGACTGGCCAGCGCGGGATCCAGCGTGTCTCGCCAGCTTTCAGGGATGGACTCAGCGGTCATGGAGCCCAGGTTAGCGCGACCCGGGCGAGCCCCACCACACACCCCTTCCCACCTATCCCCAATCCGCGTAGAGGGCGAACACAATGACAGTGCATTTTCACGAAGAAGACTTGCCCGAAGGCGTGCTCCAGGGAACGGGCGCGCTTGCCGTCGATACGGAAACAATGGGTCTCATCACCTCCCGAGACAGGCTCTGCGTCGTGCAGATCAGCGATGGTTCGGGCGATGAGCATCTCGTGCGCTTTGGCGTTGGCAGCGAATACGACGCGCCGAACCTGTGCAAGATCCTCGCCGACGAAAGCCGCGTTAAGCTTTACCATTACGCCCGGTTCGATCTCGCGGCGATCCAGTATTATCTGGGGGTGATGGCCGCGCCCGTTTTCTGCACCAAGATCGCCAGCAAGCTGGTGCGCACCTACACCGATCGGCACGGGCTGAAGAACCTTTCGAAAGAGCTGCTCGATGTCGACATGTCGAAACAGCAGCAATCCTCGGACTGGGGCGGTCCGATCCTGAGCGATGACCAGCGCGAATACGCGGCGTCCGATGTCCGCTATCTGCACCGGCTGCGCGACGAACTGACGGTGAGGCTTGAACGCGAAGGGCGCCTGCATCTGGCTGAGGCGTGCTTTGAGTTTCTTCCCACCCGCGCATCGTTGGACATTGCCGGTTGGGCGGATCGCGATATCTTCAGCCACGAATAGACCCTGAGAAGGCCGGACGCAGGCCAGAGCCCGGAGAATGCAAGGCACACCAAATGGTCATCAAGCGGCGCATAGAAACGAGCGAGGCAAAGGCTCTGCGCAGTCGGCGCCAGCATTTCGCCGCGCCCGGCGGTCGTCACGACAAGCTGGTTGGCTTTCTGGCCCGCGTCCTGCCCATCGGCGTCGGCGTGATCGCGGCGTTGATGGTCATCACCCCGCTTTCCCCTCGCGGCGAAGTCAGCTTTCTGCTCGATCGCAACGAAGTGTCGGTCATTGACGAGCGCCTGCGCGTGGACAACGCCATGTATCGCGGGCGCGACGATCAGGGGCGGCCCTTTTCCATCACGGCGGGCGAGGCCATTCAGCGCTCAAGCGTCGAGGGGCTGGTGCGCATGGACGATCTGATCGCCCAAATATTGCTGCCCGAAGGCCCGGCGCGCCTCTCGGCCAATGGCGGCGTCTACGACATCGACGAGGATGTCGTGGACATTGACGGTCCTGTGCAATTGATCGCAGCGGATGGATACCGGATGACGGCCTCTGGTGTATCGGTGAGCCTTAAGAGGCGGGAGATGGTGGGAGACAAGGGTGTGACGGGCGAAATCCCGGCGGGGAATTTCACGGCAAAATCCATGCGCGCAGATCTTGCCGCGCGGACAGTCACGCTCGACGGCGACGCGCGCCTCACCGTGATCCCAGGCAAAGTGAGTATGCCCGAATGAGCGATACGCAAACCTTAAAACGCACGATCGGTCGAGCGTCCTCGCTTGCCGGGCTGTCCATCGTCTATGCGCTGGGCGGGTTTACGCTGACGCTGGCCCTGATGGGAGACATGCAGCTGAGCGCGCAAGGCTTCTCCGCGCACAACACCCGCGCGCCGGTCGATATCGATGCTGGCCGGATCGTGGCGCAAGAGCGCGAGGACCGCGTGGTCTTTTCCGACAACGTCATCGTGACGCAGGACGACCTGACCGTTCGCGCGGCGCGCATGCAGCTCAATTACCTCAACGCCTCAACGCTTGAGCTCAAGCAGATTACCGCAACCGGCGGTGTGAGCGTGGCGCGCGGCAACCAGCGGGCGACGGGCAGCACGGCTGTTTACGATTTCAGTCGCCGGATCATCACGCTTTCGGGCGATGTGCGGCTTCGCCAGGGCAACAACACGCTTTCGGGCGGTCGCCTTGTGATCGACCTCGATACAGGCATTTCGAGTGTGGATGGCCGGGCGTCGGGTGGCAGCGCTCCTGCGGGTTCGACGAACGGGCGCGTGCGTGGCACCTTCACCGTGCCGCAGGAAGAGGACGAGCCCGAAAACTGAGCCCGCCGAGCGGCCTTTCGCAAGACTAGTGCGGGCGGGCTTCAGTACTTCAGTACGCGTTGTCGTGCTGGAGCACCCAAAGCGTCTTGAAGACGATCTCGACATCGCGGCGCAAGGACCACCCGTCGATATACTCAAGATCCGATTGCAACCGGTCGGTGAGGTCCTTTTCAAGCTCGGTCGCGCCGCGGTGGCCGCGAACCTGCGCCAAACCGGTCAGGCCGGGCTTGAGGCAGTGCCGCTGCCAATAGGTCCCGTCGACTTCCCAGAAATACTTGTTGTTCGCCCGGCTGCCGAGCGCGTGCGGACGCGGACCGACAATCGACATATCGCCGAGCAGGACGTTGAACAGCTGAGGCAGCTCATCAAGGCTGGTCTTGCGGATGAAATCGCCGATGCGCGTCACGCGTTCATCGCCGCGCGCGGTCGATCGGGTGCCGTCAAGATCGCGGCCTTCGGGCCTCATGGAGCGGAACTTGTACATATCGAAGAACTGATTGCCTCGCCCAAGCCGGCGCTGGATGAACAGCACAGGGCCGCCATCCTCCAGCTTGATCAATAGGGCGATCACAGCAAACAGTGGTGCAAGAACCAGGAGACCGCCGAGCGCTGCGGTCACATCAAACAGGCGCTTGGTGATCCGCGCGCGCACTCCCAGCGGCCCGGTCGAGACCACCAGTGTGGTGCGCCCCTTGTCTTCGTAGCGGTGCACGCCGAGCGCGCCCAGTCGGTGAGCGGGCTCGCTGACAATCTCGCCCTGCACCCCGGCTGATTTCAGAAGGAACGCCCAGTTCTCTCGCCGTTCGCTTGGCGTGCTGACCACCACCCGGTCCTGATTGCGCAGCAGCTTGCCCAGGCGATCCAGCATGAAGGGATCATGCGCGCTGGGATCGAGATTGTACTTCTCGGCCGAAATCGACACCGCGCCTTCAAGCCCGAATTGCGGGCCGCCGTCTTCGATCACGAGCTCGTTGCGCACGCGCCCTTCCCAGAACGTGTCGACAAATAGCGGGATGCACCGGCGCACCGCGACAATCGATACGACAAAGAAAAGGAGCCCGAGCGTCACCGACACGCGCGAAAACTCCGCGCTCGACTTAGTGTAGAAGGCCAGGAAAGCGAGCAGCGCGCTTGAGATGATCAGCGCGGTGACCGCCTGGCGCAGGGCAAAGACCCAATCCGCCAGCGCGCGCAGGCTATAGGTGCGGTTGTACAGCGCGATCGTGAAGTAGACCGGCAACAGCGCCTGCGCGGCCAGAATGATCTCTTGCTCGCCCCAGGACCCAAGATAAAGGCGCGAGGCGAGCATGAAGGCGCCGTGCAGCGCAGCCGCGTCGATGATCAGAAGAAGAATGTAAGCGCGAAGCCGACGACGCTCGAGCGAGGCGACGATCTTGCGCTCAACCTGGTCCGGTTGAGCCGCCTCAAGCGCTATGGCGCCAAGCTTGTTCATTAGCCACTAACCCCGCTTCTTGCGGCTTATCTACGTGCAATTACCCATGTAGACGTCCACCCGCAAGCACCACAATTTTGCAGGTGCGAAAAGACAAATTGCGCCGGAGTGTTACCGGCGCGCCGCAAAGCGCGCGATTTCCGTCAATTCCTGCGCCAGCAAGGTCTCTGCCGCCTGGCTGTTGGCGAGCAGTCGGCGGTGCAGGGCGGTAAGGCGCGGGATCAGGCGATCGAGCTTGCGCGCCTGCCAACGCGCAAGCTGCTGGCGAATATCGCGTTCCTCGCGCCAGAAGATGCCCAGTTGCGCCTTCTCCCCCTTGTTGAGACCGTCCAGGCTGCCTCGCGGCCCCAGCTTGGCCGTGATCTGCGCGAGCTGCGCCGCACGCCGCTCGATCGCCAGAAGCAGTCCGACCGGATTGAGGCCCAGTTCGCGCATACGGTGAAGCTCGCGCGGCAGCCGCGACAGCTCTCCGCCGAGCACCGCGTTCACAAGCGGCTGAAATCCGTCTTCTTCGGTCGCCGCGCCGATTGCGGCGTAATCCTCCACGCTCGCCGGGCTCGGCGATTGCGGATCGGCGTCGCAATAGAGCGCAAGCTTATCCACCTCCGACTGCGCGAGACGAACGTCGAGCCCCGCGGCGCGCGCGATACGCTCTGCAAGGTCGCCGTTCAGCCTGAGGCCCGCCGCGTCCGCCATCGAGCGAACCGAAGCCGCCACGGAGTTGAGATCGGGCTGGTAAAACATGCCGACCAGCGCGTCATCGCGCTTCTCGAGCAGCTTGGCCGTGCGCGACTTGTCGGTCGCCGATGTCGCCACGATCACGACCGGCGCCGCGTCGCCCGCACCGGCCTGCGCCGTCTCGATCAGGGTCTTGAGCGCGTCGTGCGCCTCGTCTCCTGCTGCGCGGACGTAAATGTGCCGACTGTCGCCGAACAGCGAGCCCGAGCGCGCTTCATCGCCGAGGCTCGCTGGATCACGGCGCAAATCGGCGCCCGACAATTCGATCCGCTCTCCCGGATCGGGTAGAGCCGCGATCACCTTCTCCGCCGCTGCGCTCGCGCCCGCTTCGTCCGGTCCGCAGAAGAAGAAGATCGAGGCCTGAGCGACCGATCGTGGAAGGCCCCGGACAAAGTCCTTGTTGGCGGCCTTCATGATTCGCCGGGCGAGGACGCCTCGGCACGCTCCCGCAGAGCAAGAGCGACACGCGTCGCCATGCGCTCGGCCACCTCTTTGGAAAGGTTTTCAAGCGCGGTCTGTTCTGCGGCAATGGTCGCGTATTCGCTGGAGACAACATCAATACCCGCGTCCGCCCCCGAGGTCGCGTCCAGGAGGATCTCACCCGTGGCAAGCTCGATCAGCTGGTAACGGGCGCGCAGGATCCGGCGCTCGCGGCTAATCGTGTCATCGTTGAGCACGCCCAAAGCTTCGAGCGCGTCGTCGATGCGCACATCCAGACGAAAAGCGGGCGTCGCCGTGCCCCCCGCTTCGAACCGCTCAACCAGCGCGTTCCGCAAAAGCCAGCCCGAACGTCCGGGGATCGGCGGGACGTCAATCGCCGCAAGCCCCTGCGCCACCGGAGCGCTCGCCCCCCCGGCGTACATCGGCTGGAGCCCGCAAGCCGATAGGGACGTGCAAAGGGCCGCCAGAATCGCGAACACGTGCGGTCTCATTTAAACTCTTCCGATCTCGTCATGCTGAACGTGTTTCAGCATCCATCTCACTTGCGAGCATCACGGTTGTAGCGGCGGTGGACCCTGAAACAAGTTCAGGGTGATGCGAGGTGCTTTCAGACAACAAAGTTGATCAGTCGTTCAGGGACATAAATTGTGCGCTTCGGCTCTTTGCCACCCAGGTTCTGAATCACATTCTTACTGGCCATGGCAATGGCGACATTCGCCTCCTGGGTGTTCCCCTTGGGCACCTTTATCGTATCGCGAACCTTGCCCATCACCTGCACGGCAATCGTCACCTCGTCCTCGACCAGCAGCGCGGGATCGTGCTCGGGCCATGGGGCATCGGCAATCAGCCCTTCGTTCCCGGCGGCGGACCCAAAACGCGAATGGGCTTCTTCGGCGAGGTGCGGCATCATCGGGCTCACGAGGCTCATCAGTGTGCGGATCGCGAAGGTGCGGCTGGCGCTCGGCGCGGCCTTCTCGGTTGCGCCTGTCAGCTCGTAAATCCGGGCGACCGCCTTGTTGAAGCCGAGCGCCTCGATGTCCTCGGCAACCGCAACGATAGCCTGATGGGCCTTGCGCGCGAGAGCCTTGTCTTGTGCGCTGTCCTCCCCGGTCGCGTCGGGATCGTATTGCTGGAAAAGGCGCCACAGGCGCTGAACGAAGCGAGCGCAGCCTTCGATGCCGTCCTGCGACCACGGCAGATCGCGCTCGGGCGGGCTGTCGGACAGCATGAACCAGCGCACCGCGTCCGCGCCGTAATCCGCGATGATCGCGTCGGGGTCGACGACGTTTTTCTTCGATTTGGACATCTTGACGACGCGGCCGGCGGTAACCGGAGCGCCGTCTTCGATCGCGATCCAGTCGGCGCCGTCCTTTGTCACCTCATCCGGGCTCAGCCAGCTGCCATCGCCGAGGCTGTAGGTCTCGTGCGTCACCATGCCTTGCGTGAAGAGCGCGGCGAACGGCTCTTTCACATCAAGTTGACCGATCCTGGCCAGCGCGCGCGTCCAGAAGCGGGCGTAGAGCAGGTGCAGGATCGCGTGCTCGACCCCGCCGATATAGTGCTCGACCGGAAGCCACTTCGCGATCTCTTGCCGGTCGAACGGTGCATCCTCCGGCTGCGAGGCAAAGCGCAGGAAGTACCAGCTGGAATTCGTGAACGTATCGAGCGTGTCGGTCTCACGCAGGGCCGGTTTGCCACTGATCGGGCAGGTCGTGTGCTTCCAGGTCGGGTGACGTTCGAGCGGATTGCCGGGGGTTTCGAAATCGATATCCTCAGGCAGCGTCACGGGGAGCTGATCGCGCGGAACCGGTACGGGGCCGTGATCGGGGCTGTGAATGATCGGGATGGGCGTTCCCCAATAGCGCTGGCGCGAAATGCCCCAGTCGCGCAGGCGCCACACCGTGGTGCCCTCGCCCCAGCCCTCTTTCTCCGCGCGCGCGATCACATCGGCCTTGGCGTCCTCGACGCTCATCCCGTCGAGAAAATCGGAATTGACGATCACGCCGTCACCCGGCTCAGCCTCGGTGCCCATCGGCGCATCGGCTTCGGACACATCCCTGGCAACGACGCGGGCGATGGGCAGCTTGTATTTGGTGGCGAATTCGAAGTCGCGCTGGTCGTGGCCTGGCACACCCATGACCGCGCCGGTGCCGTAATCCATCAGCACGAAGTTCGCGATGAACACGGGAAGGGCCGCGCCCGTAAAGGGGTGCCGCGCGGTGATGCCGGTGTCGAAGCCGAGCTTTTCCGCGGTCTCAAGCTCCGCCGCCGTCGTGCCGCCCTTCTTGCACTCCTCGATGAACGCGGCGACGTCGGCGCTCTCGCTCAACGACTGAGCCACCGGGTGATCGGCGGCAATCGCGCAGAAACTTGCGCCGAAAATCGTGTCCGGGCGCGTGGTGTAGACCGGCAGCTTGTCACCGTTCGAAAGCTCAAAGCTGAATTCGAGCCCTTGGCTCTTGCCGATCCAGTTTTCCTGCATCAGCTTCACCTTGTCGGGCCAATCCTCCAGCTCGTCCAACCCGGCGAGCAGGTCTTCGGCAAAATCGGTGATCTTGAGGAACCACTGATCCAGCTTGCGCTTCTCGACTTCGGCGCCCGAGCGCCAGCCCTTCCCGTCGATCACCTGCTCGTTGGCGAGCACCGTCATATCGACCGGGTCCCAGTTGACCTCGCTCTGGCGGCGGTAAACCAGACCCGCCTCGTACATATCGAGAAACAGCGCCTGTTCGTGCCCGTAATATTCGGGGTCGCAGGTCGCGAATTCGCGGGTCCAGTCGAGCGCGAAGCCGATGCGCTTCAATTGCGCCTTCATCGCCTCGATATTGGACCGGGTCCACTCGCCGGGGTGGACCTTCTTTTCCATCGCGGCGTTCTCGGCAGGCATGCCGAACGCGTCCCAGCCCATCGGGTGGAGCACTTCGCATCCGCGCATCTTTTTGTAACGCGCCAGCACATCGCCCATCGTGTAATTGCGCACATGGCCCATATGGATGCGGCCCGAGGGATAGGGGAACATCTCGAGGATGAAGCTTTTGGGCTTTTCGCTGTTCGAATCGGCGATGAAAGTGCCCGCTTCGTCCCACGCGCGCTGCCAGCGCCCGTCAGCTTTCGACGGATCGAATCGGGTGTCGGTCATGGCAAGCGCCCGTATGCGAGTGAGAAGTTAGCCCTGGACCGCTTTGCGCCGCAGGTCGCGGGCCTTGGTGAGGATGATGTCTTCCAGCTTCTGGACCGTCGCCGCCTGAACAGGCGCGTCGACCCAGCCATTGCCTTGGGCGATTTGCCGAACAGCGGCGACCCGAAGAGCGTCCGCGCGAAGGTCCTGATCGAGGATGGCAATGGTCATCTTAACCCTCTCGTTCGGATTGGAAGGGTTGGCGTACCAGTCGGTTACGATGACCCCGCCCGCGCTGTCCGCCTGAAGCAACGGTGCAAAGCTGACCGTCTCCAGCGCCGCGCGCCAGAGATAGGCGTTCACGCCGATGGCGTTGATCTGGGCCGACTGCAGATCGGTTGTGGGCCGGTCGCGGCCTCCGCAGGCTGCCAGCGCGGCGATCGCGGCCACGGCGAGCGCGGCGCGGGAGATTGCAAAGGTGGCGTTAGGCACGGCGGCGCAGTTCCTCATTTTTGACATTTGGCTATCCTATAGTGGCCGCGCCGCGCGCGGCAAGGGCGAGCAAAGGGTGTGGAGCAAGGTTTGTGTGCATGGGTCTTGTACGGGGGCCTTGGGTGTGGGCCTTGAGCATGGGCCTCGCGGATAGGCCATGCGGCGGCGGCGCGTGTGTGAACTGCGTGTGTGAACGGGGCCACAGGTCACGCGCTTCTTCAAGCGAAAAGCCCGGAATCGATTGTACAAGACGCTACGGCAACCATATGCTACTGTGATACTGCGCGAGTCTGCGGGCTGATCAGGCCGCGTTCAGTTAAGGTTTTCCAGATAGGAAAGCCGCACGGCCTTGGGAGTAACAAGTCATGGAATGGCGCAGGAAAGGGGAAGCTTCGAAGCAGTTCAAGCTGCCGCTTCTCGCCGCGTCCGCTGTGGCCATGCTTGCCTTTCCGACCGCCAGTCTCGCCCTTGTGACGCTCGGCATCGATCCGTCCAGGAGCGAAGTGAGCGCGCTCGATCTCTTCACGCCCGCCTCGGTCAACCCCGAATTGGCGGCCCGGATCGCCGACAAGTCAAGAGAAAAGGGGGTGCGCTTCACCCCCGCGGGGACGAATCCCGCTCTGGGCAAGCGCACCGTAACGGTTGCGATTCGGGTCGATGAAGACACCGCGCAGGCGATCAGCGTGCGCAACGCGGCCAAGGCGGCTCCGGGCGCCGGTGAAGGCATTTCTTCGCTGAACACCGCGCGCTTCAACCTGGGAACGGCGCGCGGTTATCAGAGCTTTGCGCGCACCGTGACCTTGCCCGATTCGGTCCGCGATCTCAGCATGCCGGATCTTTCGGAGTTTGAGCCGACCCAACAGGTTGCCAACGACAAGCCAAGCCGGCTGCGACCGCGCATCGAACTGGAGGGCGAACGGGTGAGCGGGCGCTCGGCCAACACCCTGGACAATCTGGCGGCGCAGACCGTCGATGTGGGTGGCGCGTTCCGTATCTCGTCCAAGATCGACGTAACGGCGGGCGTGCGCCTCAGCCAGGAACGCGAACGCTTCGGCCCCCTCGGCCCGTTGACCAACGCGGATCAGGACAGCCAGGCCGTCTATGTCGGCACGCAGATCAAGTTCTGATCGAGCCGCCTTTTCGTACAACTTTAGTGTGATGCGCCGTGTTTGCGGGCGTTTTGTGTTGCCTGACGGGGCGGCTCGGTTACCCTCTCGCGCCAAACGATCACGGGAGAGATCACCATGGGCCGAGTCGCCATTGTAACCGGCGGGACGCGCGGAATCGGGGAAGCCATTTGCCAGCGGCTCAAGCGGCAAGGGCATACGGTTATCGCCAATTTCGGGGGCAATGAGGGAAAGGCGAAGGCCTTCACCGATGCAACGGGCATTCCCGCGTACAAATGGGATGTCGGCGATCACGAGGCGTGCCTGGAAGGCTGCGCAAAGGTGGCGAGCGATCACGGCCCGGTCGATATCGTCATCAACAACGCAGGCATTACGCGCGATGGCACGCTGCACAAGATGAGCTTTGAGGACTGGAACGACGTCATGCGCGTCAATCTGGGCGGCTGCTTCAACATGGCCAAGGCGACCTTTCCCGGAATGCGCGAGCGCAAATGGGGGCGGATTGTCAATATCGGCTCCATCAACGGCCAGGCCGGGCAGTACGGCCAGGTCAATTACGCCGCAGCCAAATCGGGTATTCACGGCTTCACCAAGGCGCTGGCGCAAGAGGGCGCGAAATTCGGCGTCACCGTCAACGCCATCGCGCCGGGCTATATCGACACCGATATGGTCGCCGCCGTGCCGGAAAATGTCCTGGAAAAGATCGTCGCCAAAATACCCGTCGGCCGACTGGGCCAGGCCGAGGAAATCGCGCGCGGTGTCGCGTTCCTGACCTCGGAGAACGGCGGTTTTGTCACCGGTTCCACGATGAGCATCAATGGCGGACAGCACATGTATTGAGGCCCTTTCCCGGACCGCTGCGAACATAGGCGCAAAGATGAAGGTCACACCGCACAACCCGACCCCCTGGATGCAGGGCTTTCGCCTCAATCACGCGGTCGAAGTAAGCGGCGGCGAGCGCACGCTCTACCTATCCGGTCAGACCGCCTCGGACGCCGAAGGCGCGCCGCTCCATCCGGGCGATCTGGTCGCGCAATACAAGGTGGCCTGGGCGAACGTGGTCGACGCCTTGGCCGCGGCGGACATGACGCCCGCCAACCTCGTCCGGCTCAACATGTACACAATTGACGTGCCCGCCTTCATGGAGGTCGCGGACCAGATCATGCCGATCCACGCGGAGGCCGGGGCGCAGATTGCCTGCACGCTTCTGGGGGTGAGGGAGCTCTACCACCCGGATATCCTCATCGAGATCGAGGGCACGGCCAGCGCTTAGGCGGGGGCCTTGCTTGACGCGTCGTTAACCACAAGGCGCTAGGTCTTGTTCACCGGAATTCGCCGGCCAGCCCGGCAGGAGGTGTTCGATGACCAAAACCGCTCTCGCATTGTCGAGCGAGACCCGCTCTGTCAGGCGCTCTTCGCTCCTGCTGCGCAGCGCCAAGATCGTGTGTCAGACGGGCGAATATGTCTGCCTGGTGCGCGATGTCTCGGACGAGGGCGTAACGCTCGGCTTTCTTCACGAAAGCCCGCCCGAGGCCCGCCTCATCCTTGCGCTGGGCAATGGCCTTACCTACCCGATCGAGCGCTGCTGGGAGGCCGAAAGCCAAGCGGGCTACCGCTTTGCCGGGCCGATCGCGCTCGATGAATTCCTGCATGAGCGCGCGCCCTTTCGCCTGCGGCCCATCCGGCTAACCATTCCCGCATCCGTGCGCGTGACCGACGACCGCGCGAGCCACACCGCCCGCCTCATCGATATCTCGACCCACGGCGCAAAGTTCGAATGCGAAGCGCCACTCGAACGCGGGCACCTGATCGGCTTTCAGCTTCCCGGCATGGGGCCGCTGCGGGGCGAAGTGGTCTGGCGCGAAGCGGGCGAGAGCGCGACGCGCCACGGCCTGCAATTCGAAAGCCCCCTACCCTTGCGCGAACTGGCGCTCGCCGCGCTTCGCCTGCAACCCTTCGGCCCGCGCGCGCCTGGAACGGTTACCACGCCAATGGACAAGGCGACAGCGGCGTAGACCTCGTGACTTAGACTTGGCGCCTCAGGCTTGGCGAACCGCGCGCCCGATCAATCGATTACGTAGCCAACCACTTTCCAGGCGCCCCCTCGCGTTCGAGCGTCACCTTCTCGGTGGCACCGGACCGCTTGGCAAAGTCGGTGCGAAATTCCATGATAACGTAGCCATGCGGCGGCGCGTTGACGTAATCGGCTGTGACGGTTTCCCGCTCGATCACCGCACCCAGGGGCACGCGCGCCTGCTCGGACGCCTCGCGCCACGTTTGAACGGTGTTGGGTTCCTGAAAGGACTGGCCTGCCGCAGCGAAGCTGGCCGTCCAATCGCTCGCGTCCACGAGCGCCAGCCATGCAAGCGCCGATCGTTCGAACTCCTGAAGTTGCGCGGTTTCAAGTGGCGTCGCCGGATCGCCAGGCGGTCGATCGTCGGAAAGCGCCGACACAGCAAGCATCGCAGCGGCGAGGGTGAATGAAAGCATCAACACAAATCCTCCTGTCAAGAGAATCGCGCGGTCAGACACCGCGGCGACTTGATCAGGATCGGTCTCTCGCGCCGCGTTCGCATCCCCCAAAAGCGTGCGCGCATCTTTTTGGGGGTCAGCCGCTTCCGCTTCATAAAGCAGCCGCGCGGCCTCCCGACTGCTGGTGACGTCAAGTTTCCGACGCGCCTCGCGCAGCCTGTCGTTGATCGTGTGCACCGACAGGCCGAGGCTGAGCGCCGTCGATTTGGCGTCATGCCCGCGCACGAGAAGGCGCAGGACGTCTTTCTCCTTTTGCGTGAGCTGATTAAGGTCGGAGCGCATGGCGCACCGTTACGACCCGCGTATCCCGCCAACCACCCCAAAAAATTGATGTGCGCGCCTGTGCGGTGGAGTAAACCTTCGCGATGACCACGCCCTACCACCCGCCGGTCAAACGCTCGGTTGCGATTGCCGGGCACAAGACGAGCATCAGTCTTGAGCCCGTTTTCTGGGACATGCTGCGCGCGGCGGCGCAGCGCGAGGGCGTGCCGATCAGCGCGCTGGTCGCGCGGATCGATGCGGAGCGGATTCGGGCCGAAACGCCGCCGGGCCTCGCCAGCGCTATCCGGGTGTGGTTGGTGAGCCAGCGGGCCGCAATATGACCGGGCGCACCGCTCGCACCCGATAACGCCCCGGCTTCAGCGCCAGCTTCACATCCTCGCCCGGTTCGACCCAGACGCGGTCTACGGGGACAGATTCGAAGGGCTCGTTCTCGGCAAAAGCTTCGATGATCAGGGTTTCGTCAGCGCTCGCATAGGGTTCGGGGATGCCGATTAGTTTTGCTCCATCGGCGAAACGCCAGTCAGAGCGGCCATGGCGAAAGCCGTGAATCGGATGATCGACGAGGATGTCGAACGCGCCCTTGATCCGATCACCCGGCGCCGACAAGCGGACTGTATCTGCGCTGCCACGGCATTCCGTTTGCGCAATGGTCAGCGGATCGAGTCCCGTGATCCGCTTAAGCCGCGCCGCCATATACGAGCGGTCGGTCCCGTTCGCACCGCGCTTTCCGCTTTCATTCGCGTGCCAATAGCCGGCATGGACGAGGAGCTTTTCGTCAGGGCCAAGCGCGCGCAGTATAGCGACGAGGTTTTCGGCCTGTTCCTGCTCTCGCGCCGCGGTCAGCTCGTTCATGTCCGTCGGGCGCTCGGCCTCCGGAACCCAGGCCTGCTCATAGGCCGCGAGGCGAAAGCCCAGCCGCTTGGCGCTGCGGACCAGTTCGCCAAAGACTGGCTCAAGCAGATAATGTCCGTCGCGCGCGCGGGGATAGGGCAGCGCAGCGCTTTCTTCGACCGGGTCGGTCTTGTCTTTCAGGTTGGCGAAGGTCTCGGCAGCGAACACGGAATAGCCCAGCGGGCGCAGGCGCTCGATCACCCGGCGCGAGAAATCGCGATGAAGGGTGACTTCGTGGCTTTCGTTGATGATGACAATCCGAGCATTGGCAGCTCGCGCGGCGATGACGTCGAGCACTTCTTGAGCCCCCGATGCGCCGCCTGCCAACGCCTCACAAGGGCGCGCCCGGTATTCATTCGAGCCCGCCGCCGCGGCCAAGTCTTCGCGGCCCAGCATGCTCCAGCCCTGAGCCAGAATGCCGGCGGCGCTGGAGCTGCTCCGATACGGTCCCGGGACGCTTGGCCTTGGATAGATGTGGTCCTGCCCGGTCGCTTTGGCTTCAATGGGCGGGCCTTCGACGATCAGTTCGACGGACGATTCATTCCCGCTCGCTGCGCTGGCCGACGCTGCGGCCAAGGCGGTCGCGAGGGCCACAGCGCGGCGCATCAATCGTCGCCCACCCGCTCGATATCCGCGCCCACCAGCTTCAGTTTCTCCTCCAGCCGCTCATAGCCGCGATCTAGGTGGTATATGCGGCGCACCTGCGATTCGCCTTGCGCGGCGAGCGCGGCGATGATGAGGCTCATCGAGGCGCGCAGATCGGTCGCCATCACTTCGGCTCCGGTCAGCGTATCGACCCCCTTGACCACCGCCGTGCGCCCGTTCGCGGTCACATCCGCGCCCATGCGCGCCAGTTCGGGCACGTGCATGAAGCGGTTCTCGAAAATCGTCTCCTTGAGGACGCTGGTGCCATCGGCCTTGCACAACAGCGCCATGAGCTGCGCTTGCATGTCGGTCGCAAGGCCGGGATAGGGCGCGGTGGTCAGGTCGGCGGGCCTCAGTGCCCCGTTGGCAGCGATGCGAATGCCCTTGGCGTCCTCATCGACGTGCACACCGATGCTGCGCAGGGCATGGATAGTCGCCTGCATCTCGTCCGCCTTGGCGCCTTCGAGCCGCACGTCGCCGCCCGTGATCGCCGCGGCGCAGGCGTAAGAGCCCGCCTCGATCCGGTCGGCCATGACCCGGTACGTGGCGCCGTGCAGACGCTTGACGCCGTGAATGGTGAGATCGGAGGTGCCGATCCCTTCGATCTCTGCCCCCATCGCGGTCAGCAGGTTGCACAGATCGACAATCTCGGGCTCGCGCGCGGCGTTGAACAGGCGGCTCGTCCCGTTCGCCAGCACCGCGGCCATGACCGCGTTCTCGGTCGCGCCCACGCTGACCACCGGGAAGTCGAAGTCGCCGCCCGGCATTCCGCCATCGGGCTGCATCGCCTTGACGTACCCTTGCGCAAGCTCGATCTCGGCGCCGAGCGCTTCGAGCGCTTTCAGGTGAAGGTCGATCGGGCGGTTCCCGATCGCGCAGCCGCCGGGCATCGAGACCGTCGCCTCGCCCGCGCGCGCCAGCATGGGCCCCAGCACCAGGATCGAGGCGCGCATCTTGCGCACCAGATCATAAGGCGCGACGCTGGAGGTGATCCGCGTCGCTTCGAGGCGCATTGTGCGACCGAAGTCTTCGGGACGCGTCCCCTGGATCGCGGTCGTCACCCCGAACTGGTTCATGAGATGCTGAAAGCCATCGATATCCGCCAGCCGCGGCAAATTGCGCAGGGTGACGGGCTCTTCGGTCAGCAGGGCGCAGGGTATCAGGGTGAGGGCGGAGTTCTTGGCGCCGGAAACGGGAATGGTGCCGACCAGGCGCTGGCCGCCGCGAATGATGAGTTTGTCCATGCCAAGGCCCTTAGCGAAACCTTTCTTTCGCGCAACTGACCCGCGATCTGACAGCTGCACCAAACCGGCTCGATCGGCATTGACCTTGGCAGGGGCAAGCGGCAACGCAGCGCCATCGCTCACACAGGCAATGGGGGACCGTCATGACCAGCGCTTCACGCAAACCGATCAAGAAGGCCGTGTTTCCGGTCGCGGGGTTGGGAACGCGCTTCCTGCCAGCGACCAAAGCCATCCCGAAAGAGCTGCTTCCCGTGGTCGACCGACCGCTGATCCAGTACGCCGTCGATGAAGCGCGCGAGGCGGGGATCGAGCAGATGATCTTCGTCACGGGCCGCGGCAAGACCGCGATTGTCGAGCATTTCGACATGGCCTTCGAGCTGGAGACCACGATGAGCGAGCGCGGCAAGGATATGAGCGTGCTCGAGGCCACGCGCGCGACGCCGGGCGACATCATCACCGTGCGCCAGCAAGTGCCGATGGGGCTGGGCCACGCGATCTGGTGCGCGCGCGCCATCGTCGGCGATGAGCCCTTCGCGATCTTCCTGCCTGACGAGCTGATGATCGGCAAAACCGGCGGTACGGGCTGCATGAAGCAGATGGTCGATGCCTATGAGAAGGTTGGCGGCAACCTGATCAGCGTGCTCGAAGTGCCGATGGAAGAGGTGCCGAGCTACGGCGTGATCGATCCCGGCGCCGCGGATGGCGCGCTCACGCAAGTGAAGGGTCTGGTCGAGAAACCGCCGCTTGCCGAGGCGCCGTCGAACAAGATCATCTCAGGCCGCTACATCCTGCAGCCCGAAGTGATGCGCACGCTTGAGAATCAGGAAAAGGGCGCAGGAGGCGAGATCCAGCTGACCGACGCGATGGCGAGGATGATCGGCACCCAGCCGTTCCACGCGGTGACTTTCGACGGCCATCGCTACGATTGCGGCAGCAAGCTGGGCTTTGTCGAGGCAACGCTCGCTCTGGCGCTGGAGCGCGAGGATATGGGCGCCGATGTGCGCGAGATGGCGCAAAGGCTGCTGGGGTGAGGGCCACACCACCAATCCAGAAATCCGCTCATCGCTAGGAGCGATGACGCAGTCTGAGCGTCTCGACGGACGAGACAACACAAACCCACTTTTTACCAACCCGCCCCCTTCCCCAAGGGGAAGGGTTGGGGATGGGGGGATTGGGGGACAGCGGAACGTGACTGGAAAAGCCCCCACCCCCGCCCCCTCGCCGAGGGGAGGGGAGGGGAGGGGAGTTAGGCTTTACTCGGCCGCTTCGTCCGTGCCGAGTTCGCCCATGCCATCGTCCATTCCGCCATCCGAACCTTCGTCGTTCAGAAACGTCAGCTTCGACACAGCTTCCTCGACCGCCTTCGGGTCTTTGGCCGCCGCTTCGGCGAGACCGCCAAGCGAGGAGCCATCCAGGCCCAGCTCCTTCATCAGCCCGTCGAGCACCGGGGCCTGAGCGCGATAGGCGAGCGCAGCGGAGACCGCGTCGCTGGCAAGGTTGCCGGAAGACCCCGACGCGCCGCCGCCCGCGCCGCCATCGTTCGCCGCTTTTCCGCCGCCATTGGTGAGCCCGTCGACCTGGACGATCTTGATCGAATCGATCGCTTCCATCGGCTTGGCGCTCTCGCGCACGACCTCGGGCAAGACCTTGAGCAGCGCCAGCTTGGTCTGCAGGCTGATCTGGTCCATCGACAGGATATTCGCCGCCTCGTTGACCGCCTGCTGACCGGCGGCTTCGACTTCGAAGCGCACCCGGTCGGCCTCGGCGCGCAGGATTTCCGCGTCCGCGTCTCCCTTGGCTTCCAGCCTTGCCGCCTCGGCGCGGTTGGTCGCGGCGTCTTTCTCGGCTTCGGCTTCGACCTTGATTTGAATCGCATCGCGCTCGGCCACCTTGGCCGCTTCGATCAGCTCGATCTTCTTGCTCCGCTCGGCGATCTCGCTTTCGCGTGAGGTGACGACCTGCTCTTCGGCGGCGACCGCCTTGGCGCGCGCGGCGTCGGCTTCGGCCTTGGCCTGGCTTTCCTCGCGCGATTTGTTCTGCACCGCGATCTGCTGTTCCTGACGCGCGATTTCGAGCGCGCGGACCTGATCGATGCGCGCTTCTTCGACCGCGCGGTCGGCTTCGATCTGCTGGCTATCGACCTCTTTCTTGGCCTGAATGCGCGCGGCCTCCGCCTCGCGCTCGCGCTTTGCCTGCTCGCTGGCGATTTCGGCGCTCTGCGAGGCGCGGCGGATTTCGACTTCGCGCTCCTGCTGGAGGCGGGCGTATTCCTTGTCGCGCCCGATCTCGAAACTCTTGGCGTCCGCCTCGAGGTTCTTGGTCTCCATCTGAACGCGCGTGTCCTGCTCGATATCGTTGCGCAGTTTCTTGCGCGCTTCGATCTGCTCGGTCAGCTTGGTCAGACCTTCGGCATCAAACGCGTTGTTGGCGTTGAAGTGCTCGATGCTCGTCTGGTCGAGGCCGGTCAGCGAGACCGATTCCAGTTCCAGACCGTTCATCGCGAGGTCGTTGGACGACACCTGCTGCACCTTTTGGACAAAGTCGGCGCGCTGTTCGTGCAGCTCGTTCATGCTCATCCCCGCCGCGACCGAGCGCAGCGCGTCGACGAACTTGCCCTCGACCAGGTCTTTCAGCATTTCCGGCTGCATCGTGCGCTGGCCCAGCGTCTGCGCAGCCATCGCGATCGATCCGGCGTCGGGCCGCACGCGGACATAGAATTCCGCCTTCACATCGATCCGCAAACGGTCGAGCGTGATGAGCGCTTCGGCGTCCTTGCGCACCACGCTGAGCACGAGTGTGTTCATGTTCACCGGCATCGTTTCGTGGAACACCGGAAAGACCAGCGCGCCGCCGTTCATGACGACTTTCTCGCCGCCCACACCGGTTCGCACAAAGGCGGTCTCTTTCGAGGCCCGGCGATAGAGCGTGGTGAGGAAGACAAAGATCGCCACCACGGCGATAAGGGCCACGCCCACGTAAATGCCAACTGTAATCAACGATTCCATGTTTTCTCCTGTTTAACTCGATTGGGCCCGCTTGCGCGCTGCTTCAGGGGTTTTGGGCCCCTCTCAGTCCAGCTGCAGCTTCGGGCTTTCGTAATGCACCGCGTAGAACGTCTCCCCCTCGCGGCGCACAAGCAGGACAGTTTCGCCTGCGCTCAACACCGTATTGGGATCATGCGGTTCAACCATGACAAAATGAGGATGCCCGAAGACATCGATGACCCTCGATCGCGCCGGACTGCCGGCCCGCGCGGTGCCGATCTGGATTTCCGCATCGCGGCGCACCAGCGTATCGAGCGAGACCGCGCTGGTCTCATCCTGCGGCAACAGCCTGGCGAGCGGCCGCGTGAGCGCGCCGTTCACCGGCAGCGCCGCAACGCCGGCCAGAACCGCCGCAACCGCGGTGTCGAGCGGCTGACCCAAAAGCGCGATCGCCAATTGCTGGCCCGAGACACCTATCGCCGCGAAGACGAACAGCAGCACCATCAACCAGATGAGGAAGGGCACGCGCCCCAGCCCCAGCAGGCTGAACACGCCATCCATGAAGCTGCCGCTCACGGCGGCGTCCGGATCGACATCAAGCTCGATGTCGAGATCCGCGTCCGCGCTCTCGAACAGATCGCCAAGACCAACTATTTGCGCAACGCTGATAAGCACAAGCGCAATAAGGGCGGCCAAGAACGGTAAGTTGTATTCAGCCAGTAAAGTCATCGTATTGCGCCCGCAGACGGGGCTGCTGCGAAAATCGCAACATCCTTTCGTTCAGTTTTTGCCATGGGCAATCATTTATCACATGTTGTTCGTAATTGGAAGAAAAATCGGTTCATACAGGGTTCATTACGCCGGAATTTGCGAAATATGTCTCTAGGTTTAAGTCTGTTACGTGATCGCGATATTTCCTGTCTCCAGCCGAATTCCCGAACTCGTTCGAAATCCCCCGCTCTCGCATGCACTTCATCAACTAGCCTGCATTTGGTCAGACCGCCTTCAAGTAAAGCGGAAGTGCTTTGAGCCCGCCCACGAACGTGCTGGTCGCCCGTTTGGGCTCGCCGGCCAGCTCCACCTTCTCCACCCGGTCGAGAAGGGCTTCGAACAGGAGCCTCATTTCCAGCCGCGCAAGATGCAGGCCCAGACACTGATGCGCGCCCGCGCCAAAGGCGAGATGGCGGTTGGGCGAGCGCGCGGCGTCGAAGCGGCGCGGATCGTCGAACTGTGTCGGGTCATGATTGGCCGCGACATAGTTGATCATCATCCAGTCGCCCTTGCGGATCAGCTGCCCGCCGACCTCCACGTCCTCGGCTGCGGTGCGCATGAAGTGCTGCACGGGGCTGGTCCAGCGGATCGCTTCCTCGACAATTCCCGGTAGCAAGGAGCGGTCAGCGCGAACCCGCGCCCATTGCTCCCGATCCTGCGCGAGCGCCTGCATCGCGCCGGCGGTCGAGGCGCTGGTCGTGTCGTGCCCGGCGGTCGCGACGATGATGTAATAGCCCGCCATATCGCGCGGCGGCAGCGGTTCGCCGTCGACGGTTGCGTTGGCGATCACGCTGGCGACGTCATCGGTGGGGTTGGCCCGGCGATCTTCGGCGAGCGCGGCAAAGTAGTCCTCAAAGCTCTTCACCGCGCCCGCGACTAGCTGGATCACTTGCTCGGGCGACATCTGGTCCATGCCGGTGCCCGAGAGGTCCTTGTCCTGCCCGCCAAACAGCTGCTGGGTGAGCATCTGCATGCGCGGTTCGTCCTCGGTCGGAACGCCGAGGATCTGCATGACGACCCGCAAGGGGTACGGCCCGGACACCTTCTCGACAAAGTCCAGTTCGGGACCCGCGTCAATCATCGCATCGACGGTGCGCGCGGCAAGCGCCCGGATCTCCGCCTCGATGCGCTTGAGATTGCGCGGCATGAACCAGTCCTGGGTCAGCTTGCGATATTTGGGGTGGATCGGCGCGTCGAAGACCACCAGCGAATCCACCAGCATGTCCGAACCCGTCGCCGCGCGGCTGAACTCGATCGCCTGATTGAAGCTGAAGACCACCGGTTTGGGATTGTTGAGGAAGGTCGCGTTGTCCTTCGATATGCGCATCACATCATCGTACCGGCTGATGAACCAGAACGGCTCGAACAACCCCTCTTCCTGCGGCACCACCTTGGCAACCGGCGTCGTTGCGCGAATGAGATCGAATGTATCGAGCAGGCCATCCCACTCAGCGTAAGCGTGCGGATCGATCACCGCCTTGGCCAGCGGGGTGGGGAGGACAGCCGGCTCGCCTCGCGCCGCGCTCGCCATCACGCGTTCTCGCGCGCTTTGGCGACGTATTCGTCGCGCAGCTCTCGCTTGTACAGCTTGCCGTTGGCCTCGCGCGGGAGTTCGGGACGAAAATCGAACAGCTTGGGCATCTTCATCCGTGCAAGATTGGGCGCGAGAAACGCGCGCAGCTCGTCCTCGAACGCGTCTCCGGCCGCGCCCATGTCCATCGGCTGCACCACGGCGACGACCTTCTCGCCAAGGTCGGGATCCGGCGCACCGATGACGGCGGCGTCCATCACCTTGTCGTGCGTCACCAGCAGGTTCTCGATTTCCTGCGGGTAGATGTTCACCCCGCCCGAGATGATCATGTGGCTCTTGCGGTCGGTGAGATAAAGAAAGCCGTCCTCATCGACATGGCCGATATCGCCGAGCGTCATCCAGCCTTGCGCGTGCATCGCCTCGGCGGTCTTGTCGGGATCGTTGTGATAGGTAGGCAGCAGATCGTTCTCGAAGAAGATCAGGCCGTCCTGCCCGGCCGGAACCTCTTCCCCATCCGGGCTGCAAATGTGCAGCTTGCCATAGATCGGCGCGCCGACCGTTCCGGGGTGGGCGAGCCATTGTTCGCTCCTGGCGAAGGTCATGCCGATGCTCTCCGAGCCGGCGTAGTATTCGTTCACGATCGGGCCCCACCATTCAATCATCTCGCGCTTGATGGGAACGGGGCATGGCGCGGCGGCGTGGAGCGCGCGCTGGTGACTGGAAAGATCGTAGCGGGTGCGAATCGCCGGATCGAGTTTGAGGAACCGGACAAAATGGGTCGGCACCCATTGGCTGTCGGTCACCTTGTAGGTTTCGATCGCCTTGAGCGCGGCTTCGGGTTCGAACTTCTCCATCACAACGACCGTCCCGCCGAGCCGATGAACGGTCGAACACCACCCAAGCGGCGCGGCGTGGTAAAGCGGGGCGGGCGAGAGATAGACCATCGAGCCATCGGCGGGCATGCCAGCGCCCAGCGTCGCGAGGCCCATCAGCGGAACGGGAGCCATGGGATCGGGGTCGGCGGGCGGCGCGGGTTTGACGCCCTTGGGCTGGCCTGTCGTACCGCTCGAATAGAGCATGATGAGCCCGGCGCGCTGGTCCTCGACCGGCGCGTCGCTGTGGCGCGCCAGTTCGGCGGCGAAATCGTCGTCGGCACCGCTGTCCATAACGAGGATCTCGAGATCGGGGCATTCGGCACGGACGGTGTCGAGCGCCTCGGAGAAATGGGTCGAGGTGATCAGCAGCTTCGCTTCGGAATCCTTGAGGATGTAGGCAATTTCCGGCCCGGTCAGGCGGGTCGAGATCGGGACCAGCATGGTGCCAACGCGCTGCGAGCCCCAGTTGAGGACGAAGTATTCGAGCCGGTTCTCAAGCAGGACGGCGAAGGCGTCTCCCCCCTCGGCGGTGGGGCCAAGCTTGCGTTGCCTGAGAAGGCGGGCGAACCGGTTCGCTTCGGCGTCCATTTCGGCGTAGGTCATCCGGTCGCCGCTGCCGGTCATGATGACGGCAGGATGGTCGGGACGGTTCGCGGCGTGCGCGATCGGATGCAGGGTCATATTTCTCTCCACTCACGCGGCGGGGCGAAGCCCGGTACGGGCCGCGACGCGGGCGCGCTTTGTCTCTCTCGAAAGGAAATCTAACGAGGCGGTCCGTGCACTCAAGTGAAATCGAAAAGCCCATTCGGCCCCGCGCCGCTAACCGCGCGCTGGCGCAAAAAAAGGCGGCGGGAAAACCCGCCGCCCATACTCGGACACCCTCTCCAATGTCCGACCCGCTTCCAGGCGGGTTAACTCTTAAAAGCGCTCACTCGCCCCCTTGGCCCGTGTAGCGCGCGGATCCGGTTGTACCCTTCTCCGCAACCGTGGTGACCTCTTTCATATAGGGAATCGGATTGACTGCAACCCCATCGACGCGAACTTCATAGTGAAGGTGCGGCCCGGTCGAACGCCCGGTGGACCCTACGTAACCGATGACATCGCCCTTCTTCACTTCCTGACCGTCGGCCACCAGAAGCTTGGAAAGGTGCGCGTAGCGGGTTTGCAGTTCGGCGCCGTGATCAAGGTAGATGACCAGACCATAGGAACTTGAGCGATCCGCCCTGGCCACTTCGCCATCGGCGGTGGCGTAGACCGGCGTCCCGGTCGGCGCGGCGAGATCGATGCCGCTGTGCTTCTTCCGGCGGCGCAAAACAGGATGCACGCGCATGCCATAACCGCTCGTCAGGCGACCCGTGGTCAACGGGCTGCGAGAGGGCACCGACACCGGCTGCGGCACGCTTGGCGTTTCGACAGCGAACGGATCCGGACCAGCGGTATCGAGCGCAGTCCAACGTGCAAACAGCTGACGAAAGCTGGGATCGCCGGTGGCAAGTTCTTCCGCCTGCGCCTCTTCGACAGGCGTTGTGACGTCAGCCGCGGTCGAGGCGGACGTGTTGGCCAAGGCAGGCGAGGCCGCGCTCAGCATCAAAGCGGCGCCGCCTAATTTCAGAAAAATGGAACCCTTGTGCCCCTGAGCAATACGCATGACGACCCATTCCTTTATCTGGGACTCTTTTGGCCCCGGCGCCGCTCGATTATCGGCTTAGCGCGAAATAACGGCGGGAAATCCCGCTTTTTTAAGACCCGTGGACCTTTCAATCGGATTCGTTAAAGAGCAATCTCCGCGTAGAAATCGCGCGACAGACCGGCTGCAAGCCGCGCTGAGTCGTTGAATGGGGGTTTAACGGCGCCGCGAAAATGGGTGCTTACCAGCGATTTCCAGAGCTTTTCCGGCTTTTCGGACCGATTCTCGGCCAAAGCGACAAAATGCTTGGTGCCAAAGGCGACATGACGAATCTCATCGTCAAGGATGCGAGTCAGGATTTTTGCGCCGTTTTCATCCCCTGCCGCTTTCACCCGCTCAAGGGTCGCAGGCGTCACGTCGAGACCGCGCGCTTCGAGCACCATCGGCACGATCGCCAGTCGCGCGGCCACATCGTGCCGGGTCTCGTAGGCGACTTGCCACAGCCCGCCATGCGCCGGTAGCGCGCCATAATAGCTGCCGAGCGACTGGAGCTTTCGAGCAAGCAGCGCGTGATGCATCGCTTCATCGGCGGCGACCGAGAGAAAGTCGCTCACGAACTCCTCACCCAGCGCCTCACCGAAGCGCCCGGCCATATCGAGCGCCAGATCAATGGCGACGAATTCGATGTGCGCAAGGCTGTGCCACAAGGCGATGCGCGCGCGCTCAGAGCCGCCGCGCCCGCGTTTGGGCATCTTGTTGGGCGGCAAAAGCTCAGGCTCGTCGGGCCGCGCGGGATGGTCCGGCATAGCCTCATCGAACACGAATGCGAGGTGCCCCTGCCGCCACCGGCGCGCCACCTCGCGCGTCGCAAAGCACTTGGCGCGCGGCTGGGCGGTCAACAGCGCGGCGCGAATGGCCGAGGCAACGGACTGCATGGCAGCCTAGAGCGCCTTGGCGGCGGCCAGGACTTCTTCCGCGTGGCCCTTTACCTTCACCTTGGGCCAGACCTGCGCGATCTTTCCGTCCGCGCCGACGAGATAGGTTGATCGGACCATGCCCATATAGGTCTTCCCGTACATCTGCTTCTCGGCCCAGACGCCCAGCGCGTCGGACAGCCCGTCTTCCTCCGCGTCGGTTGCCAGGGGCGTGGTCAGGCCGTGCTTGGCGATGAAGTTCTGGTGCTTCTTGGCGCTGTCCTTGCTGACGCCCAGCAGCTCGACGCTCGCCGCGTCGAACTCGCCTTTCAGAGCGGTGAAGTCTTTGGCCTCCGTGGTGCAGCCGGGCGTGTTGTCCTTGGGATAGAAAAACACGACGAGCTTCTTGCCCGCAAAGTCACCGGGTTTGACCGTGCCGCCATCCGGTGTGCCCATTTCGATGTCGGGCATCGGGTCGCCGACTGCGGGAAAATCGCTCATGATGTGTGCTCCGTTCAGGTTGTTTGGGGGACTGTGTCGGAAATGTCTGCGTCAAAGGTCTGGTTCCAAACCGCGCATACACGCGCGCGCGCCGCAGCGAAATCGGCAAGCAGCGCCTCGTAGCTTTCGGCGCGGCACGCCCGGGCGAGCGCGCGGGCGGCGCAGGCTGGCGGCTCCAGGCCATCGGGCGCGAGCAGGCGCAGTGCGACAAGCATGCGGGTCAGCAGATCGTAGTCCGACCGAAAGCTCTCGGGCAAAAGGCCGGCGGCGGTGAGTGCGGGGATGGCGGCGCCAAGATCGGGCGAATAGGCGTCCGGAAACCGATCGGCGAGCGCGGTGGCATCGCGAGCGACGCCGCGCAGCTGGAAATAGTGGACCAGGAACTCGCAGTCGATCAGCCCGCCACGCTGGCGCTTTACGTCAAGCGGTCCTGCCGGTGACTTGTGCCGCGCCATTTGCGCGCGCATGTCGCTTACCTCGGCCCGCACGCTGTGCGGATCGCGCGCGCGGCGCAGCACCTTGCGCATGATCGTTTCCAGCACGGAGTGCCCCTTAGGCGACCCGATCAGGACCCGCGCCCGGGCCAGCGCCATATGCTCCCACGTCCAGGCGGCGTCGCGCTGATACTTCTCGAACGCAGCACAGCTTACCGCAAGCGGCCCCTGCGCGCCCTGCGGCCGGAGCCGTGTGTCCACTTCGTAAAGCGCTCCTTGCGCGGTCGGCACCGATAGAGCGGCGGTCACCCGGCTGGCGAGGCGGTTGTAGTAATTGGTCGTCGAAAGCGAGCGCTCCCCGTCCGAGCGCAGCGAAAGATCGCCGTTGAACAGGTAGACGAGGTCCAGGTCCGAGGCGTGGGTCAGCGCTCCACCGCCGAAGCGGCCCAGACCCAGGACCAGCAATTCGCTGCCTTCTATCCGGCCATGCCGCGCTGCAAACTCGGCGTGAGCTGCGGGAACGGCAAGGCTGAGCGCGGCCCCCGCGATCCGAGACAACGCCGCGCCGATCGCAAGCGGATCGGCCAGCCCTTCGATCAACTGGATGCCCAGCGCAAAGCGCAATTCGCCGGTTATGCGCCGGATCGCGTCGAGCAGCGCCTCGTAATCGCTGCGCTCGGCGCTGCGCTGGATATGCGCTGCGATGTCCTCCACCGAGCCGGGCAATTCCAGCGCGCCTGAATCGAGCAGGATGTCGAGCAATTCCGGCTTGCGCGCCAATTCATCCGATAGAGTGGGCGCGAGAGTGAGCGCGCCGACCAAGCGATCGAGCAAGTGCGGCTGAGCGTTGAGCAGGCGAAACAACGTCACAGCCGTGGAGGCGCGTTCCAGCAGGTTCTCCCAGCGGGTGAGCGCGCGCATGGGATCATCGCTCTGGGCAAAGGCCTCCAGCAAGGCTGGCGTCAGCGCGTCAAAGGCGGCAAGCGCCTGTTCGCTGCGCAGGGTCTGATAGCGCCCGTCGCGCCAGGCCGCGATGCGCTCGGCAAGGCCCTTGGCGTTGTCGAAACCCAAGGTGCCGAGCCGCTCCTCACGCTCTTCTTGCGGCATGGGCTCGGACGCGGGGGCTGCGGGCGCGCGTTTCGGCTCCCCGATCAGCTTGGAGTAGATCTGTGCGGTCTCATCGGTCAGCGCGCGCAGCTCGTCCACCAGAGCCGATCCGTCAGCCAAGCCATCGAGGCGCGCGACATTGTCGAGCAAAGGCCCTTTGGGAAGGCTGTGCGTCTGGCTGTCGTTGATCATTTGCAGGCGGTGCTCGACGACGCGAAGTCGATCGTAATGGCGAGCGAGGGTCTCCGCGTGGTCCGGCACGATCCGGCCCGCTTTCGCAAGCGCGTCAAGCGCCGCGTGAGTCCCGCGAACGCGGAGCGCCGGATCGCGCCCGCCATGGATAAGCTGGAAGGTCTGGACAATGAATTCGATCTCGCGAATCCCGCCGCGCCCGCGTTTGACGTTATAGCCTCGCCCTGGCGTCAGCGGCCCAGACGACGTGTCGCGGATACGCGCGGTGAGCGAACGGATCTCCTCCATCGCGCCAAAATCGAGCGCGGAACGCCAGACGAAGGGGCGGATCGCCTCAAGGAACGCTTCGCCCGCCTGGATATCTCCCGCCGCCGCGCGCGCGCGTGTAAACGCGGCGCGCTCCCACGGCAGAGCCGCGCTTTGATAATGCACCAGAGCCAGCTCGCGCGGAACCGCCAGCAAGCTGATCTCGCTCGCGGGGCGCAGGCGCAGATCCACACGGAAAGCGTAGCCCTCGGCCGTGTTTTCCGACAGCAGCGCAATGATCCGCCGAGTGTATCTTTGCGCGGCCTCGCCCGGATCGTCTGTCGCGCGGCGTGGCAGGGCGGCGGGATCGAAGAGCAGGACCGGATCGATGTCGGAGGAGTAGTTGAGTTCGCCCGCGCCTTGCTTGCCAAGCGCCAAGGCGATGAAGCCGCGCGCGCTATCCTCTCCGGTGCGCTCTTGGATCGCGGTGCGGATCGCGCGGTCCAGCGCGCGGTCCGCGAACGCGGTCAACTCCCCCATCACCCGCGTCAGCGAGAACGCGCCGGCCAGATCGCCAATCGCCAGCGCCGTCGCCAAAGCCAATCGCTCGCGCCTGAGCGCAACACCGGTGTCTTCGCACCGGCCACGCTCGCGCGCCCAATCGAGCGCCGCCTCACCCTGCCCGTGCGCAAGGAGCTCGGCCAGCTCGGGCAGGCGATCGAGCGAGCGAGCGAGGAAGGGCGCGTAAGCGCGTGCGCGGCCAAGGGCGCTGGTCCAGGCGGCGAGGTCAGCCATTGTCACCGCCGATTTGGCGCGCGCAGCCTCGGCGCGCAAGTGGGTGAGTTTGCCTGCGAAGCGCAAGCCTGTAAGGCCGCCAGCGCTCGCCCGCTTTGCAAGGAACTTCGCGCATGCCCAAACTCCTCACGCCACCGGAATGGGCGCCCCAGGAATGGCTCTGGATCGGGTTTCCGCATCTCACGGAGGAATGGCCCGGATATCTCGAGGCCGCGCAGCAGCAGATCGCACGGTTTGCAAGCGCGGTCGCCGACAGCGGACAGGCGGTGCGTTTGCTGGTGCGCGGCGAGGCGAACGAAGAGCGGGCGCGGGCGCTGGTCAGCTCGAAAGTGACGTTGGAGCAGCGTGTCTACGGAGACATCTGGCTGCGCGACACCGGCCCCTTGGTGGTGTTCGAGGACGGCCAACGCGTGGCGCGACGCTTTGGCTTTAACGGGTGGGGCGGGAAATACGAAATGCCGGGCGATGCGACGATCGGTGCCCAGCTCGCAAAGGACGCGGGACTGGCGATACAGACGAGCCCCATGATCCTTGAGGGCGGCGCGATCGACACCGACGGAACAGGCTGCGCGATCACAACCGAGCAGTGCCTGTTGGAGCCCAACCGTAATCCGGCGATGACCCAAGACGCCATCGAAGCCGAACTCTTCGAGCGTCTGGGATTCGACCGCGTGGTCTGGCTTGGCAAGGGCCTCGTCAACGATCACACGGACGGCCATGTCGACAATCTCGCCCGGTTCGTGGCGCCGGGCCGCGTGGTGGTTCCCGAGGCGAGCGGGGCGGACGATCCCAACGCGCCGATCTACGCTGATGCCGCCGTGCGCGCGGTGGCCGCTGAACTGGACGTGGTCCGCATTCCTTCGCCGGGAAGGATCGAGCGCGGCGGCGCGGTCGAGCCCGCAAGCTACGTGAATTTCGCGATCACCACGCACCTGGTGGTCGTGCCCACATTCGGGACAGCCTACGACGCTGACGGTGTCGCGGCGATTGCTGCGCTCTTTGCGGACCGGGATACCATTGGATTGCCAGCCGAGGCGGTGCTGGCCGGCGGCGGCGGATTCCACTGCGCCAGCCAGCACATGCCGCTCGCACCCGAGCGCCCCTTTTCGCTCGGTTAACACTCTCTTAGGAAATTTGCGCGAGCCTTTGCTCATGCAAAGAGCAAAAGGTCTTTCCCTGCGCGCCTGCGCGATCGCTCAACAGCGTGCGGAGCAATTGGCGACCGGCGTCGTCGTTCTCGCCTGCGCCGCGGCTCTGATCCTCGCGGGCCAGCCTGTTCCGCTTTAGCGCAGAGCCTGGCAGGCCGTAGCCAGAGTTCGCGGCACCGGTTTGAGGCCCATCGCCAAAGCAGCCGATAAAACGCCGCGAACGCCGCCGCGCCCAAGACCTGACCAACAAGACCGCGCTAGGCCGCAAGATCGGGCGGCAGGGCCGCCTCGGTCAGCGTTGCAATCGCCTCGTCGAGCGGCAGGAACTTCTGTTCCTTTTCGCCCAAGATCCGCATCGCCACCGTGCCCTCTTCGGCCTCGCGCTTGCCGACGACCAGAAGGTAGGGAACCTTGGCAAGCGAATGCTCACGCACCTTGTAGTTGATCTTCTCGTTGCGAAGGTCGCTGTCGACACGAAGGCCCGCCTGTTTGAGCTTGGCTTCCACATCGAGCGCGTAGTCATCGGCGTCTGACACAATCGTCGCCACGACCGCTTGTTGCGGGGCGAGCCACATCGGCAGGCGCCCGGCATAGTGTTCGATCAGGATGCCGATGAAGCGTTCGAGCGAGCCGAACAGCGCGCGGTGAAGCATCACCGGCCGGTGCTTTTCGCCGTCTTCGCCGACATAGCCGATATCGAAGGCCTCGGGCAGGTTCATGTCGACCTGCAAGGTGCCGCACTGCCAATCGCGCCCGATCGCATCGCGCAGGACAAATTCGAGCTTGGGCCCGTAGAACGCGCCTTCACCCTCGTTGATCGTGTATTCGAGCCCCATCGCATCGAGCGTGTCGATCAGCGAACCCTCCAGCGTGTCCCAGACTTCGTCGGACCCCATGCGGTTTTCAGGGCGCGTCGAGAGCTTGATCCGCACATCGTCGAACCCGAACTCGCGATAGATATCGAGGATCAGCGCGACGACATCGCGGTTCTCGTCGTTCAATTGCTCGGGCGTGCAGAAGATGTGCGCGTCGTCCTGCGTGAAGTGGCGCACGCGCATCAGGCCATGCAGCGCGCCCGACGGCTCATAGCGGTGGACCTTGCCAAACTCGGCCATGCGCAGCGGCAGGTCGCGATAGCTCTTGAGGCCATGCGCGAACAGCGACACGCCGCCGGGGCAGTTCATCGGCTTGAGCGCAAAAACGCGCTCGTCTTCGGTCTGGGTCGTGAACATGTGCTCGCCGTAATTGAACCAGTGGCCCGAGGTCTCCCACAGGCTGCGGTCCATCACGTCGGGCGTGTTGACCTCGACATAGCCCGCCTTTTCCTGGCGGCGACGCATATAGGTCAAGAGGTTCTGGAACATCTGCCAGCCATGCGGGTGCCAGAAGACGGCGCCCGGCGCGAAATCCTCGAAGTGGAACAGGTCCAGCTCCCGGCCAAGCTTGCGATGGTCGCGCTTGGCCGCCTCTTCGAGCCGGTGGAGGTGGGCGTTCAATTGCTTCTTGTTGAGCCAGCCCGTACCATAGATACGCGTCAATTGCGCGTTGTTCTGATCGCCGCGCCAATAGGCGCCCGCCGTGCGCATCAGCTTGAAGGCCTGCGGATCGAGCTTGCCGGTGGAAGCGAGATGCGGCCCGCGGCACATGTCGAGCCACGCGCCCTTACTGCCGGGCTCGCCCGACCAGTATACCGTCAGCTCTTCGTCTTCGGGAAGTTCCCTGGCCCACTCGGCCTTGAAGCTCTCGCCTTCGGCTTCCCACTTTTCGATCAGCTGATCGCGCGACCAGACTTCGCGGATCAGCGGTTTGTCCGCCTTGATGATCTCGCGCATCTTTTCCTCGATCGCGGGCAGATCTTCGAGCCCGAACGGCTCACGCGAGGCGGGCGCCATCACGTCGTAGTAAAAGCCATCATCGGTCGCCGGGCCGAAGGTGATCTGCGTGCCCGGCCACAGCGCCTGCACCGCCTCGGCGAGCACATGCGCGTAGTCATGGCGCACCAGTTCGAGCGCCTCGTCCTCGTCGCGCGCGGTGATGAGTGAAAGCTCCGCGTCGCCGTCGATCGGGCGGTTAAGGTCGCGCACTTCGCCATTGACGCGCGCGGCCAGAGCGGCCTTGGCAAGCCCCGGTCCGATGGCTGCGGCCACGTCGGCGGGGGTGCTGCCCGGTGCAATCGGTCGCACCGATCCGTCGGGGAGGCTAATCCTGATCTGTTCGTTCATCGTTCAAGTCCGTCTGCGCGTCTGTGTCACACTCGGCGCGCGCTTTAAGCGAAGCGGGCGCGCGCCGAAAGGGGCGGCGTGAGGGTTTCAGGACCGATTTCGGGAAGACACCGCGCCACCCGAGACCGGGTGGCAGTGGCTGACGCTTAGCGCGCGACCGACCGCCCCCGGATATCCCAGGGTGTAGTGGTCGTAGTCCGGGTGGACATCGCGATCAGCGCACAAGCCATGGGAAGCGCTATAGGGCGCAAACCTTTCAAAGTCACCCTTTCGTTCAATAAGTACATCCGGAGAGGAGCGGTTCCTCGTTGATTATGGAAAGTTTGCTTGACACCGACGAAACGGTATGACAAGTGTCCTTTCCATTATTGAAAGGGAGCTTTACCAATGCGTGTGGTTGCACAATCGCTTACCTGGGCCTGCGTCATCCTATTTGTCGCCCTTGTCCTGCACACGAACGGCGTCAGCGCCAGTGCGAGCACGGGGGTCGTCTTTGGCCTGGTCGGCGCGGCCTGGGGAACCCTCCAGTCCGAAAAGCCGTGCCCGGCCGGATGCCTGATGTGAGCGGCGCGGCGTTCAAGAACAGGACGCGCGCCGCCGGCTTTCTGGGCCGCGGCCCGTGGTTCTGGTTGGGCATGACCTGTGCCTCGACCGCCGCGCTTGTCGGCCTCGCTCTTAGCGATGCGATCGAGAGCAAGGGGACCGTTTTCATCCTGTTTATCGTCCCGCTCCTTTCCATGGTGGCGATGGCGGTGTCGTTGCTCAGGCTGAACGAGGCAGGCTCGGGCAATTGCGTGCCCAAAGGCATCGCCCAACGCCGCTATATCAAGCGCGTCGCCATCTTCACCTCGCTCTATCTTGCGACCTTTGCGTTCATGACCTTCGCCGACGAGGCCTTCGTCGTTCCGCTAGCCGGGCGCGTTGCGATCGCGCTGCTGCCGGGCCTTGCGGTGTCCGGCGTGTTCTGGGCGATCGCGCGCCTCATAATCGAGGAGCAGGACGAATTCCTGCGCATGCTGACGATCCGCCAGACGCTCATCGCCTCGGGCTTCGCGCTCAGCCTCGCCTCGATCTGGGGGTTCCTGGAATCGGCCGATCTGGTCGTCCATCTTGACGCCTATTGGGTTGCCATCGCCTGGTTTTTCGGACTGCTTATCGGAGCCGGCGCAAATTTCGCGCAGCACGGCACCATGGGAGTGGCCTGAGCCATGCCGAACCCGGCCTCCGCTGCAACCGGGCGCTACCTCAAACGCTTGGCCGTCCTGATGGCCCTCTACATGATCGCGGTGTTCGGCGTTGGCTGGACGTTCCGTACGATCCAGCCCGAAGGCCCGCTCGCCTTTGCGCTCGCCGTCGTTCCGGCTCTGCCTGTCATCGGCGTGTTCTGGGCGGTGATGCGGCTGCTGGTCGAGGAGACCGACGAATACATCCGCTTTCTGTTTGTGCGTCAGTGCCTGTTCGCCACCGGCTTTTGCCTTGCCGTCGTGACGGTGTGGCAGTGGCTGCAAAACTACGAGGTTCTCCCGCCCGGAAATGGCGGGTTTGGCGCGGCCTTCTTCTGGTTTGTGGGGCTTGGGCTTGGCGCTGTGTTCAACCGCGTGACCGAGGGCCACTGGGGGCAACGCGAGTGAAGAACAGACTAAAGGTCCTGCGCGCCGAGCGCGAGTGGTCGCAGCAGGATCTCGCCGATCGCCTCGGCGTTTCGCGCCAGAGTGTCAACGCGATAGAGAAAGGCCGCTACGACCCCTCGCTGCCGCTCGCCTTCAGCATTGCAGAGGTGTTCGAGCTGCCGATCGAGGCGATCTTCAGCCGCGATATGGGTTGAGATTTCACACCGTAAACCCGCGTTCACGCGGCCTCCGCTCGCGCTCGGGAGCAGGCGATTTAGGGGGTGAGAAGCGGATGGTCGAGCAATGGCCGAGAGGTCGGGCAACGCGCCGTGGCTCCGGCGCTCTTTCCCAAAGCCTTCACGCTAGGTCTGACTGTAATGATCCTTCCATTGCGATCGCACCTCCAGCTCAGAGAGGCCCTGATCGTATGCAGGGGAGACCAACGGCATCGACGAGCTAACGTCCATCACGATCACCGAATTGATGTCTGACACGGCTCCTTTGGACCGCAAGAACTCGACCAATTGTTCGAACATTTTCCCTTCGGCAAGAACAACGCATTCGCCCTTGAACCGGAAGCCCTTGCGAGAGAAGTGATCAACCACATTCAATTCGGCGACGGGTTGATGCAACAAGTTAGAGACAGTGCCGGGAGAGCGGATTTCGCCAATCACGATCTGCCGTTCATTGAGAACGAATGTCAGACCTTTGGGGGACAGGTTCGGGGTGCCGTCCGGACACACTGTGGCCAAAAAGCCAAGGCGCTGATCGGCAACGAATTTTTCAATCTCGCTCGTAAGCTCCATCACGCTCGATATTTACACCAGATCCGGGCTGACGGAAACCGGGAGGGTCGAGCGGCGTCAGCCGCAGTCTCAGCGAAACCCGATGTGTGTGATCGAGGGTTGCAAGCCGACAGCCCGCATCCGCGCTCAGGTCGTCCCTTGCCTCAGCCCCTTGCCTCAGCCCCTTACCTCAGGCCCCTTGGCGCTTCGCCCCCGCCGCGACGCTCGCGCGCTTGGTGCCGGCCAGCTTTGTCGAGCGCTCCTTGATGCCGGCCACAAAGCGCCATTCGCTGGTCGCCGTCGTCGGGGTCAGTTCGACCACCATATAGCCGCGCTGAGAGGTGTCGGCCCACAGCAATTCGTCGTTCTCTTCGACCAGCGCGCCCGCAATGGTGGGAGGCGGGACCATCGACAGGTAGCTTTCGAAACCGGGCGAACTGACCGAACAGGTGGCGAACTCGACGCCGACCGCGGCTCCATCCTGCGCGAGATCGAAATTCCACGCATTGTGCGTGTCGCCCGCGAGCACGACAAGGTTGGCATCGGCTTCGAGGCTGGCTTTGAACAGCCGCTCGCGCGCGGCGGGATAGCCGTCCCAGGCGTCCATGTTCTGCGGCAGGCCCGCTTTGCTCGCCATCGCGGCGGCGGTGAAACGGCGTTTGGCGAAATCGGGCACGTTCTCGCCCAGCAGGTCCATCATCGATGTCGGAGAGGAAACCTTGCCGATCAGCACCTGCTGGACCAGCACCTGCCACGTCGCGCCGCGTGTGCTCGACGCGGCAAGCCCATCGAACAGCCATTGCTCCTGCGCAGCGCCCAGCAGCTGACGCTCGGGATCGGCGTAGTCGCCATCGCGAAACGCGGTCAGCGAGGCAATCATGGCCTCGGGCGTTTGCTTGCCCGCAAACAGCTTTTCGAGGCTGAATTGCTCCTCGCGCCCTTCCAGCCGCGTGTCGATCCGGAACAGCGTGGCGAGATCGCCGATATCGTAGGCGGCGTAGGGCTCATCCGAGATCGGCATCCATTCGCGGTAAACCCGCTTGGCGATGGCCTTGCGCGCCTCCCAGCTGCCTTCGGTTTCCGGCTGGTGGTTTTGCGCGCCCTCTTTCCAGCTGTCGTTGGCGCTTTCGTGATCGTCCCACACGCTGATCATCGGCAGCACCTGGTGGATGCGCTGCAAGTCGGGATCGGCGCGATAGGTCGCGTAGCGCAGGCGATAGTCGGCGAGCGTGATGATCTCGTGCTGCGGCTCAAGATCGCGGTCGGGATGCTTCTGCCCGGGCGAGGGATAGGTGGCGCCCCCGTATTCGTAAATGTAATCGCCAAGGTGCACGGCGAGATCGCAATCGTTGGCTTGGGCTGCGTGGGCGTAGGCGTTGAACCAGCCAAAGCCGTAATTGGAGCAGGAGAAGACCGCCATGCGAAACTTCCCCGTAGGCCCCAGGGGCAGCGTGCGCGTGCGGCCCACCGGAGAGCTGGTGCCGTCGGGCGCGATGAAGCGGTAGAAGTACCAGCGACCGGGCTCCAACCCGTTAGCGATGGCCTTCGCGCACCAGTCGCGGCTGGGGCTCGCTGTTGCGAGGCCTTCGGAGACGGGGCGGGCGAAGTCCTCGCTGGCCGAAACCTGCCATTCGAGCTGGGTGTCCGCCTCGCCGACAAAGCGGGTCCACAGCAGAACTCTGGTCGCCTGCGGCTCTCCGCTTGCAACACTGTGCGTGAACCCGGTGCCAAATCCGCGCGCGGCCGCCGGACTGGCCGCGAGCGCGGCGGTCGCGCCGGCAAGGCCGAACACGCCGCGACGCGTAACATTGGTGGATGGGTTGGCGGGTTGAGTGGCCGTTTGGGCCGCGCTGTCGGTCTTGAACATGGCGAAGGGGGCTAACCGGAGATCATGGCATCGCTGTGACACGTCTTGCCAATCCCTCGCCTGAGCGGGCATGACCCCTCCATCATGAGCGACGTTCTTTTTCACACCATGCCCGATGGCCGGAAAATCGCCCACCGCTTCGTCGCGGGCGAGGGGCCCACGCTGGTTTTCCTGCCGGGCTATATGTCGGATATGGACGGCGGCAAGGCGACGGCTGTGTTCGCCGCCGCGCAGGAAGTGGGCCGCGCGTGCCTGCTGCTCGACTATTCGGGCTGCGGGAGAAGTTCGGGGGCCTTTGCCCAGGGCACGCTCAGCCGCTGGCGCGAAGAGGTTCTCGCTCTGATCGAAGCCTGTGTACAAGGCCCGGTGCTCCTTGTTGGCTCTTCCATGGGCGGGTGGCTGATGCTGCTCGTCGCCGAGGAATTGCGCGGCAGCGACTCGCACCCGCTCGCCGGGATTATCGGCATCGCGCCCGCGCCCGATTTCACCACCTGGGGTTATTCCGAGGAGCAACGCGCCACGCTGGCCGCGGGCGAGACCGTCTACGAGGACAATCCCTACGGCCCCGAGCCCACGCCCACTTACCCCGGCTTTTTCGCGGACGCCCAGGACCAGCTGATGCTCGCCGCACCGATCGCGCTCGATTGCCCGGTGCGCCTGCTCCACGGGCGCCAGGACGCCGACGTGCCGTGGGAGATCAGCGTGGCGCTGGCCGAGGCGCTGGATACAGACGATGTACAGGTCACGCTGCTATGGGACGGCGATCACCGGCTCTCGCGCGAGGGCGATATCGCCCTTTTGAAGCGCGTCGTGAGCGAGTTTTACGAGAACTGAATGAGCGGCCTCGCCATCCTCCTTCCCCTCATGCTCTTGCAGGTCGGCCTCGATCCGACCCGCCCCGCCCCGCTGGGCGCGCCCGATGAACTGGTGAACCGCCCGCCGCGCCCGGTCGACAAATCCAGGCCGGTGACGCTGAGCGATCCCAACGCGCGCTGGCTGGGGCAATGCCTGACGCAATTGGAGAGCGACGCCTCGCGCGCGCATTCGCTGGCGCAGATCAAGCTGATCGATGCGCTGGGCGAGGAGCGGGTCATCGCCAATCACTGCCTTGGCCTCGCCGCGACCGAGCTTGGCCTGTGGGAAGATGCGCGGGCCGCGTTTGTCGCCGCGCGCGATGAGACGCCCGCCGACCAATTGCGCGCCCGCGCGCGCTTCGGGGCGATGGCCGGGAACGCCGCGCTGGGCGGGGGAGACGCGGCGGGCGCTCTCACGCTTCTCGACATCGCGCAGGCCGACGCGACAAGCGCCGCCTCCGCCTCGCTGCAAGTCATCGCCGCGCTCGACACCGCCCGCGCGCTGGTGGCGCTGGAGCGACCGGAAGAGGCGCTCGCCCCGCTCGAAACCGCGACCACGCTCGCGCCCGAAGACAGCGAGGGCTGGCTGCTCAAGGCCACTCTCCTTCGGCGGCTCGACCGACTGGACGAAGCGCAAGCGGCGATCGAGAAGGCGGCCGCGCTCAGCCCCCAGGAGAGCGAGGTCGGGCTCGAAGCCGGGGTAATCGCGATACTCGCCGGACGCGACGACGCCGCGCGCGCAAGCTGGCAGTCGGTGATCGACGTCCAGCCGGATTCGCTGGCCGCGCAAAAGGCACGGGATTATCTCGCGCAAATCGGCCCGGCCCCGTCTGCGGTGCAAGAGGGAGCCAATCCATGACCGCGTTTTCTGTCCTCGATCTCGTCCCCGTGCGCGAAGGCGGCACGCTCGCCGAGGCCTTCGCCGCCAGCGTCGCGCTCGCCCGGAAGGCCGAAGAGCTGGGCTGCACCCGTTTCTGGGTCGCCGAACACCATGCGATGGAGGGCATCGCAGGCGGCGCGACCTCGGTGGTGCTCGCGCATATCGGCAACGCGACAAACCGCATCCGCATCGGCGCGGGCGGCATCATGCTGCCCAACCACACGCCATTCCAGATTGCCGAGCAATTCGGCACGCTCGATGCGCTGTTTCCGGACCGCGTGGACCTCGGACTTGGCCGCGCGCCGGGCGCGGGCCCCGAGCTGCAACGCGCGCTGCGCAAGAACCTCGCGCAGGCCAGCGAATACTTCCCCAACGATGTCGTCGAACTGCGCGCGCTGCTGACCGGCGATGTCGATCTGCCGATCAAGGCGACGCCCGGTTTTGGCGCGAAGGTGCAGATGTGGATGCTCGGCTCCAGCCTGTTCGGCGCGCAGCTCGCCGCGAAGCTCGGGCTGCCTTACGCCTTCGCCGCCCATTTCGCGCCCGATCGCCTTGATGCGGCGCTGGAGGTCTATCGCCGCCAGTTTGAGCCGTCCGAGGCGCTCGCCCAGCCGTATGTGATGGTCGCGATGAACGTCTTCGCCGCCGAGACGAGCGAGGATGCCGAGCTCATCGCCTCGAGCCAGCAACAAGCCTTCGTCGCGCTGCGCAGCGGCCGTCCGGGTCGCCTGCAGCCGCCTGTTGCCGGCTATGTCGAGACCCTTCCCGCGCCCGCGCGCGCCATGCTAGCCCATGTCGGGCAAGCGGGCGCGGTGGGAACGCCGCAAGAGGTGCGCGCGTGGATCGAGGCCTTTGTCGAGCGCACCCGCGCGGATGAAATCCTGTTGTGCGGTTCCACCTACGCTCCCGAGGCGCGCATCGCGACTCTTGAGCTGACGCTCGATGCGATGAGCGCACGGGTTACGGCCTGAAGACCGCCCACCCCTGTAATGATACGGCTGACGATCCGGCTTGCCTTCCAAGGCGCTCCGGCTGTAATTGGGACCGGATAGAACAAGCCGGCGTAACAAAATTCCAGCCCCCTTCTCAACGGCACACAGCATCGGGAGAGCCGCCGTGTCGAATGCCCCCACGCTCACCGCGTCCTCCGAAGCGGCGTTGCGCGACGCCTTGATAGACCATATCCGCGCCTCGATCCTGCCCGGCGAAACCCCGCCCGATGACGCGACACTGGCTGAAACCGCCGAATTTCTTGCGTCTGCGGGACACGTCCGCGAACCGGGTCACGCGGCCACGCTGGTCGAGACGACCACGACCGGCCGCCGTCGCCTGCGCATCGCTGTGATCAACGATGACATGCCGTTCCTCGTCGATTCGCTTGCGGCTACGATCACGGCGGCGGGGCTGTCGATCGACGCGCTCGTGCACCCGTTGGTGCCGGTCGAGCGCGACCCGAAGGGCCAGCTGGTCGCGGTTGGTGGCGAGCGCGACGCGCGCGAATCGATGATCTACTTCGAGACGCCGCGCACCGATGCGCGCGAGCGCCGCGAACTGGTCCGGCAGTTGGACGAGACCTTGCGCGACGTGCGCGCCGCCGTCACCGACTGGAGCGCGATGCAGGCGCTGATGGAGGCCGACGCGGCCGCGCTCGATGCGGCCACGGGTCCTCACGCTCAGGAAGAAGCCGAGCTGCTGCGCTGGCTCAATGCCGGGATGCTTACCCAGCTCGGCCACGTCACGCGCTCGCGCAAGGGAGAACTCACCGACGCCTGCGGGATCTGCCGCGAAAGCGCGCGCGAACTTCTCACCGCAGCCTCGTATGTGCGCGCTTTTGAATGGTTCGAGAGAACCGATGCCAACGGCCAGCCGCGCACCTTGCTGATCCTCAAGGCCAACCGGCTTTCGAACGTGCACCGCCGCACCGCGCTCGACCTGTTCATCGTCCCGCACCGCGACGAGGAAGGCGGTGTGAACGCTCTCTCCGTGCACGCGGGCGTATGGACCAGCGCCGGACTGGCAACGCGCCCTCAGGATGTGCCGATCCTGCGCAAAAGACTGGCGCAGATCAGCGAGGATTTCGGCTTCGCCCCCGCCAGCCACACCGGCAAGGCGCTGATCCACGCGTTCACCACGCTTCCGCACGATGTGCTGGTCGCCTTCAGCGTGCCCGACACCAAGCGGCTCACCACCGCGATGATGAGCCTGGTCGATCGCCCACGCCCGCGCCTTATTCTCATCAATTCTCCGCTTGAGCGGCACCTTTACGCCTTCGTCTGGCTCCCGCGCGAACAGATGTCGACCGGCGTGCGGCTGGAGATTCAGGACATTCTGCTTGAGATACCCGGCGCAAAGCTGCTCGACTGGAGTCTGGAGGTCGAAGGCGGCGCGCTCGCCATGATCGAATTCCTGTTCGACGCCCGGCAGGTGGAGCGCACCCCGCTCGCGGGCCCGATCGAACGCAAGCTTGAAGACCTGCTGCGTGGCTGGGGCGAGGCGGTCGAAAACGCACTGAGCGACACCGAGGAGGGCGCGCGCGCCATCCCGATTGCCCTGCGCTACGCCAACGCCTTTCCCCCCAGCTACCGCAGCCATTTCGGCGCCCAGGAAGCCGCGCGAGACATCACCCGCCTGCGCGCTCTGGCGGCGCGCGCGGGGCGCACAGCGGATACGCGCGATGCGCGCCTCTATCGGCTTACCGGGGACGAGGCGGACGCGCTGCGGCTGAAGATCTACCACACCAGGGGTCAGTTCGCGCTGTCCGACGCGGTGCCCGCGCTTGAGAATTTCGGCTTTCGCGTGCTCACACAGATGACGACGCAGCTCGCCGAAGGCGCGCTGGGCACGATCCACGATTTCACGCTTCAGGCCCAGCCCGGCGCGAGGATCGCGGCGATGCTGGAGCGCGCCGATGAAATCGAGACCGCGATAGCCGCGGTGCTGAACGGCGCGGCCGAGGACGACCCATTCAACCGGCTGGTGATCGACACCGCTCTAAGCGCACGCGAGACCGAATGGCTGCGCGCAATCTTTCGCTATCTGCGCCAGACGGGGATGGGTTTCACGATCTTCACCGTGGTCGATGCCCTGGCGCGCGCGCCGCGCGTGACGCGCGCCATGATCGATCTGTTCATCGCCCGGCACGACCCCGCCTTTGCCGAAGACCGCGAGGCGGCGGTGCGGCGCGCGGAGGTGGCCTTCAGGGCCGGGCTCACCCAGGTATCGGCGATCAACGATGATCGGTTGCTGCGGCTCTATCGCGCGGTGATCGACGCGTGTCTTCGCACCAACGCCTTTGCGCCCGCCGCGCGCGAAGCGCTCGCGTTCAAGATCGATTCCGCCCGGATGCCCAGCCTTCCCAAACCCGTGCCCTGGCGCGAGATCTTCGTCTATTCGCGCCGGGTCGAGGGCATTCACCTGCGCGCCGGACCCGTGGCGCGCGGGGGGCTGCGCTGGTCGGATCGACGCGATGACTTTCGCACCGAAATCCTTGGCCTCATGAAGGCGCAAAAGGTCAAGAACGCGGTGATCGTGCCGACCGGCGCGAAGGGCGGGTTCTATCCAAAACAGCTCCCCAACCCCGCGCTCGACCGCGACGCCTGGGCCGCCGAAGGCCAGGCCAGCTACGAGGTTTTCATCCGCACGCTCCTGTCGATCACCGACAATATCGTCGATGGCGCGGTCGTGCACCCGGAAGCGGTGCGCGTGCTCGATGGCGAAGACCCCTATTTCGTCGTCGCGGCGGATAAAGGCACAGCGCGCTTCTCGGACGTTGCCAACAGCATCGCGCAGTCGCGAGATTTCTGGCTCGACGACGCTTTTGCGAGCGGCGGTTCGAACGGCTACGATCACAAGGCGATGGGCATCACCGCGCGCGGCGCGTGGGTCAGCGTGCAACGCCATTTCCTCGAGATGGGGATCGACGTTCAGGCCGATCCCGTGCGCGTGGCGGGATGCGGCGATATGTCGGGCGACGTGTTCGGCAACGGTATGCTCTTGTCCAAGGCGATCAAGCTGGTGGCCGCGTTCGACCACCGCCATATCTTCCTCGATCCCGATCCCGACCCTGCGCAAAGCTGGGCGGAGCGAAAGCGCCTGTTCGATCTGCCGCGGTCGAGCTGGGAGGATTACGACACCGCTCTCATCTCCAAGGGCGGCGGGGTGTATCCACGCAGCGCAAAACAGATCGATCTGTCCCCGCAAGCGCAGGAAATGCTGGGGCTTGAGGACGCTCAGGCGGAGCCCGACGCGCTGATCGCCGCGATCCTGAAGGCGCATGTCGACCTGCTGTGGTTCGGCGGTATCGGCACCTACATCAAGGCCGCGCATGAGAGTAACGCCGATGTTGGCGACCCGGCGAATGACGCTCTGAGAGTGGACGCGCGCGACGTCGGCGCGAAGGTTGTGGGCGAAGGCGCGAACCTGGGCGCGACACAGGCGGGACGCATCGCCTTCGCGCTGAAGGGAGGCCGGATCAACACCGACTTCATCGACAATTCGGCGGGCGTCGATTGCTCGGACAACGAGGTCAACATCAAGATCGCGCTCGCTTCGGCGGGCCGGGCCGGCGAAATCTCGACCCAGGCGCGCAACACGCTGCTCGAAGAGATGACGGGCGAGGTGGCCGAGATCGTGCTGGAGGACAACCGCTTGCAGGCGCTCGCGCTGTCGATTGCCGAGGCGGGCGGGGCGGACGCGACGGCCAGCCATGTGCGCCTGATCGAACGGCTCGAAGAGCTGGGAGAACTGGACCGCGCGACCGAAGGGCTCGCGGATGCCGAGACCTTCACCCGCCGCGCCGCCGAGGGCCAGGGGCTCACGAGGCCCGAACTCGCGGTGCTGCTGTCCTCGGCCAAGCTTGCCTTGCAGGACGCGATCGAAGCGAGTGGCCTGCCCGACGCCGCGGAGCTGGAGAGCAATCTGGTCGCAATGTTCCCGGCGCCGATGCAAAAGCGTTTCCTGCCGCATATTGTCAGCCACCAGCTGCGCCGCGAATTGACCGCGACCGATCTCTCCAACCGCATCGTCAATCGTCTGGGGCTGGTCCACGCCTTCGAGCTCGCCGAAGAGGAAGGCGCAGGCCTCGCCGATGTGGCTGCCGCCTTCGTGGTGGTCGAGCGTCTGTTCGACCTGAAGACGATCTGGCGCGCGCTCGATGTCGAACCCATGCCCGAAGCGGCGCGCCTTGCGCTGTTCGACCGGGTCGCGGGCGCGGTCGGCAACCTCATGTCCGATGTTTTGCGCACGTCGGCGAGCCGGGTCAATCTGGCGCATCTGATCGGGGATCTGCGCCCCGGTGTCGAGGAGCTGACCAAGGCGCGCGGCGAGCTTATCGCGCAGGAGACCCGCGAACGCGCAAACGCGCTCCACCGCAGTCTGATCGCCAAAGGCGCGCCCGATGCGATGGCCGAGCGGGTCGTCAACCTGTTCGATCTCGACGGCGCGATCGGCCTTTCCAAGCTGGCGCTGTCGACCGGCCTTGCCCCGACCCGTGTCACGCAGGCGTTCACCGAAATCGGCGCGCGCCTTGGGCTCGACTGGGCGCAGGGGACGGCGGCCTATATGTCCCCCTCGGATGTCTGGGAGCGGCACCTCGTCAGCGGTCTGGCGCGCGACTTCCAGCAGATGCGGCTCGATTTTCTTGAGCGGCTGGTGAGGCAGGGAGGCAACCGCGAGCACCCGCTCGACGCCGTCGCCGAATGGGCCACGCGCAACGAAGCCGGCGTCGGGCAATTCCGCAAGCTGATCGCGCGCGCGCAGACCCAGCAACCGATCGCGCCCGCCGTGCTGGCCCAGGTCGCCAGCCAGGCGCGCAACCTGCTGGAGCGTTAGACCCGTCAACCCGTCGCGCAATAGCACGGTTGACGACGGCGCGATTACGCGCGACCTCAGCGTCACAAAAGGGTCGGGAGAAACACTTTATCATGAGCGCATCGAGCGAGAGCGCGGATATCGTCATAGTCGGGACCGGTCACGGCGGCGCGCAGGCCGCCATCGCCCTGCGCCAGAGAGGCCACGAAGGGCGCATCGTGATGATCGGACGCGACCGCGCCCCGCCCTATGAGCGCCCACCGCTTTCCAAGGAATATCTCGCGGGCGACAAACCGTTCGAGCGCATCCTGATCCGGCCAGAAGCTTTCTGGGAGGACAAAGGCGTCGACCTGCGTCTCGGCGCGGCGGTCACTGCGATCGACCCCGCCGCCCACGCCGTGTCGCTTAGCGATGGGGGCACCCTGACCTATCGCAAGCTGATCTGGTCGGCGGGCGGCGATCCGCGGCGGCTTTCGACGCCGGGGGCCAACCTCAAAGGCGTTTACTATGTCCGCGACAAGACCGACGCGGACGCCATGATGGCCGCGCTCGAAGCGGGCGCGCGGCGCGCCGTGGTTATCGGGGGCGGCTATATCGGCCTCGAAGCCGCAGCGGTGCTGCGCAAGCTCGATTGCGAGGTCACGCTTGTCGAAGCGCAGGACCGTGTGCTCGCCCGCGTTGCCGGTGAAACCCTTTCGCGCTTCTACGAGGCCGAGCACCGCGCACAGGGCGTCGATATCCGCCTGTCGAGCGGCGTCAGCGCGATCCTTGGAGCCGACGGAGCCGTCACCGGGGTTGCGCTCGAAAGCGGAGATGAAATCGAATGCGACATGGTGATTGTCGGGATCGGGATCGTGCCCGCTATCGCTCCGCTGATCGCCGCAGGGGCCGCAGGCGCAAACGGGGTCGATGTAGATTTCTGCTGCCGCACGTCGCTCGATGACATCTACGCGATTGGCGACTGCGCTGCGCACGCCAACACCTACGCCGAAAACGCCGTGATTCGCCTCGAATCGGTTCAGAACGCCCACGACATGGCCAACACGGTCGCGCGCGCGATCATGGGCGAGAAAGAGCCGTACAACGCGCTGCCATGGTTCTGGTCGAACCAGTACGACCTCAAGCTCCAGACCGCCGGGCTGAACCTCGGCTACGATCGGGCGATCACGCGCGGCGATCCCCAAACCCGCAAGTTTACGGTGGTCTACTTGAAGGAAGGCCGCCCGATTGCCTTCGACTGCGTGGGGACGATGAAGGATTACGTGCAGGGGCGAAAGCTGCTTGAAAGTCAGCCCGACAAAATCGACCCCGCTCTGCTGGCCGACCCGGATGTGCCGCTCAAAGAGCTGATCTAGGAGCGCTGGAGCCGTGATCGCGGGCGACGGACAGCCGATGCTGAAAGGCGTGAGGGTGGTCGACATGACCAGCGTTGTCTTCGGCCCCTACGCGACGCAAATCCTCGTAGACCTCGGCGCGCAGGTCATCAAGATCGAGGCACCGGGCGGCGATGTCTATCGCTACAGCGCGAAGCCTTCGAAAACGCCGGGCATGGCGCCCAGCTTTCTCGCGCTCAACCGCGGCAAGAAATCGCTTGTGCTGAACCTGAAGGACAGCGCCGACGCCGACATCCTGCGCGAACAGCTGCGCGGGGCGGATGTCTTCATTCATAACGTGCGCGAAACCGCGATCGATCGACTCGGTTTTGGCTACGCAGCGGTGAAGGCGATCGCGCCCGAGATCATCTATGTTCACTGCGTCGGCTTTGGCTCGGGCGGACCCTATAGCGGTCTGCAAGCCTATGACGACGTGATCCAGGCGGCGAGCGGGGCGACCACCCTGCTGCCGCGCGCCGATGGCCATTCGCGCCCGCGCTATCTGCCCTCGCTGATCGCCGACAAGGTCGCCGGGCTTCACGCCGCGCACGCGACGCTGGCGGCCATCGTGCATCGCCTGCGCACGGGCCGGGGGCAGCTTGTGGAGGTTCCGATGTTCGAAGCGTTCACCAGCTTCATGCTGAAAGAGCACCTGGATGCGATGACCTTCGATCCGCCCAACGGGACGGCGGGCTATGGACGCCAGGTCGATCCCGACCGCCAACCGTTTGAGACGAAAGACGGCTGGATCAGCATCGTGCCCTATGTCCCCCAGCACTTCCCGGCGGTGATCGGTCTGCTGGGCGATCCCGATTTTGCGGTGGAGGAACGCTGGCAGGATATCCGCGCGATCCTGTCGTCCGGTCCCGAACTCTACGCCCGGATGGCGGCGCTGACAAAGGCCAGGACCACGGCCGAATGCCTTGAGATCCTGCGCGAGGCCAACATTCCTGCCATGCCGGTGACCGATCTCGACAATGTGATCGAGGACGCGCATCTGCGCGAAACCGGCTTTTTCGAGCGCGGCGAGCATCCAAGCGAAGGCGCGCTGTACCAGATGCGCGATCCCAACCGCTTCAGCGACTGGGAACAAGGGCCCTTGGGTAACGCCCCGCTTCCGGGCGAACACGACAACGAGTTCAAGAGCGGCTAGGCCGCCAACCGGCCTCGCGCCCACGCGGCGGCCTCGGCTACCACAGGATCGGGGTCGTCCAGCAAGGCATCGACCGGCCCGATCAGGGCGCAATCCCCGCTGTTGCCGGCCGCATAGAGGCAATTGCGCACAAACCGGTTGCGTCCGATCCGCTTGATCGGAGAGCCGGAAAACAGGGCGCGAAACCCCGTGTCATCGAGCGCGAGCAGCTCGTCGAGGCGCGGGGCGACCAGTTCGGCGCGGGCGAGAAATTCGCGCGCGGCGTGCGCTTGCTCGGCAAACTTGTTCCACGGACACACGGCCAGGCAATCATCGCAGCCGTAGATGCGGTTGCCCAGCGCTTCGCGAAATTCATGCGGTACCGGTCCCTTGTGCTCGATCGTGAGATAGGAAATGCAGCGGCGCGCATCGATCACATATGGCTGTGGGAAGGCGTCGGTCGGGCAGGCGTCGAGACAGGCGCGGCAGCTTCCGCACTGGTCGCGATGGGATGGCGAAGGCGCGAGATCGAGCGTGGTGTAGATCGCGCCCAAGAACAGCCAGCTGCCGTGATCTGGGCTCACCAGATTGGTGTGCTTGCCTTGCCAACCAAGCCCCGAAGCCTCTCCAAGAGGCTTCTCCATAACCGGAGCGGTGTCTACAAAGACTTTGACTTCGGCGGCGGGTTCGCGCGCGGTGAGCCATCGGGCGAGCGCTTTCAGGCGCTTCTTGACGACGTCGTGATAGTCTTTCCCTTGCGCGTAGACCGATACCCGCGCCCGGTCGCCGACGGTCTCCAGAGCCATCGGATCGCGGCCCGGCGCGTAGCTCATCCCCAGAGCGATAACCGATTGCGACTCGGGCCACAGCGCCTTGGGTGAGCGGCGTTGGTGCGCGCGGGTCGCCATCCATTCCATCGCCGCGTGGTGCCCCTCGCCCAGCCACTGCTCGAGCCGCTGTGTTCTCAGCGGATCCTCGTCCGCGCTCGCAAAGCCACACGCGGCAAAGCCCAGCTCGCGCGCCTTGGCGACGATCCGGTCCCCGATTTCTTGGCTGACATTCATGGTAATCGGCTCATTAACCATGTTTGGGTTACTCCCGTTTAGCGGTGAGCCTTAACCAGCGGAACCATGGATATGGCAGTAGGCGATCTCATGCGCTCAGGCAAAGGGGCGAGCGAACCCGTGCGAACCGTTGCTCATGAGGACACGCGCCCGCTCGCGATCGAAGCGTGCGGTTTGGTCAAGAGCTTTGACGGAACGCGCGCGGTCGACGGGGTGGACATCATCGTGCCCGAAGGCGCGATTTACGGCGTGCTTGGCCCCAATGGGGCGGGCAAGACCACGACCTTGCGCATGCTTCTGGGCATCATCGATCCCGATGAAGGCGTGCGCCGCGTGTTCGGCTACGACCGCCCGCACGATATCGGTCGCCTGATTGGCTACCTGCCCGAAGAGCGCGGGCTCTATCCGGCGATGAAAGCGGTCGAAGCGATTGCGTTCATGGGCGCGCTGCGCGGCCTGCCGCTCGCCGAAGGACGTAAGCGCGGCCTCGAACTGCTCGAGCGCCACGATCTGGGTCACGCAAAGGACCGCACGATCCGCCAGCTTTCCAAGGGTATGGCGCAGACCGTCCAGCTGCTCGGCACGCTGGTGCATCGCCCGCGCCTTGTCGTGCTCGATGAGCCGTTCTCTGGCCTCGACGCGATCAATCAGGGCAAGCTGGAGCGGATGATCCGCAGCCTTGCCGAAGAGGGCGTTACGGTGATCTTTTCCACCCATGTCATCCACCACGCCGAGCGCCTGTGCGAGGGCGTGGCGATCATTGCGGGCGGCAAGGTGCCCTATGCCGGGAGCGTCGAGACCGCGCGCGATCGCATCCCCGCGCAAGTGCGGCTGGAAACCCGCGCGCGCGAAGGGAGCTGGACCGCCGCGCTGCCCGAGGACACGCGCCGCGAGGGCGATTTCTTCTATTTCTCCCTGCCCGAAAGCGGAGTCGAGCCGCTGCTGAAAAGCCTGATCGAGGGCGAAGCGGGCATTCTGTCGCTCTCCATCGAGCGCGCCGGATTGCACGACGCGTTTGTTGCGATTGCAGGCGAAGCGGCGGCGCGCCAGCTCGAAGCCGACGCGCAAAGCTGAGCGGGGCCAGACCGATATGAGCGGAAGCGAGACCATGGAAACCACGCCTGCGACCAATCCTCGATTGTCCTTTCTTGAGGCCGCCTGGGTCATCGCCCGGCGCGATTTTGGCGCGGTGCTGTTCAGCCGCGCGTTCCTGTTCTTCCTGATCGGGCCGCTTTTCCCGGTCCTGGTTGGTGGGCTGGCCGGCAGCATTGGCAAATCGACCTCCCAGCAGGCGGTGAGTGTCGACGTGGGCGTCGCGATGAGCGTTTCGGACTCGACGGCCTTGCTGGGCGCTGCGGAAACCTTGCGCCCGCAACTGGGCCGCGCGATGCCGGACCTCAAGCCGATCGAGGCCGCGGAGGGCAACGCCGATTTCAACGCACGCGATTATCTGGCTTCGCGGCGCGGCAATTACGCGGCGATCGTAACCGGCACCCTGGAGGCGCCGCAGATCGTCGGCACTCAGCGACAGGTGGACCGATGGAGCGGGGCGATAGAGCTCGCCGCTGCGACCGCCTTGCAAGCTTCCCCCTCACAGTTCCCGAGCGCCAGCGCCGACATCGTCGCCTCCAGCGCCTCCTCCGAACGCAAGACCCGCATCCACACCGCGCAAGCCGCGCAAATGGTGCTGTTCCTCTTAACGATCATGCTGGGCGGCATGGTGCTTTCCAACCTGGCGGAGGAGAAGGGCAACAAGATCATCGAAATCCTGGCCGCCGCCTTGCCGATGGACGCGGTGTTCATGGGCAAGCTGTTTGCAATGCTGGGTGTGAGCTTTGTCGGCATCGCAGTGTGGGGCACGCTGGGCTTTGCGTTCTGGACGGTCGCGGAGGACGCAATCGTCACCGTCACGCAGACCAATTACCGCGAACTGCCCGGCCCGGCGGTGGGCTGGCCGGTCTTTGTGGGGCTTGGCATCGTGTACTTCTCGATGGCGTATCTGCTGCTGGGTTCGCTGTTCCTCACCATTGGCGGCATGGCCTCCAGCGTGCGCGAAGTGCAGACCATGTCGATGCCGGTCACGATGATGCAGCTGATGGTGTTCTTCATCGCCATGGCGACGGTGGCGGACACCGGCTCTTCGCTGGAGCTGTTTGCGGTGACCTTCCCGCTATCCTCGCCCTTTGCGATGCTGGCGCGCGCGGCGATCGAAGAGACCTTGTGGATTCACGCGCTCGCAATCGCCTGGCAGGCGGTCGCGGTGATCGCGCTGGTCAAAGGCGGATCGCTGCTTTTCCGCAAGCGGGTGATGAAATCGGGCGGCGCGGGCCGCGCGAAGAAACCGCTTTTGCGTCGCCGGGCGGCGGAGCCCGCAACCCGGTCGGCCGAACAGGCGCTTGAGCCGGCCGAATAAGTCGCAAATCGCAACTTACTATTGACACGCGTGTCAGTTAGGGCAGGATAGCGCTTGGGAGCGGGTATGCACGGCAAGGCCTGACATGAAAAAACAGGCCGATCGGACCGCTCTCGAACGAGGAGAGAGAGCAGTCATGGCCACTATTGCCCCGCCCCGCCCCGAAGTGCGGACATCGCCAACCGCTTACGCCGCGCTCAAGGAACACTATGCGCAGCATCCCGAAGAGCGGCTTGAGCATCCGCACAAATGGGATGTCAGCCGTTCGGACATCTATTACGAAGACACCTGGCAGCCCATCTTTGCCGAAATGCAGCAGGCTGGGCCGCTGCACTACATCGATGAAAGCCCCTTTGGCCCCTACTGGGCGGTCGTCGGCCACAAAGCGATCCAGCATATCGAAGCGCTGCCGGACGTCTTCTCGTCGAGCTGGGAGCATGGCGGGATCACCATTCTCAACCGTCTGAGCGATGAGGAGATCGCCGAAAGCGGGGTGGATCGCCGCGAGCTTCCGATGTTCATCGCCATGGATCGCCCGCAGCACACAGGGCAACGCCGCACGGTCGCGCCCAAATTCACGCCGAGCGCGATGAAGGACATGGAGCCCGAAATACGCCAGCGCACCGGCGAACTGCTTGATACGCTGCCCCGCGGCGAGGTGTTCGATTGGGTCGACAAGGTCTCGATCGAACTGACCACCGGCATGCTCGCCATCCTGTTCGGCTTCCCCTGGGAAGATCGGCGCATGCTCACCTTCTGGTCGGACTGGGCTGGCGACACCGAGCTTGCCACCGTGCGCGAGCTTGACGAGATGCGCTGGGGCTTCCTGCATGAAATGGCGGCCTATTTCCAATCGCTCTGGGTCGAGCGCACGCAGGACAAGGAGCCGGGCGACGACCTTATCAGCATGATGATCCACTCCGAGGCGATGAACCAGATGCGCCCTGAGGAATTCATGGGCAATCTGGTGCTGCTGATCGTTGGCGGGAACGACACGACTCGCAACACGATGAGCGGGATCATCCATTCGCTCGACAAGTTCCCGGACCAGCGCAAGCTGTTCGAGGAGCACCCCGAGCTGATCCCGAACGCGGTGCAGGAGTGTCTGCGCTATCAGACGCCGCTCGCGCATATGCGCCGGACGTGCACACAGGATACCGAAGTGTTCGGGAAGACCATCAAGGCCGGCGACAAGGTTGTCCTGTGGTACCTTGGCGCCAACCGCGAGGAGAGCGTGTTCGAAGACCCGCACAAACTCGACATCACGCGCGAGAACGCCAAGCGCCACATCGCGTTTGGTTATGGGATTCACCGCTGCGTCGGCGCGCGTCTGGCCGAGCTTCAGCTAAGGGTCTTGCTCGAGGAAATGCACAAGCGCCGCATGCGCGTGCACGTCGCCGGTGACGTGGAGCGGGTGCGCGCGAACTTCGTGCACGGCTTCCGCAAGCTGGAAGTCGAAATCACCGAGTTCTAGCGCCTGGCGCCGGTCAGCCGTGCACGCGCTGCCGATGAAACTTTTTGGCTGTTTGCGCCGTATTACCGGGTGAAGATCCGAGATATACGGGACGTTTTGACATGGCTTACACCAAGGGCTCACGCCGCTTTTTCCTCGGCACCGCTGTTGCCGGGTTTGCCGTGCCGTTTCTGGGCGGCTGCGGCGAAAGCCCGGCGCAGGCCAAGAATTTCAAGATCACCAAGACCGAAGCCGAATGGCGCGCCAAGCTGACCAAAGGCGAGTATTACATCCTGCGCGATGCGGGGACCGAGCGCGCTTACACCTCACCGCTCAACACCGAAAAGCGCAAGGGCACTTTCGTGTGCGCGGGGTGCGGCAACAAGCTCTACTCCTCGGCGCACAAATACGACAGCGGTACGGGTTGGCCGAGCTTCTGGCAGGCGATCGACAAGGGCGCGGTGGGCACCAGCACCGATTACAAGATCGGCTACCCGCGCACCGAAGTGCACTGCGCCGATTGCGGCGGGCATCTGGGGCATATCTTTGGCGATGGCCCGCGCCCGACCGGCAAGCGGCACTGCATTAACGGCTTGGCGCTCGACTTTATTCCGGCTTGATCCGCCACAGCTTGAAGGACGTGCCTTCAGCGGTCGCAATTGGTTCCAGCCAATCGGGCTCGCGGCCATCCAGCAAATCCGCCATGAATCCATCGGGAGCGGATTCCTTGTAATTGCTGGGCTCAATAAGGTCCGGACACACAGCGAGATACTGGCTGCCGCGCTCTGTCAGCTTCGCGCGCGCCGCTGCGCTGGAGCCCAACACGGTATCAATCACTTCGCGCATCGCTTCGTTGCCGCGATGGTGGCCGGTCGCCTGCACCGAATGATGGCTCACCAGAAGCACTGTGGGAGCAATGTCGAGCGGCGTGAAAACTTCGCCCGGTTCCAGCGCGTTCAGGATGTCTGCGTTCGCCTCGATCCGGCAATTGGAAACCTTCAGATTGCCGGTGGCCGCGCTTGCTATCTGCGCCCGCGCTGGCAGTACCAGCGCCGACATCGACAGTGGCAGGGTTGGCAATAGCGCGCAGGCCACCGCCAGCAACGCGCCGACGCGCGGCAGCGGGCGCTCCATTTTCCGGATCGAGCGCAGCCAGAGGTTGAGCTGCCAGGCGAGCGGCGGGGCCGCGAGAAGGCAGGCGACCGCACCGGCGCGCGCGACCAACAGCGCGATAACGATACTGCCACCCAGGATCATCGCGTAATCGCTCCAGAACCGGCCCAGCCAGGCGTTCGAGCGGCTGGCCAGATTGATCGCAGCGTAAAGGCCGATCAGCGGCGTCACCGCGTATTGCAAGGCCACGGTCAGCGTCTGGGCCCAGACCGGCATCCCTTCCCTGACGTTGACGTACCAGTAATCGTGCACCAGCGGGTCGAGCTCGCTGAAACCGCCACCGGTTGCGCATTGCGGTGAGGAGACGAGCACCATCGCCAGCGCGCCGCCCGCTGCAAGTGCAAAGCCCCCCAGCCGAGCGCCCATCGGCATTACCTCGAGCCGGGCCAGAACGCTCAGCACGACCGCGCCCCAGCCAAACATCGCCAGATGGATCGGGCTGATCGCGTCGCAATAGGTCGCGAAGTCATCAAAGCCGCGTGTGAGCGCAAAAAGCGCGGCGCATGTGACCGCCAGCGCCTGAATGGCGCTTACCAGAAGCGTCTTCTCCTTCGGATCGCGCAGCCAGCGCAAAGCGAGCACGCCAAAGATGACCGCGGCCAGCGGCAGCCCCTCGATCGAGATCGTCAGCCAAGTGGCCAGGCTTGCGCCGACCACGCGTCCGCCCGCAACCATGGACCGCGCCATCAGCCCGTTCATGGCGGCCAGCGCGCAAACAAGCTGCCAGCCGTGGTGATCGATCCGCATCGGGCCGAGTTGAAAGAGCACGGGCACGCAGACCGCCATGATCAGCGCGGTGAAGTTGGTCTCCTCATCGCCCAACAACCGCCAGGCGATCCGTGCGGCGAGCAGCATGGCCACGCCAAGCGTGATCAGCGGCGTGATCACAAGCCCTGCAATCTCCGCGTTCGCGCCGCCGAGAACGGGCGTCAGGAGCAAAATCACCAGAGCCAGAGGGACATCGACAATCCGCGACCAGTGCATCGGCACACCACCACCGGGGGCGTCGGCGCGGTATTGGGTAACATCGAACCAGCTCTGACCATTCAAAAGGTCGCGCACCTGGATCAGGCGCATCGTGTCGTCCGGATCGGGAAAGCGCATCGAGGAGATAGCGCCCCAATTGATCACCACGAGCAGCGCGCTGATGATAGCCCACGCCGCCCCGACGCGCATCAGGAACTCGAGCGGAAAGGCGGATCGGCGGCGCTCGACCAGCATAGCCTAGCCGCTCCTCGCTGACGGATCGGACCGGAACACGATCTTGCTGCGCAAGATCCAGGTCGCGGTGAAGGAGACAATAATCGCAACGCCCTTTGCAAGACGCGGATCGCCGCCCGCCCAATCGCCCAGGCCGACAATCGCCGTGGTGAGAGCAAGCCCGATCAGGGCGGAAATCACGAACAGCGCTTTTTGACGCGTACGCGCAAGACCCCCTTCGGCCACCGTGTCCTGAAAGACCGCGCGGCTCGACATCAGCCAGTGCGCCAGAATGCCGAGCGAATAGCCCATTGCCGAAGCGGGCGCGGCGGCGACACCAAGACCCATGAACGCAAGAAAGCTTCCCACATCGACCGCCAGCGCCCCAACGCTGGCGAGGATGTAGCGGATCAGCCGCAGGTCGCGCAGCTTGGCCAGTATCGAGACGAGTGCCTCAGTCATTGTTCAGCCCATTCCCCTGGAGCTTTGTCTGCGCCCCCAGCGCGCGCCTTAGCGCCGCCATTGGCGCGCCGTGTCAGGCGCGCTTGCGTGCTTCATCTTCGACCGCCTCATCCGGCTTGATCCTCTCGGGCACACCGCGAAGGCTGGTGAGCGCGGCCACTTGATCCTGGTTCAGCGGCTTGTTGTCGCCGCCGGTTTCAATTTCACGCGCTGCAATCGCGGTCTCATCGCCCTCGTCGCCCGCCTCGTGATACTCCGCGTCCTCGTTGACGCACCACGTGTCATAGACGCGTTTGCCGGCGAGGATGTTCTCGACCGTCAGCATCGCGGTCATCATCGCGTGGTCCTGATTATTGTAGCGATGCATCCCGTTGCGACCGACAAGGTGCAGGCTCGGGTGCTTTTCTTCCAGTTCCGCGCGCATCGCCTGGACGTTGGCTTCGTAATCATCGTCATAGACCGGATAGGCCTTTTCCTGACGCACGACCGCGCCTTTGACGACTTGTCCGGGATCGCAGAGCCCGAGGATCTCCATCTCGCGCGTGGCTTGGGCCACAAGCTCTTCATCGCTTGAAGACCACAGACCATCGCCCTCGAAACAAAAGTACTCAAGGCCCACGCAAGCCATGTCCTCGTCAGGCACCATTTCGGGCGACCAGCTGCGGAAGTTCTGCACGCGGCCGACCTGCACGCGTTCATCGTGGATGTAGATCCAGTTGTCGGGGAACAGGTCCTCGGATTTGACCATGAGAGCAACGGTCAGGAAGTCGCGATAGCGCAATTTGCTGGCTTCGAGCGAGCTTTGCGGCAGCGGATGAATGCGCTTCGCCAGCTCGCGCATCGGCGCCGAGCTGATCGCGTCCTTGGCGCGGATCTGCACCGTCCCGTTCGCACCTTTGGCCGTCATCGACCAGTTGTAGCCCTCATCATTCGGCCCGATCGCGGCGAGCCGGTCGAGCGCGTGGCCCATCAGGACCGTCCCTTTTCCGGTCGCAAGGATCTTGTCGCGGGCCGCGTCCCACATCATGCCCGGCCCGAGGCGCGGGTAGCGGAAGGTTTCAAGCAGGGTCTTCACAGCCTGCCCGTCATTGGGCTTCTTGTTGAGGCCAAGGCTGCGCTTCAGGCCATCGGTGACCGCGCCCCAGAGCGACAGGCCCTTGATACGCTGCGCCGCCCAGTCTGCGCTCATCTCGTCGCATGGCATGCCCCACACCTTCTCGGTGTAGGTCTTGAAGAAGATCGAATAGAGCTTCTTGCCGAACTGGTTGGTGGTCCAGTCCTCAAAGCTTTTCACATCCTTGATCGGGAACAGCTTGTAGCGCAGATAGCTCGCCATGCAGGCGGTCGAGCGAAGTATGCCGAGGTTCGACAGCGCTTCGAACGCGCGCAGCGGATAGCTGTAGAACTTGCCCTCGTAATAGATGCGGCTCATGCGCGGGCGCTGGATGAAGTCGTCCGGCAGGATTTCGTTCCACAGGTCCACAACCTGTTGAGACTTCGAAAAGAAGCGATGCCCGCCAATGTCGAAACGATAGCCTTGGTGCTCAACCGTGCGGCTGATGCCGCCGACATAGGTTGCGTCTTTCTCTATGATTGCGACCGATTTGCCCTGCTTGGTCAGCAAATAGCCGGCGGTCAGTCCAGCCGGTCCGGCGCCGATAATGGCTACGTCTACGTCAAGAATTCCCGGCCGAGGCGTGTTTTCGATCATCAATGCCCCCAAGTGCAATACAGTGCGCGTCTGGCCGCTCGCGGCGTGCGCGAACGGGTTGGGATGAGGCATGAAGGAAATTGGTTAGCGGGCCGTAAACAGCCCCCTTTAATGACCGCGCAACCTTGAACAGGCGCGCCCCGCCCCAGGCAAGACCTCGGGCGGCGGCGCGGCGCTTTCATTCGTTCAGCAATCCGGGCGACTGCAGCCGCGCGACAAGACGCGCAAAATCCCCCAGGGTAAAGGTGTCGTCAAACACGACGCCATACTCACTCTCGCGCCGCCATCGGACCTTCGCGCGCACCTCGGAGAATTCGCGGACCGGCTCGCCGCTTTCGATGCGCAGGTTCTGGTCGATCGCGAACAGGTCGTCGCATTCGAACCGCGCGCCTTGTTGCGAAAGATTGACGACCATCGCTTCGCACCGCTGCTTGAGCGTCGTGATGCGGATCGGGAAACACACATTGAGGCGCAAGCCGCGCTTGGGATATTCGCCCGCTTCGGTGATCAGGCGCTGAACCTCGACATTCTCCGCAAAAGAGAAGCCCACCTCGTTCTCGCGCTCCCACACGGGCTCAACCGTGTAGGATCCTCCGCCAGGCATATGCAATTCGACCGTTCCGCCTTTGGGCAGGGCGTGAAAGAGCCGCACGCTGATACCGGAGGCTGACACATCGCGAATGACGCAGACGAATTCACCGTGGTTGGTCACAAGCTTGGCCGCGCGGATCAGCAAGGTGAAGCGCGTCTCGACGCGCTGCTCGGCGTCGGCTTCGGCTTCGGCTCCGATCGCAGCGAGCGCGTCGTCAGGCACAGCCACGCTCTCGGCGGCCTCCTTTGGTGAAAGGGATGCGTCTTCCATGCTCATCGTGTCTTCGTCGGCGCGCCGGGCACAAGCGCTTCGAGCGAGCGCCCTAGTCTGGCCTGGCGAGCCGGCAATTGATCCTTACCGCTCAAGGGCTCTTGCTATCCGATGGCGGGTTAAAGCTCGGATAATGGACTATGCGGGGGCATCGCAGTTTTGCGGTGGTCCGTGATGGTGTCAGCCGCTCATGGCCCGTTTCGAAACGAGCTTACGCAGGTCATCCCCTGCGATTCGCGGTATCCTGTGACGGGGTAATCGCCCGCCATTACCCAGGAATGCGCTTCGATGGACGCGAGCGACCCTACGCTGTTGGAAACACCGAAATGCACCACGTACCGAATACCAAGCGCGCGCAGAATCACCGCCGCGACCAACGCCTGTGCAAGGCAATTGGATCGCCACGGAGTGCGCTGGGCGATCTGTTCGATCAGACGCCCGATGCGCCGCGCTCTCCGACCGGCTCGAGGCTCTATCTCGCCGGATGCGTGATCCTGAGTGTCGCGCCCCAAGACCGACGCATAGGTCCGAAACGGCATGGTCATCACCGCCGCCCGGGCGAGACCCAGCCCCACGAAAACGAAGGGCACCGCGAGGAGCTGACGCACGCTGATCACGCGCGCCGCCCGCGATTGATGATGGCCATGGCGTTGTCGTTAAAGCGCGTCACTCCCAAGACCCTAGGCGATCACTGCACGGTTGGCGAGGCGCAGGGCCGGGGGCGGGGGGCAGATGGGGAGATGGTGCTGCCGGAGAGAGGCACCTCGAACTTGACAGAGTTCGCAAGGGCGACCGCCCGCCCGCACATGCCCCGCAGCGAAGCGAAGCGATCAGCATCGAGGACGCTATGAAAAATGGTGCTGCTGGAGAGAATTGAACTCTCGGCCTCACCCTTACCAAGGGTGCGCTCTACCACTGAGCTACAGCAGCCAATCAAGGCGCGCGCTATTGTCGCGCACGCGCGCAATGTCAAGCGGGCTTGCAGTGCGCGCGGCTTAGCGCCAAGGCGTTTCTCATGAGTGAAGGGGACCGCAACAAAATGTCGCGCGAAGAGCGCCTCGCGGCAAAGATGCGCGAGAACCTGAAACGCCGCAAGGCGCAGGCGCGCGAGATGAAGGCCGAATCAGCCGACAACAGGGTTCCCAAGGCCGAGGACGAAAGCTAACGCCCGCATTCCTGTCGAGCGCTAAGAATGGCCCGCGCCATGGAGAAAACATGCCCAAGCTGATCCTTGTTCGCCACGGTCAGAGCCAGTGGAACCTCGAAAACCGCTTTACCGGTTGGTGGGATGTCGATCTCACCGAGAAAGGCGTCGCCGAGGCCAGGGCCGCGGGCGTGCTGATGAAGGAAAAGGGCGTGTGGCCAACACGGTGCTTCACTTCGGTGCAGACACGGGCCATCAAGACGCTCAACCTGGCGCTTGAGGAAATGGGCCGGCTGTGGCTTCCCGTCACCAAGGACTGGCGCCTGAACGAGCGGCACTATGGCGGGCTCACCGGGCTCAACAAGCAGGAGACCCGCGAAAAGCATGGCGATGAACAGGTGCACATCTGGCGCCGCAGCTTCGATACCCCGCCCCCGCCGATGGAGCCGGGCAGCGAATACGATCCGGGCGCGGACCCACGCTATGAAGGGATCGATGTCCCCTACACCGAAAGCCTCAAACTCACGATCGAGCGTGTTCTCCCCTATTGGAATAGCGACATCCTCCCCGTCCTCGCCAGCGGCGAGACCGTGATCATCTCAGCCCACGGTAATTCCCTGCGCGCGCTGGTGAAGCATCTCAGCCGGATTTCAGATGAGGACATCACCGGGCTCGAGATTCCCACCGGCCAGCCGATCGTCTACGATTTCACAGACAGCATGGTGCCGGGTGAGCGGTATTATCTGAAGGACGTCTGAGAGGTTCTATGGGGGCAAGAATTGCCATTGTAATGGGAAGCCAGTCCGACTGGCCCACCATGAAGCGCGCCTCCGACGTTCTCGAAGAGCTCCAGGTCGCCCATGAAGCGCGCATCGTCTCCGCGCATCGCACGCCCGATCGGATGGCGGCGTTTGCAAAAGGGGCAGCGGGCGAAGGGTTTGACGTCATCATCGCCGGAGCGGGCGGTGCAGCGCATCTGCCCGGCATGATCGCCGCCATGACGCATCTGCCCGTGCTAGGCGTGCCGGTTCAGTCGAAAGCTCTTTCGGGGCAGGACAGCCTGCTCTCGATCGTCCAGATGCCAGCGGGCGTTCCCGTCGGCACGCTGGCGATCGGCGAGGCGGGCGCGACCAATGCGGGACTGATGGCCGCCGCCATCCTCGCGCTCAAAGACGAGGCTCTCTCACAGCGCCTGCAAGACTGGCGCGCGGCGCGCTCGGCCGCGGTCGGAGAGGTTCCGGTCGATCAATGAGCGCGCGCATCCCTCTCCCGCCCGGTGCGACCATCGGCATCCTTGGCGCGGGCCAACTGGGCCGCATGATGGCGACCGCGGCGAGCCAGCTGGGCTATCACTCGATCTCTTACGCGCCGCCGGGGGATAACGTCGCGGCCGACACCTGTGCCGAGCTGTTCGAGCGCAATTGGAGCGACACCGGCGCGCTCGCCCAATTTGCGAAGCGCTGCGACATCGTCACCTGGGAGTTCGAGAACGTGCCTCTGAGCGCGGTGGCTGCCATTCCCGAGGCTCTGCTGGCCCCGGCGCCGCGCGCGCTCGAAGTGGCGCAGGACCGTGTGAACGAGAAGCGCTTTGTCGAGGAGCTCGGCGCCACCTGTGCCCCCTATACGCGCGTCGACAGCGACGATGATCTGGCGCGCGCCCTTGAACGCGTGGGCACGCCGGGCATCCTCAAGACCGCGCGCGATGGTTACGATGGAAAGGGCCAGTGGCGCATCGCCAGCGCGCACGAAGCCGCCGGCGTGCGCTTCCCGGGGCGCCCGTGCGTCTATGAAGGCATGGTCGCGTTCGAGACCGAGTTTTCGGTCATCCTCGTGCGCTCGCGAGACGGGGAGGTGCGTTTCTGGGATTCGACCGCCAACCGCCACGAAAGCGGCATGCTGGTGAGTTCGACGCTGCCCGCGGGCGCACTTGTGGAAAGCCAGGTCGAAGCCGCGCGGAGCGTGGCGGAGAAAGTCGCGCACGCGCTCGAATATACAGGCGTTCTGTGTCTCGAATTCTTCGCGACCGAACAGGGGCCCATCTTCAACGAGATGGCGCCGCGCGTGCACAATTCGGGCCACTGGACCATCGAAGGCGCGGCCACCAGCCAGTTCGAGAATCACGTGCGCGCCATTTGCGGTCTGCCGCTGGGTGAGACGGCCACGCGCTTTGCCTCTATCGAAATGCGCAACATCGTGGGCGAGGCTGCGCTGAGTGCGCACGCAATGCTTTGCGAACCGGGCGAACCGCACCTGCACCTTTACGGCAAGCGCGAGGCCCGCGAGGGCCGCAAGATGGGCCATGTGACGCGCGTGAGCCAGTAGCCAGCCGTGCCCGAAACGCTCGAACCCGAAATCGTGCTGATCTACGCGCGCGCCAGCAACGGCGCGATTGGCCACGAAAACACCCTGCCCTGGCGCCTCCCGGCGGATCTCAAGCGCTTCAAATCGCTCACCATGGGCAAGCCGATGATCATGGGACGCAAGACGTTCGAAAGCTTGCCCGGACTGCTGCCTGGCCGCCGTCACATCGTGCTGACCCGGCGGGACAGCTGGAAAAGCGAAGGCGCCGAAATCGTCGGCTCGGTCGATGAGGCGCTTGCGACGGCACGGACCAGCGCAACGGACGAGATCGCGGTCGTCGGCGGCGCGGCGATCTACGATGTCTTCCGTCCGCTTGCCCACCGGATCGAAGTGACCGAGATCCACCGCGATTATCCGGGCGACACCTTCATGAAGCCGCTTGGCCCCGAATGGGTCGAAACGCGGCGCGATGATCATCCCGAGGCAGGTGAGAACCCGGCCTTTTCGTTTGTCACTTATGAGCGCGCTGATAAAGCGGGCGCGTAATGCGCTGGCTCGATCACCGTGACCCTGTCCAAGCACCCTTGCGCGGCGCCATCATCGCGTTGGGCAATTTCGATGGCTTTCACTCGGGCCATCAAGCCGTCGCAGGCGAGTCGATACGCTGGGCGCATGACGAGGGACGCCCCTCGATCATCGCGACCTTCGACCCGCACCCGGTGCGCTTTTTCAAGCCCGAGGTTCCGCCCTTCCGCCTGACAACTCTCGAACAGCGCCAGGAGCTCTATCTCGCCGCCGGAGCGACCGCGATGCTGGTCTTCCACTTCGACGCGGAGCTGTCGAGCACCAGTGCACAAGACTTTATCGAGACCATTCTGATCGACCGCTTCGGCGCGCACGGCGTTGTGACGGGGGGCGATTTCAGCTTCGGCCAAAAGGCGCTGGGCAATGTCGATCTGCTGCGCGAGCGCGGCGGAGCGCTGGGCCTCAAATCGCGCGTGGTCGATGTGGTGGAGGATGACGGCGTCGTCTCCTCCAGCCGCATCCGCGAGGCCCTGCGCGCGGGCGACCCGCAACTCGCCGCCAAGCTCCTGACGCGCCCGTTTGCGATTCGCGGGATTGTCGAACACGGCGACAAGAACGGGCGCAAATTAGGCTATCCCACCGCCAACGTCTCGATCGAGAACTATCTGCGTCCCCGATACGGGGTCTACGCGGTGACGGGGACCATCCTTGCGACCGGCGAAAAGCTCAAAGGCGCGGCCAATATCGGCATCCGTCCGCAATTCACTCCGCCCAAGGAATTGCTGGAGCCGTACTTTTTCGACTTCTCCGGCGATTTGTACGGACAGGAGATCGAAGTCGCGTTCCACCACTTCCTGCGCGGTGAGGCAAAGTTCGACAGCCTCGATGATCTGATGGCGCAGATGGAGAAGGATTGCGCCGAGGCGAAGCGCCTATTAGGGCAGCCCGAAATTTGAACCCACCCCATTCGTCTCGAGCGGAGGTTCGAGCGAAGCCGAGAATCGCAGTCGAGAGACATTGCGCGGCGGTGTCTCGACGGCGCTCGACACTAACGGATTTGTGAATTGGCGATGAGCACCACCGAACAGCGCGATTACAAGGACACGGTCTTCCTGCCCAAGACGAGTTTCCCGATGAAAGCGGGCCTTCCGCAGAAGGAGCCGGGTATTGCCGCGCGCTGGCAGGACATGAGCCTCTACCGCACCATGCGCGACACCCGTGCGGGCCGGGAGAAGTTCATCCTCCACGATGGCCCGCCTTACGCCAATGGCGACATGCATATCGGGCACGCGCTCAACCACATCCTCAAAGACACGGTCTGCCGCACGCAGAACCTGATGGGCAAGGACGCGCCCTACGTGCCGGGCTGGGATTGCCACGGCCTTCCGATCGAGTGGAAGGTTGAGGAGCAATACCGCAAGAAGAAGAAGAACAAGGACGAGGTTCCCGCAAAGGAATTCCGCGCCGAATGCCGCGCCTATGCGCAAAAATGGGTCGACACCCAGCGCGAACAGCTGAAGCGTCTGGGCATCATGGGCGACTGGGACAATCCCTACCTCACCATGGACTTTCAGGCCGAGGCGACGATTGTCGCCGAGCTGATGAAGTTTGCCGAAGCGGGTAATCTCTATCGCGGCTCCAAACCGGTGATGTGGTCACCGGTGGAGAAAACCGCGCTAGCCGAGGCTGAGGTTGAGTATGAGGACCTGACGGATAGTCCGCAGATCGATGTGGCGTTTGAGATCGTCGAAAGCCCCATCGATGACCTAGTTGGGTCAGCAGTCGCTATTTGGACCACGACGCCTTGGACCATCCCGGTGAACCAGGCATTGGCCTATGGACCGGACATTGAATATGCTTTGCTGCATGTGAACGCGGTCTTCGGAGACTATGGTAGCCCGGCAAGTCATATTCTTGTTGCCGCTGATCTTGCCGAAGCCTTCAGCAAAAGGATGGGACTGCACTCAGAGTCGGTTGATTGGCGCGGCAAAGGCTCCGATCTAGCCGGAACCAAAGTCCGTCACCCAATGCATCATCTCGGCGGGCTCTACGAAACGCTCCGCCCCATGCTGCCCGGCGACTTTGTCACCACCGACGCCGGCACAGGCATCGTCCATATGGCGCCCGACCACGGCGAGGATGATTTTGCGTTGTGCAAGGCGCACGGCATCCACCCCGTCTTCGCCGTCATGGACGATGGGCGCTATCGCGACGATTGGCCGTGGCTCGGAGGTTCGGACGAACGCCGCCGCAGCGTCATCAACAAGCCGTTCAACGCGCCCGACGGCCCGATCTGCAACGACCTGCGCGAGGCAGGCGCGCTGCTCTCCGCCAGCGCCGATTACGAGCATTCCTACCCGCATTCCTGGCGCTCGAAGGCCAAGGTCATCTACCGCTGCACGCCGCAATGGTTCGTACCGATGGACAGAGAGCTCGACACTCCCCTCCCCTCGCGGGAGGGGTCGGGGGTGGGGGGTGCCACGCCCGCTAATGCCGAGCACCCATCCCCAACCCCTTCCCTCGAAGGAAGGGGCTCCACGCTGCGGAGCCGCGCGATGAGCGAAATCGAACGCGTCGATTTCATTCCCGCAAAAGGCCGCAACCGCATCGGCTCGATGGTCGAGGGCCGCCCCGACTGGGTGCTCAGCCGCCAGCGCGCCTGGGGTGTTCCGATCACGCTCTTCGTGCGGCCGGACGGGACCTATCTGCAAGACCCGGCGGTCAACGCCCGCGTGGTCGAAGCGGTGCGGAAGGAAGGCGTCGATGCATGGGACGAAGCGCGCAAGGCCGAATTCCTCGGCAACGCGCACAATCCCGACGATTACGAGATGGTCACCGACATTCTCGATGTCTGGTTCGATTCCGGCTGCACCCACGCCTTTGTGCTTGAAAGCGGACGCTGGCCCGACCTGCAATGGCCCGCCAACCTGTATCTCGAAGGCTCCGACCAGCATCGCGGCTGGTTCCAGTCCTCGCTGCTCCAATCCTGCGCGACGCGGGGCCGTGCGCCCTACGATCAGGTGCTCACCCATGGCTTCACCATGGATAAGCAGGGCAAGAAGATGTCGAAGGCGCTCGGCAACACGATCAACCCGCTCACCGTCATGGAGCAATACGGGGCGGACATCATCCGGCTGTGGGCGCTGAGCGTCGATTTCACCGAAGATCACCGGATCGGCGATGAAATCCTCAAAGGCGTGGGCGATCAGTACCGCCGCCTGCGCAACACGTTCCGCTATCTGCTCGGCGCGCTCGATGGCTATGTCGGCGACATGTCGGACACGGGCGAAGTTCCCGAGCTGGAAGTGTATATCATTGCGCTGCTCGGCGAGCTCGACACAAAGCTGCGAAAGGCCGCCGAAGAGTACGATTTCAACACCTACACGCGGCTGCTCGTCGACTTTTGCAACGACGATCTCTCAGCCTTCTTCTTCGATATCCGCAAGGACGCGCTCTATTGCGATGGCGAGGATTCCGACCGCCGCAACGCCTATCGCGCGGTGCTCGACATGCTATTCCACGCACTGGTGCGCTACGCCGCGCCGGTGCTGGTCTTTACCGCCGAAGAAGTGTGGCAGACGCGCTATCCAGAGGATGGAGAACAGGGCGGGAGCGTTCACCTGCTCGAATGGCCAAGCGTGCCAGCGGTCCCTGCTGACAAGGCTAAGTGGGACGCACTTCGTTCGCTGCGCGAACGCGTGACCGAGGCGATCGAGCCGCTGCGCCGCGAAAAGACGATCCGTTCGAGCAACGAAGCCTTCGTTACCGTGCCCGCATCAGCCGTGCCCGAGGGTGTCACCGACGAACAGCTTGCGGAACTGTTCATCACCGGCACCGTCACGCGCGGCGAGACGCAAGAGGTGATCGTCACCAAATCGACCGACCACAAATGCGGACGCTGCTGGCGCCATTTGCCCGACGTGGCCGAGGACGGCGCGCTGTGCGGGCGCTGCGCCAAGGTGGTGCGCGAGTGGGACGCGGCAGCGTTGTGAGCGCCTTGTCCAGCCTGTTCACCCGAGCCCGCCTGCTCGGCCTGGCGTTGGCCGCGCTGGTGGCAACCTTCGACCAGTCCACAAAGTGGTACGTGACGCGTGAACTTGGGCTCAACCGGATCGGCGACAAGCTTGAGCTGTTGCCCTTTTTCGACCTCACCTACACGCGCAATTACGGCGTTTCGCTGGGTATGCTGGAGGCCACCAGCATGGAGATGCGCTGGCTGCTCGTGCTCTTGACGGCGGGAATAGCCCTGGTGGTGCTGGTGTGGCTGATGCGGGAGAAACGGCTCGGCGATATCCTTGGTCTCGCGCTGATCCTGGGCGGCGCGATCGGCAATATCTACGATCGCTTCACGCTCGGCTTCGTCACGGATTTCGCCGATTTGCACGTCCATATCGCTGGGGACATCTTTCGTCCCTTCCTCATATTCAACGTCGCCGACGCCGCTATCACCATCGGCGTGGTTGTAATCCTTGCCCGCGCGCTGTTTGTGAGCGAAAAGGACGCCGACAGCGATGCGCCCTCGAGCGCTCTGGAGAATTGACTATGCCCACTATCAGAACCGCCATCCTGCTGGCTGCCGCTGGCGCGACCCTTGCGTCGTGCGGAGGCGGAGGCTTGCTGAACCGCGAACGCCCCGATGAATTCGCCGTGCAGCGTCAGGCGCCGCTCGTGGTTCCGCCCGATTTCTCGCTGACCCCGCCGGCACCAGGAGCCCCGCGCCCGACCGAAGGCACCGCATCGGAACAGGCGCTTGAGGCCCTGTTCGGCGGCCCGCAAGAGCGCAGCGACATCGAACGCAGCACGCTTGACCGCGCGGGTCGGGCCATTCCGGGTATTCGCAGCCAGGTGGGCGATCCCGGCACAAACACGGTGGCCAAGGGCCGCGTCACCCGCGACATCATCGCCGCGCCAGAGGGCGATGGGGCGACCGCATCGACGCTGATTCCAAGCTGATCGTCTAAGCGCTCTGCGGGGCCACCTCGCGCACCAGAATCTTGTCGATCCGGCGGCGATCCATCGTCACGATCTCGAAACTCCAGCCCTGATCCTCAAATGTCTCGCCCGGAATGGGAAGACGCTTGAGCACCGAAAGTGCGTAGCCTGCAGCTGTCCCGAACTCCCTGTTTTCGTCGTATTCGAGGCTCAACCGGTCGGCGAGCGCGTCGGCCGAAAGCGCTCCGGAGACCAGCAGGGATCCGTCTTTGCGCTCCTCTATAAGGGGGGAGGCGCGCTGGTCTTGATCGCTGGCGAAATCGCCGACCAGCGCGGTCAACAGATCGACCGGCGTGACGATGCCTTCGAAATGGCCATATTCATCGTGGACCACAGCCATCGCGATATCGGCCGATTGCAGGACGCGCAGCGCGTCCATCGCGTCAAGCTGATCGGGCACGACCTCGGCCTTGACCGCCATTTCGCGCAGCGAGACCGGCGCGCCGGCGACCAGAGCGGCCAGGACATCGCGCACCTTGACGATGCCGAGGATCACGTCGGGCGAGCCCTCGGCCACAGGGAGGAGCGAATGCGGGCTTTCGCGAATGATCTTGCGCAGCGTCTTGTGATTTGCGTCAACGTCGATCCAGTCAATCTCGGTGCGCGGCGTCATCAGTTCGCGCACAGGCCTCTCAGCAAGACGCACTACGCCGGTCAGGATCTGGTGCTGCTCGGCCTCGATTACACCCGAGCGCGTCGCCTCGGCAAAGATCATCTGCAGCTCTTCCGCGGTGACGCTGCTCTGTCCTTTCGAGCGGATGCCGAAGAGGCGGATGAGAACCGCCGAGCTTGAATCGAGAACCCACACAAGCGGCGCGGCCACGGTGGCGAGTGCGGCCATCGGGCGCGCCATCACGAGGCTGATCGGCACGGCGGCGCGCAAGGCGAGCTGCTTGGGCACCAATTCGCCCACCACAAGGCTGAGATAGGTGGTGAATGCGATCACGACAAAAAAGCCGGCTTCTTCGCCCAGTCTTGGCGGCAGGCCCAGCGCCACCAGCCGCTCGCCCACCGGACCGCCCAGATTGGCACCGGAGAACGCGCCCGCAATGATGCCGATCAGGGTGATCCCGATCTGCACGGTCGAGAGAAACTTGCCCGGCTCTGCCGCCAGCCTCAGCGCGATGCGAGCCGAAGCCGATCCTTCTTCGGCGCGTGCTTTCAGCCGCGAAGTCTTGGCTGAGACAATCGCAAGCTCGGACATGGCGAACACGCCGTTGAGCACAATCAGCCCGACGATGATGAACAGATAGGCCCAGGGAAACGGTGTCACCCTCAGAGCGCTACCACAATTCGCCGCGCTTGCCAGCGTTGTCGTTGCGCGCGATGTTTCGTATTCTGCGTGCGACAAATCGCACGGTGCCGTCACGCTCTACGGAACCAAAGCGCGTCAATCTGCTAAGTGGGGGCAGACAATTCAAATGGAGGATCAATAATGAAAATCAGCCGCATGTTTCTTTCAGGCACCGCCGCGCTCGCCCTGCTGGGCACCACGACAGCCTGCGTCACCGATCCGAACACCGGAGAGCGCAAGGCCTCTCGCACCGCGATTGGAGCGGGTGTGGGCGGCACGCTTGGCTATCTGCTGGGCGGCGCCATCGGCGGCGACGCAGCGCGAATCATCGGCGCTGGCATTGGTGGCTCGGCGGGCGCCGTTCTCGGCAAGCGCTACGACGATCAGATCCGAGAGCTCGACGAACAGACCGAAGGCACCGGCGTCGAGGTTGAAGAGGTGGGCGATCAAGACGCGATCCTTGTGCGCTTGCCCGACGGCGTGACCTTCGCGAGCGGGTCGGCCGACATCAATCCGGGCTTTTACGACACGCTCAATGTCGTCGCCGATAGCCTGGTCAAGTATCCCAACAGCTTGGTCGATGTGTATGGCTTTACCGACACGACCGGAAGTGACGCGCTGAACCAGCGTCTTTCCGAGGAGCGCGCACAGTCGGTCGCCGACTACCTCGCCGCGCGCGGCGTGGCGCGCAGCCGCTTTGCAACGCAGGGTTTTGGCGAAAGCTACGATCAGCTTCGGATCAAGACCGCCGATGGGGTGGATGAGCCGCTTAATCGCCGGGTGGAAATCAAGATCATCCCGATCAGCCAGGACGATGTGGTCGCCGCGCGCGGGCAGTAATTCCCGAAGCCTGCTGTATCACAAGGGGTCCGCTCTACTGAGCGGACCCCTTGTCTATCTCAAAGTTCTCTATTTCAAAGCCCTGGCTCTCTCGGCGAGTCGCTCCACAGCCTCTTTGTGAATTCCCGGTGAGCATACGAGAACGCCGAAATCGCGCGGGTCATGCTTGTTGTAGGCAAGCGGCTTGCCAAAGGCGTCGCTCACCTGCGCGCCGGCCTCGCGCGCGATCAATGTAGCCGCAGCAATATCCCATTCAAATCCCCAGCGCAGAGTGGCCACCAGGTCCGCACGGTCATCGGCCACCATGGCAATGCGCAAGGCGATCGAGTTTGGTTTTTCAACCATGACGAGATCGGAATCGACGCTCGACAATTGATCTGTTGGCACGCGCGCTCCGGAAAACTGGGAGCGTGAGCTGGCGATAAGCGGGCGATCGTTGAGCGTCGCGCCCTTTCCGGCCTCAGCAACCCACTCCTCGCCCCGCGCTGGGGCAAGCAGAACACCGATAAGCGGCCTGCCTGCGCTCACCAGCGCGACCGAGACAGTCCAGCCCGTGCGGCCGCGCACATAATCGCGGGTTCCATCGATCGGGTCGACCAGCCAAATCAATCCGCTGTCGGTGCGCTGCTTGTCATCCGCGCTCTCTTCGGAAAGCCAGGCTGTCGAGGGCAGCAGGGCGGTCAGTTCGCGGCGCAGGAAGCGGTCTACCTCCAGATCCGCTTCGCTTACCGGATCGCCTGGCGCCTTGTCCCAGCTCCGCAGCGCATGGCCATCGCCAGGCCAGCGCGAATGCGCAACGCGGCCAGCTTCGCGGACGATGTCAAGAAGACGGGAACGGTCGATCATATCCGCCTTTCGTCGTGCCCCCGCCAGAAGGCCTTTTCAAGGGCGACCAGACATGCTTAGGCGCGTTTCGACGGAACCTCTCCCCCACTCGTTTTGGCGTTCCCTAGGCGCGGACGAGGCGGGCACAACAGCAAAGGGATCACGCTGACATGAACGTCCACGAATATCAGGCCAAGGAACTGCTCAAGGAACACGGCATCGCGGTGCCCGATGGCTACGCCGCGCTGAGCGTGGAAGAGGCGGTTGAAGGCGCCAAGAAGCTTCCCGGACCGCTTTATGTCGTCAAGGCGCAGATCCATGCGGGCGGACGCGGCAAGGGCAAGTTCAAGGAACTGCCCGAGGACGCGAAGGGCGGTGTCCGCCTCGCCTTCTCGCTGGACGAAGTCGAAAGCCACGCCAAGGAAATGCTTGGCAACACGCTCGTCACCGTGCAGACCGGCGAAGCGGGCAAGCAGGTCAACCGCCTCTACGTCACCGACGGCGTCGACATTGAGAGCGAATACTACCTTGCCATGCTGGTCGATCGTGCGAGCGGGCGCGTGGCCATGGTAGCCTCCACCGAAGGCGGCATGGACATTGAAGACGTCGCCCACGAGACGCCCGAGAAGATCACCACGATCACGATCAACCCCGCGCAGGGCTTCATGCCGCATCATGGCCGTGCCGTGGCGTTCGCGCTTGGCCTGGACGGCGACCTCAACAAGCAATGCCAGAAGCTTGCCAAGCAGCTCTACGACGCTTTCACCGCGAGCGATTGCGACATGCTGGAGATCAACCCTCTGGTCGAAACCAAGCCCGACGCCGATGGCAAAGCGCATCTGCTGGTGCTCGACACAAAGATGAGCTTTGATGGCAACGCGCTCTATCGTCACCCGGCCATTGAGGCGATGCGCGATGAGACCGAGGAAGACCCCGCCGAGGTTGAAGCCAGCGAATACGACCTTGCTTACATCAAGCTCGACGGAAACATCGGCTGCATGGTCAACGGCGCAGGGCTTGCCATGGCGACGATGGACATCATCAAGCTGAACGGCGCGTTCCCGGCCAACTTCCTCGATGTAGGCGGCGGCGCGTCGACCGAGAAAGTGACGGCGGCGTTCAAGATCATCCTCAAGGATCCGGCGGTCGAGGGCATCCTGGTCAATATCTTCGGCGGCATCATGAAGTGCGACATCATCGCCAACGGCGTGGTGCAGGCGGCCAAGGACGTGAACCTTCAGGTTCCGCTGGTGGTTCGCCTAGAGGGCACCAACGTGGAAGCGGGCAAGGAAATCCTCGCCAACTCCGGCCTCGCGATCGTCCCGGCGGACGATCTGGGCGACGCGGCGAAGAAGATCGTCGCCGAGGTGAAGAAGGCGGCATAATGTGGGTAGATCGGGCCCCATAAGCGTTTGCGGCGCGATTCTGCTCACCGAGCATCCAGATGAGCTGGCGGAATTCTATATCGGACGCCTCGGCATACCGCTCAAACGTGAGGAACACGACGGTCTGCCAGCGCATTTCGGAGCTGATGTCGGCTCCTGTCACTTTGCGATTCACCCACCGGCCAGTTTCGGGCTTGACCGACGCTCTCCGGGCGGCGTGGTGATCGCCTTGGAGATTCGCGACGTGGACCGACGCGTCGAAGATCTCCGCAATTCCGGCGTTCGCATTCTGATCGATCCTCACGATGAAGGATTTGGCCGGACAGCAACAATTGTTGATCCGGAAGGCAATTTGATCGAACTTGTCGCCCTCGACTATTCCTTCTCGGAAATTTGACCCATATGTTTGAAGCGGAACAGCAACTCCCCGCCCGACTTCATCCGTACTGCTGCGACCAGGCCCTCGCGCGGCTTGTCTGCGTCGGCACATCGCAATGTCAGCGCGTAGAAGAAGGCCGCGCACGGCTCAATCGCGACGAGCCGAAAGGTCAGCATCCCTTCCTTCTCCTCCCACCCGGTCAGGTCCGCGTTGAAGTGCTTGAGCCTGAGCACCAGCGTGCCCTCTTCCTCCATCAGATAGAGATGCTCGGTGAATTGGATGTCGCCCTCAGCGGACTGCTGAACGAAAGTGCCGACCATCGTGTCGCCAGAAGGCGGCAGCCAACTCTCCATCGCAGGCGCACCGCGTATGCCGGTGCCCGCCCACTGGCCGATCAGCCAGTCCACCTGCGACAGCGCAGCAGGAGGCGATTCGAAGCCTTCCTCACCGATACGGGTCTCTTGCGCGCCGAGCGGTGCACTCGCCAACCCGACCGCGACCCAAAACGCTGCAAAAAATCCTCGCATTGTCTCTTCCCTCCCGTTTCCCATGTAGCGCAGAGGGCCAAATTGACCTAGCAGCGCAAAGGCAGCCTATGGACCATGCGCCAGACGCATCGGGTGCAATCTGAGTTGCAGGGAATAGCAGGCGATCAACTTGACGTTTACGTAAACGCAAGCTAGGTCGGCCGCAAGAATTCGGAACGCCGTTCGCACCAAAAGAGTTCGGGCGACAAAGGGAAAGGAAGAGACCCCATGAAAATCCTCGTCCCCGTCAAACGGGTGATCGATTACAACGTCAAACCGCGCGTCAAGGCCGATGGCTCGGGCGTTGATCTGGCCAATGTCAAGATGAGCATGAACCCGTTCGACGAGATCGCCGTCGAAGAAGCCATCCGCATCAAGGAAGCGGGCAAGGCCGAGGAAATCATCGCCGTCTCGATCGGTCCGGCCAAGGCGCAGGAAACGCTGCGCACCGCGCTCGCCATGGGCGCCGATCGCGCGATTCTTGTCGAGACCGACGAAGACGTTGAACCGCTGGGCGTTGCCAAGATTCTCAAGGCGATCGCCGACGAAGAACAGCCCGGCCTCATCCTGCTCGGCAAGCAGTCGATCAGCGACGATTCGAACCAGACCGGCCAGATGCTTGCCGCGCTCATGGGCCGCCCGCAGGGCACCTTCGCCAACACCGTGTCCATCGACGGCGACAGCGTCGAAGTGAAGCGCGAGATCGATGGCGGCCTTGAGACGGTCAAGCTGACCATGCCCGCCATCGTCACCACGGACCTGCGCTTGAACGAGCCGCGCTACGCTTCGCTGCCCAATATCATGAAGGCGAAGAAGAAGCCGCTCGATACCAAGGCTCCCGCCGATTTTGGCGTCGACATCGCGCCGCGTCTCACCACCACAAACGTCGCCGAACCGCCGGTGCGTCAGGCCGGTGAGAAGGTCGAGGACGTCGCCGCGCTGGTCGCCAAGATCAAGGAAATGGGGATCGCTTAAGCGGCCCATTTGAACAAAGGGATTTAGACAGATGAACACTCTCATTCTGGTCGAACACGACAATTCCACGGTCAACGACGCGACGCTGGCTGTCGTAACCGCCGCCGGAAAGCTGGGCGATGTCACCGCGCTGGTCGCGGGCAAGGATTGCGGTTCGGTCGCTGAGGCCGCGGCCAAGATCGCGGGCGTTTCCAAAGTGCTCAAGGCCGATGACGCCGCCTACGAGCACGCTCTGGCTGAAAACGTCGCGCCGCTGATCGCCGGGCTGATGGAAGGTTACGACGCGTTCCTCGCGCCCGCCACGACCACCGGCAAGAACATCGCACCGCGCGTTGCCGCGCAGCTCGATGTCATGCAGATTTCGGACATTCTTTCGGTCGAAGGCCCCAATACCTTCACCCGTCCGATCTACGCCGGCAACGCGATTGCCACGGTTGAGAGTTCGGACCCCAAGCTGGTCATCACCGTGCGCGGCACGTCCTTTGACAAGGCGGCGGCGGACGGCGGCTCCGCTTCGATCGAAGACGTGGCCGGTCCGGGCGATGCGGGCCTGTCCAGCTTCGTCAGCAGCGAGATCGCCGATGGCGGCGATCGCCCCGAACTCGCCAGCGCGAAGATCATCGTGTCCGGCGGTCGCGCGCTGAAGGATTCCGAAACCTTCGAGCAGATCATCAACCCGCTCGCCGACAAGCTTGGCGCTGCGATCGGTGCCAGCCGCGCCGCGGTCGATGCAGGCTATGTGCCCAACGACTATCAGGTCGGCCAGACCGGCAAGATCGTGGCTCCGGAAGTCTACATCGCCATCGGCATTTCGGGCGCGATCCAGCACCTTGCCGGAATGAAGGATTCCAAGGTCATCATCGCCATCAACAAGGACGAGGACGCACCGATCTTCCAGGTCGCGGATATCGGCCTCGTGGCGGATCTTTACGCCGCGGTTCCCGAACTGACGGGCGCGCTGGACTAAAGCCTTCACTACAGGCCAGCCCTTAGGAAACCGATAATTGTCAAAGACCTCCGCTGCGCTAAGGTGCGCGGCGGAGATCTTTTTTTTTGCTTCGCTTGCCTCGCTATTTCATGGCCGCTCTGACCCTTTCAGCGGTGACGGCGTCCCCTGCCAGCGCCGCGCGTGAAACCGTGGTTCTCAAGCCCGCGGGCAAATGGTCGGTGGACTTTGGCGAGGCGCGCTGTCGCCTGGCACGCGTATACGGAACCGGCGAAAACCGCCACGGCCTGTTCATCCAGCAATGGGACCCGTCGGGAGCGTTCAGTTTCACGGTCGCGGGGCCCAGCTTCAAGCGGTTCAAATCGCGCCGCGCAACCTTCGTGCGCTTTCGCGAAGGGAAGGAAGAGCATGAGACAACCCCTTTTGTCGGAAACTCCGAGAGCTTCGGCAAAGCGTTGATCGACACGAATTTCGCGATCGATCCGTCTGCGGTTGAAGCTGAAGACCCAGCCAATCTCAGCGCCGACGGGGCACTCGAGACCGGGCTCCCGCAACTTGATCTGGAGGATGCCAGCGCGGTTGAGTTCATAGAGCTAAGGCAGTTCGGTCGCGTGGTTCGACTCGAAGTGGATGCACTGCGCGGTGCCTTCGAGGTGATGAACGCGTGCACACAGGACCTAGTCAAAGACTGGTGCCTGGACCTAGAGAAGCACCTGACAGCGACACGGCGAGTATCTATGAGCAATTTCGATGCGATCGCGCGCCGTGTGGCGTCAAACTATCCGCGTGACGCGCTCCTCCGAGGAGAGCAGGCGATCCTGCGAGTGAGGGTAGCGGTCAACGCACAAGGCAAGGCGACCGATTGCATCATCAACGATGTGACGTTTACCGAACGCCTTGATTCGCCGGCTTGTCGGCCCTTGATGCAGGGCACCTACACCCCCGCGCTCGACGCTCAGGGGGAGCCCTTCCCCTCGTTCTTTACGACGTCGATCACGTATCGGATGGATTAGATCAGCGGGTGCCCTCACGCTTCGCCGGAGCCCGCCTTGCGGCGTTCGAAACACGGGTGCGCGGACGGTCGTAGTCCAGCGTGGCGGAAGCCATGCGCGCCGCGCTTTCGACAGCCGCTTTGACGTCACCGGCCATCAAGGCGGCGGCGCATTGTCCGCACTCGCGCTGGGTTTCGTGACCGCGATCCTGCCCCAGCACCCCGCCAATAAGTTCGAACAGCCGAAAACGCTCGGCGGCAAAACGGTCCTCGTCGGCTCCGCAATCCAGCAACGAGAAGTAGAGCTCATCGCGCGGATTGCACAGAGAATCGCGCGCCGGACCCAGGGCCGGGCCGGTGAGGACGAACGCCCCCGATCCGACCTCGAGCGTGCAAGCCTCACGCGCGCAGACGAGCGCGCCGTTGATGACCGCTTGCCCGCCCGGAGCAAGGTGCACCGTCTGGACGTATGGCGGGGCGCTATCAGAAGGCGGGGGCTCGTGCGACATGTCGCTTCCCAGAACGACCGCAGTGATCGCGAAAGAACTCGCAAGGATACCTAGCCGCCCGCTTAGCGGGTGATCACACCCCCTGGAATCACAAGAAACTGACGATGAAATGCAGCGTCATTCCGACAAGACCGCCGACAAGCGTGCCGTTGATGCGAATGAACTGGAGGTCGCGTCCCACGGCGTTCTCGATCCGGCCGGTGATGGTGGTCGCGTCCCAGCGCTTGACCGTTTCGGACACGAGCGTGACGATCTGATCGCCGTAGCGCGTGGCCACCCCGGCGGCGGTGCGGCGAGCAAAGCGATTGATCTGTTCCTGCAGGCGCAAATCCTGCTTCAAGGCCTCTCCCAGATCGATCAGAGCCTTGCGCATATCGCCGCCCAGCTGTGTGTCTGCCGAGCGAGCGCGACGGATCAATGAGCGCCGGATACGCTCCCAAACGCCCATCCACCATTCGCCCACCGCCGGATTTTCGACCAGATCGCGCTTCATCGCTTCCACGCGGTCACGCGTTTCAGGATCGTGCTGCAAATCCTGAGCGAGCTTTTGCAGACCCTCTTCGATCTTGTGGCGAATGGGGTGTTCGGGATCGACCAGCACTTCGGCCAGCAACTTGTAAAGGCCGTCAAGCACGTTGGCCGAAATGCGTTCGTCAAGACCGGTCCAGCGCAGCACCGCATTGGCGCGCTTGTGGATCACGTCTTTGACCGTGTCTTCGTTGTCTTCCAGCGTGAGCCCGGCCCAGCGGATAAACCCGTTGATGAGCGGCAGATGCTGCTGGTCGGTCATCATGCTTTCGAGCATTCGCCCGGCCAGCGGCGATATCTCGAGCTTGTGAATCTGCCCGGCAAGCCCGGAGCGCACCTGGTTGCCGAGCCTTTCGGGATCGAGCGATTCGAGCACCTCGGCCAACATCTCCGCCGCACCCGCCGTGATGCGCGAGCGCGTGTCGTTGGCGTCTTCATCGGGGCTGTCGGCGAGGAAATCCCCGATCGCGCGCGCGATATTCATGCCCGTCATACGCCGCGCGACGACGGAGGGAACCAGGAAGTTGCGACGCAGGAAGCCGGCCATGGTCTCGGCGATCCTGTCCTTGTTTTCCGGGATGATCGCGGTGTGCGGGATTGGAAGGCCGAGCGGGTGGCGAAACAGGGCGGTTACCGCAAACCAGTCCGCCAGACCGCCCACCATCGCCGCTTCGGCAAAGGCGTTCGCGTACCCCCAGACCGGATGCGCGCCGGGCGCGACCGCAGGGCCATGCGTGGTGAAGAACAGGAGCGCCATCGCCGCGAGCAACCCGGTCGCGGTCCAGCGCATGCGACGCGCCTTGTCTTCGCTCAACGGCTCGCCGCCGAACGGCGAGGGCCCGCTCGTATCCGATGCGGTTTCGAAGGGCGACTGAGGCGCATGCATGACGTTCTCTATGTGCCGCAAAACCGGCCCAACGTCACGCGCCGCATCTCGCACGCGCGGTTTGGGCAAGGCGCGCCGCGCCGCTATTCAGCCGGCTGCACCCCGCCCATTGCCCCCTCTGCGCGTGGGCGGAGCGGGGCGTCGGCATCGCCGGGCTTATAGGTCAGCAAGCGTTGGCGCAGCCAGGGCCCGGCCCGCTTCTCGAACCCGTCAGCCAGGCTGAAACCGGCGGGCACAATCAGCAGGGTGAGCAGCGTCGACATAACCAGACCGCCGATCACGACAATGCCCATCGGCTGACGCCACGCGCCATCGCCGAACAGGGAGAGCGCGGTCGGTACCATGCCCGCCGTCATCGCCACGGTTGTCATGACGATCGGCTGAGCGCGCTTGTGGCCGGCCTCCATGATCGCTTCCAGCTTCTCGGTGCCGCGATCCATCTCCTCGATTGCGAAGTCGATAAGCAGGATCGAGTTCTTCGACACGATGCCCAGAAGCAGCAGAATACCGATGTAAACGGGCATCGAGTTGGGAAGGCCGAATATCCAGATCAGGAAGACCCCGCCAAGCGGTGCCAGCGCCAGACTGGTCATATTGACGAGCGGGCTCATCAAACGCTTGTAGAGCAGCACCAGACACGCGAACACGAGCAGGATCCCGGCAATGATCGCGATCACGAGACTGTCCTGAAGCTCCTGTTGCCACTGCTCGTCTCCAACCGCGTCCCGGATGACGCCCGTGGGCAAATTCTGCAGGATCGGCAGGGCTTCGATCTGCTGCTGCGCCGTGCCTTTGAGAATGTTGGGCGCCAGATCCGCCCCGATCAGGATCCGCCGGTTCTGGTTGTAGCGCTGAATGATGGTCGGACCCGCGCCAAAGGTGATATCGGCGACTCGCGAGAGCGGGACAGAGCCGCCCGTCACGGTCTGAACCGGAAGGTTTCGGATTGTATCGAGACTGTTGCGGTCGTCCTTGCCCAGCTTCACGCGGATCGGGATCTGGCGATCGGCGAGCGAAAACTGCGCTGCGTTCTGATCGATCTCGCCCAGGGTCGCGATGCGGATGGTCTGGCTTAGCGCGATCGTGCTCACACCAAGCTCGGCCGCGAGAGTCGTATTGGGGGTTATGATCAGCTCGGGGCGATTGACATCGCCGGAAATGCGCGGGGCGACGATGGTGTCGAGACCCTTCATCTGCTCGACGAGCTTGGTGGCCGCTTCCTGCAGCAGATCGGGATTGGAGCCAGCGAGCATGATCGTGATGTCACGGCCCGTGCCGAACCCGCCGCCTTGCGACTGAAAGCGCACGCGCGCGTCCGATATCTGATTGAGAAGCGGCGCAACCTGCTTTTCGAACTCCTGCTGCGTGCGTTCGCGTTCCGGCTTGAGGTTGAGGAAAATTGTGCCGTTGCCGATACGGTGGCGTTCCAGAGCGAAATCGAACTCGGGTTGTTCTTCAAGAATGGCGACCGCCTGATTGACCACATCGCTTGTCTGCTCGAGCGTGGTGCCGGGCACCATTTCGATCTGCACCGTGGATCGATCCGAATCGATCGTCGGCTGGAACTGACCGGGAATCTGCGCGAAGAGAAGCATGGTGACGAGCAGCGAAAACCAGCCAATACCCAGCATCCAGACACGGTGATCGTAGAATCGGGTGCGCGCCCAGTTTGCCCCGCGATCGACCTGGCTGAAACTGAACGGGCGCGGCTCCGCCGTGTTCAAGAGCCAGCCCAAGGACAGATGGACAAGCCACTCGGCCGCCCAGACCGACATGTAGGCGAGAGCTGCGACCATCGGCGTGAGCGCTCTGAAGGCGAGATAGCCCGCTCCAAACGACAGGAGCGAGACCACGACAACGACGACCAGCTCGAATGTCTTTGATACCGCCAAGGCGAGGGAGCCGGTGCCATCCGGCGAAACCGCAAAGGCCGCATTCTGCGCAATCCCGAGACCTTCGAGCCCGGACCAGATCGGCTGAAGGCCCGCATCCTCAAGGAACGAGGCCGAAAGGCTCCCGTTGAACAATTCGAACATCGTTACAAAGGTCACGGCAAGCAGCAAAGCCGAGACCAGCAGCAAGGTGACCGTATAGCGAGCCCGTGAAGCAGGGGCCTCAAGCGTCTCGCGGCGTCTGTCCATCCGGCTTGTGTCGAGCGTCCAGGAAAGAACGCGCAGATAACGGTCCATCACCGGACCCTCGCCGTGGACCGCGTGCCCCTTGGTCTCAAGGAAGTAGGCCGCCATCAAGGGCGTGACCATCCGCGCCACGGCCAGCGACATCAGCACCGCGACAACGACGGTGAAGGCAAAGTTCTTGAAGAACTCACCCGAAATGCCCGGCATCAGCCCGACCGGCAGGAACACCGCGACGATACAGAAGCTGGTGGCCACAACCGGCAATCCGATCTCGTCGGCAGCGTCGATACTGGCCTGATAGGCGGTCTTTCCCATGCGCATGTGGCGCACGATGTTCTCGATCTCGACGATAGCATCGTCGACCAGCACTCCCGCGACAAGGCCAAGCGCCAGCAGCGACAGGAAATTGAGGTTGAAGCCCATCAGATCCATGAAGAAGAAGGTCGGGATCGCCGAAAGCGGAATGGCGACCGCGCTGATCGCCGTGGCGCGCCAGTCGCGCAAAAAGAAGAACACGACGACCACGGCCAGGACCGCGCCTTCGATCAGGGCCGACATGGAACTGGTGTACTGACCACGCGTCCGATCCGTGCTTGTGCCGAGCCTCACGAACCGCACGCCCTCGGTCTCGCTCTCGATTTTCTCCAGAACCGCCATGGCGTCTTCGTAAACCGCGAGGTCCGACGCGCCGCGAGCGCGGTTCATGTAGAAATTCACGACTTCCTGATCGCCGACTTCGCTGCGCGATGTTCGCTCGCCATAGCCATCGCGAACCGTGGCCACATCCGCGAGCTTGACCGTGCGACCGCCGCCCAGCTGAAGCTGAACCTGGGAGAGATCGTAGGCGCTCTTGGCGTTGCCGAGGACGCGCAGCGACTGCCGCGTACCCCCGACCTCCGCAAGCCCACCAGCCGCGTTCACATTCTGCTGGCGAAGGACCGCGTTGATCTGCGTCGCGGTGACCCCCAGAGCCTGCATCTTGGCGGGATCGAGAATGACTTCGATTTCGCGGTCCACCCCGCCAAACCGGCCAACTTCGGCCATGCCTTCGACGTTGAGAAGGCGCTTGGAAACCGTGTCGTCGATGAACCAGCTAAGTTCCTCGATCGTCATGTCGTCGGCCTCGACCGCGACGTAGCCGATAGGCTCACCGATCGCGTTCACCTTGGTCACCTGCGGTTCTAGGATACCGTCGGGAAGGTTACCGCGCACCCCGTCGATCGCGGTGGTGACTTCGCTCAGCGCTTCGGTGATATCGGTGCCGACCTGAAACTCGACGAAGGTGTTCGATGAGCCTTCGCTGGCCGAGCTTTGGATGGAATTCACACCGTTGATGGACCGCACAGCGGCCTCAACCCGCTGCGTGATCTGGTTCTCGATTTCCGTCGGCGCGGCGCCCGGCTGAGCGATGGTGACGTTCACGCCGGGAAATTCGACATCTGGGTTTTCGGTCACGTCCATGCGCATGAAGCTGACGAGCCCCGCCAGCAGGAGCGCGACAAACAGCACCAGCGGGATCACCGGATTGCGGATCGACCAGGCGGAAATGTTGCGAAGACCCATGAGCTGTTCTTGTCCTAAGGCTGATCTTGTCTCAAGGCGCGGCGCGCGGTCGCGCGCGCTGCAGAGTTACGGTTTCGCCCGGTGCAGGGATGAGCTGATCCTGGCACGCGCCTACGTCTCCGCGCGGCGTGGATTGACCGTCTCACCCGGATTGAGGAAGCCGCCGGCGCTGGCGACGACCATCTCGCGGCCGGACAGGCCTTCGCTAATGGCGATGCCCTGCTCGGTCGCGCGGCCGATAGTCACGGCCCGGCGCGTTGCCTTGTTGTCCTCGTCCACGACATAGACAAAAGCGCCCTCATCATCGGCCAGAACGGCGCTTTCAGGAAGCAGCGTCGCGGTGATATCGCCGCCATCGATCCGCGCGGTTGCAAATCCACCGGGGCGCAGCTCGGGCGAGAACGCCAAGGCAACGCGCGCGGTGCCCTGGCGCGTGTTCTGATCCACCGTCGGGGAGAGCTGCCACACTTGTCCCGAATAGACCTTGTCGGACCCCGTCAACCGGACTTCGGCCTTCACGCCTTGAGCCAGCTGTACCATCTGCTCTTCGCTCACTTGCGCGAGCATTTCCATCTCGCCGCCGCGCGCAATCGTGAAGAGCGCCGGACTGCCCGCGCTCACGCTCTGGCCGGGCTCGACATTGCGCGAGAGGACATATCCGGTCGCCGGCGCCACTACGTTCAGCCGGGCGTTTCGGGCCCTAAGCTCTGCCAGCTGCGCCTCGGCCACCTTGACCCGAGCCCTGGCCGAATCGCGCTCGGCGGTCAGACGGTCCACATCGGCGCCCGAAACAAAGCCCTTTTCGACCAGCTGGAGCGCGCGGTCGAGGTTAGCCTGCGCGAGCGCCGCGTCCGCCTTGGACACTTCGATCTGCGCCGCCTGCGCCGCGGCTTGCTGAACCTGAACCGAGCGATCGATGACCGCCAGCACCTGGCCCTTGCGCACCCATTGACCCGCGTCCACCGGTACGGAGATCACGCGCCCGCCTTCACCCTCCACGCCAACAGGCATGGCGCGCCGAGCGGCGATCTGCCCGGGCACTTCGATCGTCCCGGAAACCGTCGTCTGGCCCGGGACGACGACAGTCACCACCGGCGCCTGCGAGGCGTCGTCGGCGGCGCCTACGGGTTCGCCGCCAGCGACCGCGAAGTACAACGCCGCCGCTATCAGCAACGCAAAGATGATGGCGCCGACGATCAGCAGCTTCTTGACGGTCGAGCTCGTTTCCATCGCGCCCCTGGCAGCGCCGCGAGCTTCCGCTTCAAGCGGCTCGGCGGCTTCGGCTGTGATGGTCGTTTCGTAATTCATTGCGGTTTCTCTGGGCCAAAGCGGCCGGATTTAGGATCTCTCTTGCTCGAATGCGTTCAGTGTTGGCGCCATGCACTGTGAAATTGGGTAGTTATGGCCAAGTGTATTATCCTCGTAAGGCACCCGGCGCAAGCGCCTTAGATTGATCGTGCAGTGCCTTTCAACGCTCGGTTCGACTGACGTCACCCTCCGTTAGACGAAGGGCATGGGGATTTGGTTCCAGACGCGATGACAATCGCTCGTCGCGCAAGGCCTCTTGAATCAGGTCTTGAATCAGGGCTTTGCGTCGTGGGGATACGGCGCGTTGGCCCCTATCGCAATTTGCCGCGCTGGACGAGATTCACGGCACCAAGCAGAATCACCGCCCCCAGAAAGCCAGCCAGAAGCGAGCGCCAATCGGTGAGGGTCGCAATCGAGCTGCCACCGAAGAACGAGAACAAACGGTTGCCAATAAACGAACCGACAATGCCGACCACGATATTCCAGAATAGGCCCATCTGCGCGTCGCGATTCATGACCATGCTGGCAAGCCAGCCGATCACACCGCCCATCACCAAAAGTCCGATCAGATCGAACACGATGCCACTCCCAATCTCCCGCATCCGCGCGAGACTTGGCGCGAATCTCAATCGTCCGGGTGAATGCGGGATTAGCGCAAAAGGCCCGCGGAGAGAACCGGTGACCGTGAATTCGGATCTGGAGGGTTGGCGATTGCGCTCCTGAAGGGCGCGATCGGTTTAGTAGCGCAGCTTGCGCTCATACTCTTCGCGGTACTTCTGAATACGGGTGACACGCAGGCCTTTCATGCCCGACCGGTCCATCGCGCGCTGCCAAGAGGCGAACTCCTCGAGTGTAAGATTGTAGCGCTCCAGCACTTCATCGATCGTCAGGAGCCCGCCATTGACCGCGGCCACGACTTCCGCCTTGCGACGCATGACCCAACGTTTCGTGTTGGGGGACGGCAAATCATCCAGCGTGAGCGGCTCGCCAAGCGGGCCGATCACTTGTGCAGGGCGTATGTCCTGGTTCTCAATCATATCTCGTCTCTCGCATCGCCTTTCGCCGCAACGCCTGTGTGATCCACAGATATGCCGCGCGAGGCTTTGCAGGCCTCTAAACCATCAGGGTTAACATGGCGTTGGCCATCCCCCAGTGTGTTGAAAAGGCTCGCCGCTGCATCGCCGAAGGTGGCGCCCGACGCCCCCGCGCACAGGATCGCTTCCTCGCGCAGCTCACGACGCAATTCGCGCGCCGCGTTGAGCCGGGCGGTGAGCTCGCTCCACTCTATCGCGCGCAACGCGTCGCCACTTCCGCTCCTATTCCCCGAGGCGTCTTCTGAAGCCGACTCGGTCGCTTTCGGCGACCAGTCAACATCGGTTGGCTCCCTGTAGAAGGCGTCAGAAACAGGCTTGCTCTTTTCGAACATGCCGGTTGTCTAGAGCGCGGTTGTCAAGATGTGGTAAAATCGGAATTTACCAGCCCTTAGGATTACCGCGGCGCTAACACGCTTGGCGCACGCCCCGTGCGTCGGCGCCGCGACGCGCACAAGGCGCCGACCGCGGATCGCCTTTGAAGGACGCTTGGCGCCACTGGCGAAGTCATCCTTTTGCCCCTATATCGCGCGCCGATCATGGACATTGCGCCCACTCTTTCCTCCGATTCCCGCTTCGGGCTCGACACCGCGAGCCTGTTCGATCTGCCGCGTCCGGCCGCAGAGTGCCGGATTGTCGTGGCGATGAGCGGCGGTGTCGATTCCTCGGTTGTCGCAGCCCTTGCAGCCGATACCGGCGCGCAAGTCTTCGGCATCACGCTTCAGCTGTACGATTACGGCGCCGCGACCGGACGCAAGGGCGCGTGCTGCGCAGGCGACGATATCGCCGATGCGCGCGCCGTGTGCGACCGGCTCGGGATTGCCCATTACGTCTTCGACCATGAGAGCGCCTTTCGTGAAGATGTGGTCGATCAGTTTGCCGACGAGTATCTCGCTGGCCGCACGCCGGTGCCCTGCATCCGGTGCAATATGGGCCCCAAATTCACCGACCTCTTTCGCATGGCGCGCGAGCTGGGCGCGGATTGCCTTGCGACCGGCCATTATGTGCAGCGCATCCCGGCGCCCGATGGCCCGCACCTTCACCGCGCCAACGATCCCGCGCGCGATCAGTCCTATTTCCTTTACGCCACCACGCGCGAACAGCTCGACTACATCCGCTTTCCGCTCGGCGGCCTGCCCAAGAGCAAGGTCCGCGAACTGGCGCAAGCGGCGGGCCTGCGCAACGCGGCCAAGCCCGACAGCCAGGACATCTGTTTCGTGCCCGACGGCAATTACGCGAAGATCGTCACCAAGCTGCGCCCCGAAGGCGCCGTGCCCGGTCCGATCGTGCACGCCGCGACGGGCGAGGTGCTGGGCGAGCATAGGGGCATCATCCACTTCACCGTGGGCCAGCGTAAGGGACTTGAAATCGGCGGGCAGCCCGAGCCTCTTTACGTGATCGGCCTCGACGCTGAGAACCGCGCCGTGCGCGTCGGACCCAAGCGAATGCTCGCGGTCGAGAGCGCTGAGCTGATCGAGACCAACGCGATCGGCACGCTTCCCGACGCGCCGCTTACCGCCAAAGTGCGCAGTCTGGCGAAGCCGGTGCCGGTGACGCTCGAAGGCCCTCTTGGTGACGGCGCCTCGACGCGCATCCGTTTCGAAACCCCCGAATTCGGCGTCGCGCCCGGACAGGCGGCGGTGATCTACGCGGGCGAGCGGGTCGTGGGCGGCGGCTGGATCGATACGACGACTTCGGTCGCGTCCTGATCGATCCGCACCAGCCTCACTCCTCCCACGCCTCAAGCACGCAGCCATACCCATCGCGATAGGTGGCGGTGTGCGAGGCCACCAGCGGAAAGCGCGCGGTGACGCTCTTGGCCTCGGCGTCGTCGACCAGCGTGACGAGTTCCATCCCGGCAAGCTTGTCCTTCTCGCAATCCTCCAGACTGCGTCCGGCCACAAAGCGGCACGAGCAGACCACTCTTGCGGCGTAGGCGCTGCCGACATTCGCGTAGCCATCGATCGGCGCGCGGTAGAGATAGCCGGTGATCGCGACCGCGATGGCGGCCACCAGCAGCAGCCACACCAACATCCGCCCGAAACCCAAACGCTTTGTTTTTGCCATTGCAACCCGTGACCAGTTGAGGAATTGAGAGCGCGATGCCCACGCGCCTTCACCCCCGCTCTATCGCCGCTTGGCTCCCCTTGCCAGCCCTTGGCGTTCTTGCCGCGTGCGGCGAGGCTATGCCCGCTCAGCCGCCACCTCTGACAAGCGCGGCTCTCGCCGCCGTCACCGACAAGCCGGGCGCCCCACGCGAAGAGCTCGCGCGCGAAGTCGATGATCTGTTTGCCAAGGAGGGCCTCGGCGAAACGCGCGCGGTGCTGGTGCTCGTCGATGGCAAGCTCGCCGCCGAGCGGTATGGCAAGGGCTACAGCGCCGATACCCGCCTTGTCAGCTGGTCGATGGCCAAGACCGTGACCGCGGTCCTCGTCGGGATGCTCGTGGCCGACGGACGCCTCAGCCTCGATCAGCCCGCGCCGGTTTCCGAATGGCAGCGTCCGGGCGATCCGCGCGCGGAGATCACCTTGCGCCACCTCCTGCAGATGCGCTCCGGGCTCGATCACACCGAGGCAGGCGATCCGCCTTACGACAGCTCCGAAGTTCGCATGCTGTTTCTCGACGGGCGCGACGACATGGCGGGCTGGGCGAAGGAGCAACCGCTCGAGGCCGAGCCCGGCGAGCGGTTCGAGTATTCGTCCAACACGACCGTCATCCTTGCCGACATCGTCGCCCGAGCGCTGACGCCGAGCGAGGACGCCGACGAGCGCCGGGAAGCGGTCAGCGCGTTCATGCGGCAGCGTCTCTTCGGCCCGCTCGGCATGAGTTCGGTCGTGCCCGAGTTCGACGCCAGCGGGACACTGATCGGCGGCAGCCTGATCCACGCGACCGCGCGCGACTTCGCGGCCTTTGGCGAATTCCTGCGCGCTGGCGGCGCCGCGCCCGACGGGGTGCAACTGGTCCCGCGCCGGTGGATCGCCCAGATGCGCGAACCGAGCCCCACGAGCGGCTTTTACGGCTTTCAGACCTGGCTGAACCGCGAAAGCGGCATCGATCGCGATGAAGCCAAGGCTGATCGCGGGCCCGACACCATGTTCGCTGCGATCGGGCACATGGGGCAGTATATCCTTGTCAGCCCCGACCAGCGTCTGACCGTCGTCAGGCTGGGCCATTCGGACAACGTCGAACGACGGGCCATGCTCGATCAACTGTTCGATGTGGTCGAGCTCTACCCGGTGCGCGGGGAGTAGGAAACCGCTCGCAGCGCCCTTGCGGCGCAAGGCGCGATCACAGGTGGAAGACGCCCTCCACCACCGTCACGCAGGGCCCGCCCAGCCAGGCGCGGTCGCCTTCCAGACGCAGCGCAAGGTCGCCGCCACGCTGGCTTGCCTGATGCGCGGTGAAGGCGTCGCGTCCCAGCTTCTCGGCCCAAAAGGGCGCCAGGGCCGCATGGGCAGAGCCCGTGACGCTATCCTCATCCACTCCCCAGGCGGGAACGAACACACGACTGACGATATCGGTGTCCCTGCCCGGCGCAGTGCATATCGCCATCAGATCGATCCCGCGTAACGCTTCCATGTCCGGTGTGAGCGCGCGCACCTGGTCCTCCGTCTCCAAGAGGATGATCGCGGTTTGCTCTGCACCGGCGTATGACAGGAAGGTCTCTCCCTTGCACCCCAGCGCCGAGATGACCTCGGGCAGCGGCTTGGGCTCGACCAGCGTCAGCGGCAGCGCCAGCTCGTAGGAAGCGTTATCGCGTACCACCTCCAGCACGCCCGCCTTGCGGGTCCGGAACGTAACGCGGTCCAGACCGTCGCGCGTGAGCAGGACATGCCCACTCGCCAGCGTCGCGTGGCCGCACAGCGCAACTTCATCGGTCGGCGTGAACCAGCGCAGCTCCCAGTCCGCCGCTCCGCTCGCATCGCGCACCACAAACGCGGTTTCGGCAAAGTTGTTCTCCTCGCCAATGGCTTGCAGAACATCATCCGGAAGCCATTCGTCGAGCACCATCACCGCCGCCTGATTGCCGCCAAACGGTGCCGCGCTGAACGCGTCGACGTGCCAGTAGGGGATGCGCTTTGTCATATCGGGTCGTCCTTACGGATAGAGCAGAGTGTCCGACCACGGCTCGCGGCCCGAGGCGCGGCTGAACACGCGCCGATCGTGCAACCGGTTGTCGCGGTCCATCCAGAACTCGATGCGGCGCGGCGAGAGCGTGAAGCCCGTCCAATGGTCGGGGCGCGGAACCCGGCCCGCCTCTTCGTGTGCGTGCCACAGCTCCTTTACCCGGTCGATGTAGATCTGGCGGTCGGGGAGCGGGCGCGACTGATCGCTGGCGGCCGAGCCCACCTGGCTCTTGTAGGGCCGCGAGTGGAAGTAGGCGTCGGCGCGTTCGGGCGAGACCTGCGTCAACGCGCCTTCGACGCGGATCTGGCGGCGCAGGCTCTTCCAGTGAAACAGGATCGAGGCCTGCTGGTTCTCCGCCAGATCGGTCCCTTTGCGGCTGCCCATATTGGTGAAGAAGGTGAACCCTCCGCCGGTAACGCCGTACTGTGCGCCCTCGCCCGCGCCATGCCCCTTTAGCAGAACCATGCGCACCGACGGAGCGCCCGCCGCGTTCGCCGTTGCCAGAGCCATGGCGTTCGGATCGTTGGGCTCGCTGGCCTCGGCTTCGGCCATCCACGCGTCGAACAGCGCGTAGGGATCGATGCCCGAGGGGATCCGGCTGTCGGCCAGCTGGCTTTGGTTTAGGGTCTCGATTTCACTCATTTCGTCTCACCTGAAGCACGCCTGGAACACATGGAACACTGTCCTGGCTTCAAAAACCGTTGCCCGGGCGCGGGCGCTCAAACACCGCTGAAAAGCGTTGCGGACATGGAGTCTGGGACGCCTCATTGCAATCATCAATTCCGATCTAGAAGTATGATTGCGCGTAGGAAAGCGACCGGTGGGGCGCGCGCGCGTGCAGCCCCCGAGGCGCAGCGAAGCGGCTGCGACAAAGCGATGCGCTGTCACACATGGTTGCCCACTCACGCCTTGCGCAGTGTCACTGTCTCACATCAGGCTCAGGTCTGGGATTGGCAACGGCCACGACGGAGCGGATTTAGCCGCGTTGGTAGAAGCAACGAGGCGGCGATGCCTCGCATCGTCAACGAGGCGCGACGCCGCAGCGCGGCTAAAGGCGCCCGCCGCATTGCGGTCCTGCGTGCTGGCCTTCTGTGGTCGTCCCTTGCTTGCGCGTAGCTTTGGCTACGCGACTGCGCTGCGATCCTACACAGAAGGCCAGCACGCAGGATCGAGACCATTGCCAATCCCAGACCTGAGCCTTAGCTAACACGCCATGTCCGACCCCTATCGCACCCTTGGCGTTGCGCGCACCGCGTCCGAAAAGGACATCAAGAGCGCCTATCGCAAGCTCGCCAAGGAACTCCACCCCGATCGCAACAAGGACAATCCCAAGGCCGCGGAGCGCTTTTCCGATGTGACCAAGGCCTACGATCTGCTCTCGGACAAGGGCAAGCGCGCGCAGTTCGACCGGGGCGAGATCGATCATGAGGGCAATCCCTTGAACCCGTTTGCCGGCATGGGCGCCGGCGGCGCGCGCGGCTTTGGGCGCGGAGCGGGACCGGGCGGTTTTGGTGGCGGCGGACGCGCGGGCCGCGGTGCTGGCGGTGGTTTTCGCGATCCCGAATTCGGCGGCTTTGGCAATGACGAGATGGATCTGGGCGACCTGTTCGAAGGTCTGTTTGGCGGCGGCAAGCCGCGTGGCAGCCAACAAGGTGGGCCTCAGCCGGGCGCGAGGCGCGGCTTTGGCGGGCGCGGCGCACCTCCGCCCAAGCGCGGCGCGGACATTCAGTACCGGCTGGCGGTGCCGTTCGTCGATGCGGCCGCCGGGCGCGACCAGCGCATCACGCTCGCCGATGGCAAGGCGATCAGCCTCAAACTTCCCGGCGGGGTCGATGACGGCACGCAGATGCGCCTCAAGGAAAAGGGCCATCCCGGGCCGGGTGGCAATGGGGACGGCATCGTTCTCATCGAAATCGGCCAGCATCCCTTCTTCCGCCGCGATGGCGACAATGTACGCATGGACCTGCCGATCACGCTGGACGAGGCCTTGCGCGGTGGGCAAGTCAAGTGCCCGACGGTCGATGGCCCCGTCATGCTGACGATCAAGCCGGGCACGCATGGCGGCACCGTCCTTCGTCTGGCGGGCAAGGGGTGGACAAAGCCGAGCCACGGCAAGGCGGCGAGCGGCGCCGCGCCGGCGCGCGGAGACCAGCTGGTTACGCTCGAAATCCAGCTGCCCGAGGACATTGGCGAGCTGGAAAAGCGGCTCGACGGCTGGATCGACAAGGCCCGACCGCGCAAGAAATTCGGGCTGTGAGCGGCCCGGACGCCCTTGACACCTCCCGACGCGATCTGCGGCGCCAGCCGGGCGCACGCGCCGCCTAGAGGACGTGGTGGACGATCCGCGCAAATCCGGCGCTGCATCCGGTTCACAACCGCCCTCCCCGCGCGAGAGGGATAGGGCCCGCGCGGCGGGGTTGGCGGAGGGGGAATTCGTCTCGCTGTCGCCCGAAGCGCGTCGCCGCGCCCGCGCGCTTCGCGAAACCCCCGAACCCTTCGCACAAAGGATCACGTGGCGTCAGCGCCTCATCGGGGCGTTGGGGCCAGGCTCGCGCGCTTATGAAGTCGTCCGTCGCACCCTGTCGGGCACCTATAATGACGGCTTCATGCACGCGGGCAATCTTGCCTATCTCGCGATGCTGTCGATCTTCCCCTTCTTCATCCTGGCCGGCGCGCTGTTTCGCCTCGTGGGAGGGATGGAGGAACGCCGCGTCATCATCGAAACAGTGGTTCTGGCGATGCCGCCGACCGTGCAAAACACCATCGCGCCGGTGGCCGAGAACGTCATCGACGCGCGCAGCGGCTGGCTGTTGTGGCTGGGTGCGGCGGCGGGCCTGTGGTCGGTTTCCAGTCTGATCGAGACGATCCGCGATGTCCTGCGGCGCGCTTACGGGACCGAGCGGGTCCACGCCTTCTGGCGCTCTCGCCTTGCTTCGGCGGCGCTGATCATTGGCGCGGTCGTGCTGCTGCTCCTGTCGCTGTTTGCGTCGGTGGCTTTGAGCACGGCGCAGCAGATCGTCTTTGAGCGTGTCCCGGGGCTGGCACCGGGGCTGGCGGAATGGGGCGCGACGATCGGCTTTTCGCGGATCGTGCCGGCGCTGGGGCTGCTTGGTTCGATGTATCTGCTTTTCTGGTCGCTCACGCCCGTTCAGTACAGCGCGCGGCGTTTCCCCAAATGGCCCGGCGCCGCCTTTACCACCGTGTGGTGGCTTGCGGCGGCGGCCGCCATGCCGCGCATCCTGCAAAGCTTCCTTGCCTACAACCTCACCTATGGCAGTCTGGCCGGGATCATGATCGCGCTGTTCTTTTTCTGGCTCGTCGGGCTTGGCATCGTTATCGGAGCGGAATTGAACGCCGCATTGGCGGAACCGGAGGGGGGCGATCCGGCGGACGAAGAGACAACAAAGGAGGACGCCGCATGAGCGGTTTGATGCAAGGCAAGCGCGGGCTCATTATGGGTCTCGCCAACGACAAGTCCCTGGCTTGGGGCATTGCCAGGCAATTGGCCGAGCAGGGCGCTGAGCTTGCCTTTTCCTATCAGGGTGACGCTCTTGCCAAGCGCGTGAAACCACTCGCCCAGCAGCTTGGCAGCGATTTCACCTTCGAATGCGATGTGTCGGACATGGAGGCGCTCGACGCGGCGTTCGAGACCCTCAAGAAGCGCTGGGACACGCTCGATTTCGTGGTCCACGCGATCGGCTTTTCCGACAAGTCGGAGCTGCGCGGCAAATATGTCGACACCAGCCTCGATAACTTTCTGATGACGATGAATATCTCGGCCTATTCGCTGGTCGCAGTGGCCAAGCGCGCGTCCGAGATGATGCCCGAAACCGGCGGTTCGATCCTGACGCTGACCTATTACGGCGCAGAAAAGGTCATGCCGCATTACAACGTGATGGGCGTTGCCAAGGCCGCGTTGGAAACTTCGGTGCGCTATCTTGCCAACGATCTTGGCCCGCAGAACATCCGCGTCAACGCGATCAGCGCAGGGCCGGTCAAAACGCTCGCGGCCAGCGGGATCGGCGATTTCCGGTACATCCTCAAATGGAACGAGCTGAACACGCCGCTGCGCCGGACGATCACGATCGACGATGTGGGCGGCTCGGGGCTCTATCTCCTCTCCGATCTCTCCTCCGGCGTCACAGGCGAAGTGCATCACGTTGACGCTGGATATCACGTGGTCGGCATGAAGCAGGTCGACGCGCCCGACATCGGTCTGGTGAAATAGCAGGTTTGGTTTCTCTCACGGTAATTCGCTTCGCGAATGCCTCCGAGGGGCGGCCTGACCGGCCGGCGCGCAGTCGCGCTTGCGAGCCCGCGGGGCTCGGGCTGCCAGCGCCATTCATCCAACCCCTCACTTGGAGCCAAAGCCGGTCATGATCGTGTGGATCGTGCGCATCACGATCAACACGTCGAGCCAGAATGAAAAATACTTGATGTAGTAAAAGTCGTACTGGAGCTTCACATCGATGTCTTCCAGCGTCGCGACGTGGCCCTGATTGACCTGGGCCCAGCCGGTGAGGCCGGGTTTGAGGATGTTGCGATAGGAATAGAAGGCGAGGTTTTCCTCGTACCAGTTGGCCAAGGCGTTCGCTTCGGGGCGCGGGCCGATCAGGCTCATCTCGCCCTTCAGCACGTTGAACAGCTGCGGCAGTTCATCGAGGCGATAGGTGCGGATGAAGCGGCCAATGCGCGTAATCCGATCGTCATCGTCCTGCGTGATCGCCTCTTCGCGCGTTCGCTCACGGCTGGGCGCGTCGCCATTGGTCATCGAGCGAAACTTGTACATCCGGAACGCACGCCCGCCCATCCCGGTGCGGTTCTGGATGAAGAGCGGCGCGTGGCGATCCTCGGACCAGATGAGCAACGTCAGCGCGAGCATCACCGGCGCGAAAATCACGATCAGCACCGCGCTGCCGATCAGGTCGATCAGCCGCTTGACCGGGGTGTAGGAGCGGTTGGGCATCAGCGAGCCGAGCGAATTCTCCGACAGATGCTCGATCTTCACCTGGCCGGTGATGCTCTCGGTCAGCTGCTTGTAATGATAAACCGGCACGCCGGCCAAGCTGGCGCGGGCGAGCAGGCGCTCCCACTCTTCGGGCAGATCGGCGCGAAAATCGGCGACAATGTTCGCCGCGCGGTCGGCCGGGATATCCGGGCGTTTGAGAACGCGGATCGGAAAGCCCTCCATCTCCTCCATTGCGCGCGCGTTGCCGAAGGGGACGATGTAAAAGGGCTGAAGGCGCAAGGTGCGGTTGCTCCAGCGCAGCTGCGTTGCGATCAGGGTCGCGCTCGCCGCCGAATAGAACAGGACAACACGGCTGTATTCGATGCGGAAGGTGAACAGGACCAGCGCGGCGATCACGAAGCACATCACCATGATCGGCACGCCGTGCACCGTCCCGCGCGTACCCGGCAGGTCAAGCACGCGGCCCGCAAGATAAAGCCCGGTAAACAAGGCCGCGGTTCCGGCAATCGCGGTCGCGCGCAAGGTGGGGTCGGCAAACGGCTCTTCGTATCCGCTCACCAGAAACGCGACGAGCGGCGCGAAGACCACAACCGTCCAGGCAACGCCATATCGGATCACCGATGTTACCGGCCCGGTAGACCGGCGCACCTGGGTCCCGTTGGTGATGGGTTCGATCAGCATTCGTCTCGTCGCTTTCGACCGGAGCCTGGAACGAACGCGAAAGCCGCGCCGCCTACGATCATCTCCTTAGTCGCGGGGCTCGACCGGGGGCAAGGCCGGTATGCAAAGACGGCGTGCAGAGACGGCTTGCAGAGGCTGGGCAGCCGCAAGGCCAGAACGGGGGGGCAGCGACGGCCTTCGCCTACAAGAACGGTCGGCTCTTACACAACGCCGCGCGCGGGTTCGCCAGCGGGCCCACGCCAATCCTGTGCGCCGTTCTTTTTATGAGCTTTTCCGATTCGGATTTCGCGGGCATAGGCCTTGGTTTCGCGAAGTGAGCGAGTTTCTTGACGATGCTGAATGGTAAATCCGTACTTGTGACCGGGGGCACCGGATCCTTTGGCAAGGCGTTCGTGCGCACCGTGCTGGATCGCTTTCCCGATGTGCGGCGGCTGGTGGTCTATTCGCGCGACGAGCTCAAGCAGTTCGAAATGCAGCAGACCTTTCCGCGCTCGACCTATCCCGCGCTGCGATACTTTCTTGGCGATGTGCGCGATGAAGCGCGCTTGCGCCGGGCGCTCGAAGGGATCGACATCGTCGTCCACGCCGCCGCGCTCAAACAGGTGCCGGCGGCTGAATACAACCCGTTCGAATGCATCAAGACCAACGTGCTGGGCGCGCAGAACCTGATAGAGGCCTGCCTCGACAGCGGCGCTTCGCGCGTCGTGGCGCTCTCCACCGACAAGGCCGCTGCCCCGATCAATTTGTACGGCGCGACCAAGCTGTGTTCGGACAAGCTTTTCGTGGCCGCCAACAACGTCAAGGGCGCGCGCGATGTGCGCTTTTCGGTGGTGCGCTACGGCAATGTGATGGGCTCACGCGGGTCGGTCATCCCGTTCTTCATGGGCAAGCGGGAGGAAGGCGTCCTGCCGATCACCGATCCGCGCATGACGCGCTTCAACATCTCGCTGCAGGACGGCGTCGAAATGGTGTTGTGGTCGATCGAGAACGCGAGCGGGGGCGAGGTGCTGGTGCCCAAGATCCCGTCCTACCGGATCGGCGATGTCGCAACCGCGATCGCGCCCGAGGCCGAACAGAGAATCATCGGCATCAGACCGGGCGAGAAGATCCACGAGGAAATGATCACCGCCTCGGACAGCTTCAACACGGTCGATATGGGCGACTATTACGCGATCCTTCCCGTTAGCGCCGAATATACGGTGGAGGACTATTGCGCCAGGCACGGCGGGCAGCCGGTCGAGCCCGGATTTGCCTACAATTCGGGCACCAATCCCGATTTCCTCTCGGTCGAGCAATTGCGCGATCTCATCGACACGCATGTCACAGGCCAGGTGATCGACTAGAGTCGCGAAGGTATGGCGGACGACTTCATCCCCTATTCCCGGCAGGAGATCAGCGAAGCGGACATCGCCGCCGTCACCGATCTGCTACGCTCCGATTTTCTTACGCAAGGCCCCACCGGCCCCGCATTCGAGGCCGCCTTCGCCAAGCGCCATCAGGTGGCGCACGCCATCGGTGTTGCCAGCGCCACCGCCGGGCTTCACCTTGGATGCCTTGCTCTGGGCGTCGGCCCCGGAAGCGTGGTGTGGACCTGCCCCAACAGCTTCGTCTCCAGCGCCAATTGCGCGCTGTTCTGCGGGGCCGAGGTCGATTTCGTCGATATCGATCCCGCAACCCGCAATATCAGCGTGGAGGCGTTCACCGCCAAACTGGAAGCGGCGGACCGGCAAGGGCGGCTTCCGCAAGTCGTCATCCCGGTCGATTTTGCCGGATTGCCGTGCGACCTTGCCGAAATCCGCGCGCTGGCGGACCGCTATGGCTTCGCGATCCTTGAGGACGCAAGCCACGCCACCGGCGCCTCGTATCACGGACGCCCGATCGGTTCGGCGCACGCCGACCTCACCGTCTTCAGCTTTCACGCGGTCAAGATTGTCACGACAGCCGAAGGGGGCATGGTGGTGACACAGAACGACGCGCTCGCGGAGAAAATCCGGTTGCTGCGATCCCACGGCGTGACCCGCGACGGGGCGCTGATGCAGCGCGTTTCCGAAGGCGCGTGGTACTACGAGATGGTCGATCTCGGCTGGAATTATCGCCTGACCGATCTGCAATCCGCGCTGGGGCTGTCGCAGCTTGAGCGAATGGACGAATGGCGCGAGCGGCGCGAGGCTCACGCAGATCGCTACGACGCGCTGCTCGCCGATGGCCCGTTCAAACGGCCCGCGCGCTTTAACGATCGGGTCTCCTCCTGGCACCTCTACGCTCTCGAGGTGATGGACCACGCCCGCGCCAGCCGGGCCGCGATCTTCGCCGGGCTGCGCGAGGCCGGAATTGGCGTGAACGTTCACTACATCCCGATCCACACCCAACCCTATTACGAGAAGCTCGGTTTCAAGCGCGGCGATTTCCCGAACGCGGTTGCCTATTACGATCGCGCGCTCTCGATCCCGCTCTTTCCGGCGATGACGACCGGCCAGCAGGACCGTGTCGTGGACACCCTGCTGAAGCTTGCGGCATGAGCGCGACCGGAAACATCGCGATCATCCCCGCGCGCGGCGGATCGAAACGCATCCCGCGCAAGAACATCCGCCCCTTCGCGGGCAAGCCGATGATCGGCTATGCGATCGAAGCGGCGCTCTGCAGCCCGGTGATCGAGCGCGTGCTTGTGACGACCGACGACACCGCGATTGCCGATATTGCCCGCGATCTGGGCGCCGAGGTGCCCTTTACCCGCCCGCGCGATTTGGCGGACGATCACACGCCGACCGTGCCGGTGATCCAGCACGCCATCACCGCAGCGCGCGACGCAGGCTGGGATGTGCGCCGCGCCGTCTGCGTCTATCCGGGCGTACCCTTTATCGAGGTCGATGATCTGGCGCGCGCGCTTGAACTGCTCCTCGCGCATCAGGAACAGGGCTACACCTTCCCCGTTGCCGAGTTTCCCAGCGCCATCCAGCGCGCGCTGAGACGTGACAGCGAAGGGGGCGTTGCGCCCTTCTATCCCGAGCACGCCGAAACGCGCACGCAGGATCTGGAACCCGCCTTCTACGACGCCGGACAATTCTACTGGGGCAGCGCCGCGACCTGGCTTTCGGGCGTGAACATCCACCGCAACGGGTGCGCGATCACCCTTCCCTCCTGGCGCGTGGTCGATATCGACACGCCCGAGGATTGGGACCGCGCCGAGAAAATGCACACAGCCCTGATGGCGAAAGCGCGCTGAGCGGGCGATGAAGATCGCCATCCGGGTCGACGCCTCAAGCGCGATGGGCACCGGCCATCTTCGCCGTTCGCTCGCTCTGGCGGCGGCGCTGCGAGCCCATGGCGGCGACGTGGTGTTTGTCACCCGCGATCTCGGTCTCGATCCGCGCGCAATGATCGCCGAGGCCGGCTTTGAAAAGGTCGAGGAACTGCCCGCGCCCGACGCCGCGACCTTCAGTGCCGATCCCGCAATCGCGCATTCGGCCTGGGGCGCGGTTTCGCAAAGGATCGACGCTGACGAGACAGTGACCGCGCTCGCTCCGGACACGCCCGATTGGGTTGTCATCGACAGTTACGCCTTTGGCGCGGATTGGCACCGTGCCGTTCGCGAAGGGCTTGGCTGCGCTGTCGCCGCGATCGACGATCTGGCCGACCGCGCCATGGCCTGCGATCTTGTCATCGACCATAACCCCGCGCGCAGTCACAGGGCGAAATACGCCGATGTCGCCCCCGATATCCGCGTTCTGGGCGGGCCGCGTTTCGCGCTGCTCGGCCCGGCCTTTGCCAGCGCGCCGCGCTACGCCTTCAGCGAGGAGGTCGCGGCGGTCGGGGTGTTCATGGGCGGCGTCGACGCGGGTGGGCATTCCCTCGCAGCGCTCGACGCGATCGAGCGCGCCGGATTTGCCGGTCCTGTCGAAGTCGTCTCCACCAGCGCCAATCCCAGGCTGTCGGACCTGCGCGAACGGGTCCACGCGCGTCCCCTGACCACGCTCAGCGTCGACCTGCCCGATCTTACTGCGTTCTTTGCCCGGCATGACCTTCAGATCGGCGCTGGCGGAGGCGCGAGCTGGGAGCGTTGCTGTATCGGCGCGCCGACGCTTCTGGTGGTGCTGGCCGCCAATCAGGAAGCGGTGGCACCAAGGCTAGCGGAAGACGGCGTTGTCGCGCTGGCCGCTGACCCGAGCGTGCAAGCGATCGCCGAGGCGCTCGGACCGCTTCTCGCCAACTCGCATCTCCGGCGGGGGTTAGCGGACAAGTCACGCGCGCTTGTCGATGGGCGCGGCGCCGAACGCGTCGCGCTGGCCCTGCTCGCGCAGTCGCTGACCTTGCGCAAAGCGCGGCCCGAAGACGCGCGGGCGATGTTCGACTGGCGCGACCATCCGGCAACGCGCGCCGCCTCGCGCACGCAGGTCCCGCTCGAATGGGAGGCGCACCGGAACTGGCTCGACCGGACGCTCGCCGATCCGCAAAGGCTGCTTTTCGTCGCCGAAATCGGCGGCCGGGCGGTGGGCGTAATCCGCTTTGACATCGAGCCCGCCCCGCGCGCGCATCCCAGCGCCGAGGTCTCGCTTTATTGCGATCCCGACCTTCTCGGGCTTGGCCTGGGCTCAAGGCTTCTTGCGGCAGGTGAGAGCGCGCTTGCGGCGCGTCTGAGCGAAGGCACAATCACCGCCACCGTGCGCGAAGACAACGCCGCCTCGCAACGCCTTTTCAGCGCCTCAGGATACGAAAGGATCGGCGCGACCCGGTTTCAAAAATCCATGGCCTCAGCCCAACCCTTGCCCGCCGCGCGCCATCGCGACTAAGGCTCACCAGACAATGCAGAACAGCGCTTTTGCCATAAATGGACGCGAAGTGGGCCTTGGCGCTCGCCCCTATCTGATCGCGGAGATGAGCGGGAACCACAATCATTCGCTCGAGCGCGCGCTGGAGATCGTAACCGCGGCCGCCCAGAGCGGCGCGGACGCGATCAAGCTGCAAACCTACACCGCCGACACGATCACGCTCGATTGCGACGCGCCCGGCTTCGTGATCGAGGATGAAACCTCCCTATGGGCGGGGCGGCGGCTCTACGAGCTTTACCATGAAGCGCACACGCCGTGGGACTGGCACGCGCCGATCATGGAGCACGCCAGAGCGCTGGGCCTCGACTGTTTTTCCTCGCCGTTCGACGCCAGCGCGGTCGACTTTCTCGAGGGCCTGGACGTACCGGCCTACAAGATCGCAAGCTTCGAGGTGATCGACCTGCCGCTGATCCGCCGCGTCGCCGAGACCGGCAAGCCGATGATCCTCTCCACCGGCATGGCGAGCGTCGTCGAGATCGGAGAGGCCCTAAGCGTCTGCCGCGAAGCGGGCAATGAGCGGGTCTGCATCCTCAAATGCACCAGCACCTATCCCGCGACGCCCGAAAGCACGAACATCGCAACGATCCCGAACATGCGCGCGACCTTTGGCTGCGAGGTGGGCCTTAGCGACCACACGATGGGCACCGGCGTTGCCGTGGGCGCGGTGGCGCTTGGCGCGGTGTTGATCGAGAAGCACTTCACGCTGGCCCGCGCGGATGGCGGCGTGGACAGCGCCTTCAGCCTCGAACCTGCCGAATTTCGCGCCTTGCGCGAGGAAACGGAGCGCGCGTGGCAATCGCTTGGCCGTGTGACCTATGGCGGCACCAAGGCCGAGGAAGGCTCCAAGCAGTTTCGCCGCTCGCTTTACGTGGCCGAGGACATGAAACAGGGCGAGGCGTTCACACCCCAAAACCTGCGCTCGGTCCGCCCCGGCTTTGGCCTTGCGCCCAAGCATTACGACGTGCTGCTGGGCAAGCGCGTGAACCGCGCGCTCTCCAAGGGCACGCCGGTAAGCTGGGACGTAATCGCCTGAGCGCGCGATGGCCTATTCGGTTCTCATCATCGGCTGCGGAGCCATTGCGGGCGGTTATGACGCGCAGCGTTCGCCCGAGGGCTGGCCGCTGACCCACGCGGGCGCGATCGCGCGCGACGAACGGTTTGCGCTGGCGGCTTGTGTCGATCCCGATGAGAACGCCCGAAATGCGTTTGCCGAGCGGTGGAAGGTGCCGCTTGCCGCGCCCGATCTGGAGAGCCTGAACGCGCAAGCGGGCGACTACGATCTTATCGTCATCGCCTCGCCCACCCCGTTTCACGCCGAGCATCTTGAATGGACGCATGGCCTTGGCCCCAAGGCCGTCTTCTGCGAAAAGCCGCTCGCGCACAGTTTCGGATGGGCTCAAAGCCTCTTTTACGGATACGATCAGAGCGCGATCCCGCTCGCCATCAATTACACGCGCCGCTGGCAGCCCGATCTCAACGCTCTCGTCGAAGAGGTTCGGCAGGGCGATCGCTGGGGCCGTTTGCTGAGCGCGGTGGGCACGTATTCAAAGGGGGTCGTTCACAACGGCACGCATCTGGTCGATCTGCTGATGATGTTTGCAGGCCCCGTCGATCTGGCAACACTCGGACCCGCGCTTGTCGATCATTGGGACGATGACCCCACCGTCAACGCGATCCTGACCGCGAAAAAAACGGGCGCGCCGCTTCATCTGGTGGGGGGGGACAGTCGGGCCGTTACGCAATTCGAACTGGTGCTGAACTTTGAGCGCGGCGAGATAGCCGTTCGCGATGGGGGGATGCGGATCGAGACCCGGCGGGTCGAGGACAGTCCTACCTTCTCCGGATACCGGCAACTCGGCGCGCCAACCAGCGCGCCCGGGCGCTATGCAGAGGCCATGTCGGCTGCTTACGATGACCTGGCCAAAGTGATGGCGGGAGAAGTCGATCCGCAATGGTCGGGCGCAAACGGTCTGGAGGCGCAAGCCATTTGCGAAGCCATGCGCTCCAAAGCCCTCGAAAATCTGAAGAAAGACCCTCTCGGATGACCAAAACACTCGCCCTTCACGGCGGCCCTGCGGTGATCGACCGCCCGCTTGCGCCCTTCCGCGCGATGGGGCCGGAGGAAGAAGCGGCGGCGGCGCGCGTGGTGCGTTCGGGCGTGCTCTCGGCCTATATCGGCGCGCCGGGCGAGCTTTTCATGGGCGGCAAGGAAGTGCGCGCGTTCGAGGAAAAGGCGGCGGACTATTTCGGTGTCAAGCACGCGCTGGGCGTCAACAGCTGGACGAGCGGGCTGATCGCGGAAGTGGGCGCTCTCGACATCGAACCGGGCGACGAAATCATCACCACGCCCTGGACGATGAGCGCGACCGCGATGGCGATCCTGCACTGGAACGCGATCCCCGTTTTCGCCGATATCGACCGCGCGAGCTTCAACATCGATCCCGCCAGCGTTGCGGCGCTCGTCACCGAGCGCACCAAAGCGATCCTGGCGGTCGATATCTTCGGGCAGACGGCCAACGTCCCCGCCCTGCGCCAAATCGCCGACGAACACGGGCTGAAGCTTCTGGGGGACACGGCGCAGGCCCCCGGCGCTCTGATGGATGGAGGCAAGGCCGGGACCGGCTACGACATCGGCGGCTTCAGCCTCAATTACCACAAGCACATCCATTGCGGCGAAGGCGGTATTCTGGTCACCAATGACGAGGGTTACGCAAGGCGCATGGCGCTCATCCGCAACCACGCCGAAAGCGTGATCCAGCCCAGCAGCCGCGCGGACCTTGCCAACATGATCGGCTACAACTTTCGCATGGGCGAGATCGAGGCGGCGATCGCCAGCGTCCAGCTCGACAAGCTTGCCGAACGTGTGGCCGATCGCCAACGGGTCGCGGCGGAGTTGAACGCAGGGCTTGGCGCGCTGGAGGAGCTGACGACGCCCCATGTCGCACCCGGCGCAACCCACGTCTATTACGTCTATGGCTGCCGGCTCGATCTTGAGGCGCTGGGCGTAACGCGCGCCGCTTTGGTCGAAGCGCTCAAGGCCGAGGGCGTGCCCGGGCTCATGCCCGGCTATCAGACCATTCACCGCCTGCCGATCTTCACCCAGCGGTGCGCCTACGGGACGGGCGGCTTTCCCTGGAGCCTGCGCGAGGACCGCAGCTTCGCCTACGGCGCGGGAACCTGCCCCGTTGCCGAAGAACTCCACGATGCGAGCTTTCTCGGGCTCTCGATCTGCCTCAACCAGCTGCCGAGCGCGGACGTTGCGCAGATCGTCGCCGCGTTTGAGAAGGTCTGGGCCAATCTGGACGCTCTGCGCGCATGAACCTTGCCGCGTTTACTCAGCTTGCGGGTGGCAAGGTCACGCTGCGCCGGTTTGAGCGTGAAGACATCACCGAGGCCTATATCGCCTGGCTCAACGATCCCGAAGTGACGCGCTATTCGAACCAGCGCTTTCGCACCCACACCCGCGCGAGTTGCGAGGCCTATCTCGCGAGCTTTGCGGGATCGCACAACCTGTTCCTGAGCGTGCGTGACGCAGCCTCGGGCGTCGCCATCGGTACAATGACAGCCTACGCCAATCCCCATCACGGCACCTGCGACGTTGGCATCATGATCGGAGCGCGAGAGGTCTGGGGCGGTGGCTATGGAAGCGAGGCGTGGAACCTTCTGACCGACTGGCTCGTGTCCGATGGCGACGTGCGCAAGCTCACCGCCGGCTGTCTGGCCGTCAACGCCGCCATGATCCGGCTGATGGAGCGCTCGGGCATGACGTGCGAAGCGGTCCGGGTTGGCCAGGAGCTGCTCGACGGCGCCCCTTGCGATATCGTGCATTACGCGCGCTTTGCCGATGGCTGACCGCTCCCCCTTCGATGACCTGCCCCGCCCGCTCGCGGTGGCGGTCCACGACGCAGGCGCGGCGAACATGATCGCCGCCTGGGCAGCCGCAGCCGAAACACCGCCAGAGCGCGTGATCGCCAAGGGCCCCGCGCTATCCATCTGGCAACAGCGCTTTGGCGAGGACACCGATCCGGCCAGCGATCCCGCAGCGCTCGACGATATGGCCTGCCTCATCAGCGGGACGGGCTGGGCAAGCGACCTGGAGCACCGCGCCCGGATCGCCGCCGCAAGAGCGAATGTTCGCTCCATCGCCGTGCTCGATCACTGGGTGAACTACGCGGCGCGCTTTCGAAGGGACGGCCACGACCAACTGCCCGATGCAATCTGGGTCGGCGACGACGAGGCCCGCCGGATCGCCGAGGCGACCTTTCCCGCTCTCCCCGTTAAGACGCACCCCAACCTCTACCCAGCCGAGCAGGCGCGCGGGGCGGGTCCGAAGCCGAAGGATGGCGACATCCTGTTTCTTCTCGAACCCGCCCGCAGCGATTGGGGTCGCGGCGCGCCCGGAGAGTTTCAGGCGCTCGACTTCCTTTTGGCGCGGCGCGAGGCGGCGGGGATACCCCTTGACGCCCCTGTTCGCCTGCGCCCGCACCCTTCCGACCCACCGGGCAAGTACGCCGACTGGATTGCGGCGCATGAGGGGGCGCGGCTCGACACCTCACCGGATATGGCCAGCGCTCTGCGCGAGGCGCGATGGGTTGCCGGGCTCAACTCCATGGGGCTGGTGATCGCGCTGGCCGCCGGTCGCCGCGTCATCAGCGCGCTTCCTGCGCACGCGCCCGCCTGCGTCCTGCCGCAGACGGATATCCTCAGGCTCGCCGACGTGTAGCGCGCGCCCTCTGGCCAAGCCCTTGCGCGCCTGCCAAAGCGCGCCAATCCTCATGATCCACTGACGCGATGCTTTTTTCCACCGGCACCTTCTGGCTTTTCTTCCCGCTTGCGCTGGCCTTGCTGGCCGCAAACCGGGCGAGCGCGCGCTCGGTCACGCTCCAGAACGCGATCCTGCTTGGCGCGAGCTACGTTTTTTACGGCTGGTGGGACTGGCGCTTTCTTGGCCTGATCATCGCCAGCACGCTTATCGACTACATCGCCGCCTTGCGCATGGAGCGGCATGAAAAAGGCGCGCGCGCGCGCCGCCGCTGGCTCCATCTGTCCGTCGCTGCTAACCTGACAATTCTGGGCTTTTTCAAGTATTTCAATTTCTTTGCCGGCGAACTTAAAGCCGGGCTGAACGCCATGGATCTCGGCGCCGATTGGAGCACGCTCGACATTGTTCTGCCCGTCGGAATCTCGTTCTACACGCTGCAAACGCTGAGCTATTCGATCGACGTCTATTACGGCCGGGCGAGGGCGGAGACAAACCTGCTGCGATACGCGACCTATGTCGCCTTCTTTCCGCAATTGGTGGCCGGACCGATCGAGCGCGCGCGCAAGCTGATCCCGCAATTTGCGGTCCTCGCTCGGCCGAGCTGGACAACCACTTACCAGGGCGTGCGTCTGATCATTGCCGGGCTGTTCCTGAAAATCGTGATTGCGGACAACCTGGCTCCTTATGTCGATGCAGTCTTCACCAATTACGAAGGGCTGGATGGCGGCGCTTTGGCGTTGGGCGCGCTCTATTTCTCGATCCAGATCTACGCCGATTTTGCGGGCTATTCCTCCATTGCCATAGGGCTCGCCGCGATGATGGGTGTGCGCCTCTCGACCAACTTCGCGACACCCTTTCTGGCCAGCTCGATCAGCGCGCTGTGGCGCGGCTGGAACATCACGCTGACGCTGTTCTTCCGCGATTACGTCTACGCCGAATTGCGCAAGGGCAGACGCAGCGAGAGCCGGATCGCGCTCGCCAACATCGCCACCTTCTTTGTAAGCGGGCTGTGGCACGGGGCCAACTGGACCTTCATCCTCTGGGGCACCGCGCACGGCGTTCTGCTGGTCGCCGAGCGTCGCTGGCGCGCGCTCGTCTCGCTCAGCAGCGCGGCGTGGCTCAAGGTGGCGGGGTGGGCCTACACCTTCGGGCTGTTCGTCGCCCTGTCGGTCCTGTTTCGCAGCCCCGATATCGCCAGCGCAGTCCGCTACCTTGGCCAGATGATAAGCGATATCGGGATACCGGCCAGCCAGCGCGGGGGGCTGATCTTCGTCGCCTTGAGCTTTGCTGTGGACGCGCTGTGGTACAGACAGACGCGCCTTGAGCAGGGCCTTCGCCTGTCATGGCTCGGCGCGCGCGGCAAGGAGCTGGCCGAGCTTTTCCTGTTTGCCATCGCGCTCATTCTGGTGCTGATCAACGCGACAACCCGGCAGGAGGCCAATGCCTTCATCTATTTCCAGTTCTGAAGCGTCGCACAACGCCAGATCGCGCGCGCGTCTGATCGCGCTGATCGCGGCGTTCGTGGGTTTGGTCGTGCTGGGTCTGGCCGTTTGGCTGGCCATGCCGCTCAGCCCGGTCAGCGACGGGCGCTATCTGGCCGCCGCCCAGGACAAGGTTGCCATGCTCAAGGCGTCCAAGGGGGAGAAGGATCGCGTGGTCCTGATCGGCGGGTCGGGCGCGGCGTTTTCGATCTCGGCTGAGACCCTCACGCACCAACTTGGCCGCCCGGTCTATAATGGCGGGCTGCAAGCGGGCGTGGGCCTGCGCAACCTCGTCGACCTCTACGCGCCCCATCTCGACCCTGAGAACGACCTCATCGTGCTGCTGCCCGAGCCCGAAATGCTGGCGAGCGATGCGCGCTACTCGCAGACGTGGTGCGATGTGATCTTCCTGAGAAAGGCCTTGTCCGCGCTCCTCGCAAGGCCGCGCTGCGTGCCCAACATATTGTGGCGCACCTGGCAGGAGGGCCAGCATCACATGACCGGCGAAGCGACGATTGATCCGGTCTATCGTCGCTTGGGCTTTAACGCGCGCGGCGATCTCACCTCGCATCTCGGCGTGGAGCGCCCGGCGCCCGATTTCAGCGCTTACGATCACCCCGATATTGACCCTGAGGATTTGCGCGTGATCACAGACCACGTCCGCGGCGCGCTGTCCGGTCAGGGGCTTGAGCTGTTATACGTGCCCGCCGCCATGCCCGCAGCGGGGTGCGAGAGATCGCCCGAACGCATCGCGGCGATGGCGCGCGAATTGGCAAGGCTCACAAACGCCGATGCGCCGGTGCCCGATACCGCGCCATTCTGCCTTCCCCCACCGCTCTTCTTCGATGGGGCGGGGCATCTCAACGCGCGCGGGCGGGCGATCCAGACCGACAATGTCGCGCGCGCGATCGCCCGTTATCTGGAGACCGAGCGCTGAAACCGTACCGTTGCCTCCCGACGGCTTGCGCTTTTGCAGGCGAGGTGACAGGGCGCTGGGCCATGGCTCACGCAAGGTGTCGTCGGTCACGGTAAGGAGAGGCGCGTTTGACGTCGATTGCATCGCGAACGGCATGGCTTGAGGGTCCGGGAGACCTGGTCTGGCGCGATGAGCCACTGGCGGCTCCAGGGCCGGGCGACGTGCTGTGCGAAACTCTCATCACCGCCATCTCTCCGGGCACCGAGCTCGCCGCCTGGCGCGGAGCGCCGCCCCTGCGCCCCGGCAATCCTTTCCCCCGCGTTCAGGGCTACTGCAATGTCGCCAAGGTGCTCGAAGTGGGCAGCGGTGTGGAAGGCCTTGCGCCCGGCGACCGGGTTCTAACCCTCCAATCGCATCGCAGCCATTTCGTGTGTCCGGCCTCCGATGTCTATGTGAAGCTCACTTACGCGATGGGGGCCAAGGACATCGCGACGGCCTATCTCTTCCACCTTGGCTACAACGCCGTGCTGCGCAGTGATGTGCGCGCGGGCAGCCGGGTGTGCGTGATCGGGCTGGGCGCGCTGGGTCTGACTTCGGTGGCGATGGCGAAGCAAGCGGGGGCAGAGGTTTATGCGGTTTCGGACCATGACCATCCGCGCTACCTCGCTGAAGAGGAATATGGCGCGCGCGGCGCCTTTGCCCGCGCGGAACTGGAAACTTTGCGCGGCGAGATGGAAGCCGGCGCGCACGCGGTTCTGCTGACCACCAACAGCTGGGCCAATTACCGCCTCGCTCTCGACATCGCAGCCCCCAACGCGGTGATCGCCTGTTTGGGTTTTCCGGGCCGGGAAGCGCCTCCGGGAGACTTCAACCCGCTCTCCGCCGAACCGTTCTACACCAAGCAATTGCGGATCGAGGCGGTCGGGATGTCGCCGCTCGAGAATGACAACCGCGGCTTCACCCCGTTCAACCTGCGCGACAATCTCAATTACATCGCAAGGGGGATGGAGCGCGGATTGCCGAACGCGCAGCCCATCATCTCGGGCGTCTACCCCGCCGCTCACCTTGAACGCGCCTATCGCGATCTCGACGCGCGCAAGGACAACGCGGTCACCTTTCTGCTGGACTGGACGCCATGACAGCGACGTTTGCCGCAGGCGTGATCGGCTGCGGGCGGATGGGCGCCTTCCCCTCGCCCAGCGTGCGCGAATACGGGCCCGCCTGCTTCCTGCCGAGCGCGCACGCCGAAGCCATGCAAATGGCCGATGGGGTTGACCTGGTGGCGCTCTGCGACCCCGACGCCGAGCGACTGGCGCGCGCGGGCGAACACTATGGGGCCCAGCGCCGGTATAAAGACGCTCGCGCCCTTCTCGAAGCTGGCGCGCCCGACGTTCTGGGCGTTGCGACCCGAACCCTTGGGCGCGCGGATATCATCCTCGACGCCATCGCCTCCGGCACACGCGCATTGCATGTCGAGAAACCGCTGTGCAATTCGATGGCGGAGCTTGAGCGGCTTGGGCCGGTGCTGGAGCGAGAGGATGTGTTCGTCACCTTGGGCGCGGTGCGCCGGCACTTTGCGGTCTACCAACACGCCCTCGCACAAGCGCAGTCTGGCCAGTATGGTCGCCTGCTCTTCGCCCACGCGGAATTCGGCGCGCGCACGCTCTATTGGTCGCACCCGCACTCGGTCGATCTGCTGCTCTTTGCCGGAGGCGGCGCGCGCGTCGAGGCGGTGCAGGCGCGGCTCGGTTCCGTCGAACGCGAAGGCTCGACGATCACCAACGACCCGCTCGTGCTCGAGGCCAGCGTCTGGTTCGACACCGGTTTCTCAGGCCATATCACGCGCATGCCGGGAACGGACTGGCGGCTGGCGTGCGAGACCTCCCAGCTCGCCGTGGTGGCCAATGGCTCGTCGATCTGGCGATCCGGTCGCCCCAAAATCGCCGACGATCGCTCATCGACGAATCCAGCGGGCGCCAATCCCTATCACGAGCCGGAACGCCTTGATTTTGCTCCCCCCGCAAAGCCCGAGGGCGCGCTGGCGCCGATCCGGCAGCTGATTGCCTGCCTTCGCGGCGACGCGCAGGCCATCGCCGCCAACGCCGCCGTCAAGCGCGACATCGTGACGGGGCAGCGCGTTCTGTTTGCGATGGTTCAGTCGCATCTCGAAGGCGGCCGCCCGGTCGCGCTGGACGATGTGGACCGCGCGCTCGCGATCGAAGGCCGAACCGGCGGAGCGCCCGCGTGAGCGGCCCGCCCAAGATCCTGTTTTTCGCGCGCGGATTTCAGGCGGGCTTCTACCCAGAGCTTCGCCCGGAGCCGGGGGACGATCGCTTCGAGCCGGTCTATGTCACGCTGACCCGCGAGGAGGCGGCGCAGGTGCGCGCCAAGGGTTGTGAGGTCGCCGCCTGTTTCGAAGCGGATTTCGACGCGATTCCCCCCGCCGAAGTGCCGGACAACTATCTGCTGACTTCGCTGATGTCCGAGCGTTTCCTTGGCCGCTACTCCCATGAAGAGCGGCTGGTGATCCTTGGCAAGGAAATCGCCTTCTGGCGTGCGCTCCTCGATAAGCATCAGCCCGTCGCGGTGTGCAACGAATTGATCGCGATCGAGATTTCCGAGGTTCTCCTGATCGAAGCCCGGGCGCGCTCGATCGCCTATCTCGCGCCGATGTATTGCTTGATCGAGGGGTTATTCTACTGGCTTCCCGATCCGCTGACTTTGTCGGGCCAATCGCTCGATCTGCCCGAGCCCTCCGAGGCCTCGCTCGCGCTCGCCGACGCCTATCTCGCCGAGGTGCGCAAGAGCGATTACAAGCCCTATTACGTGCGCAACCTTGCCAGCCGGCGCGCGCTCAAGCCGCTCGCCACGGGGCTTGCCAAATCGGCACTGTGGCGCTGGCGCGATCAGCGGTCACGCGACGCGACAAAGCCCGGCGCCTTTCGCTACGAGACCTATTCTGAGGAATATGGCAAGCGCGGCCAGGTGTTTGCGGCGAGTTTTCGGCAGAGCTACGACGCGCTGGGCGACATTCCCGAAACCCATGAAATCGTGCTCTACCCCCTGCATCAGGAGCCCGAAGCCACGCTCAACTATATGAGCGAATTCTTCTCCAGTCAGGTCGCGACGATCGAGAACATCCTCAAATGCCTCACCGCGCATCAGCGCCTGGTGGTGAAGGAGCACCCGGTCGACAAGGGCGCGCTCTTGCGGCCCAAGTTTCGCGCGTTGAGAGAGCGGTATTCGAACCTCGCCTTCCTGCCCGCCGAAGTGCCTGCGCGCGAGATTCTGGAGCGGTGCGAGCGGGTGGTGACGCTCACCAGCAGCGTGGGCTGGGAGGCCGCGGTGCTGGGCAAGAGCGTGTGCGTCATGGGTGAAATCTATTGGGACAGCGTGCCGGGCGTCCGACGCGTATCGAACTGGCCAGAGCTGCGAGACGCCATGCGCACGCCGGTCGATCGGATGGAGCGCGTGACGCCCGAGGGCGCGCGCCATTTCGTCGCCGCGCTGGCCCAGTTCAGCCATAAGGGACGCCCGCTGCCCAACCCAAAGCTCTACGATCCCGATAACATCGCCGATGTGCGCGAAGCGATCCTGAAGGGCGCTGGAATTGCCCGGCCTGCTGGCGAGCGCTAAGTCTGGAACGGATGAAGCGGTTTCTTCTCAAACTCTGGATGATCGAATCCAATATCCGCGCGAGCATCCGGGTATCGACCTGGCTGCACACGCGCGTGCCGCTGCTCGGGCGCTATCTGTCCATGCTGGTCGACCGCTCGCTTCTCTGGCGCTTTGGTGTCGATGTGACGAGTCACCGGGTGCGGGTCGCCAATCTGCAAATCTCGCACCCCTCCGGCGTCTTGCTTGGGGGCAACGGGATCGTTTCGGACGGGCGGGTCGCGGTCAATTCCGGAGTGAAGTTCGTCGGCCCGGCTCCCGATGATCCCGGTTACCTCGCGCGCCACGCCTCCGGCGATGTGTTCCGGCTGGGCGACAACGTCGTGATCGGCGCGAATTCGGTCTTGGTCGGGCCGCTCGATATCTGCGATAACGTGGTGATCGGCGCGATGAGCCTCGTGAACCGTTCCATTACCGAGCCGGGCACCTATGTAGGCGTCCCGGCCAAACGGATCCGCGACGAGGCGCCCGAGGATGTCTGGGTCTCACGCGGCGGCGCGCAGGCTCCCGAACGCTTGCGCCTGAAAGAGTTGGAGTAGTCCTGACAATGGCAAGCGCTGTTCTACGCGAGACTTACAGCTTCCTGCGCTGGCGGCTCGTTCCGTTACGCGCGCTGGGCAAGCTGAAGAACCAGCTGTTCGGTCACGACGCGCCCGGTTTTCGCGAGGAGACCGTCGGCATGAGCGCGGCGCGCCTCGCTGAAATCGAAACCATGGGCTGGACAAACGCGTCCTCGCCAAGCGCGCCCCTGCTCCGCGAAATCATCGAGGTGTACACGCCGCGCGCTGACGCGGTGGTCCCCAATGACCAGGGCCATCCGTTTGAGAACATCGTGCAGCCGGAGGATTTTGACGCGCGCAACCCGGTGTTCCGTTTGGCGTTCTCACCGGAGATACTTGACGCGGCCAACGCCTATTTCGGCGGGGCCTTCTCGATGGCCAGCATCCAGGTGATGCGCAGCTTCCCGACGTTTGGAGCCTTGCGCGAAAGCCAGCAATGGCACCGCGATTACGGCGATGAAAAATCGCTGCATTTCATCATGTACTTGAATGACGTGACGGAGGAGAAGCACGGGCCGTTTGCCTTCTTGAACAAGCCGCTGTCGCAGCGCGTCAAGCGCTCACCGATCATCCGCCGCCTCAGCGACGAGCAAATCGCCGCCGAAGTTGGGACGGACGAATACGAGACGTTTTACGGGCGCGCGGGCGATGCCATCTGGGTCGATCCCGCCGCGTGCTATCACTACGGCAGCCGCTGCCGCGTGCCGCGCACCGCGGTGTTCATCACCTTCAACACCCACGTGCCCTACACCGAAATGATGGAGCCGCTGGGCCGCCACCGCGCCCGCGCCGCGCGCGAAGCCAGGAAGGTCCGGCCCGATCTTGCGCCCGACTATATCGACCGGGTTCTGCAAGTCTGACGAAATCGCCATGAATTCGCGGCCATGAATTCGCGGGGGGCTTTTGTGGCCGTCGGGCTGGCGGTGAACCTGCTGGTTCTGGCGCGCGGGGTGATCCTGATGCTCGCGCTCGGATACGCGGACCTCGGGCTTGTTGCGCTGGTGCAGGCGGCGGTCACTTTCACCGGGCTGCTGCACTTCGGCTTGCTCAACGGAGGGTACCGGCTCTTGTGCCATGCGGGCGCGCGCACGCAGCAGCGGATCATCGATCTGGCCTACACCGCGTTTGCCGGTATCGCCGCGGGCGTCTCTTTGGCCGCGCTGGGCCTCGCTTTGACGCTGGAGGACGCGGTCTTGCGAGCGGTCGCCGGGCTGGCCGCGATTGGCGGAGTTGCCACGCTGCTACGCGCATGGATCATGAACGAGCTGGTGGCGCGCCAGCGCCTGAGGGCGGCCAACCGGATCAACGCGGTGTCGATCGCCGCCTCACTCGCCGTGCTCGCGCTCCTGCTCCCTGGCGCCTCACCGCTCGCCCCCGCGCTGATCGCGGTCGGCGCGATTGTCGTCCAGCCGGTGCTCTTCGCTGCGCTCGCGCTCGCTACCGGTGCGGCCATGCGCCCACGCTCCCTGCGCGCGCCGAGGCGACTGGCCCGAATCATCTTCAAAGCGGGCTTCGTGCTGTTCCTGACCGGTCTGGCCATCCAGTTCATGACGCTGGTCGAGCGGGCCTATGTGAGCGGCGAGCTGGGGCTTGAACCGCTCGGTCGGCTCTATCTGTCGTTTCTCTTCCTGACGCTGTTCCAGATGGTCCCCAATCTGGTGCAGCAGGTCTTCCTGCCCGCTATGGTTCGCCACTGGAAGGCAAGGGACGCCAGCGCGGTCTCGCGCGAACTGCGCGCGCTCCTTGGGCTCACAGCTGCCTATTGCCTTGCCGCAGCGCTCGCCTTGTGGATCGCGGCTGAACCTCTGCTTACGATCATCCTGCCGGACTATGTCCCTGATCTGCGATGGGTCTACATCCTTACGCCCGGCCTCATCGCCTTTGCGCTCTCGGGCCCCTTCGCGCTGACCTTCAACGTCGTGATCGACTACCGCTGGTATCTGATCGCCTATGGAGCCGGTGTGGCCGTGACACTCGCAGCGTTTGGCGCAGCGCTGGCTATGGTCTCGCCCCTCAACCTTGACCAGGTCATTGCTCTGCGCAGCGGGGTCTATGCGCTGATGGCTGCGCTGCTGGTGCTTGGATGGTGGCGCTTGAGCGCGCGGTCGCCCGAGTTTCGCCTGCTCCCCAGCTAGCGCCTGCGCCTGCGGCTTGCTGGTCTTCGCGCACCGGTGTAGCGGCCTCAACCATGCTCCATTTTCGCATCCGCGACGCGTTCTCGATCCTGCTTTACCGGCTGTTATCCGGGTTCTTCGGATCGATGGGGAAGGGCGTCAGGATTGTGCGACCGCTCAGGATCTATGGCGCGCGCTACTGCCATTTCGACGACGAGGCCGTGCTGCAATACGGCGCCTATCTCGCCGTGCTCAAGGAGCATGAAGAACCACCCGTCTTCAAGGTCGGGGCGCGCACCATGATCGGCAACCACGCGCATATCGTCGCAACGCGGAGGGTCGAATTCGGGAGCAACGTGCTGACCGCGGATCGCCTGTTCGTCGCCGATAACCGCCACACCTTCGAAGACCGGCACACGCCGGTGCGCGATCAGGGCCTCACTCAGCTGGCCGAGGTTCACATCGGCGATGGAAGCTGGATTGGCGAGAACGTCTGCATTTCGGGCGCGAGCGTCGGCGCGCATTGCGTGATCGCGGCCAACAGCGTGGTGACGCGAGACATACCCGATGGCTGCGTTGCAGCGGGAGCGCCCGCGCGCATCGTCAAGCGCTATTGCGAGAGCCGCGAAGGCTGGTATCGCACGGACGCGCAAGGAAACTTCAGCGAATGAACGCCGCCAATCCTCCGCTCGACCCCGCGCCCCGGCCTGACGCGCTGCCGGTAGTGAAGCGGCGCGCGGGCGAAATCACCAATCCGAAGACGCGCCTTCGCTTGCGGCAGATTGCGCTGCTGGCCGGAATGCTGATGTCCGGCGGGCTCCTGCTCATCCCGCGTGAGCCCGTGCTGGTGATCGTGGTGGCGACGTGCTTCCTGCTCAAGAACCCGCTGCGGCTTTTCAGCTCGGAATTCGCGCTTATCTGGCTGACCCTGTTCGCCGTTGCCGGCGTCGTTCTGATCGGAGGCGACAGCTTCCAGCTCATTCCGATGGTGATCCGCTACGCGAACTTTTTCGCCGGCCTGACCCTGCTGCTGGTCTACATCGATGAGCGCCGCTCGACGCTTGCAAACGACCTTTACCCGATCCTCAAGCTGATGGCGTTCCAGGCGGCGCTGACGCCCGTCATGTTCATCCTGTTCTCGGGCTATTTCTTCACCTTCCGCGTGTTCGACACCGAATACACAACCCTCTACGGGATTTTCACGTTTCACGAGTTTCAGGACTTTGGATCGGTCTTCAAACGGCCCGACGGCTTTTTCTTCGAGCCCGGCGTCTTCCAGATCTACCTCAACATATTCCTGTTCATCTGCCTGTTCGTGCGGCGGCAGAACCCGTTCGATATCGCGCTTGCGACCGCGGCGGTCGTCGCGACGCAATCGACCACCGGCGTGGTTATCCTCATCCTGCAATTTGCCGTTGCCTATATCGTGTGGCTGCGCACCGCCGATCGCTCGAAGAAGCTGGGCGTGTTCGTCTTCGTTCCGATCATGCTGCTGCCGCTTGCAGCCTACATGGCCTACAACGTGACCGAGAAGTTCTACGGGGCCTTGAGCGGTTCGGCGGAGGCGCGCGAATACGATCTGCGCACCGGGATCAGCGTCGCGCTGGAGCAGCCCTTTACCGGCATCGGCTTCGACTATGAGAAGTATTTCGATGTCGCCAGCCGGGTGGGCTATCGCGAGGCGGAATTGAGCCGCGAGAACATCACCGAGCGCGGCAACACCAACGGCATCGTCGTCCTGTTCTACAGCCTCGGGTTCCCGCTAGCGATCCTGTTCCTGTTGGGCCTGTTCCGCCAGCGCCTTTTCCGACCAGGCTTGCTCATGGCGATGGTCGCCGCCTTGTCGCTGATCTCGGAATCGCTTTCCTTCACGCCGATTTTCCTGATGCTCACGTTCAGCGGCCTCCTGATCCAGCCGAAGCGCGTGAAGAAGCTGGCGGGCGGCGCTCGCGCCCCATCGCGCGCGTGAGTGGACGCTCGGCGAGACGGCACCCTTGGCGCGTATCCTGTTCATCGGCATCGATTTCTACGATTACGCCGCGCGCATCAGCGCCGCGTTCGAGCGGTTGGGGCACACGGTTGATTTTTACGCCATCGAGGATCGCGGCTTCGCTTCGAAAAGCGCCAAGAAACTCGCCTTTAGCGCCTATGAAAAACGCCGCGCGGCCTATCATTCCCGCCTGATCGAGAAAAGCGGCGGGCGCTCCTATGACGTGGTCCTGTTCATCCAGGTTCATCAGATGCGTCACGCCGCGCTCGAACGCCTGCGCGCCCTGCACCCGGATGCGCGTTTCGTGCTCTACAACTGGGATTCGCTCACCACGCACGATTTTCGCCCCTGGATGCGCCACTTCGACCATGTCGCGACCTTCGATCCGGACGACGCGCGCGCGATCGGCATCGCTTACCTCCCGCTGTTTGCGATCCCGCGCTTTTTCGACATCGATCCGGCGCGGCCTATCGAGCAGGATCTCTATTTCGTCGGGGCCATCGGTTCGATGAACCGGTTCGATGCCCTCGCGCGCCTGCACGGCTTTTGCGAAGGGGCCGGGCTGACGACGAAGCTACATCTTGTGTGCAGCCCCGTGGTGCGCCTCCAGCTTTGGCGGGCGGGCAAATCCCTGCCCGGCGTGACCGGGCGAAGCCTCGACTTCGAGGGCGTCGTCGCGATGCTCGAAGGCAGCCGGGCGACGTTCGACTTCGCCAATCACAGGCAGTCGGGCTACACCATGCGGCTGATCGAGAATATGTGCGCGGGCCGCAAGATCATCACCGAAAACCCGCGCATTCTGGACGAGCCGTTTTACCGGGAGGATCGTTTCTTGTTGGTCGATGGCCACGATTTCAGCGCCATCCCCGAATTTCTGGCGACGCCGATCACCTCGAAACTGGATGTGGAGGCCTTTCACGTCGATAACTGGGCGCGCCGCCTGATCGCAGACAGACAGGACGCTCGATGAACGAGGACAGCATGCCCCCTTTCCCATCAGAGCCCACCACCGGGCTTCGTCAAAGCGTCGCGAGGCTCGTGCAGCGCGCGCGCTGGTACCGCTACAAGCTGAGCGGCTACGACATTCATCCCACATGCGAGATCGAGCGCGGCCTCAATCTCGACCGTTACTTCCCGCAAGGCATCCACGTGGGAGCCCACACCATACTGACGAGCCGCGTCACAATCCTCAGCCACAAGCTGATCCCGCGCAAGAGCCTGGGCCGCTATGACGGCGAGAAGGTGCACACCTATATCGGCGAATGGTGCGTGATCGGAATTGGCGCGGTGGTGATGGGCGGCGTGCGCATCGGCGATGAATGCGTCATCGGTTCGGGCGCAGTGGTGACGCGCGATGTACCCTCAGGCTCAATCGTGGCGGGCAATCCGGCGCGTGTGGTGCGCGAGGGGATAACTATGGAGGGTTTGCGCCTTTAGTGGGCGAGGACCTTGCGAAAGCGCGGTGACAAGGAATTGCGGCGGCACGATGCCCGGTCTAGGGCGATGCTCTACTGTTTACGCAAAACTACGAATCCGGCCGCCGCTCTTCGGCGAGCGAGGCGACCGGTGTTTTCAGAGGTAGAGGAATAATGCAAAAGACGGCTCTGGTGTGCGGTGCTGGTGGGTTCATCGGCGGGCATCTGGTCAAGCGTCTGAAGGCCGAGGGGTTCTGGGTCCGAGGCGTCGATCTCAAGTTCAACGAACACGCCGAAACACAGGCGGATGACTTCGTGATTGGCGATCTGCGCGACCAGCGCCTCGTGCGCGAGGTGATCGACCGCCGTTTCGACGAGGTGTACCAGCTCGCCGCCGATATGGGCGGGGCCGGCTATATCTTCACGGGCGAGAACGACGCCGACATCATGCACAATTCGGCGACGATCAACCTCAACGTGCTCGACGCCTGCCACAAGCGCAACATCAAGCGGGTGTTCTATTCGAGCTCGGCCTGCATGTATCCCGAGCACAACCAGCTTGACCCGGACAACCCCAATTGCGCCGAGGACAGCGCCTATCCGGCCAATCCCGACAGCGAATACGGATGGGAGAAGCTGTTCTCCGAGCGGCTCTACCTCGCCTACAATCGCAATCACGGCATGGAGTGCCGGGTCGCGCGCTATCACAATATTTTCGGTCCCGAGGGCACCTGGACAGGGGGCAAGGAAAAAGCGCCCGCAGCGATGTGCCGCAAGGTCGCCGAAGCCGCCGATGGGGGATCGATCGAGGTGTGGGGCGACGGCAAGCAGACCCGCAGTTTCCTCTATATCGACGAATGCCTTGAAGGAACGATCCGCCTGCTTCGTTCGGATTTCGAAGGGCCGGTCAATATCGGCTCGGACGAGATGATCGCAATCAACGGCCTGGCCAAGATGGCGATCGACATTTCGGGCAAGAGCGTCGCGATCAAGAACATTCCCGGCCCGCTTGGCGTGCGGGGACGCAATTCGGACAATCGCCTGATCCGGCAGCGTCTGGGCTGGGCGCCGTCCGAGACACTGCGGGACGGGATGGAAAAGACCTACGCCTGGATTGCGGGCGAGGTGATGCGCGATCACAATCGCCGCGCGGCCTGATCGGACCGCAGGGAGACAGCGCGCCGCGTTGTCAGGCGGACCGCAGGGGTGTAGGCGGTTTGCGAGAGGCGCGCAGCCGGAAAAGCCCGATCCCGTCTAGCAAGGACAACCCCGCCGAAGGCAGGCAAAGAACGGACAGATGAGCGCGAGAAAGCAACTCCTTCGAACGGTCAACAAGGTGATCGCGCCCACCGGAGCGCAGCTTTACCGCGCCGGCGCCGACATGGAGTACGCGCTCGGTTGGCTGGCGCGGCGCGACCATGGGATAGCCAGCGTTCTCGACCTGGGGGCGGCGCAGGGCAATTGGAGCCGGATGGCGCTGGACCTGTTTCCGCAAGCGCGTGTGGTTGGCGTCGATCCGCTTGAAGAGCGCGTGCCCCATCTGGCCAGGCTGAAAGCGGAAAATCCGCGCTTCGACTTCGTCTCGGCGGTAGCCGGAAGCGAGGATGGCGGCACGGTGGAGCTGGCGGTGACCGAGGATCTGGATGGCTCCAGCGTCAACGGTACAGAGGGGGTCGTGCGCCGCGTCCCGGTTCATTCGCTAGACGCCATCGCCGAGATGAAGGGGCTAACCGGCCCTTATTTCCTGAAATTCGACACGCACGGCTTTGAAAAGCCGATTCTCGAAAGCGCCGAGCGCGTCCTTGAGGAGACGCGCTTTATCGTTATGGAAGCCTACAATTTTCGCCACACCCCCCAAACGCTCCTTTTTCACGAAATGATCGCCTATCTGGAACAACGAGGCTTTCGCGTGAGTCATCTTGTCGATGTGCTCAACCGGCCGAGCGACGGAGCGCTGTGGCAGGTTGACCTCATGTTTGCGCGCGCCGAGGACCCCATCTTCGAAAGCAACGCCTTCCGCAATGGCTGAAGCCGATCCCCTTCCACTCAGCCCGGTTGTCCCGGACCACGCCGCGCCTGAGCAATGCGTCGAGGCGATGGGCTACTGCGTCTACAACGAAGACCTGGCGCGCATCCCGCTGCAAAGGCCATGTTCGACAATCCAGACCATAAGCCCGATCAGCTATGGCAACGCGACGCGCGACCCGCTCTACGCGCAAGCAATGCAGAAGGCCGATTACCTTTGCCTTGATGGCGTGTATTTCGGCCTGTCCTCGCTCCTGCTGAAGGGCGAGACGATGAAGCCCAATCAGGGTCCGGACATCTTCTACCACTTCATGGCGCGATTGCAGGCCAAGAAGGGGCGCGTCTTCTTCCTCGGAGCCTCTCGCGAGACGCTCGAGAAGATGGAAGAGCGAACGCAGCGCGATTACCCGGACGTCAGCGTGGGCAGCTTCTCCCCGCCGTTCAAGCCGGAGTTTTCCGACGAAGACAACGAAGAGATGATCGCCGCGGTGAACGCGTTTCGGCCCGATGTCGTGTTCCTGGGCATGACCGCTCCCAAGCAGGAAAAGTGGGGCTATCTCCACCGCGACCGGCTCGACGCTTCGCTCGTCGCAGCCGTCGGCGGCGTGTTCGACTGGTACGCGGGCAACCGCCCGGAAATCGCCGAGTTCTGGTGGAAGATCTACTTGGCCTGGCTGATCCGCACGATCGACCGGCCCGAACTTCTGAAGCGTTACCCGCAAATCGGCCTGTTCTTCTGGCATCTCGCGCTCGCGAGGTTGGGCATCAAGAGGTATCCGACAAGTGTCTGAGCCGTTGAAACTCGCGATTATCGGCGCTGGCCGGATGGGTATCACCCATTATTCGATCGCCAACGCGCACAGCCACGCGGCGATCGCCGCCGTCGCCGATCCCTCGCTCCTGATCACCACGATGCTTGGCAAATACGCGAAGATTGCAACGTACAAGGATTACAAGGGCCTGTTGAAGAACGAGGCGCTTGACGGTGTGCTTGTCTGCACGCCGCCTGCTTTCAATCCGGAGATACTCCAAGCGGTTCTGGAGCGGCGCATCGCTACATTTTGTGAGAAGCCATACGTGCTCGACGCTGCGGCGGGCGCGCGGTTCGCGAAAGAATTCGACGCGGCAGGCATCGTCAACCAGGTCGGCTATGTGAACCGCTGGAACGACATGTTCACCAAGGCCAAGGCGCTGGTGGATGACGGCTTGCTGGGCGCGCCCTTGCGTTTTCGCAGCGAAATGTTCTCACCCACGATAATCCGCGATGCCGGAGAAGCGGGCTGGCGCGCCGCCCATGCCAATGGCGGCGGCGCGGTATTCGAGATGGCGAGCCACGCGATAGACCTCATCGCCTATTTCTTCGGAGCGCCCAGCCGCGTGGGCGGCACCAGCCTGTCCAAGGTCTATTCCAAGCAGGTCGAAGACATCGTCTCCACCAGCCTGTTTTACGACACGGGCGCTCACGCAGGGCTGAGCGGCACGATGTACGTGAACTGGTCCGATGCGAGCTTTCGCAAACCGACCAACAAGTTCGAAGTGTTCGGGCAGGCGGGCAAGCTGCTCGTCGATCAGCACGGGATGAAGGTCCATCTCGCCCAGCCCAGCGAGCGCCATGGCCTCAAGGAAGGCTGGAACCAGTTCTACATTACCGATGTCGCGAGCAACGTACCCTTCTATGTGCGCGGGATCGAATACACTGCGCAGCTCTATGACTTCATCGACGCGGTTCGCGCGCAAAAGGCGGGGCGCACCAAGCCGGTGCGTTGCACCTTTGCGGACGCCGCGGCCAATCTGAAGGTGATCGAGCAGCTTTTTGCCGATGACGCGGCGCAGCGCACGAAGGGCCGAGATCAGGGGGTGGCCGCATGAGCGCTTACGCCCATCCCATCGACCGGCCCATCGACCGGCCCATCGACCGGCCCATCGACCGGATCGTGTTTGGCGACAACCAGTTCTTCGGCATCAACCATATGAGCCAGGACAAGGCGCAGGAACGCGCCGAGCGCTTCGCGAGCCTTGATAACGTGATGGCGGTTTACGATCACGCGATCGAGGCCGGGATCGAGGCGATCATGCTCAACAGCAACGATCGCGCGCGCTCGATCTGCGATGCGTTCCGCGCCGATCCCGCCCGATACGGTCATCTCAGATGGTATCCCTCCATCCCCTACCCCCACAAATACGCCGCCATGGTCAACGACAAGGGTATGGTCGGCGCCGTTCAGGAGATCCTCTTCAACAAGGGCGCCAAATCGGCGCTTGGCAAAATGGTGCGCGGCGCAAGCGCGGTGGCGACGCTCGACGCGGTCAAGCTCATGAAGATGCTGATCGATGAGGAAATGGCGATTTACGACGGGCTCGATGTGCGCTGCGTCTTCCTGCAGAATATCATCACCGATCTGATGCTCGGCTATGACGTGCCCGACCCGTTCGTCGCCTATTGCGAGTATATCCGCGAACGTTACGGCGCCTGGCCGGGCCTGATCACGCAAAACCTGCCGTTCCTGCGCGCCAAACTGCGCGAATGGGGCGTCGAGGGCGTGGTTATCTGCGCGTCGATAAACAAGATCGGCTATCTCATGAGCCCGGGCGTGGCCGAGTATGAGGCCGACCTTGCCGCCAACGATGGCGCGGCATACCCGGTGATGGCGATGAGCACGCTCGCAAGCGGCGCGGTGCCGCCGGTCGAGGCCTACGATTACATCAACCGCCTCAACATCCAGTCGATCGTCTTTGGCGCCTCTTCGCCCGGCAATATCCGGCAGACGGTCTCCTTGATCAACGCCGCGCCAAAGGCTCAGGAGGCCGCCGAGTGAACGTCCTGATTACCGGGGGAGCGGGGTTTATCGGCTCGCGACTGGCGATGCGGCTTGCCAATGCAGGGCACGCAGTGACGGTCCTCGACAGTTTTCTGGAACAGGTTCACGGGCCCGGTGTAGAGGAAGGCGAAGGCTATCGCGCGCTGGCGGAGGCCGCGAGGATACGCCGCGGCGACGTCACCGATCGCGCGGCGCTGGAAGGCGCGCTTGAGGGGATCGAGGCGGTCGTCCACCTCGCTGCGGAAACCGGCACCGGACAGTCCATGTACGCGATCCAGCGCTACAACGCGGTCAATATCGGGGGGACGGCGCTGCTGCTCGATATCCTGGCCAACACCTCGCACACGGTGCGCCGGGTGGTGGTCGCCTCGTCGCGCTCGATCTATGGGGAAGGCCGCTACCGCGCGCCGGATGGCGCCTATGTCTATCCCCCGCACCGCGCCGCTGCCGACATGGAGCGAGGCGACTTCGCGGTAAAGCATCCGGGCGTTAACGGCGAGCTTGAGCTTGTCGCGACCGATGAGGAATCGAAGCTTCACCCGTCGAGCGTCTATGGCATCACCAAGCAGGTGCAGGAGCAGTTGGTGATGACGGTATGCCCCTCGATCGGCGCCGACGGCGTGGCCCTGCGCTATCAGAACGTGTACGGGCCGGGGCAATCGCTTTCGAACCCATACACCGGGATTCTCTCGATTTTTTCGAATCTTATCATGCAGGGCCGCGGCCTCAACATCTTCGAAGACGGGAAAGAGAGCCGCGATTTCGTTTATGTGGACGACGTGGTGGAAGCCACCGCGCTCGCGCTTGTCCATACCGACGCGGCCGGACAGGTCTTCAATGTGGGCAGCGGCGTCCCGGTCTCCGTGATCGACGTCGCGCGGACCCTCGCGCGCCTGTTCGACGCCGATATTCCGATCGAGGTAACCGGCCAATTCCGCCTTGGCGATATCCGCCACAATTACGCCGATATGGCGCGGATCAAACAAAGGCTTGGCTTTGAGCCCGAATGGAGCTTTGAACGCGGGATCGCCGAACTGGTAGTCTGGGCCAGGGCAACCGGGCCCCAATACAGCGCCTATGAGGAAAGCCTGTCCGAAATGCGTGAAAAGGGACTGCTGAAGTGAAACCGGCCGGCAACCTTGTCGCGCAAGGAGTGTGGGCCCGCTCGCGCGCGCCGTTTGCTGCGGCGGGTGCGCTGCTTCTGGCGGTCTTCGTGCTGGGCGGAAGCTCCAAGGATTATGTGCCGGGCTTGCTTGTGATCCGCCCGCTGGCAGTGCTCACGCTCGCGGTTGGCCTTTACAGCTTTACGCGCGAGGACTGGCAGCGCTTCAAGCTTCCGCTCGCTTTCATGGCGGCGACGCTTGGCCTGATCGCGCTGCATCTTGTTCCACTGCCTCCTGCGCTCTGGATGGCGCTTCCCGGGCGCGAACTCGCGGTCGCGGCGGGGGAGGCAGCCGGGATCGAGCAGCCATGGCGCCCCATCACGCTGGTCCCCTATCGCGGCTGGAACGCCTTCTACGCCACGCTGGTGCCTGCGGCGGTGCTGGTCTGCGCGGTGCAGCTCGAACGAGATCAGCATCGCGCGCTGGCGCTCCTCATACTGGGCGGCGCTCTGCTCAGCGCGGTTTGGGGAGCGGTGCAGTCCGTCAGCGGGTACGCGCCGTGGACCTTTTTCTACGGCCTGCCTAGGGTGGAAGTGCCCAACGGCCTGTTCGCCAACCGCAACCATCTGGCCGCTTTCCTGGTCGCCAGTCTGCCCTTGTTTGCCCTGATCGCCTCGCGCGCCAAGGGACCGCGCGCAACGATCTGGATCACGGGTTGCGTGGCGCTCGCCGCGTTCGCGGTGATGATCGCCCTGACGACAGGATCGCGCGCCGGGATGGCGCTCACCGTGTTGGGGCTCGCGGCCAGCTATCTGGTCTGGCGCTCGCGTCCAAGCCACACGATTGCGCGGCGGCGCACGACCAAGAACCAGGCGTGGATGCCTTACGCCTTTGGCGCTTTCGGATTGACGACCCTGGTGCTCTTTGCCCTGTTGATCACACAAACAACCGGGTTTGAGCGTCTATTGAGCGCTGGTTCGGGCGAGGTTGAAGAATACCGCTTCATCGTATGGCGCACGATCATCCGGTTTGCGCCGGACTATCTGCCCATGGGTTCGGGCATCGGGTCGTTCATTGAGATCTTCAAGGTCCACGAACCCGACGAAATGCTGGGACAATCCTATTGGAACCACGCGCATAACGATTGGCTGGAATGGGCGATGGAGGGCGGTATTCCGGCGATTGCGCTGATGGTCATCGCCGTCTTCGCCTGGGCCGCGCGGGCGCTCGCGCTGGTGCAAAACAGCCATCTTGGACGCGTTGAGACGCAGCTGGGGCTGGCGGGCGCTATCATCTTGTTTATCCTTGGCGCATGGAGCCTTGTCGATTATCCGATGCGCACGCCGGCGCTGGCCAGCCTCGCCGCCTTGTGCGCGGTGTGGATGGCCTCACCCGCAGCGGTTTCCCGGTTTGCGGAAAAAGCGCCAGGCCAGGCGCCGGACAGCGAGGTAAACCGGGGCTTTGCAAGACCCGACGGAGGGCCGGAGGGCGCGACACGGTGAAAAAGGACGAGCACAAGAGCGCGGCCGGATTCGGCCAGACACAACAGGAAGGGCAAAAATGAGAACAAAAGCACACACGCGCGCACCAAAAGCGCTCTTTCTCGCCGGGGCTGCGCTAAGCGCTCTTACGCTCAGCGCCTGCGCCAGCACATCCCAAATCGGAGGCGCGCCGGGTCTCGAAGTGCGCCAGGGCGACCTTCCCCCGCCGACAGCGGCGGATCTTTACGCAACCGCCGATTTCGTGGGCGTGCGACCGTTCGACATACTCATCGTCGATGTCTTCGGTGTCGCGGAACTCAGCCAGCGCAAGGTGCGGGTCGACGCCAGCGGCGAAATCGCGTTTCCTCTGGTCGGCAACATGCAGGTCGCCGGAATGACCACCTCACAGATCTCGGCCATGCTTCAGGAGAAGCTCAAGGGCGAGTTCGTGCGCGAGCCGTATGTCACGACCAATCTTGAATCGAGTGAGAATTCGACCTTCACGGTGTACGGTCAGGTCCGGCAGCCGGGCGTCTTCCCGATCGTGGGCGAAGGCACCCTCTTGAAAGCGGTGGCGACCGCGCGCGGGCTGGCGGAATACGGCAACTCGAAAGAGGTGGTGGTTTTCCGAACCGTTGGCGGAGAGAAGCTTGCGACCCTCTACAATCTCGAGGCCATCAGCCGCGGAGCCTATAACGACCCGCGGATCTATCCCAACGACACCATCGTGGTGGGCGATTCCAAGGCGCGGCGACTGTTCGATGACGTTGTTGGCGTCGCAACGATCCTCGTAACCCCGCTAACCCTCGTCCTCACGCAATAAGGCGAAGGCTCGATCTGACATGAACTTCACCCCACCTGTCCCCCCCGGCAAGCCCGAAGACGACAGGATCTTCGCCAGCGACAACCCGGCGATGAGTGTCCCGGGACATCGTCCGTCGGGACTGTATGGAGGCCAGGAAACCCCGCTGGTGCGCGAGTATCTGGGGATCCTTGACCGGCGCAAATGGGTCATTCTCGCGATCCTGGCGCTGTCCGTGCTTGGCGGCCTTGCGGTGACGCTGTTGATGACGCCGCAATACACCGCGTCCGCGCGGATCGAGATCAGCCGTCAGGAACAACAGATCACCAACGTTGAAGGACTGGAGAAGTCCGACCGCACCTTCGACCAGGAATTCTACGATACCCAGTACGAGCTGCTGCGCGCGCGCAGCGTGGCGGAACGCGTGGCCCGCCAGCGGCGGCTTGCCAACAATTTCGCGTTCTTCGAGGCCCATGGCATCGATCCGGCCAGCACGCCGTGGCTTGGCGACCCCAACGCCCCCACGGATCGCGACACGCTGGAGACCCGGCGCAAGGTTGCTGTGGGCCTGCTGCTCGGCCATATCGGCATATCGCCCATCCCCCGTTCGGCACTGGTGGACATCACCTACACCAGCGCCAACCCGACCCTATCGGCCAACATCGCGACCGAATGGGCAGAGCAGTTCATGGCGGACAGCACCGACCGCCGGTTCGACTCCACCGCCGACGCTCGCCAGCTGCTTGAGCGACGCCTCGCCGAGCTGCGCCAGCGCGTGGAAGAATCGCAGACCCAGTTGGTAAACTACGCCAATGAAAAGGGCATTGTCGTCCTTGAGAGCCGGCAAAGCGATGGGCGCACCACGGGCGCGCAGACGCTGGCGCAGTTGGATCTCCAGGCGATGAACGAGGCTCTGCTGCTGGCGACGAAGGAACGCGTAGAGCTTCAGGCGCGGGCGAACGCGGCGGCCGATATCAACGCTGATCTTGTGTCCAATTCCACCATCAACTCGCTGCGCCGCGAACGCTCGGCGCGTCAGGCGGAATACGCCCGGCTGATGGTGCAGTTCGAGCCGGGCTACCCCGCCGCCCGCGCGCTGGAAGTGCAAATCGAAGAGCTCACCAAGGCGATCGAGCGAGAGGAAAGCCGCGTGCAGGTGAGCACCGAGACCGACTATCGCGCTGCGCTCGCGCGAGAGCAGGATCTGCGCAACAAGGTCGCCGCGCTGACGGCGAATCTGAACCTCCAGGAACGCGACCGGATCCAGTACAACATCTACCAGAACGAGGTGGACACCAACCGAGAACTCTATGACGGGCTGTTGCAGCGCTATAAGGAGATCGGCGTGGCGGGCGTGGCCGCCAACAACATCTCGCTGGTTGACCCCGCGCAGGTTCCTGGCGGGCCGTCTTCGCCCAATCTTCCGCTCAACCTGATCGTGGCCCTGTTCGGCGGGCTCGCGCTGGCTGGCGCGGTGGTTTTCGCGCTTGAGCAGTTCGAAGAGGGGATCCGCGACCCGGCCCAGGTCTCGCAGCTCACCGGCCTTCCGCTTCTCGGTGTCATCCCGATCACCGACAGCGACGATGAGGTGCTGGAGGAAATGCGGGATCCCAAGTCGGACATTGCCGAGGCTTATCTCACCGTTCGCTCCAACCTCGCGCTGGCGACGAGCAGCGGTATCCCGCGCACGCTGATGGTCACCAGCACGCGGCCAGCCGAGGGCAAGTCGACCTCGGGCCTTGCCATCGCGTCGGTTCTTGCGCGCACAGGTCGACGGGTTCTTATGGTGGACGCCGACATGCGCAGCCCTTCGGCGCACACTTTCCTTGAAATGGAGAACACCGAAGGCTTCTCAAGCGCGCTGTCCGGCCATCGCAACCCGCTCGAGCTGGTGCACGAAACCGCCTATCCGAACCTCTCGTTGATGTCCGCCGGGCGCACCCCGCCTAGCGCCGCCGAACTGCTGAGCGGCGATGGGCCGCGCGATGTGCTGGGCGCTCTTTCGGCCCATTTCGACCATGTCGTCGTGGACGCTCCACCGCTTTTGGGGCTTGCGGACGCGCCGCTCATCGCCAACGCGGTGGACGGCGTCGTGTTTGTCATCGAAGCGCGCGGGGTCGCGGCGCGCGGAATTAACGCATCGCTCGACCGCTTGCGGGCAAGCCGGGCCCCGCTGGTCGGCGCAATCTTCACCAAGTTCGAGGGCCAGGGGCTTGAAGGCTATGGCTATGGCTATGGATACGGTTATGGCTATGGCTCCGAGGATCGCGCCGGCTCGGCTGCCGGCTGATCCGGGCGAGGCGGGAAGTTTGATGTAATGGCGCGCAAACGCCTCAAGCGATCGCACAGCGACAAGGCAGCGGGCTGGTCGTTCCGGCCCTCGCGGCGATCGCTGGTGTTCGCGCTGGTCGCCGTCCTCGGCGCGGTCGTGGCGCTTGCGAACACGGCGGTCAACGTGCTGCACGCGCGCGCGCCCGATCTCGCGCTGGCCATCGACCGGAACGATCCGGTCGCCCTCATTCGCAGCGCCCAGCTCAAACGCGCGGCAGGAGATCCAGCGGCGCGCAGCAACCAAGCAGTGCTGAGCGTGGTGCAGCGCTCGGTCCGACGGCTGCCGATCAACGGCCCCGCCTTCCGCCTCTACGGCCTGAGCAGCGCGACCAATTCGGATCTCGAAGCCATGCGCCGGCAAATGCGCTTGTCGGACCGGATGGAGCGCCGCGATGTGGCGACGCAGCTCTGGCTGATCGAAAACGCGGTCGAACAGAACGACGTCAGCCGCACGCTGCGCCACTACGACACGGCGCTGCGTATCGAGGAATCGAGCCGCGCGCTGCTCTATCCGGTGCTCACCGACGCGATGGACAGCGCGCTCATTCGCGAGCGGTTCCAACCATATCTCAAGGCCAACCCGCCCTGGCTGGAGAGCTTTCTGCGCTTCGCGGTCTCGAAGACCGAGACCCCGGTGTCGCTCGCCGAACTCGCTCGCCTCAACGAAGGCTGGCCGGAGGGCAACGCCTTTTCATCGCTCGACACCGAATTGCTCGCCCGCCTGTTCGCCAACGAAGACTACACCCAAGCCGCCGATCATTTTCGTCGCATCAAAGCTGTCGATCGCTCGATCCTGACCAGCCTGCGCCTGACCGACGCTTCGACCAATTGGCAACGCGCCCCGATTGCTTGGCAGCCCTTCAAGATCGACGGGATCGAAACCTATATTCTTGCAAGCGCTGAGGGCGCAGGGGCGGTTGAGATCGAGGCTGACGTGGAAGCCGGGTACAAGGGGCCGGTAGCGCGCAAATTCCTCGCGCTTGAGCCGGGCCGCTATCGCCTCTCCTCCGCGATGCGCTCTGAGAATTTCAGTCGGAGCGACACAGCGCGCTGGGTTCTCAGCTGCGCTGGAGCGGGCACCAACCTGCCGCTGGTGAGAGAGGATGTGGAATTGCGGCAGACCATGATGCTGGAGGCCGATTTTGCCGTCCCGGACGATTGTCCGATCCAGTCGCTGCTTGTCTCGACCAATACTCTGGTCGGGACGGGCTATGTAAAGGTCATCCTCGCCTCAGCGACGCTCGAAGCGCAGCCTTCGACCCGGTAGTCGCGGCTTAGATCGGCTCGCCGGTCAGCGGATCGACGCTGTCGCCAAAACGCCGCAAACACGCGATCGCCAATTGAGCCTGCTGCGTGATCTCTGCGCTTTTGGCCTCACGGCGAGACGCGATCACGGCCTCGACCGACCCAACCAGGCTGTCATCGGCGGCGGCCGCCTCGCTGGCTTCGGCGGTGAAATAGCGCTGCGCCTTGACGATAAGGGCGATCTCCTCGCTCAACGGATTGTCGGTCACACTGGCCAGCCGCCGCGCGGTGATGTTCAGCGCGGCCGCGCAATTGATTGCCGCGTCAAAGCCACCATCCGCGTCCGCTTCAACCCGCCCGCCGATCGACAGGGGAAGAGCCGCGCCCGGCGGGTCGACCGAGTCGCTCGCTTGCCCAGCAACCGCTGCGTTCATCCCGTCAGCCTCCGTATTGCGCGAGCAACCGGAGAGCAACAAGAGCGCCGCCGCGCCGATCGCAGCAACGATCAGCGCGCCCGGTTTCGCAGCAGAAGGAAGCACAGCGCCCATGGCCCGGCTGTGCGGTAGGCGGCGCGCTTTGTCCAGACCCGGATGCGCGCGTTCCATCCCCCTTAACCTGTTAGCCAACGGTTGCTTTCATAAGCGTCATTCTTGAGTGTCCGCCTGATTCGTCAGACCCCTTTCACCCGAAGGTTTCCCGCATGCGCAAAGTCCTCATCACCGGAAGCGCCGGTTTCATCGGTTACCACCTTGCGCAACTGCTGCTTGCCGAAGGGTTTGCGGTGGCGGGCTATGACGGCATGACCGACTATTACGACGTGCGCCTAAAACAGCGCCGGCATCAGATGCTTGCGCAGAACGAGGCTTTCATCGCGCGCGAAGGAATGCTCGAAGACGAGGACGCGCTGCGCGACTTCGTCATGGGCGAGAAACCCGATGTGATCGTTCACCTGGCGGCCCAGGCCGGCGTGCGCTACAGCCTTGAAAATCCACGCGCCTATCTCGACGCCAATCTGGTGGGCGCGTTCAACGTGATGGAGTGCGCGCGCGAGCTTGAAGTGGATCACCTGCTGATGGCGTCGACCAGCTCGGTGTACGGCGCGAATGAGGACATGCCCTTCGACGAGCGCGAGAAGTGCGACACACCGCTGACTTTCTACGCGGCGACGAAGAAGGCGAACGAGGCGATGGCGCACTCCTACGCGCATTTGTGGAACCTGCCGACAACGATGTTCCGCTTCTTCACCGTCTACGGACCATGGGGACGACCGGACATGGCGTTGTTCAAGTTTACGCGCGGCGTCCTCGAAGGCACCCCGATCGACGTTTACAATCACGGCGATATGTATCGCGATTTCACCTATGTGAGCGATCTCGTCCGCGGGTTGCGCCTGCTGATCGACAAACCTCCCGTGCGGCCCGAAACGCGCGAGGAAATACCCGAATACGACAGCCTGTCCCCCGTTGCCCCCTGGCGCGTTGTCAATATCGGCAATTCCGACAAGGTGCGTCTGATGGATTTCATCACAGCCATCGAGGAGGAATGCGGGCGCGAGGCGGTGAAAAACTTCCTGCCCATGCAAAAGGGCGATGTCCCGGCGACATGGGCGGACGCGACGCTTATTCGCGAGCTGACCGGGTACGCGCCGCAAACCGACGTGCGCGAGGGGGTGCGGCGCTTTGTCGCGTGGTACCGGGATTACTACCAGATCTAGGCGGCCCGATCAGGCCGGACAAACCTACAAGTCCGGCCCGCCCTCTTCGTCCGCTTCAAGGGTCGGACCAACCACGGGCGGCTCTTCGGGCGCCTCATCGGGCGCCTCGGCTTGATCCTTTGCGGGCGGCGCGTCGGAAGCGGGCTCTCCATCCACCGTTTCCTCTTCCCCCGGAAGCGGGGCGGAGCGTTCGTCTTCCAGCCGTTCAAGATATTCGCGCTCGATCTGCTCCACGCGTTCCTGTTCCGCCGCCGCCTCGACATCGATCGTCGAAAGGCGTTCCTGGCGGGCCTGCTCGATCAAGCGGGCGAACTGCACCCGCGAGCCCTCTTCCTTGTCGGCGTAGGCGGCATCGATCATCTGCTGCGTGCATCCAAGAGCGCCGCCAAGACCCGCCGGGCTGCACGACAACGTCCCGAAAGCGCCGGAATAGCGAAACTTCTCGACCTGACGCGAGCGGGAGACATTGGCCGGGTTGTCGCTGGTCCTCAGGTTGCTGGGAATGCGATACCGCTCCGCCTCCACGAGGATCTCGCACACGACGATCTCGCCTTCCTCGGCGTCAGGGCATTCGTCCTCGCTGTAGGCGATGACCATGTTGACCTTGTCTCCGGCCTTGTCCTGCGCGCTGACGGGCGCGGCGGCCAGGAGCAGGCCACTGGCCAGAGCGGCGGCGAAGGCGGCTGTCGTTGTGGAATAAGCCATGCGTGCGTGTATCCGATCCTCTCCGCGCGCTTCACGGGGTCTCGCGCGGCCTCTTTCTGCGTGTGAGCCCTTACATGAACCTCACTGAACCGCCTGTGAAGAGCCGATGTGCCGAAGCGTCGATCTCGACCGCTCAGATGCGTTCGCTGACCTTGATCGCGACCTTGCACCCCAGCCGAATGGCCCCGGATAGCAGCGGATAGGCGGGCGCCTTTTCCGCATCGTTGGCGAGCGCGGCTTCGCGGTGTTCGCGCTCCTCCTCGCGAAAGCGCTCGATCATGTCGGCGAGTTCCGGGTCGGCGCCGCTTTCCTTCAGCCGGTCGAGTTGATCGGTGTAATGCCGGTCGATCTCCTCTTCGACGGCGGCGGTGCACGCCATGGCCGCCTCGGGCCCCAAAAGAGCCGTGCCCGCGCCCAGGGCGTATCCCGCAGCGGACCAGAACGAATGAAGCGCGGTAGGGCGCACGCGGCGGCGCGCCATGAGAGCGTCAAACTCCTTGCGGTGGACTTCTTCATCCTCGGCCATGTGGCGGATTTCGGCCGAATGCGGGCCGCGATCGCCCATCACCGCCAACTGGCCTTCGTAAATCCGCGTTGCGCCGAATTCGCCAGCCTGGTCCACCCGGATCATGCGGTGGATTTCGTCGCGATCGATAGGGCTTGTCATCGTCTTGCTCGTTCTTGTCGTCCCACTGTGAGAGCCAAGATGGCAATCGCCCCGAGACATGAAAAGAGGAAATTGAAGCCCGCCAGCGAAACGCCAAAGAGGCTCCAGGGCGCGACATCGCACCGGATAAGCGGCGCCGCACCCGGGTCAAGGACATTGGCGTTGGGATCGATCACCGCGCAACCGGTGATGCCCTCCCACCACCCGTATTCCACCCCTGCGTGAAAGCCTCCGATAAGACCCGATACCAGGATCGCCAAACCCGACAGACCGGTCCAGAAACGCGGCAGCGGCGCGGCAAAGGCCAGAGCGGCAAGGCCGAGCGCTGCGAAATGCGGCCAGCGCTGCCACCAGCACATCTCGCACGGATACAGCCCGAAAACGAGTTCGGAGACATAGGCGCCGGCCAGAAGGCCGCCCGACAGAGCAAGCGCCAGAAGGCGCGCAAGAGCGTGTCGCGTCATGCGCGCGCTCTAGAGCTTTCAGTCGAGCAGCGCCACCGAGCTCTTGGTGGTGCGGCGCAAAGTTTCCAGCGCGTAGTGCAACTGGAAGTCCTCAACGCCCTGCTCCTCAAGCTGCTCTGCGGTCAGCTGGAAGCGCGGATCGTCGATCTTGTCCGCTTCAAGCTCTTCGTCCTTAAGCCCAAGCTCGTTGATAAGGTGACCGCGCAGATCGCTCTCGCGCGTCTGATACTTCTCGCGCAGCGCAAGATCAGGATCGGAAAGCTGCGGCACCTTGATGTCGGGGGTGATCCCGCCTTCCTGCACCGACTTGCCCGAAGGCGTGAAGTAGCGCGCCGTGGTCAGCTTGAGCGCCGAGTCGCGGCCCAGCGGCAAGAGCGATTGCACCGAACCCTTGCCAAAGCTGCGGTCGCCCATCACGAGCGCGCGGCGGTGATCCTGCAGCGCGCCGGCGACGATCTCGGAGGCCGAAGCCGAGCCCGCATCGATGAGGACAATCACCGGCACGCCCTTGGCCATGTCGCCCATGAACAGCTGAGCGGTCGCCCGCGAATAGCTGCGGTCAAGATAGTAGTCGAGATCGTCGGCCTCGACCTTGAAGCTCTCGCCCCAGCCGCGCCCGCGCTGCGAAACGATTTCGCCGCTGTCGAGGAACAGATCCGAAAGCGCCACCGCTTCATCCAGGCTGCCGCCGGGATTGGAACGCAGATCCAGCACCAGTCCGCTCATCCGACCGGTCGCCTCTTCCTGCATCGCGGTCCAGGCCTTGTGGACGTCGGCGCCCACATCGGCGGAGAACTCGTTGACCATGATATGGCCGATATTGCCGGGCATCAGTTCGTGCGTCACCGGCTCAAGCTCGATCAGCCCACGCGTGACGTCGACCTCAAACGGTTCATCGCGGCCCGGGCGAAAGATCGTCAGCTGGATCGACGTGCCCGCTTTCCCGCGCATGCGCGCCACCGCGTCGTCCAGTTCGCCGCCATAGATGAGCTCGCCATCAAGGTGGGTGATGAAGTCGCCCGCTTTCAGGCCCGCTTCGTCCGCGGGAGAGCCGCGGAACGGTGAAATGACCTTCACCGCGCCGTCTTCCTGGACAACCGACAGGCCGAGCCCGGAATAATTGCCGTCGATCATCGTTTCGAGCCGCTGCAAGTCGGTCCCATCGAGAAAGCCCGAATGCGGGTCAAGCGAGGCGAGCATTCCGTCGATCGCCCCACGAACGAGCTGATCATCGCTTACATCCTCGACATAGCTCGCCTTGATCCGCTGATAAGTCGCGAAGAGCTTCGAGAATTCCGGGCCTGCACGACCATCGGCCTGGGCAAAGACGGATCCGGTGGTGGCCAAGGCCGCGCCAGCGGCGACGAGCGCGGTGTTGCGCAGAAGAGCTGCAATTTTCATGAGGTGGACGGGCTCCTTTCAAACACATTCGTATAGACATGTGGGCCTGAACGCCAGATGAGAACGCGTATCGGTTGGTCTCGCGTCCCGCTGCGGGTCAAAGACGAAGTGTCTATATAAGAGGCTACGCGCGGCCCCGCGCTTCGGTTTCAGCGGTTCATCGCACGTGGTCGAGCGGGTTGACCGGTTCACCGTCGCGGCGCAGCTCGATGGCGATCACGCCGCCCGCGCTGTCGGCCACTCCCATGGGCGAACCGGCGATCAGCGCGTCGCCGACCGCAACATCGGCCCGCGCCAGCCCCGTGACCAGGCTTGTCCAGCCACCCTTGTGTTCGAGGATCACGATCCGCCCGAACCCTTCATAAGGGCCCGAAAACGCAACCCGGCCATCGGCGGGCGCGACGATCTGCGCGCCGGGTTGGGGCAACAGCGCGAGCCCTTTGGATCGCAGGCCGCTCGCGCGCTGTTCGCCGAATCCGGTCACCGTGCGCCCCTGCACAGGCAGTTGAAAGCCGGCAAGCGAAGCGCCGGGTGTCGGGCTCGGCGACGGCTCAGGGGCGGTAGGCTGCGCGTCCAGCGCGCCGCTCGCCTCAGCGTTGGCGCCCGGCCTCAAGATCGGCCCTGGAAGCCGGGCCAGCCGCGCGCGCAACCGTGCGGCTTCATCCAGCCGCTCGACAAGGCCATCGAGATCACGCGCCTCTTCAGCCAGAGCCAGCGCCCGCTCCTGTTCTCGCGCTGCGTTCCCGCGCGCAACGGAGGAATCGAGGCGCGCCTGCCTTTCCGCGGCGGCGAGCTCGACGCGTCGTTCCTCGAGCATTTTCTCGCTCGCCCGCAATTCGGTCAGCGCCCGGCGCGCACGACGCTCCAGCCGGCGGCCCTCTTCCAGCTCGCTTCGGAGCGCGGCAGTTCGCTCCTGGATCTGAGGGACCGCGCTATCGAGAACCGCCCGGACATAAACGACATCCTTGAGCGAGCCGGGTTGAAAGGCGGATAAGGCAAGCGGGCGACGCGCGTTTGTCTGCAACGCAGCGGTCAGTGCCACCAGCGGTTCCTGCCGGCTGGCAAGACGCCGCGCGAGTGTCGCTCGCTCCAACTGCGCAAGCGAATAGCGCGCCCGCGCGGCCGCGATATCGGCCTCGGTGGTTTGAATCCGCGCGGCCAGCGCGGCGACTTCGCGCGCTGTGCGGTCTGTCGCTTCCTCCGCTTCCTCGGCCTCCTTCGCAAACCGCGCCGCGCGTTCTTGAGCCGCCTCGCTCTCCTTCGTGGCGCGGGCAAGCTGCTCGCGCGCTTCATCGGGGGCGAGTATAGCGACCGGGCGCTGGGCCCCGCTCTGCGAAACAGAAGCGGCCAGCGCGCCGAACGTCGCCGCCGCAAACATCAGGACCAGGAGAGATTGGCGAACCATCGCCTCCCTCATGCCCGATGATAGGGATGCCCGGCAAGGATAGAGGTCGCGCGATAGAGCTGCTCCATCAGCATCGCGCGCGCCAGCAGGTGCGGCCAGGTCGCGGGACCGAAGGCAAGCAGCAGGTCAGCGCCAGCGCGCTGTTCGCTGGAATGCCCGTCCGCCGCGCCGAGCACGAAGCGCGCTTCGCGCGTCCCTGTATCGCGCCACTTTTGGAGGACTGCGGCAAACTCCTCAGATCCCATCGCCTTGCCGCGCTCATCGAGAAGCACGGTCTTGCACGGGGTTTGCGGATCCGGCGTGCGGCCACCGGTTTCGGGCAGTTCGGTAAGCTTCAGCGGCCAGGTAATACGCTTCTGGTAGCGCGCGACGAGCTCGGCTTCGGGCGAGCGAGCGATCTTTCCGCGAGCGATGACATGGAGGAGGATGGTGAGGGAGTCCTTGGGGTGGGAGTTTTGTTTCATGACGCCGCATCCGCGGCTTCGTCCTCGCTAGACGTCCTCCGGGGAATCTTCCCCTGCGGACCCGCTGCGGTCGGCCCTTGGCCTTGCGAAATCTTAGATTTCGATCCAGCGCTACCCAGCAAACCGCAAGGGCGACCGCGCGCCCGCAGGTGCCCCCCTTCGGCTGGCTGGTAAGCCAGCCGCTCAGGATAAACACGCCCAAGATTGGGCGGAGGGAATAGCACCGAGGACCAAGCCGCGGAGGCGGCTTCGCAAGACTCAGGAAGCCTGCGCTTCCCCGCCCTCGAACGACCACATGCGTTCAAGATTGTAAAAGCTGCGCACTTCGGGGCGGAACAGGTGGATGACCACATCGCCCGCATCGATCAGGACCCAGTCCGCCGCTGGAAGGCCTTCGATCCGTGCCGGGCCATAACCCGACTGTTTGACCTTCTCGGCCAGCTTTTGCGCCATGGACGCAACCTGCCGGGTCGAGCGACCGCTCGCGATCACCATGTAATCGGCGACCGAGCTTTTGCCTTCGAGCGGGATCGAGACGACCTCCATCGCCTGGTCATCGTCCAATTGAGCGAGGACCAGTTCGTGCAGATCGTTCGCCGCGTCAGCGGGCATGGTGGGTATCACCTTCCGGGCCTCGTTGAGAGGCGCCGCTGTGTGTGCCTGTGTATGTGGCAAGCAGAGTTCTCCAGATTTCAGGGCAATGACGTGGGATGCGTCCGCCGCTGGACAAGGGGGATGGCGAAAGGCCGGCAAGCCTCATGCCTCCTCCCATCCCTCGATGCGGCGAAATGTGAGCCGATCCCGTGGAGCGGCGCTGTGGTCCAGCGATCGCGAAGCATCCAGAAGATCAGACGCCCAGTCGGCGTTGGCACGGCGAAGGGCCGTGGCCGAGCGATGATCCGGATCGAAACGCAAAAACACCAGGGCCGGTGCGCTCCATCGCCCCCGTTTCCGAAAGCTGGCGGCAGACACCGAGTAGCGCCTGAGCCAGGCCATGGCGGGGCTCGTCATGGCGTCCGCGTTATAACCCGGGCGCGCAATGACTGCAATCGGCATGGCCCGCGCGATCCGTCGCCAACCCTTCCAAAGATGGAACTGCGCCAGGTTGTCAGCCCCCATAAGCCACACAAATTCGCGGTTTGGATAGCGCTTTGTCAGCTTGGCCAAAGTATCCACAGTGTAGCGCGTATCCAGCTCAAGCTCGATCGCGGTCGGCACGATCCGCGCGCGCCGCGCGTGGTGTTGAGCGGAGCGCAGGCGGGCGTGGAGACTGGCCATATCGTCGCTGGGCTTGAGCGGGTTTCCGGGCGAGACCAGCCACCACACCTCATCAAGGCCCAGAGCGTTCATGGTGAAGATCGAAACGCGGCGGTGGCCGCCATGCGCGGGATTGAAGCTGCCGCCCAACAGGCCGATGCGTCTTGGTACACGGGTCATGAGTTCAGAATCGACGCCTTAGTCCCGCGTCAACGCGGTGTCACCGCGCGCCGTGCCGCCGCGGCAGGCAACCGGGGCGAGGAGACAGGTTCTGGTCGTCGCATCATACGCAAGGGCCCTAGCAGCCCGCCCGGTCGCTGTCAGGATGCTCGGAGCCGAACACGATTCGAAACCTGGCAGGCCAAATCTGACTAATTGCCAAACGCGAAGTCGCCCAGAAATACTCTGCAATGTGTAGCGTATCGCGTTTCTTTCTCCGAGCTGAACCGTTCATCGCGAAATCGGATCAGTTCAACGGTTCGTATGGGTTTGGCAATCGACCCTTAACCACTCCCTTGTTAGCCGACTGGCAACGAAAAAAACATAAAAGCACGCAATAAGCACGGGGCCGCTTTGTCAGACTCTCCTTCATCGCAAGTTTCGAACGTGCGGCTTATGGTCGAGCGCGTTCGCGGATGGTTTCCCGATCGCGAGTTCTTCATGCGCTCCGACGGGCAGGTTCGCTTCATCAAACTGTCTTCGCGTCTGCAGATGTCGGCCGCCGGCGCTGTCGCTGGCGTCGCGCTCGTTTGGGTCTCATCGCTCGGCGTAATGGGGTGGAACCAATACCGGGCCGAAGCCAGCCTTGCCTCGTTCGAGCAGGAAAAGGCGCGGATTGAGACCTCGAAAGAGCGGATTCAGGCGTATGGAAACGACCTTGAACGCGTGGTCGAAGATCTCAACGCGCGTCAGGAATTCCTCGACGCCATGCAGGAAATGCTGCCCGATGAGGTGCGCGGCGCGGGCGTCAATGTAACCGACAGCACCCAAGAGACCGGCGAAACCGTCGAGAAGATCGGCGAATTCTTTCCCAAGGCGCGTGGCCTTGCGGAAATCGAAGCGCGCCAGATTGCGTTTGTCGAGAACATGACGCGCTTTGCGGATTGGCGGGCGCAGAAGGCCGAAAAGGCGATGCGCAAGCTCAACCTGGATCCGCGGGGCGTGCTGCGCAGCGCTGCGCGCGCGCCGATGGGCGGCCCGCTCGATCTTCTCGCGACCTCGGCCGACGGCGACATCGATCCGCGCTTCGAGCGGCTGGGGCTTAGCCTGGCGCGCATGGACGCGCTCGAGCGCGCACTCGATGGCGTTCCGCAAGTCGTGCCGACCCCCGATGGCCGCGTGACCTCGCCCTATGGCTATCGCCGCGATCCCTTTACGGGGCGCAGCGCAATGCATGGCGGCATCGATTACGGTGGCCCGATCGGCTCGCCCATTTTCGCCGCCGCTGCGGGCACGGTGAAATTCGTGGGCTGGAAGTCAGGCTACGGAAAAACGGTCGATGTCGCGCATCCGAACGGCATAGTGACCCGTTACGCCCACCTTTCCCGCTTTGACGTGGCGGTGGGTGACCGGGTAGACGTAGGGGAGACCATCGCCGGGCTGGGCAATACGGGTCGCTCAACCGGCCCGCACCTGCACTTCGAGGTCCGTATCAACAACCGCGCGGTCAATCCGCGCCCCTTCCTGGAGGCCGCCCCTGATGTTCTCAAAGAAGCCCGCGGAACCGGAACATTCCGCTCCACCCCCTCCTCCGCAAGCTAAACCGCAAGGAAAATCACCCATGGTCGGCAATTCCAACTCCACTTTCTCCGTCATCGGCTCGGACATCTCGATCAAGGGCGACATCACCGCTTCGGCTGATCTCCACATTGACGGGACGGTCGAAGGCGATATCAAATGCGCCAGCCTGGTCCAGGGCGAGACCAGCAATATCAGCGGCGCCATCACCGCGGAAACCGCGCGTCTTTCGGGCAAGGTCAACGGTTCGATCACCGCGCGCGAACTCACGGTTCTCAAGAGCGCGCAGGTCGATGGTGACGTTCATTACGACGCGCTGACCATCGAGCAGGGCGCGCAGGTCGAAGGGCGCTTTGCACCGAACACCCAGCGTCCGGCGGTCAAGAAGCCGAAGGAAACCGGATCGTCAACGGCGCCCAAGTCGCCCGACCAGACGACGTTGCAGATCGCCAACTGACCGGTATAAGGTCGGCCTTATCCGCCGGGCCCTGAAAAGCGCCGCGCTCCTGCGGGGGCGGGGCGCTTTTGCGTTCGATCAGCCGCCGATCACCGCCGAGCGCAGAGCCTTGCGGTCAAGTTTTCCGATCATCGTTTTGGGCAGCTCGTCGCGGATGACCACTTCGTCGACCCGCTCATGCTTGCCAATGCGCGCGTTCAGCCACTCTCTGAGCGCATCCGCCGTTTCGGCGCCCTCGGTCTGGAGCGTGACGTAAGCGCGCGGCACCTCACCGCGATAGTCTTCGGGCACTCCGATGACGAGCGCTTCCTTGACCGCATCGTGCTTCAGGATCGCGTCTTCGACGACGCTCGGGAAGACCTTGAAGCCGCCCACCGAGATCATGTCCTTGATCCGATCGACGATCTCGAGGAAGCCATCGTCGTGCATGACCGCGACATCGCCGGTGCGCAGATATGTCTTCCCGCCGCGTTCGACGAACACCTCTTGCGCCGTTTCAGGGCGGTTCCAATAGCCACGCATGACCTGCGGCCCGTGGACCGCCAGTTCGCCGGGCTCGCCCTCGGGCGCGAGTCTGGTCGGGTCCTCCTTGTCGAGCAGCGCAACCTCAGTGCCGGGGACCAATTGGCCGATCGTGCCCTTCCTGCGGGTTCCCGCGTAAGGGTTGGCCGACACCACACCTGCGCTCTCGGTCAGGCCGTAGCCTTCGCACACCCGAACGCCGGTCACCTCTTCAAAGCGGGTGTGGACCGGGGCGGGCATGGGCGCGCCGCCCGAAATGCAGACCTTCAGGCTTGAAAGATCGGTCTTGGCGAGATCGGGGTGGTCGAGCATTGCCTGAAACATGGTCGGCACACCGGGAAATCCGGTGGCCTTGTATCGCTCGATGGTCTTGAGGACCTGACATGCGTCAAAGCGCGGGACCAGGGCGATCGCCCCGCCGCTCACCACCGCGTGATTGAGAAGGGCGGTGTTGGCGAAGACATGGAAAAAGGGCAGCGCGCCCATGAAGACCTCGCCGCGCGGATCGCCGAAGGGATTGATCGCGGCCACCTGCTGCGCGTTGATCGACAATTGGCTGTGGCCCAGCATCGCGCCTTTCGGCCGCCCGGTGGTGCCGCCGGTGTATTGCAGCAGAGCCAGATCGTCGGGCGTTATATCATCGGGCGTTATATCATCGGGCAGGGCGCGCCCGGGGCTGGCGATACACCGCCCCCAGTCGAGAACGTTTTCGTCCCACGCCACGTCCGCGATGTCCTTGCGCCGAAAGAGCTTGAGCGCCGTGCCCTTCGCCCAGGGCAGCATATCGGCAAGCCGCCCCACGATCAGCTTTTCGAGTTCGGAATTCTCCAGCACTTCGGACGCGGTCCGGTACAGGTCGGGCACATCCAGCGTGACCAGCATCCGCGCGCCGCTGTCGTCGACCTGCCAGGCCAGCTCTTCAACCGAATAGAGCGGCGAGAAATTGACCACAATGGCCCCCGCCATCATCGCCCCGTAATAGGCCGAGGCGTAGATCGGCACGTTGGGCAGGAACAGACCGATCCGATCGCCCTTTTGTACACCCATTTGGATCAGTGCGGACGCGAAATGTTCCGCTTCGGCCTGAATTGCACCGTAAGAATAGGTCCGCCCGAGAAAATGCAGGAAGGGCGCGTCCGGATCGAGAGCGACCGTGCGCGCCAGCATTTCCGGCAGCGTCATCGGTTCGAAACGGGCGCTCCAGGGTGTCGGGTGGTGATAGGCCATTTGACCTTGCGACGCGCTATTTACATTCATGTCAGTAGCCATGGATGATCCCCTCTCCAGGCACAAGCGAAACCCGATCCTATGGGCGTCGGTTCTTGAGATTCCTCAAACGGCTTTTCGAACGCCAGGCTCCCTCGCAAAATAAAAAGGGCGACCGAAGCCGCCCCTTTTACGTTGGATGACCGGGTTTGCGAAGGTCACTCGTCCGATGGCTTTTCCTCTGCAGGCGTGGCAAACGCCTCTTCAGCCGCCGCGGGCGCGGCGTTTTCTTCGGCCTCTTCCGCTTCGCGCTTGGCGGCAAGCCACGCTTCGGCTTCGGCTTCCTGCGCGGCTTCGGCAGCGGCCTTTGCGTTCGCCTCGCGTTCGGCGCGCAGTTCTTCGATCAGCTTGTCCTTTTCGCTGCGCGTGTCTTCGCCTTCGCTCGCTTCAGCCGCTTCTTCGACAATGCCGGCGCGCTTCGCCGCCTTGGCGACCACCGCGTCGAGCTCACGCTGCGAACACAGGCCGAGCGTAACCGGATCCTTGGGCTGAATGTTCTGGATGTTCCAGTGCGTGCGCTCGCGAATCGCACCGATCGTGTTGCGCGTGGTGCCGATGAGTTTGGAGATCTGCGCATCGGACACCTCGGGGTGGTTGCGCAGGATCCAGGCAATGCCGTCGGGCTTGTCCTGACGCTTGGACACCGGTGTGTAGCGCGGGCCCTTGGTGCGCGTCACTTCGACCGGAGCCTTGTGCATCTTCAGCGCGTAATCCGAATTCTCTTCGCCCGTCTTGATCTCTTCAAGGGTTAGCTCGCCCGCGTGAACGGGGTCGCGCCCGGTGTATTTGCTGCCCGCCAGATCATCCGCCATCGCCTGCACCTCAAGGATGTGGAGGCCGCAGAATTCCGCGATCTGTTCAAAGCTAAGGCCGGTGTGATCGACCAGCCATGTGGCGGTCGCGTGCGGCATCAGCGGCTTGGGCTGATCCCCCTTTGCTTTTGGGGTGGCCATAACGAAATCTCCGTTAGAAATAATAAGGGCCGCCCCTTCCCGGAGCGGCCGCTGCTGTGGCTCAGATAAGCCAAACCGGTCCAAGTCGCAAGCAGCAGCCTTGCGAGCGGTCAAATTAGAGCGCGGGCGTCGCCTGCAGCGAAACGCATTGCTCATCCTCTAGCGCGACCAGTCCGTTCAGGAATTGCCGCGTCGCCGCCTCCCAGGTGAAGCCGGCCGCGTAATCGACGCAGTCCGCGCCATCAAGCCCGAGCGCGCGCGCGATCGCACGGTCGAGCTCGTCTGCCATCGCTCCGACCCCGTCGCTCAGAATGTCGACAGGGCCCGGCACACGGTACGCTGCGACCGGCGTGCCGCACGCCAGCGCCTCGATCATGACTAGGCCGAACGTGTCGGTCTTGCTCGGAAAGACGAACACATCGGCGCCCGCATAGCATCCGGCGAGATCGCGCCCGGTGCGTTTGCCCAGGAACACCGCATCGGGATACTTCGCCTGAAGCGCGGCGCGCGCCGGACCGTCGCCAACCACCACCTTGGTGCCCACACGCGCGCTTTCGAGGAAAGCCTCAATGTTCTTCTCGATCGCCACACGCCCGACATAGAGCATGATCGGCCCCTCAAGCGCGGCGTATTCGGGCGGAGGCGGCGCATCGGGGGAAAAGCAGGAAAGGTCCACCCCGCGACTCCAGTGGGTGAGCTGGGTCAGGCCTTGCGCGCGAAGCTGGGAGCGGATCGTCTCGGTCGCGACCATGATCCGTTCAGCCGGCCGGTGGAAGCGGCGAATATAGGGCCAGAACCAGTCGGCCGAGAGGCCCGTGCGGCGCGCGAAATAGTCGGGAAACTGAGTGTGATAGGCGGTCGTGAACGGCACTTTGCGGTTCATGCAATAGCGCCGCGCCGCGAAACCGAGCGGACCTTCGGTGGCGATATGGACCGCTTCGGGTTTGATTCGCGCCAATTGGCGACCCACCGCGCCCGGCCATGTGACCGCCAGCCGGATTTCAGGGTATGTCGGCGCTGGGAAGGAAGGGTAGTCCTCCGGGGAGATCACCGTGACGTCATGCCCCCAACGGCGCAGGATCTCGCAGGTGGTCGAAAGCGTGCGAACCACGCCGTTGGTTTGCGGGTGCCACGCATCGGTCACGATAGCGATCGAATTCGGCGCTGCGCGGCGCGTTTCGGCGGAGGGGCGAGAGAGGAGCGGCGAGGTCATCGTTGTGCAGCCACGGGTCCGTTGAAGCGGTGATCAGGCGGCCTTGCGGTCGGGATCGGGGTCCTTGGCGTCCGCGTCTGCCTCGGCCCGGACGGCTGAGCCACGCTCCGCCTCTTGCTGACCGCGCTGCTTGATGACATCCGGCCAGTTCAGGATTTCCATCCGTCCGTCCTCGTGCTCGACCAGCGCGTTGCAACCCTCGACCCAGTCGCCATCGTTCCAGTATTCTACCGGCTTGCCGTTAAAATCGAACTGACGAAACTCAGCGGTGTGAATGTGGCCGCACACAACGCCGTCCACGCCGCGTTGGCCCGCCGCCTTGGCGACGACTTCCTCATACTTGCCGATGAATTCGACCGCGTTCTTGACCTTGTGCTTGGCGGCCTTGGAAAGCGACCAATAGGGCTTGCCCATCGCCTTGCGCACACCGTTGACCAGCACGTTGAGCTGCATCGCGGCGCGATAGGTCCAGTCGCCGACAAAAGCGAGCCAGCGCTGCGAGAGCATCACCGCGTCGAACTCATCGCCGTGCAGGACCATCAGGCGGCGGCCATCGGCGGTGTCGTGAAAGGCGACGCGGCGGATTTCGATCCCGCCAAAGTTGAGCCCGGTGAACTGACGGAACATCTCGTCGTGATTGCCCGGGATATAGACGATCCGCGTGCCGCGCTTGGCGCGTTTGAGGATGCGCCAGACGATGTCGTTATGCGCCGCGGGCCAGTAGAACTTCTTCTTGAGCCGCCATCCATCAAGGATATCGCCGACGAGGTACATCGTCTCGCTGTCGGTGTTGTCCAGAAAGTCGATCAGCATATCGGCGTTGCAGCCCTTGGTGCCCAGATGGACGTCGCTGATCCAGATCGTGCGATAGCGGGTCCGCTTGTGGCCCTCCGGCTCAGGCGTCCGGGGCTGCGCGATGGGCAGGTTGGCGATTTTCGCGACCAACGGATCGCCGTCGGTCGGAACCTCGGGCAGGTCGGACAAGATGGACTCGGACATCGATACGGCCTCGATTGCGCTGCGTCTACTAAGGCGCCCCTGACAGGGTTTTGTGACAGGGGATTCACAACCCGATGACGGTTTTGCGTAAATCCACAGCTGCGCGCGTCAAAACGCCGCTTGGGGGCCTGCCTGCATCTTTAAGGCAACAAAGCAGGGTCGCAAACCCCGCGCTTGAAGCGAGCGCTAATCGCCCTTCGCGACCTCCAGAACAATCTTGCCGATGTGCTCGCCCGCTTCCATGCGAGCGTGGGCCGCGGCGGCCTCGCCAAGCGGGAAGGTCTGATCCATCACGGGCGCAAGCTCACCGCTGGTGAACAGCGGCCAGACGTTGGCTTCGATCTCATCCGCCAGCGCGGATTTGAAGGCGATGGAACGCGGGCGCAGGGTCGATCCGGTCAGCGTCAGACGCCGCCTCATGATCATCGGCATGAACAGCTCGGCCTTTGCACCGCCCAGCACGGCGATGGTCACGTGCCGGCCGTCTTCGGCCAGACATTTGAGGTTGCGCGGCACGTAGTCGCCCGACACCATGTCGAGAACGACGTCCACCCCTTCACCGCCGGTGAACGCCTTCACCGCCTCGACAAAATCCTCTTCGCGGTAATTGATCGCCAGGTCCGCGCCGAGCTTGCGCGCCGCCTCGCACTTTGCCTCGTCGCCGCAAGTGGTGATCGCCTGCACGCCGAACGCCTTCGCCAGCATGATCGCCATTGTGCCGATCCCGCTGGTTCCGCCGTGCACAAGCAGGCGCTCCCCATCGCGGGCGAGACCGCGCTCGAACACGTTGTGCCAGACGGTGAACAGCGTCTCGGGCAGCGCGGCGGCGGACTTGAGCGGCAGGGTTTGGGGAACGGGCAGACAATGCCCCCAGGGCGTGGTGCAATACTCGGCGTAGCCGCCACCGGGCGTCAACGCGGCGACGCGCGCGCCGATCGCTTCTTCGGGCACGCCGGCGCCGACCGCCACGACCTCGCCCGCCACTTCGAGTCCGATGATCGGCGAGGCGCCGGGCGGCGGCGGATAGGCGCCCGAGCGCTGAATGCAATCCGGGCGATTGACGCCCGCATAAGCCACTTTGATGAGAACCTCGCCCTCACCCGGTTCGGGCACCGCAACCCGCTCTGTTTCGAGCACCTCGGGACCACCGGGGTTTGCAAAGCCGATCGCGTCCATCACCTGTGGCAATTTAGCACCGTTCATCACCGCTACGCCCCCAAATCAGCCCCCGCAGTCCGCCAACTACCCTGCGATGGCGGAGCGAATAGCTTCGTCATGCATTGACAGCAAGCCGCTGCGCTTGGATGCTCCGGGTCAATGGAAGACGACGAGCGCCCGAGTCTCTCCGGAGACGCCGCGAAAGACGCCGCGCAACGGCTCGCTGCCGAAGACCTTGACCCCTATTCGCACGATGAACTGGACACGCGCGTGGCGCTGCTTGAGGCGGAAATTGCTCGCGTGCGCGCGCATCAGGACAAGGCCAGCGCCCACCGCGCCGCGGCCGATGCGCTGTTTGGCGGACCCAAATCGTGACACACCAGACTTTCGCGACGAAGGATTCGCAATTCGCGCCCTGCGACCCATATGATGGGCACCCCTCTTACTACGTTCCCGTTCGCGGAATTTTCACCGACCCTCGATAAGGCTCCCTCATGCCCAGTTTTGCACAGAACCTCGAACGCACCTTGCACAACGCGCTCAGCAACGCGTCGGAGCGCCGTCACGAATACGCGACGCTCGAGCATCTGCTGCTCGCGCTCATCGACGATGAAGACGCCGCGCAGGTGATGGGCGCGTGCGGGGTCGACCTGGCCGAGCTTGGCGACGTCGTGAAGCAATATCTCGACCACGAATATCAGTCGCTCAAGACCGAGGAGAACGCCGATCCCCAGCCCACGGCGGGCTTTCAGCGCGTGATTCAGCGCGCGATCCTGCATGTGCAATCCTCGGGCAAGGACACGGTGACCGGCGCCAACGTGCTGGTGGCGCTGTTCTCCGAGCGGGACAGCTACGCGGTCTATTTCCTCCAGCAGCAGGATATGAGCCGGCTCGACGCGGTGAGCTATATCAGCCACGGCATCGGCAAGGGTGGTCGCCAGATCGAATCCAAGACCCCGCAGGGGCAGGAGGAGACGGGCGAGGAAGCCACGGAAAAAACCAAGGGCGAGGCCAACAAGAAGGAGACCGCGCTCGACCAGTTCACGGTCAACCTCAACGCCAAGGCCGAAGCCGGAAAGGTCGATCCGCTGATCGGTCGCGGGCCGGAAGTGGACCGCACGGTCCAGATCCTGTGCCGCCGCTCGAAAAACAACCCGCTATATGTTGGCGATCCCGGCGTCGGCAAGACCGCGATCGCCGAAGGTCTGGCGCGCAAGATCGTCGAAGGCGATGTGCCCGAAGTGCTCGAAGAAGCGGTGATCTATTCGCTCGACATGGGCGCGCTGCTGGCGGGCACGCGCTATCGCGGCGACTTCGAAGAGCGCCTGAAGCAGGTCGTCGCCGAGCTTGAGGGGATGCCCCACGCGGTGCTCTTCATCGACGAGATTCACACCGTCATCGGCGCGGGCGCGACCAGCGGCGGGGCGATGGACGCCTCGAACCTGTTGAAGCCGGCGCTGAGCGGCGGCACGATCCGCTGCATCGGTTCGACCACCTACAAGGAATTCCGCAACCACTTCGAAAAGGACCGCGCGCTGCTGCGCCGGTTCCAGAAGATCGACGTGAACGAGCCGACCATCGAGGATACGGTGAAGATCCTCAAGGGTCTGCGCAGCGCCTTCGAGGAGCACCACAACGTCAAATACACGCCCGATGCGCTCAAGACCGCGGTCGAGCTGTCGGCGCGCTACATCAACGACCGCAAGCTGCCCGACAAGGCGATCGACGTAATCGACGAGGTGGGCGCGATGCAGATGCTGGTGCCGCCCAGCCGACGCAAGAAAAAGATCACCGCCAAGGAAATCGAAGCGGTCATCGCCACAATGGCGCGCATCCCGCCGAAATCGGTTTCGAAGGACGACAAGAAGGCGCTCGAGAACCTCGAACGCGATCTCAAACACGTGGTTTACGGCCAGGATGAGGCGATTACGCGCCTGTCGACCGCGATGAAGCTGAGCCGTGCCGGCTTGCGCGATCCGGACAAGCCGATTGGCTCGTTCCTGTTCTCCGGCCCGACCGGTGTCGGCAAGACCGAAGTCGCACGCCAGCTCGCCTCGATCATGGGGATCGAATTGAAGCGCTTCGACATGTCGGAATATATGGAGCGCCACTCGGTCAGCCGCCTGATCGGCGCGCCTCCGGGCTATGTTGGTTACGACCAGGGCGGTCTGTTAACCGATGCGGTTGATCAGAATCCGCATTGCGTGCTGCTGCTCGACGAAATCGAAAAGGCGCACCCGGACCTGTTCAACATCCTCTTGCAGGTGATGGATAACGGCCGTTTGACCGACCACCACGGCAAGACGGTCGATTTCCGCAACGTCGTGCTCATCATGACGACCAATGCGGGCGCCGCCGACATGGCGCGGCAGGGCATCGGCTTTGGCGATGTGTCGAAGGAAGACGCCGGGTCCGAAGCGGTGAAGAAGATGTTCACCCCGGAATTCCGCAACCGTCTGGATGCGATCGTGCCGTTTGCCTATCTCGGCAAGAGCACCGTTGCGCGCGTGGTCGACAAGTTCATCCTCGAACTCGAACTCCAGCTCGCCGAACAGAACGTCCACATCCAGTTCGACAGCGACGCGCGTTCGTGGCTCGCGGACAAAGGCTATGACAAGCTGTATGGCGCGCGCCCGATGGGCCGCCTGATCCAGGATCGGATCAAGCAACCGCTCGCCGAAGAGCTGTTGTTCGGCAAGCTCGCCGATGGCGGCGAAGTCCATGTCACGATCAAGGACGGCAAACCGAGTTTCGAACTCACGCCTGCCCCTCCCAAGTCCAAGTCCCGGCGCAAACCGCCGGCCAAGAAGAAGCCAACGGCGAAAAAGACGCCTCCGGCAAGTGGTGGGAGCGACACCAAGCCCGAGGAATCGGGCAGCGACACCAAGAGCTAGGCCCCGCAAGGCTCTGGCCTTTGCCGCGCGAATATGTTTGATCGGCCCCTGATCTTATCTCAGGGGCCGATTTTTCATGATTGCACGCACGCTACTCCTCGCCGCCACCGCGCTCGCTCTGTCTGCACCCCTGGCTGCGGACAATCACAGCGAAGACAATCACAGCGAACACAAGGCCGCAAGCGGGCCGGAGACCAGATTCACCGGCGCGGACCTCTTTGGGCTTAGCGTCGCCGCCGACCCGCAGATCAGCCCCGACGGCTCGAAGATCGCCTATGTCCGGCGCACTAACGACATCATGACCGACAAGGCGGTGAGCTCCATCTGGCTGATCGACGTGGCGTCGGGCGCGCAGACCCCGCTTGTGACCGGAGAAGGCGCGCATGTCTCACCGCGCTGGTCGCCCGATGGGAAAAGGCTCGCTTACGTCTCGACGCAGAGCGGCGGCGGACCCGAACTGCATGTGCGCTGGATGGACACGGGGCAGAGCGCCAACATCACGGCTCTGCCTGAAGGCCCGAGCGGCATTACCTGGTCGCCCGATGGAAGCAGCATCGCGTACACGGCGCGCGTTGCCGGCAAGGGGCTCTCGCTCGGAAAGCCGCCCGCCAAGCCGGAAGGCGCCCAATGGGGCAAGCCGTTGCAGATTATCGAGCGCGTCACCTATCGCCGCGACGGCGGCAGCTACGTCAAGCCGGGCACGCGGCAGCTCTTCCTCGTCAACGCGTCGGGAGGCGCGCCGCGCCAGCTCACCTATGGCGAATATTCCAATGGCGGCGCGGTCGAATGGGCACCGGATGGCCGCGCGCTCTACTATTCCGGCAACCGCAACGAGGACTGGGAAACCGAACCGCTGGAATCGGAAATCTATCGCCTCGATATCGCCAGCGGCGAAATCACGGCTCTTACCGACCGAAAGGGCCCCGACGCTGCCCCGCAGGTCTCGCCCGACGGGACACGGATCGCCTATCTGGGCCGCGACGATGTCGGCAACGCGTTCGACCAGACGAACCTCTACGTCATGAACGCCGATGGCACGGGCTCGCGCCAGCTGATTGCGGGGTTCGATCGCGGCTATGACGGTATCGAATGGGCCAAGGCCGGGCTGTTCGTCAGCTATGAAAGCGATGGCGAGCACCGGGTCGCAAAGGTCGGCCTCAACGCCAGCCGCCCAAGCCCGTTGGACGCGCGGCTTGGCAGCCCCTATTACGCGCTCCCCTATACCGGCGGCGAATGGTCGGTGAGCGAGCGCGGCGATCTGGCCTTCACCACGGCGAGTTCGGTGGCGCCGCCCGATGTCGGTTATGAGGGGCGCAGCGGCAAGAAAGTGCTGACCTCGCTCAACGCGCTGCATCTTGCGGACAAGGAGCTGGGCGAGACCATCGCGCTCGACGTGACGGCTCCCGATGGCGTCAAGATTCCGGCATGGATCACGCTGCCGCCCGGCTACACACCCGGCGATAAGGTGCCGACGATCCTCGAGATGCACGGCGGCCCTTACGCATCCTATGGGCCCGAATTCTCGGCGGATTACCAGCTTTACGGCGCAGCGGGCTACGCCGTCCTGTTCACCAATCCGGGCGGCTCGACCGGCTATGGCGAGACTTTCGCCGACCGGATCGAGGACAATTATCCGATCAGCAACCAGGCAGAGTTGATGGCCGCGGTCGATGCGGCAATTGCGGCGGGCTACGCGGACCCGGACAATTTGTTCGTCACCGGAGGTTCGGGCGGCGGTATCCTGACCGCGTGGGTCGTCGGGCAGACCGACCGGTTCAAGGCGGCGGCCTCGCACAAGCCGGTGATCAACTGGACGACGATGGCGCTGATGGCGGATCTCTATCCGTTCTTTGGCCGCTATTGGCTCGGCGCCCAGCCGTGGGAGGAGCCCGAGCATTACTGGAAGCGCTCGCCGCTGGCCGCGGCTGCCAATATCAAAACGCCCACGCTGGTGCTTGTGGGCGCCGAAGATTACCGCACGCCGCGTTCGGAAGCCGAGCAGTTCTACGGTGCGCTCAAGCTGCTGGGCGTCGACACCGCGCTCGTCATCACACCCGATTCGAGCCACAACAACCTCACGCAATCGCCCAGCCAGCAGGCCGCGCGCACCGACAGCGTGATCAAGTGGTTCGAGAAGTACCGCACCAAGCCCGCTTCAATCGAACCTTCGGCGCCGCCGACCATGGACACAAGCGATTAACAGCGGCGAGTAGGCCTTCCCCCGATCCGGGAACGCGGGCGCGCGCATCTGGGTTTATTCCTCGTATGAGCGCGCCCTTTTCCTGGATCCGGTCCGAACCCTGGGGCGTGCAGGTCGTCCCTGCGGATTGCTGGATCGATCCGGGCCGAGCGGTCGACAGGGCGCTGGTGACGCATGGCCACGCCGACCACGCGCGGGGCGGGCATGGCGAGACCATCGCCACCCCGGAAACGCTTGCGATCATGGAGCTGCGCTACAACACGCGCAAGGGCGCCGTGCCGGTGCAATATGGCGAGACGATCCGGCTGCCGGGGGGCGTGGAGGCCACCTATATTCCTGCGGGCCACGTGCTGGGATCGGCCCAGATCCTGCTCGAACACGCGGGCGAACGGGTGGTCATCACCGGCGATTACAAGCGCCGCGCCGACCCCACCTGCGCGCCCTTCGAAGTGACGCCGTGCGACGTCTTCATCACCGAGGCGACGTTCGGCCTGCCGGTTTTCGCCCATCCGCCGATCGAAGAGGAGATGGCGAAGCTCCTTGCAGCGCTAGCCCGGCATCCCGAGCAATGCGTGCTGGTGGGCGCCTACGCGCTCGGCAAGGCGCAGCGCGTGATCGCCGAGCTTCGCGCCGCCGGTCACGACGATCCGATCTATCTCCACGGCGCAATGGAGAAGATGTGCCGGCTTTACGAAGAGAACGGCGTGAACCTGGGTGAATTGCGGCTTGTCTCCGACCACACCAAGGAAGACATGCGCGGGCGTATAATCATCGCTCCGCCCAGCGCGCTAAACGATCGCTGGTCGCGCCGTTTGCCCGAGCCGATCACGGCGATGGCGTCGGGCTGGATGCGTGTGCGTCAGCGCGCGCGCCAACGCGGGGTGGAGCTGCCGCTGGTGATTTCCGACCACGCCGACTGGGATGAGCTGACACAGACCATCGCGCAGGTGAACCCTGCGGAAACCTGGATCACCCATGGCCGCGAAGAGGCGCTGCTGCGCTGGTGCGAACTCCACCAGCGCCGGGCGCGCGCGCTCGCACTGGTCGGTCGCGAGGACGAGGATGACTAGTCACCCTCGCCCAGCGAACGCCGATTTACGCGAGCGCTTCGAGGTCCGCCTTGACCGCAGCGATGATCTCGTCGGTCACCGCGCCCGCCGACCAGGGCTGAAGCTCGATCAGGCTCATACCCTTGAACTGACCGTAGGCCGGGTGTTCGTCGATGCCGGGAATGTGCTTGAGCAGGACCGCGGCGGTCACCTCGTTTGCCATCAGCTCTTCGATCGAATTGTCGATCGACAGCTTTGCAACCGCCTCGTCGGTCGTCTCCATGGGGCTATCGGCCATGGCCGGGGTGGCGGCGCCGAGGATGAGAAGGGCAGCAAAGGCGGTCGTTTTCATGCGTGGGATTCCTTTTTGAGATGTGAGAGCGCTAGGCCGGAATCGGCCCTTGATGTTGGTACATGTCTGCGGCCTGAAGGTTCCGCGCAAGCCCTTTTGTCCGTGCGGGCATGAACCGGTTCGCCGCCCTGCTCGACGCGCTGGTCTACACCGGCAGCCGCAACCGAAAGCTCGCTCTGCTGAGCGCCTATCTGCGCGAGACGCCCGATCCGGATCGCGGCTGGGCCATGGCCGCGCTGACGGGGGAGCTCGACTTTCCGGCGGTGAAGAGCTCGACCATTCGCAACCTGTTGATGGAGCGGGTCGATCCGGTCCTGTGGACGCTCAGCCGCGACTTCGTTGGCGACACGGCGGAAACCGCGAGCCTCTTGTGGCCCGAACCACAAGAGAGTGCGCCGCAGGACTCGCCCGGCCTCGATGAGACCGTCGGTTTGCTCACCTCCCTCACGCGCGCCACCGCGCCCAGCGAACTGCCAAAGCTGCTCGATGGCCTCGATTCCTCGGGCCGCTACGCCCTGATCAAGCTCGCCACCGGAGGAATGCGGATCGGAGTGTCCGCGCGGCTCGCCAAGACCGCGTTCGCGCAGGCGTTCCAGGTCGATGTCGAGGATGTCGAGGAATACTGGCACGCGCTTGAGCCGCCCTACACCGAGCTGTTCGCCTGGGCGGCCGATGGTTCGGACCCGCCCGATGTGGCGCACCGCCCGCTGTTCCGCCCGTTCATGCTCGCCCATCCGCTCGAAGAGACGGTGGTGGACCTTGAGGACTTCGCTGCCGAATGGAAGTGGGACGGCATCCGAGTCCAGCTGGTGCGCGTGACCGACGCGGAGGGGAACCCGCAAACCCGGCTCTATTCGCGCTCGGGCGATGATATTTCGGCGACCTTCCCGGAATTGCTCGACGTTCTGCCCTTTGACGCCGTGCTCGATGGCGAGTTGCTGGTGCGCGGGATCACGCAAGGCGGCGAAGCGGGCGGCGCGGCCAGTTTCAACGCGCTGCAACAGCGGCTCGGGCGCAAGACGGTCTCGAAGAAAATGCTCACCGAAGCGCCGGCCTTTGTCAGGCTGTACGACACCCTGCTGCTCGAAGGCGAAGACCTGCGCGAACACAGCTGGGAAACGCGCCGCGCCCGTCTCGAAGCGCTCATGGAGCGCCTGCCGGACAGCCATTTCGACCTCTCCTCGCTGGTCGAGGCGCGCGATTTCGAACACCTCGCGCAGATCCGCGCCGGGGCACGCGACGACGCGATTGAGGGGCTGATGCTCAAACGGCGCGACAGCCCCTATATTGCGGGGCGCAAGGTGGGCCTGTGGTACAAGTGGAAACGCGATCCACTGCTGGTGGATTGCGTGCTGATGTACGCGCAGCGCGGCAGCGGCAAACGCTCCAGCTTCTATTCGGACTACACGTTCGGCTGCTGGGATGGCGACCCCGATGCAGGCGCCGAGCTGCTGCCTGTGGGCAAGGCCTATTCGGGCTTCACCGACGCCGAGCTCAAGAAGCTCGACAAGCTGGTGCGGCAGACGACGCTCAATCGGTTTGGCCCCGTGCGCGAGGTCGAGCGCACGCTCGTCTTCGAGGTCGCTTTCGACTCCGTGCACACTTCGAAGCGTCACAAGAGCGGCCTTGCGATGCGCTTTCCGCGCATCCATCGCATCCGCTGGGACAAGCCGGTGCACGAGGCGGACCGGATCGAGAGTCTTCGTCAGCTAGTCAGAGACTAGCCGTTTCCTCGCTTCGCTGCGGACGCGCGGTCGCGCTTGCGGTCCTTCGGCCCGAGAGCGGGCGCTGGTGGGGATTGACCTTAGGGAATTCGTCATTGCGAGCCGGAGGCGAAGCAATCCAGAGCGTATCGCATTGACGCTCTGGATTGCCGCACCGCTTCGCGGCTCGCAATGACGAGCGAACCGAAAGGGAATGGGCATGTGCCGCAGAAACGCCTAGTCCGGGCCGCAAAGGAGACACGTCATGAACGCCAAAGATCTGCTCGTACCCACCCAGCGCCATATGCTCGGCACGCTCAAGGGCCTGCTAACCAAAGCCGCCGCCGACCCGCGCGGCGACGCGCTGCTGCAAGCGCGGCTGGCGGACGACATGCACCCGCTGTCCACGCAAATCCGCTTCCTGTGCAACATGGTCGGCGAGGCTATCGAGCGGGTCGCTGGCGTTACCTTTGTCTCAAGAGAAGAGGACCCCGCCACGCTCGAAGAAGCGATTGTGCGCATCGGTTCGACGCTCGAACAGCTCGATGAATGGGAAAAGCGAGACTTCGCCGCCGACGAGGCTGCGCTGGAGCTCGCCATCCCGAACGGGATGGTCTTCGACATGACCACCATATCCTATGTGCGCGACTGGTCGGTGCCGCAATTCTACTTCCACACGACAGCGGCCTACGCGATCCTGCGCAAGGAGGGTCTTGAAGTCGGCAAGGCCGATTTCGTGCCACACATGTTCGGCTATATCCGCCAGCCGACGGGCTGAGGGCTGACCAGCGGATCGACGCTTTCCTACACGCCTTCGCCGCGTCAGACTGCGCTCGGCTCTTTGAAAACTGTATCCGCAACCCTGTTTCAGGTTGGATAAATGTCACCTTCGCTTTCTGCCAGCAAAGCCTTGAAATAAATGAGTAGTGGAGAGGAATTCGTGGGTGACACACTGTCACCTTTGTCACCTTTGTCACCTTTGCAGGCGCATGGTCATACAGCTTCGCCCACTGCTTCAGCATGGTGCTTAGCGTTTTCGGCGTAGTGCGCAACGCCCGCGCGCATTCCTGCAATCGCAGCGTCGGGCAATTCGCGCATCAGCTTGGCCGGACGCCCCGCCCACAATTCGCGCTCCCCCATCACTTTGCGCTCGGTCAGCATGGCGCCCGCGCCCAGCATTGCATCGGAGCCGATCACCGACTTGTTCATCGCAATCGCTCCCAGCCCGACAAAGCCGCGATCGTGAATCGTGCAGCCGTGGACCATCGCCATATGGCCGATCAGGACATCGTCGCCGATGATCAGCGGGCAGCCTTCTTCGTCGCCGGGGCGCGGCGGGTCGCAGTGAAGCACGCTTCCGTCCTGCACATTGGTCCGCTCGCCGATCCGGATCGTGAAGACATCCGCGCGCACCACGCAATTGTACCAGATCGAGGACTGCGCCCCGATCTCGACATCGCCGATGATGGTACATCCCGGCGCGATGAAGGCGGTTTCGTGGATCCTTGGTGTCTTGCCGTGGATCGGAATGATGTTGACGCCCGGAAAGCGACGTTGCTCGGTCAAGGTCTGGTTTCCTTCCACTTTTCGCGGCCAATGGCGTAGACGATGACCGGTTCGTTGTATTGCGGCCAGACCTCGTCCTTGAAATCGAGCTCGGGCCGCCGTTCCATGCCAAGGCGGCGCATCAAGCCCCAGCTTGCGGTGTTGCCTTGAAAGGTCATGGCGATCGTCTCGTCAGCGCCAAAGCGGTCGAACGACAGGTCCAGCGCCGCGATCGCCCCTTCCTTCGCGTAACCCTTGCCCCACGCGTCCTCGCGCAAACGCCAGCCGGCTTCCATCATGCCGAACGGGCCGTTTTCATCGGTGCAACGCTTCAATCCGCAAAAGCCGAGGACCGCACCGTCCGACCGGCGCTCGACGCACCAGAAGGTGTGCCCCCAATCGCGGGCAAACCGCACCAGGCGGTCTTGGGCCCTGGTCTTGGTTTCCTCGTCGGCAACGCCGCCGATCCACTCGGTCACAGCTGGTGTGTTTGTCCCTTCCCAGAACGGCGCCCAATCCTCCTCGCGCCAATCGCGCAGGATCAGCCGCTCGGTCTCGTGATAAAAGGCGCAGGAAGTGTCAGCCATTCAGAAGCTTGGCGGCCACCGGCGCGTGATAGGTCAGGATGCCGCTGCACCCGGCGCGCTTGAACGCCAGCAGCTTTTCCATGAGCAGCGCGTCGCGATCGCCCGCGCCCACCCCTGCGGCGGCTTCGATCATCGCGTATTCGCCGCTCACCTGGTAAGCGAAGACCGGCACGCCGAATGCGCGCTTCACACGGTAGATGATGTCGAGATAGGCCAGACCCGGCTTCACCATCACGCTGTCCGCACCCTCGGCGATGTCGAGTTCGACCTCGCGTAGCGCTTCGTCGGAGTTGGCGGGATCCATCTGGTAGCTCTTCTTGTCGCCTTTTAGCAGCCCGCCAGAGCCCACCGCGTCGCGGAACGGCCCGTAGAAAGCGCTGGCGTATTTCGCGGCGTAGCTCATGATCTGGACGTTGCGATGCTCGCCCATCTCCAACGCCATGCGGATCGCGCCGATACGCCCGTCCATCATGTCGGACGGCGCGATGATGTCCGCGCCCGCCTTGGCCTGGTTGAGCGCCTGATCGACCAGAACCGCCACGGTCTCATCGTTCACGACGTAGCCCCTATCGTCGAGCAGCCCGTCCTGTCCGTGCGCGGTGTAGGGGTCGAGCGCTACGTCGGTGAGCACGCCGATATCATCGCCGCACGCGTCCTTGATGGCGCGGATGGCGCGGCACATCAGGTTATCGGGGTTAAGCGCTTCGGCCCCATCGTCCGAGCGGCGCTCGGGCTGAGTGTTCGGAAACAGCGCGAGGACAGGCACGCCGAGCGACACCGCCTCCTTGGCGCGCGCGACGATCCCGTCGATGGACCAGCGCGAAACACCGGGCAGGCTGGATATCGGCTCCTCAACCCCCTCTCCTTCCGTGATGAAGAGCGGCCAGATCAGGTCCGCGGGCGTCAGCAGTGTTTCGCGATGCAGCGCACGGCTCCAACCGGTAGCGCGGGTGCGGCGCAGGCGTGTGTTAGGATAGCGTCCAGTCATGCTGACGCAGGTAGCCGTAAAGCGGGCCGGCTGGCAATGATGCACCGGTCCTGGCGGCTATTCGCGCGCGTCGCCGCTGATCTTCTCGATCTCGCGCTCGGGCTCGCCGATCTCGCTCTCCATCGGAACCAGGTCTTCCAGCGCGACACCCACCTCGATTTCCTTCAATTTGATCAGCTGCCGCTTGAAATCGATGAGTTCGGTGCCGCTCAAAGTCGATCGCGTCACGTATTTCACGCTGGCCGGGTTGATGGCCTTGCCCCCGCGATACATTTCGTAGTGCAGATGCGGTCCGGTGGAGAGGCCGGTCGATCCGACATAGCCAATGACCTGCCCGCGCTTCACCTGCGCGCCGCGGCGAACGGCGAGACGGCTCATATGGCAATACCGCGTGGCGAGGTTGCCCGAATGTTGCAGCTTGACGGTGATCCCGCACCCGCCCGCACGGCCGGCGGAAACCACGCGCCCGTCGGTAACAGCGACAATCGGCGTGCCCCTGCGGGCGCGGAAGTCCAGCCCGGCGTGCATGCGGCGATAACCGAGGATCGGGTGGCGACGCATCCCAAAGCCCGATGTCACGGCGCCCGGCACGGGCCGCGCGAGGCCGGTGCGCTCCTCGCCGGTGCCGGATGCTTCGTAGAAACGTCCATCGCTTCCCCAGCGCATGAGTTGCACCTTGGGCTGCCCCCCGCGATCAATGCCGGCGTAGAGCAGCTGCCCGGCCTGGCGTTCGCCCGTCGCTGCGCGGCGGTAGGCGATGATAATGTCGAATTCATCGCTGCTTGCGACTTCGCGATTCATGTCGAGCTGCGCGTCGAGCGCGCGAAGGTAATCCTGCACCGCGCTCGCCGGGACGCCCGCGGCGCGCATCGAACGGTAAAGGCTAGAGCCCACTTTCCCGCGCAAACGCAGCGGTGTCTCGTCAACGCGGATGGGATTGCGCTCAAGCGCTAGCGGACCGATCGGATTGCCCAGCTCGTCGCGTCCCGTTCGGTCAACCTTGAGTTCAAGATCAAATCGCGCTCGAAACGATAGCGCGTCCAGGGGGCGCGGCGCGCCCTGCTCCGAGCGCCGACCAAGCACGATGTCCAGGGTGGTCCCGGGCTCGACCTCGCTGAGCGTGATCGCCGGGCTGATCAGCGCGCTGACCCGATCGATATCGCTCGCCGACACACCGGCGCGGCGCAGGGCGCTGGCAAAGCTGTCACCGGGAGCCAGCTTCGAGACCAGTTCGATGCGTGGGCGTTCGGGAGCGCTCGCCAGCGGGATAACCGCGTCGGTCGGGGCCATGCGGCGGCCTGTGTCCGCTCCAAGAGCCAGGGGCGTGATGGCATGGCGGCGCAACTCGGTCCGGATCGCGTCGTCCAGCGGCATGGCGGAGCGCGCCTCAAGCGGCGTGAGATCGGGCCAGAACATCAAGGCCACAGCCCCCAGGCCGAGCATTGTCACCAGACCACGAAACCAGCGTGCGCTGCCGATGTTGTCGGCCAGATCCGGCGTGAGATCGAAACGATTGAGAGTGCTTCCCGCGCGCAGCTTCCATTCGTCGAAGCGATCCTTCCAACCGCGCACGCGCGCCAGGGCCTGGCGCGTTGCCCTGGGAGGTCTGCCGGACGCCGCGTGATCGCTCGCGTTCTGAAGATAGTCGGCCACGTCTCGACCGGTGCGAGCCGCAGCAACACTCGATGCACTTTCCGAATGCAGATCTTCGCGATTGATGTTGCGCCCTCGGTCCACGGTGTCCCGTTCGTTGTCTTGGCCTGTCGATCCGCGCGCATAGCGCGGTCTGGTCCGTTACATCATGCCTTGGCGCATTACGGTAAACACGCGTTTAAGGATCGACCAGCCGCGTCACCGATGCGACGAGGGGTTATCCAGAACAGGAAAACGCTTAGATAGGCCCTGTTGCCCCCGCTGCATAAGCCTGACACAGTTATTCGCGTGATCCCCTCTTCGTCCGACATTTCTCGCCCAGTTGCGGGCACGGGGCGCGTGCGCGCGGTGCTTGGTCCAACCAACACCGGCAAGACGCATCTCGCGATAGAGCGGATGTGCGCCCACTCCTCGGGGATGATGGGATTTCCGCTTCGGCTGCTCGCGCGCGAGGTCTATGATCGATTGCGCGCGATCAAAGGCGACAATCAGGTTGCGCTGATAACCGGAGAGCAACGGATCGAACCGCCAGACGCGCGCTACTTTTGCTGCACGGCCGAAGCGATGGACCGCCTTGGCGGCGGTCATGCCTTTGTTGCGCTGGATGAGGCGCAAATCGGCGCGGATCCCGAACGCGGGCATATCTTCACCGACCGGCTGCTGCACGCGCGCGGACGCGAGGAGACCATGATCCTTGGCTCCGCGACGCTTGAGCCACTTGTCAGGGCGCTGATCCCTCGCGCGGAGCTTATCGAGCGGCCGCGCTTTTCGACCCTCACGCATTCGGGCAGCACCAAACTCTCGCGCCTGCCGCCGCGCAGCGCGGTGGTCGCCTTCTCGGTGGAGCAGGTCTACGCGATGGCGGAGGCGCTTCGGCGCTTTCGTGGCGGCGCAGCGGTTGTGATGGGCGCTCTTTCACCGGAAACACGTAACAAACAGGTCGAATTGTTCCAAAACGGTGAGGTTGACTACATCGTAGCGACCGACGCGATCGGGATGGGTCTCAACCTCGACCTCAACCATGTCGCCTTCGCCGCGCTCTCGAAATTCGACGGCAATCGCAAGCGTCGGCTCTCGCCCGCCGAAATGGCACAGATCGCCGGGCGTGCGGGCCGGCACCAGCGCGATGGCAGTTTCGGCACGCTGACCGGAGGCGGTACGCGATCGGGCGCCCCTCTTGAATTCACCGACGAAGAGATCTTCGCGATCGAAGAGCACAAATTCGCGCCGCTCACCAAGCTCCATTGGCGCGAGGCCGAACCACGCTTTGATACGCTCAAGGTGCTGATCGGCGATCTCGAACACCGTCCGCGCCACGATGTGCTCAAAGCGGCGCCGCCGGCGATTGATCTTGCTGTGCTCAAGCGTCTGGTGAGCGAACCGTTCGCGGACACGATACGGGGGGCGGGCGCGGTCCGACGGTTCTGGGAAGCGTGCTCGCTTCCCGATTTTCGTCAGGTGGGTGTTGATCCGCACGCTCGGTTTGTGGTCCGGCTTTGGGAGGATTTGCAGGGCGGTTATCTCGGCGCCGATTTCGTCGCCGCTCGCATCGCCGAGCTTGACCGGACGAGCGGTGATATCGACACGCTGCAAGGCCGCATCGCGGCGATTCGATCCTGGGCCTATATCTGCCAACGTCCCGATTGGGTGCTGGCGCGCGACGAAATGGCGGCCCGCGCGCGGGGCGTTGAAGCCAAGCTCTCCGACGCCCTGCACGCGCGGTTGACCGAGAGATTTGTAAACCGAAGGACAACCTTGCTGATGAAATCGCTGGGACAAAACGCCGGTGCGCTGCCCGTGACTCTGGAAGCCGACGGGCGGATGAGCGTCGAGGGCGAGACTATCGGGCGCCTCGATGGCTTTCGCTTCGCGGTGGACCCCGACGCGACGCTGGCGGATCGCAAGATGCTCCTTGCCGCGGGCGAGAAAGCTCTGCCTGACATCCTGTCGCAGCGGGCGGATTGGTTGCTGGAAGAAGGCCTCGGCGAGCTGGAAATCACCAATGGCGCAATCCGCTGGGAAGGGCGCTCGCTGGCTGAGATCGCGATGCCCGAGGACCTTGGCGCCCCGCGGCTGGCGCTCGCGCGCGAGATTTCCCTCCTTCCCGAGGGGCCGCGCAGGCGCCTTCAGGCCGGGCTGAGCGCTTGGCTCGAAGGCCAGCTTGAGCCGCTTTCGCCGCTGCGAACGCTGGCCGAGGCCGCGAGGAATCCAGACGCGGGCAGCCAGGCCAGAGCGTTGCTGATTACATTGATCGATGCGCGCGGTGTCGTCAGCCGCGAAAAGGCCGGGCTTGAACATTTGCCCAAGGAAATGCGTCCGTTCCTCAGGAAGCTGGGCGTGACGTTTGGCGCGCTCGATATCTTTGCGGCGGCTTTGCTGAAGCCCGCTCCAAGGCGGATGCTGCACGCGCTCGGGCTCGACACCCGGCCACTGGAACCCGCCATGCTTCCGGTGCTTTCCGGGTCGACGCGCTTGCCTGCGGGGTATCGCCCGGCGGGTTCGCAAGCCATTCGTGTTGACCTTGCCGAAAAGATCCTTCGCGCCGCGTTCGAGAGCCGCGCCAAGGCCGTGCAAGCGCAAGACGCTCTGCCCAAAGAGCGCAAAGCCCGCACGCCGCGCTTTCGCATCGACTTGGCGTTGGCGATTTCGATTGGTCTTGAGGCGGAGAACGCGGGCCGCCTGTTGGGAAGCGCCGGGTTTCGCTTGCAGCGTGGCCGATCGCTTGCCGACGGCGCAGCGGGCCCGCCAGCACCGGATTTCTGGACATGGCGCCCACGACGCGCGGAGGAAAGGCGGGGACGCGGCCACACGCGCGCAACGTCCAAGGCGGGAGGCCGAAAGGGCCGTAAGAAGACCGAGCCAAAGACAGGCAATGCCAGGAAAGGGCCGCAAACTCGCCAGCGCTCAAAACGCGATGAGACGGGCCCCGCTCGCGCAGGCGGAGCGTTCCATGCGTTGGCGGACCTGCTTGGCAAATGAGCAAGAAAGGGGGCGAGGGACTCCGGATCGACCGACTTTTGGTCTATTTGCGCTTTGCCCGCACACGCTTGCTGGCCCGCGCGATGATTGAAGGTCGATCTTTGCGGTGCAACAGAAAACGTGTGCGGCGCGTCAGCGAGACGGTGAGTATAGGGGACGTCCTGACATTCGCTGTCGGGAACGACATACGCGTGGTCGAAGTTATCTCGTTGCCGGAACGGCGTTTGTCACCGTCCTTGGCGAAAACCTTCTATCGAGAGCGCGATCGCGCCTGAACACATAGACTGTAACCTTGACTGGACACGGCAAATGACCATAGCAGCGCGCTTGCGTTGCGCTGGTTCATCGGCGTCCAATGGAATGAAAGCCCCTCAATGACTTACGTCGTCACGGATGACTGCATCAAATGCAAATACACCGATTGTGTGGAAGTGTGCCCGGTGGACTGCTTCTACGAAGGCGAGAACATGCTGGTCATCAATCCCAGCGAGTGCATCGACTGCGGCGTGTGCGAGCCGGAATGCCCGGCGGAAGCGATCCTCCCGGATACCGAGGACGGGCTGGAAAAGTGGCTGGAGCTGAACACCAAGTACTCGGCATCCTGGCCCAACATCACCAGCCAGAAAGAGCCGCCGGAAGACGCCGACGATCACAAGGGTGAAAAGGGCAAGTTCGAAAAATACTTCAGCCCGGAGCCCGGCGAAGGCGACTAGGCGCTCTGTCGAGGGCCGCTCCGGCGGCTGACACCCCCGGATCGATGGCGTGGGGCAAGGCGCGCCGCATTGCAACACAAGCGACTCGCAATATTGTTGCATTTGTGTTATATAATCGACCAACCGCGCTGAGGTGATCGGTGACGGGTACGAATATTAGAAAGGTCACTCACCAAAAGCGACACTGGTATCGGGGCACCAGCCAGCGAATTCGCGTCGGCTTCGGACCGGCACGTCCTCGCGGTGAGGGCCGTGTATACGCGGCACCGACCAGCCCGGTTTTTACCACCTCTCCCGTCGCTTGACCGCTTATGGCGGCGCCCGATGAGTGCGAAAAGAAAGGAATGCGAATGGCTTCGAGCGCTGATGCTTTCACCGTAGGCGATTATGTTGTGTACCCCAAGCACGGGGTTGGCCGGGTGATTGAACTCCAGAGCGAAGAAATTGCCGGCATGCAGTTGGAACTGTACGTGCTGCGCTTTGAAAAGGAGCGCATGACGCTGCGTGTTCCGGTCAACAAGGTTGAGTCGATCGGTATGCGTAAGCTGTCTTCGGATAAAACGCTTAAAGAAGCGATCGAAACGCTCAAGGGCAAACCGAAGGTCAAGCGCACCATGTGGTCGCGCCGCGCACAGGAATACGAAGCCAAGATCAATTCAGGCGATCTGGTTTCGATCGCCGAGGTGACGCGCGATCTCTTCCGCCCGGACGATCAGCCCGAGCAAAGCTATTCGGAGCGACAGATCTTCGAAGCGGCTTCGAGCCGCCTTGCGCGCGAGCTTGCGGCGATGGAAGAGACGGACGAGCCGACCGCGCTGGAAAAGATCCTCGAAGTTCTGCGTGAGCACGCTCCGCAATATTACGAGAACGCCGAAGAGAGCTGAACCTCTCGACGCCTCTCGTCATCCAAAAGGGCCGCCCTTTGGGTGGCCCTTTTTTGTGGCAGGAACGGACGCGGCTGTGACCATGATGGCTTGTCATGGCCGCCTTGCTGTATTACATGTGCAATACGCTTAGTCGGGCATCTGGCCCTTTGACCAATTCGACCGGGAGTAGAAACGCCATGAAGATCGCCACCACCCTTCACGCCCGAAGCCTTGTGGGAGCCGCCGCGCTCATTGCGTCGAGCGCAGGCCTGTCGGGCTGCGTCAATCTCGACACCGGCTTTGGTGGGGAGCCCCTTGCGGACCTCGACACTTCGGGCAGCGCCCCGACCGAAATCGCTCTTGCCGGACCGGATAATCTGATACTTACCGTGGGCGATGCACTTGATATTCAGGTCGAAGGCGACAGCGATGCTGTCGACGATCTGCGCTTCAAGCGCTCGGACGAAAGCCTTGCCGTTGGTCGCGAAGGCAGCGCAGACGGCACCGCAACCGTGCGCATTACCATGCCGCCACCGCGCGAGATTTCGCTCGCTGGTAGCGGCTCGATCGACTCTGAAGCCCTCGCCGATAAAGCCGAGATCAACATAGCGGGTTCGGGGGCCGTGATCGTCGCCGAAGTTGACGCCGCCGACCTGGAAGTCTCGTCCGCCGGATCGGGTTCGTTAACCGCCAGCGGCACGGTGGCGGATCTTGAGATCAGCATCGTCGGCTCAGGCGATGTCGACTTCTCGAAGCTTAAGGCCGAAAATGTGGAGATCTCGATAGCCGGCTCAGGAGATGTGACCTTGCTGTCGGACGGCCGTGTCGAAACCTCTATCGCGGGCTCTGGCAATGTAAACGTCACCGGCCAAGCGACATGTGAGACAAGCTCGTTTGGCTCGGGCGCTGTAACTTGCCGCCCTGCGCAAACAGCGGATGCGGGGTCGCAAGCCGATCCGGAGCGCGACACGGAGTCAGCAGAATAAGACAGGCTGAGAGACACGCCGCATCTTTGGGTTGAAAAGCGCCGGTTGTTGGCGAAGTATGGGCGTATGCGGCTCATCCTTCCCTTGATGCTTTGCCTGGGCCTATCCTTGAGCCTATCCGGCTGCGTTGCGAGCAAGGTGGTAACGGCCCCGATCAAGGCGGCGTCAGCGGGCGTGGATGCGGCCACCACGACCCAGTCTGAGGCCGATGAAGATCGGGGCAAGGCGCTACGCAAGCGTGAAGAAAGGCTCGGCAAGCTTGAGCGCAACCATGAAGAAGAGCGCGAGGATTGCGAGCGCGGCGATCAAGACGCCTGCGAAAGAGCGGAAGAAGTAAAAGCCGAGATCGACGAGCTCCTTCCCACGATCCCTGCGGAGCCAGACGAAGACGGTGCATAGCCGAGATCGGATCCCTCAAGCGCACCTTTGGCTGCCCTTGCCCTGATCGAAGGATGGCGCGAAGGTGCCGCATGCGTCGCGTTCAAATCGTTCTGCTTTCAAGCGTCTGGTTCGCGGTGCTGATCACTCCCTCCTTGGCGAACGACCCGGGGTCGAAACGCGAACAAGAGATGCGCGCGCTCCAGGAGGCGATCTCCAAACTAGAAAACCGTTACGACAAGCTGCTCAGACGCTGTTCAGGACCGGATCGCCCGGATCGGCGGGCCTGCGACAACGCCCGCGTCACCTACGCCGACATTCAGGAACTGAGGAAGCAACTCAGCGCGCTTTCCAAGGCGCCTACTCCCGAGGAGCCGCCGCCCGCCGCAGGCGGTCGTTGATCGCTCGCCCGATACCCGATTGCGGAATAGGCGCTACCGCAATGCAGGGCTTGTCAGAGGCCGCGCCCTTATGAAGACAGTCATAAAGCCGCGCGGCGGCCTCTTTCAGATCGCCGGTCGGAGAGAGATTGCAGTCGCCATGCTCTGCCGCGAACCCGATGAAGAACTCGCTCGGCTCAGGGCGATCGGCATCAAGACGAACGGGCTTGCCCGGGGCATAGTGGCTCGCGAGCTGGCCGGGGGCTTCAACCCTTCGCGCAGCCCGAGGGGTGCCCGCAGGCTTCGCCCAATCGACCGGCCCCGGCCGCAGCTCGTCCCAGCTTCCATCGGCGCGCCAGGCGAGAATCGTGGACTCAAGCCCTGCCTCGGTTTCGCCGGCGTCCAGGATGAGATCAATCCGACCGTCGAGGGATTCGAGCACATGCTCGGCGCGTGTCGGACTGATGAACCCACTGCGGTTCGCCGACGGCGCGGCCAGGGGGAAAGCGACGCGCTTGAGCAAAGCGCGCATGACCGGATGCCGCGGCGCCCGCACGGCCACGGTTGGGAGGCCAGCCGTGACAGCCGGGGCCAAGCGCGCGCCATCGCGCAAGGGCAGAACGAGGGTGAGAGGTCCGGGCCATTCCCGCCGCGCCAGATCGATCGCGGCCGATGGCATCCGGGCCAGCGCCTGCGCCTGATCGATACCCGTGACATGCACAATCAGCGGGTTGAAGTCGGGTCTTCCCTTGGCCTCGTAAATCCGGGCGACCGCCTCGGCGTTGTCGGCGCGCGCGGCGAGGCCGTAGACCGTCTCGGTTGGCACGGCGACGAGCCCACCGCGTTCCAGGATTCTCGCGGCGCGCGAGACACCTTGCTTATTCGCCGAAACGACTTCGGTTACATTCTTGCCGCTCATGCCTCGTGCGCTATAGACTGCGGCAACCGGAGCCAAGAGCGCTGCCAGTGTGCGCCGTCTCCTTTTTCAGGCCACTCGAGGGATCGAACATCGTGAACGCATACACGCCCCCTACCCAAGACCAGCTGCTCGCCATCCGCGTAAACGCGGGAATCGAAGAAATTGCGCAGAATGAAAAGTTCGCGCACGCTGAGCCGGATCTGGTGGAGGCCATTGTCGAAGGCGTCGGGCAATTTGCGGCCGGAGAATTCGCCCCGCTCAACCGCGTCGGCGACCTCGAAGGCGCTCGCCTAGAGAACGGGGTCGTGCGCCTGCCCGATGGGTTCAAGGAAGCCTATGACGCCTATGTGGAACAAGGTTGGAACTCGATCGCGAGCTCAATCGATTTTGGCGGGCAGGGCCTGCCCTTCACGCTTTCGTGCAACGTGCTCGAAAACCTCGGCGCGGCCAATATGGCCTTCAACCTGCTGCCGATGCTCTCGGTCGGCGCGATCGAAGCGCTCGAGCATCATGGCTCCAGGGATCAAAAGGCCAAATACCTCCCGGATCTCGTCAGCGGCAAATGGTCGGGCACCATGAACCTGACCGAACCCGCCGCCGGCAGCGACGTCGGAGCGTTGCGCTCCACCGCAGAACCGATTACGCAAGGCCCGCACGCGGGCAAGTACAAGATCAAGGGCCAGAAGATCTACATCACCTGGGGTGATCACGAGTTGGCCGAGAACATCGTTCATCTGGTGCTCGCTCGCCTGCCAAACGCACCGGAAGGATCGCGCGGCATCTCGCTCTTCGTAGTGCCCAAGTACCATGTGAACGACGATGGCTCGCTGGGTCCGCGTAACGATCTGCGACCGGTCAGTCTGGAGCACAAGCTGGGCATCAACGCATCGCCCACCTGCGTCATGTCCTATGGCGATAACGATGACTGCATCGGCGAGATGGTCGGGGCGGAAAATCGCGGCCTGATGGCGATGTTCACGATGATGAACAACGCGCGCATCAATGTCGGAAATCAAGGCGTTCAGATCGGAGAGCGCGCGACGCAGCAGGCCATGGCCTACGCGATGGAGCGCGTGCAGTCCGCGCGCGCCGGATCGCCGGACAAGACGCCGGTTGCGATTATCGAACATCCCGATGTCCGCCGCATGATTGTGCGGATGAAGGCCCTGACCGAGGGCGCGCGAGCGCTGCTCTATTATTGCGCGGGCCAGGTGGACCTTGGAACCGTGGGCAACAAGGACGCTGCCAACCGCGCCGAAATCCTCGTCCCGCTACTTAAGGCTTGGGGCACCGATGTGGGCGTCGAAATCTGCGGAATTGGAATCCAGATCCACGGCGGCATGGGCTTTGTCGAGGAAACGGGCGCCGCGCAGCACTGGCGCGATTCGCGCATCGCGCCGATCTACGAAGGCACGAACGGCATTCAGGCCGCCGACCTGGTTACACGCAAACTGGGACTTGAAGGCGGCGAAGCGATGATTTCGCTGTTCGATGATATTGCGCGCGACGCAGCCAATGAGGGCGCTTTGGCGGCTCTTGCCGACGAATGCGCAGGGATTGCACGGTGGATGCGTAACGAGGCAAGCCTCGACGATCGCTTGGCTGGCAGCGTTCCGTTCTGCACTATGGCCGCGGTAGCAGTGAGCGGATGGCAGCTGATGAAGCAGGCCCAGGCGGTTGCCGGCGGTGCTGCTCCCGCGCTGGCCGAGACCAAACCGGTGACGGTACGGTTCTTTCTTGACCGCGTCGTGCCCGAGGCGCTTGGCCTCAAGGCCGGTGCAGTGGGCGGAGCGGACCTGCTGTATTCGCTGCCCGCCGAGAAACTTGCGGGCTGACCCGAGTGAGCGCGCAGCGAGAGGTGTTCGAACGAATTGCCGCCGCGCTCGAACGGCTGGCTCCTCCTCTTGCCCCACCTCAAGACTGGAGTCGCGCTCCCGGCTATGTCTGGGACGGCGAGCGGACCAAGGCTGTCGATCCGATCGACGCCCGGCCGCTGTCGACCCTGCGCGGTGTTGATGACCAAAAGGCCGCACTCACGGCCAATATCGAACGCCTAGCCAAGGGTGCCGCCGCGCAGGACGTTCTGCTCTGGGGAACCCGCGGAATGGGCAAGTCGGCTCTGGTGCGCGCTGCCGTCGCGCATGTTCAATCCAAGCGGCCCGATGCGCTGGCTCTGGTCCAGATCGAGAATAGGGCACTCCACTCCGTGCCAGCCTTGCTTGCCGAGCTGGGCCAAGTCCCGCGCAGCTTTCTGCTGTTCATCGACGATCTCGGGTTTGGCGCAGACCAACGCGCCGAGACGCTGAGCCTGCGCAGTCTGCTTGATGGAGGTCTGTCGCCTCGCCCGCCGCGCGTCAGGGTTGCGGTCACATCGAACCGCCGCGCCATAGTCGAGCGCGACGCCAGCGAAAACGACGCGTTGCACGAACGCGACGCGCGCGATGACGCCTTGGCATTGGCGGATCGGTTCGGCCTGACCCTCGGGTTTCATCCCAGCGACCAGGAGACCTATCTGGAGATCCTGCGCGCCTACACCGATCCGCTGGGCCTTGAGGTTGATGAGGAAGAGGCGTTGGCCTGGGCGATCGCACGCGGGAACCGTTCCGGGCGCACCGCGCTCCAATTCGCAACCGAGCTTGCCGGACGCGCCGGGCTATCGCTGTAACGCCTAGTTGCCGGACTGCCGGCGCAGATAATCCTCTTCAAGGGTCGCGCGCGGATCGCGCAGTTCACGCGGCGGCGGGATCTTCTCGGTCACGATGGGCTCAATCCCGGCACCAGGCTGCGACCCCGGCGCAAGCGTGCGCCAGATAATCCCCGCCGTGTCATCGGAGACAAGCAGCGAGCCATCACCCGCCCACTCCACCCAGGTCGGACGACCGCGCGTTGTGCCATCGTCCTTGAGGAATCCCTCAAGAACCGGCACCGGCTTTCCAGTGGGCGAGCCCCGCTCATCGAACGCAACATAAACAACATCGTAACCCGAGGCGGGCTTTCGGTTCCATGACCCATGGCGGGCGATGAAGGCTCCGCTGGCCATTTCGCCGCCCATTCGATGCCCTTCTTTCGTGAAGACCAGGCCAAGCGCGGCAACGTGTGGCCCGACCGCGTAAACCGGGCGGCGCGTGTACTCCATGAGGAAGCGGGGCCGGGGCGCCTCCACGCGCCGATCGATATTGTCGCGGTAATAGACCCAGGGCCAACCATACTGCACACCGATCGGAACATTGGTGAGGTAATCGGGCACGAGGTCCGAACCCAGCATGTCGCGCTCGTTCACCGTCGTCCACAATTCGCCCGACCAGGGGCTGAAATCGAGGCCGTTGGGGTTGCGCATTCCAGCGCCAAAAGGACGATAACTGCCATTCTCGAGGTTGTACTCCCAGATCATGGCTCGCCCCTCTTCGACGTCCATGCCCTTCTCGCCGATATTGCTGACCGAGCCCACGGCGATGAACAGGCGATCGCCATCGGGGTGGATTTCCATATTGCGCATCCAGTGGCCGCCGCCCGGAGGCAGATCCATAAGCTTCTCGGGAGCCGACGTGACGGCGTCCGCGCCCAATTCGTAGTCAAAGGCCAGAACCGCGTTGTGGTTCGCCACATACAGCGTGCCGTTTGCCCAACTCATGCCCGAAGGCGAATCCAGCCCCTCGCTCAAAAGGGTCTTCTCGATTTCTGCGACGCCGTCCCCGTCCGCATCGCGCAAAAGGACGATTTGGTTGGCCGATTGCCCCGCTGAGCCGGCCCGCTCGAAAAGGTATTCGGCCACCCAGGATTCGATTGCAGCCATAACGCCGCCATCGCCCTTGCCCTCATCCTTTGCTGGAGCGCGGGTGAGTGTGACCAGCACATCGCCATTGGGAAGCGCGTAGAGCACGCGGGGGTGATCCAGCCCTTCCGCAAAGCGATTGACGCTCAAACCGTCGGCGGTTGTCGGCGCTTCGCTCTCGCCCCAGCCCACGGGTTTCGCGACGTTGATTGTGGGAAAGGTTTCGGAATTCGGTTCCTCCAGCGTCGGATCGGTGCCAGCCACGTCATCGACGGAAAGGTCCGCCGTGTCACCGCGCGACAGAAGGAAGAGAGCGCCGCCTGCCAACAGCAGAAAGACAACCAAGGCGATTGCGAGCTTGCGAAGAATTCCCATACACAGAAGCGATAAGGGAGCCGCACGCGCGAGACAACATCGCGCTTCGCGTGACCGGCGAAACACGACAGGACCACGTGATGTATGATTTCAAACCTGAAGCCGGCGCAGACCCCCAAGAACTTTATCGTCAGCTGCGCGAGGCAGCCGACGCGCTCACCGCCGATGAACCGGATAGTGTTGCGAATATGGCGAATATCGCTTCGCTTCTCTGGGAGTTTCTTCCCGATCTCAACTGGGCCGGGTTCTATCGTTTAGCCGACAGCAAATCGGGCAAAGCCCGCGAACTGGTCCTCGGCCCGTTCGTTGGTCGGCCGGCGTGCATCCGTATTCCCATTGGCGTCGGGGTGTGCGGCACGGCCGCAGCCAGCGGGGAGACCCAGCGCGTGGCGGACGTGCATGCTTTTGCGGGCCACATCGCCTGCGACGCGGCCAGCCAGTCGGAATTGGTCGTCCCGATAAAGCGCGGTGGCGAGGTGATTGCGGTGATCGATCTCGACAGCCCACGCCGCTCGCGTTTCGCCGAGGCCGACGCCGAGGGGATTGAGGCGCTCGCCAGACTTCTCGCGGATCGCATCGGATAAGGCGCTGCGCAGCCCGCGCGCATTCGCCCCGAATCGAGACAGGGCGTCCGCGACGCGTGGTTCGCGCGTGAACGTGATGATAAACTGAAAACTAACCATAACCTGATCCAGGGCCGCGAGTCGCGTTGCCCTCTCTCAAGGGGGGAAACACATGCCTTCGACCCGCACTTCGCTCCGCGCTGCGACCGGACTGGCCGCCCTCGCGCTCGCCCTGCCCGCCGCCGCCCAAGAGGACGCGCTGCCGCCGGTCGAAAGCAGCTCTGTGGAGCCGATGTCGCAAGCCGAAATAGACACCCTTCCCGAGGAATACAGGAGCCTCCCGCTCAATCAGGAGATTACGACGACCACCGTGGGTCAGGACGGTGTGGAAACGATCACGCGCACGCGCCGCATCGGCAGAAACGCGCCAGCCGCGACGCAGTATTACCCGGCAAACTATCCCGCGAATGTGTATCCAGCCGTTGGTTACGCTCCCGCGGTTTTGAACCGGGAACAATGGATCGCCGAATGCGAGCGCCGAACCGTCGGGCAAAGCGACGATGACAAGGGCATTATCATTGGCGGTCTCTTGGGGGCCATCGGCGGAGGAATTGTCGGAAACGTGGTCGCCGCATCGGGCGAAGCCCTCGCCGGCACGCTCATCGGAGCAGGCGTGGGAGGATTGGCCGGCGTGCTCATCGGGAGCCTGTTCGACGGCGAAGACGATGAAGACCGCTACGACTGCGCGGCCGCGTTGAACAACTATCTCGACCAGTATGGCCAGGGCACGACCCGTGTTGCGGCTCGCGCCATTCCAAGCCGCGCACCTGTTGGTCAGCCGGTCTATTATCAGACCTATCCGACCTACGGATACGAGCAACCGGTCGGCGGCTATCCTCAGCAGCAGACGATGACAATGATCCCGGTCACCACCTATCAGCCGCAAAGGGTGATAGTGCGCGAGACGATCCGCGAGGAAACGGCACCGGGCGCCCTTCGCACCATTCCTCGGCAAGATCAGACGCCGGAGCTGACGCCGGGGCCTTCACCCAAAATGATCGGGAACTGAGTTCGTGGCGCGTGGCCTAGTCCGACGTTTCCCTTGGCTGGATCGCCGCAACCTTCGGCGGGCGCTCCTCTTCCTTCGGTCCGTCGCGCGGGTTGTTGGACATTTCATTGGCCAAGGGTGTCAATTTCACCGCGCCGAGCCTCACCAGGTCTGAGCCGCGCTTCACTTCGACACTGTCTGCACCCTCGGATCCTGGGAGGTTGGGAGCGACCTGAAGGGTCTTCGCCGCGTGCTCAGCGACTCTAAGCGAGTAGCGCCCGTAGGGCACACGCTCGAATAAGAAAAAGCCATCGAATTCGCTGATCGTTGCGGCCGTGACGGCCCCATCCTTATTGATCAGCTCAAGCTTGACCCCGGGCTGCTCGAGCCCCGAGGGGTTAAGCAGTAGCCCCTCGATTTCTCCCGAAGGCGAGATCGGCAGTTCGATCTTGGCAATCACTCCGGGTCTTGGCGTTACCACAACTCCCTTGATCGCCGGAGCCAGGAAGGGATCGCCAAGCGAGCTTTCGTCGACTCCCACAAGCACGGGCTGGAAGGGGTTGAGATCATCGACAATTGTACGACCGTTCTCGCCGGTAACAGCGTTTGTCCGGCGAAGTCCCGCCTCGACCAGCACGTCCTTGAGCAGCTCTTCATCCGGGTCGCGCTGGCCGTCGCCGTCCTCATCTCGGAATACGGTGACCGCCGCCTGACCGCTGCGCGCAAGCTTGGTTTGCGTGACACGCACGCCACCCGATACGGGGTCAGGTCCCAGGCTAAAGGCCAGCTGCACGTTCGCTCCCACCCCGCCGAGCGAGGTCACAAAGCCGTTGCCACGCAAGGAAAGCTGGTCGAAGCGCCTGGTGTACCCCGCAGTCAGGCGAAACTCGTCGTTGACCGAGGCGTATTCCAGCTGCCCCTGAAGCTCGGACCGCTCATCAAGGTCCATATCCATTCGCACATCGACCGTTTCCAGACCCGCGTCGGGCCCATCGACCAGGAACGTCGCGTTGCCACGCAATCGCACGTCCCGAAAACGGGTGTTAGCCAGCAACCGGAAGCGCGTATCGTCGCGCCCTGGCCCCTCGCCACCGCCACTGGCCCCACCGGCGACTTCGCTCTGGTGGTCGATCTGCGCGGACAGCGCGAGACGGCCGGCCGTGATTGAAGCGGTGGTTAGGATTTGATTAACCTTTGATCCGTCGCGCAGCCGCAAACGGCTGACCGATCCTTGAACCGGCACGGCCAATCGACCCAATCGCAGCGAGGTGTCGAAATTGAAACCAACCCGGTGATCAATCTCGCCATCGACGAACTCGCTCTGAAAATTTCCGAAGGCGACCGTCACATCGGCCCCGAAGTTGAATTTGCCAAGCCGACCAAGGGCGTTCAGCTCTGTAACGCTGCCCGCGCCAAACTCGTGCGCACCCGCAAGCTCGAACTGCAGGCTACCAATGGTGCGCGCAAGCGCGCCCTCTGCGTAAGTGCGACGCTTGCCAGCAAAGAAGAGGGACTGGGCACCGATCGCGGCGCTTGTCCGTTGATCGAGGCCACGCTCGACCCCCACGCCCCATCGCCATCTTTGTGGTGACGTGACAGCTTCATCGTCGAGCTCGATCAGATCGCGATCGTTCTGGACGACGCCAGCCCAGTAATAGGTCTGCCCGGGCTCGATCTGATTGAGGCCGACGGGGATCGTCGATCTCTCTCGCCGGATCTGGCCTTGCGGGCCGTAGAGAACCACCTCAAGGTCGTTCCGGCCAAAAAACAGATCGATATCTAGAAATTCGTAGCGACCGTCGCCACGGTCATCCTGGAACGCGATAAGCTGACCATTCCGATACAGCTCCGCGTCCCAGCCTGTGGGGAGCACGCCGCGCAAGCTGGTCTGCGAGAAGCGTGCCGGACGCCCCAGGGGCCGGTTGGTCACAAAGGCCCCGCGACCAATCGCCGTCTGGCCAGTCAACTGCCCCGCGAGCGTTTCAACGTCGCCGACGGCGACTTCGGTGGCTTTGAGCGGTCCCAGTAACTCGCCCTGCGGATCGTTCCGATATGCCCTTAGCCGCAGCGATTGCGGACGCATCGTCTCATCGGTGGCAAAGCGCGCATTGTAGCTGGCTCCCAGAGCTTCGCCCGATGCAAAGATTTCCACATTCGCGGTCGTCTGATCCCCTCCGAGCCCGCCCGTTCGTGTGCCAGCGCGCGCAACGATATCGACCGATGGCGTGCGCCAAGGCTTGTACTCCATGTCGGCCGTTGGATACTTGGACAGATCGAAGGTTGCGGGACGCCTCTTCTGGAGTCGCGCGGCGCGACTTCTGCGCTCGATCGCCTGCATGAAGGGAAGGCTCTCCTCGGATTCGAGAAGAACGATCGAATTGTAGAGATCCGGTTTGAATGCAATTCCAAACCATTGCGACAGCGCTTTCGTATCGGCGCACCACCCCTCTGGTGTTTGATAGATGTCGTCCCCGATTGGGCCGCGGGCGTTCGAACCCGAACTGTTCACGCTTTGTACCATATCGGAGTCGAGATCGATCGTGAAACTCTGGTCTTCGGCGAACAACCACCCAGTTGCGCGGCGCGACTTCTTGTCGATCCGGATGGGCAAGTCGAGCGATTGGATGACATCGGCCAGATCAAGACACACGCCCTGATTGGTGCGGTAGCCGCGCACGTCGAAGGTGAGTTTGTACTGCTTTATCCGCAACTGAAGCAGGAGGAAATCATCCTCGCTGGCTTCCCAGGTCGGCGGCGGGGAGACAGTCGCGTCTTGAGCCTGGGCCGAAACAGGAGCGATCATCGCGAACGCAGAAAGCGTCGCGGCGATGCTCGCAGCGACGTTTCTGAAACGGTGGCGATGGAAAAACATCAGATCGGTCCGCTAAGCCAATGGGTAGCTTGCTCGCTCCCTCGGCGCCCGGTTCAGCCGACCGCAGCGTCTACGGCAGCGATCAACCTTCCGCCTGCATCAGGCATTTCGCGATATTCAAAGCGCAGTTGACCCGTCAGGCTCGCAGCCTGCTCGCTTGTCAGAGGGATGAGCACATCGCGGCTCCCCAACTCGGGATAAATGGCGAGACCGCGGCTGACAACGAGCGGGTCTTTCACACCCGGCTTGGTCACGCGCAGCTCTCCATAGGTAGAGCTGTCGCCAGCGCGGGTCATGGTCAGCGCCAATTGCGGACCAGCCTCTGTTTGAACAACCCTTGGTTGGTTTATCGCAACTTGCGCCTGAACACGGCCGTGGCGAACAATGATCGGGATTGTCACGCCATAGATGGGGATGAGCTGAATGGCGACACCGCTTGTGTCGCTTGGCGCTTCATCCGTAACTTCGCGCGGCTTGGGGATGGCCTTAAAGGACATGTGCACGCGATACTCGCCATCGGGCAGATCCGGGCCCGGACGGGCCGCCAGACGCACAGCCTGGGGCTGACCCGGCGGAAGGGTAATGCGGCGCGGGGCGTAGCGTATCATGCCCAAAGCGGCTTCTTCGGCCTCGGTCGCCTCGGTCTTTACGATCGGGACGAGCCGACCGTTTTCCTGCATACGCCGCAGCTCGAGCCCAATGCGATACGTCGCGTCTTCCGCGCCGATATTGCTGAGAATGATCTCGGTTCCACGGCTGCCGTCCAAGACAACACGAGTCGGCGCAACCAGAAGGTCGCCTTGCGCGTTGACCGGCGCAGTCAGACTGACGGTGGAGAGCGCGGCGACAATGGCCGCGTGGCTCGCAAAGCGACGCAGTGAAGCGAAAGACATTACAGGTATTAGCCCCCCTTGGAGATCGAACCTCCCCCAAGAGAGCGGTTCACGTGCATTTACGGAGGGTGGTAAGCAAACAGAGTTAAGATCGCTTAAACGCCGAGCCGCACGCGGAGCCGCTCATCGATCAACGGTCTGAAATTTCGCATGAAACAAACAAAGCCGCGCCTCCGGGCAAGAGACGCGGCTTCGCCTTTTGGCTCGGATCGAGCGGCGACCAAAGGTGTCGCCGACGATCAGCTAAGCTTAGGAATAGTCGACCGAAACGTCGAATGTACCTTCGTAGATACCGGCGTTCTGCGTGGCACCAATGTCCAGCGTACCGCCGACGGTGAAGGTTGCGCTGCCACCAGAAAGGGTCACTTCGTTGCCGGCCTCGCTCGAAGTGAAATTGTCCACCGTGAGAGTGTCAGCCGAGGTGCCGACCGTTCCGCCAACGCGGGTCAGATCGATCGATGCGGTGGGAAGGTTGATGGTAACGGCCTTGCCGTCCGTGCCCTGAACCGTGAAGAGCGGGTTATCGACAGCACCGCTGCAGACAACCTGCTTGTTCGCGCAGTCCATCACACCGTTCGCTTGAAGCGTAAGCGTGTCGGCGCCGTTCACGACGATCGCGCCAAAGTCGAGCGCACCGTCGGTGAGGTCGAGCTGGAGAGCTTCGAGGATTTCCGCGGTGGCGTCGGCCGTGGCGGTGTCAGCGTGAGCGGCGGTGCTCATACCAAGCGCGCTGAGCATGGCAATGCCGGCGGCGCCGAAACGAATGGTCTTGGTCATTATTGGTCCTTCCAAGCGTGGTCTTTGTGCCGTTGCAGACGCGCCTTTGAAGTAGCCCCCAATGGACGCGCTAGCCGAACGGACAAACGTGTCCGATCGCCACCTATGTAGAAGTCCCGGGTTCAGCCTTCGTTTTTAGGTATGGTTACCAAGCCCTTAGGAGCGCCGGCTTGTTTCTTCTCAAGCCGTTGAAAAGGAACGCGCTTCGAGGGAGAAGCTCTTATATTCTCGGTTTAGGCGCGATCTAGAAATCGCCGCCGGTTAGGCGTTGGCATACGAGATCAAGCTGATCGAGCGTCTTATAGCGAATCGTGACCTGGCCTGAACGCGGGTCGGCGTCGGCTTTGATTCGAACGGGAAGCCCGAGGAATTCCTCCAAGTGGGTCTGCACCGCCTCTATATCGGCGTTGTCAGACTTTGGTGCGGTCTCGGGCACCGACGCTCCGCCCGAACTGCGGACATCGCGCGCAAGTTTGCGAACCAGCTTTTCGATGTCCCGCACGGAGAGGTTGTCGTTCACCGCACGTCTTGCAAGCTCTGCGGCGTCTTCCTGGCCGATCAAGGCGCGGGCGTGGCCCATGGACAACTTCCCGCCCTCCACAAGGTCAAGCACCGCCTCGGGCAAAGCGAGCAAGCGTTGGAGGTTCGCGACGTGGCTGCGCGATTTCTCGACCATGCGGGCGATTTCCGCCTGCGTCATCCCCTCTTCTTCCGCAAGCCTTTGATAAGCCCGAGCTTCTTCAACCGGATTCAGATCTTCTCGCTGAAGATTCTCGATGAGGGCCAAGGCGACCACTTCGCGCTCGCTCAATTCTCGAACCAGTGCAGGAATGTGGTGCAGACGCGCTCTTTGCGCCGCCCGCCAACGCCGTTCACCCGCAACGAGCTGATACTTGCCCTGCCCCCTGGGCCGCACGATTATAGGCTGAATGACACCGCGCGCGGCAATCGAACCTGCAAGCTCTTCAAGAGCCGCTTCGTCGAAACGCTTGCGCGGGTTACCCGGCAAGGGTTCGATCGACGCAACACTTAGCGACCTTAGCGGCGAAGCGCCGGGGCCTGAGGCGTCAGCGCCATCGCCGTCTTGATCGCTCGGCGCGCTTTGCACGAGAGGTTCCTCCCGCTGCGCTTCACCCATCAACGCTCCGAGACCACGGCCAAGCTTCTTCATCCCTTTCCTCTCCGCGGCGCTGCGCTGCGGGACGGAAAAGCGGATAGGGTCCGAATCCTTACTCACGCGGCCTGCCTCTCGGGGGGAAATCGTCCAATCAGTTCGCGCGCCAAAGCGATGTAAGCCCGGCTGCCATTGCATCCGTGATCGTAAACAAGGGCGGGCAGCCCATGGCTAGGCGCCTCGGACAGTCGGACATTGCGAGGAATCACGGTTTCGAACACCAATTTTCCGAGGCAATCGCGCACATCGTCCGACACCTGATCCGTCAGTCGGTTGCGACGATCGTGCATGGTCAGAGCGACACCAATGATACCCAGTGAGGGGTTGAAACGCTGCTGAACCAATTCAACGGTCTGGAGAAGCTGGCTCAGCCCCTCCAGCGCAAAGAATTCGCATTGCAGGGGCACTAACAGCGTGTCGGCCGCGCAGAGCGCGTTGAGCGTCAGAAGTCCCAGAGAGGGCGGGCAATCGACAAAACAGATATCGTGACCGCGATGCGCGCTCAGCGCTTTGCGGAGCCGCGCGGTTCGATTGTCCGCCGAAACCAGTTCAATTTCAGCCCCACTCAGATCCACCGTGGCCGGGACGATATCGAGGCCGGGGATGACTGTCTCTTTAATGGCCGCATCCAGCGGAGCGCCTTCCACGAGCAGATCATAGCTCGAAACCTCGCGATGCGAGGGGTCAACCCCCAAACCCGTGGATGCATTCCCCTGCGGATCGAGATCAACAAGCAATGTCCGCCAGCCTGTCGCCGCCATTGCGGTCGCAACATTGATGGCGGTGGTCGTCTTCCCCACTCCACCCTTTTGATTGGCTACAGCGATGGTAAGCATGGCTTTAGTGCCCCCCTTCGGGCCTTTTCCGCACCAGATTCGTTGAAATCCAGAGTTGATCGCGTAGATTATCGGCTCACGATGATGCCTGCGTCGCAATCGGTCAACGACTGTTCCACGTGAAACATCATCCGAATCGATTTCTTTTGTGAAATCAATTCGTGCGCCGCAGAGCGCCCCTTCGGCAAGATGTACCGCGTCGCTCTTGTGGAGAAGCGTGCGGATAAACGCAGGAGCTTTTCAAGCGGGGCAAAAGCTCGCGCGGAGATTACACTCGCCGGAAACGGTTCGATGCGCTCGAGCCGATCTCCCAGCACTTGGCAGCGCGCCAACCCCAACTCTGAAACACAGCGCTCCAGAAACTCGACGCGCCGAGCGCGCGATTCGACAAGAGCAACGGGCGAATTCGGTCGCAAGGACGCGATCACAAGACCCGGAAAGCCCGCCCCCGTTCCAAGATCGAGCCACGGGTCAGGAGTGGTATGTTCGAAGGTTTCACGTGGAACATGCTCCATCAGCTGGGCGCTGTCCGCAATGTGCCGCAACCACAGCTCGCCTTCAGACGCTTTGCTTATGAGGTTTTGGCGTTTGTTCTCTTCAAGAAGAAGCCTCGCGAAGCGATCGAGGCGAGCCATCGCATCACGGTCCGCCCATCGCTCGACATAAGCGCGCGCCGCGCCCTCGTTCTGGAGGATCGCGCTCACGCCGCTTTCGGCGCGCTGTCGGCTTTTTCGGCTTCCCTTCGCCGAGCGTGGACAAGCAGCGCCGCTAGCGCTGCGGGGGTGACGCCAGACACCCGGCCCGCCGCGGCAAGTGTGGGCGGGGAGGCATCGCTGAGGCGCTCTACCATTTCGTTTGAAAGGCCGGGGACTTGAGCGTACGGAAAATCAGGCGCCAGCGCCAAACCCTCGCTCGCCCGCAGATCCTGGAGTTCGGCATCCTGACGCGCAAGGTAAGGCGCGTAGACGGCATCTTCCGCCATCTCCTGAGCCAGCTCAAGATCTTGATCAACATTTTCGCCGATCCACGGTTGAAGCACAGTGAGATCGATGCCGTCGTGCCGCAGCCACTCTTCGATACGCTTCTGCCCGCCATCACGGCGCACCTTCAACCCGTGATCGACAAGATCCTTTGCGCCAACTTCGCGTTCGAACCCGGCGATGAAGCGCGCGCGCAGCTCCTCACGACGCTCGTACCAACGCCGCCGCTCCTCGCTGACACATCCGGCGGCTATCCCCAAAGCCGTGAGGCGCGAGGACGCGTTGTTCGCCCGAAGACGCAAGCGGTATTCCGCGCGAGAAGTGAGCATCCGGTAAGGCTCAGACACGCCTTGCAAGGTCAGATCGTCAACCATGACGGCGATGTAGGAATTGGCGCGGTCAAGCTTTGGAGGCGCGCGTCCCATAGCCTCGCCTCCGGCGGCGAGTCCGGCGACCAAGCCCTGCGCAGCGGCCTCTTCATAGCCCGTTGTACCGTTGATCTGACCTGCGCAATACAGACCGGGGATGGCACGAAGTTGGAGATCAGGGGTTAGCGCGCGCGGATCGATGTGATCGTATTCCACCGCATAGCCCGGTTCGACGATCTCAGCGCGGTCAAGGCCCGGCATACTGCGCACGACCGCGCGCTGGACATCTACGGGAAGCGAGGTGCTGATCCCGTTTGGATAGACCAAATGCGTGTCCAAGCCTTCCGGCTCAAGAAACACCTGATGCCCGTCGCGATCGCCGAAGCGGTGAATCTTATCTTCAATCGAGGGGCAATACCGCGGCCCCGCGGCATCTATAGCGCCAGAAAACAGTGGTGAGCGATGAAAGTTGTCGCGAATAACGTCATGCGCTTCCAATGTTGTACGCGTGATCGCGCAGAACACCTGAGGGTTGACCCTCCGCTCGGACAACGCGGACATGGTCCAGTTCTCATCATCCGAAGGCTGCTCGGGCAGGGACGCCCAGTCTATTGACCGCCCGTCCAGACGCGGCGGAGTACCGGTCTTGAGCCGAGCCATTGGCAATTCGGCCGCTCGAAGCTGCTCGGCAAGGCGGGTTGCCGCGTTCTCGCCGACGCGCCCACCCTCAAATCGCTCTTCCCCTCGAAACAGAACGCCGCCAAGAAACGTGCCTGTGCACAGTATGACACGCGGTGCTTCGAGAATCGCGCCGTCCGCAAATTCGACCCCTGCAACACGTCCGCCACGAAGCGCGAGAGCAGCCGCCTCCCCTTCGACAAGGTCGAGATTGGCCTGAGCTTGGACCAGGCGTTGAACTTCCGCCTTGAAAAGCACGCGGTCGGCCTGGACGCGCGGCCCCCACACCGCGCTCCCCTTGGATCGGTTCAGCATGCGGTAGTGGATGGCTCCGGCATCCGCGGCCCGCCCCAGAACACCATCAAGAGCGTCCACTTCACGAACGAGGTGTCCCTTGCCGAGACCTCCAATGGCGGGATTGCAACTCATCGCGCCCACCGCACCAAGATCGAAGCTAATCAACGCCGAGCGCGCGCCCATCCGCGCGGCCGCACACGCCGCTTCGACACCGGCGTGTCCGCCACCGATCACGAGAACATCATACCGTTGCATGGCGGGTCAAATAGGGATTTGCGGTCTGGGGGTCAAAGATGTTTCACGTGAAACGCCATCGCGCAACGCCTAGAAGTACTAATCCGCTACTTCCCTATGCAAAAACGCCCGAACAAGGCATCCAGCATATCTTCGGTCGTTGTCCTACCGACAAGCCTGTCGAAAGCGAGCCGCACCGTCCGCAACTCCTCCCCGACAATCAGAAGGTCCGTGGAATCCGACGCGGCGCAAAGCGCGGTGTGAGCTTCGGATAGGAGATGATGTTGGCGCGCATTGAGCGCCGCTTCGCCTGGCTTTGGCAGAGTTCCGCCTGCGGCCTTCACCAACGCGACTTTGAGCTCGGATACGCCTTCCCCGGTCTTCGCCGATACTTTGAAGCGCGCGCCTGCCTTTGGCTCGAAGTCGGCCGCATCCGAACGGGAGGCAATCTCCCAAGCGTCGCGTGGGCCCTCACCCTCCGGACCTAGCCACAAGACACGGTCCGCCCGGTCCAGTTCGGACTTGGCTCGATCGATGCCCACCTGCTCAATGGCGTCCTCGCTGTCGGAGCGAAGACCTGCGGTATCGACAAAACTCAAAGGAATGCCGTTAATCGAGACATTCCGCTCGATAGCGTCGCGGGTTGTGCCCGCAATTGGCGAGGTTATGGCCGCCTCGCTCTCCACAAGGGCGTTAAAAAGGCTCGATTTGCCCGCATTGGGAGGGCCGGCCAGCGCCACACGGAACCCCTCCCCCAACTTCTCAGCTCGGGCTCGCGACAGCCAGTTCCCAAGCGCCCTGCCCAGTTCTTCCAGGCTTTTCGTGAAACCCTCGGGCAATTCTTCGACATCGTCCTCATCGGAAAAATCAAGCGCCGCTTCGACCTGTGCGCTTAGCTTGAGAACGGCCTCACGCCATTCTCCGATCTGTCCAGACAACTGCCCTTGCGCGCTCGCCAAAGCCGTTGAACGCTGAAGCTCGGTCTCCGCGGCCAAAAGGTCCGCAAGCCCCTCGGCCTGGGCCAGGTCCATTCGGCCGTTTGCAAAGGCTCTACGTGTGAACTCCCCTGCCTCAGCGGACCTCAGGCCCGGTAATGCGACCAGAGCCCGATGCACAGCGTCCACAACCGCACGGCCGCCATGGCAATGCAATTCAAGCAAATCTTCACCCGTCGCCGAACGCGGACCGGGAAACCACAGGACCAAGGCCTCGTCCAAAAGCGCGCCATCGGCATCCCGCAAACGCGCCAAGGTCGCGCGTCGTGGCTCCAACAAACGACCGACAAGCGCCCGCGCTGCGCCTTTTGCCTTCGGCCCGCTCACGCGAATTACGCCGATTGCCGCCGGTGGGGCACCGCTCGAAAGGGCAACAATCGTGGAACCGCCATCGCGAGCAGACGTCATGACCTCACCTCGAGTTCAAAACCCGAATCGCTTCCCCGGTACCTTGTTAGTCTGTCTTGTCTTCGCGCCGCGACGAGGGAGCCGATCGAACCGCTCCACCGGCCATCGCGCCTTCGATGAAATTCTGAAACAGCTTCAGGCCCGCCTGTCCCATGGGCGCGAGGCTTTCCGCGTATTCCCTCAACTGGCCAGGATCGCTTACGCCTTTCATGACCTTGGTCATATTATCGACGTACACCGAATTGGCCTCGGTCACATCCGGAAGCCCCATGAACGCGCGAGCCTCTTCGGGTGTGCAATCGACTTCTATGGTGATCTTCATGGCCTTAACCTTTCTTGGCGATGCTCCGCCTTAACTAGAGGCTATAGCCAATGTCGCGCAATGGAGCGCGGGCAGCGCATGGGCCCGTACCGGGCCAAGGCCGTCAATTCAGCACGACAAAATTGGTGATGATCTTGCTCGTCTGCGCGTCAAGACCTTCTGGAAGGTCTGCTTTCAAAAGGTCACGCCGCTTCTCGACACTTTCCGCGATCATCACGCGGCGCATCGCCCAGTTCGGACAAGCCCGCTTCTCGACCAGCCTACGGTCGATCATCGATATGCCGGTGTGACGCGAATCGTGACTGATCTTCACCATCAGCGATACGAGTTCGGATTCCTCGCCTTCCAGGAGCTGCAGGAAATTGCGCCCATTATAAAGAAGCAATCCCGTCACGCCCCGCGCGGCATTGTTCCGCTGGCTGGCGGCCAGGATCGCGTCAACGTCTTCCCGCGACAGACTGGGCGCGGTGCTGATGTAAAGATATTGGCTTATCACTGGAAGCGGGCCCTCCCCTGACCCCGCGCTTACTGGTTCATCGTATCGAAGAAATCCTCGTTCGTCTTGGAATCCTTCATTTTATCCAAGAGAAACTCCATAGCGTCTACGGTACCCATCTGCATCAGGATGCGCCGCAAGACCCACATTTTCGAAAGCTTGTCCTTCTCGACCAGCAACTCTTCCTTGCGAGTGCCGGATTTGCCGACATCGAGCGCGGGGAAGATCCGTTTATCGGACACTTTGCGATCCAGGACGATTTCCGAGTTGCCGGTACCTTTGAACTCTTCGAAAATGACCTCATCCATGCGGCTACCGGTATCGATGAGCGCGGTCGCGATGATTGAGAGTGACCCACCCTCCTCGATGTTGCGCGCCGCCCCAAAGAAGCGTTTGGGCCGCTGAAGAGCGTTCGCGTCGACACCGCCGGTCAACACTTTGCCCGAACTGGGAACCACGGTGTTGTAGGCGCGACCAAGACGCGTGATCGAATCGAGAAGAATGACGACGTCGTTCTTATGCTCGACCAGCCTTTTCGCCTTTTCTATAACCATTTCAGCAACTTGGACGTGGCGATTGGCTGGCTCGTCAAAGGTAGAGGAGATCACCTCACCTTTTACACTGCGTTGCATGTCGGTGACTTCTTCGGGACGCTCATCAACCAGGAGAACCAACAGGAACACCTCTGGGTGATTGTCCGTGATGGCCTTGGCGATGTTCTGGAGAAGAACCGTTTTACCCGTGCGCGGCGGCGCGACAATCAGCGCGCGTTGACCTTTTCCTTGCGGAGCGACGATGTCGATCACGCGGGCCGACTTGTCCTTCACCGTCGGATCAAGCGTGTCGAGGCTAAGCTTCTTCTCAGGATAGAGCGGGGTGAGATTGTCGAAATTGGTTCGCAAACGAACCGCTTCGGGATCTTCGAAGTTGACCGTGCTGAGGCTTGTCAGCGCGAAATACCGCTCCCCGTCTTTCGGTGCGCGAATCTCGCCTTCAACAGTGTCGCCGGTGCGAAGGCCCCATTTGCGGATCTGGTTGGGCGAAACATAGATATCGTCCGGGCCGGCGAGGTAGTTTGCCTCGGGCGAACGCAAAAAGCCGAAGCCATCTTGCAGCACTTCGATCGTGCCGATCCCCATGATCTTCTCTTCGTACTCGTCGTCTTCTGCGAGTTCGCGCAGGATGCTGAACAACAGATCCTGGCGCCGCATGGTCGAGGCGCCTTCAACCCCGAGCTCTTCCGCCATCTTGACGAGCTCCGCCGGCGTTTTCTGTTTTAAGTCTTTGAGATGCATTAGAAAATATTTCCAGACACTAGAAGCGCCCGCTGCATCGGAGCGCCAGGGAAGAACCGGTGGTCAGTACCTCTTTGAAGGAGGCGCCTTGCCGCGAATGGGCGACAAATAGCTGGGCTTGGAGAAAGCAGACCGGCTGCGCGCGGATCGCGCAGACCTACATCCGGGGTGACAAACACAAAATACGATTCGAAAGCCCTGCGGTCAATCCGAGATTACGGCGTGGTCCGGGCAATCGAGCTCAAAACGGCTTGATGTAAACGAGAGCCACAATCAGCACGAGCAAAAGGCCCGGCACTTCGCCAATGATGCGCAGCGTTTTTTCGCTCAAGGGCCGCTCCCCGCGGGCCATCTTCTTGGTCTGCGCCACCAGCCAACCGTGATAGCCCGACAAGATCACAACCAGAGCGACTTTGGCGTGCAACCAGCCCGCGCCGCTGAAATAGCCTCCCGGTATCGCGATCGCCAACCCAAGCACCCAGACGAGAATGAGGCTGGGCGTGAGAATGATCTTGCGCAGCTTGCCCATGCGATTGGCCCATTTCACTTCGCCCGGAGACCCCGGCGCGTGATCCAGCATGTAGATGCATTGTCGCGGCAACATGAAAAGCCCGGCGAGCCAGAACACCATAAAGATCACGTGACCAACGCGTAGCCAGTCGCTGACAGACAGAAGAGCGTCCATCACTCTAGCCTCGCACCGCCGACAGAAGCTCTTCAACGTGGCTGATCGGCGTAAACTGCCCGATCCCATGGCCAAGGTTGAAGACGTGCGGGCGATCTTCGAACGCCTTCAGGATCGCTCGGCATCGCTCGGGCAAGGCGGGACCCCCGGCCTCGACCAGCAACGGATCGAGATTGCCCTGAACCGGCATTCCGTCTGGCAGCGAAGTGTGCGCCCACACAGGATCCAGGGTTTCGTCAAGACCCACGGCGTCCACGCCGGTCTCTCGCGCGTAGGCAGGCAGTTTCGCTCCCGCACCCTTTGGAAAACCGATAACCGGCGTATCCGGGTGCGATTGCTTGAGAGCTTCGGTGATCTTGGCGTTGGGCGCGATCACCCAGCGTTCAAATTCATCGGGTGCCAGACTTCCCGACCAGCTGTCAAACAACTGCACCGCCTCGGCCCCTGCATCGATTTGACCGCGCAGATAGGTGATCGAAACCTCTGAAATCGCGTCGCAAATGGCCTGCAAACGGCCCGGATCGCGATAAGCGAGCAAGCGCGCCGGGCCCTGATCTTTCGATCCCTCGCCTGCGATCATGTAGGTTGCAACTGTCCAGGGAGACCCCGCAAAGCCAAGCATGGTGACCTCATCACCGATCATGGCGCGGGTTCGACGCACGGTTTCATAAATCGGATCAAAGCGTTCGTGCGCTGGCGCAAAGTCAGACAGGTCGGCCTCCAGCAGAGTCGGGCTCATCTTGGGCCCTTCCCCGGCCAGAAACGCCAATCCCTGACCCATCGCATGGGGGACGATCAGGATATCGGAGAACAAGATGGCCCCATCAAACGCAAACCGACGGATTGGCTGGACCGTGATCTCAGCGGCGGCCTCGCTGTCGTAGACGAGCTCGAGAAACCCCCCTTTTTCCGCACGCAGCTCTCGATATTCGGGAAGATAGCGCCCCGCTTGACGCATGAGCCATACGGGAGCGACGGGTTGTTTCACACCCTTCAAGGTGTCGAGCAAAGGGCCAGGCATGGGCGATCCTTAAAACAAATAAATGATATTTATAAAGGGATGATGGGTTTGGTTGGCCCTGTGGAAAGCGGGAATTGCAATTCCCTGCACGATTTGTTCGACTGTGAACAGCTTTTGCGCACAGGGGCGAATCCGCACGCGTCCTGTGTCAATCGCAATCTATCCCCGGTCTTGTCACCCTGTGTGCAAACGCGATTTCGTGTCGAGAAACCACCCGGGTAAATTTGCTGCGAGCGGGGAGCCAATTCGCTCCTCAGCTTGTCGTCGGCGCTCTCCCGTGGTTTATGCGCGCGACTTTCCACAGGGCAACGCATCAACACCCGACGAATCGCATGAATCGGCTCAACCTCCATCTTGTTTCGGATTCGACAGGCGAAACGCTTGAAATGATTGCGAAAGCCTCGCTCGCGCAATTCGAGAACCCGAGCGTTAGCCGGTATTTCTGGCCAATGGTCCGCTCGAGGCAGCACCTCGATCGCATTGTGACCGATCTCGCCGAGAATCCGGGTCTCGTGTTTTACACGCTTGTGAACCCGGAGACGCGCGAGCGGCTGGAAGAGCATTGCCGTCATCTGGGCCTGCCCGCCGTGGCCGTCCTCGATCAGGTGACAACCGCGCTGGAATCGCAGCTGGGGCAGGAGGTTGTAGCGCGTCCGGGACGCCAGCACGCGATGGACGCCGACTATTTCAAGCGCGTGGACGCGATCCAGTACACGATCGCGCATGATGACGGGGTGAATTATCAGGACTGGGAAGAGGCCGATATCGTTCTTGCCGGCGTGTCGCGCAGCTCCAAGACGCCGACGAGCATTTATCTGGCGAACCGCGGCTACAAGGTCGCCAACATCCCACTGGTCGTCGAAAGCCCTCCCCCGGCCGAACTTTTCGGATTGCGCCATCCACTTGTCATCGGCCTCACCACAGCGGCCGAACGCCTCGTGCAAATCCGCCGCAACCGATTGCTGTCGCTCAACGAAGGGACGGAAACGTCCTATGTCGACAATGAGCGCGTGAAAGAGGAGCTGCTCTTTGCCCGCCGGATGTTTGCGGACAACGGTTGGCCGGTAATCGACGTGACCCGCCGCTCGATCGAGGAAAGCGCGGCCGCCATTATCCGACTGGTTCAGGATCGCCGACGCCCGCAAAAACCGGCGGAAGGCGGCGTCTCAAAACCGATATGAGCGCTCCCGAACTGATTCTTGCCTCCAAGTCGGCCTCGCGCCGGGCCATGCTCGACGCGGCGGGCGTTGAGTACGAGGCGATCCCGGCGCAAGTGGACGAGCGCGCGATCGAAGAAGGACTGACCGGCGCAAGCCCCCCGGAGGTTGCCGAAGCGCTCAGCGTGGCCAAAGCAGCGGCGCTCGCCGCGCTTCATCCGGATCGCTTGGTTCTGGGCAGCGACTCCCTTGTGGTCGTGGATGGACAGCGCTTCGACAAACCCACCAGTCGCGACAACGCGGTCGAGCATCTGCGCTTCTTTTCGGGCAGACCGCTTGAACTGCACAGCGCCGCCGCGCTTGTGCGCGGTGATACCTGCGTGTGGAGCGCGCCGAGCCGGGCAGTTTTGCACGTGCGCGAGTTGTCCGAGACCTTCATCGACCGCTATCTCGACGCCGAATGGCCCGAAGTGGGTCACACGGTTGGCGTGTTTCGGATCGAGGCGATGGGGGTGCAGCTGTTCGAGCGGATCGAGGGCGATCAGTTCACAATTCTCGGCATGCCTTTGCTACCCGTGCTCCAAGCCTTGCGCGAAGAGGGTGCCTTGCTCGGATGACCTGTCCCTACGCCCAAGTCATCGGCGACCCCATCGCGCAATCGAAATCGCCGGCCATTCACGGCTTCTGGCTGGAAAAGCTTGGAATTGAAGCCGATTACACCGCCGAATGCGTCGCTGCTAGAGAGTTGGCGGCCTATTGCGACCGTGTCTCTGACGATCCCCATTGGCGCGGCTGCAACGTTACTATGCCGCACAAACAGGCGGTGATGGCGCATCTCGCCTCTGTTGACGATGCTGCGAAGCGTATTGGCGCTGTAAACACGATCTATCCCGCATTCGATCGGCGCCTGGTGGGGGCTAACACCGACGCTGCCGGGTTTCTTGAGCCCTTGCGCGGCAAGCTTTCCGAGAAGCACCTTTTTCGCATGGCTCGAATTCTGGGCACGGGTGGTGCGGCCCGCGCGATCGTGACGGCGCTTTATGATGAGGGTTTCACTCTGGTTCTGGCGGGTCGCAACCCGGATAAGGCCCGCGCTCTGCTTGATGAGCTTGCGCCGGTTGGAGAGCATCACGCGGTTCATCTCGATCACTTCGCTGTGCCGACAGACTTCGCCTTCGATAACCGTGAAGGGTGCCTCGACCTGGTGGTCAACGCCTCCCCGCTGGGCATGCGCGGCCAGCCAGCGCTTGCGTTCGACTGGACGCACGCCCCGCCCGGAGCCATCGCCTACGATATCGTCACCGATCCGGTGGACACGGCGTTTCTCCAGGCCGCGCGCTTGGCTGGGTACGACACCATTGACGGCCTTTCCATGCTGATCGGGCAGGCGGCGGCGGCGTTCGAGATCTTCTTTGGCGCCAAAGCGCCGCGCGAACACGATGCCGAGCTGCGCGAAAGACTGATGGTATGAGCCCCCCTTCGCCGTCCCGGCCTTATATAATCGGCCTGACGGGCTCGATTGGCATGGGCAAGTCGACCGTCGCCGAGATGTTCAAGGACGAAGGCGTGCCTGTCTTCGATGCGGACGCTGAAGTGCGCGCGATGCAGGGACCTGGCGGCGAGCTTCTTCCCGCCATTGAGGCGGCCTTTCCCGGTTCGACGGGGTCGGACGGAGTGGACCGCGAGGCGCTGGGCAAGCTTGTCTTCGGGAACGCCCAGAAACGCGTGGCGCTCGAAGCCATTGTCCACCCGGCTGTGGGCCAGAAGCGCGCGAGGTTTCTTGCAGAGAACGCCAACGAACCCCTGCTCGTTTTCGACATTCCGCTTTTGTTCGAGGGCGGAGGGAACGAAGCGGTGGATAGCGTGGTGGTAGTCTCCGCTCCGGCCAAGGCGCAGCGCGAGCGTGTGCTCTCGCGCCCCGGTATGACGCGCGAGAAATTCGAGCGCATCCTGGGCATTCAAACACCCGACGCGGAGAAGCGCGCGCGGGCCGACCACGTGATCGATACCGGCACCTCACTTGAAGAGGCACGCGCACAAGTCAAAGCCTTGATCAAAGCGTTGCTCGCCAAGGCACAATAACCGTTCTTACAGCTCTCACTGCCCCTTGCGCAGGTCCGCGATTGAGCGGATAGTACGCGGGATGAGAGAGATCGTTTTCGATACCGAAACCACTGGCCTTGATCCCAAAACCGGCGATCGAATTGTGGAAATAGGATGTGTGGAGATGATTGGGCGGGTTGCGACCGGTGAGACTTTCCACGCCTACTATAACCCCGAACGCGACATGCCAGCTGAAGCGGAAGCGGTGCACGGCCTTTCTTCCGCTTTCCTCGCTACCAAGCCGCTTTTCTCGGAGAGTGTTGATGCGTTGCTTGGATTTCTTGGCGATGCGCCGCTGGTGGCGCATAACGCCGGGTTCGATTTTGGTTTTCTCAACGCGGAGCTTGAGCGCCTTGGCCGCGAGTTAATCGGGCTTGATCGAATGGTGGACACGGTCGCGCTCGCCCGCAAGAAACATCCCGGTGCGAAGAATTCGCTAGACGCTTTGTGCACGCGATACGGTGTGGATCGCTCGCATCGGGTCAAGCACGGAGCTCTGCTTGACGCGGAATTGCTCGCGCAGGTTTACATTGAGCTTACCGGCGGACGTCAGATTGGGCTTGAATTGGCCTCCGAAAGTATCAGCCCGTCTACCGAGACGGCCCCGGCCACTATCGAGGCTGGTCGGGCCGCCGCAAACCGCACCCGCCGCGACCCGCGCCCGCACGCTGCGAGCGCCGAGGAACTTGCGCGTCACGCTCGCTTCATCAAGGATCTCGAAGAACCCATATGGCAAAAAATGCCGTAACAATGTACCTTATGCTTAGAAAAGGGGCGAAGCAGAAATGGATATCCGCGTTTCAGGGCATCAGGTTGAAACCGGCGCTGCGCTTCAGGAACACGCCACGGACCGGCTGGGCACAATTGTTGAGAAATACTTCGATCGAGCGCTCTCGAGCCACGTGACCTTCGGCAAGGCCGCCGCCGGCGCGTTTCGATGCGACATCGTTACGCACGTCACGCAGGGGACAATTCTCAAGGCGCAGGGCGAAGCGCACGATGCGCATGTCGCGCTCGACGCCGCCGCGGCCAAAATCGACAAGCAATTGCGCCGGTACAAACGTAGATTGAAGGACCGACACGAACGCGCCCTCTCGGTTCGCGCCGAGGAAGAAGCGGCCTACACGATATTCGATGCGGACGTATTTGTGACCGAAGACAGCGAAGAGGCAGCGAGCGCTGAATCCGCTCCCGTGATCGCTGAAACCAGCGTTGACATCCCAACCGGCTCCGTCGCTGACGCAGTCATGATGCTCGATTTACGCAACGCTAACGCCCTCTTCTTTAAAAACGCTGGAACCGGGCGACATAATATGGTCTACCGCCGCTCGGATGGTTCGATCGGTTGGGTCGAACCACGATAGGGTCTTGCTGACATCCGCCGGAATTCCTCATGCCCGGCTTTTGGTGTGGAGACCTGTATCCACGGCTAGGCTGATAACCACCGCACCCCCTTACGCCCGCGGTGGCTGTCAGCCTGTGCTGAACCCCTCGGATCGTATAAACGGGACTTCGTACTCTCATGGACGTCAATATCGCATTGCAGCCTGAAGCGGTTGCCATAAACCGATCGGAACGCGCTGACGAGGCCACGAAACACTCCGTTCTGCGGCAACTTTCCGAGCTTTATCGCGACGTTTATGGTCTGAAAGCTTCCGAAGTGCTCGAAGGGCTTGAGCAGCGTGAGGCGCTCGGCAGCACCGGGTTCGGGAAGGGCGTCGCAATCCCGCATTGCCGAAGCGATGCCGTCAAGCGCCCAACGCTTGCGTTGCTGAAGCTTGATACCCCTTGCGACTTTGAAGCGGCTGATGCGCAGCCCGTCGGTCTGGTGTTTGGCCTTGTTTCGCCCGAAAACGCCGGAGCCACCCATCTGCATGCGCTTGCCGCCATCTCGCGGCTTTTGCGTGACGAGGCGATGCTCCAGGCGTTGATGGACGCCGATGACACGGAAGCGTTGTTTGCCCTTTTGACAAATCAATTCTTGCGCGATGCCGCCTGATTCCGCGTCCGACGCGGCAGACCAGGCTGGCGCGCGGCTCCATTACAGGGCGCTGGAGCGACTTTACGCGTCTGCCCCCATAAATTCCAAGTTTGCTTCCCGGCTCAGTATCATCGAGAAGGGCGTCTCTCGGCTGCACTTTGACGTCAGCGAGCAAGACTTCCACGCGGCGGGCGCTGCCCACGGCACCATTTACTTCAAGATGCTGGATGACGCCGCCTTTTATGCCGCCAACACGCTTTCGACCGATTTTTTTCTTCTCACCACCAGCTTCAACATGAATTTTACCAAGCCCGTGCGGGCGGGTGAGGTTATCGCTGAAGGTCGATGGGTGAGCGGTCGGCGCCGGGTCTTTGTCGCCGAATCGCGCCTGATCGATGCCGAGGGAGACGAAATCGGTCGGGGTACGGGCACATTCATGCGCTCGCGAATCGCGCTTTCGGGGCTGCCCGGCTATTCGGACCAGCCCGAGCCCTAGCGCTCGCACCCTATGCGCTTTCCCGCTCATCTCGAAGTCGGCAGCCTTATCCGCCTGGCCGAGACAAACGGTGGATCTGCGGTGGTCCTATCGAAAGGCGAACCCGACGCTGGCACTCTGCTTCTGGTAACAATGCATCGCGGCGAAGGCGCGACGCTTTATGAGCGCATGCCACAGCTTGATGGCACGCGATCCTTTGTTGCGACGAAGGCAGAGAATCGGGAGAACCCTCGGGAATTCTCCGAATATCTCGATCGGCGACGCGATCAGGATCCGGACATCTGGATTCTCGAGGTGGATATCGCCGATGCGGAACGGTTTATCGAGCTCTTGCCGAAATAGCTTGATTTCGTATCTTTTGAAACTAATTGAGGGCCTGCTTCCAAGCGGAGGCCGCAGGAATGGCAATTCGGTCATTCCTTCGGCACGCAGACGGGGAGCGGCCGGCAGGCGATAGAGAACCATCCCTAAATGAGCGAAACAATCGCGAAGGTTCCGGGTCTGCGTCGGTGCGCGCTCACCGCACGAATACAGTGTTTTCATGAGTCGTAGGACTTATTCCCTTGGCGCGGTTGCCACTCTGGCCACCGCCAGTTTGATTTTCTCCGGTGCCGAAGGCGGTGAAGCCTTCGCGCAGGCCAGTTCCGATGATGTGACCATCGCCGCTCCCGAGCGTATCGATGACCCTGTTGATCTGGCGGAAGAACCGTTTGAAGTCGTGCCGCTGGATGCAGTGGTCGAGAGCGAGATCGAATTCGTCTCGAACGCGGTTGTTCAGGAACTCCCGGAAGACGAGGCGGCCAACGCTTCTTCGCTGAACGAGCTCGTCAGCACCCTTGAGCCAGAAGCACTCAGCGATCAAATGCAGTGTCTGGCTGGCGCGGTTTACTTCGAAGCGCGCGGCGAGCCCCTCGTGGGCCAGTTGGCGGTTGCGAACGTTGTGATCAATCGCAGCGAGGATACGCGCTGGCCGGCGAGTTATTGCGGCGTAGTCTACCAGCGCGCGCAGTTCTCATTTGTCAAAAACGGTCGCATGCCGCGCATTCGCACCTCCTCGGGCGCGTGGCACCGAGCCAAGGCGATCGCCCAGATCGCCCATGAGGGCTTGTGGGAATCCGAGGTCGAGGACGCGGTGTATTTCCACGCCAAATATGTGCGCCCCAAGTGGAGCCGTCGCAAAGAGCGGTTGGCGCAAATCGACACCCATATTTTCTACCGCTGACAAGCTTGGAGGCGCCAACAGCGCGCCGACGCGGTCTGATCAGGCGATTTCGACCCAGACCGGGGCGTGATCGCTGGCCTTCTCGCGCCCGCGATGGTCGCGATCGACGCCTACCGCAAGAAACCGGTCCGCAAGCTCGGGCGAAAGCAGCGCGTGATCGATCCGAAAACCATGGTCGCGCTGCCACGCGCCCGCCTGATAGTCCCAATACGTCCACACGCCGCCGCGTGGATTGAGGGTGCGCACCGCGTCGGTCCATCCATCCGCCAAGAGGCGCGCATAGGCAGCGCGGCTCTCCGGCTGCATGAGCGCGTCGCTCGCCATCGCCTTGACGGAATAGGTGTCATCATCGAACGGGATCACGTTGTAGTCGCCTAGCACCGCTGCTGGCACTTCTTCGCTCCAAATCAGCGCCATGCGCGAGCGCAGCTTCTCCATCCAGGCGAGCTTGTAGTCGAATTTTGGACCGGGCTGCGGATTTCCGTTGGGAAGGTAGATATTGACGATCCGCGAAACGTGGGTGCCATCATGGGTGACATTGACCTCAAGATAGCGAGCCTGCTCTCCCTCTCCCTCCTTCGGGCCGTCGATGCCGAGTCCTCGTTGCACTTCCGTGATCGCGTAACCTGCCTTTGTGTCCGCAAGGATTGCGACGCCGTTAAACGCCTTCTGCCCGTGCCAGATGGCCTGGTAGCCAAGGTTGTCGAACTCTTCAGCCGGAAAACCTTCGTTCTGGCTCTTGATCTCTTGCAAACAGGCGATCGAGGGGCGCGTTTCCTCAAGCCACTCCTTGAGGCGGGGCAGGCGCGCCTTGATCCCATTGATGTTGAAGCTGGCAAGTTTCATGCGGCGACCATGGCGCAAGCCCTGCGCCTCGTCCAACGCAAACGCAAAGCGGACGGCCTATATGCCGAAGCTGGAGCCGCAGCCGCAGCCGGCTGCCGCCTTGGGATTTTCCACGCGAAAGGCCGCCCCTCCGAGCGACTCGACATAGTCGACGACGCTGCCTCCGACGAGATCAAGGCTGACCGGATCGACCACAAGCTTGACCCCGTCGGTTTCGCTCACAGCGTCTTCACCTTCGGCGGTCTCGGCCATCTCAAACTTGTATTGAAAACCGGAACACCCGCCTCCCTCGACCGATAGACGCAGGATCGCCGGCTTGGTTTGCTTTTGCGCAATCGCCGCGATCCGTTTCGCAGCGGCTGGGGTGAGGGTGAGCGTTTCGGCCATGGGCCTTATTTAAGTGTCCTCGGTCGCAACCTCAAGATCCGAGCGGGAAAGTCCGATCAGCCGGTTTGAATATACTGGCGCAACGCCTCGGCCTCGTGCTCCACTTCGTCGATGCGTGTCTTCACGAGATCGCCGATCGAGATGAAAGCGCGCAGCGACCCGTTTTCAACCACCGGGAAATGGCGAAAGCGCCGCCGTGTCATCAAAGCAAGCGCCTCATCCACCGTAGTCGAGGGTTCAACGGTAATCACCGGCGACGTCATGATGGCTCCGACCGGGCCATCCAGGCAGTCTTTTCCATCGCTAGCGAGGTGGTAGATCACATCGCGTTCGGAAATGATCCCGGCCACCGATCCGTTGCGCATGACGGGCATGGCCCCGATCCGGCGTTCTGCAAGGATCGCAATGGCCTCCGCAACCGATGTCGAGACGTCGCATGATATGATTTCGGTGGCTCGACGGCTCGCGATTATGTTTGCGATGTTCATGGCTTTCACTCCTCTTTCCCGCTGGGGAGAGTGCCACTGATCGCCTGAAAAGGCGAATCCGATGCATCGAATGATGCGCATTGCGCCATTGCCAAGGCGCGCTGACGCGCTCATTGGACACACATGGTCCGCAAGTCCCCCCTCGATGATCCCGAAAACGCCGCCTACGCCTGGCGACGATTTCGGCAGATCATGCGCTTGCTGGCCTCGGTAACCTTGGCAACAGTCGCCCTCTTGGTGGGCTTGCTCTGGTTCCTATACCCGGACGCCTCGATCCACTTTTTCATCGCCGTCGCGCTGGGGGCTGCCTTTACAATGGGATTGACCGGGGCGCTGATGGGTCTTGTCTTTCTTTCCAACGGGACCGGGCATGATGAAGCGGTCGACAATCGATTGCCCGGTGCCGACGAGCTGTTCGGACGCCGGAACAAGGATCGCTGAGGGCGTCAGGTTTCGCCGCCCGTCGCCTTCTGGGGCCGCAGGCGGAGATCTTCCACCGGATTGCCGCGGATGAGATGCTCTTGAATAATCCGCTCAAGCGCGTCCGGCGTGCACGAGTGGTACCAGACCCCATCGGGCCAAACGACCGCTATTGGCCCGGCGTCGCACATCTGAAGACAATCCGCTTTGGTTCTCTGAACACCGCCCCGGGCACCATTAGGGTGATCCGAGCTGCGCTTGGGGCCGACGAGATCAAGCTCCTTGGTGCGCGCTTTCAGATACGCCCAGGACGCCTCGCCCACCTCGCGTGAGCAGCATTTCTGCTTCTCCGAAACCGCGCACAGGAAGATGTGCCGTTCGACCGCGTCTCCCTTTTCCGGATCGCCATACTTGCGCGCAAGCGAGTGCTGAGCGGATGCAAGCGCCTGATCGATTTCCGCGCTCATTCGCCCACCTCCTTGTCCGAAAGCCAGCGGTCGAGCCAGGCGAATACGGTTTCGTGCCATTGCAACGAATTCTTCGCCCCCAGAACCCAGTGGTTCTCATCGGGAAAGACCAGCAATTGCGAGGGGATTTCGCGCTCCTGTAGAACCGTGAAGCTCTGCAACCCTTGCGTGTAGGGAACGCGGAAATCCTTCTCGCCGGTGATTACCAGCATGGGTGTTTGCCATTTGTCGATGTGGTTGACCGGATTCCAGCGCTCGTAAACCTCCGCCTGCTCAAAATAGGAGCCGCCAAAATCCCAGCGCGGAAACCACAATTCTTCGGTCGAGTAATAAAAGCTGCGCAGGTCAAACAGGCCGTCGTGCTGCACCAGACAATCGAAGCGATCCGGCCAATTGCCCGCGATCCAGTTGATCATGTACCCACCATAGCTCGCGCCCATGGCGCAGGCGCGGCTGCCGTCGATTTGCGGATCGAGCGCCAGCGCCGCTTCGAGCCCCTTCTGCAGATCGACAAGCGGTTTGCCGCCCCAATCCTGGTTGATGGCATCCATGAAGTCCTGTCCGTAACCAGAACTCCCATGGAAATCGACCGAGATGACCGCGTAGCCCTGGCTCGCCACGGCTCGAGCGTTCCAGCGGCTTGACCAGACATCGTTGAACGAACCTTGCGGACCGCCGTGAATGTAGAGGATGGCCGGGATTGGACCCCCCTGGTTTTCCAGCCGCGTTATCTGGCCCCACACGGTCGCGCCCTCGGCGCCGGCGAAGCTGAACCGAGTGGTGAGGGTGCTTGCCATTTGCCCCATGCGCTTCGTCACAAAGTTGGTGAGCGGACGCGCTCTTGCGAGGTTGGTCGAAAGGTAAAGCTCGTTCGGCGCTCCAATCGAATCGCGGACGAACAGCAGCCTGTTGCCGGGGAGCGCCGCCATTGAGCCGATATGCGCTTCGTTTCCGGCCATCAGGTCGAGCTCTCTCACCTTCCCGCTGGTCGGATCGATCAGAAAGACCGGCGTATCGAGCGTATCGGCGGCGGTGGCGAGCAGGTAGGAGCCGTCCGCGCTCCAGGTGAGAGAGCCGAACGAAAGATCGGTATCGGTCGTCAGCGCGCGTGTTTCGCCGCTGGCAATATCGCGCAAATGGACGACGAGCCGATCGGATTCGTAGCCCGGGCGCTCCATCGCCAGATAGGCGAGAGTGGCGCCGTCAGGTGACATTGTAGGCCCTGAATCGTGGGCGTCGTTTGCCTGCGTGAGGACGACTGGGGCGCTGCCGGTGAGGTCCGAGAAGTAGATGTCGAGATCGGTGGAGGTCGGCTCCTTTGCGCTCGCTTCGCGCGCCACGAAATAGAGCCCCGAGCTATCCGGTGCCCAGGCCAGGTCTTCCATCCCGCCAAACGGCACGGTCGGCGTGTTGCCAACAAGGCCGGTTGTCGGATCAGCTCCATCGATCGGTACGCCGGGGCCGGAGATTTCCCCGTCCTCCAGATCGAACACGAACACGCGGTTGAACTCACCCGGCTTTACCCATCGGTCCCAGTGTCGATAGAACCCAATATCGCCTTCGTAGAGACGGCCCGAGCCTGTCGGTTCGCCTTCTGGCTCGCACTGAAACGTCGGGCATTCGCGCGGGGCGCTGCGCAGCAGCGCAGCCTTGTCGCCCTTGGGGGAGAGGAGGAACCCGGACAGCGCGCTGTCCCCAAGGTCCGCCACAAGGGTCGGCTTGCTAACGCTCTGTGCGCTATCCAAAGAGACCCGCCAAAGCCGCGTGTAGTTTGCCGCTTCGCGATCCGTGTGATCTTCGCTAAGGAAGTACAGGTGGTTTTCCGGGCCGAAGGCGAGCGCGTATCCATCGAGGCCCAATTCAAGCTCGACCGGCTTGGCTCCAGGAGCCGACAAGTCCAGCGCGTAATGGATTGGCGAGCGCGTGAGCGTTTCAGGATCGGTGTAGGTTACCGAAAAGACGGCGTAGCGCCCAAAGCGCGAAACGGTGGGCGCGCCAAGTCGGGGCATTGTGACAAGGTCGCGCGCCGACATGGGAGGCGAGCTCAAACCGGGAATGGTCTTGGACCCATCCTCGTGACTGTCGGCGAGAAGCGGCGCTCCGGTCAAAGCTAATGGCACGGCGATGAGCGCGCTCATGGGGAGGCTGAATTCAGGTATCCTCATGGCTGCGGGTCGTAACCCGCGAGACGCGCCAACTCCAGCAATTTGCACGGCGCGCGAAACGTCAGCCGCTACCTGCGTTTTCCGGCGATCCGGGCAATCTCGGCTTGCACCATTGCCTCGACCATGGCGGGCAAATTATCCTCAAGCCATTGAGCCAGCATGGGGCGCAGCAATTCGCGCGTGAGGCCCTCGAGCGACGTTTCGCCCGTGCGCACGATCTGCGGCTTCGCGCCGGGCTCGGCGAGCATGGCAAGCGCGGCGAGGTTGTCCTGCATGGCGCCGCGCACCTCTTCGGCCACAAGCGGCGCGTCGGCTGGTGTGATCGCACCTTCCTCTTCATCCGGCTCGTCAGTGTCCTCCAGGCCCTCTTCTGCCAGCATGTCGCCGAGATCGAGGACCTCTTCGGCCTCATCGTCGCTGGCTGGCTCTGCATCCCTTTCGTCGGCATCGCGCAGCTGGCGCGCTTCTTCTGCGTCCTTGCGGTTGTCGCGAGCGATCACTTTCTTGATCGATTCGAGGATTTCTTCGACCGATGCTTCGCTGTTTTGCGCCATACTCACCTTGTGGACCTGCGTTTATGCGCGTCGACGCGACCTCGAATCAGGCCGCGCGCGCTATTCTATGTCGAGCGGGCCATAAGTCGCGTCAGCCGCTGGAATGTCAACGGTACGTGTCGATTTTGGAGCGGGTTCGGGATCGCGGTCCCAATCCCAGATCTTGCCCTTGATCCGCTCATAGTTGACATCCGGATCGTAAAGTGGACCTCCAGTGTCAAGGTTGAGGTCGCGTGCCTCGGCGCGGCCCATCGCGGCCAGCAGTGTAAAGCCGGCAACATAGGCATCACGCCGTGCGGTCACGAGTTGCGCTTTGGCCGAGACAAGCTCCTGTTCGGCGTTGAGCACATCCAGGATCGTACGGTTTCCGATCGAATTCTCGGCGCGCACGCCCTCGAGACTGACCTCGGCCGATTCAACGGCGACCCGCGAACTGTCGATAACCGCAAGCGCGGCTCTCCAGCTGGCATAAGCGGCGCGGGTTTGCTGGATGACCGAGCGCTCAGTCTCGATCATCTGCTCCATCGCCACAGTTTCCCGCGCGAAAGCCTGACGCTGCTGGGCGGCGACGCGCCCGCCCTGAAAAATCGGAATGCGCAAGGTAAGCCCGGCCTGAATACCGGTCGCCGTCTGGTCGCTGGGAATGACTGTCGCTGGATCGCCCGGATTTTCGCCCGGAATGACTTGATCGGGCACAGTACCGAGCGTGTTTTGGTAATCGTAGGTGCCGAAGGCCGATAAGGTGGGAAGCCGTCCGGAGCCGGCGACTTCGCTATCGTAGCCAGCGGCTTCGGCGCGCTCCTTGGCTGCGATCAGATCAGGATTGTTTTGCAGCGCGAGCACCACTGCATCTTCGACGGAGCCCGGCAGGCCGGGCAAGGGGGGAGGCGAAGCCAGATCGATCGGCGCACGGCCGACCAGCTGAATATAGGTCTCGCGCGCGGACACCAGGTTAGCGAGGGCCGTGCGAAGATCCCCTTCTGCAAGAGCGAGGCGCGATTGCGACTGCGCGACGTCGGTCCGCGTCACGTCGCCAATCTCGAAACGGTCGCTGGTTGCCTCCAGATTGACGGTCAGCACCTCAACCTGATTGGCGGCGAGGTTGGCCAGAGCTTCGGTGCGCAGGACATCGAGATACGCAGCGACCGTTTGACTGAAGATTGCGCTTTCCGTTGCGCGCAAGTCCGCTCGCCCGGCTGCCACGCGCTCCTTCGCCGCCTTGATCCCGTTCTTCACGGCCCCGCCATTATAGATCGGCACGCCGAGATTGCTCTGGAACGTGAAAACGCGCTGGGGCTGGAAGAAGTTGTTCTGGTTGGCGCGGACGAACTCGGTCAGACCCGAGTTTGTATCGAGCGATGGCCTTGCGTCCGCCTTGTTGATCGGCACGTCTTCATCGGTCGCGCGCTGGTTGGCCCGTGCGCCTTGCAGCGTGGGGTTGTTGTTGTAGGCGGCCGCAAGAGCTTCGCGCAGCGTTTCCGCCTGCGCCGGGGCAGCCGCGGTCAGCGCGAGAGTTGCGCTGCTCAGGGCCAGCGCGCACAGATTGAGAGGTGCTCTCATGAAAATGTCCAGCCCTTGGGCTTGTCGAACGCATGAAGCACCGGGATACCAAGGTCCTCGACGGGCTGGAGCGACACTTGACCCACAACCTTCCGCCCCGACGCCAAGCGGGTGACGTTGCGCAGAACCAGCCCCGAGACGATTCGCCCGCCCTCTTCGAGGCAATCGGCCAAGGCCACCGGCAGTTGTTCGATCGCGCCGTCGATCAGAACAAGCGAATAGGTGCCTTCGACCGCGCCGTCGATCGCGCCGTCGATCGCTTCGTCCGCCGAGACCGTGTCGAGGCTCGACACGAGAGGATCGACCAGTGCGGCGAGATAGCCTGTACCCCCCTCGACAATCAAAACCGTGTCGGTCCGCGCCGGAACCGCTTCCATGAGCACCTTGCCATAGAACAGCGGAGAGGCCAGCGCTCCACCCTCGACGGCAACGCTGCGATCGATATAGGCCAGCGCGCTGCGGCTTTCGGGCAGGAAATCCTCGCGCGGAACCGCCATCATGCGAGCAAGCGCAAATTCCTCGTTCACCCCGCTGGTGCGCAGCTGGCTGTCGATCATCGCTTTTCGCGCTTTGAGAGAATCCTGCGTCATCTCGGCTGCATCGATGCCCGTCATTCTATGCGTCGTCTTTCAATACCTTGATGAACCGTATTGCGGTACTAATACAGTCCGTCAACCCTTGCCGAATTCCAAACGTTTGGACCTCGGCATCCGATACGCTGCCCTAGACCTGCGCGCGGCCACCGCCAAGGCCTTTGACGACTCCGGCGTTACGGCCTTATGGGGCGGGCCTTATGGGAGCGCGGCTTGCATCGCGATGGGCCGGCATACGGCAATCGACCAGCACAAAGGGATCTTCGATGAGCGACATTATCAACAACGGCGAAATCTTCGGCGCAACCGGGAAGGTACGGGTCGAAACCGATTCGCTGGGTGAGGTTGCCGTGCCCGTCGACGCGCACTGGGGCGCACAGACGCAGCGCAGTCTCGCCAACTTTGCGATCGGGGTGGAGACCATGCCCGCGCCGCTTGTCAAAGCTCTTGGTGTTCAAAAGCAGAGCGCGGCCAAGGCCAACATGGAACTCGGCGTGATGGACGCAAAGGTCGGGGAGGCGATCATCCAGGCGGCGAGCGAAGTGGTCGACGGTACGCTGGCGAGCCAGTTTCCTCTTTCCGTCTGGCAGACCGGGTCCGGGACGCAGTCGAACATGAACGCCAACGAAGTCATCGCCAGCCGCGCGAACGAAATCCTGACCGGTCAGCACGGCGGCAAGGAGCCGGTTCACCCCAACGACCATTGCAACATGGGGCAAAGTTCGAACGATACATTTCCGACCGCCATGCACATCGCCGCGGCGAGCGAGACGATCGAGCGGTTGATCCCCGCCCTGCAGCATCTTCACGAAGCGCTTGACGCAAAATCCAAGGCTTTCGCCAATATCGTCAAGATTGGCCGCACGCACCTGCAGGATGCGACGCCGCTGACGCTGGGGCAGGAGTTTTCGGGCTACGCCAAGCAGATCGATTACGGCATAGCCCGGCTCGAAAACGCGTTGCCCCGCGTCCTGGAGCTTGCCCAGGGCGGCACAGCGGTGGGTACTGGCATCAATTCCAAAGCGGGATTTGCTGAAAAGTTCGCTGCGAAGGTGGCCGAGGCGACGGGCCACCCCTTTGTGACCGCGCCCAACAAGTTCGAAGCGCTTGGTGCGCATGATGCCCTTGTAGAGTTGTCGGGCGCGCTCAATTCGAATGCCGTGTCGGCGATGAAGATCGCCAACGACATCCGCCTGCTCGGCTCGGGCCCGCGTTCGGGTCTGGGCGAGATCGCGCTGCCCGCGAACGAGCCGGGCTCCTCGATCATGCCGGGCAAGGTCAACCCGACGCAATGCGAGGCGCTCACCATGGTCTGCGCTCAAGTGATGGGCAACCACACCACCGTCAGCGTTGCGGGTTCGCATGGCCATCTGGAACTGAACGTGTTCAAACCGGTCATGATCTACGCCGTGCTGCAATCGATCCGCCTGCTTTCGGACAGCACAAAGAGCTTCACCGATAATTGTGTCAGCGGGATTGAGGCCAACACTGCGCGGATCGACAAGCTCATGAATGAAAGCCTGATGCTGGTGACGGCGCTCAACCCGCATATCGGCTATGACAACGCGGCCAGGATCGCGAAGAAGGCGCACGCGGACGGGACGACACTCAAGGAAGCGGGGCTGGAACTGGGCCTGTTGACCGAAGATCAGTTCGACGCCTGGATCGTGCCGGCTGAGATGATCAAGCCGAGAGACTGATCGCGCGGGCGACGGGTAGGATGGCGTCGACCCGTCAGCCGCGTCGTCGCGACGGTGGCGTTTGGCCGCCGATTGCGGCACAATCCGATATGTTGTGGCGCCAATCGGGTCAAAATGCGGGTGTTTACGGTCGCTGTTCGACCAACGTTCATCTTGGTCCGATGATGCGCTGACTCAGGCGATTGGCGGAGACCCGCCCGCCGCGCTATCTCGCAAGGGATCATGATGCCCCCAGCCAAAGCCAATCTTGCCGCCTCGCAGCGCACCACCAGCGCCGCGGCGAGCGTTCCGTTTCGCACGGTGCTGTTCTCGATGGTTGTGCTGTGGGCGGCCTACTTCCTGATCGTCACCGTGCGCAGCTATGTCGCGGGTTTCGACATGCAGATCGAATTGGCGTGGCGGCGCGGTTTGGTGACCTTGAGCGGGCTGGCGCTCACCATAGTGCTGTGGAGCCTCTTGCGGCTCTTCGACACGCGCCCTCTCTGGGTAAAGATCTCCGCCGCCCTTGTCCTTGCCTTGCCGGTGGCCTTGGCGATTGGCCAGATCAACCAGCTGGTCTTCGAGGAAATGCAGCTGAAGTGGGAAAAGCGCTTCGAGAAGATGAACAATATCGGCCTGCGACGCGACGAGGCGGGCAATTTGCTGGTTGATGTACCCGTCCGACCAGGCGCGGCCGCTGCCGAAGGCCCATCGAGCGACGCATCGACCGCCCAGCCTGGCACCACGCAGTCCGGTACTACCCAGCCCGGCACCGCTGAAACGGAGAGCATTCTGATCCGTCCGGCGGCGACTAATGCGGATCGTTGGCGATCGGTGCTCGATATTGCGCTGGGACGCTATTTCCTGTTGCTTGCGTGGGCCTCGCTCTACTTTGCGCTTCTTGCCGGCTATCAGGCGAGGGAGGCTCAGCGGCGCGAAGAGCAGTTTCGCAGCGCCGCCAAGGCCGCCGAGCTGCGCAGCTTGCGCTATCAAGTGAACCCGCATTTCTTGTTCAACACCTTGAATTCGCTTTCCGCACTGGTGATGACGGGCAAGCCGCAGCGCGCCGAGGAGATGATCCAGTCGATCAGCCGGTTCTATCGTCACAGTCTGGCCGATGATCCGACGAGCGACGTGATGCTCGCCGACGAATTCGACATGCAGCGCGAATATCTCGAGATTGAGGCGGTGCGCTTCCCCGACCGTCTTCGCACGCGCTTTGATCTGCCCCCCGAACTTGCCGACGCGCGCGTGCCTGGCATGATCCTGCAACCCCTGGTGGAGAACTCGGTCAAATACGCCGTCTCACCCGTGGCGCGTGCCGTGACGATAACGCTGGCCGCGCGCGAGGAGTTTGACCGGCTTGTGCTCAGCGTCAGCGACGATGGCCCGGGTGTGCCAGCGGGCGTCGAGCATGGATTCGGGATCGGGCTTGCCAATGTGCGCGACCGGCTGGAAGCGCGCTTTGGCACAGACGTCGTGTTGACCTCAACGCCGCACGAGGGCGGGTACGTGACCGAGATGCGGATACCGCTTACGCGCCAGCCGATGACGGCGTACGGCACGGAGCAGAATGACGAGGCGTATGGCTGACACCGATCTTCCCGAAACATCGCTGCGGACCTTGATCGTCGACGATGAACCACTCGCGGTCGAGCGCACGCAGGTGATCTGCGCGGAACTCGACGCGATCCGGGTGGTCGGTACGGCAAGCGACGGCGCGGCGGCGCTGCGTCTGTCGGAGAAGCTTGAGCCTGATCTCGTGCTGCTCGACATGACGATGCCCGAGCTCGATGGTCTGGGTGTCGCCCGTAAGCTGTCAGAGCGTGACAATCCACCGGCGGTGATCTTCGTGACCGCACACGATCATTTTGCGGTGGAGGCGTTCGATCTCGAAGCGATCGATTACGTGCTTAAACCCGTCTCGGCCGACCGCCTGAGTCGCGCGATCACCCGCGCCATCGCGCGCCGGGGCGAACGCGTAGCCGAGACAAGCGAATGGCTGGACGAGTTATGGGTGCCGCATCGCTCGGAATTGCTCCGCATCGCGGTCAGCGAAGTGCACCGCATCGACGCCGAGCGCGACTATGTCCGCCTGCACGTCGCGGCGCCCGGCGAAGAGGCGAACGAAACCGGAGAGAGCGGACGGACCTATCTGTTGCTCCAGACCATTGCCGGCCTCGAAGCGCGGCTCGACCCCGACAAGTTTATCCGTATTCACCGCTCGACCATCCTTCGCCGCGACAACATTCGCGGGCTTCGGCATGATGGCCTGGGGGTGTGGTCGGCGGAGCTTCTGAATGGTGAGGCCCTGCGGATCGGCCGCACATATCTCGCCAAAGTGAAGAAGATGGCGGGAAGGTAAGGGATCCTCTTGGCGCCTTCGCGCTCAGCGATCACCCACCCCGCCTCCCCACCTGATTGCCAATGGGGCCACCAGGCTTTGCTGGCTGGGTGGAGCGGCGGGATAGGCGGAGCCCGGTTCCGCCACTTTCGGAACTCCCAAAAAGAAAGCGGCCTGGATCGCAGGGACTAAGTGCATCCAGGCCGCTCGAGTCGCACACCGCAGGGGCTAACCGCAGCGTGCGGGGTGTTGAGCGCGGTTCAGCCGCCGCGCCGTTGATCTTCGATAACCGCGGCCGCTTGTTCGCGCGCGGAGATGCGCGCTTTCTTGAGGCATTCGCGCGCGTCGCGCTGCGTGCGGGTGTCCATGCGACCGCCGTAGTAATTGCAGACACGCCGCACCGCGATCTCGACACGCTGCTCCAGCATTTTCTGGCCCTTGATGGTGTTGAGATCGAGACCTTCGTAGCTGACCATTTCGGTCTTGCGGATGGTGTCGCCCGCCAGAGCGGGGGTGGCAATTCCAGCGGCGCCGATCGAAGCGGCGACAAGGGCAACGGCGATGTTTTTCATGTAAACTCTCCTCTTGCAAGGACCGCCCAGCCTTCGACCAAGGGTTCGGGGAAGGGTCGAAGCGGGGTAACCGGGCGGCCTTACAATTGGAGAATTACGCCGAGGCAGCGCTGCGATCATCCCAAGCTCGACTTTTGGCGTTCGTCGCTCGACTGAAAGAAAGCGCGTGCGATCAGGGGGTTAAAGCGTCCGACCAACGCCTGTTTCCACTCGACGAAGGTTTACGCCATAGTGCCACACATGAGCTGGCTGGTTGTCTTTGTCGCGATTCTCGGGGTTGTGAACTTTGCTCTGCACCGCGCGGTTCTCGAAAGCGATCACCCCTTGCTTAGCCAAATGCCCGATTTTCTCGGTTCGATCGGCGGTCGGTTGAGCCTGATCGCTGAGTTCGCTGTGCTGCTCGCGGCCATGCTGCTCACCGCGAACGGCTGGCCGGAGCTGGCGTGGGCGTATCTTGCCTACAGCGCGCTCAATGGTATGGCCGCCTGGCTTGTCTTGCGCCGACGCGCGTGATGCGGGCGGCGGGTTAAACGTCCAGCGGATCAGGTCATGCCGACGCGGTTATTCCATATCAGCGATGTCCATTTCGGGATCGAGGACCGCGCGGCCCTTGCCGAGGTCGAACGCGCGATCGCCGACGAGCGACCCGATGCCCTGGTGTGCACCGGAGATCTGACGCAGCGCGCGACCCACAGACAATACGCCTCAGCCGCTGAGTGGTTTGGCCGGTTCGACATTCCGGTTTGGCTGGATGTCGGCAACCACGACATGCCCTATTACAATTTGTGGGAGCGCTTCAAAGAGCCGTATCGCCGCTATAACGCCCTGCGCCGCGCGGTGGCGGTGGACGTATTCGAGACCGATGATCTTGTCTTGATCCCACTCAGAACGACGGTGCCGGCGCAGAAGCGCTGGCCGTGGTCGGATGGAGTGGTCACTTCCCATTCGATTGCGGCGACCCTTGTTGCGATTGAGCCCTTCGAGGCCGACTCGCGTACAGTGATAGTGACAGCGCACCACCCCCTGCATGGTCCCGAGATTGACGGCCCCACGTCGACGATTGGTGGTAATGAGGCGTTCGCGCGCCTCGTCGAAAGCGGAATGGACGCGATAATGACAGGGCATATCCACACCCCCTTCAACGAGAGGCGGCGCGCGGGCGAGGGGAGCGCTCAGGTGATCGGCGCGGGCACTCTGTCGACGCGCCTGCGCCACGGCGCGCCCCCATCGTACAACGTGCTGACGTGCGCGCGCGGAGAGGGCGACATAGCGGTCGAAACCCGCACAATCCCCGTTGTGTTATGATCGCGGCCAGAGAGTGGCCCAGGCTTTATCGGCGAGCCGCCAGGTAAACATAGCGCGCAACCGGTTAACCGTTTTTGGCGGACCCTCCTTAACTCGATTTAAGCCATATTTCGATCGAGCGGCGGCATCGGTGGTTGCTTCCACTGGTCTGGCGTCTGGTCGCCTGAACCGTTGTTGATCGGACGCAAGACTGCGCGATCCGCGCGCGCGAAAGGGGCTTTGCGCTCTTTGGATGTGTGGAGTTCATCATGTTGAAAGCGCTTGCCCTGGGGACGATCCTTACCGGCACGATTGCTCTTGTCATCGGGTCGCAAGGCTCGAGCGCGGGCCCACTCGCGGTCCACGCGATGGCTGTGGGGGATGCCCGGATTTACTGGTCCTGGCCGATGTTTGCGGCGGGCACGGGCCTATCATGGGGCATCATGTGGCTCCAACGATGAGCCAAGGGGAGCGGCCTTTCAGGTCGGGCACAAAGAAGAGCGTGTCATGAAAGAAAGGCGGCCTCCCGCGTTGGAGAGGCCGCCCGTCCTGCAATCGCGTATGGTGGCGCGTTTTAGCGCTTCGAGAACTGGAAGCTGCGGCGGGCCTTCGCACGACCGTACTTCTTACGCTCGACCACGCGGCTGTCGCGTGTCAGGAAGCCGGCTGCTTTCACGACGCCGCGCAGCTCTGGCTCGTATTTGGTCAGCGCCTGGCTGATGCCGTGCTTGACCGCGCCGGCCTGGCCTGAGAGCCCGCCGCCTTTGACGGTAGCGACAACATCGTACTGACCCTGGCGATCGGTGATCGTGAAGGGCTGGTCGATGATGAGGCGCAGGGTCGGACGCGCAAAGTACACTTCCTGATCGCGGCCATTGATGGTGACCTTGCCAGTGCCCGGCTTCAGCCAGACGCGCGCGGTTGCGTCCTTACGGCGACCGGTCGCATAGGCGCGGCCTTGCGCGTCCAGTTCCTGCTCGCGCAGCGGCGCGCCAGGCTGAGTCGATGCGTTCTGAGCGATTTCAGCCGCGTCGGCTGCGGGTGCATCGCCCGCGATCTCCTTGAGATCGGACAGGTCGTTCACGGTTTCCCCGGAAGTGTTAGCGTTGTCGGCCATTATGCGGACACCTTGTTCTTGCGATTCATCGAAGCGACGTCGAGCGTCTTGGGCTTCTGCCCGTCATGCGGATGCTCGGTCCCGGCGTAGAGGTGCAGCGCCTTCATCTGCTGCCGCCCCAGCGGTCCACGCGGGATCATGCGCTCGACGGCCTTTTCCAGCACGCGCTCGGGAAAGCGACCTTCAAGAACCTTCTGAGGCGTCGTTTCCTTGATGCCACCAGGGTGGCCCGTGTGCTTGTAGTAGACCTTGTCGGTCGTCTTGTTGCCGGTGAATTTCACCTTGTCGACGTTGATCACGATAACATGATCGCCGCAATCGACATGCGGGGTGTAGCTCGGCTTGTGCTTGCCGCGCAGGATGTTGGCGATGATCGAGGCAAGGCGGCCTACAACAAGGCTGTCCGCATCGATGATGTGCCACTCTTTTTCGACTTCGGCCGGCTTGATCGACCGCGTCTGCGTGCTGAGCGCTTTCATGGTTTTGTCCTTAAAGCGATGAACTGAAAGCGATGCGAGAGAGCCCGGTGGCCTTGCATCGCGAATCGCGTGGCGGCGTCGTACGACCGCATTTGCGAAGTGGCGCGCATTTGTGGCGAAAGAGCGCTTAAGTCAAGCAAAAGGGGGGGTTAGCGGAGAGGTAAAATAATACCTCCAAAATCCAAAGGGCTCTCCCCGCGCGTGTTTGATCAACTAACTCGCGCCGCTTCGGCCTCTCGATCACGCCACAACCAGCGACCAGTCCTCGCTCGATCGACGCTCGCTCTCACCGATCCGTGTGACGACCTCGCGCCGGGCTATGTCGAGCAATGTGGAGCCTTCTTGAGCTCTCGCCCTCCAATTGACTTCGAACTCCCCGTAGCCGCCATCGGGCAAGGCCACGCGGCGGACATCGTGGAATGGTGTGGTTGAGGGACAGAACAGATCTCCGGGCAGCTGGTCGAGCAGCGAGGACCCCGCGCGTTGCAATTGCGCGAGATACCGCGCTTGCTGCGCTGCGCTGTCGCCGGAGAGGCCCTCTTCCTCAAAAATGGCCTCCGCAACCTTGATTGCGTTATTGACGCTGGCGCGGGTCGTCAGCTGCCCGGCTGCCACAATCGTTCCGTCCGGCGAAAGGAGTATCGGCCACATCTTGTGGGTGGAACGCTCCCTTTCAATCTGACTCAGGCGCGCAAGCTTGGGCGGAGCCTCGACCGAGACTGAGGCTTGCTGGCCCATTACGGCAACGCCGCGGCTTTGTTGCGCAAACGTAACACGCCAGCTTCGTGTGACGACGACCGCCTGCCCATCGCGCAGGCCGCGAGAAAGCCGACGGGTGAGTGTGCAGGTGCCGCTAGGCCAGGCGACCGACTGCGCGGCAAGCAGTGAAGTGGGAAACGGCGCTGCGCCACAGGCAAGCGCGCCCATCGTGAACAGCCATGCATGCCGACGCGTAAGCCCATCTGCGATCATAGGCTTCCTCGATTAAAGCCCAACCCCATGACGCCGCACGGTCCCTCTTAGCGGGTCTGCTCGGAAATCCACGCCAGGGTGTCAGGATGCGCTGCGTCGCAAATCGTCGCTATAATGACGGGAGTTTCGTAAGGATGCAACGCGTGCAACCGATTTACCGCTCTCTTCAGAGCTTCGGCGGTCGTTTTAAACAGAGCCGCAGTCTCGCTCGCGCATTCGCGCTGCCCTTTCCAAAGAAAGACCGATTCGATCGGACCAAGAAGGTTGGCGCAAGCGATCAAACCTTCATCCAGCAGCGTTCCGGCGATTGCGCGCGCTGTCTCGGCGTCTGGCAAGGGCGAGTAGATAAGAGCGGCACGGGTCGCCTCGCCGGTCGTCATGCGGCCACGCGCCGGGCCTGGCTCGCGATGCCATCGATATGCATCGCCCAGGCGGTCGCCGCGACCGTCAGCGCGCCGATCAATTGGTGAGCGGAGGCGAGCCACAGATTGACCCCGCTCAACACGGTACCAATTCCAAGAAGCACCATCGCACCAACCGCAGCGTGAAGCGAAATCGAGGCGCGTCGATCGCGCAGCCGCACACGCCGGGCCAGCCAGACGAGCGCAACGACAGCCACCCACGCCCACCATCTATGGAGAAAATGAAGCAGCGTTGGGTCGCTTGTGAACATGGTGAAGACGCCCGGCGACCAGTCCAGCTCCGGGACCAGGCGGTCTTCGTACATGAAGGGCCAGCTGTAGGAGGCGTGCCCCGCGTTGAGCCCGGCAACCCAGGCGCCAAGCAGCAGCTGCACGAACAGCACGCCCGCTACGATCGCTCCGCCGGGCGTCAGCGGCGCCGGGCTGACGCCGGGCTCGCGAGCCAGGCGGCGCATGTCGCGGGCGGTCCACACCAGAGCCGCCAGGAGCGTGAGCGCGGTCAAAAGGTGCAAGGACAGGCGAAAATGGCTCACATCGGTCATGTCGCCCACAAGCCCGGACTGGACCATCAGCCAGCCGAAAAACCCTTGCAGACCGCCGAGCGCGAGCAGTCCAATCAGCCGCGGCTTGAACCCCGCTGGAATAGCGCCGCGCACCCAGAACCAAACCAGCGGCAGCGCGTAGACCAAGCCAACCATCCGCGCCAACAGCCGGTGAAACCACTCCCAGAAATAGATGAACTGGAAGTCTGCCAGCGTCATTCCGCCAACGCCGGCCTCGAGCCGGTATTCGGGCGTCGCGCGATACTTTGCGAACTCGGCCTGCCAGGCGTCTTCGCTCAATGGCGGAAGAATTCCAGTTGCGACTTCCCATTCGGTGATCGAGAGACCGCTTTCGGTAAGGCGCGTGATGCCGCCGACAAAAACGATCAACACGACCAAAGCGGCCGTCACCTCGAGCCATCTTGCGAGCGCGAGTGGGCGCGCGCGAGATGTCCCGTGCGAACTCGTGGCAATGGGGTTGGCTTGCTGGGCGGCGGTCGTGGCCATGCGTTGCTAAATGTGCCCAGCCTCTCGCCAGCGCAAGATCATTTGCAACAAACCGCGATGCGCTCTTCGCAAGCGAAAGGCGAGAAACTGCCGGTTGCGCCTCGGGGCAGGGTGGCTATCTCGGACCGTATGAGCAAGACCATCACCTTGAACGGCGAGACTCGCCGCACGCAGGCTGCAACCGTGGCCGAACTTGTCCGCGAACTCGATCTTGCGCCGGAAAAGGTCGCGGTGGAACGCAACGGCGAAATCGCGCCGCGCTCGACGCTTGAGACTGCGGCGCTTGCCGAAGGCGACGTTCTCGAGATTGTGCACTTTGTGGGAGGGGGCGACCACGCCGCGTCGGCGGCGGCGGCGGACACGTGGAGTGTCGCTGGGAAGACATTCACCTCGCGGCTGATTGTCGGCACGGGCAAGTACAAGGATTTCGAGCAGAACGCCGCCGCCCTTGAAGCGAGCGGGGCCGAGATTGTGACCGTGGCGGTGCGCCGCGTTAATGTAACAGATCCCAAAGCGCCAAGGCTCACCGATTTCATCGATCCCAAGAAGGTCACTTATCTTCCCAACACCGCCGGCTGTTTTACGGGCGAAGAGGCGGTGCGCACCCTTCGATTGGCGCGCGAAGCGGGAGGATGGGATCTTGTGAAGCTCGAAGTCCTGGGGGAAGCCCGCACGCTTTATCCGGACATGCGCGAGACGCTGACCGCGTGCGAGACCCTGGCGAACGAAGGTTTTCACCCGATGGTCTATTGCGTCGATGATCCCATTGCCGCCAAGCAGCTGGAAGACGCAGGCGCAGTCGCCATCATGCCGCTAGGCGCGCCGATCGGCTCCGGGCTGGGTATTCAGAACCAGGTGACCATCCGGCTGATCGTCGAAGGCGCAAAGGTGCCGGTGCTCGTCGATGCCGGCGTCGGCACGGCTTCGGACGCTGCCGTGGGTATGGAATTGGGCTGCGACGGCATTCTGATGAACACCGCGATTGCTGAAGCCAAAGACCCGATCCGCATGGCGCGCGCCATGAAGCTGGCGGTCGAGGCGGGACGCGAGGCGTATCTCGCCGGACGCATGGGGCGACGCAGATACGCTGACCCCAGCAGCCCGCTTGCCGGATTGATCTAGGTCCTGCCAACGTCGCCCGGTGTGAAATTCTCCGCGCGGCTTACCTGTTATTAACTACGTTTCGCGATGCTCCTCCAGCAACAGGAGGCAAGAGCGTGACGCTGGCGAGCACATCAATCGCGACCATTAACGAGATGCGCGAATTCGCGAGCTTCGAGCCCGCCGAGCAACGCTACATCAAACGCGCGCTCGACATCGGGCTTGCTCGTGGTGATGCCTTCAAGCTGTGGGGCAAGAGCGAAGAAGAGAACACTTCGATCCGTCGTCAGTACGTTGTCTATCAGGATATGAAGGCGCTGCGCCAGAGCGTGCCCAGGGCTGGTGCGATTTCCGAAGTCGAGCGCTTCATCGCCAAATGTCTTCGCCTCGCGGTCTTCGACTTGGGCGAAGAGGGGATTTCGAGCTTTTCTGCGTTCCGTTTCCTCTATGAGCGTTTGCTGAGCGCCGAAGTTCGCCCCTATCTGCCCTCCCTTTTCTGCGCCGCTGCGGCGCAACCCATGATCCGTCCCGCCCAGCGCAAGCTTCTGCTTCAATCGCTGAGCGAAGCCGCAGCGACAGCGCCTGGCTGGTCGACGCGCGCGCCGACCTTCTATCCGGAATGCATCGAAGACGCCGAGGCGGTTTGAGCCCATCTGCGGGCTGCTCCGCGCCTGCCCTCAGCCAGAGGTCCTGTCGGCTGCGACAAAGCCTTACAAGCCGCTTGGGTCTCGGGCCCGGCGGCGGTCTTCGAAGTCTCGCAGAAGCGATGCCTCAATACATCGCGTCGATCCGCTCCTGATACCGGTTGCGGATCTTGTGGCGGCGGATTTTCATGCTTGGCGTCATTTCCTCGTTCTCGATTGCGAAGGCTTCGTCCGCAAACTCGAATTTGCGAACCTTCTCGATCACCGAGAGATCCTTGTTCGTGCGATCGACCGCTGCGCGCACCGCCTTCTTGAATTCGGGCAGATCGAGCAGCGCCTTGAGGTCGAACTTCTTCCCGTTCGCCCTCGCCCATTCGAGAGCCCATTCCGCGTCCGGGACGATCAGGCCGACCACATAGGGGCGCTTGTCGCCACTCACCATCGCCTGCGCTATCTCGGGCTGTAGGGTGAGCATGCCCTCGATCTTCTGCGGCGCGACGTTGTCGCCCTTGTCGTTGACGATCATGTCCTTCTTGCGGTCGGTGATTACGATCCGGCCTTTTTCGTCGAGGTGTCCGATATCGCCCGTGTGCAGCCAGCCATCCTTGATCGTGCGCTGGGTTTCGGCGGCGTTCTGCCAGTATCCGTGCATCACCAGCTCACCGCGGCACAGGATTTCGCCATCTTCGGCGATGCGCACCTCGACGCCCCGCAAAGGCGGACCAACCGTGTCCATCTTGAGCCCGACCGCCGGGCGGTTGCAGCTGATGACGGGGCCGCTCTCGGTCTGCCCGTAGCCCTGGAGCATGGTGAGACCCATTGCGTCAAAAAAGTTGCCGACCTCCGGGTTCAAGGGTGCGCCGCCTGAAACCATGGCCTTGATGCGCCCGCCGAATTTCTTGCGGATTTTCGGGCGAAGAGCCTTCTCGATAACGAAGTCCATGGGCTTGTCCCGCTTGCGCGTCTTGCCCTCTTCGCTCTTGTCGGCGATCTTGATTGCGCTTCCCAGAAGGAAATTGGCAAGTTTGCCCTGCTTCTCGACCTGTTTCATGATCCGCGTGCGCAGCACTTCGAACAGGCGCGGCACCACGACCATGATCGTCGGCCGGGTGTCCTCGATGTTGGATGCGAGCTTTTCCAGCCCTTCCGAATAGTAGATTTCCGCCCCCACGGCGATCGGGAGATAGAGACCGCCCGTGTGCTCATAGGCGTGGCTGAGGGGCAGAAAAGACAAGAACCGCTCATCCTGAATGCCAAAATCGTTGAGCAGGACTTCGCTCGCGCCCGCCACGTTGCACAGGATGGCTCCGTGGTGCTGCATGACCCCGCGCGGTGCGCCGCCGGTACCGCTTGTGTAAATGAGGCAGGCGGTGTCGTCGCGCGCGACGCTGGACATCCGGGCCTCGACCGCCTTTCGCGCTGCCGCCGCATCGCCTTGGAGCATCGCGCTCCAGTCGTGGTAATCAAAGCCCGGTGATTGCTGACGGTTGAGGTTCTCGATCCCGACAACATAATCGACAAGCCCGGTCCGCCCGATTGCGCCGACCAGCGGCCCGAGCAGCTTTTCGGTCGAGACAATCACGACCCGCGCTCCCGAATTGTCGAGGATGTGGGCGTGGTCGCGTTCCGTGTTCGTGACGTAGGTGGGCACAGAAATGCACCCGGCTGCCATCACCGCAAGGTCCGCGATGCACCATTCGGGGCGGTTCTCGGAAACCAGCGCGACCCGATCTCCTTCGTTCAGGCCCAGCCCGCGAAGCGCCTCGGCCAGCAGGCACACCTGGTCCGCCGCTTCGGCCCAGCTGATTGTCTCCCATGCGCCGTTGTCCTTGCGTCCGAGAAACGGGGCCGAGCCTTTCTGACCGGCGCGCGTGAGGAACAGCTCGACAAGATTGTTGGCGCGGTCGATCTCTTGCAGGATCGGATGATCGCTTGGATCGACAATGGGCGGGGCGGAGGATTGCGATTGTGGGGCGTGCACGGGGCGTTGGCTCCTCTCCTCCGGCGCTTGGGCGCGGAGGACTTAAAAAGCGGGTTTGCAACTGTAGCTCAGATTTCAAATTAGGCGCTGTTGGCCGTAGCGGCAAGCGCGAGCGCGACGCCCATCCGGCCTGCAATGCCGGCTTTCGCTACCTATTCAGCGGCTTGTAAGCGGACAATTATTCATAAGAAAGCTTGGGCTCGACACGCGGATCGCGGGCGACCTCCCAACTGACAACTCCGTTTTCGTCTGTCACCCGGCGCAGCGCGTTGGCCTTCAACGGAGCGCCAAAGTTGCGGATCCGCGTGTGTCCGAGCGCTTTGAAGTCGTCTTCCATGTCATCGAGGATGGTGCCCTCCTCGTAAACGACGGTCGGGCCGAACGCCATGATCAACGGGAGGGCCAGCGCGTCCTGGGCCGTCAGGCCGAAGTCCACCACACCGATTATCGAGCGTGCGGTCTGAACCGGAATGGTGGGTCCACCGGCCGCGCCGACGACGAGCACAACTTCGCCATCGGCGTCGAATACAATCGTCGGCGCCATGGAAGAGCGGGGGCGCTTGCCGCCTTCGACCCGATTGGCGACGGTCTTGCCGTCGCGCTGTGGCGTCAGGCTGAAATCGGTCAATTCGTTGTTGAGGTAGAAGCCTTCGAAGAACAGCCCTGAACCGAACGCGCCCTCGATGGTCGAGGTGTAGCTGACCGCGTTCCCTTCCTTGTCCACGACGGAGAAATGCGTGGTGCCTTGCTCATCGGGGCGGTCACCGGGAGCGAAAGCGATGCTGGTCCCCTCGGGTGTTCCCGGGATGGCCTGTTCAATCGCTTTGTCCGGGCTGATCAGCGCGCTGCGCTGGGCAAGGTAAGCGGGGTCTATAAGGCCAGCGACCGGGACCGGAACGAAGTCTTCGTCCCCGATGTAAAGGTCGCGGTCGGCGTAGGCGATGCGCTGCGATTCGAGGAAAAGATGCCAGAATGTCGCGCTGTCAGGGCCAAGGGCGGCAAGGTCGAAGCGTTCGAGCTGTCCGAGGATCTGCGCGACCGCCACTCCTCCAGAAGAAGGCGGGCCCATGCCGCAAACCCTGTAAACACGGTAGCGCCCGCATACTGGCTCGCGCAGTTTGGCGGTGTAGGCGTCGATATCGGCTTCGGTCATGAGGCCGTCTTGCGGGGTCTCCTGGGCGACATAATTCGCCAGACGCTCGGCCATTGCGAAATACAAATAGCGTGGTCCAGCGGAGGCAAGCGATTCAAGCGTTCGCGCGAAATCTGGATTGGTCACGATAGCGCCCACCGGCAGCGGTTCTCCGCTCTCGCGGAAGAAGATCGCCTTCGCCTCCGGGCTCTTGTCGGCGCGGCCCTTTGAACGCGAAAGGGATTCGTTCAGTCTTCGGTTCATCCGAAAGCCGTCTCGAGCAAGCCGAATGGCGGGCTGGAACAGCTCGGCCCACTCCAGCTTCCCGTGCAGCGCATGGGCCTTGGCAGCGAGCGCCACGTTGCCGGGCACCCCGACGCTAAGGCCGGAAATCACGCGCTTGTCGCGCGGCAGGCGCTCCCCTTGTACATCGAGGAAGCGCGTGGGCGTTGCCGCGGCGGGCGCGGTTTCGCGCCCATCGATCGTGATGACTCCACTCTTGTCGGCATGGACCAGAAATCCCCCGCCGCCAACGCCAGAGCTTTGCGGCTCGACAACCGTGAGGGCGAGCATCACCGCTATGGCGGCGTCGGTCGCCGATCCGCCCTTTGCGAGAATCTCCTCGCCGGCAGCCTGCGCGCGCGGATCCGCCGCGCTGACCGCTCCGTTTCCGCGATTCTCCTCTGTTCTTGGCAAAGTGTCGGCGGAAGCGCCTCGAATGGCGTCGCTCGGGGCGCAGCCCGAGACCGAAACCAGGAGGCCAACGACAAGACACAGCAACGCGGTGGGCTTTAGGGAAGTACGCTCAATCATGGCGCGTACCGCTATTCGCTTCCAACGGCCTGTGCAACGCTTGCAAAGCCGTCGCGGCGCATCAGACGCTCGATTCCGCGAGCGATGCGCGCGCCAAGGCCCGGCCCTTCATAAACCATCGCGGAATAAAGCTGGACGAGGCTCGCGCCCGCCCTGATCCGTTCCCATGCGTGTTCCGCGGTCGCGATCCCGCCCACACCTACGAGCGGGATCTGGCCTCCCGTCGCCTTTCGAAAGTCCCGCACCCGTTCGAGCGCGAGTGGCCGCAGGGGAGCCCCGCTCAGCCCGCCGGTTTCGCCAGCGTGCCGCGACGCCAGTTCCGGGCGGGAAATGGTCGTGTTCGATACGATGAGCGCGCCCAGCCCTTTCTCAAGCGCAAGACGCGCTATCGCGTCAATGTCGGAGGGTTGAAGATCGGGCGCGACTTTCAGGAAGATGGGAGGCGGCGCATCCGCCGCCACCTCGTCCCGCGCGGAAACCACACCATCAATCAGCGCTGAGAGCGCGCTTTCGTCCTGAAGCGCGCGCAGGCCGGGGGTGTTGGGGCTTGAGACGTTGACCGCCAGATAGCTTGCGTAAGGCGTCATCCGGCGGGCCATGGTCGCATAGTCGGCGATACGGTCCTCGGAATCCTTGTTGGCGCCGATATTGACGCCAACTATTCCGGGCCTTCGCGCGCGAGCCTTCAGCCGCTCCTCCGCTTTCGCGGCGCCCGCATTGTTGAACCCCATACGATTTATCACCGCCTGATCTTCGACAAGGCGAAAGAGCCTCGGCCTGGGGTTCCCGGACTGGGGACGCGGTGTGATGGATCCGACTTCGGTAAAGCCAAAGCCAAGACCCAGCAGGGCGTCCGGCACTTCCGCGTCTTTGTCGAACCCTGCCGCGACCCCCACTGGGTTGGGGAAGGTAATGCCCGCCACCTCTATCCGGGTTGCGCCGGTCGTCGCCGGCAAGGAACCCAGGCTGCGTTTCGGCAAGGCCTTGAGGCCCGCGATGGCCAGACGGTGACCAGTCTCCGAATCGAGCGTGAAGAGCGCGGGGCGCGCGAGGCGAAAGAGCATGTTCAGCCCCTATCGCATGGCGGCCGTCTGCAAAAGACAGCGTTTGGCTCGGTTCGGGGCGCGCGATGACGCTGCCTCAGGGCCAGTTTTTTCGGGCAAACGCGACGCCCTGTCAGTTTCATACAATTTTCGGAGCCGGGCTCTGGGTAGAACGCCCCCGCGACCCGAAGGGCTCGGAGCAGCTTTGCGAAGAGTTCCTCAACTCAAAGGGCGGCCCCACTTTGCGGGCCGCCCCTTTTTTCCTCACCTGGTTTTGACGCGGGCGCGTCACAGCGTGCCGCCGTTTCACACGCGAATACTCTTTTCGCGTTGTGATCGCTCACGATTTTGATGTATTGCCTGTGTCAGGCGCACCGGGGCGCGTCATCGTCCTGAGTGCGCCGGATATTCTGGTCGCAACAGGGCACTTGAGAATCTGAAATGCGTTGCTCCCGTCGTCAGGCTGGCCTTGCGCTTGCGAAATGCGCTCGCGTGCCCCGCGTTTGCGTGTGGAGATTTTCTGCGTCGCAGGGTCGTCGCCCGTGACAAACGCCCTTCCCCAACACGAACCGCAACTGGAGTTGATCTCAGCGTCGCCCGACATGCTCGATCTTGTCCACACGCTTTTCGTGATGCGTGCGGGAAAGGGAGAAACCCGATCCGTCTTGCCGGCCTATTCCGCCCAGCTTCTGAGCTTTGTCGCGGGCCGTGTCGAAATGCAGTTTCCCGAGAGGGAGGCTCGGCGCTCCAGCGATATCACGCTGAAGGCGCCGATGCTGCGGGCCGCGCCGATGATCCTGGACGGGCCGGTTCTCAGCGTCGGCGCCTCGTTCACTCCCTTGGGATGGGCGACGTTTTCGGGCCTCGCCGCCGACAAGACGCACGACACCGCCTTTCCTGCCGACACTCTCATCGCCGATGAGGCCCTCTCGGCGGTCAAGGCCGCGTTGCCAGAGTGCCGATCCGGCGCGATCTCGCCCGAAGCCTACAGCCGCGTCATCGAGGATATGATCCGAACGGTGTGCGCATCCCCGCAACGCCAGCCGCGCGCAGACCACCGTGAGCTTGTCCGCGCTATCGACGCGTGGCTTGCCAGCGCGTTCAACCCCTCGATCAAGACCTTGTACGACAGCGTGGAGCTGGGCCAGCGTCAGGTCCAGCGTCTGTGTCGGCGCTACTTTGGCGTCCCACCGGCCCAGCTGATCAAGCGATACCGCGCGATCCGGGCGGCCATGCTGTTGGCGCATGACGATCTGTCCGACGATTTGCGGGACGAGGTCCTGGAAGCCTATTTCGATCAGGCCCATCTGATCAACGATGTGCGCCGCTACACCGGACGCACTCCGCGCAGCCTGACGCGCGAACCGCTTGCGCAGGACATGCTGGATCCCGACGGGCATGGGCGCTCGGGCAAACGGCTGCGCGACAGCTAATCGCGGCGTTCGAGGCCCTCGGAGCAGGGGGTTTCGTTCATGAAGTACATCCACAAACCCACGATTTTCCGGCCTTTCGCAGCGTTGTGTGTTGAAATCGGATCAAATCGCGCGTATTTGAAATCCGACTCATTCGCTCCGATTTAAGAACCGTTCGCAACAACAGGTGTTTGCCAGGCCATGCGCCTCTCCAATCTTGCCGATTACGCCGTCATCACCATGAGCCAGGCCGCGGCCCATTGCGGCGATGGGCGGGTGAGCGCGGCGGAACTGGCGAGCGAGACCGGCCTGCCCGTGCCCACGGTGCAGCGGCTGGTCTCCAAGCTCACCGCGGCGGGCCTGTTGCGCTCGGTGCGCGGAGCCAAGGGCGGCCTCCAGCTCGGGCGACCGGCGGCGGCCATCACGGTGGCCGATATCGTCGAAGCGGTGGAGGGGCCGATCGCGCTCACCGCCTGCATCGATAACGGCGCGTGCGACTACGAGGCGGGCTGCAACATGAAGGCGCACTGGCCGATCATCAACACCGCGCTGCGCGGCGCGCTCGCCGGCATCACGCTCGAGACGCTGCGCGCTCCGGCCAAGGCGAGTTCACGCATCCCAGATATCCTTTCTCCGAAAGAAGAAGCGGCATGACCGACAATATTGATCTGACACCAGCCGATACGCAAGAAGCTGTAATAGACGCCGACGCCCGCGAAGCGGCGGCCAGTGCGGCCGAATACGAGCACGGCTGGTCGGCCGATATCGACACCGAGTTTGCCGAAAAGGGTCTCAACGAAGACACGGTCCGCTTTATCAGCGCCAAGAAGGGCGAACCCGAATGGATGCTCGACTGGCGCCTCAAGGCCTTCCGCCTGTGGCAGGAGATGGAAGAGCCCGACTGGGCCAAGGTCGGCTATCCGCCGATCGACTATCAGGACGCCTATTATTACGCCGCGCCCAAGAAGAAGCCGACGCTAAAATCGCTCGATGAGCTCGATCCCGAGATCAAGGCGGTCTACGACAAGCTCGGCATTCCGGTGGCAGAGCAGGAAGTGCTCGCCGGGGTCGAAGGCGCGCGCAAGGTGGCGGTGGACGCAGTGTTCGACAGCGTCAGCGTCGCCACCACTTTCCGCGAGGAACTGCAAAAGGCGGGCGTGATCTTCCTCTCGATTTCTGAGGCGATCAAGGACCACCCGGAGCTGGTCAAAAAGTGGCTGGGCCGTGTGGTGCCGACGCGCGACAATTACTTTGCCTGTCTCAACTCGGCGGTCTTCTCCGACGGTACCTTCGTCTACGTACCCGAAGGCGTGCGCTGCCCGATGGAGCTTTCGACCTATTTCCGCATCAACGCGGAAAATACCGGCCAGTTCGAACGCACTTTGATCGTCGCCGAGAAGGGCTCTTACGTCAGCTATCTCGAAGGCTGCACCGCGCCGATGCGCGATGAAAACCAGCTGCACGCCGCCGTGGTCGAACTGGTCGCGATGGAAGACGCCGAGATCAAATATTCGACCGTCCAGAACTGGTATCCGGGCAATTCCGAAGGCGTGGGCGGGATCTACAACTTCGTCACCAAACGCGGCCTTTGCCAGGGCGATCGCTCCAAGATCAGCTGGACGCAGGTCGAAACCGGCAGCGCGGTGACGTGGAAATATCCAAGCTGCGTGCTGAACGGCGAAGACAGCGTGGGCGAATTTTATTCCGTTGCGGTTACAAATAACTTCCAACAGGCCGATACAGGAACCAAAATGGTTCATAACGGCAAGGGATCGCGCTCGACGATCATCTCGAAGGGGATCAGCGCGGGCAAATCCTCCAACACCTATCGCGGCCTCGTGCGCGTCGGCCCCAAAGCCGAAGGCGTGCGCAACTTCACCCAGTGCGACAGCCTGCTGCTTGGCGATGAGTGCGGCGCACACACCGTGCCCTATATCGAGGTGAAGAACCCCGGCGCGCAGATCGAGCACGAGGCGACCACGAGCAAGATCAGCGACGAACAGATGTTCTACGCCCAGCAACGCGGGCTCGACGAAGAGGAAGCGGTGGCGCTGATCGTCAACGGCTTTGCCAAGGATGTGCTGAAAGAACTGCCGATGGAATTTGCGGTCGAGGCTCAGAAGCTCTTGGCGATCTCGCTTGAGGGGAGTGTGGGGTGATCGGCGCTCTGTCATCGTTCGACCGTCATGCTGAACTTGTTTCAGCATCCATCTCCCGCTCAACCCTCGTGGTTGGTTCCTTGGGATGGACCCTGAAACAAGTTCAGGGTGACGAAGGCGCGATTTCATTTAGGGGGGCATTGGCGTGATTTTCAGCGCGATAGCCGGATGGTTTGTGCGAAGACTGTGGCCGAATGGGGTGCTGATCGCCGTCGCGATAGCTCTGGCAAATTCGTTCATCCAATTCTTTAGAACCGAAGCGACGAACTCGAACCGCGTGTTGATGGGTGACATGCCATATCCAAATGGCGTCGAAATCGTAGCTGCGGGCTTTCTCATCGATGCGCTTATAAATGTCGCCATCTTCGCGATTGTTTGGACGATTCGGAGAAAGATTAAGCCACATTCGACCGAAGCTTCGAGTGATGACCATTCTGCTAGTGAGAGTTTGGAGCGGTGACCACCCCCAAATTCCAGGTCGGCGACGTTGTGCGCCTCAAGTCTGGCGGCCCGCTGATGACCGTTCAGCAGGCCACCTACGCCGACAACATCGTGTGCACGTGGTTCGGCGAAAACAACAAGCGCCTGTCCGAAGGGTTTCATCCCCGCACGCTTCAATCCGTCGGGCCGGAGGCGATCAATGACTGAGCGCAAACCGGATCGCGCCACTCTGGGCCTCAAGGCCGACTCGGACGCCGCCCCGAACCTCAACAAGAAGGGGCGCGGCTGGAAGATTTCGGACAAGCGCCTTGATGAGCTGCACGATCGCGCGCGCGAGATGCGCCGGTTCGCGTCTCCCGCGAACAAGGCGCTCGCCGCCCGTTTTGCGGGTGCGGATCTGGGGCGTTACACCTTCAAGCGCTATGCGGTGGTGGGCAGCGCCATCGTCGACTTCAATTGCCACAATCTCGGCATGGCGATCATGATCGACGAGGAAGACGCCGACGAAGCCCTCTCGAAACGCCGCGACAAGAGCCTCGAAGCGGTCGGCATCCGTGTCATGCGCATCCGGGCCAGCGACATTCTTGAGAACATGGACGCGGTGCTTGAGCGCATTGCCGCAGGGATGCGGATGCGGATCGCGGACAAACAGGCGGCTCGGCAGGCGGCGCGCCGCGCCTCCGCGAGCGAACGCTGACTTTTTTGACTGAAGAGAGACCTTTACGATGCTTCTAACCTCCCTTGCCCTGGCGATCAGCCTGCAGAGTAGCGGCGAGACCCTGACCGCCATTCGCAACGATGACCCGGAAACCTGGACGGTCGAATATCCGCGCGTGCTCCGGCCGTTTGTCGTGGAATACCGCCAGTGCCTCAACGTCTCCGATCGGCGCGTGACCGGTGAGGCGGATTTCGAGGTTCAGCATCGCGCCGATATTCCGCGCTGCGCCGAAACCCTTGAGAGCGTTGTCGCCCGTTCGAACGAGACGATGGCCAGCTCCAAGACGCGTATCGGCCCCGAAGAGGTCGATCAGCTTTTCCGCGATATCGGGCTGATCCACGTCGCGCGCGGGCGCGATTTCGATCAGCAATTTAGGGAGCGCGTCGATGCTACAATCGCTGGCCGGGCGGCGTATGAAGAGAACAAGCCCAAGGGTCTGGTGCTCGATCTTGTCGATGGTTCCGTCGTGCAGGCACGCGCGGACCTGGAGCGCACCGAAGATGAGGCCGGCGCGGGCAGCGGCCAGAGCAAGGGTATCGAGTGATGCTGAAAATCGAAAATCTCCACGCCAACGTCGCCGACAAACCCATTCTCAAGGGCCTCGACCTGGAGGTGGCCGCGGGCGAAGTGCACGCCATCATGGGGCCCAACGGCGCGGGCAAATCGACCCTTGCGAACGTGCTGGGCGGCAAGCCGGGTTATGACGTGAGCGCGGGCTCGGCGCAGTTCATGGGGCAAGATCTGTTCGAACTCGATCCGCATGAGCGCGCCGCGGCCGGGCTGTTCCTGGGCTTTCAGTATCCGGTCGAGATACCCGGCGTCTCCAATGTCCAGTTTCTGCGCGAAGCGCTGAACTCGCAGCGCAAGCAGCGGGGGCAAGAGCCGCTTTCCGGCGGTGAGTTCCTGAAGCTCGCCAAGGAAAAGGCGGGGCTGCTCAAGATGGATATGGAAATGCTCAAGCGGCAGGTGAATGTCGGCTTTTCGGGCGGCGAGAAGAAGCGCGCGGAGATGGTCCAGATGGGCATTCTCGAGCCCCGGTTCGCCGTTCTCGACGAGACCGATAGCGGGCTCGATATCGATGCGCTGCGGATTGTGGGCGAGGGGATCAACGCGATCATGCGCGGCGCGGACAAGGGTGTTCTGCTGATCACGCATTACCAGCGGCTGCTCGACGTGGTGAAGCCCGATCGGGTGAGCATCCTTGCCGATGGCCGCATCGTCCAGACCGGCGGGCCGGAGCTAGCGCTGCGGCTTGAGGCCGAGGGCTATGACGCGGTGATGGCCGAGGTCGCGGCTTGATCGCGGCGCTCGCCCTTCTGGCCGCTCAGGCTGCGCCCGCCGAACCGATCCCCGAGATCGTCGTGATCGGTCATCTGCGCAGCGTGCAGGTGATGGTCGGGCAGGACCCCGAGGGCCAATGGCATTGCTCGATGAACAAATCGACCGGCCGACCCAGGCTCGATCACTCCTTCTGCAAGGCGGTGACCAAATGCGTGCGCAAGGGCGCGAGCGACCAGGACGCGGTCGACAGCTGCATCCGTGAGACGCGCGGGCGGCTTGTGCGAAAGGTCGAACGAGAAATGAAGAAGAGTGCCTCATGACGCAAATTCAAACCTTTCCCACCCGCCGCGACGAGGCCTGGCGCTACGCGGACATCCCCGCGCTTGAGCGGCTGGGTGTCGAGGCGCTCGATGCTTGGAAAGAAGTAACGCTCGAACCGGGCGAAACCCGCCGTCAGACCATGGTGGTGGGCTCGGACGCGCCCGAATTGCACCGCATCCGCCTGACGCTGGGCGAAGGCGCGCGCGCGGAACTGTTCGTCAGCAATATCGGGCGCGACTACACCCGCGTCGAGGTGGAAGTGAAGCTGGCGCGGGGCGCGCATTTCGAGTTTGGCGGCGTGACGATTGGTGGCGCAGACGCGGTGCGCGAATTCGTCACCACCACGGTGCACGCGGAGCCTGAGGCGACCAGCAACCAGACCGTGCGCAGTGTCCACTGGGGCACGGGTACCGGCAATTTCCTCGGCGAAATCAAGGTGGTGAAGGACGCGCAGAAAACCGATGCGGCGCAGGATTTCAAAGGCCTGCTGCTCGAAGCGGGGGCGAGCGCCAACGCGGTGCCGCAGCTCGAAATCTTCGCCGACGACGTCAAATGCGCGCACGGCGCGACCGTCGGCCAGCTCGATGAGGCGGCGCGCTATTACATGGCCGCGCGCGGGCTGCCCCCCGAACTGGCGCAGCGCCTTCTGGTGCAGGCGTTTATCGGCGATGCGTTTGTCGAGCTCGTCGATGAGACGGAGCGCGAACGCTTGCTCAACGCCGCGCTGGCCGCGCTCGAAGAGGCGACGTTGTGAACGCTCCGACCACTCTTTCACCGGACCTGCGCGCGGACTTTCCGGGGCTCGTCACCCGCGATGGCGCGCCTTGGCATTACCTCGACACCGCCGCGACGGCGCAAAAGCCGCGAGGCGTGATCGACGCGATGACCCGCGCGCTGGGCGAGGACTACGCCACCGTTCATCGCGGCGTCTACGCGCGCTCGGCCGAGATGACGCTCGCTTATGAAACCGCGCGGCGGCGCATCGCGCAGTTCATCGGCGGCAAGGAAGAAGAGCTGGTCTTCACGCGCGGCGCGACCGAGGCGATCAATCTTGTCGCCAACAGCTGGGGCCGGGCGAACCTCAAAGCCGGGGACCGCATCCTGCTCAGCCAGGTCGAGCACCACTCGAACATCGTCCCCTGGCAGCTTCTGGCCGAAGTAACGGGCGCCGAGATCGATGTCTGCCCGCTCACCGAGGATCACCGGATCGACCTTGAGGCGGCCGAGCGCATCCTCACACCCGCGCACAAGCTGGTGGCCTTTGTCCACGTCTCCAACGTCACCGGCGGTGTTCTCGACGCGCGCCGCGCGGCGGACCTGGCGCATGCGGTGGGCGCAAAGCTGCTCCTCGACGGATGCCAGGCGGCGCCGCGCCTGCCGGTCGATGTGGCGGCGCTCGATTGCGATTTCTACGCCTTTTCCGCGCACAAGCTCTACGGTCCCACGGGGATCGGCGCCTTGTGGGCGAAGAGCGCGATCCTTGACGCGATGCCGCCGTGGGAAGGCGGCGGCGCGATGATCGACCGCGTGACCTTCGCCAAGACCACTTACGCGCCGCCGCCCCAGCGCTTCGAAGCGGGCACGCCTGCCATCACCGAAGCGATCGCGTTCGCGGCGGCCGCCGACTATGTCGAGAGCGTCGGACTGGGCCGAATTCACGAAATCGAGGCCGATCTCGTCGCCCGTCTTCGCCGCAAACTGCGCGCCATGAACGACGTAACGCTGTATGGCCCGGAGGACAGCGCGGGCATCGTGAGCTTCACGATCGACGATATCCACCCGCACGATCTCGGCACGATCCTCGACGAGGCCGATGTTGCGATCCGGGCGGGGCATCATTGCGCGCAGCCGATGATGGACTATCTCGGTATCTCCGCGACCGCGCGCGCCAGTTTCGGGCTCTATTCGAGCGAAGCCGATCTCGACGCGCTGCTCGAAGGGATCGCTCGCACCCGCAGACTCTTTGGAAAGGCGTAAGCTTTGGAAAAGGATGAGGCCATGACCGATACGACGGATCAGCGCGAATTCCTCGCCGCACCGGCTCCCAACGACGCGCTGGCGCAAAAGCCCCCGCGCGCGCGGGTTTCGGACGCGATAGAAGAGGACGAAGAGGTTAAGCCGCGCCAGCGCGATTACCTCGATGGTTTCCTTGCGGCTTCGCCCGAGGCCCCGTCCGCTGGAGGCGATGGCGGCGAATTGCAAGGCGCCGTGGTCGACGCGTTGAAGGAAATTTACGACCCCGAAATCCCGGTGAATATATACGATCTGGGCCTTATCTACGGTGTGGACGTGGACGAGGAGTCCGACGTGACGATCACCATGACGCTGACCACGCCGCATTGCCCGGTTGCCGAAACCATGCCGGGCGAGGTCGAATTGCGCGCCTCTTCGGTGCCCGGCATTCGCGATGCCGAAGTCAATCTTGTATGGGATCCGCCGTGGTCGCCGGAAAAGATGTCCGACGAGGCCCGGCTCGAACTGGGGATGCTGTGATGACTGATACACCCGCTCATACTGAGGAGCCGCAGAGCGTGTCGAAGCGGCGTCTCGAAGTGCCGGCTGCTGTTGCCCTCACGAAGGGCGCTGAGGAGCGCGTTGCCCACCTGATGGCGAGCGCGCCCGAAGACGCGATCGGCGTCAAGCTCTCGACCCCGCGCCGGGGATGCTCGGGGCTGGCCTATTCGGTCGACTACGTCACCGAGGAAGCCAAGTTCGACGAGAAGATCGTGACGCCGGGCGGCGTGCTCTATATCGATGGCGCTTCGGTGCTCTACCTGGTGGGATCGACGATGGACTGGGTCGAGGATGATTTCACCGCCGGCTTCGTGTTCGACAACCCCAACGCCAAGGGCGCGTGTGGCTGCGGCGAGAGCTTCATGGTATGATCGGCGCTATTATGCCGAGAAAGTTCGATCCGCGCCGCGAGAAGATGGGTCTGTCCGCCGCCTTGCAGCTTTTGGCCGACGCCGACCGCCGCTTCGCCGAGGCGCAAGAGACGTTCGAAAAGGCCCGGCGCCGCCTGAAAATCGGCTTCAATTCGGCCGCGGTCATGATCGAAGTGGCCGAGCGGCGCGCCGCGCGCGCATCCTCACGCCGTCGCAAGCCGCCCGAGGCGGGCCTCGCGGTTCCGGTTGAGCCGCCAAGGGGCCCTGCGCCCAAAACGGGAGGAGCCGCGGCTCCGCTCAGCTTCGACACCGATTAGATCATCGCCTTGGCGCGCAGTCTCGAATTTTCCTGCCGGCTTCGCTCACCGCCCGACGAGGTGCGCGGCTGGATCAGACGTCCCGCGCTGTTCCTGCATGTGGCCGCGCCGCTGGTGCACTTTTCGCCCATCGGAGTGGATCGCTTTCCCGATCGTTGGGAGGAGGGCGAATATCGCGGCGCGATGCGGCTCTTTGGCCTCCTGCCCATCGGGTGGCAGGCGATTGTGATCGAGTTTCCGACTTCGGCGGACACCGATCTCGTTCTGCGCGATCGCGGCTATGGGCCGCTCTTGCGCGAATGGGATCACCGGATTGCGGTGTCGCCGCATGGTTCGGGCACGCGCTATGTGGACCGCCTTACCCTCGATGCGGGATGGCTGACCCCGATCGCGGCGTTCGGCGTGAAGCAGTTCTTCCGCCATCGTCAAAGGCGGCTGGTTGCGCTCGATCAAGCGGCTTTCGCGCCGCTTAAAGGTTAGTCGCCCGCCGCGATCCGCGCGATCAGGCGGCTCTCCAACTCATCGACCTCGCCATCGGCGTCGATCATCGCTTCGAGCCACGCCTGCTCGTTATCGGTGACCTCATTGCCAGCCGCTTCGAGCGCGGCGTAGTCGGGCCCTGACTTCTTCTTGCCGAACACCACACCCATCGAGTTGGCGACTTGCGGCGCCTGTTTGGCCATGCGCGCCATGAAGCGCCCGACATTGGCCTTGTTGTCCGCGATGAAGGCCTCAAGCTCAAGCTTGCGCTCATGGCTCACCTGCGCGTTTTGCAGCGTGAAGCCCTTCAGGTAGTTGGACACCCCATCGATGAACAGCTCGTCCCACTCGGGCGCGTTTTCCTCGGCGAGGGTTTCGTCCTTCAGGCGGAACAGTGCTTCGGCGTCGTAGCGCGAGACCGCCGCGGGCCCGTGACCGCCGCTTGCGAAGATCACGCGGCGCAGAATGCGGCATTCGGCGCTGGTGATGTGCGTTGCGCTCAGCGAACCGCCGCAGCGTGTGGGGCCAACCCCGCTCAGCACTTCGCGCTCCACCTGGCGCAGGACGTAATTCTTGAGCTGCACGGGGGTGTTTTCCGCGCGCTCGATAATCCGCACGATCGTCTCAAGCTCAACCAGGCTCTCGACCACGCCGTCGTGATCCACCTGAGCGATCAGCCACGAGGCTTCCTCGTCGCTGCATTGCAGGCGCGGCGGATTGCCGTTGAGGACATACTCGCCGATCGCCTCGACGAAGAAATCGGCAAATTCCTCGCTGCGATCGTCGAGCGCGTTGTTGAGCGCAAACAGCGCCTCGGCTTCGTCGCGGTGGATCGCGCCATCGCCCCAGCCCTGACGACGCAGGGCGAGAACTTCCTCGGACGAGACGCGCCCGTCCTCGGCCGCGCGCTGGGCAAGATCGATGAAATGCGTTGTCATGGCGGTGGTGAACCCCTCTGATTTCCTTGGCCGAAGCCATAGCGCACACGTGCTTAAGGCTGGGTTACCGAGGGGGCTGCCCTTACCGTTCGGCCTCAACGTCGCGGATGCAGCGCGCGCGGTCCGTGTCCGATCCATCGCGGCGCGATCGAGCCTCGACATGCGTTGCGACCGGTTCGGCGCCGGGGGAAAGCGGGTAGAGGAAGATATCGAGCACGCAGGCCCGCCCCGTGAATTGCAGCTTGCGCGCGTCGCCTTCGGCAAGGTCGATGCGCGCTGCACCGAAGCGCCGCGTGAGCGCGCTGGCGTTCGCGCCGATGACCGCGTCGAGATCGCCCCCGCGCTGGACCTGAGGGCTGCGAAAGGCGGGCGCGGCGCGGGTCGGGGGCGCGGTTTGCGGCGCAGTGCGGGGAGCTGGCACAGGGTCTGGCACAGGGGCTGATGCGCGCGGCGCTTGGCTGGGCGCCTTGGGCGGAGGGATCAGCCCGGTCGAACAGGCGGACACGCCTAAGGCAGCAAGGAGCGTCAAGGCCTTACGCATGGTTCGCCTCCTTATCTGCCGCCCGTGACAGCGCGCCTTGCGTCAGATGCGTGCCCGCCGCCGCGCCGATCACGGGGGCGAGCAGATTGACGAAGGGCACCAGCATCAGCCCGGCGATGGCTCCGCCCAGCGTCAGGCGGTCGAGCCCCGACACCGGATTGCCGCGCGTATCGCCCTCGCAATGCCTGAGCCACGCCATATCGGTAAGCTCGCGCCCCAACAGCACCGCGTTGACGATCAGGAACACGGCGGCCGGTCCGATCCCAGTGACGAAAAGCACCGCTGCGACCGGGATCGCGAGCGCGTTAAATACCAAGGCGCGCGCCATTCCACGCAACGCGTTGCCAATGTCTTGGTGCAATGGCAGCGGCTTGGCGTGCGTGGCCGCGATTGGATAGTGCCGCGCCTCAACGGCGGCGACAATCTCATCCGCGAACAGCTGCAACACCGCCAGCGCCACGGTGCGAAACAGCAACCACCCCGCGACCAGAGCAAGAACCGCTGCCGTGATGGCCTCGATCCACCCTTCGCCTGACCAGTTCATTTCGGTTCCGATCCAGATCAGGCCCCGGTAAAGGCTCCAGACCAGCCCAGCGAATAGCAGCGCGGTGATCAAGGCCGTCTTCACCAGCACGCGCACGATCGCCGGATCGGAGAGCTGACCGACAGCTTTGGCAAGGGCGGCAAGGACGGTCGTCATAACAAGGAATCTGCGCGAGAGCCCGCATAGGTGTCAAACCGCTTGGCGAGGGCGAGCGGTGCCGCTAGGCGCTTGCCCACATTAATCCTCTTGCACCACTCAGGAAAGACCATCCGTGACAGAACCGCGCTATGACGTCATCGCCATCGGCAACGCCGTGGTCGATGTGATCGCCTCTTGCCCCGAAGATCTGATCGACGAACTCCAGCTCAACCGTGGAGGAATGACGCTGATCGACGAGGCGCGCGCCGACGAACTCTACGACGCGATGCCGCCCGCGCGCGAGGTGTCGGGCGGATCGGCCGCCAACACGCTAGCGGGGCTTTCGACGCTGGGCCTGCAATGCGCCTTTATCGGTCAGGTCGCCGAAGACCAGCTGGGCAAGGTGTTCCGCCACGATATGCGCGCGACGGGTATCGATTTCGACACGCCCGCGCGCAGCGGAGAGCCAGCAACGGGCCGCGTCCTCATCTTCGTGACCCCCGATGGCGAGCGCACGATGAACACCTTCCTGGGGGCCGGGCAATTCCTGCCCGCCGCCGCTCTCGACGAAGATCTGATCGCGAGCGCCGCGATCCTGTACCTCGAAGGCTATCTGTGGGATCCCGAAGAACCGCGCAGCGCCATGCGGCGGGCGATCGAAGTTGCGCGCCGCGCGGGCCGCAAAGTCGCCTTCACCGCGAGCGAGAGCTTCGTGATCGAGCGCCACGGCGACGATTTCCGCGACCTGATTGAGCGCGGGATGATCGACATCCTGTTCGTCAACGAAAGCGAGCTGGCCACGTTGACAGGGCTTGATGATTTTGACGCCGGTTTCGACGCGATCGCGCCCAAAGTGCCCGTCCTTGTCGCCACCCGCTCCGAACGCGGCGCGGTCGCGCACGCGCACGGGACGCGCGCGGTCGTGAGCGCGGAGCCGATCGACCACGTGATCGACACCACGGGGGCGGGCGACCAATTCGCCGCCGGCTTCCTGTCGGGCTACGCCAAGGGCATGGATTTGGAGGAGTGCCTCAAACGCGGCGCCATCGCGGCGGCCGAAGTCATCTCGCATTACGGCCCGCGTCCCGAGGCGGATCTGAAGGCGCTGATTGCCGAGAAGCTCTGAGCGCAATTTGCGCTCCGCATCACGGCGCGGGCTTGTAATCCTCGCGCTGGAGCGAAACCATGTAGCGCGAGACCTTCTCCGCTTCTTCGCGGGTGAGTTCGAACTCCATCAATTCGGGGTAATTGTGCGCGTCGATCAGCCAGTCTGTGAGGCTGTCGCCCGTGAGCCCGGCGCTGTTGGCAATCGCGTCAAAACCCGGCGCTTCGGGATTGGGCGAGAGGAAGGGCGCCTCAACGCCATGGCAATCCCCGCACACGCCCTGAACGAGGTTGGGCACAGGCTGCGCGGCTGACGCGGATTTGGGCGGCGCTGTGTCGTCGCTCTGGCAAGCGGCAAGCAGAGCGGCCGCGGCCGCCAGGGTGATAAAATGTCGCACAGCTATTGCCTCCCTTTGCGGTCCTGCGTCCGTTCGAAGCGCGCAACGCCATCCTAGCACGGATACTAGGCCTGCGCCTCCCGCGCGACTTCCTTCCACCCGATATCGCGCCTGTAGAAGCCGCTGGGAAAGTCGATGCGCTCGACCGCTTCATAGGCCGCCGCCTGCGCCTCGGTCGCGTTTGCGCCGGTGGCGGTGACGTTGAGCACGCGGCCTCCATTGGCGACGAGCGCGCCATCCTCGGCGGCTCTCGTGCCCGCGTGGAAGACTTTGGCCCCATACGCCTCGGCCTCGCCCAATGAAATCGCGCCGCCTCTCTCTGGCGTTCCGGGATAGCCTTTGGCCGCCATCACCACGGTGAGCGCGGTTTCGTCGGAGAAGCGCGTTTCGGCACCGGCCAACTCGCCCTTGGCGCAGGCAAACATGATCTTCGCCAAATCGCTTTCCAGCCGCATCATCAGCACCTGGCATTCGGGATCGCCAAAGCGGCAATTGTATTCGATCAGCTTGGGGCCGTCGGCGGTCAGCATCAACCCGGCGTAGAGCACGCCCGAATAAGGCATGCCGTCCGCGCGCATGGTCGCAACCGTGGGACGGATGATCTCGTCCATCACGCGCGCCTGAAGCGCAGGCGTCAGCACCGGAGCGGGCGAATACGCGCCCATGCCGCCGGTGTTGGGGCCGGTGTCGCCTTCGCTCACCTGCTTGTGGTCCTGCGCGGTGCCGAAAGGCAGGATCGTGGTCCCGTCCGTGATCGCGAAGAAACTCGCCTCCTCGCCTTCGAGAAATTCCTCGATCACGACCTCGGCGCCCGCCTCGCCGAATTGCCCGCCGAACATGTCGGCGAGCGCCGCCTCGGCCTCTTCCAGCGTCTGGGCGATCACGACGCCCTTGCCCGCTGCAAGGCCATCGGCCTTGAGCACATATGGCGCGCTGAACCGGGAGAGCGCCGCGCGCGCCGCTTGCAAGGAGGCGCAGCGGACATAGGCTCCGGTCGGAATCCCCGCGCGTTCGCACAGATCCTTGGTAAAGCCCTTGGAACCTTCCAGCTGGGCGGCGGCCTTTGAGGGCCCGAAAACCGCAATGTCGGCTGCGCGCAGACTGTCGGCGAGCCCATCGACCAACGGGGCCTCGGGGCCGATGACGACGAGGTCGATGCCTTCGTTCTTGCAAAAGGCGATCACGGCGGTGTGATCGCTGGCGTCGAGATCAAACAGCGCGGCAACCTGCGCGATGCCCGGATTTCCGGGGGCGGCGGCCAGCCCGGTGACGCTGGGGGATTGCGCAAGCTTCCACGCCAGCGCATGTTCGCGCCCGCCCGATCCAAGCAGCAGGACATTCATGGCGCGTTCCCCTTCCTCCGGACCCTCTTACGCGAACGACCGTCTCGTAGCCTCGAGCCGGGCTGGCGACAACGCGGAACCCCTCACGATCACCGAGATTTCGCAGGCCCTCAAGCGCACGGTGGAGGACCGCTTTGGCCATGTGCGGCTGCGCGGCGAATTGTCGGGGGTCAAGCGGGCTGCGTCCGGGCACCTCTATTGCGCGCTCAAGGACGAGAAATCGGTGCTCGACGGGGTCATGTGGCGCGGCAACGCGCAGCGACTGGCGTTTGCGCCCGAAGACGGGCTTGAGGTGATCGCGACCGGCAAGCTGACGACCTATGCCGGGCGCTCGAAATATCAGATCGTCATCGACAGCCTCGAGATCGCGGGCGAGGGGGCGTTGCTGGCGCTGCTGGAGAAGACGCGCGCGCGGCTGGCGCAGGAAGGGCTGTTCGATGAGCGGCGCAAACGCGCGCTCCCCTATCTGCCGCGCACGATAGGGGTTGTCACCTCGCCAACCGGATCGGTTATTCGCGATATTCTCCACCGTCTGGCGGATCGCTTCCCCAGTCACGTCATCGTCTGGCCGGTTCTCGTCCAGGGTCAAGGCGCAGCGGAGCAGATTTCACAGGCCATTCAGGGGTTTTCGGATCTTTCGGCGGTCTGTGATCTTTCGGCAGGCGGATCGGTCGTGCGACCCGATGTTGTGATCGTCGCGCGCGGGGGCGGGTCGATCGAGGATCTGTGGAGCTTCAACGAGGAAATCGTCGTGCGTGCGATCGCAGAATGTACCATACCGGTTATTTCGGCGGTGGGGCATGAGACCGACACCACGCTTTGCGATTACGCCGCCGACCGGCGCGCGCCAACGCCCACAGCGGCGGCGGAAATGGCAGTGCCGGTGCGCGCCGATCTTGAAGCGACGCTGGCCGACTTCGCCGCGCGCCAGCGCCGCGCGGTGCACCGTCCGGTGGAGTTGGGGCGTGAGCGTCTGGAGGCGCGGGTGCGCCGGATGCCGCGTCCCGAAGCGCTCTTGCAGCCGCAGGCCCAGCGGCTCGATGAACTTGCTGAAAGGCTGCGCCGCGCCTTGACCCTGCGCGCCGGACGGGGCCGCGAAGAACTGGCCGGAACGGCGGCGCGGCTCTCGCCGGTCGTGCTTCGCCGGGCCGAACGCAGCGCGCGCGACAGGCTGGAGAGGGTTCGGCTGGCTCCCGCTCTCATTCGGCGTCCGATCGAGGAGGCACGCGCGCGGCTCGACGCGCTGGCCCGGCTGGCGAGCCAGTTGCACCCCGAAAAGCCGCTGGAGCGGGGTTACGCCATCGTTCGCGGCGAGGGCGGCGCGGCGGTCACGACCCGCGCCGAGGCCGCCAACCAGGCGCGGCTCGCCCTGCAGTTCAAGGACGGCACCCTCGACGCGGTCCCGCTTTCGGATGGCTCGGCGCAGCGCGTTCAGGCTTCGGTAAAGCCGCGCCGTTCATCCAAGGCCAGGCCGCCCTCTTCAACCCAAGAGGATTTGTTCGGCTAGGCGCTTGATGCTAAGGACACGGCCATGCTGATGAATTCGACCGAGAAGCCTGCGAAGCTCTATTACGGACCTTCCACCTTCCGCGTCTTGCGCCCCGGCCAGCATGTCGTGTGCGCGGTTTCGGGTGAGATCATTCCGCTGGAGGAGCTGCGCTACTGGAGCGCGGAGCTTCAGGAAGCCTATGCGAGCGCCGAAATCGCCACGAAGCGCCTGCTCGCCCAAGGGTGAGGCCGCGCAGGCCAGCCAGCTTCCGGGCAATCGCAAGCGGCGTCGCGGCCTTGGCCCTTCTCGCCGCGTTCAGCGGGTCCGCCCTTCGGGCCGGCGCACCGACAGTCTCCGGTGCGTCCGCCTCGCTCGCCCCGCTGCCCGCCCTCACCTATGACGGCAAACTCACGCAGGGCGGCTATATCCGTGGCAAGGCGCCGCCGGGCGCGGCGAGCGCGGCGCTGGGCGAGCAGAGCCTGGAACTGGCCGAGGACGGGGGTTTCTTCGCCGCGTTTGACCGCGACAGCCCGGACACGCTTGAATTGCGCGTGACGCTCGCCAGCGGCGATATCGCGCGCGAGACGCTCTCCATCACGCCGCGCAAGTGGTTCATTCAGCGCATAAACCTTCCCAAACGCCCCAGCGGCGCAAGCGAAGCATGGTGGAAACGGCGCGAGCCCGAATACAACGCGATTGTCGCTGCGCGCGCGGCAAGGACCGGGGCGCAAGGGTGGCGTCAAGACTTCATCTGGCCGGTAAAGGGCCGCATTTCCGGGATGTTTGGACGCCAGCGCATCTATCGCGGCGAGGCGGGCTCGTATCATTCGGGCATCGATATCGCGCCGGGCAACGGTGTTCCCTTTGTCGCGCCCGCCGATGGCGTCGTGGTGCTGGCCGCGACCGGATTCAGCCTTGAGGGCGGCTTGATCATCATCGATCACGGCGCCGGCCTCAACAGCGCCTTTCTCCACTGCTCCAGGATCGCGGTCGAACAGGGCGAGGCGGTGAGCCAGGGCCAGTATATCGGTAATGTCGGCTCAAGCGGACGCGCAACCGGGCCGCATCTGCACTGGAGCCTCAAATGGAACGACGCGCGGCTCGATCCGCTGCTGTTTACAGGGCCGATGGAGTGATCGGGCGCTGCGACTGATTGACGATCGGCGCGCGTTAGCGGAAGGGCGCGGATGCAATGAAGCGCTTTGTCCTTACACTCTTGCTCGCCGTGGGCCTCGTGCCGGGCACCTGGGTGCGATCCCCGATAACGCAGGGCTTCGAACTCCCGATCCACGCGCGCGCAGTCGACGAGCCGGGAGGGCGGCCCCCGGCCGGATGGACGCTCAAAGGCGTGTGGGAGTACGAGAGCGACGGCCTTTTCTTCGGCGGCTATTCGGCGCTGCTGGATATGGGAGGACCGCGGATGCGCGCGTTTTCGGATCGCGGGGCGTATTTCACGCTGACGCTTCCGGACGCGCCGCCGCGCGCCGTTGTGGCCGGAGCTGCAGGAGCCGCTGGGGCCGCCGAAACCGACGTTCAGGCGCCACAAGCGCTCGGCTATCAGCCGGTCGAGAAGGCCTATCAGACGCTCTTGTGGGACATCGAATCGGCGACGCGCGGTCCCGCGACCGGGCAATACTGGCTCGGCTATGAAAACACGCACGCGATCCATCGCTATACGCGCGCGCACGCGGCGGACGGCGTGCGGGTGATCGAGGACGAAGTGGACTGGCCGCTCAACGCGGGCGCCGAAGCGATGGTGCGCCTTGCCGATGGCCGCTTTCTGGTGGTGCCCGAACGCGGGCGCGAGGCGTTGCTCTACCCGTCCGATCCTGTGACGGGCGCTGCGCCGATTATCATTCCGTACGAGGCCCCTCCTGGAGACTTCGGCGTTACCGAGGTCAAGCAATTGCCCGATGGCCGACTGCTCTTTCTGCTGCGCCGCGTCGTCTGGAGCGTGCCGCCCTTCGAGGCCCGCCTTGCGATCGCCGAGGCGCCCGGCGCCGGGGTCGATGGCGGCGGCGATAGCGGGGGCGATAGCGACACCGCGCTCGCGCTGAGGCCCCGGATCGCGCTCGATCTGACATCGGTTGCGCCGCCTGAGAATTACGAGGCGCTTGCCGTGCGGAAGCGCGAGGACGGCGCGCTCGATATCTGGGTCCTGTCGGACGATAATTTCGCCGCAATGCAGCGCACCCTGCTGGTCAAATTGCGCTTCGACCCGGAGACCGCCGCGCGCGAGGAGCGCAAGAAAAAGACCAGGAAACCGCTCTCAAAACCGGCAAAAGAAAAGGCGCGCGAGTAGAACCCGCACGCCCTTTCATTGGCTTGGAGAGCCCGATGCCTGGCTTAGGCCGAAGCCGCCGCTTTCTTAAGCTCGCGCTTCACCTTGAGCGCGCGCGGGGAAAGCTTTTCATCCTTGGTCTTCAACAGCCAGTTGTCGAGCCCGCCATTGTGCTCCACCGAGCGCAGGCCGTGGGTCGACACGCGGAACTTGAAGCTGCGATCCAGCTTTTCGCTCAGCAGCGTGACGTTCTGAAGGTTGGGCAGGAAGACGCGCTTGGTCTTGTTGTTGGCGTGGCTCACATTGTGGCCCACCTGGCGGCCCTTGCCGGTCAGTTCGCAAATACGCGACATGGTAAATCTCGTTTCTGTTCACAGTGACGGGCGCGCCGCGATGGTCGCGGTCCGATCGATCGGAGGTCCCGGAAAGCGCGCCGCATAGCGGGGCGCCGCGAAAACGTCAATTGATTCGTCGCCGTGCGAGGGTTAGCGCCAGAGCATGACCGCGCGCTCAAGTCCCCGATGGCCGTTGCCTCAACCCATGGCGCTCGCTTTGCAGGCCGCGCGGAAGGCGGGCGAGGCGGGCGAAGTGCCGGTTGGCGCGGTGGTGGTCAAGGGCCATGAGGTGATCGCGGTGGCGGGCAACGCAACGCGCTCTCCCCCCGATCCCACCGGCCACGCCGAAATGCGCGCAATCCGCATGGCGTCTCAAAAACTGGGCGATGACCGGCTGACGGGCTGCGACCTCTACGTGACGCTGGAGCCGTGCGCGATGTGCGCGGGCGCGATCGCCCACGCGCGGCTGGCGCGGCTGTACTACGGGGCAAGCGACCCCAAAGGCGGCGGCGTCGAACATGGGAGCCGGGTGTTCGAGCAGGAGCAATGCCTGCACCGGCCCGAGGTGTACTCAGGCTTGGGCGAAGAGGAAGCGGCGGAGTTGCTGCGGGCGTTTTTCAGGGAGCGGCGGTGAGGGGTGTCTCGTCCGCTTACGACCCCACTAGCGGACATATTTCGTCATTCCCGCGCACGCGGGAATCCATTGAGCTAGGTCCAATGCACAAAGAGTTTCAGCCAACGGTTTACCTGTTGGCATCTGCCTAAAACGGCACGCTGTATCTCGGCGTCAGTTCGCATCTACTCCAGCGCATTGCTCAGCATCGCGACGGTGCATTCGAAGGTTTCTCCAAGAAGTACGATGCGCATCGTCTTGTTTGGTTCGAACAACATGCGACAGTGGAGCAAGCCATCTTGCGCGAGAAGCAGATCAAGTAATGGCGGCGTGCTTGGAAGGTGGATTTGATCGAAGAAGACAACCCAAGATGGCGAGATTTGGCTGAGGACTTTGGATTTGAGCCGTTGTGACAGAGTGGATTCCCACGTGCGCGGGAATGACGACAATGTTAGTGCCCGTTTCCCACCCCTTAGCTGACAGTCCCACAAAACTGCGGCCTCTCGGCTTATCCCTTCAACCACTCCACCGCCTCGTCCTGCTCATCGTCATCGAACGCGCGGATCTCGGGTTTCACAAGCTTACCGAAAAGCTGCGCGGTGCCGCCGATCCAGTCGGGGCCGCCGACGATGGCGTAGCGGTCGATTTCGTTGATGAGGTGCATCTTCGATCGCATCAACCCGAAGTCGAACAACAGGTCCGCCTCGAAACCGTGCCAGCTCTTGATCACCATCATCAGGCTGCGGCATTCCGGCTCTTTCAGCCGCGCTTCGACCATCGCGATCCCGCGCTCGCTTTCGGGGGCGTCGAGCCGACCGGCGAGTTCGAAGGCCGCGATGGCGGGATTGCCCAGATCCAGCTCGCGAAAGGCTCCGGTGTGCGGCGCTTCGGCTGATTCCATCACCCACGCGCGCGCCGCGTCCGCTTCATCCTCGTCGTAGACCGCGTATGTCACGCCGGGCAGCATCGCGCTCTCGATCCGCGCGGCGGTGCGGATCCATTCCTCGTCCGAGACCACCGCGATCCGATCGAGGCCATAAACCCACTTGAGGAAGCTTGGGATATGCCCGAGTTCAACGGTGACAGCCGACAAGGTGAAGCCCTGGAGGGATGTGAGATCGATGAGGAGGTTGCCGCCTCCACCCGCCTCGTTGCGCTCTTTTGCGAAGCCGGCGAGGCGCTGCGCGTCGTCCTGACGGAACTCGGCGATGACGACGATCCGGTGGGCGGTGGCGGAGATTTGTTCGATATCGATCATGGCGAGGCTTCTACCACACTCGCCGCGCCCGGTCATTTGATCTGGGGCAAAGGCGAGGTCGTCAGGGTTTAGCCCGCCGCGTCGCGCACCGGGTCCAGCACCAGCAGCAAGCGCTTCTCGCCCGTGTCCGCGATCGGCGGGGAGCGGTGGATGGCGGGGTGTGTGGTCCACATTCGGCCTTTGAACAGACCGACATCGCCTGCCTTAAGGGTGCGAATGTGGTGAGGTTCTTCATCGCGCGCGACCCGCGCCGCGTCCTCGGCATCCAGCCATTGCGTGCCGGTGCCGACATAGGTCGTGATCAGCCGCGCTTTCACATAGTCGGCGTGGAACTTGCGGCACGAATTGGTGGTGACAATCGCCAGCCGCACGCTCACCGCGTCGATTTCCATCACCGCTGCGTAACGCTCGGCAAGCGCGGCGATATCCGCGATGAGAGCCGCGCGCGCAGGGGTCGCCGGATAGCCCGCCGCGCCGAGCTGGGCCGTGAGGCGCGCACCAAGCTCCGACAGCGTGGCGGCAAAGCGCACATCGTCGAGCGGCGATGCGAGCAGCGTGTCGAACGCCGGAGCCCCAGACCGCTCCCAGATCGCCAGATTGCACGCCTCGTCGCGGATCGCGTCAAGAACGCTGTGGTCGGTCGATCGCTGCGCGCTGGGGGATAGAAGAGTGGTCATCGGATTGGCTCAATGAGACATCATCTCATTAGGCGGCAATCGGTTCCCAGGCAAGGGAGCGATGGGGCGACCTAGAGTCCGCGCCAGATCCTCGCCCGCGCGCCGTCGCGCGCGCCATAGCGCCGATCATCGCAGCGCGTGGGGCGGAAGCGTTTGGAATAGCACAGGCGCAGCTCCTGCAGCCATCCGCGTTCGTTGAGCTTCACCCCGACCGCGCTGGCCGGGAGGCCGGGATTGGCTTCGGCGAAGGCGCGGCGGATGCGGCCGGCGGTAAGACCCTCTTCGCGGCTGATGCGGTCGTATTCCGGGATCCGCAGGCTCTCCCACAAGATCTGCGTGACGCCAAAATACGTCTCCGGCCTTTTGGTCATGCAACTGCCGTGCTTGGCCCATTGGCGCGCGATCAGGCGAGCGCTTGGCATCATGCACAGCCGCTTGCGCAGCTCTGCAGGCGTGAGCGGGTTCTCCTGCCGACACCATTGCGGCCAGGTGCGCGTGCCTTGCGGCCAAAGCCCGTGCACGACCAGGCCAAACCGCCCGTTCTCGCCCGAACACTGCACCCGGTGCGCGGGCGCGCTTTCGCGCGGCTTGCAGAATTCCGGGCTCCAACTGAGCGCGAGCGTGTAGCCGGTGATCGGAACGCGGCGCGGCTTGCTGTCAGCGGCAATCTGCGGGACGCTGGAAACGCGCGGCGCGCGGCATTGATAGGCCTGGGCGTGGGCTGTGGCCGGCAGCGCGAGAAGCGCCAGCGTCCACGCAAACCGCCGAGGTCTCATTCGAAGGTGGAGATATCGGCCGCCGGGTCGCCCTTGCTGTCGAACCATGCGCGGGCATCGGGCCGGAAGAGGAAATAGATGGCCACAAGCTGCATCGCGGTGATCACAAGTGTGACGACGAGGGAGACGGTCGGCATGGTTGCGAGCGAGGATGGGAGCATGGCCAATCCAAGTGCGGTCAAAGCCACCAAGATCCATTTCGCGATTTTGCTCGCCCGGCGCGCGATGAAGAACCAGATGAGCAGCGAAATCCCCCAGCCAATCGCGGCGGTGCCCAGAACGAATCCGAGGCTCGCAAAGCCCATCTCCGCGACCACCGGATCGGCTTGCAATTCAGCCATCACGCTATCGTAGGACGCTATGAAATTGCCGATGCCAAGGGCCAGGGATCCGAGATAAATCCGGCTGAAATTGACAATCGATTGTGGTTGCATGGTGATCCCCTTTGTTTCCCACCCTTCATACGGACCCGACGGGTTCGGCGCCACGAGAAACGATGCTCTTCCCGCGACTTTTTGCGCATTCGAGCGCCCTTGTCGCGGGCGCGTCTACTCAAAGGCTTCGACGCCGCTGGGCGCCTCGTCCCTGCGCAGCCATTGATTGGCCGACGGGGTAAAAAGAAGGGCGTTTGCCCCCGCGATGATAAGCGTCTTTGCGACGCCCATTGCATCGGGCGGATCGGACCCTTCGGCGAGAACACGGATCAGGCTCGCGCACGCCAGGAAGGTGAAGAGCGTTACCAGCGTACGCGCAAATCCGGCTCGCCAGATCCAGATCGCGGCGACCGGAATGCACACGATCGTGAAACGCGCCGACAACGCGACGATCACCCAGTCGCGGTTCCAGGGAAGCTGCGGAAGAGCGTTGGCAAAGTCGAAGAGCCAGTCATCGAGGTGGGCCAGGCTCGTGATAAGAGTGTGCAGCCCGACGGCGAGAATGAGAACCGCGAAAGCGTGGATGGACCAAGGGCGCGCGCGAATTCGCTCAATCACAGCGGCGTGAAATCCAGCCCGATATCGGCGGCTGGCGCGCTTTGGGTGAGGCGGCCGACCGAGCAATAGTCGACCCCGCTGGCCGCCTTGTCGGCGATGGTGTCGAGATTGATCCCGCCGCTTGCCTCGGTCCTGGCGCGCTCGCCGATCATCGCCACTGCCTGTGTGAGCGTCGCGGGGTCCATATTGTCGAGCAGCAGGTGGTGCGCGCCCGCTTCCAAGGCGGGTTCGATCTGATCGAGCCGGTCGACCTCGCAGATGATCGGTTTGACGCCCGCCGCCGCCGCGCGCTCGACCGCCGCGCCCACGCTTCCCGCCACGGCAACATGGTTGTCCTTGATCATCGCTGCGTCCCACAGGCCCATGCGGTGGTTCTCGCCCCCGCCCATGCGCACCGCGTATTTTTCGAGCGCGCGCAGTCCGGGCAGGGTCTTGCGCGTATCGAGGAGCGTGCAGGTCGCGCTGCCGACCCGCATGGCGGCGACGTAATCGCGCGTCAGGGTGGCGATGCCGGAGAGGTGCTGCACGATGTTGAGCGCGCTGCGCTCCGCAGTCAGCAGCGCGCGCGCGTTGCCGACCATGCGCATAAGGTCGGTGCCGGGCGTGACGCTGTCGCCGTCAGATACAAGCGCTTCGATCTCGACGTCCGGATCGAGCTGGCGAAAAAAAGCCTCGGCGAGCGGCAAGCCCGCAACCACAACGGCGTCGCGGCTGTCCATGACGCCCGAGAAGCGCGCCTTGGCGGGGATGACGCTTTCGGAGGTGACATCGCGCCCGCCGCCCTCCAGGCCTACGCCCAGATCTTCATCGAGGGTTTCGCGGATGAAGCGGTCAAGGTCAAAGCCGGGCAGGGTGAGCGTCATGGCCTGCGGGCGGGCGCTAGCTTGTCAAATCAAGGCGACGTTCGAGCTTCTCAAGCCTTGTGAGAATGGATGCGATCGAGCTGTCTTGCGCCAACTCACCTTGCATGAAAGCGGAGAGATGGCCCTTTATGGCGCGCAGCTCTGCTGACGCCTCCTGTTGATGAGAGCCGATCCTGTCGATTTTCTCATCGAGTTTGCGCAGGTATCGCAGGACAATGCTGTCTGGTTCGTCGCTCATGCAATCTCTTTAACACCTGTTTGGTGTGAGAGAAATGAATATCAATGCACGAAGCGCGCCACCACGTCGCGATAGCTGCGCGACACCTTCACTTCCTGTCCGCTGTCGAGCACCAGGAAGCATTCGCCGTTGGTGTGCGGTTTCACCTGGCGGACCTGATCGAGATTGACGATGGTCGAGCGGTGCACGCGCTGGAACTTGCGCGGATCGAGCCGGCGTTCCAGATCTTTCATCGTCTCGCGCAGGATCAGCGAATTGTCGGCGGTGCGGATGCACATATAGTCGCCCGCGGCCTCGATGTGCTCGATCGAATCGACCTCGACGCGGAAAATCTGTCCGCGGTCCTTCACGTTGATGAGCTTCTCGAAGCGATCCGCGCTTTCGCTTTCGCCATCGGCACCGCTGATCGCAGCGGCCCGGTCGGGCGCCACCTCGTTGAGCACATTCATCAGCTTGTCCGCCTCTTCGGTGGACTTTTTCGCGGCCAGGCGCTGGCGCACCCGCTCGACCGTATCGGCGAGCTTGTCTGCGTCGACCGGCTTCATGAGGTAATTGACTGCGTTGGCTTCGAAGGCGCGAATGGCGTGTTCTTCGTAGGCCGTGACGAAGACGAACAGGGGCGGTTCGATCTCCATCACGCCCTTGACCACCGAAAAGCCGTCAAAACCGGGCATCTGGATGTCGAGGAAGACCAGATCGGGTTTCTCGGTCTTGATCTTGCGGATCGCCTCGCGTCCGTTGGAGCATGTGTCGATTATCTCGACGTCCTCGAACGCCTCCAGGCGCAGTTGAAGCCCTTGAATGGCCAGTTTTTCGTCGTCAACAAGGATAGTGCGGATAGTCATATGGTCTAGGATCCCAAGGCTGGGTGAGGATTGAATGCGGCGCCCTCGCGCGCCGAAGCGGCTTCGGGTGCGCTGATGGGTGCGGCGTGCGCGTCAGGCTGAGCGCTCATTTCTGAACCCGCGCTGACGGTTTCGTCCAGTTGAGCAATTTCGCGCGCCGAAACGAAGGGTATCTCGATCAGGACCGTGAATCCCCCGCCCGGCGGAGAGCGTGTTTCAAACAGATGGCTATCGCCATAGGCTTGTACAAGGCGGTTGCGGGTGTTGGCGAGGCCAACCCCGGTGGAAGAGGACGTGTAAGCGGGCGCGCGCGCCCTGATCGCTTCGGTGGTGAGTTCGGTGCCAAAGCCCGTATCAGGTCCGGCACCAGGCCCGGCACCAGGTCCGGTGTCTTCGACGCGCAGGCGCAGCCGCTCGCCGATCACCCGTGCGCTGACCGAGATGCTCGCGCCTTCTTCGCTCGTCCCGACCGCGTATTTGATCGAGTTTTCGATTAGGGGTTGAAGCAGCATCGAGGGCAGCTGCGCGCTCAGAGCCAGCTCGTCGATCTCGAAATGGGTGCGCAGGCGGTCTTCAAACCGCATCCGCTCGATATCCAGATAGAGCTGAAGCGTCTCGATCTCCTGTTCGAGCGTCACCTGACTGCCCGGCTCGGTAATCAGCGTGTGGCGCAGGAAGCTCGACAGCCGGGTTAGCATCGCGTTGGCGGGTTCGGTCTGCTTGAGCAGCACCAGTGTGCTGATCGAATTGAGGGTGTTGAACAGGAAGTGGGGGTTGAGCTGGTAACGCAGCATGGCAAGCTGCGCGGCGGTGGTTTGCGCTTCAAGCCGCTCCAGTCGATCGGCCTGCTGCTCCACCGTCAGAAAGAAATTGATCGCGTAATAGAGCGCGCTCCAACCCCCTAGAAGGGTAAGTGGAATATACGAAACACCGATGAAGCGCTGAGCAAAGCCCGCATCGCGTGTGTCGCCGGAGTAGATGCTTTGAGCCCAAACATCGATCGAGCCGTGCACGACGACCGCTCCCGCCAGCACAAGCGCGGTAATACCCCACGTAAACAGCGGCTTGCGACCGATCAACTGCCGGTAGATCACCGAGAGCACCAGGCTGATCGAGAACCCGGTTATCATCGTCACGAGGATCAGGAGCAGGTAATTGAGTGGCAGCCCGTTAGTAAACGCGGTTACCGCTCGCAGCAAAAAGGCCCCGCCCCAACCCGCTAGCTGGAGGTTCCAGAACGCCCGGTTCTTGCTGGCGAAAAACGGCGCCGGCTGAATCGGAAGCATGGGCAGGGTTTGAGCCATAGCGGAGCAATGTAGCCGATTTTAGCCGTTTTGGCAGGGGGCTTTGCCGCGCGCAAAAGGCGCTCGGGCGCTGATGGGTCCGAACCTATTCACGCGCTGCGACGGCCAGCCCCTTGGCGGGATCGATCTCGCGCCGGAAATGCACCGACCAGTCGGCCTCGCCCTCGCGCTCCATCAGGGTGCGCACGAGCGCGGCTTCGCGCGCGATCCGCTCCGCGCGCTCGTCCCAGCCCTCATAGGCGAGGCTGCGGGTGAGAATGGTGCGGCCATGCTTCCTGCCCCAGCGTTCCATGAAGCGCGCCGCCGCCTCGGGCTCGTAGCCTGCATTGGCGAGCAGCCAGGGCATCAGCCGGTCGGCCTCGCGCTCGGTCAGGCGGATATGCCGACGCGTGCGCTTGTTGCGTTCCAGCCAGACACGGTGGCTGAGCAGGTTGTGGGCCAGTTCGTGCGCGAGGACCCCGGCAAACTCCTCGTCCTCGTCCCAGCCGAAGGCCGCAAAGCGTGTGCCGATCACCACCCGCGACCCGTCGGCGACGGCGGTCTTGCTGTCGCTGAGCAGCTCGAAGCGGGTGGCGCATACGGGCACCGGCTCGACGCGTTCGACCGCGCCGTTCGAGAAAGTGAAGGCGAGCGAAGCGCCCCGCGCCAGAGCCTGGTCGATCCAATCGTGCGCTTTGGTGAGGCGTTCCCAGTCCATCCGCTCACCCGCCGGCCAGCCATTGGGATCGGTCTCGCCCAGCCGCACGATCTCGCGGTTGCGTGGGAAGGCCCCCGAACGGGCGGACGGCGATTGCGCGGCGGCGGTCTGAACCGCAAACGCGCCCTTCAGGCCCAGCGCGGCTTTGGCGATATCGGGCCGGCCATAGCTGGCCGTGTCCTGCAATTGCAGGCCGATCGAAGGGAGAACCGTTTCGCAAAACGGCGCGTTGCCGCGCACCAATCGCCAGCCGATATCCTGCAGGCGCTGGTCGAGATCCTGGAACTGGCCGATTGCGGCGCGCTCGGCGGCAAGATCGACGCCGTCTGTGGTTTTCGTTGCCGCGCTGGCCGACGCGGCGCCCAGCGCCGTCAGAGCCAGACCGGCTGCGTAAGCGAGAGGCAGGCGCATGATCGGTTGCTCGCCTCTCAGCTTTCGGCCTGTGGCCCCGCCTTTTCGAGCGCCTCGGTGAGGCCTTCATAGCCCACCGCGCCATCCAGCGCCCGGTCGCCCGTGACCCAGGCGGGTGTGCCGGTGAAACCGATCTGGCGGGCCAGCGCCTGGTTGCGGGCAAGCTCGGCGGTGACCGCCTCGCTCACCGCATCGGCCTTCGCGCGTTCCAAATCGAGGCCAACCTGTTCGGCGGCTTGCAACACAGTTTCCGGCGTGGCGGGCCCCAGCGCAAACATGCGTTCGTGGAACGCGCGATATTTGCCCTGACGCGCCGCGGCGAGCGCCATGCGCGAGGCAAGGGCGCTGCCTTCGAAGATCGGCCATTCGCGCACCACCACCTTGAGATCGGGATTGTCTGCGACAAGGCGCACGACGTCCTTGAGGCTCGCTTCGCAATACGGGCAGTTGTAATCGGTGAATTCGACCAGAACCCTCGATCCTTGCGGGTTGCCCAGGACGGCCCCCGGAAACGCCTCGAACACCGCATCGCCCGCATCGGCGAGGCGCTTGGCGGTCTCCCGCGCGCGCAGCTCTTCGGCCATTTCGGGCAGCATTTCGGGGTTGTCCATCAGGAAAGCGCGGGTCCGGGTGTCGGCAAGACCCGAAACCGACCAGAGCGCCGCGCCCAGAAAGCCGAAGACGAGCGCGGTGAGAGCGGTCATGATCGCGTAATAGGCGCCGGGGGAGGATCGGGTCTCAGTCATTATTCGAGTGGCCTAGCGGGCGACGCTGGGAGGCGCCAGTAGCATTGCAAGGTACAACGAGGCGGTCAGCGACGGTCGCGCAGCCGCTCCAGAGCGGAGCGCGCTTCAAGGGCGATGTCCTGCGCGCGGATCCAGTCGGGCGAGCCGCGCGGGAGGGCCGCTTCCGCCGCCAACGCGTTTTGCAGGGCTTCGGGATAGGAGCGCCGCATCACCAGCTGCTCGGCGCTGGCGAGCTTTGCGCGCGGGATGTCGCCACGCGCCGCGTAGACAACACCCAGCTGATACCAGGCAAAGGGATTGAAGCGATCGCGCGCGACGGCGGCGCGCAGCACACGCTCGGCCTCGTCATAATTGGATTCGTCCTCGGTCGCGATCAGCGCGTGGCCGAACATGGATGCGATCAGCGGGTTGTTGCGCGTCATGCGCGTCGCGCGGCGCAGCGGGATGAGCGCTTCCTCGACCCGGCCCGATTCCAGCAAGATCTGCCCCTGCAATTCAAGGTAGTATGGATTGTCCGGATCGCTGGCGAGCAGCGTGTCCGCCGCCGCCAGAGCTTCCGCGATCAGCGCGTCCTTGTGATAGGCGTAGGCGCGTGCGTAGTGCCCGGCCAGCGTGGTGTCGCTTTCGGGGTAGAGGCGCAGCGTCAGAGCGGGCTCGGCGATATAACCGAACAGCTTGGCGCGCACCTGCAAGAACCGCTCCTGCAGGTCCGGATCTTCGGGCGCATCCCAGGCGGGGTCTTTTTCAAGAAGCTCGCGCAGGGTCGCGACCCGGTCCCCTGAAAGCGGGTGCGTGCGGCCATACGCGGCCTCGTCCGCTTGGCTGTAGCCGCGCCGGATCTCGAAATTGCGCAAGCGTTCGAAGAATTTGAGCATGCCGCGCCCCGAAATCCCCGCGCCAGACAGATAGCGCGCGCCGGCAAGGTCGGTGGCCGCTTCCTGATTGCGATTGAAGCTGAGAAAATTGGCAACGCCAGCTTGCATGCCCAGGCCAAACAGGCTCATGCCCGCCTCGGCCGGTGCTCCGGCGAGGACGGAGGCGGCGCCCGCCAGCAGCGAGAGCAGCGTCATGCTCTGCATTCCCGCCGTGCGTTCCTCGAACCGCACGACGTGCCCGGCGGTGATGTGCCCCAGCTCGTGCGCGAGCACGCCCTGCACTTCGTTCGCGGTCTCGGCGGCGTTGATGAGCCCGGAATGGACATAGACTACTTGGCCGCCCGCAACGAAGGCGTTGATCGAGCTGTCGTTGATCAGCACGACTTCGACATTGCCCGGCTCAAGCTCGCTGGCCTCGACCAGCGGCGCGATCATGTCGTCGAGCAGCGCCTCGGTCTCGGCGTCGCGCAAGCGCGATTGCGCGCTGGCCGGTGCAAGCGCGAAAACGAAGGTCGCGACAAGCGCGAGCAGCACACTGGGCAGCGAACGGATGGGGCGCATGGCCGGTGTGTAGCGCTTCCTGGCCTGAACTTAAACTGAAAGCGTGCCGCGTTGTCGCCGTGCGTTTTTCTCAGGGCGCGGCGGAGCGCGCGTTCCTAAGCGCGCGGCGATCGCGCGGCGTTTCCGGCAAACGCGCTGATGGTCGCCGCCAGATCGCGCCGCTTGCGCCAGGGCGAGGCAAGGGAAATCAGCGGATCGTTGTGGTTCATGTCGGGAAAGAGCCGCAAGGTCGCCGCGCCCCCGGCCGTCTCGATCAGCGCGGCCAGCTCACGCGAATTGCGCGGGCGCACCAGCGTGTCTTTCTCGCCGTGGATCAGCAGAGCCGGCGCGGCGTCTGCGCGAACGTGATTGAAGACCTGCGTTGCTTCGGGATCGGGCGCGTTGCCAAAGGCTGCGATCGTGGATTCGCTGTCGAACGGGTAGAAATCATACGGACCCGAAAGCCCGATGACACCGCGCAGCGCGTTGGCGCCCAGCTCATCCAGCCACCGACAATCGAGCGCGCTCATCACGACATTGTAGGCGCCCGCCGAATGCCCCATCACGACGATCCGGTCGGGGTCGCCGCCATATCGAGCGATCGTCTCACGGGTCCAGCCGATGGCACGAGCGGTATCCTCGATCATGGCCGGGTAGGCGCCGTCGGATCCGCCGTCTTTTACCAGACGGTATCCTGCCAGGACCACAACGAACCCTTGTGGTACAAAGGCGCGAGCGATGAAGCCGTAATCTTCGGGATCGCCCGAGCGCCAGCTGCCGCCATGCGCAAAGAGCAGGACCGGAAGGCCCATGTTCGCGTTGGGGCCCGGGTCGGGGTGCGAGTCCGGGTCTACCACGGCGTCGCTCGGTCCCCACACGATGAGTTTTTGCGCGGGATGATCGCCGGTGGAAATCCGCGCCAGCCGGATCACGCCTCGCGTGTTTCCGGTCAGATAGTCAACCGCATTGAGAACCGCCGGCCCGTTGCGCGCGATGGCAAGCTGCAGGGCCACGCCGCCGAAAGCGAAGACTATGACAAAGGAGCCCAGCGTCCACAGGATCATACGCAAACTCGGGAAACCTCTGGCAAAAAGCGCTTGCCGGAGGCCCTAGCGAGGAAAGCCGCGCCTAGCCAACCAGTTTGCGCGCCGCCCGCTCGATCATCGCGGTGTCGTCGGCAATTTCGCCGACCACGTCGATCTCTCCCTCGCCGCCACGGCGGACCATGACCAGGGAAAATTCGGGCCCGTCCTTGGCAAGCGCTTCGAGCGTCAGGGCTTCGAGTTCGCGCAGCTTTTGCGCCAGAGCGGCGCGGATGGTGTGCTCGGGCTCGACGGTCTTGCCGGCCTCTTCGCGGCGCAGTCGGCGCTCGGCGTTGACCACGCCCTTGAGGCCGCCCTCGGCCTCTTTGAGAAAGTCAGCCAGCGCGCCGCGCTCCAGTTCGAGGCGATGCGCGTGATTGAGCACGGCTGCGTATTCGGTGAGACGCGTCTTGTCGTAATCGCTGCCGAAGACGAGCTTGACGACCGGGGTCATCGGCGCGCGATCCTGCACGGTCAGGCCGCTGTCCTCGATCAGCCTTTCGTACTCCTCGGAGGCGTCTTGCGCGGCGAGCGAGAAATCGTAGGCGCGACCGACCGCCGCGTAGAGCGCCTGCCGGCTGCGGTCTTCCGACGCGCGCGCGGTGCGAGCGAGCTCGCGCGCCGAGGCGAGGCAATCGAGCAAGCCGGCGTCCTCGGGCAGGTCTTCAGCGATGTCGGCCGCCCCGTCTTCAGCCAGCACGTTTTCAGCGGCCCCGTCTTCAGCCAGCACGTCGTCATCTGCTGGCGTGGGGGGTTCGAGCGTGATCGGAGGCGCAGCGGGCTGCGCCGGATCGGGCTCGGGCGCTTCGGGGACGCTGTAGTCCGACGGGTCGAACTTGTCCGCGTCGAGATCGACGGCCTTCTTGGCGGGCGCTTCGATGTAATCGGACAGCGAGGCAAAGTTGTACGAGATCCCATCGTCCTCTTCATCTTCGAGGTCCGCGTCGGGATCATCGAGCGCGTATTGACCAAAATCAGGCGATGGGAGGTCGCTTTTGGCCCCGTCCGTCGCCGCGTCGCTCAATTCATTGTCGGACGCGTTGAATTCGGCGACGTTGTCGCTTTCGAGTTCGGCGTTGAGCTCCAGAGCGTCGTCCTCCTCGCCCGCTTCGTGCGCCGGGGAATCGGCCCAATCGGCGATGGGATCGGCGTGATGGCGAGCCGGGCTTGGAGCGCCGCCTTCCTCATCGGCTTCGAGCGCCTGGTCGATTTCAAGCAGAAGCTCGTCGGCGGTGGCCGCGTCGGCCATCTCCTTCCAGTTGATCACGCCGTAGATGAAATCGATGCTTTCATCGTCGCTCGAAAAGGGGAGCAGGATGCCGCGATACAGGATCGAGACGCCGCGCTGGTTCACGAATTCGGCCTCGAATCCGATCGGCGCCTGGTTCGCCATGATTTGCAGGTAGTGATCGGTGATGCGGCTCAAAAGCGAGCGCGCGGGTACATCCGAAAGGCGTTCGATCGGCATCGGCGCGCCGCATTCATCGGCGAGGGTCGAGCCGAGATATTGCACGACCGGGTCTTCGATGCCGGCGGAAAAATCGAGCAGCACCGAATGCGGCCCAAAGTCGGGCAGATGCTCGGGTTCGAGGTCTTCGATGGAGGGAAAGGTGCGGTCGCCCAGCAGGCTGGCCCAATGGTTGTACGCGCGCACTTGCATGCGGCGCTCATCCTGGCCGATGGAGGCGGGAGGCAGGTCTCGCGATCCCCCTTCGGCCTCGTTTTCCTCGCCCAGGTCATGGATGTCTTCGAAGTCGGGACGATCTTCGTTTCCGTCCGAACCGAATGCCCCGCGCAGCGTGTCCATGGCCATCTTTGCCCCTTCTTAGCGTGTGTGGGAAAGAGCTTTCGCGCGACGTGGTAAACATAGCGTTAAGCTGCGCCGGGATTGTCGCAGGTTTCGCCGTTATTCCGGCGGGATGTGTCCTACAGAAAGTAGCGCATCGCGATGGTAAGCTGCTGATCTTCGCCCTTGTGTTCGAACACGGCGTCTTCGAACTTGGGCGGCGCCATGCGCACCGGAGCATCGCGCGAGAAGCCATAGCCCTCCTTGGGCATCATGCCGAGGACGCGATTGGCTTTGCCATCGTCGTTTTCATCGTGGAGCACGGCGATCCCGTAGGAACCTGGCTTGACCCCGGAAAACCGGATTGTGACGGTCTCGCCAGCCGGAACCCTGACGCGCAGCGCCTCGGGGTCTTTCTTGCATCTCGGGAACGAGTCCTGATCGGCCGAGAGGCAGGCGCGCACCACGCCCTTGGAGGACCGGATATCGGTAACCGTCACCACCACCTCGCCGGCCGCCGCCGGACTGGCCGCCAAGAGCGTGGGCGCCCACAGCGCCGCCGCGCCAAGTCCTTGGCCGGAAAGGCGCTTCACGCCCGAACTCCTTGCGCGCTGCGGCGATGCGCCTCGGCGTCGGCCACAATCCGCAAGGACAGCCCCCGATCGGTCCCGCACACCCGGTCCCAGAAACGGAAATAGAGGCCGTAATTGCATCGATATTCCTCGTGATGCCGCTCGTGATGGCTGGCGGTTATCAGCCAACCGCCCAATCGCGAATGAACGAGCCAGCGCGGAAATATCTCCCAACCCATGTGGTTGGTCACGCCCATCACGCTCGCCACGATCAGCACGACGCCGAGCATGGCGATATGGATCGGCACGAAAAAGACAAGGATCGGGATGACGATCGCCCCGCTCGCCGCTTCGATCGGATGAAAGCTCATCGCGGTCCAGACCGTGGGCGGGCGGCTGGCGTGATGCACCGCGTGGGCGAGGCGAAACAGGCGCGGTCGGTGCATGGCGCGGTGGCTCCAATAGAACCAGCTGTCCTGAACAACCAGGTAGAGAAACACCGAGAGCGGCAGGTACCAGAGCGAATGGGCGCTCCAGTCGCTGTAGATCTGTGTCCAGCCGTGATGCCGCCAGCCCCAGATGATGAGACCGGTCGGCGCGCCGTAAATAAGCGCGGCGAGCATCGACCAGCGGATTTCGCGCGCAATCTGCACTCCCAGGCCTGCGTAGAGGCCTGGACGTCTGCGTTGCGTGGCAAAGGCAAAAACGCCGCTCGTCAGAAAATAGCGCGCTGCAACCATCGCTGTCATCGCCGCGCCTCCGGCAAGGGCCGCGAGCCAAATGGGGGTTTCCCCCGGTATCACTGCCGCTTCTCCCTCACCGCGCCGGGTATGGAGCGTGTTCGCCGGAAAGGACAGCGCGGATTGCCGTTGCGGACTAAGACCAAAGTCGAATGTCAGCTGGCTGTGTCGATATCGGCGCAGTGCGGATCGATCAGCGCGGTGTGTCGGCGCATGGCGAGCCGCGCCAGCCGTTCAACCTGCGCCTTGCGCCGCGCGGGGGCGAGGCGGGTCAGCGGCGCCTGGCGGACAATCTCGGCGTCGTAGCCATCTGCAACGATCACGCCGGTTTCGTCGGGCTGGAAGCCCGGGGTTGCGAGGGGCGAACGGTCGAGGCTCGGTGGAAGACCCCAGTAGAAACGGTCGCAAAAATCGAGATAGTCCGGCCATTTGGTGTCGCCGAGCAAATCGCCCCGCGCGACCTTGATCTCGACAAGGACAATAAGCCCCTTGGCATCGATACCCATAAGGTCCGCGCGGCGTGCGTTCTTCAGGGACACCTCTGGCAAGCACCAGATATCGTTGCGCGCGAACAACCGCCCGATGCCCCGCGCGACATCGGCGGCGGTGTGCCCGGGCGGCATGGCCCCGGCATCACGGAGAGATTGCGAGGAAGGTTCGCGTGCCTGTGTTCCCGTCATGCGCCCGGTCTGGAACAGAATAAGAACGCGGTCAAGCGCAATTGCCCGGCCCTGCGTGCGAAGCGCGAAAGCCTGTCTATCGGGCGTTCAGCGGTCGGCCAGGGCCAGAACCGCGCCGCGCGCGGTGTAAAACTCGCGCCACAGCGCCAGCGCGGGAGCGTTGGCCGAGGCGCCGCGCTGCCGCAGTGTTTCGAGCGCCGCCAGCCCGGGCCGCATCATCGCCTCGATATCGTCCACCCCTTGCCAGGCGAGTTCGCGTTGCCATTCGGTTGCGTCACCGATCTGCGCGGGGAACGCGGCGAGCGGCCCCGTGAATGGTTCAGGCGAGAGCTGCGCAAGCTTGGCCACCTGCGCGGCGTGTTGATGCAGGTCTTCCCACTTGGCGGCGAGCGTTGCGGAGTGTCCACCGGTCGGTCCGTCTCCGCCCGGGCCCTGGCCGCCTGGGCCCTTGCCATCGGGGCCCTTGCCATCGGGGCCCTTGCCATCGGGGCCGGATCCACCATCCGCTGTGTCGCGCATTGCGCGCGCTTGGTCGGGAGAAAGCGCAGACATGATCGCGTCTGCTAGCGCATCAGCCTTACCTGAGAGTTAAACCGTGCTCCTTGTGCGATGTGCGGCGAGTGGCGGCGGCGCGATTAAGGCTGGCCCGCGGCCCTTTCGCTTGCTAAGCGCCGCGCCGCGCAACACTAACGCGCCCAGGCACCCGTAGCTCAGCTGGATAGAGCGCTGCCCTCCGAAGGCAGAGGCCAGAGGTTCGAATCCTCTCGGGTGCGCCACTTCTTTCTTACCATCCCAAAATGCTCCTAAGACCTTGAAAGGCATAGAGGTTTCGGGTGTTCGAAGTCCTTCGGAGCGGCTGTGTTTCAGCTTGTCCCCAATGGCCAATTTCAGCGCATTTCGACGGTCTTCGAATGTGCCATTTTCCCAAATTTTCTAAGGATTTTCGAGAAACGTCAGAGCGAGTTTGAACATCTCGACGAAGCCCCTCGCAGGCGTGCTCAGCTTCTCGATTTTCTCGGAGAGCAGCAGTTTCTCGGATTCGAGCGAAGTCATTACAGAGCGATTTTCCGGCGCTGAAGAGCTCGTAAACGATGTAGAGGAGCGCGACATTGCCGAGTGTCCATACACCGCCGCGAACAGCCGGGATGCCCAGGTAATAGAGAACCGCGAACGCGACCCTCGCAAGGATGTAGACAAGGCCAGAGGTCAGCGCCGCACCAGCGTCCAGATCGGTCAGGGCAGCGACGCTCAGAACCGGGATGGCAAGACACCCGCTTTCGACTTGGTTCTGGAGAATTCGCTCGACCCGAAGTCCAAAACGTGTCCGAGGTTTGCCGACTTGTCCCGGTTCGATGAAAAGCCATAGCTGAAACCGAAGTAGTAGTACGTGTAGAGCGCTTCGAAGAACACCAAGCAGGCAAAAATCAAGGCGTACAGAATAAGGAGGGTTTCAAAGGTCATAGAGGTTCCTCCAGTCCTATCGTTGGCCGGTTGCGATGCGGTGTTTCGGGCTAAGTTACGGGCGAGCCCACACCTCAAAGTCTTTTCGGATTGTGGCAGGTCGGCTTCAAAACGTTCGCGTTTCGCCGCCTTCGCCCCCCGACCGTTGAAGCGAGTTTCTTGATTCCGAAGTCCATGAAGATCTTCATCATGACCGGGAAAATGCGCCGCAATGCGATCCCCTTATAGTCGAGGTAGTGCGACCAAGTGAGCTGAGTTTTCCCTGGGAAGGTCTCAACAAGGTGCATAATCGCCACGTGATTTTCGATCGGCATCATAGCGTTCTTGATCGTGTACACGCTCAAGCGAGGCGGATCGGAGTGCAAAAACGCTTCATCGAGCGTGCCCATTCCAATCGTCTGGCACATCCGTTTTGAGCCGACGTCACAACTGGCCACTGCGCCATCCGGGGTCTGCGAGTGGTGTCCACCGCGAATGTTCGGGAACCACTTTGCGATGTTGCTTGCGTTTGTGACCATCGGCCAAAGCTCACCTGGTGGAACATCGAATTCGTAGACGCCATGAAAGCGAAGCGGCGCGGATGTGAACTCGGCTATGTCAATGCCGGGTCGCAATGCAGGATTATTCGGCACCGCCTGGCGCCTTGAAGGAGAGGTTTCCGCAAAGGTTTCGATCATACGCGCTTCTCCGTTCCATTTTCATTCTTGAGCATCGGGCCGCGCCTCGCGCCACAGTCGCCGTGATCGAACGGCTGCTAAACATTGATTCATGAGTCAAGATAAATTGATTTTTTATCTCTGATGCATGAATCAGCAGGCACTTGGCGAGGCGGATTTCTTGATATCCCGGTCAGGGAACATAAATTCTGCTCATGAAAAGAGGCCCGGCACCAAGCTATTCACGTGACGCGGTTCTGGACGCCGCTACCGAGGTTTTCTGGGCGCGTGGCTATACCGATGCGAAGCTTGACGAGATCCTGGAGTTGACAGGTGTCGGCCGGCAGAGCCTCTATTCAGGTTTCGGCGACAAGCGGACACTCTTCATTCAAGCGCTTGAAAGATATGTTGAAAATTTCATCGAACCGCGCGTCCTTTACCTCGAAGATGACGATAGTCATGATGGTCTTGGCGGTGTGCGCCAATTGATCGAAGAATGGAAGCAGGGCGTCGCGCTCGTGGATCGTCGAGGATGCTTGGTGGCAAATTCCTCGGCCGAGTTGGGGCGTCGCGGAGACCGAGAGATTGAATCCCATCTCGCAAGCGCCCGACAGCGTGTCGAAGACGCGTTGGTGAAATGCCTGGATCGCGCAAAAACGCTCGGAACCTTGAGCCCGAATGCCGATCCGACTGCAATTGCCAGGGTCGCATTGATGACAGCCGATGGCCTTTCGTGCGCGATGAAGACGACGACCAATCAGGCAGCCTATGGGGTTTCGACGCTTGATCAGCTGATGACCTTTATTGAAGGCGCGTGATGCCCTAGGGTGCCGGGCCTGTGAGGCGAACAGTCCTGAAGCACCGCCGAAGGCTCCAGCGCACCAGTGATCAATCAGCCCGAACCTAATTAAACCCGTTTTGCGACAGGACATGCTGCAGGAGAGCTTTCACGTTATCCGTCATTCCCGGAGTGGCGTGAAGGATTCCCGCGATCGTAGTTCCCGGGAAGATACTTCTGATCCGCTCACTGGCAGCCGCTGCCTCTTTTGTGTGACCGGCGACAAAGATAATCGCCATCGACGCGACCATGACCATCAGATCTTCGTGGGGGGCCAAAAGCGCCTTTCGGGCCGCTTGCGCAGCGGACCGGATATCGCCGAGATTAAACAGCGAGATGGCTCGCGCCGTATGGGCCGAATAGCGCATCGGATCGCGCGGGCTCAGCGCCAGCGCAATATCGCTGTGCTCCAACGCTACTCCGAATGGGCCGGATAGCGAAAGCTGCGCCGCCATCTGCGTATGCGCCATGGCAAAGCTGGGCGAGAGTTCAATCGCCCGAGCAAACCAGTCCAATCCCTGATCGCGCTTTTGGCGCAACGACAAAGCTCTACCCATTGCGAGGTTGGCTGACGGATCATCCGGGTCGGCATCTATTGCAGCCTCGGCCGAACGAAGCATCAACTCGGGACCATCTCCAGGATCATTCAGCGTCCTCTGCAACAGGAGCCACCAGTATGTGAAGGCCAGGCCTGCATGCGCTCTTGCGAAATGCCGATCGATTTTCACCGCCCGTCGAAAGTGCCTCTGCGCGAGCTCGTGGTTCACGATACCACTACGATAGATCAGCGAGCATCCCACATGGTAGGATTGCCAGGCCGTCAAATCATCGGGCGCTGTAAATCGCATACGCTCGACTTCGTTGCGCGGGATTTGCCGTTCGATCTCTTGAACGATGCACCCTACGATCTGGCTTCGAACTTCATGGATTGCCTGTGGCTCGATTTCGAACCGGTCCGTCCAGACCACACTTTCGCTTCGAGCATCGGCCAACTCAGTCGTGACCACGATTCTGGGCTGCGTCACATCGATCGCACCGGTGAGGACGTAATCGACACCCAACGTCTTGCGCAACGCCGAGGGCGATATCGCTCCGCCATTGAACTGAAAACTCGTCCCGCGCGCGATAACGCTCAGGAGCCGCAGGCGGGAAAGAGCGGCGATGATATCGTCCGGCAAACCCTGGCCCATCCCCGCCAAGGGAGATCGGATGGAGCCAATCAGGCGAAACGGCAAGACCGCCACGGAAGGCCGCTCGCCAATCTTGGATGGACGGTCTGGCTCCGAATTCGCCGGACCAGAAAGGACATCATTATCCTGGAGGCTTGCGGGCACGCGCATCGAGCTGACAATTTCAGGTAGCAGCCGCCACCCCTTCCCATAGACCGTCGCGATCACGGATGGCGCACGCCCCGTGTCGCCAAACGCTTTGCGCAATCGTTTTATCTGGCTGAGAAGGGCTGCTTCCGAGACATGGCGACCGCCCCAGAGAGCTTCAACAACTTCTTCCTTGGTGAGCAGCCGCTGCGTGCCCTTCTTGAGCAGCAGATGAAGCAGGTCCTTCGTGCGTGGCTGCATGGGGACCGTCTTCCCATCGCCATCCGTTAGTTCAAAGCGGTCTGTATCAAATGCGAACGCACCAAACTGGTAAATCACGATCAGGTTGTCCCGCTTCTAAGAACAAGCGTTTTATCTTCCCCCTGAACGGTACTCTGCGCGTCCCCAACGATCAGGTTATCGCAGAAACATGGCAAAACCAAGTTGATACATTTGCCAGGATTGCTGATGACTTGAGTGAAATCGGGCCAAACCGGGCTTTTTCAGGGCCGAGGTTGATGGTCGCCCGGGCGAAGGGCAGCGAACGCATCCAGTGTTTCGGATCGGTTTTGGGGGGATGGTGGCGCGCGCCGCTCTTTGTCCGGTCCCATGGCTTTTCCGAGCGATGAAAAGCTGGAGGGACAAGCGATGCGTTCGACCATGGATTTGCGTTCTAAGCGGGTGAACTTTCTGTCGTCTGGTGAAACGAGGCCCAAGCAAGACAACCCCCCGCACGAAGGCCAAACCAAAGAGCTTCAGGACCTTGCGAAGCGCCGCGTATTGGGTGCAAGCCAAGCGCGCGTTCCCGTTAGGAGGGCGAGCCTTCGCGTAAGCCGATCGGCCTTGCGCTGGGGGGTGGCCCCCTTTGCTCTGTTTGCAGTCAGCAGTCCTGCACTTTCGCAGGCAATTCCGGCTGAGTGCGATGATACAAACAACAATGGCAGCGCCGATCCGGGCGAAACCATCACCTGCGTCGTCCCGGCTCCGGGAGAAGTGCCGGGCGTCGCCACGACAGCCGACGATATTACCATCATCATCGGTGATGCCAACACGCCCACCACGGTCAACAACTTGGCGGGTGCTGGCATCTCCGCGCTGACAAGTGGCGGCGGTCTCACCATTGACAGCACTCAAGGCGACGTCACAGGCAGCCAAGGCATAAATGCGTCAGAGAACGGTACCGGAAACGTATCGGTCACAACCGCCGACGTGACAGCGACATTCGGCCAGGGCATCGTCGCCAGCTCCAATGGCGGCGATGTCGACGTCGACAGCAGCGCGGGCAGTGTCGCGGGCGTTACCCGAGGAATAGTCGCAGACACCAGCGGCGCTGGGGCGGTGTCGATCATCAGCGCCAATGTAACCGCAACAGGTAACAGCAACAGCGTTGGCATTGATGCAACATCCGGTGTCGGCGGAATAACCATCGACAGCACCGCGGGGAGCGTCACGGGCGAGCTTCACGGTATCCTGGCGCAAACGAGCGCTTTGGGAGCGATCTCGATTACGACCGCAGACGTAACCGCTGCAACCAATGATGCCATATTCGCCCTTGGCGCCGGTGATATTATCGTGGACACCAGCGCGGGAAGCGTCGTGGGCGGTGGTCGCGGTATCTTCGTGAACAACCCTGGATCAGGATCAGTCACTGTCATCAGCGCCGATGTTACCGGCAATAATGGGGACGGCATCGAGGCTCTGGGCATTGGTGGTACTATTACAGTCGATAGCAGCGCGGGCACCGTCACGGGCACCATCGATGGGGTACGTGCACGGACACTTGGCGCTGACGCAGTATCCGTGACCACCGCGGATGTGACCGGAGCGACCGACGATGGCATTGAAGCCACATCCGGTGGCGGCGGTGTCACCATCGATAGCAGCGCAGGGAGCGTATCGGGCAGCAACTATGGGATCCTCGCGCGAGACAATGTCGGCGGAGCGATCTCGGTCACCAGCGCCGATGTGACCGGAACACTCAATGACGGCATCGTCGCGCAATCGAATGGCGGCGGCGTTACCGTGGACAGCAGCGCGGGGAGCGTCACGGGTGGATTCAATGGCATTAACGCACAAGATACCGGAGCAGGAGCTGTCTCGGTCATCACCGCCGATGTCACAGGTATCAACGACGAGGGCATAGTGGCAATATCGACCGGCGGCGGCGTCACCGTCGACAGCAGCGAGGGAAGCGTCACAGCTGAAGCTGTTGGCATCCTTGCACGGGATCTTTCGGGGGGAGCGGTGTCCGTTACCAGCGCCAATGTGACGGGAATAAACGGAGACGGTATCGAAGCCTACGCCATCGGCGGCGGAATTACCGTGGACAGCAGCGCGGGACGCATCTTCGGAGCAGATTTTGGTATCTTCGTACAAGACTTCGGGACGGGCGCGGTGTCAGTCATCAGCGCCGATGTAATCGGCGAGAGTGGCGATGGCATCTTTGCCGTAACCAACACCGGCGGGGTCACCGTGGACAGCAGCGCTGGGAGCGTAACAGGCGACAACGATGGCATTTTCGCTGAAGATGCGACTGGTGGAGCCGTATCGGTCACCAGCGCCGATGTCACGGGAGTAAATGGCGATGGCATCGTTGCGCAATCGAGCGGCGGCGGTGTCACCGTGGATAGCAGCGCGGGGAGCGTCACTGGCGACGTCTACGGGATATTCGCACAGAGTTTCGGCTCCGGGGCGGTATCCGTGACCTCTGCTGATGTAACCGGCTACAGCGCTGATGGTATAGCCGCCATCTCGCTGGGTGGCGGTGTCACGGTAGACAGCAGTGCTGGGAACGTGACTGGCGACAACAATGGCATTTTCGCACAAGATACTGGAACAGGTGCGATCTCCATCATCAGCGCCAATGCGACCGGCGATGGCAGTAGCGGCATAGCCGCAATATCCAGTGGCGGTGACATCACTATCGATAGCAGTGCGGGCGGTGTCGATGGCACCAGCGACGGTATCTTCGCTGATATCAATGGTGCAGGATCGATATCTATCACCGCTGCTGATGTCACCGGCGGCTTCGCGAACGGAATCCTCGCCACATCCGTCGGTGGTGGCATCACTATCGACAGCAGCGCGGGGAGCGTTTCTGCTGGAGGGCATGGAATTGTCGTGCAAGATGTTGCGGGGGGGGCGCTGTCGGTCATCAGTGCCGATGTAGCCGGCGCAAACGATGACGGTATCAGCGCCTTGGCCGATGGCGGCGGTATCACTGTTGACAGCAGCGCCGGAAGCGTTGCCGGTGAAGATTATGGGATCAGGGCAGAAGATCTCGGAACGGGAGCAGTCTCGGTTGTCAGCGCCGATGTGACGGCCAACATCCTTAGCGGCATCCGCGCAACATCCGCTGGCGGCGGCGTGACCGTTGATAGCAGCGCGGGGAGCGTAACAAGCGGCAATAGTGGTATCTTCGCCGATGGTATCTTCGCTGAGGATACTGCTGGTGGGGCGGTTTCTGTTACAACTGGCGATGTCAACGGCCAGACTGACGATGGGATACACACCGAAAGCAATGGTGGTGGCAACACCATCGACTCCACGGCGGGGAGCGTGACTGGCGATCAGGATGGTATTTTCGCGCGAGATTCGGGCGCCGGAGCCGTCTCTGTCACGACCGCCGACGTAACGGGCGTCACCGATGACGGGATTGAGGCATCGTCCAACGGTGGCGGGGTTGTCATCGATAGCACCGCAGGAAGCGTAACTGGCGGCCTCGATGGTATCGTCGCGCTGGAGTTCGACAGTGGAGCGGTCTCGGTCAGCAGCGCCGATGTGACCGGTTCTGGCGACGATGGCATTCAGGCAGAAGCCAGGGGCGGCGGGATCACCATCGACACCGTCGCAGGGACCGTAGCGGGCGATGACGATGGGATATTCGCCCGAGATGTGGGCGCCGGAGCCGTGATGGTTACGAGCGCCGATGTCACCAGCAGGCTTGAGACAGGCATCATTGGCATATCCAATGGCGGCGGGGTTACCGTAGACAGCACCGCCGGCAGCGTCATCGGCGGCACCACCGGAATATCGGTGTCGGAGACAGTCGCCGGTGCAATCGCGATCACAACTGATGATGTCAGCGGGGGCAATGTCGGGATCGAAACCTTCGCAACGGACGGCACGACCAGCATAACCCTGGCGTCCACCGCCGACGTTGTGGGCACTGCGGTCGCTGGGATCCAGGCGAATTCCACCGGCACTTCGGCGAGCGTTGCGGTCTCGGGCAGTTCTGGAACAGTCACCGGCGGCACCGATGGCATCGTAATCAGCACGAACGGCGCTGATATCGCGGTTGGCAATTTGGATAGCGTGGTTGGCCTGGCGGGCGATGGTATCGATGTCACGTCAAACGGCGGCGCGATCGCCATCTTTGACATCGAAAGGATCCAGGGCGCGGGCGGCAATGGCATTCTCGCCAATGCAACCGGCGGCGCCGGGGGCAATATCGCGATCACCGGCACGGGCGATGTTTCGGGCTTGACCAATGGTATCTCAGCGTTGACCGACGGCGTCGGGACGATCGCGCTTGAGCTGGACGGAACGACTTCCGGCGATTTCAGCGGAGCAAATGTGTCGACCACCGGCGGCGCGGTGGATGTCGTTAATGACGGTGTTTTGTCGGGAGGCACCTGGTCGCTGTTTGCCAGCGGCGCAAACACCGGCCCGATCACCGTTGAAAACACCGGCACGGTCAGCGCGCCATTTCAGCTGGGCGCCGACAATGACAGTTTCACCAATTCCGGCCGCTTCGAGGCCAGTCAGACAAGCGATTTCGGGTTGGGGACGGACAGCTTTGTCAACACCGCGAGCGGTGTAATTGCGGTTGCCAATACAGCTGTGGTGACCGGTCTGGAAACGACGGCCAATAGCGGTCGCATCAGCTTTACCAATGGCGCTGCAACCGGCAGCCTCTCGCTAACCGGCGACTATGTCGGCAACAATGGCAGCCTGGATGTGGATGTGGATTTCAGCGGCACCGCCGATGTGCTGACAATCTCGGGGGCCGCCACCGGGACGACGTTGATCGAAGTCAGCGACGTGACCAGCGCTCCTGGTCTGGGTGGCGATATCGTGGTCGTGGATGCGGGCAGCGGCAGCGATGCCGGCGCCTTTGCGCTTGCCGACGATGTGGTCGGCCTTTCTCCCTTCCTGCACATCGATCTGACCTTCGATGCGGTGAGCGATGACTACCTGCTTGGGCGGAGCTTCTCGTCTGCGGTTGCGGAGGGCACCAAGATTGCCGAAGCCGCTCAGTCCTTATGGTACCGCAGCACCGATGCGTGGATGCAGCACCGCGCCGCCACGCGCTTCGATCCAGAGAACCGCTCGCCGTTCTGGATGGCCTTTTACGGCAACGCATCGGATCGTGAGGATGACAGCAGCTTTGCAGGTCTGCCAGGAAGCAGCCCGGGCGATCTTGATTACGACCAGGACTATTTCGGCTTTCAAACCGGCTATGATCTAATCGCAAGCGCGGATGGTGGCATGGGCCTTGGGATCACAGCGGGTTATCTCAGTTCCGACGTCAGCTTCGATGCCCGCGGTAACGGCGCTCGGTTCGATGTCTTCAATGTCGGGCTATCGGCATCGTACAGGTCGGGCGGCTTCCATGCCGATGGCCTGATCAAATACGATTCCATTTCGGGCGACCTCAACGATACAGACAGTCTGGGATGGATCGGCGATGCGGATGGCGATGCCTGGGGCGTCCACGCGCAGATGGCCTACCGGTTTGGCGATGGAGGCTTCTTCCTCGAACCGCAGGTCAGCGTGGATTACCAGCAGACAAATCTGGAGGATATCGAGCTGACGGACTCGCGTTTCACGTTCGAGGATATGGACGGGTTGCGCGGCCAAGCCGGCCTGCGCCTCGGCGGGCAAGGTCGCAGGTCGAACGGAACCAACGTTGGCTACTATGTTGGCGGGAGCGTGGTTCATGAGTTCGAGGGCGAAGGGCTCATGCGCTATGTGCTCGGCCCGGACGAGCTCGCGCTGCGCAACAACCCAATCGGCACTTACGCCCGCTTCGAAGCGGGCGTGACCCTGTTTGGAACAGGGCCGGTCAGCGGTTTCTTCGAGGTCGAAAGCGACGTCTCGGAAGACTTCACCAGCTTTGGTGGAACGGCGGGAATTCGAGTAAGATTCTAGGGTGAGATACTAGAGAGTCCGGCGCTCATATCGAGGCGCCAGAAACACGGGGGGTTGGCAGCCGCAGGCCGCGAAGGGACCGCGGCTGCCAGTTCCCTCGCCGGCAATACATCAGACATGAACCGCAAAGACTGCCCCCTGCTTGGTAGCCTTAACAGACGACCCCTGGGTTTCGGTTCCACGGGAATCTGGCGATATCGGCGGACGGCGAGATTGTCGCGCTGGGTTTCTTTCAGCCCGGGTCGCGGTTGTTCTGGTCCAGATGATTGCGCACCAAGGCGCTCCAAAGCTCAAACAGTCTCTTCTGATTCGCTTCGCTCGCGTGAACCCCGCGTTGGAGCGCCATTCCCCGCAAGAGATAGATTGTCAGCTCGATCAGATCGTAGAGGTCCGAATCGGGTGTGACGGCCGCGTCCGTCCTGGCGCTCTGCTCCTTCATCGCCCCGATGGCGCGAGCGTCAATGTCCGCGACACGCTCGCGAAGGTCGGGATCGGTCCGCGCTGCGACCAACGCTTCGATCCAGCACTCAAGGAATCCAGGTTGCTGGCTACCTTGCCAAAGCAGGTCAAGATACTCGTCGAGAGGCAGCCGAGGTGAGCCGTCGAGACCGGTTCTCTGTTCGAATTCTTCGTCAAAGCGGCTGGTGTTCCGTTTGATTGCGGCAATCAGAAGGTCTGTTTTCGCGGGGAAATGGTGCGTTTGCGCGCCGCGCGAAACGCCCGCGCGCTCGCAGATAGCGGCCGTGCTGGCATTGGCCCAGCCCATGGCAGCGATCAGATCCAGCGTTGCTTCCAGCAAAAGGGCCTTTGTGCTTTCGCTGCGCTGCTGCTGCGTGCGCCTCGCTAGCGCTTCGCTCATGATCACCCCTTCACTTCGATAACTGCCTGAGCAATAAAACATACCAACCGGTCTGTTTGCGTGTTATCAGCCGTGCCGACCAGATCATAGAGGGAGCTTGCAGGACAATGACAAAGGTCACAGCGGACATCTACACAGGACTGGAACATCGCTCGGATGGCCCTGCCGACCGTCCTCACCCTTCGCTCCAGGAAATCTACGAATCCGACAAGATCGCCCCGCCGGCGCATATGCGCGAAGAATCGCGCATCGACATGGGCAATGAAGACATTCCGATCGAACGGTACTTCTCGAAGGAATATCACGACAAGGAAGTCGAAAAGGTGTGGCGCAGGACCTGGCAATGGGCGTGCCGACTGGAAGACATCCCCGATGTCGGCAGCCACATTGTTTATAACATCGTCCACGATTCGCTGATTGTCGTGCGGACCGGGCCGGGTCCCAAGGACATCAAGGCCTATATCAACGCGTGCCTCCATCGCGGAACGATGCTGCGCAAGGAAGGTGGGTGCGTGAAGAAATTCCGCTGCCCGTTCCACGGCTTCACCTGGGCGCTCGACGGCACGCTCGATCACATTCCGGAAGCCTGGGATTTCCAGCATGTCGACTGGAAAGAATTCAGCCTGCCCGAAGCGAAGGTCGATACCTGGGGCGGCTTTGTATTCATCAATTTCGACCAGGACTGCGAAGATCTGCTGTCCTATCTCGAGATCCTCCCGGAGCACTTTGCCGATTACGACCTGGAAAACCGCTACAAGGCGATCCACGTCGCCAAGATCATGCCGTGCAATTGGAAGCTCAGCGCGGAAGCCTTCGTCGAGGCGTATCACGTCCCCTACGCGCACCCGCAATCGCTGCCCTATTATGGTGACAGCAACACCCAGTACGACACCTATCCCGGTGTTCGGCATATCAATCGAATGATCAGCGCTCAGGGAGTGCCAAGCCCGGCGGTGCCCGATACCGATCCCGAAAAGACCCGCACGTTGATGGAGCGGGATATCCCGTTCTACAAGTCGTCGGATCCCGTTGTTGAAGGACAGTCGCCCAGAGAAAGATTTGCCGAGGTCGCGCGCAAGAAGATATCGGCGGCGTCGAAGCGCGACGTGTCTCAAGTATCCGATACTGTGGCGCTCGATCTGATTCAGTACACGGTGTTTCCGAACTTTGTTCCCTATGGCGGACTTGGACTGTCGGCTGGATATCGCTTCCGACCCTATGGCGATGATCCGGAGCGCTCGATCATGGAAATCTATTTCCTGTTCCCGAAAGCCGAGGACGGCTCTCATCCGCCCGCGCCGCGCACGGTCTGGCTGACCGAGGATGAGGACTGGTCGACCGTCGAAGCCTTGGGCTCGTCTGCCATGGTCATCGATCAGGACACGGACAATCTCAAGCGTATCCAGAAGGGCCTGCGCACCACGCGTAAACCAGGTGCGACGCTAGCCTCCTATCAGGAGAGCCGCATTCGTCATTTCCACAAGACGCTAGATGCGTACATGGCCGCCGATTGAGCCGATGGAGGCCCTCTCACATCGTCACCTGCTGACGCTCAAGCTGACCGTCGACGCTCCGGGCGCTGCGATCATCGGCAGCACCGGCTCCGGCCTGCGTTCGATCGTCCCGGTGGTATCGGGCACGTTCGCGGGAGAGCGATTGTCGGGCCGCGTTCTGCACGGCGCCGACTGGGTGCTTGCCCATGGCGACAGCCGGATGGAGATTGACGTCCGGCTGATCATGGAAACCGGTGATGGCGCGAAAATCTATCTGACTTATCAGGGCGAGTTCAGGGGAGAGCCCGGCGCGTTGCCCGCCCTTGCCCGGGGAGAGGTCTTGGCAGACGACAGCTACAGTCTCTCGACACGGGCCCGCTTCGAATGCGGAGACAAGCGCTATTCGTGGCTAAACGATGTTCACGCGGTCGGGACGGGAACGCAATCCGGTTTCAACCCGACCTATCAATTGTTTGAGATCGCACCTCTGGCCAAATGACCGGCAATGCGCGTTCGAGTGGCGTCCAGTGTGCGCAAGCGCGGTCTGCCTGTTGTTCGGTCCTGGCGCCTTGTTGCGAACGAACGGGGGCAATCCGAAGGTCGTGCGTTCGGACTATTCTCTCGCCAGCGCGCCGGATCGCGCCACCGGTCAAGTCCTGGTCGAAATCGATGGCGAGCGCGGCCTGACCGGCGGCTGCACAGCCAGCGCCTAGCGCCTAGCGCCCAGCGCCCAGCGTCCAGCGTCCATCCGTTCGTGATGTCATTGGTGGCAGGCCAGTCGTCGAAGCTGGTCCCGCGATAGGAGATGACGGTCTTGAGTTCTCCATCTTCCGGGTCCCGCCACTCATAGGCGATGGCGTAGAAGCCTGCTTGCTCCGCATCATCTCCGAGCTCGATTTCGCTGTCAGTCTTAATCGTGGCGTTGCCGATCTTCGTTACGTTTGCGCGAAAATCCAGGTCGTTAAGGCCCGCTCCATACCCTCGATTATAAGAGTCGAGCGCTAGGAGCGAGAGAAAGACGTCTGAGTTCATTTCTTTGCCCTTTTACGGAAAGCTGTTTCGCTTAGAGTGGCATGAAGGGGTAAGGCGATCCCGCTTGGAGGCCGTTCTGACATAGGAATTTTTCCGATTGCGCCTTGTGTCTCACTTAACCACCCCAACCGCTCTTCAATTCCGGTCGTCACCGGTTCGTCAGTGAGTTCGACGGTGATGCGCTGTAGCTCCACTCCCTCGCCAAAACTCGCGGACAGATCGTCGGGATCGACCCGCTCGACGCTGGTCGGATCGGCCTCGTCGCCGAACGTCACCAGCATCGGATAGGCAGACTGCCCTTTCATCAGGCCATCTTCGGTCCACCGGCGCGGGACTTCGACCGGACCTTCCAAGAGCAGCACATTATCGAACACGTCTTCCCATTCCTCGCCGTCGATATCCGGCGCGAGCATCTGCATGACCCGTGCGGACCATTGAACATCGTTTTCGGAGCGCAGCAGCGCAAACAGGGTCTGCCCCCCAGGCAGGTCGACCGCGACCGCCTCGCCCCGAACCCTGTACCTGATCGCCCGATTGAGGGGGGAACTGCCCGAACGGCCCAGCCTCTGTTCAACCGCGATCACGCTGGAGCCGGTCTTGAGCCCCTCGGGCGTCTCGACCTCGACCCTCAGGCGATAGCGATAATCGGGTGTCGGATCGTCGGCTCCGGTGCAGCCGGACAGGGCA
>NZ_JASJAP010000006.1 GCF_030066995.1 Erythrobacter sp.
CTCTGCCAACACTCCGGCAAGGCGCAACCGCCGCAAGGGGCTCCCCTTAAGCGCCTTCCGCTACCGCTCTCGCACCCTGATCGAGCGCTTCTTCGGAAAACTCGAACACGCCAGAGGCCTGGCAACACGATACGACCAACAAGCCGACAACTTCCACGCAGCCATCACACTCTTCTCCGCACGGCTATGGTTCGCTGATCATGAGCCTTCGGCCTTGGCGGCGTGGACACGGTCTCCAAGTCGATCGCGAAGGTCGAGCGCATGGAACGGGAATGAGGTCATCAGAGCCAGCGCGATCCAGTACCAGGGCGCTCCCACCAGGGCTGCGCGCACGGCGAGAACGATAAAGACGGCAGAGCCCAGGGGCTTTGCGATCGCGGTCCAGTTCCAGCCTCGGCTCTTCAACCACACTGCTTCGATTGCGAGCACAAGGATCACCGCGTCGGCCGCGTAACCGCTGGAAAAGAAGCTTTCGATCATGCTGGTGGTCTCTCGCGTTCAGGACCAGCGCCGCTTACATCAAGTCGCGCGCAACGTAAGCACCGTCGACCGGGCTCATCCAAAAGGCGCGTTGAGCGCGTTGATCGACCAGTTAAGTGCCGCTGCCAGCGTTACCCAGACCAGATAGGGCAAAAGCAGCGCGCTCGCCGGGCGCGAGAAACGCAGACAGTAAAGGATGATCGCGAGGATCGAAACCCAGAGGAAACCGACCTCGACCAGCGCCCAGTCGGGCCGTTGCAGGCGAAAGAACACCAGGCTCCATGTGATGTTAAGGAAGGCGTTGAGCGCAAACAGGCTTACCACGGTCTGCGCCGCACGTGACGTGGGTGCCGCGCGCCACGCGGTAACACCGGCCACCGTTATAAGGGCATAAATGACCGTCCAGACAATCGGGAAAAGGCCATCGGGCGGCGTCCAACCGGGCTTCTCGAGCGCCTGATACCAAGGCCCCAAATCGGTGACCGTCGCGCCCAGAAAGGCGACACACATCGCGGCAAACGTCGCCACCGCCACTGGCAAGACCCACATCGGATTGAGGATCGTGCGCTCGCGAAGCTGGGTCTTCATCACGATCAGCTCGTCTCGGCTCTAAGGCCAAGCAGGTGCGCTGTGTCCTTGAGGAATATCTTGACGTGCGCCATCGGTTTGGAGCGGACGAGCTTCTTGTTCATATAAGCCTGCCAGGTGAGCTGTTGCACGTCCTTATCGTCGCACATGGAAACAAACCTCTCTCGCCGCTTGTCGCTCGAATACCAGAAGTACTGCATCACGCCGAGGATCCAGAAGACGCGACCGTGTTCTTTCATGAAGCGGCTGCGGGCTCGCTTGAGCGCCTTCGCCTCGCCGGTCTTGAGAAACTCGCTGGCAGCCTGGGCGCTGAAGCGACCGCCGACCATAGCGTAGTAGATGCCCTCGCCCGAAGCGGGTGCGACAATACCGGCGGCATCGCCCGCAACAACGACATCGCGGCCATTGTCCCACTTCTTAAGCGGTTTGAGTGGAATGGGGGCGCCTTCGCGGCGAATGGTTTCGCAGCGGTCAAGGCCTAGGTCACCACGCATTTCGGCAACCGCTCCGCGGAGCGAAAAGCCCTTATTGGCGCTCCCAACTCCGATGCTGGAGGTCTCCCCATGCGGGAAGACCCAAGCGTAGAAATCGGGTGACAAGCGCCCTTGATAAAAAACGTCGCATCGATTGGCGTCAAACGCTTCGCTGTCGTTCGCCGGGGACTTGATGATCTCATGATAGGCAAAGACGCACTTGACCCTAGACGCGTTGGGAAGCGCCTGCTTTGCCACCGCCGAGCGCGCGCCGTCAGCGCCGACAACGCAGCGCGCGCGGACTGCTTCGATAGGACCGCCGCGCTCGCGTCGAAACGTTATCAGCGGATGCGGTTGATCGTCGCGTTCGATCTTTTCGAAAGTCGCACACAGGCGATCCGCACCATTTTCGCAAGCGCGCACGCGCAGCCATTCGTCGAAGTCCTCGCGGTCGACCATCCCGACATAGCCGATCTCTCCCACGGGCATATCGACCGCCCGGCCCGAAGGCGCAATCATGCGCGCCGATCGCGCCCGCGCAACAAGCAGGCTTTGCGGAATGTCGAAATCCTCAAGCAGCCGCGGCGGCACGGCGCCGCCGCATGGCTTGATGCGTCCCCCACGCTCCATCAGGAGAACCGAATGGCCATTGCGAGCCAGATCGGTCGCAGCGGTGGCTCCCGCCGGCCCTCCCCCTATGACAACGGCATCGTAGATCATCTCGTTCACGCGAAAATCTCCTTCTCACTGGAGGGGGTGTTGCCCGAAGCGCGGTTGGCACGCGCCGGTCGCGATCCGGCGACCGTGAGGGCAAGGATGGCCGCTAGGACAAAAAGCAGTCCTTCGACGGCAAAAACGATCTGGTAGGCGCGTCCAAGGTCGCCGAAAACGGCCAAGGCGATGTCGCGCCCGGCCGCGCCCAGCAGCCCGGCAAAGCCGAAGGCAATGGCCTGAGAGGCGCCCCATACGCCCATGCGCACGCCTTCGCGGGTCTTCTCACCTGCACCGGCGAGACCCATCATCGCCCCTATGGCCGCGACCGAGAAGACACCGTTGCAAAACCCGAGGAAAAACACGTTCGCGACCAGCGGCCAGCCCGGGCCCACCATCGCTGCGATCGTCAGTCCAGCAAGACCGATCGCCGATCCGAGACAACCGCTCACGATCCAGACCCTGAGGTCGGTGGGCATACGGGCCTGAAACGCGCTCCCACCAACCCCGGCGACGATCATGCCAACAAGCCCACCGGCGTTCAGCATACCGCCCAGCTGCGTCGTCTCACCCGGTGGCATTGCGAAAATCTGTCCCGCAAACGGCTCCAGGATCAAGTCCTGCATGTTGTAGGCCATCATCGAGACGAAGATGAAGATCGTGAAGCGGCGCGCGGCGGGTTCAGCAAAGATCTCGCGAATGGCGTCGCCAAAGCCTGGCGTTTCCTTGGACTTGGCGGTTTCCTCGAAGACGTGATGGCCGCTCTCCAGCCGGAAGGTCGCCAGGATAGCGAGCGCAATCGTCGCAGCGGCAAGCCCTGCGGCCACACGTGTCAACGCTTGCGGGGTAAAGGGCTCGATCAAGGCCCCGACCGTAAAGGCCGAAACAACGATACCGGCGATCATCATGATCCAGGTCAGCGCGGCGGCGGCGGCGCGGCGGTCGGGAGCCACGCTGGAGGCCAGAAGCGCAAGCGCCGAGGTTCCGGCCGCGCCGACCCCCACGCCAATCACGCTGTAGGCGAGGATCGCGAAGGCAAACACCCAAAGGGTCGCGCTTCCCATCATCAACGTGGCTTGGGTGGCCATCAGGACGCCCAGCGCCAGAACCGCAATTCCACCCACGATCCAGAGCGTGCGATTGCCGCCCCGGTCGGAGCCGTGACCCCAGATCGGACGCCCAAGCTGGATCACATAATGCCATGCGACCAATCCAGCCGGGATCGCGGCGACAAGGCCGTACTCCACCACCATCAGGCGGTTGAGCACGGTGGTTGCCATCATGACGAGCGCCCCCACGCAGGCCTGCACCAGCCCGATCCGTGCAATCGCGAACCAGGAAAGACCAGCGGGCGATCTACCCACAGCGGAGACGGGCGCGTGCATCAGATGTAGCCCCCCAGCCCCAGAGCGGCCGCCAGCATGCCCAGCACATAGAGCAGAACGCCCACCGCGTTGTACCAGGGCGCGTACTTGGCCGGATCGGAGAGCAGGCGCGGCATCGCGATCAACTGAGCGAGCAACACCGCGCCAACCAGAAGCGCCGAAACCGTCAGCCCCCAATGGGCGAGCAGCGCGATCACGACAATCTGAGCCGCCGCCATGACGAAGCAGGCGAAGCGCGCCGCACCGCTCACGCCCAGCACGACCGGCAGCGAACGCAAGCCCGTCGCACGGTCCCCTTCGACCGCCTTGAAATCGTTCAGTGTCATGATCCCATGCGCGCCCAGACTGTAGAGCACGAGCACGATAAGCACTTCGTTGCTAGGCAAGGCACCAAGCATGACCGTAGCGCCGGTAAACCAGCTCAGCCCTTCGTAGGTGAGGCCCACCACCGCCGGACCCGTCCACCCACTGGTCTTGAACCGAAATGGCGGCGCGCTGTAGCCCCAGGCAAGCGCCAACCCGACCAACGCAGCTGCAAACACGAGCGGCCCAAGCGCCCAAGCCACCACAGCCGACACAGCCGTTCCCAGCAACGCCACGTAAAGGCCCCAGCGACCAGCCACCCGGCCCGACGGGATGGGACGATCAGGCTCGTTGATCGCGTCCACGTGCCGGTCGAACCAGTCGTTCACCGCCTGGCTCGTGCCGCACACCAAGGGCCCCGCCAGCAGAACCCCGCCTGCAACGAACCAGAGACGGCCATCGAGACCCGCGCCGGATGAAACCGCCCCGCACATGAAGGCCCACATCGGAGGAAACCAGGTTATCGGCTTGAGCAGTTGCAACACGTCACGAAGCGCCGGTGGAGGCGCTACGCGAGTCGAGGCCGCTGAGCGTTGCATGGAGTCAGACTATGACTGACATATCATGGCGTCAAATTATTTTGACACTAGACTGTCATCGACACTCAGAAATGCGTGTTTATGGCATGCGGACGCTAAGGCTGTGTCCAGTTTGGTGGCATGTCGGTGCGTTTGAGAGGGGTCTCGGCGCCTTGGACTTCAGCGAGAGCGAGAGAACCGCCCTCACGTCCCCAGGACTGCGCTTGGCGCAGCTCCCCGATGACGCGCAAGAGACCGGCAAACGGGGGAGACACCGCTTTTGCCGACCAAACGCCACTCTGTTTCGGGAAACCGCTTGCAGCGAAGGGATCAGTCCGGATCGACCGGAAGATTGCCAAGCCCATAGCGATGCAGCTTGGAATAGAGGCTTTGGCGCGAGAGCCCGAGGATTTCTGCGGCGGACGCGCGATTGTCCGAGGTGTAGGAAAGCGCCGCCTCGATACACAGCCGCTCGATCAGATCGGTGCTCTCGCGAACAATGTCCTTGAGCGACATGCGACCAACCAGATCGGTCAATTGCTCGACCGAGCGGGGCAGGTCTTCGGTGCCGGGCGGCAAATCGCGCAGACGTCGGCCAATCGGGCGGATAACAAAGGCGTATAGCGCTTCCTCGCCGGCGCTTCGCACTGCCGAAAGTTCAACGGGCTCGCCCTCGACATCGTTGGCGGTGCGCAGCACCGTGCTCACATTGCGCGCCGCCCCGTGCTGAGCGATCTGCCCTTCAATGAGATCGAGATCGATACCCGGACGCCCAATCCATTCCGAGAGAGATCGGCCACGGACCTGATCGAGACTGGCGGCGTGGACCATCTCCACGAAGGCCTGGTTGGCGCTGATGAGTTCGAGCTGCGCGCTCGCAACCACGAATGCATCCGGCATATTCTCAACCAGATCGAGAACGGGCGAAGACACCGCTTGCTGCACGCCCTCACCAATGGGCGCCAGCTGCACAAGCAGGAATTGGCCACGATCCTGAGTGAACCCGGTAATCGAGGCGTCGACTTCGCGCGAAGGCTTCGCAAGACGCACCGAAATCGGCGAAACGCGATCCGAACTAAGCGCGGCGCCCACGATCGTCTGCATCGGATCTCGCGAATCCTTATCAAGCAAGGTGAGAAGCTTCTTGCCCGGAAGCGAGCCTGCGCGCGCGTTCATCAGACTGTGCGCGGCGGCATTCGCCTCGCGGATACGCAAGGTTTGCGCTTCGGCGATGAGGATGGGTTCGGAGGATAGTTCGAACAGCATGCGATAGCGCGATTCGAGTTGGCGCATCCTCATGTAGTCGCGCTCAAGTGATTGCTGAACCTGGAGGAGCCGCGCCTGAAGCTTGCCCGCTTCGCGCAGATCGCGCCCGAAGGCGATGCGATGCTCGCCTCCGTTGACGCTCAGGACCGCGTAGCGAATAGGCACATCCCCGTCGCGCGAAGGGTGATTGACCTGGCGCCAGTGCTGGACCTCCCCGCGCCGCGCGGCGGCGAGCATCTCCATGATCTTGGGACGGCTGTCATCGGTTACCGTCTCGATCCAGTTGCTCCCCACCCAGTTCTCAAACCCGGGAAACTCACTGGGGTCGTAGGCGGCGTCAAGGATCGTGCCGGTGTCATCGAGCACAAGCGTGACATCTCCCGCCACCATGGCGAGCTTCATCGCCGCCTCGGCGTCGAGCGCGTCGAACAGTTCGGCAGCGTTGCCGAACGGGTTCTTGCCTTCGATACTGTGCTTTCTTGTCAGCATATTGATGTCCGAAGCCTAAGCGATCGCGCGCGCACGGGTCTGCGCAGCGTCTACGAGCCGCGCAGCGATGGCGAGTGCTGCTTTGGCGTCTTCTCCCGTGCCGTCGGCACCGATTTCAGCGACGAGCGCGGGATTGCAATTGATCATATGTCCACCAACCAAGACGACGAGATTTGGTTTCACAGCGACACTGCGGATGGCCTTGATGAGACGCGCAAGCACCGACACCGAGTGGTTGTGCGATACAGTCAGTCCAATCGCATCGACAGGCCGGCTGGCCATGTAATCGAGCAATTCGCGCCGATGCGGCCTCAAAAGCGCTTCGCTTTGCCATCCGGCGCGGGCGAAGACCTCCTCGATCATCTGCGCGCCAAAGGTGTGAACATCGCCGGGCACGGGGCAAAACACCGCGCTGCGCGCCTGTCCAATCGGGTGCCCGATTGGCCGCCCGATCGACGAAGGGCCGGAGGGCACGCGTAGCGAAATCTCCCGCAAGACTTCCTGCAGGCGCCAGAGCCCCATTGTTACGTCAATGAAGTCGCATTCGTCCCGGCTCCACAAATCCCCAAGATGACGCGCGGCTGGAGCGAGCAGGTCAACGAACACCTCTTCGACGCTAAAGCCGCGCTCGAGAAACCGATCGACCTGTCGTATAAGGTCCGGCGCCTCGTGCCGCATCGGCAGCCTTGCGAAATCCATAACTTGCTTTGTGTCGATCTCGCCGCACTCCCTGGTTGAACGCGTCGCCCTGTCTGCGATGGGCCTGTCTTCGATGGACCTGTCTGCGATGGGCCTCTCTAAAGCATGCGCCAACATAAGGCGCGGAATGATGTCACCTTCGAGGATCGTTTCGATCGATTCTGGAGAGGAACGCGTTGCGAACTCCAAGTCCGGCTCACCTCTGGACCTCTTAAGGCGTTTGAACGGGTTGGCAATCATGTTGCGCAAGGCATGGCTTCCAAAACCGAGGCTCTTGCCCGGATACGGAGCGCATTCTTTGTCCGGAGCAGACACGCAGGGACCTCCTAATCACCGGCCACACAACCCGGAAATGCGAGACCCGCATACGAGCTGACCGGTGGCGGCCGAAAGTCATCCCATTCAACGTCGGCGATTCGTCCATACGCCCTTTTTGCCTTTTGCGCAAACAAACGCCTCATCTTTTGCACCAAAGTGTCCAGTTTATTTTACGTCTAAAGAGATTGACACCTGGATAGGCAAAGGCCTAGTGTTCAGTTCTGACAAAAGAGGCAAAGCTCGAACATGACTCGACAGGACCAAGTCTCCCCGGTCGAGCCTGTTGGCACCACGCCGCAGGTCAAGAAGGGTCAGGGGATCAAGGGCGCGCTCTACTCGGATGAGGAGCGCCGCCGCCGGGACGATACGGTCTGGACACTTGTTCAAGGCGCGCTTGCACCGCTGCAGTTTCTGGTCTTCCTCATCAGCCTCGTACTTGTCGTGCGCACGCTTGCCACGGGCGAGGGCGCCTGGGCGGCGGACATCTCTATCGTGTTGAAAACAGGGCTTCTTTACACGATCATGATCACTGGTTCGATCTGGGAGAAGGTCGTGTTCGGCAAGTGGCTGTTCGCGCCGGCGTTCTTTTGGGAAGACGTCTTTTCCATGCTCGTTCTGGCCTTGCACACCGCTTATCTCGTGATGCTGTTCGGCGGGCTGGGTTCTGTGGAAGCGCGCTTGATCGTCGCGCTCGCGGGTTACGCGGCCTATGTCATCAACGCTGGCCAGTTCCTGTGGAAGCTGCGCGTGGCGCGACTCGAAGCGCCAGCGGCGCCGGAGGCCGTGCCGGCATGAACCATGTTGCCGCCCTTCCCGGCTGTTCGAGCGAGCAATCCGCCCAGGGCCAGCGCCCGGTGCTGCGCGAACGTGGACAGCGCGAAGTGTTCTGCGGGCTGACCGGGATCGTCTGGCTGCACCGCAAGATGCAGGACGCGTTCTTCCTCGTCGTCGGCTCCCGCACCTGCGCGCATTTGCTGCAATCGGCAGCCGGCGTGATGATCTTTGCCGAACCGCGCTTTGCCACCGCAATCATGGAGGAGCGCGACCTCGCCGGCATGGTCGACGCGCAGGACGAACTCGACCGGGTGGTGAGCCGCCTGCTGGCGCGTCGCCCCGATATCAAGACGCTGTTCCTCGTCGGCTCGTGCCCCTCGGAGGTGATCAAGCTGGACCTTGCCAAGGCGGCCGAACGCCTCGGCACCCGCTACATGCCCGATGTGCGCATCCTGAATTATTCGGGCAGCGGGATCGAGACGACCTTCACCCAGGGCGAGGATACGTGCCTGACCGCGCTGGTGCCGGAAATGCCCCAGCTTGGCGAAGACGCGCCCAGGAACCTGCTGATCGTGGGCTCGCTGCCCGACATTGTCGAAGACCAGTTCCTGCGCCTTTTCGACCAACTCGGGATTGAAAACGTCGCCTCTTTGCCCGCACGCAACGCGCGCGATCTGCCCAGCGTTGGGCCCAACACCCGCTATCTGCTCGCCCAGCCCTTTCTGGCCGAAACCGCCATGGCGCTCGAGGATCGCGGCGCGGTGCGCCTTGAGGCAATGTTCCCGTTTGGCGCTGATGGCACGACCGACTGGCTCAAGGCCGCCGCGCGCGAATTCGGCGTCGACGAACAGCTCTTCAACCGGGTCATCGCACCGGGACGCGAACGCGCCAAACGCGCGATGGACCACGCCCGCAGCGAGCTTGAAGGCAAGCGCATCAGCTTCCTTCCCGACTCGCAATTGGAAGTGCCGCTCGCGCGCTTCCTGTCGACCGAGATGGGTATGGTCCCCGTCGAAGTCGGCACGCCCTATCTGCACCGCGCGCACCTCGCAGGCGACCTCGCCCTGATCTCGGACAAGGCGCGGATCAGCGAAGGGCAGCATGTTGATCGCCAGTTGGACCGGGTTCGCGAAGATCGGCCCGACCTGACCGTCTGCGGGCTCGGCCTCGCCAATCCGCTCGAGGCCGAAGGACTGACGACCAAATGGGCGATCGAACTCGTTTTCTCGCCGATCCATGGCTTCGATCAGGCCGGCGACCTCGCCGAACTCTTTGCGCGTCCATTGCGGCGGCGCGACAGGTTGGAGGTGTAGGCGATGCAGCTATCCGTCTGGACCTATGAAGGCCCCCCGCATGTCGGCGCGATGCGCGTCGCGACCGCGATGAAAGGCCTGCACTACGTACTCCACGCCCCTCAGGGTGATACCTACGCCGATTTGCTCTTCACAATGATCGAGCGGCGCAACCACCGCCCGCCCGTGACCTACACGACGTTCGAGGCGCGAGATCTCGGCAAGGACACAGCGCAGCTGTTCCAGGACGCCGCGATGGATGCGGTCGAACGGTTCAACCCGGAAGCGATCATCGTCGGCGCATCGTGCACAGCAGAGCTTATCCAGGATGATCCCGGCGGCCTTTCAGAGGCCATGGACCTGCCCTGCCCCGCCATCCCGCTTGAGCTGCCGAGCTATCAGCGCAAGGAGAACTGGGGCGCGGCCGAAACCTTCTACCAGATCGTTCGCAACCTCGCGGATACCGGCGTCGAACGGGCGCCGATGGAAGGGCGTGCGGAAGGACAAAACCCGCGCGCAAACATTCTTGGGCCCTGCGCGCTTGGCTTTCGCCACCGCGACGACCTCGTCGAAATCCGCAAAATCCTCGACACCCTCGGGGTGGAAATCAACCTCGTCGCGCCGCTTGACGCGCGACCCTCCGACATCGCCCGTATTGGCGAGGCGGACTTCAACATCGTTTTATATCCCGAGATCGCTGACGAAGCGGCTCGCTGGCTTGAGCGCACGTTCAAGCAGCCCGCCATTCGCAGCGTCCCTATCGGCGTGGGCGCCACACGCGCTTTCATTGCCGAAGTCGCCGAGTTGGCAGGTGCAGATCCCACGCCTGCCCTCGGCGACACCCATTCCCGCATGCCGTGGTGGAGCCGCAGTGTCGATTCGACCTACCTCACCGGCAAACGCGTCTTCATCTTCGGCGACGCCACGCACGCGGTCGCCGCCGCGCGCATCGCTCGCGATGAGCTTGGCTTCGAAGTGTGTGGCCTTGGCTGCTATAACCGCGAATTCGCCCGCGAAGTGCGCGCCGAGGCCAAGGAGCACGGGCTTGAGCCGCTGATCACCGACGATCATCTCGCGGTGGAAGAGGCGATTATCGAAGCCGCGCCTGAAATGGTGCTGGGCACGCAGATGGAACGGCACATCGCCAAGCGTTTGGGGATGCCGTGCGCGGTGATCTCCGCGCCGGTCCATGTGCAGGATTTTCCCGCGCGCCATTCGCCCCAGATGGGTTTTGAAGGCGCCAACGTGATCTTCGACACCTGGGTCCACCCGCTGGTGATGGGCCTTGAAGAACACCTGTTGACCATGTTCCGCGAGGATTTCGAGTTTTCGGACGATGCCGGCGCTTCGCATCACGCAGCGCACAGCCCCATCCTCCCCGGAAAGGGGAGGGTGACCGCGAGCGAAGTTCGGGGTGGAGGGGCGAACAGCGTCAGCCCCCCTGCGCATGACGAAGAATCGGGCAGCCCGCCCCTCCACCATCCTGCGGATGGTACCCCTCCCCATTCTGGGGAGGATGCGGTCTGGACCGCCGAAGCGACTAAAGAGCTTAAGAAGATACCCTTCTTTGTGCGCGGGAAGGCGCGACGCAACACCGAGACCTTTGCCGCCGAACAGGGCCGGGCCGAGATCGATATCGAAACGCTTTACGACGCGAAGGCGCATTATGCACGGTAAGGCGTCGCCTCCCCCACGCAAAGGCAAGAGCGCCTTTGGCCATGACGCGCCTGTGAGCGTGGCCATCGTCACGCTGGACAATCACCTCAAAGGCGCTGTCGAGCGCACCGACGCGCTTCTCAGCCAGGAAAACATCACCGTCTCCCTCCACGCCGCGTCGGAATGGGGCGCGGACGAGGCCGCGCTCGCCGAAACCCGCGCCGCGATCGCGGAAGCGGATATTGTCATTGCGACAATGCTGTTCGTGGACGACCATGTGCGGCTCATCATGCCCTCTCTCGAAGCTCGGCGAGAGGACTGCGACGCCATGGTTTGCCTGATGTCCGCAGGCGAGATCGTGAAGCTGACGCGCATGGGCAATTACCGCATGGACGCGCCAGCCAAGGGGCCGCTCGCGCTGCTGAAACGTCTGCGCGGCTCGAAGAAACAGGGCGCGGCCAGTTCGGGTGCAGGCCAGATGAAGATGCTGCGGCGCCTGCCCAAAATTCTCCGATTCATTCCCGGCACAGCGCAGGATGTCCGCGCCTACTTCCTGACCCTGCAATACTGGCTGGCGGGATCGGACGAGAACGTCACGGCAATGGTGCGCGCGCTGATCGATCGCTACGCCGCCGGTGAACGGGCCGGACGCAAAGGCCTGACCAAAGCCGATCCGCCGCGCGAATATCCCGAGACCGGCGTTTACCACCCGCGCAATCCGCAGAAGATTTCTGAAAGTCTGCGCGTGCTCCCGCGCGATCGGGGAAAGAACGCGCCGGGCCGCAGTGGCTCTGTGGGCCTTGTGCTCTTGCGCTCGTACCTGCTGGGCAACGACGCTGCCCATTACGATGGAGCGATCTCGGCGTTCGAGGCCGAAGGGCTGAAGGTGGTTCCCGTCTTCGCCAGCGGTCTTGATGCAAGGCCGGCCATCGAAAAATTCTTCGTCGATGAAGAGGGCAAACCGACGGTTGATGCGGTCGTCAACCTGACGGGATTTTCGCTCGTGGGCGGGCCAGCCTACAACGATTCCGACGCCGCGCGCACGGTGCTGAGCAAGCTCGACGTGCCCTATCTCGCGGCGCACGCGCTGGAGTTTCAATCGCTCGAAGAGTGGCGCGATCGCCAGCAGGGTCTGCTGCCGCTCGAAGCCACCATGATGGTCGCCTTGCCCGAACTCGATGGCTCAAGCGTACCGAGCGTTTTTGGCGGGCGTTCCGCTTCGAGTGGCGGTCAGTGTCAAGGCTGCGACCGGCAATGCCAGCGCCCTGATACGCAGGGCATGCGCGCCATGCAGGGCTGCCCGGAGCGCGCCGAGGCGCTGGCCGCGAGGGTCGCCAAGATGATCGCGCTGCGCCGCTCGAAGCGCGCCGAGCGCAAACTGGCGATCGTTCTGTTCAATTTTCCGCCCAACGCGGGCGCCACCGGCACGGCCGCGTTCATGGCGGTGCACGAATCGCTCTATGCGACGCTCCAGCGCCTCGGCCGGGAAGGCTACAGCGTCGAGGTACCGGAAAGCCTCGAAGCCATGCGCGCCGCTCTGCTCGAAGGCAACGCCGCGCAATACGGGGCCGAGGCCAACGTCGCTCACCGCGTGCCCGCGGATGAGCATGTCGCGCGCGAGCCCCATCTGGCGGAGATCGAAGCGGTGTGGGGTCCGGCCCCGGGCAAGCAACAAAGCGATGGCAGCCACATCCAGGTTCTGGGCGCGCATTTCGGCAACGTCTTTGTCGGCGTCCAGCCCGCCTTTGGATATGAAGGCGATCCGATGCGGCTTCTGTTCGAAGGCGGCTTTGCGCCCACGCACGCCTTCAGCGCCTTTTATCGGTATCTGCGCGAAGATTTCGGCGCGCATTCGGTGCTTCACTTCGGCACGCACGGGGCGCTGGAATTCATGCCGGGCAAACAGACCGGGATGACGAATGCGTGCTGGCCCGAAAGGCTGATCGGCGATCTGCCGAATTATTATCTCTACGCGGCCAACAATCCGTCCGAAGGAATGCTCGCCAAGCGTCGCTCGGCCGCAACGCTGCTGAGCTATCTGACCCCGCCGCTCGCCCAGGCGGGGCTTTACAAGGATCTGGTGGACCTCAAGGCAAGCGTTGAGCGCTGGCGCGCCAGCGACGATCCGGCGGAACGCGCGGACCTTGAGCGATTGATCGCCGATCAGTGCGAGGCGATTGATCTGGAAGGCGGCGACATCGAAGGTCTGTCCAGGCGCCTTTACGAACTCGAAGAAACGCTGATCCCGCATGGCCTGCACATCTTTGGCCGCAATCCCGAAGGCCAGGCGCGCGAAGACATGCTCGACGCGATGGTCGAGGCGGGCTTGGAACTCGGCAACGGCGAAGACACGCCCGACCGCGCCGCGCTTGCCGCGAGGCTTGATGCAAGCGACGAGATGGCCTCGCTCATCCACGCGCTCGACGGCGCTTATGTCGAGCCCGCGCCGGGCGGCGATGTCGTGGCCAACCCGCAGGTTCTGCCCACGGGCCGCAACATTCACGGCTTTGACCCCTTCCTGCTTCCCTCGCGCTACGCGTGTTCGCAAGGCCAGGAGCAAGCCGAACGTCTGCTGGCGCGGCATAGTGAGGCCGGCGGCGCCTTTCCGGAAAGCATCGCGATGGTGCTGTGGGGCACCGACAACATGAAGACCGAAGGCGTGCAGATCGCCCAGGCGATGACACTGATGGGAGCCAGGCCGCGCCGCGATTCCTACGGTCGCCTGGCGGGCGCGGAGCTGATCCCGCTCGCCGAACTGGGACGCCCGCGGGTCGATGTGGTCGTCACGCTTTCGGGCATCTTCCGCGATCTCCTGCCGATGCAGACGCGGATGCTGGCCGAAGCCGCGTACCTCGCCGCCAGCGCCGATGAGCCGGTCGAAAGCAACTTCGTGCGCAAGCACAGCCTGGCGCACGCCAAGGCGCATGGCTGCGACCTTGAAACCGCCGCCTTGCGGGTCTTCTCCAACGCCGAGGGCGCCTATGGCGCCAATGTCAATCAGATGATCGAAGGCGGCGCCTGGGCCGATCCGGACGAGCTCGCCAACGCGTTCGAAGTCAACAAGGGATTTGCCTACGGGGTAAAGGGCACGCCGGTGCAACAACGCGAACTGTTGCAAAGCGCGCTCGGCACGGTCGATTTCACCTATCAGAACCTTGAGAGCGTTGAGCTGGGGATCAACGATGTCGATCAATATGTCGACGGACTTGGCGGGGTGACACGCTCGGTCGCCAAGGCCAAGGGCGAAGACGCGCCGGTCTACATCCTCGATGCGACGCGCGGCAAAACCAAAGTGCGCACCTTGGGCGAACAGATCGACCTTGAAGCGCGCACCCGCACGCTCAACCCCAAATGGTTCGAGGGCCTGCTTGACCACGGCTACGAAGGCGTGCGCACCATCGAAGGCCACGTCACCAGCACGCTCGGCTGGTCCGCCACCACAGGCCAGGTCAAGCCGTGGGTCTACCAGAAAATCTCCGAGACCTTCGTGCTCGACGCCGAGATGCGCCGGCGGTTGGCGCACCTCAATCCGAAGAGCTCCGCGCGCGTCGCCAACCGCCTGCTCGAAGCGTGCGACCGTCAACTCTGGGAACCCGATGAAGAAACGCTCGCCGCTCTGCGCGATGCGAGCGACGAACTCGAAGACCGCCTCGAAGGCGTTTTCGTGGAAGAGTAAAGAGAGGGATCGCAAGCCATGAACCTTATGGAAAAGAACGCGAAATTCGATCGGACCGATGGCGAGGGCTCGGTTCAGGTCCGGCTCGATCCGCGCGATCAGATCAAGGGTGCGAAAGTCTTTGCAGTCTATGGCAAAGGCGGAATCGGCAAATCGACGACCTCCTCGAACCTCTCGGCGGCGTTCTCGAAACTTGGCCACCGCGTCCTTCAGATCGGCTGCGACCCCAAGCATGACAGCACCTTCACGCTGACCAAGAAGCTGATGCCGACCGTCATTGATGTCCTGGAGACAGTGGAGTTCCACTCCGAAGAGCTGCGCCCGGACGACTACATGTTCGAAGGATACAACGGAGTGATGTGCGTGGAGGCGGGCGGCCCGCCTGCGGGCACTGGCTGCGGTGGTTACGTCGTGGGGCAGACGGTCAAACTGCTCAAGCAGCACCACTTGCTCGAGGACACCGACGTCGTGATCTTCGATGTGCTGGGCGACGTGGTGTGCGGCGGTTTCGCCGCCCCTCTTCAACACGCCGAGCGCGCGCTGGTGGTTGCCGCGAACGATTTCGACAGCATTTTCGCGATGAACCGCATCGTCGCCGCTATCGGTGCAAAATCGAAGAATTACGATGTGCGGCTGGCTGGCGTCGTCGCCAATCGCAGCCGCGAGACCGACGAGATCGATCGCTTCTGCGACAAGATCGGCATGCAGCGCCTCGCACACTTCCGCGATGTCGACGAGATCCGCCGGTCGCGCCTCAAGAAGTGCACCCTGTTCGAAATGCCCGACAGCCCCGAAGTCCAGCAAGCGCAGGATGAATATCTGCGCCTCGCAGCCATGCTGTGGGCCGGGGTTGAGCCGACAAGCGCGGCTCCGATGAAGGACCGGGATATCTTTGATTTTCTGGGTTTCGAGTGATGGCGACGCGCTCTCCCGAAGCCCTTGAGGCCGGCTTCCTCGCCCGTGAAGACGACCGGGCGCGCGTGTCTGTGACCCGTGGGTACGAGGACCGGCGCGAAGCGCTTGCGACCTATTTCGACAGCACCGCGCGACAAGCCTGGATCGACCTGACCTCCGATGTGAAGGTCAGCGGCATTCGGGCCACGGTGCGCGCGGGTCGCGACGAAATGCGCGGCGTTCTGCTCGATTGGCTACCCGCCGATTTGCGCCGCACGCGCGTGCTGGACGCGGGCTGCGGAACCGGAGCGCTGACCATTGCCGCGGCGTGTCGCGGGGCGGAGATCACCGGCATCGACGTCGCCGGTGGCCTGGTGGACGTGGCTCGCGAGAGAGCGCCCTCGTTCACGGGACACGGGCGCATATGGTGGAAGTCGGGCGATATGCTCGATCCCTCGCTCGGCGATTTCGCGCATGTCGTCGCGATGGATTCCCTCATCCACTACGAGATCGAGGATCTGGTGGACGCCCTTGCCAAGCTGACAGAGCGCACCAAGGTCTCGATCGTCTTCACGTTCGCGCCTTTCACTCGGATGCTGGGCGCGATGCACAAGTTCGGGAAGGTCTTTCCGAAGAGCGACCGCTCACCGGCCATTGTCCCGATCGCGGAAAGCGACCTGCGTATGCACCTTTCTGAGCGCATACCCAGTTGGGAGGTCAAGCGCACGCGTCGCGTCGCGAGCGGGTTCTACACCAGTCAGGCCATGGAGATCGTGAAGCGCGGATGAGTTCGCAGCCCCACCCTCCCCCAGGCCCGGACGCCCCCACCTTCGCGCAGTTGATCGCGAACTGGCTGCCCTTCGCGGATGCGGCCAGCACCGATCTGCCGCTCGGGCGTCTATTGCGACTGTCGATGTTCCAGGTGAGCGTGGGCATGGCAATGGTGCTGCTCAACGGTACGCTCAACCGGGTTATGATCGTTGAATTGGGCGTTCCCACTTTCCTGGTCGCGCTCTTGATCGCCATCCCGCTGGTCGCAGCGCCCTTTCGCGCGCTGATCGGCCACAAGTCCGACACGCATCGCTCTGTTCTTGGTTGGCGACGCGTCCCTTACATCTGGTTTGGCACGCTGATGCAGTTTGCCGGCCTTGCGATCATGCCCTTCGCGCTGATCCTGTTCGAGAACGAGGCCACTTTTGCGCTCGCGACGACCGCTGCGGCGGGCAGCTTCCTGCTGACCGGGATCGGCATTCATGTGACGCAAACCGCCGGGCTTGCGCTGGCCACCGATCTTGCGCCCGAAGAAAAGCGCCCGCGTGCGGTTGCGCTGCTCTATGTGATGCTGCTTGTCGGCATGATGTTCGCCGCGTTCGTGATGGGCGGGCTCCTGATCGATTTCTCGAACACAAGGCTGATCCAGGTCATCCAGAGCGCCGCCTGCATCACGGTGGCGCTGAACCTTGTGGCGCTTTGGAAGCAGGAAGCGCGCAACAAGGACCTCACCACGCGCGAGGACACGGGCCCGACCTTTGGGCAATTGTGGCGCGCGCTTGTCAGCGATGGCTACAACGCACGGCTTTTGATCGGCATCGGCATCGGCTCGGCCGGCTTCGCGATGCAAGACGCGCTCCTTGAGCCCTATGGCGGCGAAGTGCTCGGTATGAGCGTTGGCGCTACGACGGGATTGACCGGCGCCTGGGCTTTCGGCGCGCTGGTCGGGTTCATGCTTTCGGCGCGCTCGCTGGGGCGCGGAAACGAAGCGCTGCGCGTTGCGGGCGCGGGGCTCGTGACCGGGCTTACCGCATTCCTGATGGTGATCTTTGCCGCCCCCTTTGCAGCGCCCGCGCTGCTGTTTCTCGGGGCCTTCGCGATTGGGCTCGGGCTCGGGCTCTTCTCCGTTGGCACGCTGATCGAGGCCATGAACCTTGCGCGCCAATCGACCACGGGTCTGGCTCTTGGCGCCTGGGGCGCGGTCCAGGCGACGTGTGCGGGCGCGGGTATTGCGCTGGGCGGCGCGATCCGCGACGGCGCCGCCGCCATCGCGATCGGCGGCGCTGGCGCGGCCAATCCCCTGATCCAGGATGCAACCCGCGCAAGCGGATACACCACCGTCTACATCATCGAAATCCTGCTGCTTCTGGCAGGCCTCGCCGCGATCGGACCGCTTGTCGGTCGTCTTCGCAGAACCACCACCGCTTCGAGGGAAGGCGCAGACGCATCGTTCGGTCTGCGTGAGTTCCCGACATGACCGCGACCGCCCCACGCCACGGGATAAGCCGAAGGACAGCCGCACAGATCCACCGGAGGACCTTGAAATGACACTTCCAGACACTTTCGGCATTCTGGCGATGAATGCCACCTACATCACCGGCAGTTTCGATGTCGCTGAGTTGACCTTCTTCCTGTTCTTTTTCTTCTTCATCGGGCTGGTCCTCTACCTCAACCGCGAGAGCCGCCGCGAAGGCTATCCGCTTGAGGATGAATACACCGGCAAGGTCGAGAGCATGCCGCTGATGTCGGCGGAAAAGAAGGTGTTCAAGCTGCCGCACGGTCGCGGGACTTACGTGCCCGAAGATATGCCGCGCGAGCCGGTCGATGTACCAGCTCAGCGGGCGTTCCATGGCGGCGGCGCGCCCTATGTCCCCACCGGAAATCCGATGAAGGACGGCCTTGGACCGGCCGCCTGGGCCAATCGCAAAGATTATCCCGACCTTACCTTTGACGGGCGCCCGCGCATCGTCCCGATCGGCGATGCGCACGAAATCGAAATCGCGCCGAACGATCCCGACATCATCGGCTGGCCGGTCTATGACTGCAACGTCGAACTGGCGGGCAAGGTGAGCGACATCTGGGTCGATCAGTCCGAGCACATCATCCGGTATCTCGAGATCGAGACCAACGCAGGCGAGAAGGTGCTGGCGCCGATATTCGTCGCGGTTGTCCAGTCCAAGGGCCTGCTCGCGGGTCTCCTGCCTCCCAAGCCCCAACTGGTGCAGATCGACGCGATCACCAAGGATCAATTCGCCGATGTGCCGCGCCTGGCGACGGCTGGTCAGATCACCCGTCTCGAGGAGGATAAGATCATGGCCTACTATGGCGGCGGCTACATGTACGCAACGCCGGAACGCTCGGAGCCCGTCATATGATCGAAAATCGGGATCATCCTTCGATCAGCGAGGCGGACGGGCCCAGCGCTCATGGCGACCCCATGGGCACCCCGGCCTTGGACGAACGCGTTCTGTGGAAGGGCCGGCCAAGCGTGCCGGTCCTGACACGAACCGCGTTCCACCTTGCAAGCTTTGCGCTTTACATGGCCGCGATGGTCTTGCTGGCGCTGTTCTTCGGAAACACGGACAGCGCGGTGTTTCTGGCGGGCATGGGACTGTTCGGCGGTCTGGTGATCCAGTTGATGGCGTGGCGCAGCGCGCGCAGCACGCTCTACATTCTCACCGACGCGCGCCTTATCCTGCGTATCGGCATGGCGGTGGAGACACGGATCAACATCCCGCTCAAACATATCGAAGCGGCGCATCTCAACATGCGGGGCCGCGAGCACGGCGACATCGCGGTCGAACTCGGCGGCGAGCGCTTGCTCGGCTACTTCCTGATGTGGCCGCATGTGCGCCCGTGGCGCTTTGCCCGGCCTCAGCCCATGCTGCGAGCCGTGCCCGATGCGCAGAGCGTGGCGCAGATCCTCGCCGAGGCTTGCGGCCAGCACACGGCGATCGCGCGAAATTTGACCGACGTCAAAGAAGCGGGCGGCGGCGTCGATAAACCGGGGCTCACGGGAGTGACGGCATGACTATTGTGCGCACCTATGACGATGACGACTTTCGCGTTCACACGCTGCCTTTGATTGCCATGGGCACCGTGATCGCGATCACGCTGGCGCTGGCCATCTCGACGAGTTTGGGCTTCTTCGAGCGCCAAGCCGTGCCTGAAAGCATCCGCGCCGAACGCGGCGTCCTGTCGGTCGACACCCGCAGCATCACTTTCAACGACGCAGCCGACGGCAGTGTATGGGTCGCCGATGCGGAGACCGGTCTGGAACTCGGTCGCTTCCCGCAAGGCGAAGGCGGCTTCGTTCGCGCCACCGCGCGGGCCATGGTTCACAACCGGATTCAGCACGGGATCGGCCCCGCCGTGCCATTCGAACTGATCGCCTGGGACACCGGAGCCATGACCCTGCGCGACACGCAGACAGGCCGGGCGGTCGAACTTTCCGCCTTCGGCAGCAAGACGCATGAGATCTACCGCGACATGATGGCAAAGGGACGCGAATAATGGACACAACGATAGCAGCGGGATCGGCTATCCAGACGCCGTCGAACCTTCGGGAGCGCGTCTTTGACGTCGTGTGCACCATCACCGTCGAACAAAGCCCCGAGCATTTCCATGCGCATGTCGATTTGCCCGCTGACGTTGTCATGGAGCCGGGCGACAAGGTCCGCATCCACGGCGATCCGATCGCCATCCCGTTCGGCAGCCGAGAAGTGTTCGAGCGCACCGCCACGGTGACCCGCGCAGGACCGATCAAGCGTCTCGCCGTCAAGGCCGCGGCCTATTTCGATCTGGCTGAGCTCTACGAAGTCAGCTTCAACGCCGGGAGGATCAGATGAACGCCTACAAGCCCATGACCAGCGAAGAGGCGATGGAACTCGCCACGCAGGACACCATGCTGACCCCGCGTTTTTACACGACCGACTTCGACGCGCTCGACGCGATCGACGTAACCCCGGTGCGCGAGGAATGGGACGCTCTGATCGATGAGATGATCGGCGATCCCAACAAGAAGCATTTCAAGAAGGACGAACGCTTCGAAGGCGTGATCGAAAAGCTTGAACCCGCCCTTCGCAAGGAGTTCACGGACTTCCTCGTCAGTTCGATGACATCGGAGTTTTCGGGCTGCGTGCTCTACGCGGAAATCGCCAAGCGCACGAAGAACCCGGACGTGAAACAGCTGTTCAAGCTGCTGGCGCGCGATGAGAGCCGGCACGCCGGTTTCATCAACGAAAGTCTCAAGGACGCCGGTATCGGCGTGGATCTCGGCTATCTGACGCGCACCAAGAAATACACCTACTTCAAGCCGAAGTTCATCTTCTACGCTGTCTATCTGTCGGAGAAGATCGGCTACGCGCGCTACATCACGATCTTCCGCCACCTGGCGCGCAATCCAGAGCATCGTTTCCACCCCATCTTCGAATGGTTCGAGGAATGGTGCAACGACGAATTCCGCCACGGTGAAGCGTTCGCGATGCTGCTGCGTTCCGATCCCAAGCTGCTGCAAGGCGCGAACAAGCTCTGGGTGCGCTTCTTCCTGCTGTCGGTCTACGCCACGATGTATGTCCGCGACCATAACCGCCCGGTCTTTCACAAGGCGCTGGGCGTCGATCCGACCGAATACGATTACGAGGTGTTCTCGGTCTGCAACCAGATCAGCCGCCAGGTTTTCCCGGTCGAACTCGACATCGATGATCCGGCGTTCCGGCACCAGATGGAGAAACTGCGGATCGCGGCCGACAGGATTGAAGATGGCAAGACGCAAGGCGGCCTGGGCGGCTTTGTAAAACGCGCGAGCGGCATGGCGGGCGCAGGCTGGGCCTTTGCCCGGATGTACTTCCACCGCACCAAGGCTAACACCCTTCCGGCCACCATCAGGCTTCAGCCTACATGGTGAGTTGGGATGGCCATATTGTGCCGTTCATCGTGACGGTGCTGATCTGGTTCGTGGCGACCGGGCTTGTGGCCTGGGCGGACAATCGCGACGCCAAAACCTTCCCCAAGAGCTTGATGATCAGCGGCATCGGGGGGATTCTTGGGCTGCTCGTCATTCTGGCCGCATCCCAAAGCGTTTCGGTGCTCGCCGTTTACGCCGCCTTCATAGGCGCGCTGATGGTATGGGGCTGGCACGAAGTCGGCTTCCTGACCGGCGCGGCGGCTGGCCCGCGGCGCGAGCCCGCCTCCCCCGGTCTTCGCGGAGCGCAACGGTTTCGCGAAGCAAGCGCGACTGTAATCCATCACGAGGTGGTTCTGGCGCTGACCGCCCTTCTCCTGATCTCGCTCTCCTGGAACCTGCCCAATCAGATCGGCGCGACCGTGTTTGTGCTGCTGTTTGGTCTGCGGCTTTCCGCCAAGATCAACATGTTTGTAGGCGTACCCAATTCCAGCGCCGAGATGCTGCCGCCACACCTGGATTACCTGAAGACCTATTTTGGCCGGAACCGGATGACTGCGCTGTTGGCCGTCTCGATCGTGGCGATCGTCCTGATTGCGCTTTGGTTCGGATCGTTGGCGCTCTCGGCTTCGCTGGGCAGCGCGGAAATGGTCGGGGCAAGCCTTTTGACGACCCTGTGTCTGCTGGGCGCGCTCGAACACCTCTTTCTCGCCTTGCCGTTTCGCGATGGGATGCTGTGGGGATGGGCGTTTCGCCGTCCTGCAAGGACACCGGCCTCTCAAGCGAATGTGATTGACACGAATGAGTAAAGTAAAGAGCAGACACCCTGGAGGGGGAAGCACGATGGATTATGAAGGTTTCTTTGAAAACGAGCTGGAAACGGTTCGCGACGAAGGCCGGTACCGCGTTTTCACGGATATCAAGCGCCACCGCGGACGCTTCCCTCACGCTACCCGGTTTCTTGAAGGCTCCGAGACGCAGGCCGTCACCGTTTGGTGTTCCAACGATTATCTGGGCATGGGCCAGCATCCCGCCGTGCTCGAAGCGATGCACTCAACCCTCGATGAATGCGGCGCGGGAGCGGGCGGCACGCGCAACATCTCCGGCACCAATCATTACCATGTCGAGCTCGAAGCCGAACTCGCCGATCTGCATGGCAAACAGAGCGCGCTGCTCTTCACGAGCGGCTATGTCTCGAACTGGGCTGGCATCGGCACACTGGCCGCGCGCATTCCGAATTGCGCCGTGTTCTCCGACGAGCTCAACCACGCTTCGATGATCGAAGGCATCCGCTACTCGAAAGCCGAGCGCCGTATCTGGAAGCACAACGATCCCGAGGACCTCGATCGGCATCTTGCCGAGTTCGACGCGGATCGGCCCAAGCTGGTGGCGTTTGAGAGCGTCTATTCGATGGATGGCGACATCGCGCCGATCGCTGAAATCCTCGATGTGTGCGAAAAGCACGGCGCGCTCAGCTATATCGACGAAGTGCATGCGGTCGGACTGTACGGTCCGCGCGGCGGCGGGATCGCCGAGCGCGAGGGTCTTATGGACCGGATCGATGTGATCGAAGGCACTTTGGGCAAGGCTTTCGGGGTAATGGGCGGATACATCGCGGCTTCGCGCAATCTGGTCGATTTCGTGCGCTCGTTTGCCAGCGGTTTCATCTTTTCGACCGCGTTGCCTCCGGCGGTAGCGGCCGGCGCAGCGGCCAGCATCCGCCACCTGAAGACAAGCGATCGTGAGCGTGAGTTGCAGAAGGAACGGGTTGAGACCGTCCGTCGCAAGCTCGACATGATGGGCATCCCGCATCTGGCCAATCCCAGCCACATTATTCCTGTGATGGTGGGCGATGCGCACAAGTGCAAACGGATCAGCGACTGGCTGATGGACAATCACGGCATCTATGTTCAGCCGATCAATTACCCAACCGTGCCGGTGGGTACGGAACGTCTGCGCCTGACACCCTCACCAGTGCATACCGATGGCGATATCGACCGCCTGATCAACGCGCTGAGCGAAATCTGGTCACAGTGCGAGCTGGCAAGGATGGCGACGGCGGCCTGAGACCTGGAGCTTTGCGCAGGAGAGGTTTGTCCTCAGTAGACTGGCTATTCGCGGGGCAGGCTCCTTTGAGGGTCGTATCGGATTTGGGCTTGGACGCTCAGTGGGTCTGAGCCGGTTTGGCAGGCTGGCTCCTTGAGCAAGGAGCCTTGGACAAGAGGAGAGGCCCTATGCGACAGATAGGTTTGATGTCGGTTGCGATCACCAGTGCGATCGCGCTGACCGGTTGCGGGGGGCGGCGCAAGCGAAGCACCAGCTGAGGAAGCCACAACTCAGGCCGCTGAGACCGCGACCGCGCCCGAAGAGGCAACCGAGGCGGCACCCGAAGCGGAGATGACGGAAGTTGCTTACGCCGATCTGACGGGAGACGCTGCGGCGGGCAAGACGGCTTTCGCCAAGTGCATGGCGTGCCACGTTCAGGAAGAGCGCGTAAACCGCGTGGGCCCGCACCTTTACGGAGTGGTCGGACGAGTGGCTGGATCTGTCGAGGGGTTCAACTTTACCCCGGCCAACTCGGGCAGCGGCAATACCTGGACGAAGGACGTGCTGTTTGAGTATCTAGAGGCGCCGCAGGAATACCTGAAAGGCACCCGAATGGCCTTCCCGGGGATCAAGGATCCGCAAGAGCGGGCGGATCTGATCGAGTACCTGGAAGTGAACGGCGAGATTTAGGACATCTGTTGAGTGAAAAAAAGGGGCAGCCTGGTAAGCCACGCTGCCCCTTTTTTGTTTATGAGCCCTGCCTTTAGAGCCCAGCTTCTTCGAAGATTTCGCCGAATTCACGCCCGGCAAGTCCCGGATGGCTTACAGCCTTGGCCGCGTCAACGTTGTCGCCGCCGCCGTCAACGACGATCAGGCCCACCATGCCAGCGGCGTAGTGCGGAACGCACTTGTAACCGTACACGCCCGCCGTCGGGATCACGTAGCTGACTTCTTCGTTGATCTTGCCTTCCCAACCTTCGACGCCATCGGGGATCATGCCGTCGATCGACGAGGACTGGTGCGTCGGGTTGGCCGCGACGAACTTGATCGTGTCGCCCACCGTTGCTTCAACCAGGCGCGGCTTGAAGACCTGAAGCGCGCTCGAGTCATCGGGATCCTTGGTGTACATCGCGATCTCGATCACGTTGCCATTGGCTTCAGCCGCCGGAACCGCTTCAACAACCTCTTCAGCTGGCGCTTCTTCAGCCGCAGCCTCTTCAGCCGGAGCCGCCGCTTCTTCAGCGGGCGCTTCTTCGGCCGGAGCCGAACCGCCGCCGCAAGCTGTCAGAGTGGCAAGGCTGGCAAACGCCACTGCGCCCATAAGAACATTACGCTTCATATCTGTCTTCCCTTTGAAAACCTTACATCCACCCGCGACGCGCGGGGCATAGACCAGATTGGCGGACATGAAAAGAACCCTTTGGGACGATCCACCCCGCACCAAGCCCGATGCGATGGTCGCATAACGCCCAGCGCCGATAGGGTTTCCCGAAGCTGACGATAATTGATCATGGCTCAGGGATGGCGCTGCCAGGAGTTGCGATCCCGAGGCGGGGCGCTAAAACCCCGGTCTATGAAGAAGAAAGCTCCTTGGCACGCTGGACTGGCGCGCTCTCTGGCCATCATATTGCCGGTTTTTCTCGCTGTCTGCGCGCTTGGCACGAAGTTCGGGCTATGGGACTGGCAATTGGGCCTGAGCGCGTTCGGACTGGGTGGACTGATCCTGATCGCACTGACGGCGCTGATAGCGACAGTTTCGATCGTTCTGATTGTACGCCGCGACCAGAAGTCCGGCCTTGGTCCCGCGATCTTCGGTCTGGTCGTGTCGCTCGGCTTTGCCGCCTTGTTTGCGCCCGTGATCATGGGGGCCGGCGACCACCCCATTCACGATATGGCGACCGACACCAGCGATCCACCGTCCTTCTCGGCCCGCGTCCTCGCCGCGCGAAAGGCTTCCGGTGCCAACCCGCTCAACGCCTATGACGTGCCCATGAGTGAAACCGAGCAATTCGGCGAGACCAAGCCGCCGCATTCGCAGCTCACATACGCCGATATCATCGCGCAGAATTATCCCGAGCTAGAGCCGCTTGCGATCGGAGACACCCAAACCGGCAACGCGATGGCCGCGCTGGAGGGCGCCATGAAGGGCATGGGCTTTACCAACATCATTGCGGATCCAGAGACCGGCACGGTCGAGGGGTTGGCGGAGACCTTCTGGTTCGGCTTCAAGGACGACGTGGTTGCGCGCGTGGCGGATGGCGAGATTGATTTTCGCTCGGTCAGCCGCGTCGGCCAAAGCGATTTGGGCGCTAACGCCAAGCGGATAATGGAGCTGCGTCAACGCACCGCGCAGAAGCTGGGCCGTTAATCGCGGAACAAGATTACGGCGAGCGCGCTGCGCTGAAACACGGTCAAAACGCACAGCGCGGCATAGCCATAGGCCATTTCCTCGAAATAGGTGGGCCAAACGCACATTGCGACAAAGACGGCGATCGTTTCGGCTCCTTCGGCAAGACCGGTCGAATAGTAAAAGCTCTTGGTTCCGTGCGCCTTGGTGTCCAATCCACGCTCAGCGCAAATGACCGCAAAGGCCAGGAAACTCACCCCTGTCAGAACAAAGCTTGCCACCAGCGCCAGAGCGGGAAGAGTGTAGCGCTCGTCCATCACGCCAAAGGCAAGCGGGATGGATACATAGAAGGCGAAGTCGGCGACGATGTCGAAAAAGCCTCCCAGCGGCGTCGGTCCGCGTACCCTCGCCACCGCGCCATCGAGCCCGTCACAAACACGGTTTGCCAGAATAAGAACAAGACCGAGCGCAAGATTCTCCAGCGCAATCGCCGCAGCGGCGCCCAGCCCCAAAGCCAAGCCCGCGAATGTGAGCGCATTGGCCGTGACGCCGGTGTTGGCGAGAACCCGGCCGACAGCGTTCAAGGGCGGGTCGATCAAAGGGCGCAGTCTGGAATCGAGCACGCCGTCCCCCCTCAACCCGCGCCGGCCAAGGTCAGCAGCCCGATCCACGCCCCGGTCATAGCGGTGGCAAGGTTTCCGGCTATCCAGCTTTTGATGCCCAACCCGGCGGCTTCCGCGCGGCGGTCGGGGCACAGCGTTCCGATGGTGGACACCAACAAGCCGACACTCGCGAGATTGGCGACGCCGCACAGCGAATAGGTAACGATCAGGCGGCTTCGCTCACCAAGCGCGCCCTCAGCCAGGGCGGCAAGTTCAAGATAGGCCACGTATTCGTTGAGAACCGCCTTGGTGCCCATCAGCCCCCCCGCCGTGATGGCTTCGGCTGCCGGGACACCGATAAGCCACATGAGCGGCGCAAACAGCCAGCCGAACACGCGCTTGAGCGTCAGAGGCTCCTCCCCCACCAGCGGCAGCAGACTGAGCGCTTCGTCTGCGAGAGCAACAAAAGCGAACACCACGATTATGATCGCGACCACGGCCAGAAAGAGCTGCATCCCATCCATCGTTCCCTTGACGATCGCGTCCACGCTGGATTCGTAGGAAAGGCCAAGCTCGCTCTTTTCGGCCTCGGTCGCGGTATCCTGCGACGCAGCGGGGACCATGAGCCGTGCGAACAAGAGCGCGGCGGGAAGCGAAATCAACGAGGCGGCAATCATGTGCCCCACCGCGTTCTCGACGCTCTCGCGCAGGGTTGTGGCGTACAGGATCAGGATCGCGCCCGATATCGTCGCCATGGCGAGCACCATGATCTGGAACAGCTCCGCGCGGCTCACACGCGCAAAGTAGGCGCGCACAACCAGCGGGCTCTCAACCACACCGAGGAACAGGTTCGCGCCGCCAGCAAGGCCCACGACCCCGCTGACACCGAGGGTGCGGCGAAGCAGATACGACAGGCCGTTCACCAGTGCGCGCAGCACGCCCCAATGCCAAAGCAGCGCGGCGAGCGCGGAAAACACAATGACGAGCGGCAGGATCTGGAACGCGATAATGAGCGGCGTATCGACACCTTGTTTGAGTTCAAACGGCAGCGGCGCTCCGCTCAGATAACCGAACATGTAGGACGAGCCCTTGAGGGTCGCGCGTTCGATCGCGGCAACGCCTCGATTGAGGTAGTCCATCGCCGCCCAGACAAGCGGAACCCGGATAATCAGCAACGCAAGCCCGGCCTGAAGAGCCAAAGCGCCCGCGATCCAGGAAAGGTTTGGGCGCGCGCTTCGGTCCTCGCTCAACGCCCAAGCCAGCGCGACCAGTACAACGATCCCCGCGAGCGGGCGCAGCTGATCAAACCACTCCACGCAAACGCCTTAACCGCGCTTACCCGCGTTGCCAATTGAAGTAGCGCTCAACCCATTTGAGCATCCCTTCAGGCTTGTTCGCACGCTTCCAGTTCCCCGCCGCAAACTTGTTCGCCTCTGCCATGGTCGGATAGGAGTGGATGGTGCCAAGGATCTTGTTGAGGCCGATCTTGTGCTTCATCGCCAGCACATATTCCGCCAAAAGTTCGCCCGCGTTCGACGCAACAATGGTGGCTCCGAGAACCGTGTCCTTACCGGGAGGCGTAAGCACTTTCACAAAGCCGGTCGTCTCGCTTTCGGTGATCGCCCGGTCGAGCTCTTCCAACTCATAACGCGTGACTTCGTATTCGATGCCCTGCTCGCTGGCCTCCGCTTCGTTGAGGCCAACGCGTGCGACTTCCGGGTCAAGGAATGTCACCGCCGGTATCACGCGGTAATCCGCCTTGAAGCGCTTGAAGGCCCCGAACAGCGCGTTGACGCTGGCAAACCAGGCTTCGTGGCTGGCCGTGTGGGTAAACTGATAGGGTCCGATGACATCACCCGCAGCGTAGATGTTGGGAAACTTGGTCGCGAGGAATTCGTCGGTGACGACGGTCCGGTCCGTCTCGACGCCCAGTTCCTCCAGGCCAAAGCCCCTCAGCCGCGCCTTGCGCCCGACCGCGACGATCAGCGCATCGAACGCGATACGCTTTTCCTGGCCGCCGCTTTCGGCGACCAGAGCGCTGTCCTCGACCCGCACCGCGCGGTGGTTGGTCAAGACCGTGACACCCGCTCCCTCAAGGGCTGCTTTGGCAAGCTCCGAGACCTCGGCGTCCTCGCGGCCAAGGACGCTGTGGTGCATCTCCACCTGAGTCACCTTCGAACCCAGCCGCGCCAGCGCCTGGGAGAGCTCGCATCCGATCGGCCCGCCGCCCAGCACCGCAACCCGCGCGGGAGCCTGATCGAATTCGCCCAGCCCCTGCCACAGCGTCTCGCTGGTCAGATAACCGCTATCTTCGATCCCTTCGATCGGTGGCACCACCGGCTCGGCCCCGGTCGCGATGATGATGCTGCGTGCGGTCAAGCGCTGCGTCCCGCCTTCATTGAGCGCGATCTCGACTGTCCAGGGATCGATCAGCTTCGCGTAGCCCTTGATCACCTCGACGCCTAGCCCGGTGTAGCGCTCCACGCTGTCATGCGGCTCGATCGTCTTGATGACGTCCATGACGCGCGCGATGGTCTTCTTGAACGGGACTTCGGGTTCGTGCGGGATGATCCCGTACTTGTCGGCGTGACGCATTGTTGCCGCGACCTTGGCGCTCTTGATCAGCGCCTTGGAAGGCACGCATCCAGTATTCAGGCAATCCCCGCCCATCGCGCCCGCCTCGATCAGCGTCACCTTGGCTTTCACCTGCGCCGCGATATAGGCGGAGACCAAACCCGCCGAACCAGCGCCGATAACGATCAGGTTGCGGTCGAAGCTTTTTGGCTTGGAGTAGCCCGCGTAGACCTTGCGCCGCTTGATAACACCGATGATGCCTTTTGCGATCCAAGGCGCGATACCGAGCAGCACGAAAGAACCAAGAACCGCGGGAGAAGCGATCCCTGAAAGGCTCTCAATTTGCGCGAGTTGCGTGCCCGCATTCACATAAACGATCGTACCAAGAAACATTCCGATCTGGCTTACCCAGGCAAATGTCCTGGCCTTGATGCGGGTCAGTCCGAAGACGAGATTGATGACGAAGAACGGCACGGCGGGGATCATCCGCAACGTAAAGAGGTAGAAAGCGCCGTCGCGCTCCAGCCCTTCGTTGATGCCTTTAAGCCGGTCGCCAAAGCGGCTTTCCACTGTGTCGCGCAGCACGTAGCGCGACGCGAGGAAAGCGAGCGTGGCACCCAAAGTCGAGGCGAAGGAGACAAGGATAGTGCCCGTGACCAGACCAAACAGAGCGCCCGCGGCCAAGGTCATGATCGCCGCGCCCGGAAGCGAGGCGGCGGTGACCGCGACGTAGATCGCGAAGAATACGCTCAGCACCAAGGCCGGGTTCTCTTCGTAAAAACCGGACGTCTCGGCGGCGACCTGTTTGATGCCATCCAGGGTGAGGTAGCTGCCCAGGTCGAAGACGAAATAGGCCGCGATCAGGGCCGCGATGGCCGCGAGGATTACAATCTTCTTCATGACGCCCCTTGTTGCGTGTCCCTTCTCTGCCCTTTTCGGAGCTGGAACGCGAAGGGTTACGCGCGTTCGGTCATCGCCGCGTAGGTCGCAATCCACCGTTTGTCGATCCATGCCTTGAGGCGCGCAGCCCACCGGCTCTGCACGGCGAAGGGGCCGTAACTCAAAATGGCCTCTCCGGTGCCGGTCGAGAGCAGATAAAGGCTGGCGGGGCGCGGACGGTAAGATCGGCGCGGCGGCTTGCCTTTTGACGCGGCGCGCAGGTTGGCGGCTAGCACACGACCGGTGTGAACCGCGTGGACGCCGGAATGCGCTACCTTTGCGTCGATGCGCCGTGCGCAGTCACCGGCAGCGAAGATGTAAGGATGCGAGGTGGAACGTTGGTGGCGGTCCACGGCGATGAAACCCTCCTCATCCACCGCAAGCCCGCCTGCGCGCGGCCAATCGGGAGCGGCGGAGCCAATCGCGGCAACGACCAGATCCGCAGGCGTTTCGACTTCACCCGCCAGAAGAACGCCGCGCTCCATCCACGCATCGACCGCAAAAAAAGCGATACCCTGGCGCGCCAACTCCGCCACCACCTTGCGACGGACTTGGCTTGAGAAGTCGGGCAACAAGCCGCGCTCGCCGGCAATAAGGGTCACACTCACAGGTTTTGGCCCACCCGCGCGTTGGCGCAGCGCAAAGGCAATTTCGACCCCGCCCGCACCGCCGCCGATCACCGCTATGCTGCGCGCAAGCTGTTCCTTGCGCTCCAACTCGGCCACAAAACGGTCAATTGGGCGGATATCAAGCAAACGGGGATCATCGCCCAATACGCGCGCCGCATGCGGAACGCCTCCGACATCGATTGAAGCAAGATCGAACGGAACGACGCCGTTGCCGAGTGAGAGAATCGTCCGGCTCTCCGGGTCAATCGCAACGCAGCGATCGAGGACAAGATCGACCCCGGCGGCTCTGGCAAGACCGGCGAGGTCGACAAGGCCAGCGTCGCGCGTGTGCTCGCCCGCGAGCCAGCCGGGCACCATGCCCGAATAGCGCAAGGTTGGCTCGGGTGTCAGCAATGTCGCGCGTCGGGCGGGACACCCGCGACGCGCCCAGTCGGCCAGCACCCCAACGTGACTGTGTCCGCCGCCGATCAGAAGGATGTCGCTCTTTGAGGCCCCCACCCGTCAGCCGCTCGGTCGCGCGGTCGCCGCTATGGCAAGCGCCTCGCGCGCAAGGCCTTGGGTAACCTCTGGCTCGGCGCCCCTGGGGGTGAGCCAGCTGCCGCCGCATGCAAGCACGCTAGGCAAGGCGAGATAGTCAACCAGATTGCCCGCCGATATCCCGCCCGTCGGCATGAACCGCATGTCTCGGAAAACCGCGGCAAAGGCCTTGAGCATTGGCACGCCGCCGGCCAGGCTTGCGGGGAAGAACTTCACCGTGCGAAGCCCCATGGCGTAGGCGCGCTGCACCTCGCCCGCTGTCATAACACCTGGAAAGACTGGAATATTCTCCGCCAGACAAAGCTCGGCGATTGGGTCCAAGAGGCCGGGCGAGACTATGAACTGCGCGCCAGCGCTGCGCGCCGCCGCAAGCTGATCGAGCGTCAGGACTGTGCCCGCGCCCACGATCAGGTCGGCATCGGCGCAGCGAATGGCATCCAGTCCCGCCAGCGCGTTCTCGCTGCGCAGAACCACTTCGATGACAGACAGACCTCCCGCCTTGAGCGCGAGCGCGGTCTCGACGGCGCGCTCCGCATCGTTCTCAGCGATCAGCGGCACGATCGGCGCCGTCGCAAGCCGCGTGTCTAGCTGTTCTAGGCATGTACCGCTCATAAGCTTGCGCTTCCCAGTTTCAGACCCAAAGCGGTCCGTGCGCTCTCTGTCGTTCAAGTGCAAGTCAGGTTTGCGCCGCTAACGCACTCGCGCAGCGGTTGTCCTAGGGGTCGGAGAACTCTTTCCAGATACCATTTGCACCCTTTTGGCTCTTGCGCGGATTGCACGAAACGCTGGAACTTTGCATAAATGTTCGCGTTGGATTTACAGTATAGTAGCGCCGCGTCGGCAAGGGATCAGCGGACGCCCCCAAACACATGCGCCTCGCGTCAAGCGCGCCGCGTCACGCTGATTGGATCGTAACTGGCCATGGCCGTCAAGAAGACGACTTACGGAGATCGAATCTCGCTCCCGGACTTTTTCCGGACGTTTTTCAATATCCTGCGCCCCGAGGGCAATTTCTACTGGCTGGCGCTGGTTTACGGCGTTGGCATCAGTCTCCTGAGCCTTGCGACCCCGATTTCGGTGCAGATGCTCATCAACACGGTGGCCAACACCGCGATGGCGACGCCGCTGGTTGTGCTCACGGTCACCCTGTTCGGCCTGCTGATGATGTTTGCGCTGCTCTACGCCTTGCGAATTCATCTTATGGAACTGTTTTCGCGGCGTTTTTACGCGCGCATGGTGGCAGAAATCTCGCTGCTGGCGGTCTACGCCAAGAACCCGTTTTTTGGTGACGCGCGCAAGAGTTCGCTGTTCAACCGTTATTTCGATGTAATCAACGTCGAAAAGGCGATCCCGATCCTCTTCGTAGGCGGCTTTACGGTTGTCTTGCAGGTCTTCACCGGGTTCATTCTCGTCTCGCTCTACCACCCTTACTTCCTGCTGTTCACGCTGATCATGACGGCGACGATCTGGCTCATCTGGCTGGTCTGGGGCGCCCGCGCCGTTCGAACGGGCATCGATCTGAGCCACGCAAAGCATGGAACGGCGGCCTGGCTTGAGACAGTTGGGGAATCCAACGGCTTCTTCAAATCCCAGCGGCGCATCGATTACGCTTTTCAGCAGAGCAACGCTCACACCGAAAGCTATATCAAGGAACGAAAGCGCCATTTCCGCAATCACTTTGGCCAGTCGATCGCCTTCCTCACACTCTACGCGGCGGCAAGCGCAGCCCTGCTGGGCCTTGGCGGATGGCTGGTCATCACCAATCAGCTGACACTTGGCCAGCTCGTCGCAGCCGAGCTCGTGCTGTCGACCGCGTTCTTCGGGGTGGCGCAACTGGGCACCTATCTCACCTATTTCTATGATCTGTGCGCGGCGATTGAAGAGCTCTCGCTGTTCTACGATGTCGAGCAGGAAGAGCCAGGGGGCGATGACCCGATCAACGTGACCGAACACACTCTGGTTCTAAGCGGAGTGCGTGGCCGCGCGCGGCACGAGGACGCCGAGTTCAATCTTGAAATTCCAAGTGGCGCCATCGTCATGGCCAGCGCCAGCCATCATGGTGTCCAACGGCTGTTCACCAACATACTCAAGATGCACCAGCTGCCTGAAGGCGGTTTTGCGACGCTGGGCGGGGTCGATTTCAATCACATCGAAGCGCACAACCTGCGTAAAGACGTCCATGTTCTCGACCGGGCGAGTTTTGTGGGAATGACGGTGCGCGAGTATCTCGGCCTGTCATGCAAACAGACCGCCCCTCAACGCATGGTCGGTGCGCTCGAAACCGTGGGCCTGATCGAGACCATTTCGACCTTCGAGCACGGTCTCGACACTCCGATTGCCGCGACGGGCTGGCCGCTGTCATCGGTCGAATTGCAGCAGCTCAAACTCGCGAACGCGCTCCTCGAACAGCCGCGCATTCTGGTGCTTTCCAAGCTGTTTGATTTGCTTGACGAGGACAATCTTGCGGCGGCGGTCAACGAATTGCGCGAACAAGCGTATTCGACCGTGATCTATTTTTCCAACCGGCGGATAGACCTGGGCTTCGATCGGTTCTTGCACATGGAAGCCAAGCGCCAGGGCTATTACGACAATTTCGATGACTTTTGTCTTGCGGTGAACAGCAAACCGCGGCGAATGCCTGGCGGGCCACGCCCCCTCTCGAGCAGTCTTTTGGGGGCAGCGGAATAACCATGGCGACAATCGAACAGGATATGGTGCACTTCACCGCGCTGCGCGACATCAAATTGCCGCGTATCTTTCGGACCACGTTTTTCCTGCTGCTAATCACCTTCATCGCAACAGTGGCGTTCCTCATCTATGTCCCGTGGGTGCAGAATGTGGCCGGGCGCGGTGTGATCACGACGCTCAACCCGAATGAGCGGCAACAGGATATCAACGCGCTCGTCTCGGGCCGGATCGAGGAATGGTATGTGCGAGACGGAAGCGCGGTGACAATGGGCGATCCGATCGCGCGCATCGCCGATATCGACCCACAACTGATCCAGCGACTGGAAGCTGAGCGGGCGCAGGTCGAGGTTCAGTTGCAGGCGGCCAAAAGCGCGCAGGCCACCGCCGAGATCGACCTAAGGCGTATGCAAGAGCTGTATGAAGGCGGCCTCGCGGCGCGACGCGACTACGAACAGGCGCAGATCCGGGTGGACCAGATGCGCGGCAGTGTGGCCGAAGCGGAGGCAAACCTTGCGCGCACCAATGTAAGCCTTTCGCGCCAGTCGAACCAGTTGGTCACCGCGCCGCGAAACGGCTTTATCCAGTCGATCACTGGCGGTGATGCCGCGACCTTCATCAACGCAGGTGACGTGCTGGCGACCTTTGTCCCGGAAAACTCCGAGCGCGTAATCGAAGTCTTCCTCGATGGCCGCGATGTTGGCCTGGTTTATGTTGGCGCCCCCGCTAGGGTCCAGTTCGAGGGCTGGCCAGCGGTTCAATTCAGCGGTTGGCCATCGGTAGCGGTGGGTACCTTTGCAGGCGAGGTTATCGCAGTCGACCAGTCGGCGCAGGTCGATGGCCGCTTCCGAGTGCTCATAAAGGAACGCATCGTGGAGGGCGAAGAGCCCTGGCCCGATGAGCGCTTCGTTCGCTTTGGCGCCGCTGGTCAGGCGTTTGTGCTGCTCGAAACGGTTCCGGTCGGATACGAGATCTGGCGTCAGCTCAACAACTTCCCGCCTGAGCTTCCCGCTGCGGCGACCGCGGCGAACGCGTCGACAACGAGCGTATCAAGCCAGCAGAGCGGCTGACCGATGTTCCTTCCCGCCATCAGAGGCGTCTTGCCCGGCGTTCTGGGCGTCATCGCTCTCGTCCTTGCGGGCTTGGCGACCGCTCCGGCGCGGGCGCAGAATATTGAGCCTAATCAGGAATCACTGGGTCAGGCTCTGCGCGACGGGCCGCTCTTGCCAGAAGAGGTTCTGCGTTCTTCCGCCCTGACATTCCCGCGCATTCTAGAAGCGTTTGAGCGCGAGGCTGCCGCGCGTTCGGATCAGCTTGCTGCGGATGGCGCCTTCGATCTCATGCTCAATGCCGAATATTACGACCGCTATACCGGCACCTTTTCGGGCGGCTTTGGCGAAAGCAAGGCAACCCAGCCGATAGCGCCTTTCGGCGGCGAAGTATTCGCCAGTTACCGCCTGTCGGACGGACGCTTTCCGACCTACGAGAACATCTACAACACCAACGAGTTGGGCGAGTTCAAAGTCGGGGCTCTGTTTTCGCTGTTGCGCAACCGCCGGATCGACCAGCGCCGTTTCAATGTGGAAGACACACGCCTCGCTGCCAGCCAAGCGCGCCTTGATGTGCTGCTTGTTCAGCTCAACGTCCAGTTCGAAGCTCTGCGAGCGTATTGGACATGGGTAGCCGCTGGTAACGAGATCCGCGTCTACGAGGGTTTGCTTGAAATCGCCGAAGCGCGCGCTGTTGGTCTTTCCAGGCAGGTCCAAGCGGGGGCTTTGCCCAGCATTGCGCTCAACGAAAACGAACAAAACGTCATTCGTCGCAAGAGCTTGCTTGAAGAAGCGAAGCGCGGCTTCATCACCGCATCAAACTTGCTTTCCTTTTACCTTAGAGATGAGAACGGCATATTGATCGTCCCTTCGCGCGAGCAATTGCCCGATATCAATAAGCTCGCCGATTTGCCCGATGTGCAGACACTGATGGCGATGGCGCGGAGTGATGTTCTCGACCAGCGCCCGGAACTGCGCAATTTCCGAATTCAACTGGAACGCGCGCGCAATCGTGTTGAATTGCGCCGAAACGATCTCAAGCCCAACCTCGATCTTTCGGTCGAGTTGAGCCGAGACTTTGGGCCGATTGGCGATGGCGGACCCACGTTCGACTCAACCGATACGGTCGTTGGACTAACCCTATCAGTGCCGCTCCAGCGTCGAACGGCACGCGGCGCGGTACAGCGCGCCGAGGCCGAGCTTCGCGAGATCGAATTGCGCGAACAGCGCACGGCGGACCAGATCAGGGTTGAACTCGACAACATTCTTGCCAATCTCAACACCGCTTTGCGTCAGGCCGGCCTTGCCAATGACGAGGTCGAGCAAGCCACCATCGTCGTTGCAGGCGAACGCACGCGCTTTCGTCTTGGAGCAGGCGATTTCTTGAGCGTGAACCTGCAGGAAGAACGCGCGGCTGACGCACAGGTTCGCGCGATCCGAGCAGAGCTTAACGGGCGCTTGGCAGCCGCCAGTTTTTCGGCAGCGACGATGAACCTGGAGGAACTCGGTCTCGAATAGGCTTTAGCCTAAAGTCGCACACCCGTTTACCGCGCTGGAGCGCTATACTGCTTTTCATGGCCAGCGAGATCAGCGAGATTGCCCGCTTTCTAAGAGCAACCGCGCCGTTCGACGAGCTCGATGACAGAACGCTCGCCCCGCTCAGCCGAGCGGTTGAGGTGAGCTACCGCAAAGCGGGCGAAGTCATCATCGAGGCGGGTGAGCGGAACGATCACCTTTACATAGTGCGCTCGGGCGCTGTCGAACTGATGCTGGCGGGCGATGAGCTAAGCGCGCGGCTCGAAGCTGGTTCCTGCTTTGCCTACCCCTCGCTCTTGCGCGGCGGCGAAGTGCGCAACACGACAAGCGCGATCGAGGACACGCTTCTTTACTCCCTGCCCGCCGAGCGCTTTCACGCTTTGCGCGAGCGGCATTCTGACTTCGCCGCCTTTTTTGCCCGTGACGAGGCCGCGCGCCTTTCCCATGCCCTGAAACAGCGCCGGGATGGGAACGCGTTCTCGCTCGACGATCGTCCCATCGCGGGTTTGATCGCGCGCGCGGCGCCCGTCACCTGCGCCGGCGAAACAACCATCGCGGAAGCGGTTGCCCTGATGGCGCAGCGCGATGTCTCGACATTGGCGATTTGCGACGACGGCGCGCTTGTGGGAATCTTCACCGATAAGGATTTGCGCAAGCGTGTCGTCGCCAAAGCCGTTGCGCTTGATACGCCGATAAGCGCGGTCATGACACGCGGCCCGCGCACGCTGGGAGCCCACGCGCCCGTGGCCGAGGCGATGGCGCTTATGGCGAGCGGCGGGTTTCGTCACCTGCCCGTCCTTGACGAGCGCGAGACCCTGCTCGGCGTTCTCTCAGCGACCGATATCCTCTCGGCCATTGGAAGCAACGCGATCGACACCGGCATGATGATCGCGAAGGCAAAGAACGAGGAGGAGCTGATCGCAGCGGCTCGCCGCGTTCCCGAAAGCTTTGCCGCCATGGTCTCAAGCGGCGTGCATGCAGGGCATGCGATGCGCTTTGCCTCGGCGCTGGGCGAGGCGTGTCATCGCCGGGCAGCGAGCCTTGCCGAAGAGGAGCTGGGGCCTCCGCCTCGGCCCTATGCGCTCGTCGTGTTCGGATCGCTCGCGCGCGAAGAACAGTTGATCGGATCCGATCAGGACAACGGGCTGATCATTGCCGACGCAAAGGGGGAAGAGCCCGTTTCCGAGCCGATGGACCACTATTTCGCGGCTCTCGGCACGCGCATTTCCGACCTCCTTAACGCATGCGGCTACATCTATTGCAGCGGCGGTATCATGGCCAAGAACGCCGAGCAGCGCCTGACGCTGAACGCCTGGTGCAAACGCTATGAAAGCTGGATCACAAGGCCCGACGAAGACCGGGTGATGCGCGCGACGATCTTCTTTGACATGCGCACCGTGCATGGCGATCGCAGCCTGACCCAGGCCCTGCGGCATCGGACCCTGAAACTCGTGGCGGACAATTCGCTCTTTATCAGCTTCCTTGCGCGCGACGCGATGCGCAGCAAAGTGCCACTTGGGATCTTTCGTAACCTTGTGCTGGACAGGGGTGAGGATGGACAGAAGATCTTCGACGCAAAATCGCAGACCATTATGCCGATCATCGACATTGCCCGCACCCAGGCGCTTGCCGCAGGGCTGGAAGAGGTTGGAACAGTGCCGCGCCTGCGGGCGCTGGCTCAGGCCGGAAGAATGAACGCTGACGACGCGCGCAGCCTCGAAGACGCCCTGCTGTTTGTCAACGAACTGCGCATCGCCCACCAGGCGCGGCAAGTCGAACGCGGCGACGCGCCGGACAATGCGATCGCTCCCTATGACCTTTCTCCCCTTGAACGCGACTATCTCAAGGACGCGTTTGCGGTTGTTCGGGACGGGCTCGACGCGCTCCGCCGCAATTACGCGGGCGGCATCGCCTAGTATGCGGATGAACCGAAAGTGAGGCTGTTCGATCGCTGGCGCTTTGACCGCGCGCTGGCCGTGCTGGAGAGCGCAAGCGATCCCGCGCTCGTGGCCTACGCCAACGCCCCATGGCCGACCAAGGACACTCTCGCGCGTGAAGCCGCCTATCTCGCGCTCGACTTCGAGCTCGATGGGCTCAGGAAAGGCGCGCATCTCTTGCAAGCAGGCTGGACTCCATTCGAGGGCACGAAGCTGCGCCTTGATGAATCCCGGTCGCTTGACATCCGCAGCGATGCGACGCTCGACCGGTTGGCAGTAACCGTCCACGGAATTGGCGAGCAGCGCGCCGCCCGGGGGACGCCGGTTGGCGAAGTGATGCGGCATCTGGTTCACGCGCTTGCCGGACGGATCCTTGTCGCTCACGCCGCCGCAATCGAGCGCACCGCGCTTTCACAAGCGGTGCGAGCTCTGTTCGGAGTGAAACTGCCGATCCGCTGCGTTTGCACGCTCGCGCTTGAGCGCACGCTTCATCCCAATCTCACGGGGGGCGAGGCCTATCGTCTGGGTCCCACACGTGCGCGCTACGGCCTTCCCGAATACGAGCCCCACGACGCGCTGACCGACGCGATCGCCGCGGCTGAGCTGCTGGCCGCGCAGCTGTCGCGAATGCCCGAACACACGACTTTAGAACACCTTGAGAGCGCCTGAAGGCGCCCGTCCTGACACCGACGGGAGCCATTGTGCCCGTAAGACTAAAGTCGCTCTCGAAACAAAACGCTCTCGCACATAGCCTTCGGCCTGAAGATCCGGAGTCTTTGGTATTCGTCCCGAATACGCTCGCGGATCGATGCACCTTCAAGGGAGAGGGACATGAGCGAACCCATTTCAACAGCCGATCCGGGCGATTTTGACGCTGGCGGCGGTTCAAGCACCGATGGGGACCGGCACAGCACGGCGCCCTCGGCCAGCACGAACGCGACCGAGGCAAGCGAGGAAACCTCCCAGGCCGAAGGAGCCTATTGGCGCGAAAACATCCGCCTTCTGGTCAGCCTGATGACGGTGTGGTTTGTCGTCTCCTTTGGCTGCGGCATCCTGTTCCGCGATTTTCTCGACCAGTTCAGCCTTGGCGGTTACCCGCTCGGGTTCTGGTTCGCGCAGCAGGGTTCGATCTACGTCTTCATCGCTCTCATCGTCTTCTACGTCGTTCGTATGAAGCAGATCGAGCGCAAATACGATCTCGACGACTAGGGGGCTGGAACGATGGACACGCAAACCCTTATCTACCTCTTCGTCGGCGCAACCTTCGCCCTCTACATCGGCATTGCCATCTGGAGCCGCGCGGGTTCGACGAAAGAGTTTTACGTCGCCGGCGGCGGGGTCAATCCTGTCATGAACGGCATGGCAACGGCTGCGGATTGGATGAGCGCGGCCAGCTTCATCTCGATGGCCGGTCTCATCGCCTTCATGGGGTATGACGCAAGCGTCTATCTGATGGGCTGGACAGGAGGGTACGTCCTGCTCGCGCTGCTGCTGGCTCCTTACCTTCGCAAGTTCGGCCAGTTCACGGTCCCCGATTTCATCGGCACGCGTTACTATTCCAAGGTTGCGCGCGTCGTGGCGGTAATCTGTCTGATCTTCATCAGCTTCACCTATATCGCAGGCCAGATGCGCGGCGTCGGGATCGTGTTCTCACGCTTCCTGGATGTTTCGATCTTCTGGGGCGTGATTATCGGTATGGGCATCGTCTTCATCTACGCCGTTCTGGGCGGGATGAAAGGCATCACCTACACGCAGGTCGCGCAATATTGCGTGCTGATCTTTGCCTATATGGTTCCGGCCTTCTTCCTCAGCTTCCTGATCACGGGAACACCGATCCCGCAGATCGGTCTCGGCTCGGAGGTGGCCGATGGCTCGGGCATGAGCGTCCTGCAAAAGCTCGACGCCGTCCTGGTCGATTTGGGCTTCAGCGCCTATACGGCGGCCAAGAAGAGCACGATCGACATCTTCTGCATCACCATGGCGCTGATGGTCGGGACAGCGGGTTTGCCCCACGTCATCGTACGCTTCTTCACCGTTCCCAAGGCGTCGGATGCGCGCAAATCGGCAGGCTGGGCGCTGGTCTTCATCGCTCTGCTCTATACCACCGCTCCAGCTGTGGGCGCCTTCGGGATGCTCAACTTCATCGATAAGGTTGATGAGACCGAGTATTCTCAAGTCGACAGCTTCTTCCCGCTTTACGAGGACAACGGGCTGCTCGCGTTCCAGGACAAGAACGGCGACGGTGTGATGCAATATCGCCCCGGCGATGCGTTCGCTGGCAAGCCGGAATACACCGGTGAGCGTGGGCCCAACGGTGAGCGGATGCTGGCCAACGCGCCCAACACGCAGAACACGAACGAAGTGTATGTCGACAAAGACATCATGGTGTTGGCCAATCCGGAAATTGCGAATCTGCCAGGCTGGGTGGTTGCCTTGATGGCGGCTGGTGGTCTTGCAGCGGCGCTTTCCACCGCCGCCGGGCTGCTGCTGGTGATCTCAAGCTCGGTCAGCCATGACCTGCTTAAGAGCACTTTTGCGCCAAACATCTCGGCCAAGGCCGAACTCTTGGCGGCACGGCTGGCGGCAACGGCGGCGATCTGTGTCGCAGGCTATCTCGGCATCTATCCGCCCGGATGGGTGGCGCAGGTTGTGGCCTTTGCGTTCGGCCTGGCTGCGGCCAGCCTGTTCCCGGCGATCTTCATGGGTATCTTCTTCAAGGGGATGAACAAGGAAGGCGCGATTGCAGGTATGGTCTCCGGTCTGGTCTTCACCTTCGGGTACATCCTGTACTTCAAGCTGATCGCACCCGAGACCAACGTTGCCGCCAACTGGCTGTTCGGTATCTCGCCGGAAGGCATCGGCGTGATCGGCATGCTGATCAACTTCGGCGTCGCGATGGCGGTTGCGAGCGTCACCGCTCGCACCCCGGCGGAGATCCGCAAGCTAGTCGACTCGATCCGCGTTCCGCGCGGCGCGGGTGACGCGCACGTGCACTAAGCGCGAGCATCAACGCTCTCTTCCACCGAGGGGGACAATTGGTGGACGGAGAAGACCCTCTCGCAGAGGCGGGTCAAAATCGAAGGGCGGCGCTCTCGGGATCGTGAGCGTCGCCCTTCTTCCATCCAGCCAACGCGATGCGAAGAACTGTAAAGCTTGAGAATTTCAGGATTTCGCGTAGCTTACTGACCGGGAGAGGGTTGGGACTATGCTGTTTGGAGCGGCGATCGCCGCGGCATGCCTCTATTTGCTGGGTCTTTTCTGGCTCGCCGCGCGGCGCGATGCGCACTTTGCCACGCAGGCGGTTTCTGGCCCTGCGCGCTGGCTCACGAAGCGCACGGGCATCGTCTACGGCCTTGGCCTCACCGTCTATTGCACCAGCTGGACCTTCTACGGTGGGGTCGGAACAGCGGCGACGAGCGGTCTTGATTATCTGCCAATCTATCTGGGCCCGATACTCGTCTTCACCATGGGCTTTGGGTTGGTGCGCAAGGTGCTTGCCCAGTCCAAGGCGCAGCATTCGACCTCGATCGCCGACTTTCTTTCGGCACGCTATGGCAAGAGCGCTTCGGTCGCGGCGCTGGTGACGATCATCGCCAGTGTCGGATCGCTACCCTACATGGCGCTGCAACTTCAGTCGGTCGGATCCTCCCTGCTTACGCTGAGCCCGGAGCTGGCCGACACGGTCGCGGCGGATGAACTGGTGCTCATGGTAGCAGGCATCATGGCGCTGTTCGCGATCCTGTTCGGGGCGAAGCGCGCCGACCGGGCCGGTGACAACGCAGGGCTGGTTCTCACCATCGCCGTCGAAGCCGTCGTCAAGGCGATCGCGCTGATCGCAGTGGCTTCTCTTGCGATTTTTGTTCTGATCAGCGAACCGATCGCCTCGCAGGCGGCCCAGCACGCACAAGAGCCCGTGTTCTCTGGTGCGCAGATCAACGCGCGATTTTTTACCCTTACGTTGATTGCGGCGTGCGCGGCGCTCTGCCTGCCGCGTCAGTTCCACATGACCTTCGTCGAGGCGGGCGGTGAGCGCGCCACACGGCCCATGCAATGGGTCTTCCCGATCTACCTGGTGCTGACAGCCGCCGTCATTGTCCCGATCGTACTTGCCGGCCTTAGCGCTCTGCCCGCCGGGACCGATCCTGACAGCATCGTTCTGGCTTTGCCGCTGGCGCAAGAACAATACGCGTTGGCGGTTCTGGTCTTCCTCGGCGGCTTCTCCGCATCGGCGGGCATGATCGTGGTCGCCAGCGTCGCGCTTTCGACCATGATTACGAACGATCTGATCGCCCCGCTCATCTTTCGAAAGGCGCTGAAGAGCGAGCCGGATCGGTCACAAGGCAGCGATCGAGCGCAATTGGCGGCCCAACTTCTGATGGTCCGCAGGCTGGTGATCGCGGGCCTGCTGTTCTTTGCCTACATGGTCTATCTGGGGCTGGGCAGCATTGCGAGCCTAGCCGGCCTTGGAACTCTCGCCTTCGCCGCTGCGGCTCAGTTCGCGCCCGGACTTGTTCTGGGCATGGCGAGCGAGAGCGGCAACAAATGCGGGATGATCTGCGGCCTTGTTGTCGGAGCGCTCGCCTGGCTGGTCCTGTTGATCGTTCCTGCCGCAAGTGCATCGGCGCCGGTCGTCTCCATCCACTCCGACCCTCTGGTCTCCGGCGTTGTGCTTAGTCTGGGTGCAAATTGCGCAGCCTATTGGATCGGTTCGGAGCTCTGGAAGCCGACGCTCCTCGACGCCTCGCAAGCCGCTGCTTTTGTCGGCACCCCCAGCCCCGGCGTTCGCCCCAAGCTGGTCACGAACAAGCGAGTCGCCGATGTGCGTATTCTGCTCACCCAGTTTGTGGGCGCGGCCCGCGCGGACGCCGCCATAACATCGCTGCCGGGCTATCGGACCGAGGCACACGCCGCCGACGCCGCGCTGGTCGAAATGGCCGAGCGCGTCATTTCGGGTACCATCGGCACGTCATCGGCTCGCATGCTCATTTCCTCGTGGTCCGGGGGCGATGCGATCCCGCTGCCTGACGTGGTCGCGATGTTCGACGAAACCAGCAAACGGCTGAATTTCTCCGGAGATCTGCTGCAGATCGCCATCGAGAACATCGATACCGGAGTGGCCCTTGTGGATGCGGACATGACCCTGGTAGCCTGGAACACGCGCTATCAGGAGATGTTCGACCTTCCCAACTCGATTGTGCAGGTCGGAACGCCGATTGCAGATCTCATCCGCTACAATCAGCGCCATCGCGCGCTCAGCGAGGAAGAAATCGATGACTATGTGCAGCGGCGCCTCGATCACATGCGCGCCGGCCATCGCCATCGGCATGAAAGCGAGCAGATCGACGGCCGGGTGATGCGCATCGTCGGATCGCCGACACCGGGCGGGGGGTATGTGACCTCCTACACCGACATCACCGCGGATCGCCGGGCCGAGCAGGCGCTGGAAGACAAAGTCACCGAGCGCACCGAACAGCTGCGCGACGCCAACGCAGCTCTGGCCGAGGCGACCCAGTCCAAGACGCGCTTCCTCGCCGCTGCCAGTCACGATCTGATCCAGCCGCTCAACGCGGCGCGTCTGTTCGCCTCGGCGTTGGGAGAGGAAATGGCTGGTAACGATGACCTTCGAAAGATGGTCCGTGATCTGGATGGGTCGATCGCTTCAGCGGACCGGCTGATCCGCACGCTGCTGGATATTTCCAAGCTGGATAGCGGCGGTATCGTTCCCAAGGTCGAGGAGACCGCGCTCGATCAGGTTTTCGAGGAAGTGGAGCGCGAATTTGCCGTCCAGGCCCAGGCCAAGGGCATCGCGCTGCGCCGGGTCCGCACCAGCGCGTGGGTCATGACCGACCGCACCTTGCTCACCAGCGCGCTGCGCAATCTTGTCAGCAACGCGATCCGCTACACCGCGAGCGGCGGTGTGCTGCTGGGCGTGCGGCGCGCTGGCAAGAGTGTTATGCTGTGCGTTCATGATACCGGACGCGGCATTGGCGATGACGATATCGATCGTATTTTCAACGAGTTCGAGCGCGGCGCATCAAAAGACCACGAAGGGTTGGGCCTTGGCCTTGCCATAGTCCGCAGGACCACCGGTCTACTTGGAGCGCGGATCGAGGCGCAATCGACGCTCGGGCGGGGAAGCCGCTTTGCTCTTGCTGTGCCCGTCAAGCGTTGGGGCACACCGATGACCATTCAGGCCGTGCAGCGCCCGGTTCGCACGGTCAGCGAAGCGCGCGTGCTTGTGGTGGACAACGATACCGCCGTTCTTACGGCGACCTCGTCTCTGCTGAGCAAGTGGGGATTGCGGCCAGTGACCGCCACCAGCCTTCTTACCGCGATTGATGCCTGCCCAGAGCCGCCCGATATTGTCATTATGGACTATCGTCTCAACGGCGATGAACGTGGCGACAGCGTCTACAGCGAATTGTGCATGGCGTGGAAAGCGCAGCCGCCCGCTATCCTGCTCACCGCCGAAGCGAGCGACGAGACCGAGTTCGCAGCTGTGGCGATGGATGCCAATCGATTGCTCAAACCGTCGTCGCCTGCGGCCTTGCGCGCGCTTATTTCGACATGCCTGGCGCAGAGTTCTACCGCATCAACGCAGCAGCGCGATCAGGCGTTCACCGAATCTGTCGCGGGCTGATCCACGTCCAACTTGGCCGCCAGCAGAACCGCTTGCGTGCGGTTCGACACCCCCAGCTTGCGGAAGATCGCGGTAATGTGCGCCTTGACGGTCGCTTCGCTGATGTCCTGTTCGTAAGCGATCTGTTTGTTCAGCAAACCTTGTCGAATTGAGCCCAGGATACGCCTTTGGGCCGGGGTAAGGCTGGCCATTCGCGCCAGATCCTCATCCTCGCCTGCGGTCGTTTCGGGAAACGAGCGATCTCCATCACGCACCGCTGCAAGACTCGCGCGCATGTCATCGAGGCCGGCGGACTTGGGGATGAACGCCGCCGCCCCCAGTTGCTGGGCTGCAGCGTACACACGCTGGTCTTCGCTGGCCGACACAATGGCGATCGGTAGCGCCGGGAAATCCTGACGCAGGTCCATCAAAACGCTCAGCCCGTTGGAATCCTCCATGTGAAGGTCGAGAAGCAGCGCTTCGGCACCGTCCCCTATTTCACGACGCGCTTCGGCGGCGGTGCTGGCTTCGACGACCTGTGCACCGGTCCACACCTTTGACACGGCGTGGCTCAGCGCGGTGCGAAACAACGGATGGTCGTCCGCAATGATAATTCGCATGGTGACCTCTCCCACAGCGAGGCCCCACACGTCGCAGGCGCTCGCTTCAGCGATTCTGACGCCCCTCGATCAAACGGTCAACCAGCGAAGGATCGGCGAGCGTCGAAGTGTCGCCGAGCGACCCGAATTCATTCTCCGCCACCTTGCGCAGGATGCGGCGCATGATCTTCCCAGAACGGGTCTTGGGCAACCCGTCGGTAAACTGAATGTGATCGGGAGTGGCAATCGGGCCAATCTCTTGACGCACCCAGGCGCGCAGCTCCTTGTAAAGCTCTTCCGAGCCCTCCTCACCGGCGTTCAAGGTGACGTAGCAATAGATGCCTTGCCCCTTGATATCGTGCGGGTAGCCCACCACCGCGCTTTCGGCGACCTTGGCGTGAAGCACCAATGCGCTTTCGACCTCGGCCGTCCCCATGCGGTGGCCCGAGACGTTGATGACGTCGTCCACCCGGCCCGTGATCCAATAATAGTTGTCTTCATCGCGGCGACAGCCGTCGCCGGTGAAGTATTTGCCCGTGTAGGTCGAGAAATAGGTCTGCTCGAAGCGTTCATGGTCGCCATAGACGCTCCGGGCCTGGCCGGGCCAGCTTGCGGTGATGCACAGATTGCCTTCGATCGCGCCTTCGAGAACGCCGCCTTCATTATCCACCAGTTCGGGCTGAATGCCAAAGAATGGCAGGCCCGCAGAGCCCGGCTTCATGTCGTGCGCGGCAGGCAATGTGGTGATCATCACCCCGCCTGTCTCGGTCTGCCACCAGGTGTCGACAATCGGGCAGCGACCTTCGCCCACCACATCGAAATACCAGCGCCAGGCTTCGGGGTTGATCGGCTCCCCAACCGATCCAAGCAGCCGCAGCGAGGAACGGTCGTACTTCTTCACCCAGTCATCGCCTTCGCGCATGAGCGCGCGGATCGCGGTGGGAGCGGTGTAGAGGATGTTGACCTTGTGCTTTTGCACCACATCCCAGAAACGCCCGTGATCGGGATAATTCGGAACGCCTTCAAAGACGATTCCGGTCGCGCCGTTTATGAGCGGGCCGTAGACGATGTAGCTGTGCCCGGTGACCCAGCCGATATCGGCGGTGCACCAGAAAACCTCGCCCGGCTGATAATCGAAAACGTAGTTAAACGTGGTCGCGGTCCACACGCCATATCCGCCGGTCGTGTGAAGCACACCCTTGGGTTTGCCGGTTGAGCCCGAAGTGTAGAGAATGAAGAGCGGATCCTCCGCTTTCATCGGCTCGCACGGGCATTCAGCGTCGCTCGCGACTTCGTGGAACCAGTGATCCCGGCCTTCGACCATGTCGAAGGAACCGCCACCGGTATGCCGCACCACCAACACGCCATCGAGCGGTGTGTCGTGATCGGGTTCGGCAAGAGCCGCGTCGACGTTGGCCTTTAGAGGCACGCGCTTGGTGCCACGCAGGCCTTCATCCGCGGTGATGACGAAGCGACTCTCGCAATCCTCGATCCGGCTCGCGAGCGCTTCAGGCGAAAAGCCGCCGAACACAACCGAGTGGATAGCGCCTATCCGAGCGCAGGCCAGCATCGCCAGCACCCCTTCCAAAATCATCGGCATGTAGATCGTGACGCGATCGCCTTTCTGGACGCCCATTGCCTTGAGCGCGTTCGCCATGCGCGTAACGTGCGCGTACAGTTCACCGTAAGTAAGCGTGCGACCGGGCGTCGCGGGATCGTCAGGTTCGAAGATCAACGCCGTCTGGTCGGCGCGGCTCTCCAGATGGCGATCAACCGCGTTGTAGCACAGGTTGAGCGTGCCATCGGCGAACCACTTGATGTCGACCGGATCAAACGACCATTCCCCACCCTTACTCGGCGCCTTGAACCAGCTGAGGCGTTCCGCCTGCTCAAGCCAGAACGCATCGGGCTGTTCGACCGATCGGCGGTACAATTCCCGATACTGCTCAGCCACGCAATGGGTGGCACGGCTCGATTGCGGACGCTCGACAGCATGGATCATGGATTCTCTCCCGTTTGATGCCCTGATCATACCGATTTCTCCCCTTCCCATACTCTCAGACAATGGTCGTAAGACTATCCGCTAGCTGGCGATATGGCGAGGCTGCTCACACGCTTAAGGCGACAAGATAACTTGGGAGGGATATCCATGTCGCAAACGGGGACCCGCTTTGCTGCGCGCACCGTACTACTGGCTGCCACGTGCCTCACTGCGGCGCCGGCGTTCGCGCAAGAGCAAAGCGTCGAGGACCGGTTGGACCGTCTCGAGGCGCTGGTCGAGGGACTGATCGAACGGCTCGACGCGCAAGCGGGCGAAACCGCGCAGCAGAACGCCGCGATGCAGGCTCAGCAGGACACAATGCGCCTCCAGGCCGAAGCGGCGCTGGAGGCCACGCGCGCCCTGGAGGCGCGACAAACAGAATTGTCGGCCAGTCAAGCGCAGATCACCGCACAGCAGACAGAAATGTCGGCGAAGATCATCGATTTCCCCATCCCGGAAGGCGAAGGCTTTCAGGTCGGCAAGACCCGGATCACCTACGATGGCTATGTGAAGTTCGATGCAATCAGCCAGCGCACCAGTGGCGGGCAATTGCCTGGCAATTCCATCCTGCGCGATTTCCTCATTCCGGTTGCTATCCCAGTAGGGGGAGAACCAAGCGGCTTCGACACCGATTTTTCAGCGCGCCAGACCCGCTTCCTTTTCAAGACCGAAACCGATGTCGGTACCGAGCACAAGCTAAGCGGCCTCATTGAGCTCGATTTCAATGTCACCGAAGGCGGAAACGAGAGGATCTCGAACAGCTTTGTCCCGCGCATCCGCAACGCCTTGATCAACTACGATAACTGGACCTTCGGCCAGGGCTGGTCGACGTTCCAGAACGTTGGCGCATTGCCGGATACGCTCGATTTCATCGGGGTGACACCTGGCACCGTATTCGACCGCCAGCCTTTGATCCGTTACACCAATGGCGGCCTGCAAATCGCGATCGAACAGCCCGAGACGGTGATCACCGCGCAAGACGGCTCGCGAGTTATCGCGGGCGATGACCAGCTCCCAGACATTGTGGGACGCTACAATTGGTCCGGCGACTGGGGCAGTTTTACCGCAGCGGGCATAGTGCGTCAGCTCCACGTCTCGACCGACGATCTTATGGGTGTCGATGATAGCGCCTGGGGCTATGGCCTGAGCTTATCGGGTAAGCTCAAAGTTGGCGAGCAGGACGACTTCCGGTTCATGGCTACGGCAGGCGATGGTCTGGGGCGATATATCGGCCTCAACATAGTCAACGATGCCGCGATCAAGATGGATGGCACCCTCGATCCGATCTACACCTATTCCGGCTTCGCCGCCTACCGACACATCTGGGCTGACAATCTGCGGTCCAACGTCGCTGGTTCCTACTTCAAGGCGGACAACCCGGTGCGGTTGACCACCAATCAGGTGACCGATGAAAGCTGGAACACCTTCGTCAACCTTATCTGGACCCCGGTTGGCCCGATCAATATCGGCGTCGAGCTCATGTACGCCGAGCGTATTCTGGAAGACGGGAGCTCAGGCAATCTGCAACGGGTGCAATTTTCGACCCAGTACAATTTCTAGGACAACGCGCCATTATCGAGACTTTTCAGGTCGTCTCCTCTCTCCAAAAAGCTGACCTGAGAAGTGAGGCCCTGCACTCTTCCCCATAGGGTTCGCCAGAGTGCAGGGCCTCTTAATCCGTGTTAGCCAAACCGTGCGAGAGCCTCGGGCGTGTCGACGTCGATCAGCCATTCGACCGGGCATGCGAGCGCCTCTGCGTCATGCAAAAGAGCGCGTGCGCCCTCGTCCGCGTTAAGCGAGACAAGCGTAGGGAGGAAGTCCTGCCCGAAGATGACCGGTGGCATACGCGCTTTTCCGTCGCTGGAACACAGAGTGGCGCCTTTGGTTAGGCTTTTGCTGATCAGCGCCGCAAAGTGCTTGCGCGGGACAAGCGGCATGTCCGCAAGGGCGATGAGAAGCGCATTACACTGCGCCTTGATGGAGAGGCGCGCCGCCAAAGCAACCGATGTGCCCATCCCTTTCACCGCGTCTGAATTGATGGCCACAGTGAAGCCGGCCTTCGACCACGCAGCCTCGCAAGGGTGGCCCGATCTCGAAGCGATAACCCTCGCGCACCCGGGTGCGATAAGATCCAACGGTGCGTTATCGGTGACATGCTCTCCCAGGCGCTTGCCATGAAACGGCATCGTCAGCTTGTCCGCTTTTCCAAAGCGCCGCGAGGAGCCCGCGGCAAGGACCGCCATGAAGATGCGCCGATCAGGCAAGAGCAGCCCCGAAATCGCTTTCCTGATACGCACGGATGACTTCAGCCAGTGTGGAGAGCGCAAGGGTCTCAGGATCGCGTGAAGAGTGGAACACACCAATCGGCGCGCGGATCGTGGCCAATTGTGCCTCGCTCACATCGCGGGCGAGAAGCGCCTGCGTGCGCACGGCGTGAGCCTTTCGCCCGCCCATCGCGCCCACGTAGAAATGAGGCAGATCCAAAGCGCGCTTCATCAGCTCAATCTCCCAATCGTGATCGTGGAAGAGAAACACGAACGCGCTCCACGGATCGCTCTTGAGAAGGTCGGTCTGGGTGCGACGTTTCAGGATCACGGGCTTTTCGCCGCGGGCTTCGAGCGCGCCAGCAATGCGCTCATCGGGCGTTAGCACCCGCGTCTCGCAATCGAGGGTGTGAGCCAGACGGGCCAACGCCTCAACGCCCGCGCCGTGACCGATAATATGCAATTGCGGCGCGGGCCAGTGGCCAAACTCCCCAGTCCCTCGCTCCGCGTCAAAGTTTGGAGGGCGCCACTGGGAAATGTGGTCCGCGCCTTCAGGGCCGACACGAATCGAAAACGGCGTGCGCTCCGTTATCGTCGCAAGACACTTCCCTGCAACCTCATCGCCAGCTTCCAGAGGACAGAAGTGCAGGTCCAGTCCCCCGCCGCACGGCAGCCTGATATCGAGATAGGGCGAATCTGCTCCAAACCGTACAACGCGTGGCTCCCCCACCTTAAGCGTGTCGAGTGCCTCGGCCACCACCGCGTTTTCGATACACCCGCCCGAGAGCGAGCCTTCAAATCGGCCATCCGCGGCAACGCCCATGATGGTGCCCGGATTGCGCATGGATGACCCTTCCACAGCGCACACGGTGACGAGCACGGTCTTCAGGTTGCGCCGCTGCGCGCGATCGAGAAATCCAAGAACTCTATGCAGGTCCAACGCGATGTCGTGCCTACTCGCTGGTTGAGGCAAGGTAGGCGGCTATGGCCGCGCGGGTTTCCCCGTCGCGCACCGCGCCCGCCACCATCGCAGTGCCTTCGACATAGCCGGTTGGGTTAGCGAGGTAGCGATCAAGCGTCGCGAAGTCCCAGGTGATACCAGAGGATGCCAGCGCCTCGCTGTAGGCAAAATCGTCTCTTGATCCCGCAGCCCGGCCCATCACGCCGTGCAGGTTGGGTCCGGCCATGCTGGCACCGCCGGGATCAGCGTTATGGCAGCCGGTACACGCCTGGAACGCCCGCTCGCCCAAAGCTACCAGATCGACCTCACCAGCGCCTTCGCTGAGTGTCGGAGCGCCCGCTCCCACCGCTGGATCGCCTGGCTCACGCACCACAATCTGTTCAACCACCGGTTCCGGTTCGCTCGGCCCACAAGCGGCTAGACCAGCGCACAGCACGCCGACCGCCAGCAACGTTTCATTCCGCATCAGCCTCACCCCCTTGCCAAGGCAGCGATCAGACGAACTGCTTTGCGATCGGCAATTCGCGCAAGCGCTGGCCGGACGCGGCAAAGATCGCGTTGGTGAGAGCGGGCGCCGCCGGAGGCAGGCCTGGCTCGCCCGCGCCGCCGATCGGGACATCGCCGCTGTTGATGATATCCACCATGATGTGCGGTGTCTCATCCATGCGCAGCATCTTGTAGTCGTGAAAGTTGCTCTGCTTGATACCACCATCGACGAGATCGAGTTCGCCGTACATCGCCGCAGTCAGGCCAAAGACCAGGCCGCCCTCGATCTGGTTCTTGAAGCCATCAGGGTTCACGACAAAGCCAGCGTCGCACACCGCCCAGGCGTTGAGCATCTTGGGCTTGCCCGAACCCATGTCGACTTCGATCACCTGCGCGACGATCGTGCCAAAGCTCTCGACAATCGCGATACCCTTGGCGGTACCCTCGGGCAACGGCGCGGACCAATCGGATATCTCGGCCACGCGCTTCAGAACCGCGGCGTGGCGCGGCGCATCCTTCAGCATGGCGAGACGGTATTCGTAAGGGTCCTGTCCCGCTGCGTGCGCGGCTTCGTCAATGAAGCTCTCGATAAACCAACCGTGTTGCGAGTGATCAACCGAGCGCCAAGCGGCGAACGGCAGCAGCGCTTCGGCTTCGGCAACGCGCACTTTGGTGTTGGGGATGGAATAGATGCCCGGAACGCTCGCTTCGGCTGGTTCGTCACGCTGGGTGAAGACATTGTCATAGGCGATGAGAGCGCCTCTTTCATCAAGACCCGCCCTGAAGCGGCTGATGTCTGACGGGCGATAGAGCGCCTTTTGGGTATCTTCCTCGCGGCTCCAGATTGACTTGATGGGGAACCCGGTCGCCTGCGCAATGCGCGCCGCCATCACCGCGTAGACCGCTTCAAGACGGCGGCCGAACGAGCCTCCCAGGAAAGGGTGGTGAACGGTGATGTTGTCCTTGGCAATGCCGGTGCCCTCGGAAAGCGCCGAGCGCACCATCAACGGCACTTGTGTCGAGGTCCACACGTCGCACTTTCCGTCGCGCACATAGGCGGTGCAGTTTATCGGCTCCATCGGCGCGTGGGCGAGATAGGGCACTTTGTACTCGGCCTCGATCGTTGTCGCGGCGCTTTCGAAAGCGGCTACAACATCGCCTTTGCCCGCGGCTTCCTTACCGCCGGTCGCGCCCGCATCGTCCAAGGCTCTGGTGTAGGAGGCAAACTGGCCTTCGGTCGTCAGGATCGCGCTTTCGGGCGCCGTCCAGGTGACCTTGACGCGGTTCAAGGCCTGCTGCGCCTGCCAATAGCTGTCCGCAACAACGGCAACGAAATCGCCCATGTTCAGGATCTGCAGCACACCGTTCATGGCTTTCGCCTCTGAAGCGTCCATGCTCTCCACTCGGCGACCGGGCACAGGCGGGCGCACAGTCGCAGCGTAAGAGAGCGCAAGGCCATCCGGCGCCGCGTCAATTCCGAACTCCGCCGTACCATTGACCTTGCTCGGGATATCAGTGCGCGGTTTGCTCTTGCCGATGAGACGGTACTGCGACGGGTCCTTCAGCTTGGGGGTCTGGTCCATCGGCTGCTCGGCCGCGGCGGTCGCGAACTCGGCATAGGTCGCCGACTTGCCGCTGGCCGCGTGGATCAGCGTGCTGTCGCGCGTTTCAATCTCGCTTGCCGGCACGCCCCAATCCTCCGCCGCCGCGCCAATCAGCATCTGACGCGCCGCAGCCCCCGCCACGCGCATCTGTCCCTGACCTGTCGTACGGATCGAGGACGAACCGCCGGTGATCATAGCATCGGCAAGCTTCGCAACCTGCGTAAACAGGCCGTTCCACGTCGGCTCGATCCAGTCTGCTGCGTTGAGTGTAAAGGGCGCAACGAACATGCGCGCGGTATCGGTCACCACGTAGGAACCGTCAGCGGGCGCCTGCATGACCTTGACCTTGTTCCAGTCGGCGTCGAGCTCATCGGCGAGCATCTGCGCCAGAACCGAATGCGCGCCCTGCCCCATCTCGCAGTGCGGGACGATCGCGGTTACCACGTTATCGAGGCCGATCTTGACCCAGCTGTTGATCAATTGCTCGCCCTCGCTCGGAGCCACTTTGGGCGCGAGCGTTCCAACCGGGTTACCCGGACGCACCGCAACGCCGATGAGCAGACCACCGCCCGCCAGAACGCCAGCGCCGATGAAGCCGCGACGGCTCCATTTGGCGAGACGCGAAGGTTTCTTGTCAGAAGACATCTCATTCATGGATCAGGCCTCCTCAGCGCGCGCTTCGAGCTGACCCGAGGCGACTTTGATCGCGCGGCGAATACGGGTGTAGGTGCCGCAGCGGCAGATATTGCCCGACATCGCCGCATCGATATCCTCATCCGAGGGTGTCGGATTGTCGCGCAGCAGCGCTGCCGCGCTCATGATCTGCCCTGATTGGCAGTATCCGCATTGCGGGACTTGCTCTGACACCCATGCCTCTTGCAGCACGGTGAGTTCGCCCCCGGCACCAGCAATGCCTTCAATCGTGGTGATCTCGCTGCCCTCGGCGGCGGAAACCGGGGTCGAGCACGAGCGCACGGGCTGCCCATCCAAGTGCACTGTACAGGCGCCGCACTGCGCGATCCCGCAACCGAACTTCGTGCCGCTTAGGCCAAGTTTCTCGCGCACGACCCACAGGATCGGCATGGCCGGATCGGCGTCGACCTCGACCGGCTCCCCGTTGAGGATGAATTTTGCCATGTTTGCTCACTCTTCACTTGAGAGACGGCGTCCCGCGAACCCCCAGCCGCTTCAGGCGTGCCTCTCAGTTGCACGATGCAATCTATCGGAACGCTCGACGAACGCCAAGCACAATACTATCCGCGAGAACTATGAGCGAGACACCGTTCGAGACTTTTCTTGCGCTCGATATCCGAGCCGGCACGGTAACGCGGGCCGAGCCGTTCCCTGAAGCGCGGCGCCCGGCGATCAAGCTATGGGTCGATTTCGGCCCGAAGATTGGCCTAAAGAAGAGTTCCGCGCAGATTACCGATCGCTACACACCCGAGGTTCTGGTCGGGAAAAAGGTGATGGCGGTGGTCAACTTCGCCCCGCGCCAGATCGGCCCGTTCATGTCCGAAGTGCTGGTGCTGGGCTTTCCCGATGAGGATGGCGCGATTGTCCTTGCCAAACCCGAAGGGCCCGTGCCCGATGGCGCTCGATTGGCTTAAACCAGTGGGCCCAGGGCGATCTTGAGGTCGTCCAGCCAGGGCTCGAAGGGCTTCCACGCGCCCTGTCCCTTGCGATTGATTGGCTCGCGCACCTGTTCGCTCGACGCGGTCCGCACGGCGCGGCTCGTCTTGTGGAATTGGAGTGTCGCCTCTTCGAAGGGAATATCCAGAAAATCGAGCATTCGGCGCGTCTGGCCTTCCTGATCATCGAGGACGTCCTCGTGCTGCACCCGCAAGATCTTGCCCGGCAGAACCGTGTCCCAATGCGCCATCAGATCCACATAGTCGGAATAGTAGCGACCAATTTCGGTGAGGCCGTAGGTAAACTCCTGTCCTTCGGCGAAAAGCTGCTTGAAACCCGAAAAACAGCAATCCATCGGCGCTCGGCGCGCATCGATGATCTTGGCGTTTGGCAGAATCAGATGAATGAGCCCTATGTGGCGAAAATTGTTCGGCATCTTGTCGATGAAGAAGCGAGCGCCCTGGCGGTGAACGCGCGTGTTCTCGATGAAATCCTCGCCGAATTTCGCGAGCTGTTCGGGCGCAAGGTCGTGCAGGATTTCAGGATAGCGCGACACTCCTGCCTTGCGCCCACGAAGCCGATGGGCGAGCGCGGGAATGTTGGGTAGCTCAAGCGTCCCATCGACCTGAGAGTGGCTTGCGAGGATTTGCTCCAATAGCGTTGAGCCGGCTCGCGGAAGGCCAAGGATGAAGATCGGGTCGGGGGCCTCATGGCCGCCCCCTGCATGCTTTTCGAACAGATCGGGCGTGCAGAACTCACGCTGCCTCGCGAGCTCCAAGCTCATCGCGTCGGCGCTGTAGCGGGTCTGCGCGCGCTTCAGATCGTTGCCCTTGCGATAGAATGCAAAGCTCTCTTCGTATTCGCCGCCGTCTTCCAGCGACTTGCCCAGAGCGAAGCTGAGATGCACCCGGTCCATGAACGCAAGATCGGGACGCGCGACCTGCTGGCGCATTGCTTCGACCTGCGCGGCCTCAAAGCGATAGGTCTTCAAATTGGCGAGGGCGTAATACGCATCCCCATGATCGGGCTTGGCTGCGATAGCGGCGCGGTAGCTCTCCTCAGCCTCAGCGCGCGCGCCTGTCGTTTTCAGGGCGTGCCCCCGGCTCGTCAGGCTCGCCGGATCGCGTGGGAGTCTTTTGAGCACCGCGTCGAACAGCGCCAGACCGCGCTCGTATTGTCCCATCTGGATGCACTCGATCGCGAGGCGTGACTGGAAGATCGGGTTGTCAGGATCGCGCTTGTGCAGCGCCTCGGCTTCTTCGAGCGCTTTGGCAAAACGTTGACGCCGTCGCAGCGCGTCGATGTAATCCAGTCTGAGCTGTGGATCGTCGGGCGAGAACACCACCGCGCTCTCAAGCAGAAACTCCGCTTCTTCGAGCACACCGAATTCGATCCCGAGACGCGCAAGGAGGCGCATGCCTTCAACGTTGCGGGGGTTCTGGCGCAGGAAGTGGCGACAGATTTCCTCTGCGCGCAACAATCTCCCCTCCGCCAGATGATGCTGCACCGCCACCAGTTCGCGCGGAAGACCGGCCAGGCGCTGGCGTTGCGCTTCGGCGGCTTTCGCTTCTGCCGACTGACTCGCTTGCGCGTGCAAGCGCGCCTGCTCGCGCCAACTGGCTTCGAGCGCGGGGTTGAACCGAGTTGCGCGAGTGTAGGCTTCTAGCGCAGCCGCGTTTTCGCCCCTCGCCACCGCCAAATGCCCCTGCTCCTGCCAGGCGCGCCCGTATTCGGGCATCGCTGCATGAAGCGCGGCCAGATGCTGAGCCGCGTCATCGAAGCGCTTGAGATAGCGAGAGGCGATGGCCGCGATATAGCGAGCCTCCCCGTCGGCGGGATCCTCGCCAAGAACCTCATCTGCGAGCGCAAGACCGCCCTCAAACCGGCCTGCCTGCAGCGCTTCCTGCGCGCGTTTGAGCTTGTCTTCGCGAGTGCTCATGCAACGCCCTTAAAACGAAAACGGCGGGAAGAGCCACGCCCTGCCCGCCGCCTTATCGCATGGGTTGAACGCGGTCAGTAGTCGAAACCGACGCGCAGACCGGCGGTTAGCGGACGATTCGTCACAACACGGGGACGATCATTGCCGAAATTGCCCGAGATTTGTGCGCGCTCATCCGACAGGTTCTCGCCGAATATCTCGACACGCCACTGATCGGCCCGCACGCCGACGGACAGATCGAAGACGGTGTAGCTGTCGAGTTCCAGCTTGTTGATTTCGACCACGTCTGTGAACTTGCTGTCCGAATAGGTCACCTGCGGCTGCACATAGGCTTCGAGCGTATCCGAAAGGTCCCATTCGTACCGCGCGCGGATGTTGCCCTGGAACGGCGGCGCGTAGGCAAGGTCCGAGCCCACGAGCACATCGTCTGTTGGGATAAGGACTTCGGTGATTTCGGTATCGAGGATTGAAAACGCGCCCGCGACCGAAAAACCGGGCAGCGAATAGGGCGCGATCACGAAATCGGCTTCCATTCCATAGATTTCCGCGTTCGCGGCGTTGGCCGAGAAAAACAGGTTGGTGATCGACGGATCGAAGATCTGAGTTTGCAGGTTGGTGATATCGACGAAGAACGCTGATCCGTTGAGACGGACCTGACCATCGATGAACTCGGTCTTCCAGCCCAATTCATAGTTGGTGACTTCATCCGATTCCACTTCGAAAGGCACCACGAACCCGCTGGCTCCCGGAGCCACCGCGCCGCCTGGACGGTTGAGCACTCCGGGGCGGAAGCCTTCCGAATAGGTCAGATAGAACAACAGATCCTCGGTCGGCGTCAGGGTAACCGTGCCTTTGAAGATTGTCCCGCTAGTCGACGCAGTATCAGGTGCCCTGACGGCGTTGAACACTTGCTGGGCCTGCGCTTCGGAAAGGCCGGCGGCCTGGATGTCCGCCAGGCTGTCGTCGAGGTCGAAGGTCTGGCGCAGCGCCGGATCGCACGATCCGATAAACGTGAACTCACCGTCGCCGTCATACAGATCGCTGATATTGGTGCCGAACGCGTTTTGATCGGTCCCGCCTGAATTGCAGAAGGACCCGTTCGCCGAACCTTCAAAATCCACTTCGACATCGTAGTAGCGCGCGCCGAATGTGGCGGTGAGCAAATCGGGCACAAGATCGACGCTCACCTCGCCAAATACGCCCCATTGCTCATCAGTGCGGCGGATATCATTGCGAAAGATCGTGTCGGCCGGGAAAGGTCCGGGATCCGAGAAGAACGCGTCGGGCTGCGGGAAGTTTTCCGGGAACGCCCCAAACGGCTGCGCAATCACATTGCCGGGATAGGCAAAGTCTACACGCTCTTCGAGGCTGAGATCGGAATAGAACCCACCGCCCTGGAAACGCACACGCCAGTCATCAGGGGTTGCGAAGCGCAATTCCTGCGTGAACACCTCGGTCTTCGACACCGAATTGATGTAAAGGTTTGGAGCCTGGCAGGTGCCGCTGGGATCGGCAGCGCCAGGATAACTCACCGACCCATCGCAGATGTAGTAGGGCAGGTATTGGCCTGCGAAAAGGTAGTCGGTGTAGTCGGCGCGCTGATCGCTGTCGCGTTCGGTGTAGGCGCCCGTGTAGACCACATCGAGCATCGCGATACGGCCTTCAACGGTCCAGCTCGTGTTCGAGAAATCGTCCTCAAGGCGGTCTTCCTCGAACCGTTCGATCTCAAGGTCATCAAGACCGTCGAGTTCAGGATCGGCGAAGAATGAACCGTCCGATTCCAGGCTTTGGCGCTGGTGCGAGATGTTGACCGTCCAATCGGGTGTCACCTCCCACAGCGCCGAAATGCGAAAGCCCGCATAGGTTGTGTCGTTGAAGTCATCTTCGGCGAGGCCAGCGTTGTCCGCCTCCAGAAAGGTCACATCTGAGAGATCAGCGGTCGATTGGAAACCGGCGCGGTTGGCGTTTACCGGAACGCCGTTCGAGCGCACCGTGCCTTCGGGGCGGAAGCGCGCGCTTTCAGAAAGGTCGCGCGTGCCTTGCACATTGTCGATGTAACCGCCCTGATCGTCGAGATAGACAACGCCGCGCAAACCGAAGGTGTCGGTCACCGGCACGTTGAGCATCATCTCGCCCTGATAGCTGCTCTCACCTCCCTTGGTGAAGCTGACGCCCCCTGAAAACGAGGCAGAAAGCCCCGAAAGGTCCGGCTTGTTGGTGATGAGACGCACAACACCCGCCTGCGAACTGGCGCCAAACAGAGTGCCCTGAGGTCCAGAGAGCACCTCGATCCGCTCCAAGTCTGCAGCGTAAACGTCCAGATTCCGCCCCGGTTGGGCGAGCGGTTGATCGTTGAGATACAGCGCCACGTTGGGAGCAAGGCCCGCCACCCCTGCGACGGTGATGTTGGGTGTTGTGGAGGCAAGACCGCGAATGTAGATTGTGCTCTGACCCGGTCCGTTGCCACCTGCGGTAACCGATGGCAGTTGCTCCAGGTAATCCTCGAACGTGTCGATGTTGAGTCGATCAAGCTCTTCGCTGCCGATCGCCGAAACGGAAATCGGCACGTCCTGCAAATCTTCCGAACGCTTCTGCGCGGTCACAACAATGACCGGCACGCCGCCACGCTTTTCCTCCGGCTCCGACGTCGTTGGGTCCGCGGCAGAATCCTGCGCGGCGGCTGGCGAAGCGAGTGCGATTGCGAGCGCGCCAACGGACGCACCGCAGATAAGAGTCTTCATGTATTGGCCCCTTTGAGCTTTGAAATGCAGCTCGCGATACGTCAGTGTATCGGCGTCACCGCCAAGACGCGCCGCAGAAAAACCCCTTCCGCGCGCGGCTTGCCAAGGCCGCTACCAAGGCGGACCGCCATTGGCCACCGGTGAGCCGGACAAATCTCGAACAAAAACCAGATTGTTGCGAAATAACAACATTCGAGATTAATCGTAGTAATTTTTGAAAGAGTTTTTCAAGAACTGATAATTTACTCAATTGTTCGAGATATTGATTTTATGATCTGGATAGATAAATTCTTGACAATTTAAGTATTACGAACTTGTCATATATTTTTACTTAAGTCCAGAAAGCTGAGGCCGGGTCAATCGGTCGCTCTCAACTCGCCATTCCAATCTTGGCATTCCTGAGCCGTTGTGGGCACGCCGTGGCGTTCGCGAATGATATCGAAGGCGACCGCCTTCACGATCGCGACACCCATGGCCAGCACAACCACCGAGAATGGCAAGGCTCCGATGATCATGGTGATGCGGATCGCCTCTATCCCGCCAAGCAGAAGCATAGACCCAACGACGAAGGCCAGCGCCAGCCCCCAGAAAAGGATATGATAGCGCCGCGCCCCCTCGTCCTCCCCGGCTCCGTTGATGGTGTTCACGATCAGGATCGCGCTGTCCGCCGAAGTAACGAGATAGGTCATGAGGAGCAAAACGATGAGGCCCGAAACGATGAACGCCACCCCCGGGCTGAGCAGGAAAGCGAGCGTTGCAAAAAGCTGATCCGCCATCGGAGCGTCGGCGATCGCGCCTCGCGCGACCCCGGAGAGTTCCAAGTCGATCGCAGTTCCGCCGACAAGTGCCATCCAGATAAAGCACATGAGCGAAGGCACCATCGCCACACCCAGCACGTATTCGCGCACCGTGCGCCCGCGCGAAATGCGCGCGATGAACATTCCCACAAACGGAGCAAAAGCGATCCACCACGCCCAATACATGACGGTCCAGCCCTCTTGCCACGCGACCAGCGCGTCGCCCGTTTCGCTGCCGTCAGGGGCGAACAGCAACAAGGACTGTTGCGGCAGAGCCAAGACGTAGTCCAAGACACCAAGGCCGAGCAGTTCCAGTCCCTTAAGACCTGAGCCTACGGTCACGAAGAGCGCAAGCAATCCAATCGAGAGCCCCATATTCAGATTGGAGAGCCACTTGATGCCGCGCCCCACGCCCGAGAGCGCGCTGATGGTTGATGCTCCGACCAGGACGAAGAGCGCCAGAACGATGGCGCCGCTGGAGGCCCCCTGAGCCTTGCCATGCGAGCCGGTTACCATCAGCCACTCACCAAGGCCAAGCCGGTGTAGCCCGGCGACAAATTGCTCGACCCCAAAACCCAGCGTGTAGGCGACTCCAAGAATGGTCGCGACGACCGCGACAACATCGACGGCGTGGCCGGCAAGGCCCGACATTCGCTCTCCAAACAGCGGCGCGAGGCTGGAACGGATCGTGAGCGGCAGGCCCCGGCGATGCGACACGTAACCAACGCACAATCCCACGAGCGCATAGGTGCACCACGCGCCAAATCCCCAGTGCAGAAATGTGTATCGGTAGGCCGGGCGCACCGCTTCGGGCGAGCGCGCCTCTATGGCGCCGCTAATGATATCGGGATTGTTCGAAAAGTGCGCCAGCGGTTCACCGGTCGAGAATGTGAGCATGCCGATCCCGATCCCGGCCCCGAACAGCATGGCAAACCAGGAGAAGCGCGAAAACTCGGGCTCCTCCCCCGGCGCCCCCATCCGCAGGCGGCCCGATTGAGGCAGCGCCGCCAGAGCAACGCAGACAATCACTATCCCCGCGACCAGGTAGATATACCAGGCGGAAAACGAGGAGATAATGGACGCGTTCGCCGCTTGCAGCGTTCCCATCGCGCTGACCGGAAAGAAGATAGCCCACAGAATAATAAGCGCGACGATGATCTTGGCAGGGATCGTAACCTCGCGGCTAAAACCGTCGTAAAAACCCCGGTCGTGCGTGTCGATCTCAAGCTCGACCATCGGCGGGTCGATCGGGTACTCGGTTTGCGGCGTCGGTTCGCCGCTTACGCTAGCCATTCGTTTCCTGTCCGACTGCTTCGCCCACCCAGAGCCTTGCGATTAGTCCAGCGCCTGTTCGACACTATCGCGTCACGCTAGCAGCCTATTCGTCCCTTGGTTCGCAACGAAGCGACGTCATGAGAATGCACGTTACTGTTGCGAAAATTCAACGGTGAAGCACTGGTAAGGGACTGATCACCGATTGCAAGCGTCTAGGGCGCGCCTTCGGGGGGCAAGTTCGAACGCCCCGCGACGGAACCATTATGCGCAGCGAGACGTAACTCTAGGCCAAGCTGCGCGAAAGTTCTCGCTTCCGTGTTTACCGCGCTGCCACTAATCAGAGCTGGAAGGAGCAAGCATGGCCCTGTCCGATCACGTGAACCTCGAGACCTTCATGGAGGGTGTCAGGAAACGCAATCCGGGCCAGACCGAATTCATCCAGGCGGTGCAGGAAGTCGCGCAGGACATCTACGATTTCATATCCGACAAGGTCGAATATCACGAGGCGCAGATCCTGCGCCGCATCACGGAGCCCGATCGTATCGTTTCGTTTCGCGTGTGTTGGGAAGACGACAATCACAATATCCGGGTTCAGCGCGGCTGGCGCGTCCACAACAACAACGCGATCGGTCCCTACAAGGGCGGGATCCGCTTTCACCCAAGCGTAACCGAGAGTGTCCTGAAGTTTCTGGCCTTTGAACAGACCTTCAAGAACTCGCTCACCGGGCTTCCCATGGGCGGGGCAAAGGGCGGCGCGAATTTCAATCCGCGCGGCAAGTCCGACAGCGAAGTGATGCGCTTTTGCCAAAGCTTCATGACCGAGCTCTATCGCCATATCGGCCCCGACACCGACGTCCCGGCGGGAGATATCGGCGTGGGCGGGCGCGAGATCGGTTACATGTTCGGCCAATACAAGCGCATCACCAATCGCTGGGAAGGCGTGCTAACGGGCAAGGCGCTCGAATACGGCGGATCACAAATGCGGCCGGAGGCCACGGGGTACGGCGCGGTGTATTTCCTGCGCAATATGCTGGAGCATCGGGGTGAGGACATCGAAGGCAAAAGCGCAGTCATCTCAGGTTCGGGCAACGTCGCAACGCACGCGGCGGAGAAGATCACGCAATTGGGCGGCAAGGTGATCACGCTCTCCGACAGCGACGGCTTTGTCCACGATCCCGATGGCATCGGTCAGGAAAAGATCGATTGGGTCAAACATCTCAAGACCGTCAAGCGCGGCCGGATCAGCGAATATGTCGACGAGTTCAAGAGCGCGACCTATCATGAGGGCAAGCGTCCCTGGGGCGTTGAAACCGATCTCGCCCTCCCCTGCGCCACGCAGAACGAGCTGAACGAAGACGAAGCCAAAAAGCTTGTCGAAAACGGCTGCGCGGCGGTATCGGAAGGCGCGAATATGCCGACGACACTTGAGGGCGTGAAGGTCTTTCACGAAGCCAAGATCCTCTACGGCCCCGGCAAGGCTGCCAACGCGGGCGGTGTCGCGGTCTCGGGTCTCGAAATGAGTCAGAACTCGGAACGCATCACCTGGGACGAGGAGCGCCTTGGCGACATGCTCACAAATCTGATGAGAGGGATCCACGAAAAATGCACCAGATACGGCGACACCGGTGACGGCTATGTCGACTATGTAAAAGGGGCAAACATCGCAGGGTTCAAGAAAGTCGCCGACGCGATGCTGGCGTTCGGGGTGGTGTAACGGGCGCGCTCGCATCCATGCTTGTGCCTTGCAAGACCGCGGCGCGGAGTTCCTCACCCGCTTGAGTGACCTTCGCGCGGCTGTGGGATGACCTCGCACGCCGTTTGATCTCAACCGAAATCGTTCCTAGAGCCCGAGCCAGCGTCCCTGACATACGGGAAAATGGAGCCGCCCAGACCGTGCAATATCGCCCCGATATCGAAGGCTTGCGCGCGGTTGCCATTGTTCCGGTCCTGCTGTTTCACGCAGGCGTCGACGCGCTGCGGGGCGGTTATGTCGGCGTCGACATCTTCTTCGTCATATCGGGCTTCCTGATCACGCAAATCATCCTGAAAGAAATCGAGCAGGGCCAATTCTCGATCGTGCGGTTCTACCAGCGCCGCGTCGCGCGCATCTTGCCGGCGCTTTATTTCATGCTCGCCATAGTGTCGCTTGCAGTCGGCGCTGTGCTTGGACTGCCGAGCGAGATCGCCAAGTTCTTCGATAGCCTAGCCGCCAGTGCAGCGTTCGGCTCGAATATCTATTTCTGGTCTGAAATCAACTATTTCGCCAGATCTGCAGACTCGCTTCCGCTGCTCCACACATGGTCCCTTGGTGTGGAAGAGCAATTCTACATTCTCTTTCCCCTCTTGCTCGTTCTTCTGCGCGGGCTGGATCGCAGGCGCCTCGCAATCGCGTTGTCCGGCATCGCGATCACCTCGCTAGGGGTAGGCACCCTTGTCCATCAGTCTTACCCGGAGGCTGACTTTTACCTGCTGCCCTTTCGAGCCTGGGAACTCTTGATTGGCAGTCTGCTCGCTTTGGGCCTGGCGCCAAAGCTGGGCCATCGTCTTTCAACACTAGCGGCGATGGCCGGGTTTGGCCTGATCGGTGTGAGTGTCCTTTTTCTTGTCAGCTGGCTGCCATTCCCATCGCCACTCGCTCTGCTGCCCTGCCTTGGAACGGCGCTTCTCATTGCGTACGGGCCAGGCACTTTTGCAGCCCGGTTCCTGTCGCTTGCGCCGATGCGTTGGATCGGCCTCATCTCGTTTCCACTGTATCTTTGGCATTGGCCGATCATCGCGCTTTATCGCGAAGCCACCGGTCGGAGCCTCGATTATCGGGAGACTATCGCGCTCATCATTGCCTCGTTGGTCGCCGCCACCGTTTCATACGTTATTGTCGAAAAACCGGCGCGCAATCGTCTTCGAAGCATCGCCCCGAGCACGGCAGTCGGGCTGGGAGCTGGAGTGACCGTCGCCGCTCTTGCCGTGGGCGTCACACTCTCGCAGCAGGCTGAGAGCATCTGGCCGGTTACCGATCGCGCCAAACAGATCGCGCGATACGTGGAATATACGAATTGGGTCGACGAGCCGGCACGGGACCGGGCACGCGTCTGTTTCATCAATGATCCATCAGAGCAACTGGATGAGCAAGAGTGCCTTACCGCCGATCCTGGCCGTCGCAATGTGCTGATCTTCGGTGACAGTCACGCGCACATGCACAGCGCGGCCTTGCGCCAGCGTTTCCCGGAAATCAACTGGCTGCAGGCGACCCATTTCGGCTGCGCACCCCTTGTCGATGGCTGGTTGCATCCTGGCTGCAAGGCGACCCGCGAACGGGTTCTGAACACGCTTTTGCCATCGGGCAAAATCGATGGCGTGGTCATGGCCAGCCGCTGGCGAGCCGACGATGCCCAAAGGCTGCGCGAGACGATTGATGCGATCCGGGACCGAGGCATCGATGTGACCGTCCTTGGCCCCGTGATCGAATATGACGGCAGCTTCCCCATCATCCTTGCACGCGCGGTCGCAAGCGAAAGCGAAAGCGCAGTTCACTCTTTCCGTGACCGGTCGACCGATGTGACAGAGCAACGCCTGATGCAAGCCTTGAGCGGCTCGGACGCGCGCTACCATTCCGTCGCCCAGGCAATCTGCCCGGAGGGATCCTGCAAGCTCTACGCGCCGGACGGCGGCCCGATGATCTTTGATTATGGTCATTTGACGACATCGGGCTCAACCTACGCGCTCAGAGACCTCCCAAGGCCCTGATCTTCGACCGGGTAGACGGCGCCTGTGCTGCCAACATTCATCCTTCCTTGCCCAATAGGTCGGTGTTCTTGTCGTTGGCGAGAGCTGGTGACGAGTTTGCATTTGAGCGATGGGTCGGAACGCTGGTGGTCAGGTCTGGCTCCACATCCGCACGAGGTTCGACATCGTCTTGTCAAGCGTGAGCAATTCGGCCGACCCCAGGTCCAGCTTCTGGCGCAGGCTGGTGCGAAGGTTCTCCATGTCAAACAGCAATTCGCGCTGCGTAGGGTCGGGAATGAGGCTCTCGATCCAGCCTACGCACACCACTCTCTCGCCCTTCGTTACCGGCTTCACTTCGTGGATCGAGGTCGAAGGGTAGAGCACAAGTTGCCCCCAATCGCCTTTCACAACCTGCGTCAGGCCCGCAGTGTGGATGACCAGTTCGCCGCCCTCGTAGTCAGCCGAATTGCTCAGGAACAGCGTGAAGGAGATGTCAGTGCGGATGCGGTTTGCGCCCTTGCCCATCAGCGAATTGTCGACATGCGGGCCGTAATGGCCACCGTCCGAAGTCTTGCTGATCAGCAGCGGAGAGATGCGACGCGGGCGAGCGGCGGCCTTCACGACGCGATTTTCCGAAATGAGCGGCCCGAGTTCGGCACGGATTGCGCGTCCCGCCTCGTCGTTGACGATCGCTTGGAGGTTGCGCTTGACGCGCTTGGCGACCGCACCCGCTGTCTCGCGGCCATCGCGCCAGCGCAGCGCGGCAAGCCGGTCCTTGAGCGTGGCAATGCGCTCGTCTTCGGTAAAGGCGGCGATCTTGACAATCATTGCAGCTGGATTTCCTCGCCCGATGCGCGCGCCTGCACTTGCGGGCTCGCATGGACATGACATAGGCGCGCGACGCGGGAGGAAGCAACGCCCTCACGGAACCATCACGACACTGGAGTGCGGCCTAATCCTCCTCGTCCAGTTCGCCGCGGTAGAGCTTCTTCAGCCACCGGCGTCCCCGGAAATGTGTGATCGCGAGCGCAGGGATGACCAACATCAAGAGCGCGGTGCCGATCAGCACGCCGAAACCGAGACTTGCGGCCATGGGGATCAGAAACTGAGCTTGCCGGCTGGTCTCAAACGTAATCGGCGCCACGCCCAGGAAGGTCGTCGTCGCGGTGAGCATGATCGGGCGGAACCGCGATTTGGCCGCGTCCACAATCGCCTCGTCCTCGCTCATTCCCAACGTGATATTCTCGTTGAAGAAGTCGATCATCACGAGGCTGCCGTTGATGATCACGCCAGCCAGCGCAACGAAACCGAACAAGGACAGAATACCAATCGAAAGCCCAAGCAAGACATGGGCGACAAGCGCTCCGATAAAGCCGAAGGGGATCGCGGCCATGATAACGAACGGCTGGGTATAGGATTTGAATGGGATGGCAAGCAGCGCGTAGATCGCGATCAGGGCGATCACGAAAGCCCCCCCCAGATCACCAAAACTCTCTAACTGCTCTTCCTGCTCGCCGCCGAACTTGTATTGCAACGAGGGATAGTCGGCGAGGATCGGGGGCAGTATCTCCTCCTCAATGAACTGGGTCGCTTCCGTCCCGGTGATGGCGTCTTCATTGACATCGGCGCTCACACTGACGATGCGCCGCCCATCTTCGCGCCGGATGGTCGCGGGCGCCTCGGTAAAGTTCGCCTCCGCGATCGCGGACAGGGAGGTGAAGCCGCCGCCGGGAACGCGCACGCGCAACGCGTTAACGTCGGCGATCGAATCGCGCTCTGCTTCAGGCAGACGCACGTAGACGCGCACATCCTGTCGGCCACGCTGGACCCGCACAGCCTCCGCACCGAAGAACGCGGCGCGCACCTGATTGGCCAAATCCTGGACGGTGAGACCAAGTGTGCGCGCGTCCGGCTTCAAGCGCAGCTCGATCTCTCGCAGGCCAGCGTCCTGATCGCTCTCAGTATCGAACGCGCCGTTGATCCGACCGATACCTTCCATCACACGGACACGCGCGGCGTCCAGAACCGCTTGGTCCTTGTCTGACAGCTGAACGTTGATCGCAGCCCCAAAGCTGATGTCATCAGAGGAGATGGAAAGCGATCTGACTTCGACAAGCTCGCCGATTTCCTCGCGCCACGCCGCTTCGATCTCGGCCGCGTCGACTTCGACTTCGCGATCCGCTTTCAACGCGATCTGCACATCGGCCAGGTTGGCAGCCAAGGTGGTCGAGTTGCCAGCCGGGCCACCTCCGGATGCGCGCTGACCGACAGTGGAGTAGATCGCTTCGACAAAGTCCGGGATCACCCCCGCCTCGCGCTCTTCCTTGCGCGCATAGCGCGCAAGCACCCGGTCGCCGGCCGCCAGGACCTTCTCGGTCACTCTCTGTGTGCGCTCAATGGTCGATCCGGCTGGCATATCGATCGAGGCTGAGACGATTTCGCCCGGAATCTGCGGGAAGAAGCTGACCTTGATGATCCCCGCGGGTATCAGCGAGATCATGACGATCAAAAGGGCTGTAGCCGCTGCGAGCACGACCGCTGGCGCTTTCACCGAAAATTCGAGAGCCCTGTCGAGCGGTCCTTCGACAAAGGCTTTGAAACGCTTGTCGACCGCCTGCTGCACCCTTTCGAAAAAGCGCGTGATCTGATTGCCCGCGTGCGCGCCCGCAGCCGGCAGGTGCGACAAATGGCTTGGCAGAACAAGCAGCGCCTCAACCAGCGAGAGGCCCAGCACCGAGACGACCACCAGAGGAATATCGGCCGTGATGTTACCGATCACCCCGCCGATCGCCAGCACCGGAAGTATGGAGGTCATGCTGGTCAGAACCGCGAAGATCACCGGCGTGCGCACCCGCTGCGCCCCTGCAATAGCAGCCCCCAGGCCACTTCGACCACCTTCGCGCTCTGCGTAGATATTTTCGCCGACCACGACCGCGTCATCGACCACAAGGCCAAGCGCCAGGATAAAGCCGAACAGCGAGAACATGTTGATACTCGACCCGATGATATCGAGGACGAAAATCGCGCCGGTAAAGGTGGCGCCAATCCCTACCGCGGTCCAAAACGCCAGCCTCAGATCCAAGAACAGCGTAAGGGCCAGAAGAACGAGAAACAGGCCCTGAGCCGCGTTCTTGAGCAGCAGCTGGTAACGGTCGTTGAGGATTTCGGACTGATCGCTCCATACCGCAAATTCGACGCCGGGCGGGGGCGCGTAGCTCGTCGCCAACCTTTCTTTGACGGCCGCCGCGACATCGAGCACGCGTTCATCGGAGGTGCGGTAGATATCGACAAAGGCGACTGGCTTGCCGTTGAAGCGCGCGATCAGGTCGCTGTTTTCAAATCCGTCCGTTACGGTTGCGATATCACCCAGCCGCAAAAGATCGCCTTCGCCGCTGCTGACCACGATGATGTTCTCAAAGTCCGACTGGTCGTAGTTCTGGCCAACCGTTCGCAGACGCACTTCTTCATTAGGCGTTTCGAGCGATCCGGCGGACGCGTCCAGACTAGACTGCGTAACCACCTGCGCGATTTCCGGCAGCGACAGATCGAGCGCGCGCAGCGATCCTTGCGGAACATCGACAAAGATCTGATAGTCCCTCACGGCGCTGGTCTCGACATAGGAGACCTCGGGCATGGCGGCGATCTCATCTTCGAGAGCAAAGGCCGTTTCCTTAAGCGACCGCTCCGAAACGTCGCCGAACAAAGCGATGCGCAGCACGACGGAGCGTGTCGTGAGTTCCCGGATATCGGGCTCGTCCGCTTCAGCGGGGAAAGTTTCGATCTGATCGACCTCGGACTTTACCTCGTCGAGCGCGGCCGCAATGTCCGTTCCTTCCTCCATCTCGATGCTGACCGTGCCATTGCCCTCACGAGCTGTGGCGGTGATCTTGTCTACGCCTTCGATGGCTTCGACCGCCTCTTCGATCCGCTGGACAACCGACTCTTCGAGTTCGGCGGGAGTGGCGCCAGGATAATTGACGCTGACCTCAATCGTATCGAGGCTGCTTTCGGCAAAGACCTCCTGCACAATCTGCCCGAACGAGATTACACCGAGGACAAACATCGCGAGCAGCAGAAGATTGGCGGCCACCCCGTTGCGCGCCATGAAAGCGATCACACCCCGGCGGTCGCGCGCGCGATCGCCGGGGCGCGGACGCGGCGAAGATGCTGATGACGGTGGGGGTGGGACCGGTGCGCTGGCCGTGGCCGGATCCTCGCTCATTCGGCTTCACTCACTGACACCGTCTCTTGCGCACTTTGAGGCTCGGCTCCCACGACACGCAGCGCCATGCCTTCAATGGGCGCGGCCAGGTTGCTCGTAATCAGCTTGCCGCCCTTTGAGAGCTCCGGCGATGTTATGTACGCGATGCGGTCGCTGCGCTGAATGACGCGCACTTCAAGGACGACTAGCTTGCCATCGCGCACCACCCAAATCTCGTTGCCCGGTCGCACCGCATCGCTTGGCACTGTTGCGTAGCTGTTGAGGCTCGCGCCTGTGATCGTGACGTCCACAAACGCACCCAGCAGAAGAGGCGGGGCACGGCCGGCTGCCTCCTCATCCAGGATACGCCCGCTGGTAAGGGGCGCGGGCACTCGCACGAAGACCTCGATATTGCGGGTCGCGCTGTCGAGGATTGCGTTGGCCCGGTCGACATAGGCGTCCCATCGATAGCGGGTCCCGCCATAGGTTGTGGTGACTTCGGCTGGAACGCGTCCTCCCGTACCGGTGAGCAAACCGGGAATGAGCGCGGCTTCATCGGCGGTCAGCGAAACACGAACCTCATAAGCGTCGGTTGCAACCAGTGAGCCGAGCTGCTCACCTGGCTGGACCAGCTGACCCACGGCGGCGTTCTCCTCACGCACGAGCCCGCCAAAGGGAGCTTTTACACTCGTTCGAGCCAACTGTAGCTTGGCGTCGGAAAGGTTCGCTTCGGCGCGATCAAGGGCAGCCTTGGTGCTTTGCAATTGCGGCTCACGCGTGGCCAGTCCACGCGAGCCGGCGCTTATCCCGGATGTGGGCGCGTCGGTCTGAGTCTGCGCGGCGACGTCCTCCATGCCGCGCGGTGGCAGGATGACCGTCTCGCTCAAACCACCCGCAGCCGCCGCCTGCGCCCTTGCGGCAAAGCGCTCAAGCTCTTCGCGCGCGATCTCGACTTCCTCTTCCGCCTCCAACACCGCGACGTTTTGCGCCTCGACATCGGCTTCGGCGGCGCGCACCTGGTTTACAAAGTCGCTCTGCTCGATCCGAAAGAGCGGCGCGCCCTTCGCTAAGACTCCGCCCTCGCGAAACGAGGGGTTCACATAGGTGAGCCGACCCGAAACCTGCGCCGCGATCACAACTTCGTCTCGCGCTTGCACCGTGCCCTGTCCCAAAACGGGGATCGTCCCGGATGTCTCCTTCAAGGCCACCGCCTCCACCAGCGGGACCTCTTCGATGCGCTCTTGCTCGATCGGCTCGGGGCGCAACATTATCAAGACAGCAGCGATCAGCGTGCCGCCGATCAGAAACGCGAGCGAATAGAGCAGCTGGCGGCTCATGAGGCTTCCCCATTATCGAGTGTTGTCTTGTCGCTGCGCTGCATATCGACGGATCGCGCATCACCCGGTGCCCCCCCAGGGCTCCAGTCTCCGCCAAGAGCGCGGTGCAGCCCGAGGCGCGCCAGCGCGGTCGCGCGAGCAGCCGTCGATAGGTTGGTCTCCACCCCATAAACGGTTCGCAACGCGTCCAGGTAGGCAAGATAGTCGCCGGTTCCGGCGGCGAACCGGCGGCTTTGCAGGTCCAGCGACCCGCGCGATTCCGCGAGCTGTTCAGACACGAGTGCATACCGGTCGCGCTGCTGCTCGTAATCCGCCAGCGCACTCTCCACCTCACCGAACGCGGTGATGACGCTGCGAGCGTAGGCCGCGGCCTGTTGGTCATAGGTCGCCCGCGCCGAAGCGATATTTGCCGTGATACGCCCGCCATCGAACAGGGGCGCAGTGAACGCCGCAAGGAGCGAAGAGGTCCAGTTGGTGGCGAAATCGAAAGCGCCAGCCGGATCAGCGCCTTGAGTGCCGAGCGTGGCGGTGAAACTCAAGGCGGGGAAACGTTCCGCTCGGCGCGCACCGATACGCAGCCGCGCCGCTTCCAACCGCTCGTACTCCGCCGCGACATCCGGGCGCTGCGCCAGAATCGCGATCGGTAGACCGCTGGGCACCGACTCAAAGACGAGTCGCGGTCGGAGAGGCTGGCTTAGCGCCTCGTCCAGTTCGGCGGGGTAGGCGCCCAGCAACAGGGCGAGGCGCGATCGGGTGGCGACGAGAGTGGATCGCAATTGCGGCAGCGAGCTCTCCGTCGAGCGAAGATCCTGCCGGATCTGGTAGAGTTCAAGGCTGTCGACAAGGCCTCTTTCAAAGCGTTCATCGGTGCGATTGGCGCGGTCGCGCAGAACTTCGACGGTTCTTTCCGTCAGCGCGATTTGCCGCGCCGTATCGACATAGTCGAAGTAGGCCGAAATCGTCTCAGCAGCCGTACTAAGCTGGACCGTCTTGAGGTCGCGCTCGCTGGCGATCGCATCTTGGCGCGCGGCGCGAAAGTCATCGCGCGCGCGGCCAAACAGATCGAGCTCATACGAAGCGGTGGCGCCAAGCGTATACGCTTCGTTGTCGATCCGATCCGATCCGCCCCCGCCAAGATCGCCAAAGGCAAGTCCGGCAAGCGGCGAACTCGTCTCGGACGCATCTCCGGCAAGCGAGGTCTGCGGAACCAGAGCCGCGCGCGAGACGCGCGCCTGCGCCCTCGCCTGACGTAAGCGTGCGGCGGATTCCGCAATATCGAGATTGCTGGCAAGCGCCTTTTCGACCAAGTCATCCAAAACCGGGTCCTCAAAAGCGCGCCACCAGTTTTCGGGCGTGTATTCACCGGTTTCGGCAAGCTCGGCCTGAGCGAAGCTTTCGGGCATCTGTTCAACGCGCGCGGGCGTTCGCGCATCGGGTGCCATCGAAATGCACCCTGCGAGCGCGCACGCGCTCAAAAGCGCGCTGGCGCAGGCCGCAAAGCGACGAACGATCGGAAGCCTCGGGGATGGCAGTCTAGGCGCGAGTGTCACGATAACAGCGCAACGCACTAAGGCTGCGTAATATCCTGACAAGTGAAAGTTCGTAACCGAACGTCGCGATGACGTGACGCTGCGCACGAAGCCGCACGAGACGCACAATCAGAGATTTGGCAAGAGGCCTTTTGCAGGGGCTCAATCAACAAAGAGGCTCGCCCGACCCCTCGGCGAGCCTCTTTGACGAAGGGGTTAGGCGGCGATCGAGGTGCTTGTCACTTCGTCAGCAAAGCTAAGTCCGGGGCGGTACCGCGCGTCGACACGGCCGTCCTTGAGCGTGAACAGATGCAGCCAGCCGTTATCGAACAGCTCACGCATGCCGGGGTGGCGTTCCAGCACATCAAGGATCGCTTCGCGCGGTGCCTCGATCATCACCGACAGACGCAGCGGTTCGTGGGCGAGTTCCTCTCCATCGTGCACACCTTGCCACGGCAGGCCCGGACGCAGTCGTCCGCTGTTGCCTTCGATAACGCCAATGCCGCCCACAACGTTGTGGATCAGCTTGTTGCCACCGCCAAAGATGTCGGGCGCGACCGAAGAGCCATAATATTGAAGCGAAATCCAGCTCGCCACGACGACCGGAGCGGTCAGGACTAGCTCGAGAACGCTGAAGTCCTCATCGCTTTGCCAATCGTAGGAATTGAGGAAGGCGCGGCCGCCCAAATCCTTGCCCGCGGTCGCCGCGCGCGGGGCGGCTATGAAGGCGCCGCAGCCCGCCAAACCCCACTCCGGCCGTGTTTCGGCCCAGTTTCTTGCACGCGCGTGGAGGTTCTGCCATTTGGCACCCGGCAGGCGCGGAGCGCGCTCGGCGCGAGCGATCCAAGCCGCCTCTGAAAGCCAGCCGCGCACGAGGCCAAGATCGTGCGGAACATCCGTCACATCCTTGTCGTAGAGCGTCACCGCGTCCGTCGTCGTATCGTGCAGCCCGGCGATGAAAACCGTATCCTCGGGCACGTGCAGCCCGCGCTCGGCCAGGCCCGTACGGGTCTCGGGATCGTTGAGCATGCCTGCCAGCACCCGTGTCGACACATCGCCCGCGTAGCCACCGCAAGCGCCGCAGTGATAGGCGCTTTCATGCGGGTTGTTGGTCACATTGCCGCCGTGCCCAAGCAGCAGAACCACCTTTGCGAAATTGGTCGTCAGACCCATCGCGCCGAGAACGGTGGCTGCGGTGTCGACTTTCATCTTGGCGGAAAGACCGCCGACCACTTCGGGCATGGGCTCGGGCTTCGTCGGACCCTTGGCGAGACCCAACGCATCCTTCACCAGCTTGACCGCGTAAAGCGGCCCCATCGATTCGACAAAGGCAAAGGACGAGACCGCCGCCTGCTTGAACCGACCAAAGGCGCGCGCCGTGCGAGCCTTGATGCGGGTGCTTTCATCGACCTTCGGATCGCCCTCGCTGGTTGTTTCAAGACCCGGATTCAGCAGGACAGGGAGCCGATTCTGGATCAGGTCCGAACCGTGCGGGCGGTGCGCCAGAGGCATGCCGAAGAAACCCGCAAATCCGATCGTCTCGACCCCGCTGTCGACGCTTTCGAGGGCGCGACGGAAGACTTCCGAGCGCACATCGATGCAGAAAGCGGCTTGAACGTGAGGACGCCCGGACACCTTGTCGGAACCATCAAGAGCGGCAATCAGGCGCCGCTGGTGTGCGCGGTCGGCGGAGTCCTGTAGGATCGCGAGCGTCACCTGATCCTGTGTGGCTTCGACCGGCGCAGCGTGGCCCGCCAGCGCGTCTGTCCACTCAGACTTCACTTCAGGAAACGCCTCCAGCAATGCCTCCTCCCAGATCAGGCGTATGGCGAGCAAATCGGCGAGCGTGCGGTCGACATCCTCCTTTAGTTCCGCCTGCCACAGCATCCAGCGCGCGTGCTGAGCCCAGCCACCAAGGCTCATATAGAGGCGGTGGAACGCGGTCTCGGCTGCATCCGCTTGGATCCCAAGCTTGTCGGCGGCAAAAAGGATCGCGCGCTCAGTCGTGTCCGGCGCCGCGGCGACATGCGCGCAGAACCCGCCAAGGCCCGCAATTTCAGGGGTCAGATCGTGGCTCGCCCAGGCGCGCCAGGCGGCGAACGCCTCGGCACCGGGCGTGGGTGACCACAGAGCCTGACCGCGATCAAAGTGGCCCGATGCCCATTGCCCAAAGGTTTTTTCGATCACCGAGGGCCAGTCGGTGCCGCTTGTGCGCGCAGCGAGATCGGCGATGGTCGGCAGAGCGGGAGCGGCCGCAACATCCCCCAACGAAGAAGCCGCCAGTTTGAGCGCCGCGACACTCGAATGCTTGAGCGAAGAGGTGTTCGCCTCCAGCGCCGCCTCAAGATCTTCGTCGAGAATGAACCCCTCGCGAATGGCCTTGGCATAGGCTGAGCCCGTCTGCGTGATCCGCGTGCCCGCGACGCGCGACAGCCGCGCCGATGCGGTCGCGAGATCCTCACTCGTTTGCCCCAGGAAAGGGTTGACCGCGACCGTCGCATCAAGCGGGAATGCGGGCGGGATCGCACGCGCGGCGGCCTCGGCGGCGGTAAGCACTTCGGAAAGCCGAGCGGGGGTAATCTGCGAGGGATTGAGGAACATCGTTGTATCTCCGGCCATCAGCTCATTGGGGTTTGCTCTTGGTCGCCGCGAAGCCGCCAATGGCGCGGTCGAGCAGAGCATTGAGATAGAGGCCGTTGGCCAGATGCACGCGCAGCCCTGCAGTCGAGGGGTGGTGCGCCCAAAGCGGGAAGAGCGCCTGCGCAAAGGCAACGAGGCCGAACGACACTACCGCCAAAACGATCAGAGCCCATTCCAGCGGGCCGGGCGTCGGCGCGGCGGGAAGGATCGGTCCCCAAACCGCCTGTGCAAGCACCTGGAAGGTGAAATAGGCGACCGCCGCGATGATCGACGAACCGACAAGCCGCTGCGTCAGCTCGCGCGGGGCAAGGTCAGCCAGGCCCTGCGCGACCATGTAGGCAACACCGAAGATCAGGATCGCACCCAGAGCCAAGGCCTGCGGACTCTTTGGCCCAAAGGCGAAGATGAAAAGGCCTGCAATCAACGCGTAGAGCAGCATGGCGAGACCGAACGAATTCAGCACCGCTTTCACGCTAGGCGCGGCGACTGGTCCCGGGCGGCGCACTTTGGCAACGTCCTCGATCGCTCCGCCAGAGGAAAGGAAAGCGTGCGCCTTGTAAAGCGAGTGCGCGACGATGTGCAGCAGAGCGAGCGTCCACAGACCAAGGCCACACTGGAGCAGCATGAAGCCCATTTGCGAAACGGTGGACCAGGCTAGCGCGGTCTTGACGGCACTCTGGGTCAGCATGACGGCCGCGCCGAACAGCGCGGTAAAGCCGCCAATCATCACAAGCGCGGCCATCGCGCCCGAGCTTTGCTGAACCAGTCCGGCGTTGGCGATCAACAGAACGCCTCCCGAATTGATGATACCCGCGTGAAGGAGGGCGGAAACAGGCGTGGGCGCTTCCATCACTTCGGTGAGCCAGCCGTGCAACGGGAAGGCGGCGGTTTTGAGCGCCGCAGCGACGACAAGGAATACAACAGCGGCGTTGCCAACAAGGCCAAGACCCTGCGCCCAAGCCGCATCCGCCAGCGCAGACAGTTCCAGCGTTCCAAACGCGGCGAACAGCATCGCCGTTGCCAGGATCAAAAACGCATCCCCCGCGTGCCACACGATCGCAAACTTCGTGGCAGCGCGCTGAGCCTCCGGGCGATCGGGATAAAACAGCAGAAGCCGCTTCAAGGTGAGCCCCACCGCCAGCGTCGCTATCACAAGGGTCGCAAGGCTTCCGGCCTGCGCAAAGACAAGCACCGAGGCGAGCGTTGTCAGCATCAAGGCGTGAAAGGCGCCCTCGCGGCTTTCGCCATCGAGATAAGTGCGGCTGTAGCGCATCACGATCCAGCCGATAAAGCCCACCAGCAGCGCCATGGTTGCGCTGACCAGATCGGCGCGCAGGGCAATCAGAACGGGGCCTTCAAACGCGGCAACGCCCACGGCCCTGGCGGCCACGACCTGCACCAGACCGCCCGTTGTCAGAGCAAGCGAGAAAAGCGCCGCGAGCTCGGCAAGACGCGGTGTCAGGCCCGGTCGACGGCCCGGTCGCGACGCGGCAAACGCGGCCACGAGCAGCAGGACGATAGGCGCAAAGAACGACAAGGACGGCGCTGTAAGCATAGAGTGAGGCTCCGAAGGGGATCGAGCTGGATTTGGTCAAAGGCGTGTAGCGGCAAGCTTGCATTAAAAAAAATTCAATATTTCTCGCGAAACGTTCGCTATGATAGAACAATGGCTGTTCTAAACCTGCACCACCTCCGCCTTTTTCGCGCCGTTGCGCGCGAGGGCACGCTCACCGGCGCGGCGCGCGCGCTCAACCTTTCTCAAAGCGCCGTCTCCACCCAGATCAAGGCGCTGGAAGCCGCCCTCGGTCACGATCTGTTCGAACGGCGCGGACGCAGCCTGGAGATCACCGAAGCCGGCCGCATCGCGCTCGACCACGCCGACGACATCTTTCGTACCGCCGATCACCTAACCGCCACGCTCTCCAGCGCCGAAGGGCAGCGCCGGGTCTTGCGGATCGGCGCGCTTGCGACGCTTTCGCGCAACTTCCAGATGCGGTTTCTGGAGCCTATTCTGGGCCGCGACGATGTTGAGGTGGTGCTTCGCTCAGGGTCTCAGGACAGCCTTCTGCGCGCGCTTGAGGGGCTCAGCCTTGATGCTGTGCTCACCAACCTCAGCCCCGCACGCGACGCGGGCAGCCCGTATCTGGTGACCCGAATAGACGAGCAACCGGTCAGTCTGGTTGGCTCGCCCGAACGGGCGCAGAGCTTGCGCAGCGGTGCCTCGATTGCGGAAGTCATCCGCGCGCACCCGCTCATCCTCCCAACCCCGGAAACATCGCTAAGGGCCGGTTTTGATGCGTTGATCGAGAGGCTCGCCCTTGATCGTCAGGGGATTGTCACACGCATCGCAGCGGAAGCGGATGACATGGCGATGCTGCGCCTTTTGGCCCGCGCGGATGTCGGAGTGGCAGTCATCCCGCCGATTGTCGTGCGCGACGAACTGGAGGCGGGCACCCTCGTGGAGATGCACCGACTGGAGGACTTGAGCGAGATATTCTGGGCGGTGACGATCCGCCGCCGCTTCCCCAATCCGCTGCTAACCGAGGTGCTTAACTAGCCGAGGCCATCTCGCAGTTCAGCCCCCGATCGACGCGATCGCCTCAGACAAGCTTACCACATCGCCGTATTTTGCGTTCATGTCGAACAGGTTGGCGCGGTGCGGGTCCTCCTGACGATCACCCACCGCCTCTTCGATGATAATCGGGATGAACCCGTGGCTGCAGCAATCGACACAGGTCGCGCGGACACAGCCGCTTGTGGTCAATCCGGTGATGAGCAGGCTGTCGTGCCCCGCCGCGGTCAGCGTTGAGGCCAGCGACGTTCCGAAAAAGGCGCTGGGATACTGCTTGGAAAGGACAAGCTCGTCCTCGCCCGGCTCCAGACCCCGCGCCCATTCGCCATACCGATGCCCCTTCGCAAAACCCGCCAGCGGCGCGACTTTCTGGGCAAAACGTCCGCCGTCCCAAAGCGAGGGGTGGTACACGACTTGGGTGTAGATGACCGGCACACTCGCTCTCCTCGCCGCCTCACGCAAAATGAGCGCAGCAGCGAGCGCGTCGTCAACATCGGCGTAAAGCGGGCTCTCCGGCTCAAAATATGCGGCGACAAAGTCGATCAGGATCAGCGCCGGTCTGGCGCCGAACCCGATCCGGCCTTCATACACACCCGAATAGCTCGCTTGAAGATCATCGCTCATGACGACGCCTTTAGCGCACGATGGCCTCAAAAGTTATAGGCGACTTCCACTCCAAAGCGCCGGAGACCTCCGGGCGAAATGAACGAACCGCCAAACTCGATGGCGGGGATGACCTCATTCACATATTCCTCATTGGTGAGGTTCTCGGCAAAGGCAATGATTGTGATGCTATCGTCGATCTCGACACCGACGCGGACATCCAGGACACCGAAGGCCTCGCGCTCGGTGACCGTGTAGTCCGCATCGCCCACTTCAGCCGGAAGCGCCAGAGCCGAACCCGGCAGGAGCCCGCTGAAAAGCGTGGGAGAGGTGTCGTCCTGTACGGTGTGGAACCAGGTCGGCCCGGTGATGCGGTAGTCGGCGCGCGCGACGAAATCGAGAGTATCGGTCACCGGCACGTCGAACTGGCTTCCTACATTGATCGTGTAATCGGCAGTGTAAGGGGATTCGTTGCCCACTGTGACCGGGCGCGAGGCGTTCTCCTTGATCTCGCTTTCGGTGACATTGCCCGAGGCGAACAGCGTCCACCCATCGATCGGCTCCGCCACGATATTGAGTTCAGCCCCATAGATTTCGACCTCGTCGATGTTGGAGACCACCCGCAGCAATCCGAAATCGCCGACAAAGAACTCGAAGAACTGCATGTCATCGACATCGGTGTAGTATCCCGCCAGGTCGAAGGTTACCGCGCCGCCAAGCAAAGCGCCCTTGAGGCCCGCTTCGAAAGCCGACGACGTTTCTTTGCGGAACTGGTCTTCGATCAAGACGTCGGTGCCGATGAACTGGTTGAAGCTTTGATCGACAATGGCGGCCGAGCCTTGGTTGTTGAAGCCGCCGGCTTTGAACCCAATGCCCCAGTTGGCGTAGAGATTGACCGTGTCTGTCAGCTCGTAGCGCAGCGAAATCTTGGGCTGAAACTGGCGGAATGTCTCCGACTGATCCGGGATCGGTCCGAAGGCAAGGCCAGGGTTGATCGGCGCGCCCGTAATCGGATCCGCCACATCCGGTACAAGGCTGGAAACGCTGCGATCCTCGATGTCGTAGCGGCCCGCCAGGCTGACGGTGAAGCGATCGCTCACATCCCAATCCACCGATGCAAACGCGGCGTAGACATCGGTCGAGAAGTCATCGTTGAACAGCTGCGATGTGGGGTTGAATGAACCCGGCGGATTGTAAAGCTCGCGGCTGACGCCCTCGCCCAGATCCGCGCCGATGCTGACCCCGACCTGGCGATCGATGTGAAGATAATACGCGCCCACCTGCCACTCGATTGGACCGCCTGTGTTCGACGCCAGGCGGACTTCCGCACTGAAATCGGTTTGATTGCGGATTTGCAGCTGGGTGCCATCGCAGGTCGTCGGGCTATAGGCGCCAAAGGTCGATCCGGTGACCGGATCAAAGATGAAAGGCACGGGAGTCTCGCCGATAAAGGTCGGCGGATTGGTGGGAAAACCCGTCAGCTCAGCGGTCGAGGCGAAACAAGCGTTTGAGGCTGCGACCGAGTCCTCCGTCGCGCCTGGAAAGGTGAAGCGCGCAAAATCGGCCGACGTTCCGTCCGCGATCAAGAGCTGATCGACGTCGCTGTAGAGGCCCCAGGCGGTCAGCGTGACCGTTTCAAACTCGTGCCGAACCAGAGCGGAAAACTCGAAGGTCTCCTGCTCGTTGATCGGGCGAATGTTCGAATAGTAATCGAATTGATGCTCGTTCACGTCTCCGAAGAAGGCGGGGTCTGTCCCCGCGAAGGCCGGCAGTTGAAACGTCGTGTTGAAGTTGATCGAGGCGGCCAGGAGGTCTTCGTAGCGCGCCTTGACGTCAAGCTCGGTGTTCGGCCCCAGCTCAGCAACAACCCGGCCATCGACCGACCAGATCTCCTGATCATCGACCACATTGTCATCGAGGAAGCGATTGAAGAAGAAACCATCGGTACCGAAATAGTTGGCTGAAAGCACGAAACCCACACTCTCACTGAGCGGCGCGGCGACATATCCGTTGACCTGATAGGTGTTATCTTCAGCCGCCGAAGTGAGCAGACGGCCTTCAACCTCATCGCCCGGCTTTGCGGTTTGGATCACGATGGCGCCCGCCGCGGCGTTACGGCCGTAGAGCGCGCCCTGCGGCCCTTTCAGAACCTCGATCTGGCGCAGGGTGCCCTGCCGCTGGTTGAGCTGAGCCGTGTTGGTCTTCAAGATACCGTCGACCACCAGCGCGACCGAGCTCTCCGCGTCGCGCGCGCCATTGATCCCACGGATATTGATCTGGGTGTCGCCCGCTTCGGCTGTTCCCGTCACGATGGTGACGCCGGGGGTGAGCTGAACGAAGTCGTCCGCGCGCTCAATCCCGGCGGCGCGCAACGTATCCTGGGTGAACACGGTGATCGCGGCGGGCACTTCGGCGAGCGTTTCGGACTGCCGCCGTGCGGTCACTATGATTGTGTTGTCCTCACCCTCTTCGGTGGCGGCTTCGCCGTTGGTCTGGGCAGCGGCAGGCTGCGCGCTCGCCAGCGCCCCCAGAGCGACGCTGGAGACAAAAATGGATTTGGCGGATCGTGTCATCAGGGATTCCTCAAAAGTCCATCCGACTGGCCCCCGCGTCTTACGCACGGCGTGTTTCCCACTCGGCGGGGATGGTGCGCCCTGGACCACCGATCCACGGCGCGCGGTTCTGAATCGAATGCGCCAGCCTCGCGGGTGTGGTCAGTCTCTCAAAGCGCGCGCTGGATCCCTGTCAGCCACGGCCCCTCGAGTGTTGACACAAGCCGGTCGCACTCACGTGGTGTCGTGCACTTATTGTATACAATTTGCCCGCGTCAAGAAAAATTGATAGGCCGCACACAAGTGTAGGCGCGGGGACGTGAATTGAGGTTTTTGGGTCACGTTTTGAACGCTTCGGAGACGCGCGCAGGGCCGGGTCAGGGGCGCTGTGTCGCTTTCTGGTGCGTTTCTGTACCCTTTGAGTGCCCTTCGGATTTGCCCGCATGAGCACGGCGTCGGACACCGCCTATGAAAAGATCCGTCAGCATTTGCTCGAAGGAAGGGTTCGGCCCGGCGATCGCCTGACCGAAGAACAGCTTTCCGCAATTGCCGGTGTAAGCCGCACGCCGGTGCGCGAGGCGGTTTCCCGGCTGGAGCGCGAGCTGCTGCTGATGCGCACGCAATCCAATCGCATTGTCGTGCCCGATTGGGGCGAGGACGAGATCGATGAGTTGTTCACCCTGCGCCAGATGCTCGAAAGCCACGCCGCCGAGCGCGCCGCGACGAGGGTCAGCGCTCAGGACATCGACGAACTTGCGCGGATCAATTCCGAACTGCACGAGGCGGTCGCGCTTGATCCTCCGGACGTGGCGCGCTTCCTCGATGCCAATCGCCTGTTTCACGAGGCGGTGACCGAGGCGGCGCATTCGCCGCGCCTGGGGCGGATCCTGGCAACGCTGGTGGAGCAGCCCGTTGTCCTGCACACGGCGCGCGAATACTCGATTGAGGATCTGAGGCAATCCTCGCGCGATCACGACGAACTCATCGCCGCCTTTCGGGCGCGTGACCCGCACTGGGCGCGCGCGATCATGGGCAGCCATTTGCGCCGGGCGTTTCACGTCTTCGCCGACGCGATGGGCGAGCAGCGCTCAAGCGCGGAAGGAGCCTGCGCAGCAGAGTAAGCGCAGCGGAGTAGGCGCGGCTTAGATGATGCCGCGCGCTTCAAGGTCGGCCATGGTCTGGCTGTCCATGCCCAGAAGCTCGCCATAGATCGCCTCGTTGTGCTCACCCAGGTCAGGGCCGACCCATTCGACATGGCCCGGTGTTGCGGAGAGTTTGGGCGCCACGTTCTGCATCTTGAAGTTCTCATAACGCGGATGCTCGCGCTCGATGATCGCCTCACGCGCCGCGAAATGCGGGTCCTGGAGCATTTCGGGAGCGCGGTAGATATTGCCCGCCGGAACCCCGTGTTCCTCACACTTGGCAAGCACTTCAGCGCTCGTGTGCTGCTGGGTCCACGCACCGATCAGCTCATCAAGCTCGCCCTGGCGCTCCCCGCGCGCAACATGGCTGTTGTAGCGCGGATCATCGCCCAGCTCTGGCCTGCCCATCATCGCCGACATGCGCTTCCACACGCTGTCCTGATTGCCCGCGACCAGCACGCTGCCATCCTTGGTCGGATAGACGTTGGACGGTGCGATCTTTGGCAGGATCGATCCGGTCCGCTCGCGGATATGACCGGTGACGGTGTATTCCGGCACGGTCGATTCCATCATCGCCAGCACGGCTTCGTAGATGGCCGAATCGACGACCTGGCCCTCGCCTGTCTTGTGGCGATGATTGAGCGCCATCAGGGCACCGAGGCACGCATAGGTCGCCGCAAGCGAGTCCCCAATCGAGAGGCCCGCGCGGCTTGGCGGGCGATCCGGTTCGCCGGAAATATAGCGCATGCCGCCCATCGCCTCGCCAATCCCGCCATAGCCCGCGCGGCTCGAATACGGACCGCTTTGACCATAACCCGAAACCCGGATCATGATCAGCCCGGCGTTGATCGCGTGCAACTCTTCCCAGCCCAGATTCCAGCGCTCCAGCGTGCCGGGGCGAAAGTTCTCAAGCAGAAAGTCGGCCTTCTCAACCAGTTGCTTGACGATCGCCTGACCCTCTTTTTCGCGGAGGTTAAGCGTGATCGATTTCTTGTTGCGCGCCACGACCGAAAACCACAGCGGCACGCCCTGCCCCCAGTTTCGCATCGCATCGCCCACCTTTGGCGGCTCGATCTTGATCACCTCAGCGCCGTGATCGGCCATCAACTGACCGCAAAACGGCCCCGCGATGAGCTGCCCCATCTCGATCAGACGCAGTCCTGAAAGCGCGCCAGTTGCGCCATCTTGTCCCATGCAATGCTCCCTTTTGCCCCCGCCTGGGAGCCCGATTTACCTGCGAATCACTCGCAGCTAGAGAAGGCACTGAAAGGCACCTAACCCGTGCAGAGCGTCTTCTCGACCGACACAGCGACCCGCTAACGTTGCAGCGGGCGCCCATGGCGACTGGACTGCGCCTATAGGCAGCAGATTTGCTTTTGTATACAATTTGCGTATGGGATGCGGGTCTGGGGAGCAGGACAAGAGCCCGATTCATGGTAGCGCAAAGCATCGAACTGGTTGAGGTGGGGCCGCGCGACGGGCTCCAGAACGAACCCGACATCGTCTCCACCTCCGACAAGCTCGCGCTGGTTGAGCGGATGATCGAATACGGCGCGCGCCGCCTGGAGGTGGCGAGCTTCGTGCACCCTGAACGTGTGCCGCAAATGGCGGACGCCGAGGCGGTCATCGCTGGCCTGCCAGACCGCGAACACATCACCTATATCGGGCTTGCCCTCAACAAGCGCGGCGTGCTGCGCGGGCTCGCGACGCGCGAAGGGGGAAAGCGAGGCATCGACCAAATTGGCTGCGTGATCGTGGCGAGCGACACGTTCGGCCAGAAGAATCAGGGTCAGACCATTGCGCAAGGGATCGCTCAGAACCGCGAGATGATCCGCCTCTGCAAAGCCGAGGGATTGTCCGCACAAATCACGATCTCCGCCGCTTTCGGCTGCCCCTTCGAAGGTGAGGTCAAACCCGAAACCGTTCTCTCCATCGCTGAAGATCTGGCCGCCGAAGGCCCGATTGAAATCGCGCTTGCCGATACGATTGGCGTCGGTGTCCCCGCACAAATGACCGATCTGTTTGGCCAGCTTGGCGAGTTGCTGGCGGGCGAGATCCCGATGCGCTGCCATTTTCACAACACGCGCGGCACCGGCATAGCAAACGCCTGGGCCGCCTATCAGGCGGGCGTGGGGGTGTTCGACGCCTCGCTCGGCGGGCTTGGGGGCTGCCCCTTTGCACCCCGGGCCACCGGCAACATTGCAACCGAAGACCTCGTCTACCTGATGGACGCATCCAGGATCGAAAGCGGTGTGAACCTTGAAGAAGTTATCGCGACCAATCGCTGGTTCGCATCCATTCTCGATCGCGAATTGCCTTCGCTCGTAGCCCGCGCGGCGTGAGTTCGGGCGCAAACCTAAAGACCCATCTCAGGGAGAGCGCATGACCTACAGATTGGGTGTCGATGTTGGCGGCACGTTTACCGACCTGCTCTTGTTCGATGAAAGCAACGGCGCTTTCTGGCGCCACAAGACGCCGTCCACCCCTCACGACAGTTCCGAGGGCATCCTCAACGGAGTGAAGGCGATCACCGCCGAAGCGGGAGTGTCGGCCAAGGACATTGCCTATTTCCTCCACGGGACCACGGTCGCGACCAACGCCGTGCTGGAAGGCAAGGGCGCGAAGGTCGGACTTATCGTGACCGAGGGGTATCGCGACATCATGCAGATAGCGCGCAGCTTTGTGCCCGGGGGCCTGGCTGCGTGGATCGTGTGGCCCAAGCCCCAGCCCCTCGCCGCGCTCCAAAACACGATCGATGTGCCCGAACGCATGGACGCTAATGGCAAGGAGGTACGGCGACTGGACGAGAACGCGGTGCGCGCAGCGCTACGCAAGCTGAAAGGTCAGGGCATAGAGGCGCTGACCGTCAGCCTGATCAACGCCTATGTCAACGGCGCGCACGAAACGCGGATCGGCGAGATCGCCGCCGAGGAAATACCCGGCATCCCGGTGTCGCTCAGTCACGAAGTGCTGCCGGAAATGCAGGAATACGAACGCACACTTTCGACTGTTGCCAACGCGGCGGTGCGCCCCGTGGTGAGTAAGTACGTCTCGAACCTGCGCGATAAGCTTGAAGACGAAGGCCTCGAAGGCAAGCTTTCGCTGCTGCGATCGGATGGCGGCCTGATGAGCAGCCAGAAGGCCGAAGAGCACCCGGTCAACATCCTGATGTCGGGCCCCGCTGGCGGGGTGACGGGCGCGCTGTGGGTGGCAAAGAACGCCGGGCTCAAGAATATTCTCACGCTCGACGTGGGCGGCACCTCGACCGACGTTGCGCTGATCGAGGGGCTAGAGCCGCGCCGCCAGCGCACCACCGAGGTCGGCCATCTTTCGGTGCGCGCGTCGGCGCTCGATGTGAAAACCGTGGGCGCGGGCGGCGGTTCGATCGCGCATGTGCCCGAGCTCACCGGCGCGCTGCGTGTCGGGCCGGAAAGCGCGGGCGCGGTACCCGGCCCGGTCGCGTATGGCAAAGGCGGCGAGCTGCCGACCGTAACGGATGCGAACGTGGTGCTGGGCTATCTGCCCGAAGACCTGCTGGGCGGCAGCTTCCAGCTTGATCGCGAAGGCGCCAAGAAAGCGGTGCAGATCATCGCCGACGCGCTCGGGGTCAGCCTGATGGAAGCGGCGCGCGGCATCATCGATATCGTCAACGAGAACATGTTCGGCGCGCTGCGCATGATCAGCGTACAGCAGGGCTACGACCCGCGCGAATTTGCGGTGATGGGCTTCGGCGGCGCGGGACCGCTGCACGTCAACGCAGTTGCCAAGCTGATGGGCAGCTGGCCCGCCGTCTCGCCTGTCTCGCCCGGAGTGCTGTGCGCGCTGGGCGACGCGACGACGCGCATGCGCACCGAAACCGCGCGGAGCTTTTCCAGGCTTGCCAGGGATACGAGCGTTGCCGATCTCGTCACGGTCCTGCGCGAAATGGCCGAACAGACACGCGGCGAATTGCTCGCCGACGGGGTGGCCGATGCGGACATCACCGCCGAGTTCGAAGTCGACATTCGCTACGCCGGCCAGGCTTTCGAAGTGCCGCTCACCATTGATGAGGCGGTGCTCGAAGCCGACGGGATCGAAGGCATCCTTGCGCGCTTCGACGAGGAGCACCGCCGCCTTTTCACCTTCAACATGGACACCCCGCACGAGATCGTGAACCTGCGCGCGGTGGCTCTTGGAAAAGCGCCCGCGCTGCCCGCCGCTGAGCTCCCCAAAGGCAATGGCGATCCGATCGGAGCCAAGATCCGCGACCACACGCTCTGGATGGACGGCGAGGAGCGCGCGGCGGTGATCTATGACAGGTCCAGGCTCAAGCAGGGCGATCGCATTCCAGGCCCCGCGATCGTGACCGAGATGGATTCCACCACCCTGATCGAAACCGGCTGCGTCGCGACCGTCGACGCTTCGGGAAACATTCTGATCGAACTGCAGTGAATTTGGATTTTCATACCGCTCCCCCGCGAAGGCGGGGGCCCAGAGCAACAAGTACCGGTGTCCGGAAAGCTCTGGATCCCCGCCTTCGCGGGGAAGCGGCAAAATCCAGCTTGGAGACAAACTAATGCCCGCGCAAATCATCGAAACCAACGCCACGCCCTTTGCGAAGATCGATATCGATCCGGTGACGCTCGATATCATCGAAAACGCCCTGCGCAACGCGCGCATCGAGATGGACGCAACGCTCGTGCGCACCGCCATGTCGCCTGGCATCCGCGAACAGGGCGACGCCTTCCCGATGATCGCCGACCCCTCCGGCAAGATGATCGTCGGCCAGTTCGGCAGCTTCATCGATGGCTTCCTCAAAGGCTTTGACGGCACGCTCGAAGACGGGGACATGATCTTCCTCTCCGATCCCTATTCGTGCGAGGGCGCGGTCAGCCATTCGAACGACTGGTTGGTGTTGCTGCCAGTGTTCAAGGACGCTCGCCTCATCGCCTACACCGCGATGTTCGGGCACCAGTCCGATATCGGCGGCAGCGTGCCAGGCTCGATGCCGATCAACGCGTCTTCGATCTTTGAAGAGGGCGTGCGCATCCCGCCGGTCAAGATCTGGAAGAGAGGCGAGTATAACGAGGATCTGATGCGCCTCGTCATGCACCAGACACGCAAACCCGATTGGTGTCAGGCCGATCTCAACGCGATCATCGCCAGTTGCCGCGTCGCGGCCAAGCGCATCGTCGAAATGGCCGATCGGTTTGGCGACGATGTCTATGTCTCCGCGACGCAAGAGCTGCTCGCGCGCAACCACCGGGCTATGAAAGCGCTGATCGCGATGGCGGTCGCGGAAGAGCCGGTGAGCTTCACCGATTACATCTGCGATGATGGCAAGGGCTTTGGCCCCTACAAGATCACCTGCACCATGCACCGCGAAGGCGACAAGGTGATCCTCGATTTCGAAGGCACCGACCCGCAATCCGCCGCTTCGATCAACTTTTTCCTCAACGAAAACATGTTCAAGATGTTTTTCGGCATCTACATGATCATGGTCTTCGACCCGCAGATCCTGTTCAACGACGGGTTCTACGATCTCATCGACGTGCGCATTCCCGAAGGTTCGCTGTTGAAGCCGCAATTCCCGGCGGCCCTGTCAGGGCGCACGCACGCGCTGGGACGGATTTTCGATATTCTGGGAGGGCTTCTGGGTCAGAAGACCCCGGAATTCCTGAACGCGGCCGGATTCTCCTCCTCGCCCCACCTGTTCTATTCGGGCTGGGACAACCGCTCCGGACACGAAGGCGAATGGTTCCAGCTTTTCCAGATCGGCTTTGGCGGTATCCCCGGACGGCCTCTGGGCGATGGCCCGGATGGCCACTCGCTGTGGCCGGGTTTTACCAACGTGCCCAACGAATTCCTTGAGCGCTATTTCCCGATGCGGATCGAGCGCTATTCGACCGAGCCCGACAGCGGCGGCGCTGGCCTGCATCGCGGCGGCAACGGCATCCACATGACCTACCGCTTCCTCGCCGATGGCAAGATCGCCATTCACGATGATCGCTGGTTCGTCCCGCCCTGGGGGGTCAATGGCGGCCTTCCGGGCGCGCGCGCCAAAAAACTGCTCGAACGCGCCGATGGCTCGACCACGGTGGTCGGCAACAAGGTGGAAGATGTCGAGATCAAGGCGGGCGACCGGCTGCACTTCATCACCTGGGGAGGCGGCGGCTGGGGCGACCCACTGGAGCGCGATCCCGAAACCGTCGGCCTCGAGATCCGGCAAGGTCTCGTCACCCCCGGCGGCGCGCGCGATTATGGCGTGGTGGCCGATGAGGACGGCGTGATCGACGCCGACGAAACCGAAGCGCTGCGCGCCGAGCTTCGCGCGAGCCGGGGCGAGCTGCCGCTATTCGACTACGGCCCGCCGATCGAGACGCTGCGCGAAACCTGCACGCATGAGACCGGCCTACCGGCTCCTAAAGCGCCGCAATGGGGTCCGAAAACGGCGGCGGCTTAATGGGATAAGCTCTGGCTCTTTGTGCGCTCCTGCGAAAGCAGGAGCCCAGTGCAACCGAGCGCCACCCTCTCTGGACTCCTGCTTTCGCAGGAGCGCGCAGACATCGTGACGTCTTCGCCTACCGGACCCGCGAAGGCGCAATCAGCACGGCGTTAGCGATCATCAGGTCAAGCCCGTCGAGGTAGCCACGGGTCGAGGGATCGTGGGCGAAGGCGATGGTCATCCCCTCGCCCGTCGGCTGCGCCATCAGGTAGGGTTTGAAAGCCATCTGGCGCTGGTTCTCCGACCAGACATAACCGCTCGCAATCAGGTCATCGGCGCTCGCAAAGCGTACCGCATTGAGGCCGTTCGCGCGGCTCAAAGGAGTATAGACCGATGAACCATCGGCGTTGACTACACCGCCGTCATCATAGCCCGCCGAGAGGAACGAATTGGTGTCCGCCACCACGTTCAGCAACGCGCCCGGCAACGAATCGGGCAGTGCGTTTTCGTCCTCGATGGCTTCGCGGTAGCTCTCCTCGTCCTCAATCTCGCTGGCCTTGGCGAGCGATCCGCCATTCTCGCCTTCTGGATCGGAGAGATCGCTGCCAATCGCCGCTTCGCGGGTGACAGACAGCATCGGGTTGTCGCCGCGCGTAAAGGCGTCAAGGCTGCGCCCAACCGCGACCAACACGCCGCCGCGCTCCACGAAGCTGCGCAGATTGCTCATGCCGCTGGATCCCATGACGCCCGCTGGCGAGCCTTCGGGGATGAGGATGACGTCGTAGTCGGCGAAGTCGGTGCGGCCAAAGCGGTTGGTGCGGATCGGCGTCACCGGCAGGCCAAAGCGCTGCTCGAGGATGAAGCGCAGAGCGCCCGCGCTGAGTTGCGAGACGCCTTCGTCCCAGGCGATCGCAACCTTGGGAAGCGTCAACGTCGTAAAGCTGCCCGATCCCCAATTGGGACCATCCTCGACCCAGCTTGAGGCCAGTCGCACGGTTTCCCCGCCCACTTGGCTTGAAAGTGCTTCGATCTTTGCAAGCGCGCCATCCCCGTTGGCCTTCGCACCGAAGACCACGGTGCCGCGCGGGAAGGTGCGCCCGTCGGAGGTGAATTCCTCATCGGTCAAGCGGCCCACCATCCCTTCGCGGATCGCGAGGGTGACAAGGCGCGCCTGCCCGCTGTCGGTCCACGGAACCGCGACAGCAAAGTCGCCCGAACCGCCGGTGATCGCCGGGACCGGCGCGTCCTCAGAGACCGGTGCACCACCGGGCATGGAGCCGCACACATCCACATTAACCCCGGACATAAGGCCAACCGACCACGCGGTGACATCGTAGAGCTCGTGCCCCAGATCCTCCTGGCGCCGCTCTTCCTGCTCGGCGATGAACTCGCGCGGCAACTCGGTGTTGCGATCCAGCAGAGCGCGCACCAGACGCGCCGCTCCCTGCGCCTGTGGAACCGCGAGGTAGCCGCGCGGATAGGATCGCCCGCACACGCTCACCGGCCCCTCGCGGCGCACTACATTAATGCCCTGCCCGACCAGTCGGCGGGCCAGGGCTTCAGCGTTCCAGCGTCGCTTGGCAAGGTCAATAACATAAGCTCCGCTTCCGGCTGCGCCCGAGGCGTTGGCGCGCCGATACTCAGCGTAATTGGAGAGGAACTGGTCAGCGTTCTGCGCCACCGCGTCGGCAGTCGAGAAGCTGGCGATAAAATGGTTGCGCGTGGCTTCAGCGTAGGTGAGCAAACTGCCATCGCTGCGCTCGAACACGAGCCCGCGCGGCGAACCTTGCTCAAAGGTCATTCCGATCGCCCCCTGGTGTGTGTTCCAGGTGTCGCCGTAGCCGGGGTAGAACAGGTCGAATACTTCGCGGGTGAAATAGGGCTCGCCCATCTGATCGAAATAAGCCGCGTTGTTGCGCCCGATCACTTCGTAGCCCTGGCGCTGTGATTGCGTGATGTTGGGGCTTATTGGTTCGGCGGCCGGATTGAAGAAATAGGTGCTATCGCCGCCCATTTCGTGGACGTCGGCGACCACCACCGGGCGCCAGGACAGCATCGCCTTCACCTTGGCTCTTGTTTCGGGCTGAGTGAGCGCGAACCAGTCGCGGTTCATATCGAACATGTAGTGGTTGACGCGGCCTGAGGGCCAACCCTCATCGTGCTCGGCTGCCTGACGGTCGCTGCGCGGCTCAATCCCCACATTCGAGCGGAAGTTGTAGATGAAGCGGTCACGCCCGTCGGGATTCTGCACCGGATCGATGATGACAAGCGTTTCTTCCATCATCTTGGCGACGCGCGGATCGTTCTTAGCGGCGAGCAGGTGGTAGGCCATCATCATCGCCGCATCGGTGCAGGAAACCTCGTTACCGTGCACGGAGTAGGCCAGCCAAGTGACCGGCAGCGCCGATCCGTTGCCGGTCTCGCCCGCAGCGATGGTCGCAAGGTCCGACTGGATCGCGTCAAGACGCGCAATGTTCTGCGGTGCAGACAGAATGACGTAATTGAGTGGGCGTCCTTGCCAGGTCTCGCCGTAATTCACGATCTTCATGCGGTCCGGCGCGGCCTTGGCCAGAGCCTCAAGATAGTTCAGCGCCTCGGCGGAGGTGGACATGCGCGTGCCTGGCGCGTGGCCCAGTGTGTCGGTGACGGTCGGGATCGCCGGATCGAACTCGCCCGGCAGGAAGCTTTGGGCCTGAGCCGCGCCCATCGTGGCCATAAGCGCCGCGAATCCCGCTAGCGCTCTTGCGAAAAACCCTCGCCTCATCGACAAACCTTTCCCTGAGAATTCGATGTTTGCTTTGACGCCAACGGGCGCGCCCCGTCAAGCGTCTTGATCATACCTATTGCAGCGCGCGTAATACCAGGCGCGCTCCCAGACCCGCTGCGATGAGCACGACGATGACCCCCGCGCTGTTGGCGAGCAAGCCGTTCACGTACACGCCCAGCCGCGCGCGCTGGTTCATCGCGTAAAGGAGAAAGCCCGGAAGGATGGGCAAGAGCAGCCCGTTGGCAAATTGCGCGGCGAGGATAACCTGAACAGGCTTTGTACCTGTCAGCGCCAGACCGGCACCGATAGCCAGCACGCTGAGCGCGATCAGGCGAAAGCTGAGCGAGGCCTGCCCGCCGCCCAGCCGCAAGATCTCGGTCATAGCAAACGCCGTCGCGAGCGGGGCCGTGATCGCGCTGCTCAGGCCCGCAGCGAGCAGGCCGACGCCCAGCAAGAGCCTCGAATAGCCGCCGAAAAGCGGGTCGAATTGCCGCGCCATATCGCCCGCGCTCTCGACCGCTATGTTCGCTGCAAAAAGGCTGGCGGCCGCCGTCGATGCGATGAGGATGGCGATCAGCCCGCCCACGCCGATCGAGAGGCCGGTGTCGAGGCGCGCGGCGGCCAGAGCGCTTGCGCTGCCTCCTTTGCGGGCCACGGCGGAGGCGTGCAGGAAAAGGTTGTAGGGCACTATCGTGGTGCCGATGAGCGCAATAACGGTCAGCAGCGAGCCATCGGGAATGGCGGGGGTAACAAGCCCTCGTAAAAGCGCCGCGAGGTCGGGCCGGACAATCGCGAAGGTCGCCGCAAACGCCAGCGTCATGATCGCCACCAGACCCAGCAGAGCGCGCTCGATCACGGCGTAGCGGCCCGTTGCCAGTAGACCGGCGGCGAGAAGCGCGATGGCGAGAACGGCCAGGAGGAAAGTGCCCTCCTCATCGCCATCCCCCGCCATCGCCGCAAGGCCCAGCGCCGCGCCCGAGAGATTGCCCGCCTCATAGGCTGCGTTGCCCGCATACAGCGCCACACTCACCAGCGCGATCAACGGCCAGCGCGCCATCGAACCCTCGAAGATATCGGCCAGATTGGCGCCCAGCCCTTGCCGCGTGATCAGGCCCAGCCGCGCCGACATTTCCTGCAGGATGATCGTTGCGAGCGTGGCGAACAGCAGAGCCCACAGCAGCGCATAGCCGTAGTTCGCCCCCGCCAGAGTGCAGGCGGTGACCGTTCCCGGCCCGATGAAGGCTGCGGTCACCAGAGCCCCGGGGCCGATCTGTCGCAACCGGGCGATCACGAGCCGCGCTTGCTTGCGGGACCGTACCCACCGCCCGTTGGCGTGCGAATGATGACGGCGTCACCCGGTCCGACCGACGCTTCGCCGCATCCGCCCAAATCCTCCTCGCCACCACCGGCACGCACCAGGGTGTTCCGCCCCAGCCGCCCCGCTTCGCCGCCTTTAAGGCCGGGCGCGGGCACGCGGCGGCGGTCCGAAAGGATCGAGCATTCCATCTTGTCAAGAAACCGGATCCGGCGGGTCACGCCGTCGCCCGCGCACCACTGCCCGCGCCCGCCCGATCCGCGATCGATGGCGAAGGCCTCCAGGACCACGAGAAAGCGCGCTTCGAGCACTTCGGGATCGGTCATCCGCGTGTTGGTCATATGCGTGTGCACGCCTGCCGCTCCGTCAAAACCGGAGCCCGCTGGCGCGCCCGAGCAGATCGTCTCGTAATACTGCACACGCGCGTTGCCAAAGGTGAGGTTGTTCATGGTTCCTTGAGCGGTGCCCAAACGGCCAAACGCGGCAAACAGAGCGTCAGTCACCGCCTGGCTGGTCTCGACATTGCCGGCGACGACGGCGGCGGGAAAGCGCGGATTGAGCATGGAGCCCTTCGGCATGACGATCTCGATCGGGCGCAGGCAGCCTGCGTTGAGAGGAATCTCATCGGCAACGAGGCAGCGGATCACATAGAGCACCGCTGCGCGCGTGACCGCTGCGGGCGCGTTGAAGGCGCTTTCCTGCTGCGCGCTGGTGCCGGTAAAGTCGATACAGGCGGTGCGCGAGGAGCGGTCGACCCGCACCGCCACCTCGATCCGCGCGCCGGAATCGACCTCCAACGTGAAGGCCCCATCCTCAAGAGCCCCAAGCGACCGGCGCACGGCTTCGGCGGCGTTGTCCTGAATATGGCCCATATAGGCCTGCACCACTTCGAGCCCGTAATCCGCCACGAGCTTGCGCAATTCATTCGCTCCCGCAGCGTTGGCCGCCACCTGCGCCATCAGGTCGGCCACGTTTTGCCCGACATTGCGTGCTGGATAGGGTCCGGCGCTCAGCGCAGCCTCGATAGCTTGCGTCTGGAATTCGCCCGCTTCCACCAGCTTGATATTGTCCAGAAGCACGCCCTCTTCGTGGATCGAGCGGCCGCGCGGGCTCATCGAGCCGGGCGAAAGGCCGCCCACATCCTCATGGTGCGCTCGGCTGGCGACGAAGAAGAGGATGGCGCGGCCCTCGGCGTCGAAGACGGGCGAGACCACGGTGATATCGGGCAGGTGTGAGCCGCCCGCATGGGGGTTGTTCTGCACAAACGCGTCGCCCGGATGGATGCTTTGCCCACTGGCCAGCACCGACCTCACGGTTTCGTCCATGGAACCCAGATGCACCGGCACGTGCGGCGCGTTGGCGACGAGGTTTCCTCTGGCATCGAAAATCGCGCAGGAGAAATCGAGCCGCTCTTTGACATTCACCGATTGCGCGGTGTTGCGCAGGACAATGCCCATCTGCTCAGCGATCGACATGTAGCGGTTGTTGAACAGCTCAAGCGCAACCGGATCGGCGACGCTGGGATCAGCAAAGCCGGTCTTTCCAGAGCCCTCAGCGCTCAGGACAAGATGGCCGAGCGTGTTGATTGTCCCGCCCCAGCCCGGTTCGATGACGATTGTCCCGGTGGGCTCGGTCACGATGGCGGGCCCTGCTATCTGGTGGCCAGGGCCAAGATCGTCAATCGCGAAGACCGGCGCCTCGCGCCATTCCCCTCTGGAGTAGAACCGGGTGCGAGCCGTCGGGCGCGGCGCGGTTTCGACGAGGGGCGCGAGCTCTTCGCCTGCCTTGGCTCCTCCGGCGCTGACTTCGACGACAAGCGTGTCGAGCGCGATCTCCTTTTCGCGCGCGATGAACCCATATTGCCGCGCGTGCGCTTCCTCGAAATCGGCGATCATCGTCGCGGCGTTGGCAAGCCCGACCGTGAGCACGGTGTCGGTCCCGCGATAGCGCAGCAGCGCCGTGGCGCTTGTTCGCGTTGCGGCGGGATCGGCCCCCTGTTCGACGAGCTCGGCGCGGCACGCCTCTTCCAGCGCAGTGACGTGAGCGATGAGCACGGGCTCAAGCGTGTCTTCAAGCGGCTGGTCGATCACCTTTTGCCGCTCGACGCTCACATCCGCGAGGCCCATGCCGTAGGCAGAGAGCACGCCTGCAAAAGGATGGATAAGCACCCGGGCGATCCCCAGACGCTCGGCCACCAGGCACGCATGCTGCCCACCCGCACCGCCAAAGCAATTGAGCGCATACCCCGAGACGTCATAGCCGCGCGCGAGGCTGACTTGCTTGATCGCCTGAGCCATGCGCTCGACCGCGATCTCGAGAAAGCCCTCGGCAACCTCTTCAACACTGCGCCCGTCGCCAATGGCCTCGGCGAGGCGCTGAAAGCCCGCTCGCGAGGCTTCAACATCGAGGGGCTGATCCTGTTCGGGGCCGAAAATTGCGGGAAAAAAGCGCGCGTCGAGTTTGCCGAGCGCGGCGTTGATATCGGTGACAGCCAGTGCGCCGCCGCGCCGATAGCAGGCAGGGCCAGGGTCCGCGCCCGCGCTCTCGGGCCCCACCCTTAGCCTTCCGCCCTCATAGCGCAGCAGCGATCCGCCGCCGGCAGCCACCGTGTGGATCGCCAGCATCGGCACGCGCATGGCGGCACCCGCCACTTCGGTCTCGTAAGCCTTTTCAAGTTGGCCAGCGTAGTGCGACACATCGGTCGAGGTGCCGCCCATGTCGAACCCGATCACTTTGTCAAAGCCCGCCGCCTTGGCCGTCGCGACACTGCCGATAATCCCGCCCGCCGGTCCTGACAGGATTGCATCGCGCCCGCGGAAGCAGCTGGCGGCGGTCAGCCCGCCGGAGCTCTGCATGAAGAGCAGGCGGACCGCCTCGCCTTCGCATTCCAGTCCATTTTCAACCTGATCGATATAGCGCTTCAACACCGGCGTCAGATAGGCGTCGACGACCGTGGTCTGCCCGCGCGGCACGATCTTGCTCAGCGGCGAAACCTCATGGCTGGTGGAGACCTGAGTGTAGCCGATCTCGCGCGCCAGTTCGGCAACAGCGCGTTCGTTCGCAGGGTGTTTGAACGCGTGCATCAGGACGATCGCAAGCGCGCGGTAGCCCTTATCGAACCCCTCCAGAAGTCGCGCCCGCGCGTCGTCGAGATCAAGCGGACGATCCACCGTCCCATCGGCCAAAACGCGCTCATCGATCTCGATGACATCGCCATAGAGCGCAGCGGGTTTTTGGATGTCGAGCGCGAAGGTTTCAGGCCGCGCCTGATGGCCGATTTCGATCGCGTCGGCGAGCCCTTGCGTGATGGCGAGCAGTGTCGGCTCGCCCGCGCGTTCGAGCAGGGCGTTGGTGGCAACCGTCGTACCCATTTTCACCGCGTCGAGGGCACCTGCGGGAATGGGCTCGTCTTGCGAAAGCCCGAGCAACTGGCGGACGCCGTAGACGGCGGCATCCTCGTAACTTTCCGGATTGTGCGAGAGGTATTTGCGGGTCTCAACAGCGCCCGTTGGACCGCGCGCGACGATATCAGTGAACGTGCCTCCGCGATCGATCCAGAATTGCCAGCCTGCCATTATCGAGCCGAGTGCCCACCCCGACGCGGCGGGTCAAGCGCGGGGGCTCAGAAGCCGCTTGCCTGACCGTCCTTGCGCATCTCGGTCGCCCCGGTGAGCACACCCGTGTCCGGATCGCGCGCGATCGCCTGATAGCCCCCGAACATGATACCGTTCGAGACCACACGCACGTTATGCCCCATCGCCTCTAGTTTGGCGATCGTCTGCGGCGGTATGCCCGGCTCGACATTGAGCGTGCCCAGATTGCCGTCCGGCAGCGGCCCGGTTAGCGTGTCGGTCGGCTGGCGTCCGCCGGTGTGGTTCAACCGCGCCGCGTCGCCCGCTTCCTGCACGTTCATGCCATAATCGGCGATGTTGATCAGCACCTGCACATGGCCCTGCGGCTGCATTCCCCCACCCATCAGGCCGAGCGTCATAAAGGGCTTGCCGTCCTTCTTCACAAAAGCGGGAATGATCGTGTGGAAAGGACGTTTCGCTGGACCGTAGGCGTTGGGGTGGTCGGGATCGAGGCTGAAGAGCTCGCCGCGATCCTGGAACATGAAGCCCAGCCCATCGGGCACCATCCCGCCGCCCATGCCGCGATAGTTCGACTGAATCAGGCTCACCATCAGCCCATCGCCATCGACCACAGTGAGGTAGGTCGTATCCCCCTCGCCTTCGAGCTTGGGTGCGACTTCGACCCGGCCGGGTTCAAAGACGGGCGTAGCCTTGTCCGGATCGATCAGGGCAAAGCGCTTCTCGCCGTAGTCTTCGGTGAGCAATTCCATCGGAAAGGCCGCAAACTCGGGGTCCGCGTAGAACCGCGCGACATCGGCGTAAGCAAGGCGCTTGGCTTCGGTGATATAGTGGAGGACTTCCGGGCTGCCGCGTTCCCACTGCCTCAGATCGACGTTCTTCAGGATGTTGACCATTTGAAGCGCCGCGAAGCCCTGCCCGTTGGGCGGCAGTTCGCACAGCTCGAACCCATCGCGATAGGCCGCGCAAGCCGGTTCAACCCACTCGCTTGCATGCTTGGCAAAGTCATCCAGCGTAAAGGCAGAGCCGTTACGCCGTAGGTAGTCGACCATGATGCGAGCGGTCTCGCCCTCGTAGAATTCATCGCGCCCGTTGGCACCGATCCGCTCCAGCGTGTTGCCGAGATCGGGGTTGGTGAAGATCTCCCCGGCCTTGGGCGCCCGGCCGTCCTTGAAATAGGTGGCGCGCGCGTTGTCGAACTCGAATTGCGTCGTCTCCAGCCGCCTCGTGTAGCTGCGCAATCCGCCCGCCATATACATCGCAATCACTGGGGCAACGGGGTGGCCTGCGCGCGCGTAGGACACGGTTGGCGCGAGGATTTCGCTCATGGGCTTTGAGCCGAAACGCTCATGCATGGCGAACCACGCATCGACTGTACCCGGAATGGTGATCGGCAACACACCGACGGACGGGATACTGTCGCGGCCAGCCAGCTTTTCCATCATCTGGCTGTAGGACTGGCCCGCCGGGCTGCGCCCCGACCCGTTGAGGCCATAGAGCTGGTCGGTCTTGGGATCGTAGATGATCGCGAAAAGATCGCCGCCAATACCGTTGCCGGTCGGCTCCATCAGACCAAGCGCCGCGTTGGCCGCAATCGCGGCGTCGACCGCGTTGCCGCCGTCCTTCAGGATATCGAGCGCGATTTGCGTGGCCAGCGGATGCGCGGTCGCAGCCATACCGTTCTGCGCGATCACCGGGCTGCGCGACCAGTTTGCCCCGACCGGACGCCCGCCCCCGCCGATCTGCTCTTCGAGAGGCCTTGCTTCGCCGGCATCCTGCGCCACCAGCGGGGAAACGGTGAGAGCAAGAGCGGCGGCGAACGCGCTGAGCGAAAGGCGCATGGGGCGCATAGGGTGTCTCCGGTAATGTCCTTGTGGTGACTATACGTTTGTGGCGGGGCGCGGTTTCTTCTTCTTGCGCATCCGAGGAAGCAGGAAGAGGTAAATGCCGGTTCCCCACATCACCACCAGCAGGATGCCGGTGGGAAGGAACAGATAGAGCTTCACCTCATCCGAAAAGAACGAGCCATCGTGAATGCTCTCGATCAGGTCCGAGCGGCGATAGGCAACCTTCAGGACCTCGGCGGTCTTCGTGTCGACCTGGACCTCCCAGCCTGAATTGGCGCGCAGCTTGGCCATGCCCTTGTCCACGCGCAGATCGATGCGGTCGATATCGGACCATTCAGCGATACCCGCTTCGGGGTGCTGACGCGCCGCAGCCAGCATCGCTTCGAACGAGGCCTCCGGCAGCTGCGCTTCCACCTGTCCGCGCTCCGTGCCCGGCTGAATCCACTCGATCTCTTTCTTGAGCATCAGAAAGCCGCCGGCGACAAAGATGACGCCGGCGGGCAGGAAAATGGCCAATGACAGCCAGTAATGGACCTGGCGCCAGAATTTCTTCCAGTTCATTGCGCCTCTGGTAGCACGCCGCCCGGAACATAGGGAGCACCGATCGCGATCAGCTCGGCTTCGAAGGCCGGAATCGTCTGCTGCGTCAGTGTCGCGAGACGGCTCTTCGCCACTTCGAAATCCGCCCGGGCGTAACCGAACTGTTCGCGTGCGGTTTGGGTCGGACCATAGGTGGAACCGTACAGGCCATACAGGACACGGCCCAATCGACTGCGCACGGTCGGCTGCGTGCGCTCGTTGATCGCGTTGCGCGCCGGGTTGCCGTTAACCAGTTCGTCAAGCGCGTTCAGTTCGCCGCGGATCGTGTCGAGACGGTCGTCCAGCGTAGCGGGATCGCCGCCCGGAGCGCTGCGCGTCGCGATCGCGAGAAGCTGCACTTTCTCCTCCGCTTCGCGAAGCTTGTAGCCCAGCGCCGTGACCGCACGGTCGAATTTTGTCACCTGCGCCTGGAACTCCATCGCATCGGGTTGCGGCGGAAGCGCGCCTTGCTCGCGCAGCGGTTCAACCGTGAACGGCTGCGGCGCAACCAGCTGCGTGGTCACACCGCGCACACGGCTGGTCAGATCGACCGTGTACGCGCCGGGCGCCGCGAGGAAGCCGGACGCGAAGCGACGGTTATCGCCGCTCGACTTGCGCGCCACGTCGGTCACCGGATAGCGCAGATCCCAGTTAACCCGGTGGAAGCCTTTCTTGGCCGGCCCCTTGAGGCGGCGCACGACATTGCCATCGGCGTCGCGCACGGTCAGCCAGATCGTGGGTTTCTCCTCTTGAAGCTCCTGCGTCAGCGAGGCGAAGCTGGGGAACGGATTGTCGCCGCCCTCTTTCGCAACCGGCTTTTCGCGTTCCTGACGCTGCTCCTTCAAAGAGGGGATGCTGTCGGCGAGGTAGTAGGTGAAGTTGGCGCCAAAGGGAGGATTGGGCGCGCGGAAATATCCATCGCCCTGGCTCCCACCCGGCGAGAACGCCAGCGGGTGCTGCTCGAGATACCACAGCGCGTCGCGCCCCGGAAACAGCATCGCCTCCTGGCGCAGGCTCGCCTCGCTCACGGCCCGAAGCGGCGAAATGTCGTCGACGATGTAGAAGCCTCGCCCAAAGCTTGCGGCAACCAGATCATCCTCGCGCCGCTGGATGGTGACATCGCGGAACGAGATGGTGGGTGCTTTGCCGGTCAGCTTCACCCACTTGGTGCCCGCGTCTACCGTGAAGAACAGGCCGAATTCGGTCGCGAGGAAGAACAGGTTCGGCGCCTCATGATCCTGCACGATGCGCCAGACAAGGTGCCGTTCGGGCAGATCGCCGGTCATGCTGGTCCAGCTCTGGCCCCGGTTCGTGCTCTTGAGAAGGTAGGGTTTGTAATCGCCATATTTGTGATTATCGAGCGCGACATAGACCGTATTCACATCATGGATGTCCGCACGGATATCGTTGACAAAGGCGGTTGTCGGAACGCCGGGTAGCGAGCCCACTTCGATCCGCCGCCAGTTCGCGCCCCCATCCTGCGTCACCTGAATGAGGCCATCGTCGGTGCCGACATAGAGCAAGTTCTCGTCAAACGGCGATTCGCCGATCGAGGTGATCGTGTTGTACTGGCTCATGGCGAGCAGATCCCAGCCTGCATCCCAGCTCCACTGGCGGCCCTGCACGGGCAGGCGCAGTCGGTTTTCGTTGCGTGAAAGATCGCCGGAAATGGCGCGCCAGGTGTCGCCGCGATCGTCCGAACGCCACAGCTTTTGCGAGGCGAAATAGATGCGCTTGGGATCGTGTTGGCTGACCCAGATCGGCGAATCCCAATTCCAGCGCGGAATATCATCGCCCGGTACCGGCTGCGGCTGGATCGGCACGAATTCGCCGGTGATCCGGTCAATTCGAGCCAGGTTCCCCTGCTGCGACTGGGCGTACATGATGTTGGGGTTGCCAGGCTCGGTCGCCGACTGGTGCCCATCGCCGCCCAGCGTCACGAACCAATCGTCATTGCGGATGCCGTGGCGGTTGTCGGTGCGCGAGGGGCCGCCTTGCGAGTTGTTGTCCTGCGTGCCGCCATACACGTTGTAGAACGGCTCGGCGTCGTCGACCGCCACCTTGTAGAACTGGGTGATCGGCAGATTATCGATGAAGCGCCAGGTCTTGGTGTGATCGTAGCTTTCGTAAATGCCGCCGTCAGAACCGAACAGGATATATTCGGGATCATCGGGTCGGAAGGCGATCGCGTGATCATCGACATGCTTGGTGGAGTTGTTGAGGCTCGACCAGGTCTTGCCGCCATCGTTGGAAATTTTCGAGGTGTTCGAGACCAGATAGATGCGGTCGAAATAGTGCGGGCTCGCGTAGAGCTCTTGATAATAGTGCGGGCCAGTGCCCTGCCCCGTTTCATCCGACATCTTGGCCCAGCTCGCGCCGCGGTTCTCCGAGCGCCACACGCCGCCTTCGCGCCGATCAAGCTCCAGCGCGGCGTAGACGACATCCGGGTTCATCGGCGAAATCGCGAGACCCGTCTTGCCCATATTGCCTTTGGGAAGGCCGGTTTTGAGTTGTTCCCAGGTCTCCCCGCCATCCTCGGTCTTATAGAGGCGGCTTTCGGGACCACCGCCAATATAGGCCGCGACCGTGCGGTGATGCTGCCACAGGGCCGCGTAAAGGCGATCCGGATTGCGCGGGTCGATGATGAGGTCGGTCGCGCCGGTGTACGGTCCCTTGGCGAGCACGTTTTCCCACGTCTCCCCGCCATCGGTCGTCTTGAACACACCGCGTTCCCCGCCCGGCGCCCATAGCGGGCCCTGGCTCGCGACCCAGATCGTGTCGGGATCTTCAGGGTGGACGATGATCTTCGAGATGTGTTCGGACTGTTTCAGACCGATATTTGTCCAGGTCTTGCCGCCATCGTTCGAGCGATAGACGCCGTCGCCATAGCCAATGTGCCGTCCGCCATTGTTCTCGCCCGTCCCGACATAGACGCGGGCCGGATCGCTGGGGTCAAGCGCCACCGTACCGATCGAATAGGCACCCTGCCCTTCGAAAAGCGAGGTCCAAGTGGTGCCAGCGTTCTCGGTCTTCCACACACCGCCCGAGGCGACACCGACATACCAGGTCGCCGGGTCGTCCTGCACCACGGCGATGTCGGCGATGCGCCCCGACATGAACGCAGGCCCGATATTGCGCAGTTCGAAGGCTTTGAATGTGCCGCTCGAAAGCGCGGGTTTGTCCTTCTCCTTATCCTCGTCGTCTTGTGCAATTGCCGCGTTGCCAAGGCCCAAAGCCACAGCGCAGCCGACCAGGATTTTGAGAATTTGCATGTTTGCCCCTCGTTTAGCGTCCCGAATGATCGCAAGGTATTCCAAGCTCTTGCCGTTCACGCCAGCGTAGCACTCGGCGTTGGTCGATCAAGTTGTGTCGTTGGTCGACTTGCACGAACTCTTCTCACCCGCCATCCCGCAAGTCCAGAGCCAGCCCGCGTTTTGTAGTAAGGTAGGTCGCAAAGCTCGCGAGCCAGTGGCCGCCTGAGTAATGCTCGTCCGAGACGGCCGCGATGCCGGTTTCCTTGTGTCTCTCAGCCGCCGCGAGCAAGGCGGGCACGCGCGGATCGTCAGCGGCAAGCGCACCAGCGATCCCTTCCAAGGCCCAGGCGCGCGAAAGATTGACGCCATCGAGATGAACCAGCTTGCCGTCCGAGGCGTCACGCACCACACCTGGCTCCAACCAGTCCGCGCCCCCATCAAGCGGAATTTGCGGCAGGAAACGGGCGAGCCAAGCCGAATAATGGGCACCGAAAAGGACGCGCCGCATCAGGTCCGCTTCCATCAGGCAGGGCGAGAGGAAATCCTCGCCGGAGGGTTCATAAGCGAGCGGGCAATCCACATCGTCCCTGTGGAAAGCCAGCGTTTTCTCGACCAGAGCCCGCTCCAGTTCCGCGTTGCCTACACCGCGTGCGTAGTCGAGCATCAGACCAAACGCGAAGGCGGTCTGATTGTGCGTCCCAAGCCTGATCGGATAGGCAAGCTTGGGGAGCCAATCCATCACCTCGGCGACAATCGCGCTCTCCAGCGGGCGCAGCGTTTCGCGCGATTCAGCAAGCTGAGGATCATCGCTCTCCTCAAGCTCAAGCACAAGCTGGAGGTACCAGGCGATGCCATAGGGCCGCTCGAACGACCGGCGGCCTTCGGTCGTGTAATAGGCAAGCTCGACAGCGAGGTTCTCCTCGGTAAAGCTCTTTGCAAGCTTGGCGCGGATCTCGTCTTCGTAGACGCTTCCCGGCCGCGTGGTCAGGATGCGCGTCAAGAGCCAGTGGCCGTGGACTGACGAATGCCAGTCGAAGCACCCGTAGAAGGCGGGCGTCAACTCGCTGGGCGCGGCGACATCCTCGGCCGAATTCAGGACATGGCTGATCTTGTTGGGATATTCGCGGTGAACGCAATCGAGCGCGAGGACTGCAAAACGGTCTTCGGTGGTGACGGGCTCGGCGCGGTCGGTCATAGGTTCCTCGGTCGCCGGGCCCAGGCCCGCCGGGTCAGGTGAACAGGCTGAAGCAAGCCCAAATATCGCCACCGTCGCCGTCAACGCGGCCAAGGCACCAGATTTCATCAAGATCTCTCTCGTAGTTCAACGCGCGCGGCAGTTAGGGGCACACAGCGCGGTGAGGCAAGCGCAAAGCGGCCTCACTTCGCCGCACCCCGTTCGGCCGCACTCTGGTCGATTGCCCCTTCGTCGACACCAAACGCGCGTCGGTAGAAGCCGCAAGTTGACGCGCTTTACAACCGCAACACGCCTTCATAGCATCCAAGCCGCCTAATCAGGGACTTATCACGCATGCTCGAATTGAAGAATGTCAGCCACGTCTACTCGAACGGCGTGCGCGCGCTGGACGATGTTACGCTTTCGATCCCCAAAGGGATGTTCGGCCTTCTAGGCCCCAACGGCGCGGGCAAATCGACGCTGATGCGCACGGTCGCCACGCTGCAATCGCCAACCTCGGGCGCGATCACCTTTGATGGTATCGACATTCTTGCCGACCCCGAAGCGCTTCGAAAACGCCTTGGCTACCTGCCACAGGATTTCGGCGTCTACCCGCGCGTTTCAGCCTACGACATGCTGGACCACATGGCCGTGCTCAAGGGCATCAGCGGCAAGCGCGCGCGCAAGGACACGGTCGAGACCCTGCTCAATCAGGTGAATCTTTGGGATGTGCGCAAGAAGGCGATTGCGGGCTTCTCAGGTGGGATGCGCCAGCGCTTCGGCATCGCGCAGGCGCTGATCGGCAATCCCGATCTTATCATCGTGGATGAACCGACCGCCGGCCTCGACCCCGAAGAACGCAACCGCTTTCTCAACCTGCTGGCCGAAATCGGCGAGAACGTTGTCGTCATCCTCTCGACACATATCGTTGAAGATGTCGCCGACCTTTGCCCACGCATGGCGGTGCTGGTGAAAGGTTCGATCAAGCTCGAAGGCGCGCCTATCGATCTGATCGAACGCGCGCGCGGCACAATCTGGGCCAAGACCATCGAACGCGGCGAACTGGAGGACTACACGGCGCGGTACGAGGTCATTTCGACCCGCCTGTTCGCCGGACGAACGATCATCCATATCCTGTCCGAAACCGATCCGGCCGATGGGTTCGAGAGCGTCGATGGCGGTTTGGAGGACGTTTACTTCTCCACACTCGCCGCCAGCCGCCGCGCCCAGCCCGCACCCCCGCCCGCGGCCGCGCACGCCGCCTGACGCAACGAGGAAACAGGGAACATGTTCGGATCGATCGCGCTGTTTGAGCTGCGTTACCAACTGCGCAACCCGGTGTTCTGGGTTGCCATCGTTATCTTCTTCCTCATGACGTTTGGCGCGACCGCGAGCGACGCCGTCCAGATCGGTAGCGGCGGCAATGTAAACGTCAACAGCCCTTCGGCGATCCTGCAAACGCAGCTGATCCTGGCTCTGTTCTACATGTTTGTGACCACCGCCTTCGTCGCCAATGTCGTGGTGCGCGACGATGAGAGCGGGTTCGGCCCGATGGTTCGGTCGACGCAAGTCACGAAATTTGCCTATCTCATCGGTCGCTTTACCGGGGCGATGCTGGCTGCGCTGATCGCGTTCATGGTGGTGCCGCTGGCGATCTTCATCGGGTCGCTCATGCCGTGGATCGACCCCGAGACGATTGGGCCCAACCAATTCTCTTTCTACGCGCGAACCTACCTGCAATTCGCGGCGCCGACGATCATCCTGTTGTGCGCCGTGTTCTTTGCCGTGGCGACACTCACCCGCTCGATGATCTATTCCTACGTCGCCGTCGTGGCGTTTCTTGTGCTCTACGTGGCGCTGAACGTCGTCGTCGGTTCGGAGCCGGATTACCGCGACACCGCCGCGTTGATCGATCCGCTTGGCCTTGGCGCAGTCGGGAACGCGACCCGTTACTGGACAGCCGCCGAATCCAATTCACAGCTTCCCGCGTTTGCCGGCCCCATCCTGATGAACCGCCTTGGCGTTCTGGTAGTCGCCGCGCTGGCGCTGGCGCTGGCCTATTGGCGCTTCAGTTTTGCCGAAAAAGGCGTTTCCGCGCGCAAGGCCAAGAAGTTGGCGAGGAAGGCGGCAAAGCTCGCCCGCACCAAGCCCGCCACGGTCGCCACCCTGCCAGAAACGCGGCCGGAGCGCGCGGGCTTTGCGCGTCTTGTAAAGACCACGCGCTTTGAGATGAGCCAAGTGTTTCGCAGCCCGGCTTTCTTCGTCCTCATGGCGATGGGGCTGTTCAACTCGATCGCCTCGCTCGCCTTTGGCAACGAGATCTACGGCACCGCTCCGGTCCCGGCGACCTTTGCCTTGATTCCGATCCTCGCGGGCACCTTCGGGATCATCCCGATCATCATCGCAATCTACTATTCGGGCGAGTTGGTCTGGCGCGATCGAGACCGCAAGTTTCACGAGGTCATCGACAGCACTTCGCTGCCCGGCTGGGCCTATATGGTGCCAAAGACGATTGCCGTGACGCTGGTCCTGTTGTCGACCTTGCTCATCTCGGTCGCCGCCGCAGTGGCGATCCAGGCGCTGAACGGCTACTTCAATTTTGAGGTGGACAAGTATTGGTGGTGGTATGTCCTGCCGTTTACGGTCGACCTGCTCCTGATCGCGATCCTGGCCGTCTTCGTCCAAGCGCTGAGCCCCAACAAATATGTCGGGTGGGGGATTATGGTCATCTACCTTGTGGCCACCCTTACGCTTGCGGGCTTTGGTTACGATCACCCGCTTCTGCTTTATGGCAGCTCCGGTCCATCTGCGCTCTCCGACATGAACGCCGATGCGGTTGGCGGGGCGGTGAACTGGTGGCTGCGGCTGTACTGGGGCGGGGTTGCGCTGCTGATGGCGGTGCTGGCGCACCTTTTGTGGCGCCGCGGGACCGAGACGCGACTGCTGCCGCGCCTCAAGCGCCTGCCCACCCGCCTCGTCTCACCCGCCGGCGGGCTTGCTCTTGCGGGCGTTCTGGTCAGCGCTGGCACGGGCGTCTTCCTGTACGATCAGATGAACGTCCAGAACACCTATCGCACCAGCGATGAGAACGAACAGCGTCTGGCGGATTACGAGAAGGAATATCTCCAATACGCCTCGCTCAAGCAGCCGTCGGTCACCGATGTGACCTACAAGGTGGACCTTTATCCCGGCGAGAGACGGCTGGAAGCGAGCGGCACGTACCAGATGGTCAACGACACCGGTGCGCCGGTCGAGACCCTGCATGTGCGCCTGTTCGACAATGCGACCGAACTGCTCGAGGCCGATGTGCCCGGCGCGACGCTCGAGACCAACGATGAGCGTTTTCAGCACCGCATCTACCGCTTTGACACGCCTCTGGCGCCCGACGAAACCGCGTCGCTCAGCTTCAAGAGCCGGCGCTGGCACAAGGCGCTGGGCGCAGGCGGATACGGCACGCGTCTGGTTGAGAACGGCACCTTCCTCAACAATTCCGAGTTTGGCGTGCAATTGGGTATGGACCGGCAAGGCCTGCTGACCGACCGCGCGACGCGGCGCGAATACGGGCTCGATCCCGAACTGCGGCTGCCCAAACTTGAGGACGAGAGCGCGCGCGAGCGCAATTATGTCGGCAATGTCGACTGGGTGAACTCGGATATCACGGTCACGACCAGCGCGGATCAGGTTCCGGTCGCGCCCGGCACCCGCGTTTCGGACCGCATCGAGGGGGATCGCCGGATTGCGCGTTTCAAGTCCACGAACCCGATCCTTGCGTTCTTCTCGATCCAGTCGGCGCGCTACGAAGTTGCCAAGCGCGACTGGGACGGGGTCGAACTACAGGTCTATTACGATCCCAAGCACCCCTATAACGTCGAACGCATGCTCGATGCGATGCAGGCCTCGCTTGGCTATTACCGCGAGAATTTCGGACCCTACCAGTTCGATCACGCGCGCATCATCGAGTTTCCCGGATACGCCAGCTTTGCGCAGGCCTTTGCCGGGACGATGCCGTGGTCCGAGCGGCTGGGCTTTCTCGCCAATCTCGCCGATCCGGAAGACATCGACTATGTCACCTATATCGCCGCGCACGAATTCGGGCACCAGTACTGGGCGCATCAACTGATCAGCGCCGACCAGCAGGGCGGAACCATGCTGGTCGAAAGCCTCGCGCAGTATTCCGCGCTGATGGTGATGAAAGAGCTCTACGGCGAAGACCAGATGCGCCGCTTCCTCAAGTTCGAGCTCGACAATTACCTGAGTTCGCGCGGGAGCGAAGCGATCGAGGAACTGCCGCTCGAACGCGTCGAGAACCAGGGCTACATTCACTACCGCAAGGGCTCGGTGGTGATGTACCTGCTTCAGGATCGCCTGGGCGAAGACCGCGTCAACGAAATGCTCGCCGATCTGCTCGACCAGTATCGCTTCAAGGGCCAGCCTTACGCGGGCGCGACCGATCTGGTCGATGGGTTTTACAGCCTCGCCCGCAACGACACCGAGCGCGATCTGGTTCGCGATCTCTTGCAGCGCATCACGGTCTACGATCTCATCGCGGAGGAAGCCGTGGTGACCGAGCTTGATGATGGCCGCTTCGAAACAACGATCTCGATTGCCGCGGCGAAATACTACGCCGATGGTGAGGGTGTGGAGACCGAAGCGGACCTCGCCGACGAGATCGAAATCGGCCTGTTCACCGATCGCCCGGGCAGCGAAGCTTTCGCCAAGGAGAACGTCCTCCTTCTTGAGCGACGCCAGGTGGCCTCGGGCGAACAGGAAATCACCATCGTCACCGACACGCGGCCAAGCTGGGTCGGGGTCGATCCCTACAACAAGTATGTGGATCGCAACTCCGATGACAATCTGGTCGCGGTTAGCTAACCGTTGAAACGCGCCGGAGGATCGGCATTGCTCCGGCGCCAACGCCTAAGTCATGCGCTCAGTCTTCGAGGCCCTGAAAGACGAACTTCTGCACCCGGCGGCCGGTGTTGACCTCGCTCGCGTAGACATTGCCCTGGCTGTCGACATCGAGGCTGTGCAGCCAGATGAACTGCCCGGCGTAACGCCCGTTCTTGCCCATCCAGCCGATCGCCTCATGCGTTTCGCGCAGCAGGATCCAGATGCGCCCGTTCATCATGTCAGCGACGTAGACATATGCGCCATCCGGGCTGAAGCCGACATCGGTAACGGTGCGCGTCCCGCCCGTTTCGGGCGCGATAGGCACGTTCTGGAGAAATTCGACGCCCTCTTCGCTTTCGCGGAAGACCTGCAGGCGATTGTTACGACGGTCGCAGACATAAACGGTGCTCTCCGGCCCGCGCACAACGCAATGGACAATGTCTCCGAAAGACCGGCTTTCCGGCTGCGCGCCGCCATCGGAATTGCTGGAGGCCTGGCTGGGATCGAACACGATATCGCGCGCCGCATCTTCCGCGTTCGCGCCATAGGCACCCCACAAGCGGCGGTATTCAAGGTTCTCGCCGTAGAATTCGACAATCCGCCGGTTGGTGTAGCCATCGGCCACCAGCACAGTCTTGCCATCGTAAGAGGCGTCAGCCGGGTTGCCGAGATACTCCTTGGAGTAATTGCCATCGGTCACCTGCCGCTTGCCAATCTGGCGGATGTATTCGCCATCGGCGGTGAAGTTCAGGATCGCGTGATCGCCCGGCCCGTTGCCGCCGAACCAAAGCGTCATATCCTCATCGACAAACAGGCCATGAATATTGCGCGGCCATTGCTCATCGCCCGTCTCCACCGCGCGCCGCCCGCTTCCCTCCAGCGTGCTTTCCCCGGGCGCAAGCTCTGACCCGCCCCAGCCGCGCAGGTAATCGCCTTCGGCGCTGAACTGAATGATATGAGGCGGCGCGTTGCAGCACGCTTTGGTGATCGGCGGATCGGCGTCACGGCCCGTGTCGCTGAAGCCGAGCGCGTTGGGACGGTTGGCGATCCAGACATTGTCGTCCTTGTCGATCGCAAGGCCCGAGACTTGCCCAAGGATCAGGTTCTCCGGCAAAAGCGGCCAGGCGGCGTCGACCTTGAAGGTGGGGACCGGGTGATCGAAGCTGATGCGACCGCTAGTCACCTCCACCAGCGTGGCCTGCGCGGTGTCTTCCTCGTGCGCTTCGACCCTTTGGGCGGAGAACACCGAAGCGGCGAACAGCGCCACTCCTGCACAGGCTGTGGCTCCAAGCAGCTTGAGGCGCATCGTCATTCCTCTCTCTTGCGGTTTTATGCGTTGAGTGAGCTAATAACCTCCGGCAGCGCTTTCGCATAGCGTTCTACATCCGCGAGCTTGCCGGTGCTGACACGCGAGTATTGCGTCCACTTGCCGTAAGCGCCGCGAATGGAAATTCCGCGTTCTTTCATTGCGGCCTGCACCGCATCGGCGTCGGGCACTTCGACATAGACGAAATTGGTCTGCGAGGGCAGCGCGGTTAGGCCAGCGGTCTTGACCGCGTCCATGATCATCTTGCGACCCTCCAACACCATGGCGCGCGATTGGTCGAGGAAGGCGAGATCGTTGTAGCAGCCGATCGCCGCCGCGACACCGCCAAGGTTTCCGCCAAAACTCATCATATGGCTGCGAATGCGCTCGGCGTTCTGTTCCGAAGTGATCGCGTAGCCGACGCGCAAGCCCGCCATGCCATAGATCTTCGAGAATGTGCGGCACACGATCAAGTCCGCGCCTCCGCGCACCATGTCGATCATGGTGTTGTCGTCGGGCGCGTCGGTCAGTTCGTTGTAGGCCTCGTCCACGAGAAGGGTCGCCTTGGGCGACACTTTCGCCGCAAAGGCGCGCAAGTCGGACGCGGGGATGAGCACGCCGGTAGGGTTGTTGGGATTGCAAATCTGGATCAGCGAGACTTCCTCGGTAAGCCCCGCTTCAAGTCCGGCCAGATCCACGTTCATGTCGCTCGATAGCGGCACGCGTATCGATGTGACGCCCTGACGCTCCCCGTATTTGACCGTGGTGTCCCAGAAGAGGTCCGGGCACAGGATCGCGCCGTCTCGGCCCCAGGCCAGCGAAATCGCGCACAGGATCTCGGTCGAGCCGCTGCCAACGACCACCTGTTCGATCGGCACCTCGTGGCGCTCGGCGATCATGGCGTGCAGGCGTTTGAGCGCACGATCCGTGTAGTAGCAACCCATCCTCGCGTTTTCGGTGATCGCCTTGATAGCCGAGGGCGCGGGGCCATAAGGGTTTTCGTTGCGGCTGAGGAGCGCCTGTCCGTTCATCGGGCCGAAGTCGGCCTGAACCGCGCCTTCGCCCATGGCGGCGCTGGCCCCCAGGGGCATTGCACCAAGTCCGGTGGCGAGGCCCGCGCCCGTCCCTGCGCCTTTCAGGAAATTGCGTCGATCGGTCGGCATGGCCTTACTCATTTTCTGGCGCTCCTTGGTCTAGCTCCAACTTTTGGCGATCATCGTGGCCCCCACGGTGATCAGATACCCGCCAAAGACCCGGCGAAGGATTTCTGGCGGCAGTTTGTGCGCGGCGGCCACGCCCAGCGGGGCGAAGACAACCGAGGTAAGGATGATCGCTGCGGCAGCGGGAACATTGACGTACCCCACCGAGCCCCAGGGCAGACCCGGTTCGTCGAAGCCGATAAGCATAAAGCCGAATGTGGCGGGTATCGCGATGATTGCGCCCATGCCCGACGCCGTTCCGATTGCGCGGTGGATGGGCGCCCCGCACACCGTCATCGTCAGCGTCGTGATCGTGCCTCCGCCGATACCCAACAGCGCGGAAAACGCGCCAAGCCCGCCCGCCATTCCGGCTCGCGGAAACCCGGTTGGCATACCGGCAAAGACCGGCTCACCCAAACGCGCAGGCAGCAGGAAGTAGACTGCGAAGCCGATGACGCCAACGCCGAAAATCAGCGCGAGCTGCGCGCCCGATACCCAGTTCGCTATGATCGTGCCCAGCGCTGTGCCCAGCACCACCCACAGCGCCCAGCTCCTGAGAACCTCGAAATCGACCGAGTCGCGCCTGGCGTGGCTTTGGGTTGCGCGGATGGAGGTGAAGATGATCGTCGCCAGCGATGTGCCGACCGCAATGTGCGCGCTTTCGTCGGTGCCCAGCCCCAGAATCGGGAACAGGATGACAAGCGCAGGGACGACTACGAAGCCTCCGCCGATGCCGAAAAGCCCGCCCGCAAAGCCAGCGGCGGCGCCCGCGGCAAGCAGCAGCGGAACGGCGAAGGTGAGGTAGGAGAGATCGCTCACTTGGTAATAATAGACGCGAATGGGGATTCGCCAAGCGCTTTGTTGCAGTGCGGCATTGCTGCGCGTCTACGCACCGCCCCGGCGCGACAGCGATCTGCATTTTCGCGTTGCAATAGTGCGCGCGCGGCCCTCTAACGTCTCGCCATGATACGCGCGGCCCTTAACCATCTTACGCATTACCGCTATTCGCGGCCTATCGAGCTTGGCCCGCAGGTGATCCGTCTGCGACCAGCGATGCACACGCGCACCGCGGTGCCCAATTATTCTCTCAAGATCGAGCCGGAAAACCACTTCATCAATTGGCAGCAGGATCCGCACGGCAATTGGCTGGCGCGGATCGTGTTTCCCGGGAAGGTGCGCGAGTTCAGGATCGAGGTCGATCTGCTGGCCGAGATGACGGTCATCAACCCGTTCGACTTCTTTGTCGCCGATTACGCCGAGACCTATCCGTTTCGCTATGATGAGCAGGTCGAAAAGGATCTCGTGGCCTATTTCGACACCGAGCCGCAGGGGCCGCTGTTCGAGGCGCTTGTTGACCGTTTCAAGTCCCACCAAGGGCGCACGATCGACTTTCTTGTCGAGGTCAACCGCGCGGTCAACGCGCGCGTCGATTACGTCATCCGCATGGAGCAGGGCACGCAAGGCCCGGAACAGACGCTGGAAGCGGGACGTGGATCGTGCCGGGACAGCGCGTGGCTGCTCGTCCAGCTGTTGCGTCGCCTCGGTTTCGCGGCGCGCTTTGTTTCGGGCTACTCGATCCAGCTCGTCGCCGATGTCGAGCCGGTCGAAGGCCCCAAGGGCGTGAGCGAGGACGTTGTCGACCTGCACGCCTGGGCCGAGGCCTATGTGCCGGGCGCGGGCTGGGTGGCCATGGACGCAACCTCTGGCATGTTTGCTGGCGAGGGGCATATCCCGCTCGCGGCCACCCCGCACTACCGCTCCGCTGCACCGATTGAGGGTATGGCTGAACCTGCGGAGGTGGATTTCAGCTTCTCCATGTCGGTCGACCGCGTGAAAGAGGCGGTGCGGATTACCAAGCCCTTCACGGATGAACGCTGGCGCGCGCTGCTTGAGCTGGGAGGCCGGGTTGATGCGGACCTCGACGCACAGGACGTGCGCCTCACAATGGGCGGCGAGCCCACTTTTGTGGCCGAAGACGGCGGCGAGGCGCCCGAATGGAACGGCGAGGCGGTCGGACCGACGAAAGCGCGCTACGCTGACAAGCTGATCCGGAAGCTCAAGGCGATCTACGCGCCCGGAGGCCTGATCCACCACGGCCAAGGCAAATGGTACCCGGGCGAAAGCCTGCCGCGCTGGGGGTTTTCCCTGTATTGGCGCAAGGATGGCAAGCCCTTGTGGAGAAACCCCGAACTCATCGCGTCGGATCCGGATGAGGGCGCAGACGAGACAGTCTCACCCGAGGACGCGGACGCTTTCCTCAAGACCACGGCTCGCGCGCTCGGTGTGGAGGATGACTTCGTCCACCCGGTTTATGAGGATCCGGAAAAATGGATCGAACGCGAAGGCGAGTTGCCGGTCAATGTCAGCCCGCTCGATCCCAAGCTTGAAGACCCCGAAGAGCGCCAGCGGATCGTCGAGACATTCAGCCGCGGCCTGACGACCCCGGTTGGCTTTGTCCTGCCGATCCAGCGCCAGCAGACCGCTCAAGTCCAGCAGGCCAAGCAGGCGCGCGAACCGGGGCGCTGGAAGAGCGAGCAATGGCGGCTGCGACGCGGCGCGCTGTTTGCCGTTCCGGGCGATTCCGCGCTTGGCTATCGCCTGCCGCTCGGTTCTCTGCCGCATGTCCCGCAGAGCGACTACCCCTACATCCACCCGCGCGTGGAGACCGATCCGGGCGCGCCGCTTGCCGATTACCGCGAGCAACGCGAGGAACGCGGCAAGGCCACGCGCGAGGCCCTGTCGCCTGCGGATCGACGCCCCGAACAGGCGCACCAGAGGGTCGATGACACAGGCGGCGCGGCCCGCCAGGACATCGTCGAGCAGGAAATCATCGAAGGCGCGGTGCGCACCGCCCTGACCGTGGAGCCCAAGGGCACATACCTTTCGGTCTTTCTGCCCCCGGTCGAGGCCATGGAGGATTTTCTCGAGCTGATCGCCGAGGTGGAAGCTACCGCCGAAGCGCTGGGCACCCCGGTGCGGGTCGAGGGCTACCTGCCTCCGCCCGATCCGCGTATCAACGTGCTCAAGATCACCCCCGATCCCGGCGTGGTCGAAGTCAATATCCACCCGACAGCGAGCTTCGACGAATTGGTAGATGTAACGACGCGGCTTTACGATGCCGCGCGCGAATGCGGCCTGACAGCCGACAAATTCATGGTCGATGGCCGATCGGTCGGCACAGGCGGCGGCAATCACCTTGTCCTTGGCGGGGCAAGCTTTACCGAAAGCGCCTTCATCCGCCGGCCCGACCTGCTCAAGAGCTTCGTGCTTTATTGGCAACGCCACCCCTCGCTCAGCTACCTGTTCTCGGGCCTCTTCATCGGCCCCACTAGCCAGGCGCCGCGCATCGACGAAGCGCGCCACGACAGCCTTTATGAGCTGGAAGTCGCGCTGGGACAGGTGCCGGGTCCGGGCGAGGACAAGCCCTTCCCCTGGGTGGTCGATCTGCTGTTTCGCAACATGCTGGTGGATGTGACGGGCAACACACACCGCACCGAGATCTGCATCGACAAACTCTACTCGCCCGATGGTCCGACCGGACGCCTCGGCCTGGTCGAGTTCCGCGGCTTCGAAATGCCGCCCGACGCAAAGATGAGCGTTGCCGCGCAGCTCCTTCTGCGCGCGTTGACCGCCTGGTTCTGGCGCGAGCCGCAGGACGGCGATCTGGTGCGCTGGGGCACGAGCCTGCACGACAGGTTCCTGCTGCCGCATTTCTGCTGGAGCGACTTCCTCGAGGTGCTCGCCGACCTCAGGCGCGCCGGCTACGATTTCGACCCCAGCTGGTTCGAAGCCCAGCGCCAGTTCCGCTTTCCCGTCCACGGCAGCATGCACGCGGGCGGCGTCGAACTGGAGATTGCGCACGCGCTCGAGCCGTGGAACGTGCTGGGCGAGACCGGCGCGGTGGGCGGAACGGTGCGCTATGTCGACAGTTCGACCGAGCGTTTGCAGGTGCGCGCCAAGGGGCTGACGCCCGGTCGCCATGTGATCGGATGCAACGGGCGGCGCGTGCCAATGACACCGACGGGCAAACCTGGCGAAGCGGTCGGCGGCGTGCGCTACAAGGCGTGGGCTCCCGCTTCGTGTCTGCACCCACTCCTGAAAGCCGACCCGCCGCTCACCTTCGACGTCTACGACACCTGGAACGATCGCTCGCTGGGCGGCTGCGTCTACCATGTCGCGCATCCGGGCGGGCGCTCCTTCGAGGATGTACCGATCAACAATTTCGAAGCGGAATCGCGCCGCAAGGCCCGGTTTCAGGACCACGGCCACTCGCCGGGCTGTGTCACCATTCCGAGCCTGGAGGATCGCGGCGAGTTCCCGCTGACGCTCGATTTGCGCCGTCCGGTCCGTCCGGTGTAATCCGCGCCCCATGATCGATCAGGGCCCGTCACCCCTCCCCTCAAGCACCGACACGGACCTGTTCGGGCCCGACCCGGAAACCGATCCGCTCGCCTATTACCGACCGCAAGCGCCAACGGCGGATTTCTACAGCCAGTCTGCGGGCGATATTCGCAAGGCCTGGCACGATCTCGCGCGCGGCTTTGCCAGGCAGTGCAACGGGCAGATCGACGTCTTGCAGGACTATCTGGACCGCCACGTCGAGGATCTGGGCCTGGCTTTCCGCATCCGGGGCGACGAGCACGAGCGCCCCTGGCCATTGGGACCGATGCCGATCCTGATCGCTGCGGACGAGTGGGAAACGGTGACAACGGGGCTCATCCAGCGCGCCGATCTGCTCGAAAAGGTCATCGCCGATCTGTACACGCAGCAATCGCTGATCAACGATGGCCACCTGCCCGCCGCCGTCGTTTCGGGTAGCGCGGATTTCGCCCGCCGCATGGTCGGAGCGCGTGGCGATGGCGGGCCGTTCCTGCACACCTACGCGGTCGATCTAGCGCGCGGCCCCAGCGGGGAATGGCGCGTGCTCGCCGACCGGGTGCGCTTCCCGATTGGGATCGGCTACGCGATCCAGAATCGCCAAGCTCTGGCGCGCGCGACCGGCGGTCTGCTTGCCTCCATCGGAACACGCTCGCACAGCGGCTTCTTCGACGCGCTCCGGCGCGGGATTGGCGCAAGCTGTCAGCGTGACGATCCGCGCGTGGCCTTGCTCACCCCCGGTCGCTTCAACCAATCCTATCCCGAACAGGCCATCCTCGCGAGGCAGCTGGGCTTTTCGCTGGTCGAGGGCCGCGACCTGACCGTGCGCGAGGGGAGGCTGTTCGCGCGGACCATTGCCGGGCTGAAACGTATCGACGCGCTGTGGCGCTGGATCACCACGCGCGATCTTGACCCGATGAACTTTGACGCGCGCTCGCAGATTGGCGTGCCCAACCTACTGGCGGCGGCCAGAAACGGTCTGGTGCTCACCAACTGGCCGGGGGTTGGCGTGGTCGAGAGCCGCGCCATGCCCGCTTTTCTGCCCAAGCTTTCGCGCGTTCTGATGGACGAACCGCTGGCTCTGCCCAATGCGGCAACCTGGTGGTGCGGGGGCGAGACCGAGCGCGCCTTCGTGCTCGCCAATCTCAATGATCTTGTGATCAGTTCCGCGTTTCGGCGCGGAGTTGTCGGCCTTGAAGATGGACACACACGGCCCGGTGCCAGCTTTTCACCGGAAGAACGCGACGCGCTTGAACGCGGTCTAACCTTGCGACCGATGGATTACACCGCGCAGGAGGTGGTAGAACTTTCAACCACGCCCGCGCTCACCGGCGGGCACTTTGAGGCGCGCGGATTTACCCTGCGCGCTTATCTCACGCGCGAAGAGGACGGGAAATGGGTCGTGCTACAGGGCGGCTTCGGGCGCGTGCTCGAACGTGGAGACCTGCGCACCAGCCTGATGGGTCTTGGGGACATCTCCACCGATGTCTGCATCATCGATGCCAAGCGCCCCGCTCCGCCCGAAACGGTGCTGACACCGCGCAAGCATGAAATCCGCCGCGAACAGGGTCTCCTCCCCTCGCAAGCGGCGGACAATCTGTTCTGGCTCGGTCGCTACGGTGAGCGCGCGCACCAAACCGCGCGAATTGTGCGGGTGCTGGTCGATCAGATCGCGCTGTCGGGGGACGCGGGCGTGGAATCGACCACGGCAACGCGGCTGAGCAAGCTTCTCGCCAATCTCGGCGCGAGCAGAGCGTTGGACGGCAAGATATCGTTCATCGATGTATGCGCCGATGCCTTGGGCTCTGCGCGTCTGACCGGATCTGTCCTGAAGCTCATTGAGCGAGAACAGCGCATCGCCCAGATCTTGCGCGACCGGCTGAGCCGCGACAGCTGGCGCGCGGTGCAGCGCGCTATGCCCGACTTCGTTGCGGGAGACATTGAATCGATCGCGCTCGCCTGCGACCGACTGGTCGAACGGCACGCGACCTTGTCCTGGCTGCTGTCGGACGGGATGAGCCGGGGGCCGGAATGGCAATTCCTCAATCTGGGCATGAGCATCGAGCGCGCTTCGATTATCCTGCAGGCCGCGCAGGCGGTCATCCCGGGAAGCGCCAGCGCCGACGATTTGAGCGCCCTGCTCGATTTGATCGATTGCCAGTCGCTCTATCGCAGCCGCTATCTCAGCATGCCCTATATCGCGCGCGTGTACGATATGGCACTCCTTGAGCCCGCGCAGCCGCGTGGCCTTGCCTTTCAGGCGGCCAAGATCGAGCGCCGGCTCGCTGCGATCCCCACCTTGCGCACGGACGGGATGCCGGAAAGGCCACTGCGCGCCGCACGCCAGATGCGCGCCCGGATCGATGGGCTGGAGGCCGCCGAGATCGGGCCGATGACAATCCAGGGCCTGCGCGAGGATCTTGCCAATCTTTCCGAGGCGATCAGCGAGCGCTATTTCCTGCAAGCTGACGATACGGATCAAACGCGCACAAGGCGGCTGTTCTGATGCGTTATGCGGTGCGCCATGTGAGCGAGCTTGCCTACGCCTCGCCGGTTTCCCGAGCCCGGTTCAATCTGCGGCTTAGCCCGCGTCTGCGGCGCGGACAGACGCTCGAAAGCGAGAGCCTGCGCCTGACGCCTGCGCCCGCGACGCGCGAAATTCAGCGTGGTCCCTACTGGGTGACCACCACGCAGGTGCGCTTCGAAGCGCCCTTGAAGACGCTGGAAGTGACGAGCGAATTCACGATCGAGCTGGCGCCTTCTCCCTTGCCTCAATCCGGATCGTCCCTGGCTCAGCTCCGGGCCCAAGTCTTGGCCGCAGCCGATCTTTCCGATCTCGCGCCCGTGCCCTATCTGTTCGCCTCGCGCATCGCCACAATGGATCCGGCCATCACGGCGTGGGCCGCGCCGTATCTGGCCTGCGAGACCGAGATCATCGCGGCGGCCACTTCGTTGATGAACGCGCTCTACACAGAGTTCACTTATTCTCCGGGCAAAACCAGCAGCAGCACTCCACCCGAATTGGCTTTCAAGGCCCGGCACGGCGTGTGTCAGGACTTTACTCATGTGATGATAATGGCGCTGCGCGCGCATGGCGTGCCCGCGGCCTATGTGAGCGGCTATCTGCTAACGCGCCCGCCACCGGGCAAGGCGAAGCTGGTGGGCGCGGACGCGATGCACGCCTGGGTCGATGTGTGGTGCGGGCGTGACCTTGGCTGGGTCGGGTTCGACCCGACCAATAACCGCCTGGTCGGTGAAGACCATATCGCGATTGCGATGGGCCGGGACTACGCGGACATCTCGCCGATTGACGGCACTTTCATCGGCGGAGCGCCGCAGACGATGAAAAGCGCGGTCGACGTCGAGCGTATCGCTTAAGGTTCGCCTCGCTCGGCGATGGTAATCTCGGACCCGGGAAACCCCCGATCCCATCCAAGCTTTGGACCGGGCCAACCTTGCGGTGATTGGCCTTGGCTTGTCTGAGCGCGACTCGCTTGACCATACATCCCCCTTTGTCGGGCACAGCGCGCGCCAAAGGGTAAGACCATTCGCATCGCTCTCGCGCCTATGGACCACGGGCCTATCACCGTGTAGCGCCTTAGTCACAGCGAACAGGGAACACACCGCGTGACAGGCCATTCGCGCGGTATGACCGCTCTTTTTGCCGCAGCGAGCTTGACCAGACGACAAAACAAGGCTGTCGCGGACACCTGTTCTTGGGGACACGCGAGACGAGCGCGCTGTCTGCTCGACCTGACTGCACCGGTTTATGCTTCCTGATCACCTTTTCTTGCCGGCCAAACGGCTCGCGACCGCGCTCGCAATACTGGTGAGCGTGTCCTCCCCCGCCATTGCGCAGGAGACCAACGACCCAGCGCAGCCGACCGAGACATCACAAGAAGCTCCTTCGCAAGCGGAAGAGGAGGCTTTGGCCACCGACACAGAGGCGGTCTTAAGCGACGAAGAGTTTGAGCGTATGATCCCGGACCTCGCGCCGGAGGACCCCGAAATGGACCGCGAACTCGAAACGCTCGAAGACTTCGAGCAGCGCTTCGCGAGCGAAACACCGGGCGCGCCTGATGCCCCAACCGACAAGCCTGGCCCGCTTCTTCCAGAGCTGGCGGGCGGCCAAGACGGGGCAGACGGGCAAAGCGCATCTTTCGACGACCCGGAGTTTGGCAAACCCCTGCCACCGTTTGATGAGGCGATGCTCGATGCGCTCGAGTTCGCAGCGCAATCCGAAGAACCCGAAGCGCAGCGCGGGGAGCTCAAATATGAATGGCGCCTCACTGGGATCGAAGAGGTGGACGCCATTACCTCGGTCGACCTGCGGGATCGCTTTCGCGGACAGTCGGCGCTCGCAAAAGGTGATGGAAAAGCCGCCAACATCGCGATGCTCAACGCGCGTTTGGAGGACGACCAAGAACTCCTGCTGCGCCTCCTGCGGGCCGAAGGTTGGTATCAAACCGAGGTTACGGGCCGTATCGAAGGAGAAGGCGAAGCCAATGAACGCAAGGCGATCGCTTTCATCGAGGTGTCCGTTGGACCCCGGTTTACCTTCGCCTCAATCGCCATCGATGCCGACGCGACGATACCCCCCGACCTGATCGCCAACGCGGTCACACTGGACGTGGGCGATCCAATTGTCGCAAGACGCGTTCTCGCCAATGAAGCGGTGATTGCGACGGTCTTGCCGGAAAACGGCTATCCCTTTGCCAAGATCGGTCAGCGCGAAATTATCCTCAACGCCGAAAGCGGCACCGGATCTTATCGGCTTCCCGTGACGACGGGACCGCGTGCCCGGTTCGGAAGTTTCGCGGTCGAGGGTGACGCCGTGTTCGAAGAAGAGAAACTCGGCATCATCGCCCGATTCGAGCGCGGCGACCTTTTTGATGAGAGCTATCTTGACGACCTGCGCCGAGCCTTGGCCGCCACCGCCTTGCTCAGTTCGTTCAGCGTTGAGGCCAAGCCGACCGGCGAGGAAGCTGGCGACGGGATTCAGTATGTAACAATCCTGGTCGATCAGACCAAAGGCCCGCCCCGGACCATAGCTGCCACAGCCGGTTACGGGACCGGTCAGGGCGCCCGGGTGGAGGGAAGTTGGACCCACCGCAATCTCTTCCCCACGCAAGGCGCTCTTACCGCTTCAGTCCTGGCGGGCACCCGCGAACAGGGCGGGAGCGTGGTCTACCGGCGCTCCAATGCCGGGCGGCGCGACCGGACGTTCGAATTCGGCGTATCGGGCCTTCGATCGGATTTCGACGCGTTCGAAGCGATCACCGGGCGAATTGGCGCGCAGTACTCCTATGTTTCGACACCGATATGGCAAAAACGGGTGACCTACGCATTCGGGGCGGAGGTGTTGGCAAGCGTAGAGGACGCTTTCGATGTCGAAGCGGGCGAGTTCGTCGACCAGACCTACGCGATCGCCGCGCTGAATGGACAGGTGGGCTTTGACACGACCGATACTTTGCTCAATCCCACGCGTGGATTTCGCCTTGAAGCGTTGGTCCAACCCGAAGGATCGATCGATGGCGGGTTCACTCCGTATGTAAGGGCGATATTCGATGCGTCGGCCTATTATCCGGCGAGCGACGGCTTGGTTATCGCCGGGCGCGCTCGGATCGGCACCATCCAGGGGGCTGATCGCGTCGATATCGCGCCTTCACGCCGACTATACGCGGGCGGCGGGGGCTCGGTGCGCGGATTTGGTTTTCAGAAACTGGGGCCCAGGGTTGAGACCCCGAACCCCAACTTCGATCCCGACGATCCGGACGAAACCGACAATCCTTTTATCCTGACGCCTATTGGCGGCCGCAGCGTGATCGAAGCGGCCGCTGAAGCGCGCTACCGGTTTGGGGACTATGGAATCGCCGCGTTTGTCGACGCCGGACAGGTTTATGGCGACACGGCACCGCAGTTTTCCGACATCCGCTTCGGGGCCGGTCTGGGCGGCTTGGTCTACACAAGTTTCGGGCCGGTGCGCGTTGACGTCGCGACGCCTATCGATCGCCGTCCCGGGGAAAGCCTTATCAACGTCTACGTCTCGATCGGGCAGGCCTTCTGATGGATGCCGACGATACTCTCGATGGTCTGGACAACACGGACGAGGGATCGCGCGCCAGCGCCGGGATCTCCTGGAAGCGGCGCGTGGTTACAGGTGCAATCGGTGCTCTTGGCTTCGCGCTGGCGCTTGCTTGTCTTGCGTTTCTCGCTCTCAACACAAGTCCGGGCCGCGACTTTGTCAAACGCCAGATCGAAGCGCTTGAATTCGAGAACGGACTGGGGATCGGCATCGGCGCCATAGATGGCTCGCTCTTCGGCGATATGACAATCCGCGATCTGACGCTTTCCGATCCGCAGGGGGTCTTCGCCAGCGCGCCCGAAGTGCGCGTCTCGTGGCATCCGTTCGCCTACCTTTGGGGCCGGATCGACGTCGATGCAGTGAGAGCGCCAGTAGCGATGTGGGAGCGCTTCCCAGAGCTGCGCGACACCGGACCAAGCGATGCGCCGCTTCTCCCCGATCTGGATATCGACCTCGATGAAATTGCCATCGAACGGCTTGAAATCGGCCCTTCGATTGCCGGTAGCGCTCGCCATGCCAGCGTCTTCAGCGAGGTCCATATCGCTGATCGGCGCGCGCAGGTTGCTCTGGACGCGACCAGTGTCGCAAGCGGCGACGAGGCGCCATCGGGCGATGTTGTTCGTTTGGTCATGGATGCCGTGCCCGACGCCAACCGCCTCGGCCTTGATCTTGAAATCGACGCGCCCGCTGACGGCGTCATAGCCGCCATCGCCAACCTTCCAGATCGGCTTACCGCACGGCTCCAGGGAGAGGGCGACTGGGCGCAGTGGGACGGTCGCCTCGAAGCCGAGCTTTCGCAGCGCACGATCATCGCAGCGCAATTGACCGCCCGCGACGGGACTTTCGCTTTCAGTGGTGATGCGAATGCGGCGGCCCTCGCACCCGAAGCGCTCGCCAAAGCTCTGGCTGGCTCCACTTCCTTCACGATCAAGGCCGCAGTGAGCGATGGCCCGACCAGGATAGACGCGCAGCTCTCATCACCGCAATTTGCGCTCGATGCGGCAGGAGACGTCGCGTTGGCGCAGGGCAAGGTGAGCGGCGTGGTCGCCGAACTTTCCCTGCCCGACATCTCGGTTCTCGGCTCAAGTCTAGAGGGAGCGGATCTGGAAGCGCGCGCCAGGCTGGATGGCGACATTTCCCGGCCCGACATCGCCTTCGATGTCAGCGCCGCGCGGATCATGACCAACGCAATTGGGCTGGATGGTTTTGCGATCAAGGGCGCGACGAGGCTCGATCCAACGGACATGACGCTTCCTGTTTCCGCTCAGGCCGAGCGGGTGGTGGGCCTTGATCAGGCGACGGGCGGTCCGGTCACGAACGTGGCGCTCACCGGCGATATTCTGATCGCATGGCCGCGACTGGTGTCGGACAATCTTCGATTGCGCTCCCCGCGGCTCGACGCTGGCCTCACCTTTGTCGCCGATGCGGCGAAAGGGCGTTATGGCGGTTCTATCGACGGGCGCATCGGCGATTACCGCGTCGAGAGCGTTGGCCTGTTCGACGCCGCCAGTGAAGCCGCGATCGAGGGGAGCTTCAACGACGGTCTGGCGCTCGAAGGAACGCTGCAGGCGCGATCGACGCAAGTGACGAACGCGGGTGTGGATGCGCTTCTAGGGGGCGAAGCGCTGGCCTCGTCCAAGATCGCTTATGACCGGGATGGAACCGCGCGCTTCTTCGATCTGCGATTGGAGGCGCCCAAGCTCAGCGTCGATGAGGGAGAGGGCCGCTACAGCGCGAGCGGCGCGATTGCGGTGACGGCGTCAGGCGCTTCATCGGAGTACGGTCCGTTGGGCCTGCAGGTCACTGGTACGCTCGATAGACCCGTCGCCGTGATCGAGGCGCCAAACCCGGACCTCGGCGTCGGCCTGGCCAAAGTCGTGGCCCGCGTGGAAGGCAATGGAGGACGGTATCGGATCGATGCGAATGCGGATAGCGATTACGGCCCGGTTGCCACGCTGATGACTGCGGATTTTTCCGGCGAGACGCTCGTTCTCGATATCGATCGCAGCGAAGTGGGCGGGATCGGCCTGACCGGTCGCTTGCGGCAGGACAAGGCTGGGCTGTTCGCCGGTGACCTCGCCGCGACGGGGAAAGGGTTCTCCGGGTTCGTCCGGCTTTCAAGCGCAGCGAAAGCGCAGCTTGCCCGCGTGAACCTGCGCGCTCGGGACCTTGCTCTGCCCGGGGCCGCCGGTTTGCGAGTGCGGCGCGGCCTCATTGACGCCAACGTGACTTTTTCGCAGCGGGTCAGGGTGTCAGGCGACGTACAACTGGCCGGGGCGCAAGTCTTCAGCGCATCGGTCGACAAGTTCCGCGCGCAGGTGAACCTTGAGGACGGCGCTGGGTCGGCCAAAATGGTGGCGGTGGGAGCGGGCCGCTTGCCTTACCGGATCGCGGCGAATGTCGAGCTGGCGCCCGATTTGTGGCGCGCGGCGATTGCGGGAAAGGCGCGCGGCGTCGAGTTTGCGACCGCTACCCCGGCGCGGATCGTCCCGGGGAAGGACGACTACAAGCTGCTGCCGACGACGATCGAATTCGACCAAGGCCGCGTGCAGCTCTCCGGACGCTACGGGTCCAGCGTTGAGCTCAAGAGCGAGCTGGAAGAACTCGAACTTGCGATCGTCAATCGGTTCGTTCCAGGCCTTGGCGTATCGGGGCGTGCGACGGGGAGCCTCGACTTTGCTCAAGCAAATGAGACCGCTTTCCCCACCGCAAACGCGCGCCTGAGGATTGATGGCTTCTCCCGTTCGACCGCGCTGACAGTCAGCCAGCCCGTCGATGTCAACTTTGTTGCGCAAGTGCGCGAGCAAGGCGGCGCTGCGCGCGCGGTCGTCCGGCAGCAAGGGACGGTCATCGGGCGTCTCAACGCGAGCCTGGCGCCCCCTCTGGCGCAAGGCGACAGTTGGCTTGAGCGGCTAGCCGAGGCTCCGTTGGGCGGGGGCCTGCGCTACACTGGACCGGCGGAGACCGTCTTTTCTCTGGCCGGGCTTGCCAATCATCGGCTGACCGGCGCGATTGGCGTGGCTGCCGATTTCTCCGGGCGTCTCTTGCAACCGGAACTGACGGGAATTGTTCGCGCAAACCGCATGAGTTACGAAAACACCCGCTACGGCACGCAACTGACCGATATCGAACTTGCCGCGCGCTTTACCGGCGATGAGTTTGTGCTCGAGACCTTCGAGGCGGCGGCCGGCAAGGGAACGCTCTCGGCTGCGGGCACGGCCAGCCTGGCCGCTGAGGCTGGCTTTCCGATGGACGTGACCGTCACTTTCGACCGGGCCCAGCTCGCCAGCAGAGACAGTTTTGACGCGGCCGCCACAGGGGAAGTCTCCCTGGTCAAACGCCCTGGCGAGAGGGCGCTCGTATCGGGGACGCTGAAACTGCCCGAAACACGCTATGTCCTGAAATACGCAGCCGCCGAGGAAGTGCCTCAACTCAGCGGAGTTCGGTTCGACACACAGATCGCAGAGGCTTCGGTCGCCCGGGCTGAAACACGCCAAACTCGCGAACCGGGCCTTCGCGATGTCCGACTTGATCTCAGGATCGTCGCGTCGGATCGCTTGTTTGTGAGCGGTGTGGGGCTCCAGAGCGAATGGAGCGCGGATCTGCGCTTGACCGGGACGAGCGCGGATCCAAGGCTCACGGGAGAGATAGAACTGGCACGCGGCACTCTCGATTTTGCTGGACGCACCTTCGATCTTGAAACGGGCAATATCCGCTTCACGGACGACAGCACTCTGGAGCCCAATGTCGACCTTTCGGCAACCGAGACCATCGAGGATGTCGCGGTGACCGTCAATGTCTCGGGCCGCGCCTATTCACCCGATTTCAACTTTTCAAGCTCGCCGGCTTTGCCCCAGGAAGAGATACTCTCGCGCATCCTCTTCGGCAGCTCGGTAGCCAATCTGTCCGCGCTCGAGGCGGTCCAGCTGGCGCAGTCGCTCAACGCCTTGAGCGGATCGGGGGGAGGCCTCAACCCGCTGGGTTCTTTGCGCTCGGCGACAGGGATCGATCGGTTACGGCTTCTTGGTTCGGACGAACAGGCTGGCCGAGAGACTGCGCTGGCGGCGGGCCAGTACATTGCCGATGACATCTATGTCGAAGTCATCACGGACGCGCGCGGGTTTACGGCAACCCAGCTTGAGCTCAGCCTGACGCCCGCCTTGTCCGTTCTGAGCCAGGCGGGCGGTCAGGGCGGGACCAATGTCAGCGTGCGATATCGCAAGGATTACTGATGCGGACCGCCTTGATCCTGGGAACTCTTATTGTGCTCGCCCTTGTCCTTTACGCGCGCTACGGCGACGGCGCTGATGAGGATTTCGACACCAAATTCGACCGCACCAGCGAGCGCTTGGATGCGATGTCCGAGCGTCTCGAAGCTGACCTGGAGAAGGCTGGAGCCGACAGTGGCCCAGCAAGAGGCCCAGCAGACGGCCCGGCAGACGGCTCAGCTAGCGGCCCGGAAAACGCCCCGGAAAGCGGCCCGGCAAGCGATCGAGCGAACGAACCGAGCCCCTCAGTCCTGGACCGCCAGGAGGCTGGATAGGTCCATCCAGTTTTCCTCCCCTATCGGATCGCCAGGCGGAGTTCTGACGACCCGCGACAGGGAACGCGCCATCTGTTCGCGCTGCTCAGCATCAAGCAGCCGGCGTGAAAGGCTCAGCGCCCACGCCCGCTCTGGGGCGGTCGATCCGCGTGTCGCGAGCGCGTTGCCGATCTCGGTAAGCCTCTGGTCAAGAACGGCGGCGACTTCCGGGCTGGCGTCCGGTCGAAGCGACACTTGAGCCATCGTTACGATCGTGCGGTACGCTATGCGCCGTGCCAGAGGGGTTCCAGTCTCCGCCATCACCCGGTCAGCCAACGCATCCACCAGTTCCTCGACCCCCAACGCTTCTGGATCCGCCTGATGCTGCAAAGCGAGCCGCGAGAGCCGGCGCGGGGCGATCAGGCTTTGCACGGACAATTGCGTGGCAACGTCGGCGGCGACGAAGGGGTCGAAGACCGGGCCGCCAGCGGTAGCGAATATCTCCGTATCGTACTGGCGATCGCTGGTGCCGTTCTGCGCGGCTGAGAGCAGGGGCAGAAGGTCTTGCGGCACCCGCAAGGCCTCGAGCGTCAACGTTGCCAGTATCGCTTCCAAAGCCGCGCGCTGACGCGGCGGCGAAACCGCTTTCGCCGCTTCACGCCCACCGCCCTTGATGGCGTATTTGAAATCAAGCCCGCCGATCTGCTTGGAGGCCGCGACCACCTGATAGCGGTGCAGGAGCCAGAGCGGCACGAACCGGCGGCGAAGATTTGCCACGGGTTCGCCGGGGCTCAGCGCGTCGAGCCCAAAGCGCGATAGCGCGGCGGCGCGAACATCCATCAATCGGTTGAGCTCAGCGACAGGATCCGCGCCATCGTCCCAGAGTCCACCCCAGGCGTAAGCCGTATCGGGCGCGCGGGCGTTGTCGTCCTTTACGTAGCGGAAGCGCTCAGCCAATTCCGCCGTCTCTTGCGCTCCGGCGTCGCCGTACAGCCAGCGCACGGTCGCGATATCCCACGATCCTATCCCCTTGGCATAGGCATCGGACAGGTCGGGCCGTCCGTTCACGAGGCCAATGCGCGGCGAGGGATAATCCATCACCGAGGCGCGCCCTTGCGTGCTGGCGGCGAAGTTGTGCGAGAAGCCAAGCGTGTGCCCAACCTCATGCGCGCCCAGTTGGCGCAGGCGATCGAGCGCGACTTCCACCGGATCGTTCGCGCCGCCACTGCCAAGCTTGTCCGCGCCCACTAACGCCTGAAAGATCTGGATGTCCTGGCGCGCGCGCAGGGACCCCAGAACGACCATACCTTTGATAATCTCGCCGGTGCGCGGATCGACAATCTGCTGACCGTAGGCCCAGCCGCGTGTCGCCCGATCAACCCAATTGATCATGTTGTAGCGCGCATCGAGCGGATCGGCCCCTTCGGGCAGCATCTCCACTCGATAGGCGTCGATAAATCCCGCCGCGTCGAACGCATCCGCCCACCAGCCTGCCCCTTCGAGCACAGCGGAGCGGATCGGCTCGGGCGTGTTGCGATCGAGGTAGAAGACGATTGGCCTTTTGACGGGCGAACGCTCCGCCGCAGGATCGAGCTTTTCGAGCCGGAAGCGATTGGCAAAGTCGTAGACGACCGACTCAGCCAAGGTCGCGGAGTAGTCCACCACCTGCGTCGATATGCCGCCGAGCCTGGGATCGAATCGGCGCGGCACAAAGCCCGGTTCGGGCAGTCGGATGAAGCTGTGATGCACTCGAAACGTAATCGACCTGGGCTCAGGCGCAATGTTCTCCACCTCGGCACCCGGCTGATCGGAAACGAAGGTCTGGATCGCGTCGATCTCCAGATTCTCGGGAAACACTTTGACCGAAGCCGGATCGGCAAAGCTGAGCGTGTCGTCGATTTTGAAACCTTTGCCCGCAATCGTGCTGGCGGCGTCGAGGCCGAAGGAAGCCCGGCTCTGGTTGAGAGAATTGGCAACTCCAAGGGCATCGCGCTTCAGGAACGGCGCTATGTCTACAACGAGCCGACCGTCCTCAAGCGCCTCATCGATAACGGTTACCCAGACCATCGACGTGCCGAAATCGCTCGCCACCGCTGCGCGCTGCGCGGCATCACCGCGACTGGCGCGAAAGCGCGGGTTCTCGAATTCCACCGCCACCTTGCCACCGATCCGCCTGAACGCGAGCAATTGGGTGTTACCGGTTCGCCCCCGGTCGAGAGTAAGCGGCGCAGAACCCAGCCCAGTGCGAAGCGCCGTACTGTAAAGCATCCGCAGCGCGACACCGTCCTCAGCGGGAGCCGGAAGGGTGAGAAGGATGCGCCCCTTGCTCTGATCAACCCGGACCGGCATCAACGCCGTCTCACCGGCGGGAGCCACGATCTCCTCAAGCCCGGACTGCGCGCTGAGCGGCCAAAGGGGAAACGCCAGAGCAATCAACACTGTCACGAGACGCAAACGGCGGTTGGACGGCATAGCGCTCCTTTCGATCTTGCGCGCATTCAGCATCACGCCAGCGAACATGGTTGAGCAAGACCATCCCAAGCGCAAGCCGGAACGAGACGCCGGATCGCGCTCGCTGGCTAGCAAGTCCCGTTCCTCCTGGACTCGAGCCTTGCCAATGCGTGGCTCGAGAGTGTGGATAGCCTGCCGCAAAACTTCGCCATGCGGGCGGTTTGCCTTGCGTCCTTCACTCTCGAACGCGCAGGCCGTTTAGAACAAGGTCGATATGCGTCTGGGCGAAGGCCTCTGTATCGAGGGGCAGGAAATCGTCGAACACAGTCTTCCACACGCTTGCCAGGATTGCCGATCCCATCACCGCCTTGGTGTAGAATTCGCCTTCCGGTTTTCGGAACTCGCCGCGCTCGATGCCAAAATCGATTGTGGCGCGAATGGCGGTCAGGGCGCGAAGCAATATCGTGTTGAAGTAGAACTCTTTTACCTCGGGAAAGTTTGGTCCCTCGGCTATGACGAGCCGCATCACTTGCCTGCGCTCCTCTTTCATGACGCGCGAATAGAAGAACTCGAACTGAGCGCGCAGACGATCCGCCGCCGAGGCATTGGGTTCGAACACCATGCCCTCAACCTCTTCAAGAACGGGCAACATGGTCTCACGCAGAACCGCTTTGAAGAGTTCCTCCTTGCCGTCGAAATACAGGTAGACCGTGCCCTTGGCCGCACCGGATTCTTCGCTCACGTCATCGATCTTGGCGTTGGCGTAGCCGACCTTCGAAAACACTCGCAACGCAGCCGCTATCACCTCTTTGCGCCGCTTCTCGGCACGCGGCGTTAGTTCCCTGTTGATAGTCAAATTCATTCCTTCCCCAAACTCGCGCGTCGCGAGTCACCCTTTCCTAGCAGAGCGAGGCGCCAGGGATGAAGTCCGCAGGGTGAAGATTGATCTTGAATTAGACTGACCAGTCATGTTAGCGATTCTGGCAGCGTGGATGTCCGGTAACAAAAGCGTCTCATATATGAGCCTTCGGGAGCACCCCCCATTGAACATCGCTCCGGACATCCACGTGCACCCCAAATCCGATCGCAGGCAGGATTTAAGAACTACGGCGATCTGTGAGCCCCGTGAGCGTACCCTCTCGCAGCGCGAGGCCACCAACAGCGAGTGTAGCGGGGATGAAGCGACAAACCAGCTTGTGCCGCGCGGCCACCCCTCAGCCTCGATCGCCGATCCAGAGCTGGTCTGACACCGTCTGCAACACGCCCCCATCAACCAGAAGGAAAATTCGCATGCCCCGTCCCCTGGCTTTCGCGCTTCCGATCGCGCTTTTCACAAGCGCTGCGCCCGCCCTTGCCGAACCCGAGGTGCTCACCGCAGCGGAGATCCGCAAGGAGATCATCGACGTCGAGCTGAAGGGAAAGCGTTTTTTCATGACCGCGACCATCTTCCATTCGAGCGATGGAACGTCGAAGATCAGAGCCCCAGTGCGCAAACGCGACGGCACCTGGGAAATCAAGGGCAACGAGCTTTGCATCACCTGGGAAAAGGAAGACGAAACCGATTGCGTGCGCTTTGAACGCCGCGGCGAAGGCAAGTATCGCATCGAGCCCCTGGGCCTCAATATCGAAGCCAAGTCCTAGATCGGGAACGGCTCTTCGATGGCACTGGCTGCGGTTGGCCCCGGCCCCACTCATAACGCGCCGCCAGCTGATCCAGACAGTGCTCGCAAGAAGCTGCGCGACCGGCCGGGTAAAAATGATCGCAGTGCAGGCCCATGCGGCTATGCTGCAGCAATGGCGCGCGATTCAGTCCCAGCAGGCACAGTTGGCTGTCCTCATCCTGTCCAAGAACGCGATCCATCGCCTCGCTCAGCCCACAATCGCCACAGCGCCAATACACAACCGAAAGTGACGGACGTTGACCAAGCCGAACACCCGCGCAATGACAGGCTTTGCGCGGACACATCCCATGACGATTTCGACACACCACCAACCCGAACATGAAGGTTAAGCGATGAGACGCACGCTTGTTCTTGCCGCAGCGCTGGTCGCTGTTCTGATCGCCGCTTACGCGACCTCAGGATTTGGATTGTTCAGTAGCGAAGAGACCGAACTCAAGCTCTATGGCAATGTCGATATTCGTGAGGTCGATATGGCCTTTGAGGTCAGCGGGCGGATCGATGGCGTTGCGGTTGACGAAGGCGACAGGGTTAGGGAAGGCGATCTCCTTGCGCGCATCGACCCGTCGCAAAGCCGCGATCAGTTGGCGCAAGCCGAAGCGCGCGTCGCTCAGGCCCGTGCCGATCTGCGACGGCTTGAGACCGGCAATCGTGCACAGGATATTCGCCAGGCCGAAGCCCGTGTCGCCTCGGCTCAAGCGACGCTGGAAAGAGCGCAAGCCGATTACGCTCGCCGTGAGGGCCTGATCGGCGAAGGTGCAATCAGTCGCGGCGTGTGGGATCAGACCGTCGCGCAGCTCCGCCAGAGCGAGGCGCAATTCGCGGAGGCCAATCAAGCCCTTTCACTGCAACGCGAGGGCGCGCGCGCCGAAGATATCGCAGCGGCAAGAGCTCAGGTCGAAAGCGCACTCGCCGACCGATCGTCGATCAACACCAATTTGAGCGACACGCAGCTCACAGCGCCCGTGGATGGTACGGTGATCACGCGAGCGATCGAGCCTGGAAGCCTTGTGCAACCCGGCGTTACAGCCTTCACAATCGCAATCGACCGCCCTCTTCGAGTGCGCGCCTATGTGGCCGAGACCGACCTTTCGAAAGTCGCGCCCGGAATGAGTGTGACGATACGCGCCGACGGCAATCCCAACGAGTATAGCGGAACAATAGGCTTTATCTCGCCGCGCGCGGAGTTCACGCCGAAATCCGTAGAGACCGAGGATCTGCGGACAGACCTGGTCTATCGCCTGCGCATCAAGGTGGAAAACCCCGATGGCAGACTGCGCCAAGGTCAGCCTGTGACAGTCACTGTCCCCTCAAGCTCCGAACCCGAGCAGAATTGAGTATGGGCACGGCTGTCGCCCGCGTCCGCGATCTTGTGAAGCGCTTTGACGAAGGTCAGCATCCTGCGCTGGACATGGTTTCGATGACGATCGAAACCGGCGGGGTAACCGGGTTGGTCGGGCCAGACGGGGCCGGCAAGACCACTCTGGTGCGCATCCTTGCCGGATTGATGGACCCCAGCAGCGGAATTCTGGAGGTCATGGGAAAGGAACCGGGCAAGACTTTGGAAGCGATTGGCTACATGCCGCAGCGCTTTGGTCTTTATGAAGATCTGTCCGTAATCCAGAACCTCAATCTCTACGCCGATATGCGCGCCGTGGCGCCGGAAGAGCGCGAGGCGGTCTTTACGCAACTGCTTGACTTCACCGACCTTGACCGGTTCCGCCAAAGGTTGGCTGGCAACTTGTCTGGCGGCATGAAGCAAAAGCTTGGGTTGGCATGCGCTCTGGTGAAGACACCGCGTCTGCTTCTGCTGGATGAACCCAGCGTTGGCGTCGACCCCATCTCGCGCCGAGAGCTGTGGGCGATGGTGCAGGAGTTGACCGGCGAAGGGATCGGCGTCCTGTGGTCAACCGCCTATCTGGACGAAGCGGAGAAATGCGACACGGTCTATCTGCTTAATGAAGGCAAGCTCTTATTCGATGGGCCGCCCAAGGCCCTCACCGGCGCGGTCGAAGACAGGGTCGTCCAGGTGACAGACTATGATGGCACGCCGCGTCGGTTGCTCACCAGGTTACTCGACCGGGAAGATGTGGTCGACGGGACAATCCAGGGGAGTTCCTTGCGCCTGCTGCTTGACCAACCCGACGCCCTGGAGGGCGAAACGGGCTTTGCGAAAGCGAAAGTGGCACCGCGTTTCGAGGACGGCTTCATCGAACGCCTGGGCGGTGGCCCAAAGGGCACAAGCCCGCTCGCGCAGGCATATCGTTCCATTGATGCAGGAAACCGGCCCGCCATCGAGGCTCACGGACTGACGAAACGATTTGGCGATTTCACCGCTGCCAGCGATATCAGCTTCGAGGTGCCCTATGGATCGATCTTCGGGCTCCTGGGCCCAAACGGAGCGGGCAAATCGACAACTTTCAAGATGCTTTGCGGGCTGCTCACGCCCACTGAGGGCGATGGATCTGTCGCTGGCAACAATCTTCTCAGCGCGCGCGGTCGGGCTCGCGCGGCGCTCGGCTACATGGCCCAGAAATTCTCGCTTTATGGAGATCTTTCTGTCGCGCAGAACCTGAACTTCTTCGCAGGCGCATATGGCCTCGAAAAAGGCAGAGCGCGGTCGGCGATTGAGCGGGTGACCGAGATTTTCGACCTGGGCGATGTGATGGGAACCAACGCAGGCGGCCTGCCGCTCGGGTTCAAGCAACGTCTGGCCCTTGCCGCCGCCGTCTTGCACGAGCCGCCCGTGCTTTTCCTTGATGAACCGACCAGCGGAGTGGACCCGGTTACGCGTCGCGAGTTCTGGACACATATCAACGGCCTGGTGGAAAAGGGGGTCGCGGTCCTCGTCACCACGCATTTTATGGAAGAAGCGGAATATTGCGACACCATTACGCTGATTTACCGCGCCAAGCAGATTGCAAACGGCACTCCGGACCAGCTCAAGGCGGAGGCCGCACAGATGGCTGGGCTCGACAGGCCGACAATGGAAGAAACGTTCATCGCAATGATCGAAGCGAGCGAAGCCAAGCTTGAGGCCCAGGCGAGCCGCGCGGCATGAAATCGCCGCTTGATCCAGGCCGGGTTCGGGCCCTTATCGTCAAGGAAAGCGCGCAAATCTTTCGCGATCCCTCGACGGTGCTTATCGCCTTCGTGCTGCCTGTAATCCTGCTCTTCCTGTTCGGTTACGCGATAAATCTGGACAGCTCGACGACACGGATCGGGCTCGCCGTCCATGACGAAAGTGCGGCGGCGCAGTCTCTCGCAGAGGCCTATCGCACCAGCCCCTTTTTCGAAGTCACCAACGCCAAAAGCGTCGCGCCGCTCAAAGAGATGCTCATTGCGGGTGAGATACGCGGCATCGTTGTAATTCCACAGGATTTCGGGGCCGGGTTTGAGCAGGACAATGCGCCGCCCATTCAAGTCATCGCCGATGGCTCGCTGCCAAACGCGGCCAACTTCACGACCGGCTATTCTCAAGGGGTTCGCAACACGTGGGCGGCCAACGAAGCCGCGGCTCAAGGGCTGAGCGCCGGTCCGGCCATCGATCTGTCGCTGCGCTATTGGTACAATCCGTCGCTGACCAGCCGCCTATTTCTTGTGCCCGGCGCGATCGCAATCGTCATGACGATGATCGGCACGCTGCTCACCAGCCTGGTCATCGCGCGTGAGTGGGAACGCGGGACGATGGAAGCCATGATGGCAACGCCCATGCGGATGACCGAATTTCTGGCATCCAAGATCGTGCCCTACTTCCTTCTTTCCCTTGGCTCCATGGCGATTTGCACGATCCTGGCCATGCTCATTTTCGGCGTGCCCTTGCGCGGTTCCGTGCTGGCGCTGGTCATCCTGTCCGTCGCCTATCTCATGCCAGCGCTTGGTCAGGGTTTGCTGATCTCGGCAGCAACCAAGAATCAGTTTGTCGCAAGCCAGGTGGCGTTGCTTTCAGGCTTTCTTCCGACTTTCCTTTTGTCCGGTTTCCTTTTCGAGATCGCCTCCATGCCCCAATGGATCCAGGCGATTACGATCATCGTCCCCGCACGCTATTTCATTCCCGGGCTGCAGACCATTTTCCTTACCGGCGACGTCTGGGAGATCCTGTGGCCGAGCGCCGCAATTCTGCTGCTGTTTGGCACGGCTTTCTTCACTCTTTGCTTCTGGGTCACACGTCGGAGCCTCGATTGATGGGCAGGTTGAGAGCCATGACGATCAAGGAATTCTGGGCGCTTATGCGCGACCCGAAGGCGCGCATCACTCTAGTCGTGCCGCCGCTGATACAGTTGATCGTCTTCAGTTTTGCCGCGACGCTCGAAGTCAGAAACGTCGAGATCGGCGTGCTCGATCGCTCTCGCGGCGTCGCGAGCGCAGAGATCGTTTCGCAACTGGCTGGCAGTCCGAACTTTAAGCGCATCGTGCGCCTGAGTTCCGAGGAAGAGCTGCAAGAGGCGATTGACACGCAGGAGGTGATCGCGGCCCTTGTCTTCGATGAGGCCTTCGATCGGGCTGTGGCGAGCGGGCAGCCAGCCCTCGTCGGGGTAGTTCTGGACGGTCGGCGATCCAACGCGGCGCAGATCGTTGGCTCCTATCTCTCTGAAATAGTGGCCGCAGCCGGGGCCGAAGTCAGCCAGAGGCAGGCGGAACCCACAGCCATTTCGATCAACTGGTTCAACCCCAATCTGGAGTTTCTCTGGTTCAATCTCCCCAGCCTTATCGTAATCGTGGTTTCGATTGCCGGGCTATCGATCACCGCTCAAACGGTCGCGCGGGAACGTGAGCTGGGCACCTTTGATCAGCTGATGGTCACCCCTCTTACAACCTGGCAAATTCTGCTGGGCAAGATGATCCCGCCCTTTATCGTCGGGCTCTTCAACGCCACGGTTTTCCTGATCGCCGCCCCGCTTGTCTTCAACGTTCCTTTTACCGGGTCGCTTGTTCTCTTCTACCTCGGTCTGTCGGCTTATCTGATGGCGCTAATCGGTGTGGGGATGTTCGTTTCGTCCCTGTCGAAGACCCAGCAGCAGGCATTCCTGGGCTCGTTTGTCGCGACGATCCCGATCGTTCTTCTGTCCGGCTTTGCCAGCCCGATTGAGAACATGCCCGACTGGCTGCAAATCCTGACCTACATCAATCCCGCACGATACTTCATGGACATCTCGATCGGTCAATTTCTCAAGGCCCAGCCGGTTGACGTCCTGCTTGCAAACCTTTGGCCGCTCGTCGTGATTGCGGCGGTCACTCTCTCGCTATCGGGCTGGCTGTTCAGAGCCCGCATGGAGTGAACACGGATGAAAGCGCGTATTTCTCTTGTTGCCCTGGTTTTTGGCCTTGCGAGTTGCACGACCGTCGGCCCTAACTACGCGGCGCCCGAGGCGGATATGGCGGACTCTTGGCTCGAAACAGCGGACCCCGGTGCAATCGACCCGGTCTGGTGGAACAAGTTCGACGATCCGCGATTGGCGGAGCTGATCGAGCAGGCGCTGAGAAATTCGCCGAGCCTTGCAGAGGCCCGGGCTCGTCTCACCGAAGCGCGCGCGAACCGCGACATTGTGCGCGGCGGGCAAGGGCCCCAGCTATCGGTCGCAGGCTCGGTTACCGAGAACCAATTGAGCGAAGATGGTCAAATTCCTGCAGGAGACATCCCAGGCTTCGAACCCGGCTTTTCACTCTTCGATCTTGGCTTTGATTCGAGCTGGGAAATCGATTTCTGGGGTCGCAATACCCGCGATCGAGAAGCGGCTGAAGCTCGCATCGAAGCTGCTGAGGCGAGGCTGCACGACACGCTGGTGCTGATTACCGGAGAGATCGCGCGCAACTATATGGATTTGCGCGAAGCCCAAGCGGCGCTAGCGGTCGGCCAAGCTCGCGTGCGCGCATTCGACGAACTTACCCGGCTTACGCAACTTCGCTATGACAGCGGCGAGAGCAGCTTGATCGACCTGCAACGCGCGCGCTCCGATGCCAATTCAGCGCGCAGCGTCCTGCCTAACCTGAGGGCGCCGGTAAGCGGCGCCGCCTATCGGATCGCAGCGTTGGTAGGGGAGCCGCCCGAGGCACTTGTGCCGCAGCTTAGAGAAGCCGCCCCAATACCCAACAGTCCGGACAATATCCTGGTCGGCGTTCGCTCCGATCTTTTGCGGCGCAGGCCAGACATTCGCGCGGCCGAGCGAGACCTCGCCGCCGCAACCGCTGATGTGGGGTCAGCAACGGCGGATATTTTCCCGCGTTTCTCGCTCATCGGCAGCGTGGGCGTGCAATCGCGCTCGGTCGACGGCCTCGCCGATGGCGATAATGTGCGCTTCACGGTGGGCCCAAGCTTTTCCTGGCCGCTCTTTTCAGGCGGACGAGTACGCGCACAGATCCGGGCCGCAGACGCGCGGGCTCAAGCTTCGGCGGCGCGTTACGAGCAGACAGTCCTGGACGCGCTTGCCGATAGCGAAGGGGCGATCAATCGGTTCCTTGAGGCTCAGCGAGCGCAGACAGAAGCGCTGCGTGCAGAGGAAGCCGAGAAGGCGTCGTTCGCCCTCTCGAAGCGTCGCGCTGAAACGGGAGAGGATGATCGACTTGCACTTCAAAACGCCCGGCTCGCGCTGCTTTCGACTCAGGAAGCAGCGCGCACCGCGGAGGCTGAAACCGCTCGGGCTGCTGCTTCGGTATTCAAAGCTCTGGGCGGAGCCTGGCAGGCCGAACTGGTACCGTTGGAACCGTCACCTGACAGCTAGGCGTCATCTTGGGTGAAGGCGGCTAACTTGCGGGGAATGAGCCGACCTGGCGCGCAACTGCGTTGAAATTCCAGCGATGCTTGAGGGGGGAGTCACCAAATCTTGCCGGATCGCTTGCCGAAGTCGGGCGCTTTTCTTTGACCTGCTTGCCTGACAAGTCCTCCACCTGAGCTTAGTCCGTTCCTGACGAAGGAGACAAACGATCTTCGCGTCGTTGGCCTCCGCTCGGCAGGTGCTGGAGCACGACAAAAAACCACTTGCGGCCCCGCTCTAGTCTTGGGAACAAACCCCCGAATGAGGTGGAAGCGGGTTTGAACGGCAAACCGTCTTTGCCCGCCGCGGCACGTGGTGATCGGTGGCTTGGGCGTTAATTCAGGACGAGTGGCTCGTAGCCTTTGGCTGCGATCTCGTCGCAGGAATCGCGATATCGTTTGAAGCCGCCTGTATAGACGGTCAGCCCCCTGGGTTTTCCTTGTATGTTGGCGCCCGTGTACCAAGTCTTCGCTTTCGACACCAATGTCAGTTCCGCCAAGGAGCGAACCTCATCCATCCATTGGTCTTCGGCTTCTTGAGTCACTTCGAAACAATGTTGGCCAGTTTCGGAAATGTGATCGATCAGTGCACAAATCCAATCGACATTCTGCTCATTGAGCGAAATGATGTTCGCGAGAACCGCCGGGCCATTCGGGCCGCATATGAGGAACATATTGGGAAAACCGTGCATCATCATGCCAAGGTAGGATGATGCACCGTCCGCCCACTTGTCTGCCAATGGCAGCCCCCCTTTTCCCGTGACCTCGAAATTGAGCAAGGCCCCCGTCATTCCGTCAAAGCCGGTCGCGATGATGAGGGCATCCAGCTCCACGGTCTCATTCTGAGTATGGACCGCGTTGTCGGAGAGACGCTCGATTTCGTTCCCGATACAATCGATGAGGTGCACGTTCGGTTGGTTGAACGCCTCATAATAGTGTGTGTCGAGGCACGGGCGGCGGGCGAAAATGGGATAGCCGCGTGGGATCAGCTTTTCGGCTGTCTCGGGGTCTTTGACGACTTGCCTGATTTTGCCGCGAACAAATTCCGCAACTTCTTCATTCGCTTCCTCGTTGATCAAGAGATCGGAAAACGTGCCAAGAAACGCGAGGCCGCCCTGCTTCCAGGCGTCTTCCATGAGCGACTGGCGTTGTTCGAGCGGGATGCTGAAATATGGTCTGGTCGATTGGGGGCGGACGCCGCCTAGCGGACTGTTGTATGCGACCGATCGAATTTGCGGATAGTGCCGCTTCAACTCGCTCGTGAATTCGTCGTCAAACTTGGTGTTGCGCATTGGCATTGTGAAGCTTGGAGTGCGCTGAAAGACATAGAGTTCTTTGGCCTCTTTCGCGACTTCGGGGACAACCTGGATCCCTGTCGAGCCCGTGCCGATCAGCCCCACCCGCTTCCCTTCGAAGCTGACATTCTCTTTTGGCCAGCTGGCCGTGCGATAGAGTTCGCCCTTGAAGTTTGAAAGCGGCCCGAATTCAGGCTCTTTCGGCACAGAAAGGGGCCCTGTTGCCATGATGCAGTAGGTTGCTTCGAAGACGTCGCCTTTGTCCGTGGCGACAATCCATAGACTGCGATCGTCATCCCACTTCGCGCTTACCACCCTGGTTTCGAACTGGAATAAGGGCCTGAGATTCAGTCGGTCAGCCACGAACTTGGCATAGGCAAGAATCTCCGGCTGAGCCGCAAACTGCTCGCTCCAGGTCCATTCCTGCTCAATCTCCCTCGAAAAGCCATAGCTGTAGTCGACACTCATGAGGTCGCAGCGAGCGCCCGGATATCTATTCCAGTACCAAACGCCCCCAACATCATCGGCCGCTTCGAACCCGACAAAGTCCAATCCCATCTCGCGCAGCTTGTAGGCCATGTACATGCCGCCAAACCCGGCCCCCACAACCACGGCATCAAGTTTACGGATAGATTTCATTTCAGGCATCGTTCCCAGGTTCCTGTGTGAATTTGTCACTTCAAAGCCAAAGTCCGGTTAGTCGAACCAGCCACCATCGATTACGCACTGCGCTCCATGGGTGTCCGACGGTCGAGCTAGTTTACAGACTCGACCGCCGGACGGGAGAGCCCTGATCAGTAGTCGAATTTTATTTCAAGTCCGACTATGCGTCCCCGGTTGATCGAAGAGAACGTCGAGCCCGGGAAGAACGGCAACGGCGATACGTTGCCCTCGGTTTGATCGTTGAGCAGGTTGCGACCGTAGAGGGATAGGGTCCACCGGGCGTCGGCAGAAGTGACTGAGATGTTTCCATCAATCATGTCCGCCATACTGAGCAATCCGGTGTTGGCGTCATTCGAAAAAGACTCATCCCGGTGTGAATAGCCGAGCCTTGCGCTAAACCCTTCCCCACCTCGAAACTCATGTTCAAACGCTGCGGCGATACCATAGGTCCACGGTGCCAGTCGGGGAGGGCTTAGATCGAGGTCCGCCTGGTCGACGACGCCATCAGCGTTCAGATCGAAGAAGACCTCCTGATAGTCACCGTCAACATAGCCAAGCTGCCCCGAGAGGGTGAGGTGTTCACCAATGCGAAGCTGCGCCTCGGCTTCGACGCCGCGAATACGCAAATCGGCAGAGTTCCGGATCACCTGAGTTGTCCCCAACGGCAACACCGGCTGGATGATTTCCCTCTGGAGATCAGAGACATCGGTCTGGAACAAAGAAAGGTTCACCCTCGCGATCCCGCCTATGTCCTGCTTCAGGCCAACTTCCCAGGCGTTCTGCTGCTCCGGATCGTAGGGGCCAGGGTCAAACTGAGTTGTGCCGTTGCGGAAGTTGTAGCCGCCCGAACGAAAGCCCCTCGCAAAAAAGGCGTAAGCCTGGGTTTGCTCGGTCGGTTGCCATTGAACTCCGAGCTTGAATGTCGGGTCGGTCCACGATTCTTTATCGGCGAAACCGTATGCGCTGCACGTTCTTGCGACGAGGGGGTCGCACAGATCACCGCTGAGATTGGCGACGAGTACGTCTTTAACCTCATGGGATAAGCGGAATCCCGCGTTGATGGTCCAAGTGTCGGTCAGGTGCCAATCGGTAGATACAAAGGCCCCATATGTCTGCTGATCCTGACGGCCACCGCCGGAGACGTTCAATGTCCCTGCAAAAAGGCGTCGGCGTTCGACATAATTTATGTCCTGTTCAAAATAGTACAGCCCGGCTGTCACATCGAAATCGCCGAAGGTTCCGGCGTACCGCAGTTCGTTACTGAACTGGCTTTGTCCGGTGAACGTATCGGCGTGAAAGACAAAATCGGGTGAGGAGTCGATATCGCTGATTACGGTCGCCGAGTACTCGCGATAACCTGCGATGTTGGTAATCACACCATCGCCAAAAGCGGTGTCGATGTTGATTTCGAGCGACGCTTGATCCCAACCGCTGTCGTTCAATCCTTCCTCATCAACGCTGACGCGAAAACTCTCCCGCGGGAAGAGTCCGAAATTGCTGACGACCGCGCCATCGCCATCGACCTCGCCGTGCTCATAGCGCCCGATGATCTCGACCGTATCGGTGGGCGTGAACTTGAGCGCGCCGCGCATTATGAGTGTTTCGCTCGCACCGAAATCGTTGTTTCCATTGAATTCGTTGGTGAAATAGCCTTTGTCATCGTTGTAGAAGACAGCAACCTTTGCGCTTAGCGTGTCCTCGATCAGCGGGCCGCTGATGGAGGCGCTTGCGATCGTGGCTGGCCCGCTCTCACGCGCCAGTCGCGCGTCTATCCGAAGTTCGTCGCTCGGCGCCTTGGTGCGCACCACAACCGCCCCACCGGTCACGTTACGGCCAAACAAAAGCCCCTGTGGCCCGCGCAAGACCTCGATCCCTTCAAGATCGAACGTGTCAAACAGAATCCCGGCGCTGATACCCATATAAACGCCATCTACGAACACACCAACGGTCGGGTCGATTGATGGAATGGAACTGTTGATCCCTAGGCCGCGGATCGAGAAATTCGCAAAGCCAGGAGCCGTGCCGACATCTTCGAATTGTACGTTTGGTGCACTGAAACTCAGATTCTCGAGACTGCGTACCTTCTGCTCGTCGAGCTGATCCGCGCCGAACGCGGTTACGGCGATCGGCACATCCTGCACATCCTGAGCCTGGGCGCTTTTGGTGGCGGTAACGATGATTGTGGCAAAGCCCTCGTCTTCCTCATCCTGTGCGCTCTCGGCGTCTGCCTCCTGAGCTATAGCCGGGCTTAGCCAGGTTGTAGCGAGCAACGATGCGCAAATCGGAAGCGCGATCCGACCCCTGTTGAACTTCCTCATATGTCTGTCCCCTCCCCCTGAGAAGCTCTTGGCTTCTTCCGGTCGTGCAATTCTTGTGACTGCGACCGTGCCATGAGCAGGCAAAAGGGTTGGGCAAGCAACGCTGAGACAGTGAGCCGATAGAAAATCACAAGAACGATAATCGCATTTGTGATTGTCGAGGCGCCGCGAGAGCGACGCGCCTGCGAGCTCGGCCACCTTTGTAGACGGGCGCCTGGTATTGGCAAACGCGGGATGAGGAGCCTCGCATCATGGGTCTGGGCTGCCAGAACAGCGCGCTTTTCAGCAGGGCAAAGCTCGGCTCGCTCGAGCTCGCGAACCGCATCGTCATGGCGCCGATGACGAGATCGCGATCGCCTGGCGGAATTCCTGGCGAGGCAATGGCGGATTATTACGCCCGCCGAGCCCGCGCTGGTGTCGGACTGATCATTACCGAGGGAACATCGATCGATCGGCCATTCGCACTCGATGATCCGAATGTCCCCAGATTCCATGGCGCAGAAGCGCTCAACGCCTGGTCCGGAGTTGTTGCCGCCGTTCACGCCGAAGGTGGGAAGATCATTCCTCAACTATGGCATGTGGGCGCTTTCGCGGGAGCGCGCTCGGCATGGGACGAGGACGAACCCGGGATAGAGTCTCCCAGCGGTCTCCAGGCGCCAGACCATGCTCGCGGACATGCAATGACACAGGCCGACATCGACGCAGCGATTGCAGCTTACGAAGCGGCCGCAAAAAACGCGGTGGAACTCGGCTTTGACGGTGTGGAGATCCATGGCGCTCATGGATATCTGATCGATCAATTCATGTGGGAAGAGACCAATAATCGGGCTGACCTCTATGGAGGTTCCGACATCGCGTCTCGAATGCGGTTTGCCGCCGAGGTGGTCACCGCCGTCCGAAGGGCCGTACCAACCGATTTCCCGGTACTTTTCCGTTTCTCGCAATTCAAACAACAGGACTACACGGCTAGACTCGCTCAAACACCTGCCGAGCTTGAAGCCGTTTTGCAGCCTCTGGTTGATGCAGGTGTGTCTGTCTTTCACGCGTCCCAGAGGCGCTTTTGGGATCCGGAATTCGACGGGTCCGACCTGAACCTTGCTGGCTGGGCGAAGAAGGTATCTGGGCTGCCGAGCGTAACGGTGGGGTCGGTCGGTCTGAGCGGCGATTACATCTCGAACCGGGCGAACGGAGAAGTGTCCGAGCCGTCATCGCTGGACCGGTTGCTCGAGCGACTGGAAGCAGAGGAGTTCGATCTGGTCGCCGTGGGACGCGCCCTGCTGATGGACCCGTTCTGGGTCGAGAAAATCCGGGATGGACGCGAGAACGAGCTTAAGCCGTTCGATATCTCCGCTCTGTCCGAGTATTATTGAGCCACGCTCTCGGCGGCCAATCTACAGGATTTGCACAGACTGACTGGCCGTCGCCAGGAGCGCACCTTCGGCGCTGAACAGGCGCATTTCACCATGCGCCAATCGAGAGTTCGCGGCTAATGTCTGCATCTCGCACAGGACCCACTCAGTATCGACCGCAGCCACGACCCGCAAATGGTTGTCGAGGCTAGCTCCGCCACCGACACGCCCAACACAATGGCCAATTCCTCCCGGCAAAAGGTCTGCAAAAAGGCACAGCTGAACAGTATCGAGAGCCCCGCCATCTCGTGTTCGAGCCCAAAGTGTCGTGACGCCAGTGTCATCACAAGGCGCGCCTTGAGCGTAGCGAATGTCCAAGCGCTTGAGCAGCCGTCCGCGTTGATCCTGAGGCGGAAACCCATCCCATTGCGGGCAATCCTCAGGTGAGGCCGGATTGCTCGCCGGCTTGCGCCAGCGCCTGGTCGCCTCGGGCACATCTTCGGACAACGCACCAAGACTTTCCATTACAACCCGGCCATCGACAGTGCCGACGGCTCTGGCCCGCTGCAGCTGGCGCCCCTTCTTGGGGAACTCGACCTCGATCAGCAGTTCGCTTCCGTAGGAGATTGACCGGTAGAAGTGCGTATCAAGGATGGTGATGTACGCAGAGCAGGACTTCTCCATTGCCTTGGCCGCCGCTGCGGCTGCGGCGCCGCCGAAGAGGAAACAATGCCCGATCGGCCCAACGCAGTGTCTCTCGTCCGCCACCAGACGGAATCGAGCGGTGCCTTGGGGTTCGAGGTCTATGAAGGACATGAAGTGTGATCGGCTATGCTCTTGGTCAACACGGCGAAGCGATCGCGTTCTTTCGAGCAAGCACGCGGCTCAGGCCTGTCCAGCAGACATTATTTCAAGCGCGGCACGGTAGTTGCCTTTCCCGCTGGCGTGGCGGGGCAGTTCGTCAAGGACCATGATCCGCTTTGGCAGTTTGTAAGGTGCCAAGCTCAGTTTAAGCGCTTCGATGGTGGAGCTTTCGTCGTACTGTGCATTCGCGGTGATCAGCGCCGCGACCGATTTCCCCCACTTTGCATCGTCAATCCCCACGACCATGGCATCTTCGACACCCGGCACGCGCTGAAGCGCCTCCTCGACCTCTTCGGGGAAGACCTTCTCTCCTCCCGTGTTGATGCACATGTTGCCTCGCCCGATTAGGCGGAGCCTGCCTTGCGCGTCACGCTCCGCCAAATCTCCGGGCATCGCATAAAAGGTACCCTCGATTCCGCGGAATACCGTCGCGCTCTTTTCCGGATCGCCGTGGTATCCCGTCGCAAAGGGAGGACGCCGCGCCAGAAGGCCACGGCCAGCTTCGCCGTCGGCCAGAACGTGATCGCTGTCTGGATCGATCAGAACCGTTGCAGGGCCAGCCTCGAAGTAGCCGGTGGGCGTAGAGGAAGACGCGGTCGTCACCGCGTATCCAAAGCCGGATGCTTCCGAAGCGCCAAGGATATCGACCAGAGTCACTTGCGGAAGAGCGGAGACAAGAGCTTCCTTGATCTCTTTGCTCCACATCAGCCCAGCGGAAGATATGACCTTCAGGGTTGAGAGATTCCATCGGCCACGATGTTCGTCGAGCGCTTTGACCATAGGCCGAGCGAATACGTCACCCACGATGAGTATCCGCGTGACCGCGTTGCGCTCGACCTCATCCCAAAGCTCTTCTGGGTCAAACCCGTTATTCTTGAGCAACACGACGGTGCCTCCGCCGACCAACTCAGCAGTCGAACTGTTGAGGCCTGCGCCGTGCATCAAGGGGCAGGCGGGCAAAACGCGGCCAGGCATGGGGTTATCTCGAACCATGGCTACGTGATCTTCCATGGTCTTGATGACTTTCTTGATCGTGGGGGCTTCAAGCTGAACGGTGCGGGCATCGCCGCTGCGCCACATCACACCCTTCGGTCGACCGGTCGTCCCGCCCGTGTAAAGCAGATAGCCATCTTCTGCAGACCGCTCGATGGCCAGGGGAGAACCATCACCGGCAACCATACGCTCATAATCATCACAATCGATCTGAACTGGCAGTTTAAGCCCCGGCAACAAGCTTTGCACGACGCCGGAAAACTCGCCCTGATAGAACAACGAGCGCGCCCCGGAGTTCGCTAGGACATAATCGATCTCCTCCGTCGTGTATCGGTAATTGATATTGACGTAGGTCAGCCGCGCTTTGAACGCGGCGGCAGCAATCTCGATATATTCCGGAATGTTACGCGCCAGGACGGCAATCCGATCACCGTATTCCAATCCCCCGGCCAGCATTTCGCGCGCAAGACTGTTGGTGCGTGCATCAAAGGCGCTCCAGTCGATCACCCGGTCACCATGGATCAAGGCTGGACGATCAGGTGGAACCGCCGTTGCCGTGGCGTCGAGCAGGTCGCCGAAATTCCAGTCGGCTGCGGGAGGACGGCTTTCAGGCATCACTTCCCCTTGAACACTGGCTTGCGCTTCTCGACAAAGGCCCGCACCGCCTCCTTCGCATCCTCGGTCTTCGAGAGCTTGAAAGTGTTGTTCTGCTCGTAACGATAGCCATCGCGCAGGGTCATATTCTCAATCGTGTTCATGCTGTCCTTGGCCAGCAGCGTCGCCAGCGGGCTCTTGTCGGCAATGTTCTGCGCCATCTCCATGACGAACGGCATGAGTTCCTCGGGCGGCAGAGATGCTTCCACGATGCCGCGCCGATAGAGTTCGTCTGCCGGCACGCGATAGCCGGTCAACATCATCCGCCGCGCAAGCGAGTGAGGGATGATCCGCATCGTATGCTTGCCCCCACCCATCAATCCCACATCGACTTCGGGCAGACCAAAGCTTGCCGTATTCGAGCATACGATGATGTCGCAGCTTGCCACCAGACCGAGCCCGGCGCCCAAAGCCGGGCCATTGACCGCCGCGATCACAGGTTTGCGACATTCCATGATGCAATAGCTGACCTCGCGCACTTTGCGGTTGCGCGCCCAGGTGGCACCGGGGGCGGAAAGGTCGGGACGGTTCTTGAGATCGGCTCCGGCAGAGAACATCTTCCCCGCTCCGGTCAGGACAACCACTCGCACGTCTTCCAGATCGCTGGCTTGATCGAAACAATCCGTAATGTCTGCGATCACTTCCATCGACTGGGCGTTGACCGGCGGATTGTCGATGGTGACAGTGGCGACGCCGTCGACAATCGACATTCTTACAAGCTCACTCACACAAGGCTCCTCTTTCCCTTTGGGCAGAAAGCTAAGGGATCAGGCGCCATTTCCCCAGTCATGGCCGGGAGGGGCTGGGCCGTATCCCATATATGAAATTCCGGGTCGACTGGCGCCATGAATGAGACTGTCGCTGGCCGCTTCAATTTGCCATCGCCGCGTTACCTTAGACGGTATCGCCAAAGGCGGTCCAGCCGCCGTCAACCCTGTAGGTTGTTCCGGTAATATAGGACGCGCCCGGCGACGCAAGGAACATGGCCGCGTCGGCGATCTCGTCCGGCTCGCCCAAGCGGCCGATCGGTGCCCTTGCCCGAATGGCATCGAAGTCCCGCACACCCGCTTGCTCCAAAGCGGCTACGCCCGGTGTCATTATATAGCCGGGCGCGATGGCATTCACCCGGATGCCATGCCTTGCCCATTCGCAGGCCAGGCTCTTGGTCAGCATCGAGACCCCAGACTTCGATGCGCAGTAGCCCGGTCTTGCCGGCAACCCGCTGACGCCAGCGATTGATGAAAGGTTGATGATCGATCCGCCGCCGTTCTCGATCATGCTTCGGGCCGCGAGGCGAGCCATCCAGAAGGTTCCGGAAAGGTTCACACCCACAGTCTGGCGCAGCTCATCGAGAGTGCGATCCTGTGTCGGCACGAAGCGGTCTGCGACAGCCGCGTTGTTGATCAGGACATCAATCTGGCCGAACTCTCCGACGGCTTTGGTGATTGCATGACAAGCGCTGGTTTCGTCCCCGATATCGGCGCAGATAAGGCGCGGCGCGCCTGAAGCGGTGGCTTTCAAGTCCTCTGGCAAGGAGCTTTGCTTGTCGATCACCGTCACCCGGTCACCCAGATCAGTGAACTTGCGCGCCATCGAAAGCCCGATGCCGCTGGCTCCGCCCGTCACCACAACATGACGCTCACCCGGATCGGTAATGGGAAATTCGCGGAGCGATCTTTCTGCAGCGTCGCCAGTGCCGCCAAAAGCGTGGTACCCCCCGTCCACCTCCAGCAAGGCACCGACCGAATAGGACGCCTTTTCGCTGACCAGGTGGTCGATGGCCGCCGCAATCTCCTCCGGTCGGCCCAAGCGACCCAGCGGAATTCGCTTTTCCACATTGGCGAGATCGAGTTTGCGGTTTTCGACCAGTGAATCGACGATTTCAGTGCGAACATAGCCGGGAAGAACAGCGTTGACCCTCACGCCCTCAGGAGCCCATTCGCTGGCGAGCGCTCGCGTGAAGCCGATGACCGCCGCTTTGCTCGCCGAATAGGCTGTCCTTCCCGGTATCGCGATTTCTCCCGCCAGCGAGGCAACATTCACGATTGCACCTTGCCCGCGTGCGACCATCGAGCGTCCGGCCTCTCGCGCCACCAGAAAAGAGCCCTCGAGATTGGTGGCGAGGATCGCCTCAAAGCTCTCAGGTGCGATCTCCAGCGCTCCACGACCGGCAGGGTCGACTATGCCAGCGTTGTTTACCAGTCCGCTTATCGGCCCGCACTCGGCCTCGGCGCGCTTGACCGCCTTCTGGACTTCGGCCTCGCTCGATACGTCGCAGGCGATCGCCAGATGCTGTCCCGGAAGCTTTTCTATGACCGCTCGCGCACGCTCTCCATCGCGATCGAGGATCGTGACCCTGTCACCTAACGCGGCAAAGCGACGAGCCGTGGCCAATCCTATACCCGCCGCCCCACCGGTGACGAGAACCGAGCGCGGCATCACTTGATTTCGAAGACGTGATAAACCGGACCCTCCGCGGTTCTCATGCCTTTGCCAATGGCAATGATCGAATTGAGCCAGGTGTACCCGGGATGCGAGGTTTCAAACCGGATGGCGGTGCGAGTGTAGACTTCATCCGCGCCCAGTAACTCACGCCCTCTGAACCGTTGCATCGTTTCCTTGTCGGCATGAGCCAGACCCTTGTAGACCAGCCCGATACTGGCGCCGTCATCCGTCTCGGCCGTGATCCGAACATCAATGATCATCGCCCCGTCGTCACGCCAGGTGACCCAGTCTGCACCGCCGATGACGGCCCCGTTGATACGGTCCCCCGAGATACTCCCGCCTTCCACCGGAAAGACCGATCTTCCACGCTCGAAAGGTGACCCCAGATGGACAGCGCGGGCATAGCCCACATCGAGCTTCATCACGAACAGCGGAGCGGTTTCCAAAACGTCAATCATATGTTTCTCCCAAGAATTGATTAGCTCGCAGTGTAGACTTGGGAGAGCCCCGAGCTCTCTTGGCCAATAAAATCACGGTTGGAATTAGTGACCCCTTGTTCGGGACGCTGCTGGATGCCTAAGCGGCTGAGGATAGATTGAAGAACGACGCAGAAGGGGGACGATGAGGGCACCATGAGACAGCTTGAAGGCAAGACCGCAATCGTGACCGGAGGATCCCGGGGTCTTGGCCGCGCCATAGCTGTGCGGCTTGCGCAGGGAGGTGCGCAGATCGCCATTTTCGATCTTAAGCGGGAATGGGCTCAGAAGACCGCCGACTTGATCGAAAACGCGGGTGGGAAGGCCATCGCGCTTGGATGCGATGTGTCGGACGGCGAAGCGATGACGCTTGCGTTCGAACAGACGACGGAATGCCTGGGGGGCCTCGACATCCTTGTGAACAACGCGATGTGGAACCGCTATGAACCGATTGCCGATATCACTTCAGAAACGGTTCAGCGAATGACCGGCGTCGGCTTCAGCGCCGTCGTCTGGGGTATCCAGGAAGCCGCCCCGATCATGCAGGAACGAGGAGGCGGGGCCATCATTAACATCGCTTCGGTGTCTGCCCAGCTGGGACTGAACAATGGCCTTGTCTATTGCGGGATCAAGGCGGGCGTCACAGGGCTAACTCGAGCAGCGGCGGTCGAGCTTGGCCCGCACTCTATCCGCGTGAACGCGGTTTCCCCTTCAACAGTTGCAACAGAGGGCGTCCAGAAAATGTTGACGGCAGAAAAGATCGCTGATCGCGAGGGTCGAACCCCGCTCAAGCGACTGGGGCAACCGGAAGACATCGCCAACGCTGTCGCGTTCCTCGGTTCGGACGATGCCGCCTTCATTACCGGTCAGGTTCTTACCGTTGATGGTGGTCTTGCCAACGCGTTTCTGTAGGCAGCGCGAGAGCTATCTTAAGCGATCGCCGCGAACCGCTGCAGATGGTGGCTCGCGTTACCCAAAGCCATATCCAGCATGGTCAAACGCCTGAGATAATGGCTCACGACGGATTCGTCGCTTGTGCCAATCCCTCCGTGCAGCTGGATTGCTTGCCGCGCGACGAATAGCGACGTTTGCCCGACCTTGGCCTTGGCGGCCGACGCCATACGCCCTCTATCCATCACTCCTTCCTTGGCTTCCAAGGTCGCCCGCACGGTGATCGAATAGGCTTCTTCGTAGGCGATAAACATATCGACCATCCGATGTTGCAGGGACTGGAACGTGCCGATGGGTTGACCGAACTGGCTGCGCGTCTTGAGGTATTCCAGGGTGAGATTGCAAAGGGCATCCATCGCACCGACGGCTTCGGCGCACTGTGCTAGCACACCGCCTTTGACAGCCATACCCAGGGGCAAACCGCCTTTACCTTCTTCACCCAAGAGCCTTGCAGACCCCGTTTCGGCTCCCGAAAGGCGTAGGCGGCAATGCCGATGATTGTCGATCGAGCGATACGTCTCGACTGTGAGCCCATCGCTCTCCCGGCTGAGGAGAAACAGGGATATCCCCTCAAGTTCGGCGCCCGACCCCGAGGTTCGGGCGGGCACGATAAAGTGGTCGGCATCGCCGCCATCGGCGACAAAATTTTTCACACCGTTGAGCGTATAGCCCGCTCCCGTGCGCTCTGCGGTGGTTGCGACGTTCAGATGGTCGAAGCGGGAATCGCCATCGCCCAGCGCCAGCGCCACCCGAACCTTCCCGGTCATTACATCTTCCAGAAACTCGGCAGGGCAATCCTTGAGCAAGGGGGCGACAAGCACGGCGTTGGTTGAGACGGGCACAGGCAGCAGGTGCTTGCCAATACCGCTTGCCAGGACCATGGCGTCGTCAAAGCTCCCGCCAAGACCGCCTTGTTCTTCGGCAAAGGGGATCATCAGCCAGCCAAGCTCGGCAATCTCACCCCAGAGTTCGGGAACGCCCTTCGCCCCGGCTTCGCGCAATAACCGCCAGCGATCGGCAGCCGGCCATCGCTCGGTGCCAAAACGTTCGATACTGTCGGCCAGCATCGACTGGTCTTCGGTAAGATCGAGGTTCATCTGTCAAAGTCCCAATGAGCGGCGCGCGATAATGTTGCGCTGGATCTCGCTTGATCCGCCATAAATCGATGTCACGCGTGCATAGAGCGCGCCCTGAAGGGCCAAGGGCATGTCTTCAGGAACACCCTCGCCAGAGAGGTCTTCGAAAACCGCTGCATCATAGCCCAGCACCTCGGTCCAAAGCTCGGTCACCTTTTGCAAGGTCTCTGACCAACGCAGTTTGAGCATGGAGGCCCGCGGCCCCGAATCGACCCCAGCGGCGGCATCGGCCATGAGCCGCATGACCATGGTCTCGATCGTCAGCGCTTCGATTTCGAGCTGAGCAAGCTGCGTTGCGACTGCCGGCGTATCGGCCAGTGTCGCCCCACCGAACGGAATACGACGCGCCGCTGAATAAATGGCGTCGACTTGCGATCGGAGCCTGAGAGCCGTGGATGCGCCAACGGCTCGCTCTCGATCAAGCAGCACTTTGCCATAGCCCCAGCCCTTGCCTTCTTCGCCAAGAAGATTGCTCACCGGAACACGCACGTCGTCAAGGAACACCTCGTTGGTGTGGTGCTTTTCATCCAGGGTTTCGACGGGACGAATCTTGATCCCCGGCGTGTTCATATCGACCAGTATCAGGGAAATGCCTTGCTGGCGGCGCTCCTCCTTCGAGGTGCGCACAAGGCAGAACATATGAGAGGCGACATGGGCGTAGCTTGTCCACATTTTCTGACCGTTGATGACATAGTGATCGCCGTCACGAACGGCCCGGGTTGAGAGCGCCGCAAGGTCAGATCCTGCTCCTGGTTCGGAATAACCCTGACACCACCAGTCCTCTCCGGAAATGATCCGTGGGAGATAGCGTTCTTTTTGGTCGTCCGTACCGAAAGTGAAAATGATCGGGCCAATCAGTTCCAAGCCCTGGTGGAATTGTATGGGAGCATCAGCGCGCGCTGCCTCGGTCTCAAAGATATAAAGCTGCGTTGGCGTCCAGCCGGTGCCGCCATATTCCTTTGGCCATGTCGGCGCGCCCCACCCTCGTTCCGCAAGCGTGGCCTGCCACTCGGTCAGTTGCTGCGGCGTGGGGCGAAGCCCGGCGCGGATCGCCGTCCGGTATTCAGGCCGTACCGCGCCTGCAAAGAACTCTCGCAACTCGTCGCGGAACGCGAGATCTTCCGGGCTTAGTTCAAGATTCATTATCGGTGCCTTCTCGAAGCGGGTTGGGACAAACAGCTTCCGGAATGCCCCGGCATGGAAGCCCCGTTATGGCCAACATTCGTCCTCCATGCTCGTGATCGGTCTGAAACATCCCTCCTGTGTCCCAGAGCGTCGTCACGAAGAGGGTCTGCATATTCGCCCCTCCGAACGCAGGACATGACGGGTATGGCACGGGTGACGCAATTCGCTCTACAAGCTCTCCTTCAGGCGAGATGCGTGCGATCTCGTCGCTCTGCACAAAGGCAACCCAGAGGAAACCCTCAGCATCGACTGTGGCCCCGTCAGGCGCCGAACCGAGCGGAGCGGTCTCGATCAGAGTGCGGCGGGTCGCAGCGATTGGTCCGTCGGTCTTGTAATCGTAGGCCCAGATGCACCCTTGCAGGCTGTCTGCAAAGTACATCGTGCCGCCATCGGGGCTGAAGCATAGGGAGTTTGCGAGTTTGATCCCGCTCTCGATTTCGCGGGCGGCCCTGCCCTCGAGCCGATAGAGTTTGCCCGGCGCACCGTCCACGTCGCTATGGCGCATTGTTCCTGCAAGGAACCGCCCCTGCCGGTCAGCCTTGCCGTCATTGAAACGAACTTCTTCATTCCCTTTTTCAGGACGGCAGATCTCTTGCAGGTCGCCGCTATCAGTATCGAGCAGGAAGAACCCGTCATCCAGAGCAACAAGAAGCCCATCCTCACACAGCGCGATGCTGCCAACCGTGGTCGCTGCATCCCAGCTCTCAAGCCCCTCGCCTTGCTCATCGGCCGAGAAGATCGTGTTCGAGACGCTGTCCACCCAATAGAGGCGATCCGATCCTGGATCCCAGACGGGCGACTCGCCGAGCTTGTTACGATGCGTTCCGTAAAGCGCCAGGTGCGGCATCACGGCTCGCCCACGGCTTCAACGATTTCAGGGACTCCGATGACGCAGGCATGCACGCCAAGATGCGCGACAAGCTGGAGGACTTCGATTAGCTCTTCACCGCTTATGCCCAAGGCGATCGCTGTCCTTGCGTGCTCGCGCATCATCTCCTGGCTCATGTGTGTTGGCGAAGCGGCCAAGGCGAACCTGACCAGCGCGCGGCTGCGCTGATCCAAGGCGCCTGTAAGCGACGGGCCGTCCATGATGGCCGTCATTGCGCGAAAATAGGCGAGATCTCGTCGCAACAATTGCTCCGCCCAATTCGGCCAGGAACCATACTTCTCGGAAAACTCTGCTTTTGCTTCCGTTTCATCAGTGGTCAGCGCACGCGTATCCGTGTCCCCTACTTTGCCAGCCGCAGCAAGTTCGTCAACGACGACACCGATCCCGACGCTGACGCTATCCAGACCTTGCGCCGTCGCAATCTCCATGACTTCGATAAGCTCATGCGGGGTGCACCCGGCCTTCAGCGCGGCTCTTACATGGATCGCAAGACCCTGTCCGAACATGTGAGTGGTGGACGTATCGACCGCCACGTAGATCAGCTCTCGATCTTTTGCAGAAAGTGGACCGGTTTCGGCGGGAACCGAGGCGTAGGCGAGATACTGTTTCAGATAGTCCGGAGCATAGGCGAGGAGGCCATCATTGAATGGCACCCAGTAACCGCGGCTGCGAATATAGTCTGCTTTGAACTGTTCCTGCTCTGGCGTGAGTTCCATAGCTCCCCTCAATCCGTGTCATCTTGAACGATGTCATCTGGCGTCTGCGAGAATGGGCCGACAGCTCCGGAAATCAGTCTGAAATCAAACTTCGGAGCGAAATATCACATATTCGAATGACCGCGTCGTGGCGAGCCTCGCCTCACTCGACTTTTACCGAAATCCGCGATGCCTTGAACATGAGGAACGCTGCAACCGGACCGAACAAAAGCGCGATCATGGATATCGAGTAGTTCAGCCCCTGTTCTCCGAAGATGTAATCGGTGAACAGGCCCACAAAGACCGATCCGAACGCGCCGCCCGTCAGGTTCACGAGCGCAAGATACAGCCCCGTGTAAAGGCCGCGCAGGTGTTGCGGAACCACCGCCACCAGGAGAACAAAGACGCTGGTGACAGACATCGCAGATATGAACAGGTTGATGAACGCCATTGCGACGGCCGCTGGGACACCTGGCAAAAGCGGGCCAATGAATGTCGTGACACTGAGCGCCCCCATAGACACCAAGCACAGGCTGAAGACGGCCTTTTGCGGGTTTCTTTTCCGCAATGTGTTGAGGACCGGGCTCACAGCAATGCAACCGCAAATCCCGGATATCAGGAACGCAGGGCCGTATGTATTGGCAACGAGAAGCGGCGACATACCGTAAGTCCGCATGAGCATGGCAGGATACCAATTGAGCAAACCATAGTTGTTCATGCTCCAACAAACGACCGATACCGCCAGCAAGGCGATCAGCAGTCCGTTCTGCTTCGCAAACTGCATACCCCCCACCAAGGCTGCACCCTTCGCGGAGCCCGCCTCACCGGATTGTCCGCCATTCGTTGATCGATCTCCGTCTCGAACCGAGAGGAGCATCAGCCCTGCCAGGATCAGGCCCGGAAAAGCGAGGATGACGAACACAAGTCGCCACGGCTCTGCAGCGCCGATCAAGGGGAGCGAATAGTCACGCGCGCCTTCGAAGAAGGACAGCAACTGGCCCCCGAGCAACATGGCGAGGCCCCCGCCGACGTAAAGGCCCATCGTAAAGATGCCGATGGGCTTCTGGACGTTGGCTTCGGAAAAGCGGTTGGAAATTATGCCGATCGCTGCAGGATTAAGGCCCGCTTCGCCCACACCGACAAACATTCGAGCGATGAAGAGAACGGCGAAACCCGTCGCGAAGCCAGTGGCGCCGGTTGCGACAGACCAGACGATGATACTTGTTGTCAGTATGAGGACACGATTGCCTTTGTCCAGCAACCGGCCCAGCAGAATGCCACCCATCACATAAAGGGCGGCGAAGGCCAAGCCGATGACCGCGCCCAGTTGAGCATCGCTCAGTTGCAACTCCGCCTTTATCGGCTCTACGAGAAAGCTGAGGATGACCCTGTCAATATAGCCCAGCACCGAAACCGTGAAAAGGACACCAACGACATACCAGTCATAGGCAGAGTTTCGGTCAGTGGCCGAAGCCAAATCTACACGCGTTGTACTGCTCGGCTCGGCACCCGTTGTTGCCATCTGGCACTTCTCCCCGATTTGGCGAAGTGGCTAGCATGACACTCTGTTTTCGAACGCGCTACGGTTGACGCCTTGCGATTATCCCAAGTGAGATATTCCGCGTGTGCCCCCTGCCACATAGCACGCCGTGGTTCTTCCTACGCATGCTTTCCGGGCACCGGCCCTTCGATGAGGGAGGCCATGCTGCTCGATGCGAACGATATCCCGGTCGCGAGCCAGCCATAACCATCGCAGACCGCTCCACCATTATCCTTGAAGCACGACGATGCGACCCAGGGGGCCCGCGCGTGTGGTTCTTCTGGCCCCTGAATAGGGCCCCCTTACAGCGCGCGATCCGGTGGGGCGTTCAGGCGAATTTTGCTCTTATGTGGGCTGTTATGGTAGCAAAAGACCACAGACGGGCCTGAAGGCCTGCGAAAATGGGGGAGAGCAATCGTTGAAGCGAGGTATAGTAAAATCGGCCTGGCGCACTCTGGAAGTACTAGAGCTTTTTGAAGAAGAGCGGCGTCCGCTGCGCCTGCATGAAATTTACGAGGCGTTGGGGTACCCTCAGTCGAGCGCGACCAACCTGCTGAAAAGCATGGTTATGATGGGCTATCTCAACTACAGCCATTCAACCTGGACGTATTTGCCGACCGCTCGCGTCGCCACTCTTGGCAAATGGCTGTTCCAGTTCATGTACGGTCAGCGTGATTATCGCGGACTGGTTGATCGCATCCAGCGCGAGACGGATGAGACGGCTGTGCTCGCCATGCAGAATGACCTTTTCATCCAGTATGTGGCGGTGTGTGAGCCAGGGCACGATGCGAAGATCCCTCCACCAGAAGGCGGCTTACGGGTCATGACCCGCAGTTCCGCTGGTTTGGCTTTGATGAGCGAGATGCCGGATCGTCAGGTCGAAAAGCTGATCCGACAGATTCATTACTATGAATTATCTGGCGAGGATGCCCTGAATCTCAAAGACATCATGCGTGAAGTCGATTGGGTCCGCCGCACGGGTTATTGCCTTTTGAAGGACAGTATTCCGGGCGCAAGCGGTATCGCTTTCCCGCTCCGCGACGAGCACCATGGCATCCATATGGCGATCGGAGTTGGCGGCACGACGGATCGGATTTCGCGCAAGGAGGTCGACATCATCGAGATCATCCGGAATGCGATCAAGGATTTTGAAGCCGAGACGAACGAGTTCGACGAGCAGGCCCTGGCGGCCAAGCTACGCGAAGTGCGAAAGAATGTGCATCAGACCAACGAGCATTATCATTCGCTCTATTAGCTCCCCCCGCGACACACGGTGATGCAAACCTTTCACAGATGTGATTGGGACGCCAGCGAGCGTTGGTCGCTGCCCGTTTTGGAGAGCGCTTGGTAGCTTGCCCCCATGTCACCGGATTCTCGGCTCCGCGCCCGGTCGGGCCAGCGCCATGCCCTGATAACAGGGGCCGCGCGCGGCATCGGCCTGGGGATCGCCAGAAAACTGGCGAGTGACGGATACTCCATCATTGCGCTCGACCATGATTCCGAAGCGCTGGAAGCTTCGGCCAGGTTCCTTCCGAGAAAAACGCGGCTGATTTCGCTGGACGTCACGGATCGAGAGGCCGTCAGCGCGTCTCTCAACCAGCTTCCGGCCCTTAATGCGGTGGTCAACAATGCGGGATTGGCTGGCGAGCTCTTGCCAGTCGCGAAGCTCGACCCCGAGAGCGTAAGACGAATCCTGAAGGTGAACGTCAAGGGCGCCTTTATTGTCTCGCAGGAGGCCCTGCCTCGCATGAAGAGCGGCAGCGCAATCATCAATATTGCATCGCGCGGATATCTCGGGGGAGCGGGGGGTGCTCACTATGTTGCGTCCAAAGCCGGTCTGGTCGGCATGACCCGCGCGATGGCTGCAGAGCTTCGATGGAGGAAGATTCGCGTCAACGCGGTCGCGCCAGGCATGGTCGAGACGCGCATGCTAGAAGGATTTACGCCAAAGATGAAAGCAGCGCTGGAGCGGCTTGAGCCCGAAGGCCGCGCAGCGGACCCGGAAGAAATCGCAGGCATAGTCTCCTTCCTCGCGTCTGACGCGTCGAAACTGATATCCGGTCAGGTCTTACTCGCGGACGGAGGAAAGTCGCTTGGTACGATGCCCTACTAGAAAGGCGATGAAGCCATGATCAGAATCATCGGTCCAGGCGCGGGCTTTGAGGAGCTCAACGACTTCGTTGCCGATGTGGCCGAAGCTGGATGCGATGTACTCGTAGTCAACGCTCTTAGGAAGGATGAGAAAGTCGGGATCGATGATCTTCAGGACGTCCTTTTCGATCAGGTTTGTGTCGAAGAACTTGTTGATTGCTTCGCTCATATTGCGACAATCTCGCCCGAACTGCGGGATGGCTCCCGGATCATATTCCTGGTCCCTGGCGCGTTCCTTGGAGGCGTTGGATGCACCCATCTAGCTACATCCGCTGCCATGCTTGTCGGCTTGGCCCGTTCGCTCGCGCTCGAGTTTGCTGAGCGCGGCATATCGGTGAACTGTCTTGCCCCCGGCCAAGATGCGAAGCTTGATGCAATAAAGGGAGAGATCGCCTTCCTGTTGGAGGAAGAGGCGGCAGACGTCACAGGTCAGGTCATCCTGATTGATCGTGGCGAAAACCTCTCGCTAAGAAAGGCTGGTCGCCGCGTTGTCAGTTAAGGCTGGAGGCTTTGGCGTCTATGCGACCGGGCCAAGTCGCTGAAGGCCAGAGAGCTGGCAAACGACCGGCGATCCAAGGCCCTGCCTTGCAAGAGCGTTCGCTCAGCGAATTGCGCGGCGAGCAAGCACCAGTGAACAGTCACCGCATCAACGTTCGGCCCTAGAACGCGGCAGAACCGCGCGCTGCCTTACCGCGCTGCGGCGACCGGATGGACAGAGTAAGTGCGGTCGCGGCGCAGCGCCTTCACCTTGTCGTCGTCGATCTCAACGGCAAGGCCAACCCCCTCCTCAAGCTGCAATTCGAAGTTTTCATAGCGCGCGCATCTTGTGGCTATGTCCTCCGAGACGAGATTGGCACCGGACAACTCACCCCCGAACGGGAGCGTCTCCAGCGTTACGGCGAGTTGCATACTTGCCGCTGTCCCGACCGAGCACTCAAGAAATGTGCCCATGTACAGCGACACTCCCGAAGCAAGAGCGAGATCGGCAATCCGGCGACTGGCGTACAGTCCGCCGTGCTTCATCACTTTAAGCGAGACTGCGTCGGCGGCGTGGAGCTTTCCGATCTCGATCATGTCCTGCATACTCGAAACGCTTTCATCGAGCATGATCGCCGCCTGCGTAGCCCGCGTCATTCGCGCCGATCCCGCCAGGTTCCAACGCGCGAGGGGCTGCTCGATCATTGCGATGCCGGCATCGGCCAAGCGCGGCAGGGCCCATTTGCATGTGGCCTCGTCCCAGCTCTCATTGGGATCAGCGCGCACGCTCGCCTTGCCTTCCAAGGCCCGCGCGATCGCGCAGGCTCGTTCCACGTCGTCCTCGGCTGGAAGGAAGCCCATCTTGAGTTTGAAGAGGTTGAACATCCCCTTTTCTATCCAGGAGTGGGCCTCCTCAATCTCAAGATCGGCGTCTCCAGTGGCGAGTGGCCAGGAGCACGGCATCGAAGTGCGTTGCTTGCCGCCGAGCAGGTCATGCGCTGGCACGCCTGCAATCTTGCCCTGCAAATCCACCAGAGCCATCTCCACACCGGCTTTTGCGAAGGCGTTGCCAAAAAGCTTGCGATTGACGGTTTGAAAGATGCCGCGAACGTCAAAGACGTTCTTGCCGATGATATGAGGTGCAATGTGATCGTCGATCATGAGCTTGATCGATTCAACGCTTTCCCCACTCCACCAAGGCCCTGACGGCGTGCAGCATTCGCCAACCCCTGTAAGCCCCGTATCCGTTCGAACAAGGATCAGGACCACGGCGGTCGCGTCTGCCCCGATCGCGGCGAAACGCTGAACACGGCGCAGAGGAAGATCCACAATAATCGTCTCGACAGAATGGATCGCGTGACCACTCATCTCGGCATTCCCTCCGTGTAATGCGGCAGCAGATTTGGTCGCCAATCACGTGAAGGTAAAATACCAATATCCGGGATTATGGATACCATTTGAGTATAGCGAGGGTTTTGAACATACGCTCAGGGTATTAAATCGCCTGACACGAGAGGAGAAAGTCCGTGGAGATTCGCCAGTTGCGATACTTTGTTGCCGTAGCCGAGGAGCAGAATTTCGGTCTGGCAGCGCGCCGTCTCAACGTATCCCAGCCGCCCATCACTCGGCAGATACGCAAGCTGGAGGAGGAATTGGAAGTCCAGCTTCTCAGGCGGCTGAGCAAGGGGTCCGAACTCACCGAGGCAGGACGAGTGTTTCTTGACGATGCGCGTGAAATCCTGGCGGCGATCGAACGATCATCCGAGCGGGTCCGCGCTGCCCAACGCGGCGAGCTTGGTGCCATCGAAATCGCCTATTTTGGCTCGGTTTCCTACTCGCTGGTCCCCCAGATTCTAAGACTCTTTAAGGCCCGTAATCCCGAAGTCGAACTCTCGCTGCGACGCTTGTCCAAGTCAGAACAGGTTGCAGCGCTGAAGCAAGGGGACCTGCATGTGGGCTTCGGTCGGTACTACTCGCCTGAACCCGGCCTCGTGGTGGAAGAGATCGTCGCTGAAGGTATCTCGCTGTGTGTGCCTGAAAGCTACTCTGCCGACCTTTCGGGCGTGAAATGGGTGGAGGTGTTTCGCGATCTGCCACTGGTTTTGTTTCCGGCAGAAGGCCGACCGAACTTCGCTGACGAGACACTCACTCTTCTGAAGCGCGAAGGCGTTTCACCGCGCGTCGGCGCTGTGGCCGAAGATGGACGCGCGGCCCTGATGCAGGTCGCGATCGGAGAGGGGGCCTGCCTCGTTCCCGATTCCATGGTGGGCATGAATTGGTATGGCGTTCGGATTGTGCACCCTGATGCGCTGCGCGCCGATTGCCCGGTCAGCATCATTTACCGCCACGCCGACACCAGCCCACTCATGCGCCGATTTGTGACGGCTATGCGTGATTTTCGGCCCGAGGACTTTGCCGAGAGCGCCCGATTGCAGACCTGAGCCTGACCATTGCGCGAACCGAGCGCGTTTCCTGACAAACGCACACCATCGCCCCATACCTCAGCCGTATATCAGAGTCAGATAAAAGGTATTAGACGGTATCGGTGACGCTGAGATAACTTTTCGGCCAATATTTTATTAGTCGAGGAGAGATGGCATGGCGAACAACCGTTTGGACCAAGTGGTAACGACGATCAGCAACGCGGTACGCGATGCGGTTCGGGATGAGAACGTAACCTTTGAAGAATATCGCGCCGCGATCGGCTACATCATGAAAACGGCGCAAGCGGGCGAGTTGCCCCTGTTTATTGACGTGTTCATGAACGCCGCGATCGTGAGCGTCATCAACAAGAACGCGCACCCTGCGGCCTCTCCGTCCGACATGGAAGGCCCCTACTTCCTCGACAACGCGCCAGAGATCACTGACGGCAAGATCAAGACCATGGATGCCTATGCGGACGATGAGCCGCTCATTGTGCGCGGCTCGGTCAAAGACGTCGATGGCAGCCCCATGGCAAATGTGCTGATTGACGTGTGGAGCTCGACGCCAGACGGCAAGTATGGCGGTATTCACGACAATATCCCGGTCGAATACTATCGGGGTAAGATCCGCACGGATGCCGAGGGTCGTTTCGAGGTCGAAACGACCGTGCCGGTCCCGTATCAGATCCCGCACAAAGGGCCGACTGGAGCGCTGCTTGAAATGATGGGTCGCCACAGCTGGCGTCCAGCGCATGTGCATTTGAAAGTCCGCCACCCTGGCTACCGCGACCTCATCACTCAGCTCTATTTTGAAGAGGATGAGTGGGTCACGAAGGATTGCTGTGAGGGGATCGTGCCTGAGCAGTTCGTGTACCCGCGCGTGATGGAAGATGGAAAGCGCGTTCTGGAGGCGGACCTCTTTATAGAACCGCAAGCGGCGCCCGCCGCGCAGGCTGCCTGACCAACCTGATAGGACCGGCCCGCCTTCAAGCGCGGGTCGGTTTCCCCTTCTATTGCCAAACCCGGAGGCTCTGCCATGTGCCACGGCGCCGCTGTTGCTGCCTTTCCCACCCCCGCCGAGCCGACATCCTATTCGGGAGCGGTGGACGGCTTTGTCTTCGGTCCGGACGGTGGTCCGCGCGTGGCCATCCTGCCAGATATCTATGGCTGCAACGATTTCTATCGCGGCCTAGCGACCCACCTGGCGCAGCAAGGTGCGCAGGTCTTTCTGATCGACACCTTCGCCGGTCTCGGAGAGCTGCCGGAGGTCACGCGCGAGGCGGCCTTTGCCCGTCGAAACAAGGTGGCTGACACGGCTTTCGTCGATCGCTTCGAACAGTTCCTGACTGTCGAGAGCATCGAAGGGGTCATCGGATTCTGCCTCGGGGGGCTTTACGTGTTCGAGCTGGCCCGGCGAGGGGTCGATGTCAGCCTGCTTGGTCTGTACGGCTTTCCGCAAGGATTGCCGAACGAAGACCCGCTGCCCGTTCCTTTCGATTATCTTGAAGACGTCACGACCCCTTTCACTATGCTGTTGGGGGCTGGCGATGAGTCCGTGGGGCCGGAAAACATCGCCAAGCTGAAATCGATGGACGCGGCGGTCCCGGCGATGACCCTGAAGGTTTATGATGGTGTCGGTCACAATTTCTTGCCCTTTCTTGACAGCGAAGATGCGGCGAAGAATGCGATTGCCCGCGATGCGCTTTCCCATATTGAACAGGTCGCCAAGTGATCGAGGCGTTCACTTTTCTCGCCAATCCGGCGAGGGTGATATTCGGTTCGGGCACCATCTTGCAGATTGTCGAGGAGTTGGCGCTTCTTGGCGTCAAACGCCCCTTGGTTCTTTCGACGGAATTTCAGGCTAAAGCTGCGGCTGAGGCGATCGAAAAAGCGGGAGTTGAAACCGCTGGTCACTTCGCCGGAGCTGCGATGCACACGCCGGTGTCGGTAACTCAAGAGGCGCTTGCCCACTACGAGGCGGCTCAAGCCGATGGCGTAATATCCTTTGGCGGAGGGTCGACAATCGGGCTCGGCAAGGCGATTGCGCTGCGCAACAATGCGCCGCAATTGGTTATCCCGACAACGTACGCCGGTTCGGAAATGACGGCCATCGTCGGCCAGACAGAGAATGATCGCAAACACACCCAGACGACGCCCAAGGTTTTGCCGGAGACCGTGATTTACGACGTCGACCTGACACTCACCTTGCCTCGCGCAATGAGCGTGACGAGCGGGATGAATGCCATCGCGCATGCGGTTGAGGCGATGTATGCGCAGAACGCCAATCCGATCCTGAGTCTGCTGGCGGAAGAAGGGATCCGCGCCCTTTCCAGCGCTCTGGATCGCATCGCTGCCGGAGCAACCGACAACATCGACGCGCGAACCGACGCGCTTTACGGCGCGTGGCTGTGCGCCACTTGCCTGGGCCTTGGCGGGGTCGCCCTCCATCACAAGCTGTGTCACGTACTCGGCGGAAGCTTTGGTCTGCCACACGCTGAAACTCACACAATCGTTCTTCCGCACGCGCTTGCCTATAACGCGCCTTGCGTGCCGCAAGCGATGGAAAGGCTGCGGCGTGCGACAGGTGCGGACAACCCGGCATCGCACTTGTTCGACATTGCCAAGCGAGCGGATGTCGACGTCGCGCTCAAGGCGCTCGACATGCCGAAGGACTGCATCGAGCGGGCCGTCGATATCACGCTTGAAAATCCCTACTTCAATCCACGCCCGCTGGAACGCGAACCGCTGGTCGCCCTTCTTGCAAACGCTTTCGAGGGAACGAGGCCCCAGTGACGTGCGGGCCGCTTGCCTTGCCTTACGCCGCTCATCACAAAGAGTGGGCACGCTTGGGCGCCGTGATCGCTCTGCCGGATAGCGCGCGCTGCGCCGCGACGTAGGACTATGACGAGCCGCACTTTTCTTTCAGCCATAACCGCGCAGGTTACCGTTACGCGGGCGGCCAAAGTCGGGCTTGTTGTGGGGACGCTGCTGGTTGCGCTCAATCACGCCGATACAATCCTTGCCGGTCAATGGCCGGCCTGGTGGAAAATCATACTCACCTACATGGTGCCCTATTCGGTCAGCTCCTACTCGACCGCAATGTTCATAATGGAGGCCGATCGCAAAGGCTTGATCGTACCCGTGGAGGAGCCGTCATGAAGCAAAAGGTGTTTCCAGATGCGCAAACCGCGCTGGCCGACGCAGCCAGGGACGGGCAGTTGGTCGCCTGCGGCGGCTTTGGTCTTTGCGGCATGCCCGAAACGCTGATTGACGCGCTCTCGGATACGAAGGTCAGCGGCCTTACGGTGGTCTCCAACAACGCTGGCGTTGATGGAATCGGTCTCGCCAAGCTGATTGAGCACGGCCAGATCGCCAAGATGATTTCCTCCTATGTCGGCAACAACAAGACGTTCGAACGCGCCTATCTCGACGGGCTGGTCGAGTTGGAATTCAGCCCGCAGGGCACGATGTCTGAACGGCTGCGGGCAGGTGGAGCCGGAATTCCGGCCTTCTACACGCGAACAGGCGTCGGCACGCAGATCGCTGAGGGTAAGGTGCACGCAGAGTTCGACGGCAAGACCTATATTCAGGAACGTGGTATTCGCGCCGATCTTGCGCTGGTGCGCGCGCAGGTCGCGGATACCGAAGGTAATCTGATTTTCCGCAAGACCGCCCGCAACTTCAATCCAATGATGGCAACCTGCGCCGAGATGACGGTGGTTGAGGTCGAGGAGATTGTGCCTGCCGGTGAGCTCAATCCGGACGCGATCCATACGCCGGGGATCTATATCCAGCGGATCGTCAAATCGGTCGTCGAGAAACGGATCGAGTTTGTGACCAATCGGGAACCGAGTGCGGCATGAGCTGGACAAGAGACCAAATGGCTGCGCGCGCTGCCGGCGAGTTGGAAGATGGCTTCTACGTCAATCTTGGCATCGGCATTCCCACGCTTGTCGCCAACCATATTCCGGATGAGATGGAAGTGGTGCTGCAATCCGAGAACGGCATGCTGGCGATGGGGCCGTTTCCGCTGCCGGGCGACGAGGATCCTGACCTGATTAACGCGGGCAAGCAAACCGTCACCGAGCTTCCGCAGACGTCCTATTTCTCATCAGCCGACAGTTTCGCGATGATCCGTGGCGGCCACATCGACCTGGCGGTCCTTGGCGCGATGGAAGTCGCCCAGAACGGGGACCTCGCGAACTGGATGATCCCGGGCAAGATGGTGAAGGGCATGGGCGGCGCCATGGATCTTATCGTCGGGGTAAAGCGGGTCGTTGTCATCACCGATCACGTCAGCAAGGCGGGCGAGCCCAAACTGCTCGAACGATGCGCCCTGCCGCTAACCGGCCAGGCCTGCGTCGATAGGATCATCACCGATCTTGGCGTGTTCGACGTGACAGGGGAGAGCTTCAGGCTGGTGGAACTGGCACCGGGCGTGACGCTGGACGAGGTGCGCGCCAAAACCGGCGCCACGCTCGAGACGTAAGGGAGGTAGGTATGCACCAGACATTGCGTCCGACAGCCGTGGCGCCTGAACTCGATGTGGCGCTGGCCGGCGGTGGAAGATGGTCACTGGCGGATGAGGGCGAGGGATCGCTCGTCATGATCGACTTTTATCGTGGTTTGCATTGCCCGCGATGCAAGCTCCACATAATCGATGTGAAGAACAAGCTTGCGCGTTTCTCAGATCGCGGTGTCAGCGTCATCGCTGTGTCAATGGACTCTCGCGAGCGCGGAGAAGCGGCCCGCGAACAATGGGTCCTCGAGGGCATGAATGTGGGCTATGGTCTCACCGAAGACCAGGCGCGCACATGGGGGCTCTACCTGACCGACGCGATCAATGAGCGCGAACCGCGCCGCTTCAGCGAGCCGGCCATTATCATGGTGCGTCCCGGATCGCGCGAGATTTACTCGGCCATCTATGGCACGAACCCGTTCAACCGGGTGCACGCCTCCGATATATTGGAGGGTCTCGATGCAATGAATGCCCGCAATTACCCGCCGCGAGGCGGAGCGCTTTAAATCACCAACTCCTCCCGCGTGAAGAAGCGGGCTTGGCGAGCGACCATGCAAATGGCTGCTGATCGGCGCGTTCCAGCCTGTGTGACACGCCGCCGTTGGCCTGCGCCCAACGCCCGTGAAGCGTGCAGATATCGCTTTTCAGTGGCTCGTTGGCCCGCCCGACTTTCAAAAATGGTATGGATTGTACCTTCACAAAGTATTGGAAGGTATCAATGGCAGGCTCCATTCAGTGACCGATGGCGGCCCTGGGCGGCCAATAATCTAAAGGGGTGAGTGGCAGTGACAATCGAATGTGACGTCCTCGTCGTGGGCACCGGCCCGGCGGGATCGGCAACGGCTTTAAGTCTCGCTCGTCATGGTCTCAAGCCGCTGGTGATTAACAAATATGGCTGGACCTCGCGGACACCGCGCGCCCACATAACCAATCCCCGCACGATGGAAGTGCTGCATGATCTGGGCGCGAAGGACGAAGCCCTGAAGCACGCAGTGCCAAACGATCTGATGGGTGAGAACACCTACTGCACCAGCCTTGCAGGCCTTGAAATCGGCCGCATTCAGACTTGGGGCACGGCCGTCGACCAGGCGCATAACTACGCGGTCGCGAGCCCCGAGGTGAACTGGGACATCACCCAGAATTACATGGAGCCGACCCTCCTTGGCACCGCAGCGCATGAAGGCGCCCAAGTGCACTTTCACACCGAACTGCTCGATTACACCCAAGACGATAAGGGCGTGACGGCAAAGCTGCGTCACAGACTGACCGGCGAAGAATTCGATGTTCGCTGCCAGTTCCTCGTGGGGGCCGACGGAGCCAATTCACGCGTGGCCGAAGTGGCTGATCTGCCGCTTGAAGGGGTGCATGCGAAAGAGGGCTCGATGAATATCGTGTTCGACGCGGATCTGTCCCGTTTCGTCGCGCACCGCCCGAGCGTCCTCTACTGGATTATGCAAGACGGATCCGATGTCGGCGGGCTTGGCATGGGCGTGGTGCGCATGGTGAGGCCGTGGAACCGGTGGCTGGCCATTTGGGGCTACGATCTTGAAGTTGGCCGCCCCGATGTCGACGAAGAAAAGGCGGTTCAGGTCGTTCACAACCTGATCGGAGACGACAGTGTTCCGGTATCGATCGATTCCATCTCCTTCTGGACGGTGAACGACGTCTACGCGACCCAACTGAGCAAAGGCCGTGTCTTTTGCATGGGTGACGCTGTACACCGTCACCCACCAACCAAGGGTCTGGGCTCGAACACCTCGATCCAGGACGGCTTCAATCTTGGCTGGAAACTGGCGATGGTTGTCAAAGGCCAGGCCGGCCCCACCCTCTTGGAAAGCTATTCCGCCGAACGAGCGCCGGTCGCCAAACAGATTGTGAACGGCGCCAATCGCTGCATCAGCACGTTCTTCGGCATTGCCGGTGCTATCGGCCTCGACAAAGCGAAGACCCCCGACGACATGAAGGCAGCGCTCATGTCCATTGGCGACGGCACACCCGAAGGGGAAGCCAAGCGGGCAGCGGTCAGCGCTGCGGTGTTCAACACACGCGATGTGTATGACAATCCGGGCATCGAGTTGCAGCATCGCTATGTGTCCGATGCGGTGCTTGCCAACCCGGACGAAGATCCCGGTTACGCGGGCGACCCGGAAGTGTTTGTCGAGCAGACGACCTACCCCGGTGCCCGATTGCCGCATGCATGGGTTACGGTTGAAGGCGTGCGCACATCCCTTCTCTATCTGTGCGGCGGAACCCAGTTCACAATCCTCACCGGTATTGCAGGCGAAGGCTGGGCGAAAGCCGCGCAAACCGTCGGGGAAGAGCTCGGCATCGATATCCGGGTCGTTGTGATCGGCCCCATGCGCGAGGTGCAAGACATTTACGGCGAGTGGTCTCGCGTTCGCGAAATCGAGGAAAGCGGCGCTCTGCTTGTCCGACCCGATCATCATATTGCGTGGCGTGCGCATCGCTGGGAGAGTTCGAGCCCGGACGACTTCGCGGCCGCGATGAAAAAGGTTCTGGGCCGGAGCTGACCTAAATCCGCAGAGCCGGCCGCTCCATTCGCGGTGGCAGTTCCGCCGCCAATATTGGGCACTTCGAGTGCACGCAGCGCCCAGATCGCGGCGCTGCTGCTCATCGACGGGGGACCACAAGGAAGAGCGCTCGAAGCAGCGCAACAGGGAGAATGTTATGACCGGCACTTTCAAGGCAAGCCTTCTTGCAGGCAGTGGGCTGTTCCTCGCGATGGGGCCGCTGATGGCGACCCAAGCATCGGCACAGGACAGCGCGAACGATATGTCGGCCTCTGCTCCACAGACCGAGGCCGAGCCTGAACCCGACAGCAACATCGTCGTCACCGCCACTCGGCGCGCGGAAAGCATTCAGGACGTTCCCGTTTCGGTTTCCTCGATCGACGCCCAGCTCATTCAGGAAACGGGCTCGATCGATATCGCCGACATCTCGCTTTACGTGCCCAACTTCGAGTTTTCCGACGCGAGCATTCTGCCCAACCTTTACGTTCGCGGCATCGGTTCGGGCACCACGCACTCGGTTGAGCAATCGGTCGGGCGCTTTGTCGACGAGGTCTTCATCGGCCGCGCCGCCATCAACCTTCATCCGCTGTTCGATGTAGGCAATGTCGAGGTTTTGCGCGGCCCTCAAGGCACGCTGTTCGGAAAGAACACGATCGCCGGTGCCGTGATCATCAACACGCAAGACCCTACCCGCACATTTGAAGGCGGCGCTGACCTGTTCTGGAGCGATTACAGCACCGTCGGCGGCACTTTTGGAGGCGAGGCGTTCCTTTCTGGACCGCTGTCCGACACGCTCGCCGGACGGGTCGCGGTTACCTATCGCGATCGCGATGGCTACATTGAAAACCGCCTGGAAGGTCCGGATGGAGGCACGCGCGAAGACTTCGCGATCCGCGGCAAGCTTCGGTGGGATGTCGGCGACCTGACGACAGTCGATCTCAAGGGCGAGTTCTACACCTTCGATGAAGAGGGGCAGACCCCATCGGAGGTCACCAGTTCGGTTTTCCCGGGCGGTCCGCAAGCGGGCCAGCCTGTGCCGGAAAGTTTCTACCAGCGCTTCTCACCCGATTTCAGCTACGATCGGGACTGGAAGAGCGACTACGATTGCACAGCGGAGCTTCAAGGAGAAACGTTCTGCCCTAACAGGGACCAGGACACCTATAACGTCACGCTGGAGATCAATCACGATTTCGAAGGGCTTGGCACGCTCACATCCGTCACGGCCTTTCAGACCGTGGAGTTTTTCCACCAGTTCGTGGCGGTTGAAGGCGGTGTCGCTGGTGGCGGCCTGCGCGCCACGCGCGATGAGGAATATGAAGGCTTCACGCAGGAATTGCGCCTGACATCCGAGGAATTCGAAACCTTCGACTTCATCGCGGGGGCCTATTTCGAAAGCAGCGAGGTTGTCCGCCTGCAATACGACGACACGGATGTCGCCACGTTCTTTGGTGGGGGCCCAGTGGAATCGCTTATCGAGGATTGGGCGCAGGACACCACCACGTTTGCGCTCTTTGGCCAGTTGCGCTGGCGCTTCAGTGAAGAGTGGTCGGCGATTTTTGGTGGACGCTGGTCGTATGAAGAAAAGGACTTCACGTTCTTCCGCCGTGTGGGCGAGTACGGAGCCGATCCGGCGGCCGAGCGCGCAACCGCAGGGCAGGAGCCCGGTGATTTCACGCCCGAACTAAGCCGGAGTGAGGATCGCTTCACACCGTCTTTCACGCTGCGTTGGGAGCCCGATCCCGATTTCATGGTGTTCGCGTCGGTTTCCCAGGGCCACAAGACCGGTGGCTTTTCGGACCGGCCCGAAGTCGACCTGAATGGCAATCTAGAGATCAGCGAATTCAACGACGAACTCAACACCGCGTTCGAAATCGGCGCAAAAGGCACGTTCTTCGACGGTCGACTTCAGACCAATCTCGCCGCCTTCTATATGATGGTGGAAGACTTGCAAGTGGCTCGCGCCATTCCCGGCCAATTCTCGACGCAGTTTCAAGTGCAGAACGCGGCCGAAGCGACCAGTTGGGGCGTCGAGTTCGACACCAGCCTGGAAGTGACCGACACCGTCACGATTGGCGGCAATATCGCCTACACCAACGCAACTTATGACGATTTCCCGGGCGCATCGGAAGATTGCCCGAGCATTGGCGGTACGCTTGAAACCGATCCGGACACAGGCATCACCTCGTGCAACTACGCCGATCTCCCGCTTATCTTCGCGCCGGAATGGAAGGGCGTTGCCTTCGTCGCGTTCGACCAGCCTGACATTATTGGCGGCTGGGACCTTTCGGCGCGCGGTGATGTCAGTTTCTCAAGCGAGTATTTCGTGGAACTCGAATATGTCGATGAGCTGCGTCAGGACGATTACGCGACGCTCAACGCCAACCTGACCGTAACCGACCCAAGCGAAACTTTCTCCGTCTCGCTCATCGGTCGAAACCTGACGGAAGAACACGTGCTTGCGTGGGGCCTGCTGGCCGGGCCAGGCACCTTCATTACGCCGAACGAGCCGCGTGAGATCATGGTTCGGATCGGGGTGCGTTTCTAAGGGCAAAGGCATGAGCGCCGGCCAGGGATGGGTGCTGTCAGACTAACGCCAACTCGTCTGCGTTAGACAAAGAGCGCCCTCCCCCTGGCCCGGTCCATGCCGTGCGCGATTGGCTAGGCCGGATCGGTGACAAGACGCTCTAGATCGAGCCGGGATCACCGTGGGAGAATGGCTACAATAAAGGCTTCGACAGTAAGCTCAGGGACGAACGGCTAGTCACCAGTCCCACTGCCGATCTTGCCTCGCCGCGCTGGGAGACCATAACCGCAGAAAGCCTAACTTGACCGGTGGAGCGCCCTAACGGGCTAGGGCAGCTAGCTTACTTTGAGAAAGGCCGGCACTTGATAGTGCGGCAGTTTGGCAAGGGGTGCGCCCAATTGCCGACAGATCGCATCGGCCGCCCGGGTCGCACCGTCCACAGCGCCATAATCATCAAAGACAATCAGTCCGCCATGAACCATGCGAGGCACCAGCTTGTCGAGCACGAAGGCGGTGGGTTCATATACATCAAGGTCAAGGTGCAGAAGGGCGATCCGGGTTTCGGGATGGCCTTCAAGATACTGCGGAAGTGTCTCAAAGATATCACCTGCGATCAGCTGGACGTTGTCAAACCCCTTGTCAGCGATCAATCGGGCGAGTTGCGCTTCCGCGATCCCTGGCCCGCCAGCTCCTTCGAACCGGTCGATAAAGGCCTGATCGCTTGCGCCTTCAACAGCGTTTTTCGGAAAAGAGCCAAAGGCATCGAATCCGATAATTGAGCGGCTGTAGGATGTCTCAAGCGTATCGCGAAAGGTGGCAAAGCGCATCAGGGAAGCGCCCTTGTAGACACCCGCTTCGATGATGGCGCCAGGCAAGTGCCTCACCATCTGATAGAGTTCGTAATGCGCGAGCAGCTTTGCGATCCGCCCCGGATGGCTAAGCAGATAGAACGCGTTCTCCGCTTCATAGGGATCGCCATCAAGATCGGGCCGATAATGAAGATGATCGTCAGACAGAGCAACGCTCCTCGCGCCTATTGCCGAACATCCATAGCCCCGTTTGGCCGCACCGCACTCCGCACTATCACTTAGGCGTCAACCCGAGAGTTAATGGTCAAGGAGTAGAAAACGGCTTCGTCCTAGCCCTTCGCGCCAAGAGCGCCCGTACCGTGGGTTCTTGAGCAAGAGGTCGATACGAGAATGCGCGTTTTGTTCTATTTGCCGGTGATCACGCCGTGGTGGTTCGAAAGCATAATTACGCCGCTGATCTCAAAGCTGTATCAGGACAATGAGGTCCACATTCTGGCCCCTGAGCTCTGGCAAGGCACCGGCTTGAGCCTGCGCGAAGTGCAACTGTGCGCGCATATGCCCGATATTCGCTGGCATATCGTAAACGATCAGAAGCACCCCTCAATGCGCACAGACCCTGCCGAGCGGGAAGGGATCATCTCGTTCGTTCAGTCGCTCGACCCCGACATTGTCTTGTGCCGCAGCGCTGATGTTGAAACGATCAAAGCCTTCCCGGGGATCGTGCGCCACATCACCGAAGGCGCCGCCGATCCGCTCTCTCTGCCGTCCGATATCCTGCAATTCAGCCACTCGCTTTTTGATCATGGATCGATGCCTGAGCTTGAGTGTCAGCAGGTCGCAGCGCTCGAAGACCTGATCGAGCCGTTCTGGTCCAAGCTTTTGCAAACCTGTGTGCTGGACCAGGCCCAGCGCGACTATCTTTGCAAATGGTCCGCGTTTCCAGGCGACAGGCCCGTCCTCTTTCTCCCGCTTGAATATGAGCATGAGGAAAATTTCTATACGATGCATCGGATAGATGCGCTGTCGAATGTGGAGCTCTTGGAAGACCTTGCGCAAAGGTTCGGGGAGCGCATTTTCTTTGCGCTGACCAATCATCCGCTCAACGAACTCTACGTGGACAATGAGCCTCTCAACGAAGCGGTCGAAGCGCGGTCATGGTGCATGCGCATGTTTCCGCAGGAAACACCTTTGGGCGGCCGGACAACCGACTTCCTGATTGGCGCGGCAGACGGCGTCTTCTTGATGGACTCGAAAGTCTACGCGTTGGCCGGTTTTCATGGCTCACCGATTGTCAGGCGTTCGCGGTTCCGGACAGGGGCGTGGCTGAATGTGTATGATGCGATCGAAGACTTCCTTGCCGACTATGAAACAGGCACTCTCCAACGACCTGCGCAGAAGGATGCCAAAGTATGGTTTGCTTTTCATGCCGCGAACAATCTGATCAATCTTAATGCTCCGCAGCTATCCGGCGCTGACCTGATCGAGCGGATCAGCACGCCGGTCGATCCCGATCGCTGGGCGGACAATTTCGCACAGCTTTCGATCGACTGGCCGAAAGCTGTGCCATGAACGCGCTGACCGGCATCAAGGCGGCTCACAGGGCCGATCCCGAAACCTGGTTTTACCAGGTGATCGCGCAGGAACGAGACGCGCTTTGCGCTTTCCTGCGTTCGCGTCAGCCGGGCATTGCAGATGCGCTTTTCATGCTGGCGATGCAGGATCAGCCCGTCATCTTCACCGGGATTGGCAAATCGGGACACATCGCCGCCAAACTTGCCGCGACCTTTTCCAGCCTTGGTATCGCTGCATTCTACCTTAATGCAGCCGAAGCGGCCCACGGAGACTTGGGCATCGTCCAGCCCCGCAGCGCGGTGGTGCTGGTGTCCAACAGTGGTTCGACGGAAGAAATCACGCGCATCCTGCCGCAACTCAGGTCACGCGAATGCACGCTTTTGGGGATTGTCGGTCGGCGCAATTCCCAGCTCGCCCGGGGGGTTGATCACCTCGTTCTGGCTGAGATCGAAAGCGAGGCGGATCATATCGGCATGGCTCCGACATCGAGCACCACGCTGCATCTGGCGATTGGCGATGCGCTGGCCGTGGCGGTTAGCCGGATACGCGGATTCACGCGCGAAGGGTTTTTGCGTCATCACCCCGCCGGGCTGCTTGGCCGCCAGATGATCCCTGTCACCACGCTAATGCGTCAGGGAGACGCTTGTCCCATGGTGGACGCTTCCACCGATCTGCTTGACCTGCTGGCGGTGATGTCCGCCAAACGCATGGGCGCAGCCTGTGTCATTGACAGCGACACCACGCTACTGGGTCTGGTGGTCGATGGTGACATACGGCGGCACCTCTTGGCAGGGCCCAAGATAGCCGAGGTTACCGCGCAAGAACTCATGCAGACCGACCCGCAAGCTATCGATCATAAAGCGACGCTTGGCGAAGTCCTGGCGCTGCGCAAGGCCTCAAAGACTGATTGGCTCGTTCTTCCCGTCATCGATGACAAACGGCGCCTCAAAGGCCTGCTCCATGCCAGCGACTTGCAGCTCTGACCGATGAAGACTGTCGCATTCATCCCGGCCAAAGGCACCAGTGAGCGCGTTAAGGGCAAGAACCTTGCGATCATTGACGGTGAACACCTTTTCAAACGCAAGCTGCGCCAAGCGCTTGACTGCCCGCATATCAGCGAAGTGTGCCTCGACACCGAAGCGCAGAACATGGCTGAGCTGGCGCAGGATTTGCCGGTGTCCTGGCTCAAGCGCCCGGTGGAGCTCGCCCGCAATGCCGCCGACGGGCACGAGATCTTTGCCTGGGAATGCGCTCAGCGCCCTGATGCTGATCTTTGGATCCAGCTTTTGTGCACCGCCCCGTTCATCAGCGCCGATACCATCACGCGGGCCGTTGACGCGTTACTGGCGGACCCACAAGCCGACAGCCTGGTCGCGGTCCATCGAACAAAGCAGTATTGCTGGGCAGCAGGCATGCCGAGCTATGGCGCGAGCCGTATCCCCAACAGCATCGACCTGCCGGAAACCGTCATCGAGGCGATGAGCCTCTACATTGTGCGCAACTCGCGAAACGGCTGCCCGCCAACCCGGCGCTTTGGCAATAGACCGATCCTGTTCGAGCTTGATCCGATTGAGCAGATTGACCTGAATACGCCGCAGGATCTGGTTTTCGCTGAAACGATTGCCGCCGGGCAGCGATCCACAGAGGCTCTGCGTTTCAAGGCAGCGATGCCACACCTTTCATCCACTGTGCTTGCCGACATTGCGAAGGAAGTCGGGCTAAAAGCCGTTCTGCCCTCGCGTTTAAAGCCGACCAGTCCGGGCAAAGTGCTCGGACGGGCCAAAACGCTGGAGTTGGCCGCGATTGCGTCTGACGATGATGAAGCCAGTTGGAAGGGCATCTACAAGGCTCTCGGCTCCTACCAGTTCGTGCGCCAGGGCGATGTCATTGTGGTCGCGAGCGAAGTGCCCACGCACGCCTATTTCGGCGATCTTAACGCCAATCTCGCCGTGCGCTCAGGCGCTGTGGGTGCGGTGATTGACGCTTATACGCGCGATTCCGCGGATGTTCGGGCGCTGGGCCTCCCGGTCTATGCGCGTGGCAGCCATTGCGATGACATCAAATTCGAAGGCACGATGCGGGCAATGAACCGCCCGATACAGATCGGCGATGTTCCCATAGCCAATGGCGATGTCGTGTTTGGCGATGAAGACGGGCTTGTCGTTGTCCCGCGCGCAAGATGGCCTGAGATCGAAGCCGCCGCTTGGGATGTCATCGGCAATGAGGCGCGCATCAGAATAAGCGCTGCGCGGGGAATGGACGTCGATGCCATCCTCAAGCAGTTCGGCTCATTCTAGGGGAGGCCGACCGTGAAAAGCGTCGCGATCGGATCACTTCAGCTTGGCAATGACCAGCCCTTCACCTTGATCGCAGGCCCTTGCGCCATGGAAAGCCGGGATCACGCGCTGGAAATGGCTACGGGCCTTAGCGAGATTTGTAACAATCTCGGTATCGGACTGATCTACAAGTCCTCCTTTGACAAAGGCAATCGCACATCGATCCATTCGCCGCGCGGGCTTGGCCTTGCAAAAGCGCTCGATGTCTTTGCCGAACTGCGCGAAAGCTTGGGCTGTCCCGTCATCACCGATGTGCATGAAGTATCCCAATGCGCGCCGGTGGCCGAAGTCGTTGATGTTCTGCAAATTCCCGCCTTTCTGTGCAGGCAAACCGACTTGCTCATTGCCGCCGGGAAGACGGGTCGCGCGATCAACGTGAAGAAGGGGCAATTTCTTGCGCCATGGGACATGACCAATGTCGCTGCCAAGATCCTGAGCACCGGGAATGAGCGGGTTCTGCTGTGCGAGCGCGGAACCAGCTTTGGCTACAACACGCTTATCAACGATTTTCGCGCACTGCCGATTATGGCTCGCACGGGCCTGCCTATCGTCTTTGACGCGACGCATTCGGTGCAGCAACCTGGCGGGCAAGGCGAGCGCTCAGGCGGGCAGCGCGAATTCGTCGCAACGCTTGCCAGAGCAGCAATTGCCGTGGGCGTCGCAGCGGTTTTTATCGAGACCCATGAAGCCCCCGAAACAGCGCCCAGCGATGGCCCCAACATGGTGCCTCTGGCGCAATTGCCCGCGCTGCTGGAAGACCTGAAAGCGTTTGACGAGCTCGCCAAGCGCCAACGTCACTGCGCCAGCAGCGCGGCAAGCTGATCCCATATTTCCGGCGACCGGGCGAGCAGGACCGGACCGCTTGGATCGGCCGGGCGATAGGGGGAGCCGTCAAGGCGCGCGATCTTCCCGCCAGCGGCTTGGATGACGAGCGCTCCAGGCGCGTGATCCCATGGCAGACTGCGCCAATAGAGCGCAAAATCGTAGGCGCCAGCCGCAACCAGCGGGTATTCATGGCCTGCACAGCGCTGGGTCCCGGCGATCTGCGCGCAGCGCGCTGACAAACTTCTGATCCGAGACTCCATGAGGGCGGGCCGTTGGAACGCGCTCACAATCCCGGTTGTATCTGCAAGATCCCGGGGGTCTTCATCGGCCTTGATCCGTTGACCGTCCAACCAAGCTCCGGCTCCGCGCTCTGCGATTGTGAGCTGATCCCTCACCGGATCGAGAATAGCCGATGCAACAATAGCCCCATCGACCAACAGCGCTGCCATCAAGGCAAAGGGCGACCGTCCGGCTGCGTAGTTGGCTGTTCCATCAATCGGATCGACGATCCAGACCTCGCCCTTGCCGAGATCATCGAGCAGTGCCGGATTGGCCGATGCGGCCTCCTCTCCCACAAATCGAGCGCTCGGGCAGAGCGTCTTCAAGCCACTCTGTATAATGCGCTCAGCTTCGCGGTCTGCCACGGTCACCAATTCGCCCGGGGCTTTTTCTTCTATCTCACCCGCAGCCAAGCGCCGAAAACGCGGCATGACGCTTTGCTCGGCGGCGGTCCGCAACACCTTGGCGATGCCTTGCGACAAGCCACCAGCGGCGTCATGCAATGCGCCCACATTCTGATCCTCGGACACGGTCACTCGGGGGAGCTTTGAATGGCGAAGAGGCGCATCCATGTATCGTATTACGAGCCCCAAGACGCACAAGCCAGTTTGAATACTAGGCCACCTGCTCCGCTGGCTTGAGCGGTGCACCTGAAGCGAGAGACGGGTTACGCGGGTGGGTGGCGGAGCAGGAGGGATTCGAACCCTCGATACGGGGTTGCCGTATACACACTTTCCAGGCGTGCGCCTTCGACCACTCGGCCACTGCTCCGCGTTCTTGTCCGTCCCACCGCTTCGCCGCTTAACGACAAGATTGTCCGCACCCCTGCTTTTTGTTCAAGAGCGTAAGCGCGAAGCGGCGCGTCTAGCTTCGAAACGATGGCTTCGCAAGGCGCATGACCAAGCCGCGTTGGGCATTGCGCGCTAAACATGGTATAGGAGTCGCATTGGACGGCGCTGCGCGGAATGGCATTCCCTGCGAACGCTGTCACAAGAGCCTCTTTCCGCCCCTGAAAACGCGTGGAAAGGGGCTTTTGTGTGAGCGCATCAGGCGGCTATTGTGCTTTTCATGAAAGAAGTAGTCCTGACCGCCGCCGCCCTTATGATCGCGTTTCCTGCTTTTGCGCAGGACGAAGTCGCCACGGCCGCCCCGTCTCCCGCCGAGATCATAAAGACGGCGCCGCAAGGGGATTGGAGCGTTATTGCGCCTGAAGACCTGCTGGTCATGACGCTGGCGCCCGATGCAGACGGGAATGAACGCAAAGTCATCATCCAGTTGATGCCGCCGCCCTTCTCGCAAGGTTGGGTGGAAAACATCCGCACCCTCGCCCGCGCGCAATGGTATGACGGGATCAGCGTCAACCGGGTGCAGGACAATTACGTGGTCCAATGGGGCGATCCCAACTATGACAACCCAGAGAGCGGCGGGAACGCCAAGCCGCTGCCGGACACCCTTCGCACGATGCGCGAGGGCGAATATGTCGCGGTCCAAAACGGCTGGGGCGATATCACAGAATTGAGCGAGGCGCTGGAACGCGGTGCAATCCTAAATGCCAGCGACGCGCCGCGCGCCCCGCGCCAGAGTGGCGCCGAGAAGCGCTCGTTCGAAGCCTATGCCGAATACGCTGGCTTCCTGAAAGGATGGCCGGTCGGCTTTGGCAGCGCCTACACCGCCACTGCTGGCGAGATCGTCATCCCCAAAGCCGTGGCCGAGCGTCTGATCGCAGACCTTGAGATCGTTGCCGATTTGCCGGTCTTTGGCGCGTTGAGCGCTGATGAGGCGGAAGCCGCCCGCAGGGTCGCCGAGAACGCGCTGACATCGGTGTGGCCCGTCCACTGCTACGGTATGGTCGGCGTTGGCCGGAACTACTCGCCCGACACCGGCACGGGGGCAGAGCTTTACACGGTGATCGGCCACGCGCCCCGGCACCTCGATCGCAATATCGCGCTAGTCGGGCGCATTATCGACGGGATGGAGCACTTATCCTCGTTGCCGCGTGGCTCGGGAGCCTTGGGCTTCTACACTGCGGAAGAAGCCGACAAGCGCACGCCGATCCTCTCAATCCGGGTAGCCAGTGACCTGCCCGAAGGCGCGCGCCCGCAATTCGAATATCTCTCGACCGAAAGCGGAACCTTCGCCCGCTACGCCGAAGCGCGGGCCAATCGCCGCGATCCGTTCTTCATCGTGCCCGCTGGCGGCGCGGATATCTGCAATATCCCGGTCCCGGTGCGCGCGATCGAGGATGCGGACAAAGAGTGACCGAAAGCGTCACCGCCACCCTTCCCCTCAAGCGCTGGCAGGGGGATCGCGGAACCTATCACCTCGTGACCTTTGCGGGCGATGCGGCCGAGGCGCTGGCCACCCACGCAGCGCTTCACCGGATGGAGTTTGGTCGGCAGCGCGGGTTTGGCTCGGTCAAGCTCACCGCTCGGATTGGCGACACCCAGTGGCGGACCAGTGTCTTCCCGCAGAAACAGCAATCCGAGTGGGTCCTGCTCGTCTCGAAAAAGGTGATGCGGGCCGAGGGGCTCAGCGCTGACGATCGGATCGAAGTCCTCCTGTCACTCTAGCGCGCCCATCCCAGGCAGGACCCGCTCGGCCAGGCATGACCCGCTCGGCCAGGCATGACCCGCTCGGAACGCATCCCCAACCGGGCGATTGGTCTTACAGGCAGGTCCAAAGCCGCGCGGACGAGCCCCGGCGCCCTGCCACACAAACGCACCGCTTCACGAGGAGACGTTGCCATGAGGATTGCCGACCGTACCGAACTCGCCAACAAACCGCGCCCGCTCACCTGCTCGCCGGACACCAGCGTGCGCGACGCCGTCACGCAAATGGCGGAGAAGAATTACGGGTCGATCTTCATTCTCGATGATGATGAGCGGGTGCTTGGCGTGATGACGGAGCGCGATATCTTCCGCCGCGTGATCGGCGAAGACCGCGATCCCAAGACGACCACTGTTGGCGAGGTCATGACCACCGAGGTCCGTCAGGCGAACAAGGACGACAAGATCCTCGACTGGCTGCAAGTGATGTCCAACGAGCGCTTTCGCCGGCTGCCGATTGTAGATGAGAATGGGCGACTGATCTCCGTCATGACGCAAGGTGACTTTGTCGCGTACACTTGGCCACAAATGCTCAGTCAACTGGGCCAGATGGCGCAGGCAACGCTTGCCCCGGCGTTCAACCCGCTGATCATTCTGGTCGGGATCGGCGCTTACACGATCGCGCTTATCGGATTGCTGCTTTACGCGCTCTAGAGGCGCTGCATCAATTCGATCTGATTGCCGAACGGATCCTCGGCAAAGAAGCGCGCATAGCCTTCGATAGGCTTGTCATCGCGCGTCGCGTAACCGGCGCTTTCAAGCCGCTCTCGCAGGGCCGCAAAGTCATCGACGAGAAGCGCCGGATGCGCCTTGCGAGCCGGAGTAAAGTCCGGATCGATGCCCACGTGCAGGTTCACGGCCGCGCTTTCGAACCAACAGCCCGTTGGCGACAGGTTTGGCGGCTTGGGCACCTCGGTCATCCCGAGGCCTTCGCCGTAGAACGCGCGCGCCCGGTCTTCGCCCCCTTGCGGTATGGCGATCTGGACGTGATCAAGACCGAGAACGGCCACGCTAGATCCGTTCCGCCTGGGCCACTGCATCGCTGGCGCGCAGCGCGCTCAGAATGCGGCTGAGGTGCGCCAGATCCTGCACATCGGCGGTGATCTCATAGGTCGTGAAAGGGTGTTCGAGCTGGGTTTGGTCAAGGCTGATGACGTTGCATTTCGCCTTGGCGAAGATGCCGGCCATTTCAGCCAGTGTGCCAAGCCGGTCGTAAAGCGTCACCCGAAGTCGGCCGACCGCCCCCTGCGACCGCTTGCCCCAGGACAAATCCAGCCAGTCGCTATCGACACCGTTGGCAAGTTCCAGACAGGTGATTGCGTGGACCAGCACAGGCTCACCCTTGCGCCTTAGCCCGACGATCCGATCGCCGGGCACGGGGTGGCAGCAGGTCGCAAGCTCAAAGGCGACGCCAGGCGTGAGCCCCTTGATCGAAATGGCGTGATCGCGCCGCGACCACTGGTCGTCATCCTCAAGCTCCGCCGTGCATCCCGGAACCAGCGCTTCCATCACCTCGCGGTCCGAGATCTTGGCGGATCCGATTGCAAACATCAGGTCTTCCGGCCCATCCATGCCGAGCCGCTCGATCGCCCCGCGAATAGCCTTCTTGCCGACATTGGCGGGCACGCGCTGCGAGATCGCGTCGAACAGCTTGGAGCCGATCGTCGCCACTTCCGCACGCTCCTTGAGGCGCACAGCGCGGCGGATCGCCGCGCGCGCCTTGCCGGTGACGACGAAGTTGAGCCAGGACAGTTGCGGTTCGGCGTAGGGCCCCTTGATGATCTCGACCACATCGCCGTTATCGAGCGGGGTGCGCAGCGGCATGTGCCGTCCGTTGATCTTGGCCCCGACGGTGGCGAGCCCCAGATCGGTGTGAACCGCGAAGGCAAAGTCGACCGAGGTTGCGCCCTTGGGCAGCTGAAACAGCGCGCCCTTGGGCGTGAAAGCGAATATGCGATCCTGATAGATCGCCATACGCGTGTGTTCGAGCAGCTCTTCGGCATCGTGGCTGGTGTCTACAATCTCGATCAGGTCGCGCAGCCAACCCACCGCGCCATCGGGCTTGTCGCCTTGCTTGTACGCCCAGTGCGCGGCGAGACCGAACTCGTTGCGCTGGTGCATTTCGCGCGTGCGGATCTGAACCTCGACGCGCATCGAATTTTCCCACATCAGCGATGTGTGCAGGCTGCGATAGCCGTTGGTCTTCGGCGTCGAAATGTAGTCCTTGAACTTGCCCGGCAGGAACTGCCAGGTCATGTGCAGCACGCCCAGAGCGCGGTAGCAGTCGGCCTCGTTATCGGTCAGCACCCGGAAGGCCATGATGTCGGTCACCTGCTCGAAGCTGACGTGGCGCTCCGACATCTTCTGCCAGATCGAATAGGGGTGCTTCTCGCGTCCCATCACTTCGACCTGCACACCCGCTTCGGCGAGCGCCTGCTTGATCGTCAGCGCGATCCTTTCAACCTGTCCCCCGTCAGCGCCGCGCAGCTCCTCAAGCTTGCGGGTGATGGTGACATACGCTTCAGGCTCCAGCTCGCGGAAGGCCAGCGCCTGCATCTCGCGCATGTATTCGTACATCCCCACCCGCTCGGCGAGGGGGGCGTAGATCTCCATCGTTTCACGCGCGATACGCTGGCGTTTCTCGGGCTTCTTGATGAAATGGAGCGTGCGCATGTTGTGCAACCGGTCCGCCAGCTTGACGAGCAGCACCCGGATATCTTCCGACATCGCCAGCAGGAATTTGCGCAGGTTCTCCGCCGCGCGTTCGTTTTCCGGCATGGTCTCGATCTTGGAGAGCTTGGTCACGCCATCGACCAGCCGCGCAACCTCCGGGCCGAAGTTGGCCTCGATATCCTCGATTGTCGCCAGCGTGTCCTCGACCGTGTCGTGGAGCAGCGCGGTCATGATCGTTTCCTGATCGAGCTGGAGATCGGTCATCAGACCCGCCACCTCGACCGGGTGCGAGAAGTAGGGATCGCCCGACGCACGCTTTTGCGAACCGTGTTTCTGCACGGTGTACACATAGGCGCGGTTCAGCATCGCCTCATCGGCGGCCGGGTCGTAATCCTTGACCTTTTCGACTAGTTCGTACTGACGCAGCATTGACGCGAATATGCGGCGCGCGCCCGCGCTGAGCAAGCGATAAGAGGGTCTGCGTCATCTGATGATGGGATCGCGCCCATCGGCGCGGCCCGGAGTGCCGCGCCCGACAGCGCCCATCGCCAGCCAGGTCGCCGCCGTGATCGTCCCGACCCGGCCAAGAAACATCAGCGCAACCAGAACGAGTTCGGCATCGACCGGCAATTGCCCGGTAATCCCTCGGCTAAGACCCACGGTCGCGAACGCCGAGATGCACCCGAACAGGATGTCGCTGAGCGCGTGCGGCGTGCGCACCGAAAGGTAGAATGAAGCGAAGAAAATGACGCTGAGGCCCAGTATGATCACGGTCACCGCCTGACTGGCGAGACGGTAGCTGAGCACGTGGCCCATCAATTCTGGCTCGCCGCGCCCACGCACCTGGTAGATGAGGATGACGAACAACACCGCAACGGTGGTGATCTTGATGCCGCCCGCCGTACCCGCGCTGCCTCCCCCGATGAACATCAGCGCGTAGTGGAACAGCACCGTCTCATCGCGCAGCGCGCCGATATCCAGGCTGTTGAAGCCAGCGGTGCGCGGCATCGCGGAATGGAAGAACGCGTTCAGAGCGCGTTCGCCCCAGTTCATCGGCCCCAGGGTTCCGATATTGCTGCTTTCCGCGATGAGGATCGTCAGGAAACCGAGCGCGAGAAGCGTGATTGTCCCGGCCACTGTAATGTTGGTGTGCAAAGTCCAGTCCCTGCGATTGCGGCCGCATGACAGCAGGTCCTGCAAAACGGGAAAACCCAGCGAGCCGACAATGACGGCAGCGGCGAGCGGCAGGAGGATGAGGGCGTCGAGATTGTAGGACATGACGCTGTCGGAGAAAGTCGAAAACCCGGCGTTGTTGAACGCGCTCACCGCCTGGAAAAGGCCGTGCCAGAACGCGCTTGCCAGGGGCATGTCTTAATTCTGGTGGAAGCGAAACGTCAGGATCGCGGTCGTGATTGCCTCGACGACAACCGTGATGAGCAGAATGAGCTTGATCGCGAATATCGCATCCGAAAGGTTGAGCTGTTCGCGTTCGACTTCGCGCTCAAGCGTTCGGCGCAGAACGAAGCCGCGCCCGACCGTCAGGGCCAGCAGGCTCGCCGACATCTTGGTCCCCAGCCCGCCAATCTGGATAAGGACAAGGATCGCAATCTGTCCGTACATACTCCAGTAGACGGGCGTGTCCTCGACGATCAGGCCCGTGACCGCGACGGCCGAGACCGATGTGAACAAGGCGGTCGAAAGCGGCGCGCCAAGCTCGCCCGCGCGCGCCACCGGCAACCAAAGCGCCAGCGTGCCAACGGCAATGGCGACAAGGTATAAAACCGGAATGATGCGAATAGGATGGCGCAGCGCCCAGAACATGCACCTTCAATGCGTGGACGAGACGATTGGTCCCGACCGACCACAAAAGGATTCAAAAGCTTGAGAGGCTTAAGCGACGCTCGGCGCTTCCGACCTGCCCGCCGACTTGATACGCAGCGCCCTGCCGATCAGCTCCACGTCGCCCTTGGCGGCAGGCTCATCAGGATCGCATCGATATTGCCGCCCGTCTTAAGGCCGAAGATCGTACCGCGGTCATAGACCAGGTTGAACTCGGCGTAGCGTCCCCGGTATTCGAGCTGCACTGCCTCGTCCTCGGGCGTGAACGCGCTCCCCATGCGCTTGCGCACCAGCTTTGGAAAGATGTCGAGAAAAGCCCGGCCCACGTCTTGCGTGAAAGCGAAATTGCGCTCCCAGGCGGCGTCATCCTCGCATTCGAGGTGGTCGTAGAATATGCCCCCGACGCCGCGATCGACGCCTCGATGCGGAATGTGGAAGTATTCATCCGCCCACTTCTTGTAACGTTCGTAATAGGTCGGGTTGTGGCCCATGCAGGCCGCGCGCATGGCAGCGTGAAACTCCTCGGTGTCCTCGTCATAGGGGATCGGCGGGTTGAGGTCCGCGCCCCCGCCAAACCACGCTTTGCCCGTGGTCAAGAAGCGCGTGTTCATATGCACGGCGGGAACATGCGGATTGGCCATGTGCGCGACAAGGCTGATGCCGGTCGCGGTGAAGCCCGGATTGTCGGCGTCCGCGCCGTTGATTTGCCCCGCAAACTCTTTGGGAAAGCTCCCCATCACGGTCGAACAATTGACGCCGACCTTTTCGAACACTGTCCCCTTCATGAGGCCCTGCACGCCGCCGCCCGGATTGTCGTTGCCTTCCTCTTCGCGGCTCCAGGGCGTGTACTCAAAGGCCGCGTCGGAGCCCGCCTCGCGTTCGATGTCCTCGAAGGCGGCGCAGATCTGGTCGCGCAGACTCTCGAACCACTCCTTCGCCCGCGCGGTGTGCGGCGCCCATTCGCTCATGATGCTCGATCCCGTCCCAATTATCCCTGATGTGTCCATCCGCTTTGACAGCGTTCAAGTCAATGCGCTTTGCGGCTGAAGAAGGCTTGCCAAGGCCGGCTCAGCGGGGCATTCGGGCCGCATGGTTCCTGTTTCGTTCACTTCCAGCCTTGGCGCCGCGCTTGAGTTTGCCGGTGAGGAGCTTGTGCTGCTCAAGTCCAACGCGCTCTACTGGCCGAGTGAGCGCGCGCTGCTGGTGGCGGACCTCCACCTTGAAAAAGGCAGCTGGTACGCGCAGGCGGGGCAGATGCTCCCGCCCTATGACAGCCGCGAGACGCTGGAGCGAGTGGCGGATGCGGTGAAGGCCACCGGCGCGCGCCGGGTGATCACGCTGGGCGACAATTTCCACGATGAGGCGGGCACACACCGGCTCGATCCCTACGCTGCCGGAATGCTCGAATCGCTCATCCGCGCGCTCGACTGGGTGTGGATCACCGGCAATCACGACGAGACGATGCCGCGCGCCTTCGGAGCAGCGGTTGAGGCGGAGCTGGTCGTGAATGGCATAACGCTGCGCCATGAAGCCAGATTGGGCGAGACCCGGCCCGAACTCTCCGGCCACTTCCACCCGAAGATGCGCGTGCGGGTAAGGAACCGTCACATCGCCCGGCCCTGCGCGGTGCTGAGCCGCTCGAAGACGGCAGGGGACCGCCTGATCGCGCCCGCCTTTGGCGCCTACACAGGCGGCATGGACGCAGGCGCCCCGGAAATAATCAAGGCGCTGAGTCCGGCAACCACAATCGACGCGGTGCTGCCTGCGAAGGGCAAACTGGTAAGCTTTCCGCTCTATCGCGAGGCGGCCTAAGACTCATCTGGCCTTTTGGCGACCGAATCCCTACATTAAGCACGTCCAATGAAGGCTAAAACAGGAGATTACACATAGCCCGTCCACCTCGGCGTTCGATGGCCCCGCCCGTTAAAAGCGGCCCTCGCTACGATCAGTTTATTCAAGTCCCCAAGGTCCGCGTTATCGACGATGAAGGCGAGAACCTTGGCGTGATGTTCACGCGCGAAGCGGTTGAGCAGGCTCAGGACAAGGGGCTGAACCTTGTCGAAGTGTCCCCCAACGCGGACCCGCCCGTGTGCAAATTCCTCGATGTCGGAAAATACCGCTACGAAGCCCAGAAAAAGGCCAACGCGGCGCGCAAGACGCAGAAGACGCAGGACATCAAGGAAGTCAAAATGCGTCCCAACATCGACACGCACGATTACGACGTGAAGATGAAGAACGTGAACAAGTTCATCGACAACGGCGACAAGGTAAAGGTGACGCTGCGTTTTCGCGGGCGCGAAATGGCCCACCAGCACCTTGGCATGGATCTGCTCAAGCGTGTCCAGGAGGACGTGGAGGAAATCGCCAAGGTCGAAGCCTTCCCTCGCCTTGAAGGGCGCCAGATGCTGATGGTGCTCGCGCCCAAGTAAGCGATTGTGGCGCTGATCAAGAGATGAAACAAAAGGGCGAGAGCGCTGAGCGCTTTCGCCCTTTTGTGTGGCGCGTTCACCCTTGGCGGCTTGGTGACTAGCGATGATTGCGAGCCGGTCAGCGCGCCCCATAAGAGCGCCGATCTCGCCATCTACACCGCAGTGTTCCCCGCTCGGCACGAACCGACACAAAGACCGATCCTTCGATCCTCCATGGCGTTCGTCGATTTCGGTCAACGGTTTACCCTTTTCGACCAAGGCCTTGCGGAAACCGATCGCCGGGCCCAGGCGTTGGCTCAGTGTTGTATGAACAGCGACATCGCCCGCATCTCCAAACGCGTGTGATCTTCGGTACGCGAAGGCTCCAGCGCTCCCCTCGCAAGAGCGTAAAACAGAAGAGCCTCTCTCATCTGGCAAAGGAACAACCGCATGGGTTTTGTGCGCTCATCTTCCGTCCATCTGACCACGCTCGCGGTGTGCGCGTTGGCCGTGGCGCCCGCTGGCGCGCAGGAGCCCGGCACGCCGTTCGCAACCTTCGCACCGGGCGCGGCGACCAACACCAACTCGATCGATTACGACGTCTGGGACGAAGCGGTTAAGAAGATCGTCATCTCGATGGGGCCCTCGCTGCGCCAGACGGCGGGCCGCCCACCCGACGGCTATGGCACGCGCCGCGTGTACGGCCACACCTCGCGCTATCGCCTCGAAGGGTCGCGCGTGACCTTCAGCTTTCTCGACGCCACGATCATCGGCAACCTCGCGCAGTATCGCCAGGACCTGCAAATGGTGGGCGACAAGGTCGATCTCCAGTCGCTGAGCCGCAATGAACAGCTCGCATTCTGGCTCAATCTGCACAACGTGGCGATGGTCGAACAGATCGGCAGCGCGTGGCCGGTGCGCCAGCCGCGCTCGCTCGAGATCGATGGCGTGCCGCTTGACGATGCGAAGTTCATCACCGTCGAAGGCGTCGCGCTTTCCCTGCGCGACATTCGCGAGAAGATCGTCTTTGCCCATTGGCGGGATCCCTCGGTCATCTACGGCTTCTGGCGCGGTGATATTGGCGGTCCCTCAATCCAGCGCGAGGCGTATACCGGGGATAATGTGAGACGCCTGCTCGAACGCGGCGCGAACGAATTCGTCAACTCGCTGCGCGGCACACAGAAGCAGGGCGGCGAATTGCAGGTCGCGACGCTTTATGAAGAATACGCCGCGTTCTACTTCCCCGATTTCGAGACCGATCTGCGCGCGCATCTGGCGAAATACGCCAAAGAGGACGTCGCCAGCATCCTGGCCGACACATCGCGCACGAAGGCCGTCATCAAGGAGTACGATATCGCTGACCTCGCCGGCGGCGCCCGCGAGCCAAGCTACAGCTTCATCGAAGACGCCAATGGCCGCGCGCAAAGCTTTCGCATTCCGCGGGCCATGGGCGCGCTGCTCGCTCAGCGTGAAGAAAAGTTCCGTCGCATCATGAAGGAAGGTCGCACGGGCACGGTCACTTTCAGTGAAATCGAATTGCCCGATGAAGAGGGCAAGAAGGACGAGGTCGAGTAGTCGGGCCGCCCCGCTTGCGCATTCGCCCTGGGTTGCCTTGATAGGAAGTCAGCGCACTTGAAACGGGGCTCGAATTGCGAGATAATTTTACTGGGAGGCAAGGAACAGGAGACTAGGGTCATGTCAGGCCAGTCCTTGCGAGCGTCGCTCTCTATCGGGTCGGCTATCGCTATCAGCGCCGTCGCAGTCACCAGTGTAGCCGCTTCGGCCAAAGTGGCTGTTCAACCCGTCACGGCCAATGAAAGTCCAATTGCGGAAAGTCCAACTGCAATCGCCTCGCAATGCGATCCTTTCGCGATCTTCGCTCCGACCAGGACCCCGGTCCGTCACCGCATCGACTACGGTATCTGGGACTACGCGCTCAAGCAGATGGTCGTGTGGATGGGGCCTTCGCTTAGGAAGCGGCCGGCCATTTTCCAGCAAGCCGTCGCGCAGGGGCGCCTTCGCGCCGGTCACAATTCGCGCTTCCGCACCGAAGGGGCGCTGGTCGCTTTTTCGCGCATGGACCAGGAGGCCATCGCCAGTTTTGGCCTGTATCGCCAGGAACTTGAGCAAGTCGCGGACACTCTCGACATCAGCACCCTCCCGCGCAACGAACAGCTCGCCTTCTGGCTCAACCTCCACAATGTCGCGATGGTCGAAAAGATCGCCGAAAACTGGCCCTTCCGCCAGCCACGCGCGCTGATGATCGACGGCGTGCCGCTGGACGAGGCCAAATTCCTCAACGTGCGCAGCGTCGCGATGAGCCTGAGGGATATTCGCGAGAATATCGTCTACGCCAACTGGCGCGATCCCAAGGTCATTTACGGTTTCTGGCGCGGCGAGATCGGCAGCCCGTCGCTCGAACGCGTGGCCTATTCCGGCGGGAATGTGAGTAGCCTGCTGTCGATCAAGGCCGAGGAATACATCAACTCGTTGCGAGCGACCGAGAAGCGCGGCGACACGCTGCATGTGTCCACGCTCTACGACGAAGTGAGCCGGTTCTACTTCCCGGATTTCGATGCCGATGTGCGCGCCCACATGACCGAATTCGCCAAGGAAGACGTGCTCCAGATGATCGGACGCACCAGCAGGACTGAGGCCACGATCCGCGAATGGGACATTGCCGATCTCTCAGGGGGAAGGCGCGATTCGATCTCTGCTCAAAGCGCCCGGCCAGGTGTCTCCGCCGGGATGATGGAAATCCTTGGTCAGCGCGAGCGCAAGTTCCGCGAACTGGCGAGAGAGAAGATCCCGACGGGCCGGGTCTTTCTCACCGAGATCACGCTTCCGGGTGACGATCCCAACAAGGGCGAGGTCAAGTAGGGCAAGGGCACAGCCCCGGCCCAAGAACCGGGCGCACGGGGGGTGGGAACGCCATCGGAAAAAGCGTGGAGTAATCCTGCAATGGCGCAGCTCGACTGATCGCGTGTCGTGGGCTGCGAAGCGCGCCGGCAATGGAACCGACACGGCGAGCCTCTTTCACAGGCAAGGTCGGCTGCACTTTGCCAGCGCCATCGGATGGCGATAGATCAAGGCCTGACCCTCTGTTTCAACCCGGCCAAAGAGGCTTTGTGCTTTTGTCTATTCCGCGACCGGACCCGAAATCCGAATGACCGCGCGCCAGATCGGTCTTTTTGCAGGGCCGCTCATCTTTGCCGTGACCGTGTTAACCGCACCTCCGCAAGGAATGAGTGCGGGCGCCTGGATGGTCGCTGGGCTGGTCGTGTGGATGGCGGCCTGGTGGATCACCGAGGCGGTTCCGATGACGGTGACAGGCCTGCTGCCCTTTATCTGGCTGCCGCTGGGCGGCGTGATGACCGCCCGCGAAACGGCCAGTGCCTATTACGCGCCGATCCTGTTCCTGCTGCTGGGCGGGGCCTTCATCGCGCTCGCGATCGAGCGCACGGGGCTGCACAAACGGCTGAGCCTTGCGATCCTGAGACTTGTCGGGGGCGATGGTGGTCAGACGCGGTTGTTGCTCGCCTTCATGATCTCCGCCGCCGTTCTCTCGATGCTGATCTCCAACACCTCGACCACGCTTATCATGATGCCGATGGCGCTTGCCGTCCTTGCTGGCGGCGCGGCGACGGATACATTGTCCGGGGCCGAGGGCGCGGGTAGTCCCGGCGGCAAGCAAAGCAAGCCCAATCAGGACGGCCTTGCCGGCGCTCTGCCGATGGGGATCGCCTTTGCGGCGAGTATCGGCGGGCTCGGCACTATCGTCGGCTCGCCCACCAACGGGATCGCGGTTCAACTGCTGGACGACATGATCGGGCTGGAGATCAGCTTTGCGCAGTGGATGGTGTTCGGGCTCCCGGTGGTCGCCTTCGGCGTCCCGCTCGCCGCGGCGATCATCGCTTGGGTACAGAGAGTGAGGGACCATCCCTTCGACGTCGACGCCGCTCGCGAGGCGATCGACGACGCGGCGCCCTGGTCGAGCGCCGAGAAACGCCTCGTTCCGATCGTGGCGATCACGTTTGCGCTGTGGATGAGCCGTCTGTGGCTTTCGCCCTACCTTCCCGCCGGAAGCTGGACCGACGGCACCATCGCCATTCTTGCCAGCTTTGCGCTGTTCCTGCTGCCCGATGGCACGGGGCGGCCCCTGCTCAAATGGGACGAAGCCAACCGCGCGCCCTGGGGCATTATCCTGATGTTTGGCGGCGGGCTGGCGCTGGCGGCGGGGATGGACGCCTCGGGCCTTGCGCGGTGGCTGGGCGAAGCGCTGCTCCCGCTTGAGGCAGTCCCGCTGCTGCTGATGACGCTGGCGGTGGTGGCGATGATCATCCTTGTGACCGAGTTTGCGAGCAACGTCGCAACCGCATCGGGCATCATCCCGGTCGTCGCCAGCCTGGCCGCGGCGCTTGGTCTGGGCGAGGACGCGGTGTTGCTGGCGATGCCGGCGGCGTTGGCTGCAAGCTGGGGTTTCATCCTGCCCGCCGGGACCGGTCCCAACGCGATCGCCTGGAGCACCGGTCACCTCAAGATCGAGCGGTTGGCCAGCGCGGGACTGCTGCTCGACCTGTTCGGCGCGCTGATGATTGTCGGCGTGGTGTGGGCAGTGGCGGCTTTCGTCTGAGACAAGATCCCTGACCGGACCGAAGAGCGCATCAGCACAAGTGCGGAGCGCGAGCGCGAGGACACTCGTATTCTTGCAGGATCTTGAAATGGGTCTTGTTCATCGGTCGTCGTACAGTCATGATGTAACCCGCGTCTTGGACGGGATACGCTCTGACAGCTCTGGAGAGACTTATGCCTATGTTTCATTCAACCCGGTCGCAACTTGCAAACCTTACGCGTGCTTCTGTTGTTGCCCTCGCGGCTGTGGGGGTCGTCGCGGCGCCGCTTGCTGCAGAGAGCGCGGCCATCGCGCCGCGCGCCGCGTCGCAGGCGAGCGACACCGTGTACGTCCCTGCGCTGGAGTTATCCCAGTTTCGCCCCGCCGACACTCGCAAAGAGCACACGATCGATTATTCCTACCTCGACAAAGCTCTCAAATGGTTTGTCATTCCGATGGGACGCTCTTTGCGACAAACGGCGCCGATCGCGGAACAGCGCCTTGGAACGCGGCGGATTTATGGGCACACCTCGCGTTACCGTCTGGAAGGCAGCCGGGTCGCCTTTTCGTTCTTCGACGATGACATCCGCGCTTCGCTGACCGAATATCGCCAGGATCTGGAGCGTGTGGGCAGCGACCTTGACATCCCGAGCCTGCCGCGCAACGAGCAGCTCGCCTTCTGGCTGAACCTGCACAACGTCGCGGTTATCGAAGCGATCGCGAAGGAATATCCGCTTAGCCAACCCGCCGCTCAGACCTTTGGGTTGAACGAGGCGCCGCTTGATGATGCGAAACTGGTTACCGTTGCCGGGGTCGATCTGTCCCCGCGCGATATCCGGGAGCGGATCGTCTATCCCAACTGGACCGATCCCAAAGTCATCTATGGCTTCTGGCGCGGCGAGATTGGTGGCCCAACGCTTCAGCGCCTCGCTTTCTCCGCCGACAACGTCGACACCTTGCTGAGCCTTTCGTCCGCCGAGTTTGTCAATTCTTTGCGCGGTGTGGAGCACACCGGCAAAACCTTGCGCGTGAGCCGTATCTATGAGGAGGCCGCGCCTTACTACTTCGAAGACGACGCAGCCTTGCGCGCGCATCTGGGCCGCCACGCAGAGGAGTCGGTCCAAAAAATCCTCGCCAAGACCGAGCGCACCATCATCAACCAATACGAACACGACATCGCTGACCTCGTTCGCGGCACAAAGGACCCGATGTTGGACAACCTGTGGACGGAGCGTGGCATGCCGGCGATCAGGCGGCCCGTGGCCACGCGGCCCAATTACGCGATCCAGCGCCTCATGAAGGAACGCGCGATCAAGATCAATCGCACGCTGCGCCGAGGCCTGCCGGTCGGCACCGTGATCGTGGGCGGCGAAGAGGGCAAGCCGGGCAAGGAGGTCGAATAGACTTCCCGCCGCGCTCAGCGCACACGCGACAAGTGACAAGGGCCGGGGGGGATCGATCCTCCGGCCCTTCTTTATATCCGATGAAAGCAAAGGTTCGAAGACTCGGTCTCGCTACCTTGCCTGCGCCGCTATCCTTGCACGTATGAGACCGCCGCGCACACTAGGCCGCGTCCTTGGGTGGATGCGTCCGGTCGCCCTGATCGCCGAAATCGAGTAGGCGTCGCGCGGTTCATTTCCTCGGTCCAACCGGTTGCAACTGTAACAATCGCGGGATACTCCTACAGCCAACGACGGTCAGGGGAGAGGCGCTTCTGCGGAGGTTAGAGGCGGGTGCCCTTGATGCGTCCCGTTCGGGATCAGCCCCTGCCTTCCTGGGGGCGCGCACTCAGGAAGGAGCCACTTGTCATGGCCGACGCAATCGATTCAACCGACACACCCACACCGCGCCGCAAACCGAAGCCAGAAAAAACCTCCATTGGCGGGCGCGAACTCAAGCCCTCCACGCTGATGATGGGCCACGGCTTTGACCCGGCCCTCTCCGAAGGCTCTCTCAAGGCGCCGATCTTCCTCACCTCGACCTTCGCCTTCGAAAACGCAGCGGCGGGCAAACGCCATTTCGAAGGCATCACCGGCAAACGCGAGGGCGGAGCGGAAGGCCTCGTTTATTCGCGCTTCAACGGGCCCAATCAGGAAATCCTCGAAGATCGCCTGGCCATCTGGGACGGGGCCGAAGACGCGCTCACCTTCTCAAGCGGAATGACCGCGATCTGCATCTTGATGATGGCCTATGCCAGCGCGGGCGATGTAATCGTTCATTCCGGCCCGCTTTACGCCGCGTCCGAAGGGTTCGTCTCCAAAGTGCTCTCGAAATTCGGCGTCGGCTATATCGACTTTCCCGCCGGAGCGAGCCGCGAGGAGATCGACGCCGTGCTCGAACGCGCGCGGGCGAAGGCGGACGAGGGTGGCGGCAAGGTCGCGATGATCTATCTCGAAAGTCCCGCCAACCCCACCAACGCGCTGGTCGATATCGAAGCGGTTTGCGCCGCGCGCGATGCGCAGTTGAAGAAATCCTGCCCGATCGCGATCGACAACACGTTCCTGGGCCCCCTGTGGCAGCGCCCGCTCGATCGCGGGGCGGATATCGTCGCCTATTCGCTGACCAAATATGTGGGCGGGCATTCCGATCTTGTTGCGGGCTCGATCGCGGGCGCGAAACACTGGATGGATCCGGTGCGCGCGCTGCGCAACACGATGGGCGGCATTGTCGATCCGAACACCGCGTGGATGCTGCTGCGCAGTCTCGAGACGGTCGAACTTCGCATGGAGCGCGCAGGCCAAAACGCGGCCAAGGTGTGCGAATTCCTGCGCGGTCATCCAAAGGTCCAGGGTCTTGGCTATCTCGGGTTTCTTGAAGACGCGCGCCAGAAGGACATTTACGATCGCCACTGCAGGGGCGCGGGATCCACGTTCAGCGTGTTCCTGAAAGGCGGCGAGGCGGAGTGCTTTCGCTTCCTCGACAGCCTCCAGATCGCGAAGCTGGCGGTGAGCCTTGGTGGCACCGAAACGCTCGCCAGCCACCCCGCCTCGATGACGCACCTCTCCGTGCCGTCGGAACGCCGCGCGGCGCTTGGCATCACGGACAGTCTAGTCCGCATCAGTATCGGTATCGAGGACGCAGACGATCTGATCGCCGATTTCGAGCAGGCGCTGGAGCGCGTGTGAAAACCGGGTGGATCAAATCCTTGATGATCGTTGCGGGGGTTTGCCTTGCCTCGGGGGGCTCAGTGGCTTCACTGGCCTCACAGACTGGCGCGCAGTTGGAAGAGAGGCTTCCCGACACGCCGCCCGCCGAGGGGCAGACCCTGCTGAAATGGGTCGATCCGCCGGTCCTCACTTACACGATCCCCGAGGATAGGCGCGGGGACCTGTCCTCTTGCGCGAATGACTTCGAATACGATCTGCTGAGCGTTGCGGCGACGTGCTGGCCGGTGCTTGAAGCGCTGAAGCTATATACCCGGGCGGACTACGCCTTCAACGAACCGACAGGCGACAAGCTCGAAAACATGCGCGCGACCATTGGGTACGCTAACGCAACGCTGGAGCTGATCGGTAAGCCCGAATATCCACTGGAAGAATTCTTGCGCAGCAAGGCGCTCGAACGAAAGCTCGGCGCGCACGAAAAGCTTGGGCAGTGGGAGGCCGCGCTCGCAACGAGCAAGGATTGGCTCGAGACGCTGCGCGGCGACCTGATGCGCGGCGACGATTTCTCCCGCGCCTTTGCGCACACGCGGCATGGCGATGCGCTGCTCAGGCTCGGCCGCTCGCAGGACGCGCGCGACGATCTTGAGGTCGCCATAAAGCTGTTTGACGGGATCGATGGCGACAAAGTGGGTTGGCCGCTTTCGAACTACAGCGAAAACGTTATCAAGGACGCGCTCAGGAAAGGCGATCTTGACTACGCCGAGCACACCATTGACCGCTATCTGGAGTTCGTTCGGGAAGAGCCGCGCGGTTTGCGTTTCGGCATCCACGATCATCTCGATCTCAAGCTCTATCTCGTGGCCGCGCGCGGCGATCGGGAACAGGCGCTCGCGCTCATTGAAGAACGCATGGAACGCCGCAGCAACAGACCACAGCGCTGTTCTGGTCTGGGCGTGCTTTTTCCGGCTGTCCTCGCCCCGCTGCGAAGGGACAAGGACGTCACCGCAGCGCTCAAGGCGCATGGCTGCGGTGAGGAGGACTTTGCGCAGATGGAGAACGCCGCGAATCGCGGTCTTCGGGGCTTCAAGGATGAGCTGATCCTCCCCTATCGGGAGGCTACGAAAGATTCGGAAGACGCAAAAGGAAGCCAGCGATGAACGATATCCAGAAACCCGTCTGCCTCGTGCTTGGCGCGGGCGCCGGCATCGGCGGCCACACCGCCAAGCGCTTTGCCGCAGGGGGCTATCACGCGGTTCTCGCAAGGCGATCGGATGAAGAAGGTCTTGCGCGCATGGTGGCCGAGATTGAGGCGGCGGGCGGCTCAGCCACCGGAACGCTGCTCAACGCGGTCGAGGACGGAACCATCGAGGAACTGGTGGAACGCGTCGAACGCGACACAGGGCCAATTGAGGCCTGCCTGTTCAACCTCGGCGCGCAGATCGGCAATCGCGCGTTCTTCGACACGCCGCACAAGGCCTTCGAACTCGGCTGGCGCATGACGACATTCGCCCTGTTCCGCCTCGCGCAGGCCATGCTCCCGGCGATGGTGGAGCGAGGCCATGGGACCTTGCTCGTCACCTCGGCAACCTCGGCGATGCGCGGGAACGCCGGCCAGCACAGCCACGCGGCGGCCATCGGAGGTCGGCGGATGTTGTGCCAGACGCTCAACGCCGAATTCGCACCCCAGGGCGTCCACATTGCGCATGTCGTGGTCGATGGCCCGGTCGACGCGCCCGACACGCTCGGACGGTTGCTGGGCGACAAGTTCGAGGCGTTCAAGGCGTCCAAGGGCGAGGACGGCGTTCTGGACCCGGCCGCGCTTGCGGAAACCTATTGGCACCTCGCGCATCAACCGCGCAGCTGCTGGAGCTTCGAGGTGGACGTGCGCCCATGGACCGACACGCCGTGGTGGAACGACAATCCCGCGCCGACGATCGACACAACGGCAGCGGAGCCGGGGTTTGGAAGGGCCAATGAATCACCCTGACTTGGGCACAGAGAGGCTGTTCCTGCGGACACCCGTTGAAACTGATATCGCTGCGATAATCGACATTGTGGGACAGTGGGATGTTGCCCGCTGCCTGTCACATGTGCCTCATCCCTACGATGAGGACGATGTACGATACTTCATCGAAGACGTCGCATCGGTCGAAATGCGGCTTGAAAGGAGCGCTTTCCGCTAAGCGCTTAGCTTCGCCACCAACGCGCGCAGCTGCGCGTCTAGTTCTTCGTCGATCAGCCTGCCCGCCTCGGCGTCGAAGGTGTGGTTGAAGCTCGGCACGCTCAAATGCCCCACCACTTCGCCGCCGAACCTGGGCGCCCAGCGCACCGCAAAGCCCAGCACTTGATCCGCGCCCGCGCGGCCCGGTGAGGTCGCGAGCAGCGCCATCTTCTTGCCCTGCCACACATCGTCGCGCGCGCGGCTGCACCAGTCGAACAGGTTCTTGAACGCAGCGGAGTAGGTCTTGTTGTTCTCGGCAAACGAGACGAGAATTGCATCCACCGCGCCGACGCGGGCAAGGAAATCGTGCGCCTGTTGCGGGACGCCGCTCTCTTCCTCCCGGTCGAGCCGGTAAAGCGGCATCTCATAGTCGTGAATATCGAGGGTTTCGACCTCGGCAAAATCGACCATGCTGGCAGCGTAGGTCACCAGCTTGCGATTGATCGACTTCGACGAATTGCTGGCGGCAAAGGCGAGCAAGCGCATGGGGCAACTCCTTTTCGAGATCGCGTGCGAGCCTGCGGATCACCCCCGCCATTCGCGGCGTTCTTCCGTCGCTTTCAGAACCTCGTAGGCGAGATGGAGCTTCTGGAATTCCTTCGCCGCGTCCTCATCGCCTGGCTTCACATCCGGGTGCACTTCCTTGGCGCGGGCGCGATAGGCTTTCTTGATGTCCGCAAACTCCGCGTCCGCCTCCAGCCCGAGAGCTTCGAGCGCGCGCATTTCATCGGCGCTGCGCGATCCGTCTCCCGACCCCGCCCAGCCGTAATGCGAGGCTTCCGCATAGCCCGCGCTCGTCTGACGTTCGGCCTTGGCGCGTTCTTCCTTCTCGGCCTTGTCGAGGCCTTCGAAATAATCCCACTTGGAATTGTATTCCGCCGCGTGCTTCTGGCAGAAATACCAGCGTTCATTGCTGTTGGGGGCCTTGGGCGCGGGGCAATCGCCAGGCTCGTTGCACCCCGCGCGATCGCAGATGCGCACATTGGTGGCCTCGCGCGTGGCCTCGTAACCGCGCCAGCGGGGAAAGCCCCAATCGTTCGATCGACGCGCGCGCGCCATCACCAAACCAGCGCAGAAGAAGGGGAGGGGATGAGCGGGCGCATCGCCTCAACCTAGTCTTGCCGAGACCGATTGGAAACCCGTCAGAAAAATCAATTTCAAATGGGAACCTATTGCCCCCTCGCCCGGTTCTAGAGGACCGGGCGCGGCGGCTCCTCTCCCCGCCGCGTCCAAAACGGGACGACCTTGCATGAGCCGCCAGCTTACGCTTTCCAGCCTCCTATCGGCCACCGCGATGGTGTGGCTGTGCCTGGCCAGCCGCGCCGGCCTTTTGGCGCTCGCGGGCGTTTGACCGGCCCTGTCGATCACACCCTAGTTGATGACCCTAATTGATGACGACGCTCGCCGCGCGCCGGTTCTGAGCCCAGGCGGCCTCGTTCGAGGCCAGCGCAACCGGGCGCTCCTTGCCATAGCTCACCGTCCGGATCCGGTTCGCCGGAATGCCGAGGCTCACGAGGTAATTCTTCGCCGCGTTCGCGCGCCGTTCTCCCAAGGCGACGTTGTATTCGCGCGTGCCGCGCTCATCGCAGTGCCCTTCGATCGTGAAGGTGAGCGAGGAATATTGCGAGAAATACTGCGCCTGCGCCTGGAGCGAGGCGGCGTCCGCGCTGTCGATGTTGAACCGGTCGGTGTCGAAATAGATTGTCGTCGCGCTGCCGACCGCGTTGGCGAAGTGCTCTTGCGTGCCCGGAACCGGTCCCGTGGGACGCGTGGAGGGCGGGGGCGGCGCGGTCTCCGCCGGAGCGCTGGTCTCGACAGGGGGCGGAGGAAGCTGCTCGGGCGCCTTTTTCGAGCAAGCCGCCACGGCGCTTACACTGGCCAGTAGCAGAGCGATTTTGATGGGCTTGTTCATGGCGTTTCCTTTCACTGGGGGCTTTGAACGGTTTTGCCGCGTCTTTGGCTGTGTGACTAGAGAGCTCGAAAGACGGCGCAAGAAGCGGATAAGACCTTAGGGCCGGATCGGTCCCCAGGCGGGATCGGAGGCATCAACGGGTGTGGGCAGGCGGCGTTCGTTGCGGCCTGTCAGATCAACCTGCCACAGCGAGGAGCGCCCGGAATTGCGGGTGGTCCGGAAGAACTGGATGATCCGTCCATTGGGCGCCCAGGTCGGTGCCTCGTCCTGCCAGCCGCTGGTCAGCACTTTGAGGCCGCGCCCCGACGGTGTCATGACGGCAACGTTGAAGTCTCCGGCAATGCGCGTGAAAGCGATCTGGTCCCCGCGCGGGCTCCATTCGGGCGTCGCGCAGCGCCCGCCAAAAAAGCTGATGCGCCGGGGATTGGTGCCATCGGCGTTCATAACGTAGCATTGCTGGCTGCCCGAACGATCGCTTTCGAAGACGATCCTCGATCCATCGGGCGAATAGCTGCCGCCAATATCGATGCCCGGCGTGCTCGTCAGCCGCTCGCTGGAGCCGCCATTGACCGAGACGCGGTAAATATCGGTGTTGCCCGCCACGGCCATGGAATAAAGAATGTGCTTGCCATCCGGCGACCAGCGCGGCGCGAGCGTCGGGTTGGAGTTCTGCGTCACCAGGGTCTGCTTGCCCGAGCCGATGTCATAGACATAGATGCGCGGGTTTCCATCGACGTAGGACAGATACAGGATCTTCGAATAGTCGGGCGAATAGCGCGGCGTGAGCGCGGTCGCGCTGCCAAGCGTAAGGAAGCGGTGATTGGCGCCGTCGGAATCCATCACGGCGAGGCGCTTCACCCGCCGGTCCTTAGGGCCGGTCTCGGCGATATAGGCAATGCGGCTGTCAAAGAACGGGTCTTCGCCGGTCAACCGCGCGTAGATGAGATCGGAGCATTTGTGCGCCGCGCGCCGCCAGTCCGCCGGTCGCACCACATAGCCTTCGCGCACCAGTTCATCGCGCAAGGCGACGTCGTAGAGATAGCAGCCCACGATGATCCGGCCATCGTCGCCAACGCGCACATAGCCGTGAACGAGCATTTCCGCCCCGCGCGCGGTCCAGTTCGACCAGCTCGGCTCAGTGATCTGATCGAAAGCCGGGCGCGGCAGCGAGGTCGGCCCGGTGGGCTTGAACAGGCCGTTATTGCGCAGGTTCGCGGTGATGACGTTCGCGATCTCGCGCCCCAGGGCGGCGGTGCCTTCGGCGTTGGCGGGCGTTGGCCGATCGCGGTCGGTTGCAAAGGCGGGAATGGCGATGCCCAGATCGCGCCAGTCGCTTTCATCGGTCACGGTGCCACGCAGCGGCCCGTCCTCTTCCGTTCCGTCACCTTCTATGGTGAGCGCTTGGACCTCGCCGCCCTCGGCAAGGGGTTCGCCCAGATCCTGATTTTGAGCCACAGCCGACGTGGCGATCGCCAGAAAAAGCGCGAGAAAGGAGATCGGTGTGCGTATCATTAGAGCCTTCTGTCGAATTGCCACTCGAGATCGTCCCAGCGACTATAGAATTGCTCGGGCAAGGTGAAGGGCGCAGCCAGTTGAACCGCTCGAATTGCACGTTCGCAGTGCAGGCCCGCCTGGGGACGGTTGCTGGCGGTGATGCTGCTTGCGCGGTTGCGGCACGTTGGCCGGCCCTTGAGCGAGCCGTCGGGATTGAGCTTCCATGACACCACCGAGACGAGCTTCTCCGCGTCCACTCCGGTCGGCGCGTTCCAGTGCGGACGCAATTGACGGGTGATGGCGGAGGACAAGGCGGCGCGTTCCGTGCGCCCAAAGGTTGCCGCCGGCGCACCGGTTTCGTCGCTGTCGCTGGAGCTGCCCGAACCCGAGAGGAAGTCTTCGCCGATGCGCGAGCCTTCGGCCTTGCGGGGGCTCTGGCTCGATTGCGATGCGCTATCGCGAGCGGAACGAGGTTCGGTCTCTGGCTCTCGCTCGACCGACGCGCGCTGCGTGCTGGAGGGCGGCGGCGGTGTGGTCTCGCTCGGGGTCTGTTCGCCAGCGTCGGCCTCAACCTCTTCGCTGGGCGCGACCGACCGATCGGACTGGGTGGGCGCAATCGCCTCGCGGCTTTCGAGCGTCACTCTGGGCGCAGTCGCCTCCAGGCTGACTTCGCTGGCGAGGCTCACCGTCATGCGCGGCTCGATATCCGCAAGCGGCGGCGGCGCGGGTTGCAGCAAGAGCAAGGCGACGATGCCGGCGTGCATCGCCACCGCGACCATCAGGCCGGTGCGATCCTCTCGGCGTAGGGCTGGAGCGTCGGCCATGCTTCGCGGTCGCTATGGCGGGCTAACTGAACCGCTGGTGACCAGCGAGATCGAGGTGAAGCCGGCGCGGTTCAACTCACCGAGCACCGCCATCGTGCGACCGTAATCAAGGCTCCGGTCTCCGCGAAAGACTATGATCGGCAAGTCTCCGCCCGCATTCCGGTCAATCGCGGCGAGCGCGCCCGGGAAATCGGCGTCCGAAACCGCGTCGTTATTGATGTAGATGACGCCATCCTCGTCCACCGAGATGGTGATCTGCTCAGGCGTTTGCTCAACCGGATTCGCGCGGCTGTCGGGCAGTTCGATGGGCACGCCGACGGCGAGCAGCGGCGCGGTGACCATGAAGATGATGAGCAGCACCAGCATGACATCGACAAACGGCGTGACGTTGATTTCCGACATCGGCGCGCGGCGCGAGCGGCGGCCCGAGGCGCGGCCGGAAGAAACATTCATGGCCATCAGCCGTATCGCTCGTCATTGCGAGCGAAGCGAAGCAATCCAGAAACCGACTTACGCACCCTTGAGCCTCTCTGCCCCACCCTCGGGCCCCTGCGCCAAAGTGACAGACAGTTCGGACCATGGATTGCCGCGTCGCTTTCGGCTCCTCGCAATGACGAAGTGTCGGCCATCACGCTCTATCCAGATCGCGGCTGAGCCCGGCGTGGACCTTGTCCGCGAACCTTTGGAGCTTCGCCTCATAGCGGTCGACGCGCGCGGAAAAGCGGTTGTAGGCGATCACCGCGGGGATCGCGGCGAACAGGCCGATAGCGGTGGCAAACAGCGCCTCGGAGATCCCCGGCGCCACGACCGCGAGCGAGGAGCTTTCCTGCGCGCCGATCTGGAAGAAGCTGTTCATGATCCCCCAAACGGTGCCGAACAGCCCCACGAACGGCGCGACCGAGCCGGTGGTAGCAAGAAAGTTCAGTTTGGCCGCCAGATCATCGGCCTCCTCGGCGATCTGGCTTCCCATCGCCGCGCCGATGCGCTCGCGCGCGGCGGCCTTGTCGAGCGTCTGAGCGTTGGCGGTGGAGCGTTTCCATTCATCAAGCCCTGCCGCCGCTACCCGCGCCGAAGGCACTTCGCCGCGCATTGACCGGGTGAGCAGGCTCTCGCGATCCCGCGTCTCCCAGAAATCGCCCTCATATTCGCGCGAGCGCTTCTCGAGCGCCGAGGCGCGCATCGAGAAGGCGACAATAATCGTCCACACCCACACGCTGGCGAGGATCAGGCCGACCATGACAATCTGCACCACAATATCCGCATCGAGAAACAGTTCGAGCGGATCGAGCCGGGTCGGCGCGGCGGCCAGAAGAGCAATCTGGGGTGTCATGAAGCCTCGTTGTCCATGAAAGTCCTGTACGCCGCTCGCCAGGCGGCGGGCTGACGGCGCGGGCGTCCGTCGGGGCTGAGAAAACCGGCGCGCACCTTGGCGCTGGCAAGCGCCTCTTCCCCGCGCCGCGCAATCTGGTTCATGCGCACGCTTGCCGCGCCCAGCTCGTAACACGTGGTCTCGATCACCACATCGTCGTCCAGCCTGGCGGGGCTGCGATACTTGATGTCCATCTCGGTCACCGCATAGGCGCCCTCCCCGCTCTCGATGGCGGCGCGCTGATCGATCTCGAGCACACGCAATAGGTCCGAGCGCGCGCGCTCGAACCAGCGCAGATAATTGGCGTGATAGGTGATGCCCGAGAGGTCGGTGTCCTCGTAATAGACGCGCACCGCGTAGAGATGGCGCGGGCCATCGAGAACGCCGCCGGGGAAGTTGGGCTGAACCATTGCCGATCGCGATTAGCGCAGCGGAATCCGCGAAGCCAGAGGAGTTTGCCGCACGCACCCGAATGGCGGCAGAACGAATCGCACGCGCGACAAAGCGTGCTCAGCGCCGCCAGATCATCGGGCCCAAAGGCTCTCCGCCAAAGACATGGACGTGCAGATGCGGCACTTCCTGCCCGCCATGCGCGCCGATATTGGCGAGCAGGCGATAGCCGGGCTCCACCAGCCCTTTCTCGCGCGCCACGTGGCCGACCGCGCGGATGAAGCCCGCGATTTCCTCCGCGCTCGCCCGGGCCGAGAAATCGTCCCAGCTCACATACTTGCCCTTGGGGATCACCAGTGTGTGGACGCGGGCCTGCGGGTTGATATCCTCAAAGGCGAAGGCCCATTCGTCCTCATAGACCTTTGTCGACGGAATTTCGCCGCGCAGGATCTTCGCGAAAATGTTGTCGTTTTCATAGGGAAGCGTCGGGTCGATCGGCATGGCTACTCCTTGCGGCTCGCTTTTTCCTCCAGGCCCGAAAGCCCTTCGCGCGCGCTCAGCTCGGCGAGCACGTGGTCCAGCGATACGCCGCGCGCGTTCAAGAGGACGAGGAGGTGGAAAAGCAAATCCGCGCTCTCCGCCACCAGTTCTTCGTTGCTTCCCGCAACCGCAGCAATCACCGCTTCGGTGGCTTCCTCGCCCAGCTTCTGCGCGATCTTGGGCAACCCGCGCGCGTTCAGCTTGGCGACGTAGGATGTGTTCGGGGATGCATCCGCACGTTGGGCGATCGTGGCTTCGAGGCGTTCGAGTGTGCTCATCGCTCAATGGATAGATAAGTCCTTGCGGCTCTGAAAGCCCCTCCCTTGAGGGAGGGGTTGGGGTGGGTGTGGAAATGCGGACAGCGTAGAGCCCCCATCCCCAGCCCTTCCCCAAGGGGAAGGGAGAACGCCTGTCAAATCCCGCGCGCAGGCAAGCCGGCATCCCTCAGCGCCTTGTGCGCATCGGAAATCGAATGGGTACCGAAGTGAAAGATCGAGGCGGCCAGCACCGCGCTCGCGCCGCCTTGCTTGACGCCCTCGACCAGGTGATCGAGCGTGCCCACCCCGCCGCTTGCAACCACGGGGACGCTGACCCGGTCGACAATCGCGCGGGTCAGCGCGAGGTCATAGCCTTGCTGGGTTCCATCGCCATCCATGCTGGTGACCAGCAGCTCGCCCGCGCCGAGCTCGGCGACTTTCGCCGCGTATTCGACCGCATCGATCCCCGTCGGCTTGCGACCGCCATGGGTGAAGATCTCCCACTTCTTCTCGTCCGCTCGCGCCGAGCCTGTCGAAGCGCGCGCGTCCACACTGGCAACGACGCACTGGCTGCCGAATTTGGCGGCGATTTCGCCGACCAGTTCGGGCCGGGCGACGGCGGCGGAGTTTATCGCCACCTTGTCCGCGCCCGCCAGCAGCAGCGCGCGCGCGTCTTCGACGGTGCGCACCCCGCCTCCGACGGTAAGCGGCATGAAGCACACCTCGGCTGTGCGCCGGACGATATCGAGCAGCGTCCCGCGCCCCTCATGGCTCGCCGAGATATCGAGGAAGCACAGCTCATCCGCCCCCGCCGCATCGTAAGCGCGCGCCTGCTCGACCGGATCGCCGGCGTCCTTGAGATCGACGAAGTTGACGCCCTTGACGACGCGCCCCTCGGCGACGTCGAGACAGGGGATCACGCGGATGCGGACGGTCATGGCTGCGCCTCGGCCTGCAAAGTGATCGTGCATGTGCCCCCGGAGGACAGATCGCACAGCGGCTCAGCCGGATCGGAGGTCGTCCGACCGGCCAGCCAGAGCAATGCGAAACCCATGTTGAAATAGAGAACGACAGCGGCCCAATAACGCTCAGGCGATTTCTCCTTGGTCAGGTTGAAATGCAACAAGCCGGTCTTGCCACGGCGCCAATCGACGATTGCAGTGACGAGCACCAGAAAACTTCCGATCAAGGCAATATCGGCGATGGTCACGGCTGCCCTTCCTCCTCGCTCATGCGCGCGCCCGGCGTTGTGAACACCCACGCCAGACACTGATCGCCCTCACACCCTTCTTCGCCCAGAAACGGCGCGAGCGCAAAGGGCCAGGCGAAGCTCGCGAAGAACGTGGCGAGCAGGCCGAAAGCGAGACCCTGTTTCCCCAGCCGCTCCCCGAACAGATTAATCATGCCGAGCGAAAGCGCAAAGAACACCACCACGTTGAGCAGCGCGACGGGCACGGTCGACACGGTGATCCCCGCCAGAAAGGTAAGCACCATAAACAGGCAACCCATCTCGCGCATTAGTCAGGACGCCTCGTCATTGCGAGAGAAGCGTCCTTCGAGACGCGCTCAGCCTGCGGCTTCGACTGCTCCTCAGGATGAACGGGGTTTGGTTTTTCAAGATGAACCATTTTCCCGCTCATCCTGAGGAGGGATCGAGCGCAGCGCCGCCAGGCGCGCAGCCGAGAGCCCGTCTCGAAGGACGCTTCGCGGCACGCAAAGACCACCTGGGAACTGCGCGAATTGGACCAGAACAGCTACCATCCCCGCTCATCCTGAGGAGGGATCGAGCGCAGCGCCGCCAGGCGCGCAGCCGAGAGCCCGTCTCGAAGGACGCTCAGGACCCTGCCATAGCGCAAGGGTAAGATCACGCCCGCTCCCCCATCGCAATCGCGGCGGCGAGGTCGAGCTTGCCCTCATACAGAGCGCGGCCCGTGATGACGCCCTCGATCCCTTCATGCGCGTGGATCGAGAGAATGTGGATGTCGTCGAGCCCCTTCACACCGCCGCTGGCGATCACGGGGATATCGACCTGCCGCGCCAGTTCCACGGTTGCATCGATGTTGACGCCTTTCAGAAGCCCATCGCGCCCAATATCGGTGAACAGCAGCGCGGCGACGCCCGCATCCTCGAACCGGCGGGCGAGATCGACGACAGGCACGTCCGAGACCTCGGCCCAGCCCTCGGTCGCGACCATACCGTCCTTCGCATCGACCGCGACGACGATGCCGTTCTCCCATTCGCGCGCCATGTCCTTGACGAAATCGGGGTTCTTGAGCGCGGCGGAACCCATGACGATGCGGCTGATCCCAAGGTTGAACCAGCCCTCGACGCCCGCCGCGTCGCGGATGCCGCCGCCAAGCTGCACATAGCCGGGAAATTCGGCGAGGATCGCCTCGACCGCCGCGCGGTTTTCGGGACGCCCGGCAAAGCTGCCGTCCAAGTCAACGACGTGGAGAAACTCGGCGCCTGCCTGCGCGAACAGCGTCGCCTGATGCGCGGGGTTGTCGCCGTAGACGGTCGCGCGCTCCATATCGCCCTCGGCCAGCCGCACGACCTCGCCGCCTTTCAAGTCGATGGCGGGGAAGACGATCATTGTCCTACGCCCCTTTGTGCGCTCCTGCGAAAGCAGGAGCCCAGCCGCCTGGCTTCCTGCTTTCGCAGGAAATCACTAATTTTCCTCATGGCCGCCATGCGAGGAACCTTTCCAACAGCGCCAAGCCATAGGCCTGGCTCTTTTCCGGGTGGAACTGGACGCCCAGCACGTTGTCGCGCGCGACTGCGGCGACCAGGCCCTCGCCGTGATCGGTCATCGCCGCGACATCGGCGGGGTTCTCGGCAAGGAAGTGGTAGGAGTGGAGGAAATACGCCTCGCCGGCCTCGATCACCTCGTGAAAGCGCGCATGCGGCAACAGCGCGACATCGTTCCAGCCCATATGCGGCACCTTGATGCGTGGATCGCTCGGCTCGATGCGGCGGACCTCGCCGGGGATCCAGCCCAGCCCCTTGTGCGAGCCAAACTCGAGGCCGCGATCCGCGAGGAGCTGCATGCCCACGCAAATGCCAAGGAACGGCGCGCCGCCGACGGAGACACGCTCGGTCATCGCCTCGATCATGCCGGGCACTTTCTTCAGCCCGTCGCGGCAGGCCCTGAACGCGCCCACGCCGGGCAGGACGATGCGATCCGCTGCGCGCACGACATTGGCGTCGGCGGTGACTTTGACATTGGCTCCCACCGCTTTGAGCGCGTTGTGCACCGAATGCAGGTTGCCCGCGCCGTAATCGACGAGCGCTACGATCTCAGGCATTATTGGTTTGCGCTCGCCCATCCGGGCGAACGTCCTCGCTAGACGCCCTTCGCTTCGCTACGTGCCCGCCGCGGGCGGGCGGTCGCCCTTGCGGCTGCAACGCAGCCGTCTGGTTCCTGGCCAGCGCCCCGCCACTAACCACCCAATTGCCCCTTGGTGCTGGGCACGCTCTCGCCCTTGCGCGGGTCGCGCTCGACCGCGATGCGCATGGCGCGGGCGAACCCTTTGTAGAGGCTCTCGCAGATATGGTGGTTGTTGGTGCCGTAGAGCAGCTCCATGTGCAGCGTCAGCCCGGCGCTCTGGGCGACCGAGTAGAACCAGTGCTCGATCAGCTCGGTGTCCCACTCACCCAGCTTTTCCTGCGTGAAGCCCGCCTTCCACACCAGATACGGGCGGCCCGAAATATCGAGCGCGACGCGGCTCAGCGTCTCATCCATCGGCGAATAGGCCGAGCCATATCGGGTGATGCCCGCCTTGTTGCCCAGCGCCTCGCTCAACGCCTGGCCGAGCGCAATGGCGCAATCCTCGGTCGTGTGGTGCTGATCGACATGCAGGTCGCCCTCGACCTTCATCGTCACATCGATGAGCGAATGCTTGGAAAACTGCTCAACCATATGATCGAGAAAACCGATGCCGGTGGAGACATCATACGCGCCCGTCCCATCGAGATTGACGCTGATCTCGATCCTTGTCTCGGCGGTGCCGCGCTTGATCGAACCCGTGCGCGGCGCGGTAAGGGAGGCGGGTTTGTCGGCCATGCTGGCGCTATAGGCGGGTTGCGGGGCCGCGCAAGGGGGCGTGAGAGTGGCTCTGCAGCGTGGAAAACGGACTAACACGGACTGGCTGGCGCGCAGTGTCCAAGAAAATCAACAGTTGCGTCCATTCCGATTTACATTTGGGCGCACGAAAGCCTTGACCAGACCCGCGCGTGGCTTCACCACTGCTAGAGTATGACGGATGAAACCCCCGACAGCCTCATCCCTTACGATGAGATAGTGCAGGAAGCGCTGCGCGCCGTCGTTGGCCGCGTCCTCGGCTCGATCGAGCAGGGCGGCGGGGAATTGCCCGGCAATCATCACTTCTACATCACGTTCAAGACCGCAGCGCCGGGCGTCTCGATCCCGCAGCATCTCAAAGAGCGGTTTCCCGACGAGATGACAATCGTGCTTCAGAACAAGTTCTGGGACCTGGAAGTGCGCAAGGAGGGCTTTTCGGTGGGCCTTTCTTTCAATCAGATCCCGGCCAAGCTTGATATTCCCTTCGCCGCGATCACCGCTTTCGTCGATCCGGCGGTCGATTTCGGCCTCCAGTTTCAGGCCACCGTCGCGGACATGGCACCCGAAGCGCATGAGAGCGCGGAAAACGACGGGGTTGGCGAGGACACCGGGAATGGCAGCCCCGGCGACGGCGCCAGCGACGACGATGACGATGGCGGCGGCTCAAACGTCGTGACCGTCGATTTCGGGCGCAAGAAATAGCGCCCGCGACGGGCACCTGGCGAACCCCTTTCATGGTCAAGCCTCCCTCCCCTCGCGCGCGGACAAAGCCAGCGAAGAAGGAGCGCAAGGCGCGCGCGCCCGCTTTCCTGCCGAGCCCCGAGGCCACGACCAATCTGCTGATTGCCGATATCGTCCTGCGCGGGGCCTCCAACCTGTTCCGCAAGAGCGTTGAGCGAAAGGTCGCGCGCGCCAGCGTCGATGACGAGGAGGAGGCGGAGCGGCTGATCGACGGGCGGACCGCGCTGCGCACGCTGGGCCTTTACGGCGCGAGCCGACTGGCGACCCGGTCTCCGGCGGGTCTCGGCCTAGTTGCCGGAGGGCTGGTCTTGAAGACGCTGTACGATCGCGGAAAGGCGCGCCAGCAGCGAACGGCGCGCCAGCAGCAGAGGGCGCGCCGCGCAAGGCCCAAGCGCTGAGCCCCGCAGCAAAGCCACAAGCGCGCGGCTTCTTCCCCCGGCGTGCAGCTTGCGCCCCTTGATTTTGTGCTTTCACTTGCGGCAACGGGGCCTATGCCAAACACCGCCGCCGCCAAGACCGATCCCGACACCGACAAGCTCCACCGCCGGGGCCTGCTCTTCATCCTGTCTTCGCCCAGCGGCGCGGGCAAGACGACGCTTTCGCGCATGCTCCTGGACGCCGACCCCGAAATCAAGCTCTCGATCAGCGCCACCACCCGCGCCCCTCGCCCCGGCGAAGTGGACGGGGTGCACTACCATTTCGTCTCCGAGGCGCGCTTCGATGTGATGGTGGAAGAGGACGAGTTCTACGAATGGGCCGAGGTTTTTGGCTATCGCTACGGCACGCCCAAGGGCGCGATCCGCGAAGGGCTCAAGAACGGGCAGGATTACCTGTTCGACATTGACTGGCAGGGCACCCAGCAATTGAAGCAGAAGGACGATCAGGACGTCGTCACCGTCTTTGTCCTCCCGCCCAGCCTCTCCGAGCTACGCCGCCGCCTGGAGGCGCGCGACCAGGATACGAAAGAGGTGATCGACGCGCGCATGGAGCGGGCCCGGGCGGAAATCAGCCACTGGGCCGAATACGATTACGTCGTCATCAACGACGATATCGAGACGTGCTTTGACCGCGTGCGCGAAGTGCTCGACGCCGAACGCATGCGCCGCACCCGCCAGACCGGGCTCATCCCGTTCGTGCGCGAATTGATGGGCGGCTAGCGACAACGAAATGCGCAGCGCCGTGGTTCTGGAGGGGCTTGAGCTCACGCTTGACCTTGGCACCTACGCGCCTGGCGATGTGAAGCCCGACGCGCATCTCCTCGACATGACACTGACCATCGATCCCGCTTTGGCGCTCGTGCCCGGCGATGCGATGCGCCATGTCTTCGACTATGACCCGCTGATCGCCGAAATCGACCGGCTGGCGCGCGATGGCCATTACGAAACGCAGGAATGGCTGATGACCCGCATCGCGCGGGCTTGCGCCGCCTACGCGGTGATCGAGGCGGTGGAGTTGAAACTCTACAAGCGCCCCGTCCTGCGCGGATCGGACGGGCAAGGGTCGGGCACGCTGGGTGTGACGCTGTCGATGGATCGCGCCGAGCTCGATACGCTTGCTGGCCATTAGCCCCCGCTTCCTATTGGAACTCATGGCCTAGCAGTCTATCGTGAAATCATGTGGCGCACGCTTTTCCCCGCTCTCGCGCTGGCGCTTTGTCCCGTGCAATCGCTCTGGGCGCAGGCCTCCAGTGTCGCTGAGGGGCAAACGAAGGATGAATCTGGCGCAGAAATCATCGTTCCCGGATCGCGCGACAAAGCGGCGCAGAAGAAGGCCATCAATCGCTATATTCGCGCCGTTATGCGCACCGAGCGCTCGGGCCAATACGCGCGCTTCGGCGCTCCCATCTGCCCCTCGGCCATCGGCTTTTCCGAGGGTGTCGATCTTCTAGTCGAAGAGCGCATTCGCGTGGTTGCCAGAGCTGCCGAGGTCTCCGTCGCTGAGGAAAACTGCGATCCCAACCTCCACGTTGTAATCGTCGAAGATGGCAAGGATGCGATAGGCGCTCTGCGTCGCAAGCATCGTGGCGCGTTCGGTCGAATGCGACCCTATGACCGCGAACAAATTGAGCGCGGGCCGGGACCGGTTTACAACTGGCATACGGTCCTCCCAATTTCATCAAGCGACGGGCGCAACCGGGGCATGATGGGAACAGGCTATGTTGGAGGCTTCGGTCCGGCCGCCGAGCAGCTGGGCGATCCCGCCTACAACGCCGCCGTGGTCCGAAGGGATTCGCGGATCGTCCAGCCGAATAATCAGGAAATCAGACACGGCTTCGTGCTGATTGAGCGTGAGGCTGTGCGCGGGCTTTCGGTGACCCAGGTCGCCGACTTCGCCACCATGCGCGGACTGCTGAGCGCGACATCCGAGAGCAAAGAGCTGCAATCGGTCGACACGATCATGACGCTGTTCGACAGCCCTTTGCAGGAACGCCCGCCAAGCCTTCGAGAGTGGGACCTGGCCCTGCTGACCGCGCTCTACAAAGCCGCACCGGACATGAAGGCCCAGCGCCAGCGCTCGGAAATGGCGCGCATCTTCGAAGCGACGTTGACACAGGACAACTAGGCGCGTCGAACGATGCGGATGGCGGCGCTGACGGGAGCGAACACTGGTCGCTGCGCGTCAAAGCCGGGCGCAGGCGACTGCCAAGATCGCTCTATTGCGGCGGAAAATCCTCAAGGATGCTTGCCACCCCGGCGCGCAGCACTTCGGGTTCCGGCAAAGTGACGCGGTCGAGCTGCGAACCGCTCAGCGTTTTGACGCCCGCGCCGTGCCACACGGGCGACCGGCGTTCGACGTCGAATATGTCGATCGCAAGCGTGCCCTTATTGTACACGCGCACTTCGCTGACGGTCGCGGGCTGCGGGTAGAGTGCGGGGTAGAGGCCAGGATAATAGGGGCGCCCCCAGCGCCAATTGGCCGCGTTGCCGTAGAATCTCGTGGGGACCTGTGTAACCCGCTCTTCGCTGCGCGTGCCGACTGTAAAAGACACCGCAAAATCGGCCTCGGCGCGATCGGCAACATAGCGGTAGCCCTTTGCCTCAAGTTCGCCCTGTATCGCTCGGGCGATCTTGGGTTCGGCGGTCGGTGGAATAAGCGCTTCGCCAAAAACGGTCATCGGGCTGTCGCCCGCCCAGGAGAAGGTCTTGTACGCGGAAAAGTCCTGTTCGGCGTCAAAATCCGACGAGAACGAGGCGGTGCTCGCGCACGCGGCGAGAGCAAGGCTAGCAACAAGCGCCAGGACGATTGGTTTGATCATGACGTCTTCCTCCCGAATGCCCCTGAACCGGGCGAGCTTTGTACCACCGCGTTCGCCGATGCGAAGCGCGTTTTTCGCAACAGAGCGCCGAGTGGCACCGATCGAGGTCGGCTAGTGCGCTGCGGGGGACTTTGGGCGACTTTGGGGCGACTTTGGGCCGAAGCCTTATTGCAGCGTGAATTCGTTGCCCACGGGGCGCAGCTCACGCGGGCCAAGACGCCGATCATGCGCGATGCGGACCGAGTGGATCGCGGCTTCGATCTCACGCCGCCAGTGGTCGAGGAACTTGAAGAGGACCGGGTAATCGGGGGCTTCGTCGTAATCCTGCCAGACAAATTCCTGAATGATCGAAGGATAGTCGGGGAGGAAGTAGAACACCTGCGCGGTGAGCAAGCCCTCGCCCTTGAGTTGACGTTCGAAGTCTCGATCTGCGTGGCCCGGCATACGCCCTCCTGTGCCTTGCGCGCGGCGCTCCGGACCGCGCTCGTGGATCGCACACCATGCTGCAATTGGATTACGATTTGGTCAATTGTGTCCCGTTCAATCCACTGTGTATAATTTTCAATCTTTAGAGAGGCTTATATTGGCACTCTCTTGCGCGAGTGCCAGTGGGCGGGCTTGCTGGCGAAGGCGCTTTCCTACTCGCCTGAAACATGCCACGCTTTCGCCCACCGGGCGCGCTCCAAGCGAAAAGGCCGCTCTGCCCATCGGCAAAACGGCCTCAAAGGCACGCAAATCCTAGCGCCTTCGGATGCACTTGATCAACTAACTGCGATCTCGATCCCCGAGTCGCTGGCAGCAAACGCTCAAGCCGTCGGATCGTTGAAGATTGCGGGCAGGGTCGCGTTGACGACACCGCCATCCACGGGGATCGTCGTTCCCACAACATAATCGCCCGCCCGGCTGGCGAGGTAGATCGCCGCCGCCGCCATGTCCTCCGGCGTGCCGATCCGCTTTGACGGGATGAGCGCCGCCGAGGCATCGGGCGCGTTCTTGGCGGCCTTGTTCATCTCGCTGGCAAAGGCGCCCGGCGCGATCGAGGTGCAGATGATGTTGTCCTTGATCAGGCGCGCGGCCATCCGCTTGGTGAGCTGAATAACCGCCGCTTTGGACGCCTGATAGGGATAGGTCTCCCACGGGTTGATCCTGAGGCCATCGATGGATGACACGTGGATCACCTTGGCCGCGTGATCGCCCTTGGCCGCGGCGACCAGCAGGTCGTGCAGCTTTTGCGTCAGGAAGAACGGCGTCTTCACGTTGAGGTCCATGGTGCGGTGCCAGCCCGCCTCGCTGAACTCCAGATAGTCCTGACCCCAGGCAGCGCCCGCATTGTTGATGAGGATGTCGAGCTTGTCCTCGCGTTTCGCCATCTCGCTGGCGAGGTGCTCGATCCCGTCCATCTGGCTTAGGTCGGCGGGGATGCCGATCACTTTATCCGCGCCGAATTCATTGATGGTTTCTTCCATCTGCTCGACCTTGCGCGCCGAGATATAGACCCTTGCGCAGCCCGCCGAGAGCAGGCCCTCGACGAACATCTTGCCGATGCCGCGCGATCCTCCGGTGACCAGCGCGACGCGGCCATCAAGGCTGAAGAGCTTTTGTACGTCCATCATTGTTCTGTTCTCCCAAAGTGCAGAAGCGTCATTGCGAGCGGAGCGACGCAATCCAGCGCGCCCGGCTCAGCTGCTCTGGATTGCCGCGCCGCTTCGCGGCTCGCAATGACGCAAAGCTATCCTCGATCAATACCCGCTCATCTCGGCCACGCGGCCCGCGTGGAAGAAAGCGTCGCCCAGGAACTCCTGCAAGGCTCGGTCGCGCTTCATGTAGAGGCCGATATCGTATTCGTCGGTCATGCCGATGCCGCCGTGCATCTGCACGCCTTCCTTGACCGCAAGGCCAGCGGCCTTGGCGACCTTGGCCTTGGCAACCGAGCTCATCAGCTCGGCGCTTTCGGCGCCCGCGTCAAGCAATTGCTGCGCCTTGATAACGACCGCGCGCGCGACTTCGACCTCGGAGTAAAGATGGCTGGCGCGGTGCTGAAGCCCCTGAAACTCGCCGATGAGCTTGCCGAACTGCTTGCGCTGCTTGAGGTAGTCGATGGTGAGGTCCATCGCCCCGCGCGCCACGCCCACGCCCTCGGCCGCGGCGCCAATGCGGCCCGCTGTGAGCAATGCGTTCAGGATTGCGCGACCGCCATCGACCTCGCCGATCACCGCGTCGCCATCGAGCTCGACGCCCTCGAAGGCGATGTGGCTCGCCATCGAACTGTCGACGAGGCGCACCGGGTTCTGCGTCATGCCCGCAGCGTCCTGGGGCACAGCGAAAAGCGTGACACCCTCTTCGTCCTCGTCCGACCCGCTCGTGCGCGCAGCGACCACGATCATGTCCGAGCTTGCGCCCTGAACGACAAAGCTTTTCGAGCCCGACAGCCTGAAGCCGTTGCCCGACTTCTCCGCCTTGGTGGTGATGCGGCTGGGGCGGTGCTTGGCGGTCTCGTCGATCGCGACGGCAAAGACGCTTTCGCCCTCGATCAGGCCTGGCAGATAGCGCCCCTTCATGTCCGCCGAGCCATGCTTAAGCGCGGTTGCGGCCAGCACGGAAGAGGTAAGGAACGGCGAGGGCGTCAGGTTGCGACCGATCTCTTCGAGCACGATGCCCGCCTCGACATGGCCCAGCCCAAGCCCGCCATCGTCTTCATCGAGCAGCATGCCGGTAAAACCCATTTCGGCCATTTGCTTCCACAAGGCGTGGCCAAAGCCGTCCTTGCAATCGCGATCGCGCCAATGGCGCAGCTGTTTGGCGATGTTGCCTTCTTCGGCCATGAATCCGCTCGCCGTGTCGGCGAGCATGGCCTGATCTTCTGTGTGATACAGGGGCATTTTTGTCCTCCCTCACTAGGCGTCACCCCGACGCAGGCCGGGTCCAGAATGCTACGTCGCAGCTGGATCCCGGCCTGCGCCGGGATGACGCACAGTTGCAGTCCTGTGCTGGTTTACGCTCCCGGCAGATCAAGGATACGCTTGGAAATCACATTAAGCATGATCTCGCTGGTGCCGCCTTCGATCGAGTTCGCCTTGGTGCGAAGCCAGCTGCGCGCAGGCGTGCCGCCCCGCGTTTCGTCGCTCTCCCATTCAAGGCTGCGCGAGCCGCCAGCGGCCATCATCAGCTCGTGGCGGCGCTTGTTCAGTTCGGTCCCGGTGTATTTCATCATGTTCGGCTGAGCCGGGTGACCCTTCCCTGCTTTCATCTCGTCCATGAACTTCTCGCCCATGGCGGTAAAGGCCAGCGCGTCCACATCGAACATGGCGAGCTCGGCGCGCAGCACCGGATCAAGTTCATCCCCGGTCTTGGCGGAAAGACGCTTCATCGAGGCGCCGATCGCGGCGGTGCGTTCGCCGCCGCCCATGCCAGAGATCATCTCGCGCTCATGGCCCAGCAGATACTTGGCCACGTCCCAGCCGCGATTGACCTCGCCCACCTGTGCGGGAATGTCTTCGCCGTAGGACTTCGGCACTTTCACGTTGTCGAGGAAGGTCTCGCAAAAGGGCGAGTTGCCGCTGATCAGCTTGATCGGCTTGGTCGATACGCCTTCGAACGCCATGTCGATCAGGGTGAAGGTGATACCCTGATACTTGTTGTCCTTGTCGGTGCGCACAAGGCAGAAGATCCAGTCGGCCTGATCGGCGTAGGAGGTCCACACTTTCTGGCCGTTGACGACCCAGTGATCGCCCTTATCCTCACCGTAGGTCTGCAAGCTGACAAGGTCCGAGCCTGAGCCCGGTTCCGAATAGCCCTGACACCAGCGAGTTTCGCCACGCGCGATTTCATTGAGGAAGCGCTGCTTCTGCCCTTCGGTGCCGAACTTCAAAAGCGCCGGGCCGAGCATCCAGATGCCAAACGAGCTCAAAGGGGGACGCGCGCCGATGCGGCTCATCTCCTGACGCAGGATCTTGGCTTCGGCGGCGTTAAGGCCCGCGCCGCCATATTCCTTTGGCCAGGCGGGCACGGTGTAGCCCTTTTCGACGCACGCTTCGAACCAGGCCTTTTGTGCCTCGTTCTTGAAGGTCGCACGGCGGCCACCCCAATAAACATCCGCGTCATCGCGAACGGGCTCGCGCATTTCGGGGGGGCAATTGGCTTCCAGCCAGCTTTGTGTCTGTGCGCGGAAAGTCTCTAGATCGGACATGGTGCGCCGACTCCTCTCATTTACAGGTCCCACTTGACGTGTCCGTAACGTGATTTGAGACGCCCCCGCAAGCGCCGATTGCGCGGCTGGGCGTGCCGTAGCGTCACATGCGCGCGTTACACGCCGCAACAGCGCGCGGCATTGACCTTGGCCGCCATCCTCCTAGGCTTGCGCAAAAAAATGGGAGAGGACCTAGACCGATGCGATTCTCGGGTAAGACGGTCGTTGTTACAGGAGCAGCGTCGGGCATCGGAGCCGCCACCGCCACGCTGTTTGCGCATGAAGGCGCGGTCGTTTTCGCCGCCGACATCAACGAAGAAGGCGGCAAGATGGTTTGCGATCAAGGACAGGGCGATCTGCGCTTTGTCCATTGCGATGTGTCGGACACCGCCTCGATCAAGGCGCTGATGGACAGCGCGGCAAGCGAGACCGGAGGGATCGATACGGTCTTCAACAACGCGGCTGCCGGAGGCGCGCGCGCCCCTATCGACGAAATCGAGCCGGACGAATGGGACATGACGATGGACCTTGTCCTGCGCTCGGTCGCGTTCGGCATCCGCTACGCCGTGCCGCATATGAAGGGGCGCCCCTCCACCCAGAACGGCGGCGCAAGTATCGTGAATGTGTCGAGCGTGGCCGCAATTGGCCCCGGCTATTCGCCCACCGCCTTTGCTGTTGGCAAAGCGGGCGTGTTGCACCTCACTAAATGCGCGGCTGCCGACCTTGCGCAGTACGGTATCCGAGTGAACGCCGTGCAGCCCGGTTTCATCAACACCAATATCTTCACCACTTCTCTGGAAATCCCGGAAGAGATGAAATCCATGGCCAAGGCGGTGATCGCGCAGAGTTCCGCCAACGCGCAGCCCGTGGCGCGCGGCGGCCAGCCGAAGGATATCGCCGAGGCCGTCGCCTACCTCGCCAGTGACGCCGCAAGCTTTGTCACCGGCACCTCGATCCTCGTCGATGGCGGGCTGACCGTCGGCCCGCGCCACTGCTGGGACGAAGAAGCGGAAAGCCCGATGGCCGCGCTGCTGGCGATGGAGGAGCAAGTGAAGGCGGCCGCAGCAGCCGGAGCGGAAGCGGCCAACACCTGATGACCACTCAAAACAGCAAGCTTCCGCTGCGCCTCAAATTCATTCACGGCTTTGGCGCTGTCGCCTTTGGCGTGAAGGAGATCAGCCTCACCGCGTTTCTGCTGATTTACTACAATCAGGTGCTGGGCATGGACGCCTCGCTGGTCAGCCTTGCTTTGCTGGTGGCTCTGCTGATCGACGCTGTGGTCGATCCGATCATCGGCAACCTGACCGACCGGACCTATACGCGCTGGGGGCAGCGTCTGCCGTGGTTGTACACCGCACCGATCCCGCTCGCGCTCGCCTGGCTGGTCTTGTGGTCGCCGCCCGCTGAAGGCGTACCACAGTTCTGGAACCTTGTGGCCGTCGCTGCAACGGTGCGCATCCTGCTCTCGGCGTGCGAAGTGCCATCGACCAGCCTCGTGCCCGAACTTACGACCGATTACGATGAGCGCACGACGCTGTTCCGGTTCCGTTATATCCTAGGCTGGATGGGCGGCGTTATCACGCTCACCATGGCCTACACGGTCTTTCTCGCGGGCGAGAACGGCGTGCTCAATCGCGACGGCTATTTCGGTTTTGCTCTCTTTGGCGGTGTGCTGATGGTTGTCTCGGTCATGGGATCGGCCATGGGGCAGCACAAGCTGGTGGCGAAACTGCCCAAGCAAAGACCCGCCCCGTTCTCCGTGATCAGCTCGTTCAAGGAGATATTCGAAGCGTTTAGCGAAAAGGCGTTTCTGATCTTCGCTACAGGAGGGCTGGCTGCGTATATCAGCCAGGGCCTGACCTTTTCGCTCAACAATTATCTCATTCTGTTTGTCTGGCGGCTCGATACCGCGCCGATTCCCTTCCTGCCGGAAGGGATAACGGGGTTGAGCATCTATCCGCTTGCGCTGGCCCTTTCGGCGATACTGATGTTTCTGGTGGTTGGCCCGCTCCACGCGCGGTTCGGTAAACCGGGAAGCGCCGCCCTATGCGCAGTCGGCACCACCATAATGACCATCATCCCGTACGCGCTGTTCATGGCGGGACTCTGGCCGGAGCTCGACACAAGCCAATCGGCGCTGACGCTTTTGGGGCTGCTTATCGTTGGCAACACGATGGGTATCGTTGTGCTGATCTCGGCCACCTCCATGGTCGCCGAAATTGTCGAGGCCTATCTGGAGCGCACAGGACGGCGCGCGGAAGGCGCTTTCTACTCGGGCAATTGGCTGGTCCAGAAATGCGCAACGGGTCTTGGAATCTTCCTAAGCGGTCAACTGCTCAGCGTGATCGATTTTCCCGACGGGGCCGACCCTAATCTGGTGCCACAGCCGATCATCACCGATTTGATGATCTATTACCTCGCCGCCACGGTTGCTCTGATGCTGTTCGCCGGCTTCTGGCTTGGGCGCTTCCCGATAACGAGAGAAGAGCACCAGGAGCGCCTCCAGCGCCTCGCGGCAAAGCCGGTTCGAAGCGCGACATAGGCTCCAGACGGACGCCAAAAGAGAGCTTGGCGCAAGGCGAAGGCTCTGCCATCAAGACTCAGTAGCAAATCAGAACGGACGAGAGAGGACCCGCCATGGATTTCGAACCCACAGAACGCCAGGCCTACTGGGCAGGGCGCGTGCGCGATTTCATCGAGAAGGAAATCCGCCCCAACATGGACGTCTACAAGGCGCAGGACGCCGAGGGCGACCGCTGGAAGGTGATCCAGATCATCGAAGACAAGAAGAAGCTCGCCAAGGAAGCGGGCATCTGGAATCTCTTTATGCCGCCGCGCAACGAGAGTCATCATCACGTCGACGACACATTCGAATTTGAAGGCCCGGGCCTTACCAACCTCGAATACGCGCTGTGCGCTGAGGAGATGGGCCGCATTGGCTGGGCATCGGAAGTCTTCAACTGCTCCGCACCCGACACCGGCAATATGGAAGTGTTCCACCGCTACGGCACGCGCGAGCAGAAGGAAGAGTGGCTGCGCCCTCTGATGAACGGCGAGATCCGCTCCGCCTTCCTCATGACCGAGCCCTACACCGCCTCGTCGGACGCGACCAATATCGAAACCCGCATTGAGCGCGATGGCGACGAATACGTCATCAACGGGCGCAAATGGTGGTCGTCGGGCCTTGGCGATCCGCGCTGCAAAATCGCGATCGTGATGGGCAAGACCGACTTCGAGGCCAAGCGCCACGCGCAACAATCGATGGTGCTGATGCCGATCGACACGCCGGGCGTGAACGTGATCCGTCACCTGCCCGTGTTCGGCTATGACGACGCGCCGCACGGCCACATGGAAGTCGAGATGAAGGATGTCCGTGTCCCCGTTACCAACATGCTGCTGGGCGAGGGCCGCGGTTTCGAGATCGCCCAAGGGCGCCTTGGGCCTGGCCGAATCCATCACTGCATGCGCACGATTGGCGCGGCCGAAGAGGCGCTCGCCAAGATGTGTCGCCGCCTGCAAGAGCGCGAGGCGTTCGGCAAGCCGATCTACAAGCATTCGGTCTGGGAAGAGCGGATTGCCCGCGCGCGGATCGATATCGACATGACGCGTCTTCTTTGCTTGAAAGCCGCCGACATGATGGACAAGGTCGGCAACAAGGCCGCCAAGCAGGAAATCGCGATGATCAAGGTGCAGGCGCCCACTATGGCGCTCAAGATCATTGACGACGCGATCCAGGCCCATGGCGGTGGCGGCGTTTCGGAAGACTATGGCCTCGCCAGCGCCTACGCCCATCAGCGCACGCTGCGCCTCGCCGATGGCCCGGACGAGGTGCACGCCCGCTCGATCGCCCGCATGGAGATCAGCAAGCACGCCCCGCAGGAAGGTCCGACCGCCAACGCTCTTCGCAACGGAGGTGTCGGCGCACCCGCCAACGATGGCGGCGTGAGTTCGGGCGACATGGGCGTCGCCCGATAGGAAAACCTCACCCCTCCCGTCTGCGGGAGGGGGCGGGGGTGGGCATGGGCCGACCGGAAGGGAGGCCCACCCCGCTGCGACCAGGACTTGCGGGGCAAGCCCAAGTCTCGCTGCCCCTCCCGCAAGCGCGAGGGGTGGGAGCCAAGTGCGACAATGGAAATCGATTTCGACAAGGAAATGGTCGGCACCGTCGAAGTGACCGACAAGGACAAGCTTGATCTTGAGGCGCTCACCGTGTGGTTCGAGGCCAACGTCGAGGGCTTTAAGGGCCCGATCAGCTACACCAAGTTCAAGGGCGGTCAGTCGAACCCGACCTACAAGATCGAGACCCCTTCCACGAATTACGTGCTGCGCCGCCAGCCCTTCGGCAAGCTACTGCCCAGCGCGCATGCGGTCGACCGCGAATACGCGGCTATGACAGGTCTCTACCCGACCGGCTTTCCCGTCCCCCGCACCTATGGTCTGTGCGAAGACCCGGACGTCATCGGGTCCAAGTTCTTCGTTATGAGCATGGCCGATGGCCGATCTTTGTGGAACGGATCGCTGCCCGGCCTCGAACCCGAAGAGCGCCGCGCAATCTACCATTCGCTGATCGATACGATGGCGGATTTGCACCTCAACAAGCCCGACGAAATCGGCCTTGGCGATTACGGCAAGCCAACCGACTATTGCGCGCGCCAGATCGCGCGATGGTCAAAGCAATACAAGCTTTCTGAAACCGAGCACATGCCGCACATGGAGCGGCTGATCGAATGGCTGCCCGAAACCGTTCCGCCGCAGCACGAAAGTTCCGTCGTCCATGGCGATTACCGGCTCGACAATGTGATCTTTGCGCATGACGAGCCGCGCATCATCGCCGTGCTCGACTGGGAGCTTTCGACGCTGGGCGATCCCATTGCGGACTTCAGCTATCTGATGCTCAACTGGTATCAGCCCGCCGACGGACGCGCGGGGTTGCTGGGGCTCGACCTCGAAGCGCTGGGCATCCCCACGGTCGAGCAAGCGACCCGCCGCTATGTCGAGCGCACCGGTTATCCGGTCCCGCCGATGGATTGGTATTTCGCTTATAATCTGTTTCGGCTTGCCGGCATTATGCAGGGCATCAAGAAGCGCGTGATCGACGGCACCGCATCCTCGGCGCACGCCAAACAGATGAGCGAGCGTGTCGCGCCGCTGGTGGATCGCGCGCATCAGTTCGCTCTCGCCGCGGGGATGCCTGCCTGAGATCTGGCGATCGACCTCCGCCAGGATGAGCGCACGCTTGCCGCTTCGCTCTCGCGGCGCTAGCAGCGCCCACAGACTTAACGAGCCCCGCCTCCGCCTGAACGCATGGGGCTCCCGCCGGAGCGCTTATGACCGACACTCTCATCTCCCAAATCGAAGCCGCCTGGGAAAACCGCTCGGACCTGGTCCCCAACGGCGATCTGCGCCACGCGGTCAGCGACGCTCTTGCTCTGCTCGATAGCGGAGAAGCGCGGGTCGCCGAACCGGACGCAGACGGCGGGTGGAAGGTCAACCAATGGCTCAAGAAGGCGGTGCTCCTTTCCTTCCGGCTCCAGGACAATCGGGTGATGGACGCCGCTTCGGGTGGGGAGCCGGCGTTTGACAAGGTGCCGCTCAAATTCGCTGGCTGGGGCGATAACCGCTTTCGCGAGGCGGGATTTCGCGCCGTGCCGGGCGCGATCGTGCGCCGAGGCAGCTTTATCGGTAAAGGCGCGGTTCTTATGCCGAGCTTCGTGAACATCGGTGCCTATGTCGGTGAAGGCACGATGATCGACACCTGGGCGACCGTCGGCAGCTGCGCGCAAATCGGTTCGGGCGTCCACATCTCCGGCGGAGCTGGCATTGGCGGGGTGCTTGAGCCGCTTCAGGCGGAACCGGTCATAATCGGCGACAACGCCTTTATCGGCGCCCGCAGCGAAGTGGCCGAGGGCGTGCGCGTGGGCGAAGGCGCTGTGCTCTCGATGGGCGTCTATCTGGGCGCTTCGACCAAGATCATCGACCGCGCAACCGGGGAAATCCACCGGGGCGAAGTGCCACCTTACGCGGTGGTCGTGCCCGGCACCCTGCCGGGCAAGCCGCTTCCCGACGGCTCTCCCGGTCCCTCGCTTTACTGCGCCGTCATCGTCAAGACGGTCGACGCGCAGACCCGCTCGAAGACGGGCATCAACGAGCTTCTGCGCGATTAAGGAACGTTTCGGTTGCCGAATCCGTTGAAACAGTACGGAACACGGCACGGGGGCAGCTGATGACAGACCAAGACAAGGCTATTCACATCGAAGACGACGACGCGCGCGCCGCAAGCACGCCCGGCGTCGTTCGGCGCGTGCTCGCCATTGGTCTGCTAATCGCTATCCTCGCCATGAGCGCGGCCTGGATCATCCCGGCCTTGTGGGGCTGACCGCCTATTCCGCTTCCCGAATGCGCGTTTCAATCGGCGCGGCGCCGCGCTGGGTGGCCGCATGGTCTTCTACCGCGCGCATCACGCGGATAACGTTGCGACTGGCGATCATTTCAAGCTCGGCCTGCGAATAGCCGCGGCGCACGAGCTCTGCGAACAGCGCAGGGTATCCGCTCACGTCCTCGAAGCCCACCGGGCCTGAGGGCATGCCGTCGAAGTCTCCGCCGATGCCCACCGCTTCGACGCCTGCGACCGCGCGAATGTGATCGATGTGGTCCGCCATGTGCGACACCATCGTCTCTGGCTCGGGGTTGGCCGCCACCCATTGCTCCATGCCCACCTCGACCAGATCCGGGCGCCCCTGATTAAGCGCGGCCAGGCGCGCGTTTTCCGCCTGCCAGCGCGAATGCCACTGGCGGCGCTCTTCGTTGAGATAGCCTGGCAGTGCGACCACCATCACAATTCCGCCATTGGCGGCGAGGCGCTCAAGCACGCTATCGGGCACGTTGCGCGCGTGGCCGTTGACCGCTTTCGCCCCCGAATGGCTGAAGATCACCGGCGCGCGGGCAATCTCCAGCGCATCGATCATCGTCTCTTCGCTTACATGGCTGAGATCGACGATCATCCCCATCCGGTTCATCTCGCGCACCACGTCCTTGCCAAAGTCGGACAAGCCACCGTGAACGGGGTCGTCAGTAGCGCTGTCCGCCCAGGGCACGTTGAGCATGTGCGTCAACGTCATGTAGCGCACGCCCAGCGCATACATCTGTCGCAGCACCCCGAGGTCCGAACCGATCGAGTGGCCGCCCTCAAGCGCAAGCACGCTCGCAATACGGCCTTCCGCCATCGCGGCCTCGACCCCCTCGGCTGTCTCGACATAGGCCAGGTCGTCGGGGTAGCGCGCGATCAACCGCTTGGTGACGTCGATCTGTTCGATCGTCATCTTCACCGCCTCCGGCTCTGGCAGCGTCGCGGGCACGTATACCGCCCAGAATTGCGCGCCGACCCGGCCCTTGCGAAGCCGGGTAAGGTCGGAGTGCATCGGTCGACCGCGCGGGTCGGGCACCTTGCCCTCGGTCGTATCGTTGAAATCGAACGCGTTGATCGTGTTGTCCAGTCGGATACGCAGCTGAAGCGGCATGTCGTTATGGCCGTCAAAGACCGGGGCCACGTCCAGCGCAGCCAGTGCGGCCTGCATCGCGGGGTCGGGCGCGGGGCCTTCGATGCCCAGTTGTTCGGCCAGATCAGGTTCGGGCGTATCCTGTGCACAAAGAGGCGCACTCAGTGCGAACGAGGCGAACGCGGCCAGCCAAAGTGAGCGGCTGATGCGGCGAGGCACGGCGTGTTGCATCATATGGCAAGGTCCCGATATGGCGAAGCTTTGAACGGAGCGAAACGTCTTGTCATCGAGCGATACCGCAGCGCTTCTCGTCGAGCAATTGAACTTGTCTGCGCACCCTGAAGGCGGCTGGTTTCGCGAGACCTGGCGCGGGCCGGATCGCGGAGACGGACGCGCGGGCGGGACGGCGATCCTGTTCCTACTCAAGGCTGGCGAGCGTTCGCACTGGCACACAGTCGATGCTGAAGAGATGTGGGTCTGGCAAGGCGGCGATCCCCTCACCCTGCGCGTCGCAATGCGCGACGATGGGCCTGTCGAAGCGACCCTGCTGGGCCCCGACACAGCCAGCGGTGAGGCGCTGCAAGGCTTTGTGCCGACGCTCGCCTGGCAGGCGGCCGAAGCTCTAGCGGAAGGCGAAGGCGCGCACGGCTACAGCCTCGTTACCTGCGTGGTTGTGCCCGGCTTCGACTTCGCCGGTTTCACTCTCGCTGAGCCGGATTGGGAGCCGGGGAGCGGCCACGCCGGGCCAACGCCATGACTGACGCGCAAAGCGCCCAGCGCGCTGTTCTTGAGCTGCTCAACCAGAGGGGGACGGCAAAGACGATCTGCCCAAGCGAAGCGGCTCGCGCGCTGGCTGGGCGGTCGGGCAACTGGCGCGACGCAATGAACGACGTGCACAAGGCCGTGGACGCCCTCCACGCCTCTGGTCACGTTCAGCTATCGTGGAAGGGAAAAGAGCTTGATCAGCGGCGCGGTGCCTATCGAATTGCGCGCCGCTGACCATCGCTCCTTCACGCTCTCGCGCGAGTTTAGGTGAGATGCTTCGAGATCTTGCCCGTCATCTTCATCATGTTGATTTCATCGTTGCCGATGACGGCGCCAAGCTTGGCGTCGGGCACAATCGTGCGCTTGTCGGTGGGCTTTTGCAGGTCGTTGGCCTTGATGTAAGCCCACACCTTCGAGGTCACCTCCGTGCGCGGCATCGGGCCCTTGCCCACAACCGCTTCAAGTTCACTCGAAAGCTGCACCGGTTTTTGCAGTGCGTTTGCCATAGTTTTTCTCCCTTATGGTTATGGCCGTTTAATCGATGTCATCATCATCGAATTCGAAACCCTCGTCCGCTGGCGGCACTCCGGTGAACGGTGCGTACAGGACCGCGCAGGCGGTGACGAACCCCTTGATGGAGGTCATGAGATCCTCGCGGCTCGCTCCCGGCATCAAGGTCAGGGGCAACTCGGTCGCGAAGATCTGGAAAACGTAATGCCGTGTCTCACCCTCTGGTGGGTCGGGCAAAAGCCATTCGGAATTGCCTTGCGCGTTCTTGCCGGCGCGCGGGGGAACCTCACCTTCGAGCAGCTTGCCACGCTGCCCGGCAAGGCCCCAGATCAGCCAATGGGCTCGCGGGTCCGAAGAAGGGTCAGTGGCGTCTTCGACAATCACCACAAGCTCCTGACTGCCCGGCGGCGGCGCGGTCCACTCCAACGGCGGCGCAACCGCGTCCTCCTCCTTCGCCGTGAAGCACGGATCAAGCTCCTCCCCGGCCTCGAAGGCGGGGCTCGTAAGCTTGAATTCACCACGCGCAAAGCTCCGTTCATCGCCCAAAGTGGCGATGGCAAGGCCAGGATGCCGCGCGGGTTCCGGTAGAACGGAGCCAAGCCAGTCGGGAAGTGTGCTCATGGTGTGAATCGTTTCATAAGGTGGCGAATTTAGGAGGAACAGGCTGGAAGGACGAGGCGCGCGCGCCGCTTCTGGTCGTTTTCCTGAGGAAAAAGCGCAAAAATTGCGACCAAAACGGCCCTTCTCGTTAATTCAGGCAGTCACAAACTTGCCCATATTCTAAAACTCGCAGCCCTGCGTTGCATCGTGGACCGCTTTGTTGCAAATCATTTGGGTAGAGTTTTTCCCGGAGTTCATCCTTTCATGGCCTTTCGTCGCGCCGCGCTTTGCTCGGTTCTTGTCCTGTGTCTTGCTTCGTGCAGCGGAGGTTCGAGCAGCCCACCGCCCCCTGCGACTTCGTCGCCAACGCCGACGCCGACGCCGACGGTCAGCGCTATCGACGAACAACTCGCTTTCGCCGAAGACGTGCTCGACGAATGGTACCTGTTCCCGAACCTGCTCGACAACAGCATCGACACCGCCGACTTCAACGACGTGCAGGAGTATTTGAACGCCCGCGTCGCGCCGGCGCGGGCGCAGGACATTGACCGTTTCTTCACTTTCGCGACCTCGATCGAAGAGGAAAACGCGTTGATCAATTCCGGAGCGAGCGCCGGGTTCGGCATTCGCCTTGGCTATGACACGTTCAATAACCGGGTGTTCATTCTGGAGGCTTTCGAGAATGGCAACGCGTTGGGAGCAGGCCTCGATCGCGGCGCGGAGCTGCTCGGGATCACCACCCCCGGGCAGGCCGAACAGCTGGTGTCCGCTCTGATGGCGTCCGGCGGCCCGCAGGCGGTGGTCAACGCCTTGGGCCCCAGCGACGCCGGCGTGACGCGAACTCTGCGTTTCGCGCAGGCGAATGGGGCGGTCATCACGGCAAATGTGACCAAGAGCGTCTTCTCGCTGGACCCGATTTCCGATCGATACGGCGCGCTGACCCTGAACGATGGTGGCAAGCTTGTGGGCTACCTCAACCTGCGAACGTTTATCGTTTCCGACGCCGCCAACCAGCTTCGCCAGGCTTTTGCCACGTTCCAGAGCGCAGGCATCACGGAGTTGATCATTGACCTGCGCTACAATGGCGGCGGCCTGATCAGCGTCGCGGACACGTTCGGCGACCTTCTGGGAGCAGGGCGCGTGGGACAGGTCTGGAGCGAAACGGTGTACCGAGACTCGAAATCCGATCTGAACCAGACCGAACTGTTCGAAAACGAAAGCGCCGCAATCGCTCCGACGAAGATCGCCTTCATCGGACGCAACGCCACCGCTTCGGCCAGCGAACTCGTGATCAATTCGATGATCCCCTACATCGATCCGGCGAATATCGCGCTGATCGGCGAGAACACGTTCGGCAAGCCGGTCGGACAGGACGGCTTCGACCTTGCAGAGTTCGATCTGCGCATCCGCGCCACGACCATTCAGACGAACAACTCGCAAGGTAGCGGGGAGTATTATTCAGGCCTTGCCAGCGTTATCCCCAACACGTGCAGCGCTTTCGACGATATCTCCAATCCGCTGGGGGATGTTGATGAGGCCTCGATCGCGGTCGCGCTCGACTTTCTTGCAGGCCGACCGTGCAACGCGATTGCGACAGCCGAAGCGGGTGTCGAAGCGCAGCAGGCCACAGGCCGTCAGGTGGCGCTGCAGCCGGAACGCCCCAACGCGGTCCAGCACCATATTAGCGGCCTGTTCTAATCGCTCGGTCCGGCGCTTGGGCGCGGCGTCCTCGGCGCGCGGCCGCTTCTAGCCTGGCAAACGAGACTGGCGAGGGTCATCACCCTGAGCGTAAGCGATAGCGGTGGCGATCACCCTGTCCGCTGGCGCGGGCTTGGCCACAAGCTCAGCGCCAAGTTCGCGGATCCTCTCGTCGTGCCGGTCAAGATCACCAGAATGCAGGATAAACGGCGTTTCAAGCCGCTCAAGCTCCTGTGCCACGGCAAAGCACGTCGTGCGCTCGCCAAGCGACACGTCGAGCACGGCGACCGTCAAAGCGTCACGATACGCCGCGATCAGGTCCAGCGCTTCCTGCGTGGTCGACGCCGGCAAGACGTGGCAGCCAAGATCCTCTGCCGCGTATTCCAGATCCATCAGGATCAACGGTTCGTCTTCGAGCAGAAGGATCGTGTGAGCCATCTTCGCCTAGCCGCTCTTCCGCGCGGGAACGGTGATTGTCGCTGCGAGCCCGTCCTTCGACCATTCGCGTTCAATTGTGCCCCGTCCGGTTGCCAGCAGGCGATCGACGATCGCGGTTCCCGTACCCGGATTGATCGCGCTGGCGTCGACATGTGGCCCGCCTTTTTCCCGCCAGGTGATGGCCAAGGCAGAGCCATCCTCGCTCGGACGCCAGTCCACGCTCACGCGCCCCTCATCGCTTGACCACGCGCCGTGCTTCGTCGCGTTGGCTGCGAGCTCGTGGAGGATCAGACCGACAATGGAGATAATGGTGAAAGGCATGCGGACACCGTTTCCGGTCAGCACGAGCCGCTCCGCGTCGCGATCATAGGGCAACAGCACCGCGCGGATCGCTTCCCCGATATCGATGCTGCCCGAAGAGGCGTCATCGAGCGTCGTCTCGTATGCGCGGCCCAGCGCCTGAATGCGCGCGTTGATCTCAGCCGCCTCACCCTGAATGCCCCGCACCCGCCCGGTAACGTTCACGATGCCAGAAATGACCGCGAACATGTTCTTCATCCGGTGCGAAAGCTCGCGCGCCATTTCCTTGGCGTGGCGCTCCTCCGCGCGGGCCGCGCGCACGTCGGAAACGTCCCACTGGCTGCCGAAGAAATACACAAGCTCGCCATCATCGTTGTAGATCGGACCAAGGTGCAGCGCGTTCCAGAAGGTGGTGCCGTTCTTTCGGTAGTTCAGAAGCTCTACGACCACGACGTCTTCGTTGGCGATCGCCTCGCGAATGCGGGCCACGGGTTCGGGATCGGTCTTTGGCCCTTGCAGGAACCGGCAATTTCGCCCGACGGTCTCTTCTTCGGAATATCCCGTCAATCGGCGAAACGCACGATTGGCGAAGACAATCGGCATATCGTCCTGGTTGGGATCGCACAGACAGATCGCCATCCGGGTTTGCGCCATCGCCTGCTCGAACAAGACGCCCGAGGCGCCCGAGAACCGATCGCCCGAGTGCCCGGAGCGAAACCGGTCGGGCGCATCGTCAAAGCGCATATTGGCCTGGCCGGTCCGGCTAATGGGGCGTTCGTCGTCGGTGTTCACACGCCGCGCCTATGAGGTTTTGAGCCCGCATGAGCGAGTGCGCTCACACGGATAAACCCGTCGAGGTCTCGCTCAACACACGTGAAAGGCGGCCCAAAGGCCGCACGCAGCGCCATGGTGATCCCTTCCATTGCAGCGCGGTTCTCGCTCTTTCTCGACGATCAGTATCCCCCGCTCAGCCAGCTTTGGCAAGCGCAAGCCACGCATCACACGAATGCAAAATGCGCACTCTCAAGGTGATTGCGGACCGGCAAAGGGAGCCTCGCTTGTGTAGGCGCAACCCAGAAGCGTTTCTTCGCCGAACGCCACGGTCGCCGTGAAAGGATAAACCCGATCGCTCATCCCATCGCTGCATTCGCCCGGCGTAATGGCGATCTGCACCGCCTTGCCTTCCAACTCCCCGGAAAAGCTTATTCCGTTGTTCCCGGCAAAGCGGCCCGCGATGAATTCGATGCCATCGGGAGTTTCGGGATTCGTGTACCGGACGGCGAAGTCTGAGCCCTCACCCGGCTCGATCGCAAAGGCGAAAAAGGGCTCGGTCCCTGTGACCCTGATCTCCGCGCCTGGCGCAACGCCATCATAGATCGCGCCATCATCGTCGATACCGTCGGTCGGGCCACAAGCGGCAGCGGATGCGAACAGTGACACGATCAAAGCCGGGCGAATCGGGTCGGGCATGGCTCTCGTCCTACGCAAAAGGCGGGCCCCTGAGGAGCCCGCCTTGCGTGTCTTCAACGTTGCTTTCAAACAAGCTTACGAAGGCATCAGAACCGTGTCGATGACATGGATCAGGCCGTTCGAGGCTTCGACGTCCGTCGCCGTCACGGTCGAGGTGTTGCCGGCCGCGTCGGTCAAGACGACCGAACCGTCAACGATGGCCGCGCTCAGCGTGCCGCCGCCAACGGTCTCAACCGTGTAACCGTCTTCACCGGCAGCGGTGATGGCTTCGGTCAGCGTCGCGGCGTTCACCGAACCGGCGACAACGTGGTACTGCAGGATCGCGGTGAGCGTTTCGACGTCTTCGGTGGTCAATTGCTCAACCGTGCCTTCGGGCAGCTTGCCGAAGGCGTCATTGGTCGGAGCGAACACCGTGAAAGGGCCTTCCTCGCTCAGCGTGGTGCCAAGGCCAGCGGCGGTGATGGCAGCCACCAGCGTCGAGAAAGTGTCGTCGCCCTGCGCGACTTCGACAACCGTACCGGCGGCGGTCGCTTCTTCCGCAACGGCGGTTTCGTCGGCGGCGGTTTCCTCGGTCGTTTCGGCGCCGCACGCGGCGAGCGAAAGGGCGATGGCCGAAGCCAGAGTGAACTTGAGCGTCTTCATAGGGGATCCTTGAATTTGCAGAATTGGACTGAACGAGATCGAGCCACGATTTTGACTCCACCACGCACAAGTACGAATGAAGACAGCAAATGGTTGTTCCGGTCGGCGAAGAAAAGTGGCGAGAAGATGGCGCGCCCCTTAGACACGGCGAGCCGAGCGGGAACCTGCGAAGGCTCTTGCCATTGATACGCCATGGTTTTTACCCCCACTCGCTCCGCCGGCCTTGAGCGCCTTTCGGATTTTCTGCCGCGCGCCGGTCGCGCCTACGCGAACAGTCGAAACCACGATAACGGCACACCCAAAGCGGGCGGGGCGCGGTCCAATGTTTCCCAGCTTTCCCCCTGGCTGCACGCGGGGCTGTTGAGCGAGACTGAAGTGATAGGCGCAGTCCTTGGACAACACAGCCCGAGCGCCGCGGAAAAATTCATCGCAGAGGTCTTCTGGCGGGTCTACTTCAAAGGGTATCTTGAACAGCGCCCGAGCGTCTGGCGAAGCTACGTCGAAACCCGCGACGCCGCGCTCGCTCGAATGGAAGGCAACGCGGGCGTTCGCACCGCCTATCAGGAAGCCATTGAAGGCCGCACGGGTATCGAGGCCTTCGACCATTGGGCGCGCGAACTGGTTGAGACAGGCTACCTCCACAACCACGCTCGAATGTGGTTTGCCAGCATCTGGATCTTCACGCTGCGGCTCGAATGGGAATTGGGCGCCGACTTTTTCCTGCGCAACCTTCTCGACGCCGACGCGGCATCCAACACCTTGAGCTGGCGCTGGGTCGCGGGACTGCACACGAAGGGCAAGACCTATCTCGCCCGGCCCGACAACATTGCGCGCTACACCGCTGACCACCCGGACGGACCGCTCGCCGCGCAAGGCCTTGCCGACGATGCGCCCGCACTCGAAGAAGCGGTGGAACACACCCGCATCCGCCTCGACCTGCCTCAGCCGGTCTCGCCCGACGACCTGGCAAAGCCCTATGCGCTGATCCTGCACGACGAGGCGGCGAGCCACGTCCCGCTCGACCTGCCGCATCCGCCCGCGCTTGTCATCGCCGCCGCGCGCCCGCAATCTCGCTCACCCGGCGCGATCGGGGCGAAGGCGTTACGCTTCGCAGACGAGGCCGTTGCATCGGGGGTCGCCGAAGCGGCCCTGGCGTTCGGCGCAACGAGCGCGGTCTGGGAGGAAGATCGAAACCTTGCGACCATCTTGGCGGGTGCGGGGCTTGACCGGGTCGTGTTTCCCTATCTGCCCACAGGCTGGACCCGCGAGGCCCTGATGCCCGAGCTTGCCCCGCTGATCGACAGCCATCGCGCCCACGTCATTCTTGGCGATCTCAGCCGCGCGACCTGGCCTCATGCAAAGGCGGGCTTCTTTGGAGTGAAGAAGCAGATCGAGAAAACCTTGCGCGAACTGGCGATCACCGGGCCGCCATCGGACACCGCCATCCAGAACCCTCCCGAGACACTCGGTGAGGCAAATTAACTCCATCCTTACCAATGCGAGTTAGCCCCTATTCAGCGTAAGACCGGGGCGTTCCCATGAAATTTCCCAACCGGATCCAGGCCGCGCTGCTGCTGGACGCCCGTTTCGAAGGGCTTGACGCGGTGACACGCGATTTCGCCCGGATCGTCGAGATGAAGTCCGGCGCCACCTTCAACGTATCGGAGCATCGCCCCGGCGCCTTTGCGCGGCTTGTGGGCGGCGGCGAAGACCTTATCCTCACCTTCGAATACGTTGAGAGCCCTGCGAGCCCTCAGCTTTTCGCCAACGCTCTCGCTTCGCCCGTCACCACTCTTCGCGTTCCCGACATGAAAGCGCGCATAGAGTTCGCGCGCAGCCACATCGCGCTGGAGGTTGCGCACGGCGCCTTTGCTGCGGTCGGGGAAGAAGCGCGCATGGCCTCGACGTTCGCAACGCTCGACCCCGCGCAATCGGAGGCCGGCGCTGCGGCGTTTGTGAGCCGACTGGAAACGCTCGCGCTCATGGCTCGGGTCGCGACGGATTGCGTGACGCCGAGCGCCATTCACTGGGCCCAGTCCGACCAGCTGTTCGATCCCGAAACCTTCGAAGAGCAGGCTCGTGAAGGTTTCCCCGGTCCGCTCGCCATCCACCCCGTGCTTTACGCTAACGGAGCGGACGAGCCGGACCCCGGCTCCTTCGAAAGCGGCGCCGAGATTGGCCTGCGGACCTTCGGCGCGCGCCATTGGCTTGGCCACGAGGTCACGGTCAGACCGACCGCGCTTCCCTGGGCCGCCGCTTACCAGAGCGTTCTGGCCTTTTGCGCTTTCGCCGCGAGCCGCGATGTGGGCTCGATCGGTGATGGCGACACCTTCAGCCCGGCCCCATCCAGGGCGCAAGACAGCGGGGAAGAGAGCGGGGAGGAGAGCGGCGAGATCTGGACCGTTCGCCGGCACCAGGCCGATCCGAACGACGCTGCCACCGGGCCGGGCGACGCGTTGGGCGGCCCGGTGCCCGTCTACGAGCTGGTCCCGCTTCGCCACGACGCCTGCGCGTTCATCGCGGACGACTACGCGCGCGAGGCCAATGTGCTGTGCCAACGCACCCCCAAGGCCAAGGCCAAGACCGACAGCGCCAGCATCGACGAGGACACCGAGGTCAGCTGCCTTGCCGAGCTTGAAGCCGCGCTGGCCGAGGGCCGCGCCGAAGCCGCCGCCAATCCGCCCGCGCCACTCCCCGAACACCAATCCGAACACCCACCCGAGCACCAATCCGAACACCATCCCGACCACCATCAAGCGCTCCAAACCGCTTCGGACACCGGGCGCAAAGCTCGGCACGAAGCGGCGCCAACGTTGTGCGAGGAGCCCGCCCCCTCGGGCCGCAGCCTGCGCGCCCGCGTGTTTGGCGACAAGGACGTCTGACAAGCAAGGACGCCTGATCAGCGCCAATCCCCGCCGCCGCGAGCCGCGGCCCCGCGCCGCCGCGCGCCCGCCCAGACGCCGCATAGCGGCTCACATCACGGCTCACATCACCTTGTCGGGGCGCGGTTCGTGGCGGTGCTTGTCGCCCTTGCCAAAATGCCGCTCCAGCCGCTCAGCCAGCGTGTTCGCGGCCTTGCGCGCCGCGTCGTCCACCTTGGCCGCGTGCGCGGTCACACCCAGAGGCTTGCCTCCGCGCGGTCGCGCTTCGATCATGCAGGCCTTGTCATCGGCCCCTCCCTTGCCCCCGTTCTCATCCGAGACGTGCACCTCAAGCCGCGTCAGGCGATCCTCGAACCGTGCCAGCTTCTGCCGAACAGCCGCCTCGATCCGTTCCGCCACGTTTTCGGTGCCCATGACGGAGCTGTCGGAATTGAACTGGAACTGCATGCTCATGAAGCGCTCTCCTTTGGTGCTTTGCGCGTTACCGCGTTTTACCTTTGTTATCGGTTCCAATGTGGGCGCTCGCTGAACGCGGCGCAACCCGTATCTGCGCGAAGGCCAGCGGCGGTAGGGTGACAAAGGTGACAGTGTGTCACCCGGCGGATTGCCCAACATTGCGTTGTGAAACATCGACTTACGTCCGAATCGCAAAGGCGACACTTGTCCAACTTCATTCGGTCTCATAGGCGTCCTCACCTGAGCAATCGCCCGCATCCTCGCCCGTATCGTAGCCGACCTCATCGCTTTCGTCGGGCTCCTCATCCTCGGTGTAGAAGCTCTCGAGTTCGGCGCGCGTTTCCTCGTCCCACGTGTCGGGCCCGCGCTCCACGCGATCGAGCAGCGCGCCGAAATCCGCCGAGCCATAGGCGGCGGCCGGGTGATGCGAGGCCACTCGCGGCGGGCCGAAGCGATCCTGCATCATCAACAGCGCGATGGTGAGCCGTTCGTCAAACTTGCGCGAGGTGTGGACGAGTTCGCCGCCGTGAAAATGCGGAACCTCAACGCCGTTGAGCGCGCGCTCCATCGCCGCCTCGGCCAGCGCGTCGAAGCGGCAGGCGAAGGCCGCGGTCCAGGCGAGATCGAACGGCTCGCCTTTCAGCCGCGCGCGCAGGCGATAGGCCGACTGGCGCGACATGCCCGCCGCCTTGGCCGCGCGCGCGACGCAATGCGAGCCCGCCAGTTCGCGCAGAAAGGTGGCCTGCCGCTCGGGCGTCCAGCCATCGTGGCGATGCGCTCTTGCGGGAACGTCGGCGGGAGGGAGAACGAGAGGCGAACGCGCGGGAGGATGAGGCATCCGCCAGGGTAAGGCAGATTTTGGCGGTGTAGGAAAGGGTCAGGCGAGCCGCTGGCGAAACCAGTCGGCAAGCTCGTCTTCAGAGAGTTCGCCCGCGGCGAGGGTCTGCACCATCCGCAACGCATCAAGCGGCTCGAACTCCAGTTCAATCGCGTTGAGCGCCAAGAAAGCGCGTGCCAGCACCCATGCCGTGCGCTTATTCCCATCCGCGAAAGGGTGGTTACGCGCCAGACCAAAGGCATATGCTGCCGCGAGCGCGCACAGATCATCCTCACCATATACCCATTTGTTCTGCGGTCGAGAGAGCGCGCTTTCCAGCCCTCCCTGATCTCGCACACCGCTTGGCCCGCCATGCTCGGCGAGTTGGCGATCGTGGATCGCGATAGCAAGCTTGGCGTCAAGCCAGACGGGTTCGAGGCGGATAGGATTCTTGACCACTTAACTCCCCTCCCTTGAGGGAGGGGTTCGGGGTGGGTGCACGGCTTCAGCAAGGCAGCGCTGACCCACGACCGTCGAGCCCCCACCCCTCGATCCCCTCCCCACGGGGAGGGGAGGAAGGAGGCTGATCACTTGGCGAGTTCGCGCAGGATATCGCGATCCTCGCGCATGATCTTTTCCGCCACTTCCATCTTCTCGGCGAACGAGGGATCGGTCGCGGTCAACCGAATGCCATCGGGCGCCTCGGAAACGTAAAGCTCATCCCCCGGCCCAACGCGCAAGCGGGCGAGCACCTCCTTGGGCAGGATGATTCCGGCGGAATTGCCGATTCTTGTGATCTTGAGCGGCTTGTTCATACAGGTGTTATAACGCGCTTCGAGGCTTCCGGCAATCACTCGATACCGTCATCCCGGATTTGTTTCAGGATAGCCGGGAGACGCCCTGCTGCTGCGTTTCGCAGTGCAGTCAGACATTCCAGGCGCGCGCGCAGCCCGATTCGTTCAGCCCCACTCGCCACCCCTTTACCCCAAGCCGAGCTTTCGCGCCCTCGCCCGCACCGAAGCCGCCGGATCTTCGCCCGCAATGCGCAACGACTCGGCAAAATCCGCGCGATGCTCCTCATGGCGCTTCGCAAGATGCGCCAGCGCGTCGAGGGACCAGGCTCGCACGAAAGGGCGATTGTGGGTCAACAGCGGCTTTAGCCAGCCCCTTATGCTCGAGCCTTGTGTGACGGTCAGGTCCAGATAACGGATCGATTGGCACAGATGCAGCGCGGTCGACCAGTGCGCGCCGTCGGCCTTTTGCGGCAGCGCGGAGATCAGCGCCCCGGTCTGCTCCGCCGACAGCGCGCCGCCCTTTTCGAGGAAGCTCTTGAGCAGCCATGTCGCGCCGCTTCCCACAAACGGCCCGGCCTCGCAGGTTTGAGAACCAGGCACCAGCGCCACCAATGTATCGACATAGCCCGGCTCGCCACCAAACGCCGCCTCGGCTTCGCCCAGAAGGCTCATCGCACGCCCGTCAAAGGCGCCGAGCATCGTTCGCAGCCCCTCGCTCAGGCCCTCGCTCAGGCCCTCGCGGCTCATGCCCCCGCTTGCAGCGCGGCGATGAACAGGCCCATGGCGAGCGTGCAGGCGGCGGTGCGGACGTGGTTTAGCGGGGTCCAGCGGGCGAGATATTCGCGCCACATGGCCGCGCCCTCGGCGCTGGCCGCGTCCACCGCGTCGAGCCGGTTGTTAAGTGGCACGTTGCCGATCACGGTGACAACAAACATGCCGATCACATAGGTTGCCCCGCCCGCGATCAGCAGCCAGGCTTGAGGCCCGGCAAGCCCCATCGCGCCGAGCGCAACAAGCGCCGCGCAAGCGAGCGTGCTGGCAAAGAAGAGCGGCAGGAGCAGGCTGCGCTGGATGATCTCGTTGATCGACTGCATCGCCCGCGCGCCCGCTTCGTCACCCAGCTCCGCCAGCGAGCGCATTACGAACACCGAGAAGGTGAAATAGACGCCCGCCATGATCCCGGCCGAGACCATGGAGAACCAGATGAGGATGGCGACCGTCAAGTTCATCACGCTCAGTTCACCTTGGGCCCAAGTCCGTGCGTCTGCAAGATTTCTAGCAAGACGCTTGGAGGCAAGCCCTGTATTTGGAAAGCTCTCAGCGGGTGGCCCTCATCGCGCACGCACAAGATTGGGCGCTGGCGGTCGGGTCTTGGCCAGACCGCCAGCGGCAACGGGTCTGGCCCTTCAAAGATAGGCAAGAGGCGATTGCATAACCAACCGAACCAAGGTTCTTCATCTGGATAAACCCCTGCATCAAACCCATCTATGTATTTGTCGAAGTTTTCCCGACTAAGGGTCGTCCAGCACCCGAAGCCCCAGGTTTCATGAGTGCCCAGGATCGAGAATTCCATAACCGCGCGAATAAAATAGTTCGTTTTCTCGCCATCATTGAGAATGCAAAAGTCTTCGGAGAGAAAATCCCCATCAAACCGTACGGCAGAATTAGCTTCGTACTCACGATCTTGGGGAAAGGGGTCCGGCGCATGGGCGCACAAATCCATCGGCTTGCCCTCCATCGTATGACCGTTTGCACAAAGCCACTCTTGCTGGAGCATCTCCCAGATGGCGGTTTCGGCTCTTTGTGGCGTCGGCTCTTCAGGCGAAGCAGAAGGCTCCGGCTCGACCGGGGATTCACCTTTCCCAAAAAGCCTTCGCAGGATCACTCTGCCGCGTCCTCCGGCAAATAAAGCCGCTCGCCCTTCTCCTTATACACCCGGCTCATCTCTTCCATCCCAGCTTCGGCCTCCTCAGCCGTTCCGCCAGCGGCCAGGAAACTCTCCGGCCCCGCGTTCTGCTTGGCGGCGAAGTCGCGCACTTCCTGGCTGATCTTCATCGAGCAGAATTTGGGCCCGCACATCGAGCAGAAATGCGCTGTCTTCGCGCCTTCGGCCGGGAGCGTCTGGTCGTGATATTGCTCGGCTGTGTCGGGATCGAGGCTGAGGTTGAACTGGTCGCGCCAGCGGAATTCGAAGCGCGCTTTTGACAGAGCATCGTCGCGCACTTTCGCTGCCGGGTGGCCCTTGGCGAGGTCGGCGGCGTGGGCGGCGAGTTTGTAGGTCACCACGCCCACTTTCACATCGTCGCGGTCGGGCAGGCCAAGGTGCTCCTTGGGTGTGACGTAGCAGAGCATCGCGGTGCCGTACCAACCGATCTGCGCCGCGCCGATGCCGGATGTGATGTGGTCATAGCCCGGCGCGATGTCGGTCACGAGCGGGCCTAACGTATAAAAAGGCGCCTCGCCGCAGGCTTCCAATTGCTTGTCCATGTTCTCCTTGATCTTGTGCATCGGCACGTGGCCGGGGCCTTCGATCATCACCTGCACATCCTGCGCCCAGGCGCGCTTGGTCAGCTCGCCCAGAGTGTAGAGCTCGGCGAACTGCGCTTCGTCATTGGCATCCGCGATCGAGCCGGGGCGCAGGCCATCGCCCAGCGAATAGGCGATGTCATAGGCGGCGCAGATCTCGGTGATCTCGTCGAAATGCTCGTAGAGGAAGCTCTCCTTGTGGTGCGCGAGGCACCATTTCGCCATGATCGAGCCGCCGCGCGACACGATCCCGGTCACGCGCTTGGCCGCGAGCGGGACGTAGGGCAGGCGCACGCCGGCGTGGATCGTGAAATAGTCGACGCCTTGCTCGGCCTGTTCGATCAGCGTGTCGCGGAAGATCTCCCACGTCAGCTCTTCGGCGATACCGCCGACTTTCTCGAGCGCCTGATAGATCGGCACAGTGCCCACTGGTACGGCGGAATTGCGGATAATCCATTCGCGCGTGTCGTGGATGTTGCGCCCGGTCGACAAGTCCATGATCGTGTCCGCGCCCCAGCGCGTCGCCCAGACCATCTTGTCGACCTCTTGCGCGACGTCCGAGGCGACGGCCGAGTTGCCGATATTGGCGTTGATCTTGACCAGAAAGTTGCGCCCGATCGCCATCGGCTCCGATTCAGGGTGGTTGATGTTGGAGGGGATGATCGCGCGGCCCCGAGCGACCTCATCGCGCACAAATTCGGGCGTGATCACATCTGGGATCGCCGCGCCCCAATCCTGCCCGTCGCGCACCAGATCGGCGGCGATTTCGCGACCGAGATTCTCGCGCTCGGCGACATATTCCATCTCGGGCGTGATGATGCCCTGGCGCGCATAGTGCATTTGCGTCACGTTCATGCCCGATTTGGCACGCAGCGGGCGTTTGACGACATTGGGGAAGGTCGGGACGCCGCCCGAGCGATCAGGGCCGAGTTGGCCGTTATCTTCGGGTTTGACTTCGCGCGCCTCGTAGTCCTCGACATCGCCGCGCGCCTTGATCCAGTCGGCGCGGTGCGGGGCGAGGCCGGCGTTGATGTCGATCGCGACGTCCGGGTCGGTGTAGGGACCGGACGTGTCGTAGACCCGAACGCTGGGCTCCCCGCCTTCCAGATCGATCTCGCGCATCGCCACCTGCACGCCGCTTCCGGTGCGCGCGCCGACATGGACCTTGCGGCTGCCGCGAATGGGTCCGGTGGTGACCCCGATTTCGACGCCACCCGATTCAAGGGGGGAATTGATGTCGGCCATATCTCTGCTCTCCGTGCGCTTTTCGTGCGTTCCTGCGAAAGCAGGAACCCATGGGACTGGACTCCTGCGTGCGCAGGAGATCAGCAATCAGCAATCGATGGAACCAAGTGGCCGCCCACTCCCTCCGCCGATGCTAATCGGTTCAGGTTCAACGGGTCGAGCAGCGCTACCTGCCCCTCTCAGCCATCAGCTGGCTCCCCGGGGATGGACACAGGCCTAAACCAGCGACACAAACAAATCCAGAGAAAGCCGCAAGACACCGCCAGGCCAAGCGCAAATCGGGAGAGAGCCGTGCCGTTCCAGATGACAGAAATGGTGGGATGCGATTTCCCGCTCTTCGCGTTTTCGCATTGCCGCGACGTGGTCGCTGCGGTCAGCCGCGCGGGCGGGTTCGGCGTTCTGGGAGCGGTCAGCTTCACGCCCGAACAGCTCGAGACCGAGCTGCAATGGATCGACGATCACGTGGACGGAAAGCCTTATGGCATCGACGTTCTCATCCCCGAAGTCCAAGCGGTCGATCACTCGGTCACCGCCGACGAGATCGCCGCCGCGATCCCCGCGCAATACCGCGACATGACAACCCGGATTCTTGAAGAGGCCGGCGTAAGCGCCGAGGGGACCGGACCGATCAGCGGATCGCAGCGGCCCAACACCTCGCTCGGCCAGGAACTGCTCGAAGTCAGCTTCAATCACCCCGTGCGCCTCATCGCGAACGCGCTGGGCACCGCGCCGCCTCAGATGATCGCGGCGGGCAAGAAGCACGGCATACCGGTCGCCGCGCTGGTCGGGGCGAAGGAGCACGCGGTAAAGCAGGTCGGGGCCGGGGTCGACCTGATCATCGCACAAGGCGGCGAAGGCGGCGGGCATTGCGGCGAGGTGTCGACGATAGTCCTCGTGCCCGAAGTTCTGGCCGCCATCGAAGCGGCGGGCGCGGATATCCCGGTGCTGGCGGCAGGCGGGATCATGAACGGCAAGCAGATGGCCGGCATGATGGCGATGGGCGCAGCCGGAGCATGGTGCGGCAGCGTGTGGCTGGCGACCGCCGAGGCCGAAACGCACGAGGTGTTTCGCGAAAAGATGATCGCCGCCTCCAGCCGCGACACGATCCGATCCAGGCATCGCACCGGCAAGTATTCGCGCCAATTGCGTTCGGGCTGGCACGCTTCGTGGGAGGAGGCGGGTCTACCCGCACTCCCCATGCCGCTGATGATGCTGCTGTCCGAACCCGTCCTGCGCGCCATCGACAAGGCAGCGGTCAACGGCAATCCCAAGGCGCGCGAACTGTGCTCCTATTTCGTTGGGCAAGGCGTTGGCCTGGTGACCGAAGTGCGCAGCGCCGGCGGCGTAGTGCAGGATTTCAAGCGCGAATTTGCCGAAGGGTTCGAAACGCTCGCTGGCGCGCTCGAATAAAGAGACGCAAGGCAGCGCTGTCGAACCGCGAGAGGCCCGCGAACCGCAGCTGGAAGGCCCTCTTGACAATCGACCGATGGCTTTTGCAGAACCTGCTGGTGATTACAATTGTAGACAAAGCGCGTCGCGGACTTTTCGGGTTGGCCGCTGTGCTGCTCGCCATGGCCGTCAACGCCACCAGCGCCGATGTGCTCGAAAGCCTTGGAGTGCGGGACGCTTTGCGCGCTGTGCCTTACGCCAGCGCGGTGCTCCTCAACACGATCGATCTTGCCGCGATCCTTCTTGCCTTTCGCGCGATTGGCGTCCTGATGGTCCACTTCCGATGGTCGTTCTGGATCGCCGCGTTTGTGCCCTCGCTCTTCTTTGGCGCGTTCCACGTCTATCAGGGCGAAGGCCTGGTCGAGAGCCTGAGCATAGCCGCGCTGACGGCGATTGGCAGCTTCTGGTTCGGCTGGATCTACTGGAAATGGGACTTCAACCTGTGGCCCGCGATCTGGCTGCATGTTGGGCTCAACAGCGCCTGGACGCTGTTTGCACTTGGAGAGAACGCGCTGGGCGGGCAGCTTGGCAACATCATCCGCGTCGGTGTGATCGCCGGTTCGATTGCGCTCACGGTGTGGGGGCAGCGCCGATTGCGGCGCGCGGTGGGCGAGACGCGCGCGGCCTAGCCTGCCTGCGCGCCGGTCACGCGGTGCGCGCGGGCGCGTAAAGCGCGCAAATCTGCCGCAAGCCCTGGGCGACGAACCGGGCGACGATGGGCGCCTGATCGATAAGCGGTCCGGTTATCCTCCCCCGGCGCCACTGACTGCACACAAGCTCGGCCGGGCCCAGCATCATGGACTGGATCGTGTGCGGCTGAAGCATGGGCAGCCGCCCGGATGCAAGATGCGGAACCGCCCACTCCATCACCGGGCGTTCGATCTCGGCGGCCAAGTCGTTCCAGCCGCCCTCTTCGATCATCAGCCACTGCGAATTCGAGAACTGTTCGACCAAGCGAAAGTGACGGTGCGGGTCGCGCGCCTGAAACTCCACCGCGCCGCGCGCGCCTTCTCCCATGGCGTCGCACGGATCGCCATCGTGCCCGAGAATGCACTGTGCCACATGGCCAAGATAGCGTCGGCGCTCGCGTGCAAAGATCACGCGCAGGACACCGTCCTTCGAGCCGAAGTGGTGGAAGATCGAGCCGTTCGACACGCCCGAACGCTTCACAAGCTCCTGCATGGCCATCGCCTCGTGACCGTGCTCGATCACCAGGCTCTCCGCCGCTTGCAGAACCTTGTCACGCGTCGCTTCGCTTCGTGTTTGCACCATGCCCTGTCTCTGCCGGGGTTTTACCAGCTTGTCACTCTAGAATCATTTTCTAGAGTTTTAATCTAGACTATTGATCTATTTTGGCGTAGTGGAAGCGCCATCGACACACAGTCAGGGAGGGTAATCGTGATTTTTCAATGTTTTCAGTTCATCGCGACGATTCTCTCCGACGCGTCGACCCTGGCGAACCGGTCAGGCCAAGCCGGCCGATTGTCGTCAGCGCACCCAAGCCATGGCCGTCTTATCGCGCATGCGAACGGCCGTACCGATTGAAGGAGAATTGCTATGTTGAAGACTGCACTGAACCTGGTGGCGAGCGCCTCTATCGTTTCCCTTGCTCTGGCGGTCGCACCCGCTGCCGCGGAGCCGACGCCGAAGCGCGAAAAGACGAGCCAGAACGGAACCACGGTTCCCACCGCGAGCGAGGTAAGAGCGCCGGTGCGCGAAGGCCGCAGCCGTCCGGCCCGCCGCAAGCTAGAGCAGAATGGAACGACCGTGCCCACCGCCGGCGAATTGCGCGCCCCGCGCTCGGAACGCCGGTCGAACCGCAAGCTCGAGCAGAACGGTACCACCGTCCCCACCGCGAGCGAATTGCGCGCCCCGCGCTCGGAACGCCGGTCGAACCGCAAGCTTGAGCAGAACGGTACCACGGTTCCGACCGCGAGCGAGCTCAGAGCGCCGGTGCGTGAAGGCCGCAGCCGTCCGGCCCGCCGCAAGCTTGAGCAAAACGGAACCACCGTTCCGACCGCGAGCGAACTGCGCGCCCCCAGGCGCGAGCGTGCGAACCGCCCCGCCCGCCGCTCCAGCATGAGCCAGAATGGAACCACGGTCCCCACGGCCAACAAGAAGCGCGCCCCCAGGCGCAAGGATTGATAGCAAAAGGGGCCAAGGATCGCCTTCGATTGATCCTTCCCCCGATTCATCCCGCCCCGGATTGATCGCTCCCCCGATTGATCCTTCCCCGGAATGATCCGGCCCTCGATTGATCCGGCCTTCGATTGATCCGGCCTTCGATAGGGGCGTCGCGGCTCGGCGCTGCGGCGCCCCTCTCTATGTGTGGGCGAACCTAGCGATCTTCACCCGGCAGCGCGAACAGGCCGACCGCCAGCAGCACGGTGGCCAGCACGCCCGAACCGCCAGCCAGAGGAAGCTCTCCGAACACGCCGCGTCCCGCCGCCATCGAGGCCGTGTTGGTCACGAACGCGAACACGCCGACCAGCGCGCTCACAGCGCCCAGAACCTTGCCGCGGGACAGGCCCACGACGATCAGTGCAAGCGCCAGAAGCGCTTTCGCCGCGTTGTAGACCATGAAGGAGAACGCGACGATCGCACCCGCCGTCGGCGCCGCCTCGGGAATGGCCTGCGCGACCTCGCGAAACGGCCCGAAAAGGGTGAGGCCAACGCCCACCTGCACGACATTCAAGACCGCAGCCGCCGCGATCGCCGACCACGCCAGATGGAGCCCTTTAGCCTGCGCCAGCGCCGAACCGGCAAAGGCGGCCATCAGCGCGAACAGCAATCCCTCGCCACCCCACAGCAATTGGCGCGGCACGTCCATCTCGGCCAGATAAAGCGCGGTGTAGACCGCCTGCGTGACCGCCGCGACAAGCAACAAAGCGGCTACGATGCCGGTTGTGCGTGCGTAGGTGAAATCCATCTTCGTGCCCCCGTTTGCTTTGTGATTCCTCGCTATACGCGCATCGGACGCGAAAGGTTACTGTGCGCGGCGCGCTGATTGGGTACCACGCCGCGCGATGACCTGTCTCTACCGTCTCGACACCACCGCTGCCGACATCGCCGAAAGCTTCGGCGCGCCGCGGGGCGATGATCCGTGGCAGGGCGGCTATGTCGCGCCGGGAAAATTCGCGCCGGTGATCGCGGCGGGGCGGGACTTCGTTGCTGGCCCGCGCCCGGCCGGCCCTTCGCTGCGCCCGCGCATCGTCCCGCGGCTGTGGGGTGTTCTTCCTCCGCCCTCGAGCGATGACCCCACCCGCCGCATCCTCACGGTGCGCAATCCCAAAAGCCCGTTCTGGATCGGCAATCTGCGCAACAGCGAGTTTCGCTGCCTCGTGCCCGCAACGATGGTCATGCTTTGGGGCAGCGGAACCGACTATGAAGGGCGTCGCAATCGGCACTGGCTTGCGCTTGAAGGGCAAAGGGTGTTCGCGATGCTGGGCGTGTGGAAGGATGAGGACGTGCCCGCTTTCGCGATCCTGACCCGCGAGGCGAGCGGGCTGGCACGCGAAATTGGCGCGAGTGCCATGCCGATTTTCGCTGCGCCCGGCACGCCCGAAGCACAGCTCTGGCTTCACGGCGGATGGGACCGCGCGGCGGCGCTGCTCACCGGACCGGCCGCGGCTGCGCTGGTCGAGCGGGACCGCCCAGCGGCCTGAAGCGCGCGGCCTGAGGCGCGCGCGTTAGGCCGCTGGACGTCACTTCATCACGCGACCGCGCACCATGACGAATTGCACATCCTCCAGCACGCGCACGTCCGCCAGCGGGTCGCCGTCCACCGCGATCAGATCGGCGGAATAGCCCGGCGCAAGGCGACCGATTTCATCCTCCATGCCAAGGATGGCGGCGGCGCCGGTGGTGGCCGATGCAATCGCCTCGACCTCGGTCATCCCGCCCTCCACCATCAGCGCGAACTCGCCCGCGTTCTCGCCGTGGGGATAGACGCCCGCATCGGTGCCGAACGCGATCGGCACGCCGTATTCGATTGCGCGCTCGATTATGGTGTCGGCGACCTGCGAGACGGCGAGGATCTTGGCCTCGACCACGGGCGTGTAGAATTGCTTGCCAAGGTTCTGCTTGATGCCCTGAAACGCCATGAGCGTAGGGACGAGGGTGGTGCCCGACGCCTTCATCGCCCGCGCCGCCGCCTCATCGATATAGGTCCCGTGCTCGATTGTATGGACGCCCGCGCGTGCCGCCGCTTCGATCCCGCGCGCGCCGTGAGCGTGGGCCGCGACCTTGAGGCCAAGCAGCTTGGCTGTCTCGACGATGGCGGTCATTTCCTCGGCGGTGAAGTGCTCTTCAAGCCCCCGCCCCTGCTGGCTCAGCACGCCGCCGGTCGCGGTGATCTTGATCAGATCCGCGCCGTATTTGGAGGCAAGGCGCACTTTTTCCGCGCATTCGACCGGCCCCGTGCACGTGAAGCCAGAGGTGATCGCCGCGTCGACTTCCTTGCGAAACCCGCTGATATCGCCGTGGCCGCCGACGATCGCGATTGTGCGCCCCGAGGTCACGACACGCGGCCCCGGCACCAGCCCCTCGGCGGTCGCCCGGCGCAGCATTTGCGTGACCTGATCCGAGCGCGAGCCGAGATCGCGCACCGTCGTAAACCCGGCCTCGACCGTTATCCGCGCGTTCTTCGCCGCAACCAGCGTGAAATACTCCGCCGGCGTTGTCGCGGTGCGCCAGAACTCGCCGGAAGGATCGCCCGAGAGATGCGTGTGCAGATCGATAAGGCCCGGCAGCACCGTCTTGTCCGACAGGTCGATCACCGTATCGGCCTCGATGGCGCCCCCGCCTTCGGTGATCGAGACGATCTTTCCGTCTTCCACCACGATCGTCGCCGGCCCCGTCGGCGCAACGCTTGCGTCGGTGATCACCGCCCCGGCACGGATCGCGATCGTCTCGGCCAGAGCGGGCGCCGCCAAGACCCCCATTACAGCCGCCATCGCGGTCGCCAGATTGATAAGCAGTCTCATCGCTTTCCCTTCCCCAAAACCGCCAAGCGCCCATCCCGAATAGCGCTCAGCGGCGATCCCGCTCCCCTCCTGCCACCGAAGGCCCGCCGCTGGCAAGGCCCACTAAGCGTTTGTATATGATAGATAATATCATCCCATCGCGGGGCCGAGGGGGAGGCAAGAGTGTCGATCGCGGAGCCGGCTCGCCGTCGCAAGCGCGCTGGCAGCGCCCTAGATCAGCGAGTGTGGCCCCAAAGGTTCAGCGGTTCCAGAAACCGCGCGCCGGCCGCCGCTTTGCCTTGCCGATCAAGGGGTTCGCGTCCAAGGGCGCAGGGCATTATTCACAGGGGCTTTCATCATGGGTTTCATCCGCCATGCGTTTTTCGTGGCCATCCTCGGCGCGCTTTCTCCGGCGGTGTTCCCCGTCATCCCCGCCGCCGCGCAACCGGCGCAGGCCCCGCAAGCGGATGCCGCCAGCGAGCACGCTGACCTTTACACGGCCATGCAAGAGGGGATCGATCAGAACGCCATCATCGATTCGACGCTGATCGCAATGGATCGCGAGTTTCGCACCATCCCGGTCATGCAGGATATCGAAGCGAGCAGCCCGGGAACGATCGGCGTGCTTGTGGAAGAGCTGCGCCCGGTGATGGAGCGGGTCTCAGCGCGCGTGACCGCGAAATACCGACCCGACATGATCGCGCTGTTCGAAGCGAAACTGACCGCCGAAGAAGCCAGGGACGTCGCGGCCTTCTACCGCAGCGATCTGGGGCGCAAACTCCTCAACACCGCCTCGATCAACTTCAGCCCGGACGCAACCATGAGCAGTGTTGGCGAGGGCGGCGAAGTGACCGAAGAGCAGGTCACGCAAGACCTCTCCAAAGCAGCCGAGGCCGCGGCGAAGAGTATGACCGCCGATGACATGGCGACCATGGCTCGGGAGGTCGCGAAGTCGCCCGCTCTGTTAAAGATGAACGCGATCAACCCCGAAGTGCGCAAAATTCGCGTCCAGATGGAGCGCGAGCAGCCCAACGCGGAAGAACAGGCCGAAATCGGAACGGTCGTGACGCGGGTTCTGGCCGAACGCATGGGAGGGTAGAGCGCGCCCGCAGGTGCACCCGCGCTCGCACCGCAGTGCGCGCCCGCGCCCTATTGCGCCTAAAACGTGTAGCTGATGCCCACACCGCCGATGAACTGATTGGCGTCGCCTCGGATATCGGTGAACGGGGTGTCCGCCGCGTCTCCCAGAAGCCGTGTATAGCCGAGCACGGTGTAAACGCTGAAGCCGCCGTTCAGGGCGTTGCCGTCAAGGTCGAAGTTGACGATCATGCCGCTTGAAACGCTGTTGAGCCCGCCATCCGCGGTGAACAGCGGCAGGCCGGTCGCCGCGCTTTGGGCCGGGGTCACGGTGTAGTAATAGTCGGCGAAATTGTCATCGACGATCTGCACACCGATGTTTGCCTGGAACAGGATGCCGCGACCAAACGGCCGCGCGTAGCCGATGGTCGGCTCTATGATCATGCCATCATGCGCGCCGAGCACATCCCACGATATCTGATTGTTGAACGTGACCGAATCGTTGGGATTGAAGACGCCAGGAATGGTGACGCCGCCCGCCAGACCCACTTCAAGCGCGACGTCGAGATCTTCGGCGAGTTTGATGACCTCATCCTCGATCTGGTTGGCTCGGTCGTTGCGAAAGCGAATGCTCGGACCGAAGTTGAAGGTCTTTTCCTGATTGGGACCAAGCGCGGGAGCGGGCGAGAGCAGATCGAGCCGAATCCCTGCGCCATTCGGGCGAATACCCACACCGCCCACGCGGCCCACGATCAACGGCAGGGGGAACACGATATAGTCGTCTGATCCGCCATAGCTGGGCACCAGGCCAGCGCCCACGCCAACAGCCAGCCAGGTGTCGTCGAAAACAATGTCCGGCATCCGGGCAGGCGGCTGCCCCGCCTGGCGTGGACCGCTCTGTGGACCGCTCTGGGGACCGCTCTGGGGTTGCTGCTGCGGCCCCTCGTAAAGCGAAGCGTCTTCCTCGGTCTTGGCGACCGCGACCGCTTCGCTCGCCGCCAGGGTGAAGGCGCTTGCCTCCACCTGGTCGAGCGAGAAAGCGGGTATCCCGGAGCGCGGTTCGGCCGTCCCGTCTCCCTCGTCAGCGTGAGCAACGGCGGGGAGGGTGAAAAACGCAGCCGCAAGCGCGAAAGCGGGCCGGACGAGGACGGGGGTGCTCATGCTAATCTCCTTGGAACCAGGATCGTGTGCACTCGGGGCAGCGGAAAGGGGGGAAGAGAGGACCGCCGAGTGCCAGTTCCGCAAATAATGAACGCAGCCGTTTAAAGTTCCCGAAGACCGATAATCAGTCGCAACCATCGCTTAGGCCTTGACCCACCGCGCGCAACCCACGGTTTGGTCACGGTTTGTCGCGCCGTCTCGACCTTTGAGTTTCGCTGCACGGCGACGCATTGCCGCGCACGCGCGCGTGCCCTAGGGCCAATCGTGCATGAGCGACTCAACCTTTGACGCAGTGATAGTGGGCGGCGGCCTTTCGGGCGGCCTTGCCGCTCTGGCGCTCTACAAGGCGCGTCCCGATTTTCGTCTGGCGGTCATCGAAGCGGGCAAGACGCTGGGCGGCAACCACCGCTGGAGCTGGTTCGACAGCGACCTTGACGATCGCGGGCGCGCGCTTCTCGAACCGATCCGCAAGACCGCCTGGACCAAGGGTTACGACGTCAGCTTTCCCAACCTCAAACGCACGCTTCACACCGGCTACACGTCGATGGCCTCCGGTGACTTTCACGAAGGGATATGCCGGGTGCTCCCGTCCGAGGCGCTTCTGCTTGGACGCAAGGCGACCGACATCAAGGCAAGCGGCGTCACGCTCGACGATGGCACCCGGCTCAACGCGCGGCTCGTCATCGATTGCCGCAACTTCCAGCCCTCCCCTCATCTGCGCGGAGGGTGGCAGGTGTTCATGGGCCGCCACATGCGGCTCAACGAACCCCACGGGGCCGAACACCCGGTGATCATGGACGCCGATGTCGAACAGCTTGCGCCGCACGGCAATGGCGGGGCCTATCGCTTTGTCTATGTGTTGCCGCTGAGCGAGCGCGACGTCTTTGTGGAAGACACCTACTACGCCGACGATCCGAAACTGGATCGCACCGCGCTGGAGGGCCGGATCGATCAATATTGCCATGACAAGGGGTGGATGGAAGGCGTCCCGGTGGCCCATGAAACCGGCGTTCTTCCTGTGCTGACCGGCGGAGACTTCGACGCCTACCAGCGCGAGGTGCGTCTGCCCGGCGTTGTCGCGATCGGGGCGCGCGCGGGATTTATCCACCCGCTCACCAGTTACACGATGCCCATCGCTATGGAGAACGCGCTGGCGCTGGCGGACAAGGCCGACCTGCCCGCTGCGCAGGTGGTCGCCCTTTTCGAGGCGCGCGCCCGCCGCCACTGGAACAACACGGCCTATTACCGCCTCCTGACACGGTTCCTCTTCTTTGCCGCCGATCCGGAGCGCCGCTACGTTGTCCTGCAACGCTTTTACGGGCTGGGACAGGGGCTGATCGAGCGCTTCTACGCCGCGCGCTCGCCCTTGCGCGATCGCGCGCGCGTCCTGTGGGGCAAACCGCCCGTATCTATTCCGCGCGCCATCAAAGCCATGTTCCAGCCCGGAAAGCCGCTGAGAAAGCCGCGAAATTCTGATAGTCCCGCCGCATCAAGCACGGAGAACACCGCATGAACGCCCCGACCAAGCTCAATATCGCCTCCACTCCGGGCGGCAAAGGCATCGATCCGCGTCTGGCAGAGAAATACACCGGCAAGACCGCGTGTGTCATCGGAGCAGGCTTTGGCGGCATGGCGCTCGCGATCCGGCTGCAATCGGCAGGGATTGCCACCACGGTGATCGAAGCGCGCGACAAGCCGGGCGGCCGCGCCTATTTCTGGGAGAAGGACGGCTTCACCTTCGACGCTGGCCCCACCGTTGTCACCGATCCGCCCTGCCTTGAAGAGCTGTGGCAGCTGACCGGGCATGACATTTCCGAAGACGTTGAGCTGATGAAGGTCATGCCCTTCTATCGCCTCAACTGGCCCGATGGCACGAACTTCGACTATTCGAACGACGAGGAGGAGCTGTTCGCTGAAATCGCCAAACTGAGCCCCGAGGACGTGGACGGCTATCAGCGCTTCCTCGAATACTCCGCCGGTGTGTTTGAAGAAGGCTATGTAAAGCTGGGCCACAAGCCCTTCCTCGACTTCAAGACCATGCTCAAGGCCGCGCCCGCTCTGGTCAAGGAACAGGCCTGGCGATCGGTCTATTCGATGGTCTCAAGCTACATCAAGCACCCCAAGCTGCGCGAGGCGTTCAGCTTCCACTCGCTGCTGGTCGGCGGCAATCCGATGAAGACGAGCAGCATCTACGCGCTCATTCACAAGCTGGAAAAGGACGGCGGCGTGTGGTGGGCGCGCGGGGGCACCAACCGCCTGATCGCCGGGATGGTGCGCCACTTCGAGCGATTGGGCGGCCAGATGCGGATCGGCGATCCGGTGGTCCAGGTCCACACGATGGGCAACCGCGCGACCGAGGTCGAGACCAGGAGCGGCTTCAAGGGGCGCTTTGATGCGGTCGCCTCGAACGGCGACATCATGCACTCCTACAAGGACCTGCTGTCGAATTCGCAGCGCGGGCAAAAGATGGCGAAGTCGCTCAGCCGCAAGAGCTACAGCCCATCGCTGTTCGTCGTTCACTTTGGCCTCGACGGCACCTGGCCGGGGATCGCCCACCACATGATCCTGTTTGCCAATCGCTATAAAGGCCTGCTCGACGACATCTTCTCAAACGGCGTACTGCCCGAAGACTTCGCGATCTACCTCCACCACCCGACCGTGACCGATCCCTCGATGGCGCCTCCGGGCAAGAGCACGTTCTACGCGCTCGTGCCGGTCGCGCACATGGGCAAGATGCCGATCGACTGGGACGTCGAAGGCCCGCGGCTTGAAAAGATGATCCTCGACGAGATCGGCCGCCGCCTGATCCCCGACATTCACGAGCGGATCGTCACCAAGTTTTCCTACGCGCCCAAGGATTTCGCTGCTGACCTTTCCGCGCACATGGGCAGCGCCTTCAGCCTCGAGCCGGTGCTCTGGCAAAGCGCATACCTGCGCGGCCACAACCGCGATGATGTGATCGAGAACTACTACCTCGTCGGCGCGGGCACTCATCCCGGCGCGGGCATCCCCGGTGTCGTCGGCAGCGGCAAGGCGACAGCGGGCCTGATGCTGGAGGATCTGGCGATCAAGGAGACGGTGTGATTAGCGCGCTTCTTCTTGCCGCATCCTCTCCTGCGCAATTCGGAACCTCTCCTCTCGTCGATCCCCCGCATAAGCACGATTGGCAAGCGTTGGTGGATGAAAATGGCAGCCAAGTATGGTGGGATAGAAACCCAACGGGCAAGGCCAAGGTCAATGGCGTTGAGTACCCAAAGATCATAGTGCGGCAGGTGCTCGACGAAGACGACTGGTTGAGCGAATTGTTTACCTATGTTGACGCGGCTTGGGCGGTCGATTGCAGGACCAGTCAGATGGCTCCCCTTGGCGAAGCTGCAAATGGAAAGCCGGCTGAACCATGGGTGGGTCACGCGCCGACGCCAAAATTCCGATCAATGCCTGAGATGGAAATCGCTGCGGTCCAAGAGATGATGCGAGCGGTTTGCGGAGAGGGCTGGACCAAATGAAACGCCTTGCCATCTATTGCGGCTCCGCCAGCCCGGCTGATCCGCGTTATGTTGAACTCGCCGAAGATGTCGGCGCCGCGCTCGCCCAGCGCGGGATTGGCGTTGTCTATGGCGGGGGCCGCCTTGGCCTGATGGGAGCGGTGGCCAAGGGCGCCAAGCAGGCGGGCGGCGAGGTCATCGGCGTGATCCCCGAAGCGCTTGTCCGGTCCGAGGTCGCCAACAACGATTGCGACGAACTGATCGCGGTTTCCGGGATGCATGAGCGAAAGCAGAAGTTCACCGATCTCTCGGACGGGTTCGTCACTCTGCCCGGCGGGGTTGGCACCATGGACGAGCTGTGGGAGGCGATGAGCTGGGCGCAGCTGGGCTATCACTCCGATCCAGTAGGCCTCCTCAACGCTTTCGGGTTTTACGACGATCTCATCAAGTTCAACGCGACGATGGCCAAAGTCGGCTTCGTGCGCGACGCGCATGCCGGCATCCTGATCCACGCGGACCGCTTGCCTGACCTCCTCGACAAGATGGCAGCCTACGAGCCGCACACGCCGATCTTTCGCATGAAGGCGGAGGATTTGTAGGACACGTCATGGGGGTCGCAGCCAATATTGAGTCGGACCGCCGCGCGGCGCTCGTCGCGCATGCGCACCAGGCGATAAAGTACGGCTCGCAAAGCTTTTCCGCCGCCTCGCAATTGTTCGACAACGAAACGCGCGAACGCGCCTGGTTGCTCTACGCCTGGTGCCGCCGCTGCGATGATATTGCCGATAATCAGGTTCTGGGCGGCGAGCTGGGCGACCAGTCCGATCTCGACGCGCGCCTTGCCCTCATCCGCAAACTCACCGCGAAGGCCTTTGCAGGCGAGCCCACCGGCGACGCTTCGTTTGACGCACTCGGCGTGGTGGCGGCCGAATGCGGCCTCACGCCGACCATGGCCGAGGACGTCATCGCCGGTTTCGCGCTCGATGCGGAGGACTGGCGCCCGCGCTGCGAAGCCGACATGATGCGCTATTGCTACCACGTCGCGGGCGCGGTGGGCGTGATGATGGCGGTGGTTATGGGCGTCTCACCCGACGACACCGACACGCTCGACCGCGCCAACGATCTGGGGCTCGCCTTCCAGCTCTCCAACATTGCGCGCGACATCGTCGAGGATGACGCGGCGGGGCGCTGCTACCTGCCGCTCGAATGGCTGGTCGAACAGGATATCGAGCCCGGCCAGCACACCAAGCCGCACCACCGCAAGGAACTCGCCGAAATGGCAGCGCGGCTCGTGGCTCTGGTCGAAAAGCATGAGGCGGCCGCGCGCGTGGGCGCTGCCCGCCTGCCGTTCCGCAGCCGCTGGGCGGTGCTCAGCGCCGCGCGCATCTATGGCGCGATCGGGCGCAAGGTTCGCGCGCGCGGCATCGAGGCGTGGAATTCGCGAACCTATGTTCCCCGATGGGAGAAGGCGCTCTACGGCGCGCGCGCTTTCCTGTCGGCTGCGATCAACCGCGAGAAACATCCCGGCGGGGAGATCACGTGGGGGATTGCGGACTTTCGGCCTTCGTAATCGACCTTGCGAGCGAAGCGACGCAATCCAGAGTCTATCGCCAGAACTCTCTGGATTGCCGCGTCGCCCAAAACAAATTTCGGGCGCCTCGCAATGACGGGAAAAATGCGTTAGCGAGACGCCCATGAGAGGGACCCTGACATTCGCCGCCGCGCTGACGGCCGCTATCGCCGCGCCCGCTTTGGCGCAGGATATTACCAACGACCCCAAGCCGGTCATCGCGGCTGCGGATGCGTTCTTCGAAGCCTTACGCTCGCCCGACAAGACCGCCTTGCGCAAGGCGATGCTCGATGAGGCGGTGATCTTCGTCCACGACCGGCGCGACCCCGACGCGCCCAAGACCCGCATCGTCGCGGCGGGCGATCACCTCGATGGGTGGGAGACATCGGCTCCGGGCACCGACGAATACATGCATTATTCCACCGTCCAGGTGGACGGCGCGATGGGGCACATCTGGGGTCCTTACGTGTTTCTGGTGAACGGGACGCCGACCCATTGCGGCATCAACTCGATGAGCTTTGCCAGAACGGACGATGGCTGGCGCGTTGCGAACACCAGCTTCACCATGACCGCGCTCGATGAGTGCGAAATCCTCGGCGCGCCTGAGGTGCCGGAAGAGTGATCGCCAAACTCCTCATCGCCAATCGCGGCGAGATTGCGTGCCGCATCATGCGCACGTGCCGCGAAATGGGCGTGGCGACGGTTGCGGTCTATTCGGACGCGGACGCCAAGGCGCTGCACACCCGCTCAGCCGATGAAGCGGTGCATATCGGCCCCTCGCCCGCCGCCGAAAGCTATCTGGTCGGCGAGAAGATCATCGCCGCGGCCAAGGCTACCGGCGCGGAGGCGATCCATCCCGGCTACGGGTTTTTGTCGGAGAACGCCGACTTTGCGCAAGCCGTCATCGATGCGGGACTAATCTGGGTGGGGCCCAAGCCCGAAAGCATCCGCGCCATGGGCCTCAAAGACGCCGCCAAGGAGCGGATGATCGCCGCAGGCGTGCCGGTGACGCCGGGCTATTTGGGTGAAGACCAGTCGGTCGAGCACCTGACCAAGGAGGCCGAGGCCATCGGCTACCCTGTCCTCATCAAGGCGGTTGCGGGCGGTGGCGGCAAGGGCATGCGTAAGGTCGATGAACCCGCCGATTTCGCCGCCTCACTCGAAAGCTGCCAACGCGAGGCCAAGGCCTCCTTCGGCAACGAGGAAGTGCTGCTGGAGAAGTGGATCACCTCGCCCCGCCATATCGAGGTGCAGGTCTTCGGTGACAGCCACGGCAACGTCGTCCACCTGTTCGAACGCGACTGCTCGCTCCAACGCCGCCACCAGAAGGTGATCGAGGAAGCCCCCGCCCCCGGCATGGACGAGGCGACCCGCGAGGAAATCTGCGCCGCCGCAGTGCGCGCCGCCAAAGCGGTCGACTACGAAGGCGCAGGCACCATAGAGTTCATCGCCGACGCCTCAGAGGGTCTGCGCGCCGACCGCATCTTCTTCATGGAGATGAACACAAGGCTCCAGGTCGAGCACCCGGTGACCGAAGAGATCACCGGGGTGGACCTGGTCGAATGGCAGCTGCGCGTAGCCAGCGGCGAGCCGATCCCGTTGAAGCAGGAAGAGCTGAGCATCGACGGCCACGCGATTGAGGCAAGGCTCTATGCGGAGGATCCGGCCAAGGGGTTCTTGCCGAGTACTGGTCCGCTCATTCATTTTTACCTCCCCACCCCTACCCGCCGACATCCCGTTCGGGTCGATACCGGCGTTGAAGAAGGTGCAGAGATCACGCCTTTCTATGACCCGATGATCGCAAAGATCATTGTCCACCGTGACGACCGTACCACGGCGCTTGAGCAACTAGCTATTGATTGCAGCTGGGTAACCTGCTGGCCTGTAAAGACTAATGCCGCTTTCCTTTATCGCCTGCTGACGGATGAGCACGTCAAATCTGCCGACCTCAGCACTGGCCTGATTGCGGAGAATTCCGAGACAGTTATCCCTTCCGAAGAGGCAGATGAGCAGATTGCTGCCAGCGCTGCTCATGTCTTCTTTATGAAGGGTAAGGGTCACCCGCACGCCTACGACCAAGATGTGGTTGAGCGCCTGCCGCCATGGCAGCAGCCGTCGGGACTTCGGCTGAATAGCCCAAACAACCCGTTCAGAATGTCAGTCAATGATGGCGCTCGGGATTACCTGGTCGAGCCAGACGACAGCGTTTGGACCGAAGAGCAATTTGACGGGGTGCTGGCGCGGTACGAAGGCGACACCCGTGTCTTCACTCTCTCAAGATACGACGGCACAGGCCACGCCTCCGCTACCGATGGCGCAATCCTCGCGCCCATGCCCGGCAAGGTCATTGCGGTGGATGTCTCCGAGGGCGACGCGGTCACCGCAGGCCAGCGGCTGATGGTGCTCGAAGCGATGAAGATGGAGCACGCGCTCACCGCGCCGTTTGACGGGACTGTCACCGGGCTTGAAGCCTCCGAAGGCGCGCAGGTGCAGGTCGAAGCGGTGCTCTGCGTGGTGGAGCCAAAGGATAACGGCGAATGAGCCTCCCCTCCCCGCGGGGAGGGGTTGGGGGTGGGGGTACTCCGCCATCGACCAGCGCACACCCATCCCCTAGCCCCTTCCCTCAAGGGAAGGGGAACCCATGACCTGGGCCAAGGAACTCGAAGAACTGCGCCAACGCGAGGCCCTCGCCGAAGAAATGGGCGGGCCAGAGAAAGTGGCCAGGCAGCACTCGCGCGGCAAGATGGACGCGCGCGCGCGGCTCGACGCGCTGTGCGACCCCGGCTCTTTCCGCGAGATCGGCAAGATCGCTGGCAAGGGCCATTACGACGAAAACGGCGACCTGACCGGCGTCACCCCCGCCCCGTTCCTGTTCGGCAAGGCCACCGTCCATGGCCGGCCCATTGTGGCCACCGCCGATGATTTCACTATTCGTGGCGGCGCGGCGGACGCAGGGATCGCGCGCAAGATGGTGCAGGCCGAGAAGATGGCGCACGAGCTTCGCTTGCCCATCGTCAAGATGATCGACGGGACGGGCGGCGGCGGCAGCGTCAAGACACTGGAGCAGATCGGCGCGACCTATATCCCCGCCGTGCCCGGCTGGGGCGATGTGGTCACAAACCTCGACACCGTGCCGGTCGTGGCCCTCGCGCTTGGACCGACCGCCGGGCTGGGTGCCGCGCGTATCGCGGCGAGCCATTATTCGATCATGGTGCGCGGGCTCTCCCAGCTCTTTGCCGCTGGGCCCGCCGTGGTCGATGGGCTGGGCGAGGGTTACAAGAGCTCCGCCGACCACCAACAGGCCAAGGAAGAGCTGGGCGGCGTCGATATCCACACCCGCAACGGCGTGGTCGATGATGAGGTCGCGACCGAAGCTGAGGCCTTCGCAAGGGCGCGCCATTTCCTCAGCTTCATGCCCGAGCATGTCGGCCAACTGGCCCGCCGCGCCCAAACGGGCGACCCGGTCGAGCGCCGCGAAGACGCGCTCCTCAGCCTCGTCCCGCGCGATGAAAAGCAAGTCTATTCGATGCGCCGGGCGATGGAGATGATCCTCGACCAAGGGACCGTGTTCGAGATCGGCCGAAACTGGGGCAGGGCGGCGATCACCGCACTGGCTCGCCTCAACGGCTGGCCGGTCGCGGTGGTGGCGAGCGATCCTTCGTATCTGGGCGGATCGTGGGAGGCGAAGACCAGCGAGAAGGTCGAGCGTTTCGTCAAACTCGCCGACCAGTTTCGCCTTCCGATTGTGCACCTCGTTGACAATCCCGGCTTCATGATCGGGCGCGAGGCGGAGATGGCGGGCACGATCCGCTACGGCGTCGCGGCGATGAACGCGATCTACCGCGCGAGCGTGCCGCTGGCGAGCGTCGTAATGCGCCGCGCCTATGGCATTGCGGGCAGCGCGATGAGCAACGCGGACACCTATCAATACCGCTTTTGCTGGCCTTCGGGCGACTGGGGCAGCCTGCCCATCGCAGGGGGAGTGGAGGTCGCGTACAAGTCCGACCTGGAAGCGAGCGACGACCCGCAGGCGGAACTGGCGCGCATCCGCAAACGGCTGGCCAAGGTCACCTCGCCCTTCCGCTCCGCTGAACGCTTCAACGTCGAGGACATTATCGACCCGCGCGACACCCGGCCTTTATTGTGCGAGTTCGCCGATCTTGCGTGGAGAAAGCTGGGGGCTGAACTCTAAACCTGCGTCATTGCGAGCCGCGCAGCGGCGCGGCAATCCAGAGCGGATAGCGATGCGCCCTGAATTGCTTCGCCTTTGGCTCGCAATGACGGAATTGTGCCCTAACTCCGCATGCCCGAAGGGTAGCGCTGCTGCGCCTGAGGCGGGGCGAAAAGGCGCCCCTTCTCGCTGAACAGGATCAGCAACAGGCACGCAACGCCGCTCGCCAGCAAAGCCAGCGCCAGCGGGCGCGCCGTGCCGTCGAACGCCTGGCCGATAGCCGCGCCGATCAGCGCCGCGCTGGTCATGCGCACAAAGGTCTGGATTGAGCTCGCCGCGCCCGCAATGTGGAAGAACGGCGTCATCGCAATCGATCCGAAATTGCTGCCGATAAAGCCGAGCAGCGCCATGTTGATCGCCATTAGCGGCACGAACTCCCACAACGTCTCTTCGTGCGAAAACGCGAAATAGACCTGCACCGAGGCCACCGCGATGAAGGCGAACACCGCTGTGTGGCTGACCCGGCGCGCGCCGAAGCGTTCGACAATGCGCGAATTCGACCAGCTTGCGAGCGCCATCGATCCCGCGCAGATGCCGAAGACGACCGGGAAGATATCGGGGCGACCGAAGCCTTCGGCAATGAGCTGCTGCGAGGAGTTGATGAAACCGAACAGCGCGCCGAAGACCACCGTGCTGCCGAAGATATAGCCGATGGCCGAGCGCTCGCTCATCGCCGCTCCCATATTGCGCGCGATGGCGCGCGGCCGGATTGGCTGACGGTTTTGCGGCGCGAGGCTCTCGGGCAGGCGGAAATAGACCCAGGCGGCGACGATCGCGCCCTGCACCGCCATCGCAAGGAAGATCGCGCGCCAGTCGCCGATAGTCAGGATAAGCTCGCCAATCGAAGGGGCGATGGCCGGAACCATCAGGAAGATAACGAAGATAAGGCTCATCATGCGCGCCATCTTGTCGCCGCCCACCCGGTCGCGAATGATTGCAGGCGGCAGAGCGACGATCCCTGCGCCGAAGAACCCTTGCGCGGCGCGCACGGCCAAAAGCGCCTCGAACGAGGTTACCAGCGCGCTCGCCAGCGACAGCGCGATGTAGACCCCGATGGACGCGAGCACGATCGGGCGGCGCCCGAAACGGTCCGCCAATGCGCCAGGGATCAGCGCGCCCAGCCCGGCGGTGAGCAGATAGACGCCGATCACGAATTGCCGCTCATTGCCCGGCGCACCCAACGCCAGCCCCACATCGTCGAGCGCGGGCAGGATTGCATCGATGCCAAACGCCTGAAGCGCCATCAGCATCGCCATCATCCAGATCAGCTCGCCCTCCCCCATCACCCGCGCACGGGCGCTGGAACCAGCGGGCGCCACCTTTGCGGGCTCGCCGGGAGAGGAATAGCTTTTGAGCATGCAACCAATATCGTTCACCGCGGCGAAAGTTCCAGTGGGTGGCAGCGCAAAACCTTTCTTCCCCGCGATAAAGCGCGTATTTTCGCACGATGGATGATCGTCTGCAAAAGGAAGAGGATCAGGCGCAGGAAGACGCGCCGGAGGAAGGCGGCCTGCGCAAGATCATCCACGTCGATATGGACGCCTTTTTTGCGAGCGTCGAGCAACGCGATAACCCCGAATTGCGCGGAAAACCGGTCGCGGTGGGCGGTTCAGGCGGTCGCGGCGTCGTCGCCGCCGCCAGTTACGAAGCGCGCAAATTCGGCGTCAAAAGCGCCATGCCTTCCGTCACCGCCAAGCGACGCTGTCCGGACCTCATCTTCGTCAAGCACCGGTTCGAGGCCTACAAGGAAGCCAGTCGACAGATCCGCGCGATCTTCGAACACCACACTGCGCTGGTCGAGCCGCTCAGCCTCGATGAGGCCTATCTCGATGTGACCGAAGACCGGCTGGGCATAGGTTCCGCCACGCGCGTTGCCGAGATGATCCGCCAGGAAATCCGTGCCAAGACGCAGCTGACCGCCAGCGCGGGCGTCTCGTACAACAAGTTTCTCGCCAAGCTCGCGAGCGATCAGAACAAGCCCGATGGCCTGTGCGTGATCAGACCGGGGCAAGGCGCGGACTTTGTGGCGGGTCTGCCGATCCGGCGCTTTCACGGCGTTGGACCGAAGGCGGAGGAGAAGATGAAGCGGCTGGGGATCGAGACCGGCGCGGACCTCGCCGCCAAGGACATCGAGTTCCTGCGCGCCCACTTTCGCTCCATGGCCGATTATCTCTATCGCGCCGCGCGCGGGATCGACCTGAGGCCCGTGCGCGCGCATCGGGTGCGCAAGTCTGTCGGCGGGGAGCGGACCTTCAGCGAGGACAGGTCTTCGGGCGAGGAACTGCGCGAAACGCTCGAAGGGATCATCGATATCGTGTGGCAGCGGATCGTGAACGCGGGTTCGGACGGCAGGCCGCAGCGCGGGCGCACGGTGACGCTGAAGATGAAATACACGAACTTCCAGATCATGACGCGGGCCAAGTCGGTGAGCCATTGGGTCGAGGACAAGGCCGAATTTGCAAGGCTGGGCCGCGAACTGCTGGAAGAGGCGCTTCCGCTGCCCATGCCGATCCGGCTGATGGGCCTGACGCTTTCCAATCTCGACCGCGGCGAAGCGGAGGACGCGCCGGAGGGTGAGGACGCGCAGCTCTCGCTGCTTTGACCCTCCTCAGACGTCCTTGAGACCGCGTTGGCGCCAGATTTCGATGCGCTGCGCCGTGACGGGGCCAAGCGGTTCGGGCAGCGAATGCGAAGGGAAGAAGCGCGCCTCGATCACTTCGCGGTTGTCGGGCCGGGGGAACTCTCCGGTCACGCTGGTGAAGAGATAGCCCGTGACCGGGCAGCCCGAAATCTCTTCGTTGAGCACGCCCAGCGCTTCGACATGGCCAAGCGTGAGCCCGAGTTCCTCAGCCACCTCGCGGCGCGCGGCCGCTTCGGGGTCTTCGCCGCGCGCCACGCCCCCGCCGGGCAACAGCCAGCCTTTCGGGCCATAGGAATGCCGCAGCAGCAGGACATCACCGGTAAGGTTGGTGATCACCACCGTGCAGCCGCGGATCGGCGTCCGGCGCATCCGGCGCCAGATATGGCGCGCGCGATAGGCCGGCGGCAGCAGCGCGCGGTGCAATGGGGCGGGCAACCAGTCGAGCATGTCCCCATGCATAGCCTTGCGGCGCGATTAAAAGAAGCAGGTCACCGGCATCGTGTGCTGGCCTTCGCGCGCGGCCAGCAGCCGTCGGACCGGAAGCTCGTTCTCGCCCCTTAACGCCGCCTGGAACACCGCGCGTTTGGCCTCGCCGCGCACCACAAAGACCATATCTTCGCAGGCGAGCAGCGCCGGGATCGTCAGGGACACCCGCTCAAACGGCGCGTCGGGCGGCAGCGGGTCCGGCGTGATGCGGCGCACCGCCTGCTCGTCGCGCGGATCGGGATCGCTGCCGGGAAAGAGCGAGGCGATGTGCCCATCCTTGCCCATGCCCAGCCAGACCAGCGCGAAGCGCGGCATGTCGAAGCCCTCCGCCAGAGGGGTCACAAGCGCGCCGTGCGGCTCAAGTATCCGGCGCAGCATGCCGGTGTTCGACGCTTCGTGATCCTCCTCGACTTCGCGATCATCGGTCGGAAAAACCGCGATCCGGCTCCATTCGAGTGGCCGCTGTACCAGCCGTTCCAGAATGGGCCCCGGTGTCGAGCCCCCCGGAAAGGCGACCGCGATGCCGCCGGTGGACTTCTTCAGCGCGTGCTCAAGACGCGTGAAGAAGAAATCGGCAATTTGCTCATCGCTCGCGTGGTCGAGTGTCGTCACATTCGAGATGGGAGGCCGGGGAATACGCATACCCCCATAATAGCAAAAGGGCCGCTTCCGCCTAGCGGAAACAGCCCTTTGGTTAACCGACCCTTAGGACCGGTCTGTTTGGATCGGGTCGAGTGCTTATCCCAAACGCTCGTTGAGGAGCGAGTTGAGGAACCACACGCGTTCCTCGGCCTGGTCGGTCCAGTCGTCGATAAGGCCGTCGGTCGCGTTGTCGCCGGCGCGCTCGGCCACCTCCTTCATCGATTTGAGACGGTCGACCATAGCCGCGTTATCGTCGCGCAATTCGGTGATCATGTCTTCGGCCGACAGCGTCGCGCTGTTCTGGTCCTTCACCTTGGTAAGTTCGGCGATCATGCCCACACTGGTGATCGTGTCGCCGCCCAGTTTGCGGGCGCGCTCACCAATGGCATCGATCTGGTCGCGCACTTCGATGGCGTGCTCGTCAAACAGCAGGTGCAAATCGCGGAAGCGCGGCCCCTTTACGTGCCAGTGAAAGTTCTTCGTCTTTACATAAAGCGCAAAGTGATCAGCCAGAAGGCCGTTGATTTCCTGGACCATTGCGATCGTGGCGGAGTTGTTGGGGTCAAGCATAGTTGTCCTCCTTAAGTCTGTTGTCGCGCGCCAAAAGGCCCTTCGGGGCAGGGAACCAACGCGCTGTGTTTGTTCACCTAATCAACGGGAAGGGACGCTAATGGTTTCGAGAAAGATTGTTTTGCAGTGATCGTATAAATCGATCACGGCGCGCCGTAACGAGCGTTCAATCCGATGAAGACTGCCGCAATAATCGTAGGCAGCGCGAATCCGAACCGGATCCAGCCAAGGGGCCAGCGCGACAGGGTCTGAGCGCCCAGCGTCCACCCGATCGTGACCGTCGCCCCGCCGCCCAGCGCGCCGCCAAGCAAGGCTGTTAGAGGGTAAGGCGCGCCCACAGCGAAGGCAAAGACGACAAATCGCGCCGCGTCTCCCAATTGCCGCCAAAGCAAAACGAGCCCGATGGCCCCGAGCGAGCGCGTCGGCTCGCGCGGCGCGCGCGCCCGGACCGGCCAGGCAAGCTCGACAGCGGCAAGCGCGAGCGCAAACGCCACCAGCATGCGCGCCGCGCGCGAGGGTACGATCTGCGCCAGCGTCGCTCCGGCATAGGCCATGACACCCGCCGTTACCCCAGCGCAGACCAGGCCGAGGATGAGCAGGGGGACAGGCCGTCTGATCAGCGGATCGCCGCGCTCGGCCAGCGTGTCCGAAAGCTGCGCGATCACGATCTGGTCGCGCCCGCCCAGACCAAGGAGCGCCACAAGGATCAGGCAAAACAGGAAACTGTCCACGCGTCCTCCCCTACAGGCGCCGTCCATCGCGTATCCCTTAGTGCCCTTGGGTTGCATTGGCGATATCTGCGCCATGCGATCCGTGCACGGCGGTGCATCGCCTTGCGAGGCCCTTGCCCGGGACCTAGACACGCTGGAGAAATCGAGAGCACGCTCAAGAGCGCCGGGAGAGAATTCATGAAGCTTGAAAAAGGAATGGCCGCCATCGTCACCGGCGGCGCGTCGGGTCTGAGGCGCGCCAGCGCGGCGGCTCTGGCGGATGCCGGGCTCAAGGTTGCGATCTTCGATATCAACGACGACGCGGGCGAAGAGCACGCCGCGGCCATTGGCGGAACGTTCCACCATGTCGATATCATGGATGAAGCGAGCGCGCAGGCGGGCTTTGCCGCCGCGCGCGCGGCCAACGGGCAGGAGCGCGTGCTGGTGCACTGCGCGATGGCCTCCAAACGCGGCAAGACGATCGGCTACGACAAGGAAACCGGCGGCTACAAGCGCCTTGCGACCGAGGATTACGCCTTTGGCGCCGAGGGCATTCTGGTCGCCAGCTATCGCATGGCCAGTATCGCCGCGCTCGGCATGGCGAATTCCGAACCCCTGAACGCAGATGGCGAGCGCGGCGCGATCATCCTGACGGCCAGTGTCGCCGCGCAGGACGGCCAGATCGGTCAGGTCATCTACGGATCGTGCAAATCGGGCGTAAACGGGATGGTCCTGCCCATGGCGCGCGACCTGATGGATCTGGGTATCCGGGTAAACTCGGTGATGCCGGGGATCTTCGCCACCCCGTTGATGCTTGGCATGAAGGACCGCAACCCGCAAATGTGGGACCAGTTGAACGCCAGCGTGCCCTTCCCCAAGCGCCTTGGCGAGCCCGAGGAATTCGCCTCGCTGATCGTGGAGATCGCGCGCAACACCTATATCAACGGCCATCAATTCCGGCTGGATGGCGCGATCCGCATGCCACCGAAATGATCGCTGGATCGGATCGGAAATCGCGCACGCGCCATGGTCTAGGAAAGACGAATCGTTCGCGATGAGCTACACTTGTCCGGGCTGAACCGGAGGGCGGCATGCGGATACTGAACTGGAACATTGAATGGATGAACAAGTGGTTCTCCGGCAATTCCGATCCGCAATGGAAAGGGCCAGCTTCCTTCAGAGCCGCTTCACGCGAAGCCGCGCAGCGCGTGGCCAATGTCATCACCACCATCGATCCCGATCTGATCTGCCTTCAGGAAGGGCCAAGCGCGCAGGAAGAGATGGCCCTGTTCATTCGGGATTTCCTTTCCGATGGCCAAGGCAACCCCTTGTACACCGGCCTGATCGGCAAGGATGGGGGCGCGCAGAAGCTTTACGGACTTCGCAAGGTCGGCGGCCTTGTCACACACATGGATTACGCGCTCGACGAGGCGACGATAGAGCTTGAGGAATCCTGGGACGCCGATGTCGATGGTGATCTGATGCTCTCACCTTATGATTTTACGCGCCAACCTCTGGTGCTTGAAGTGGACGGGACGGGCATCCAGCCGTTCACGATCGTCAATCTTCACACCAAGTCCAAGCATGTCCATGGCGGCCAACAGGCGTTCAACGATCCCGCGCGACGGCAGGAGTTTGTCGCGGCGGCGATCAAGGCGCGGCGGCGCATATCCGCCGAAGGCTATCGCCTGCGTCGCTATCTCGACCGGAAATTGCAGGCCGATAACAACGCGCGGATCGTGGTAACCGGCGATTTCAACGACGGACCGGGCCATGACTTCTTCGAGCGTTCCTTCCTCACGCACAACGTCGCGGACATCGTGCTGGGGAGCACTTTCTACCCGCGCCTGATATTCAACCATCCGCTGATCGAGCGGGTCGAGCCGCCCTTGCTCTTCACCGCGCGGTTCGACGATTTTGTCGATGGCGTGATGGACCGCCCCCTATTGCTCGATCAT
>NZ_JASJAP010000008.1 GCF_030066995.1 Erythrobacter sp.
CCAACAGGCAAACCGTTGGTTGAAACTCTTTGTGCATTGGACCTAGCTCAATGGATTCCCGCGTGCGCGGGAATGACGAAATATGTCCGCTAGTGGGGTCGCAGGCGGAAACAACGGCGCTCGCCTGCGCCTTCGCCAAGGCTTTGCCGCCGCTCGTCGGCTCGTCGGCAAGCGCTCAATTCTTGTCCTTCAGCGTCTCCATATAGGCGAGCAGATTGTCGATATCCTCATCCTCAAACTCGAATACCGGCATCTCCATCGTGTGACCGATTTGAACGCCGCGCTGGAAAGATCCCGCCACCATCCAGTCCGGCAATCGGCGCGCCGCGCGGCGAAGGCTCGGCGCGTTCGGGTTCGGTGATACCCCGTCGTCGAGGGCGTGGCATCCTGCGCAGTTGGCTTGCGCAAAGGCTCTGCCCTTGGCAGCGCTATCGGAGAGTTCGTTCGCGCCGCGATCCGTCACACAAGCGGCGATGAACATAAGAGCCGGGGTGATGAGCAGATATCTGGGCATGGTTTGCGACTCTCCTGATGCGGAGGGATAACGCAACCGGGCCGGGGAAAACAACCAGCCGATAAACCGATGGGCTCCTCGCTCGAAGTGGTCGCAACCGGGGTCGAAAGCTGCCCGTCTCTCGCCATCGCTTGCCGACCAGTAGCGCCTAAAGCCGCGGCAGCGTTACGCCCTTCTGGCCCATATATTTGCCCGCCCGGTCGGCATAGGTGACTTCGGGCCGCTCATTGCCTTGCAGGAACAGAAACTGGCACGCGCCTTCATTGGCGTAGATGCGCGCAGGCAGCGGCGTGGTGTTGGAGAATTCCAGTGTGACGTGGCCTTCCCAGCCCGGCTCCAGCGGGGTGACGTTCACGATGATTCCGCAGCGCGCATATGTGCTCTTGCCAAGGCAGATGACCAGCACGTCTTCGGGGATGCGGAAATACTCGACCGTGCGCGCGAGCGCGAAGGAATTGGGCGGGATGACGCAGACATCGGTGTCGCGGTCGACGAAGGAGTTCGAGGCGAAGTCCTTGGGATCGACAATGGCGCTGTCGACATTGGTGAAGATCTTGAATTCGGGCGCAACGCGCGCGTCATAGCCGAAAGAGCTGAGGCCATAGGAGATGACGCCCTCGCGCCGCTGCGCCTCGACGAAGGGCTCGATCATGCCGTTGGTCTCAGCCTGCTTGCGAATCCATGTATCGGAGAGAATAGCCATGCGCGCAACGATTCCCGAAGGCGGCGAGGGGGGCAAGCGCGGGAGCGATTTAGGTGTGGAGGTCTTGGCCTGGGCGCTGCGCGGTGTCAGTCGCCCTCGAAATCCGCCTTGCGCTTTTCGAGGAAGGCCGCCACCGCTTCGGCGTGGTCTGCCGAGGCGCGCGCGAGCATGAACTGGTCGCGGTCCATGAAGCTGGTCGCGTGCGCCAGCGGGTGCGCGCTGACCTCGATCGCTTCCTTGGCCATGCGCACCGCGAGGGGTGGGAGCCTGCTGTATTCAAGCGCGAGCTGCTTGGCGGTCTCCAGCGCCTGGCCGGGCTCGCTCATCCGGTCGATCAGCCCCCAAGCGAGCGCTTCGGGCGCCTCGACCTTGCGCCCCAGGACGATCAGTTCTTTTGCGCGCGACGGACCGATCAGGGCGACCAGACGCGGCACCGAACGCCAGCTCATATTCAGGCCGAGCGGCACCTCGGGCAGGCGGAAATGGGCCGCGTTCGAACTCACCCGGTGGTCGCAAGACGCCGCCAGCGCCAGACCGCCGCCGATGCAGAATCCTTCGATCGCGGCGATGGTAATCGGTTCAAGCTTGGCCCAGGCCTCGCACATCTCAGGGCCGAGCCGCAGCGCGCTGCGCTTCTCGACGGCCGACAGGCCTTCGCGCTCGCGCATTTCGGGGTCTGAGAGGTCCGCTCCAGCGCAGAACGTCTGCTTGCCCGTGAGCACGATCGCGCGAACGCCCGCGTCCTCGCGCAAGGTTTCGGCGGCGGCCTTGAGCGCGCGCATGGCCTCCAGCGACAGCGCGTTGAGGCGGTCGCCCCGATCCAGCGTGACGAGAGCGACATGCCTCTCGCGCTCGATCGTCACGGGGTCTCCCACCCTGCGTGTCATAGCGTTCACCCTGTCCCTTCTGGACGCGACTTTAGGGCAGCGCTGTGCGAAAGTCAGCGGGGATCGGGCAATCGGTGCACACGCTGTCATCGCACAAGCGGCAGAACTGGCAGCGCTCCAGGTCGCTGGTGTCGAGCGAGGCGAGCAATTTATGCAGGAGCGCGCCGAGCGCTTCCTCCTCCTCCGGGGCGAGTTGGCTGAGGAACGGGCGAATGGCGGCGATACGGCCCTCAAGGATACGCTCGCGCGCTTCGCGGCCGCGAGGCGTCAGGTGCAGCGCCACAGCGCGCCGATCCTTGCCCGGACGCCGTTCCACCAGACCATCGGCCGCCAGCCTATCCACCAGCCGCACACAGCCCGGATGGGAGAGACCGAGAACCTTGCGCAGCCTCTCGTTCGACGGCCCAAATCCATATCCGATCACGACCAGCGCCGCCGCCGTTTCCCCCGAGTGGTTGAGAATGGCCTGCGTCGTCTCGCCAACGCGATCGGCCACCGCCAGCGATAGGGTTCCCAGCAGATTAGCGGTCCGATCGGTCATGCGACGGCAATACGTGCCCTATGCACACAATTCAACTTGACAATACGTGCGCTGCGCACATAAAATTGACCGCATCATGATCAGCGCGTCCCAAGGAGCCAGCTATGACCGCCCAAGCAACCTCCACTCTCAGCGCCGAACACCGTGAATTCTATGAGCGTTTCAAGTCCTTCTGGGCCAACCCCACCGGCCCGCGTGTGGCCGAAATCATTGCGCCGGACGCCACCATACATTTCAGCGGGCAAGGCACTTTTTCGGGTGCGGAGTACGTTGAGGTGATGAGCGGCTTGCTCGACCAGATGGACGGTCTGGAGGTGACGGCGATAGACTGCGCTGGAGAGGGCGAGTTGCTCTACATCTTCTGGAACGCGTCAGCGCTTATCGATGGCGAGCCACGACCCTATCACGGCGTCGACCGCTTCCGGATCAGGGACGGAATGGCGCGCGAGGAATACATCATTTTCGACACCAGTCTTCTGGCGTGACGCGGCGCGCCGCCAAGTGCGCCATGCCCTTCAATCGATCACACGTGCACCAAGCTCAGGGTTCATGGCGGTGATGTGGTTGAGCCATTTCTTGGGCCGCCGCAGCATGTCTTGAGGGTAATCGACCCTGAGCCCGACAAGCCGCGCGATCTCGCCCACAAAGTGGATGCAGTTGCGGTTTTCAAGATCGTAAAAGCGGCCCGGCGCTTCCTGCCATGAACGCACGAGCTTGATCACCTTGATGTACTGCGCATCGCTCAAGGTGATCGAGAAATGGCGGTTGGTCTTGCGCACGTTCTTCTCGCTTTCCGCCAGGATCATGTGCTCGACCGGCCCTGAGAGGATCGCAGGCGTCACGCTGCGCGCGGAGAAGCCGTAATTCTCATTCACCACGCGCCCGGTTTCCTCCAGCGTTCCTTCCAGCACGATGAAGGTGTGCGGATAGCGACCCCACATGACGCTGCCGTTGAAGCTGTGGAAATGGAGCCGGACCTCGGCGAAGGCGGGGCCGGACCAAACGAAGGCGAGGAGCAGCAAAAGGCGCGAGAACAGGCGGAGCATCGCGCCTATGTTTATCGCCTCGCAAGAGCGGGGCAAGGGTGTCGCGTCCTTGAAGCGTCAGTTCTGCAAATACGGCTCGCCCATCGCCGCCAGCAGGCTCGCATTGCCGCCCGCCGCGGTCGTATCGATGCAAACGGTCCGCTCGGTCGCGAAGCGCGCGAGATAGTGCGGGCCGCCCGCCTTGGGACCGGTGCCCGACAGCCCTTCGCCGCCAAACGGCTGGCTTTCGACGATCGCCCCGATCTGGTTGCGGTTGACGTAGAAATTTCCGACTTTCGCGCGGGCCTGAACGAAGCGGCGGGTGGCCGCGATCCGGCTGTGCAGGCCAAGCGTAAGGCCGTAGCCGGTTGCGTTGATATCCGCGACCACCTGTCCAAGCTCTTCCGCCTTGAAGCGCGCAACATGCAGAACGGGGCCGAAATTCTCGCGATTGAGTTCGAGGATCGAGTCGATCTCGATGATCGTGGGCGCGACAAAACAGCCCCGCGCGGTTTCCGGAGGCATTTGAATGCGGTGCACGATCTTGCCCGAAGCCTCGCGCCGCGCCACGTGGCGTTCGAGCGCGGCCTGCGCGTCGGGATCGATCACCGGGCCGACATCGGTCGAAAGGCGCGCCGGATCGCCGACATACAGCGCTTCGAAGCCGCCGCGGATCATCGCTAGCATTTCGTCTGCGACATCGTCTTGCAGATAGAGCACGCGCAGCGCGGAACAGCGTTGGCCCGCGCTCTGAAACGCGCTCGCCAGCACATCGCGCACGACCTGCTCGGGCAGCGCGGATGAATCGACAATCATCGCGTTCTGCCCGCCGGTCTCCGCGATCAGCGTCGCGATCGGCCCCTCGCGCGCGGCCAGCGTCTGGTTGATCAGGCGCGCGGTCTCGGTCGACCCGGTGAAAGCGACGCCCGCCAGCAGCGGATGCGAGGTAATCGCCTGGCCCACTTCCGCCGCGCCGGGCAGCAATTGCAGCGCTTCGGGTGGGATGCCCGCTTCGTGGCACAGCCGCACCGCAAGCGCGGCGATCAGCGGGGTCTGTTCGGCGGGCTTGGCGATCACGGTGTTGCCCGCAGCGAGCGCAGCGGAGGCCATGCCGGTGAAGATCGCGAGCGGAAAATTCCACGGGCTGATCGTCGCAAACACCCCGCGCCCGTGCAGGCTCAGCGTGTTCTCCTCGCCCGTCGGTCCGGGCAGAACGATCGGGCTGGCAAATTGCCGCCGCGCTTCGTGCCCATAGTAGCGCAGAAAATCGACCGCCTCGCGCACTTCCGCGACGCCATCGAGCAGGGTCTTACCCGCTTCGCGCTGGCACAGGCTGAGAAACTCGTCGGTGTGCGCTTCGAACAGATCGGCGGCCTCTTCGAGCAGCAGCGCGCGATTCTCGCCCCCCAAAGCGTCCCAGCCCGGCTGGATGGCGGCGGCCCGCTCGAACGCGGCGTCGACTTCTTCGGGCGTTGCATCGCGGCGCGTGCCCGCTGTCGCCTCAAGATCATGAGGCATGGTGATGGGCGCCATCTCTCCCGCATCCTCAGCCGGGAAAGTAGGTTCAGCGACCCATTGGCGTGAGGCGAGCGCATCGAGGCGTTGCTGCAGTGGCGCGAGCACAAGCGGATCGGACAGATCGACGCCCGCGCTGTTCACGCGCTCGCCCAGAATGTTCGCGGGGAGCGGGATTGCCGTGTTGCGACGCGGCGCCATCGCTTCGAGTTCGGCGACGGGATCGCCAACCAGCTCTTCGGCGGCCAGGTCCGCATCGCCCATTCGGTTGACGAAGCTGGTGTTCGCGCCGTTCTCAAGCAGACGGCGCACAAGGTAGGCGAGCAATTCCTTGTGCCCGCCAACCGGCGCGTAGATGCGCACCGGCGTCGGATCGTTGCCTTCCAGAGCGCGCAGCGTGGCGTAGACTTCTTCGCCCATGCCGTGGAGGCGCTGAAATTCGAACGGACGCCCGGCCGACATGGTCTTTATGGATGCGATGGTGAGCGCGTTGTGAGTGGCAAAGGCCGGATAGATCACATCCTCGTGCTCGAACAACCGCGCGGCGCAGGCGAGGAAGGAGACATCGGTCGCCACCTTGTGGGTGAAGACCGGGTAGTCGGTAAAACCGCCGACCTGGGAAATCTTGATCTCGCTATCCCAATAAGCGCCCTTGACCAGCCGGACGAGCAGGCGGCGATTGTGACGCCGCGCGCACTTGGCGATCCAGTCGCACAGCGGCGTGCCGCGCTTCTGATAGGCCTGGATCGCAAGGCCAAAACCTTCCCAGCGCGCGCCATTGGCGCGCTCGAACAGCGCGTCGTCGGCCACAAGCTCCTCGATGATGTCGAGGCTGAGTTCGAGTCGTTCGGCCTCCTCGGCATCCACGGTGAAATGAATGTCCGCATCGCGCGCCTTTATAGCGAGTTCGCGCACGATCGGGACGATGTCGCGCCGCGCTTCCTCGGCGTGCATGTAAAGATACTTCGGATGGAGGGCAGAGAGTTTGACCGAAATGCCGGGCGAGCCGCCAATGCCGCCGCCCGCTTCCTGCGCCAGGCGGTCGAGCGCGCTTGCATAGGCTTCGCGATATCGGGCTGCATCGGCGAAAGTCATCGCCGCTTCGCCGAGCATGTCGAAGCTGTGAGTCAGGCCCCTGGCGCGTTCGGGTGCTGCGCGTTTGAGCGCTTCGCCGATTGTCCGGCCGAAGACAAACTGCCCGCCCATGATCCGCATCGCCTGAAGCGTCGCTTTGCGGATGACGGGTTCGCCAAGACGGTTGATCGTGCTTCGCAGGGTCTTGCCGAGACCCTTCTGGTGCTCCTCGGGCTGTTCGAGCACTTCCCCGGTCAGCATCAGCGAGAAGGTCGCCGCGTTGACGAAGGTGGAGGAGGATTCGCCGAGATGCTCGCCCCAGTCGATCGCGCCGATCTTGTCCTTGATGAGCGCGTCGGCGGTTTCGTTATCGGGCACGCGCAACAGCGCCTCGGCCAGGCACATGAGCGCAACGCCTTCCTCGGTGTCGAGACCATATTGCTGGAGAAACGCGTCGATCCCCGACGCCTTGAATTCGCGCGCACCCTCGATCAGTTCGATCGCCAGTTGCGAGGCTTGCTTGGCCACCTTCTTCGCCGGCGCAGCCTGCTTGAGCCGTTTGGCAATGCACGCCTCCTCATCCTCGCGATAGGCGTGCCGCAGTTCGCTGCGGTCGAGGAAGGCGATCGAGGCGCTGGGAAGGTCGGCTGCAGTCACGGTGAACGGGTCGCTTTCAAAAAGCCGAGTGAGTCGGCGTTCCGGTTATCGGTTCGATATACGCGCGAAAGCGCTCGCATTCGAGGGGGATTGACGTCTAGAGCCGGTTGCAGGGATACGGCGCGATCCCTCCCAAGGAGCCAAGGACACGATGCCTGATTTCGCCTTTTATTGCCGCGATGGAGAAGACGCCCCCCGCATTCGCCCGAAGGTGCGCGAGGCGCATTTCGAGCATATCTTCGCGCATGTCGGAAAGTACAAGCTGGGCGGGCCGCTCAAGAAGGGCGGCGAGTCCGCCGGATCGCTGATAGTGATCGAGGGCGAGGACGAAGCCGCCGCACGCGCGATTTTCGAGCAGGATCCCTATTTCGTCGCCGGCGTGTGGCAGTCGATTACCGTCAATGAGTTCGAATTCCTGACCGGCATCTGGCGACCGTCCGAAGACGGGCCTTAAGCCACTACTTTTTCTTCGCAAACAGCCGCTTGCCGACCGCGTCGAGCTTGGCCATCGTTTCTGGGTCCTGCTCTTCGGGTGCGGTGATGATGGCGGTGTCGAGCACCGTGTCGATGGGCGAGGCTTTGCGCTTCTTGGGCAGATCCTCGACCAGCTTGACCACCATGGATCGGGCCAGCGCTCCGTTTTCCTGCATCTGCGCGATCACTTCGGCGACATCGACCGCTTCGCCTTCCCGCCAGCAATCGTAGTCGGTCACCATGCCGACAAGCGCGTAGGGCATCTCGGCCTCGCGCGCGAGCTTGGCTTCGGGAACGCCCGTCATGCCGATGATATCCGCGCCCCACTGGCGATACATCCGGCTTTCCGCGCGGGTGGAGAATTGCGGGCCTTCCATCGCCAGATAGGTCGCGCCCACGGCCACCTTGCCCTCGCTCGCGGTGAGCGCGTTGGCGCACATCTCCGACAGGCGCGGACAGGTCGGATCGGCCATCGAGACATGGGCGACAAAGCCACTGGTGAAGAAGGTTGAGGGCCGCGCAAAGGTGCGGTCGATGAACTGGTCGACGAGCGCGAAGCGCCCGGGCTCAAGCTCTTCGCGCAGCGAACCGACCGCCGAGATGGCGACAATGTCGGTGCAGCCCGCGCGCTTCAACGCATCGATGTTGGCGCGCGCGTTCAGCTCGGTGGGCGGGATCGGGTGGCCCCGGCCATGGCGCGGCAGGAAGCGTACTTTCACACCGCTTAGCGTTCCGCACAGGATTTCGTCCGACGGCTCGCCCCACGGCGTGTCGATGGCGATCCACTGCGCGTCTTCGAGGCCCTCTATCTCGTAGAGCCCCGATCCGCCGATGATCCCGATGCACCATTCGCTGGCCATTGTGAGTGTACGCGCGCCTTTGTCTTTTGGTCTGTCTGGGGTCCGCTGGGTGATCGCTGGCCTTAGGTCAGGTCAAACGGGTCGGGCAAGGCCTTGCGGATAAAGGCCTGCGCTTTCCCGAAAGGACCAGCGATCGAGGCGCGCGCGGTCATGCGCGCATGGTGCGCCTTGAGACGAGGCCAGTTATCGAGCGGGGCCCTGGCCACCAGCTCGATCTGCATGAAGGCGCAGGTGATCGCGATATCGGCGATACTCAGCGCGTTTCCGGCGAAGTAATCCGCCTCGCCCAGCGCGGCTTCAAGATAATCGAGCACAGGCGGCAACTCTTCCGCCCAGGCCACCCTGGCCCTTTGAATATCGGGTTCCTTGCCTTGAGCGATCGAGAAGAAGATCGGACGAAAGACGCCAATCCCCGCCATCGGCGCGAGGGCGGTGTCGGCGTATTCTTCCACAAACAGCGTGCGGCCATAGGCGAAGGCGTCGGCGGGGTAGAGAGCGGGTTCGGGGTGCTTCTTTTCGATATAGGCGCAGATGGCGGACGAGTCGGCGATCGTGCCCTGTGCGCTGGAGTGGTCGCCCCCAGCCGCGATCGAGCGGTCGCGCAGCACCGGAATGCGCTTCATCGGAGAAATCGCGGGGAACCATTCGGGCGGGCTCATGATGTTGACCGGTTCCACATCGAAAGGCACGCCCTTCTCGATTGCGCAGGCCATCGTCTTGCGCGCAAACGGCGAGACCGGCGAGCCGTAGATGAGGAAATCGGGGGGCGGCTGTGCCATGTGACTCTCCTGCTCGCGCGTCCTCTTAGTCGCAACCCGCATTTGCGCAATGGCCGTGACAATCATTGCGTTTTGAAATGCAACACGTCACTCTAATCAAAACAGAGTCACTCAAAGTCCCCGCTGCACGAGAGAGGATCCATCATGGCAACGCAGTATAAAAATTTGATCAATGGCGAGATGGTCGAGACCGACGAATGGCTCGATGTTGTCAACCCTGCAAACGAAGAAGTCATCGGGCGCGTGCCGGCTTGCGGCAAGGACGAACTCGACCAAGCGGTCGCCGCGGCGCGCGCCGCCTTCAAGACGTGGAAGACATCGACCTTCGAAGAGCGTCATGCCGCCTGTATGGCGATCTCGACTGCGATCAAGGAAAACGCCGATGAACTCTACCGCCTGCTGACCAGCGAGCAGGGCAAGCCGCACGCTCAGGCCAAGGGCGAAATCTTTGGCGCAGCGGGCATCTCGGCCGCGCAATCGACGCTGCAGCTTGAAGAGGAGATCGTCCAGGACGACGACACGCGTCTGCACCGCCACCGCCGTGTGCCCGTTGGCGTGGTTGGCGGCATCGTGCCGTGGAACTTCCCCGTCATGATGGCGGTCCAGAAGATCGTTCCCGCGCTGATGGCCGGTTGTACGATCGTCCTCAAACCTTCGCCTTTCACGCCGCTCACGACCTTGCGCCTTGCCGAACTTGTCGCGGACAAGGTTCCGGCGGGCACCGTCAACATTATCACCGGCGAAGACAGCCTCGGCCCGCTGATCACCGGCCACCCGGATATCGACAAGATCACCTTCACCGGCTCGACAGCGACGGGCAAGAAGATCATGGAAGGCGCAAGCGCGGACCTGAAACGCATCACGCTGGAGCTGGGCGGCAACGACGCCTCGATCGTGCTGCCCGACGCCGATCCCAAGAAGGTCGCCGAACAGCTGTTCTGGTCCAGCTTCCAGAACGCAGGCCAGGTCTGCATCGCGGCCAAGCGCGTCTATATCCACGAGGACATCTACGACGAACTTTCCGCCGCGATCGCCGAATACGCCAAGACCGTCGTCGTGGGCGATGGCTCCGAGCAGGGCACCGGCGTCGGCCCGATTCAGAACAAGAAGCAGTACGACCGGGTGCTGGAGCTGATTCAGGACGCGAAAGACAACGGCTACAAGTTCCTGACCGGCGGCGACAAGGACCCCTCGGGCACCGGCTATTACGTGCCGATCACGATCCTCGACAACCCGCCCGAGGACGCGCGGATTGTGGCGGAAGAACAGTTCGGCCCGGTCATGCCGCTAATGAAGTTCTCAAGCGAGGACGAAGTGATCGAACGCGCCAACAGTTCCCACTATGGCCTTGCCGGAGCGGTGTGGACCGGCGACCCGGAAAAGGGCGTCGAGGTCGCCGAGCAGCTTGAAACCGGGACGGTGTGGGTCAACGAATTCATGCACCTCTCGCCCTTTGCCCCGTTCGGCGGTCACAAGCAGTCAGGCTTTGGCGCAGAGTACGGCAAGGAAGGTCTGCGGGAGTTCACCTACCCGCAGGTGATCACCGTGAAGAAGGACAACGTGGTCGCCTGAAGGTGCGGCCAGACCGACAATACCAAGAGGGGACAAGATATGTCGGACACGCATTTGTCGCGTCGCCAGATCGTGGCCATGGGCACGATCCTTGGCGGGATGAGCGTTGCCGCGCCGCTGAGCGCACAAAGTTTTGGCGATATCATGGGCTCGGCCAAGAAGGTCGTGGATGCGGTCAGCTATTCCGATGAGGAAATGGCGGCCTATTTCGATCAGATGTCGGCCCAGATGGATTCGCAAAACACCGTCGCGGGGCCCGATGACCCCTACGGCCAGCGCATCGCAGCGCTGTCGCAGGGGCTTGAAAACTACGACGGGCTCGATCTCGACATCAAAGCCTATCTGGTCGAGGATGTGAACGCCTTTGCGATGGCGAACGGCACCATCCGGGTGTATTCTGGGCTGATGGATCAGTTTACCGATGACGAAGTGCGCTACGTCATCGGGCACGAGATCGGCCACGTGCAAAAGGAACACACGCGAAAGCGGATGGAGGGCGCGTTGCAGAAAGAAGCCGCGCTCAGCGTCGCGGGGACGGCGAGCGGCGATGTCCGGCGTCTGGCGTCTTCAGAGCTTGGGGCCCTGTTCAGCAATGTGATCACCGCCCAGCACTCGCAGAAGCACGAACGCCAGGCGGACGACTACGCTTTCGATTTCATGCAGGCCAACAATTACGACGCGCAAGCCTGCGTGACCGCGCTCGACAAGCTCGACGCGATGAGTGGCGGGGCCGGCGGGGCCTCCGGGCCGGACTGGCTTTCCACGCACCCCAGCCCGAGGAAACGCGCCAGGCGGATGCGCAAGAAGCTCGCCTGACAGCTGGATGGGACACTGAATGGGAGACACCACTCCCGATGAACTGATTGAAGGGCTGGCGCGGGTATGTGCGCGCGCGGGCCTTTCGCCGCCAACGGGTCTGGAGCGGCTGACCGGGGGCGCGACCATGGAGAGCTGGCGGTTTTTGTGCGGGGCGCGTGCCTTCGTCCTGCGCCGCGCTCCGAGCCTCGCTTTCATGGACGACCGCCCCTTTGGGCACGATATCGAAGCGGAGATCATTCGCCAGGCCAATGCGGCGGGCGTAACCGCGCCGCGTGTGGTGGCGGAGCTGTTGCCCGAGGACGGCATCGGTTCGGGTTTTGTGATGCAGGCCTTACCGGGCACGCCAAACCCCAAGCAAATTCTTGAAATGGAAGACCCGGACGCGCTGCTCACCCAAGCGGCGCGTGATCTGGCGCGTATCCATTCACTGCGGCGAGAGGACTTGCCGGAGGCTGTCCCCGTCATGGATTATCGCGAGGCCATCGCGGATTTGCGCGCCCAATTCGAGGAAGCGGGCGGGGATCGCCCGATCATCGCGTTGGGCCTCAGATGGTTGGAGGACAATTGCCCTGACCCGGCCCCGTACGTCCTCAACCACGGCGATTATCGCATGGGCAATCTGCTGGCTGAGGACAGCAAGCTGACCGGTGTGCTCGATTGGGAGCTCGCCCATTTTGGCGACCGGCATGAGGATCTCGCCTTCGGCTGCATGGCGGTGTGGCGCTTCCACCGATACGACCGGCCCGCGCTGGGGCTGGGCAGCCTCGAAGACTACTTCGCCGCCTACGAAGCTGAAAACGGCGTCACCGTCGACCGCGAACGCTTCCGTTACTGGCTGATCCACCGCACCGTGTGGTGGGCTCTGGGTTGCTTACGCATGGCCAAAATCTGGCGCAGCGGCGAGGACCGCATGCTGGAGCGCGTCGTGATCTCGCGCCGGACGAGCGAGCAGGAGCTCGACCTGCTGATGCTGTTGGAGGAGGATGCGCCGGAGAAGGAACGGGAGCCAGCTTGCTTCGAATTTGAAGTCGAAGAGAGTATCGGCGAAGCTGAGAACGGCGAATTGGCTCAGGCGGTTCTCGAATGGCTTGAAACCATAAAGCCGCTCATGTCGGGCCATAATAAGTTCCAGCATGCGGTCGCTCGAAATGCGCTCAAAATGATTGCTCGCGACGCGCACTTCATGCCCGATCATTTTGATCGCGAATGCGCGCAACGAATCCTTGAAGGCAAGGAAACTCTTCAGACCCCAAATCTGCTATGGAACCTGCAGCAGGAAGCTCTCGAGAAACTTAGCTCCGATGTGCCAAACTATCCTGCATTGGCGGCTGCGAAGGAACGCTGGTTGATAAAGAGCAAGGACTAACAAATGGACTTCGCAATTCCCGCCGATCTGCAGGCCTATCTCGACGAACTCGACGCTTTCATTGAGGCAGAGATAAAGCCGCTCGAAAATCAAGATGATAACATCCGTTTTTTCGACCACCGCCGCGAGCATTCGCGGACCGATTGGGACAATGGCGGATTGCCTCGAGAAGAGTGGGAGGAATTGCTCAAGGAGGCTACCAGCAGAGCAGATGCTGCTGGGTATTGGCGGTTCTCGGCTCCCAAGAAGTATGGTGGGCAAGATGGAGAAAACCTCTGGATGGCCCTCATCCGCGAGCATCTGGCTCGCAAAGGCCTTGGCCTGCACAACGACCTCCAGAACGAGCACTCCATCGTCGGCAATTTCCCCTTCGTCGCCATGTTCGATCAATGGGGCACCGAAGCGCAGAAAGAGGAATTCATCCTCGGCGGCTTCGAGGGCCGTCGCCGGGTCGCCTTCGGCCTGACCGAACCCGACCACGGCTCGGACGCCACCCATATGGAAACCACCGCCGTTCGCGAGACGCGCGACGGCGTTGAGGGCTGGCTGATCAACGGCGAGAAGATGTGGATCACGGGCATGCATGTCGCCACGCATTGCGCGATGTTCGCACGCACCAGCGGCGAAGCGGGAGCTTCGTCGGGCATCACCTGCTTCCTCGTGCCCAACCCCTCCCCGGGCCTCGAAATCGAGGAATGGATGTGGACGTTCAACATGCCCACCGACCACCCGCGCCTTTCAGTAAAAGACGTGTGGGTGCCCGACAGCGCGATCCTCGGCGTCGAGGGGCGCGGCCTCGCTCTCGCGCAAAGCTTCGTCCACCAGAACCGCATCCGTCAGGCGGCGAGCAGCTGCGGGGCGGCCTTGTTCTGCATCGACGAGAGTGTGAAATACGCCCGCCAGCGCAAACCCTTTGGCGAGGCGCTTTCGAAAAATCAGGCGATCCAGTTCCCGCTGGTCGAACTCGCCACGCAGGCCGAGATGCTGCGCCTGCTCATCTTCAAGACCGCGTGGGAGATGGACAATATGCCCCATGAAGAGATCGAGCGGAGCATTTCGGACAAGGTCTCAATGTGCAATTACTGGGCGAACCGGCTGTGCTGCGAAGCCGCGGACCGCGCGATGCAGGTGCATGGCGGCATCGGCTATTCGCGCCACACGCCGTTCGAGCACATCTATCGCCACCACCGCCGCTATCGCATCACCGAGGGCAGCGAGGAAATCCAGATGCGCAAAGTGGCGGCGTACTTGTTTGGCTATCTGGGACCGAAAAAGGGGATGTACGACTGACTGGGAGTTTCAGCCCGCCCGTCCCGCCTCCCCGCCCGTCCACCATAGTGTGATGGTT
>NZ_JASJAP010000009.1 GCF_030066995.1 Erythrobacter sp.
TCGAGCGGGTCGATCCCGACGATCTGTCCGCGAGTTTTGGCGAGGGAGTGGAGCTACAGCGCATCACCGTCGAACTCACTGACGAACCGGTGACGACCGGAATTGAAGAGCGGTTGGGGTGGCTTGGCGAATACCCAGAGCCGAGCTTGAGGCCGGGACATGATCTTAAAGACTACAGCTTGCCAGCCACGCTCAGGCACGGTGATTTCCTTCGACGAGTGAAACAATGATGAACCGCGAAGTCTTTGTATCACTGCTTGCTCTCGACGCGTACAATCGGGGGTACGATCGTGGCGTTTTCGCGAATGGAAGTTCGACTGACGAGAATGAAGCCGGACGCAAGATGGGCAATGCGACGATTTTGAACGCTGATTTACCAGCTGGGTCAAAAGAAGCAGGCTTCTACGCCATCGCCTATGAGTGGCGGGACCCGGAAGATGGAGAGCTCAAGACCGTCATCTCCTATCGCGGCACAGACAAGTACGCTGAAGGCGTCCTAGACGGCTTCCTCATAGGCGCAGATTGCGAATGGATGCAATCGACCGACAGGAAGGGGCCTCAATGTTCTAGCTTCGCGGTCCGTTAGCGTCGAACGGCCTTAGGCCGCCGCGAACTTCGGTTCCTTCACCGGCGGGTACAGCTCATCGAACGGGCGTGAGCGGCCATCGGCGCACACGATCCGGACGTGATGGCGGTTCATTCGGCGCGGGCCGGGTACGCCGACGCTGTGCGCGATGATGCCGACCTCTTTCTTCATCTGGGCGACGAAATTGGCGACCCGCACCGCCTTGCTCGCAGGATCGAGGCCGCGCTGGAGATGGCGGTTGTGCGTGGTGATGCCCGTGGGGCAGGTGTTCTTGTCGCATCGCATCGCCTGGATACAGCCCAGCGCAAACATGAAGCCGCGCGCCGAAATCGTGAAATCCGCGCCCGCGCACAGCGCCCAGGCGACCTCGCTCGGCGTCACCAGCTTGCCGCTCGCGACGATGCGGATGCGTTCCTTCAGCCCAGCGCGGTCGCGCGCGTCGACCAGCATGGGAAGCGCCTCGCGCAGCGTCAGTCCGACATTGTCGATCAGCGCCATCGGGGCCGCGCCCGTGCCGCCATCGCCGCCGTCGACCGTGATGAAATCGGGCGCGCTCTCGGCTCCCCGGCGGTTGATCTCGGCAAACAGCTCATCGAGCCAACCATAGGCGCCGATCACCGTCTTGAAGCCCACCGGCTTGCCGGTCACCTCGCGGATGCGCGCGATCATGTCGAGAAGGTCTGCGTTGCTGCCGATGTCGGTGTGCCGGTTGGGCGAGATCGAGGCCTCGCCCGCGCGAATGCCGCGTATGGCCGCGATTTCCGCGCTCACTTTTTCGGCCGGCAGAATACCCCCTTTGCCAGGCTTCGCGCCTTGCGAAAGCTTGATCTCGAACAGGCGGACCTGTTCGTGCGCGGCCACTTCGCGCAGTTTGTTCTCGGACAGGTTTCCCTCCTCGTCACGCACGCCGTATTTGGCGGTTCCGATCTGGAAGACGATGTCGCAGCCGCCCTCAAGGTGGAACGGGGAGAGCGCGCCTTCGCCGGTGTTCAGCCAGCATCCCGCGCGCGCGGCCCCGTGGGAAAGAGCGGTGATCGCCGGGCGCGACAACGCGCCATAGCTCATGCCCGAAATGTTGAAGAAGGACGGGGCCTCGTAAGGGATGCGCGCGGTTCCCGCACCGATGACCATCGGGCGCGAGGGGGCCGCGTCGCGATCGAGCACGGGCCAGGGGCAGTTCACGAAGATCGGCGTTCCCACCGGATCGAGATTACGGGTCGAACCGAAGGCGACATTGGTCGAGGCGCCGGAGCTGGCCTCGTCCACCCATTCGCGCTGGGCGCGGTTGAACGGCATCTCCTCGCGATCCATCGCGAAAAAGTACTGGCGGAAGAATTCTCCCAGCTCGGACAGGATATGGCGCATCCGGCCGATCACCGGATAGTTGCGCCGCACCGCATCCGCCGTCTGGAACCGGTCGATCAGGAACAGCGGGATCAACGACAGCACGAACAGCGCGAAAACAAGGATCAGTATCGACGCGCCAAGGTCAATGAGAGCCATCATCGGCGCCTCCTCATCAAAAGAACGACGCCCGCTTTGTCACGTCCAGCCGTGTCAGGCGATCCCACGCGCCCCATTTGTAGGGCGGCGGGAAAGCCTGTCCAGTCGTAGCGCGCCTAGAGCCGCCCGACGCTCACATATTTGAAGCCCCGCGCGCGCACATCGTCGGCCGAGTAGATATTGCGCAGATCGACCAGAACCGGCTCGTTCGCCAGCTCGCGAACGCGGCCAAGATCGAGCGCGCGAAATTCGTTCCATTCGGTCACGATCACGACCACATCCGCGCCCTTTATCGCGCTGTAGGGGTCTTCGTGCATGGCGACATCCGGCATTAACGGCTTGGCGACTTCCATGCCCTCGGGGTCGAATGCGGCGACTTTCACGCCCGAATCGCTGAGTGTCTGGGCGATCGCGATGGACGGGCTGTCGCGCATGTCGTCGGTGTTGGGCTTGAAGGTGAGGCCGAGCAGCGCCGCCTTCTTGCCGCGCGCCGCATCCGCGCCGCCCAGCGCATCGAGCACTTTGCGGCCCATGGCGCGCTTGCGGCTGTCGTTCACCTTCACCACCGCCTCGACGATGCGGGTCGGGCTGTCGAAGTCTTCGGCCGTCTTGAGCAGCGCCAGAGTGTCCTTTGGAAAGCACGATCCGCCATAGCCCGGCCCGGCGTGCAGGAACTTGGACCCTATGCGGTTGTCCATGCCAATGCCCCGGCTGACATCCTGCACGTTCGCCCCGACCTTTTCGCACAGATCCGCCATCTCGTTGATGAAGGTGATCTTGGTCGCAAGGAACGCGTTGGCGGCGTATTTGATCAGCTCGCTGGTGCGACGGCTGGTGAACAGGATGGGCGATTCGTTGAGGAACAGCGGGCGATAGACCTCGCGCATGATTTCCTGACCGAACTCGTCCTCCGCGCCGATCACAATCCGGTCCGGGCGCTTGAAATCCCCGATGGCCGCGCCTTCGCGCAGGAATTCCGGGTTCGAGACAACCGCGAAGCGGTGCGGCGTGCCGGTGTCGCGAATAATCCGCTCGACCTCATCGCCCGTGCCGACGGGTACGGTGGATTTGGTGACGATCACCGCCTCGCCCGCCAGATTCTCGCCCACTTCCCTGGCGACCTGATGGACAAAGGTAAGATCCGCGTGGCCATCGCCGCGGCGGCTGGGCGTGCCGACCGCGATGAAAATCGCCTGCGCGCCCTTGATCGCTTCGGCCAGATCGGTGCTGAACGAAAGTCGCCCGGCCTCCACATTGGTCGCCACCAGATTGTCCAGGCCCGGCTCGTAGATCGGCATCACGCCATCGTGCAGCGCGGCGATCTTGCGTTCGTCCTTGTCGATGCAGACCACATCGTGGCCGAAATCCGCAAAGCACGCGCCCGACACCAGGCCGACATAGCCCGAACCCACCATCGCAATTTTCATACGCCTAAATCCCCATAACTGCTTGAAAACCCGCCCGGCCAAGCGAATGCGCGGCTAAGCCTGCGGGCGGCTTCCCAATCGAATTTGCCAATCGAATTCGGCCGCCTGTTATCCGCCGTGATCGAGGTGAACAATCTCAATTTCACCTGTGTCCCGCTCTAGGGCTTGTATGATACGGCGGCCCTCGCCTTCGAGCACCAGACAGGTGAGCACGCCCGAGCGAAAGGCGCCGGTGTCGATGCCTATGCGGTTGCCGCAATCCATCACCCGATCGAAGATCGTGTGTCCGTGCACCACCACCTTCTCAAGCGGCCCTTCGTGGGTGAGAAACCGGTCGCGAATCCACAACAGGTCGCTGCGCTTTTGCTGATCGATCGGCAGAGCAGGGTCGATCCCGGCGTGCACGAACAGATAATCGCCCGCCGCGATGCATTCCTCGAAAGCCTGAATGTATTCGATATCGGCTTTCGGCACGATCGTAGGGATGAGCTCGAACAGCTCTTCAAGCGTCAGCGTCATGAGCTGTTCGCGCGACAGGCCGTAGGACAGGAAGGTCTCGCGCCCGCCGTGTTTGAGGAAGTGGCGCAGGATATCGGGCTTTTCGAACGCGGTGAGGAACATTTCCTCATGGTTGCCCGCCAGCACGCGCACGGCGCGCTGGCCTTGCCATTGCCGTGTGCGCTCGATCACTCCGGCGCTGTCGGGACCGCGGTCGACCAGATCGCCCAGCAGGACGACCTGCGTGTTCGACGGGCCTTGCATGGCATCGTCTGTCTCGATCGCCTCGATCAGCGTTTCGTACAAATCCCTGCGGCCATGAATGTCGCCGATGACATAATAGCGCGTGCCCTGCGGAACGGAGGGCAATCTGGCCGCGTCTTTGGGAGAAGACTGGAAGATGTTGCGGAGCGCGTCGAGCATGGGGGCTTTGGTTATTGCTCTGATAGGGTTCGAGGGATCGCGGGGCCGTAACCGCACGCTTTCGCACGCCATTAGGCCGAAGCGCGCGTAACAGCAAATCGCGCCGCGTCTTGATGCGATGAGCGCGCCCGTCTTTGGGTCCGTCTTTGGGTCCGTCTTTGGGTCCGTCCCAGGGGCCGTATCGACCGCGCGCGGTCAGTCGAGCGAGAAGTTCACCGTGGTCACGACGCGCACCTTTTTGAAGGGGCTATCGGCCTGACCCCAGCCCGCGCCCGAGCCATCGCGCGCCTCGATCGAGAAATAGCCTTGCGTCGCGCTTTTGATCGCGCCGACGCGGGCGCCGGAATCCTGGGCGAATTGTTGCGCCGACGCGCGCGCGTCGCGGGTGGCTTCAGCGACCATATCGGGCTTGATCTCGTTGAGTTTGGTGAAGGTGTAGCTCATGCCCGACCCCTCTTCGAGCAGGACACCGCGGCTCACCAGATCGAATTGCTTCGCGACTGCCTTTTGCGCCAGGGCGATGTCCCGTGTGCGCAGGGCGATCCGCTGGCGCACCGTGTAGGTGGTGACGCCGCGATTGGTGTAGCTTGAGACATTGGCGCCGGTGGGCTGGAGCGCGTCTTCGGGAAAATCCAGTTCGGCGAAGAACGCGCGAATCGTTTCGGTGTCGCGGCGCATCTTGGCCTGCGCGGTTGGCAGGTTCCCGGAGCTTGCCGAATAGGAAATCGTCCAGGTAGCAAGGTCGGCGGTGACGTCGCGCTCGGCAAGGCCGCGCACGGTCACGGAGCGGTCCGCCTCCTTGGCACGCAGCAGACCGTCGCCCAGCAGGTATCCTCCCGCGATCATCCCGATCGAGGCGATCGCGGCGGTGCCGAACCAGCGTGCGGTTGTCGAACCGTTCATCTCGGCCTTGTTAGCCGAAATTGGCGCTGGAATGGGTTGGGCATCGGCGTTCTCGCTCATCGGGTCCTCCTGCTGGTCCACCTGTCTTGGTGACGATGAAACGTGCATTATGTGCGATGAACTGTGTTTGAACGGACAGGCGATCTTTGGGCGCGAATCTGGCGCATTTCCTGGCGCTCTCGGATGTGTTTAATGAACGAAACCCCCTGTTTTGAGCCCGAAGCGAGCGATTCCATGACCAAATTTCTCCACTCCATGATCCGCATCACCGATCCCGCTGGAACGATCGCGTTCTTCAATCTGATCGGCCTTGAAGAAGTGCGCCGCTTCGACGTGGAGGCGGGGCGTTTCACGCTCATCTTTCTCGCAGCGCCCGGTGAAGAGGGCGTGGCGGAAGTGGAGCTCACGTATAATTGGCCGCCCGAAGACGGTTCGGAGCCCGAAACCTATGAGGGCGGTCGGAACTTTGGTCATCTCGCCTACCGGGTCGACGACATTTACGAGACCTGCCAGCGGCTCGCGGACGCAGGCCACACGATCCACCGCCCGCCGCGCGATGGTCATATGGCGTTCGTAAAGTCGCCCGACGGCATTTCGGTGGAGCTGCTGCAGGACGGACGGCTAGAGCCGCGCGAACCCTGGGCCAGCATGGAGAATGTCGGCTCCTGGTGAGCGCCCGGTGAGCGCCCGGTTCAGCTCGCCGGGCTGATCACGCCCCGATCGTCGCATTCCTCGGCTGGATGATTCGTCGTCATCCGCAGGACGAGATAGCCGACCACCGCCGAGACAGCCGATCCCAGCAGAATGCCGATTTTCGCCTCCTCTTTCAGGATCGGGTAGGCCGGGAAGGCGAGTTCGCCGATGAACAGGCTCATCGTGAAGCCGATACCGCACAGGATCGTCACGCCCCAGATCTCCACCCAGCTCGCGTTGTCGGGGCGCGGGGCAAAACCGCTCTTGTCGGCGACCCAGACGACCGACAGGATGCCCACCTGCTTGCCAAGGAACAGCCCGGCTGCAACCGCGATCGGAAGCGGATCGTAAAGGTTCTCCAGACCCAGCCCCTCGAACGATACGCCTGCATTGGCGAAGCCGAAGACGGGAACGACGAGATACGAACTCCACGGCGCAAGGCCATGTTCCAGCCTGTCGAGCATCGCGTCTCCATTGGGCTTTTGCAGCGGGATCGTGAAGGCTGCGAGCACCCCGGCAATGGTCGCGTGTATCCCGGTGTTGAGCACGCAATACCACAAGGCCACGGTAAGCAGGATATACGGCCAGTAAACGCCCACACGCGCGCGGTTGAGGCCGAACATGACGAACAGCACCGCCGCCGAAGCGCCTAGCCACATGAGGAAATAGGTCAGCGAATCGATCTCGGTGTAGAAGATCGCGATCACCAGGATCGCGCCAATGTCATCGACAATCGCCACGGTCAGCAGAAACAGCCGCAGCGAGGCCGGAACGCGGTTGCCCAGCAGGCCCAGCACTCCCATCGCAAAGGCGATGTCGGTCGCCGCTGGAATGGCCCAGCCCCGCGTGTAGTCGCCGCCTCCCGAGACGATCAGGAAGACCGCTGCCGGAGTGATCATGCCCGCCACAGCCGCCACCATCGGCAGGCGGCGCGCGGCGGGGTCGGCCAGGCTGCCGCTCACGATTTCACGTTTCACTTCAAGCCCGACGACGAAGAAGAAGACGACCATCAACGCATCGTTGATCCACAGGTGCAGGTCGTCGAGCTTCTTCACCGGCGTCCAGGGCAGGTGTCCATAGAAGAGTGCCTTGTACTCGGCTGAAAACGGCGAATTGGCCGCCAGCATAGCCGCCGCCGCGACGAGGATCAGCAACATCCCGGCGGAGGCGTCGCTGACAAACAGCGCGCGCACCGGCGCAAAAAAGCTTCGCAAAGGAGAGTGAGGCTTAGCAAACGTGTCAGTCATACTGCGCGCCTCCTTTGAGAATTGTTCAGCCGGTTGCAAGTCGAATCGGGTGAGGTTAGAAAGGAATTTCGACAAGCACGGGGGTCGCTTGGTCTTGGGGTATTATGATTTCTGGCAGTGGCTGGCGCTCGTCCAGCATGAACTGCTTCTGTTCGCCGGGGTTTTCTTCCTGATCGGCGCGCTCGATGACATTATCGTCGACGGTATCTGGATCTGGCTCAAGCTGACCGGTCGGGCCAAAACCCCGACCATCGATCGCCAAGCGATCGCCCAGCGACAGCTTAACGGACCGGTCGCCGTCTTTGTTCCGGCGTGGCGCGAGGCCAACGTCATAGGCGACACCATTCGCCATATGCTGGCCGTGTGGCCACAAGCCGATCTGCGTCTTTACATCGGGTGTTACCGCAACGATCCCGACACAATCGCTGCGGCCATGAGTGCGGCTTCGACGCTCGGCAGCGCGGGCGATAACCGGCTGCGCATCGTCATTCACGACCGGCTCGGACCCAGCACAAAAGCCGATTGCCTCAACCGTCTGCACCAGGCCTTGCGCGACGACGAACGGCGCAGCGGTCGCCTGTTCGAATGCGTTGTCTTCCACGATGCCGAGGACATGGTCGATCCCGCCGGGCTCAGCCTGCTGGATAACGCGGTGGCCCGGGGCGCGGACTTTGCTCAGCTTCCCGTCGAGCCCATGCCGCAGAAGAACAGCCGGTGGCTGGGCAGCCATTATTGTGAGGAGTTTGCCGAAGCCCACGGCAAGGGCATGGTTGTGCGCAGCGCAATCGGCGCCGCCCTTCCCGGAGCGGGCGTGGGCTGCGCCATCTCGCGCCGCGCCCTGCATCAGCTCTCGCGCGGCCGCCTCGATGGCACACCGTTCGAAGCCAATTCCTTGACCGAAGACTACGAACTGGGTCTCGCGGTCGACGCAATGGGCGGCGCCTCGCGCTTTGTGCGCGTGCGCGGCGAGGACGGAAGAATAGTGGCCACCCGCGCGTTCTTCCCGTCGAAACTCTCGCATGTGGTGCGCCAGAAGACCCGTTGGATCCACGGTATTGCCTTGCAGGGCTGGGACCGGGTCGGTTGGACCGGCAGCGCGGTGGAGACCTGGATGCGCGCGCGCGACCGCCGCGGGCCGCTGACCGCGCTGGTTCTGCTGGTCGGCTACACGCTGCTGGCGCTCACGCTCGTGCTGTGGGTGGCTATCGCCATGGGGAGCGCGTCCAAGGCGCCGGTATCGCCGCTGCTTGTATGGCTGCTGGCGGCAAACTTTGCCGCTTTCCTATGGCGCGTGGCCTGGCGCTTTGGCTTCACCGCTCAGACACATGGCTGGGCCGAGGGGATGCGCGCAGTGCTGCGCATTCCGTTCACCAATGTCATCGCGATACTGGCGGGCCGCCGCGCGGTCGCGGCTTATGGGCGTACTCTTCTCGGGCGCGCCGTGGAATGGGACAAGACGCCGCATTTCACGCACCCGGCCAGCGCCGTCGATCCTGACAATCGCAGCCATGCCAAGCCGCAGGAGAGCCTGACATGAGCCCGTCCGAACGCGCCATGCTGCTGGCCTACAAGGCAAACGCTCCGCGCCCGCGGCGCTATGGCGGTCCCTTGGCGATGCTGGGCCTCGTCCTCAGTGCGTGGGTGACGGGGCGCTCGGTGCTGTGGGAAAATCCGCTCCCTGGCCTCGATATCATTACCGAGGCAAAGCACCTTCTCGCCGAGACGAGCGCGCCACTTGTCGGCCCGGCTCCGCAAGGATTTGATGTGGCGCTGGCCCCGGACACGAGCTTGCGTCGTGCGGGGCGATCGCCGGATCGACAGGGCTTGGCGGGCCAAAGCCGCGTCGGTTTGCTGGCAGACAGCGGACCCAGCCCCGCCTTTGGCGAGGGGCCTCTCGACTTCGCCGGTGCGCATCACAATCTTTGGTATTCAGCGGTGACGAGCGACCCGCGCGGAGCTTCCTGGTATTCCAAGCGAGCGGCGTTTGAAGCGCCGCTGGCCGGTCAGGCGAGCGTTCCGGTATTCCCCGGCTCTCCTCCCTTCACCGGGCGCAGTCCCGCATCGGATCAGCCGAACCGCTGGCTGCTTGGCGTCTGGGCGTTCGGCCGCCAGGGTTCGGGCTCCGCCCCGGTCTCCCAGGGGCGCGTGCCGGTTTACGGCACCAGTCAGCTCGGCGCTCATCTGCAGTTTCGCCTTGCGCCCGACAGCGCGCGCGACCCGCGGCTGTACCTGCGCGCCTATCGCGCGCTGATAGACCGCGCCGAAACCGAGATCGCCGCAGGGGGCTCCGTGCGTCCCTTGTCCAAAGTTCCGGTGCGCGTTGCTGCCGAAGTGCGCGCGACGGACAACCACTTCGGTCGCGATGTGCGCCCGGCGGCCTTCGCCGTCACCGAGATACCGCCGCTCGACCTGCCGCTTGATCTGACCGGTGAGGTGTACGCAGGCGCAGGCTATGTCGCTGGCGACGCCAACACCACTTTCTTCGATGGTCAGGCCACGGTTACGCGGCGCCTGACCAGTCTTGATTTTCGGCGCGCCGATGACACGCGAATCAGCTTCGGAGGCGGAGCCTGGGGCGGGGCGCAGCGAGGCGCAAGCCGACTGGATATCGGGCCGACGGTGCGGGTGGATCTCGCTCTTGGCGCTGTGCCGGCTCGCCTTTCGCTTGATTACCGCGAGCGAGTGGGCGGGGATGCCGCGCCGGAATCGGGTGTGGCCGCGACGCTTTCGACCCAGTTCTGATCGGGCCGATCGCAAATCGCCTCCAGGTGTTGGCGCCGCTACGGTGCAAGAACCGGGACTTGCGCGCAGAACCCGCCTTCCAAGCGGCCTGCGCTTACGGTAATCGCCAGAGCCAGCCATGGACGTCTACCTCCCGATTGCCAACCTATCCGTGAATGGCCTTTACATCGTCCTCTTGGGCGGGCTGACCGGCATTTTGTCCGGCCTGTTCGGCGTGGGTGGAGGGTTCCTGACCACCCCGCTGCTCATCTTCTACGGGATCCCCCCCACCGTGGCGGCGGCGTCGGCGGCCACCCAGGTCACCGGGGCGAGCGTGTCCGGTGTCATCGCCCATTCGCGCAACAAGGGTGTCGATTACCGCATGGGCGCCATCATGGTTGCGGGCGGCGTTGTCGGCGCGCTGGTCGGTGCGGTGCTGTTCCGCCTGTTGCAGGCGCTTGGGCAGATCGATGTCGTCATCAACATTCTCTACGTCGTGATGCTGGGTGCGATTGGCGCGCTGATGATGCAGGAAGCGCTGACCGGCCTTTTGCCCAAGGTGAGCGCGGCGGGCGGCGCGCGCGAGACGCGGCGTCGCCGGCATCACCCGCTCGTTGCCGCGCTGCCCTATCGCTGGCGGTTCTACGCGTCCGGCCTCTACATCTCGCCCCTCGCCCCGCTCATTCTGGGTGCGCTGGTGGGCATTCTGACCATGCTGATGGGTGTTGGCGGTGGCTTCATGCTTGTTCCGGCCATGCTCTACATCCTGGGGATGAGCGGGAATGTTGTTGTCGGCACATCGCTGTTCCAGATTCTGTTCGTGACCATGGTGACGACGATGACCCACGCGGTGACGACCCAGGCGGTGGATATCATTCTCGCTGGCCTGCTGCTGCTCGGATCGGTGCTGGGCGCGCAGTTCGGCACACAGATCGCGATGAAAGCGCGGCCCGAAGTCTTGCGTCTGGTGCTCGCCGCCATCGTCCTCGCGATCGCGTTGCGGATGCTCTACGGCCTGGGCGTTCAACCCGATGAAGTCTACACGGTGGCTCCCCTGTGAAACCGGCCGCAAGCTCGGCTGTCACCGTGCCGGAGCGTCTGCAATTCGGCGCGCGCGCAGCGTTTCTCGTCTTGGCTGCGATCGGTCTCAGCGCGCAAAGAGAGCCCATCCTTGTCCCAGAGGTGAGCCAATCGCGCATCGAGGTGCGGCAGGGTTTCACCGGGGCAAACCTGCTCCTCTACGGCGCGGTCATTGCACCGGGCACAGAGCGTCCAGAATACGATATCGTCGTGGTGCTGAAAGGGCCGGCCCAGGCGATCCGTATCCGCGAGAAGGAACGCATTGCGGGGATCTGGATGAACGCGGGCTCGAGCGATTTTCGCTCCGCGCCGTCGTTTTTCGCGGTCGCCTCATCAAAGCCGATCGGCGAGCTCGTGGATGAACGCACCGCGGCCATTTTCGAACTGGGCACCCGCTTCATCCAGCTGAGTCCTGTGGGCGAGATCGAACCGATCGAGCAGGCGCGTTTTGCCAGCGGCCTTGTCGAGATGCGCCAGCGCGAGGGGCTCTACATCGAGGATCCCGACGGTGTGCGGATCAGCGAGGGGGTGCTTTATCAGGCGCGCATCGATCTTCCCTCCAACGTGACCACCGGCCCCTACACCGCCGAAACCTTCGCGATTGCTGGTGGCCGCGTGCTGGCGAGCGCGACCGCCAAGATCGAAGTGGTCAAGGTCGGGCTGGAGGGCCGCGTCGTGCGTGAAGCGGGACGCAACTCGGTGCTCTACGGCCTTTTCGCAATCCTCCTCTCGCTCAGCATGGGGGTGATCGCCGGGCGGGTGTTCAGCCGTTGACGCGTGCGGGCGGACGGTTTGGTGAGGCGCTATCGTTGACACGATCTTAACTCAGGCCACGCTAGGCCACTCTTGCAATCAATGAACGCACTGACGAGCGGGCCAGACCGGTCCGCCCGGGCGCACAGGGACGCAAGGCACGATGAGCGATATGAGCCAGCAGAACTTCGAACGCTTTACCGGTCTCAACGAAGCCGACAAGGGCGCTGCGCCGGCGGACGATCCCGCGGTCAGTGCGGCGGATACGACAGCGGCCAACGCGGCCATGCCGATCGGCGTGGTCCTGGAGATATCCGGCTCCAGTTCGCAGGTTGCCTTCGACCTTCAGCGCATGACCGAGTGTTCCGAAGACGCCGATCCCTCGATCGCGCTCGCCGGGCAGGTTGGCAGCCAGATCAAGATCAAGGTGGGCGACGGCTGGCTTTTGGCCAGCGTGCGCAACCAGCGCAAGGACCGCCGCTCGGAAGGCGGCGTGATCGCGGGCATCGACTTTCTGGGCGAGGGCGGCGAGGAGAAGCTGACTGGTCGCATCAACGGCTTCAAGCGCGGTGTCACGCGCTATCCGATGCCCGGCGCGATGGTCTATCCCGCCACCACCGAAGACCTGCGGCAGATCTACGCCAGCGACGGTCGCCCCAACATTCCGATCGGCAAGGTCTTTCCGACCAAGGACATCCGCGCAGGGCTCTACATCGACGCCATGCTGGGCAAGCACTTCGCGCTTCTGGGATCGACCGGCACCGGCAAATCGACGAGCGCTGCGCTGATCCTGCACCGCATCTGCGAGGCTGCGCCCAAGGGCCATATCGTTATGATCGACCCGCACGGCGAATACGCCGCGGCCTTTCGCCAATCGGGCCTGATCCTCGACGTTTCCAATCTGCAGATGCCCTACTGGCTGATGAACTTTGAGGAGCACTGCGAAGTTCTGCTTTCCAGCAGCGGAAACGAGCGGCAGATCGACATGGATATCCTGTCCAAGTGTCTGCTTGCCGCGCGCACGAAGAACCGTCTGGCCGATCAGATGGGCAAGATCACCGTGGACGCGCCCATCCCCTACCTGCTTTCCGATCTCTCGACGATCCTGCAGGATGAGATGGGCAAGCTCGACAAGGCAACCTCGAGTGCGCCTTACATGCGCATCAAGTCCAAGCTCGAAGAGCTCAAGACCGATCCACGCTACCAGTTCATGTTCTCCGGAATGCTGGTCGGCGACACCATGACCAACTTCATCTCCAAGGTCTTCCGCATGCCGGGCGATGGCAAGCCCATCTCGATCATCGACGTCTCGGGCGTGCCCTCGGACATCACCTCGACCGTGGTCGCGGTTCTCAGCCGGCTGGTCTTCGACTTCGCGATCTGGGGCCGCGATGAGAAGAGCCACCCGATCCTGCTCGTGTGCGAGGAAGCGCACCGCTATGTCCCCAACGAGAAGAACGCCGATGCGTCCTCGGTGGGCCGCGTGCTCAGCCGGATCGCCAAGGAGGGCCGTAAGTACGGGATCAGCCTTGGCCTGATCACACAGCGCCCTTCCGACCTTGCCGAAGGCGTGCTCTCGCAATGCGGCACGATCATCTCGATGCGTCTCAACAACGACCGCGACCAGGCGTTCGTGCGTGCCGCCATGCCGGAAGGCTCGCGCGGGTTTCTCGATTCCATTCCCGCCCTGCGCAACCGCGAATGCATCATCTGCGGCGAGGGTGTCGCGATTCCGATCCGCGTCAGCTTCGACACGCTGGAGGAGCACAAGCGCCCGGCGTCCGAAGACCCGAGCTTCGTCGAGCTATGGAACGGCGGCGGCGGCGAGGAGGAGATGGTGGAGCGGATCGTCATGCGCTGGAGATCGCAAGGGTAGAGCGCTATCGCACCTCACGTTCCGCGTGTGTCGCCATAGAGGTGAATATGCACCCGGTCGCTCATCCGAAAACCGTGCTCCAGGCACAGCTCGCTTAGCCACATCGCGCGCTCGCGCAGCGTTTCGCTATCCGTGCCTTCGGGCATCAGGAAGACGTGTCCCGGCTTGAAACGGTAGGTCCGCCGCAGCGACAGCACCTCGTCCACATCCTCAGGCTTTGCGATCACGAACTTGAAGAAGGCGCGGGGGTCGCTTGCATAGTGATCTAACCGCTCGGGGATCAGCGCCAGCTCGCCCGGATTGCCGCTGTGCGCGAGCTTGGGGCTGACATTGTACTGATCGACCCGGACGTCGACATGACTGCTTGCCTTGGTCGTCCCGTTGGTTTCGATCTCGACCTCGATATCGGGAAGCTCGGCCAGCATGTCCGCAAGCGGACCGCACTGCATCAGCGGTTCGCCGCCGGTGATGACCACCCGGTTCTGGCCCGTCGCGGCGATCCGCTGAGCGGCCTCCTTTGGGGAAAGCGACACCTGGTTCGCCTTTCGCTCGAACGTCGCCCCATCGCGGTGCGGCCGATTGTCGCCTTCGAACCGCCATGTGTAGGCGGTGTCGCACCACGTGCAGGCGAGGTTGCAGCGCGAGGTGCGGATGAAGGCAACCGGCGTGCCCGCGCTCGGCCCTTCGCCCTGCAGCGAGGCGAAGATCTCCGGTCCGCCGGTATCATCGGTCGCAAGGATCAGGTCCGCCATGCGTGCCTCTCACTCAACTCGTCGCGCGTAGAGAACGCCTGGAACACATGGAACACTGTCCA
>NZ_JASJAP010000007.1 GCF_030066995.1 Erythrobacter sp.
CCCCCCCCCCCCCCCCCCCCCCCCGCCCCCCGCCCCCCGGGCCGGCGGCCCCCCCCCCCCCCGCGCGCGGCCCCCGCACTACCCCAGCCGTTCCAGCGCCGCCTTCAACCGGTCCACCTCAGCAGAATGGTGGGCGAAGTCCTCGCGGGCCTTTTCGACCGCTTCGGGCTTGGCGCGCTCGACGAAATTGGCGTTGGAAAGCCGCCCTTCGAGCGATTTGGCCTCTTTCTCCGACGCGGCGAGCGCCTTTTGGAGGCGGGCTTTCTCCGCATCGATATCGATGATCCCTTCGAGCGGGATGATGAACACATCGCCCAGCGCTGTGACCTGCATGGCCGGGCCTGACGGGGCCTCACCGGTGGTCACGGGAGTGAGGCGCGCAAGGCGTTCGATGGCGGCGCTCGAACGCTCGATAGTGCTCGCGGCCAGCTCCGAAGGCTCGGGAACGAAGGCCGCGAGCTTGGCACCCGGCGGGATGCCGAGCTCATTCTTGGCTGAGCGCACATTGGTGGTGAGATCGATCACCCAGTCAATCGCGTCGGTCGCGTCCTTGCTGACCTCGGCGCGTGGATCGGGCCATTTGGCGGTGATAAGATCGTAGCTGCGCTGACCCTGAGCGTGCCACAGCTCTTCGGTGATGAAGGGCATGAAGGGGTGGAGCATGACGAGGATCTGGTCGAGCGCCCAACCGGCGACTTCACGGGTTTCTTCCAAAACCGTTCGGGCTGAGCTTGTCGAAGCCCCGTCCTCCTCTTGAGGACCGCCGGAAGAAACGGAGGGCGGCCCTTCGACAGGCTCAGGGCGAACGGAGCTCTGAGCAAAAATGGGTTTGATCAGCTCCAGATACCAGTCGCAGAACTTGCTCCAGGTGAACTGATAGATCGCGTTGGCCGCGGCGTCGAAACGCAGGTCCGCCATCGCTTTCTCGATCTCTTCGCAAACGCGCTGGACCTCGCCGATGATCCATTGGTTGGCGGCCAGGCGGGCCGTGGGGGCCTTGAGGGTGGTCGAAGCGCCGATACCGTTCGACTGGGAGAAACGCGTTGCATTCCAGAGCTTTGTGGCGAAGTTGCGGTATCCCTCGACGCGGCGTTCATCCATCTTGATGTCGCGCCCTTGGCTCTCCATCGCCGCCATGAAGAACCTGAGGGCATCGGCGCCATATTGGTCGATGAGGCCAAGCGGATCGACCACATTGCCCTTGGACTTCGACATCTTCGCGCCGTCCGCCGCGCGCACCAGCCCGTGGAGATAGAGGCGCGGCCACGGGGCCTCGCCCATATTGTAATTCCCCATCATCATCATGCGCGCATCCCAGAAGAACAGGATATCGAAGCCGGAGATGAGGAGGGAATTGGGAAAGTGTCTCTGCAACAGGTTGCGTTCGTCCTGAGGAGCGGTCGAAGCCGAAGGCTGAGCGCGTCTCGAAGGGCCCTTCGAGACAGGCTCTCGACTTCGCTTCGCTTCGCTCGATCCTTCCTCAGGGCGAACGGTTTTGAATTCAGAACCCCGCTCATCCTGAGGAGCCGCTGAGCTTGTCGAAGCGGCGTCTCGAAGGACGGGCCAACCGAGCGTGGCGAAGGGCCACAAGGCGGAGGAGAACCATGTGTCGAGGACGTCGGGGTCGCGGATCAACGCGATCTCGTCACCCCGGCGAAGGCCGGGGTCCAGTTCCGGGCTCTCGTCTGGATTCCGGCCTGCGCCGAAATGACGCGATCGGGCCTGTGCATAGGCTTCTTCTTCGCTCTCAGCCACAAACACATTGCCGTCGGCGTCAAACCACGCCGGAATCCGGTGCCCCCACCACAGCTGGCGCGAGACACACCAGGGCTGGATGTTCTCCATCCAGTTGAAGAAGGTTTTCTCCCAGCTCTTGGGCACAATCTCGATCGTGCCGTCGCGCACCTGCTCGATCGGCTTGGCCGCGAGCTTCTCGGCGTCCACATACCATTGGTCGGTCAGCCACGGCTCGATCACCACGCCGCCGCGATCGCCGAAGGGGGTTGCGATCTGGCGCGGTTCGGCGTCGATCTCTTGAGTGTCGCCTTTCTTGGTCTTCAAGATATGCGGGATCAGAAAACCTTGATCCTTAAGCGTCTTGACGACCCATTCTCTCGCCCCGTCCACACCATCGCGTTTGAAACGGTGCATTCCGATCACTTCTTCGGGCACCAGCCCATCGGCGGTCTGGCAGACATTCGCCTCGCCATCGAGCATGTTGAGCATGTCGCCCGCCGCAATCCCTGCGCGTTTGCCGACTTCGAAGTCGTTGAAATCGTGGCCCGGCGTGATCTTCACCGCGCCCGAGCCCAGCTCCGGATCGGCGTGTTCGTCGGCGACGATGGGAATGCGGCGACCGGTGATGGGCAGGATTACGTGCTTGCCGACAACGCTGGCGTAGCGCTCGTCCGTCGGGTGCACCGCCACGGCCATATCGGCGAGCATGGTTTCGGGCCGGGTGGTCGCGACGACGATGTAATCGCTCCCATCGTCGAGCGTCACACCGTCCGCCACGAGGTACTTAATGCGCCAGAAATGCCCCGGAATGGTCTGTTGCTCCACCTCAAGGTCGCTGATCGCGGTCTTGAGCTTGGGATCCCAGTTGACCAGCCGCTTGTCGCGGTAAATCAGGCCATCGTTGTACAGATCGACAAAGGTCTTGATCACGGCCTTGGTGAAGTGCTCGTCCATCGTGAACTGCTCGCGCGACCAGTCCATCGAACAGCCCAGACGGCGCAGCTGCGTCGTGATCGTGCCGCCGCTCTCGGCTTTCCATTCCCACACCTTGTCGACGAATTCCTCGCGCGTGTAATTGGTGCGCTTGTCCTGACGCTCCTCAAGCTGGCGCTCGACCACCATCTGCGTCGCTATCCCGGCGTGGTCGGTGCCCACCACCCACAGCGCGTCCTTGCCGCGCAGCCGCTCGTAGCGAATGACGATATCCTGAAGCGTGTTGTCGAGCGCGTGGCCGATATGCAGGCTGCCGGTCACGTTGGGCGGCGGATTGACGAGGGTGAAGGGTTCCGCGTCCGGGCGCTCTGGGCGAAAACCGCCGGTCGTCTCCCAGTGCGTATACCAGCGCTTCTCGATCTCGCCGGGGTTGAAAGTGGTGGGTAGGGAAGAGGTCATTTTTGTTCTTGGCTCGCTATCGCTCGCGGTCCGGGCCACCCGCTCCCTCCACTCTTCCACCTGGATTTTGTCCCGGTGGGCTCCGGGTGGAAGGGTGGAGGGAGCGGGTGGCCCGGCACCCCCGAAAAGACGTCCTCCATCCCTTACACCGCGCGTGTTGCGGCGCAACACCCCGGTTAGGCCGGTTTGCCTACACTCTTGTGATGCGCCGCGTTTGCGGACATACCGCGCCGGTAATGGACGCAACGGCGCATTATTCGCTTAAGGATGCGGGCGATGGGACTTCACAGCTCTCGCTTGGCGGGCCGCTGCTGGTGTCCACCATCGGCACGCTGGACCGCGAGATGCGCGGCGCCCTGGGATCGCTGGGCGCGGTGAGCCGGATCGATCTCTCCGGTGTCGAGGAGATCGACACGGTGGGCGCGTTCCTGGCCTGCCAGCTCGCCTCCGACCACCAGGCCGACATTGTCGGTGCGAGCGAGCGTGCGCAGCGGCTGCTGGCCGCCGTCGAGGGCGCTGGCGCGCACGCCGATCACACCGTGCACAAGGAGCCCGCGTGGGAGCGCGTTCCGATGGCGCTCGGGCAACAGGTCTTCGAGGCGCGCGACGGGTTTGCCGGAGTGGTGGGCGCGATCGGCCGGGTCATCATCGGCTTTGGCAATCTGGCGCGGCACCCTGGGCGTTTCCCCTACAAGGCGCTGGTTGCGCAGATGGAACAGGTGGGCGTCAGCGCGCTGCCCATCATCGGGCTTATGAGCTTCCTCATCGGTGTCGTGATCGCCCAACAGGGCGCGGTGCAGTTGGAGCAATTCGGCGCAGAAGCGCTGACGGTCAATCTGGTCGGACGCATTTCCTTACGCGAACTGGGCGTGTTGATGACCGCGATCATGGTGGCGGGGCGCTCGGGAAGCGCCTTTGCCGCACAATTGGGGACGATGAAGCTGACCGAGGAAATCGACGCAATGCGCACGATCGGCATTTCGCCCACCGAAGTGCTGATCATTCCGCGCGTTCTGGCTTGCACCTTCATGATGGTGCTGCTGGGCTTTTACTCTTCGGTCATCTCGATCATCGGCGGCGCGGTGGTGGGCCAGCTCGGCCTTGGCATCCCGTTTCTTACCTTCCTTATCCGCATTCAGGAGGTGGTGCCGCTCCACGATGTGTGGGTGGGCCTGATCAAGGCGCCGGTGTTCGGCCTCATCATTGCGCTGGCGGGCTGCTATCACGGGATGCGCGTGCAGGGGAATTCCGAGGAAGTGGGCAAACGCACGACCCTGGCGGTGGTGTCCGCGATCTTCGCGGTGATCGTGCTCGATGCGTTTTTCGCTGTGTTCTTCACCGAGATCGGCTGGGGCTGAGCCAATGAACGACGCCACACCCGTTACGCCCGCTTCTCCCGAAAGCCAGCCCGGCGATCATGCCTATAACTCGAACGAGCCGCCGATCGTCATCGAGGGGCTGGTCAACCAGTTCGGGCGCAACCGGGTTCACGATGGCGTCGACCTTACCGTGCGCGCGGGGGAGATTCTGGGTGTCGTCGGGGGCTCGGGCTCGGGCAAATCGGTGCTGATGCGCTCGATCATCGGCTTGCAGGTGCCCGCCGAGGGCCGCGTCACCGTGCTGGGCCGAACGCTGACCGATTTCGATCCCGACGCCAATGTCGGCGTGCGCTGCCGCTGGGGTGTGCTGTTCCAGGGCGGAGCCTTGTTCTCGACATTGACGGTGGGCGAGAATGTCGAGGTGCCGCTCAAGCAGTTCTACCCCGAACTGCGCCCCGATCTGCGCGCGGAAATCGCGCGCTACAAAGTGCTGCTTTCGGGCCTGCCCGAGGACGCCATCGACAAATACCCCAGCGAGCTTTCGGGCGGGATGAAGAAACGCGCCGGCCTCGCGCGCTCGCTCGCGCTCGATCCCGAGCTGCTTTTCCTTGACGAACCCACCGCCGGCCTCGACCCGATCGGTGCATCGAGATTCGACCAACTGACCAAAGAGCTCAAGGAAACGCTCGGTTTCACCGTTTTCCTGATCACGCACGATCTCGATACGCTGCACGAAATCTGCGACCGTGTGGCGGTCATCGCGGACAAGAAAGTGATCGCGGTGGGCACGATCCCCGAGTTGATCGAGACCGGGCATCCCTGGATCCTCGAATACTTCCAGGGTGTGCGAGGGCGCGCCGCGGCCGCCTCGCAAAAGCGGGGGGAAACGCTGTGATCGCGGACGCCGCGGGCGCGCCGCTCAAAGCGCCGGCGCCCTCGCCACGCGCGTGGTCTTTTGCACAAGCCGATGGACACATTGGCCTTTTCATGCCCATAGGAGCGCTTCGTAAGGGAACCGATCGGTAATGGAAACGCGCGCAAATCATCTTTGGGTGGGCGCTATCACGTTGATTCTGCTAGTGGCTCTGGCCGCTTCGATCGTGTGGATGGCGCGGTTGAATCAGGGCGCGCAGAACGAGTACGATATCCTCTATCAGAGTTCGGTAACCGGTCTTGCCACCGGCAGCCAGGTCTCGTTTGCGGGCGTGCCGGTGGGGCAGGTCTCCGAGATTGCGCTGTCTTCGCAAGACCCCGAATTCGTACGGGTGCGGATCAAGGTGAAGGACGGGATCCCGATCCTCGTCGGCACCACGGCGACGATCCAGTCGAGCTTTACCGGTGTCGCCACCATCTTGCTCGACGGCGCGCGCAAGGACCAGCCGCCGATCACCTGCGAAACAACCGCATGTCCGGAAGGCGTACCACTGATCCCGCCGCAGGATGGCGGTATCAACGCGCTGTTGAATTCCGCGCCCCTGCTGTTTGAGCGGCTCTCGACGCTGACCGAAAACCTCAACATCCTGCTGGGCCCCACCAATCAGGAGGAGATCACTCGAATCCTCTACAACACCGATCGGCTCACCGCAGGGCTGGCGGATGCAACGCCGGAATTGAAGCAGAACCTGATCGAATTCCGCACCACGATTGCCGAATTCAACGAGACGCTGGATGGCTTGCAAAAGCTGACCGCGACGGCGGATACGTTCATGGGTAACGAGGGCGAGGGGCTGGCGAAAGAGCTCAAGACGACACTCGCATCGGCAACCAGGGCGGCCGATGCGCTGGCGGCGACACTCGAAGACACGCGTCCGGCGGCTCGCGAGCTGCGCGAGACAACACTACCTGCGACCGAGGCAACGCTCCAGGATCTTCGCGCAACCAGCCGGGCGCTGCGCTCGATCAGCGAGAAGCTCGAAAGCGAAGGGATCGGCTCGATTATCGGGGGCCGCGCGCTGCCGACTTATGAGGAGTAGGGAGAGGCGGTGGTGAAACTGTACGCACACGGGCGCGCAGCGCTACGGGCGGGGCTGGTGGCGGCTTTCGCGCTTGCGCTTTCGGGCTGCTTGAGCCTTGGCGTTGAGGTGCCCGAAAGCCTGCTAACCCTCTCGCCGGAGACCAGCGCTCCGGTCGGGGCGAGCGCGCAGGCTGGCGGAGAAGAGGGCGGCGAAGCCATCGCGGTGCTCACCCCTGAAGTGCCTGCCAAGCTGGATGTGCTGCGCGTACCGGTAAACGTGTCCGAGACGAAGATCGCCTATCTTGAGGATGCGATCTGGATCGAAAAGCCGGCGCGGCTGTTCCGGCGGGTGCTCGGAGAAACCCTGCGCGCGCGCGGTGGCGAGAACGCTCCGTTAGTGCTCGACAGCGAAGATGCGCCGGTGCGCGCAAAGACGGTTCTGCGCGGGACGCTTATGGAACTGAGCTTCGAGGCGGCCACCGGATCGGTGGTGGTGCGTTACGACGCGATTCGATCGGACGCGCAAGGCAACGCGATCACGCGGCGCTTCGAAGCGCGCGAGAGCGGCGTGAGCCCGGACGCCGCGTCGATTGGTCCCGCGCTCAATCGCGCCGCCAACGCCGTGGCGGTCGAAGTGGCCGATTGGGTGTTATCCTAACCGGCGGCTCGCGCTAGGTGTGGGTCCCTCGCGCCAGTCGCGTGAATTCGCAGGCGCGCAGGAAATCCGTCTGACGCCGTCGCCGGCGCTCCTCGGCCTCTTCATCGCGGCCCCAGGCATCGGCCTGCCATTCCTCTTCGAGGCTCGCCGCGCCCCATAAGGAGAGCGGATCGGCATCCGGCTCCAACGCGCTCATCCCGATGGTGAGCGAGGCAGCGAGGCTGGTCATCGCCTCAAGGCCCGTAAGCGCAAAGGGATCGAGCGTGTCGAGGCTGTCGCGCACGGCGCGCATCGCTGCCTCGTCCTGCTGGGCGTGGACAACGCCTGATACACGGCGCAAGCTCACGTCGTGGCGGCTTTCAAACGCGATGACAATCGGCTCCCACACTTCCTGTTGACGCTGGAAGAGCGGGTCGTCCGGATCGGCGCGGTAAAGCAGCGTGTCGGTGTCGGCAAACGCGACAAGCTTGTCCGCGATCTCCTTGCGCGAACTGGTTACGATATCGATCGTGTAATCGACCATGTCGCGCAATGGAAAGGCGCGCGGATCCAGCTCCTCGCCATCGATATCCCATTCCCTAGCCAGCGCGTTCGCAAGCGCTTTTGTGGGGACGCGCTGCGCTGCGCCGCGCACGGTCTTCAAGGGCCGGTCATCGAGCGTGACCCGCCACACGCCGTCCTCTTCGCGCGTGCCGACCGTGTGGTAGAAACGCTTCATGGCTGGCGGTCTTGCGCTTTCCAGCGTTTGAGAAGGAGCGGTGGGCCAAAGAAGAACGCGCCAATGCCCAGCAAGACCATGGCCACGCCCACGGCGTAGGGCAGCGGCAGAACGTCGCGGGCGCTGGCGAGCCCGGCGATGGTGACTGCGATCCCGCCAATCCGTACCGCGTTGAGCCAGGCGTAGCGCCGACGGGCGAGCGCTTCGGTTTCGTCGACCGGCTGCGGCATCAAGCCCACTCCCGCAGCGTCCGCGCAAGCTCTCCGATCGTGCCCGCCACGTGGATGGCTCCCGCCTGGCGCAGCTCATCGGCGGGATGATATCCCCACGCGACCCCGACGCTGGCGACGCCCGCGGCGCGGGCCATGTCGACATCGAACACCGTGTCGCCAATCATCACAGCCTCATCCGGCTGCGCGGCGGCTTCGAACAGAGCGGCCTCAAGCATGGCGGGGTGCGGTTTGGAGGGATGGCGGTCGGCGGTCTGGAGCGAGACGAACAGGTCGGCGATGTCGTGCGCCGCAAGGCAGGCCAGAAGCCCGCGATCCGACTTGCCCGTGGCGACCGCCAGGCTCCAGCCCTCGCTATGGAGCGCGCGCAGCAGATCGGCGATCCCGTCGTAGAGCGGCTCATCGAGCAAGCCTTCCTCGCGCCGGGCGCGATAGCTCGACTTGTAGAATTCGACGAGCGCGCGGCGCTGCTCCTCATCGAGATCGGGCGCCAGTTGGCGCATCGCGACCGGCAGGCTGAGGCCGACCAGGTGACGCACCGCGTTATCGGGTGGCGGCGCGAGTTTGGCGCGCTCAAAGGCCCGGCGCATCGCCCAGCACACATCGGCCTGCCCGTCGACCAGCGTGCCATCGCAATCGAAAACCGCAAGGCGATTCATAACCGCCGCCCTTTGGGCTTGGTGCGCGCTTTCTTCTTCGCCGTTCCCGCCGAGGTCGTGCGGCTGCGGCGTTCGCCCCGCCGGTTCTTGCGATACTGCTTGGCGTGCTGGCGCGCGGCCTGCTTTTTCTCAGCCGGCGTGCGCGCGGGCGGCTCGTCGCGCAAAGGGGCCGCGTCCGACATCGCCGGATTAAAGCCGAGCGCCTCCATGCTGGCCGCGAAATGCTCGGGCAGATCGGCGGTAACGTCAAGCTTGCCGCCCGCCGTGCCCTTCGCTGCGGTGTTGGACGGCTCGGCGATGATCAGCCGGCGCGCGTGCAGATGCATCTTGCGCGAGATAGCTCCGGTCAGAAACGCGTCGCGACCGCCATATTTGCCATCGCCCACGATCGGGTGGCCGATCGCCGCCATATGCACGCGCAGCTGGTGGGTGCGTCCGGTGAGCGGTTCGAGCTCGACCCACGCCGCCTTGTCCGAGGCGCGGTCGATCACGCGGTAGCGGGTCTTGGCGCTCTGGCCGTTCTCCTCATCGACATGCATCTTCTCGCCGCCCGTTCCCGGCTGCTTGGCGAGCGGCGCGTCGATCGTGCCTTCGCTGACCTCCGGACGGCCAACCACCAGCGCCCAATACACCTTGCGCGCGCTGCGGCCGGAAAAGCGCTTGGAAAACGCCGCCGCGCTGCCCGGCGTCTTGGCGATCAGGAGGACGCCCGAGGTGTCCTTGTCGAGCCGGTGGACGAGGCGCGGGCGCGGCGTGTCCTCGTCGTCCACAAAAGCATCGAGCAGGCCGTCCACGTGACGGGTGGTCTTCGAGCCGCCTTGCGTGGCGAGGCCCGGCGGCTTGTTGAGCACGATCGCGCTGGGTGTCTCGCGGATGACCATGGCGCGCGCCTCGGCGATATCCTCAGCGGTCAGCTCGCGCCGCTTGCGAGCCTTCGCCGAGCCCCTGGCGTCTGCGCCCGGCGGGACACGCAGCACCTGACCCTCGGCCAGACGATCTTCGGGTCTGGCGCGCTTGCCATCGACGCGCACCTGCCCCGTGCGCGCCCAGCGCGACACGGTCGCAAAGCCGATCTGCGGCAAATTGCGCTTGAACCAGCGATCGAGCCGGATGCCATCATCGTCCGCGCTGACGGTAAACTGGCGCACGGCGGGGCTGGTCCGGCTCATTTCGCTGGACCCATCGCGATCAGGCCGATGTAGAGCGCCGCAACGCCGGACAGAACGGAGGCGGCGATAAAGGCGCAGGCCAGTCCGAAGGCGCCGCGCTGGATCAGCAGGATTATCTCGAGGCTGAACGCGCTGAACGTGGTGAACCCGCCTAGCATCCCCACGGCGAAAAGCAGGCGTTGCGCTTCGGTCCCGCCATTGTTGAGGTAGAACCACCCGAACAGCAGCCCCATGGCAAGGCTGCCCAGCGTGTTGATCGCAAGCAAGGGCCACGGGAAAAACCCGCTCCCCAGCCACTCCGTCAGCGCCTGACCCAACAGGTAGCGGGCGAGCGATCCCAACGCGCCGCCGCACGCGACAAGCCCGCAGGCGGTCCACGCAGAAAGGGAAGCTGTCGACATCCTGGCAGCCCATAACGAGGAGAAGGCGCGCTGCCTAGCGTTGCCGTCTCCTCGAAACCTTGCCAAATTCGACGTTTGTGACTATACCGCCCACACCAAGAGCGCGATCCGGCTGGGCTCACCGCAGGATTCGCGCCCTTTTTAGCGTCAATTTTTCGCGCAATCCCGCGTTGCAACCCGCGGGCTCTGGCGCTTTTGAACAGATCGGCGGGTGAGACCCCGCTCAGAACAGACAAGGTAGTGATCGTTTATGCAAATTATGGTTCGCGATAACAATGTCGATCAGGCTCTTCGTGCCCTCAAAAAGAAGCTGCAGCGCGAAGGTGTTTATCGCGAGATGAAGCTGCGTCGCCACTATGAGAAGCCGAGCGAAAAGCGCGCCCGCGAAAAGGCGGCTGCTGTGCGCCGCGCGCGCAAGCTTGAGCGCAAGCGCATGGAGCGCGACGGCATCAAGTGACGCGGTTCGTTGGCGAGCGCCAGCGAGCTTGCATACCGCGTCGTTCCCGCGAAGGCGGGGATCTAACAAGCGTCGCTCTGCGCGAACCGCTTGAAACGCCAAATAGGATACGCCAAAGGGGCGCAAGGGGCATATCTCTTGCGCCCCTTCGTTTGTCGGGCTGCGCGGCTCCATCGCGGCGCTCGCCCGCTTTCCAGGGATTGTAGATGACCGAAATCACCCGTGTTCCTTTAAAGCCTGTTGCCAAGGGCTCGCTCACCAAGCTTTGGCTCGGCGTTCTTGGCGCCGTCGGCATTGGCGCGGGCCTTGCCGTCGCCGCCGCTCCGATCGAATGGGGCGATGTCGAAGTGATCGAAGAGGTTGCGGCGAGCGAGCCGGGGGGCAAAGCGCAGCGCCTGACCATAGAAACGATTGTCGAGGGTGCTGGCCCAACCGCGCAAGTGGGGCAGTACGTTTTTGTGAATTACAAGGGGTTTCTCGAAGACGGCACGCAGTTCGACGAATCGCAGCCTATCCCCTGGCCCGCCCCCGGCGTCTTTCCGGAAGAGGGCACACCCTTCCCGATCGAGGAGGGCGCGACGGTCGAGGGCTTTTACAAGGGCCTGCAGCGCGTGCAGAAGGGCGGCACCTACAAGCTCTTTATCCCCTCGGCGCTGGGCTATGGCAACGAAGCGCGCCCCGGATCGCCGATACCGCCCGGTTCCAATCTGATCTTCGAGCTTGAAGTGGTCGATATCGTCGATGAAGCCGTGTTCGAGGAAGGTATGGCGATCAACCAGCGCGCGTTCGAAGCCAGCCGCCCCGGCCCGCCGCCGGGCTTTGGAGAATAGGGAACGCGTCTGATGTCGGTTACCAAACAGGACGTCGCCAAGATCGCAGGGCTCGCCCGCATCAACATGAGCGAGGAAGAGCTCGACCACATGGTGCCCGAGCTCAACAACATCCTTGAGTGGGTCGAGCAGCTTGGCGAGGTCGACGTCGAGGGTGTCGAACCCATGGCCGCCGTTATCGAAAACACACTGCGCCTGCGCGCTGATGAGGTCGACGCGGATCCCAAGACCGGGGGCGGCAAGCGCGACGCGGTGCTTGCCAACGCGCCGGTGGCCGAGCACGGCTTTTTCGGCGTGCCCAAGGTGATCGAGTAGAAAGGCTACGCTAGCATCACCGTTCGTGCTGAGCTTGTCGAAGTATGAACGGTGAGAGCGGAAGGGTTCGCCCTTCGACAGGCTCAGGACGAACGGAATTGAAGTGAGCGAAGAACTTACAAGTCTTGGTGTAAAAGCCATCCGCGATGGCGTCGCCGCGGGCGATTTCACTGCGCGCGAAGTGGCGGAAAGCTTCAACACGGCGGTCGCGGACGCGGCGGCTCTGAACGCGTTTATCGTCACGACGCCCGATCACGCTCTGGCCGCCGCCGATGCGACCGATGCCAAGCGCGCGAAAGGTGAGGAACTGGGGGCGATGGCCGGTGTGCCGATCGGCATGAAGGATCTGTTTGCGACGCACGGCGTGCAGACGACTGCCGCAAGCCATATCCTCGAAGGCTTCAAGCCTCAGTATGAAAGCACCGTGTCGCAAAACCTGTGGGATGCGGGCGCGGGCATGCTGGGCAAGCTCAATCTTGACCAGTTCGCGATGGGCTCTTCGAACGAGACCTCGTATTTCGGCAACGTGTCCTCGCCCTGGCGCAAGGCTGGCTCCAACGCTGCAATGTCGCCGGGCGGTTCCTCTGGTGGTTCCTCCTCTGCGGTTGCCGCGCGTATCGCGCCCGCCGCGACCGGCACCGACACGGGTGGCTCGATCCGCCAGCCGGCTGCTTTCACCGGCATTTGCGGGATCAAGCCGACCTATGGGCGTTGCTCGCGCTGGGGGGTGGTAGCGTTTGCCTCCTCGCTCGATCAGGCGGGCCCGATGGCGCGCAGCGTTGAGGATTGCGCGATCATGCTGGGCGCGATGGCGGGCTTCGATCCCAAGGATGCAACCAGTCTGCAAATGGACGTGCCCGATTGGGAAGGCGCGCTCAACGCCGACCTCAAAGGTAAGCGCGTCGGCATCCCGAAGGAATACCGCATGGAGGGCACCTCCGAGGCGATCCTGGAAAGCTGGGAGCAGGGCAAAGCGTGGCTCAAGGATGCGGGCGCGCAGATTGTCGATATCTCGCTGCCGCACACCAAATACGCGCTGCCAGCCTATTACATTATCGCCCCGGCTGAAGCCTCGTCCAACCTCGCGCGCTATGATGGCGTGCGCTACGGCCTGCGCGAACTGCCCGAGAATGCGGGGCTGCAGGATATGTACGCCGAAACGCGCGAGGCGGGCTTTGGTGACGAGGTAAAGCGCCGCGTGCTGATCGGGACCTATGTGCTTTCGGCGGGCTTTTACGACGCTTACTACAACCAGGCGCAGAAGGTGCGCGCGCTGGTCGCGCGTGATTTCGAGCAGGCGTGGGCGCACTGCGACGTGATCCTCGCGCCGACGACGCCGACGCCATCGTTTCCTTTGGGCAGCCTCAACGAAGACCCGCTGACGATGTATCTGAACGATGTGTTCGCGGTTCCGGCATCGCTCGCGGGGCTCCCTGCCATGAGCGTGCCCGCCACGATGACCGAAGACGGCCTCCCGCTTGGCCTGCAGCTGGTCGGCAAGGCGTTCGACGAACAGAGCGTGCTCGACGCAGGCCTCGCGATCCAGCAGCGTAGCGGCTTCGACCACGCGCCGGAGAAGTGGTGGTAAGGCGATGTCCGAGCCAGTCTATCTTGTTCCTGATGAGGGTTGGGACAGAATTGACGGACAATTGGCTCCGCGCTTTGAGGTGGGGATTTTGGCCGAAGGTGTCGAATTCGCGAAAGGCGTGGTTGGTTGGAAAGCGAAGGCTATTGATGGGAAGTATGCGAAAGCCCAAGTAAGGATCACGCCGCGGCACTCCCCTTGGTCTGGCTGGGTAGCGCTTAGCATAAATGATGCAAAAGACGGGCGCTTGCTGTTTAGTGGATTGGCCAAGAGTGAGCGTTTAGCGCCAAGTTGGCGTTCGTAGTGAAGTATGACCGGCGAGATCATCTACGCAACGATTTTCATGCTCTGCTTCGTCCTTCTGGCGGGGCTTGTGATGTATCTCTCCAAGACGATCGACCACGGCGAGGCGCGTTTTGGTGAGGATGGTCGGCCACTGCCCAAAGACGACGACGCCGACTAGACGCGGCTTCAGGCGACGCTGGGTCGCGCCTGCCGGTTTCGCCCCAGCGTCAACGCCGGTTTCTCGATCAGCCACCACGAGGCCGCTCCAAGCAGCGCGGCGATCGGCATCGCGAACAGCGTGTTGGCGAGCCACCCCACCGAGACGCCGCCAATCGTCAAACCCAGAGTGAAGGGGACGAACACCTGCTGCACCGGGAATGCGTAGACGTAGACGCCATAGGAGATGTCGCCGCGCGCGGTGAGGGCGCGAAAGCCCTCGGGGCTGAGATAGGCGGCGGCGATCAACGCGTAGCTGCCGAGTGTCGCGCAGGCTTGAAGGAAGAACGGCGTCGGGATCGAAAGCGCGACGCCCAAGAGCGCAAGCCACGCGTACCCGGCGCGCACTCGAATTCGATCCTTGTAGAGGAAGAACAGCATTCCCACGCCGTAAAACTGGAACAGCGAGGCCATCTGCTCAACGAAGAAAAGCGCGCCTCGTGTATCGCCTTGCAACCAGTGTGTCACCAGAAAGCTGCCCAGCGTCGCGGCCCAAACCGCCGCGGCGCGAAGGCGCGCAAACGCCATCAGGATCGGCACAAGAATATAGCAGGCAACCTCGAATTTGAGGCTCCAGAGGCTGCCGTTAACGGCGGAAACCGGGTTGCCCTCGAACACGCCGGGAAGGTCGTAGCCCACTGGCAGAAACACCATGTTGGCGAGGAATTTGAAAGTCCCGAAATTGCTCAGGTAAGCGCCGGTCGCCATGGTGGTTGCCACCGGCCCAAGCGCGAAGGCGCACAGCATCACTGCAACGATTAAGGCCGGCATGATGCGGCGCGCGCGCTTTTCGGCAAACCGGGCGAGCGTGCCGCGCTCCAGACTGGCGGGGATCAGGAAACCGCTAATCACGAAGAACGCGCACACCGCCAGCTTGCCAAGGCTTGCCTGCCCGCCGGTGAGCCACTTGAGCGGCTCGGCAAGCGCGTTGAGCGGGAAGGCGTGGCTGACGATGACGGCACACGCCGCGATCAGGCGGATCGTGTCGAACCCGTTCGCCGCGACGGGCAATTCGCTTAGTCGCGGTGGCTCCTGCCCTGTGGTCGGTTCGTTCATTCGTGCCCCTGCATTTCGCAGAACGCACGCCTTACCGATTCGGCCCGTTCGCATCCAGTCCGGCGCGCAACTGGACGGGTGTGGTGCACAGGGTGCGTAAAAAGAGCTTCTTCTCGGTTGGCAGGGGCCTAGTCGTCTGAATCAAAGATCTGTAATAGCGTCGCCCCGTAGATCGCATGGCAACACGAGGGACTGGAATGAGAAAAATACTGGCCTTTTCGCGTCACTATCTCGCTGAGCGCGGTCTTGCGGTGCGGCCCCAGACGCATCGCACGACAGGACAGTACAGCGGCTTTTCGATGACGTGGGGCGGCGAACAGGAGGGCGTGGTTCGGGGCGCGGCGGTGTTGGTGTCCCATGAACGCGGGGAGGCCATATTCTTTGTCGAGAACGAACGCGACTTCATTCAGCGTATGCACCTGCACGGCAGATTCTACGAGTTGGACGAGCTTGAGATGATTGCTGCGCACGCAAACGATGGGACCTATCTCGATATCGGCGCAAATGTCGGCAATCATGCGGTTTTCGCCGGGCTCTTCCTTCCCTTCAAACGCATCCTCGCCGTCGAACCGAACCCCCGACCGCGCCGGTTGCTGGAATTAAACCTGAGGCTGAACGGATTGTTTGCACAGAGCACGATTTTGCCGGTCGGATTTTCCGACCAGGAGGGTGAGGCGAGCATAGTCGTGCCGCTTGTGAACAATATCGGCGCCGCGCATATCAGCGATGATGCATCGTCAGGCGTGCGGGTGAATATCGTTAAGGGGGACGATGCGCTTGGCGAGGAACCGCTTGGCTTTGTAAAGATGGACATTGAAGGGCACGAACTCAGAGCGCTTCGCGGGATGCGCGGCGTGCTGGAACGCGACAAGCCGACCCTGCTTTTAGAGGTTCACCGCAAGAACGATATCAGCGTTGGCGACTTGATGGCGCAGCTTGGCTACAGGCTTGAGCACCGGCTGGATTTCGCCGAAAAAATATCGAACCAGTTATTCGTGGCCGCCTGAGACGGGCGCCGCTAATCAGTCGAAGGCCATTTTTATGAGCAACTACCGCATCCAGGGGCAAACAGGCGAATGGGAGGTCGTGATCGGCCTTGAAGTGCACGCGCAGGTGACGAGCGCGTCAAAGCTGTTTTCGGGCGCCGCCACCGCCTTTGGCGCGGAGCCCAACAGCCAGGTCAGCCTCGTCGACGCGGCGATGCCCGGCATGCTGCCCGTGCCCAACCGCGAATGCATCCGCCAGGCGGTGCGCACCGGCATGGCGATCGAGGCGCAGATCAACGCGTGGTCGCGCTTCGACCGCAAGAACTACTTCTACGCCGATCTGCCGCAGGGCTATCAGATCAGCCAGCTTTACCACCCGCTGGTGGGCGAAGGCTCATTGCTGATCGAGGCGGATGAGAAACACGGCATTCCAGACGACAAGGTGATCGGCATCGAACGGATCCATGTCGAGCAGGACGCGGGCAAGCTGATGCACGATCAGCACCCGACCATGTCTTACGTCGATCTCAATCGCTCGGGCGTTGCGCTGATGGAGATCGTCTCCAAGCCCGACATGCGTTCTCCGGCGGAAGCAGGCGCCTATGTGCGAAAGCTGCGCTCGATCCTGCGCTATGTCGGCTCGTGCGACGGCAATATGGAAGAAGGCTCAATGCGCGCCGACGTCAACGTCTCTGTGCGCAAGCCCGGTGACGAGTTCGGCACGCGGACCGAAACCAAGAACGTCAACTCGGTCCGCTTTGTCATGCAGGTCATCGAATACGAAGCGAGCCGCCAGGTCGATGTGATCGAAGGCGGCGGCACAGTCGATCAGGAAACGCGCCTATTCGATCCGGGCACCGGGACGACGCGCACGATGCGCTCGAAGGAAGACGCGCACGATTACCGCTATTTCCCCGATCCCGACCTGTTGCCGCTGGTTCTGGAGGATGGCTTTCTCGCAGAGTGTCGCGCTTCGCTCCCCGAACTGCCCGATGCAAAGCGCAAACGGTACGAAGAGGAGCTGGGTCTTACACCCTATAACGCGCGCGAGTTGACCGTTGAGGTTGAGACTTTTGCCCGATTCGAGACACTGCTCACCGCTGCGGCGAATGCCATCGGCAAGCCCGAGACCAAGGTGGCGACGCAGGTCGCCAACTGGGCGCTTTCGGTCGCTCCGGGCGTGATAAAGTCCGTCGGCGACGAGGCTGACCCTGCCCACGCAACCGCGACCCGTCAGGCGAGCATCCTCGCGATGCAGGACAAGGGCGAGATCAGCGGCGGTCAGGCCAAGGAGATCTTCGAGATCGTGCTACGGCAGGGCCGCGAGCCCGACGAAATCGCTGAGACCGAGGGGCTGAAGCAGGTCTCCGACACCGGCGCGATCGAAGCCGCGATCGACGAAATTCTCGCCAATAACGAGGACAAGGTCGAGCAATACAAGGGCGGCAAGGACAAGCTCTTCGGCTTTTTCGTCGGCCAGACGATGAAAGCGATGAAAGGCAAGGCGAACCCTCAGGTCGTCAACCAGATCCTGAAGGAGAAGCTGGGGTAAGCGAGCGAACATGCGCGCGGGCCGAGCCTTCTGGATCGCCGGAGCGCTCGCGATTGCGCTGATCCTCGTTGCCGGGGTCATACACCGGCGCGGAGCGACTGATGATCGCGTCGTTCTGGTTGCGCTAGATCCCGACAATCCAAGTCGAGAGCGTGTAGGCGATCTGCTCTATCGCGGCGGGATTGATATCCCGAGAATGGACCAGAACATCGGTGGCCTCTCGGCGCTGCGTTGGGACGAGGGGAGTGGAAGCCTGGTGGCGCTCACAGACGACGCGCGCTGGGTGTGGTTTGCACCGGTTGAGAGAGATGGGCAGCTTGTCGGCGTCGCAGATATTGCGATCGGCGCGCTTCGCGGTCTCGATGGCGCTTCACTTACCGGGAAGGCGCAGGGCGACAGTGAGAGCCTGACGCGCAGCGCGCAAGGCGGATGGCTGGTAGGCTTTGAGCGCGACCATCGCATCTGGCGTTACCCGATGCTTTCCAGTCTACCCAAACCCACGGAAATTGATCCGGTTGCGATCATGGGGCCGCTTGAGGCGAATGGTGGAGCTGAAACTCTGGCGGTCGACGAACGCGCGCTGTTTCTGTGTGCTGAGAGCGAAAGACCCGCTCCCCAGCCCAATTGTTTCTGGCAAACACAGGGCATGGCACCGTCGGCTTTTCGCCTCGATCCGCCCGAAGATATGCTGGGCCTCGGTGCGGTGCCAACCGATGCGGATATGACGAGCGATGGGCGGTTGTTCGTGCTCTTCCGCAGCTACACGCCTGATCGCGGGAACACCGCGGGTATCCTAGTCCTTCGACCTGACGATGCCGACGAAGATCTCGCCGTCCTTCGGGCTCCGCTGACCGTCGATAACTTCGAAGGGCTCGCGGTGCGTGAAGCGGAAGACCGAACCTTCCTCTACATAGTGTCTGATGACAACTTTTCCTCAAGCCAGCGCACGCTTCTGATGAAATTCGAGGTTCTGCCCGACGCGGATTAGACACAAAAAAGCCGCCGGGATCGCTCCCGACGGCTTTTTCGATTTTCGCTTGTGAAGCGGGCTTAGCCTTCGCGCTCGCCTGTTACCGGCATCGCGCCGAACGCGCCCGCGTTCACGGTGCCGGTGAGCTGGTCGCCGTCGACCGTCGCTTCGCATTCGAGCTTCATCGGCATCGGCACGGTCATGTTCATTTCCCACTTGAGCGTGTCGCCGTCGATGGTGCCGTTTTCGACGTCCATCTGGCCCATGCCGCCGGCCATCGTGCCGGTGAAAGTGCTGCCATCATCGCCGGGGACGACGGTGAAGGTGCCGGACTGGTCCCCCATCGGGCTCTTGACGACGGTCTTGTAGGTTCCTGCAACGGACATGCTGTTCTCCCTTGAGATATGTTTCATGTGTGACCGGCGACGATCCCGACGGCCTTGGCCACGCTGTTTACACCAGTGTCAGTTCGCTTCAACCACATAACGCCGCTTGGCGTTCGCTTCGACATCGTCGCGCCAGAATCGGACCGGTTTGAGCTCGTGATCGACGTAGAGTTGCATCTGATCGGCGTAGTGCGGGCTGTCCGGACGCGTGATCGCCTGGCCGAACGGCTGGACCGATCGTGAAGAGACCCGCTCGCCGTCCTTCCACTCCACCCACTGGATGAAACTGTCGCCATGGATAAGGGCAAGCCGGCCATCCGCGTCCACCTGCCACGTGGTCGCCGCGCGCAAGGTGTCCGATCCGCCATCGAGCGGTAGGTCGACATCGCCCTGGCGCAGCCGCAACAGCTCCGACAACGGCGGGTCGATCCGGCCAAAATGCTGGACAAGGTGATCGACGGCCGCCTGCAGCTTCTCGCGAATGTCGGGATAGTCCGCCTTGTTCTGATACTCGGCCGACATGTAGTCGCGCAGCACCAGATAGGCGAGTGCGTCGGCGGGGCCTTCGCCATCGGAATTGAGGTCCCAGCCGGTTAGCAAGTCGCGCGCCTCGGCAAGCTTGCCCTCCGCCTCCAGTTTTTCAAGGGCGCTTAGCATCGTTTCGACATAGCTCGCGCGCTCATACACGGTGTCGTACTTGATCGCCTTGAGCGCCGCGCGGTCGAGCACTTCGGCCTCGCTCAGCAATTTGTACGCTCGGCGCGAACGATTGGTCTGCTTGCGTTCGATGCCGAGGATCGGCGAGAAATCCTCCGGGCTAAGATCGCTCCCTTCGCCTGCCGCCGTGTAGGGTTCGTTGTTGGAGTTGTAGACCCATCCACTCGCCGGATTGATGAGCTTGGGCAGGCGTGCATAGCTGACCGGGCTCTCCCAGATCAGATCCGAGCGCGAGCCGTCCAGAACTCCGCGCCAGTTGGCTTTGGGATCTTCGGGCCGGTCGGGGATCGCAGCGTTGTACACATAGGCGATGTTGCCGTCTTCATCGGCGTAGATGAAATTGGTCGAGGGGATCGCCATACGCTCTAGCTGCGCCTGCCATTCATCCAGGGTCGTCGCCTTGGTCAGACGATAATACGCGTCGAGCTGATCGGCAGTGCCCATGCCGCCATAGCGGATCGCGAAGAAGCCGTTATCGTTCGCGATCACCGGCCCGTGCACGCTGCGATGAATTGTACGCGGGATCGGCAGGACCAGTGGGCCCATGCGCACTGGAAGAATGACGGTCTTGCTTTCCAGATCGCGCCATTCGCCATCGAGTTGGTAGCGCGTGCCGCTCTCATCCATCTGAAGCTGGTAAACGTCGATCATGTCAGGGCGATTGACCGTGTTGGTCCAGCCCAGATGTTCGTTGTGGCCGAGAAAGGGGTAGGGTGAGCCGGGGAAGTTCGCGCCCGTGAAATGCCAGCCTTCTTCGCTCTCGACGCTGAATTCGTACCAGGCCACGCCGCCGCGCAGGGGCTGGTGCGAATTTGCGATCAACGTGGTTGTGCCGCCGCCCTTTGCAGCGGTGACGGCGAACGCGTTGGAACCCAGCAGCCCCGCATCCTCGCTGCCGGGCAGGGGTAGTGGGTGAGGGCGGTGGCTCGCGACCTCGTCGGCGGCATCGGGGTCCATCAATGGCTCGGTCGATGGCGCGATCACCCGGTCTCTCGGGAAGCCGGGAATGTCGGGGCCGAACTCGCGGTTCAGCTCCTCACCCGCAACCAGCGGCCCGATAACGTTCGCCAGCCCGAAGAAGAACGGCTGGCGCAGCACAAAGCCCGCCGCAATGTCCTCACCGTTCACTGGGAACAGGTTCGCAAGTTTTACCTCGTCGGGATGCTGGTGTGCGTATCGGTTCAGCCCCGCGGCGTAGGCTTCGAAAAGCGCTCGTGTCTCAGCCGGCAGTTTGGGAAATTCCGCCACGGCGGTGTCGCGCGCTTCGAGCAGGTGATAGGCGAAGTCCAGAACGGCGCCTTCCTGCCCGGCGATCGCGCCATAGCGGCCCCGGCTCATCGCGATCACATCCTGAAGCGTGAAGAAATCGTCTTCCGCGTGCGCCACCGCTACACCGAACGCAACGTCGGCATCGGTCTTCCCGTAGATATGCGGAACGCCATATTCGTCGCGAATGATCTCGGCGCGATAAGCCTTGCTCGAAGTCGTTGCCGAGGCGCTTGCGTAGAAAGGCTCCCAAGTCGCAAGCGCGATGAACGCGATGATGAGCACGGCGACGAAGCCGATCCCCAGGCGCATTGGCCAACTCATATGTCTGTCTCTCCCGCAGATTTCGAACCGACAATTGCGGGCGCAGCAGGGCAGGTCAAGCGCAAGCCAAAGCGACGCTTGCATTTGGCTTTGACCGACCCAACTACTTGGATAACACACCGTTCGAAAAGCGACGCGCCAGCCTTGTGTTGCACAAATGCAACACTACATCTAGGCGGAACACTGAGTGAGGGGTTTTCTGAATGAATCTCGAAAAGTTTACCGATCGCGCCAAGGGCTTCCTCCAATCCGCCCTCACCGTTGCCATTCGCATGAATCACCAGCGGATCTCGCCCGTCCACATCCTTAAAGCCCTGCTTGAGGACGATGAGGGCATGGCCGCGGGCCTGATCCAGCGCGCGGGCGGCGAGGCGGCTCTGGCCGTGAGCGCGGTGGACGCAGCGCTCGACAAGATACCCGCCGTCACGGGTGGCGGCGCGCAGTCGCAGCCGGGCCTCGATAACGATGCGGTGCGCGTTCTCGACAGCGCGGAACAGCTCGCAGATAAAGCTGGCGACAGCTATGTTACGGTTGAGCGGCTGTTGACCGCGCTCGCGCTCGCGCCCGGCGCGAGCGGTGAGGCGATGAAGGCCGCAAGCGTCACCCCGCAAAGCCTCAACGCGGCCATCGAAGACCTGCGTGGGGGCAAGACCGCCGACAGCGCCAACGCAGAAAGCACCTATGACGCGATGGAGAAGTTTGCGCGCGACCTGACCCAGGCGGCGCGCGACGGGAAGCTCGATCCCGTGATCGGACGCGACGAGGAAATCCGCCGCACCGTCCAGATCCTCGCGCGGCGCACGAAGAACAACCCCGCGCTGATCGGCGAACCGGGCACGGGCAAGACCGCGATTGCCGAAGGCCTGGCGTTGCGCATTGCCAATGGCGATGTTCCCGACAGCCTCAAGGGCCGCACGCTGATGAGCCTCGACATGGGCGCGCTGATTGCGGGCGCGAAATATCGCGGCGAGTTCGAGGAGCGCTTGAAGTCGGTGCTCGATGAGGTGAAGAACGCCGAGGGCAACATCATCCTTTTCATCGATGAGATGCACACGCTGATCGGGGCGGGCGCAAGCGAAGGCTCGATGGATGCCTCCAACTTGCTCAAACCCGCGCTTTCGCGCGGCGAGCTGCACTGTATCGGCGCCACCACCCTTGATGAATACCAGAAATATGTCGAGAAAGACCCCGCGCTCCAGCGGCGCTTCCAGCCCGTCTATATCGAAGAGCCCAGCGTCGAGGACACGATCAGCATCCTGCGCGGCATCAAGGACAAGTACGAGCTGCACCACGGCGTGCGCATCACCGATGGCAGCATCGTCGCCGCCGCGCGTTTGTCCGACCGGTACATCCAGAACCGCTTCCTGCCCGACAAGGCGATCGATCTGATGGATGAAGCCGCCTCGCGCATCCGTATGGAGGTGGAATCCAAGCCGGAAGAAATCGAGGCGCTCGACCGGCGGATCATTCAGCTCAAGATCGAGGAATCGGCGCTTGAGAAAGAGGATGACGCGGCCTCCAGGGATCGCCTTGCGAATCTGCGCGAGGAACTCGCCAATCTCGAGCAGGAATCCGCCGAACTTACCACTCGCTGGCAGAATGAGCGCGACAAGATCGAGGCGGAAGGCAAGATAAAGGAGGAGCTCGACGCCGCGCGGCTAGAACTGGAGCAGGCGCAGCGTGAAGGCGATCTCGCCAAGGCAGGCGAGCTTTCCTACGGCCGTATTCCGGAGCTCGAAAAGCGCCTCGAGGCCGCTGAAGAACTGAGCGAGGACGCGCTGCTGCGCGAGGAAGTCACCGAAGAGGATATCGCCGCCGTTGTCAGCCGCTGGACCGGCATCCCCATCGACAAGATGATGGAGGGCGAGCGCGAGAAGCTGCTCGACATGGAGAACATCCTTGGCAAGCGCGTGATCGGCCAGGCTTCAGCGATCGAAGCGGTGTCCAAGGCCGTGCGCCGCGCCCGCGCCGGCCTGCAAGACCCGAACCGTCCGCTTGGCTCGTTCCTGTTCTTGGGGCCCACAGGTGTGGGCAAGACCGAACTCACCAAGGCGCTCGCCGGTTTCCTGTTCGACGATGATCAGGCGATGGTGCGCATCGATATGAGCGAGTTCATGGAGAAACACTCGGTCGCCCGTCTGATCGGCGCGCCTCCGGGCTATGTCGGCTATGACGAGGGCGGGGTGCTGACGGAGGCCGTCCGCCGCCGCCCCTACCAGGTCGTGCTGTTCGATGAGGTCGAGAAGGCGCATGGCGACGTTTTCAATGTGTTGTTGCAGGTGCTTGACGATGGCCGCCTGACCGACGGACAGGGCCGGGTGGTCGATTTCTCGAACACCCTGATCATCCTCACCAGCAATCTGGGCAGCCAGTTCCTCTCCAATCTGCCCGACGACGGCAAGGTCGCCGATGTCGAGGACCAGGTCATGGACGTGGTGCGCGGGCACTTCCGGCCCGAGTTCCTGAACCGCCTGGACGAGATCATCCTGTTTCACCGCCTTGCCATGGAGCACATGGCGCCGATCGTCGCAATCCAGGTCAGGCGGGTGCAAAAGCTGCTCGACGATCGCAAGATCACGCTTGAGCTGACGGAAGCCGCGCTGCGCTGGCTTGGTCGGGTTGGCTACGATCCGGTCTATGGCGCGCGGCCGCTCAAGCGCGCGGTGCAGAGGTATTTGCAGGATCCGCTCGCCGAAATGCTGCTCGAAGGCGAAGTCGTCGACGGATCGACAGTCAAAATCGACGAAGGCGATGGCGAACTGCGCATGGAGATCGACGAATAGCGACTCCGGTTCGGCCAGCGTGGGAGTAGCGGAGCTTTCCCGTCTTTACGCTTTGTGAGCCATGCGAGCCGAAATGCGCCTTGTTACGTGCAAGGCATATATTATTACGCAAGACCGGGTTTGCGGGCTTAGAAAAGTCCAAGAAGCAATTCTGTATGTGGGATTAACGACACACTCGCGTGAAATCTTCGGTGAGGCGAGAACCGACTTTGACAACAAAATGTTGCTGATGCACAAAAAAAGGATCGCAGGGGCTAAATCGCGATCACGGACAGGGGACCAGCTCTCACGCCTGTAGGGGTACAGGCGTGAGGCAAAAGAGGTGTGTTCGCACGCGATGAAAGCTTCGGTTGTCGCAACTGGAGTTATTCATGAAAACTTTTCACAGCAATTCGCTTAAGGCGCTCGCCTTTTCCGCTTCGGCTATCGCGTTTGTCATTGCCGGCCCAGTGGCCGCGCAAGAGCAAGCCGAAGATGAACAAGCCGAAGATGAACAGGTCGAGCAAGAAGAGCCGATCGATATCACCAGCGATGACGAGGTTCCGGAGGATGAAGGGCGCATCACCGTTACGGGTTCGCGTATTGTCAAAGACACCTATTCGTCGATTTCTCCGCTGCAGGTGATCAGCACCGAGGGTCGGCAAGCAGTTGGCGCCTTCGACCCGACGCAGATTCTTCAACGGTCTGAAGCGGCGGCGGGCCTTCAAATCGACGCCACCTTTAACGGCTTTGTGCTTGATAACGGGCCGGGTTCGGAGACGATCAACCTGCGCGGTCTTGATGCAAGCCGGACGCTTGTGTTGCTGAATGGTCGCCGCCTTGCACCCGCAGGTGTGGAAGGCGCGCCGACAAGCCCGTCGACGAACCTCATTCCTGCGTCTCTTGTTGACCGTTATGATCTGTTGCTTGATGGTGCGTCGGCCATCTATGGCTCTGACGCTGTCGCGGGTGTGGTCAACATCATCCTGCGGAAAGATTTCGACGGTCTTGAGCTGTTCGCCGCGGGCGATCTCAACGAGCAAGGCGCGGGTAACGATGCTACCCTAAGCGCTGCTTGGGGTTTTACGACCGACCGGGGCGTGTTCGGGATCGGTGCGGAGTACCGTTATCGGGACGAAATCCGCTTTAACGATCGCGACTTCTTTAACGGGTGTGACGAGCACGAAGAGATCGACCAGAACGGAAACCGTTTGAACCTCGATGTTCGCAACGCTGCAATCGTCGAGAACCGCACGCCTGGTGTATCTACGTCGCGCGATGAATGCAAAATCACCAGCCAGGTGGGCCGTCTCGTCTCGCAGTTCCAAACGTACGGAAACCTCTGGACCATCCCCGGAACCGGCAACTCGGGTATTCCGGGCCTCGACGTTTTTTTCACGGGCGGTCGGGATATCGATGCCGACGGCGACGGTCTTCGTGATGTTGACTTCCAGGAGGTCAATCGCAACGGAACAAACCTTGATCAGATTTTTTTGAGCCGGCAGGATTTGTACAACGTGATGGCCTACGGGGAATACACTTTCCCAGGCGAGGCCAACATCACGCCGTTCTTCGAGGCGAACTACACGCGCGCTGACATCAGATCGGATAACACCGGCGCTCCCCAAATTTTCCCTTATGTGCCGGGAAGCAACGAGTTCAACCCGTGCAACATTGCCAATAACGATTGCGCGGCCGCTGAAGTCACTCTGCTTGGTCGTCCGGGCGTAAACGCTGGCTTCAGCCTGCCGACTATTCCCGTTATCTCAGTGAATGGTGATCGAAATAACTTCGACATCACGCAAGAGCAATATCGCGCCGTGCTGGGCGTTCGTGGTGACCTGCCCTTTATCGGGCCGAGCTGGTCGTTCGAATTTTCAGGCGTCTACTCGCGCTCAGAAGGCAGCTCGCTGACGCGTGGTATCCGCGAAGATAAGCTTGCCTTTGCGCTGGGCATTGACCCGACCGCTGATTTCAACGGAGACGGTGTTGCGGATAATAACGGCGATGGCTTCGCCGATGACTATAACCAAAACAATGCGTTCCCGCCGCTCACCGGAGGACCCTGCAACGCGGCGGGATTGGCTAATCCGGACCTGGCCTTGCCTGACCTTACACAAGGCTGCGTTGCGACTAACCTCTACGCACCGGGCTTGATTGATCAGGTGATCGGTGATTTCGAAACGCAGGCCGAGCGCGATTACCTGTTCGGCGACCGGGTCTTTGACACGATCTACGAACAGACCATGCTTTCCGCGTTTGCTACCGGCGATCTCTTTGATCTGCCGGCAGGCCCGGTTGGCCTCGTGCTCGGTGCGGAATGGCGCGAAGACAGCATTGATTCCCGTCCGAACGATGCCGCTGCGAACGGCCTTTTCTTCGCCTTTACCGCTGACCAGGGTGCGACAGGTTCGGCTTGGATCCGTGAAGCTTTCGGCGAAATCGATATCCCGCTTGTGGCTGGCGAAACACTCGTCGAAGAACTGAACCTTAACCTTTCGGGCCGCATCACCGATCAGGAGTTTTACGGCACCAACGGGACGTTCGCTTTGAAAGGCGGCTGGCGTCCGGTGGCACCGCTATTGCTCAAATTCAGCTACGGCACGTCGTTCCGCGCGCCGAACCTGCGTGAGAACTTTCTGCGCGGTCAGTCCGGCTTTAACACTTTCATTGACCCCTGTGCGGTTCCCGATGACGCCTACGATACCGAGACGGGCCAGTACGTTCAGTCCGGCGATAATCGTGACCCCCGAGTTCTCGAAAACTGCCGCCGTGAAGGCCGTGATCCTGAGCAGGTCGGTCTCGATCCGAACAACCCCCAACTTTCGCCCAACCAGCTCACTGGTGTGGAGGTCATAACGGGTGGTTCGCTGGATATTGATCCTGAGACCTCTCGCTCGATAGCGACTGGTTTTGCCTTCGAGGAAAGCTTCGCAAGCGGCTTCAATTTTGCCTTCAATTTCAACTACTACGACATCAAGTTGAAGGACTCGATCGTTGAACCGAGCACGCAATTCATTCTGAACGATTGCTACACCCGGCAGGAGGAGAACCGCAGCCCGTTCTGCGATCGTATCGTGACAGGCCCGCTCGATTCCGCGACACGGGGACTAGTAACCAATGTGAACAGTGGTTTCATCAACCTCAACGAAGAAAGCGTACGTGGTATTGACCTTAACGCAACCTTCGCCAAGGATTTCACGATTGGCGGTGAAGTTTTCGACGCTAACCTGATAATTAGGGCTAACCACCTGATCGAACGGTCCACGCTTTTTATCGGTGATGACGGTACACAAACCTTCGACGAAGATGCCGGTGAATTTGGTTTTCCTGCATGGACGGGAACGGCAACTTTCTTCGTCGATTGGGATGACTTCCGTCTGACGTGGGAAACTTACTACATTGGCCGGGTCGAACAGGAAGAGGCCCAGCGCGATGATTTCTCAGATGCCTTCGGCTATGGTCCGGATGGCGAGTTCACCGGCTTTTTCTCAGACACCTGTCTTGGCTCTGGTTCGCGCGATCCTGACGGGACTCTCAACGGGAATGTCGCTGGCGACGGCGTGTTCTGCCGCAACGTTGGCTTTGCGGAAGAATACTTTGAGCATGCGGTGTCGGTCCAATACCGCGGCGATAATCTCACACTCACGCTTGGTATTACGAACCTGTTTGACCGGGCTCCGCCGCGCGTGGATTCGACCGAAGTCTTCTCGATCGTGAATAACCCGATCGGCAACGGCTACGATTTCGACGGCCGCGAGTTCTTCGCGACTATTGGCTACAGCTTCTAAGCGAGAATCGGCAGAAATTAGCCAAAAAAAGGCGGCCTCCTGGACTTGCTGGGGGGCCGCTTTTTTGATTTAATCTTGATCTACGGGCGCGTTGGAATGGAGGCCGGTGCGTCTCGTTTGATCACCTATAAGACTCAGCAAAGAGGGTAATCCCCGATGAAATATCTCAAAGCTTCGGCGGCGGCTGTCATGGTCGGCGTGTCGGTTCTTGGCCTCAGTCTCGCCGCTCCTAGTGAAACCCAGGCTCAGGCAAAAGGTGCTACCTCTGTCCCTGTCGATGTCTGGGCGCTGCGCGATGTCGTCAATCGGGTCGAAATCTCCCCGGACGGCAAGCACCTGTTGGTGCATGTCAGTCCCAGTCGCGAAGGCGAATATCTGCTCCAGATCTACAAGACCGATAACCTAGCGGAACCCTTGCGCACATTGAACGCCGATCCGATGGAAATCATTTCGGCATCCTGGGTCAGCAACACGCAGATTTACGGCGCGGCCTGGCAGGTCGTTCGCAAGTCCGTGAAGCGTCAAGAGCAGGACATCCGCGGCTACGCCTCGTTTTTCTACGATCTTGAGGAGAACAAATTCAACCGGGTCGACGGCAACTTCGGGCTTGTGAACCGTTTGCCCAACGACCCCGAGCGCATCCTGGTTTCGACCGGCACCGCGGTTGATGGAGGGACCGGCAGCGATCCGCTGGCGCGTTTCCGCCCGCGCTCTTACTACAAGTTCAACCTCGAGACCGGCGCGCGCGAGCTTGTGCTGCGCGGAACCTCCAAATACGGGCAGGTTGTCTTCGACAACGAGGCGAATCCTCGCTTTGCCTTGGGCGTCGATGGAAATGACACCGTTGCCTTTTTTCGCAAGCCTGGCGACGGTTCATGGAGTGAATTTGGTCGTTACAGCAACGATGATCTCAAGAACGTTCCACGCACCTGGACCAACATTTCGGGTCTGAAAGGCTTCGATCCGAACAATCCCAATATCGGCTACTTTGTCGACTGGCAGGGCGAGGACGACAAGGCTGCGCTGTACGAGCTTGATTTCGAGGCAGGGGCGCTCGGCAAGAAGTTGTTCCAGGCCGAAAGCGCTGACGTGCTGGACATCCAGCTGCACTCGATTCCAGGGGACGACAAGCTGGTCGCTGCCCGCTATCCCGGCGCCAAGATGGAGCGGCACTGGTTCGACGAGGAAGAAAAAGCGCTTTATGAGGCGCTGGAAGCCCAAATACCCTATGCGCACCAATTGTCGATCACGAGCCGATCCTATGACGGACGCTCCATGATCGTGTACAATTCGGGGCCGAAGGATCCGGGCTCGTTCTGGCTTGTCAAAGAGGGCAAGCTTGCCAAGCTGGGCAGCCGTAACCCTCTAGTTAATCAGGAAAATCTCGCCGAGGTCGAATTCATTCGCTACCCGTCTCGCGATGGGAAGCTCATGATTCCCGGCTATGTGACCAAGCCCAAGGGGGAAGGCCCCTTCCCGCTGATCGTGATGCCGCACGGCGGACCGATGGTGAACGAGGTAGTGACCTATGACGAGTGGGCGCAGCTCCTCGCCAGCAGCGGTTACATGGTTCTCCAACCGCAATATCGCGTCACCTATGGCTGGGGCCGTGAGCACTTCCTGGCCGGCTTTGGCGAATATGGACGCGCGATGCAGGACGATAAGGACGACGGCGCGTTGTATCTGGTTGAGCAGGGTCTGGCGGACCCGGATCGCCTGGCGATGTTCGGCTGGTCCTATGGCGGTTACGCCGCGCTCGTGGCGGCCAGCCGCCAGGACAACATCTATCAATGTGCGATCGCTGGCGCTGCGGTCTCGAATTGGCCCAAGCTCAAGCAAGTCTGGGGCCGCGGCATCAGCAGCGCCGTCGAGCAGTACTGGCTCGATACCGCCTATGGCGTGAACCCGGTCGATGAAGCGGCGAACGCGCAAATCCCGCTTCTGATGGTCCACCCCAGAAACGACCGCCGGGTCCTTTACTACCACTTCCAGGACTACAAGAAGGAGTTCGAGAAGGCGGGCAAGGACGGCCAGTTCGTCACCATCGAGGGCGCGGACCACTTCTACAACACCCTGATGTTTGAGCATCAGCAGCAATTCTACACCAAGATGCTCGACTATCTGGCGAACGACTGCGGTCCCGGCGGCCTGTAAATCGAAGCCAAAGGCGATCGAGGGCTGAAGGGAGTCTTCCGATCCAACGTAAGGCCCGGCGACACCCAAGTGCGCTGGGCCTTTCCTTTTCTTTGAGAGAAGGGCGCTGTAAAGCGCGAGCGGATTATCCGATGCGGTTTCCGCGCACGCCTTTGCGCCCGTTTACGCGGATCCAGTATGTGCCCATCGTCGCTGGCTTGAATTCAACGGTGTCACCCACTTTGGGCGCGCGGAAACGGATCGAGTTGGTCTTGATCCGCCACTTCGCGTTGCCTTCCTCGATCCAGAAGTGCCACTCTTTCGAGCTGACTTTGCGCACTTTGGTGACGGTAGAGGTGAGCCGATTACTATCTTCTTTCGCCTCTTCGCTTTGCGCAGCGAAGATCCCTACGTCAGGCACATTATACCCAAACAGCTTCTTGCGCGCCTCGGCGATCTCTTCGGTCTCGACGACCGTCACTTCGCCCTCATTGCTGGCGCCAACCAGAGCGCCGACTTCACGGTCAAAGCAGGCGAGGCGCTCTGCATCTTCGGTTATGCTAAGACAGCTTTCCAGCTTCCCGACGATGGGGCTGTTGCTTATGCCGCCGCTATCGGCTTCCTGTGCCCCAGCTGAAGCCGCAGCCGCAGCGAAAACTATCGAAGATCCCAGCGTCGAGGTTATAAAAACGGGGCGGCGAAACCTAATCATGCGATTTGCCTAGTTCCGGCTGAGGAAACCGCAAGCGGTCAGTTTTGGCCCGGGATTCTTTGGAAACCGGGCTGGTTGTCGCCCACAAAGTCGCGCGAACGATCGTTGCCCTGTCGGGCCACTTCGGCCCATTCCCGGTTTGTCATGCAGGTACGCTTGCGCTGGGCGCGCGATCCGATCACCGGCTTGCTCTTGCAACGCACGTAATCAGGGTGGGAGCGATCCGTGATCTTTTCCGGCTTTTGCTCGACCACATCGATGTTGGGATCCGCTGTCGGTTCGGCCTTGGCTTGCGCAGCCGGTTCCGCTTCGGGAGCGGCCGGCACCTCCGGTGCTGCTTGCACGGCGAAAAGGCTGAAAGCGATAAGAGAATAGATCATGCTGGCTCCCCTATTTCGGCAACAGATGAAGAATAGCACAGCGCCCGAGGGAAAGACAGGCATGAATGCCTAAGGTGTGCGCTTGCGCGGAAAAAAGAAAAGGGGCGAGCCCAACGGCTCGCCCCTCTCTTGTCAGGTCAGTCCGGCTGACCGCTTGCGGCTTAGAAGCTGAAGCGGACACCGATATTGTAGCGACGACCCAGTGTGTCGTAGGTCGACGGGTAGACGTTACCCGAGTTGAACGCCGTCGTGCCGACCGTCGAACCAACCACGGTCGGCTGATTGTCGAACAGGTTCGTCACCGTGGCGGTGAACAGAACGTTCTCGATCACGTCCCACTGCAGCGTCAGGTCGAAGTAGCTTTCCGCGGGAATTTCACGGAATTCTTCTTCAACGAGACAGCCACCCGGATCGGCGCCCAACGGATCGGGGCAACCTTCCGGATCGGCCAAAGCCGCATCAAGTTCAGCCTGGAATTGCTCCGGCTCGTACTCAACGCCGCTCAGGTAGCGCCAACGCAGCGACAACGAGTAGTCGTCGAAGAAGTTGAGCGTTGCGCGCGTGTCGAACACGAACTCTGGCTGGATCGAAGCGCAGTTGACCGAGTAGAAACCGACGCAATCGCGCGCGATCGATTCCGGGGTCGCCTGGAAGATGTTCTCGTTCGTCCAGGTGCCGATCACACCAAGGTTGAGCCCGATGTCATCGGTCAGGTCCATGCCGTAATTGATCGCCGTGTCGATACCATCGGTCTGGATCAGGCCGAGGTTGGTGAGACCCAGAAGCAGACCGCGCACTTCGTCCGGTGAACCGTCAAGACCACCGGTCGTCGGGCTACGCTCGATCAACTGGCAGAATGGGTTGGAATCGAAGTCGAGGTTACCGGTGTTGTAGCAGCCGTTGACCACGTCACCGCTGGTGGGAGTGGTGATCGCGTCTTCGATGCGCAGGTTCCAGTAGTCGACCGAGACCGACAGACCCGGGATCGAGGCGGGCTGTGCGATGAACCCAACGGTCCAGGTCGTGGCCTGCTCGGTGTCCAGCTCAAGGTTACCACCGGTCGTCACGTTGATCTGGCCTGCTGCCGGTTCCTGAATGCCGCCGGCATTGACGATCTGCGCCGGAGCGCCCTGCGCGATACACACCGCTGCAAGCGCTGCGTCTTGCGTCGGCGCTGCACCGGCACACGGGTCACTTGCCAGGTTGTCAAGACCAGTGGTCTCCGGGAAGAACAGCTCGCCGATGTTCGGTGCGCGAGCCGCACGCTGGTAGTTACCGCGGACAGTGAAGCCAACCACGGGTTCCCAGGTACCGCCGACTTTCCACGTGAACTCGTTGCTCGAAAGTTCGTAATTCGAGTAGCGACCGCCGACATCGATGGTCAGACGCTCTGCGAACGCCACGCCTTCGAGGATCGGGATGTACAGTTCGCCGAACACGTCGAACACATCATAACTGCCATCGAAGTTCGGATCGGCACCGCCGCCACCGACAACCGCGCCGGGGGTCTGCGAAGCTTCATCCGAAACCTGGCTCGCGCCAAAGTCGCGGTACTCAACGCCGGTCGCAAATGAAACCGGCGAGGAGCCGAAGAGCGAAAGCGGAAGGTCGCCCGAGATGATGCCCTGCACCGTACCGATCGTCGAAATGTCGATAACCTGTTGCGTGAGGCTGAAGACATAGTCGATGGCTTCTTGCGAGCCGAGATCACCCGACGGGCCGAACAGGTTGATCGCCTGACAGCCGCCCGAAGTGTCGATGCACTGCACACCGCCGCTGCCGTCGGGGATGGCGAGCAGAGACTGCTGAAGGTTATCAAACCGAGCAAAGCCGGACTGGCGCTGGATACGCTCGGATTCGCCGTATGTCGCCGACACATCGTAGTTGATGCTGTCGGTGATCTCGCCGCGCGCGCCCACAACAATGTTGAACAGCGTCGTGGTGAAGTCTGAGTCACGCGTACCCGCTTCGATCGAGCGACGGCGCACCTGAGTGTCGAACTCGACATAGTCAGGGTTCGCCGTACCATCGGGAAGCGTCGGGCCGAACTGCGTGTTGCGCGCCGCATCGTATTCCGCGCCGACCAGGCCAAGGCCTTCACCGTAACGCACCGCGATGTCTTCCGGGATCAGAGGGTTGTTGAGGTTCAACGAGTAGGTGTTGAAGAACGAACCACCCGGCGCGATGATCGTCGAAACGGTCTGGCGCGAGAAGGTGGCTTGGCTGTACACCTCGACGGCGGGCGAGATTTCGTAGTTCGCCTGGCCGAAGATGTTGAACCGTTCAAACGGCGTCTGGAACAGATTGAACGGGTTGAAGTTGAACGGGTTCGGGTTGAACTCGCCGTCGTCCAGCGGATCGTTGGGATTGTTCGAAACGATATCCGTGCCCGATTCGTTGATCTGCGCAGTAATACCATTGGTATACCCAAGGCCACCGAAGGTTTGACGCTGCAGCTCACCAGTGTTCGGATCAATTGTGCCATCACGGAAGAGCGTTCCGGAAAGCACTGGGCAATCGGCTGCGGCAGAGAACTGCGTGTCGTCGCAAATCGTGGCCGGATCGATCGTTGAGTTGAAAAGGATGTTGGCCGGGACAGCGTTCGAAGAACCGCCGGGGTTGCCAGTGAACGAGTTGATGTTGAATTCCGAATAGGGACGATCGCCCTGGAACACCGCCGATTGGTCCTGATAGCCAACACTCAGCACCGCGTTACCGCGACCATCGTCGAAGTTGGCACCAATCGTCATTTCGATGCGGTATGTTTCGCCGTCACCTTCTTCGGTAAGGCCCGTGCTTGCATCGATCTGGACGCCGGCAAAGTCCTTCTTGGTGATGAAGTTGATAACACCGCCAACCGCGTCGGCGCCGTAGGTGGTTGTCGCACCGCCGGTCAGTACTTCGGTCTGCTCGATCACGGCGAGCGGAATGTTGTTAAGGTCAACGCGGCCGGTTTCGTCAGCCGGAACGAAGCGACGCCCGTCGAGAAGGATGAGGTTACGCACCGAACCCACACCGCGGAGGTTGACAAAGGACGCACCGCCGTTGCCGTTGTTCACCGCCGAGCCGATGCTCGGAACCGCGCTGGGAAGTTCGCGCAGGAACTGCTCAGCCGTGTTGGTCTGGCGCAGCGTCAGCTCTTCTTCGCCGATCGCGGTCACAGGCGATGACAGCTCAAGGTTGGGATCAGTCACGCGTGAACCGGTGACGATGATCGCGTCGGCCGAGATCTCTTCGGTTTCTTCGGTCTCAGTGTCCTGAGCAAAGCCGGGCGTCGAGGCCAGCGCAAGGCCGACCGCGAACGAGCCGGCGCTCAGACGCAATTGTGTTGACTTTTTCATAGGTTCCTTACCCTCAAAAAATGTCAGCCAGACGACTAACCGCCCGGCCTTTGAATACGGTCGCAGCTTTAGGTGTAGTGGAATGCACCCCTGTTCCCGCCTTTTGCTGGGCATTGGCCGGTCCAGATTTCACGCGCTCCCATGCGCAATATCTGGCAACGCAATGCCTCGCAGGCGAAATGAACCGTTCGCCCCGGCAAGGGAAGCGACACTGATCGAATTTCGAAAAATGAGACACGGCTGTCGTATTGTTGCAACACTGTGAAATGCGTCGCAAACTGGGCCTTTAGCAATGATTCCGAAGGATTTTCTCAGTTCATCGCAAGCGCGCCTCGGAACACCGATGTTACACGCCCTGTTGCGCGGTAATAACATCAAAGGCAATCGTCATACGCGCGCTCTGATCGGGTGGTCGAGCAAACCGCGTCGTGCCGTGATAGAGCGTCGAAGGGAACAGCGCGAGGTGCCCCTCCTTGGGCTGAATCGACGCGATCGGCGCCAAATCGAGCCTCAGATCCGCAGGCGGTCGGCCGATTTCCAGCCAGCCCTGCTTGTCCGCATCGTTGGCCGTTTGGGGCACCGTCACGTAGAGCGCGCTAGAGATCAGGCCTGCGGGGTGGATGTGGGCGGCGTGGTGGTCCCCCTCACCGGTCAGGCGAACCGACCATGATCCCGCGAGGCGCCAGGGTGTGTCGCGCGCTTTCAGGAGCGGGTGGTCTGCGTCTTTATCGGGCAGTTCATCGCGATAGGCCTTGAGCGTGTCGAGGATAGCGCTGTGCAGTTCGGCAAACTCCGGTTCAGGGCGCTGAAGCAGGATCCCGCGGGTCTGCGATCCGCCGCGCAGACTTTGCCCAAGCGGCATTCCAGCGCCCTCGTGAAGCGCCTCGAGCCGGGTTCGAACGCGCTCGAGCAAGCCGTCTTGCGCGATCAGCGGGCGCATCTGCACCAGACCGGCCTGCTCATGCAGCCATCGCGCCTTCGCTTTGCCCTCATCGGTTTCGCTCAACCGCCACACGATGCCTTGCAGCGCCCATGCGGCGACATCGTGCGGCGCGGTGTCGAGCGCTTTGTCGACCAGCGCCTGCGACATGGCAATCTGGCCTGCGCGTAGGCGATGCCGCGCCTCGGCGAGCCAGCGTTGCGCGCTCTCAAGCGCGAGATCGGCAAAAACGGCTTCGGCCCGATCCCAATCGCCTGCCGATCCCGCGTTGAGCGCTTCGAGCAACGCGAAATGCGGCTCAGCCGGAAAGGCCGCGCGCGCCTGGTCGGCGATCCTTGCGGCGTCGGCGAACCGTTCGATCCCTGCAAAGCTGTTGATCCAGGCGGCCAGAATATTGGGATCCTGCGGAGCTTTGGCTGCAGCGGCGGCAAAAGGTGCGGTGAAATCAGATTCACCTGCCGCCAGATAGAGGCTGGAGAGAAACGAGAGCGCTGCGATGAAACCGGGGGCCTGCGCGGCGATCTGCTCCGCCACGATACGCGCGCCCTTCCGGTCGCCAGAGAGTTCCAGCGCCTGCGCTTTTCCAAGATGGAGCTCGGCGTTTCCTGGGTCCGCGCGCAAGGCTTCATCGAAGCGCCCGAGCGCGCTTGCCTCGCCGCGTTCGAGCGCGACGCGCGCGCGCAGGCGCAATGGGATGGGGTGATGCGGAGCGGCCTTGAGCACACCGTCCAGCGCCCTGGCTACGCGCGCCAGATCCCCTTCCTTGCGCGCCCTGATCGCCGCTTCCAGCAACGCTTCGGGCGTCGGTGGCGCCGATTGGCGGGTGGAGTTGTCCATGGCCATGCCTCTCCCCTCGATTTGCCCGCTTGATTCCGCGCGGCTCCTCTCATAGGCCATGCGCCAACACGCGGCGAGTGGCAAATCGCAACTTGCTTTTCGCCTCATCGCCCGCACCCCTGGCCCAGCCTATTGGAGACAGAAACATGCCCACAGCCTATATTGTCGACGCCGTCCGCACTGCGGGTGGCCGCCGCGGCGGTCGCCTGGCCGGGGTTCATCCGGTGGACCTCCTCGCCAAGTCACTCGACGCGGTTGTCGAGCGCAGCGGGGTCGATCCCTCGGTGATTGACGATGTCGTGACTGGATGCGTCAGCCAGGCGGGCGAGCAGGCGATGCAGGTCGGGCGCATGGGCGTGCTGGCCTCAAAGCATCTCCCGCAATCGACGCCCGCCGTGACGATTGACCGTCAGTGCGGCTCCAGCCAGCAGGCGATCCAGTTCGCCGCGCAGGCCGTGATGAGCGGGACGCAGGACCTCGTGATCGCGAGCGGTGTGGAAAGCATGACGCGCGTGCCGATGGGCTCGACCGCGACGCTGCACATGAAAGAGGGGCTTGGCCACTACAAGTCGCCGGGCCTCGAAGAGAAATATCCCAAGGTCCAGTTCAGCCAATTCATGGGCGCGGAGATGATCGCGAACAAGCACGGCATGACCAAGGATGAGCTCGATAAGTTCGGGCTTTCGAGCCACGAAAAGGCCATCGCGGCCACGCAGGCCGGGGCCTTCGACAATGAGATCGTGCCGGTCGAGATCGAGACTCCCGAGGGCAATGAAGTCCACAAGATCGACGAGGGCATCCGCTTTGATGCGAGCCTTGAAGGCATTGCTGGCGTCAAGTTAATCAGCCCGGATGGCAAGATCACCGCTGCGACCTCCAGCCAAATCTGCGACGGGTCTTCGGCGGTTTTGGTAGTTTCGGAAGAAGCGCTCAAGGCCCATAACCTCACTCCGATGGCGCGCATTCACAACCTTACCGTCACGGCGGGCGACCCGGTTATCATGCTCGAAGAGCCGCTGTTTGCGACCGACAAGGCGCTCGAACGCGCTGGGCTCAAGATCGACGATATCGACCTTTACGAAGTCAACGAGGCCTTTGCGCCTGTGCCGCTCGCCTGGCTCAAGCACACCGGCGCGGACCCCGACAAGCTCAACGTCCATGGCGGCGCGATTGCGCTCGGCCACCCGCTCGGCGCGTCCGGCACCAAGCTGATGGCGACGCTGGTTCACGGTCTCAAGCGTCACGACAAGAGGTACGGCCTGCAAACGATGTGCGAAGGCGGCGGCGTCGCCAACGTTACTATCGTGGAGAGCCTTTGATTGAATTGTGCGTCCCGGCGGAAGCTGGGACCTCCCGCTAAATTGAACGAGGTCCCAGCCTTCGCTGGGACTCACGCTTTAGGAGAGAATAATGGAAGTTTCAGCCAACACCCCCGCCGTCGTCACCGGCGGAGCCTCCGGCCTAGGCGCGGCCACCGTGCGCGCGCTCGCCGCAAAGGGCGCGAAGGTCGCAATTTTCGACATGAACGAGGAAAAGGGCGAAGCGATGGCGGCCGAAGTCGGCGGCGTCTTTTGCAAGGTCAATGTGACCAGCGACGAAGAAGTCGACGCCGCGTTTGCCAAGGCGCGCGAAGCCCACGGGCAGGAGCGCATTCTGGTCAACTGCGCCGGGATCGGCAATGCGATCAAGACCGCCAGCCGCGACAAGCAGGATGGCTCGATCAAGCACTTCCCGCTGTCCGCCTTCGATTTTGTCATTCAGGTGAACCTTGTGGGTACCTTCCGCTGCATCGCCAAGTCGGCGGCGGGCATGATGACGCTCGATCCGCTCTCCGAAGACGGCGACCGCGGTGCGATCGTTAACACCGCGAGCGTGGCGGCCGAAGACGGCCAGATGGGTCAGGCGGCGTATTCGGCGTCGAAGGGCGGCGTTGTCGGCATGACCCTGCCGATCGCGCGCGACCTCATGAAGGAAGGTATCCGCGTCAACACCATCCTGCCGGGCATCTTCGAGACCCCGCTGATGAACGCCGCGCCCCCGCAGGTAAAGGAAGCGCTCGCGGCGTCCGTGCCGTTCCCCAAGCGCCTCGGTTTGCCTGATGAATACGCGAAGCTAGCCATGTGCATGATCGAAACCGGATACTTCAACGGCGAAGACGTGCGGCTGGATGGCGCGATCCGGATGGCGCCGCGCTAAGGGCGATCAACCGGGCGTCGAGACTGGAAACGCCGTTCGCATTTGGGTGCGGACGGCGTTTTTTCGTGGTCCGACAGGGCGGCGATGAGGTGGATAGCTGCCTAACCGCTTTCAGATGGCAGGACGAGATCTATATCGGAAAGGTATTCTTCAATCTTTGCTTTCCCGCACGACCTTGCGCGCGATGGACAAAAGATTCTTGTGCCAGCGCACGTCCGAGGGTGTTGAAGGGCAAACGATCACGCCCTGCGCACAGGCGATCTTCAAATGCTTCCCGCCATACCTGATCTGGAGTACTTGCAATCCGGCGGACTTGCAGAGGCGAACGCACTCACGTTCATGCTTTGTCATTTCTCGATCCTTCGGCTTAGAGATTGACTTTAATAGACTTCAGATAGTTTTCACGCAGCAACGCCGCAGGCTGCCAAACGCTTTCACCTGGAAACCTGAACCAAAGGTCACGCCAGGCATTGCGTGAGGTGCCACCCGCTACTTTCGAGGCGTATTCCGACGGGGAGTACGCACCGCTATCATCCTTGATCGCGCCATCAATGACCTTGGCGTAATACTGCGTCCCGCCGTAAGTCATGCGAACGTCCGCTCCGGAAGGAACGGTCACATACTTCCACACCAACGGGCGATTCCCTTCGCGCCGTGCCTTGGCCGCTGCTTCGTCCTGTTGATCCCAGTATTCGAGAACCTGCGGGTAAAACTCAGCAGCGAAATCTTCCATACGTTCGTCGAACATGGCCATGAAGCCGTCGCTCGCCCAACCACCGCCGAAGCACTCAGAGCTGAAGTTGTGCTCGATCCAAGCCTCAAGCCGCGACACAGCCCACTCGACCGGATCGCACTTTCCGTCGGAGAAGCGGATCAGGTCGTCATAGAGCTTCCGGGGGAAGGGGACATAAATAGTTTCAGGCATTGTTAGGGCTCCCGATTGCCGTTTTAGCGATAAACAGTCTATGGGCCAAATCGCCAATTTTAGCAAGATGTTTTTTCAAATAGCTAGTTATAGTCTATATGGTGTGCCTGGGCTGTCATGCGAATGATGCCTGTCCATCGCGGTTCTGATGCTATAAACAGCTAATGAAGGCGACAGCTGCCTCTCGGCAGGTCGCTGCGGGAAGGAAGAGATTTCCAGATTTCTCCCTCACGGTGCCGTATGGACGCGCGACCGCTTTGAGGAAAACGCGGGCGGAAACCGAACGTCTGACTTTAGGGTCGTAAGCGGACGGCGATCATTTCCTACTCTGAGCTACCATACTATTCGGAGCGCATGCGCATCAGGCATCCGTTTCTCGCGAAAAGCTCATCTGCATCGACATTCCCCAGCGCCGCTGAAAGGCAATTGAGCGAATGAGCAGTTTTCTTGGCCTGGACAGTGTGTCAGGTGTGTCAGGCGTTGCTCAGCTGCGATGAACCGATGAGAGGACTACCATGACCAACCCAACCCAGATCACGCTCGAAAAGGCCGAGGGCATCGCCACGATCACCTTGAATCGCCCGGACAAGATGAACGCCTACACCCGCACGATGGGGCAGGAGATCATCGCGGCAATGGACGATATCGACGCCGACGACAGTGTGCGCGCGGTGATCTTCACGGGCGCGGGGGAGAAGGCGTTTTGCGCGGGCGCGGATCTGACGCCGGAGGGGGGAGGGCAGGTGTTCTCGGATCCCACGCCAGTGGACGACCTCTCCGATGAGCGCGTGCGCGATGGCGGTGGGTTGCTCACCTTGCGCTTGTTCGAAAGCAAGAAGCCGCTGATCAGCGCGTGCAACGGCGTCGCGGTCGGCGTTGGCGCCACCATGCAACTCGCGATGGACATCCGTCTCGCCAGCGAAACCGCGCGATACGGCTTCGTTTTTGCCCGGCGCGGGATCGTACCCGAGGCAGCCTCAAGCTGGTTTCTGCCCCAGCTTGTGGGTGTCAGCCAGGCGCTCGAATGGTGTTACACAGGCCGCGTGTTCGACGCGGACGAGGCGCATCGCGGCGGGTTGGTGCGCTCGGTCCATGCGCCCGGTGTGCTGATGAGCGAAGCGCGCGAACTGGCTCGTGAAATTGCACAGAACACCTCGGCCGTCTCGGTCGCGATGACGCGCGCGATGATGTGGCGGTTGATGAGCGCGGACCATCCGATGGAAGCGCACAAGATCGACAGCCGGGCGATTTATCGCCTCTCGCGCGGGGCCGACGCGAAGGAAGGGATCGCGAGCTTTCTCGAAAAACGCGCGCCCGCTTATCCCGGCAAGGTGAGCGAGGACATGCCCGATTTCTACCCCTGGTGGGAACAGCGCGTTTACGAGTAGGCGCGGCGCGGCTGTGCGGCCCACTTGAAAATCCGACTGGTTTCAGTAGAAACCAATTGTCATGACCGACACCCTTGAAGCCCCCCCCACCAGTTCGTCAGAAAAGACCGCGGGCGCGGGCCAGCTTGCGCAGTTTCTGCCCTATCAGCTCTCGATCACTTCGAACGCGGTCAGCGCCCTGATAGCCGAGCGCTATCGCAAGCGCTTTGCCCTCAAAGTGACCGAATGGCGGATTATGGCGGTGTTGGGCGACGCGTCGCGCGAGCACGAAACGAGCAACGCGGGCGCGGGCATGACTCAGCGCGCGCTGACCGATGCGACCCTGATGGACAAGGTGGCGGTCAACCGCGCTTGCAAGGTGCTGGAAGCGCGAGGGCTGATCGCTCGCGCGCCAAACGCTGCAGATGGTCGTTCGCACATTCTTGTGTTGACCGCCGAGGGTCGCGACATTCATCGCGAAGTGTTGCCGCTTGCGCTCGCCACCGAGCGCGAAATCCTAGCCGATTTCAGCGAGGCGGAGCAGAAGCGCCTGCGCACCATGCTCGAACGGCTGCGCGTAAAGGTGGAAGCTCTGACCTGAAGAGCGAAGCGGCCCGCGAAGGTATCCCTCGCGAGCCGCGTCGTTAAGCGATCCGCAGACCCGCCTAGGTTTCAATCAGCGCGTCGTTGATCGAGCAGGCCGCTGGGCCAAGAATGACGATGAACAGCACCGGCAAAATGAACAGGATCAGTGGCACAGTCATGATCGCCGGCAGGCGGGCGGCCTTTTCCTCGGCGCGCATCATGCGTTCGTTGCGGAATTCCGCCGAAAGCACGCGGAGCGAGGAAGCGAGCGGCGTACCGTAACGCTCGGTCTGGATCATGGTGGTCACCACGCCCTTCACCGCCTCCAGATCGACGCGATAGGCGAGGTTGTCAAAGGCCAGTTTGCGTTCGTTCAGGAAGGACAATTCAATCGCGGTCAGCGCGAACTCGTCGCCCAGTTCCGGATAGGCCCGGCCCAGTTCCTTGGCGACGCGGTTGAAGGCGGAGTCGACCGTAAGACCCGCTTCCGCGCAGATCACCAGCAGGTCGAGCGCGTCCGGCAGACCTTTCTGGATTTCCTTGGTCCGCTTGGAAGACTTGTTCGACAGATAGATCTCTGGCCCCTTATAGCCCACGAACAGCATGAGGCTGACCGCGCCCAGCCGCATCATCGGGCTCCAGTCAGGGAAGTATTCGACAACGTAGATTACGATGAACCCAAGCAGACCCAGCACAATCGGTCCGATCAGGCGCAGACCGATGATAATGACCGCGAGTTCCTTGTTGCGATAACCAGCATGGGCCAGCTTTTGCTGAACCGCTTCGATCTGGCTTTGCTGCAGAACGTTAAGTCGGCCCAGCTGATCGCGCACCGCGTTGGTGGTGTCCGATTTGCGCGCAAGGCTCGCGCGCTTCTTTGAATTGGAGGTGACGATGCCGGCCTTGAGCTCTTCGCGGCGATCGCTCAGCGCTTTCACGCGCTTCGCCATCGGATCCTTGATCGTGAGCGCGGTGTAGATCGCGAACATCACTGCTAGAGCCGCAAGACCCGCCAGCACGGTGCCAACGAAGACGACGTCAAAGCCAAGCAGGTTTGGTCCTTCTGGCTGGTTCAAAACCGCCACTGCGGCCGTAAGGACGGCGCCATCAAGGTTAAGGAAGGCGAGGGCGGAAGATTGGTCGATGCTCATAGCGTGCTCGTGCGTCCTCGTCAGATTTCGAAATTGACCATCTTGGCCATGATTGCGACGCCGATTCCCATCCAGACGAGCCCACCCAAGCCGACGACGATCAGTCGATCGTCGGTAAAGAAGGTGCCCAGGTAGCTTGGGTTGATCCAGTAGATCAGGCCGAACACGATGAAGGGTAGTGAGCCGACGATATAGGCCGACGCCTTCGATTCCGAGCTCATCGCCTTGATCTTGAGCTTCATCTGCGCGCGCTTGCGCAGCACGTCCGCCAGGTTCGAAAGCGTCTCAGCGAGGTTGCCACCTGTTTCGCGTTGGATAGCCAGCGTGATACAGAAGAAGTTGAATTCGGGGATACCAAGACGATCCGCCGTTTCCTGAAGCGAATCTTCCATCGTCTTCCCGATCTTGATCCGCTCGACAATGCCTTTGAACTCGATGCCGACAGGGCCTGGCACCTCTTGGGCGACCACAGACAACGTTTCAGTCACCGGCAGACCGGAGCGAAGACCGCGAACCAGCAGTTCGATCCCATCGGGAAATTTTGCGTTGAATTGCGCGGTGCGCTTGCCGATCATCATCCCGACCACGAGGTGCGGGATGCCCGCGCCGACCAAAAGGCCAACGCCAAGCGACAGCAGCGCCGCACCCGATTGAAGGTAAATCAAGACGGTCACCGCCAGCGCAAGACCGACGGAGGTGTAGATGTATTGCGACACGGTGAATTCGCGACCGGTGCGATCAAGCCTTGTGGCCAGCGCTTCGAGCTGCGACCCCGAGCCAGCGACCTTGTAGGTCTTCGGTTTGCGCGCGGCGATCGCTTTCTTGAATTGCGATTCGACCTTGGCGTCCATGCTGTCCGAGTGTCGGAAGCGCAGAGCCTGAAGGCGGCGCTTCTGGGCCGACGCGACACCCGAATTGGCGACAAGGTAGTACCCGCCGACAAGAATACCGAAGATCACAACGGTGATCAGCAGAGTTTGGATGATTTCCATGAAACGATCGTCCTGCTTTTGTCCTCTGCGTGCGGGCGGGGGGAAGGAGCGGGGAAAGCGCGGCCAGAGGCGCGCGGGTCCCCGTCTCGCTTACTCCGCAGCCTGCGCGGGTTCCTTGTCTTTCTTCGCGAGCAGACCCTTCAGATCGAAGCCGCCGAGCAGCGATTTCTTCTCTTCGCCAGCCATCGCTTCCTCAAGATCTTCCTCGCTCGCGCCCAGAATGCGCTCGGCGATCTGTTTGATGGCCGCCGTCGTCTTGCTCGAACGATTGGCATCGACGAACACCTGACCCAGCTTGGCCGCATTCGAGGCTGCCTTGATGTCATAGGGGATCGCAAAGTCGATCCGGCGCTCAATCGAGGCTTCGAAATCGGCCTTGCTGATCTCGGCGACGCTGGCCTGGACCTTGTTCGCAACGATCATCGGGTGTGCGTGCGGCGCGTTGGCCTTCAGCCACGAAAGGATGCGGATCGTATCGCGCGCCGAAGCGAGCGTCAGTTCGCAGGTAAGCAGGACGAGGTTCACGTCTGCCAGGAGCTGCGGGAAGTTGATCAGCATGTTACGCGGCATGTCGATCAGCGTCATTTCGAACGCTTGACGGAACTCTTCTTCCAGCTGCACGAACGCGGAACCGTCGGTCATCAGCGGCTGGCTGATCGGCGCTTCGGCCGAGAGGATCGACAAATTGTCGTTCGCGCGGATCATGGCGCGTTCGATAAACAGGCCGTCAATGCGGCTGGGGTTGTCGATCGCGTCGGTCAGTCCGCGGCCCGGCTCCAGATCAAGAGCGAGGGCGCCGGTGCCAAAGTGCACGTCAAGGTCGAGCAGCGCGGTCGGCGAGTGGTGATCTTCGCTAAACAGCCAGGCCAGCGAAGTCGCAAGCGTGGAGGCACCGACGCCGCCACGCGTGCCGACGATCGCGGTCGAGATGTGACGCTTGACCGAGCCGTCATCGCCCGCCTTGGGCGCGGTGAAGACCGCCAGCGCCTGGTTGAGCGAATCGTGCACCTGCTGCGCCGACAGGGGCTTGAGCAGATAATCGTGAATGCCGCTTGACAGCAGATCACGATAAAGGCGCACATCGTTAACCTGGCCAATTGCGATCACGACTGTGCCGGGCTCGCAGACCTCAGCCAAAGCGTTGATGTCGTTAAGCGGATCGCCGCTTTCCGAAAGGTCGACCAGGAGGATCGCGGGCGAGGCGCTGACGGAGAGCGACTGGATCGCGTTGCGAAGGCCACCCTTATTGCACTTCTCCGGCTGCCAGCCCATTTCGATGACGACCGGACGCAAAACGTCCAGAGCGCTATCATCGCAGATAAAGGCGGCAAAAGGATCACGATTGCCGGGAAGACCCGATTTCCAAGGCGCGTTCATTGTCCGTTTCCTCCAGCTTGTCCAGCATCGGCAAGACCCGCGGCCCCGGTGTTCGGGGTTTCACGGAGTGTTGTGATGGCCTTGGTGGCGGTCGCAACGACGTTTTCGCCGTCACCCTTTTGCCCTTCGAGCAGATCTTCCGGGTTTGCGACCATCGCCGCCAGGTTGCTGTTGCTGGCGCAACCGTAATTGGGGCTCGTCGCGTTAGTGTAGTTCATGTCCGATTTGGCCGACCAATCGGGACAGCCAGGCACCTCGGCGCTCGATCGGGTGATGACGACGCGCGCCCGTCCCTGTCCAAGAGCTCCGGTGGTGGTGGGCGCGGTTTTGCTGACGATCAGACCGTAGCGTCCGGCCAGATCGTTCACCGCGTTGGTGACCGCAGGGTTCGCGCTGGGATCCTCGATCGAGATGCGATCACCGTAGCCAACGTTCATGGCTTCGAACCAGCCGTTCAGGCGAACCTGTTCAGTGACCGGAAGACCGTTAGAGATCGTTGATACGTCAAGCGCGAAGTTCTGGCGTTCCACCACCGGTTGCTTGGTCGAGTAGAGCGTATTGTTTGTCGCCATACCGCCGCAACCCGCGAGGCCGAGGCCGAGCGCGATGGCTAAAGCCATCCTCGGGGCCAGTTTACCCGCCGACTTGAAGTTGCTGTACTTTGCGTTTTGCATCGTCATAACCTTTTCAATGAGGCTGGGCGTTAGAGGCTGAAGCCCGGGGTGGGTGTTTCTGCGGTGCCTTTGTCCTTCTTCGACTTCTTGGAGACGCGGTTGCTCTTCGAAGAACCAGCGCGCATCGCGGCGTCGGGATCGAACTGGCTAATGTCGGGCGAAGGTGCGGACGGCTCAGCCGCAGTCGGGCCGGGGCGCTGCTCGCCCGAGACACCAGAATGCTCCTGGAAGCCGAGCAACTGCTCGAATTCATTGGCGGTGTGGAAGCCATCGGTCGGCAACTTGATGTCGCGTTCGTTGACCGGCTTCACGAGATAGGGGGTTGCGATGATGACCAACTCCGTCTCGCCGCGGTTGAATTGGCGCGAGCGGAACAGATTGCCCAGTATCGGCACGTCCCCAAGACCCGGCGCCTTCTCAAGCGCGTTCTGCGAGTTGTTGCTCATCAGGCCTGCAAGCATGAAGCTTTGGCCAGAGCCTAGCTCGACCGTCGTCTCGGTGCGACGGGTGGTGAGTGAGGGGACCTGAAATCCGTTAAGCTCAACCGCGCCCTGCGTCGAAAGCTCCGAGACCTCCGGACGAACGCGCATTGAGATGCGGCCATTCGCGAGCACGGTGGGCGTGTAGGCCAGGCTAACACCGAAGTTGCGATACTGGATTGCCACGTTGCCCAGACCCTGGCTGACCGGGATCGGGAATTCACCGCCCGCAAGGAACGTCGCGGTCTCGCCTGAAAGCGCGGTCAAGTTTGGCTGTGAAAGCGTTGTAACAAGACCCAGAGTCTCGGCAAGATCGAGCGCGCCGATAATATCAAGTCCGAACAGGCGGCCCATTCCGCTCAGAGTTGTGCCGGCCAGACTGGAGTCAACGCCGGGACCCGTCACGTCGATGGGGTTGCCCTCACCGTCGACAAGGACATTGCCAAATTGATCAGTGACGGGCGCGCCGAGAACCGGGTTTTGGATTCCAGCGCCAACGCCAAGCGGGCCGTTCTGGAAATCGTAGGTCTGGTTGGCCGCGCCAAGTTGGCGTCCGGTGCCGACGCCTCCGCGGAAACCACCGGTTGACGCATCATATGTCGTGATACTTCCCGCCAAACTGCGGACAAGACTGCGGCTGACTTCGGCAAACTTGACCTGCAGATTGACCTGCAGCGGCGTCGCGGTCCGGAGACGCGAGATCACGTTTGCTTCGTCGCCAAGGAAAGCCTGAATAAGGCGCTCGGCCTCGGCGGCGTCCTCAGGCGCAGCCACCGTTCCGGTCAGGAGGACCGTGTTGGAGCCCATCGTCGCGACATTGACCTGAGCGCGCGGCATGGCGAGCGCCAGCATCTGATCGATGCTGTCGATGTTGTTGCCGACGCGAACATTGGCCGACCAGATGATGTCACCGGCGGAGTTGCTGGCGTAGATCGTCGCCTGACCACCGGCGCGTGCGAAGACATAGAGCTGACGCTGCGACTTGATCTGGACATCGGCGACCGCGTCGTTCGAGACGAACACATCGGTCATTTGACCCGGTACGCTGATCAGCTCTCCGCGTCCGATCGAAAGCACGATGTCCTGCGATGGGCTGACGACCTGCTGAGCGGTCGCGGTGGAGGTCGCCGTCGCGCCCAGCGGCGCAAGAGCCAGACCGGCAAGCAGCATGCTAAGCTTTGATTTGCGTTTCATAATCCGCCCCTTGGTGGGTTCCCCATTTGCTGCTTTCGCAGCGCTTTGGCCGTCCATCAGGCCGTTGAAATTCGGTGCCATGAGACTCAAAGCCCCTCTCGTTCGATCGATCACTTGATGAGCGTAGCGGTGGTGGCGGCCGGGACCGTTTCACCGGCCTCACGAAGGCCCCGCGATTGCGAGTTGAGCAGGCCATTGGCGGCGCCGCGAACGTTGCCGGCTGGCACTTCGGTGGCCTGGGTGCCGCGGATCACGCGAACTACAGGTCCGGATTGGTTACCCGACAGGTTGCGGCCAGCGGCCCGAGCGGCGGCCAGAGCGCGTTCCTGCGCCAGTTGCGCAGCCCGCGCGGCCTCTTCGCGGCGACGACGCGCGGCGGCTTCTTCCTCGGGAAGCGTCTTGCGCTGGAAGCGCGAGACATCGCCGCCTGTCTGGAAGGTCGTGCCCTTGTCGACGGGCATACCCATCGCGGTGCGGAGTATGCGCTCTTCTTCTTCCGGCGTCGCGTCTTCGGGGATGTCGATTTCGCCCGATGCGATAGCGCGCTCAAGTTCAGCCTGGTTGTCCGCGATCGAGCGCAGGACGAGGCTCAACGTGCCGATCGTCTGCGCGACCGAGACCTTTTCAGCGAGCTTGGGTGTCACTTCGATCGTGACCGTGCGGAACGCGCGAACCACGGTCTTGCCGCTTTCGGGATCCTGCACCTTTTCGGTCTGCTGGTCGGTCGCGAGGACACGCAGGTTGCGCAACACGGTTTCGGCGGTGCGCAGCGGACGGCCATCGCCTTCGACAGTCTGCGTCAGAACAAGGTCTACCCGGTCGCCAGGGAACACGAAACCCGCAACGCCGGTGCGCGCCGACACGGGCACGGTTACGGCGCGCATTCCCGGCCCGAGAGCCGCGGCGAGGAAGCCACGGTCGCCAGGGCTGACCAGCGAGCCCATGGTTACCGGCTCACCCGCCGTGATCGGAAAACGGACCACTGTGCCAAGCAGCGAGTCGAGCTGAGCGTTGCCTTCGATGTAATAGGCGTCCTGCACCAGCTCTTCCGGCCACTGCTGGAAGTCCAGAGCGTCGGCCTGGATGATTGTGCCCGCAGGAAGGGCGCGGTTAGCCACAAGGACCTTGGGACCTGTGGGCTGTGCCGGGGCGGCTTCCGCTGATGGCGTCGTACCTCCCAAGAACATGCTGCGCGCCGCAAAGGCGGTCCCGACCGCTACGATCAGCGCTCCAAGCAGCAGAACCAGTTTTTTCCTATCCATGGCTATTCAGCCCCCTCGTGTTCGGCCCAAAGTGAATGGCGGGCGGGTATGGTTTCGACGTGTATGGTCGAACTGGTTAAAATCGGGTTCATCCCAAAGCGTTTGTGAGGTTTGCAGAGGGAAGGTGTGTCCAGCCCAGCACCCAGAGGGCGCCAGCGGTGATCGCAACGCCGTAGGGCAAGGTCCCTTGTGTCTTGGGCTTGAAGACGACACGGCGCACGATAAAGGCCACCGCGATGGCGCCGCCCACGAACGCCATGACAAGCAGGAGATCGAGAAAGGCGAGTGGGGTCAGCCACAGGGCCAGCGCGCCGAGCAGTTTCACATCGCCCCCGCCAAGCAGGCCAAGGGCGAACAAGGCGGCAAACGCCCAGAAGACAACGAAGGCGAGGCCCAGTTGGATCACCATGTCCGGCCAGAAGGCCATGCCCGAGGCGAACCAGAACAACGGCGCGCCTGCGGCGATGGCGATGTTCAGCCAATTGGCGATCTTGCGTTCTCGCAGGTCACTGACCGCAGCGACGACGAGCGCGATTGCCAAGGCAAGCAGCAATCCGTATTTGAGAATTTCCATCGTCGTCAGCCCCCAAAGCCCTACGCGTTCCGGCGCGACACACGCCCGTCCTCGTGTCTTGTGGTGGTGGGGCTACAGGGGATGGCTTACTAAAAAGTAACCAAGGCTGGAGGGACCACATTAGCAACGATACGGCGCAAGCGCTGACATCCCCGCCGATTGATCGGCGCTCAATACCCAAGGCGGCGCGCGAAGGCGTGTGGGCGCTGGAAGATGGGCATGAGGTGCGCCGGATCGACTGGCCGGGGCGCGCTTCAATTGCTGAGGGTAGGGTGCGCGGATCGATCCTGTTCTTCCCCGGTCGCGGTGATCACTACGAAAAATATCTTGAGAGCCTGGAAGAGTGGCATCGCGCAGGTTGGCGGGTGACGGCTTCAGACTGGCGCGGGCAAGCTGGCAGCGGTCGGTTGGGCAAGGACGCGGTTACCGGCCACATTGAGGATTTCGCGATCTGGATCGAAGATCTGGCGCATTTGTGGCGCGGATGGGCGGCGGAGGCGCCGGGACCGCGCGTTCTTATCGCGCATTCGATGGGCGGGCACCTTGCCTTGCGCGCTTTGATCGAAGAACGCCTTGCGCCCGATGCGCTCGTGTTGTCGGCGCCCATGCTCGGCTTTCAGACACCGCCCCTGCCGCTGCCAATGCTGCATGGAGTCGCGCGGATGATGAATCTTGTCGGCGATTCGAGACGCCCGGCGTGGAAATGGAGCGAGAAGCCCGGCGAGATTCCGGCTGGGCGCGAGACGCTGCTGACGCATGATCCCGATCGTTATAACGATGAGCAATGGTGGCGCGATGCGCGGCCCGAACTCGTCATGGGACCGGCAAGCTGGCGCTGGGTGGAGCGCGGCTACGAATCGATGCGGCGGCTGGAGGCCCCTGGCGCGATGGAGGGAGTGCAGACACCGATCCTGATCCTCTCGACCCAGAACGACAAGCTGGTGAGCCATTCGGCGAACGTGCGCGCGTCGCAGCGCCTGCCCAACGCCGAGTTGGTCGAGTTCGGTGCAGAAGCGCATCACGAAATTCTGCGCGAAGTGGACGCGGTGCGCGAGCGCGCCATGGACGCGATCGCCGATTTTCTCGATCGGGTCGCGCCCGCCTCATGACGGCCGCACCCCGCTACGATTTCGCCGTAATCGGCGCCGGGATCGCCGGTGCAAGCCTGGCCGCCGAACTGGCGCCTTACGCGCGGGTGCTGGTGCTGGAGGCGGAAGAGATGCCGGGCTATCACGCGACAGGTCGCTCGGCGGCGTTCTGGGACGAATGCTACGGTGGGCCGGGCGTTGTTCCGCTAACCCTATCTTCCGGCGCCTTCCTTCGCGAAAACGGCTTCCTGCGAGAGAGCGGTGCCCTTTATATCGGGCGCGCTCAAGACAAACGCGCAATGGACGAGTTTATGCGCTCCTTTGCGGGCACCGGCGTCACGATTGAGCGGCTGGGGCGCGAGGGACTGGAGGCTCGTGTGCCGTTCGCGCGCGAGGATTGGTGCGACGCGATCTGGGAGCCTGCCTGCGCCAACATCGATGTCGCCGCGCTGCACCAGCGCTATCTCAAGACGATGAGAGCGGGCGGGGCAGATCTGGTGTGCCGCTCCCGTGTCGCCTCGCTGAAGCGGTGTGAGGGCGAATGGCGGATTACTTGTGAAGACGGTGCGACCCATCGCGCCGCCGGACTGGTGAACGCCGCCGGGGCCTGGGCCGATCATGTTGCCGCGATGGCCGGAGCGAGGCCTCTTGGTATCAAGCCGTTGCGCCGCACGGTGGTGCAATTGCGCGTCGCTCCCGACGCTCCTGACAACCTCCCTCTGGTCATCGACATCAACGGCTGCTTCTATTTCAAGTCGGAGAGCGGGCGTCTGTGGCTCAGCCCCCATGACGAGGTTCCCAGCGCGGCGTGCGACGCGGCTCCCGAAGAAATTGACGTGGCGCTGGCGATTGATCGCTTTCGGCAGGTAGCGGATTGGCGAATCGAAGCGGTGGAACATCGCTGGGCGGGCTTGCGCAGTTTCTCGCCGGACCGTCTGCCCGTCTACGGCCCCGACCCTGAGGTCGCAGGCTTCAACTGGTTTGCAGGCCAGGGCGGCTACGGTATCCAGACCGCTCCCGCTGCGGCGCGCATTGCCGCTCAACTCCTGCTTGACCACGGACCCGATGCGATGACCGTAGCCATTGACGCGGAGGCCTACAGCCCGGCGCGCTATTACGAAAAAGTCCCCGCGAAAGTCGGCTAGCCAAGCGCTGACAATTCGTTACGGTGCACGCGTTGGTTTTGATCAATCGAAAAGGGAGAACCCATGGCTCACAAGTTTGAAATCTATAAAGACAAAGCGGGCGAGTTTCGTGTGCGTTTCAGCTACAACTCGGAAGTGATGTTCTCGACGCAAGGGTACGCGTCGAAGTCGAGCGCGCAGAATGCGATTGATTCGATCAAGAAAAACGGTCCCGAAGCGCCGGTCGAAGACAACAGCTAAGCAGGTTCCTGACCTACGATTGAATCGGGCGTGCTCTGATCAGGGGCGCGCCCGTTTTGCTTTGGTCGAGTGTGGGGGGATCAGGCTTCCGCCGCGATCCGATCCGCCTCGTCGCTGGCACGCTTGTCGACACGCTCGTTCTCGGGATGTCCGTTGTGGCCCTTGACCCAGTGCCAGTTTACCTCGTGACGCCCGGCGACCTCGATCAGCTCGTGCCAAAGATCGGCGTTGCGCACCGGCTTCTTGCTCGCTGTCACCCAGCCGCGTTTCTGCCAACCCTCTACCCATTTGGTGATGCCGTCGAGGACGTATTTGCTGTCCGAATACAGCTGGACCTCGCACGGCTCAATCAACGCGGAGAGCCCGCGGATCACCGCCGTCATCTCCATGCGGTTATTGGTTGTCTCCGCCTCGCCCCCCGAAAGCTCCTTTTCATGCGCCCCCATGCGCAGCAGAGCGGCCCAGCCGCCTGGCCCCGGATTGCCCTTGCAAGCCCCGTCCGTAAAGATATCGACCTTCTTCATCGCGCGTCTCATCACTCTTTACTTAGCATTAAGCAAACACACGCGCTCCGGATTTGCGATAAAAGTCCCACCTTGCGACAAATTCGAGGGGATCCTTACGCGTCACCAGCGCGTCATCAGGTGTGTCGAGCCAGTCTTCCGCGCGACTTGCGACAAAGCGCAGGCAGGCGCCCTGCGCGATGGCCGGCAACGCTTCGTGCTCCTGCGGTGTAAGCGCCCGCGCGCTTTCATAGCCTTCGATCAAAGCCGTCCCAAGATCGCTTCGATACTGACCATCCGGGCCAAAACACCACGCGGCGTGCGTGACCGCAAGATCAAGCGCCATCGGGCCAGTGCAGGCGAAGTAGAAGTCGATCAGACCCGTTACCCGATCGCCGAGCATCAGCGTGTTGTCCGGGAAAAGGTCGGCGTGGATTTGCGCGGATGGGAGAGCGCTCACATCGAGCGCCGCCGCTTCGCGTGCGGGTCCCAGGATCGCCGGAAGGTTGGGGTCGATTGACCTAAGCCCTGCCTCGCCGCACTTCTCCAAGACTGCAAGATTATCTGCAAATCCCATCGTGTTCGCGCGCGAAAGCGGAAAATCTGCGCCCGCTAGGTGAAGGCGCCCAAGAACCTCTCCGACGCTGCGGGCCTGATCCGCTGTGGGCCGTGTGGGCGACACACCGGGCAGAAACTCGATCAGGGCGACCGCTTTCCCGTGCTCCATGCGGAACGCGGAGCCTTCGCGATCGTGGATTGTACGCGGCACTGGACAGCCTTTGGCGGACAGGTGATCCAGCAGCCCAAGGAAGTAGGGCAGATCCGACAGCTCGATCCGCCGCTCATACATGGTCAGGATGAATCGCCCCCCCGCTCCGTCCGTCCCGGTTGTCTCGATGAGCCAGTTGGAGTTGGAGATACCCTCAGCGATTCCCTTGGCCGAGACGAGCGCGCCGACATCGTAGCGCGCGATAAGCGCCGCGAGCTCTTCGGCACCCAGATGCGTGTAAACCGCCAAGACGAACCCAGCCTTGCGCGGGCTTATTCGGTGAGTTGGCGCGGAAGTTTGAACACCATCTTTTCCTCGGTTGTGGTGATCGTTTGCTCTTCCACAGGGCGAAGCGCGGCGAGGCCATCGACCACTTCACGCACCAGCACTTCAGGCGCGCTCGCACCGGCTGTAAGCCCGACGGTGTTGACGCCGTCTAGCCACGCGGGGTCGATTTCGGACGCGCGCTGGATGAGCTTGCCTGGGGTTCCAAGCCGCTCGGCCACCTCGACAAGGCGGAGTGAATTGGAGGAATTGGGCGCGCCGACAACGATCACCAGATCGCAATCAGCAGCGAGTTCTTTCACCGCCGCCTGCCGGTTGGAAGTCGCGTAGCAAATGTCCTCGGCCTTTGGCCCGACAATGTTGGGATACCGCCATTCGAGCGCCTCAATCACTTCGCGCGTGTCATCGACGCTCAGAGTCGTCTGCGTGAGATAGGCGAGCGGTTCGTCGCTGTCGAAGGGAAGCTTGTCCACGTCTTCGATGTTCTCGACCAGGGTCATCTGACCTGGGCGCACCTGACCCATCGTGCCGATTACCTCCGGGTGGCCTTCGTGGCCGATGAAGATGATATGCATGTCCTTTTCGATCAGTCGCTCGGCCTGGCGGTGAACCTTGGAGACGAGCGGGCAAGTCGCATCGACGTAGACCATGTTGCGCCGTTCGGCTTCGGCTGGGACCGATTTGGGCACGCCATGCGCGCTGAAAACCACCGGCATGTCGGTGGGAACCTCGTCGAGCTCCTTGACGAAGATCGCGCCTTTGGCCTTCAGACCTTCAACCACATACTTGTTGTGCACGATTTCGTGGCGCACATAGACCGGCGCTCCGTAGCGCTCGAGCGATTTTTCGACGATCTCAATCGCGCGATCGACCCCGGCGCAAAAGCCACGCGGGGCCGCGATCAACAGTTTGAGCGGCTTGGCGTCGATTGCGGAGGTCGCTGCGCCCTCGGGCAGAGTCGAGTCAGGAAACGGTGCGTTCATGCCACTGCCTCTAGCGCTTTGTGAAAGCTCCCGCTAGGGCGAGCGTGTTGCGGCTTTGGTCGCCAGGGATGGGTAAAGGACGATGTTTCGATGAAGTTTCGCACGCGGGTGATCCCAGCGATTGCTGTTGTGGCCGCGCTTTCCGGATGCGCGCGCGAAGGCGATCTTGTGGTTGGCCAGGGCGTCGGCATTAGTGCCGTGCTGACGACGTGCCCTTCCGTGGGTGTTCCAAACTACACCGGCGATGTGACGATCTTTCGGGGCGCCGCGCCGGTTGCCACGGCGATCGATGTAACCGCCACGATCACAAATCTGCGCTCCACCTGCACGGACAGCGGCGAAAACGTCTACTCTGAGGCGACTTTTGATGTGTTTGCCCAGCGTCGCGACACGAGCGGCGCGCGCACGGTCACGCTGCCCTACTTCGTGACCGTCTTGCGCGGCGGTACGGCCGTTCAGTCCAAACGTGTGGGCCAGGTCACGCTCAATTTCGCCGATGGTGAGGCACGCGCGCAGGCGGGCGGAAAGGCCGCAAGCTTCGTCGACCGCGCCTCAGCCACCCTACCAGAGGAGGTGCGCGAACGCATCACGCGTCGGCGACGACCCGGCGATCCCGAGGCCGCGCTGGATCCTTTGGCCGACAATCAGGTGAAGGCAGCAATCGCGCGCACTCGCTATGAAATGCTGATCGGTTTTCAGCTTACCGAAGACCAGTTGCGGTACAACGTCACGCGTTAGTGGCTTAGCCCGTCCATAAAGGAGGTTTCCGCTGGCCCTCCGTTTCCGCACACGAAAGGGCTCTTGATATCGCCCGGTCAGGCGTGCGTTCTCATGGCGAACGAACGATCCGGCGCGCTTAAAGGCGCGAACACACGAGATTTCTGATGACTGACACCACTCTTTACAAGACCTTCGCCGCCGTTGTGGAGGACGCGCTGAGCGAACTCGTTGCATCCGGTGATCTGCCGGAGAGCACCACCTTCGAGCGTGTTACGGTGGAGCCGCCGCGCGACCCCTCGCACGGCGACCTGTCGACCAACGCGGCGATGGTGCTCGCCAAACCCGCGAAGACCAACCCGCGCGCTCTGGCGGAGAAGATCACGCCCAAGCTGGAATTGCACCCGCTTATCACAAGCGCCGAGGCCGCCGGGCCAGGTTTCATCAATATTCGGCTCTCATCCACCGCTTGGATCGACGAGCTCAAGACCATCGATGAACTTGGTGCGAGCTATGGGCGCAGCGGCATGGGCGAGGGTACAAAAGTTAACGTGGAATACGTTTCGGCTAACCCCACGGGGCCAATGCATATGGGCCATTGCCGGGGCGCGGTGGTCGGCGACGCGCTCGCCAGCCTGCTTGAATTTGCTGGCCATGAGGTGATCCGCGAATACTACATCAACGACGCTGGCGGGCAGGTCGACACGCTCGCGCGCTCCGCGCATCTGAGATATCGCGAGGCGCTGGGCGAGGAGATCGGGCCGATCCCAGAGGGGCTTTATCCCGGCGACTATCTGGTGCCGGTGGGCCAAGCTCTGGCCCATGAATTCGGGGACCAATACGCGGGCACACAGGAAGCGGAATGGCTCCCGCTGTTTCGCAAGCAGGCGGTCGCAAAGATGATGGATCTGATCAAGGCGGACCTCGCGCTGCTCAACATCCACCATGACGTTTTTGCGTCCGAGGCTGCGCTGCACGAAGCGGGCAAGCCCGCCGAGGCCGAGGCCTGGCTGCGCGCCCACGACCTTGTCTATGACGGCGTGCTCGAAGCGCCCAAAGGCAAGGCACCGCCCGAAGACTGGGAACCGGTCGAGTTGCCGCTGTTCCGGTCGAGCAAGTATGGCGATGATCAGGACCGTCCGATCAAGAAGTCGAACGGACAGTGGACCTATTTCGGCGCGGACCTCGCTTATCACTTTGAAAAAGCATCAAAAGCGGACGCGCTGATCGATATCTGGGGCGCCGATCACGCCGGAACGGTCAAGCGTATCCGTGCAGCGGTATCGGCCCTTACCGAGGGTGCAGGGCGCGAGGTTCCCTTTGACGTGAAGCTTGTCCAGATGGTCCAGTTGATGCGCGCGGGAGAGCCGGTGAAGATGTCAAAGCGCTCGGGCAACTTCATCACCATCGCCGACATGGTAGAGGAAGTGGGCAAGGACGTGGTGCGCTTTACCATGCTGACCCGCAAGCCCGAGGCGCAGATGGAGTTCGACTTTGCGAAAGTGGTAGAAGCCTCCAAGGACAACCCGGTCTATTACGTCCAATACGCCCACGCCCGCATCAGTCGATCGCTTCGCAAGGCGGCGGATGAGCACGCGATCACTCCGAGCGCTGACGATCTGGACCGCTTGGGAGAAGACGAGCTTGGTCTGGTGCGCCGCGCCGCGCAATTCCCGCGCGAGGTCGAAGCGGCGGCGAGGGCGCGCGAGCCTCATCGGATCGCGTTTTACCTCTATGATCTGGCTTCTGATCTCCATGCCTTTTATACTGCGGGCAACAAGGACACCCAAAAACGCTTCATCGTGGAACACGATTGGGGTTTATCCGGAGCAAGGCTTTTCTTAGCGGACGCAATCGGGCAAGTGCTTCGTAATGGGTTAGGCGTGTTAGGCGTCGAAGCTGTCGAATCGATGTGAGCTTGGTTCGTCGTGGCAATAATGGCGTCGCACGAACTCGCTGATGCAAGGTGCAGTACCTGTCGATGATGATCGAGGCGGAATACAACGAGATTGAAGACAGCGGCGAGCAGCTTGACTTCGCCGCCGAAGAGGGCTTGCCATGGCTCGAATCCGACAGTGAGCGGGACGACGCTGGCGGTGTGGATACTATCCAGATCGTGGGTTTTGTCGCGCTGCTTGTCATTGTCCTGATGGCCGTTCTTGGCCTCGTCACCGCGGTGTCCAACTACAACAGCGGACCGGAGCAGCTAGCCGACGGCAGCCTGATCGAAGCCCCCGATGGCCCGATAAAGGAACGCCCGGAAAACGCGGGTGGCAAGCGGTTCGCCGGGACAGGCGACGTCGCTCCGGGCGTGGGTCAGGGCGAAGCTCCGGATGCAAGAATGGCCGAACTGGCCAATGCTGGCCAAACAGTAGATGCGCCCACCGAAGCCGCGTCACAAACCAGCAATGCGACCGAACCCTCTGCCCCCTCGACGTCCGCGAGTGAATCGGGGCCAGCCACCGCAGGGGCCAGCGCGGGCGTTGGGGTGCAGGTTGGCGCGTACAGCTCTCGTGAACGCGCGGAACAAGGCTGGCGGGTGCTTCAGCGTCAGTCGCAGGCGCTGGTTGGGCTGAAAAGCCGTATCCTCGAAGGGCAGGCGGACCGTGGCCGCGTGTTCCGGCTGCAAGCCGTCACGCCAACGCGGGCAGAGGCCAACGCGCTTTGTCGCACTCTCAAGAGCCAGGGTCTGGATTGCCAGGTCAAAGGCTAACGCGCTGATTGGCGCACAACCGGGGCCGTTTCGGCCCATTCTGGCCGAGTTTTGCCGCTGTTTCCCCCATTTTCGTCGAGGTGGTGGTTACCGCGCTTGCCTCCATGCCAAGCGGATGCAACGCTTGATCAATGACGCCCGCAATCTTTGGATTTTCCGGCCCCACCCTGACTGCTGACGAGCGAGCCTTCTTCCGCGAGGCGGATCCCGCTGGATACGTCCTGTTCAAGCGCAATTGCGAAAACCCCGAACAATTGCGCGCGCTCACCGACGATCTGCGGTCGATCCATGGGCGCGAGCGCCTGCTTGTCTCGATCGATCAGGAAGGCGGACGGGTCGCGCGCCTGCGCCCGCCGCATTGGTCCCCTTATCCAGCGGGCGAAGCGTTCGACAGACTTTACACTCGCGCGCCCGCCAGCGCGATCGAGGCCGCGCGCGCCAACGCCGAAGCAATGGCGCTGGAACTCGCGGCGATGGGAATAACGGTGACGTATCACCCGCCACTCGATCTGCGCCAACCGGGGGCTCACGATGTAATTGGCGACCGCGCGCTTGGCTCGGACCCGATGCAGATCGCCGCCATTGGGCGCGCCATGCTTGATGGGCTTGCGCGCGGAGGGGTTTCTGGCTGTATCAAGCATATGCCTGGCCATGGCCGAAGCATGGTTGATACCCACAAGGAAGTGCCAACGGTGCGCGAAAGCGCGCAGGAGCTGGAGCGCGATATCGCCCCTTTCCGTGCGCTTAGGTCAGCCAAGATCGGGATGACGGGCCACCTGATCTTCCCGGTGTGGGACCCCGAGAACCCGGCAACACTCTCGCCCACCATCATTCGCGACATCATTCGGGGCGCAATTGGTTTTGAAGGCCTCCTGCTGACCGACGACATCGATATGGAAGCGCTGACGGATACGATCCCTGAGCGCTCTGCACGCGCTTTCGCGGCTGGCTGCGACATTGTTCTCAATTGCTGGGCGAAAATGGACGACATGCAAGGTATCTGCGAGGTGGCGCCGGCAATGTCGGATGCGGTGGCCGCGCGGCTAGACGCGGCGCTTGCAGACACTCGGATTGCGGCAACCATCCCTCCGGCGCATAGCGAACTGCTCGCCAAGCGCGACGCACTGCTTGCGCTTGCCGGAGAAGCCGCGTGAGCGAGCGTGAAAAGGAGCTTCAGGCCGTGCAGCTCGGCGATGCTGAACAGTCCGACCGGGCGGACGCATTCATGCTTGCCGATGACAACGAGGCGCACACCGAACCGACCGCGCAAGGGTGGGGTAACTCCCAGCCGCCGCGCAGTCCTGGGGACAAGCTCTATCTGGAACTGGACGGCTGGGAGGGACCACTTGACCTGCTGCTTGATCTCGCTCGGCGGCAAAAGGTCGATCTGCGGCAGATTTCAATTCTCGCGCTGGTGGATCAGTATCTGGACTATATCGAGCGCGCAGCGGACCTAAAGCTGGAGGTGGCGGCGGACTACCTCGTGATGGCCGCCTGGCTTGCCTTCCTGAAATCCTCGCTCCTGCTGCCGAAGGAAGAACAGGAAGACCCAAGTCCGGAAGAACTCGCTCTGCGCCTGCAACTGCGTTTGCAGCGACTGGGGGCGATGCGTGAGGCGGCGGCGCGTTTGATGGCGCGCGACCGGATCGGGCGCGATATCTTTCTGCGCGGCGCGCCCGAAGGTTTGCGGATCGACCGCAATACGCAGTGGAAGTCGGACACTTATTCCCTGGTCCAGGCCTATGGCCAGGTGAAGGCTCGTACCGCGCCGCGGATCTATCACGTGGCCGACCGCCCGGTAATGACGCTCGACAGCGCGCTCGATCGCGTCTCCGCCATGCTGGGGGTGAGCGTGGACTGGATAGACATTCGTGACTTCCTGCCCCCGCATGCGAATTCCGACCTGCGCCGATCAGCGCTTGCGTCAAGCTTTGTGGCCGCGCTTGAACTGGCGCGTCTCGGTCGCGCGGAAATCGCTCAGGATGGAGCGTTTGAACCGCTGCGCATCCGCCGCCTCAAGGGTAGCGCTCAGCCGAAGGCCCGCTCATGAGCGAGTTGACCGACGATGCGGTGGCCCAACACGATGTCGCACCTGATCGCGCGCCCGACGAGGTAGAGCGCGCGCTGGAAGCAACCCTTTTTGCGGCCGAGAAACCGATGAGCGTCGATCAACTCGCGGCGCATCTGGGCGGGCTTGCGAACGCCAGTGTGCGGGAGGGCTTGCGCGCTTTGTCCGAGCATTACGCCGACAGGGGCGTGCGGCTCGTCGAACGCGCAAAGCGATGGCATTTCGAGACCGCGCCCGAGCTTGCTCATCTGCTGCGGCGCGAGCGCGAGCAGGTCAGGCGTCTGAGCCGCGCAGCGACCGAAGTGCTGGCGATCATCGCTTATCACGAGCCGGTCAGCCGGGCGGAGATCGAATCGATTCGCGGCGTGCAGACAGCCAAGGGGACGCTCGACGTGCTGCTGGAGGCGGGGTGGATCAAGCTCGCCGGTCGCCGCGAGGTGCCCGGCCGCCCAGTGATCTACGCAACCACAGCGGAGTTTCTCGACCATTTCGGCCTCGCCTCACGCCGCGACCTTCCCGGCATCGATGAATTGCGCGCCGCTGGCCTGCTCGACCCGGTCGATGAGGCGCTGGAGGACGCCATGTCAGCCGCCGCCAAGCCCGAAGACGAGCCCGAAGATGAAGGGGACTGTGAGGTCGAGATCGAAGACGAATTCCCGCGCGGCCTCGATTGATTGACCCGTCTGACTGGCGCATGAGCGCTTTGCGCCCTATATTGTGGTCGAACAAACCAAGGAAAGTGTGTCCCCATGGGTCTTAGCGTCTGGCAAATTGCAATCATCGCGGTGGTCGTCCTCGTCCTGTTCGGGCGCGGTCGCATCTCGGAAATGATGGGCGACTTCGGCAAGGGTATCTCCAGCTTCAAGAAAGGCATGAACGAGGATGTCGACGACACCTCTTCCAACGCCAGCGCCAGCAAGGCGCAGATTGAAGCGCCTGCAAAGGAGGTTGGTGGAGCCGAAACCACGCCGAGCGAGGCGGGCGATACCGCCAAGTCCTGAGTTTCACGCGCTCCCGAAAGGGACCACAATTGACGTAAGGAGCGGCGCCGCTGAGCGCGACCCATGTTCGATATCGGCGCTCTTGAACTGCTGGTGATCGTCATCGTTGCGGTGCTGGTTATCGGCCCCAAGGATATGCCCGCGGCCATGCGGACTGCGGGACGCTGGATCGGTCAGGTGCGCAAGGTTTCCGCGCATTTCCGCACCGGGATCGACGCCATGGTTCGCGAGGCCGAGCTAGAGGACATGGAAAAGAAGTGGAAGGCGCGAAACGAGGAGATCATGCGCCAACACCCGTCAACCGCCGAAAGCGCGGCGGGTGAAGGCGCGGGTTCCGATACGATGACGGGCCAACCGGTCTCGCAAGAATCGGCGGATGCCGCTCCTTTGGACGCGCCATCCGCTCCCGCGTCGAAGAAAGAGCCGTCGACCGGGCCATCAATCGAGCCGCCGGGGCAGCCCCCCGCCGCTGATGCGCCCGAGAAAGCGTGACCACGGCCATGGCGTTCGAGATAAAGGACATCGATGAGAGCAAGGCTCCGCTGCTGGATCACCTTGTCGAGCTGAGGACGAGGCTGGTTCGGTCGGTTGCTGCTTTGGTGATCGCGTTTGCCGTGTGCCTTTATTTCGCCGATCCGATCCTCGGTTTCCTGGTCCAGCCGCTGCGCGACGCGTTTCCTGAGGGTGAGGGGCAGTTGATATTCACGAAACTGCCCGAGGTGTTTTTCGTCGAGCTCAAAGTAGCGTTGTTTGCCGGGTTCATGATGAGCTTTCCGATCATCGCCAACCAGCTGTGGGCGTTTGTCGCGCCGGGCCTCTACGCCAACGAGAAGAAGGCGTTCCTGCCCTTTCTTTTTGCCACGCCCGTGCTGTTCTCGGCCGGAGCGGCTCTGGCGTATTACGTGGTGATGCCGACCGCTTTCCTGTTTTTCCTCGGCTATGGTGGATCGACCGGGGGGCTGGATATCAAGGCGCTGCCCTCGGCGGGGGACTACCTCAATCTGGTGATGCAGTTTATCCTCGCCTTTGGGGTCACATTCCTGCTCCCGGTGCTTCTTATGCTGCTGCACCGCGCCGGGATCGTGACGCGCGAGCAATTGGTGGGCGCGCGGCGTTATGTGATCGTTGGCGTTGTCGCGCTGGCTGCGATTGTCACCCCGCCCGATCCAGGCAGCCAGGTCATCCTCGCGGTGCCGCTATTGCTGCTGTTTGAGGGATCCTTGCTGCTGATGCGTTTTCAGGAAAAGAAAGTCCGCGCGCACGCGAATGGAAACGAGGGCAGCGCAAGCGAGAAAGCGTCGGGTGCGAGCGCAAGCGAGGTTGAGGAGCCTCAGCGCTGATCATCCTTGCGTGCGATGGGTGACGGTACTCACCACAAAGCGTTTCAGAGGTGGGTTGGGAATTCACCCATGTCGCAAGTATCGTGCCCTGCTCCTTTCCGGGTCTCCGGCACAAAAAAGCCCCGTCGAAGCGGGGCTTTTTCAAAACGTGTTTGACGGTTTAAGACTTAACCGCTGACTGAGTCGTCGTCTCCGTCATCGACTGCGATGACGATGCCGGCGATGATCGCGGCCGCCGCGAGGACACCGAGAATTACGCCCGATCCCTGAAGCTCGCTTTCGCCTTCAATGGGGGCGCTCGCGCGCTCGAAAGTGGCCTGAGCGATCGCCGGAGCCGTAGCAAGCGACAGCGCAGCGGTGGCCATGGCAATGTTGCGGAACTTCATCTGTTGTCTCCTGTGAGCTCTTTGTCTTCTTAAGAGTTGCTAGCTGAATAGGCCAGCTGTCGCGCGATTACAACCCACTTCGTGTATCAATTCGTCCGATCATTGGGCAAAAGAACAGAGCGTATTCAGTCTTCTAGGGCTTTGTGACAAAAATGCACCGCCTACCAAATGGTCAGAGCGCCATGTCGGGCCTTGGGCATATCGCAAAAGGCGTTAACACCTCGGTCTGTTCAAAGCGGACGGCAACGGCTTTGGCGTGCGATATAGGATTCAATCCCAACCAAATAGTGAATTCCCGGAAGAAACCAGGCCGTTTCTTTGCCCCTCCGCGTCTTTGACGAAGCACTGAGCCAATTCATCGGCCACGCACATTGCGCCCGCCGATCCAGACTTCCTCAATTTGTGTTCGCCGGATTTCCTGCGGCGAAGACAGAAATGGATCCCGGTCGACCAACAGGAAATCCGCGCGCTCTCCCGGCACCAGCCGTCCAAATCGACCGTCGGCGAAACCAGCGTAAGCGGCGTCGGCCGTAAACGCCCTGAGGGCCTGCTCGCGATTGACAGTCTCCTCAGCTCGCCATCCTCCGAACGGGTTCCCATTCTCATCGGTCCGACTGATTGCCACCGCGATGCCAGCGAAGGGATCGGCGGGCTCGACCGGCGTGTCCGAGCCGAAGGCGAGCTTTGCGCCTGCTTTCAGGACGCTGCGCCAGGCGTAGGCGCCGACTAGCCGATCTTGTCCCAACCGCGCCTCGGCCATTTGCATGTCAGAGGTCTGGTGGAGCGGTTGCATCGAAGCGATCGTCCCATGCCGACCAAAGCGCGACAAATCCTCCGGATGAACGATCTGGGCGTGTTCCACCCGCCAGCGCCGATCACCTTTGTAAACCTGCGAGAGTTCATCGATGGCCTGCAACACGTCACGGTTGGCGGCATCGCCAATCGCGTGAATGGCAGTCTGGAAATTGTCGAGCGCGGCGCGGCTCATGAGGTTACGCAGCTCGGTGGAACCGAGAAGCGGCACCCCGCGCGATTCCATCTTGTCCTTGTAAGGCTTTAGCAACAGCGCCCCGCGCGAGCCCAATGAACCATCGACAAACAGCTTGATCCCATTGAGTCGCAGCTTGTCATCATACAGCCACCTTGTGGGGCCCGGACCGCCGATCAGTTCCATCGTCTCGGCGTCGACCGCGTAGGACATGATCCGGATTTTCAGTTGTCCAGCGTCGCCTGCGCGGCGGAAGGTCTGCCAATCGGCCATGGTCGTGCGCATGTCCGCAACCGCCGTAACGCCGTACTCCAGCAGCTTTTCCTGCGCGGCGGCGAAGGCTGCGTCGCGGTCTCCCGGTCGCGCATTGGGGACAGCCGCGCTGACCAGGCTTTTGGCCCGGTCGACGAACACACCGCTTGGCGCGCCGTTCTCATCGCGGATCACCTGGCCGCCCGTGACATCGGGCGTCCCGGCAGTAACGCCGGCGATCTCCATGGCGCGGCTGTTTGCCCAGTTGGCGTGATTGTCGGCGCGTTCGAGCCAGACGGGGCGGTCGGCCACGACGCGGTCGAGCTCGGCGGCCGTCGGGAAACGACCGAGACCCCACTTCTCCTGGTTCCAGCCGCGACCAAGGATCCAGGGGCGCGCAGGGTTGTCCTCGGCAAATTGCCTGATCTTGCCGAGCGCTTCTTCGAGCGAAGTCGTGCCTGAAAGATCGAGCGTCAGCTGGCCAAAGCCCAGATCCATGACATGGACATGCGCATCGATCATGCCGGGCAGCATCACGCGTCCCGCGCCGTCGATCGCGAAATCGGTTTGGGGCCGGGCATCATCGCGCTTGAGGGTGTGGGTGATGATGCCTTCATCATCGAACACGAGGCCTGTGAAGCGCTTGATCTCCCCGTTCTCGTCGATCGTGATGCCTTCAACGTTGTCAACAAGCGTGTCGGCAAGGGCGGGCGTCGCAAAGAGCGCGATTGAGGCGGCAAAGACGGCGCGGAAGGTGCCTTTCATCGCGTGGTTCGCCTCAGGAATTCGACTTGGGCAGCCGAGTGACGAGCGCGCTCGTATCGGACCGTGCGCCGCCGACGGCCTGCACGTCAGCGTAGAACTGATCGACCAGAGCTGTAATCGGTGCAGAGAGCCCCAGCCGCCTTGCCTCGTCCAGCGCGTAGCCCAGATCCTTGCGCATCCAGTCAATGGCAAAGCCGAAGTCAAACTCATCCTGCGTCATGGTCGCCCAGCGGTTGTCCATCTGCCAGCTTTGCGCCGCGCCGCCTGAAATGGCTTCGTAGGTCTTGTCGAGATCAAGCCCCGCGCCTTGCGCCAGCCGGATCGCTTCGGAGAGCCCGCCGAGGACCCCGGCAATGCACATCTGGTTTGCCATTTTTGCGGTCTGGCCAGCGCCGGTCGGACCGACATGGACGATGGCCTTGGCGTAGGGCTGCATGATGGGCTGGGCGCGGGTCATGGCCCCCGCGCTGCCGCCACACATGATCGCTAGCTGGCCATTTTCCGCCCCAGCCTGTCCGCCGCTGACCGGCGCGTCGATGAACTCGACGCCCCTGCCAGCGCACGCCTTGCCCAGTTGGCGCGCCATGTCGGCTGAGGTGGTTGTGTGGTCGATCAGCAAGGCCCCCTCGCGCATCGCCGAGAGAGCGCCGCTGTCGCCTCTGATAACGCTGGCAATGTCCTGATCGTTGCCGACGCAGGAGATAACGACGTCTGCCTGCTCTGCGGCGCGATCTGGGGTGTCTGCAAGCGCGCACCGAACCCGTTCCTCGCCGCGCTCTTCGAGCCAGGTTTGGGCGCGCTGCGTTGTCCGATTGTAAACGAAGACATGATGGCCCGCGCGAGCCAGATGGGCCGCCATCGGTCCGCCCATAACGCCCAGCCCGAGAAAGGCGATGTTGGTCGAGGTGGTCATGCGCGCGGGTGCCTAACGGGTTATCTGCCAATTGCCAACGAAATCGAATTGCCCTTGCCGATGCAAAGGCCTAGTCCGGCGCGCGTCATGACCAACCCGCTCGCTCTTCACACCTCTGGTGCCACCCCGGCCGATCTCACCATCGAAGATGTTCGGGCCGCCGCCGCTCGGATCGAGGGCGCGGTGGTGAAGACGCCGCTGATGCATTCGATCACTCTGTCCGAAATTACCGGCGCGGATATCTGGCTGAAATTCGAGAATCTTCAGTTCACCGCCGCGTACAAGGAGCGCGGCGCGCTTAACGCTCTGTTGCACCTGACCGAGGACCAAAGGCGGCGCGGCGTGATCGCGGCCTCGGCCGGCAATCACAGCCAGGGCCTGTCCTATCACGGAACGCGGCTGGGTGTGCCGGTCACGATCGTGATGCCGCGCACGACGCCCACGGTAAAGGTGATGCAAACCGAGAGTGTTGGCGGGAATGTGGAGCTGTTCGGCGAGACATTCGATGACGCGGCTGGCTTTGCGCGCGAGCTTGAGCAGGAGCGCGGCCTGACTTTCGTGCATCCGTTCGACGATCCGCATATTGCGGCGGGTCAAGGCACGGTGGCGCTCGAAATGCTGGAGGCGAAGCCGGATTTTGACTGCCTCGTCACGCCGATCGGTGGAGGCGGGCTGATCTCCGGCATGGCCACCGTCGCGCGCGCGCTTGAGGCGAGGATCGAAATGGTGGGCGTGCAGGCAGAGCTATTCCCAAGCATGTACGCCGCGATCAAGGGCGGAGACCCGGCCTGCGGCGGCGACACGCTGGCCGAGGGTATCGCCGTGAAACGGCCCGGCGCCTTTACCTCGCAGGTCATCGCCGAAAAGGTCGATGACATCGTGCTGGTGGATGAGCCGAGCCTTGAAAAGGCGGTCGCGCTGCTGCTTCAGATCGAGAAGACCGTGGTCGAGGGCGCGGGCGCGGCCGGTCTTGCAGCGGTGCTCGCCAACCCTGAGCGTTTTGCCGGCAAGAGCGTCGGGCTCGTGCTGTGCGGCGGCAATATCGACACCCGGCTGCTGGCCAACGTGCTGCTGCGCGATCTGGCGCGGCAGGGGCGCCTGGCGCGATTGCGCGTCACCTTGCAGGACCGACCGGGCGCGCTGTTCAAGGTGATGCGTCTGTTTGACGAGCACAACGTCAACATCATCGAGATCTATCACCAGCGCATCTTCACGACCTTGCCGGCCAAGGGCCTGATCACCGACATCGAATGCGAAGCGCGCGATGCGGCGCAGGTTGAGCGTTTGGTTAGCGCGCTGCGCTCGGCCCATTACAAGGTCGATGTCGTCGAACTCAACTGAGTCGGCGTCGGGCTCTTTACCCTCGGCCGCGCGGCTGTTTCGAAACAGGGCAGGGCGCGCACGCAGGCTCGGAACCTGGTCCGATTTGGTCCGGGATCGCGGCCGAATGTGTGCATAGTCGGTCTTTAATTGTCCCGTTTCATGGTTAAGGGTCTTTTACCGGGGAACCGGAGTGGGCATAACAAAGTCTTAATAAAGACATCGCCGATTCTCCCAACGTGTAAGGACACCGATCACCAGTGACGGCTCCGATCCGCTTTCCTCGCTTCTTCGTGACAAGCCCCGCGCCCTGCCCGTATCTGCCGGGCCGTCAGGAGCGCAAGGTGTTCACCGAGCTCAAGGGCGCGCACGCGGATCAGTTGAACGAGGCGCTGGGCCGCATCGGTTTCCGCCGCAGCCAGACCGTCGCTTACCGGCCAAGCTGTCTCGATTGCCAGGCGTGCGTTTCCGTGCGTGTGGTGGCCGACGAGTTCAAACCCTCCTCGACCCAGAAACGCGATATCAAGCGCAACTCGGACCTTGTTGTCACCGAATGCCGCCCCTGGGCGACCGATGAGCAGTTCGAGCTGCTCACCAAGTATCTCGGCGTGCGCCACCCCGATGGGGGCATGTCGGCGATGGACGAGCTCGATTACGCCGATATGGTCGAACACACGCCTGTCACCAGCCATCTGGTCGAATACCGCGAACCCACGAATGACGGCTCGCCCGGACGACTGGTCGGCGCGTGCCTGACGGACCGCCAGGGCGACGGCCTGTCGATGATTTACTCGTTCTACGATCCCGAGCACACCGAGCGTCAGGGTCTGGGCAATTTCATCATCCTCGACCACATCAAGCGAGCCGCGCGTGATCGCTTGCCCTTTGTCTACCTTGGCTACTGGGTCGATGGCAGCCCGCGGATGGCGTACAAGGTACGTTATCGACCGCTTGAAACCCTGACGCGCGAAGGCTGGCGCCGAATGGATGAGGAGCAGCAGGCAAAGCTTATCGCCGCCGCCACCGCCCCGCGCGCCAGGGAAGACCGCGAGGCGGCAACCGCAGGCAGCAAGGATGGACAAGCGGTCCGATTTCGCGCGAGCTGACGCGCGATAAGCGCGCAGACCCCACTCCCAGCTGCTACCCAAGACCTTCGCGGTATAGCCGTTCTTCTTCCGAGCGGCGGCGCACCAGCCCCTTGAGGACGCGTCCCCCGGCCTTGTTCCAGCGTCGGAATTCGCGCGCCGCGCCCTCGTAATCCTGAGCCTTGTGCTTCTTTGTCAGCGTGGCGCGCGCGATCGCGCCGGTGTTGTAGTGAAAGCTGACGAGCGCATCGAATTGGGCCTGCGTTGTTGGCGAATCGCCAATCGCACGTGCGACGTCGCCTGCGTGGAGCTTGAGATCGCGGTCGAGACGCGCGTCGCACTGGCCTTGCGTCCACACTGTGCCGGGGCCGATCCGGCTCCCGCGGTCAAGGCCAGCGCCAGTCGCGCCCCAGCCAATCGTCCACGGATCACCGCCGGTGCCCGGATCGGGATAGGCCTCAAGCAGCCCGTCGGTGCGCAGCCGCGCGCAGCCTTCGAAGCGCTTGATCAGCGCGATCCCATCCGGACTCACGCGCCGCGCGGCAGCGTATCGTTCAACGGTTCGTCGTATGTACGGAACGCCTGATACACTTGGAACACTGTCCTGGGTCGAAAAATCCCGCGCTTGGCCGGCCCTGTCCGCCAGCACGCGGTCAATCGCCGCGTCGATCGCATCGACCTCGGATTGGCGAAAGCCGCGTTTGAGCATCGCGCGGATAGTGTCGAACAGTCTTTTACGCTTGGAAACGGGCATCGGCAAAGCCTCCTGTCAGGGTGGAAGAGGCCGGCTGATTAGGCACAAAAGGGCCGGGTAGGAAAACGGTTTGATGCGCTGGCGAGCGCGCGCACAAGAGGCAGGGGTGACAAGAGCTCTTGACTGACAAGAGTTCTTTACAGTAAAGAGCTCTTGTCAGGTCGCTAGGGGCGATTCGTTGGAAAACCGATTGAAGTATCACCGCGAACAGCATGGCTGGAGCCAGGGTGAGCTTGCCCGCAGGCTCGGCGTGTCGCGGCAGACGATCAACGCGGTTGAGACCGATAAATACGATCCTTCGCTGCCGCTCGCTTTGCGCATGGCAAAGCTGTTCGCGGTGAGTGTGCCTGATCTGTTTGTGGATCATTGGGAGCCAGGAGATGACGACGATGACTGACAAAGACCAGCGCATAAGCCGCAAGCTTGTGACGATCGCGGCTCTGTCTTTAGGTGCCGGAGTCATCGGCTATTTCGGCGGATATGCTTTTGGCGAAACGTCAGTGGAGACCGGCTACGAATTGAGCATGTCGGTGATCATCGCACTGGCGGTTGCCGTCATGTATCTGACCACAGCCGGGCTGGTGCTCGTCGGTACGGCAGTCCCAAAGTTCGGTGAGAACGTCCTTAATGTCGAGGATGCCGAAGAGATCGAGGAAATGCGAGCCATGGTGCTCAATTCAGCGTTCGCGCTCGGTTCGTGGGGCGCGGCGCTACTGGTCATTGCCCTGGCCGAACCCGCTGGCCCGATCAGTCCCTTACACTCATTTCTGGTATCGGCAGCTGGCATCGTTCTGGGATGCTATTTCGCGGCGGTTTCGTATCGCCACTCCGACGAATTGATGATGGCGGTGAACCGAGAGGCTGCCGTCTGGGCATACGGTCTGGTGTTCTGCGTAATCGGCGGCTGGGCGATGGCTGCGCACGCAGACCTGCTCGCGCCGCCAGCCCCGTTGGATGTCATGACGGGCTTTTACGCGCTGGTGCTGCTGGCGACCTGCATCGCAGCGGGACGCCGGGGGATGCTGAAGCTGCGGTGAACCAACAAAAAAGGCCGCCCGGTTTCCCGAGCGGCCCTTTCTGTTCTTGTGTGATCCTTTGGTCTTACGAGCTGTAATACATATCGAACTCGACCGGAGCCGGAGTGGTTTCGAGACGCATCTGCTCTTCCCACTTGAGCTCTGCGTAAGCCTCGATCTGGTCGACCGAGAAAACATCGCCCTTGAGCAGGAATTCGTGGTCTTCTTCCAGAGCCTCAAGAGCTTCGCGCAAGGATCCCGCCACGGTCGCCACTTCGGCCAGTTCGGCTGGCGGCAGGTCGTAGAGGTTCTTGTCCATCGCCTCGCCCGGATGGATCTTGTTCTCGATCCCGTCGAGACCCGCCATCAGCAGCGCCGAAAAGGCGAGATAGGGGTTGGCGAGCGCATCGGGGAAGCGGAACTCGACGCGCTTGGCTTTCTCGCCCGCGCCATACGGAATGCGGCACGAGGCCGAGCGGTTGCGCGCCGAATAGGCCAGCAGCACCGGCGCCTCGAATCCTGGCACCAGACGCTTGTACGAATTGGTCGTGGCGTTGGTGAAGGCGTTCACCGCCTTGGCGTGCTTGATGACGCCGCCGATGTAGTAGAGGCAGGTTTCCGATAGCCCTGCGTATTCGTTGCCCGCAAAGGTGGGCTTTCCGTCCTTCCAGATCGACATGTGGGAGTGCATGCCGGAACCGTTATCTTCCTTGATGGGCTTAGGCATGAAGGTCGCCGTCTTGCCATAGGCGTGGGCGACTTGCTGAACGACATACTTGTAGATCTGCACCTGGTCCGCCGCCGTGGTCAGCGAGCTGAACGTGATGCCGAGTTCGTGCTGGGCCGCGGCCACCTCGTGGTGGTGCTTGTCCATGTTGAGGCCCATTTCCATCATGGTCGCGACCATTTCGCCGCGGATGTCCATCGCGCTGTCGACCGGCGCGACGGGGAAATAACCTCCCTTTGCGCGCGGACGGTGGGCCATATTGCCCATCTCGTATTCCTTGCCCGAATTGGTCGGGAGCTCGATATCGTCGATCGCGTAGCCAGAGCCTGCGTAACCGTCTTCAAAGCGCACATCGTCGAACATGAAGAATTCGGGCTCAGGGCCGACATAGACGGTGTCGCCAATGCCGGTTGAGGCGAGATAGGCTTCGGCCCGGGTCGCGGTCGAGCGCGGATCACGCGAATAGAGCTGGCCGTCCGAAGGCTCGACGATGTTGCAGAACAGGCTGAGCATCGGCGTCGCGCTGAACGGGTCGATATAGGCCGCGTCCATATCGGGTTTCAGGATCATGTCGGATTCGTTGATGGTCTTCCACCCTTCGATCGACGAGCCATCGAACATCAGGCCGTCCTCCAGCGCGTCCTCGTCCATGACCGAGGCCGACATGGTGAGGTGCTGCCACTTGCCCTTGGGATCGGTGAAGCGCAGGTCGACCCACTCGATTTCCTCGTCCTTGATCTGTTTGAGAACGTCTTTCACGCTTGCCATGTTGTCTTGCCTCCAGATTGAAGTGGCTTGGGAATGCGCACGCCGCTGCCGGCGCGCGAGAGGGAACGCGGCCTAGACCGCGTCTTGATTGGTTTCGCCGGTGCGGATGCGGATGGCTGTGTCGATGGTCGAGACGAAGATCTTCCCGTCCCCGATCCGGCCCGTTTGCGCCGCGCCGGCGATGGCCTCGACCACGCGTTCGGCCTGATCGTCGGCGACGACCACTTCGAGCTTCACCTTGGGCAGGAAATCAACGACGTATTCCGCTCCGCGATAGAGTTCGGTGTGCCCTTTCTGACGGCCAAACCCCTTCGCTTCGAGCACGGTGATGCCGGAGACTCCGATTTCATGTAGCGCTTCCTTCACCTCGTCGAGTTTGAAGGGTTTGATGATCGCTTCGATCTTTTTCACGTAAGCCTGTTCCCGCCCCGAGCGCTGGTTGTGTTCTAATCGACCAAGAATCGCGGCCGAGTGTGTCGTATCGGGGTAGCGAACTCTTGGCGACGCGCAAGGATCATCCCGTATGCCTAAGGAAGTAGCAATATTGTGCGGCGCAGCGCAACCACCCTTATGGGAGAGGCGAGATTGCCTTTTTTTTAGGCAACGCTAAAGCCGCAACCCTGTGGTCTCGGGCAGGCCGCACATGATGTTGAGGTTCTGGATCGCAGCCCCGCTCGCGCCTTTGCCAAGGTTGTCGAGCCGGGCGATCAGGCGCGCGTTCCAGCCGCCTTCATTGCCGAAGACGAATAGCTCCATGCCGTCATGGGGCTGTGCGCCGTCGAGCAAAAGCAGCTCCGTCGGCGCCGCCTGCTCGTATACGCTCACGATTTGCGAGTCCGCATAGCGTTCGGCCAGGGTGACGCGGAGACTGTCGGCGTGTGGGTCCGTGGACATTGCGCCCAGGTGCAAGGGCACCTCGACGATCATTCCGCGAAAGGCGGGCACAACCGATGGCGCGAAGAGGACGCCGTGCTTCAGGCCCGCGTGCCGCTGCATTTCGGGACGATGTTTGTGCGCCAGGGTCAGGCCGTAAGTGCGAAACGCCAGATCCGGTTCGCCCGTATATCGATCGATCAGCGCTTTTCCGCCGCCTGAATACCCGCTCACCGCGTTGCAGGTGAACGGCCAATCGCCGGGCAGCAACCTCGCTTTGACGAGCGGGGCTATCAGTGCCAGAAACCCAGTGGGATAGCATCCAGGATTGCTTACAAATTGCGCATTGGCGATATTCTCTGAGCCGATGATTTCGGGAAAGCCATAGGTCCAACCATCCGCCACGCGGTGCGCGGAGGACGCGTCGATTATCCGCGTGTCGGACCCCTCCGCCAGCTTCACCGCTTCGCGCGCGGCATCGTCGGGCAGGCACAGGATCGCCACGTCGGCTTCGTGCAGCGCCTCGCGACGGGCCGCTTCATCCTTGCGCTCCGCCTCATCCAGCACCAGCAGCTCAAATTCGCTGCGCCCTTCAAGCCGTTCGCGGATTTCCAGTCCCGTCGTGCCCGCCGCGCCATCGATGAAAATGCGGGTCGGCACGCGGCTCAACCCGCTGTCAGGTCAAGGCAGTCGGTGTGAACATAGCCGCTCGGTCCTTCCGGACCCAGACAGCACCACACCCAATCCTTGCCGATATCGAGCACTTCGAGCGCGTGCCCCTTTTTGAGCACCACGTTCACATCGGCATCGTCGCGCGCGAGATAACGCATATTGGTCCGCTCGGCGCGCACGCTGGCCCGACCGGGAATGACATAATGCGCCGCCAGATGGGTGCCCGCCAGCGCGATATGCGCCAGGTCTCCGCGCAGCGGAAGCGTGCCGGGCGCGGGCTTTTCGACCGGACCTTTCAGGCCAAGATCACCGCTTGGCAGAGTGTACTGAGATGCCGTGTCGCCTGCGCGGCCCATGCCGTTATTTTCCTTGTTCGCCCCCTAAAGGCCGCGCTTAGCGGTAACGTTTGTGCGCGGCAAGCGTGGGGCGGTTGCCTGTCCCTAACTGGAATAGCGCGCCTGAAGCAGGCGCCAGGCTGCGCGCAGACCATAGGCCGTGCCGCCTTTGGCGCGCCCGGGCTTGGCAAAGGGGCGCCAGGCAAAGGTGTCGAAATGCACCCAGTCAATGCCTTCTCCCACAAACCGATCGAGGAAAAGCCCCGCCACGCTCGCGCCCGCGTAAGGGTTGGACTGCGCGTTGGTCATGTCCGCGATGTCGGAGCTCAGATATTCGCGATAGGCCTCGGGCAGAGGAAGCCGCCAGACTTCGTCTTCGACCTCGCGTCCCAGTTTCGCAAGTTCGTCCGCTGTCTCGTCGCGCCGCGCCATCATCGCCGCGTAATCCGGCCCCAGCGCAACGCGCGCGGCCCCGGTGAGTGTGGCAAAGTCGACGATGAGTTCGGGCTCTTCCTCGCTCGCGCGAGTGAGGGCATCGCCAAGGATCAGCCGACCTTCGGCATCGGTGTTGTGAATCTCGACGCTCAAACCCTTGCGGCTGGAAAGCACGTCCCCCGGACGAAAGGCGGGGCCGGAGATCGCGTTCTCGACCGCGGGCACCAGCAGGTGAAGCCGCACGGGTATCTTGGCCGCCATGATCAGCCCCGCCAGGGCGATTGCGTGCGCCGCGCCACCCATGTCCTTTTTCATCAAGCGCATTCCCGCCGAAGGCTTGATGTCCAGCCCACCGGAATCGAAGCACACCCCTTTGCCTACAATCGCAACGACCGGGTGAGTGTCATCGCCCCAGCTCAGGTGCATCAGGCGCGGGGCGTGGTGGCGCGCCGCAGCGCGGCCGACCGCGTGGACCATCGGATAGCCGGTCTCCAATTCGTCTCCGCGTATCGTCTTCAACGTCGCGCCATGCGCCTTCGCCAGCGCTTCGATTTCGGCTTCGAGCGCGGCGGGGCCCATATCCTCGGCGGGCGTGTTGACGAGATCGCGCACCTTCATCTCGGCCAGCGCTTCGGCCACCGCGGCCTCGATCCGTCCAACCTGATCGGTCAGCAGCACCCGAGGGCCTTGCGCGTCCTCATCATCCTTGTAGCGGGTGAAGCGATATTGCGCGGTCAGCCACCCAAACATCGCTGCGCCTGGCTCGGCGTCAACAAGGCGATACGTGCCTGCCGGAAGCTTCTCGGCCAGGGCGGAGAGGCTGTAGCTTGAAAGATCTTCGGGGTCGGAAACCCCGCCAAGAACGAACACGCCCTCGCCATCGGGCACAATCCCGATCTGCCCGGCGGCGCCCTCGAACTTTTGCGCGGCCAGGCTGGCGCGCTGGCCCGCGCTGAGCGATTTGAGCCGGTCATCCAGACCCGCTTTGGTCACAAGGTGGATGGCGGTGGCCTCTTGTCCGCGGTCTGGCGCGATAAGATCGGAGATTTCTGTCATGGCGCGTGCATAATCAAGTGGCTAGGCTTGTCACGTCTCAAATGCTGATCGGGGGCGAAGAACATGGCGACAAGAATTCTGATAGCGACCTCGGCGCTGGCGGCGCTCGCCGCGTGTTCTTCGTCGGAGGAGATGAACAGCGAGATCAACGCGGCCAGCGCGAATGCCGCGGCCATTCCTGACGACGCGGGTGAGAAACGCGAGATTTTGGTCGAGAACGCGGCGTTCAACTTCAGCTACGCCTGGCCGGCGCAAGTGGTCGCCATCCCAGCCTTCAACACCGCGTTTGAGGCGCGGGCGATCACCGCACGGGAAGAATTCGAGGCCATGGCGCGCGAAGCCCAGGCCGAGGCCGAACAATACGGCTATCCCTATCGCGTTTTCCAGACAACGTGGGAATGGAAGCTGGTCGGCGACACGCCTTTGCTGCTCAGCCTCGTCGGCGAGAACTACGCGTACACAGGCGGCGCGCACGGCAATTCGTTCTTCATGACGACCGTGTGGGACAAGGAGGCCAGCGTCGAACTCGCCGCTCTGGATCTCTTTACCTCGCCGGCCGCCTTTGATGCCGCAACGCGCGCGCAATTCTGCGCGCAATTGGCGGAAGAGCGAGGCAGAAAGCTGGGAGGGGCTGATGTGTCCGGTGATTGTCCGCCGCTGGGCGATCTAGCCGTGGCGCTGATTTCATCGCAGGGTGAGACGATCGATGCGGTCCAGTTTCTGGCCGCGCCTTATGTCGCCGGGTCCTACGCCGAGGGCTCCTATGTCATCACCCTCGATGTGAGCGAAGACCTTCTGGAAGCGGTCAGGCCCGCCTATCAAAGCGCCTTTGCGGGCAGCGGCTGATGGCTCGCAATTTTGCGAACCGTTCGCTATATAGCCGCGATGACCGAATATCAGCTCATCGAAAGCGACCAGACCGTCTACCGCGACGGCACGATCAAGCTCCACACCGAGGAAGGCTTTGAAGGGATGCGAAGGGCGGGGCATCTCGCCGCCACGATCCTCGACGAGGTCGCCGAATTGGTGCAGCCGGGCGTGACGACGCAGAGTATCGACGATGCGATCCGGGGCATGATGCTGGACGCCGGCGCGGTCCCGGCCACACTTGGTTATCGCGGCTACACGCATTCCTCGTGCATTTCGATCAACCATGTGATCTGCCACGGCATTCCGGGGCCAAAGCTGCTCAAGGACGGCGATATTCTGAACGTCGATGTCACCCCGCTGCTCGATGGCTGGCACGGCGATACAAGCCGGATGTTCTTTGCGGGCGAACCCTCGATCAAGGCCAAGCGGCTGGTCGATGTGACCTATGATTGCCTGATGCTGGGTATCGAGGCGGCGGCGCAGCCCGGCGCGCGGCTCGGCGATATCGGCGCCGCGATCGAAGCGCACGCGCGCCAGTTCCGCTACGGCGTGGTGCGCGAGTTCTGCGGGCACGGTCTGGGCCGCCTGTTCCACGACGCGCCCGAAGTGGTCCACGCTTCCAAGGCGGGCACGGGGCCGGAACTGAAGCCCGGCATGTTCTTCACCATCGAACCGATGATCAATCTCGGCAAACCCTGGGCCAAGGTGCTGGGCGACGGCTGGACCGCGGTCACCCGCGACAAGAGCCTCTCCGCGCAGTTCGAACACAGCCTCGCGATCACCGAGGACGGCGTGGAGATCTTCACCAAGAGCCCGACGGGTAAAGACAAGCCGCCCTATTGACGACGGTCGCGGTCGATAGCGCGCAGGCTGCGAACCGATGCGCTCGGTCGCCGATCTCTTCACATTCTACCGCATTGCAGCGGCGCCGGTGATCGCGGCGATGGCGCTGGCAGGGCAGCGAGACGCGTTCTTCATCCTCCTGATTGTCAGCTATTTCACCGACCTTGTCGATGGGCCGATCGCCCGGTGGCTTGGCAAGGCCTCGCGCAGCGGGGCAAGGCTGGATACGATTGCGGATGCTTCGACGACGCTCGCCGCACTGCTGGGAGTCTTTCTCTTCGAGCGTCGGTTTCTGGAGCCTGACGCCGCGTGGCTCTATGCCTTTTTCGCCAGCTACGCCGCAGCCGCCGCAGCCTGTCTCCTGCGCTTCCGCCGGCTTCCTGCCTATCACCTATTCTCGGCAAAAGCGGCCGCGTTCCTCGCCGCTGTCTTTGTCATCTGGCTTTACCTGTTCGGCTTTTCGCGCCCGTTCTTGCTCACGGTCGTGAGCCTGGGAGTGTTGGCCAATTTGGAATCCGTTCTCACGACCATCCGCCTAAGCCGCTTCCGGTCCGATCTCGGCAGCGTTGTGCTGTTGCGCGATGAGGACGGAGATGATGAAAGCTGAGGCGGATGGCTCACACAAACCACATGGCCAGCACCGCCACCATCGCCAGCACGACCGCGACCGAGAACGCCAGCATCGCCGCCGTCGCCTTGCTCACGCGTCTCAGCGCGGCCCATTCGTAGCCGAGCGTGATGGCAATGGTCAGCGGCGGTTGCAGGCCGATGGCGACTTGCGGGGGCAGGCCGAGCACATCGGTCACGCGTGCGTAGACCGGCGTCATGAAGGCCAGCGTGCCGATCAGCATCGCTTGGCGATGCGCGTGCATCTTGCGCTTCCGCGCAAATGCAATCGCGGCGACATAGAGCGGGATAAAGGTCACGAAAGCCGCGATGTTGACGATGGTGACTTCCGGGCGCCCGAACTCCCGCCCGATATCGATCGAGACGATCGCGCCCGAAACGCTCAGCGCCGCGACGAGTGCCAGCGAGACGGCACCAAACCAGCGATGAAGCTTCATGCGCCCCGCGCTGGCGAGATAGGCCTGGCTCGCCAGCAGACTCATCCAGGCGAACATCGTGACCGCGTGGAATGTGACCAGCGGCGTGTAGCGTGCGGCGCGTTCGGGGTGGACGATGACCTTGAGAGCGAAGGCCGTTACCGTGAACACGACCAGCGCGGCCGCGATATGGCCGAGCAGTCGATTGGCTTCTCTCGCGCTCATCGGAGCGGCTCGGGAGGTGTCGAAAAGCGACTCGTAAACCTGGATAATCAACCCCATAATGGGGCTCAACGCACGGCACGGATGGCGGCTCCCGCAGCGAACGGCGCGAGCGCGACAAGCCCCAGGCTGATCGCGGCGACGAAACCCAGGCTGGCCTCATCCTGCCGCGCCAGCGCGCCCGCGCCGAAGATCAGGATCGGCAGCGCGAGCGGGATCAGCAGCAGGCCCGAGAGCGCCGCTCCGCTGCGAAGGCTGGCAGTAAGCGCCGCGATGATAAGGCCGATCGCGGCCAGACCCGGCGTGCCCGCCAGCAACCCGATCAGCACCAGATGCAGCGTCGGTCCGTCGAGCTGCAACAGCGCGGCAGCGGGAAAGGCGGCGAGGATCAGCGGCGGGCCGAAACTGAGCCAATGGGCGAGCATGCGCACCGCCATCATCGCCTCCTCGCTCATTCCGCGCAGGCGCAGCTGATCGAAATGGCCAAGCTCGATGTCGCGCGTCACCAGCCGGTCGAGCGGCAGGATCGCGGCGAGCAGCGCGGCAATCCACACGACCCCGCCGCCCGTGCGCGCGAGCGTGGCGGCGTCCGGCCCCACCGCAAAGGGATAGAGCATGGCGACCGCGACAAAGAAGATGACGGGCAAAGCCGCGCCCGCCCCGCCCCCTCCATTGGCGCCGCCGGCGAAGGGAAAGAACAGCCCCAGATCGCGCCGCAGGGTCCAGCCGATCATGGAAGCGCCTCTTCGCGCACGGCAAAATCCTCGATCGCCAGCGTTTCCAGGCCCGGCACATCGAGCGCCTGATGCGAGGCGATCAGCGCGGTCCCTTGATTGTCGAGATGCTCGGCAATCAATTTGCTCACCAACGCCTGCGAGGCGGTGTCGAGTCCCGAGAGCGGTTCATCGAGCAACCACACAGGCGCGTTCTGTCCCAGCAGCCGGGCGAGACCCGCGCGCTTTCGCTGACCGGTGGAGAGATAGCGCACCGGTACATCGACCAGCGTTGAAAGGCACAGCCGTTCAAGCACCGCTGATGGGTCCGAAGCGCCGTCGAGTGCGAACCAGAAATCGAGCGCTGTGCCGAGCGTGCGTTCCGGATCAAGGCCGATGCGCTCGTCAAACAGCCCAACGGCGCCTTCGCAGCGCGCCGTTCCCGTCAAAGGCGGGGTGAGACCTGCAAGCGTGCGGATCAGTGTTGTCTTCCCACTCCCGTTCGCGCCGGTCACGTGACAGGCCGTCCCCGGACCCAGATCGAGCGATAACCGACGGAACAGCACCCGGTCGCCCCGGCGGCAGGCGAGGTCATGCGCGAAAATCCGGGGGCTCTCAGAACCTTGCATCGCGTCACGCGTTAGGGAAAAGCGTTCCCGCTCACAACTCACCTTTGCCAAGGAGCTTCAGCCAGATGTCCGTGCCCGAACTCTCCGACGATGACCGCGCCCGCCTGCTCGCCGACCATCCCGAATGGGAACTGACGCGCGAGGGCAAGGCCATTCAGCGCACGTTTCAGTTCAGCGATTTTTCCGAGGCATGGGGCTTCATGAGCCGCGTGGCTTTGATCGCCGATCGTCACGATCATCACCCCGAATGGTTCAACGTCTACGCCAAGGTCGAGATCACGCTCACCACGCACGATGCCGGTGGGCTTTCGACGCGCGATGCCAATATGGCGCGCGCAATCGACGCGCTGGTGAGCTGAGCCTCAGCGCCCCAACAGCGCGGCGCTATCGCGGTTGCGTTTGCGCACCCGCCCCGGCATCCAGCGCTTGGCGAAGTTGAGGGACTTGGCGGTCTTGCCGACGAGGTAATGCAGATCCTCGCCGTGAACCGCGTCCCACACGGTCTTGGCGACTTCCTCGACCGGCGTGATCTCGAGGCCAGCTTCTTGCACCCGTGAGCGGACCGTTTCGTTTGAGTTACGGTTTCCGGTGCCCTCAAGCAGCGGCGTGTCGATGAAGCTGGGGCAAATGGAGCATGACTTTATCCCGTCGGCGGCCCACTCGGCATCAAGGCTTTCGGCGATCCCGCGCACACCGAACTTGGTTGCGGAGTAGACGCTCATTCCTGTGCCCCCGGTAATCCCGGCCGCGCTCGCCATGTGGACGATGGCTGACCCCGGCGCGGTCTTCTTGAGGTGAGGGTAGGCCGCCTGCGCGCCATAGAGGACGCCGCGCAAATTGATATCGAGGCAGCGATCGATCTCTTCGACCTCAAGTTCGGCCAAGGGGCCGCCCGTTCCGATTCCGGCGTTGTTGACGACGACGTCGATGCGCCCTCCGGCTGCGGTCGAGAACGATTCGAGCGCAACATCCCAGGCCGCCCGGTCGCGCACATCGAGCTTGTGCGCGTATTTGAAGCCGCCCGGGATCAGGCCGAGCGTGTCTTCCATACCCTGCTCATCAATGTCGGTGACGCCGACAAACCAGCCGCGCTCGCCAAAATGGGTCGCGATTGCGCGCCCGATCCCCGATCCGCCGCCGGTGATGAATATAGAGCGCTTGGGTGCCCCGTTTGTCGATGCGCTCATACGATCCCTCTCCCGGATAGGTTGTCTTTCGCGAACCTAATTAGGCGAGGGCCTGGCGAATGTCATGCCCCTTTGAGCGCGGCTTCCAGCCCCGCCACGTGTTCTGCGCCCTCAAGGATTTCCGCCGTGCTTGCCGCGAGCGTTTCGCCGATTGGCTCGCTGCGCCCGCCAAGCGTCGAGGCGAGGAAATTCTCGGTGATCGCGCTATCCGCGATCGAGTTGACGGGGCGGGCAAAGCCGTGGCCTTCGTCGGGAAACAGGACATAGGTCACCGGGATACCGGCCTTCGTCATCGCACCTACGATCTGGTCGCTTTCCGATTGCTTGACGCGCGGATCGTTGGCGCCTTGCAGGATCAGAAGCGGCTTGGTGATCTGGTCGGCCTTGTAAAGCGGGCTCGCAGCCTTGAGCGCGGCGAGGCCCTCGGGCGTCGAGGGGTCGCCCATGCGCTCGTGAAAGGTCTTTACCAGCGGCGCCCAGTAGGGCGGGATCGTCGCAAGCAGGGTCTCAAGATTTGACGGGCCGACGATGTCGACCCCGCACGCAAAGACTTCGGGCGTGAAGGTCAGCCCGGCCAGCGTCGCGTAGCCGCCGTAGGAGCCGCCCATGATCGCGACCGTGTCCTTGGCCGTGACGCCCTCGGCCACGGCCCATTCGACCGCGTCGATAAGGTCGTCGTGCATGGCCAGGCCCCATTGCTTGTTGGCGGCGTTGAGGAAACTTTTGCCAAAGCCGGTCGAGCCGCGAAAGTTGACCTGCAGCACCGCGTAGCCGCGATTGGCGAGCCACTGGACATGGCTGGAAAAGCCGTAGGCATCGCGCGCCCAGGGTCCCCCGTGGACGAGCAGAACCATCGGCACTGGCGTCGCCGGACGCCCTGTGGCTTCGGGGTCCGAGCCGGGCGGCAACGTCAGGTAGGACGGCAGGGTGAGCCCGTCGCGCGCATCGATTTCGATCGGGTGCATCGGCTGGAGCGGCGCGCCTTCGAGTTCGGGGCGTGTGACGTAAAACGGCGTCAAAGTCTCCGCTTCGCGATCGTAGATGAAGGTCTGCGCCGGCGTGGTAACGGGGTCGTTCGCGACGATCCAGGTGCGATCGTCATAGGTGCGGCTGGTGATCGCGAACTCACCGTCAAGCCGCTCGCCTAGCCAGTCGAGCGCGGCTTTGATGTCCGGATCGATCGCGGTCCATTGTGTCTTGAGGTAATTCACCGAGTAGGCCAGCACCTCGCCGGTCTGCTTGTGGCTGAGTGTGCCGGAGATGTCCGCCTTGTCATGCTCGGCGATCAGCGTGCGCTGTCCGGTGGCGGTGTCCTGCGCGAAGAGCGCGCCGGTGTCGCGGCCGCGGCTGTCGAGCCAGTACAGAATCGAGCCATCGGTCGTATAGCCGGCGGGCGAAGTGGTGAGCGAATCCTCCATCGCGGTCGTTTCGAACGGGTCGGCCTCCACCACATTGTCAACGATGCGGAAATAGTCGGTTCCTCCCGCCTCGTTCTGCGCCATCGCCATGCGCAGCGTCAGCGAGTCATCGGCCATGAAACCGGCATAGGCGTTGTTTTCGTAGACCAGCTCTAGCGCGCCGGTGGCGAGGTTCAGGCGGTGGACGTCGTGGAATTGCGGGTCCCGATTGTTGAGGCCGATGAGAAGCGCATCGCGGATCGTCTCGGACGATCCCACAATATCGACGCGGGTGTTCTCGAACGGGGTGAGGGTGGTCTCGTCTCCGCTTGCGACGTTGACCGCGTAAAGCAGGAAGTTCTCATCCCCGCCCTTGTCCTGAATGTAGAGCACCGCGCTGGAATCGGGCGCCCAGAACTGACTGCGGATGGGACGCTCGGTCGATCTGGTGATGGGCTTGGCTGCCGCCTGATCATCGCGCGGGGCGAGCCAGATGTTGAGCACACCATCGAGCGGCGCGAGCCAGCTTAACCATTTCCCATCCGGCGAAAGCCGTCCGGCGGCTCTGGTCGGGTTCCCGAACAGATGTTCGCGAGGGATAAGGGCAAAGGCGTCGAGGCTGGCGGTCATGGTGTCTCCCGGTGTGTTCGCCGGACAGCTAGGGAGTGGCGGGTGTTATGCCAACACCGAAAGGTTCAGAGCGCCGGATTTGCGTAATAATGCCAGGTAAAAATCGCCATCGGCCCGCGATGGGGAGACCATTGTTCGCCCAGCGCGCGGGTTTCTTTCTCTCCGGGACGTTCTTCAAGCTCGAGGAGGCGTTTGATCCCCTCTTGCACGGCCAGATCTCCGGCGGGCCATATGTCAGCGCGCCCTTCAGCGAACAGCAAGTAGATTTCGGCGGACCAGCGCCCGATCCCCTTGATCCGGGTAAGTTGGGCGATGGCGTCGTCGTCGTCCTGGGGCATCGCGTCGAAATCGACCACGCCCGCTTCTACCAGCTCGCAAAGACTGCGCGCATAGCCCTGCTTCTGGCGCGAAAGGCCGCACGCGCGCAGCGTGTCAAAATCGCGGGCGAGCAGGTCTGTTGTGGTGAAGTCCGCCCCCAATTCCGTTTCCAGCTTGTTCCACATCGAGCTGGCCGCGGCGACCGACACCTGTTGGCCCACGATCGTGCGCAAAAGGGTCTTGTAGCCGCGATCGCGAAGGCGCGCTTGGGGATAGCCCACCCGTTCCAATTGCTCGGCCACCCGCGCATCGTTTTGCGCCAGCGCGTCAAGCCCTTCCTTTATTCGCTCTGCGGTCAACCCCATCTCAATCTCACCGTTGCCACTGGCCACGGAACCTCCTAGCAGCCACGAGGTTTGACCGATAGCGCGCACCTTGCGCTGTATTAAGAGCAAAGGATGTAACACCCATGCCCAAGCTGACCGTCACCAACCGCGCTGGTGAAACGAGCGAAATCGACGTCGAAGACGGCCTCACCGTGATGGAAGCGATCCGCGATAACGGGTTTGATGAACTGCTCGCGCTGTGCGGCGGGTGCTGCTCTTGCGCGACCTGCCATATCTATGTCGAAGACACCGCAGGTGGCACACTCTCGAATATGAGCGAAGACGAAGACGACCTGCTGGAATCCTCCGATCACCGCAAGGACAATTCGCGCCTTTCCTGCCAGGTTCCCTTCTCCGCCGAGCTTGACGGATTGAAGGTGACTATTGCGCCTGAAGATTAAAGTTGATTGCGGCGCGCGTGGGCAGGGATTACCCGCTCGGGCATGAACATCACAAAGCCTATTGGCGACACGCTCGCCCTTATCGGTAACACCCCGCTCGTTCGTCTCTCCGGGCCCAGCGAGGTGGCGGGCTGCGACATCTGGGGTAAGTGCGAATTCGCCAATCCGGGCGCATCGGTAAAGGACCGCGCCGCGCTCTACATGATCCGCGACGCCGAAACGCGCGGCGAACTCAAGCCCGGCGGCACCGTTATCGAAGGCACGGCTGGCAACACAGGTATCGGGATCGCTCTGGTCGCCAACGCGCTTGGCTACAAGACGGTTATCGTCATGCCTGACAACCAGTCCAAGGAAAAGATGGACACGCTGCGGGCCCTGGGCGCCGAGCTTGTCCTTGTCCCGCCGACCAAATACGCCGATCCTGCGCATTTCCAGCACGTCTCGCGCCGCATGGCACAGGAGACCGAAGGCGCGATCTGGGCCGGGCAGTTCGACAACGTCGCCAATCGCCGCGCGCATATCGAAGGCACTGCGCCTGAATTGTGGGAGCAGACCGAAGGCCGGATAGACGGCTTCACGTGCGCGGCGGGCACGGGCGGGACGATTGCGGGCGTCGGGCTGGGCCTTAAGCAAAGAAACCCGGATGTGCGCATCGCGCTGACCGATCCGCACGGCGCGGCGCTCTACAATTACTACGCGCATGGGGAACTCAAATCCGAAGGTTCGTCGGTGGCCGAGGGCATCGGGCAGGGCCGTATCACAGCCAACCTTGAAGGCGCGGTGATCGACACGCAATTCCGCATCTCCGACGAGGAAGGGCTTGTGTGGGTGCGCCGCCTCCTGCGCGAAGAGGGGCTGTGCCTTGGCCTGTCGTCGGGTATCAACGTGGCCGGCGCGATTGAGCTGGGCAAGCAACTGGTCGCGCAGGGGCGCGAAAAGCCCCAAGTGGCGACCATTCTGTGCGACACCGGCTTTCGCTACCTCTCCACGCTCTACAACGCTGAGTGGTTGAAGGCGAAAGGTCTGCCGGTGTTTGACTGGCTGGAAAGCCCCCGCGAGGGCTGATAGGGTTCGCAGCGCCATGGCAGCGCGCAATTTTCTCGAACGGCTGGGAAACTCGGTGTCTCCACTTCGGGTCGCTGACGGGGATGAAGCGCCCGAGAACGCGCCTTTGGGTGGCACGCGCGCCGAGGCGACCCAGCGACTGCAAGTGGGCCTCACCGGCTTGTGCGCGATGATCCTTGTCATCGGGATCGCCAGTATCCTTGGTGGACAGGCCGATATCGCCGAAGAAGCTGCGGTGCCGGACGCTGCGCCGACAACCGAGCCCAGCGCTACGCCCGCGCAGCGTGATCCGCTTGCAGATGCGGGGGTTGTGCCGGACATTCCTGCACAGCCCGAAGCGATCGGAACCGATGCGGAGAAGCCGGACGACGCAATTCTGACCGACGAGGATGGTGCAGTCACAGTGCCAGACACCCCTCCGTCCGACCTGCAGGACGATGCCAGGGGCACAGACGAGCTGCAGAATGACCTTCGGTGAGGAGTTGGATGCCCGCATGCTCTGGGGATTTTGCGGGATTGGCTCGGTCTATTGCGGGTGGGTGCGACTCCAAGGATGGGACGGTAGGGGATTCGCAGGCAAAATCCGGGCATTCGTGGTGCGACTTAGGGAAATCCCGAGGTCGAATGCCAACAGACGGCGCCTCGGACATGACTAAAGTCTAAAGAAAAGAGTGAGTTACAGATACTTCCCCTAAAATCCCTAATTTCACCCTAGAATCCCCAATCATTCCCGGATAATACCGGGTTCCATCAAACACGTCGCTTGTTTCTCGCGCCATGCCCTCGATTGGCGCGCCGCTCGCGCTCACGCGCGGGTCGGCACGGGGAGGGCTGCGCCCGAAGCCGACCGGTTTGAGGATGGGATCGGTCATCGGGACCGGTCTGGCAAGGGTGAAGGGGAGTGGCCGCTGTGTCGGCGTTTGGAGGATATTCTGGACAGGCCTATTCGCCCGCGGGCGATAAGGGTCGCTTTGTCCTGCCTCCGGACTTTCGCAACGGCATCAAGTTGGCAAGCGGTGGGCAGAAGACCCTGTGCCTTGCGCGCCATCACAAATGGAAAGAGGGCTGGAAGTGCCTCATCGGCTTTGGCGTCAATTATGAGGCCGAGCTCGAAAACCTTCTGGCGCATGAGGAAGACATGGCGGCGCGCACGGGCGAACCCTTCGACCGCGATCGACGCCGGATGAGCCTCTACAGCTATCGCAAGCTGCCCTTCGATGACAGCGGTCGCTTCGTCATGCCCGAAGCGCTGCGCAAGCGCGCCGGGATCGAAGCCGGCATCTACCTCAATGGAATGGGGACATATTTTACGCTTTGGGCGCCGGAAACGCTCGAAAAGCTGGGTGAGGATTTCGAAGACATCCTGATGGACTGCGAAGACGCCATGGCCGAGGCCGAGGCGAAATCGCGCAAGCGGGGTGGGTGATGGTCGGCAAGGCTCTTCACACATCGGTCCTGATTGACGAAGTGGTCGCGGCGGTTGAGCCCGCGCCGGGCAAGGTCATGGTCGATGCGACCTATGGCTGGGGCGGCTACAGCGCCGCGCTGCTCAAGCGCGGCGCGCGGGTCTACGGGTTTGACCGCGATCCCTACGCAATCGAAAACGGCGCGGCCGACGTTGCGCGCTGGGGCGGTCTGCTCAGCCTGCATCCACACCGTTTCTCCGCAATGCGCGAAGAGATGACGCGTCTCGGCGTGCCGCAGGTCGATGCCGTGGTGATGGATATCGGCGTCTCATCCATGCAGCTCGATCAGGGTGAACGCGGCTTTTCGTTCCAGCAGGATGGCCCGCTCGATATGCGCATGAGCCAGTCGGGCGAAAGCGCGGCCGACTTCCTCAACACCGCGGACGAAGCCGCGATCGCCGACGTACTCTACCAGTATGGCGAAGAGCGTCAGTCGCGCCGGGTGGCCCGCGCCATCGTCGCGGCGCGCCCGCTGGAGACGACCGGCGATCTGGCGCGTGTGGTGCGCCGCGCGCTTGGCCACCGCCCGCATGACAAGAAGGACCCCGCCACGCGCAGCTTTCAGGCCGTGCGCATCCATGTGAACGATGAGTTGGGAGAGCTCACCGCCGGGCTCGCCGCCGCCGAAGCGCTGCTGCGCGAGGGCGGTGTGCTGGCGGTCGTCTCGTTCCACAGCCTTGAGGATCGCATTGTCAAACGCTTCCTGCGCCAGGCATCGGGCGCGGGCCGCGCGGTCTCGCGTCACCTGCCCGGAGAGATTCCCGCTCCGCCGCCGACATTCACCCGCCTTTCCAGGGCGATCCACCCCAGCGAAGCGGAGATTGAGCGCAACCCGCGTGCGCGCTCTTCGGTCCTTCGCCACGCGGTTCGCACCAACGCCCCTGCCCGACAGACTGCCGAAAGGATGACGCCATGATGATGACCACTTCGCGCCTGCGCCAGATCGGATGGAGCGTTGTGCTGGGCGTGTGCATCGCCGCGTTTGCGGTGCTCAGCCTGACCGTGCATGCGGTGCGCAACGAGGTTCTGCTGGCCGATATCGACATCGTCAGGCTTGAGATCCGCAAGCAGCGCCTCGAAACCGAGTTTCAGGCGCGCGCGAGCCAGCATCAGCTCGCGCGCTGGAACCGGGTGGACCTGGGATTTGGCGCACCGCGCGCGGACCAGTATCTTGAAGGGCGTCAACAGCTCGCCGCGCTCGGGCAGCCGCGCGGACCAGGTGCGCCCTCGCCGATCCGGGTCGCGCGCGCCGATCCGGGGAGCGCGCCGTCCGCCTCCGCCCGCGACATGGTCTCGCCCGTCTCCGGACGACCGGTTACGCTCGCCTCGGCGCAGGCGCCCGATGACGCGGGCACGCTGTTTACCGAAGCCTTCGGGGATTTTCTGATCGAAGCCTCGCCCATTCGCCCGGCCAAGGCGCAGACCTCGGCGACCGCCAGCCTGACCGGCGAGGTCGCTGAATGACGCCAGGCGCACGCGCCCTCGGTTCGCGTCAGGGCAACCTGTTTGACGCGGTGCCCGAGCTGCTTGGCGAAGCCGGGCGATCGCGCGCGTCCGAACCTACCGCCCCCGCCGTCCCTACGCGTGAGCAAGACGGCCAGGGCGACCGTGAGGTGCGCGGTTTCACGACGCCGGAATCGCCTCAGTCCGTCCGGGCGAGGCTTCTCAACAACGCCAGACAAAGGGTGCTGTTGCTGGCGCTCGCCTTCATCGCTCTGGCGCTGGTGGCGCTGGTGCAGATCGTGTGGCTTGGCCTTGACGGTGCTGGCCCCTCGAAGCGGCTTGGCGCGGGCTCGCTCAAACCGGCGCGTGCACAGATCACCGATCGCAACGGAGCGCCGCTCGCGGGCGCGTTTCCGACCTATTCGCTCTATTTCTACCCCGAGGCGATGAGCGAGAGCGGCGGGAGCCCGCTTGTGCGTTCTCCGGCCGATCTGGCGCGCGAATTGAAGTCGATCTTTCCCGACATGGACGAAGCGACGGTCGAGGCGCAGCTCGCGTCGGGCAAAGGCGGACATCTGCGCGAGCGCATCCTGCCCGAGGAAGCCAACGCGGTCTTTGCGCTGGGCGAGGTCGCGCTGCAATCGCCCGTGCGTCTGGTGCGCCATTATCCGCAAGGCCGCCTTGGCGCGCACGTTATCGGACGGGTCTCGGACGACGGTGATACGCAATACGGCCAGTTCGGCATTGAGGCGACGCAAAACGAGCGCCTGTCGGACCCCGATTTGCGCGCTGAGCCGCTCGAACTCTCGATCGATGTGCGGGTGCAAGGCGCTCTCGAGGACGAAATGGGCCGGGGCATGAGACTCGCGAACGCGGACGGCGCGGCGGGCGTGGTGCTCGACGTTGACACGGGCGAAGTCATCGCGATGGCCTCGTTCCCCGATTTCAACCCCAACCGGCTCGACCAGCAGGACGTGCCCAACACGCGCAACCGCGTGACCTTTGCGACCTATGAGCTCGGATCGGTGTTCAAACCGCTGACCGTGGCCGCCGCGATTGACGCTGGAGTTGTGCGCGACCTGACGCGCAGCTGGGACGCAAGCCCGATCAAGGCAGGCGGTCGCACGTTCAAGGATTACGAGGAGAAGGGCAAAAGCCTGACGATACCCGAAGCGCTGGCCTATTCGTCCAACACCGTCACCATGCGCGTTGCCGAGAAGCTTGGCCCGGAACGCTTGCGCGGCGTCTGGCTTGATCTGGGTATGAACCGCCCGGTCGATATCGAGCTTGTGAACGTGGGCAAGCCCATCTGGCCCAAGGGCAAATGGTCGGCGCTCAAGACCAAGGTTGCTGCCTATGGCCACGGCTTCAACGTGACCCCGCTCCATCTTGCGAATGCCTACGCCGCGATGGTCAATGGCGGGATTTTCCGGCCCGCGACGCTGCTGAAAGCCGAGCCGGGCGTGAGCGAGAAAGGCACCCGCGTCTTCAAGGCCTCTACCTCACAGAAGATGCGTCAGCTCTTGCGTCTCATCGCCAAGCACGGGACGGGCCGCAACGCCAACGCGGCAGCGACGGGTTTCCGCGTCGGCGGCAAGACGGGATCGGCGGAAAAGCTTGTGGACGGGCGCTATTCCAAGACCCGCATTGTCAGCACCTTCGCCGCTGCCTTTCCGATGGACCGCCCCCGCTATGTGGTGGTGGTCGCGCTCGATGAGCCCAAGATCACCTACGCAACGCCGGCGCGCACGGCCTATTGGAATGCAGCCCCGATTGTCGGCAACCTGATCCGCCGCGCCGGGCCGATGCTGGACGTGCGCCCGCACAACACGCGCGATGTCGACGTCAGCGATCTGGAACACCTTTTGAAGGATCGTTCATGAAGCTGGCGGCGCTCGGGCGACGGATCGGCCTGGAGATTGAGACCGCGGGCTCGGTGTCGGTGACCGGCTTCGCCATCGATCACCGCAAGGTGGCGCCCGGCACCGTGTTTGGCGCCTTCAGGGGCGCGCGTTTCAACGCCGAAGACTTCATCCCCGCAGCTGTGGAGGCGGGCGCGGTGGCGGTCGTTGCGCGCCCGCAAGCTCGCGTGGAGGGCGCATCGCACATCGCAAGCGCCGAGCCGCGCTGCACCTTCGCGCAGCTCGCCGCAGGGTTTTTCACTCCGGTGCCGGAAACCATCGTCGCGGTAACCGGGACCAACGGCAAGACCTCGACCGCGGAGATGACCCGCCAGATATGGCGCATGTGCGGCCACCCGGCTGCCAGCATCGGGACTTTGGGCGTCACAACGCCCGATGGCAGCGTTTCAACCGGGCTCACGACGCCCGATATCGTCACCTTCCTCAGCAATATGAGCGGATTGGCGCGCGAGGGCGTGACGCATGTCGCCTACGAAGCGTCCAGCCACGGCCTCTCGCAATTTCGCAATGAGGGTCTTTGCGTAAAGGCAGGGGCTTTCACCAATTTCAGCCGCGATCATCTCGACTATCATGGCACGATGGAAGCGTATTTCGAGGCGAAAATGCGGCTGTTCGACGAGGTGGTCGCGGACGAAGGTGTTGCGGTGATCCATGTGGACTCGGAGCCGGGCGAATGGACTTCCAAGGCGATTGAGCGCGCCAATCGGCGTGGTCTGGAGGTGCGCACGGTCGGCGAGGGCGGTGATTTCCTGCGCCTCAAACGCCGTGAAGCGACGCAACTCGGTCAGACACTCACTCTTGAGCACGCGGATGTCGCGCACACGGTAAGGCTTCCGCTGATTGGCGCGTATCAGTCGGCGAACGCGCTGGTTTCGGCGGGGCTCGCGCTCGCGACGGGTGCGCCTGCCGCTCAGGTGTTCGACGCGCTGGGCCGCCTGAACCCTGTGCGCGGGCGGCTGGAGCGCGCGTGTCTGACCCCTGCCGGGGCGCCGGTCTATGTCGATTACGCGCACACGCCCGACGCTCTGGAAGCGGCCATCGCGGCGCTGCGGCCCCATGTCGACACCGCCAAAGCGGGAAGGCTCATCGCCGTGTTCGGTGCGGGCGGAGATCGCGACGCCGGCAAACGCGCGCCCATGGGCGCAGCCGCGGCGCGCGGCGCCGAAACCGTTATCGTCACCGACGACAACCCTCGCGGCGAAGCGCCGGGGTCTATCCGAGCGCAGATTCGGGACGGCGCTCGCGAGGCGGGCGGCGCAGCGAGCGTTATCGAAGTCGCCGGACGCCGCGAAGCCATCGCCGCCGCCATTGCTGAGGCCGGGGCCAACGACATCATCCTCATCGCCGGCAAAGGTCATGAGCAAGGACAGATAATCGGGTCAGGAGACACAATGAAAATCTTGCCATTCGACGATGTCGAGGTTGCGCGCGAATGCGCAGGCGCGCTCGCCAAGGGAGGCGCGGCGTGAGCGCGGCGATGGCTAGCAAGCGTCCGCTGCTGCACGCTTGGCCGAAGGCCGCGCGCGACACACTGCCGCTGGCGCTGTGGGACGCGCCGGCGATCGCGGCGGCGACGGGCGGTCTTACAAGCGCGGATTTCCAGGTCTCGGGCGTCGAGATGGACAGCCGCGATGTGCGGCCCGGCGATCTGTTCGTCGCGCTCAAGGGTGAGGCGATGGACGGGCATCGCTTCATCCCGATGGCTTTCGAGAAGGGCGCGGCGGCTGCGATCACCGATCGCCCGGTCGATTACCCGCACGTTCTGGTGGAGGACACTACGATGGCGCTCCAAGCGCTCGCCCACGCGGCGCGCGAGCGCAGCGAAGCGGTGCGCATCGGCGTGACCGGATCGGTGGGCAAAACCGGGGTGAAAGAGGCGATCTTCAACGCGCTCGACCGCGCCAGCCGGGGCGCGGCGCATCGCTCGGTGCGCTCATATAACAATCACGTCGGCGTGCCGCTCAGCCTTGCGCGGCTACCAGCCCGCGCGCGCTTTGGCGTGTTCGAGATGGGGATGAACCACGCGGGCGAAATCGCGCCTCTAGCTGGCCATGTCCGCCCGCACGTTGCCCTCATCACCACCATCGCGCCCGCGCATATCGAAAACCTCGGCAGTATCGAGGCGATTGCGGATGAAAAGGCGCAGATCTTCACCGGGCTGACCGAAGGCGGAACCGCGATCATCCCCGCCGATCTGCCCGAGACCGAGCGTCTGATCGGCCACGCGCGGCGGTTGGGGGTTGCGATCGTGACCTTCGGACGCGGCATAGACGCGGATATCCGGCTGCTCGACGCAATTCCAAGCCCGCATGGCGGTTCGCTTGTGACCGCCGACCTTGGCAATCAGCGCCTGTGTTACACCGTTGCCGAGCCAGGGGAGCACTGGATCACCAATTCGCTCGCCGTCATCGCGGCGGTGCGGGCGGCCGGAGGTGATCTGGCCAGCGCCGGGCTTGCCCTGGCCGAGATGGGCGGTCTCAAGGGGCGCGGCGCGCGGTTCAGCGCCGATGTGCCCGGCGGCAAGGCGCTGTTCATCGATGAGAGCTACAACGCCAACCCTGCGTCCATGCGCGCCACCTTGCGCGTGCTGGGGCAGACACCGGCGCATCGCCGCGTCGCGGTGCTCGGCGCGATGAAGGAGTTGGGCGACTTTTCCGATCGGTTCCACGCGCAGCTGTGTGAGCCGCTTATAGAGGCGCAGATCGACCACGTGATACTGGTGGGCGACGAAATGGGCGCTTTGGAGGGCGAATTGGGGAAACCGCGTGGGGCTTCGCTTGGCAAGGCCCCCAGCTTCGCGCATTGCGATGGACCTGACGAGGCGATTGCGGCGCTTGAAGAGTTCTCACTCACGCACGGCGATGCGGTCCTTGTAAAGGGGTCCAACTCGGTCGGTCTCGGCAAGCTGGTGACACACTTTACGAGCGCGCAAAGCTGAGCCGCGCCAGGGGATCGTTGAATGCTCTACCTTATCGCGGAATGGTTGGAATTTGAAGGTATCTTCAATCTGGTGCGCTACCAGACCTTCCGCGCGGGCGCGACGCTGCTCACGGCGCTGTTTCTGGGCCTGCTGATCGGGCCACGGTTCATCAATCTGCTGCGCGTGCGTCAGGGAAAAGGGCAGCCGATCCGCGAGGACGGGCCGGAGAGCCACTTTGCCAAGCGGGGCACGCCCACCATGGGCGGCCTGATGATCCTGATCGCGCTGACGCTGTCGCTGATGCTGTGGATGGACCTGCGCAACCCGTTCGTCTGGGCGTGTCTTGCAGTGACCATCGGCTTTGGCCTGATCGGCTTTCTCGACGACTATGACAAGGTTACCAAGAACTCGCATCGCGGCGTCTCGGGCAAGATCCGGCTGCTGATGGAGTTCCTCGTGGCCGGGATTGCGAGCTACATCATTGTCAGTCAGATCAACACCAACCTCTACATCCCGTTCTTCTCGGACGTCTCGATCCCGCTCAGCTATGGCTATTACGTCTTTGCCGCCTTTGTCATGGTGGGGGCGGGCAACGCGGTGAACCTGACCGACGGCCTCGATGGGCTGGCGATCATGCCCGTAATCATCGCCAGCGGCACCTTCGCGATTATCGCCTATCTTGTCGGGCGAGCGGACTTTTCCGAGTATCTCGGCATCCCGCACGTGCCCGGCGCAGGCGAACTCGCGATCTTCTGCGCGGCAATCATGGGCGGAGGCCTCGCTTTCCTGTGGTTCAACGCGCCCCCGGCGGCGGTCTTCATGGGGGACACGGGCAGTCTGGCCCTTGGCGGCGCGCTCGGCGCGATTGCGGTGGCTTCGCATCACGAAGTGGTGCTGGCGATTGTCGGCGGCCTGTTCGTGCTCGAAGCACTCAGTGTCATGATCCAGGTGTTCTGGTTCAAGCGCACAGGTCGGCGGGTGTTCCTAATGGCGCCTATCCATCACCACTTTGAGAAAATGGGCTGGAGCGAGAGCAAGGTCGTGATCCGTTTCTGGATCATCGCCATCGTGCTCGCGCTCGCCGGATTGGCCACGCTGAAGCTGCGATGATCACGAGCGCCGCCTTTGCCGGAAAGCGTTACGCGGTGCTGGGCCTTGCGCGCTCGGGCGCGGCGGCGGTCGATACGCTTTTGGCGAGCGGCGCCGAAGTCACCGCGTGGGATCGTCAGGATATTGCGCGCGAGCCGTTTGCCGGGCGCTGCGAAATCGCCGATCCGCTTGAGCTGGATCTGACCGGATTTGACGCGCTGGTCGTCTCCCCGGGCGTACCGCTCAACAACCACCCGATCGCCGTGCGCGCGAGCGCCTACGGCGTCCCCATCATTGGCGACATCGAACTCTTCGCGCAGGCGCGCGGTGATCTCTTGCCGCACAAGGTTATCGGCGTCACCGGCACCAATGGCAAATCAACCACGGTCGCGTTGGTCCACCATATCCTGAGCATGGCCGGAGTGCCTGCCATCCTTGGAGGCAATATCGGCGAGCCGATCCTGGCGCAGGAGCCGCTTGCGCCAAATGACCACGGGGTTGGCGTCTATGTACTCGAGCTGTCGAGCTACCAGATCGATCTGACGCACAACCTCGATTGCGACGCCGCGGCGCTGACCAATATCACGCCCGACCATCTTGATCGCTACGCCGGTTTTGCCGCCTATGCCGCCGCCAAGGCGCGGCTTTTTGCGATGCAGTCCGCGCGAAATTTGGCGGTGTTCGGTTCGTTGGCAGAGCCGTCTTTGGCTGTCCTGAAGGCAGAGCAAGCCCGTCGTCCCGAAGGCCGCGCCATGGCCGCGAACCTCGATCGCTTTGCCGACCTGCAACACGAATGGCCCACCCTTCAAGGGCCGCACAACCTCGAAAACGTCGCGGTCGCGGTCGCTCTCGTTGAGGAGTTGGGCATCAAGGAAACGCAGTGGCGCCACGCTCTCCCGCGCTTTCGCAATCTGCCGCATCGCATGGAATTTGTCTGCGAGGATGCAGGCGTTGTCTACATCAACGACAGCAAAGCGACCAACACCGCCTCCACCGCTCCCGCGCTCGCGGCCTATCCGCCTGACGAGGCTGGACCGCGGGTCCACTGGATTGTCGGCGGGCTCGCCAAGGAAGACGGGCTGGGCGAATGCGAAGTTCAGCTCGGCAATGTCGCCGCTGCCTACACGGTGGGCGAGGCCGGCCCGCGCTTTGCGGACTTGCTTGAGCCGCTTGTGCCGCGCGTTGAGCGCTGCGAACTGGTCTCCGAAGCGGTCCGCCGTGCGCAGCAATGCGCAAGGCCCCGAGATGTCGTGCTGTTCTCCCCCGCCTGCGCCAGCTTCGATCAGTTCCGCGACTACGAAAAGCGCGGTGAGCACTTCCGTCAACTCGTCGGCGTCATGGCCGAATGCGCGCCGGAGGATTGCGCCCCGGCCGGCCCTTACAAGGATATCGCTGCGTGATGCACTCGAACGCCTCCGGAGCGCCCAGCGTGGGGCCGATACCCGTGCCCGCACGGCGCGGCTGGCGCGAAGCGGTGCGCGTCTGGTGGAGCGAGCTGGATCGCGTCCTGCTCCTGCTTGTCGGGCTGCTCATGGCGATGGGGATCATCGCCGTGCTCGCCGCCTCGCCCGCCAGCGCGGATCAGCTTTCGACCAGTCTCGAGACTTTGGATCCGTTTCGTTTCCTCAAGCGCCATCTTGCCTTCCTGTGTGCGGGCCTGGGTGTGATGGTCGCCTTCTCCTTCCTCAGTCGCGACAACGCGCGGCGCGCGGGTCTGTTGGTTGCTATCATCATGTTTGCATTGCTGATGCTGGTGCCGCTCGTCGGGTTTGAGAGGAAAGGCGCGACGCGCTGGCTCGACCTTGGGCTCAGCCTGCAACCCAGCGAATTTCTGAAGCCCGCCTTTGCCATCACGCTCGCGTGGATACTCAGCTGGCGGATGCGCGATCCGCATCTACCGGTGTTCTGGCTGGCCACGGGCCTTACGCTTGCATGCGCCTCGCTGCTGATGCTTCAACCAAATCTTGGCGAGACGCTGTTGTTCGTGGGGACGTGGTTTGTGCTGATCTTCCTGGCCGGCGTGTCCGCGTGGCGCATGGGCGGCATTGTCGCGACGGGTCTGGCGGCTCTCACGCTGGTTTATTTCACCTATGAGAACGGACGGGCGCGGATCGACGATTTTCTGGGCGGGGGCACCGCCTTCGATCAGGTGGACCTTGCCAACCGCACCCTCTTGAACGGGGGGTGGAGCGGCAACGGGCTGTGGCTGGGCACGCGCAAGTACAACCTGCCCGAAGCGCACACCGATTACATCTTTTCCGTCATCGGCGAAGAATTCGGACTGCTCGTCTGCGCGCTCGTCGTCATTCTCTACCTCGCTCTCATAGCGCGCGTGCTGGTGCGTCTGGCGGGCGAGGAAGATATGTTCGCGGTGCTTGCGGGCACCGGCTTGATCGCGCAATTTGGTGGCCAGGCGTTCATCAATATGGCGGTAAACCTGAGGCTTGCCCCTGCGACGGGCACAACATTGCCGCTGATCAGCTATGGCGGATCATCGATGCTGGCGGTGTGCTTCACCCTTGGGCTATTGTTGGCGATCACCCGGCGCAACCCGTTCCTCGAACGCGACGTGCCGGGCATACGAACACTCTTCGAGCGCAAGGAGGCGCCCGCATGAACAGACCGGGCAAAATAACCGGTGCCCCGCAAAGCGTGCCCTCGGGCGCGAGCCGCCATTTCGTGCTGGCCGCCGGAGGGACAGGGGGGCACCTGATCCCTGCCTTTGCGCTCGCGAGCGAACTCGAAGCGCGCGGCCATCACGTCGCGCTGATCACCGATGAGCGCGGCGCGAACATTCCCGGCAAGCCCGACAGCGTACCCGCTCACGTCCTGCCCGCCGGACGCTTTGGCAAGAACCCGTTGAAGTGGCCCGCCGGTATCGCCTCGGTGCTCGAAGGGCGGCGCATGGCGCTGCGCCTGTTCGAGGCGTTTGAGCCCAGCGCGGTTGTTGGCTTTGGCGGCTATCCTTCGCTCCCCGCGCTGCTGGCCGCGTCGTCGGCAAAGGTGCCCAGCGTCATCCATGAACAGAACGCGGTGCTTGGCCGGGTGAACCGCCTGCTCGCGGGCCGTGTCGATGCTATCGCCACCTCCTATCCCGAGGTCGAGCGCTTGAAGCCCCGCTTTGCGTCCAAGACGCACCTTGTCGGAAATCCCGTGCGCGAAGAGGTTCTCGCGCTGCGCGATCAGGATTTTCCGACGCTGACCGACGAAAGCCTGTTGCGCGTGCTCGTAACCGGGGGATCGCAGGGCGCACGCGTTCTGTCCGAAGTGGTCCCTGATGGCCTCGCCATGCTGCCACCGCCGCTTCGTCGGCGCTTGCAGATCACCCAGCAATGCCGCTCGGAAGATTTGGACGGGGTGCGCGAGCGTTACAAGGCGCACGACATCCCCGCCGAGCTTGGCACCTATTTCGAGGATATGCAGGAACGGCTCGCCGACGCGCATCTGTTCATCGGACGCGCGGGCGCATCGACGATCGCAGAGCTGACCGCGGTTGGCCGTCCAGCGATCCTGATCCCGCTGCCTATCGCAACCGATGATCACCAGGCGGCGAACACGCGCGAAGTTGTCAAGGCGGGCGGGGCGCGCATGATCCGGCAGGACAATTTCGTGCCCAAGGAGCTTGCCAAGCAAATCCAGGCCATGGCGCAAAAGCCCGGCAGCCTTGCCAACGCGGCGCATGGCGCGTGGAATTGCGGTCGGCCCAACGCGGCGAAAGATCTGGCGGACCTTGTCGAGACGCTCGGCGGCATTGATCTGATGGATGTGATCCAAGTCGGTGAGACCGTGCCCAAATCGGCGCAGGCCGCCACCGCACCGAAGCCTGCGACGCGCGATTGGCCAGAGAAGACCGACGCATCATGAAGGGCGTTGGAACCGATATTGGCGTTATTCACTTCGTCGGCATTGGCGGGATCGGCATGTCCGGCATCGCCGAGGTGATGCACAATCTCGGTTACACTGTGCAGGGCTCCGACATTGCCGAGGGGCCCGGTGTCGAGCGGCTGCGCGCGCGCGGGATTTCGGTGCACATCGGTCACGCAAAGGAGAACGTTGAAGGCGCAGCCGTGGTGGTCACGTCTACGGCGGTGCGCCGAACCAACCCCGAAGTCGCCGCTGCGCTCGAATTGCGCATCCCCGTGGTGCGCCGCGCGGAGATGCTGGCTGAGCTGATGCGGCTCAAATCCACCGTCGCGGTCGCAGGCACGCATGGCAAGACGACCACGACCAGCATGATCGCCGCGCTGCTGGACAAGGGCGATATCGACCCCACCGTCATCAATGGCGGCATCATCGAGCAATATGGCTCCAACGCGCGGCTGGGCGATTCCGACTGGATGGTGATCGAAGCCGATGAAAGCGACGGCAGCTTTCTTCGCCTCGATGGTACAATCGCGGTCGTGACCAATATCGATCCCGAGCATCTGGATCATTACGGCGATTTCGAAGGCGTGAGACGCGCCTTTATCGAATTCATCCATAATGTGCCCTTTTACGGCGCGGCAATCCTGTGCGTCGATCATCCCGAAGTGCAGGCGGTGATAGGCGAAGTGCGCGACCGCAAGGTCGTCACCTATGGCTTCTCGCTCCAGGCCGATATCTGCGGAGTAAACGTCCAGCCAACGGCGGGCGGAAACACGTTCGATGTGATCGTGCGCCAGCGCGGCGAGGAAGACCGCCGGATCGAAGGCGTGCGCCTTCCCATGCCGGGGCGCCACAACGTCCAGAACGCGCTTGCGGCGATAGCGGTGGCGATCGAGATGGGCTGTTCGGACGAGGTCATCCGCGAAGGCTTTGGCGGCTTTGGCGGCGTGCGTCGGCGTTTCACCAGGGTGGGCGCAATCGATTTGGGCTCGGGCAGCGTCAGCGTGATCGACGACTATGCGCACCATCCGGTCGAAATCCGCGCGGTGCTTGGCGCGGCGCGCGAGGCGGTATCGGGAACGAAGGGACGCGTGATCGCGGTCGCGCAGCCGCATCGCTATTCGCGCCTCAAGGATCTGATGGACGACTTCCAGACCTGCTTCAACGAAGCGGACAGCGTCTACATCACTCCCGTCTACGAAGCGGGCGAAGCGCCCTTGCCGGGGGTGGACAGCGCCGCACTCGCGGCCGGATTGCGATCGCGCGGACACCGCTGCGCGCATACGGTTGAGGACAGAGCGGAGCTGGCCAGCGCGCTCGCGGGCGAGATTGCGCCCGGCGATATCATTGTCTGCCTTGGCGCAGGGGATATCACCCGTTGGGCCGCCGGTCTTGCCGGGGCGATTGGGGTGGAGCGGGCGGCGTGAGTGCGACCGATCAGCCCGGCCCAAATCAGCCTGGGGACGTCGTCAACACCGACGATGGCCGGGCGCCGACCTGCAATGTCGAGGGCGCAGTCAAAGCGCCGGTCCCGCTTGAAGGCCTTCGCGGCGCGGTGACGGGCAAGGCTCCGCTCGCAAAGCTTGTCTGGTTCAAGACCGGCGGGGTGGCGGACTGGCTGTTCGAGCCGGCGGATATTGATGACCTCAAACTCTTCATGGAGCGGCTGGAGGGCAGCCTGCCGGTCATGGCGCTGGGCCTGGGCTCCAATCTCATCATCCGCGATGGCGGAGTGCCCGGCGTGGTGATCCGATTGGGCAAGGCCTTTGCCACAGTCGAGGTCACCGGCGAGTGCGAGCTGACCTGCGGGGGTGCAGCGAGCGGCATTCTAGTGGCTTCCACCGCGCGCGACGCGGGGATTGCGGGGCTTGAATTCCTGCGCGGCATTCCCGGAACGGTGGGCGGCTTTGTGCGCATGAATGGCGGCGCGTATGATCGCGAGGTGTCCGATATTCTTATCGATTGCGATGTGATCCTGCCCGACGGCCACTGGGTGACTCTGCCGCTGGCGGATTTGCAGTATTCCTATCGTCATTCGGTCTTGCCCAAGGGCGCGATTGTCGTCTCCGCCCGCTTCAAGGGCACACCCGGCGATCCGGCTGAGATCGGTGCGGAGATGGACCGCATCGCCAAGGCGCGCCAAGAATCCCAGCCGCTGCGCACCAAGACGGGCGGATCGACCTTCAAGAACCCCGAGGGCATGAAGGCCTGGCAGCTGGTCGATGAGGCGGGATGCCGCGGCATGACGCTGGGCGGCGCGATGGTAAGCGATAAACACACCAATTTCCTCATCAACACCGGCTCCGCGACCAGCGCGGATATCGAGGAACTGGGAGAGCTGGTGCGCAAGAAAGTCTACGAGAAAACCGGCGTGTGCCTCGAATGGGAAATCCAGCGAGTGGGGCGGCCATGAGCAAGTCCGCCACGCCAATTCACGTCGCCGTCCTGATGGGTGGCTGGGCGAACGAGCGGGAGGTCTCGCTTATGTCCGGCCATGGCGTCGCCGATGCGCTGGAAATGAAGGGCTATCGCGTGACGTCCATCGATATGGGCCGCGATGTGGCGGCGAGGCTCGCCGAGGCCAAGCCCGATGTCGTCTTCAACGCGCTCCACGGCGTGCCGGGCGAGGATGGGAGCGTGCAGGGTATGCTCGATCTGATGGGTTTGCCCTACACGCATTCGGGGCTCGCGACCTCGGTCATTGCCATCGACAAGCAGCTGACCAAACAGGCGCTCGCGCCCCACGGCATTCCCATGCCTGGCGGTCGCATCGTGCCGTCCGAGGAGCTTTTCGAACGCGATCCGCTGCCGCGCCCCTATGTGCTCAAACCAGTCAACGAAGGCTCCAGCGTGGGCGTCGCCATCGTTACCGAGGATTCCAATGTCGGCAACCCGATCGCGCGCGAGGCCGCAGGGCCCTGGCAGGAGTTTGCCGAATTGCTCGCCGAACCCTTCATCAAGGGCCGCGAGCTCACCACCGCCGTGATCGACACGGGCGAAGGTCCGCGCGCGCTCGGCGTCACCGAACTCATCATCGAGCACGGCTTTTACGATTACGAGCACAAATACACCGAAGGCCGGACGCAGCACGTGTGCCCGGCCAAGGTTCCGCCCGAAATCGCGGCGCTTTGCGAAGAGTACGCGATAAAGGCGCATCAGGCGCTCGGCTGTAATGGAACAAGCCGCACCGACTATCGCTGGGATGACGAGCTGGGCGAGGAAGGCCTTTTTGTGCTCGAAACCAACACGCAGCCCGGAATGACGCCCTTGAGCCTGGTGCCCGAACAGGCGCGCCACGCGGGGATCGATTACGCCGAATTGGTCGACCTTCTGGTCAAGGACGCTTTGCGGGTTCACGCTGAAAAGGAGGCAAGCAATGGCTAGATTGGCGCGCTCCGGGTCCAAGGGTGTTCGCCGCGCAGCCAAATCGCAGAGCCGCGCCGCCGGCGCGCGCCGCGCGAAGGCGAAGACGACCGGTGCGCTCGATACGGTCATGGGCGTGGTGCCCCTTAGCGAAGAGCAATGGAGCCGCGTTTTCATGGCGCTGATCCTTGGCGCTGCGCTGCTGCTTGTGGGCACGATTGCGAGCCTTGCCGGTGTGCCCGCTCTCGCCCGCGCGGAGTTTGCGCGGGTTGCGGGCGAGGCTGGCTATTCGCTGAGCACGGTGCGCGTGACGGGAACCGAACGGATGGACGAAGCGCAAGTCTACGCGCTCGCGATGCAGCAACAGAACCGGCCGATGCCCGATATCGACATCGTCGAGCTGCGCGAGAGGATAAAGCGGCTCGAATGGGTGGAGGACGCAAGGGTCTCGATCCAGCTGCCGGACACGCTGGCCATCGATATCGTCGAACGCGTGCCGCACGCACTTCTGGAAAAGCCGGGTGGCTTGATCCTGATAGACCGAACCGGGCAGGAATTGCCCTCCTCAGCGCCTGAGCAAGCCGACGAGCGGATGATGCGCGTCTCCGGCGATGGCGTGGCCAAGAGAATGCCCGATCTTGACGCGCTGTTTGCGGCCGCTCCGGCGATCGAAGAGCAGGTCGAAGTGGCGGAATGGGTGGGCAATCGCCGCTGGGATTTCACCTTCGCAACAGGCCAAGTCCTGATGCTACCCGAGGGTAAGCTGCGCGCTAGCAAAGCGCTCACGGAGTTTGCAAAGCTCGATGGGCAGTATCGCCTGATCGGTGGTAAAGTGGTGCGCATCGACATGCGCGATCTGCCGCGGGTTTACATGCGTGAGCCGGGCCGGGCAGATCGCTACGAATTTGCCGCAGGAGGGGCGTGATGGCTGCGCGCAAGGGCACACGAACCGGAGTGGGCAGACAGATGGCCAAAGCCGCGCCCGGCAAGGCGCGCCTGATCCGCACATTTGGCGCGGTGAACATCGGCAGCTTTCGCATTTCCGCGATGATCATGGGAGAGACCGAGACGGGCGACCTCGTCGTCCTGGGCTCCGGGCACCGGATGAGCGCGGGGGTGAAGCGTGGCTATGTGACCGATCCCAAAGCGGCGACCCATGCCATCCGTGATGCCGTCGAGCGCGCCGAGCAGAACGCTCAAACGCCGATCAATTCGGTTTGGGTCGCGTGCTCGGGCGCGGGGTTGGAAAGCTATGTCTATCCCACGGATATCGACATAGGAGGCCGACGTATCGAGGAGGAGGACATCGACGGCCTTCTCGCACTGGCGCGCGCTGGCATTCAGCCTGACGGGCGCGAAGTCCTGCACGCGCAGCCGGCGCACTTTACGCTCGACGGCGCGGATGGGGTCGTCAATCCGCGCGGGATGTACGCCGAGCGGTTGGGTGTTCATGTTCACGTCACCCTGGCGCAGGGCGCGCCACTGCGAAATCTTCGCGAAGCGGTGCACAACGCGCATCTCAAGGTCGATGGCGTCGTCGCCGCCCCGCTCGCCACCGCCTGCGCCTGCCTTACCGAAGACGAGCGCGATCTGGGCGTGGCGCTGGTTGAGATCGGCGGCGATGTCACCAACGTCTCGGTCTTCGCCGCGGGGATGATGCTGGGGCTGCGCTCGATCGATATGGGCTCAGGTCATATCACTGACGCGATTGCGAGCCGGTTCGGGATCCGACGCAGCCAGGCCGAGCGCCTGAAGTGCGTGGCAGGCTCCGCGATTGCCAGCCCGAGCGATCACCGCGAGTTGATCCCGGTGCACGGCCCAAACGAAGGCGCGGATACCGACGACGAAGAGGGTGCTTCCATGCCCCTGGCGCGGGGCGCGGACGAGAAAAATCGCATCGCGCGCTCGGAACTCGTCTCGGTTGTGAATCAGCGTCTGGCGCAGTTGACCAAGCAGATCGACAAGGCGCTCAAGGAGCTTGGCTTTGCCGGCCCCAACGCGGGCCACGTGGTTTTGACCGGTGGCGGCGCTGAGCTGGTCGGACTGGTGGACTTTCTCCAGGGCGCGCTCGGCGTTCCGGTCCGCCTTGGTCGCACTGCTTCCCTCAAGGGCCTGCCCGAGGCGCATTCGACGCCCGGCTTTGCAACACTGGCCGGGCTGTGCCTCTACGCCGCCGATGACCCTGTCGACATCAAGTCGCATCATCCGCGAGCGCAAACGGTGATGAGCCCGGCGCGTTCGTCGAGCCCCTGGGCCGCCTTAACGCGGTTGTGGAAGGCTTCGCGCGAGTACTTCTGAAGAACCGGACGAAACCTTGACCAGAGCAAAACACAAAGGACAGGCTTCGGGAACTTCGGATGATGGTTTACAAAGTGTAAAGGGTCGCTGTGGATAAGGGTGTGAATGGTATCAACGGCGCATGACGAATGTGTCACAGACGAACAGACGCCTGAGTTCTATCTAACTCAAATAAATCAGGCGTCCGGAGGAACAGGCGGATGAGCATCAATATCGGACCGGCAGCCAGCGACGATTTGCGCCCCAGGATTACCGTCATCGGTATCGGCGGCGCGGGCGGAAACGCCATTGCCAACATGATCGCCTCCGAGATCGAGGGTGTCGATTTCATAGTGGCGAACACCGACGCGCAGGCGCTCAGTAGTTCTCCGGCCGAAAAGCGCGTTCAGCTCGGCACCGAGATTACCAAGGGTTTGGGCGCGGGAGCGAAGCCTGAAGTGGGCAAGGCGGCCGCCGAAGAGACCGTCAAGGAAATCGAAGAGGCGTTGCAAGGCGTAAACATGGTGTTCATCGCTGCCGGCATGGGGGGCGGCACGGGCACAGGCGCGGCGCCGGTGATCGCGGAGACCGCGCGCCGGATGGGGGTTCTGACCGTCGGTGTGGTGACCAAGCCCTTCCTGTTCGAAGGCACGCGGCGCATGCGCGCGGCCGAGGCGGGGATTGCCGATCTCCAACAGCACGTCGATACGCTGATCGTCATCCCCAACCAGAACCTGTTCCTGATTGCCAGCCAGGACACCACTTTCAAGCAGGCCTTTGAAATGGCCGACGAAGTGCTCCAGCAGGGCGTGCGCTCGATTACCGACCTGATGGTCATGCCGGGCCTCATCAACCTGGATTTTGCCGACGTGCGCTCGGTGATGAGCGAGATGGGCAAGGCGATGATGGGCACGGGCGAAGCCGAGGGCGAGAACCGCGCCAAGGATGCCGCCGAGCAGGCCATCGCCAACCCTCTGCTTGACGGTGTTTCGATGCAGGGCGCCAAAGGCGTGATTATCTCGATTATCGGCGGCGAGGACATGAAGCTGTTCGAGGTCGACGGCGCGGCCAACCATATTCGCGGCCTGGTCGACGAAGACGCCAACATCATCTGGGGCAGCGCGTTCAACCCCGACCTTGACGGCAAGATCCGCGTGTCGGTGGTCGCAACCGGGATCGACCAAAGCGCTGAGGGCGCACCTCCGCGCCCGGCGGAGACGGCAGCGGGCGCCGCCGCGCTCTCCGGCGTTTCTTCCATGCCATCTTCGCGGGCGCCGCAACGGCCAGTGCTCGATCTGATGGGCGAGGCCGAGGCGCCGGAGCCAAAATCCGAAGCGGTCTTCAAGCCAGTGCCCGAGCCGGAGCCCGAAGAGGACACCGCATCGGAGGGGGGCGACGACGACGCCATCACGCTGACACCGCCGGAGCCTGATCCAGCGCCGATCACTCTGACGCCGCCTGAAACGTCGGCTTATGAGGACGATGACGCCGCCGAAGTCGAAAGCGACGAAGGCGTCGACTTTGAGCCTGAGGAAGAGTCGGCCACGCTCACCAAGCCGAGCGCTCTGTTCGCCAAGGCGGACGCTGATGAGAGCGACGCCGAAGAGGACGAACGCAGCGATCCCGATGAAGCCAAGCCTTTCGACCTTAGCGGGATGCAGGCGGGCGACGATATGGGCGAGCTTGAAGACGAAGACGTCGATGAGATCATTGATCCGCTTGCCGGTTTGCGCGGCGCGGAGGATGAGCCTTTCGATCTCGCCGGCAGCGAGGCTCCTGAAGAGGACGCGGTCTATTCCGAGATCGACGAGGCCGAAGGCGCCGAGGATATGAGCGAAGACGAGAGCAAGGCCAATGGCGAGGCCGAGACGGCCGAGGGATCGAGCACTCTGTTCGAGCGGATGGCCAACTTGTCGCGCAGTTCGGGTCGCGATGAAGACGAGGACGATGACGACGATGACGACGCGCCTGCGCTCAGCATCCCGCGTTTTCTGGGTCGGCAAAACAATCAGTAATGAAAAGCGCGTCTCGGCTGGGATTGCCGCTCACCGCTTAGCGGGCGCACCGCTCCGGTCGGCGCGATTTGCCGGGTCGAGGTCTGGATGCGCCGTCCTATTGCGCTAGCGCCGGATGCGAAAATGAAGATGCCCATCCCGATGCACCCCATCCCGTCGTACAATGTGCGGCGTTGGCTTGGCTTGACCGCGCTTGGCGCCGCGCTGGCTTCGGGCTTGACCATCGCCGCCAGCGCGCAGGTGATGACCTCGCGTCCGGTCTCTCAGCCATTGCCCTCGCAGGACACGCAGCGGCTCAATCGCGCGCTGGTGGCGCTTGCCCGGACGCCAAACCGGGTTCCCGCGCTCCTCGAAGCGGGGGACGCGGCGCTGGCGGTGGGCGATTTGAACGCGTCGCTGGGCTTCTTTCAAAGAGCGCGCGAGGTGGACTCGCAGAACGCGCGCGCCGCGCTGGGGCTAGCCAAGGTGTATTTGCGATCTGGGCGGCCAGTGCGCGCCCTGTCGCTGTTCGAGGCGGCCGAGAGCCAAGGCGCTGAAGCCCTTGAGGTGGGTTCGGACAAGGCGCTGGCGCTCGACATGGTCGGCGCGCAGACGCGCGCGCAGCAAGCCTACCTGGCGCTTCTTGAAGTCAGTCCAAGGGACGAAGAGGCGCGTCGGCGCCTGGCGATCAGTTACGCGATCAGCGACAATCAAGCGTCTTTCGAGGCCACCTTGCGCCCGCTTATCGAACGCCGCGACTTTGCCGCCTTTCGCGCACGGGCCTTCAGCCTGGCCATCCTGGGAGAGCAGGACCGCGCCGCCGCGATCACCGACGCCGTGATGCCGCGCGAACTGGCGCAGCAGATCACGCCTTATCTCGAATTCATGCCCCGCCTCACACCCGCGCAGCAGGCGGCGGCGGCCAATCTCGGCGTCTTCCCGCGTGCGGCGGATATCGGCCGCGACACGCCCCAGATCGCTGAGCTTTTGTCGGCTGGCGATTCGGACGGCTCGGAGCCGGGCCGAGCGGCGCCAGCGCCCGCCACGCAGCAGACCGCTCCCGATCGGCGCCTTGAACCGATGGGGCGCGCGCTTGGCGATGGCCCCGTGCGGGTCGAGGACGCGCTTACAGCGCAAGCCGCGCAGACCCTGACCCCATCGACCGGCGAACGGCAGCCCCAGGCGACGCAAGCTCCAACCGCCGAAACGCCGCGCGTGGCGGATGCGTTTGGAGATATTGTGGCTTCCAGATCGCAGACCGTTACCGCGACGCCGAGCGAGGGTGCGGTCGATATCGCCGCCCTCGATATCCCGCGCGAGCCGCCGCCCGAGCCCGAAAAGCCGGTCAATCCGAGTCGCATTTGGGTCCAGCTGGCGATCGGGCAGGATCTCAAGGCGCTTGGATTTGATTGGCGGCGGCTCGAACGCAAGGCGCCTCGCCTGCTTGGTAAGTTCACTCCGCACACCGTGCGATGGGGGCAGACCAATCGCCTGCTCGCCGGGCCGGTCGATTCCCGCCAGGCGGCCCGCGAACTGATCAACGCGCTGAAGAAAAGGGGCATCGACGCGTTCCGGTATACGAGCCCGGAAGGTCTTGAAATTGAGCTACTTAGTGAGCCGTAGAGACACGCTCGGTGCGCTGTCCCCGCCTTTCTGTTCACAGCCTTTGAACAAGCCAGAACGCTTTTGCCCAAGAGCCGGTTGAGGCGGCGTTGCAAAAGGGCAGGAAGCCAGCGCATTGAGGCGGCTCATGACTAGCCCCCTTCTTACCGCAGGATCGCACCCATGAGACCGCGCGAGCCCGAATTAAACGACGATCAGGACGCTGCACCCATCGAGATGCTGGCGGCTCTGTTCGAAGCGCGCGGGTGGGAGTGCTTCATCATTTCGGACGACGAATTGACCGCGGAAGTTCAGGGCAGCTGGGCCAAGTATCAGCTGCGCGCGATCTGGCGCAGTTCCGACAATGTCCTGCAGTTTCTCTGCCTGCCCGACATTCGCGTTGCCGACGACAAGCGCCCGCGCGCCTATGAGCTGCTCAGCCTTGTCAATGAGCAGATGTGGCTGGGCCATTTCGATATCTGGTCGAACGGCGATGTGCTGCTGTACCGGCACGGCGCGCTGCTGGGCGATGATGGGATGCTGAGTCTCGATCAGGCGCAGGCGCTGGTGGAGAACGCGATCGAGGAATGCGACCGCTTTTATCCGGCTTTCCAGTTTGTCCTTTGGGGAGACAAGCGCCCGCGCGAGGCGCTGGAAGCGGCCATGGTTGACGTGGGCGGCGAAGCGTAACATTCCCTTGCGCGTATGACGTTCAGGCTCTTGATGATCGGCTGCGGCAATATGGCAGGCGCGATGCTCGCCGGGTGGCTGGCATCGGGGCTTGATCCGCGCCGCTTCACCGTGCTCGACCCCGCTCTTGAAACCGCGCCGGAAGGCGTGGCGTTGTTTCATTCGCCTGAAGAGATGCCCGGCAACCACGACGCGGTTCTGCTGGGCTTCAAGCCTCAGCAATTGGGCGCGCTCGCACCGGGCTTTCAGAGCCTAGCAGGCGAGGGCGTGGCGGTTCATTATCTGCTCGCCGGGCTCACGCTGGCGCAGGTTCGGGCGGCGTTTCCCAAGGCCCGCGCTATCGTTCGGGTGATGCCGAACCTCGCCGCGCGCCTTGGCAAGTCGCCGGTCCTACTTGCGCAAAGCGGGCTTGCGGAAAGCGAACGGGACGATATGCAGACGTTTTACGACACGCTTGGCACGGCTGTCTGGCTGGAGGATGAAGGCCGCTTCGATCTGCTCACCGCGCTCGCAGGTTCGGGGCCGGGTTTTGTCTATCGCTTTATTGACGCGTTGGCGGTGGCGGCTGAACGGCTCGGCGCCGAGCGCGAGCAGGCCGTCGCGCTGGCTACAGCCATGGTGGATGGCGCAGCCAGCCTGGCCGCGACCTCCGATGTCTCGCCCGGTGCGCTTGCGGACCGGGTTGCAAGCCCCGGTGGAATGACGCGGGAAGGGCTCAACATTCTCGATGAAGACGAGGCTTTGATCGAGCTTTTGACCGAGACGCTCGACGCGACGGCGCGGCGCGGGGCGGAGTTGAGCGCGGGTAACGGTTAGAGCGCTGGCGGGCCAGCCCGTTCATCTGACTGCAATTCAAGGTTAACAATTACCCCCTATCCTGCGCGGGTTTCGCTTGAAAAGCGTTCGCAAAGGACCGATATTACAAACCAACGGCCGCACTGTTGCGCGCCGCCTTTGGAGACAAAAGGGATCCATAATGGCTGATTGGAACAATCAACAGCGGACACGCCAGAGCTTTGGCTCGGTTCCGCGCGCTGGCGGGGACGTCGCTGGCGTCAAATTTGACGAGGGCCTGCGTTCCTACATGCTCTCGATCTACAATTACATGGGATCGGCGGTTCTGCTGACCGGTATTGTGGCGATTGTGGCCGCGTTCAGCGGTTTCACCGCATCGCTTCTTGGCACGCCATTGCAATGGGTGGTCGCACTGGCGCCGCTTGGCTTCATCCTTGCGATCAGCTTTGGCCTCAACAAGATGAGCGCGGGCACGCTGCAAGCCGTGTTCTGGTCTTTTGCGGTTGCCATGGGTCTATCGGTTTCGTGGATATTCCTCGCCTATACTGGCCCCTCGATTGCCGTGACCTTCTTCGCGACCGCGGGCGCGTTCGCGGGCCTGAGCCTGTTCGGCTACACGACCAAAAAGGATCTGTCGGGCTTGGGCTCGTTCCTGATTATGGGCGTGATCGGACTGATCATCGCCTCGGTCATCAACCTGTTTCTGCAGTCGGGGCCGCTGGCCTTCGTGATCAGCGGGATCGGCGTCCTCGTGTTCGCTGGGCTCACCGCCTACGATACGCAGCGCCTCAAGGAGCAGTACACCTATCTTCGCGGCACGCCCTTTATGAAGAAGGCCGTGATCCTGGGCGCGACGAACCTCTATCTGGACTTCGTCAACATGTTCATGTTCCTGCTGCAGTTCCTTGGCAGCCGCGAGTAATCCGACGGACACTTCGGGAACCTGTGTTCCCGCAGCTGTGTATTTCTTTCGCCCGAGCGTCTTTTACCGACGCTCGGGCGTTTTCTTTATGGGCTGAGCCGATTAACCCAATACGCATCGCCGCTTAATCGCCACGCAAAGCGGATATCGGTAGGCTTGCGAACAGACAGGCCGGACGGACCAAGGAGAGAGGCAAAACGCTCTGATGCACGGATTGAGGATTGAAGAAGCCAAGAGGGGTGGCGCTTCGTGCGAGGACGCGAATTCCTCCCGTGCCCGGCCCAGAGGTGCCAAGGCCCTGCTCGTCAGTTTCGGCCTCGCCGCGCTCGCGGCCTGCTCGACCCCTGAACCTCCGCCGCCTCCACCGCCCCCGCCGCCTCCACCGCCCCCTCCACCTGCGCCCGTCCTCGAACCCACGCCCTACCGTCCGCTGCCCCCAGGCGGCGCGGCCTACGTCATGCAGATCCCGCCGAAGAACGCGCTCGGTCAGCGCATGACGGTCAACCGCAATCTCTCGCAAGATGAGCGCGTCTGGCACTTTCGTTCGGCCTGGAACGTGGCGGCTCTCAATTGCCGGGACGAGGTCTATCGGCCTATCCTCGAGGGCTACCGGGCCTACATCGTCGACAACGCGCGCACTCTGCGCCGGCTTAACGACCGGGTGGAAGAGGAGTATCGCGAACGCGAGGTAAGCGCGCGTGACGCTCTGCTGGCGCGCGAAGACCACATGACGAAGGTCTATAACTTCTTTGCGCTGCCGTCCGCGCGCGGAGACTTCTGCCGGGTGATGCTCGACATCTCCAATCGTTCCCTGGCCTCTCCGCCAGAGGATCCGGTTGATTTTGCGCTGGCAAATTTCCCACTTCTCGAAGTGCCTTTCGATCGGTTCTTCATGGCCTATGAGGGTTATCAGGTCGCCGCCGCGCAGTGGGACGAGAGGTATGGCCAATACCATGGACCCTCGCAGCCTGGCTGGGTCGCGGTGCAGGCGGCGCGGGAAAGGGACCAAACGCTTCCCTCGGTCGAGGATAGCGACCCCAGCGACACCTTGGTCGCGCCCACCGAGGTCGCCGGCACCATGATCGATCCCGACACCGGGGCGGTGGTGCCCGTGATCCCGGTGATAGAGGGTGTCGTTTCGCAGCCTTTGGTCCAGCCGATCCCAATCGAGCCGCCGGAGACCGCCGGCGACGCGTCGGGCTTGGAGCGAGAATCCGCTGGCGGCGCCCTTTAAGGTCTTTTGGCCGCTTGCAAGCCGCCAAGTCCCGCGCTAAGGGGCGCGGCCTGTTCGGGTTTCGACCCGTCAGATAAGACACTGGAACGGGGCCGTAGCTCAGTTGGGAGAGCGCGTCGTTCGCAATGACGAGGTCAGCGGTTCGATTCCGCTCGGCTCCACCAGTGGCACTTGCACCACCCTTCTTGACTGTCTAATTCAACTGACACGCACCGGTAACGAGAATGCGGTGGGCCTTCTCGCGTCAACGCGAAAGGCGAATCCGCAGCTGTCCCCGCAACTGTAAGCGGCGAGTCGTCGGCTCGCGCCCCTCAACCGGGGCAGCCACTGAGCGATGCGCTTGGGAAGGTGAGCCGATAGCGACGACCCGCAAGCCAGGAGACCGACCGGCGCGGGTCGCTTGTTGCCCCTCTCAGGGATTGAAGAGGCGCGAAAAAGGATTTCGTTTCGAGCGACGATTTTGGTGGCTGCGCGGGGGCGTTCCTCGCGCGGTGTCACTTCGTTTGCTCGAAAGGGAACCGACACGTGAAATTGAAGATGTTTTTGAGCAGCGCGGCGATTGGCGCGCTGGCTTGGAGCGCACCTGCGCTTGCGCAGGATGGTGATGGAGAGGATACGAACGCGCAAGTGATTGGAACTGGTCCGTTTCCAATCCTCGTGACTGCCTCTCGCAGCGAGAGCGTTCTCGTCAGTGACTTCACCGGTTCGGTGACTGTCATCACCCCTGAGCAGATCGACCAACGCCAAATCCGCAATATCGAAGACGCGCTTCGCGATGTGCCGAGACTCGCTGTGAGCAGCATCGCCGGGCAGACGCAGATCCGCTTGCGCGGGACCGAGGCGAACCATGTGCTCGTACTGGTCGACGGGATCGAGGTCTCCGATCCGGGCAGCGGCGAATACGATATCGGCACGCTGCAAGCCGAGATCGGCAGCTGTGTTGAGGTTCTGCGCGGACCCCAGTCCGCTGTGTGGGGCAACGATGCGATCGGCGGCGTGGTTTCGTATCAAAGCGCGAGCGGACGCGATTTGGATGGTTTCGCGACCTTCCTCGAAGGTGGAACCAACAATACGGTTAACGGCTCGGCACGCTATGGTGTGGTGGGCAAGGGTTGGGATGCGGCTCTGTCGGCAACCCTAGTCAGCACCGATGGCGAACCTAACACGCGCGCGGCGGTGAACGCGACATTGGCCGCGACAGCTACACTCTCTCAGGCAAGGATGCGGTCGAGGTTGCCGATAAGCTCACCCTGCGCGCCGTCGCCCGGTACGTCCTGACTGAGGGTGACTTCAACGATCAGGTTGCTGGCATCCTAGTGGACAGCCCCGGAACCCGGTTCGAGAACGAGACCGTCTCGGCACTGGTTGGTGCGCGGCTGGATTTGCTCAACAGCGCGTGGACACACGATCTCTCCGCGCAAATCACCGACGCCAACCGCCAGACGGACGCGCCGACCGGCTTTCCAAGCTCGACCGAAAGCGACCGCTTCGAGGCCTCTTTTGTAACAGTTTACGACTCTGGCGGGACCGATCACTCGCTTACATTCGCTGCGGATTATGAGCTCGAAGGGTTCAACAATGTCCTGACCTTCGATGATCGCAACGAAGCTGAGAATATCGGTTTTGTCGGCCAGTATCGCTACGCGGGCGACGACTTCGACGTCTCCGCCTCGCTGCGCCACGATATCAACGATCTATTTGAGGACGCTACCACCTTTCGCGTGGGCGCGGGGTTTCGCGTCACCGACACCACCCGCCTGCGCGCTTCGCTGGGAACTGGCGTGAAAAACCCAACGCTCAGCGCGCTGTTCGGCTTCTTCGATGGGGTTTTCGTGGGCGATCCCGATTTGCAGCCCGAAAAATCGACCGGCTGGGAAGTGGGCCTGGATCAGACCTTGGCCGCTCGCCGGTTGACGGTCTCGCTAACCTATTTTAACGCCGAACTCGAGTACGAGATTTTCTCCGTCTTCGATCCCGTCACCTTTGTCTCCTCTCCCGATAATCGGACGACGAAGAGCGCGCAGCAGGGTGTGGAACTAGCTGGATCGGCCGATCTGGGCAGCGGGTTCACTTTCAACGGGGCGTATAGTTTTCTCGAAGCGGAAGAGAACGGAGCGGAGGGAATTCGCCGACCCAATCATCTCGCCAGCGCCGTGCTGGACTGGACGGCGAAGGATAAGAAGGCTTCGGCCAATCTGGCGGTGCGCTATAACGGTGAGGCGCTGGATGACAATTTTGCAACCTTCCCAGCGACGGTTGAGACGCTGGAGGCCTACACGCTGGTTAACTTCAATGTCCGCGTGAAGCTGATCGATGGCATCTATCTGTTCGGTCGGATCGAAAACCTGCTCGATGAACAGTACGAGCAGGTCTTCAGCTTTGTTTCGCCCGGCGTCAATGGTCTAGTGGGCTTTGAAGCGCGGTTCTAATCCCCTCGCTTTTCATTGAGGAAATGCATAGGTGCAAGCCCATGCATTTCCTCGATCAGGCCAAAATCTATTTGAAGTCAGGCGCGGGCGGGCCGGGGGCGGTCTCGTTCCGGCGCGAGAAGTATATCGAATATGGCGGTCCGGACGGCGGCAACGGCGGCAAGGGCGGGGACATCGTTTTCGAGGCTGTGCCTGGCCTCAACACGCTGATCGACTTTCGTTACGCCCAGCATTTCAAGGCCAAGCGCGGCAATCACGGGCAGGGCAAGGACCGCACCGGAGCGGGCGCGCCGGACCTCGTGATCGAAGTGCCGGTGGGCACGCAGGTGCTTTCCGAAGACAAGGAAGAGGTGCTGGCGGATTTCACCGAAGTGGGTCAGCGCGTGGTCTTCCTCGAAGGCGGGCAGGGCGGGCGCGGCAACGCCTCTTACAAGAGCGCGACCAACCGCGCGCCGCGCCAGCATCAGCCGGGTGAACCGGGCGAGGAAATGTGGGTGTGGCTGCGCTTGAAGCTGCTCGCCGATGTGGGCCTTGTCGGGCTGCCCAATGCGGGCAAATCGACCTTCATCAACGCGGTCTCCAACGCGCAGGCTAAGGTCGGACACTACGCGTTTACGACGCTGATCCCCAAGCTTGGCGTGGTGCGCCACAAGGGGCGCGAATTCGTGCTTGCCGACATTCCGGGCTTGATCGAGGGCGCGGCGGATGGGGCGGGGATTGGCGACCGCTTCCTTGGCCATATCGAGCGCTGCCGGGTGCTCATTCACCTGATCGATATTGCGGGCGAAGACCCGGCCAAGGCCATGCGCGTCGTGGAGGAGGAACTGGCTGCTTACGGCGCGGGGCTCGACGACAAGCCCAGGCTGGTCGCGCTCAACAAGCTCGACCTTGCCGACACAGAACTCGGCGCGGCCTTCGCGGAAGAATTGCTCGCAGCGGGAGCGGACAAGGTCTTTACTGTCTCGGGAGCGACCGGGGAGGGGATCGATGCGCTGCTCGACGCCGTGCTCGGCTATCTGCCCGATCGCACGGCGACCGAGACCAAGTCGGTCGAAGTCGAGGACGAGAACGAACTTGGCGATGGGGAGGGCTCGGGCGAATGGTCGCCGATCTAGCCGCGCTGCTTGACCCCGTCAGTACGCGCCGGCTGATCGTGAAAGTGGGCTCGGCGCTGCTGGTCGAAGGCGGAGCGCCGCGAGTTGAATGGCTCGCCTCGCTCATTGCCGACCTTGCTGAGGTCCGGGCCAAAGGCAGTGAAGTGATTATCGTGAGTTCGGGCGCGATTGCGCTTGGGGCCGCGCGTTTGGGCTTGCCTCGTGGGGGCCGCGCGAGCCTTGCCGATGCGCAGGCGGCGGCGTCCGTGGGCCAGGTGGTGCTGGCGCAGCTGTGGGCGGGGGCTCTTGAACGCCACGATATCACGGCTGCGCAAATGCTTGTGACCCTCTCCGATCTCGAAGACCGGAGGCGGTACCTCAACGCAAGCGCCACGCTTGAGCGCCTGATCGCGGCTGGCGCGGTGCCAGTGGTCAACGAGAATGACAGCGTGGCGACCGAGGAAATCCGCTTTGGCGATAACGATCGGCTTGCCGCGCGCGTTGCGCAGGCGGCAAACGCAAGTGGTGTGTTGCTCCTCTCCGATGTGGCGGGCCTCTACGACCGCGATCCGGCTGACCCCGACGCGCGGCTGATCGAACGAGTTGAGGGCGTAACACCCGACATTCTGGCGATGGCGGGCGACAGCTCGGGCTCGGGCCTTGGCTCGGGCGGAATGCGCGCCAAGCTTCAAGCTGCGCAGATTGCCGAGCGCGCCGGAGTGACGCTGGGCATTATCGATGGGCGCGGCGATCATCCTCTGGGGCGGCTGCTGAAAACGGGGGTGGGCACCGTTTTCCTCCCGGTGCGGCAGGAAACGGCGCGCAAGGCGTGGCTTGGCGGGCGGCTGGCCCCCCAAGGTGCGCTTTGCGTCGACGCGGGATGCGCGGCGGCCTTGGCGGGCGGGGCAAGCCTGCTCGCCGCCGGGCTCACCGATGTGAAAGGCGATTTTCAGCGCGGCGCGCTTGTCAGCGTCCACGGCCCCGATGGCGAGCGTCTGGGTCAGGGCCTTGTCGAATACAGCGCGCAGGAATGCCGCGCCATTCAGGGCAAGCGCGAGGGCGAGCAAGAGGCGCAGCTCGGCTACGCACCGCGCGCCGCCGTCATTCACCGCGATCACATGGTGCAGTGATGAGCTCGGGCAATAGCCGCGTGAAAACCCTGGCGATAACCGGAGCGACCGGTTTTGTCGGGTCGGCCACGCTCGACGCGGCGCTGACCCAAGGCTTCGCGGTGCGCGCGCTAACCCGGCGCGATCAGCCCGCGCATGAGTGTGTCACCTGGGTCAAAGGAACCCTCGAGGATACCGACGCGCTCGGCTCGATGGTGGATGGGGCGGACGCCGTCATCCATATTGCCGGGCTGACCAACACGCCTGACCCCGCTGAGTTTGAAACCGCGAACGTCGCCGGAACCGCGAACGTTATCGCCGCGATGGAAGGGACGCGCGCAAAGCGGCTTGTCTTTGTATCTTCGCTTTCGGCACGCGAGCCAGCCCTTTCGCAATACGGCGCCTCCAAGCATCGCGCAGAACAGCTGGTGGCCGAAAGCGGCCTTGACTGGACTACGGTGCGCCCGCCCGCCGTCTACGGGCCGCGCGATGTCGACATCTTCGAGTTGTTTCGCTCGGCCAAACTGGGCCTCGTTCCCCTGCCGCCCGGCGGTGGCACCTCGCTGATCCACGTGACCGATCTTGCGGAACTGCTCGTTGCGCTGGCGACAAGGCGCCGACTCAAGGTCGTCTACGAGCCCGATGACGGACGCCAGGGCGGGTGGAGCCACAAGGAGATGGCGCAGGCTATTGGGCGCGCGGTCGGGCGCAGATCGGTCTTTGCGCCCAACCTTCCGGCAGGACTGCTCGGGCTGGCGGCGGGTTTGGATCGCATGGTGCGCGGCGATCGAGCCAAGCTCACCGCGGACCGCGTCGGCTATATGTGCCACCCCAACTGGATAGCGCGCTTCGATCGCGCGGTGCCCAAAGACATCTGGGAGCCGAAGATCGAAAGCGAGGCGGGGCTAAAGGCGACGGCGGATTGGTACAAGCGTGAAGGCTGGCTCTGATTACATCGAGAGCGGGGCGGTGCAGTCGCTGCCATAGGCTTCCTTGTAGGGCTTGCCCCAGCATTTCGCGAAGCCTTCGAGCACATTGAGATTGGGCGGCCAGCGCATCTTGATCACGGTGCCATCGGGCCGGGTAAAGCTGTTATTTTCGGGTTCGGGAACGCCTTTGAGCCGTTCAATCGCCGCATCGAGCGCGCCGCGATCTCGTTCAAGAAAGGCGATGGTGCCATCAACATATTGGTTCCACCCGAAATCGGCGTCGTCATCGGCGGATTTGTAGGTCAGCTTGAACAAGGCGATCGCCTGTTGGGTCTGGCCAGCATAAGCGCGCATCTGCCCCTCGTGCCAGTACAGGATCGTGCTGTGATCGCGCTTCTCATAACGCCATTCGCGAATGAGTTCCGCCGTCGCTTCCTCGCAGCCCTCAATCTGTCCGAGCGGTCGCCAGCCGCCGTTCATATCCTGATCAAAGTCGTCACGATCCAGCGCGAGCATGGCTTCGAGATCGTATGAGCAGTCGGGCCGATACGCCGTGTCAGGCTGAGCGAGAGCGAGGAGAAGCGTTGCGATCATGCCAGGCAGGATATCGCTCGACACAAGGCTCGCAAGCCCGCTAACCAAGGCGGGGTCGGAATAAGGGGAAGTCGCGTGCGTTTCTTGAGCCCATTGGTCGTTTCGATGAGCGTTATCGCGTGCTCGGCTCCGAACGGCGACGAGCCGCCCGATCACGAGTACGGCCCGTTTTCCCCGGCGCCCCGATTGGCGGCTGATGGCGGACCGCCTCACGGCCTGTTCGAAGTGACCGCGCCCGATGGCCAAGTCTACCGCGAGAATGTCCGGGAGGACGGCACCTTTTCAAGCACTTCGTTTGATGGGGAAGTGGTGCACGGCACATGGGAGATGCGCGGGGAAGGCGTGTTCTGTTCGAAGCCTAGCGGAGCTCCGGACCATGTATGGAGATGTAAGGACGAGGTGGTGACCCAGGACGGCGTGTGGACCTCGACCGAGATGGATGGCGGCGAAGTCTCGACCGTGTTGCGGCTTGAGTCCGGCTCAGCGCCCTAGAGAAACGGTTCCTCGCCGGGCTTGTGAATGCCGCATTCGGTCTTGTCCCAGCCAGCCCAGCGCCCTGAGCGCGCGTCTTCGCCCTCGGCAACCTTGTTGGTGCACGGCGCGCAGCCGATGGAGGGATAGCCTTGAGCCACCAGCGGATGACGCGGCAGTTCGTGCTTCTCGAAGTACGCCGCGATGTCGTCGGCGCTCCAGTCGATCAGCGGGTTGATCTTCAGGCGGCCTTGCGCATCGGAGGTGTCGATTTCGAAACGCGGCAGGCTTGCTCGTGTGCTCGACTGGAACGCCTTGCGGCCCGTGAAGCTCGCGTCGTAATCGATCAACGCCTTGGCCAGCGGTTTTACCTTGCGGATCGCGCAGCAGCCATCGGGATCGTATGACCAGCGCAGACCGCTTTCATCCTTGGCGGCAAGCTCGGCTTCGTCAGGCGTCAGAACGATCAGGTGGGTGAGACCGATTCTCTCGACAAGAGCATCGCGATAGGCGAGCGTCTCATCGAAGTGTTTGCCGGTGTCTAGGAAAAGCACGGGCAGGTTCTGGTCAATCCGGGCCAGAAGGTGCAGCAACACCGCGCTTTCCGCGCCAAAGCTGGAGACCGCCGCGACGTCCCCTGCGAGGCTGTCCTTGATCACCGCTTCGAGCATCTCTTCGGTCGAAGAGCCGCGGAACATGCGGTTGAGGCGCACCGCGTCATGGTCCGTAAACCGCGGAGCGACGTCCAGCCGGTCAATGGTGTGATCGGCGAGGTTACTGGTCTTGGCGGGCTTAGTCATGGCGCAGTTCCGCGATCGTCTTGCGCCGCCCGCCGCTGGTATCGTCGGCGCGCTGATAGACGTTTCCCCAGGTGGCAAAGGCGCGAGCCGCGTCCTCTTCATCGAGTGGTTTGTCCGGGGCAAAAGCGTCGAACCCGCAGCGGCGCATGTGGCTAAGCTGGTCGATCAGCACGTCGCCCACTGCGCGTAATTCGCCCGTGTAGCCCGCCTCGCGCAGGATGCGGGCGGCTGAATAGCCACGTCCGTCGGCAAAGCCGGGGAAGTTGACCTCGACGAGCGCCAGCCGGTCAAGAAACGGCAAGAGGACGCGCGCGTCGTCGCCCGGTTCTATGCGGACGGCGGTCGCGTTGGTTTGATCGCAGCACGAATCCACCGTCACGGTCGCGTGATCAGCCACTTCGTCCTCGCGGAAACGGAACTGGACCTCGTCTGGCGAGGTGCCGAGGGGATTATCCATAAAGCGCCTCCTTGAACGGCTCCATGCCGATCCGGCGATAGGTGTCGAGGAAGCGCTCCTCGCCTTCTTTGCGCGCCAGATAGACATCTGTGACTTTCTCGACTGCCTCGATCACGCCGTCTTCGGTAAAGCCGGGTCCGGTAATCTTGGCGAGGGAGACGTCTTCGGCTTCCGATCCGCCGAGTGAAAGCTGATAATTCTCAACGCCCTTCTTATCGACGCCGAGGATCCCGATGTGACCGGCGTGGTGGTGCCCGCACGCGTTGATGCAGCCGGAGATCTTCAGCTTCAATTCGCCCAGTTTCTCGGTCTTGCCGCTCGCGTCGAACGCTTCCGAAATGCGCTGAGCAAGCGGGATCGAACGCGCGTTGGCGAGCGCGCAATAGTCAAGGCCCGGACACGCGATCATGTCTTCGATTGTGTCCATGTTGGGAGCGCCGAGCCCGGCGGCGTCGAGCTCTGACCAGAGCGCGGGCAGATTGACGATCTGCACATGCGGCAGGACCACGTTCTGCGTGTGCATGATGCGGATTTCATCGAAGCTGTACCGCTTGGCGAGCTGCGCCATCAGCCGCATCTGCTCGCCGGTCGCATCGCCTGGAATACCGCCCACGGGCTTGAGCGAGATGACGGCGGACACATAGCTGTCGTGCTTGTGGCGGTGTGTGTTGCGGTCCACCCAGAGCGCAAAGTCCGGGTCTGACCGGTCCACTGTCTTGGGGCCGTACTCGAACGTTGGATCAGCGAAATGTTCGGCGATCCGCGCCAGCTCTTCGCGCGGCGGTTCCACGCCAATGTCGAGCATGTGCGCGAATTCTTCTTCGACCTGGCGCGTGTATTCCTCCTTGCCCAGTTCGTGAACGAGGATCTTGATGCGCGCCTTGTACTTGTTGTCGCGCCGACCGTAGCGGTTGTAGACGCGCAGGCAGGCCTCGGCGTAAGTGATGAGCTGATCGAGCGGTACGAAATTGCGGATCATCGGCGCGATCATCGGAGTGCGGCCCATCCCGCCACCGACGAAGAACCGCGCGCCGATCTCCCCCGCCTCATTCTTGACGATCTGAATGCCGATATCGTGCAGCCGCATGGCCGCACGATCGCGCTCGCTCGCGATCACGCAGATCTTGAACTTGCGCGGCAGGTAGGTGAATTCGGGGTGGAAGCTCGACCACTGCCGCAGCAGCTCAGCGTAGGGGCGCGGATCAACCAGTTCATCGAAAGTGGCGCCCGCAAAGTGGTCGCTTGAAATGTTGCGGATGCAGTTTCCGCTGGTCTGGATTGCGTGCATCTCGACCTTGGCGAGATCGGCGAGAATGTCGGCCGCGTCTTCGAGTTTGATCCAATTGTACTGGATGTTCTGGCGCGTGGTGAAATGGCCGTATCCGCGATCGTACTTGTCCGCGATATCGCCCAGCGCCGTCATCTGGCGCGAATTCAGCGTGCCATAGGGGATCGCGACGCGCAGCATGTAGGCGTGGAGCTGCAGGTAGAGGCCGTTCATCAGCCGCAGCGGCTTGAACTGGTCCTCGGTCAGCTTGCCTTCGAGGCGGCGGCGCGCCTGATCGCGAAATTCCTCAACGCGCGCGTCCACCATCGCCTGGTCGTATTGGTCGTATTGGTACATTATCAGACTTCCTGATGCCGTTCGCCCTGAGCCTGTCGAAGCCTGTCCTGAGCGTCTGCCTTTGGCAGGCAGACGAAGGGGGTAGATTCGAGCGCAGTCGAGAACCCCTCCAGACAAACGGCTCTCGGCTTCGCTCGAGCTAGTCCCTCGACTTCGCTCGGGACGAACAGGATTGAAAAGTTATCCATCAAATCACCCAATCGAGCGCTGCGGGGTCTTTGGGTCTGAGCGTAAGGTCGGGACGCACCGTGGGGCCAAGGGCGCGCACGCGGTCCTTGATGTGCGCCGGGCGCACACTGCCATCGTCCTCGCGGGTCGCCTCGATTATGTAGGGCACGTTCACGCGGCGCGCGGCCTCTTCGGTGGCGAGGATCTCTTCGCCGTGTTCGCCAACGTCGGCCGCGTCATCGAGGTGGCGCGACCAGCCATTGCCGGTCCACCAGATCACATCGCCGGTCTTGAGGTCGTTTCCGGTCAGGATTTTCATTGCGCGGCCTCCACCGCAGTGTGAGCGAGGGTCCGATCATCGCGCGCGGTGACATCGCCGATGACGATGAGCGCGGGCGAGCGAATCTCGTGGCGCTCGATCAGATCGGGCAGCGCGGCGAGCGGCCCGCGAACCACGCGCATTTCGGCGCGCGCTGCGTTCTCGATCACCGCGACGGGGACATCGGGGGCGAGGCCATCGGCCATCAGCTTCTCGGCAATCTGCGGGGCGGTCTTGACGCCCATATAGATAACCAGCGTGCGGCCCTTGCCGGCGAGGCCCGACCAGTCCTGATCGGAAAGTCCTTTGCATTGCCCGGCCACGAAGCTGACGATGCTGGACGCCTCGCGGTGCGTGAGCGCGATCTGCGTTGCCGCCGCCGCTCCATTTGCAGCGGAAATGCCGGGCACAACCTCGACCGGTACGCCGGCCGCGCGCGCGTCTTCAGCCTCCTCGCCGCCGCGCCCGAAGATCAATGGATCTCCGCCCTTGAGGCGCAAGACATCGCGGCCCGCTTGCGCTTCGCGGATCAGCAGGGCGTTGATATCGTCCTGCGGCAGAGTGTGGCGCGCGCGTTTCTTTGCGACCGAGATCCGCACCGCGGAGGCCGGGGCCAGGGCGAGAATTTCCGCGCTCACCAGCCCGTCATGCACCAGCACCTCGGCGCGTTCGATGAGGCGCGCTGCGCGAAGCGTCAAAAGGTCGGGATCGCCGGGGCCTGCGCCGACTAGATAAATGGTTCCAGTGCTGCTCATGGTGACCAAATGAGCGAGGCGCCCGGTTGGTGCCAGCGAGAATGGATTGGGGCGGCTCAAGCAAAGCTTTTGCCGTTCGGGCCGCATGGGCCGATCGGATCAACCGACCTGCGTCTTCTTGCCTGCGCTTATCAACTCGATCAGGCGTTCCAGCTGGTCCGACTTGCGAAGGTGCAGATCGCTTTGCGGGAACGGGATCTCGATGTCGTTCTCCTGGAACAGCTCCCAGATGCGCATGTACACATCCGAGCGAATGTTCGCGAGGCCACCCTCCGGATCCTGAATCCAGAAGCGCACCTCGAAATTCACCGAATTGTCCCCGAATTCCATCACGTTGACCCGTGGCTTGGGATTTCTGAGCACGCGCGGCGTGTCATCGACCGCCTTGTAGAGCAGCTCGGTCACCAGTTTGAGGTCGCTGTCATAGGAGACCCCGACCGGCGCCTTCACCCGTACGTCCTTGGAGGAATAGGACCAGTTGACGACCTGATTGACCATGAGATTCTCATTCGGAATCAGGTGCTCGGTCTGGTCACGGGTAATGACCGAGATCGCGCGAATGCCGATCTTGCGGATCTGGCCGACCGCTTCGTTGCCGGCCTGATCGGTGACCGAGATAACATCGCCCGGCTTGATGGACTTGTCGAGCAGCAGCAGAATGCCCGATATCAGGTTGCCGAAGGTCTTCTGCATACCGAAACCGACAGCAAGACCGAACGCGCCGCCGAAAAAGGCGAGGGCGGACAGATCGATCCCGATGAGGTCGACGGTGATGAAAAACGCGATCGTCCATATGACGATTGTTAAGATCTTCTCGGCCAGCAACGCCTGCGCGCCGTCGAAACGGCTCACATTGCGCATTGCCTTGCGCGCGACCCGCGTTGCAAACCACGCCGCGGTGATAACCAGAAGAATGATCGCCATCACAAACAGAGCGTCGAATGCCGAAATGCGAAGCGAGCCAATGGTCACGGCGAACTCGTCCAGCGTCTTGACGAAAGCGCCCAGGGTTTCGCTCTGCTCGGCGAGCGCCTCCTTGGAGCCACCGGCCACTTCGATAACATCCTTGCGCGGCGCTTCTTCGGCCAACGCCCAGGCCTGGCCCGGACCGGCGGGTTCGGCGGGTGCCGTCCCCTCGGGAAGCGCCGCGTCCGCGCTCGTGCTTTCGGGCGACGGGGAGAGAGTGTCAGATGTCGCTGCGGTCATTTCGTATCCAGTGTCGCAAGCCCGCGCGCCAGGTCTGCGATCAGGTCCTCGGGGTCCTCTAGCCCGATCGATAGGCGAATGGCGCAGGCGTGGCCACCCTTGCGCGCGGTGGGAGATGGCATGGCTTCGCGATGCGCGTGCGGAGCGATCGGCAAAGCGAGGCTTTCATAGCCGCCCCAGGAATAGCCGATGCCAAAGCGCTCCAGGGCATCCACCACCTTGCCCGACGCCTCAGGATCATCGCTTGCAAGAACGAAACTGAAAAGCCCGCACCCGCCCGTGAAGTCGCGCGCCCAGAGGGCGTGGGACGGATCGCTTCGGCGCATCGGACACATCACGCGCGTTACTTGCGGCTGCGCGGCAAGCCAGTCGGCAATCTCGAGCGCGCTCGTCGTCGAGCGCTCAAGCCGCACACCCATGGTGCGCAGACCCCGCGCGGCCAAAGCGGCGTCATCGGGAGACACCACCTGTCCCAATTGATGCGACGTCCGCCGCAGCGCGCGATACCATCGCTCGCCCGCACTGCACGATCCCATCATCAGGTCCGAATGCCCTCCGACGTGCTTGGAGAGGCTCATCATGACGATGTCGCAGCCCTTTTCGAGCGCGGCAAAACCCAGCGGGCTCGCCCAGGTGTTGTCCATCAGGCTCACCGCGCCCGCGTTGCGCGCGATCGCCGTCAACGCTGGGATGTCGCAGACCTCCATGCTGAGGCTTCCTGGGCTCTCGAGCCACACTGCGCGGGGCCTGTGCTCGGCCACCAGCCGCTCGAACGCGGCGATATCGAGCGGGTCGAAAAAGGCGTGCGTCATGCCCAGCCGTTTTAGCAGGCCAGTCGCCATCGAGCGCGAGGGATCGTAGGCGTTGTCGCTCATCAGCACGGTGTCGCCCGGCTTCAAAACTGCCAGCAGCGCGCCAGCGATCGCGGCGACTCCGCTGGGATAGAGCACCGTGCCGTGCGCGCCCGGCTCCATTTCGGTCAGCGCCTCGGCGAGCGACCACTGGGTTGGTGCCCCGCGTCGTCCGTAAAAGAATTCTCCGTCCCGGTCCGAGCCCGTGGCGGCCTTGCGCTGCGCTTCGCTCTCGTAAAGGTGTGTCGAGGCGCGCCACACCGGCGTGTTGACGACGCGCCCGGTCCATTCCGCACGGCGCCCGGCGTGGGTCAGGCGGGTGGCGGGCGAAACGTCGTTACGGTCAGACCTGTCGTCAGAACTCATTCGGGTCCTTGCGCCTTTGGCGTGTCGGGATCGGCGGACCATTCCTGCCAACTGCCATCGTAGAGCGACACGTCGTCCTTGCCCGCCAGGTGCAGGGCGAAGAGCAGCACGCTGGCGGTCACGCCGCTGCCGCAGCTGGTGATGATTGGCTGGGTGAGGTCAACACCTGCCCCTTCGAACGCGGCGCGCAGCTCACCGGGCGATCTGTAAAGGCCGTCGTCGTCGAACACCTGGCCAAAGGGCAGGTTGAGCGCGCCGGGGATGCGCCCGTTCTGGCCGCCATGCACCGGGTCTTCGCCCGGACCGTACACACGATCGGCCGCGCGCGCGTCGACTATCTGGTCGGGTTCGCCATCGAGCACGCTCAGCACGTCCCGCTTGGTCACCACCCCTCTTGGCGCGACAAGCGTGGCGGGTTCTGTCGCTGCGATGTCGGGCGTGCCGCTTTCAAGCGCGCGGCCTTCGCCGCGCCACTTCGCGAGACCACCATCAAGGATCGCGACCCGCTTCACACCGTGCGCGGTGAGCGCAAACCAGGCGCGCGCGCTCGTTCTCACTGCGCTGTCATCGTAGAGCACGATCCGGTCGTCAAGCGTCACGCCGAGATCGGCCAGCCGCCGCGCCACCTGTTCGGGTGTAGGCAGGGCGGCTGGGACGCATGAGCTCGTGTCGGTGAGACTGTCGAGATCGAGAAAGCGCGCGCCGGGAATATGGCCGGTCTCATATTCTTCGCGCGGGTTGCGCCCAGCATCGGGCAAGTGTTTGGAGGCATCCAGCACAACAACACGCGGGTCAGCCAGATGATCGTCCAGCCACTGGGTTGAAACGAGACTTGGGATTGGCTCTGTCCGGGGCTCTGTCATGGCTGCGATGCGTAGCTATTCCGACGAGCCAAGCCAAGGGGCGCTGTGCGCCGAGGGTCGTGGGTCAGGCGGGCTCCTGGGCGACGGGTGGCTTGATCGGGTTGGCGCGCAGACCCGTCACCGCGCCCGGAGGCCCGTCCATGGCGATCGGATGCAGTCGCAGGTGGTTCTGGCCGCTCGGCGTGCCGACAACGAAACTGCGCGTATGCGCGCGCTGTCCGGCCCCCTCCACCGTGACGTGCACGAGCGGGATGAAGACGGGAATAGAGCCATGCCGGATCAGGCGCACATCGACCATCGGCAATTCAAGCGTGCCAAACAGCGTCACCCCTTGCTGAGGTCCGATCCGTTCAACACGGCCCATGGCCTGCCCCTTGGCAAAAGATCCGCCGTTGGATGCCCCGCGCTGCGCGCTCGCGATTTCGCCAGACACTATCAGATCGCGCACGGCCTCATCGGAGCGATTTGTGACCGTGAGGCGGTAATTCAGTGTGAACATCATGACGCTGCGCGTGGCCTTGGTCACATCAAGCTTGAGCGAGAGGCGCGCCGGCTCTTCATCCTCCGGCGGAGTGGTCAGAGTCGGCTCGACCCGCTCCGTCGATGAGGGGCGCTCGAAAGCCGTTTCGACATCCGGTTCCGACTCGGCCTCAGTGGCGCGCGCGCGAGGGCTTTGAGCCTCCGCGCGGCTCTCGGCGGCTTCTGCGGCAACACCCCGAGCGGACGGGCTTGCCGTTGAGGATTCCGGGATACGCCGACGCACTTCGGCAATGACGTTGCTCTCGAGCAGCAGAACATCGCTCCGGCGCCGCCGCCAGAGGCGCCAGCCGACAAAACCGATCGCGCCGACAGCCAGCGCCAGCAACGCCCACCAGAGGTTTGGGATGGAATTCGGTTCCACCGGAGCCGCACGCAGCGGCTCGGGCAAGGGGTCTCTTGCCGGACCCAGATCGATCGAAGGCGCTGGCGCGATATCGACCCAATCGTCTTTCCCCAGCAGGAACCCGCCCGGTGCAACGTTGCGTGCGCCCTGGTCCGTCTTTTGGCCTGTTCCAGGCGCGTCACCGGTGCCCGAAGGCGATGCGGACGGACGGGCGGGACCGGTCGGCGAACTGTCAACGCGCAGGCCCTCATTGCGCAGGCTTTCATTGCTTGGGCTCTGAGTACCAAGGGCATCAATGCTTTCAGCCAAAGAGGGGTCAAGCGTCGCGGGCGCTCTCGCCGGGTCCGCGTTCGGACTGGGCGCCGCTTGCGTTGGCGGGGAACCCGGTTCGCTGGTTGGCGCGGGTGTTCGTTCGCCTTCGGGCAAGACCCGCTCGACCGGGATTACGCGCGGCGCAATCGGCACGCCGCTGCGCTCATCGGCGGGGCCTTGCGTTTCCGGCGAAGGCTCGGGCGAAGGTCCCGCTTCGGGCAAGGTGAAGGTGTTCGGGTTCTCCTGCGCGAGGGCAGGATCGGACATCATCGCGCCGGAAGCCAGAACCAAGACCAGCGAGAAAAGCGCGCCGCGCACCGGCTCGACCGATCGGGTAGGGCTACGCGCGGCGGGGGTGTGGACGAGACAAGATAGCATTGGCGTGAACTGGTGTCGCGGCTGGCAAACGGTGTTGAGCGGAGTGTCATACATAACTCGCTGCCATTTGGCACGCACCTGTGCGCTTGCGCAATGCGGACAATCGCGGCAACAGCGCGACATGGAAACCACACCCGACACATCATCTGGCCGGCCCGCTTACCTGGGGAAAGACACGCCTCTTCCCCAATCGCCAGAGGAGGCAAAGCTCGATTATGTGCCCAATCCGCGTCAGGGCGCGCTGTTTCTTGTGCGATTTACAGCGCCCGAATTCACCTCTTTGTGTCCGGTCACCAATCAGCCCGACTTTGCCCATCTGGTGATCGATTACGCGCCGGAAGAAACCATTGTTGAATCGAAGAGTCTCAAGCTTTTTCTTGGGAGTTTTCGGGACCATAACGGATTTCACGAGGATGTTACGGTCGGCATCGGCCAGCGTCTGTTTGAGGAAATGAGACCGAAATGGCTGCGAATTGGCGGGTATTGGTATCCGCGCGGAGGTATCCCGATCGACGTCTTCTGGCAAAGCGGTGCACCGCCCGGGGGGCTGTGGTTGCCCGATCAGGGCGTGCAGCCGTATCGCGGGCGAGGTTAACCATCTTACCGTATGGTAATCAGCGCGTTAACCATTCGGTTCGGCGAGGAAAAAATGTCTAATTCTGTCGGATCACTCTTTTCTTCCGGCTGTCACACTGTATGCATAGGCGCCCAAGAACAGGCAGGGGTTCTGTTTTGATCAAGTCAACCAACCGGGGCCCACGCGTTTCTGCCGATACTAAGAGATTACATAAGCCATTGAGAGGCCAATAATGACCTATCCCGCTTCAATGAAATTCCGTTCTTTTGGTGGTGCTTCCGTGGTCGCGCTGTCCGCTGGACTGAGCACCGCTGCCTTTGCGCAGGCAACCCCGCCCGCTCCGGTTCAGTCCGTTCCGGTTCCCATGGTGCCCTCAGCTCCGGGCAACGTTGAGGAATGCGCCCTCATCGGCTCGGCCATGCCCCCGGAAATCGTCTGCGCTCCGGGTACAGACCCGGACGGATTTCAGGAGCCCTTCAACACCATCAGCCTGACGGTCGAAGAAGGCTCTCAGGTCCAGGGTGAAATTAGCCTGCTCGTCAACTCGAATATTCTTGTTGATGGTGACATCGTCGTCACCAGTGGCACGAGCGCGATCAATGTCGGCAGCGATGCGACGATCGTGAACAACGGTTTTGTGACTGCGAATCCGACCGGCGCAGGTATCATCTCGGCCGGCGCGCGCAGCGACGTCACCAACACTGGCACCATCACCGCCACCGGCGTTACTTCGGCCGCGGCGATTCTCGTCGAAGCCGACAGCGCGGTTGTGAATGACGGGCTGATCGCTGTGACCGGCGGTAACGTGTTCGGCGTTCTTGGCGGTCTTAGTGGGTTGGAATCGGGGCTTTCGATCACCAACACGATCAACGGCCAGATCCTTGTCGACAACCAGAGCGGTGTTCTGTCCGGCGCCATTTTGGCCGGCGATGACACCACGGTGCTCAACGATGGCACAATCCAGACCTTTGGCAACGATACCAGCGGTGTGAGGGTCGGCTCGAATTCGGTAATCACCAATAACGGCTTCATCATCACCACCGGCGATATCAGCGACGGCGTCCTCGTCTTTGGCAACGGGACAGTCGTCAACGGCGCGACTGGCGCAATCTTCACGTCGGGCAACGATGCGAGTGGCATCGCCGTCATCGACGATTCGACAATTCAGAACGACGGAATCATCACCACGCAAGGCGATGACGCGGTCGCTATCGAAGGTGGTGCCAACCTTACTGTCACCAATTCGGCGACCGGCGAGATTGCAACGATCGGGGCCAATGCGACGGTAATCGAGGCGGGCGACGGCCTGACGCTGGACAACGCCGGGCTTATCCAGGCGACCGGCGCCGGTGCCAACGGCGTGTCCGTGACGGGCGATGCGACGATCACCAATTCCGGCCGGATCACGGCCAATGGTGGAACCGCCATCGCGGTCACCGGCGCGGCCCTTGTGACAAACACGCAGACGGGCATCGTCACCACGGCGGCCGACAACTCCATTGCGATCGATGTCGGCGCGGGTTCGACTGTAACCAGCGCGGGCCTCGTCCAGGCCACGGGCACCTCGGTTGCCGGGATCCAGGTCGGTGCGGATTCGACCGTCGTGATCGAGGAAACCGGCACGGTTATCGCGAATGGCCCGGCCAGCGGCGGGATCGTCGCGTTCGATCCGGGATCGAGCGTGGAGGTAAACGGCTCGGTTCTGGCGTCGTCCGAATTCGGCGTCGGTGTCTTGGTCGACCAGGGTTCGATTGTGATCGGTTCAACCGGCGTGGTGCGCAACACCGGCGGCGGTCTGGGTGCGGCGGTTTCGTCCACTCAGGGCACGCTCAACAACGCCGGCCTGATCGAAACCACGGACCCCGCGGCAGAGGCGGCATTGTTCACCCAGGGCAGCACCATCACCAATTCGGGCACGATTTCATCGGCTTCGGCCGGTATTGTCGGCGCTGATGCGGAAATCACCAATCTCGCCGGCGGCGTGATCACCGGCGAGACCACCGGAGTTGACCTGACGGCCAGCACGACCAGCGACACGCTGACCAACTTCGGCACAATCTCGGGCGCCACATCCGGTGTCAGCTTTAGCGGCAACGACGATTTCTACATCGGCGTGAACGATGGGACCGTGAACGGTACGGTCGATGGCGGCGCGGGCAACGATGTCTACGCTTACATCATCACCGACCAGACCGACCGCGAGTTCGACCTTGGTTCGGACATTGTCAATTTCGAAGACATCCGGGTGGGCTCGCAGTCCTTCGACTTCCTGACCGGGACAGAGAGTATGGATGCGGCCACCGGCGTCGTGACGCTGACGGGCACCGGCACGCAGGCGATCACGGTGGTCAACACCGCCACTCTCGCGGGCACGCAGAACGCGACCGTCAGCTATATTGCGGGCGCCTCGAACGGTATCACGCTTGGCTTCAACATTGCCGATACCGGCTCCATCACGACGACCGGTAATGGTGAAATCGGCTTTGACGGCGGCGATGATGCGGTGCTCAATAACGCAGGCTCGATCACGACCACCGGGATGAGCACGGCCGCGGTGCGCGTTGGCAATAACGGCACGATCAACAACACCGGTGCCCTTCGTTCCGAAGGTATGAACGGTCTGGCGATTGCCACCGGGACCAACGCCACGATCACGAACGCCGAAGGTGCGACGATCACCACCACCGGGGTCAACGGCTTCGGCATCGTCGTCACGGGCGATGGCCTGATCGACAATGACGGTATCATCGCGGTGAGCGGCGACGGCGCGCAGGCGATCACGATCACCGGCGAGGCGGAGATCCTGAACGACGGCACGATCGCCGCTTCGGGCGGCCGCGCGATCGACGTGGCGCTCGAATCGGTCATCGCCAACGGCGCAACGGGTGTGATTGCTTCGAGCGGCGGGAACGCGATCCGCATGAACGGTGGCAATTCGGTCACCTCGAACGCGGGCACGATCAGCACGACCGGCGACGACAACACCGCCATTGACGGCGTGGCGACCACGACCGTCAACAACTCGGGCACGATCACCACGGAGGGCTCGAACCTCGCGACCATCCTGCTGCGCGATAACAGCACCGTGAACAACCAGGGCGAAATCAGTTCCTCGGGTGACGGCTCGGTGACGATCACGCTGAGCCAAGGCGGCACGCTGGTGAACGTCGGCGCTGGCGCGATCACTTCGAGCGGCGCGGGCTCGCCTACGGTGGTTCTCACCGGCGACGGCACCATCACGAACGAGGCCACAATCGCGGCGACGGGAGCTGGTTCTCAGGCTGTGACGGCGACGGGTGGACTGGTTTTGACGAACTCGGGGACGATTTCTGGAGCGGATGGCCGTGCGATTGACGTGGCTGGCGAAGCGGAGATTGTGAACGAGGAC